>CALOEK010000001.1:0-2356019 GCA_942492345.1 uncultured Gammaproteobacteria bacterium
TGGACTTCACGCCGGGCAGCAATGCCAGCAACTACTACGTGATCAGCGGCACCAGCGTCAACCTGACGGCGGCCGGAGCGGCCTTCGTGCAAGGCGGCGGTACGCTGCCAGCGGTGAGTCTGACGGCGACGGATGCCGGTGGTTTAACCGCGGTGGACAGTGAGACCCCGACAGTAACCAGCCAGAATGACGGTCCGGCGATTGACGTCACACTCAGCGCCGCGCTGGAAGAAAACAGTGCCACAGCGGGCGACACGGTCGCCACCTTCGTGGCCAGTGATGAAGAAGACGGCACGCCGGGTGTGGACTTCACGCCGGGCAGCAATGCCAGCAACTACTACGTGATCAGCGGCACCAGCGTCAACCTGACGGCGGCCGGAGCGGCCTTCGTGCAAGGCGGCGGTACGCTGCCGGCGGTGAGTCTGACGGCGACGGATGCCGGTGGTTTAACCGCGGTGGACAGTGAGACCCCGACAGTAACCAGCCAGAATGACGGTCCGGCGATTGACGTCACACTCAGCGCCGCGCTGGAAGAAAACAGTGCCACAGCGGGCGACACGGTTGCCACCTTCGTGGCCAGTGATGAAGAAGACGGCACGCCGGGTGTGGACTTCACGCCGGGCAGCAATGCCAGCAACTACTACGTGATCAGCGGCACCAGCGTCAACCTGACGGCGGCCGGAGCGGCCTTCGTGCAAGGCGGCGGTACGCTGCCAGCGGTGAGTCTGACGGCGACGGATGCCGGTGGTTTAACCGCGGTGGACAGTGAGACCCCGACAGTAACCAGCCAGAATGACGGTCCGGCGATTGACGTCACACTCAGCGCCGCGCTGGAAGAAAACAGTGCCACAGCGGGCGACACGGTCGCCACCTTCGTGGCCAGTGATGAAGAAGACGGCACGCCGGGTGTGGACTTCACGCCGGGCAGCAATGCCAGCAACTACTACGTGATCAGCGGCACCAGCGTCAACCTGACGGCGGCCGGAGCGGCCTTCGTGCAAGGCGGCGGTACGCTGCCAGCGGTGAGTCTGACGGCGACGGATGCCGGTGGTTTAACCGCGGTGGACAGTGAGACCCCGACAGTAACCAGCCAGAATGACGGTCCGGCGATTGACGTCACACTCAGCGCCGCGCTGGAAGAAAACAGTGCCACAGCGGGCGACACGGTCGCCACCTTCGTGGCCAGTGATGAAGAAGACGGCACGCCGGGTGTGGACTTCACGCCGGGCAGCAATGCCAGCAACTACTACGTGATCAGCGGCACCAGCGTCAACCTGACGGCGGCCGGAGCGGCCTTCGTGCAAGGCGGCGGTACGCTGCCAGCGGTGAGTCTGACGGCGACGGATGCCGGTGGTTTAACCGCGGTGGACAGTGAGACCCCGACAGTAACCAGCCAGAATGACGGTCCGGCGATTGACGTCACACTCAGCGCCGCGCTGGAAGAAAACAGTGCCACAGCGGGCGACACGGTTGCCACCTTCGTGGCCAGTGATGAAGAAGACGGCACGCCGGGTGTGGACTTCACGCCGGGCAGCAATGCCAGCAACTACTACGTGATCAGCGGCACCAGCGTCAACCTGACGGCGGCCGGAGCGGCCTTCGTGCAAGGCGGCGGTACGCTGCCAGCGGTGAGTCTGACGGCGACGGATGCCGGTGGTTTAACCGCGGTGGACAGTGAGACCCCGACAGTAACCAGCCAGAATGACGGTCCGGCGATTGACGTCACACTCAGCGCCGCGCTGGAAGAAAACAGTGCCACAGCGGGCGACACGGTCGCCACCTTCGTGGCCAGTGATGAAGAAGACGGCACGCCGGGTGTGGACTTCACGCCGGGCAGCAATGCCAGCAACTACTACGTGATCAGCGGCACCAGCGTCAACCTGACGGCGGCCGGAGCGGCCTTCGTGCAAGGCGGCGGTACGCTGCCAGCGGTGAGTCTGACGGCGACGGATGCCGGTGGTTTAACCGCGGTGGACAGTGAGACCCCGACAGTAACCAGCCAGAATGACGGTCCGGCGATTGACGTCACACTCAGCGCCGCGCTGGAAGAAAACAGTGCCACAGCGGGCGACACGGTTGCCACCTTCGTGGCCAGTGATGAAGAAGACGGCACGCCGGGTGTGGACTTCACGCCGGGCAGCAATGCCAGCAACTACTACGTGATCAGCGGCACCAGCGTCAACCTGACGGCGGCCGGAGCGGCCTTCGTGCAAGGCGGCGGTACGCTGCCAGCGGTGAGTCTGACGGCGACGGATGCCGGTGGTTTAACCGCGGTGGACAGTGAGACCCCGACAGTAACCAGCCAGAATGACGGTCCGGCGATTGACGTCACACTCAGCGCCGCGCTGGAAGAAAACAGTGCCACAGCGGGCGACACGGTCGCCACCTTCGTGGCCAGTGATGAAGAAGACGGCACGCCGGGTGTGGACTTCACGCCGGGCAGCAATGCCAGCAACTACTACGTGATCAGCGGCACCAGCGTCAACCTGACGGCGGCCGGAGCGGCCTTCGTGCAAGGCGGCGGTACGCTGCCAGCGGTGAGTCTGACGGCGACGGATGCCGGTGGTTTAATCGCGGTGGACAGTGAGACCCCGACAGTAACCAGCCAGAATGACGGTCCGGCGATTGACGTCACACTCAGCGCCGCGCTGGAAGAAAACAGTGCCACAGCGGGCGACACGGTTGCCACCTTCGTGGCCAGTGATGAAGAAGACGGCACGCCGGGTGTGGACTTCACGCCGGGCAGCAATGCCAGCAACTACTACGTGATCAGCGGCACCAGCGTCAACCTGACGGCGGCCGGAGCGGCCTTCGTGCAAGGCGGCGGTACGCTGCCAGCGGTGAGTCTGACGGCGACGGATGCCGGTGGTTTAACCGCGGTGGACAGTGAGACCCCGACAGTAACCAGCCAGAATGACGGTCCGGCGATTGACGTCACACTCAGCGCCGCGCTGGAAGAAAACAGTGCCACAGCGGGCGACACGGTTGCCACCTTCGTGGCCAGTGATGAAGAAGACGGCACGCCGGGTGTGGACTTCACGCCGGGCAGCAATGCCAGCAACTACTACGTGATCAGCGGCACCAGCGTCAACCTGACGGCGGCCGGAGCGGCCTTCGTGCAAGGCGGCGGTACGCTGCCAGCGGTGAGTCTGACGGCGACGGATGCCGGTGGTTTAACCGCGGTGGACAGTGAGACCCCGACAGTAACCAGCCAGAATGACGGCCCTGTTGCGGTAGATGATGCAATCACGGTAAATGAAGATTCTGTCTTTGCTTCAATTATCGATCTTGATGCGAATGATCTGGATGAAGAGGGTGATACTCTAAGTGTTGTAGCTGGTACCTTTACTACAGTACAAGGTGGTTCGATTGTCATTGCCAGCGATGGTAGTTATATCTATACCCCGAAAGGAAATTTCTCAGGCAGTGACAGTGTTGATTATACAGTGACTGATGGTGCGTTGACGGATACAGGAACACTGAATATTACGGTTAATCCGGTAGCTGATGATCCTGTCATTGCTCAAGCGACGGCAACGTCACCGACGTCTTCGGGCCTTAAATTCAGCTTTTATGATGAATTAAATAACAGTAATCGTAACGCTTCTTCGCAGGAGGGTGCGACGAGTGGTGCATCGCCAACCACTGAAGTGCGCCAAATGACCGGTTTTGGTACCAGTAAGATGGTTATTAATACCAATCAGATTCAAGCAGATGGTTCGACAATTGAAATTGAGCAAGGCGACACTTACGCCGTAACGGGCTTAATTTACCTGCAAGCTGGCAGTACCTATCAGTTCTCAGGTTATCACGATGATTCGTTAAGAATTGAGTTAGGTGGGCAGACGTTGATTAGCTCTACCGGTGATTCGTATGGAAACTACGGTGTAGGAACAACTAAATTTAATGGCGCGAGTAATATTTTTACGGCGACAGAAGATGGTTATTACACCTTCGAAGCCTATGTTAATAACGTGAGTGGTCCTGGTCAGTTCTCCCTTAATATTAATGTTGATGGCGCTGCCGCAAAAGAACTGAATGGCACAAACTTTAGCATCTATTCGGATGCAACGGATCTTGTTGCTCTTGGCGGCCAATTCTCTAACTTTGTTGGCAGTGGTATTAATGCTGGAGGGGGGTATTTCCCTGCTTCGTCTAATACCGGTATTACGGATTCATTGATTAGTATTGATAACCTGAGCGTTACATTAACGGATACCGACGGGTCTGAGGTAATACAGAGTGTTGTGATTAAAAGTATTCCGGTCGGCGTTATGTTGATTAGTGGTGTGAATAGTTTTACTGCCACGGCAGGAAATACGCAGGTGGATGTGACTAATTGGTCATTAGCTGATTTACATGTATTACCTCCCGCTGGTTTTACTGGGGCTTTTGATTTGGATATCACTGCCATTAGTCAAGAAACGGCGAATAATGATACGGCCGAAAGCAGCGAAACAATTACGGTAAATGTCGTTGATTTTAATACGGCAACGGCCGGTATTGATACGGACTTATTGGGCGACGGAGGTATCATTCGAGGTACGTCTGGTGATGATGTGTTGTCAACAGTCGGCACGAGCAGGATTGTAGACGGTGATGCAGGGAATGACATTATCACTGGTGGGTCAGGAATAGACCTGCTTGTTGGTGGGTTGGGCGATGATGTGTTAACAGGTAAAAACGGTGATGACCTGTTATATGGAAACGCTGGGGACGATAATATTTCTGGTGGTGCAGGAAGTGATTTCCTTGCTGGTGGTACGGGTAATGACAACCTGAGCGGTGGTAGCAGTAGCGATATTCTATACGGTGGAGAGGGCAATGATACCTTGGTTGGTGGCAGTGGTGTTGATACCTTTGCTTGGGAATTAGGTGACCAGGGCACGCTTGGTGCTCCCGCTGTAGATATGATCAGCGACTTTGACGATAGTGGATCGAATCACGATGTGCTGGATCTACGAGATTTATTGGTTGATGAGGAAAATAATGATCTCACGGATTATCTGTTTGTTGAAAAAGTAGGTGCTGATACGGTAGTGCATGTCAGTACTAACGGTGGTTTTGCAAGTGGGTTTAATGCCAGTGCCGAGGAACAAACTATCCAGCTTACGGGTGTGGACTTGGTCACTGGTTTTGCTGATCAAAGTAGCCTGTTACAAAATCTGGTCGATAGTGGAAAACTGATTACAGATTAATTTTTCTTGCGCTAATTGAGGACGGTTAACAGCTGCCGGTTAATTTCTGATTTGTAGAATAGGAGTAAAAATGCCCTATATTAAACGAGATGCGCAGGGTGCGATTAAGGCGGTCAGCCCAATAAATGACGATGGCTTTGACGAGTTGCTGGATGAGACCTCTGGTGAACTGACGGTTTTTTTGGCGCAGTGGCAAGCGGGTCAGGCAGATTTGGATGAAAGTGATCTTGGTTTTATTCGTGTTCTGGAGGATTTGATTGACTTGCTGATCAGTAAAAATGTGATCCGCTTTACTGATTTACCTGATGCTGCGCGTCAAAAAATGCAAAAACGTCAGCATCTGCGCGAATCTCTTGCCCCACGCCTTGATCTGCTTTTCGATGACGATAAAGGGGGCTTTTAAACGCAGTTTTTTTAAAAAGCTTACGGATGTTTTTCTAACGGCTAACACGCTACTTTAATCGTAAGGTGTTAGTCGTCATTTATATTAGATACTATTTCTGAAGTAGGCGCCGGTCGCGCCATCAACGCCGAGCTTTTTAATTACCTCCAGTTCCTGACTTGTGCTGATGCCTTCAGCGTAGGTTTTTAGACCGATTGAGTGGGCGATTGTGCAAAGTCCGCGCAGGAATATCTGGCGGGTATCATTGTTATCAATGTCATGAACGATAGCCTCGTCGACGGTTACGTAATCAATACCAAGGTCCGCGAGTTTACCGATGCTGGCGATTTCTGGCCCTACCTGTTCGATACCAATGGTCACCCCCATTGTCCTTAGTTGTGCCGATAAATCCTTTAAATTTTCCAGATGCTGGTAGGCGCCATATTCAGGGAAACCAAGGCGTAACTGTGCAGCCTTTGCAGGGTTGCGGCTTAATATTGTCAAAAATGCCTGAGCCTCGGATTCACTGTTCAGTAATTGCGTGGATAAACTTAAGGTTAACGACGGTGCATCGCGACAGGGCATTTTCTCCAGAGCCTGTTCAAGACACCACAGATCAACCGCTGCGGCTAAATCAAGGCGAGATAACCAGGGTGACAGTTCTTCATGGTTTATGAAACTTCCATCCTCGTTAGTGATTTCAGGCACCAGGTGCATACTTTGAATGTCACCCCCGGTTATTGTAATTGGCGTCTCACGTAGCTTTATGCGGCCATCATCAAGGGCTTTTGATATCAGGTTTTTCCAGTCCTGAGTACTGTAGGATGGAGATGCATTACTGTCGGCTACAGTCATTTTGAGGCAGCTGCGATGTTCTGTTTCAGCGCTGGCTAGAGCTGCATCGAGGCGGGTTAACAGCATTTGCGATGTGTCTTCTGGTTGGTAACCACCGCCAGCAGCGGTAATGACGGGTGTTGTGGATAGATGCATTTGGGTGGCTATTCGCAGGAAGTCTTCATACACACGCTGAGCAGTACTTTCTAACTGGTCACATCCAGGTAACAATAAAATATAATCTGAACCGTTAAGGCGGCCGGTCAAGCTACCTTCGCACTGGTCGGCCAGGTCGCGCAATGAGGCGCCCAGGTTTTTCAGTAAGGTGTCCATCACATCTCGACCTTCGCTACGGTTTAATTCGATCAGCTGCTCAATGCGTAATAACACAACACAGCCATGACACAGGTCATCACCTTTTCTTAGCAGTGATGATAAATGGTGTAAAAAAGGTGTTCTGTTCAATAAGCCGGTTAGTTGATCTCTTTCAGCTTCCAAATGTAGTTCATGCAGCTTACCTCCTTCGCTGGAGAGCATCTGTTTGACTCGGCCGGAGAGACGATTCATGGACGTAACAAGAAGTCGGTATTCTCGTGTATTTGGTTCGTCAATGGTAATAAAGCGACGCTCACCAATCGCCTGAGCCTGATCAATAACGTCATCAAGTGGTTTGAGAATAGTTTTTAAAATACGGTTGCCAACCAGCCCGCTGAATAGTGCGCCCGCCAGAAAGTAAAGAAACATTAATTGGGTGGATACCCACATTTCATGGTAGGCAAACCGCGAATCACTTTTTAAACTTAAGGTACCTATTTGCTGCCAACCATTGGTAACTTGGGCGATGCCGGCAGTCGCCTCAATAGGGAAAAGGGACATAAACCAAATGGGCGCCAACACTTTTTTATCACTGTTATGTTCAATCAGGTCGTTGCCGGAGGGGCCTATTAATTTGATGAATTCATAGTGGCTGTTATCGAATTGTGCAGAGATTAGCAGTTCACGAAGTACGGGGTCATTTTGTTGTGAAAGTGAGAGAGCCAGAGAAGTGGCATTATCAAAGTTTTTGAGCTGAAGCTGTTCAGACAGATAATTTTGTGCAGACTTCGTGGTGAGCAGAAAGCTGCCAGTGAAGGCGAGAGTGGTTAATAAAGTAACGGCTAACCACAGCTGTTTATAAAGTGACATTTATCAAACTCCCTGATTAAAGGCCTTCGGCCTGCATTCGAGTTAACAGATTGCGCCAGCGCGACAGACGTTTTTCAGCGCTCCCTACCGGTTTGTTTTGTCCTCTAATCCACAGTCCGGCACTGTTAAAACTGAACACGGGTAGTAGATCACGCCGCTGTGAGGCAGGCAATATTTGTGGATTAAGATTGTCCAGAATTAGGGGGTCAGCATTGCTGCTTGGATAATAGGCGACAACCATGTGGGCCTGGGTGAGGTTCTTTGATAACGAACCGATGCGCACTTTGACGTATACCATTCTCAGTTGTTCTGCTGGAATGCCCGCTAGCAGTAACGAAACATATTTGGCAATACTAAAATCTTCACAATCACCTTGGCGACGGCCCATTGTTTCCAGTGGGGTTGCCCAATAGTCCGCCTGCTGCCATGTGTACTGATCGTCGCTAAAGCGAATGCGTTGATTGAAAAAAACATTTATGGTGCGCAGGGTCTCTGTTGCTTGGCTGTCTTGATTGTCGAGGACCATCTGCCGCCAAGCGGCGATGGTTTCAACTGCCTCGTTTCCATAGCGCTGTTGAGCCAGTTGTTGCATTAGATCGATGTTAGGCGTTGCCAGGCACCACCAGGCCATCATCGTCAATAAACAGGCGCTGAAGCGCTGTAATACTGATTTGTTGATGAGGACGGAAATGACGCGCCTGAACAAGTGGTCAAAACTCCATTTTGTTCAAAATTTGCTGCGGATAGAGGCCAGTGACGAGTTTCATTGATAGATGTTACCTGCTGTTTTTTAAAGGTTTAGTTCGTTTTTTAGACTTGTGTAAAAAATGAACTATTGTTATTAACCAATACTTTGTTGATAGCAATTTAACAGGCTTTTCAACGTTTGTGGTAGGACATCTTAGTACATTGTAACAGGTGCATTTTGGATGCAGGCTCAGTACATTATTATTAATTGTTAAAAGGGGATTTCCCCGGAATTTATAGCCCTAGGAAAAATATGGACGTTCTAAAAAAAATAATAGTCGTTGGGATGGCCTTTTGCATCCCTGTATCAGCTGTTTTAGCTGAATCGGCTAAAACTTTGCCGGAAGTGGTGAGCCATACAGTTTTGAATAACCCTGAGGTCAATGCTGGTTGGTACACATTTAAAGCGGCAATGGCTGAAAAACGTGCCGCACAGGGAGGTTATTTGCCATCGGTGGATTTGGAAGCTCAGGTAGGGCGTGAGCAAACAGATTCGCCAACGACATCCGATAATAGCTATAGCACTGATAGCGTTCGTTTAACACTGACGCAAATGTTGTTTGATGGTTTTTCTGTGCGAAATAATGTGAAGCGCCTTGATGCAGCATCGTTGGCTCGTTTCTATGAATTACGTCAAATATCTGAAGAAAAAGCACAGGAAGCTGCACAAGCCTATATCGATGTGATGCGTTATCAGCAATTGGTTGAGCTGGCGAAGCGGAATTATGTGCAGCATAAGCTGTTGTTTGATGACATTGAAGAGCGAACCAATGCAGGCATCAGCCGTCGCGTCGATTTGGATCAGGCACGTGGTCGCCTTGCGCTGGCTGAAACAAACTTGTTAACCGAACTGGATAACTTGCACGATGTGAAGGTGCGCTATCAACGTATTGTTGGCATGTTGCCTTCGGCTGATCCCGAGTGGCCAGAATTTCCTGAAGATATTTTGCCTACAGAAAAAGCACAGGCTTTACGTGTTGCATATGCACAAAGTCCAATGATTAATTCTGCGATTGAATCCCTGAATTCGGCACAGGCCGAAGCCAAAACAAAAAATGCTGTCATGATGCCTCGTTTTGATTTACGTCTGCGTCAGGAGCTTGAACACGACCGTAATGGTGTTGATGGTCAATTTGACGAACAGGCTGTTGAGTTGGTCATGACCTACAACCTTTATAAGGGTGGTAGTCATAGTGCTGAGAAACGTCAGTTCCATGAGCGTGCTAACGCTGCACGTGAACAGCGCGTCAGGGTTTGTCAGGAAGTGCGTCAGACCGTAGCGATTGCTTATAACAATACTACCAGCTTGCAGGAGCAACTGGGGTATCAGCGTATTAATCGTGAGGCCACACGTAAAGCGCGTGATGCTTATCGTGAACAGTTTGATATTGGACAGCGTACACTGCTGGACCTGCTGGATCAGGAAAATGAGTATTTTCAGGTGAGTCGTTCGGTGGTTAATGCTGAAGCGGATTTTGTTGTTGCTCAGGTTTCGACTCTGGCTGGTATGGGGCAATTGCTGGAAGCTTTACAAGTTGTTGGTTATGAAGGTATTGCCAGTGATGGCTTGGATTTAAATCGTAAGGTAGATGAAGACTTGTATGGTCGCTGCCCTGCTGAAGCGCCGGACCAATTAAAAATTGATAAGAATGCGTTGCTGGAAGCCGTTATGAGGGGTGAAGATATCTCAGCGTTGCAATCAGCGTCTTTTATTGAAGCGGTCTCACAGGCACCGGTTCAAGTAGCCGTGGTTGATTATGCCACTGGACGCCCTGTGGCAACGGTTGAGTTTGACTTTGGCTCGGCCTTTGTGAAACCTGCTTATGATGAAGCATTACAATCTGCGGCTCAATTTATCCAGCAGAATCCGCAAAATAGTATGTTGCTTGAAGGGCATACCGACCAGGTGGGTGAAGATGCGATTAATATGTTGCTTTCGCAACAACGTGCTGAGGCCGTGAAAGAAAAACTGGTTGATCGCCACGGTGTTGATCAGACACGATTACGTGCGGAAGGGCGCGGCAAAAAAATGATGATTCCTGGCGCTTCTGATGCCGAAAATCGTCGGGTTGAGCTGGTTGTGATGGAACCTAATTTGTCTCGAGAGCCGCTTAAGTTTTAGGCCTTTTCTTTTTGATTTCGGCATTTATTGTCATAAATGCTGCCTCCAGCTGGAGTAGATGATAAAGCCACGTAAAAGTGAGGCCGGGCATAGAAATCAATCGGGTCTGGCAAAGGTGCTAAGTTAGACAGTTTTTATCGCTAAGCCTCCCTTCCTCGACGTTCATTTACAAAGCCGCCGCCCTGCAATTTTCCTATTGATATCGCTGGATACTTCTGTGTTCTCAAATCACTTCAGGCTAATGCCCCAGACCAAAGATATCCAGTAACAGAAAGGCGCCGAGGATAGCTGAAATCCAGAACACCATGCTCCCGGTTTGCCAACTCTCTGCGAGATGGTATTTAGCTAGCGGAGATTTGCTGAATTCGTTCTGTACCCGCTGCGCCTGTGCTGTAATTGTTGTCAGTGTCGATTTCTTAATGCCGGTCAGCAGGTTCAGGGTGCGTTGCGCGCTAGCAGGCAACAGGCGGCGATAAAACCATTCCGCATCCAGATTGACCGAACGCAGTTCCGGTGGGTAAAGCCCCCGTTTATTTAGCCAGACAAAGGCTAGGGCAGAGAAGAATAGCAACTGTGTTTGTGCCAGCACATGGGTCACATCATAGGGCCAGTATTCGACTTCCCAGGGCAGTAGGGCATAGAGATATTGCGGCTGGGTACCAATAAAAATACACAGGGCAGCTGCTATGCCCATAGCAACCAGCATGTTGCGCGGTGCTTCTTCGGTTCGGATGCCGGAGTCGTGGTGGAAGAAGGCAAAATAGGGAATCTTGATACCTGCGTGGTGGAACACGCCGGCTGAGGCAAACAGCATCAACAGCCAGAAATAACCGTGATCCTCCTGCATCAGCGCGGTCATCACCATCGACTTGCTGACAAAACCACTGAACAGCGGGAACGCGGAGATCGAAAGCGCACCGATAATACAAAGCACGGTGGTTTTCGGCATCGATTTGTAGAGCCCGCCCAGATCCGAGCCATTGATATGACCAACCCGGTAGAGCACAGCCCCCATGCTCATAAACAGCAAGCCTTTGAAGATGACGTCACTAAAGGCGTGAGCAACAGCACCGTTCAGTGCCAGGGCCGTACCAATCCCGATACCTGTCACCATGAAGCCGACCTGATTAATGAGGCTGTAGGCCAACACCTTGCGCAGGTCATTTTCGATCACCGCGAAAAAGATCGGGAAGCAGGCCATGGTGACACCGATATAGATCAGGATCTCTTCACCGGCAAAGCCGCGTGCCAGGCTATAGACAGCAACCTTGGTGGTAAAAGCGGAGAGCAGGACTGTGCCAGTCACCGTCGCTTCAGGGTAACCATCGGTCAGCCAGCTGTGCAGGAACGGGAAGGCGCTTTTGATGCCGAAGGCGATAAAGATTAGCCAGCCTGCGACACCGGCATCTAAGCCAATGTGATCAAATGCCAGTGAGCCTGTTTGGTGGTAATAGACCAGTGCACCGGCCAGCAGCAGTACCCCTGACAGCACCTGAAATACCAGGTAGCGCATACCAGCTTTCAGCGCCCGCTCCGTACCGCGTGCCCAGATGAGAAATACGGAGCTGATGGCTAACAGCTCCCAGAAAATAAACAGCGTAATCAAGTCGCCTGAAAACACAGCCCCCAGTGCGCTGCCTGCGTACATCAGTCCGGCAACGTGCTGTTTGGTGTCCTTTACATGCAGGGAGAATATGCCCGCAAAAAAACTGGCGATACAGAAAAGATAACCGAACAGCAGGCTGAGTTTATCCGCCCGCAGTAGGACCAAGTCGTAGCTCATCAGGCTGTACGCAACATGGGCTCCGGACTCGATGCTCTGCCAGAGATACAGCCCCGTCACCACCGGGGTTGCCAGCAGTATCAGTTGCCGCGGCAGACCGCGGGTAACAGCAACCAGAAGTGCGGCGATAAAAAAGAGCAGGAAGGGAGGTGATTCAGTCATCGTAATAGTCTTCCTTACGCATCAGCACGTTGCGCATCCTTTTTGCGATGACCACCAGCAGAACGCAGGCGACAAAACCGTAAAGGGCGTAAAAGGCCGGTATCTTTTCCCAGTCAAAGCCGATATGGCGGTGAAGGATAAAGTCGGCCAGCACCAGCAGGATGCAGATGGCATAGAACCCCTTAAGCAGCCGATTAACATTTTCCGGTCGATCAAAAAGATGGATCTTCTCTTTGTCACCTGACATGTCAGTAACCTCCGGCAGCCAAACCTGCCAGTCGATAGAATGGGTCGGGATAGAAGAAAAGGATGAGGCAGGCGGTGGAGGTGATCACCATTGCTAGCAGCATCGATTTCGGCGCTTCCGCGATTTTTGTATAGTGCTCGCCATTCGGTGGTTTGCTGAAAAAGGCCCGGATAGGAATGGGCAGCAGATAAAGAATATTGAGCAGTGAGCTAATCATCAATACGGCAAGTAATAGCAGCTGTGCTGTCTCAACCGCACCCAGAGCAAGATACCATTTACTCCACATGCCGCCGAAGGGCGGTAAGCCGATAATGCTTAAAGTGCCAATGAAAAAAGCAATAAAAGTGACCGGCTGGGCGCGTCCCAGACCGTTCAGTTCGCTGACGAGCTTTTTATGGCTGGCGACAAAGATGGCCCCGGCGGCAAAAAATAGGGTGATCTTGGCGAAGGCATGCATCGCGATGTGCATAGAGGCGCCGATCAGCCCCGATTTGCTCGCCAACATCGTCCCCAACACGATATAGCTCAGTTGACTGACGGTGGAATAGGCCAGCCGTGCCTTGAGATTATCCTTGGTCATCGCCACCGCGGAGGCGAGTAATATGGTGGCCGCCGCAACCCAAATCAGGCCACCGGTCACGTCGTTGGAGAGGATGAAATCACCGCCGAAGATATAGATGGTCACCTTGAGCAGGGTGAAGACACCGGCCTTTACCACAGCTACGGCGTGTAACAGTGCGCTGACCGGCGTGGGTGCCACCATCGCTGCAGGCAACCAGCGGTGAAAGGGCATCACTGCGGCCTTGCCAATGCCGAACAGGAACAGGGCATAGAGCAGGCCGGCCCAGGCCGGGTCAATATGACCGTCTAGTATGCCGCCCGTTTGGAAATCTACCCGGCCGGTCAGGGACCAGGTCACCAGAATTCCCAACAGAAATAGACCGATGGATGTGCCCAGTAAAATACCGAGGTAGGTTCGTCCGCCCTTTTTTGCTTCCGGTGTACCGGCATGGGTGACCAGCGGGTAGGTGGCAAGCGTCAACAGCTCATAGAAGAGGAAGAGGGTGAGCAGATTTCCCGCGAAGGCGATGCCCATGGTGGCGGCAATGGAAATTGCAAATGCCGCGAAGAATCGGGTTTGATTCTGTTCATTGTGACCACGCATATAGCCGATGGCGTAGATCGAAGTGACCAGCCACAGTAAACCGGCAACCAGTGCAAACAGCATCCCCAGTGCTTCAATTTCAAAGGCAATGGCAATTCCAGGTAAGGGCTCGAACAGGGTCAGTGCAAATACCTCCCCATCCATAAAGCGTGTGGCCAGTATTACCACCAGAATAGCGACGAGTGCAGAGCTCACCAGTGTCACGCCCTCTCTGAGGTTAGGCGTGTGGCGGGTAATGATAATGCCAGCCGCAGCTATCAGCGGCAGTAGCAGGGGAGCAAGCAGCAGTGTTTCGGCACTCATGGCTCGGTCTCCGCAAGGCCTGCAAGGACCTCCACCGCTTTTTCAGCAACCCCTACCGTCAAATCGGTATCCAGGCCAAAATAGATGTTCGCTAGCACTAGCCCCCAGGTTGGTATCAGTAGCAATGCTGGTGCCTCAGTCACCACTTTGTTGGTGTCTGCGAGCGGTTTGAAGTAGAGCGCCTCTATCACTTTGCCGACATACACCACCGCCAGCAGGGAGCCGAGCAGAATAACGGCAACCGAGATCCACGCTTGCTGTTCCAGGGCTGCTAAGACCAGGTACCATTTACTGATAAAGCCGGCGGTACCCGGTACGCCAACGAGGCTCAGCCCGCTGATAACAACAGCGCCAAAGGTCCATGGCATCGCTTTACCCAGGCCATGAATCTGCTCCATACGACAAGCACCGATACGGTAGATAATGGCGCCAATTGCCATGAACAGAGCGCCCTTCATCAGCGCATGGTTGAACAGGTGAACCAGTGTGGCTGTTAAACCGGCCGACGATGCAAACCCGATTCCCAGTACCATATAGCCGACCTGTGCGACACTGGAGTAGGCCAGCAGGCGTTTGACATTGGTCTGATAGATGGCGTAGCTCGAAGCACAGATAATGCCAGCGATGCCAGCCAGAATAAACAGCTCTTCGAAGGGTGTTGTCAGGGCGAAGCCCTGTGGAAAAACCGTGCCCAGCATGCGCAGCATCACATAAACGGCGACCTTGGTGGCCGTTGCGGCAAGAAAAACGGTGACCACCGAGGGGGCGTAGGTATAGGCATTGGGTAGCCAAAGATGCAGGGGAAACAGCGCAAGTTTCAGTGCCACTCCCGCCATGATGAAGGCAAAGCCGGTATGCACAGTATTAAGCTGCAATACATCCGGCAGAATGGTCGCCAGATCCTGCATATTGAGGCTGCCGGTTTGTGAATAGATCAGGCCGACACCGATCAGGTAGAAAGTGGCGCCGATGGTGCCCATGATCAGGTATTGATAGGCGGCAGTGAATGCCCGTCGGTCTTGTCCCAGGCTGATGAGTGCATAGGAGGCGAGGGATGATATCTCCAGAAAGACGAAGATGTTAAAGATGTCGCCGGTTTGGGTGATTCCCAATAGACCGGTAAGACAGAGCAGCAGGGCGCTATAGAACAGCGGTATCTTCGCTGTGGGGATCTCGCGCTCTACGCTGAGCAACGCATAGGGCAGTGTGATGGCGGCGATGGAGGCCACGATCAAGGCCATAAAGGCATTGACGGCATCGATGCGGTATTCAATTCCCCAGGGCGGCTCCCAGCCACCCAATTCGTAAAGGATCGTGCCCTCGTGCAGCACCGTCCAAAGTTGTACCCCGGCAAGCACGGCACAGGCAGCGGCAACAATAAACGACAGCGCCCAGGGCAATCGGCCACGGGGTAATATTGCGACCACAGGCGCAGCAATCAGCGGTACCACGACCAACAACAGGCTTATATGATTTGCCATTACAGCGAATGATCCAATTTGTGAATTTCGTCCTCTTCAATGGTGCCGTAGCTCTCTTTGATGCGCACCACCAGCGCCAGCGCCAGCGCCGTTGTGGCGACACCCACCACGATGGCGGTAAGGATCAATACATGGGGTAAAGGGTTTGAATAGACCTTAACGCCTTCGGTGATAATAGGTGCCGCCCCATCCTTCACTGTGCTCAGGCTGATATAGAGCAAAAACACTGAGACCTGGAACATATTCAGGCCAATAATTTTTTTGATCAGATTGCCGCGGCTTATCACGGTATAAAGCCCGACCATCATCAGAATGATGACAATCCAGTAGTTATAATGACCAATAAGAAAATCCATCAATCCCGGCCCCTGCCTGCGAAGGTAAAAAATATAATCAACATGGCCGCAGCCACCGTAATACCGACGCCCAGTTCCACCAACAGAATGCCCAGATGCTGGCCGGCGATCGGGTTGCTGCCTAGCGGCGTGTAATCGAGGTAGTTAGCCCCTAACAACAGGGACGCCAGACCAACTCCGGCATAGATAAGCACGCCCAGCGCAGCCAGTATGCGCAGCCAATTTGCAGGGATGATCTTTTCTGCGACATCGAGCCCGAATACCAGGGCGTACAGAATGAATGCGGCGCTAAAAATTACCCCGGCCTGGAAGCCGCCGCCCGGCCCGAAATCACCATGAAACTGGACATAGAGAGCAAACAGGATAATCAGCGGGATAACGAACTTGGCGACAACATGCAGGATAAGGTTAGATCTCATCTTGCTTCTCCTCGTCCTCGGTCGTGTCGGATGACTTTGGGCGTCTGCCCCCGATCAGCAGCAGCACAGCCACGGCTGCGGTAAAGATGACCGCAACTTCACCCAGAGTATCGAAGCTGCGATAGCTTGCCAGCACGGCCGTGACGATATTAGGTACACCGGTTTCCTGCAGTGCGTTATCGATGTAGTAACGCGCAACATGCGTCTGAGCCGGCGCATCGGGGGCGCCAAACGCCGGGATATCCCAGGTGCCGTAAATCAATGTCGAACCGGTGACGGCCACGACAAGCAGTGGTAGCCACGGGCGGTGGGTTTGCGGTGTCTCCTCGGTGTAGTGGGGTTTTTGCTGCCGCTTGACCAGTGCCAACGTGGCCAGCATCAATACCGTCGAGATTCCGGCACCCACCGCAGCCTCGGTAAAGGCCACATCGGGGGCATCCATAACCACGAACAGGCCAGCCGAAAGCAGGCTGAAAATCCCAAACAGCATGACAATGGCAAACAGGTTTGACATGCGCAGGATGGCAATCGAGGTGATCGCCAGAAAGGTCAGCAGGGTGATATCGATAATAATATCAATCATGATGGGCCTACTTTCCCCGGGTTATCGCCATCCAGTTTTGGCTTCAACCCGCTGTGTGCTGCCGCGTTAGCCAGTGCATGGGAAGCGGTTGGGGTGGTAAAAAAGAGGAATACGAAGATTAGAGCCAGTTTAAACGCGGCGATACTCCAGCCGGCCTGCAAGCCAAGGCCGAGCAGAATCAACATGGTGCACAGGGTGTCTGTTATGCCGGTGGCATGCAGGCGGCTATAAAAGTCGGGGAATAGATGAATACCGATGCCGCCAACGATGCCCAGCCCTCCACCGGTCAATAGCAGAACCCAACTGGCAATATCGATAATCACTCCGGCTCTCCCTGCTTGGTCTGGCTCCCGCCATCGTGCGAGGTGTGGAAACTACCCTGGCTGACCAGCTTGAGTGCTGCGACGACGCCTATGAAGTTGATCAGCGCATAGACCAGTGCAATATCCAGCAGATCGGTTCGGCCGGAGAAAAACGCCAAAACACTAATCAGCAGCACCGTTTTGGTGCCAAACATGTTAACCGCGGCAATACGATCGTAGGTCGTCGGTCCTAAAAGGGCGCGCGCCAGGGCCAGTCCCATTGAAACAAGGATCGCGAGGAAAGCTGCAACAAACATTATTTGTTGAAAACCCGACTAGATATTTCTTTTGACATGGTGCCCGTCGCTAGCTTAGCGACTGTCTCGCTACTGAGCGCATGCACGGTGATGCTGTCTTCCGATAATCTGACCGTAACCGTGCCGGGAGTCAGGGTGATGGAATTCGCATAAATCACCGCACCCAGGACAGATTCTTGCGGTTGTGGAATATCGATCATCTGTGGGCTGATCGATGTGCTCCGCCAGCGCAGGATGCGTGTGACAACGTCGATGTTTGCCTTAACGATCTCCTTGAATAGATAGAGAAAATAGCCGGGGAGTTTCAGCGAGAGGTGCAGGGGATAACTTTCATGGTCGATAACATTCATCCGCCGTGCCAGGATAACGGTGAGCGTCACAGATGCTACCCCTAGCCCCAGCAGCAGTGGTTCAAAATGCCCCGACATAGACAGCCAGAGTAGAAACAGAAGTACGGCAAAACCACAAGATTTCATTTCGACGCTCTAGGTTGTCCAATATGAATTTGCATTTAAAAGGGTCCCTCCGTCTGTTGGGTCAGATTATCGTCTAATTTTGTCTACTTTTTCAGTTTTGAGCATGCCTGGCTTCATGTCAACTGGATTAGAGGGATTGCGCAGCTGCTGGACTTGGCTGAAAAGGGTGTTTATTCTTTCTATGCGCTCAGGGATTCTCAAGGGTTTTCAAAAACTTTTCAAGCACAAAGGGCTGCTATGACTAAAGCAATTTTGGTAATAACAAATGCACATGAAGAAGGTAATTGTTCATTAGAAAAAGCACATGATATTGCAGCTCCGTTAGATGCAGAAATTGATGTGGTTCGCTTTATCACGGATGTTAACAGGCGGAATGACAATACCGTTAACCGGCAAGCTGAGGCTTTGGTAACTTCTGTAAACAGCGTTTTTCAGGGTTACGATAAGAAGGACTCAATAAGAAGTCAGGTTGTCGTGACTGAAGACGTAGCCCAATGGGTCGTGGCGTACTGTGAGCGCAATGATTTTGACTTGATCATTAAGGCCGGACATCGTTCCGAATCCTTGTTTCATACGCCCTGTGACTGGCAGTTGATACGTAACCTGAGTATTCCTGTACTTATCGCCAGTCAACAGCGCTGGAAATGTAAGCGTGTCGTGATGGCGGCTGTTGACCCCACATCGACTGACGATGTGCATCGCGAGTTAAATAAAACCATTCTGGAATGGGCTAAAAAGTGGACGCAAACATTTGATGCGGAACTTCACATTGTCTACAGCATTCCCGTATCCAATCTCCTGAAACAGTTGGATGTGATTGATGTGAGGGAATATGAGCGTAAACACCGGGACGAAGCGGAACAACAACTGGCGACGTTACTCAGTGATTTTGACCTGCCAAATGTTCAGATGCATGTTACGGCCGGGCCACCCGAAAAAACCATTCCTCACTGGGCGGATGAACTAAAAGCCGAGTTAGTGATAATGGGCAGTATGGGACGACAGGGTATAAAGGGACTTTTGGTTGGTAATGTGGCAGAAAAAGTCATGCATCACTTAAGGACCGATTCTCTCATTGTGGAAAATATGCCCGTTACGGCAAAGACTGAATAACTTTAAATTAACTGGTTTTTTTGCATGGTAGTGCTGCCCACCAATGTTCTGGCCTACCTTATCCATTTAAATATATGAGTTTCAGGAATATATAGGTGGGTATTAGGTTGTTGCTTATCTTTGTAATCTATTTTGTCGCTTGCTAAGCGTGTTGCTCGGCGCAATAAAGTGACTATATATGTGTGTTTCGAAATATTTATCAGGTCTGTCGTGGTATAACTTATTGATTTAAATGGTGCCCCGGAGAGGATTCGAACCTCTGACCTGCCCCTTAGGAGGGGGCCGCGCTATCCAGCTGTGCCACCGGGGCGAAGTGCATGGCGAACTTAATGCGCCGACCATTCTACTTATAACGAGCTTGCTTCGCTACATGAGTCATTGTCAGTTGGGGAATTAATTATTCAGCTAACCTGTACGGGGATGTTTGAGACCGGCATATTCATGCACCGCCAAATCAAAGGCATGAAACAGTGCCTGTGATACAGGGTCAGAAGCAATATGCCATTCTGGGTGCCATTGGGTAGCGACAAAAAAATGATCGTCGTTCGGTAGCTTGAAGGCTTCCGGGGTGCCGTCAGTGGCGATAGCTTCCAGCACTAATGTCTCGGCGAGCTGATCCACTCCCTGGTGGTGTAATGAGTTAATCTCGATATGTGATATGCCCAGTAGTTGATGCAGGAAGCCGTTGACCGTTAGATTGATATTATGGCTTGTTTGATATTGTTGCTCCTGAGGTAACGCCATGTGCTTGGCATGGTCTAGTCTGTCACCAAGCTCTGTCAGTTCCTGATGTAGCGTACCACCGAGAGCGACATTGATTTCCTGAAAACCTCGACAAATACCAAGAACCGGCAGTTTGTTTTTTATTGCTGCCTGGACCAGGGCAAAGGCGGTGATGTCTCGTTTGAGATCGAACAGGGTGTCCGGTTTGCTGGGTGCTCCAGCATAGCGGTCCGGGTGGACATTGGTACGGCTACCGGTTAATAACAGACCATCAAGAATCTGGCATAAGGCATCTGCATCGCAGTCACCGTTTGTGCTGACAGGAATCAGTAACGGTGTGCAGCGGGTGCCTTCATTAATGGCGCGAATATATTCTTCGGCGACTCCGTGGAACTGTCTGTCTGCATTGCCATCACGGCCAAAGGCGTCACAAATAATACCGATAACAGGCTTATGTGATTTGCTCATAGCTGCTCCAAGTGTTTGTAAATAGTCTAGCACTCTCGCACATAGAATAAATGGCTTCTCAGCACAAATGGCTCGCGGAATGAATCGTTGTTTGCGCTGTCCATAGTCGCAATGGAGCATTATTATGCCGATCTAATCATTTTAATTAACCGGGCCCGCTATGCTTGATACCCTGCCGTTGCTACAAACTACCGATTTCCCCACGATCAGGCGATCGAAGTTGGAAAAACTACAGGTTAACCTAGGTTATTTGTGTAACCTGAGTTGTGTGCATTGTCATGTGAATGCCGGGCCGCGCCGTACCGAATTAATGGATCTTGCGACGGTTGATTTGGTGATCGATTTTTTAAAAACACAGGGTATACGAGAGTTGGATTTGACCGGTGGCGCGCCGGAGATGAATCCGCATTTTAAATATTTGGTGACGGAAGCTCGCAAGCTGGGCGTGAATGTCGTGGATCGCTGTAATCTGACCATTTTATTGGAAGAGGGTTATCAGGACATGGCCACATTTCTAGCTGAACAAGGTGTTGAAATTACTGCTTCTTTACCCTGCTATGCCGAGCAAAATGTCGATAAACAGCGCGGCAAAGGAGTTTATCAAGACAGTATCGAAGCGCTTAAACGGCTTAATCAATTGGGTTATGGTAAAGCCGATACCGGTTTGACGTTGAATCTGGTCTTTAACCCTTCGGATACAAATTTACCGCCTGCTCAGGAGGCTCTCAAGGCTGATTACCAGCGTGAGCTTAAGCAGCGTCACGGTATTGAGTTTAATGATCTGTTTGTGATTACCAATATGCCGATCAGTCGTTTTGGCAGTATGCTGCTTTCCAAGGGTTTGTTTGATGATTACATGACACTGCTCAAGGATAACTATGCGGAACATAATCTAGCAACGCTAATGTGTCGTTCGTTAGTCAGTGTTGATTGGCAAGGCTATGTTTACGATTGTGATTTTAATCAGATGTTGCGCCTGCCAATGATTACCTCTGATAAACCTAAGCCACATCTTAGTGACCTGATCACAGGTGGTTTGGAGGGGCGGGATGTTCGCGTGGCAGACCATTGTTATGGTTGCACAGCGGGGCAGGGAAGTAGTTGCGGCGGTGCGCTGGACTAGGCCTGCAATTGTCTTGGGAATGAAACCTCAATGAAACTGACGATCATTGTGCCTGTGTTGAATGAGGCGGACGCATTGACGAGCTTCCTTCAACACCTACAGCCGTTGCGTGAGAGCGGCCACCAGCTGATTGTGGTGGATGGCGGCAGTTGTGACCAAAGCGCTGCTATTGCTGAGTCATTGTGTGATCTGACGCTGCAATCGCCAGCGGGGCGGGCTCGGCAAATGAATGCCGGTGCGGTTCACGCGCAGGGTGATTGGTTATTGTTTTTACATGCCGACACCCGGTTACCTCAACCATTTTTTGAATGGACTGAACAACTTACTCAAAGTGACATGAGTTGGGGGCGTTTTAATGTATGCCTGAGTGGTAAGCGAGCGATTTTTCGGGTTATCGAAACCTGCATCAACTGGCGTTCGGCGCTGACCGGAATTGCGACGGGGGATCAGGCTATTTTTGTACGCCGACCATTATTCGAAAGCCTGGACGGGTTTGTGGATGAGCCCTTGATGGAAGATATTGAACTGTGTCGCCGCCTGCGTAAAATCAGTAGACCGCTTTGTCTCAAACAGCAGGCCAAAACTTCTAGTCGACGTTGGGAGTCACGCGGTGTCTTGCGTACGATTTTATTGATGTGGGAGCTGCGATTCCGCTATTTTTTTGGCGCTACGCCTGCTGATTTAGTGCAACGATATTATCCCTTTAATTGAGCCTTTTTCCGTTAATATGAAATTTCCTAATGCGTGTATTTTACAGTTTTCCAAGGCACCTCATGTTGGGCGTGTGAAAACTCGTTTGATTCCAGCGTTGGGTGATATCGGCGCTTTGCAGTTACATAAAAAGCTGTTGCGTCATACCTGGGAAACACTGAATGCTTTTCAGTTGGCTCCCATGCAGCTTTGGTCTGATAGTTCTGAGTCTGTAGATTTTTTTAGCACATTATTCCCGTCTGTTACTGAACCGCGTGTGCAACAGGGTGCTGATTTAGGTCAGCGTATAAGTCATGCCATTGAACAAGCGTTGCAGCAATACGAAATGGTTATTGTGGTGGGTAGTGATTGCCCGTTGCTGGATGTTGATTACCTCAATGAGGCTTTTGAATCTTTACAGCAGGGCAATGAAGTGGTGTTAGGGCCAGCTAGTGACGGAGGTTATGTGCTGATTGGTATGCGCAGCCATTATCCGCAATTGTTTGAGAAGGTGAGCTGGGGCACCGGTCAGGTTTTAATACAGACCAGAGAAACCTTAAGGGGTATTGAGTGTCTGTGGCATGAGCTACCGAAGCGCTGGGATGTGGATCGCCCCGAGGATTTAGAAAAGTTATCGGCGCTGAAGTTGTTTTAAAGGTACTGAGTTCAATACGTTTATTTTGTTTCCAGTCGACGTGCTTCGCGTTGCAAGAAATAGACAAAACGATCAACGATTCGCTGTCCGGCTTTATCGATGCCCATAAATTCAAAACCGCAGGTGGTTTCCTTCATTTCACGGCTAAAGGACGCGTGTTTGAGCTTCAGCGGGTAGTGAATACTATTTCCATCGGATAGTTTAATTTCAACCCGTTCAAAGACTTCGGTGCGTACCAGTTCAGGTTCAATTTCACCTTCAAAGTTGATGCGGCAGCCGGTAATGGAAATATCGAATAGGCGACCGGTGAGCGTTTGGTTGCGTTCTTCTGATGACAGGGTGGCCTGAGTGTTTAAGGCTCGGGGTACCAAGGCTCTGAATGAACCACGGCGTTGTTGGTAGATCATTTCTTCAGGCAGAGGAATGCTGTAAAAAGCGATACCGTTTTCAGTGCCTGAGCCACTAATTATATTGGGTCGGAAAAATAAGCTGACACCACCGTGGCTGCCACGGATGGAGAAAGGCAGGTTTTTCATCGCTAGTATATGCCCTTCTTCGGGCGCGATTTCATCGATAATCAGATGGTCTCGATCAAGATCGGTTTTTAGAATGATACTGGTAAAGTATTTGTCACTGCCCTCGAATTTGATGGTGATGGGCGTGCGGGATTTCTGCACAGAGGACAGGATGCTGAAAATCTGTTGTTTGTTGGTGAGGCTGCGGACGCCAACAACCCCGTCGGCGTTATCCGATGCTTTTTTAGTTTCCAGTGCCATAGGCTTGCGTCAGAGACCTTTTTATAACAATGAAGAAATTATTAGCATTTAGTGTAGATGCGCGGCATGGATATGCAACCCCTGTGCCGCGATCTGCTATCAGGCTTTAGCCAATGAATGGCCGCCGCCAACGGAGCTGGATTTGCCTGAATCATTGTAAATTTTCTGTTGGCCTGACTGGCCGCGCAAGATGTTGAGTAAGGCCTCAACCTGCGTTTTTGAGCGGTGTACGATGGTTCCATTAACCTGATTGGCATCTTTGCAGGTTTGTAGTTTTTCTTTCAGCGTCAGCCATTGTTGCTTTAGTTGGGAGGCGGTAACGGGCAGTGACTCAAGGTAGTTTTCCATACCGACTTCATCACCGTTATAACCCGAGCTAGCAAGTAGCTGGCTGCGGGCTGAGGCATTTAGTTCCAACTGCTTTAATAAGTCAGTTTTTTGATTAAGAGTCGATTGGATATTTGCTGTGTCGCGTTCTTTGAGAGCGCTACGTTCAGCTATCAGTAATTCGTTGAGTGACTCAAGCAATTCAATTGCTTGAGTCATTGAAGACGAAAGGGCGGTGGGTGTCGCCATAGTGGTTCTCCAGCATGTTTTGTCGTGGCAAGTGCCACGACAAGCTACTTATAACTCAAGATCAATAATGCGCTGAGCTAAGCTGGAGCTGTCTATCTCGTAGGTACCTTGGCTGATTTGGTCGCGCAGGGCGTCCACGCGTGCTTGATCAACTTCAGGTAAATCTTTGATTTGCGCTTCGAGCTTATTCAACAGTTGAGCTTGAGAACTAATCTCAATGGTTTCTTTGGCGGCTTCACTTTGTGATGCAACCTGCTGTTGACTCCCGGCGCTAACAGTTTCCACACGCTCAGCTTTATTGCCAGCGGTGCTGATTGAGCTATGTATCAAACTGTTGATTTCGTTAACCATGTCACTATGTCCTAGTGTGTGTACCCTGTTTATCGGCTGTGTTGAGCGTAACTTTAACGTTTTTTTCTACTTAAATCGTCGCTCAAGACTGGTACACAATGACCATATTATCTGCGCTGAGAATCGTTTTATCAAATGCTTGTTTGAGTGTTTACATAACCACCTCAACCAGTGTGCTGCTGATAACGCGTGCTGTGATGACGCGCTTGGAGGCTTTGTTTTTTACCTGTATTTGCTGGCCAATACGGCCGTTGTTGACAGCAATGCCGTGGCTTTTAACTGAGAGAGTGCCAATTTTGGCAAGAATCATTACTTCATCACCACGTTTGATGACCATCGCTTCGATCACCATATTGGGTTGTATGACGCCATTTAGTGACACTGGGCGTTTTAGCGATTTCCCCAAAACTTCGCTGACAGAGCTGTAATAGCCTTGAGTTAAACGCGATATATCTTTTTCTGTTAACGCTATGACGCTTTCATCAAGACGTTGGTCGCGTGTTAGCGGTGCGGCGGCGGTCACTACTTTTTGATAGGCCTTCACGGTAACTGGCACATAAATCTGCCAGGGATTGTTGCCATCACAGCGTACCTGGATGCTGACGCGACCCAGTAGCCGAGGTTCATTCTTTTTAAGTGTTAGCTTTTTGGAGCAGCTGGGCATGCGCAGGTTGGGGTCGACTCTGGCAACTTCGAACTCAATACGCTGGGAATTGTTATTGCTGAGACGGTACTGCTTTAACAGCTCACTCATATGGCGGTGTACGGCTGACTGGATTGTTTGTGGTGACGTAATAGCCTGTGCCCAGCCGCTGCCTAGCAGGCCGCCAGCTAATACCAGTGTGGTGCAAATTCTCATCCAACTCATGACAGTTGCCTGTGTGCTTTTACCGTATGTTCCAGCGAAACACGTTGTAAATATAAGTGTGCCGTAAATTTGGCGTTTAATGTCTTTCGTAAAGTTATAGGCAATTTTCACGCCAGCTTTATAGGTGACGAAGGGCTGTTATCTGAAGCTTGTTACGCAGTTGGTGCTTCTGGTCGCTCAAAACAGCTTTCTGTATTCCTCTTGATGCCAGCGTCCGGTGGTAGCTTTTGTCAGGACAAGCTTTGCCACTGATGCAGTATGAATAGGCGGAAACAGCTTGCCGCTACCGTTTTAAATAGGCACAAATTATTTATAACTTGTTGAAATTTAATGATTTTTAATATTGGCACACATTCTGCATTAATGATTGCGTAATTGATATTTGGAGGCGCAAATGGCCATTAATTTTGAAGCGGCACTGGGGATTCATGATAAGGCACTGATATTAAGAGGTCAGCGTGCTGAAGTGTTGGCGAACAATATTGCCAACGCGGATACCCCGGGCTACCAATCACGTGATATGGACTTTGGCGATCTGTTGGCGCAGGCCAAAGGTCAACAGGGTGTGGCAATCAAGCGAACTAATGCGCGTCACATTTCGACAGCTGGTGAGATGGGATTAGGTTCGGACCTTAAATACCGCACGCCAATGCAGCCTTCTATAGACGGTAATACAGTGGATTTGCAAATTGAGCAAGCGCAGTACGCCGATAACGCCATTGCTTTTCAATCCAGTTTTACCTTTTTAAACAGTAAATTTCGCGGCTTGATCAGCGCGCTTAAAGGAGAGTAACCGCATGTCTCTTTCCAATATTTTCGATCTTGCTGGCACCGGTATGTCGGCACAATCGATTCGCCTTAATACCGTTGCTAGTAATATCGCCAACGCAGAGAGCGTCAGCAGCAGTACTGGGGAAACGTACCGCGCCCGTCATCCGGTTTTTTCCGTGATCCGCGACCAAGTTAATCAAGACGTATTTGGTGCGGGCTTTGGTAATGACTTCAACAGTATGTCGGCTGGTTACGGCGTAAAAGTTGATGGCATTGTTGAGAGTCAGGCTGATCTGCGCCAGAAATATCAACCGGATCATCCCTCGGCGGATGACGATGGTTATGTGTACTACCCCAACGTGGACGTTGTTTCTGAGATGGCCGATATGATCTCTGCGTCACGTGCCTATCAAACCAATGTTGAAATCATGAATACCGCTAAGCAAATGATGCAGCGGGTACTAACGCTTGGCCAGTAACGCTGACGCGAGGAAATAAAGATGAGTGAAGTAAGTGGCGTTAATGCACAGAGTATTCTGGATCGCATCAATGCAAAAACAAATACCAAGGCGGAAGACGATAAGAAAACAGACTTCCTGACTTTGCTTGTGGCACAACTTGAAAATCAGGATCCGCTAAATCCTCAGGATGGTTCTGAATTCATGTCTCAGTTGGCTCAGTTGGAGCAGGTACAGGGTATTCAGGATTTGAATGAGTCCTTTAGTAGCTTTTCTCAAAGTATGCTTTCCAACCAGGCCTTGCAGGCAACAACGCTGGTGGGTCGCGATGTGATGGTTCAGTCCGATGTTGGACAATTGGAGCAGGGTAAAGCGCTAACCGGTGTTATCGGGTTGCCAGAGACTACCAGTTCGGTGAAATTGAATGTTTTCAATAGCGCTGGTGCGTTGGTTCGCCAGTTGCCGCTTGGCGATCACGGTGCGGGCCCCCTTGCTTTTAGTTGGGATGGTCTGGGCGAGGATGGTTCCGCTGCTCCCTCTGGTCAATATAAATTAGTTGCTCAAGGCAGCGTGAATGGTGAAACCGTTGAGATGGGTACCGCTGTTAACTTCAATGTGAACAGCGTAACTATCGATTCAAGGAGCGGCACCATGCTCAACCTGGCTGGTCTCGATGGCCCAGTCGCATTAGCTAATGTCTTGCAAGTACGTTAACCCGTTTTACGAAAAGGAGAGTCATCATGGCTTTTAATACCGCACTTTCAGGCCTCCAGGCCGCCGCAGCGTCACTTAATGTGACCGGTAACAATATTGCTAACGCCAGTACCACGGGTTTTAAAGCTTCCACCGCAGAGTTTGGTGATGTGTATGCCAGCTCGGTATTGGGTGGTGGTGCCAACGCCATTGGTAATGGTGTGTCGCTGACCGATGTGGAGCAAAATTTTGCTCAAGGCAATCTAGGTTTCACCAGTAACGCGCTGGATTTGGCAATTAACGGTAATGGTTTCTTCATTATTAATTCTCAAGGGCAGCAGCTTTACAGTCGTAATGGTGCTTTTGGTGTTGATAATACCGGTAACATTGTTGATAACTCGGGAGGGATTTTGCAGGGTTTTCCTGCCTCGGCCAACGGTTCAATTTCTGGCCAGTTGGCTAACTTGCAAGTGACCACCGATAACCTGCCACCTATTCAGACAACGGGTGTGACTGGTTTGCTGAACCTGGATTCTCGTAATACAACACCATCCACCACGCCGTTTAATCCGACCGACCAGAGTACCTATAACTCGGCGACTTCCATTTCGGTGTTTGATAGTCAGGGTAATTCCCATGTAATGACTAAGTATTTTGTGAAGGACCCTGCGCCTGCCACTAATCAGTGGACTATGTATGTACAGATTGATGGTCAGGATGTTGGTCGCCCCGGTGCTGTGGGTACACCGCCAACAGGTGGTACTCAAGCTGATGACACTACCACGCCAACGCGTCAGTCTTATGTGCTTAATTTTACCAATGATGGTGCGTTAGCCTCGACAACGCCAGCGACGCTGGTTGTTGATGGTTGGGTGCCTGTTGATTCAAATGGTACATATAACGGCACAGAATTACCCGGTGTCGCCGATGATGAGGCACCAACGACACCTCCGACTACGTCCAACTTCACGATTAACCTTACCGGTACCACGCAGTTTGGTAGTGTGTTTGCGGTGAATGATATTAGTCAAAATGGTTTTGCGACAGGGCTGTTAACCGGGGTTGATATTTCCAGTACCGGTGGTGTATTTGCCCGTTATACCAATGGCCAATCACGGATTCTGGGACAGGTAGCGCTGGCTAATTTCAGTAACGTTGAAGGTCTTTCTCCCCAAGGTAACACACAGTGGGCGGAATCTTTTGATTCTGGTAACCCTATTGTGGGCACGGCGGGTAGCTCTTCGTTAGGTGTTATCCAATCCGGTGCTTTGGAAGAATCTAATGTGGATTTGTCTGAGGAATTGGTGAATCTGATTCTGGCGCAGCGTAATTATCAGGCCAATGCCCGAGCGATCGAGACGGAGTCGACGGTAACGCAGGCGATTCTGCAGATTCGATAATTGAGTCTTTGATTCGTTAGATAAGCAGCTAACGCTGGTTGATGAACATTAGGTTGATGGGGAAAGAGCATGGATAAATCACTTTATATTGCAATGAGCGGTGCCATTCAGAATGCACGCGGCACCGCCATTCACGCCAATAATTTGGCGAATGTGTCCACTATGGGGTTCCGTAGTGATTTTGCTCAGGCCCGCTCTATGCCGGTTTACGGTGAAACCTATGCATCGCGTGTGTATGCCATGGAGGAGAATCCCGGTACGAACTTTGACTATGGCACGTTGGTTGAAACGGGCAACGAGTTGGATGTCGCCGTTAACGGTGAAGGCTGGATGGCGGTGCAGACGCCTGATGGAAAAGAAGCCTATACCCGCGCCGGTGAGATGAAGGTGGATTCGCTGGGTGTGCTGCGCAGCGGCAACGGCTTGCCGGTGATGGGGCAAGGTGGCCCGATTGCTTTACCACCCTTCGAAAAAATCACGATTGGTGATGACGGTACGATTTCTATTCAAGGTTTGGGCGCTACCCCTGGTTCTCTGTCACAAGTGGCGAGAATCAAACTAGTCAACCCCGATGGCGCAGAGCTTTATAAAGGTAGTGATGGCTTGATGCGCCAGCGTAGTGGCCAGGTAGCGCCCGCTGATGCGTCGGTTGGTATCAGTGCTGGTTTTCTTGAGGGTAGTAATGTTAATGCTGTCGAAGCGCTGACTGAACTAATTAGTTTGTCTCGCCAGTTTGAGTTGCATGTAAAAATGATGAAGACCGCAGAAGAAAATTCAGAAGCTTCGGCACGGCTTTTGCAAATGTCTTAGTGACGGCATCTAAGCGGACGAAAAGCGGCAACAAATAGACGCTCTTATAGCGTGACTTGAAAAGATGTTAAAGAGCCCTTCAGGGCTGATTGGAGAAGATTATGTTAGCTTCATTGTGGATTAGTAAAACAGGTTTAACTGCGCAGGATAATGCGTTAGCGAGTATTTCTAACAACCTGGCTAATGTGAGTACCACTGGCTACAAGCGTGAACGGGCTGTTTTCCAGGATTTGCTCTATCAGGTGGATAAGCAACCGGGTGCGCAATCTTCACAATCCACAGAATTGCCCTCCGGTTTACAAAGGGGTACCGGTGTTAAAACAGTCGCGACCCAGAAGCTCCATACCGCGGGTAATTTGTCAGTGACCGATCAGCCGCTTGATGTAGGTATTAATGGCCGCGGCTATTTACAGGTGTTATTGCCTGACGGTGAAACTGGCTATACCCGCGATGGACAGCTTCAACTGAGTTCAACGGGCGTGATTGTTAACTCTCAGGGTTACGAACTGCAGCCTTCGATTACCGTTCCTAGTAACACACTGAACATTACTATTGGTAGTGACGGTGTGGTGAGTGCCACGGTGGCGGGGAGTTCAACACCCACTCAAATTGGCAATATACAGCTGGCAGACTTTATCAACCCAACCGGTTTGCAAGCGATTGGCGGCAATATGTATAAGGAAACAGCTGCCAGTGGCGCGCCGACGGCGGGTACGCCGGGATTGACGGGGCTAGGTAGTATTGAACAGGGTGTACTGGAAAGCTCGAATGTAAATATCGTTGAGGAGCTGGTTAACATGATTACCACTCAGCGCGCCTACGAAATGAATACCAAGGTTATTTCGACTTCTGACCAAATGCTGCAGTTTGTTACGCAAAGCTTGTAACAGCCGATCAAATATAAACAGGTGAACGTGATGATTAACAAGGGTATCAAAACAGTTAAGTGTATGGCTCTGATCTGTACTGCCAGCGTTTTTCTGTTAACAGGTTGCGCCGGCGTGCGTAATGCTGAGCCTAATGATCCTGCTTATGCGCCTGTTATGCCTGATTACAGAGTACCGGATCAATCATCACAGGGGGCTATTTATCAACCCTATCAACGCGTGTCCTATTTTGTTGATCGCAAGGCGCGTCATGTGGGCGATATCTTGACCGTTAATTTGGTGGAAAAGACCACCGCCTCTAAAAAAGCGGAAACCGAGATCAGTGATAAAACAACCCATAATATGGCTACCCCAACGCTACCCTTCACGTCTATTACCGACAATTTGATAAATCAAGGCCTGGCAACCAAGATTTCTGGCGATAATGCCTTTGAAGGGGATGCAGAGAGCGATCAGAGCAACAGCCTGTCAGGCAATATTACGGTAACAGTGACAGACGTCTTGCCTAATGGCGTGCTGCGGGTCAGGGGTGAAAAATGGATGACACTTAATACAGGCGATGAATACATCCGTATTAGCGGCATGGTGCGTTACGAAGATATTTCGCCGGAAAACGTGGTGCCTTCAACCAAACTGGCGGATGCGCGTATTACCTACAGTGGTACCGGTAGTTTTGCTAATTCCAATGAGCCAGGTTGGTTATCGAATTTCTTCTTTGGTCAGTTATGGCCCTTTTAGGCAAAGATCATGAGCATTCAAATGTTGAGTAAATCATCAAAAAAACAATGGTTAAATAAAAGCCTGCTGGTGTTGAGCACGTTATTATTTTGCCAGTTTGCGATGGCTGATCGTCTTAAGGATCTGGCTAGCGTAGCGGGGGTGCGGACCAATCAGCTGATTGGTTATGGCCTCGTGGTCGGGCTTGATGGCACCGGTGATAAAACGGCCTTTACAAAGCAGTCCTTCAAAAACATGCTGGCACAATTTGGTATAGTGCTGCCGGCTGGTGTAACGCCCAATCCTAAAAACGTGGCGGCTGTTGCCGTACATGCAGATCTTCAATCCTTCGCTAAACCAGGCCAGCAAATTGATGTAACGGTGTCCTCATTAGGTGATTCAAAAAGCCTGCGTGGTGGCACGTTAATTATCACACCGTTGAAAGGTCTGGATGGTCAGATTTACGCTATTGCTCAGGGTAATCTGGTGGTAGGCGGATTTGGTGCTCAGGGTGCAGATGGTTCACGAATTACGGTTAATGTGCCGAGTGTCGGACGGGTGCCCAACGGGGCGACTGTCGAGCGTGCTATTCCCAATACCTTTGCCCAGAACAATACCTTGACCTTCAACCTGAATGCGCCGGACTTTACGACGGCAAAACGTGTTGCTGATAAAATTAATAACTTGTTGGGCGCTAACACGGCTTTTGCACAGGACTCCACGTCTATTCAGGTTACTGCGCCGCTTGATGCGTCGCAACGAGTGACCTATTTGTCGGTGTTGGAAAACCTTGAGATTGACCCTGCTGAAGCGACTGCAAAAGTCATCATCAACTCTCGTACCGGCACCATTGTGATTGGCAAGCACGTACGAGTTTCTCCTGCTGCGATTACTCACGGCAGTCTGGCGGTAACCATTTCTGAAAACCCACAGGTGAGTCAGCCAGCGCCGTTTTCCGACGGTGATACGGTTATTACACCCAGCTCCCAAATTGGCATTGATGAGGGTGATAGCCGGGCCTTCGTTTTCAACCCAGGCGTATCCTTGGATGAAATTGTTCAGGCCGTCAACCAGGTGGGCGCAGCGCCTGGCGATTTAATGGCAATTCTTGAAGCTCTGAAACAGGCTGGCGCTCTGCGTGCCAGTATTGTGGTGATATAGGTTCTGATATGAATACTGATTTCTCAACTCAGGCTCAGTTTTCCCGCATGCAAAGCCATTTGGCAAACTCGCAGGCCTATACCGATTTGGCCAGCTTGGGACAAATCAAGGTACAGGCTCAGAGTGATAGTCAGGGTGCCCTGCGTGAAGTTGCACAGCAATTTGAATCAATCTTTATGAATATGGTGCTCAAAAGCATGCGTAATGCCAACGAAGCCTTTTCTGAAGAGGGCTTTCTGAACAATCAACAATCCAAACTTTACCGTGATATGTATGACCAGCAAATCAGTTTAAGCATGACAGAAGGACCTGGGCTCGGTATGGCGGATATGTTAGTTAAGCAACTGGGTGGGTTTGTTGATCGTAATCAGCCAATGGCAACTTCAGAAGATGCTGGTAAGCAGGCATTGAATGTTCAGCAACAGCAAGGACTGCAGACTTATAAAAGTCTGTCGCAGTAACAGGGTAGCGATATGGCAAGCTTACTTAACATAGGTTTATCTGGACTGAGCAGTAGCCGAATTGGCCTCAGTGTTACCGGTCAGAATATTACCAACGTTAATACTGAAGGCTACAGCAGACAGTCTGCTGAGTTTGGTACACGTACGCCTGAGTTTTTTGGCGGGTTCTTTCTTGGTAGTGGTGCGGAAGTAGATACGGTTCGCCGCATTACGAATCAATTTCTTGTTGCTAATGAACGTACTGATATTGCGGTGTTTGGCAAAGCAGAAACATTCAGTGGAGTGATGGATCAGCTCGACCAGTTGTTTTCCAATGCGGACAGTGGTTTGTCAGGTAATTTGTCTACATTTTATTCTAGTTTGCAAACAGCGGTTGATGACCCGTCTTCTATTGAAGCACGACAGGTGTTTTTGTCGACGGCGCAGAGTCTGTCACAAAAGTTCCAGAGCTTGCAGGATCAATTGCTGACTTTGCAAAATGACATTGGTCAGCAGGTTGAGGCTGTGGTCGTACAGGTGTCGAATCTCGCCAAGGAGATTGCTGACTTAAACGGTCAAATCAATGTGGCAACCAATAGCGGTGGCGAACCGAATGACTTGCTCGATCGACGGGAGCAGGCGTTACGTGAGTTGTCCAAGCTGGTGGATGCTCGAGTGATTCCAATTGAGAATAACAGTGTTTCTATTTCTATTGGTAGTGGGCAACCCTTGGTCGTTGGTACTGACGTGTTTGCATTAACGACACAGGTAGACCCAGCTAATTCTAGTGTAAGGGAGCTGGCTATCAGATCGGCATCGGGCGTGAATACCGTTGTCGGTAATTCATTGGGCGGTGGTTTGCTGGGCGGCCTGCTCGATGCGCAGTACGGTGTTATCGATAATGCCTTGAATAATCTGGGGCGGGTAGCTTTAGGGCTGAGTGGTGAGCTTAACAGCATTCATAACTTAGGCATGGATCTAGACAATAATTTAGGTGGCGATCTGTTTACAGATATTAATAATGCTGCCACCGTCAGTAATCGAACCATTTCCAGCGCTAACAATTCGCTCCCTCAGGATCAGGTGGTGAGTGTTACCGTTTCTGACCTATCAAAATTGACCACCAGTGATTACCGCCTGACCTTTACCGGGGCGAATACTTACGTATTAACCCGGACGAGTGATGGCGCACAAAATGCTGCTTTGGATCCGACGTTAACGGGTAATATTGCGGGACTTCCAGCAACCTTAACGGTGGACGGTTTAACGGTGGACTTGAATAGACCGTCGGGAAGTTTTACGGCGGGCGATAGTTTTTTACTGCAGCCAACGCGTGATTTTTCCAATGATATCGCGGTGCAGGTTGAACGCGCTGAATTTTTGGCATTGGCATCACCGGTACGTACGATTACGGGATCGAATAATACGGGTACGGCTGGTATTAGTGCCGGAGAGGTGATTGATAAAACAACGGCGTTTTTTACAACGACAGCTCGTCAGTTGACGCCACCGGTGGTCATACAATTTACCGGGCCTACGAGCTATAACATTCTCGACAATACCAATCCATCTGCACCTGTTGCGTTGGTGCCGCCTCAGGCGGGGCTGACCTATCCTCCTGTGTCACCTGCGGGTATATTGCCAGCCAGTTTTGGTTTTCAGGTGGCCATTAACGGCACCCCGGCTAATGGTGACACTTTTAGTGTGGACTATAACACCGGAGGCGTACTAGATAACCGGACAGGCTTGGCCTTAACTAAAGTTCAAACCACTGATTTATTGAACAATGGTAAGTTAACGGCTGAGGCGGCTTATGGTGTTTTTACTCAAGAAATTGGAACGCGTACCAGTACGGCGCGTCGTGACCTTGAAGCAAGCAAGGTGTTGCTGGAGCAATCCCAGGCATTGCAACAATCTGTGTCGGGTGTGAATCTTGATGAAGAGGCAGCTTCGTTGGTTGAGTTTGAGCAGGCCTATAATGCTTCGGCTCAGGTTATTAGTATTGCGCGTAGTATTTTTGACACACTGATCAGCGCAGTGAGATAGCAGGTTTTACTATGAGAATATCAACGCATCAGGCCTTCTTATCGGGATTGAGAAATCTGCTCGACGGACAGGCAAATGTATCTGGATTGCAGGAGCAGATTGCCACAGGTAAACGTATCGAAACGCCAGCCGATGACCCGGTTGCGGCGCCGCAGATTATTGCTTTAAATCGGCAGATTGATCTCCTTAATCAGTATCAGAAAAATGCTGATCGAGCGACCAACCGACTTGAGCTAGAGGAAACAACTCTGGGCAATATTGTTGATGTTCTGCAACGGGTGCGACAATTGGCTGTTCAAGGGGGGGATGGCGCACTTGATTTTGGCAGTCGTCAAAGTACTTCTATCGAGCTGCAACAACGTGTTGAAGAGTTAATGGGGTTGGCGAATTCACGGGGTACGGATAACGAATTTATTTTTTCGGGCTATCAGTCGGATACACAGCCTTTTGTGAGGGCTTCGGGCGGTGGTTTTAATTATCAAGGCGATGAAGGTCAGTTGTTTCTTGCGATAACTGACGTATTGACGGTTGAGACCAGTGACTCCGGTAAAAAGCTGTTTACGGATATCCCGGTGCCGAATGATTTCACGGTTCAGGCTGCGGGTGCGAATACAGGAACTGCAACAGCGCAAGTGCCAGTAGTGACGAATCAGGCAGCCTATGATGCCTTTTATCCCGATGATGCGCAGATCACCTTTTCAGTGGTGGGCAGTACTACAACCTACAGTGTGACACGAGTTTCAAATGGGGCTGCGATTAGTGGGGGAGTACCCTCGCAACCACTTACCAATATCCCTTACATAGCCGGTGAAGGTATTGCCTTTGAAGGTATTGAGGTTAATATCGTTGGCGCTCCTGCTAATGGTGATCAATTCACTGCGCTACATTCCAGTCCGCAAAAGTCGGATATGTTAACCATTGTTGAAGACCTGGCGAACGGGCTAGCTACGTTGGGTGATGGCCCTCTTGCAAATTTACAGCGTGGTGAGTTGATCAGCGACGCCCTTCAAAGTCTTGATAATGTACTGACGTCCATTAATAAAACGGTTGCAAAAATTGGTTCGAACTTGGGAGCCATTGAGACGGTTGGTGAGGCAAATGCAGAAATTAAACTTTTTGCTCAAAAAACCCTCTCCCAGGCAGAAGATCTGGATTTCACTGAAGCCATTAGCCAGCTATCACAAAGCACTTTTGTGCTGGAGGCAGCACAGCAGAGTTATCTGAAAGTGAGCAACCTATCGTTGTTTAACTTCCTACGTTAGATGTATTTCTGGTTGTTCGTTGTTTCGGTAAAAGTCTGAGTCCAATTTGTTATTAAGGTTTTATCCCCGTATGAACGAAATGGGTGCGGGGTTAGTGCCGAGCATGAAATATCCTTAAGCGCTTTCAAGAGTTTAGTTGTTGTTCAAGCCGTAACCTTTTTAAATCAGTCAACTTTCTGTAAATTACAAGTACGAATTCCTCCCTTCTGATCCTGATAAAGATAGAACTTCAAAAAGCCGCAAAATAATTACTAAAGTTTCTTAATCCTGCGTCGATAAGGTAACTGCACAGGCGAAATACTTCGCTTTAACCAACCACTTTCATCGGTCGTTCAATGCAATAAAACTGAACAAAGATCGTAAGAAAGCAGGAGATTTAAAATGGCTCAGGTAATTAACACCAATGTCGCGTCCTTAAACGCACAACGTAACTTGAACTCTTCACAAAGCCAGTTGAATACTTCACTGGAGCGTCTGTCCTCCGGTCTGCGTATTAACAGCGCCAAGGATGATGCGGCGGGCTTGGCAATTTCAACACGTTTCACCACTCAAATTAACGGTCTTAATCAGGCAGTTCGTAATGCTAACGATGGTATCTCTCTGGCGCAAACCGCTGAGGGTGCATTGGGTGCCAGTGGTGATTCATTGCAACGTATTCGTCAGCTGGCTTTGCAGTCTGCTAACTCCACTAACTCTGCTTCTGACCGAGCAGCACTAAACGCTGAAGCCCAGCAGCTGTTGTCGGAGATTGACCGTGTAGGTCAAACCACTCAGTTTAACGGTACCAACATTTTGGATGGTTCTTTCTCCTCGGCTCAGTTCCAGGTTGGTGCTAACGCTAATCAAACTATTAACCTTTCGGTTAGCGGTGCAACCACTGATATTTTGGGTGCGTTCCAGGCTACAGGTAGTGCTGTAAGCGCAAACGCGTTTGATGGTGCTGGTTTTACGGTTAATGGTACCGAAGTGGGTGTTTCTGCAGCAACTTCTGCTGCGGGTGTTTCTGCTTCATCTGCTGCCGCTAAGGCGACAGCCATTAATTCTAAAACCAGTGAGACTGGCGTGACTGCAACTGCTAGCACCACTTTGAACGGTAGTGCGCCGCTTACTGGCGTTGGTCTATCAAACGGTGAGTTGAAAATCAATGGCATTGATGTCGGTTCAGTTGCTTCTGATACCAATGCAGTGACTCAGGGTCGTAATGCGCGTGATGCCATCAATGCCGTTAGTAATCAGACAGGCGTTGTTGCGACAGCTGATTCCAGTACGGGTGCGATAACGCTAACGGCAGCCGATGGTCGAGATATCACGCTAACCACAAATGGTACGGACGCAGGTACACGACAAACTGCTATTCAAAATATCCAAAATGCGACTGGCTTGGATGTTTCTGATGGTGCGCCAGCTACTGTTAATGAGCTAGTAACTCTCGTGCTTGATGCGGCTGTAGAGGGCGCTGCTACCGGTATTACTGCGGGTACTACACCTGGCACAGGTGATACGATCGCAGTTGGTGGACAAACGTTCCAATTCGTAACTAATAATGCAAACGTAACCGCTGGTAATGTGGGTGTAGTAATTGGTGCTGGCGGTACAGCTGCGGACTCGGCTACTGCGCTTAGAGCCGCGGTTAATGCTGAAACTACCGCTGGGCGTAATACCACTACTGCTGCCGGTGCAGGCACAACTGTGACATTGACCTCAACAGTTGTGGGTATAAATACTGTGGCCGCAGCAGGTGCTGTTGCTGAAGTTGCGACAAATGCAGCGGGTATTGTTGCAACCGTTACAACGCCTGGTGTTGTTCCAGCTGATGATGCGGATGGTGTAACGACTCGCGGTACCTTGACGCTGAGTTCAGCATCAAGTTTCACACTGGGTGGTGCAGATTTGGCCTATGGCGGTGTTACAAGCGCTTCAGCCTCACTGACTAAGCTGAACACAGTGGATATTTCCTCGGTATCCGGCGCTAACGATGCGATTGCGGTTCTTGATGGCGCGTTGACTCAGGTGAACGATATTCGAGCTACGCTGGGTGCGGTTCAAACACGTTTTGAATCAACTATCTCCAACTTGAGTACTACGTCCGAGAACTTGAGCGCTGCGCGGTCTCGTATCCTGGATGCGGATTTCGCACAGGAAACTGCAAGTCTGACTCGTTCTACGATTCTGCAACAGGCTGGTATTTCCATCTTGTCTCAGGCGAATTCATTACCACAGCAAGTATTATCACTTCTTCAGTAATAACGATTGAGTGATGGCCAGCCTCCAGTATTCCTGGGGGCTGGCAATACTGAACAGTAAGGATGCTGATTGATTCACAGGAGTCCGTTATGGCAATTCAAATAAACAACGCCACTTCGCTCCCGACGAGCCAGGTTAAGAATACCTCAGACCAGGATTTTTCCAGTAATGAGGTTGCACCGAATCCGGTGGGTGCGAGTGGCAAAATACCAGTAGAGACTGCAGCTGAAGCGCATGCCGATAGGGAAGCATTAGAAGTTAGCGTCAGTAACATTAATGATTTTGTGCAGAACATTCAGCGCAGTATTCATTTTTCTGTCGCTGAGAACTCGGGGCGCACTATTATTGAAGTCTACGATAAGGAAACGGATGAGTTGATCCGTACAATTCCTTCGGAAGAGGTTCAGCGTATCTCGGAAGCTATTTCTGAGCAGCTTAGCGAAGGTTTGTTACTTAAAACGAATATTTAAAGCGTGTAAACCTGGCAAGAAAACTGCATGTTTAAAATAGAGAGGCATTACCAAACAGGTAACGTCCCATTTAATCGCAAGTTACTTTTGACAGGTAAGGTGGAGGCACTATGGCTTCAGTATCATCACTCGGCATTGGCTCAGGATTAGATTTATCGGGCATCCTGGAAAAGCTTGTTGAGGCTGAGCGTGCACCAACTTCAGCGCGTCTGGATTTAAAAGAAGCTGAAGCTCAAGCTTCGATTTCTGCTTTTGGTTCACTAAAAAGCTCCTTGTCTGAGTTTCAGACCAAGCTCAAAGAACTCACCAGCTTGACTGAATTTCAGGATCGCAGCGTTACCGTTAGCGATCAAGATATCTTTGAAGTTACCGCCGATAGCAGCGCAACGGTCGGCAAAGCCAATGTCAACGTTCTGAATCTGGCGGAAGCTCATAAGTTGGTAACTGGAGACTTTGCTACAGCTGATACAGAGGTGGGTACTGGTACGCTCAAGATTGAAGCGGGCGGTTCAGCCTTCGAAATTAATATCACCGATGGCAAGCTCAGTTCAATCCGTGATGCGATCAACGACTCCGCCGCCAAGGATAAAGTATCGGCCAGTATTATTACGGTTGATGACGGTGTCGGTGGTACCGTCTCCAAACTAGTCATATCGTCTAAAGCAACGGGTGAAAGTGGCGCAATCGAAGTGACGGTGATTAATGACAGCGTAGGTACAGATACCGATGCTATCGGTTTGTCACAGCTGCATTTCGTCGACGGCGATGTTAATAATCGTATGACACAGCTGACAGCGGCTACTGATGCGAAAATTACCGTGGACGGTTTCACTGTTAGCAGTAGTACCAATGAATTCAAGGACGTTCTCACAGGTGTCACTATCACGGCGCTAAAAAAATCTGAAGATCCGATTAATAATCCCCCCGAAACTCTGGATATTGCGCTTAATAAGACAGCAGTGAAAGGTAAGGTGGCATCCTTCGTGGCGACTTTTAATGGGCTTAAAGATACCTTTAATCAGTTGCTGTCTTTTGATGTTGAAACGGGTTCTTCCGGACTTCTTAATGGCGACTCATCAGTACGTACCACGCAGATACAGCTTGAGCGAGTGATGTATGACACGCTCAACGAGGCGGTTGGAAGGTTTGATAACCTGGCACAGTTGGGGATAACAACAGGTGAGAAGGGTAAGTTATCTTTGGATTCGGATGTCTTGGATAAGGCCATTAATGATAACTTTGACGACATCGGTAATTTTTTTGCTGGCGAGAAAGGGCTCGCGCAAAAACTCGATACGCTAATTAGCGGTTTTTTGGGCGCAACAGGCGTTATCAGTGTGCGAGAAGAGGGGCTAGATGTTGACCTGACTGATATTGCTAAAGATAGGCAGGCATTAGCTGCCCGCCTTGCCAGTATTGAGTCACGAACCCGGCAACAATTTGCCGCTTTGGACGGGCTAATTTCAAAGCTTAATTCCACGGGTAGTTTTTTAACCGAACAATTGAAGAATACATCCTCGATTATCACGGGCATCAATAACAAAAAATAACCATCTTTAATGACAAGAAGGTAGGATTTATATGAATAACCGACAAGCAATCAATCAGTATCAACGGGTGAATACGCAGAGCAGTGTTCATGATGCCAGCCCACACCAGTTGATCGCGATGTTGATTAATGGTGCTTTGACGCGCCTTTCTACAGCGAAGGGTTGTATGGAGCGTAAAGACTTCGCGGAGAAAGGTGTTCAGCTGGGTAAATCGATGGACATTATTACCGGGTTGCAAAGTAGCTTGGACTTGGAAGCGGGTGGTGATATTTCAGCTAACCTTGATGCGTTGTATGACTATATGATTCGCAAACTCAGTGAAGCTAGTATTAAAAATGATATGGCGATTGTTGATGAGGTGATTGGCCTGTTGATGGAAATTAAAATGGGTTGGGATGGTATCCCTGAAGAGTTTCACGATTTATCCAAGCAAAAGCAGGCGAGCGTTTAAATTCAATGCAAACGTCTATGCAGTCGGACAAAGCTCAACATCTGGATGCTGCCTGGCACGCGATATTGCATGCCAGTGAATCCCTGCTGAATGCGGCGCAAACAGCGAGTTGGGACGAGCTTACGACGCTTGCCAGTGAGCGTGATATTCTGATCAGGGCTTATTTTTCCAGCCCTGTCACCGTTGATAATGCGCTTCAAATTCGCGATAAAATAACGCAATTGTTATCGATGGATGATCAGGTTTTGGGGTTGGCTCGCAAAGAGCAGGATAATCTGTTACCTGCTCTGAAAGCTTTTTCGCAAAGTAAAAAAGCCATTGGCGTTTACCAAGAGGTCGGTGGTTAAGTTTCATGTTTCAGGTCTTCGACTTCTGTGAAGGCCATCAATTTCCTTGTTGAGCTATAATATCCTTCCTTATTGATTTGGCCTCTTCTGTATTGGTTTGAGCGTTTATGTCTCAGGTTGATTTGTTTGATCGCGATACTCGTAATGTCATTGCATTAGACGGTGGTGAGTTGTTGCTGATTCGTCAGGCTTTTCCGTCTGAAGTTGCTCGTCGTTTGTTTCTTGAGTTACGTGAGCAGACGCAATGGTCGCAAGATGAAATTGTCATGGGTGGTCGGCGTGTGCTGATCCCCCGCTTGCAAGCTTGGTACGGGGATGCGGGCTATTGTTATTCAGGGCTTAAGATGACTCCGCTCGCTTGGACGGCAGTTTTGTTGGAGCTAAAGCATACTGTAGAAGTGTTGGCTGAAGCCCGCTTTAACAGTGTGTTGCTCAACTTATATCGTGATGGCAATGATAGCGTGGGTTGGCATAGCGATGATGAGGTTGAGTTGGGAGGGGCTCCTATTATTGCTTCGGTGAGTCTTGGTGCCAGTCGGAATTTTTCTTTGCGACAAAAAAAGCCGGGAGCAGGTCGGTTGAAATTACGTCTTAATTCCGGTGATCTATTGTTAATGTCAGGGCAGCTGCAGCATAACTGGCAGCATCAATTACCAAAAACGCAATTGCCTGTCGGTGAACGGATTAATCTGACGTTTAGGTTAATTAAGTCGTGAAAGTGTGAGTTATGTTTTCCCAAGTGAATCAGTACAATTGCAAAGGTTTAGCTGCCTTAGTCTAATTTTTTACTGCAAATTTAGCCGGTCGCTATATACTTGCCGGTCATAAAAAAATTCCCCAATCAATTACGCATAGTAACCCATCGCATGAAAAGTTCAGATATCAGAAACGCCTTCCTCGATTTCTTTGAGCAGCAGGGGCATGAACGCCTTGCCAGTAGTTCACTGGTGCCGGGCAATGACCCGACACTGCTGTTTACCAATGCCGGTATGGTGCCGTTTAAGGAGTTATTCCTCGGCAACGAGACGCGTAGCTACAAGCGTGCGACGACCTCTCAGCGTTGTGTGCGAGCAGGTGGCAAACATAATGATTTGGAGAACGTGGGTTATACCGCACGTCATCACACCTTCTTCGAAATGCTGGGTAACTTTAGCTTTGGTGATTATTTTAAAATTGAGGCGATGCAGTTTGCATGGACGTTTTTGACCGAGGTGATGGGCCTGCCGGAAGAAAAGCTATGGGTGACTGTTTACGAAGAGGATGATGAGGCAGCGGATATTTGGCTCAAGGAAATGGGGATTTCGGCTGAGCGTTTTTCACGTTTAGGCAAGAAAGATAACTTCTGGTCGATGGGTGATACTGGTCCCTGTGGCCCCTGTACGGAAATCTTTTACGACCATGGTGAAGATGTCGCCGGTGGTCCTCCGGGTAGCCCAGAGGAGGATGGTGATCGTTATATCGAAATTTGGAACCTGGTATTTATGCAGTTTGACCGTTCTGTTGATGGCACGATGACACCGCTACCCAAACCTTCGGTTGATACCGGTATGGGCTTGGAGCGTATCGCGGCAGTGATGCAAGGCGTACACAACAATTACGAAATTGACCTGTTCCAGAGTCTGCTCAACAAAGCGGCCGAGGTCGTGGGTGAGTCCGATACTACCAACACATCCCTGCGGGTGATTGCCGATCACATTCGCTCCTGTAGTTTTTTGATCAGTGACGGCGTGATTCCATCGAATGAGGGGCGTGGTTATGTGCTACGTCGTATTATTCGTCGCGCTATTCGTCATGGCCACTCGTTGGGCATGAAAGAGGCTTTCTTTCATAAAATTGTCAGTGCTTTGGTTGCTGAAATGGGTGACGCCTATCCTGAGTTGGTGGCGCGACAGGCGCAAATTGAGCAGGTGTTGGCGAAGGAAGAAGAGCAGTTTGCCAAGACGCTGGATCAGGGGATGCAAATTTTCGAGCGTGACTTGTCTGAGCTGAAGGGTAATGAAATACCCGGCGAAACTATTTTCCGTCTTTATGATACTTACGGCTTTCCGGTTGATCTGACGGCGGATATTGCGCGTGAGCGTAATTTGATTATGGATGTTGCTGGTTTTGAGCAGGCGATGCAGGAGCAGCGTGAGCGCGCTCGTGCCGCAAGCAGCTTCGATGTGGATATGCGCGCCGATGTGGTGTTTGAAGGCGAAACAGATTTTTGTGGTTACGAGTTGCTGACTGAACAATGCACGATTTCTGCGTTGGTTAAAGACGGTGGAACAGTGGATGCTATTGCTGAAGGTGATGGTGCCGTTGTCGTGCTGGAAAATACCCCTTTTTACGCTGAATCCGGTGGTCAGGTGGGTGATGTTGGTACGTTGCAATATGGTGACGCTGTGTTCCGTGTGACTAACACAATTAAACAAGCCGGTAGTCATTTGCATCAGGGTCTCGTCGAAAAAGGTCGTTTTACTGTGGGCGAAATGGTTGTTGCCGAGGTTGATACGCGCAAACGCCAGGCGACGGCGCTGAACCATTCTGCGACGCACCTGTTACATGCGGCATTGCGTGATGTGCTGGGCGAGCATGTTGCTCAGAAGGGCTCGTTAGTTTCACCTGACAGATTGCGTTTTGATTTCTCGCATTTTGAAGCCGTGACTGCTCAGCAGCTTAGCGCTATCGAAGCGATGGTGAATGATAAAATTCAGGCTAATAGTGCTGTTGCTACTGAAGTGATGGCGCTGGATGATGCAATGAACAGCGGTGTGACTGCACTGTTCGGTGAAAAATACAGTGATGAAGTACGTGTTCTAACCATGGCCGACGGTTTCTCTGTGGAGCTATGTGGCGGTACGCATGTGAACCGTACCGGCGATATTGCCGTATTTAAAATTGTTAGTGAAAGTGGTGTTGCAGCCGGTGTGCGACGTATCGAAGCCTTGACAGGTAATGCAGCGTTGACTCATTACCAAGCCATTGAGCAGGGTTTGACTGAAATAGCCGGGGTGCTGAAAAGCGCGCCAGAGCAAACGGTTGAAAAGGTGCGTCAGTTGGCTACAAAAAACCGTGAGTTGGAAAAAGAACTGGCGGCATTGAAGGCAAAAATGGCCACCAGTACCGGGCGTGATTTAGCTTCTGAAGCCATTGAGCTGAAAGGTGTTAAGGTGTTGGCTCATGCCTTTGACGGGGTGGACGGAAAAACATTGCTCAGTACGATGGATCAGCTTAAGAGTAAGCTGGGTTCTGCGGTGATTGTTTTGGCAACGGCCAATGGCGATAAGGTCAGTCTGGTTGCTGGTGTTACCAAGGATGTTACCGGTCGAGTAAAAGCTGGCGAGTTGGTTAACATGGTAGCTAGTCAGGTGGGCGGCAAAGGTGGTGGTCGACCTGATATGGCGCAGGCAGGAGGCAATCAGCCTGAGGCTATTCCGGAGGCTTTGGCTTCCGTGGCTTCATGGTTAGAGGAGAGGCTTTAGGGTGTGTGATCGCAGCCTAATGACTTACGGGTGCAATTAATGATGCCGTAACATGATGTTATGGTTTAATTTGTTAATAGATTAGTGTTTAATTGCGCACTTTTGAATACGGTTCATTTGAAGACGATAGATGGCACTATACGTACAAAAATTCGGCGGAACTTCGGTGGGAAGCATCGAACGTATCCAGGCAGTAGCAGAAAAGGTTATGGGCTATAGGCAGCAAGGTCACGATATTGTCGTGGTTGTGTCGGCTATGAGCGGCGAAACTAATCGTCTGATTGACCTTTCCAAGCAAATTAGCGAAAACCCGGTTGCGCGAGAAATGGACGTGTTGGTTTCCACGGGTGAGCAGGTGACGATTGCCTTGTTAACCATGGCGCTGGAAGCGAAGGGCTGTCCAGCTCGTTCCTATACGGGTGGTCAAGTCAAGATGCTGACTGATAACGTGCACACCAAGGCGCGTATTCGCTCCATTGATGATGCTAACATGCGCGCTGATCTGGACGCAGGGCGTGTCGTTGTTGTGGCAGGTTTTCAGGGTGTTGACGAAGATGGCAATATTACCACGCTGGGTCGTGGTGGGTCGGACACCTCTGCTGTTGCGCTTGCGGCAGCACTGAAGGCTGATGAATGTCAGATTTATACGGATGTGGATGGTGTTTATACCACTGATCCACGCGTTGTCGATAAGGCTCGTCGTCTGGAAAGCATTACCTTTGAGGAAATGCTGGAAATGGCTAGCCTGGGTTCGAAGGTATTGCAGATTCGTTCTGTAGAATTTGCCGGTAAATATAATGTGCCGCTGCGTGTGCTATCCAGTTTTGTTGATGGCCCCGGTACATTAATAACGCTAGAGGATAATGAAGTCATGGAACAGCCGATTGTTTCCGGAATTGCTTTCAACCGTGATGAGGCTAAATTAACAGTACTGGGCGTCGATGATGTGCCAGGAGTGGCTTCCAAAATTTTAGGATTAATCAGTTCTGCTAACCTTGAAGTGGATATGATTATTCAGAATACAGCTGAATGTAGCACGACCGATTTTACGTTTACGGTACATCGTAACGACTATCAAAAAGCCAAGGCCCTGCTGGAGAGTAATCTCGTTGAGTTGGGTGCCCGTGAGGTTACCGGTGATAATACCATTGCTAAGGTTTCTATTGTTGGTGTAGGCATGCGCTCGCACGCAGGCGTTGCAGCAAAAATGTTTAAGGCGTTGGCTGATGAGAATATCAATATGCTGATGATATCCACCTCTGAGATTAAAATCTCAGTGGTGCTTGCTGAGAAATACCTTGAACTTGCCGTAAGAGCGTTACATACGGCCTTTGGGTTGGATGCAGAGGAAGCTGCTGAGTAATCTGAGTCAGAAGGGTGTTGTGTCTGGCTGAATGCTTTAAGATCAATGGAAACTATCATTAAACCCGGGGGGGTTAAAGAATGTTAATTTTAACAAGACGCGTTGGTGAAACATTAAAAATTGGCGACGATGTCAATGTGACTGTTCTGGGCGTTAAGGGTAATCAGGTGCGTATTGGTGTTGATGCACCGAAGGAAGTTGCCGTGCATCGCGAGGAAATTTATCAGCGTATTCAGCAAGAGCGTCAGGACGCTGATGACGAATAAAAATGATTTTCAAAAAAGTTGTTTTTGGACTTTGAATTTCAGGAAAACATGGTATTATCTCGCACCTCTTAACCGGGTACAGAAACAAGTAACCGGCTAAAGGAGAGGTGGCCGAGTGGCTGAAGGCGCGCCCCTGCTAAGGGCGTATGGGTTTACACTCATCGAGGGTTCGAATCCCTCCCTCTCCGCCATAAGAGCAGTTCAAGATTTATGCATCCGTAGCTCAGCTGGATAGAGTACTCGGCTACGAACCGAGCGGTCGGAGGTTCGAATCCTCCCGGATGCACCATATTATAAAAAAGCCCGCACTTAGCGGGCTTTTTTATGGGCGGTACTTTTTTTAATAAAGCTTTAGTAATTCAGATTTAAACTTTGGAGATGTCTTTTTTGCGCTACAAAAGAGGGCGAAAATTTGCCAAATAGGCGAATAAATTGTACTTTAACGCCCTGTGCTCTGGTAGCTCCTCGTTGAGAGTGAGCTCACAATAAATAGAATAAAATTTAGGTGGTTCTAGTGACTGGTAGTTTATTAAATCAAGGCTTTTCACTTCTGATCTACGGCATCGGTGTGGTATTTATGTTTCTAACCCTGCTGGTGATCCTGACAACGTTGATGTCGAAGTTTATCTCTAAGTTCTTTCCTGAACCTGTTGCTGAACCGGCAGCACCTAGAAGGCAGCCTGCCGTTGCTGGGGCTCAGCCTGACGCTCAGCTTATAACGGCCATCTCTATGGCTGTTCACAAATATCGTAAAGACCACCCACGTAAAAAATAAAATTTAAACGTTACTGGTCTAACAACCTTATTTAAATCATTAAAGGCGCTAAATTTATGAGTGAGAATAAAAAGCCACTCGGTATCACCGATGTTGTGTTACGCGACGCTCACCAGTCGTTATTTGCAACCCGTATGCGTTTAGACGATATGTTACCTATTGCGGAAAAACTAGACAAAATTGGCTATTGGTCACTTGAGTCTTGGGGGGGGGCGACTTTTGACGCCTGTATTCGTTTTCTGGGTGAAGATCCTTGGGATCGTATCCGTCAGCTTAAAAAAGCGATGCCTAATACGCCGCAGCAAATGCTGTTCCGTGGACAGAATATTCTCGGTTACCGCCACTACGCCGATGACGTAGTTCGTAAGTTTGTTGAGCGAGCCGCAACGAATGGTGTCGATGTCTTCCGTGTATTTGACGCGATGAATGATATGCGTAACCTTGAAACAGCCGTTAAAGCTGTTATCGAAAATGGTAAGCATGCACAGGGCACATTGTCCTACACAGTGAGCAAGCTTCATACGTTAGACGTTTGGCTGGATAAAGCCCGCCAAATTGAAGATATGGGCGCGCATTCTATCTGTATTAAAGATATGGCCGGCCTATTGAAGCCTTATGATGGCTACGAGCTGGTTAAGTCTTTGAAAGAGACGGTGAACATCCCTATTCACATGCAGTGTCACGCGACTACTGGTCTGTCCACTTCAACTATCCTGAAGTGTGTTGAAGCTGGTATCGATAACGTTGATACCTCTATCTCTTCCATGAGCATGACCTACGGTCATTCGCCCACAGAGTCTGTTGTGGCGATGCTGCAAGGCACTGACCGTGACACAGGCCTTGACCTGATCGCTTTGGAAGAGGTTGCTTCTTACTTCCGCGAAGTGCGTAAGAAATATGCTCAGTTTGAAGGTTCTTTACGGGGTGTAGATTCGCGTATTCTGGTTGCACAGGTGCCTGGTGGCATGCTGACTAACATGGAAGGTCAACTGAAAGAGCAGGGTGCTGGCGACAAGTTTGACGCCGTATTGGAGGAGATTCCACGTGTGCGTGAAGACCTTGGCTTCCTGCCACTGGTAACGCCAACCTCTCAAATCGTTGGTACTCAAGCAGTACTGAACGTTCTGACCGGTGAACGTTACAAATCTATCTCTAAAGAAACTGCCGGCGTCTTAAAAGGTGAATACGGTGTAACGCCTGCACCTGTTAACGCTGAGCTGCAAGCCCGCGTTCTTGACGGTGCTGAGCCCATTACCTGCCGTCCCGCTGACCTGCTTGAGCCAGAATTGGAAAAACTAACAGCTGAGCTGAAAGGCTTGGTTGCTGAGAAAAATATTACGCTGGCAAGCGACGAAGTGGACGATGTGCTGACTTACGCTCTGTTCCCACAAATCGGTCTAAAGTTTCTGGAGAATCGTAATAACCCGGATGCCTTTGAGCCAGTTCCTACACTGGAATCTGCGCAAGCAGCTGCGGCATCTAACGTGACTGCTTCAGGTTCTGAGGTGTACACGGTTACTGTGAATGGCACCCAGTACGTTGTTGAAGTGGCTGAAGGTGGCGATGTGACTGGAATGGTCGCTGTGGCTTCTTCTGGTGCGCCAGCGGCGGTTGCAGCAGCGCCAGCTGGAGGTAGCGTTGAAATTAAGGCGCCATTGGCCGGTAATATCTTTAAGGTGAATGTTGCTCCAGGCGATTACGTTGCTGCCGGTGATGTTGTTGTCATTCTGGAAGCCATGAAAATGGAAACTGAAGTACGTGCTGCTGAAGCAGGTACTGTCGTAGATGTCGTGACCAAAGAGGGTGACTCTGTCGCCGTTGGCGATACCCTGATTACACTAGGTTAAGAGATAGTCACCTATGGATGCATTATACGGACTCTGGCTTGACTCCGGGTTAAGCCAAATCGAAATTGGTCAGGTCTTTATGATGGCTATCGGCATGTTATTGCTGTTTTTAGCCATTAAAAAAGGTTTCGAACCATTATTATTGGTACCGATTGGATTTGGTACCCTGATGGTGAATATACCTGGTGCAGGATTTTTGGATGCGCCGGTATATGATGCATTAGGGCACCTGGATTCTCCGGGTGGCCTGCTCTATTACGTTTACAATATTGGGATTGCAACGGGTGTGTTCCCGCTCCTTATTTTCATGGGTGTGGGCGCGATGACGGATTTTGGTCCGTTGCTGGCGAACCCTAAAACATTGTTTTTAGGTGCGGCGGCTCAGGTTGGTATCTTTGTGACGGTAATCGGTGCGGTGCTGTTATCAATGACGGGCTTAGTTGACTTCTCTATCGCGGATGCAGCCGCGATTGGTATTATCGGGGGGGCAGATGGACCGACGGCTATTTTTGTGGCAAGTAAATTAGCACCAGACCTTCTCGGTGCGATTGCGGTAGCGGCTTATTCATACATGGCATTGGTTCCTATGATCCAGCCGCCAATTATGAAGGCGCTCACCACAGAAGCCGAACGTAAGATTGAAATGGTACAGTTGCGCCATGTGAGTACAACGGAAAAAATTGCTTTCCCTCTGGTGCTGTTGGTGTTGGTTGCGATGTTCCTGCCAAGTGCCGCACCGCTGCTGGGTATGTTCTGTTTAGGTAACCTTATGCGTGAGTGTGGTGTTGTAGAACGCTTGAGCAACACGGCACAGAATGCCTTGATTAATATCGTGACTATCTTCTTGGGCTTGGGTGTTGGCTCCAAAATGAGTTCAGAAGCCTTCCTGGATCTTAATACACTGGGTATTTTGATCTTGGGCTTGGTGGCATTCGCCATTGGTACGGCTTCCGGTGTTTTGATGGCGAAGTTGATGAATAAACTGACTAAAACGCCGATTAACCCTTTGATTGGTGCTGCTGGTGTGTCTGCAGTACCAATGGCAGCACGTGTTGCCAACAAGGTGGGATTGGAAGCTAATCCACATAACTTCCTGTTGATGCACGCCATGGGACCTAACGTGGCTGGTGTTATTGGATCTGCGGTTGCAGCTGGTGTGATGATCAGTATGGTGGGTGGTTAATTAATTAGCTAAATCATTCGTATACACAAAGCCCTGGGTTAGAAACCCAGGGCTTTTTTTATGGGTTAAAAGAATTAGTTCCTCCAAACTTTTAACGTGCCGAGCCACTGTAATTGTTGGTTACGTTTTATGAGTTCTTGTTCTATCTGAGATGCTGTCGTATCGATGTTGTTGATAAACAGCTCCACGTTCACCTTGTTATTAAGGTAATGCAGGGTTATATGCTCAATTGTTGGCATTGTAGGCCAGCTATCGGTCAGCGATGCCGTTACTTCGTTTCGTAACGGTAGTAACACTGTGTTGTTTTGGTGTCTGTGCTTATGATCATCTTCAGCATCAATGTGGTATATCACATCATTGATAAAGCTGTGTTGGCTTAGCAGCTTTTGGGCAGCCCATTCCCCAATCTGATGGCCTTCTGAGACGCTGATTGTGTTGCCTACCTGAAGATGTACATCTAGCAAGACATCTTGCCCCATGCGGCGTGTGCGAAGGTCGTGCACATCTATTATGCCTTCTGCCGAAAGCAGGGTTGCTTTCAATTGCTCAGCCTGTTCGGGTTCAACACCGGTATCGACCAGTTCCTTGCTGCTGTCCCAGACGAGTTGCCCACCGACTTTTAGAATAATAAGGGCAACAAAAAGAGCGGCAATAATATCTAGCCAAAAAAAGCCGATCATGCTGCCGGCAATACCAATTAGCACAATGATTGACGAAAAGGCATCTGTACGGCTGTGCCAGGCATTGGCAATTAAAAGATTCGAACGCAGTTCTTCACCGGCTTTTTTGGTGTATCGAAAAATCCACTCTTTACTGATAATCGACAGCAGAGCAACAATGAGAGCAGGCCAAGCTGGTAGTGTGTTACCACTGCCGGTAACCACAAGCGCTAGGTAATTGTAGGCAAGCAACAGGGCGATAACAATTAAGCTGCTTCCCAGTAGTAAGGTGCCCATGGTTTCAAAGCGAGCATGCCCGTAAGGATGGTTAGCGTCAGGCACGTGATGGGAGATACGAGTAATAATAATCACTAATATGTCGGTGGCAGCGTCTGATAAGGAATGTATGCCGTCAGCTATTAGAGCGTGTGAATTTGCGAGGCCGCCTATCAGTATTTTTACGACGCCGAGAATTATATCAATCGCCATGCCCAGTAATGTGACCTGTTGCGCTTTTATGCTATTTTTTTTGCTTAATGTCGGCATCATGAGTTGGCCATTTCTATGCGTTTGTTTCATTATACGCGCGCTATCAGTTTGCGCTAATTCACAATGGCAGTTTGAGTTATGCACTTCTCGAAGTTATCGATGAAAGATGATAAATACTTTGAGTAACGCTTCGTAAGTTATTGGTTTTAATTTTAACTTGTTGAAAATAAAAGAAAATATCTTTGGGTGTTTTTTGCGCAACTCAACTTTCTTGTTGTGATGGTTAAGTCTAAGAGTGATTAATAGATATTGCGCACAGAGTTATCCACAGCTACTGTGAATAACTCTGTTATGTTTTAATAATAGGCTTTAAAAAGTTAGAGTTTTTAGTGGCCTATTAGTTGGCTTAAATTCTGCCTATGAACTAAGGTTATATCCAACCGATCAACCCTAAGGAGCAGCTATGCTGGGTGGTTCTAAAAATAATGAAGCAAGAAACTCACCACGTACACCGATAAAAATGAAGGTGAGTTTGGTTATGTCAGAGCTTGGCGAAGTGTTAGCGATTACTCGAGATATTTCCGATAGCGGTATCTTTGTTCTACTTGATTCGGAAAAAGTGCCCGAAGTGGGGCAAGAAGTGAGTGTACAGATTCAAGGTTTACCTGACGGGATGGATGCCCCCTGGCTAAAAATGCATGTCGTACGCACTGAGGCAGAGGGCATTGGATTAATGATCGTCAGTTAATGCTGCTGATTTAAGTTGCGCAACACCGGGTTGGCATACATGGCAAGAAAGATGTCCTTCATTTCCTCATCACAGCTTTTCAAACGATTCAAAAACTCTTCTTTTTTCTGTTCAGTAATTGGCTTTGTTCTTAGTTTTTCTGCGTTCGGATTCGATAATTCGGCTGCGATATGGTTTGAGTCGTGAAAGCGGTACTGCTGCATAATTTGTTTGTCTATTTGGGCGGCAACAATTTCTGCATCGTTAAGGTCACCTGATAATGGTTTGCCAAAGGCAACGTGAACATTACCCTTTTGTCCGGTAATACCTGTGGTGATGCTGCGCATGTCTTCACCGGCGGCTTTTTGGTAGGAGCCTGTGCTGCGTGTTTGGTGTAGTTCCTGGCAGATCGCCCTGTCGCAGGGGTTGTATTCGTAGGATATTGCGACGGGCACAATTTGTAGCCAATTCATATAGTCAGAAAAACTCAGGCCGCTTTTTCTCTGGCTCATATAAAGCATTTTTATAATGGCGGGATCTGTGCTGTCGATGCCATCTTTAGCTCGGCCTTCTTTTTGTGCGATCCAGGTGGAGTTTCCTGCGCTTAAGGCATGATGGATGTAGCTCGAAAGATCGGTAAAGGCCTGCAGTTTCTCTCGAACGCCGCTTGCTGAACGTTTGACAATAAAGCTTTTGTTGAGACGCATCAGATCAGAAACGAAGGGTTTTTGAATTAAATTATCGCCAATCGCCAATTGCGCAGTTTCCATACCGTTATGGTAGAGCGCGAAGTTAACGAAGGCTGGGTCCATGACGATGTCACGGTGATTGGAAATGAAGAAGTAGGGGCGTCCAGCAGTAAGGTTTTCTAACCCTGAAAAGCTGAGTTCGGTGGTTGTGGTTTTAATGACCCGGTGTAAGTATTTCTCACACAGCGTTTGTACTGCCTGAACAGAATTGATTGAGCTAAGCTCTTTGTTTAAGCGCTGCTTTACCAATGGACGCAATAATGTGCGTAACCATTTTGGCTTGCCAGCTAATTTAAATGCGCTAATAGTATCGATAAACTCCGCGTCATCAAGCAGGCGTTTGATGGTCGGTTTTACCTCGTCATCGTGGTAGGGGCGAATGTCTTCGAAGTTTGTCATAGATGGGGGTATTATCAGGCTTTTTACTGGCAAGGGAAGGCAATCATGCAAACGATGTGTTTATTGATTGCTACGACTAAAAAACAGAACCGGAACTCTAAATGACTAGCTTTAGCTTTGCAAGCTACGCGGCAGCATCCGCCTTTTATGCCATTCTGGCCGTTTTACTTTGTACCAGTTGGCGCGGCCGCTTACAGGGCGGTTTATTGTTGTTAGCGGTGGTTGCTTCTTGTGTGTGGGCTTTGCTAATAGCGTTGTCCAATGGTTACGCGACAATTCCTCTTAAGCACCTTCTTGCTGTTGAAGTGGTGAGAAATGTTACGTGGACGGTGTTTTTGTGGGCATTACTGAGTTATACGCGCTCACAGAAAAAACAACTTGGCTTAGGCTTTGCTGTTATTGGTTATCTGGCTATGTGTGTGTTGGCGATGGCAGCTGAACTTGTGCCTGCTGTGGCGGAATCAATCAATAGCTTGTTCAATTTTGATTTTAGAGTATTAAGCCATGTTGTGCAGGCTGTCGTGGGGTTGTTTCTGGTCGAACAGGTTTTTCGTCGTACACGCCTTGAATCCCGTTGGGCGGTTAAATTTCTCTGTGTTGGTTTGGGCGGTCTGTTTGTTTACGACTTCGTGATGTTTGCTGAAGCTATGTTGCTGGGACGTATCGACATGGATTTGTGGCAAGCCCGAGGTGCTATTAACGCGCTCATTGTGCCTTTTATCGCTGTAGCAGCTGCGCGTAACCCGCAATGGTCAGTGGACATCTTTGTATCTCGTAGTGTGGTCTTTCATACGACAGCGTTGCTTGCGACTGGGTTCTACTTGTTAGCGATGTCGGCCGTGGGCTATTACTTGCGTGATATTGGGGGTAGTTGGGGCAAGCAAGGACAAATTGTTTTTATTTTTGCGGCACTGCTTTGTCTGGTGATTCTGATGTTTTCGGGCCGTATGCGGGCTCGAATTAAGGTGTTCTTCAATCAGCATTTCTTTTCCTATAAGTATGATTATCGCAAAGAGTGGTTGGATTTAAACCAAGCGCTGGTCGATGCGGAAACCACAGAAAGTTTGCGCGACGGTTGCATTAAAGGGCTTTCAGATATCGTAGAAAGTGCCGGCGGGGCGCTGTGGGTAAAGCGTGATGATGGGTGTTTTTGTCTAGTGCACGAGCGTAATACCCATATTGAAAATATGGATCGAATATTGCCTGATAATTCGTTGATAGCTTTCCTGCAGAAACAGCAATGGGTCGTGGAAGTGCCAGAGTATAAGCGTGAACCTGAGCGCTATGCCGGGCTAGATTTGACGCAGTGGTGTCAAGCGATCAGCGGTTTATGGTTAGTTGTGCCGTTGGTGCAAAGGGGCGACGTGTTTGGTTTTATAGCCTTGGTTGATGCAAGGGTGGCACGGGCAATTAATTGGGAAGATCATGATCTCTTGAAAACTGCCGGCCAGCAACTGGCGAATTATCTGGCGTTGATGGATGCCAGTGAGTCATTAGCTCATGCTAGACAGTTTGAGGCTTATAATCGTTTGTCAGCCTTCGTGGTACATGATTTGAAGAACCTGGTGGCGCAGTTAAGCCTCGTTGTAATAAATGCTGAGCGGCATCGCAATAATCCTGAGTTTATTGATGATGCCATTGATACCATGGCTAATTCGGTTGAAAAAATGAATCGTTTGCTGACGCAGCTGCGTAAAGGCGAGGTTGAGGTTGTTGGTGATAAAAAAGTGATTTTGAACGAAGCATTGCTTTTCGTTGTTTCACAGCAGAAAAATGGTCGTCCTTTGCCTCAATTGAGTTGCTGTGATGAGGAGGTAACTCTGCTCGTTAACCCGGATAAGTTTATTGCCACTCTGGGCCATTTAGTGCAAAACGCACAGGATGCAACGAGGGATGATGGTTGGATTAAAATCAATCTGTATAAAACCGATAATCAAGCTATTATTGAGGTTGAAGATAACGGTGGCGGGATGGATGCCCAGTTTGTTCGGGAACGACTTTTCAAGCCTTTTGATACCACCAAGGGTAATGCTGGCATGGGCATTGGCGTATTTGAAACGCGACAGTTTGTCGAGCAGCATGGTGGACGCATTGAAGTGCATAGTCAGCCTGATAAGGGTACAAAGTTCACGCTCAAATTTCCGCTTTAATAACCTTTTTTTGATTAAGGAGTAAGGCTTGAGTTCGGCAAAAGAGTCAGACAAACAGGTATTATTGGTCGTTGAAGATGACCCCGGTCTGCAAAAGCAGTTGAAATGGTGCTTTGAAGCCTATGAGGTGGTAATTGCGGGTGATCGAGAAGCTGCTATAAATGCCCTGCGACGCTACGAGCCAACGGTTGTTACTCTTGATCTTGGTTTGCCGCCTGATTCTGCTAATGCCTCTGAAGGGTTGGCAACGCTGGAAGAAATTTTATCTTTGGCGCCGCGTACTAAGGTGATTGTGGTTACCGGTAATGATGACCGGGATAATGCGGTGAAAGCCGTTAGTCTGGGCGCTTATGATTTTTATCAAAAGCCGATTGATCCTGAAATTTTGAGCATGATTATTAATCGTGCACACAACCTGTCGGTACTTGAGAAGGAAAATTTAAAACTCGCCGGGAAAATGGGTGATACACCGCTTGATGGGGTAATAGCCAGTAGTCCCGAGATGTTAAAAATTTGTCGTACCATTGAAAAGGTCGCCCCTACAGATGTAACAACGCTGTTGCTGGGTGAAAGTGGTACCGGCAAAGAGGTTTTAGCTAAGGCTGTTCATAATCTGAGCCCTCGGGCAAAAAATAATTTTGTCGCGATTAACTGTGCCGCTATCCCGGAAAATCTGCTGGAAAGTGAGCTGTTTGGTTATGAAAAGGGTGCCTTTACCGGTGCGGCGAAGCAGACAAAAGGTAAAATTGAATACGCCGATGGCGGGACTTTTTTCCTTGATGAGGTGGGTGACCTGCCCATGTCACTGCAAGCCAAACTACTACGTTTCCTCCAGGAGCGGACCATTGAACGCTTGGGTGGGAGAGGTGAAATTCCTGTTGATATCCGGGTGGTATGTGCAACGCATCAAAATCTGGAACAACTGATTGCCGACGGGCGTTTTCGGGAAGATTTGTATTATCGAATAAGTGAAATCACCGTCAATATTCCCCCTTTGCGTGACCGTAATGGTGATGCAATAGTTTTGGCGCGCGCAATTCTCAATAAGTACGCTGAAAAGCACAATAAAGATATACGAGGCTTTAGTGCTGGTGCCCTGAGTGCGATTAGCAGTTACGCTTGGCCTGGTAATATCCGTGAGTTAGAAAACAAAATTAACCGTGCGGTGGTGATGGCTGATGGTAAGCAACTTAATGTTGATGATCTTGAGCTGGAAGATGTGGAGGCATCTGATTTGCCTTTCAATCTTAAAGAGGTAAGAGAGGCTGCAGAAAGCGAAGTGATTATTCGTGCAATCAATTACACCAGTGGCAATATTTCCAAAACAGCTGACTTGCTTGGTGTTACACGGCCAACGCTTTATTCATTGATGAATAAATATGGCATTGCCGAAGGCAAGGCGTAGACAGTAGGTGGTGCGTTCGGGATATACTTGTGTACAACGTTTTCCTGAAATATCCCCTTAAATACGTGCCTGTGGGCAATGGACTATGAAAAAAAATCATCCCATCGCTGTCTTTCTTAGCGGTATCTCAGTAGCGGTTATGAGTGCCAGTTTATACGCAGAGTACAGCTCTGAAATATCGGGCAATCTTAGTCTGGATAGTCGTGTTTTCTTCAATGATGCTAGTTATGCCAGTCAGGATGACAACTCCTTTTCTATTGCATTTGAGCCGGAATATTACGCTACCTGGGGTGAAGGAAGTCAACGACTTGTCGTTCAGCCTTTTATACGTTACGACGCAAATGACAAAGAGCGTAGTCATGCTGATTTTAGAGAGTTGTATTGGCGTGGCAGCTTTGAAGATATTGAGTTGACCGTCGGCGCTGCTAAGGTGTTCTGGGGAGTTGCCGAGTCCAATCATTTAGTTGATATCATTAACCAGACGGATCTGGTCGAAAATCTTGATGGGGAAGATAAGCTTGGTCAGCCCATGGTCAATCTAGCCTTTATCAAAGACTGGGGTACTCTGGAGCTTTTTGTACTGCCTTATTTTCGTGAGCGAACTTTTGCAGGTAAAGATGGCCGCTTGCGTGCACCGCTTGTTGTTGATACTGACCATCCAACTTTTGAGTCAGGCGCAAAGGAGCGTCATGTCGATTTTGCTGCGCGCTGGAGTCACTATGTCGGTGATTGGGATATAGGCCTGGCTCATTTCTCGGGAACAAGCCGTGAACCTACCTTGGTGCCAGGGTTGGATAGTCATGGTGATCCTGTTCTTATTCCGCATTATCAGCAAATAGATCAGACCAGCCTGGATTTACAGGCGACAAAAGGGGATTGGCTATGGAAATTAGAGGCTATTTCCAGTCGTAACGATGATGGTCGTTATAGCGCATTTGTGGGTGGTTTTGAATATACCCTGGTTGGTGTTTGTGACTCAGTCCATGATCTTGGTTTGTTGCTTGAATATCACTTTGATGATCGTGACGATTTGGCTACGTCAGGTCTTCAAAATGATGTGTTCGCTGGATTGCGCTGGGTGCTCAATGATGTTCAAAGTACAGAAATATTAGCGGGCGCTGTAGTGGATGCCGATTCTCAAGCAACTTTTGCCAGTATAGAAGCAAGCCGTCGTATTGGTGATTCCTGGAAAGTAACGCTTGAAGCCCGGGCTTTTACTAATTTGGATTCTAGCGAGCCATTGTTTGTGGTTCGTGATGATGATTATTTTGAGTTGCAAATCGCAAAATATTTCTAATTGAAATGTACTTCTTTTATGTCTGTTATTCGGGCATGCGAATTTCAAAACGTAAGAACTCTAATGTCTATTACTGTGTATTCTCAACTTTCAGGGAGATCAAAGTATATGAATAGCTCAGTTATTAAATGGCTGAAATCGGGAATTATTATTATTGCTTTGGTCGTGCTTGGCGCCTGTGGTGATTCGGCAAAAACAGATGAACAGTTTGTTTTCGATGCTCAAGCGCTTTACGAGAAAAAGGATGTCAATGCGGCTGTTATTGAATTGAAGAATGCGCTTCAGCAGAATGGAAATAATGCCGAAGCACGTGCTTTGTTGGGACGTATTTATATTGTTCTAGGGCAGGGTGCTGCGGCAGAGAAAGAGCTTGATCGAGCGCGTGAGTTGGGTGTTGCGTTTCGAGATATAGCGTTACCTTTGGGTGATGCTTTGCTCTATCAGGGTAAGGCAAGCGAATTGGTTGACGAGTTCAAATTTGCTGAGTTTGATTCCGCTGACCTTAAAGCAATTAAGACTGTATTAATTGCAGAAGCTTACTATCAATTAAAAACATTCGACGGCGCCGCTAATTATTTTGAAGCAGCGTTAAACAACGAGTTGGTGAAAGCGAGAGCACTTGGCGGACAAGCTCTGATTTCTCTTGCAAAAGGAAAGCTAGGCCAAGCGTTGAATTTGGTTAATAAGTCACTTGAAGTGGACGATACCCAACCTAAAACATGGTTACTGTTGGGTGATGTCTTTCGTGCGCAGGGTTTGACTGATAAAGCTACTGAGGCTTATCAACGAACTGCCGAAGCGGCTCATACCAATCAAGATTATTTATATCAGGTTGCCCTGCGACAAATTATTAATGAGTATCTGAAAGATAATAAAAAAGAGCAAGCAGAAGAAGCGCTAGCGATGCTGAAAGCATCCTTTTATAAACAACAAATGCCAATGGATCCTCAGCTGACGCATTTGCGCGCTGTACTCGCATTTCAGAAGAAAAACTATGAAGTTGCCGCTGAGTTAGCAAATAAAGTGTTGGCAATAGATAGAAACCATCTTGGTGCGACTCTCTTAGTTGGGACAGTTGCTGCAATTGAAGGTAAATATGAACAGGCAGAGATCAGTCTTGAGCGATTTTTACGGGTTGTGCCGCAACATATTCAGGCCCGTAAAATCCTTGCCTATGTGCAGATAAATAACCGTCAACAGAAAGAAGCAATAAAAACCCTGAGCCCGCTAGTTAGCGAAGGTGAAAAGCCTGATGTTGAAACATTAGCGTTAATTGCACGGGCAGCATTACGAACTGGAGAGGCAAAACAAAGTAGCCATTATTTGAAGCGAGCGCTCGAGCAAAATCCTGCCGATAATGAAATTCGTATGGCACTGGCTCGTAGTTATGTCTTGCAACGCCATTTCGAGCAGGCTTTTGAAGAGCTGTCAGCAATTAAAGGTTCGGATGAGGCTGTTCTGAATGCTCGTTTGTTGGTTGCTAAAACCTATATTTCAGCCAATGATTACCCTGCAGCCTTTGATGTTTTGGAAGAGCTTGTTAAGGATTTACCTGGTAACCCGTTACCCTTGAGTCTGAAAGGAACCGTTGCCTTGTTAGTGGGTGATAAAGATATAGCAGAAACCAGTTTTAAAGCTGCTTTGAAGCTGGATTCTGGATATGCACCGGCTTTACGCTCTTTGGCAATGTTGGCGGCGACGCAAGGTGATTATGAGAGTGCCCAAGGCTATTATCAGGATGCATTGATCGCTAGCCCCAATAACGTACATATCTATCATGATTATTCGGGTTTGTTGTTTGAATTAGGCGAACTTGATCAAGCCGAAGTGTTGCTTCAAAAGGCTCGTGAACTTGGTTCAGATCCAGGTGCCACGGCGGTTCAGTTGGCTCGGATGTATTTGCGCCAGGGTAAGGCCTCGCAGGCGTTGTCTGAATTGCGGGCTGTGTCGGGTGATAAAGTTGGCGCTGAAGTGGCGACGGAAATAGCAAATGCACAAATGGTGTTGGGTGAGTATCAATCAGCATTGGCAGGTTATCAACAAGTGGTTGCCAATAGCAATAACCCTGCGGTAGCGCATTATTTGGTGGCGACAGCGCATATTGCTTTGCAAAGCTATGATCAAGCCGGAGAGTCCCTGATTAGTTCTTTGCAGGCAAACCCGGAATTTATTCCCTCTCTTATAGCTTCTTCGGAGATAGCGATACAGGGGAGAAAGTATCGTCAAGCCCAAACCAGGATTAGTGAGCTTGAAAAGGTAGCGCCGGATCATCAAGCACTTGTTTTATTGAAAGCAGAGCTTGCGATGCACGAAAAACGCCCGCAACAAGCAGTTGCTCTATATGAAGGGGTTTACCAGCCGAACCCCAATATATATATCCTTCAAAAATTGGTACAGGCTTACTGGATGGCGGGTGAGCAACAGAAGGCTCTAGGAGTGTTGTCCGCGGCAAATAAAGATTATCCAGATCATGTTCAAGTGTCTTATTTGCTGGCTATGGCTTATGCCTCTGATGGGCAGGATGAAAAAGCAATTGAGGCGTATAAAAAGACTATTTCGCTTAACGAAAAGCATGTTTTTGCGTTAAATAATCTTGCGTGGTTGTTAAAGGATAGTGATACCAAGGCCGCGCTGGATTATGTTAAAAAAGCTGAAGCGTTAGCGCCCGGTAATGAATCGATTCAGGATACGTTACGGGAAATTATCAAGCGTCTTTAATTTGAAACCGGTGTTTAATAAGCAAAAAAGCTGGCCACACTGCCAGCTTTTTTGTTTTAGCGTCATAGGAAAGGTTAGTTTGCACCATAGAAAAGTTTATAAAGCGTGAATTGGTCAGGCAGCCCGGTTTCTTCTAGGTCCTGTGAGCGTTGAAACTCTTTAACAGCGGCTATTACTGGCTCTCCCCAGCTTAAATTGTCATCTCCTTTGTAAAAGCCTTTTTCTACCAGAGTGTTTTTTATTCTCTTTATGACTGTCTCCTGAAACACTAGATTTTTGTCTGCCTCAAGTTGAATATAATTGCCGCTCTCTGATATTTTTTGTTGTGAGAACTCGCCCGCCATTGCTTTCACTACCTTGTGGAATTGTTGCTCAGGGTTTTGTTGGCAGATAGGTTCAATGACTCGGAGCATTAATTCGGTGGTTTGCCAAGGGGTTAAATCAAAGGTGTCCGTCAGCTGTTGGTTAAGACCCGTCAGGTAGCCCTCTATCCAACCGCCATAGACGAAGTAGTATTTATCCCGGGTCTTCATAGATTCTACGAAAGTTGAGCAGTATGAAACGCCGGCACCTTTAATCGCATAAATTTCATTTTTGTCTGCGGCTTGAAGTGGAGTTTGGGTTGTGAGAATTAGAGCAGTGCAAAGTAGTAACTTGTTAGAAATTTTTTTAATTGACATAGAGACTCTCGTTGCTGGTGAGTATTAAAGAAAATTTAGCACAAAAAAAGAGGCTGCACCCTAGGTGCAGCCTCTTTTAAATGTCCAGCTTGTAAGTAGCTAGTTATTTGGCCATGCGGCGGCGAGCTAACCCCATGCCCAGTAGGCCAAGACCGATCAGAGCCAGCGGTGCTGGTGATGGGATGCTGTCGCCTCTCATGTCCCATGTGCCTACGAGAAGACCTGCAAGGTCGTTGCTAGGCTGGAACGAAGAGGTGAACACAAAGTCTGAACCGTTAAGTTTGGTGTTTGTGTCAAAATTAGCTGCGGCAAGTCCACCCAGTACGTCTAAGTTGCCGCCACCAAAACCTTGGTCGCTACCTGTGGCGATGTTTAAGCCAGAACCTGTTAACAGTCCATTAATGCCAAGCTGTAACCATAACACACCATCGCCAGCGCTTGCTGATGAGCTTTCTAGGTAGTCAGGAGTGCTATCAACATACACATTAATAACTAAGTTGCTGAACTCAAAGTTTGCACCAGCTCCGCCAGTGGGAGTAATGCTTTGGGTTAGCATGCTGAAAGTGAATGTGAGCTCACAACCTGGGCAGAAAGAGCCTTGGTTTGGCACGCCTGAATTCAGCTGAGTGAATATACCATAACCATTGACTGTTGAGCCTACACCAGTTGATGGAGTTTCTACTAGCGAGCCGTTAGACCTGAAATCACTTGGAGCATCTGGATCCCAAACTACTCCGCCGATGTTGATCGGGGCTGCCAAAGCAGTGCTTGCTGCAAAAGCAAGAACACTTGCGCTTACTGCTTTTGTGATTGTGCTGAACATTTTCATTTTGAACTCCTGAAAGATTGTATGTCCGTTAACAATTAAAATTTTTTACTCATGGTAGAGTAAGCAGAAAGCGTGCCAGTTATTCTTTTGATCTGATGAATGTTTTCTAACTTGATGATATTAAATGTTTATTTTTTTGTTTCACCTATTATTTTATTTGCTTCTATTTGGTGGTTTTTCAGAGGTTGTAAAAAATATAGACACTTAGGGTTAAGTTTTTCCTTTAGTAGGTCTAGCTTATTTATTTCGGTTTTTCTGATTCAATAGGTATTCCCGCTATACTTGCTTTTAATAGTGAATTTAACATTGGGGGTTCTTCTTGTATCAAGTTTTTCGAAAAGTAATTTGGGGTCTCTTTGCATGGATAGATCTATGACATTACCACTTTTTTTAAAAAGTGTTTTGGCAAGCTGTCAGGCAGCCCCTTCGGCGGATAACTCCCAGCCATGTCATATTGATTGGTGTCCACCAAAGCTTGTCCTGCGCTATGACACTGAGCGGGTGTCAGGTTTGACCTTTCCTGCTGAAAGTCAGGCTACGTTGCTGTCAGTTGGTGCAATGGTTGAAAATATAATTCAGTGCTGTGATTTTGCTGAGAACAACCCCGAAGTTGCTATATTCCCTGAGGATGCTTCTGCCGATGTGTTCGTTGAAATAAACCTTAATGATGCAGATCTGTCGGTTAGTGTTAATAAGCAGCTCCCTCTGTTTTCGAGGCATACTAATCGTTTTGTGTATAAGAGGGAGGCTATTTCTCAGGCTATTATTAAGGAAGTGGGGAGGCTTGAGTCAGGGGGAGCAAAAATCAGAGTTCTTCGGGATAGTGCTTCTATCAATTCTATTGCGGAGCAGATACAGGCAGCGAGTGAAATCCGTTTCCAGACTCAAGAGGTGCACGAGTGGTTAGGACGAAGTCTTCGTTTTACACCAGAGCAGGCCGCTAGTGGGAATGGGTTGGATGTGGCTACTTTGGATTTACCTCCGGGTGGCGGTTTGTTTCTTCGTTTTATTGGTTCCTGGTCACGTATGCAAAGGTTGAATCGAATTGGGGGTTATAAGGTGCTGGCGAGTATTGATGCGGCGCCGATTAAAAAAGCTCCAGCAGTTCTTGCGATAACTGGGAGGAATACAAAAAGGGGTGCGCTTGAGGCTGGTCGGCTTCTGTGTCGAGTGTGGATATACTTGAATGCTCAAGGAGTAGCATGCCATCCTTATTACGTGGTTTCTGATCAGTTGGAAAGACTTGAAAATAATTCGGTGCCGGAGGCGCTAGTGCCTCGCGCTGAAATAGTTCGTAAAGAATCTCGACAGTTGTTGAACCTGAAAGAAGGGGAAACGTTGATGATGTTGCTGAGGGTTGGTTATCCTAAGCGAGAAGCGCCACGGTCACGACGCTTGCCTCTTGGTGAGGTGTTTACTGATTGGTCGGCAAGCTCCAATGAGACAGGTTAGCCTATTCGCTTTCTTGCGACGGACAGTATGAGTTTTTGCAATGGGTTGCTATTGCCTCCTGGGCGCCAGGTTTTCTTAAACTTGTTTTTAAATGCGTCGAAATGCAGTCCGCGGGGGGCTTTGATTACGTCGCCGCGGTTTAGCAAGATTTTTAATGCGTTAGTTGCTGTGACACCTGCACATAGGTCGCAGGCCATGGGGGTTGATGGGCCTTTTTGCGCATGAAAATCAACTCTTGAGTTGTCAACCAGGTAGCTCATTTGCAGCATGGCGGGTGATAACCCCACCAAAAAGCGAAGTAATTGTTCGTTTTCAGGCTGCCCTTCTAGTTGGAAGTACTCTTCAAAGCTCATTGAGTCTGGTGTAAAGCATAATAGAGCAACCCCCATGCCGAGCGGTGCGGCGGTAATAGTGGGAATTCCTTTATCGGCGCAAGCCGCAAAAACCTTGCGGCGTATATCAACGGCAAAAAAATCCAGTCCATCAACATACAGGTCAACACCCTCAAGAAATTTATCGAGGTTGCCGTCATTGATGCCTTCGCTAAAGAAATTGATACCTAGTTCGGGATTGATGTCGCTGGCCATTTCAGCCATCACTTCTACTTTAGGCCTGCTTACCGTACTCATGTTGGCGCCCGCCTGGCGGTTGAAGTTGGCTTGCTCGTATGTATCCATATCGGATAGGTTGAAATGACCTATTCCTAAGCGTGTGAGCGTTAAAAGGTGAGTGCCGCCAACGCCGCCCATGCCTGCAATGGCAATGCGTTTGTTTTGCAGGGCTTTTTGTTCTTGTTCCGTAACCCAACCCAAATTGCGAGAAAAGGCTGATTGGTAGTTAAAGGCATTGGCCAACGGACGGCTCCTTTTTTTGCTGAGCGGTATTAACTGGGGTTTTGTTTTATCCAGCTAAGCTGGTGGGTTTGTGTTCAAGGTTTAATCCTTTGCGGACTTCATTTTTAATATGTTGATACAGCTTGTTCACTTCAGGACTTAGGTGTTGGCTCAGTAGCTCTGGTGTAATGTAAAAGGGTGCGCGCCGTCCGTGATATTCGATAACATCGCCCATTTGCTCAAAGTGCAGACCGATGCGTCTCATCGAGCGCGCGAGGCGGGGTTCCACCATGACAAAGATATATTCTAGGTCTTTTAACGTAAATAGCGATGCGGCGGCTAGGTATAATCCAATTGCTATGTGAGGGAAATTGCTGCGGCCACTCATGCTTTGGCTGGTTTGATTTTCGCTGTTTATAACATAGGGCTTGCCCGCTTCGCCTGCACGTTTTCTGAAACTTAAGGGAACCGCAAGCCGGGATACTTCTGCGAAGCTGCCGCGAGGCAGGTTTGCAATATCAATGATACTTGGATCGATTGCTTCAAAACAAAATTTTTCGATTGGTGTGATTAGCTCAGGGCGGCCGCTAGGTGGTAATACGATACGAATAGTGCCGGCGTATTTGTTGCTGGGAAGGTGTTTTAGTAGATAGTGGTAGGAATGGGTGTCAAATTCATCCGCTTCTACATCCGGAGGGCAGTTATCTTCCAGCCCAAGCTCGGTACAAAAAACGTCATAGCGAATTTTATGCACCTGAGCGATAAGTTCAGGCGTATTGGCGTATTCCAAGCGGAAATATTTAATAAAGGTTTGGGTGGTTTCGTCTGTAAGCATAGGTAGTTTGATGACTAGTGCGTTATCCGTGCATCCGGGTTAAAGGTTACTTCATGTTAAGTGTAGTAAGGATTCCCGCGAGTAGAAACTTTTAACGCTGGTATTGAGGATTTTCCATCATCAAGCAATGCCCTTTGATGTTTATCTGGTTAAATCTATTTAAAAAATCTTCTGTTCGACTACACTAAGCTGAGTCGATGTTTAAGGGGGTGTTCTGCCAAACTGGCATAAAGGGCATTCTGTTACTGTTCAAGAATTGTTATAGAGAAATCAGGAGAAGCGTTATGAGAGTCAAGGAATTGGTTAAAGGCGGGTTGTTGTTAATTGGTGCAACATTTCTTGCTGCCTGTTCTTCATTTAGTGGTACTCCATTGCCCAGCTCTATTGCGCAGGAGTCTTCAATGGCCAAAACGGGGGATTATACCTATTTGATTGGCCCTGGTGATTCAGTGAGTATATTTGTATGGCGAAATCCAGAAATTTCCAATTCAGTGATTGTTCGCCCGGATGGTAAAATTACTTCGCCTTTAGTGGAAGAATTGGTGGCGAGTGGTAAGACGCCTGAGCAGTTGGCTCGTGACGTTGAAGAGGTGCTTGGTACCTATATTAAAGAGCCCATTGTAACGGTGATGGTAAGCGGTTTTGTTGGCCCTTACAGTGAGCAGATTCGTATTGTTGGGGAGGCGGCAAACCCTCAAGCCATTCCTTTCCGGGAAAAAATGACAACACTTGATGTGATGATTGCGGTGGGTGGTTTAACGGAGTTTGCAGCAGGTAACCGTGCATCAATTGTTCGCGTTGTCGACGGAAAGCAAAAGGCTTATCAAGTTAAGCTTGAGGACCTGCTGCGTAAAGGGGATATCAATGCCAATGTTGATATGAAGCCTGGTGATGTATTGATTATTCCAGAGTCTTTTTTCTAATTCTAATTTACGGATGAGTTAGCATTACATGCAGGATATTCTTGATTTAGCACTGTCTTATCTGCGAGCTATATGGATGCGTCGCTGGATTGCGTTAGCGATTGCGTGGGCTGTTTGTGTTCTTGGTTGGGCAATTGTAATGAAATTGCCTAATCAGTACGAAGGCAGCGCACGTATCAATATTGATACGCAATCGTTCCTTAAGCCTCTTCTGAGGGGGCTGACGTTTTCCACTTCTCCAAACCAGCAAATTCAGCTGATGGTGACTACTCTGTTAAGTCGCCCGAACCTGGAAAAAATTGCGCGTATGACGGATCTTGACCTGTCGGTTAAAACCGATCAGGAGATGGATGATCTTCTTGGGGACCTTAAAGATAAGATTAAGTTAAGTAAGCAGGGGCATGGACAGGATCTTTATACGATTAGTTTTCAGGATGAAAGTAGAGATGTGGCTAAACGTGTCGTACAGGCTGTATTGACAGTGTTTGTGGAAAATACTTTAGGTGAAAATCGCGAAGAGTCAGTGACAGCCAAGCGGTTTTTGGATTCTGAGATTAAAGAGTATGAGCAGCGCCTTAAAGACGCAGAGGCTCGATTGGTTGAGTTCAAACGTAAAAATCTTGATTACCTCTCTACCGGCGGCAGTGACTATTACCAACGTTTGCAGAAAGCGATGGGTGATGTTGAATCTTCCAAATTGATTTTGACTGAAGCAATTCGTCAGCGTGACTCGATTAAAGAGCAAATCGAAGATCAGGAAGATGAGCTGTCTTTTGTTTTTGAGTTTAGTGATACGGAAAGCTCATCCAGCTACGATCAGCGAATTGCAGCTTTGCAATCACGTCTGGATGAAATGTTCTTGAAATATACCGACAAACACCCTGATGTGGTCACACTGAAATCTCAATTAGAAGACCTTGAAGCCAAGCGAGAGGAAGAATTAACTGCTCGTGCTGAGAGCGGCTCGATGGAAACAGAAAACCCAGTTTTACAATCTTTAAAATTGAGTTACGGCAATGCAAAATCGCAGGTCGCTGCGTTGCGGGCTCGTGTGAAGGCTCATGAAAAACGGGTTGAAAAACTTCAGCAGTTAGTGCATACGATTCCTGCCGTTGAAGCACAAATGTCGGATTTGGATCGTGATTACGCGGTGGTGAAGCGCAAACACCAGGAATTACTAACCAGAAGAGAGCAGGCGCAAATTACTCAAAAAGCTAGTCAAGCATCCGATGATATCGAATTTCGGGTTGTTGATCCTGCTCGGGTGCCTTTTGAGCCAGCTGGACCGCCGCGTATTATTTATATGACGGCAGTTCTTGTAGCGGGTGTCGTGATAGGTGTTGCTGTGAGTTTACTGCTAGTCTTGCTCAAACCGGCCTACTCTTCTGTGCGTATGTTGGCTCTTAGCACAGGCTTACCAGTGCTAGGGACCGTATCACTTGTGGAAGAACCAAGGCAGGTTAAAATAAATCGTCGTTATTTATATCTGTTTATTGGTTGCGGCTTTTTATTGCTGACCTCTTATTCTGCATTACTGTTATTCCAACTTTTGTTTAATGCCTGATTTGGCGCCCGTATTTGTTGAGAGTTTGGTATGGATACAATTGAAAAAGCGCTGAGCAAACATCGCGAGGCTCAGGAATCTGAGCTTGCACGCTCAGATTCCTCTGTATTTTCAGAACATGCATTAACTGATTCTGACAGCAACGCCGAGCAGGCAGGGATAGAATTAGAAGCGGATAACTTTTCTAGTTCTAAAAAAAGGCGTACTACGGGCGATTCCACTGTTAACTCTTTGGAAATTGATCTCGATGCATTAGCAAGAATGGGGGCCATTTTACCGGATGACTCGAGAAGTAAGATCAAGGAAGAATATAAGCATATAAAGCGCCCCCTGTTGCAGAAAGCAATGGCAAGAATGGATGCCAGTTCAGCTGACAACCTTATTATGGTGACCAGTGCTTATTCCGGCGAAGGGAAGACCTTCAGTTCATTGAATTTGGCATTGAGTATTGCCGTAGAGCGCGATTGTCGTGTGCTGCTAATAGATGCTGATGTTGTTAAACCTGGATTAGGCCGTACCTTGGCAATGGAAGATAAGCCGGGATTGGTGGAGTATCTAAATGGTGAAGTTGAAAGTTTGTCGGAGGTTTTGCTGACGACCAATATTAATAATTTAACGATATTGCCAGCAGGTAAAACTCACCACCTTTCTCACGAATTATTGGCCAGTAATTCAATGCGTGAGCTGGCAAAAGAACTATCTAGCCGTTACCGTGATCGTATTATTATTTTTGACTCGCCTCCTGTCTTGATTACCAGTGAAGCTAAAGTTCTTTCTGATGTGGTGGGGCAGATAGCGATGGTGATAGAGCAGGATAAAACGGCCCAGCAGTCAGTTAAGGAAGCCTTGTCGAAATTAGATGCTACAAAAATAAGTGGTTTGATTCTTAATAAATCCCACTCATTGGGAGCAGGCTATTATGGCTATTATTACAACGATTGATGCGGTGAAGAGGACTCAGGCAGTGAATGTTAATAAACACGCTAAGTCAGTTAATAGCATTCTCGTTGGAGCTATGTCTTGTTTTTTCTCCATGACAGTATTGGCTGAGGGTGGGTGGCAGGTTAAACCATCCGTCAAAGTTGCTTCAATTTATTCTGACAATATTGGCCTGGAACCAAATGGGAACAGCGATCTCGTCTTAGAGGTGTCTCCGGGCATTAGCGTTAACAGAGTTGGACGTAGATTAAGCGTTAATCTTGATTATAGTCTTCAGAATCTTGTGTATCAGGATGATAGTGATCTCGACGAAAGTAATCATCGATTATCAACTAACTTAAACACAGAACTTCTTACGGACACCTTTTTTCTTGATTTTAATAGCTCGATTAGTCAGCAGCTAACAAGTCGACGGGCAAGTGGATCTTCTGATGCCATTAGTGGTTCGGGCAATTTTAGTGATGTATACACTTATTCGATCTCACCTTACTGGCAACAACGTCTAGGCGATATCGCTGATTTTGAGTTGCGATACACCTACGATATGGTGAAAAGTGATAGCTCTACCGGTAGCGGTGATGACAGCGATAGTAATGGCGTTTCTTTTGACATAGAAAACGGGCCTGCGACGGGTCGGATAAACTGGAATATTAGTTATGATAACCAGCAAGTTAGTTATGACGATGGTGGTAAAAGTGATACATCATCAACTAATGCAAGGTTGGGCTACCAGCTGACACAAAGCGTTAATACCTTTATTTCCGGAACTGATGAGGATAATGAGTTTTCCGGTAGTCGTGGTGATCAAAACCCGGAGGATAGTACATACGGCGTTGGTTTTACTTGGTCGCCATCAGAAGATTTTAGTCTAACAACCTTGTATAACAAGCGCACTGACCCTCGCCCAGATGAAGATGAAACCTTTGTAAGTGGAGATTTATTTTGGGCGCCAACGGCAAGAACAGATATTACTCTTGGTTACGGAAGTCGTTTTTTTGGTGATACAGCCAATGTCAGTATAAACCATCGTACGCGGTGGACGCGGTGGAATTTATCCTACGATGAAGGCGTGTCAGATTTTCGTAGTTTAGCGTTACAACAAAATTTCATTGCCTGTCCTGCTGGAGCAACTAACATAGCTCAGTGTCGAATTTTGGCTCCAGGAGAGGCTTTGCAGCCTGGGGAGTTTCGCCTTGGTGCAAATCAAGGTTTGTCATTAATTAATGTCAATATTGTTGACGATACGTTTATTAACGAAACAGTTCGGGCATCGGTTTCTATTGTGGGTGCGCGCAACACGGTGACGCTGACATTGACGGATGCTAAGCGAACCTTTGTGTCCGATAATGACACGGAAGAAGATACCTCTGTTGATCTGTCTTGGACTTACCGGTTTGCATCACGGACTGATTCGCGAGTAACTGTTGGGCGGACAGAGTCACAGTTTGATGATGGGAAAACAGATGATTTTATGCGTTATGCATGGCGCATAACGCGTGAAATTGGCGGCAGCTCTATTTTTTATGTGGAGGCTCAGGTTAATGAGCGAGATTCCAGCGTGTTATCTGATCGTTATGATGAAAACCGATTGACGGTTAGCTTTGAAAAGTTTTTCTAATCTGTCATTAATTGTGAACGCACAGTTGCTCACGATACTTCAAAGTCACAGCACGGACTAAAATATTTTCGAATGGTGATATAAGCAACGCCTATGTATGAAGCTTTTTATAATTTATCAACCAAACCGTTCCAGTTAAGCCCTGATCCTCGCTTCTTTTTTGATAGTAGTGTACACAAACGGGCGATGTCCTACCTGCGTTATGGGTTAAGCCAGGGTGAAGGCTTTATTGTTGTCACTGGCGGCATCGGTACAGGCAAGACCACGTTGGTGCGAAATTTGTTTGCTGAACTGGATCAGCAAAAAATTGTGGCTGCTCAATTGGTGACTACCAAATTGCAGCCAGATGAACTTCTAAAAATGGTGTCTTCTTCTTTTGGTTTGCCTTATGAGGGTTTATCTAAGGCGTCATTGTTAAAACAGTTTGAAACCTTTCTGAAAAAGTGTGATTTTCAGGATAAGCGCGTGTTGCTTGTCGTGGATGAAGCGCAAAATCTTCCGGCGGAAACTGTGGAAGAGTTACGTATGCTGTCCAACTTTCAGACAGATAAACGTTCTTTGATTCAAAGTTTTTTATTGGGTCAGGAGGAGTTCAGGCAAACCATTAACTCTCCGGGCATGGAACAGCTTCGCCAGCGTATTATCGCTTCTTGTCATCTTGCTCCATTGGATAAGAAAGAAACGCGTCTTTACATTGAGCACCGTTTGAAGGAAGTAGGTTGGTCTTCACGCCCCGTGATTACTGATATCGCCTTTGAATTAATCCATAACTTTACCAATGGTGTACCGCGGCGCATTAACGTTTTTTGTGATCGCTTATTGTTGTATGGATATCTTGAGGAACTGTTTGTTTTCAAGCCAGAAGTGGTCAATAAGGTTGCGGAAGAACTTGCTGCGGAAGTGTCAATGCCTTCAGAGCCTGTCTCGGTCGTATCTGCGGAACCTGTGGCGACAAAAAAGGTTTCTATCGCTTCTGAGTCAGCATCTTTCTCCGCTGACCGTACGGATGGAGATCAACGGATTGAGCATCTGGAGCTTGTTGTCGAGTCGCTAGAAAGAACCCTGCAGGAAAAAATTGGCCAGCTAAAGCAGTCGATTGAGCGCCTTAAATAATAACCCCGGTCAAACAAAGTTGAGCAGATTATGTATCGATTAATTTGTATTGTGGGCGCGCGCCCTAATTTTATGAAAATGGCGCCGATTATGGCGGCCCTGAAAGCTGAGGCACCAGAAGTTGATGTCAAACTGGTTCATACCGGGCAGCACTACGATGCTGCTATGAAACACCAGTTTTTTGTACAGCTAGGAATTCCTGAGCCGGATATTGATTTAGGTGTAGGTTCGGGCAGTCATAGCGTGCAAACGGCTGAAATAATGAAACGCTTTGAGCCGGTAATGATTGATTTTGAGGCTGACGCGGTGCTGGTCGTGGGCGATGTCAATTCCACCATTGCCTGCGCGCTGGTGGCGGTTAAGAATCACGTGCCGGTAATTCATGTTGAATCAGGTCTGCGCAGTGGTGATCGCGAGATGCCTGAGGAGATTAACCGCATTTTAACGGATCAAATTTCTGATTTACTCTATACCACTGAACGTACAGCTGCTGATAATTTGCAGCGGGAAGGGATTGACCTGTCACGGGTACATTTTGTTGGCAACGTCATGATAGATACCCTTAAAAAACATGTTGAACATGCGACACCGATTGTCGAAACGCTGGCAGATCTTGAAAATCCGAATGCAGTATTGAATAGCAAAGAAGGCTACGCGCTGCTAACCATGCACCGCCCGTCTAATGTGGACGAAGAAGCGGTACTGACAAGTCTGCTGGAGACATTAACTCAAGTCAGCCAGCAATTACCTATTGTCTTCCCTGTGCATCCTCGTACCTGTCAGCGCATCCAGGAATTTGGTCTTGAAGAGAAACTCAGAGCTGCCAATATCCATTGTTTGGGTCCATTGGGTTATATGGAAATGCTTGGTCTGATGGCTAATGCACGATTGATGTTGACTGATTCAGGGGGCATTCAAGAAGAAACAACTGCCTTGGGCGTGCCCTGTATTACCCTACGTGAAAATACCGAACGCCCCATTACCGTAGATCAAGGTACGAATACCATTGTCGGAACTGATTCTGCTGCTATTCTTAGAGAGGTTGCTACCGTGCTCAATGAAGGCGGTAAAGCCGGTCGACAGCCGGAACTATGGGATGGACAGGCTGCGGTACGAATCGCACATCATTTATCCAGTTGGTTTGCTGCACGATCAAATACCTAATTTAATCCGGGACATTAACTTTGATCACAAATGCCATGACGGTGGATGTGGAGGACTATTTTCAAGTCTCTGCATTTGAAGGTCATATTAGCCGTAATAACTGGGATAACATGCCGGTGCGAGTGGATAGAAATACCAATCGTATTCTGGACTTGTTTGCTGAGCATGATACCAAGGCCACTTTTTTCACCTTGGGCTGGGTTGCTCAACGCTACCCTGAATTGGTTAAGCGCATTTGTGATGAGGGTCATGAGCTAGCGAGCCACGGCACCTCTCATCTGCGGGCAACAACTCAAACGCGTGAAGAGTTTCGAAAAGATATTGATGATGCCAAAAAACTACTGGAGGATCTTTCTGGCCAGCAGGTGAAGGGCTACCGTGCACCCAGCTATTCTATCGGAAAGGCAAATTTGTGGGCGCATGAAGAGGTAGAGGCGGCAGGCTATCTTTATAGCTCCAGCGTTTATCCTGTGCATCATGATTTGTATGGTTTTCCAGAAGCACCGCGACATATTTTTCGCTGTCGTGAAAAGTTGTTTGAAATCCCTATTACCACCTTGCCGGTAGGGAAGCATAATGTACCTGTTGGTGGCGGCGGTTATTTCCGTTTGTATCCTTATAAGTTTTCACAGTGGGCATTTCGCTCGATCAATGAGAAGGAAAAGCGTCCGGCTATTTTTTATTTTCATCCTTGGGAAATTGATCCGGGGCAGCCTCGTCAGAAGGGTGCCGGTTTTAAGTCGACCTTCAGGCACTATCTGAATTTATCTCGCATGGAAGGTCGTGTAATCCGTTTATTACAGGACTTCAATTGGGGGCGTATGGACCATATTTATTTGGCAGATACGCCACATGTCTGATTATCATGCTGTGACAACTGAGCTTCAAATTAAACGGCTGGCTCCATCGGATAACAGCCGCTGGGATGCCTATGTTGAACAGGCACCAGAAGCAACGTTTTTCCATAAAGCGGATTGGCAACAGGTGCTACAGCGCGCCTTTGGGCATCGCTCTCATTATCTGTATGCCGAGCAGAACAATAAAATTGTTGGTGTACTGCCGCTTGCTGAAATTAAAAGTCGTTTGTTTGGCCATTCGCTTATTTCCACTCCCTTTTGTGTCTACGGTGGGCCAGTGGCTGATAGCCAGGAAATTATTGATCGTTTGATTGACCGGGCCTGCCAACTGGCGGATGAGCTACAGGTTGATCATCTTGAGTTACGTAATCAGAAACGTCTGCGTGAAGATTGGCCCAGTAAAGAACTCTATTACACCTTTCGGCGTGAAATCAGTGACGATGAAGAGGTTAACCTCAAGGCCATTCCACGTAAGCAACGAGCAGTGGTACGTAAAGCATTAACGTTTGATTTGGATGCTGATTTTGACGAATCAATTGAACCATTTTTTGAGGCTTATTCAACCAGTGTCCGAAACCTGGGGACGCCGGTATTTTCAAAAAAACTTTTCCAAACGCTGCGTGAAGTCTTTAAGGATCAATGTGATGTGCTGAGCATCCGTAAAGATGGACAAATGGTGTCCAGCGTAATGAGCTTCTATTTTCGCGATCAGGTGTTACCCTATTATGGTGGCGGGTCAGTCTTGGCGCGTACACTGAAGGGTAATGACTTTATGTACTGGCAGTTGATGTGTCGTGCCAGTGAGCGTGGTTGTCGGGCGTTTGATTTTGGTCGAAGTAAAGTGGGCACAGGCCCCTTCAGTTTTAAGAAAAACTGGGGTTTTGAGCCACAACCATTACACTATGAGTATTATTTGGTGAAAGCGCAGGCAATGCCGGAATTAAACCCGACTAACCCCAAGTACGCGCTGATGATTAAATGCTGGAAAAAACTGCCGTTGAAATTGAGTCAGTTTTTAGGGCCGTTTTTATCAAAATATCTGGGATAATTTTTGAACGGCATGGAATTCATGGATGAAGCTTGAACTGGTAAGTGACCAATTGACAATGGAAAAACCACCGCTATTATTTTTGGCACATCGTATTCCTTATCCGCCCAACAAAGGCGATAAGATTCGCTCCTTTAACTTGTTAAAAGCGTTGGCAAAGGATTACCGAATTTATCTGGGGGCCTTTGTGGACGACCCGCAGGACTGGAAATATCAAAGCGAACTGGCCGTATACTGCGCAGAAGTATTTTTACTTGAGCTTAACAGTCGCCGTAAATATGTTTCCCTGAAAGGTTTGTTGACGGGTGAAGCATTGAGCGTGCCTTACTATCGCCAATTGCGGATGCAACATTGGGTTGACCAAACCATTGAAAAGCAGCAGCTTGAACGGGTTTTTGTTTATTCCTCCGCTATGGCGCAATATGTGCAGGGTGATGACTATCAGCAACTGCATCGCGTCATTGATTTTGTTGATGTAGATTCTGAAAAATGGCGTGAATACAGTGAGCGTCGCATCTGGCCCATGAGTTGGTTATATCGCCGTGAGGCAAAAGAGCTGCTGCGTTATGATCGTCAGTTGGCCAGCAGTTTTGATGCTAGCGTACTTGTTTCTGCTAGCGAAGCGGCGCTATTCCGCGAGCTAGCGCCGGAGTCTAAAGAGCGTATCAGTCACATTAATAACGGTGTTGACTACCATTACTTTGATCCGGCTGAGAACCATAAAACCCCTTATCCTGCCGCCCCCATTTTGGCTTTTACAGGGGCGATGGATTATTGGGCTAATGTTGATGCAGTCACTTGGTTTGCCCAGAAAGTATTGCCGGGTATCCAGCAGAAAATCCCTGAGGCGAAATTTTATATTGTGGGCGCAAGGCCAGCTGATGCAGTACAAAAATTAGCAAATAAGAAGGGAGTTGAGGTGACAGGTTCGGTTGAAGATATCCGGCCCTATATTGCTGGCGCTGATGTGATTGTGGCACCCATGCGTATTGCTCGAGGTGTTCAGAATAAAGTGCTGGAAGCGATGGCGATGGCGAAACCTGTGGTGGTGACGGGGGCTGCGATGGAAGGCATCGAAAAGTTGCCGGGGCAAAGAATTTGTGACGATGCTGAGAGTTTCCTCGATTACTGTTTACAGTTACTTGAGGAAGGCGATGTCGAGAATACCGGTGTTGCTGGTCGTGAACGGGTGTTGACGGATTTTAGTTGGGATCAGAATTTATACAGACTGGAAGGTTTGTTAGGTGATAAAAGTTCGAATGTAGATTCCTCACCTGAACCATTTTCGGATTCTGCTAAAGAAGCTATTTTGTGAGTAGTACAGTGATTGATCATCAGGCAAAAACAGGTTTCTTTCGGCGGCCCGTCGCGCTGCTGGCAGGTTTGCTGCTGTTGCAGTTATTACTTTTTTTTCCGACTTATCAGGGCATGGTGGATATCTGGTGGCGTTCAGAAACTTTCGCCCATGGCTTTTTTATCCTGCCAATCAGTGTCTATCTGATTTGGAAAAAGCGTCAGCAATTATTAGCGGCAACCAGCAAACCTGACTTTCGAGTATTGTTTTTGTTAGCCGGGCTTTGTTTTTTATGGCTTGTTGCTAATGCGGTCGATGTGCTGGTGGTTCAGCAATTTTCTGTGGTATTGATGTTGCCGTTGCTGGTTTGGTTGATTCAGGGCTATAAGCTGACTGCGGTCATTGCATTCCCGTTGGCTTTTTTATTGTTTGCCGTGCCCTTTGGGGATTTTCTTGTTTATCCCTTGATGGAGTTTACCGCCGTTTTTACCGTCAATGCGGTCAGGGCTGTGGGTATTCCCGTATTTTGGGAGGGCTTGTATTTCACTCTGCCGAGTGGCTCATGGTCGGTGGTCGAAGCCTGTAGTGGCTTCCGTTATATTTTGGCATCGTTAACACTCGGTGCGCTTTTCGCTTATTTGACGTATCAAAGCTTTTGGCGGCGTGGCGCCTTTATGGTATTGGCGCTGGTTGTGCCTATTGTCGCCAATGGTCTGCGGGCATTTATGATCGTGATGATTGGCCACTTCAGCGGAATGGAGCTGGCGGTGGGTGTTGACCACCTGATTTATGGTTGGGTCTGGTTTGGTATCGTTATGTTTGCCATGTTCTGGCTTGGTAGCTTCTGGCAGGAAAAATCACCTGTGCAGGTGGGGGCTATAGTTATCGAGTCAACGGCACAAAGCGTACAATCAGCGAGCCTTAAGCGAGCCAGTATTGCGGCTTTATGCGCGGCGGTCTTACTGCTGACGCCGATCCTGCTGATGCAGAAAATAAACACTGCCGAGGGCGATGATAATAATATTCAACTGCCGCAGGTGGCTGGAAGTTGGCAGCAGAATAATAACGAAAATCTAAGTGACTGGAAGCCAAATTATCAGGGTGCTTCACAGGAGCTGAAAGCGACCTATATTCAGAAAGTTGAACGAGTTGGTGTACATGTTGCCTATTTTGGCAGTCAGCAACAGGGCGCTGAATTGGTTAACAGTAGCCATCAGTTGATAAGCGATGAGCAGAAGAATTGGGGTTGGAAAGCGGTTTCCCGTTCAGCAAGAAAGGTAACTGTTGCATCGGTTGAAATTGAACTGAAGGAAGTTCAGGTTAAAGCCCGGCACCAGACGTTGTTAGTTTGGCATTGGAAGTATTTTAACGGTACGCATACGGATAATGATTTTTACCTTAAAGCGCTGGAGGCCTGGGCGAAATTAACCGGGCAGCCCCGTCATGCTGCAGCGATTACGCTATATATTGAACTGGATGATCTGACAAAAGATGCTGCTATTGAAGCAGTTAACAAACTCCAGTCAATGGCAGATGATTTACTGCCAGAATTAGAGTATCAGTTTAAATAGTGCTATTGAGTCGACCTGTATTTTATGGAATCAATTAGGATGTCTAAAAAAAATAGGCTGGTCGTTTTTACTGGCGATTTATCCTATTCTGTTCGTCGAGGAATTCTAGAGGTTGATCGTTTAAACCCTGATCTGATGTGGCTGGTTGTGCATCATGCGCCCACCAAATCATTTTCCACATTGCTAGGCAATCAATACACTAATTTAAAAAAAAACGGTTGGCGCTGGATACCCTATGCCGGTGCTGAAATAGTCAACAAGCTTGCTTTCAAGTTGGCAGCAAAGCTTGGTTTTAATGTTGGTAAGGTTACAAGACTGTCACCGGCTTCTTTATCTGAAATGCCTAATTTAGATGTGTTGATTGTTAATGATCTTCACGATTCTGACACGCTTAATAAAGTTCGACTTTATAAGCCCAAACTGGGTTTGTCATTAGCCGCCCCCATTCTTAAACCCACGATTTTTTCTATTCCTGAAGAGGGCACCATAAATCTCCATAAAGGATGTTTGCCTTATTATCGAGGTATGCCTCCGGCTTTTTGGGAGCTATGGAACAATGAGAAAGATGTTGGTTGTAGTGTGCATTGGGTTGAAGAGAAACTTGATGCTGGTGCGGTTCTTCAAGAAGGCTTAGTGCCTATTGCTGAGTACTCGACGTTGCGTGGTTTGCAGCTGCGATTAGACGAAGTGGGCGTGGAGTTAACAGCTAAAGCGGTCACCAGTGTTCTTGCCGGTGATTATGAGGATGTTCCGCAGGCACAGGGTGGAAATACCTATCGCAAGCCAACACTGCGACAACAGGCCGTTTTGAAGCGACGACTACTACATTGTGAAAGGTCTGTTATGAAGAACGGAAAACGCTTTGTTAAGAATACCATTGCCTATTCGATGTTTCAGTTTTCACGGCTATTTGTGAACAAAGCAGCACCAAGAATTACGGTTATTCTTTATCATCGTGTGACCGATGATGTGAGAGATAATTTAACGGTTGGTGTGGAGCAGTTTGACCGACAGATGGGGCTGTTAAAGAAGTATTTTCATGTGCTCTCGATTGACGAAGTCATGAATAGCGAGAAGATTACGCCATCCAAAAAGCCAAGGGTATGTGTCACCTTTGATGATGGCTATTTAGATAATTACAGCAATGCCGCGCCTATTTTGATGAAACATGGCTTGCCGGCGGCATTCTTTGTTTCAACGGGTATCGTCAATTCAGATAACAGCTTTCCGCATGATGATCGTAGAGGTAATGCTGATATTCCAAAAATGACATGGGATGATCTGCGTAAAATGAAAGAGTGGGGTTTTACGATTGGCTCTCATACCGTTAATCACATTGATTGCGCTGCTGAAACGGATCAACGGGTGCTTGAGGAATTACAAGAATCAAGAGAGGTGTTAAAAGAGCAGTTAGGTCTTTCGGATATGCTCTTCGCCTATCCTTACGGAGGCCGGCAGCACATGACAGAGCAACGCCTTGAACTGATTAGACAAGAAGGTTATTCAGGCTGCTTGTCGGCTTATGGTGGCGTTAATATCAATACAGTCGATCGTTTTAATGTGTTGCGCAGAGGTATTCATTGGGAGTTTTCTGACCAAGCATTTTTACTTGAAAGTATGGGCGTTCGATGAGCTCAGATAAGCGTATCCATATCGTACACGTCATTCATCACCTGGTGATTGGTGGTATGGAAAACGGCATAGTAAACCTGATCAACAGAATGCCGAAAGAGCGTTTTCAGCACACGGTAGTGTGCATTGAGGACTACTCTGATTTTCGAGAACGTATTCAAGTTGAGGGTGTTCAGGTAATTGCTTTACACCGTTCAGAGATCGGCGTTTGGCAAGTCAGGTATAAGCTTTTTAAACTGTTTCGCGCGTTACGTCCTGATATTGTGCATAGCCGAAATATGTCAGGCCTAGACGCCATTCTCCCGGCTAGACTGGCAGGCGTTCGATGCTGTATTCATGGCGAGCACGGCCGTGATGTGGATGATTTACATGGAACCCACTATAAATTCAAACTACTTCGACGTTTGCACTCACCACTGGTTTCTCACTACATAACTGTGTCGAATGAACTGAAACAGTATCTAGTTGATGATGTTCAAATTAGCGCAAAACGAGTTACGCAAATTTTAAATGGCGTCGATGTTGATAAATTTGCACCTCCCCAGGCAGTTGATGACATCAGGCGTCAATTTGATGAAGTTTCTAGTCATATTGTCAGTGGTCAGAGAGTTATCATTGGTGCCGTCGGGCGACTGCAAAAGGTCAAGAATTACGCGTTGTTAATTAATGCTTTTTCGAAATTACTGGAAAAGGGTCATTTTAAGGAGAAACTTTCGCTTGTTGTGGTTGGCGATGGCCCCGAACGACAAAATCTTATGGATTTGTCGATTGAGCTTGGTGTTAACGAAAATGTTTGGTTTGCAGGCGCATCTTCCAATGTTTCTGAGTTATTACAGTTAATGAACGTTTTTGTATTAAGCTCCGTAGCTGAGGGAATTTCTAATACAATTCTTGAAGCTATGGCCACCGGTTTGCCAGTTATTGCCACGGCTGTCGGTGGTAACGTGGAACTGGTTCGGGATGGTGAAACGGGTTTCTTGGTTGAATCCGACCATCTAGACTCGATGGCTCAAGCGCTACAACGTGTTTGTGAAAACGATGAATTACGTGAAAGACAGGCCAGCCTTGCGCGTCAATGTGCCGTTTCTGAGTACAGTCTTGATACCATGGTGGCTCATTATCAAGATACATATGAAGGCCTATTGAATCATTAGCTACCTAGATTTAGAACTACACAAACGATAGTGAACGACTATCTTTAAACAATAGATTTAAGATGAGACCTTTATACAAAACAAATGACGAGTAAAAATGGTTTAAACTTCCCAGCTTTTCGTTGAAAAACTTGCCAATAGCTCGCTATTGCCTGCGTTTCTCGCCTCAATCTGGAAAATTTCACATCATTTTTCTTTCGTCCCTGTTTCATACAAAGGCCTCGATACGACTTATTTTTAAAGGATTTCTATCCAGTATGTGCGGCATTGCAGGAATTTTTGATCTTCAGCAGAAGAGCGAAATTAACCAACAGCTATTGGCTGAAATGAATGATCGGCAGTTTCACCGTGGCCCGGATGAAGGTGGACTTCATTTTGAGCCCGGTGTGGGGCTGGCGCATCGTCGTCTTTCAATTATCGATATCTCCACCGGTCAGCAGCCCCTGTTTAATCACGATGGCAGTGTAGCCATTGTTTTTAACGGTGAGGTGTATAACTTCAAAGAGTTGCGAGCTGAGCTGGAACCTCTGGGCTATGAGTTCAAAACTCACTCGGATACCGAAGCCATTGTGCATGCCTGGGAAGCCTGGGGTGAAGATTGTGTTGATCGTTTGCGGGGCATGTTTGCCTTTGCGATCTGGGATCGAAACAAAGAAACACTGTTCATTGCCCGTGACCGGCTGGGCATTAAGCCGCTTTATTACACCCTGCTACCTAACAATCAGCTGGTGTTCGGTTCTGAATTAAAGGTGCTTGCCGCTCATCCAGATTTACCCAAAGTTATTGATCATCATGCGGTGGAGGATTATTTCGCGCTGGGCTATATCCCTGAGCCTCGTACGATTTACGAGGGCGTATATAAATTGCCGCCTGCACACACCTTGACTTTGAAACGTGATGGCAAACTGCCAGCGCCACGTGAATATTGGAAAATTCCTTTCGTGGATACTGATCAGCTCACCGATGAAGAAATCGAGCGGGAGTTGGTCGATCGCTTTAAGGAAGCGGTGGATATTCGCATGCTGGCGGAGGTGCCGTTGGGTGCGTTTTTGTCGGGAGGCGTTGATTCTGGTGGTGTTGTGGCGATGATGGCGCAGCTCAGTAATGAGCGCGGAGAAGGCGCGGTTAATACCTGTGCAATTGGTTTTAATGAAAAGAATTTCAATGAAACAGAATTTGCGCAAATGGTGGCCGATCAATACAAAACCAACCACCATGAAAGCACTGTCGAGCCAGATGACTTTGATCTGATTGATCAGCTGGCTCTACTGTATGACGAGCCCTATGCCGATAGTTCGGCAATGCCTACTTACCGTGTCTGTGAGCTGGCGAAAAAGCGGGTCACTGTTGCCTTATCAGGTGACGGTGGTGATGAACTGTTTGCCGGCTATCGACGTTACCGCTGGCACATGAATGAAGAGAAAATTCGTGGATTTTTGCCTTTAGCGATACGTAAACCGGTGTTTGGTTTACTCGGTAAAATATATCCAAAAGCGGATTGGGCGCCCAAAATTTTCCGCGCTAAATCGACGTTCCAGGGCTTTGCCCGTGATTCCGTCGAAAGCTATTTTCATAGTGTGTCTCTAACCACTGATGCCCAGCGCAAACATCTTTTTTCCAAACAATTAAAAGACGATCTCAAGGGTTATAACGCAGTCAGCGTATTCCATGAGCATGCACGCCAGGCACCAACTAAGGATAAGCTGTCGCTGATTCAGTACATTGATATGAAAACCTATCTGCCGGGCGATATTCTGACCAAGGTGGATCGTGCCAGCATGGCACATGCTCTGGAAGTACGCGTGCCGCTGTTGGATCATAAGTTGGTGGAGTGGGCGACGGCGATTCCTTCGCGTCTCAAGCTCAAAGGTACCAGCGGAAAGGATATTTTCAAGAAGTGCCTGGAGCCGCATTTACCTCACGATATTTTGTACCGTCCAAAAATGGGTTTTGGTGTGCCCTTGGGCAAATGGTTTAGAGGGCCACTAAAACAGCGAATTCGTGATTCACTGTTGAGCGATACGATGGCCAATACCGGGCTGTTCGATATGGCTTATATCAAGCAGCTGGTGGATAACCATCAGAGTGGCCGCAATGACCATAGTGCCGTTTTGTGGTCGTTGTTAATGTTCGAGTCCTTCTATCGTCAGTGCGTGCTAGGCATTGAACAGCGTAAAGCCGCCTAGGGTAAACATTGATGCGTATTCTTCATATTCTCGATCATTCGATCCCGCTACATAGCGGTTATACCTTTCGTACCCGTAATATCCTCAATCAGCAGCGTGCGCGTGGGTGGGAAACCTGCCATGTCACCAGTCCCAAGCAGGGCATGATTGACAGTTTGAAAGAAGAGGTCGATGGCTTGACCTTTTACCGTACGCCGCCAGTTGCGGGCGGCCTGAGCTCTCTGCCGATTCTGAATCAATTCAGCATTATCAGCGCCTTGCAAAAACGCCTGATTGAAGTGGTGAAGGAAGTGAAACCTGATGTGCTACACGCACATTCCCCATCCTTGAATGGCCTTGCAGCCTTAAAAGTGGCCAAGCAGTTTAACCTGCCGTTGGTCTACGAAGTGCGCGCCTTTTGGGAGGACGCCGCGGTGGATCACGGTACAAGCAGCGAGTGGGGCTTGCGTTATCGTTTGACGCGCGCCAGTGAGACTTACCTGCTTAAACGTGCCAGTGCAGTCACCACCATTTGTGAAGGCCTGCGCAATGAGATGATTGGACGCGGCATTGAAGCTAAAAAAATTACCGTCATTCCTAATGCTGTGGATATTGATAAGTTTACCGAAGGCTCCGAAGTGGATACTGACCTTAAAACCAAGTTGGGTTTTGATGGCTGTAAGGTGTTGGGTTTTCTGGGGTCTTTTTACGCTTACGAAGGTTTAAACCTGTTGATTTCAGCATTACCCAGCCTGCTATCACAGGATGAATCGATTCGTGTGTTGCTGGTCGGTGGTGGTCCGCAGGATGAAAATCTTAAACATCAGGTGCAGGCTTTGGGGCTTGAGGATAAGGTGATGTTCACAGGTCGTGTGCCCCATGAGCAAGTGCAAACTTATTATGATCTGGTGGATGTGTTGGTGTACCCACGTTTGCCAATGCGCTTAACGGAATTGGTTACTCCCTTAAAGCCACTTGAAGCGATGGCTCAGGGCAAGATTGTGGTGGCGTCCGATGTCGGTGGGCATAAAGAACTGATTCGAGATCGGGAAAACGGTTATCTCTTCAAAAGTGGTGATGAATCCTCACTGACTGCTACGGTACTTGAGGTGCTTGATAAGCAGGCAGCTTGGGCTGAAGTACGCAGCAATGGACGCCTATATGTAGAGAATGAGCGTAATTGGGCTAACAGTATTGCCAATTATCAGTCCGTTTATGGCAGCTTAGTAGGATAAACCTTGCCGAAAGATATTCTTAAAGACCTCAAGGTAGCTGTTGTTGGGCCATTGCCTCCGCCAGCAGGCGGTATGGCTAATCAGGCTAAGCAGTTAGTGTCGTTGCTGGAAGAGAACGGCGCTCATGTGAATTTTGTACGTGTGAATTCACCTTATAAACCACGTTGTATCGAAAGCGTTAAGGGGCTTCGCGCCCTGTTCAGATTGATCCCTTATTTTTGGCAGCTGTGGTGCCAAATTCGTCATTCGGATGTCGTACATGTGCTGGCCAACTCCGGCTGGTCCTGGCATTTGTTTGCAGCACCAGCGGTTTGGATGGGTTGGTTATTAGGTAAGCCCGTGGTGATTAATTACCGAGGCGGAGAGGCAGAAGCTTTTTTTGAACGTGCCTGGCGCTGGGTATTGCCGACCATTAACAAAAGTCGAGTCGTTATCGTGCCATCGTCTTTTTTGCAGCGTGTCTTTGCTAAACGTTCTGTTTCAGCAGGTATTGTGCCGAATATTCTGGATTTAGAACGTTTTAAATTTGACGATAAGCAGTCCTTTGAGGACGATGAACCACATTTGGTGGTAACACGTAATCTGGAAAAAATTTATGGCGTCGATACGGTGTTGAGTGCCTTTGCCATAATCAAAAAACACTATCCGGATGCGCGGTTAACGGTGGCGGGTAGTGGTCCTGAAGAGGCCGCCTTGAAGATGCAGGCTGAGAACTTGAGCATCACTTCATCGGTAACGTTTAGTGGCCGGCTGGAGCCTCAACAGGTTGTTGCGTTATATCACGACGCGGATTTGTTATTGAATGCCAGTACTGTAGACAACTCCCCCAATTCGTTGATTGAAGCATTGGCCTCGGGTGTGCCGGTTGTGAGCTCCAATGTTGGGGGAATTCCTGATTTGGTTGAAGATTGCAAGTCCGCATTATTAGTCCCTCCACAGCAGCCGGAGGCATTGGCGGATGCTGCCTTGCAGCTATTGAAGGATCATGCGTTGCGACATGAATTTGTACAGCAAGGCAAATTGGTAGCTGAGCGGTTTGATAAACATAAAGTAGTGGATTCATTGGCTGATGTTTACTGTGGGGTCATGAACTAGTTATGGCCAATCTCTATACAAAATTGATTACCAACTGTGTTTTTCCATTGCATGAGAAGCTGAAAAAACACGATACCGTAGCGGTTAAAAACGCCATGGAGCAAAGCCAGTGGTGGTCACATGAACAGCTACTTGCTTATCAAAATCAACGCTTACAAAAGCTACTGAAAAGCGTGAATGCGCAGGTACCTTATTATCAGCGTCTGTTTGCTGAGAATCAGATTGATATCAATAGAATTAAATCGGCCGCCGATTTGCCACTGCTGCCTTTTTTAACCAAGCCTGTTATCCGAGAACACAGTGATGATCTTAAAGCCGATAACGCAACGGGCTTAGCACGTTTCAATACAGGTGGCTCCAGTGGCGAACCGCTGGTTTTTTATATCAGCAATGAACGTGTTAGCCATGACGTAGCTGCTAAGTGGCGAGCAACACGCTGGTGGGGTGTCGATATTGGTGACCCGGAAATTGTCCTGTGGGGCTCACCGATTGAGCTAGGGTCACAGGATTATGTGCGGTTGGTTCGCGATAAATTATTACGCACCAAATTATTGCCGGCTTTTGAGATGACCGAAGCGAAATTAGATAGCTTCATTGAAGAAATAAAAACCTTCCAGCCGAAAATGTTATTTGGTTATCCGTCAGCTTTCGCGCTGCTAGCCAAACATGCAGCTGAGCGTAAGGTTAGTCTGACGGGGTTGGGAATTAAGGTGGTGTTTGTTACTTCAGAGCGACTTTATGATCATCAACGTGAAACGATTGAAAAGGCTTTTGGTTGTCAGGTAGCAAATGGTTACGGTGGTCGCGATGCCGGCTTTATTGCTCATCAGTGCCCATCAGGCAGTATGCACATTACGTCAGAGGACATTATCGTTGAGATAGTGAACGAACAGGGCAATGTTTTACCGATAGGTGAGAGCGGTGAAATTGTCGTGACGCACCTGGCAACTCAGCACTATCCGTTCATTCGTTATAAAACGGGTGACGTTGGTGTACTCAGTGATCAGCCTTGCAGCTGTGGACGAGGGTTGCCTGTTCTAGCTGAAATTGAAGGCCGCACGACAGACTTTATTGTTGCGCAGGACGGTACGCTGATGCATGGTTTGGCATTGATTTATATTGTTCGGGACCTGGAAGGTGTCGAGCAGTTTAAGATTGTACAGGAGTCGCGTGACAAAACCCGCGTGCTATTGGTTGTTAACGCCGGTTTTGACAGCCAAAAAGAACAACAAATACAAAGCGGATTTCAACAGCGACTGGGTGAGCAGGTAGAAATCGTGATTGAAAAAGTCGCTGAAATTTCTGCAGAACGTTCCGGTAAAATGCGATATGTGGTGAGTCATGCCGTTTAATCTGGTTACTAAAGAACAGAAAAAAGGAATTTAAAGTTAGATGCGTGATATAGCATTATTGATCATAGTCGGAGGCTTGCTTCCTTGGATTCTAATGAGACCTCAGGTGGGTATTTATGCTTGGAGCTGGTTAGGGTATATGAATCCGCACAAGCTAACTTTTGGATTTGCTTCTAGCTTTCCGTTTGCTCAATCCGTTGCGCTAGCAACTTTATTAAGTATTTTGTTTTGGAAACAACCAAAACGTATCCCTATAACTGGCTTGACGTCTTTGTGGATCATATTTCTTCTTTGGATGTCGGTTACAACTATTTTTGCATTGTATCCAGATCATGCTTGGGAGCAGTATGTAAAAGTGATCAAAATCCAATTAATTATTTTCCTTACAATTATGGTGATAAGAACTCGTAAGGAAATTGAGGTGCTGCTATGGGTGATTGCTCTTTCAATTGGTTTTTATGGCATTAAAGGTGGCATCTTTACAATACAAACTCTCGGTGGAGGGCGTGTATGGGGGCCATCCGGCGGATATATTCAAGAAAACAATGCGCTTGCAGTCGCATTGCTGATGGTGCTGCCGCTTTTTTATTATTTGAGAATGCAATCTAAGAGGGCTGTTGTCAGGCATTTGATGCTTGGTGCGATGTTGTTAATAGTTGTATCAGTTATTGGCTCTCAATCACGAGGAGCATTATTGGCTATTTGTGCCACCGGGGCCTTTTTGTGGTTGAAGACTCCGGGGAAACTACTCAGCGGGATCCTAATGGTATTTTTAGCTATTGGGATATATTCATTTATGCCGCAGAGTTGGCATGACCGAATGGGCCTGATTGAAAATTATGAGCAGGACGACTCAGCAATGGGGCGCATTGCTGCCTGGAAAATGGCAGTAAATCTAGGTAATGGACGCGTTACTGGGGGTGGATTTAATACCTGGAAAGCAATGACTTACCGCCTTTACAGTGATAATCCAGAAGATTGGGATCGTTATACAGCCGCACACAGTATTTATTTCAATATGATCGGTGAACATGGCTGGATTGGATTTATTTTGTTTTTCTTCATCTTTGCTATAGCTTGGCGAACGGCTAGTCATACGATTAAAAAAGCCAGGGGTAGTCCCGATTTGACGTGGGCTGCCGATTTGATGCGAATGATGCAGGTTAGTTTTATTGCCTATGCGGTAGGGGGCGCGTTTTTACAACTCTCTTATTTTGATTTGCCTTGGCATCTAGTTTCGATAATCGTCATCTGTCGAGTGATTGTTGAGAAGGAAGCTGATACCGCCGTTGCCCCCCAGCTAACTGAAAGACCGGCAGGTAATCTATAAATTTACCTGCCGGAATGAGTTATTCTTGCACATGTAAAGTTCGGATGTGTAGTGTGAGCGCATCAATCTCTTCGGGAGTAAGTATTTCTTTCCATGGTGGCATTAAGGGGCTTAAACCAGTTTCGTAGCCACCATCACTGATCACCTTGTTTATGGCATCATTTGATCGCTTTGAGTGAAAATCTGTACTCGAAAAATCTGGAATATTCACACCAAGCAAGTTTGAGTCAGGACCGTTACCTTTACCTTCTTCACCATGACAACGACCACAGTTGGTGGCATATAGGTTTTTAGCTTCCTGTTTGGAAATCGTGATTGGGGAAGTTGTTTCTGAAGAAGTTGCTGGCTCGACAGGCTCACTGTCGCTTAATTTCAGAACTTCTCCCGTTGCCGCACTTGCCCGACCTAAAGTAGTAATAAGCACATCACCATTAGGTAGTTGAGATAGCGAGCTGACTCCTCTCTGTGCGTATTGACTGGCTTTGGCAATTTCTTGAACAGTTTCGACGCGAGATTTATCCGTTGGCATTGAAAATATTTTTGAAGAGTAATTATCCGCAAATAAATAACGGCCGGATAATTTTGAAAGCTCGCCGTAGCGGTAAACTATTCCGCCAATTACTGCGCGATCGTAAGCCGTATGTTGATAGGTATAGACGGGTGGGGAGTCTTTTCCGATTAGAGGGTCTGGTTTGCTTGCCCAGGCTTCTTCATAACCTTCAGCATAGGGAAATTGATAATTACCGGCCTTTTCTATGCGGTTAACTTCTTCCCATTTTGTAGAGCCAACATCGCCAACCCATAGATCGCCGGTTTCTTGATCAAAGGAAATTCTGAAAGGGTTACGCAGCCCCGTTGCCCAGTACTCCTCACGGATATCAGCTCGGCCAACGTAAGGGTTGTCATTGGGAATGAAGTAGTTGTCCGCTTCACCATTGATAGGGGCGGTAGTGACAGGATGGCTAATGTCGCCGCCCTGCATGTCAACGTCAATGCGAATAATACCTTGGCGAAGAGTCTTAGCTTGAGACTTTTCTTCCAGGTGAATGCCTTCTCCTAATGCAATATAAAGAAAGCCATCAGGCCCAAATTCTACCGAGCCACCATTGTGAAAACCGTTGGCTTCTCGGTTGAGTATTAGCAGTGGCGTCTCAGACGCGATGATCGCAGAAGTTGTGCCTGCATTGAGATTGAAACGTGAAATACGGTTGATCTGAGTGTCGTCGCGCACATCGGTGTAATAGAGATAAATAAAGCCGGAGTTATCTGAGCCCGGTGTACTGAACTCCGGGTGGAAGGTAAACCCGAGAGTGCCATTCTCAACTTCAACATAACCGACTTTCTCCTTTAAGTTCATCACCTCTTCTGGCTGAGATGATGACACTACGGGATAAGGTAGTTTCAGAATACGTCCAGCACGCTCCAGAACGTAGAGCGTTTTGTTATCTCCAGGAGCCATACGGGCCAGCATTGGTTGGTGGAAGCGGTAGTCCCCTGTTACGGACACCAGACTGTAGTTGAGTTCCTCGCTGAAAAAACCGCTGATATTGATACGCATTTGGGTGACGATGTTGGCAAAGTCACGATCTTTGGTAAAAAAGTAGGCCATTGCGGCTGGTGTTAGTGCTAACACTAAAACTAATAGACCAGCTACTGAAAAAAGGCGTTTAAATAATGTTGCACAAAGTACTGTGAGTAGAGAAAGAAGTTGGGTTCCTTTAACGAGCGATGCGCCGATATGGACAATCAGGAAGAGTATAACAATACAAATACCAATGCCTGCCATTAAATCCGGGTCAAAGTTAATTGTGGTGGCGAGGAAAACCGTGAGTGCCGAGATGGAGTAAGTGGCAACTAAGAGAAACAGTTCATTGATGCTGCGTTTGGCGTCAGACATTACCCAACTGCCCGCTTTTAGCTGCATTAACAAGATTGCGAGCAGGTTTAAGCCCAGAAAGATTTTCAGAATTTGCCAGAGTTCTGCAGGCGTGTAGTCCACCTGTGGCAAGTGGATGAGGGAACGTGGGATAACGTTGGCACTTCCCTGCCAATAATCAGCGATAAAAAGCGCAGCAGTGACGAGTAATAGTTCGGCAATCAAGGTGATTACTTTTCGCATGGGGAATCCTTCATCTCAGTCCATGTAGTGATTTTGCACGGACGTTAGCATAGCGTAGAGGTGAGGGCAATTTGTCACAATTGATTGTTTTACTTAACCATCGCGTGTGTAAAAATCGCCACCAAATAAATGTTAACAGGGGATCGTTTTGGCAACTTACCGAATTGCGATATTGGCTTTTTTGGTCATGTATGGAAATAGTTCGCAAGCATTTGAAAGTGATGTAGAGGAGCTTGAGGTCACCGCGACCGTTGTTAAGGATGCGTTATCACTTAAGCATGTTGACCGGCACCGTCTAACTCAACAGCAGGTGAAGGCTATAGCACCTGAGACCGTTGTCGACTTATTACGAAATGTGCCCGGTGTCACTGTTACCCAACAGGGCGGTAAGGGTGGTTTGACCTTTATTTCTTTACGTGGCGGCGAGCCTAACTTTACCGTTGTGATGATTGATGGTGTGAAAGTTAACGATATTATCAACTCACGCGGTGGTGGTTATGATTTTGTCGGCCTTGATCCGCTGTTGATTAAGAGTGTTGATGTTTACTTCGGCGGACTGTCATCGGTGTACGGCTCCGAAGCGCTAGGTGGTGTTGTCAGTATTACCACGCTTAGCGAACAATACGAAACGCAGACGGTTACGCTGGAAGCTGGCAGTGACGACCAGTCTGCTGGTGTTTTTCATATTGCTGCACCAATTGGTGTGGGTGCGGTTGTAAATGTTTCGGGAGCTTATCGTGATGGGGGTCACGCGGTTAAGGGGGATTCGCTTGAACGTAGCCAGTTTAATTTCAAATTAAATTCACTCGCGGGCACGGATGTTGATTGGAAATTGAGCTTCTTTCATGCTGCTGGAGATTCATCTTCTTTCCCGGAGGATAGTGGCGGCGATCAGCTGGCCGTTATTCGCGAAACTGAAAAACGCGAGTTTGAACAAAATAACGTTGGCGGTTCGATTGGTTGGTCACTCAATGACTGGTGGCGAGTTGATATGTCGGCATCTCATAGTGTCCACGATGAAGAGCTTGATAACCCAGGCATTGCGGTGGGTATTTTAGCCGCTGTTCCTGCTGTGATAAGTGATTCTGAGTATCGAAATAGCCGTTTTAATATCACTAATACTCTAACGCTATCTGAAAAAACTAGTCTGGGCATTGGCGCTGAATGGAGCAAGGAAAAAGGTCAGTTTGATAGCGTTATTGATTTTGGTGGACCGGTGTTGGCCAATTTTGATATTGAACGGAGTATTCGTGCGGGGTTTGTGGAGTTAAACCACCAGGTTTCTGATGCCCTGAGTGTAACCGGTGGTATACGTCGAGATGACGCCGATGGTATAGAAGAAACGACTTACCGGTTTGCATCTCGATACCATATAGCGGCGACTGAAACTGACTTTCTGCTGCATTACGGTGAAGGTTTTAAACTGCCCAGTTTCTTTGCCCTGGGGCACCCCTTGGTCGGTAATACCGCACTGCAGCCTGAATTCAGTAAAAATGCGTCTTTTGGGGTTGAACAGGTGCTACTCGAAGATCAGCTAAAACTGACGGCGACTTATTTTTACAACCGCTTCACTAATTTAGTCGACTTTGATCCAATGCTGTTCACCAATGTAAACCGATCGAAAGTGGTAGCGCGGGGGCAAGAGATTAAATTGACCTATATGCCGAACCAACAACTTCAAACATCCCTGTATGTGACCTCTACCGATTATTCTGCGGATGCGGGTGTTACCCTGAGGCGACGTCCCGATTGGACTGGTGGCGTTACGTTGAGGTGGCAACCGGAGGAAAATTATTATCTGAATGTACAGGCTAACTATGTTGACAGCTTTTTTGATAGCTCGGTGCGCACTGGCTTTATCAAAATGGCTGGCTATACCAAAGTTGATGGCACGCTGGGTTGGCAGTTAAGTGATGTCATCGGATTAAAATTTATTGTTAATAATGTATTTAATAGCGGTTACGAGGAAACTGTTGGTTTTTCAAATCTTGGGCGGGAATTGCGTTTACAACTCAATGTCGCATTATAGATAGTCGATAACTAAAACTACGGTGGGTTTTGCTGTGAATATTGGAAAAGTTACTTTTTTATTTTTGCTGTTATGTCTATTCCCACATGCGGAAGCTGCGAAGTGGAATGATGCGACAGCGACAAGAGATTTTTACAATGCAGCGGCAAAATTACCTTGGGATAAAAAATTAGGTGATTGGACCGATGCCAAGGGTGAGGCGTGGGGACGTTCTCCATTTTCTGAAGTGACCGTTACTGTAGAACCTTACGAGGGTAAAGTCCGCATCGATGTTACTGCGCTTGTTAATCTATGGAAATCTCGCAATTTTGATACAGATGGTTTTTATTTACGCGGACTTGAAGGCTCCAGTGTTATTGAGTTCCATAGCCAACAATCTGGCGTTGAAGCGTTAAGGCCAAAATTAGTTGTATTGACTAGTTTTGATCGAGTTACTTTGAACCCTGTGCAAGATACCTATTTAAATTCGACGACTTATAAGCCATTGGGATCACAGGCTAAATTACAGGTAACGACGTCTACGCCAACTTTATTGGGCTTTGATTTTTCACAGTTGCCCGATGGTGAGTTGATTGAAAACGCGTATCTTGAATTGTCTATTCAGAAACTTTATCGACGAGACAAAATTAAAGTCGGTGTTTTTGAAATAACGCCAGCACCACAGACAAGCAAGCCTTCCGAGGTTAGGCAAGGAATAGCCTCTTCTTATTCTTGGGATGGTGGCATTGACGCTAATCCAGCGGTTTATTTTGCTAGTGATTTTGAATCACGCAACTGGAAAGATGGTTGGAGTGATGGCGGAAAAATGGGCAATGCCATCAAGTCGGATGAAAATATGTATGAGCCTTTTTCAGGTCGATCAATTTCTGCAACCATGGGTAAAGGTCAGAACCTTGCCCTAAACCAGCGTTTTAAATTTTCCGAAAATGGTATTTCTGAACCGGAACAAGCCTATTTTCGTTATTACCTCAGGCTTGGTGATAACTGGAATCAGGTGATGTCTGGAGGAAAAATGCCAGGCTTTGCCGGGACTTATAATACGGCTGGTTGGGGTAGTAGAAAGCCTAATGGCACAAATGGATGGTCAACTCGTGGTGCGTTTATTAAAACACTTCAACAGGGCGATAACAGAGTCACGCCGATGGGAAGCTATGTTTACCACTTGGGGCAAGGGGGTAATTATGGCAATACCTGGGCCTGGAACATGGGTAATGCTGCACTTTTGAAAAATAATATTTGGTACTGTATTGAACAGTTTGTTCAGTTAAATACACCAGGAGAAGCTGATGGCGTCTTGATAGCTTGGCTCGATGGGCGAAAAGTGTTTGAGCGAAAAAATCTCCAGTTTCGTACTAGCTATGCGCTTAAAATAGAAGAAGTATGGATGAATATTTATCATGGAGGGCTTGATCCCTCTCCGATTGAACAGACAGCATATATTGATAACTTTGTAGTAGCTAAAGACTATATTGGGCCGGTTAATAAAGAGTAATTATTTGGGTCGCCGCACTAGGTAAAAGATACTTTTTGAGTGTGGTTTAGGGCTAAGCGGAGTAAAAATTTATCTCTGGTATTATCCCATGGGGTAAATCGAGGTAGTTGTAAGGTATTAATACGATGCTTGCTTACGCCTGGTGATGTTGATACGGCTATTTTATAGCCGGCACTGGATACTATTTGGCTGTGTTCGGGTAAAAAATCTTTTCCAGGTTTGCCATTAGGATAAGCAAAAGAAGTGATTTTTTGATCGAGAATTGCTTCTAATATTCTTTTGTTATGTTCAATCTCGTAGCGGGCATCATCTTCATTAAGGTTGGATAGAATTGGGTGGTTGTGAGTGTGACCGCCGATTTCCATACCCTGATCATGTAAATGCCGAATTTCCTTGGTGGACATCATTTGTTGGCCAGGATTGGCTTTTGACTCTTCAAATAAACGCGTGGCAATATTCGCGCGGTCAGTTTTCTCAATATATTTCAGTTTGTTAAGGATTGTTTGTGCGCTTTTGGCGCGATCCCCTTGTGTGTTTAAGGGTAGTTTTTCTAATGCTAGCTCAGAAATACAGATACTTTCGGATGGCCAGCTTCGAACGGCTTCTATTACTTGATCGTTCCACATCATGCCGCCTTCAATAAAAGCTGACGTACAAAAAAATGTGGCGGGCATTTGATGTGACTTAAGCAATGGCAGCGCTATTTCGGCATTATCGAGATAGCCATCGTCAAAGGTGATACACAAACTACGTTTAGGTAGTTTGTTGGCGAGCAGGGCCTCGGTCGCTTCTTGTAACGGTAAGACGTTAAAAACCCTTGAGACCCACTCCAAGTGCTGTTTAAAGCTCTGAGCATCGATTTCCCAGGGCCTTAGTGGGTCAGGCTCTGGAAGGACGCGGTGGTAAATAAGAATGTTAAGTTTTGAGCCAGATAAGGATAAGGCATCAAATAAGCGGCGAAAAACAAAATCAGGGATCAGTTTAGACATTCTGTTCATCAATATTTTTTTGTAACCACAGCTCCAGCATCATCATGATCCAGATGAGTTCACCATAGTAGGCTGCGTGTTCATTTGAGTGCATGTGGATCGCTTTTGTAATGAATTCTGGATTGAAGAGTTCACGTTTTTTCAAGCTTTCGAGACTATCATAGGCCAGTTTATTTAGTGGCTCATAATCGCTGAGCCAGACGCCAAAGGGTAACCCAAAGCCATGTTTGGATTTATTGAGCGTTTTGTCGTTGAGAAAGCCCTGCATTGCCTTTTTGAAGAAGTACCGAAGCTTCCTATCTCTTAACTTTAGAGTGGGAGGCACTTTGACAGATAGTTCGAGTAATTCGTCCGATAGTAAGGGGTATTCAACGTTTATGCCCGCAAGTTCGCACATGGTGCTGACTTTTCGTAAATCATTGTCAGCAAGTGTGAATTGCCAATCCAGATAAAGCATACGATGAAGAGGTGATGCGTTATCAGGTTTTTGATATTGCTGCTTTTGAAGCTCTATCGGTAGTTGGGTATCCACTGCTTTTAAAAAATCAGTTGTAAATAACTCTTCAGGTGGATGTCTGTGTAAAAAGTTATAAACCTGCAGGCGCTCGGGTAGAGGGATATTAGCCTGTGAAACATAGCTTTTAATTTTTGATGATAGAGGGAGCCAGCTAGGCAGGTTCAGAAAAATCGGGTCAAAAACGTGTTTTCTTAATGTTGCAGGTAGAGTTAAGTAATATTGATAATAATCCTGCGCAGCATAGCGTTCGTTACCTGCGAAGAGCTCGTCACCACCATCACCTGCCAGCATAGTTTTTACACCATCGTTGTTCGCAAATTTGGCGCAATAGTAGGACGGAACCGCTGAGGAATTACCGAAGGGCTCTTCATAGGTTTGAGCGATTTTCGGTACGATGTTGACGACATCATCAGGGGTGACACTGTGCTCATGGAGCTTGGCACCAAAATGCTCAGCGGTAATTCTGGCAAAGGGCGTTTCATCATATTGTTCAGCGTCAAAACCAATACAATAGCTGTTAGTGGCTTCTGTCTGAAGACGGGACATCATGCCAACGACGGTTGAACTGTCGATACCGCCACTTAGAAATGCCGCACTTTTATTTTCAGTTGCTAAAGCTGACGCCACAGACTCTTCAATTGTGACGAGGAGCTGCTCGGATAAATCTTGTTCATTGTTGCTATCCTCTTCTACAAAGTTGGGTATCCAAAAGGGCGTCAGTGTCACCGATATTTCATCAAATGACAGAGTCTGTGCAGGCGGTAATTTTTGGATGTTCTCATAGATGCTGAGAGGTGTTGGCACCATATGGAAGTACATATAGCTGTAGATAGCGTTGCTAGAAACTTTAAAGTCGGACTTACATAGCGCTTTAATGTGTCTAAGACTGCTGCTAAATACTAGGTCGCCAGTAGCAGTTTGGTGCCAATAAAGCCTATGAGCACCAATACGATCTGTGGCAAGTAAGCAATTACCATTCGCCGTATTGATGACCGCTAACGCAAAATGTCCTTTGATATGATTGAGTACGTTACTGCCATTCTCATAGTAATCATCGATAACTTTTTGTCGTATTAACGGCTCTGCTAGCTTGTTTGTTGGATTGTTTTCTTGCCAATAAGGGTGTCCCACAAAAGCAACAATTAACTCTTGGTGCTGATAGAGGTGAGCTGACTCATGAGCAATAAAAGCAGTGTCGGTTTGAAAACAGGCATTACTTTTAGACGTGTCTTTTAACGACAAATTGTAATTTGTTGTGTCTAAATTTTTAGACACAATGCCAGAAATACTAGCCACGAATTAGATTCCTTTTTAATAGCCAGTTAACTGGATGACCACTGATTAGCTGCTTTGAGTTTATTTATTAGCGTTGGTTTTTTAAAGCCAGCCTCTTTGGCTAACTTGGCATTTGCTGCCGCGCCGGAAAAATCCTTCATTTTAAATTGCAGCATGCCCAAACTATAGTAAATATCTCCGGGAACGGGTTTGTAACTTACAGCTTGCTGATAAACTTTGAGTGCCATGTCCAACTTTTTTTGTTTCTTTAAATAATGAGCATAGAGCTGATAAACACGGTGGTCATTAGGTTTAAGCTTTAAAGCTCGTTGGAAATAACATTCAGGAGTACCAAATTTTGTTTTGTTTTTTGTCTGTAGTTGGTATCTCATCATTGCGTAGAGAGCACGATGGTGGTTAGGGAATGCGCGTAACGTGTAGTCTATATCTCCATCGGGCTCAGTTGCAGTTCTACCTTTTTTTAGCGTTTCAATATCTTTTGTGAAGTGGGCTGACTCAACAAGGAGCAGAGAGTTTCCCCTGTGCGCGGGGTTTGTATAATCGAAAGGGCCGAATTTTGATTTTTTTGAATAATTTGCGTTACACGCGATACCAGATAATGTGAGCCCTGGCCAGCCTGGTTCTGGGAGAGACTTGGCTGATGACATTGGTCCTACAGCATATGAGGACGCACTCAATACAATTATGTAGAATGTAATTATTGCTTTAAAACACTGGTTTTGGGTTAGGCTCAATTTTAAGACTTTCATCTTCGAGCTCCTCTCATCCTTTTTTATTAAAACTTACACGAAGATAATAATGTGTATTTTGATTTGTTTGTATGTGATTAATTAAAAAGTTAACTGCACGCCGCAATGATTTCTTTAAGTATCCAAGTTATTTCTGTGTTAGTTAGTTCCTGATGACAAGGGAATTGTATGACTTTTTGTGAGTATTCATAGCTAACTGGGCAGGTTGTGGGTTTAACCTGCGAGTCAAGAAATTCTCCAAAGTGCCAGATAGGAATACCTTTTCGTTTCAGAGCAGTAAAAACTCTTGCGCAGTCGTCAAAGTATATTGGTACCACAAGGGGTACAGTATGCTCTGCTAACTCTGAGTGTAAGAGATGGCAACCATTTATGTTTTTCAATGCATCGACATAGCATTGATAAATCTCTCTGCGTTTTTTTACTAGTTCTGCGTTGTTAGTGTTATTGATGATATATCGACTTACTTTAGTTGCTTTAGTATTCAACCAGGCAGGATCAAATGAAAAGCCGCCTTCCGCAGCGCTGGGGCCAATAGAAATTGCACTCCTATGTTTTAGAAAAATGGCTTTTACTGCACTCCAGATAAAGTCTTTTATTTTTGCAAAAATACCCAAAATTTTGCCAAGCAATGATAAACGCCCAAATGCTACAGCACGTTCAAGGACTGAGAAAACTGCTTTTATTTCAAAGTGGAGACTTGGTTTCTCAAGTGGGATGTGATTTAAATTGTGGACGTTAGAAGCGAGAACTCCTCCATCGAAGACAGGGAAAAACTTCATGGTACTGGCAATCGCGTAATCGGCGTAATAGCCCACCGGTTTTCCACTAGACTCCCCAAAAAAGCTATGAGCACAATCCTCTATTAATATTAAATTGTGATTGTCACAGAAACTTCTCATTTTTTTTGTGTCTTGGGGGAAGCCAAAAAAATGGGTCAGAATAATGGCTCGTGTTTTTTCTGTTAAAAGTGATGAGATTGATTCAATATCAATCATTGTGTCAGATTTGATTCGATAGAAAACAGCCTCAGCGCCGGTATGTCGAATCGGAGCGACCATTGATTCACAATGGTAGGTTGGCACAAGAACTTCATCACCTGATCCTATGCGTTCGTTTATCAGCGCAAGAGCTATAGCAATACGACCACTGGTAACAAAACGTTTATATTTTGCGTTACCAATAGAAGGTGGTGATTTATCAGCCAGTCCAGAAAAACAGGAAAATGAGAAGACGGGTGAGATGGGGGCTAACGCAGGAGGGTAGTTGCTAGTTTTTTTCTCATATGTGCTGTCGTTGTCTTTGGTCATGTCCATTATTGGGTATAATCGCTTCCCGTCGCAGAATTTATGTGCGTCTAAGTATAAGTTAATTTCCGATAAATGATTTAAATATTGTTGCTATTGTCGTTAGCGCCGCAAGGAATCTGTTTATGTCTGTCCAAAGTGATGTTATTGAAGTGTTAGTTGATACTCTAAGTTTACCTGAGGGGCAGCTAGATGAAAGCTCCGTATTGTTAGGGGCTATCCCTGAATTTGATTCGATGGCCGTTGTATCCGTGTTAACGGCACTGGAAGAGCAGTATGGCTTTATGGTCGATGATGATGAAATTGATGCCTCAATTTTTGAATCTGTAGCAAGCTTGATTGATTTTGTGAACGCGAAAGTTTAAAGAATTAAATCAAGTATTGTGAGTGATGTGATGCAGCCAAACTTTTTAGCTGGTGGTGTAGGAAAGCTTTTTACCCTTTATTTTCCTTCTGAATGTACACAGTGTAAGGGTGCTATTTTACATGTGCCTGCTTTTGCTGAAGAAATGAATAAGTCTCGGCACATGGTGGTTAAGCAAGCTCGTGAAATGGCCCGAAATGGCCACAGTGTTTTGATTGTTGATTTATATGGAACTGGCGATAGTGAAGGTGAATTTGCAGAGGCTAGCTGGGATATTTGGGTAGAGGATGTGCTCCTCTTGGTAGATTGGCTGGTGCAGAATGCCAGTCCGAATATAACACTTTGGGGGCTTCGTCTTGGTGGTTTGTTAGCGGTGGTTTGTGCCCAACAAAATAGTTTCATTCGGAAGCTTCTGTTATGGCAGCCAGTTATCAGCGGTGAGCAATTTATGCAGCAGTTTTTACGCTTAAGGATTGCAGCCAGTATTATGGGCAATAGTGAAAAGGAAACAGTAAAATCGCTTAAAGCTATTTTAGAGAAAGGTGAACTACTAGAAGTTGCAGGTTACGAGCTGCCCCCGACATTATTCTCATCAATTGCTAACACAAATATGAGTACATTGGATGTGACAGGTTTGAAGAGTGCGGGCTGGTTTGAAGTAAATAGCAGCGCGAAGTCTTTAACCGTACCCAGCCAAAAGTTAGTGGCACACTGGCAGGACGACTTCCATCTTCCTGTTACATCTCAAACTGTGGAAGGTAAACAGTTCTGGTCTAATCAGGAAATTGTGTGGGCCGAGAATCTTATTATCCAAACGAATCTTTTATTGTCAGCCCCAATCGCCTGATGAGTCATCAATATGTCTTATATTGAATCCCCCGTCGTTTTTGCGTGCAATGAAATGCATTTACTAGGTATTACCCACCATGGTGATCAAGCTGCTCAGCGTGGTGTTGTGATCGTTGTGGGTGGGCCTCAGTACCGTGTTGGTAGCCATCGGCAATTTTTACTGCTTGCCAGGGGTTTGGCTGAACAGGGTATCCCTGTTTTTCGTTTTGACTGTCGAGGTATGGGGGATGGCGAGGGGAAATTCCCCGGTTTTGAAGCTATCGACGATGATATTAGTGCCGCGATCAATGCATTTTGTGAAGAGGTTCCCAGCTTAAAAGAAATTGTTATCTGGGGGCTCTGTGATGGTGCTTCAGCGGCTAGTTTCTACGCACATAAAGATGAACGAGTTACGGGCTTAATTCTCGTTAATCCCTGGATAAGAACTGAGCAGGGCGAGGCGAAAGCTTATTTGAAACACTATTATTTTAGACGTTTAGTAGACAAAGCATTCTGGACCAAGGTGTTTTCTGGGAAGTTTGAATTTAGTTCATCGGTGCGTTCATTATTGGGTATGTGCAAGCGGATCTTCTTAAGAGTGCCAGAGCCAATATCTGAAAATGATGCTGAAGACGCTTTTACCACCGAGATAAATATAAAAAGTCATCAGTTATCACTACCGGAACGTTTTTATCAAGGACTTAAAGCTTTCTCTAATCCCATACTCTTGATTACCAGCGGTAATGATTTGACCGCGGCCGAATTTTTAGATGTGATTAATAGAGATAAACCCTGGCGAAAATTGTCGAGTGTAGATAGCTTTCATCATGAAACCCTGCCTGAGGCTGATCATACTTTCTCAAAAAGAGAATCTATGGATGAGGCGATAGCAATAACGTTAACTTGGTTAAAGGCATATTAAAAAGGAGTTTCAAAAGAAGTGTCAATTCTTGAGCCGATTCTGTGGTGTGTTTTTAGGTTTATCAATGTAATTGCAGATTTGAAGCAAAGGGTGCCTCTCAACCCTGAGCCTAATATATATTATCCCAACGCCTATGAATTCGTGTCGGATGACCACCTCTGGATTTTTTGTTCAACGATTGGCGAGTTAAATGCCTGCAAGCCTTTAATTCAAGAGATTAGCCAGGATAGAAAGCTGGTTTTGTTGACTGATCGTAATTGTTATAAAGAGGCTTACTTGCAACATTTCCCAAATGCAGTTGTGGTCGAATTATCTGGGCAGTCTGCTGAGGGGCGTGTGCTTTTAAAGCAGCTTTCACCGAGTGAAATCATTGTCTGTGAAATCCCCTGTACTCCTCATGATGCGCCCTGTCGTTTATCTTATGGCCTGCTAAGAGAAGCGAAAAAAAATGGCATTAAAATTAGTTTGGTCAACGGTTGGCTCTATCATTACCCACCCTCATGCAAAGTAGATGCAATTGAAAGGTGGTTGTTTAACCGATTTTACATCCAATTATTTGACTTGATGGTTGTGCAAACAGAGTCTGTACGGCAAGAGTTAATTCGATTGGGTGGAGAGGGTGAAAAAATTAAGGTTGGCGGAAACATAAAATTTGATAGTTTGAGCGACGCTAGCGTTCAGGTAAGAGATGATGTAAGTAAATTGATCTTAACAACATTTACCGCTGCCAAATATCCCGTAATCGTCGCAGGTTGTGTGATTGATATTTTGGAATTCGAATTACTTTTAGGGGCTTATCTACAGCTTCTAGAAAAGCGTCCAGATGTTCGTCTTGTTCTTGCACCACGGCACCCTGAGAATAATGTGCAAATGTTGGATTTACGGAAACTGCTTTCAAATTCAGAGGTGGCTTTTTGTTTTAAATCTGAGCAATCTTGCGAAATTTTGGAACAGAGGCTCAATTCGTTACAGGTATTGGTTCTTGATACGATTGGCGAATTAAGAGGGTACTATTCGTGCGGGGATGTTTGTTACGTAGGTCGTGATCATAATATTTTGGAGCCGCTAGCTTTTGGGAAGCCTGTAGTTGTATCTGGGGAGTGGGAAACAACTTATCCTAGCTACCCTGTTTATGAGGTTACAAAAAAAGAAAACCTTATTCGTGAAGTTGATAATGTTCAGTTGATGGAGGCTTCTTTTGATGCATTACTGGAAGCAACAGGAGTTGAAGAAAAGATTCTTCGCGCATCTTTGGTTAAATTAACAGGCTGCAAAGAAAAGACGCTTGGCTTTTTAAAACACTATTAGGATAGTTTGGATGAAAACGCTAGAAGTAATAATGCCCTGTTTTAATTCAAAGCCAGAGTTTTTTAAGGTTGCAGTTGAATCGGTTGATTCAGCACGGACTTCGCTTGCTGTGGTAGGTGTAAAGTTGAATTTATGTATTGTTGATGATGCCTCTAACAGTGAAAGTACAAAGAAATTTTTATCAAATATAAATAAACAATACTCATGGATAACGGTTCATTACCTACAGGAAAATCATGGGGCATCGGGGGCCAGAAATTATGCTCTTGAAAATACAGATTCGGAATGGGTTGCCTTTTTGGATTCTGACGATTACTGGTTGTCTGGCGGAATAAACTTGTTATGCGAGCATATGCTGAAAGATAACACTATTGAATGGGCTTCAGGTGATTTCTATATTCAACACAGTGGAGGTGATGTTGAAACACAAAGTTTTTATCCTCAAAACCCTTCAAGGTATCAGTTTCTCGCTGATGCTTATAAAACAGAGAAGCCAATACGATTAATTAGGCCTGTCTTTGAATTTCTTGAAGGTTCTTTATGTTCAATGGGGAGTTGTGTCATCTCAAAAGCTTTACTTCAACGAGCTGGCTATTTTGATCTGAGTTTGAAGAAAGGAGTTGATACTGAATTATATTGGCGTTTGGCTAAAGAGTCAGATTTGGTTTTTTTGCCGCAGCCTATTTTTGTATATAGAAGATATGAAGGTACTCTATCTTCGGATGGGCGGCGTATTTCAGATTGGGAACCTGAAGTTTTAGAAAAAATGTTGTCGGCACCGGAATGGGGCTCTTATACGCTTTATTTGAAGCGAAGGTATATAAGAACATTAATGAATCTAAGTGCTCTTGAGAGTGAGTCTGGGCATGTACTTCAAGCATTAACCTTTTCTTTAAAGGCTCTTAAATTAAGACCTTATGGCTACAGAGTATGGAAAAACCTGTTTGATAATTTTGTCATCTTCTTAAAATCAAAGCGCTCTGGGACAGTGGCTTGATGGAGTTGTTATTTAAACGTTCAGATGAGTTCCGTTAAATATTTGTTGGTTTTCTAGTTATCTTTTTTATTTCATTTATTAGTAGATAAAGAGTTTCATGCTTTAGCAGTATTGAGGCGGCGATCCATCCAAGTAAGGCTGCGATGGAGACGTAAATAATTGAGATGATCATGGGTAAATTGTCAGCTAGTAAATGCTGCGTTAAGGACGCACTAGCGAACACTGCTGTTAAGATGACTAAATTTATTAAATGAATTTTAATAATGTCTTGCCAACGTACTTTCATCTTGAATAGAAATCTTGGCGTCAAGAATAATAGCCTGGTTACAGTTAATAAGAAAAAAGAGCATACCAAAGTGTATAGCCCCATCTCTACAAATATTAAGACTAGTGCTACGCGTGTAATGAACTGAAAAAGTATAAAGTTGAAAATAAATTTCACATCTTGGCAAACATGTAGAATTTTTTCGGCTAAAGGTAAAAAGCTATTACATATCATAAATAGAGCGTAAATACGGACAATTTCCACCGAATTCCCCCATTGGTCTCCATACAAGGTGAAAATAATTTCTTCCGCCAGAATGTATACAAGTATGTAAAAGGGCCACGAGATGCTAGTAAGTATGTTCATGACTGAGCAAACTTTTTTACTTAGTTCAGCATCATCGCTTCTGTTTAAACTGGAAATATAAGGTTGGAGTACTGGAGTAAATGCAGTGAGGATAAGCGTTGAAAAAAGGTTGCAGGTGGAAGCAGCTTTAGAAAAAAATGCCAGATGTTCAGGTGATAGTTGTTTAGCAATAATGAATTCTGAGAAAGTCTCTTGCAACTTGTCGATTATATAAGACCCACTTACAAGTGAACTGAATTTTGTGATTTCTACGATATTTTTGAAGTTGAATCGATAATTTCCCCAAGATGTATGAGGCATAGTCATAACAACGGTCGTGGCTGTTCCTACGACAGAAGCTACTGCCAATGATGTGACGCCTCCGCCCATGAAGGCAATTGTCAGCAGTGCCGAAACACGAAGTATGGTGCTGGCGACATCAATGACCATAAGCTTGTCAAAGAGCATTTCACGTTTTAAAAGGGATAGAGTAAACGTGCCGAAGGGGATTAGTAGGAAATTGATGGCCAGAATTTTTATTAAAATTGAAATAGAGTCATTGTTAAAGTAAGAAGCAATAAACGATGAGGAAAAATAGTAACCGAGAGCTATAGTCCAGCAAAGTATAAGCGAAATCGTAAAGCAGCTTTGTATTTTTGAAGTGGTGAGTTCTTTCTCTTGTACGATGTAAAGAGAAAGCCCGAAATCACGGAGTAGCTGGCCTATAACGATGCTTGCGGCAGCTAGAGAGTAGATGCCAATTTCTCCGGGCGTCAGAATTCGTGATATAACCATTACCGATATAAAATCAACGAGAAGAGACGTGTATTTTCCAGCAAATGAAAAGAATAAAGCACGCTTAAAAGTTGCCAATTAGTTTTCCTGTTCGATTATTAAGTAGTAAGGGCTATTCTTAGCTAGAGTTAGTGAGGTTGGCAGAGGATAGGTCGGATTACAAACGTAAAAGCTTCTATTCTCCAAGTCAGGGATTATTTGTAATTAATTATGATTAAACAAGTAGATAAAAAAATTATTGGTGTGGGTAAGGAATCCCTCATGATGGGAGCAAATTCTTTGATGGATTTGTCGCAGGGCTTGGGCAAAGAATATCTCGAAGCTATTGCACTGTTGGCTGGCTGTAAAGGACTTATATTAACTACGGGTGTAGGGAAGTCTGGCTATGTGGCTCAAAAGCTTGCTGCAACGCTAACAAGCACAGGAAAACCCTCTTCCTTTTTGTGTCCATCCAACGCGCTACATGGTGATTTGGGTATAGTCATGCCTGGGAGTGCATTGATTGTTGTTAGTTTTAGTGGTGAAACTCAAGAATTGCTCGCGCTCATGCCATCGTTAAGGCAGCGCCAGACGAAAATCATCAGTATCACCGGGTATCCTGATTCTCAGCTTGCAAAGATGGCGACTGTATCCTTAATAGCCAACGTGCATAAAGAAGCGTGTCCGCTAAACTTGGCGCCTACTACGAGTATTATTGCTGCACTTGGTTTGGCTGATGCTTTGGCTGTTGGACTAATGGTGTTCAGCAATTATAAGGCGGAAGAGTTTGCAGTTAATCACCCGGCAGGTAGCTTGGGGCGGAGACTTACAGTCACAGTAGGTGATTTAATGAGTCATGATAATGATGGTTTTATTGTCGGTGAGACCGAATCATTTAAGGAAATTCTTGCAGCTATAACTCATTGTAAACTAGGTGCTGTTTGCGTTGGTGATGATAAAAAACGTCTTATAGGTATTATCACTGACGGGGATATTAGACGGGCTCTCCAGAAATATTCTTTTGTTGATTTAGAAAAAGTGACAGCTGCCGGGTTGATGACTGTCAATCCGACCGTAACTTTTAAGAATATGTTGGCGGTTGATGCACTTAATGAAATGGAGTTAAGGAACTCTCAGATATCCGTCTTACCCGTTGTGGATAGAAATCAAACAGTGCAGGGTATTGTAAGGGTTCATGACATTGTGAGGGCTGGAATTTAGAATAGTATTTATCGCAACGGACTCATTTTGGTTAGCAAATAGTGATGGCTTATGATGGTGCTATTACTATTATTACTGGGGACCTTGTTCGCTAAACGCACGCTCCACGGAGCTTTAGCTAAATGGTTTTTTTGCGGCAATCGCGAAAATTCCTATACCTGAATTTTTCCACTTGGCTGCCTCTGCCAGTTTAAGATGTTTACGGATGAGCTGCGCTGATTTGAAAGGCGACTTTATGATTTTTTGTATAAGTTGAATTCTTGAGGGGCCAGCATAATCGATAGTATTGTTAACATTTGGCCTAAGCACTTTCGAAGAAATTATAAAGTCTGTGAATCCGGCTTTTAACAATATCTTCTTGATCGAGTCTGGTGAGAAATACCATTTGTGATCTAGTTGATACATCCAATGATTGACGCCCCCTTCAGCCCTAGAAGCACTTTTATAGTTGCCTGTCTCTATTATAAGCCAGCCACCTTTTTTTAGAAGGTGCTTGGCGGTCAAGATTTGTTCGAACGGCTCAGTCATGTGTTCGATAACATCCCACATTGTTATAACGTCAAAATTAGTGTCATTGGGGATTTTATCAGTGTTTCCTCTGATTGGAATTATCATGGGGTGTTTTTGAAGATTATTAATCTCTAGTGCAGGATCGAGTGCGGTTACATGCCAATTATTTTCAGCGGCCACTAATGAAAATACCCCTGAACCCGCACCTATATCTAATAATGAACCGCGTGGTATTGGTAATTCAGATAAGAATTCATACTCTAATTCAGCGATTTTTCGTTTATAGCTTGGGCTAAAGTATTCTGATACGGTTTGGCCTTTATCTGCGTACGCGGTTTCAAAATGTTGAACGCTCTGTTGTTCGTTATGTGAAAAAGGGTATTGCCAGGCAAAAATACAATCGTTGCACTCAATAACATTTATCAGGGATGGACTTGCCGCATCAGATGCTTTTGCTTTAAAAAAATGCAATTTATCGGAACCGCATATTAAGCATTTTTTGTCTTGCGGAATAAAGTCGGAGCTGGCCATGTCATTTTCCTTTGGGGCTGAAGAATCCTTGTTTGCTAAACTGGGCATTGTTTTTGTCGGTGGAAGTTGTAGATGTTATTTTACTAACTTGCAGTTTAATAGAAATTTTTTTGATATGTTGGTTAGTGATATAACCAGCATTTATTATTTCGGTAGCCTTCTTCTTTGGGGGAGTAGATACCGTAGGTATTATTTTTCATTATCGTAGCGTTTCAATAAGGATTTTTGTGAATGGCAACAAATAGAACTTTTGCGGTGGTTATACCTACTTATAGGCGCCCTGATTTGTTGAGTAGATTACTTGATAGCCTTGTTGAAGCGATTCATCCAGTAAGCATGCTTGAGGTGATAGTTGTTGAAAATGGAGACAGTCATGACGCTGAATCCGTGGTTAAATTTTATATAGATAAAATAAAACTCAGGTATATATATATTTCTGAACCGAGTGTATCCAAAGCGAGAAATGCGGGAATTAAAGCAACAAATGCCGACCACTATATCTTCTTTGATAATGATGTGCGATTGGGGCGTGAAACGCTGGTAGCTTATGACGATGCATTTCAACGAAATAGTAACGGTCATTTTTTTGGTGGTCAGTTACTTATCGATTATGAGGATGTTCCATCTCCATGGCTTTTACCATATTTACCTTGTTCGGCTAGAGGCTTTAACCTTGGGCAGGATCAGGAGCTGTCAGAACCAATCCTGCTAGGTGGAAATTTCTCATTATCTGCCGAGCAAATTAGGCGAGTTGGGTTGTTTGATGAGCAGTGTGCGGTAGGAGAGAACGGTGGTTTTATGGGCGAAGAAACGCGTATTCAGCGGGAGTTATTGACTCAGGGTTGCACAGGACTTTATCTGCACGATGCGGTTGTTTGGCATTACGTGCCTAAAGACCGGTGTTCTGCCGAATGGATGTTGAAAAGAAGTTATCGGCATGGGCTAACTGAAGCGAGTCAAATATCGCTTCAAAATTATGACGGAAAATTACTTTTTAATATCCCTAGATGGATACTAGTTCGATTTTTAATATCACTTTCAGAATGCTGGATTCATCATCCATTTGCAGATGAAAAAACGCGTTTCAAATATCGTAACACGTACAGCATAGCGAAAGGTATGCTGTATTATTTTCTAGGAAAACATAGGGTTAAATAGGGCACTAGGTTTGTGGGGGCTATTCAGGGTTTACTTCATCCCCCCAACAGTTGTTTTATAGACTTAACTATTGGTGTATTGTAATAGGTTAAATGATACATAACCCGTTCATCTTCTGTGAGCTTTTTATGCCACTGCATTGATGGACCATAAAATTCGATGGATTTAAGGCCGGTTTTTGAACAGTGCGCTATGCCGTCTACATGAAGGCTGAAAGCAGGGGAATATCGCTGCCAGGGTTCGGCATAGGTGGTTTTTAAAATAAAGATGGTGCTGCCGTCATCAATACAAAGATCTGTTGCTACTAACTCTTCATCGAAAAAATAACGCCATATTTGGCATTGTTCGGGCGCGAAAGCAGACAACATATCCGTGTAATACTTACCCTGGTTGTTGTCGATGTGGATAGCCGTGCCGGTTTCATTTTTCCAGCCTTCACTTTCTAGTTTTCCGTAATTTACAACGCCAGAGCGAATATCTTCAACGCAAGATTTCACTTCAAAGCGTATTTCTTTACCTTCTTTTTCTAAGCGGCGTTTTGCTTTGCCAACGCTAGTTCGCACGTTTTTACTTCGAGACTGCCAATAGTTTTCAAAATCTTCGGGGATATCAAGGCGTGCGGTGGTGATGTAATCCAGCGTTGAAAAGTATTTGTTTTCCTCTGGACGTGGAAGTAGCTGTGGATCTTGCTGGGTAATGCTTATGGTCAGAACCATGCCGGGCAGAGTTTTAGCTAACTTTTTATAGAAGGAGCTGTCGTGAAAATGGGCCGGTTGGCATAGCCACATACCCAACGGGGCTTGTGAAGGCTGAAAGGTTTGCCACTGCCCAAAGCCTTTCTTTGAAAGAATGCTTGCTGCGACAAGTTCTTGTTTCTGGTGTGCTAGAGCAATCACCATTTCTTTGTCAGCGAAGTGCTTTATCAACGGGCTAATGAACCGGGGATCAAGTAGAAGGGTATTAGCTGTATTTTTATTTAGGTTTTGCCATTGACCTGAAATTTCAATGAAGTATTCAATAGGGTGAATTGTCCACTGAAGCGATAGTTCTGCCATTATTTATGTTGTCTTTTTTAGTGATGGGCAGGCTAGCATTTGGCTAGCAGTTTGGGTGTAATCAAGTGTGTACTTAATTCTAGTGGAACAGACCTTTTATGCACGTAATTTGATTAAATTAATGCCTGTTTGTAATGGTTTTTAAATTTTTCTGTCTCGCGGGTAAGAGTCGCTTCATAATGATTTTGTGGTTAGTGTGTTATGTATAACTGTTCATCAGACTTTAGATGGATAATTTCAAATTAAGGAGTAGGTATGTCTGGTTTTTTAGTTATTTCTGGTGCTATTGAGAGGAAAAATGGTTTTGAACTCGGTGAAGGGAAGTATTATGGGGAGGCAAAACTGCTAAAGCTTAATCTAGAAACTGGCCAGATCGAAACTATTCTAAAAAAGTCAGAAGGTGGGCAGAACTACCCTGCTGAGACTCCAAATTTACAGTACACAGCTTGTTGCTTAGTAGACGATATATTATGGCTACCTACTGATACGGAAGTTTATAAACTTCACTACCCTTCTCTCGAAGTGCTTACAGTAATATCTCATCCATTCTTTCATAATATTCATTCGGTTAACGTATATGACGAAAAGGTATATGTTTCCTCTACGGGTTTAGATTTGGTGGCTGTGTTTGATTACGAAGGTAATTTGCTAGAGCGATTAAATACTGAAGGTAAAGAATTATGGCATCGCTTTTCTGAAGATGTAGATTACCGGTTGGTTTATTCAACACGCCCTCATGATAGCCACCCGAATTTTGTATTTATGTTAGATGGACAGCCCTGGGTTACTCGTTGTCGACAGCAAGATGCTGTTAACTTGGATAATGTTAGTGAAAGTATAGAGCTAACGATTCCTGAAAAGCGTATCAGTGTTCATGATGGTGTTCTCTTTGAGAATAATTTGTATTTTACATCTGTTGATGGATACATTCTTGTATGTGACATTGAGAAGAAAAAACTGGTTGATGAAATTAACCTGTTATCTCACTTGAAAGGTGGAAAGCTTGGTTGGTGCCGAGGATTAAATATATCAAGTGATGGTATAGCCTATATTGCTTTTTCTCGAATCAGGCGGACTAAGGTGATGGATAGGCTGTCGTGGTTGATTCGAGGTCAGCTTGAAAAGATGAACCATATTCCAGCTTCAATTTTAATGTATGACCTTAAATCCAGGAAAGTAATACACCAGTATGATATTCCTATGGCTGAAATTGATGCGATTTATGGCGTAGCCTATAGCAAAAGTTAGTTAAAGGTAGTCTTACGATATTTTTGGTTTTTTTCACAATTATCTTAGGGCCTACACGCTAACTTATACGAGCTAGGCTACATTGCACATGATCTTTTTACGTTAATTATTCTGGACTTGGCTTTATGTCTCAAAAGGTTTTAATGATCGCATATCATTTCCCCCCTGTGGCGGCGAGCAGTGGGTTTTTGCGGACTTTAAAATTTGCTCAACATTTGTCCGGATATGGGGTTGAACCTACTGTGTTGACCGTGAAACCAAGTGCTTATGAACAAATGAACCCGGACAATTATAAATTGCTTGATGACTTGAAGGGGGTTGAGTGCCGCCGTTGTTCCGCAAAGGATGGGGCGAGAGATTTCGCCTGGAGAGGTAAATATCTTAGCTTACTGGCATTTCCTGACCGTTGGGCGAGCTGGATTCCTTTTGGTATTTTTACTGGATTGCGTGAAATAAAGAAAAATCGTATTAACGTTATTTGGGCAACATATCCGATCGTTTCAGCATTGGTTATTGGTTACTGGTTAAAAAAAATAACTGGGTTGCCATTAATTTGTGACCTACGGGATCCTATTTGGGAAGAAGAAACCTGGGTAAATACGCGTAAATTTAGGTGGTTAAAAAAATTCGAGCTTAAGCTGTTGACCATAGCGGACCGAGTTGTCTTTACTTCCCCAGGAACAGTACAAAAATATATGCATCGTTATCCTGGGCTTATCGATGATAAGTGTGAATTGATCACTAATGGTTACGATAGTGTGAATTTCACTGTCGTTCCAAAACTTCTGGAAAGTAAAAAGGTATTTCTGCATAGCGGTATTATTCCAGTCTACGAACGTAATCCCGAAAATTTCTTTTTGGCTCTTTCAACACTGAAAAAGAAAGGCTTATTACGGGCTGCAAATTATGAATTTCGCTTGCGAGCTTGTGGCTATGCTGATCAATATCAGCAGCGGACAAAGGAACTTGGTATAGATGATTTGGTTTCTTTCCCTGACGGTGTAGCGTATGAAGACGCGATTGCAGAGATGCAGTCCGTTGATGCGTTAATGGTGTTTCAGGATAAAACTTGTAATTGGCAAATACCCGCCAAAGTATTTGAGTATATGCGGGCCGGGCGACCAATTATTGGTTGGGTTGACCCAGGTAGTGATACAGCAAAGGTGCTTGCAGATTGTAATATGGATGACTATCTTGCCCCCTTAGATGATGCAGAAGCAATTGGAGACGTGCTCTCCCAGTTTATACGTGAGAATGATTGGCAAAAAAAATGCGAAGATTATGAACAATTTGAAAGAAAAGCGCTCACTAAAAACTTAGCCGATCTGATTTCAGTGTTAGCCAAGACAGATCAGTCTTAGCATATGGTGAGAGTAGATATTCATTTATTAGGTTAGCTATAGCTACTTCGAAAAGCACTCCAGAGGTGCCTCCTGTAGGACTTGCCGCTAGGTTTTATGGGCTATTACTATAGGAGGGCGTTTTATCTAGTTGATCTGGGTGCTTATAGACCCAGACACCTGTTTTATGGCTGGATAATCCGACGAATACATCTTCTTCTGGAAGATAAATCCACTTACCGTAGACTCTAGCGTCACCTGATTGTGGGCCCTGGATACCCCAATCAAACTCTTTCCAGAGTGCACCTTTTTTTTCTGATTCTATAGAGTAAATCTTAGATTTTCCGCTCCAAGAAACGATACGCCCTTTACTATCGATAGCCAATGATTTGCCGTGTTGTATTTTTGCCTCTATTTTTTTGATTAATCGTCCGTTACTTGCATCGAGTCCCAGTAATATTGAGCGATGGAGTGACCATATGACATTTTTTTGGTGGTCATATTGTTTGGTGCCATCGCCCCAGTCAGCTTGACTACTGAAGAATTTTAATGAGTTTGGTGAAGGGTTGGTTGGATTATATATCGCTGTACGATACTTTGAGCCAAATACAATCAATCCGCTTTTTAGCTCAACTGATACAGGATATCCTTTATGGATAGCTGCTTTCTGTAGTTGATCTGAATTAAAGACCCTGCGCCAATTTAAGGGAAGTAAGCCGTTTGTTGATTCTCCCTCTAGCGGATTAAATTCATACCAACCCTGAGTAATACCGCGTGGGCCAATGACGGTCGAATTTTTTTTATAGATGTCATTTTTATCTTCAAAACAGGCTCCGTTAGCAGCTATTGAAATGTATAGAAATATGGTCTTTGTAGTATGACTGTAAACTATTCCATCATAAGTGTGAGCACTGCTTGGTACTTTGCTCACATCTGGGACCCAGCACAGCATTCGCCAAGGTTTTTCAGGGCGCGCATTGTAATCGACTACGACATATAAATAGTTGAGAGGCGAAGGATCTGTTAGGCGTTTCCATTCACCACTGTCAAGTTTGAAACGATAGACCTCATTACCACCATAGTCTTTATGACCACCGCCAAAAAAATAGAATATTCTTTTTCTTTATCAAAGGCTGCGCCGTTCCATGCGATTAATATGGAGGCAGGCCCTGTCCTCATTCTTGTTTTTTTATCAAGATTTTTGGGCCATACAGAGGAAATAGAAGGGTGTTGTTTTGAGACGGAAATTTCACACCAACCTGCACCTTGACGGGTTAATTTGGTGACGCAGTCTTTTAGGTTATTTCCGTTAATCTTCGCTGGGAGGGCTGTGTTTGAAATTGCTGCAGGTCTGTAGTTCTGGGTTGGAATCAGGTCGTTTTTTTTATCGATAAGCTGGGTGTCTCCCGCCGATAAAAAGGTAGGTGAAAAAATCAAAAATAGTGCGGTAATCGAGGTGAATACACGCCTTAAATATAAGCCAAGACCATGAGCAGATACGGTATTTACCATATTGGTCAACTCCTTTGGTCTTTTGCTGATATTAGAGAATAAAACTTCCTTTGAGCTGAAGCAATGTGTGCAGGATTGGTTGCTGGGCTACTTTAGATAAAATCGATTATCTAAAGTAGCCCATTTATTATTTAGTCTGAATTTTTTCGGTTGTTATGAAAGGCAGCTTTTTATTGATCCTGATGCGACTATTTCTAAAGGGTGCTTATGTCGATTAAATAAGTATTTCCTGTGTCATCGGATGACTTAAAAATCGATGCGGGCTGGCTGAAAAGCCATAAGCGCCGGATTGATAGACAGCTACTAAATCACCAATTTCTGCTGTGGGTAGTGTCATATTGTTAGCCAAAATATCCAACGGCGTGCAAAGCGGCCCAACTACTGATACCTCTTCGGTTTCAGCGCTCGCCATTTTGTTGGCTACAGCAACAGGGTAGTTTTTACGGATCACTTGGCCGAAATTTCCTGAGGCTGCTAAGTGATGATGTAAACCTCCATCGACAACTAAAAAGGTGTGTCCGCGGGATACTTTTTTATCGATTACTTTGCTGATATACAAACCCGCTTCGCCAACGAGATAGCGGCCCAGCTCCATAACAATTTCGGCTTCTGGAAGTTGTTCGCAGACTGCCGGTAGCTTGGCCTGCAGGTTTTCTGCAATTGGCGTTAGATCCATGCGTGATTCGCCAGGGAAGTAGGGGATACCAAGCCCGCCACCGATGTTCAGTAATTCGACGGGGCTTGGTGCATCTTTGGCAAGACGTATGGCGAGTTCAAAGGTGTTGTCGTGGGCTTCGATGATTGCTTCGGATTTTAGGTTTTGTGATCCGCAGAAAATATGAAAGCCACGAAAGTGCAGGCCTTTGGTCGCGCCGATTTCTTTTAATACCTCAGGAACACGTTCAGCGTCGATGCCAAATTGTTTGGGGCCACCGCCCATTTTCATGCCGGAGGCTTTGAGTTCAAAGTCGGGATTGACGCGGATGGCGACGTTTGCCTGCTTGGATGATTCTGCGCTGATACGGGCAATGCGGTGTAATTCGTTTTCCGATTCCACGTTCAGTGTAATCCCTGCTTTGACAGCGGCTTCAAGTTCCCAATCACTTTTGCCGGGGCCAGCGAAGCTGATTGTGTCGGGGGCTGTTCCCGAGGCAAGTGCTACTTCAAGTTCACCGCCAGAGGCTACATCCAGGCCATCCACAAGGCTCGCCATATGGTTGACCACTGCAGGCATGGGGTTGGCTTTCATGGCGTAATGCAGGTGGATTTGTTCCGGCAGCGTGCTGCGTAACTCCTTCACCCGTTTTGTCATCAGACTGCTGTCGTAGACGTAAAAGGGCGTGGAGCCAATTTCAGTGGCAATATCGGTGATTGAGCGGCTGCCAACGGTCAGGCAGTTATCGACAACTGGGAACTGGTTCATGGGTGCATGATGTGGAGCCGGTTTAGCGATACTCATGAACTTTTTTCCTCAAATAAATCTTGCGGCAGGGCATTTTTTAGACTATTTCGATCAATTTTACCGTTGGGATTACGGGGCAGGTTGTCATGCCATTCGATGTGATGAGGCACCATAAAGTTGGGTAAATTCTGTTGGCAATAACGCTGTAACGCTTGGCTATCAGGCTCGCCACTGGCTTCGGCAATGACGACAATGCCCTGACCCAGCAAAGGGTGTGGCAGCCCGAACACGGCTAAATCTGTGACCAGACCACTGCTCTGAATTTCCTCTTCTACTTCGCTGGGGCTGACGCGATAACCGGAGGTTTTAATCATGTCATCCTGTCGCGTCATGAAATATAGGTAACCGTCTTTGTCTCGTTTGACTTGGTCGCCTGACCAAACCGCGATTTCCTGTAGCGGCAAAGCGCCACTTTTACTGGGAGCGGGTTTGAAACGCTCAGCGGTTTTGGCTGCATCATTCCAGTAACCCAGAGCAACTAAGGCACCTCGGTGAACGAGTTCGCCGGGTTCGTCTGCGTCGCACTCCGTGCCATCGGGTCGTACCACCATTACTTCAGCGTTAGGAATGGCTTTTCCGATTGAACCGGGCCGTTGATCAATTTCATCTGGTGGCAGGTAGGTTGAACGAAAGGCTTCGGTAAGACCGTACATTAAGAAAATGTCAGTTTCCGGTAGTGTATTTTGTAAGGACTTGATAATGCTGGAGGGCATATGACCACCGGAGTTGGTGATATAGCGTAGGTGGGTTTTTGCTTCATCAGGCCATTCTAGGTTGACCAGCTGTTTCCACAGTGGCGGTACTGCTGCTAACCCTGTGATTTGATGTTTAGCTATGGCCTTGATGACGTCACGAGGCAACAGATAATCCATGAGAACCACTTGAGCGCCGGTTAAAAACGCAGTGGTGAGCTGGCTGAGGCCGTAGTCGAAACTGAGTGGTAACACGGCCAGCAGTTTGTCATTGGCGCTGTTATTTAAATAGTTGGCAACGCTCTCAGCACCCGCCACGATGTTGCGATGAGACAGCACGACACCTTTGGGTTTGCCGGTGCTGCCGGAGGTATAGAGGATGGCTGCGACATCGGCATCAATGGAGGTTTGTTTTGGTGCTGTTGAATTGGAATGATTTTCCAGCAAACGTTGCCAATCGTGAATTCGAATATTGCCGAGTTGTATTTCGCTTTTCGCCTCGTTACTGAAAATGACTTGGCTGAGGTCCGGGCATTCAAGGAGTGTTTCGCTCAGTAACTTGGCGCGCTCTGCAGAAGTGATCAACACTTTAGCATTACAGTCTTTGAGAATGTGGCCAACCTGCTTGGCTTTTAAAACCGGGTTGACGGGTACGAACACACAATCAGCAAGGCTGCTGCCAAACAGGGTAATGACGGTTTCAAACTGTTTGGGTAAATAAACAGCAATGCGATCGCCGCGTTGACAGTTCAGCGATTTCAGGGCGGAAGCGAAGCGGCATAGTTGACTCCCCAGCTCCTGATAGCTCATGGTTTCGGATTTGAAAATCAGGGCTGTTTGTTCCGGCCTGGAGAGTACGTTTTGTTGAATACCGCTGTGTACAAAGCTCGTCATTGAGAAATCATCAATCCTGAGGATGGGTAAATTGAGAATGCTGTAATTTTAGGTGTTGGCGGCGTGATTACAACTCAATATGAAGGGTTTTATCGAGAGTTGAAGCGGGTAATTGTATTTGGCTTATGGCGTCTCGCTGTTGAATTTTTTTAATTGGAGAGCCGTTCAATAATATTTTTCTCGGTTGCTGGAGAGGGCCAATCAGATAAAGTTTATCTATCGACGGTGGAAGAGTGACTTCGAATCGACCTCGAGTGTGTGTAAATATAACTGCACAGTTAGCGAGTAGCGCACCGTATTGATCTTTATCCGATGTGGGCAGTGGGTTTGCAGTGATTGGATGGGGGGTTGCAATTGATGGCGCCAATGCAATAAGGAATCGTTGATCTGTATTTTCTTTTGGGGAAAATATTTCAGTTCGCCAAGCAGCATTTTCAAACCATGGAGCTGCTTTTACTCCGGCACTCATATTAATTCCGTCTAATGTTGAATCATCTCCATCGACCTCTACGTAATGTCGAAAGTTGTCACCACCTATGAGGCGTACTTCCGCATCGTCTGGAAACAGAGCGGTGACTTTTAATGAGCTATTCTGTTGCTGAACGATGACTTGTTTTGATGAGCTGTTAACAATACCGTTATCAGCACTGCCCTCAATAACTTTTTCGTCAGAGGTTTTGGGTTTGCTAATAGAATGAAGTAGCCACTTGCTGCGGTAAGTTGGATCTGTTGTTTGGATGCGATCATGGACCAATAACAAGTCTTCATTTTTCAAATAAAACAGTGCCCGTTTTACTTGTGCTACTTTACCGCTAGCGCCAGTTTCGTCATAGGTCGTATTGTTATAGGCGGGCGTTAGATCACTTTGAATATATGTGTAGTTTGACGTGTTTGTGAACTGCTCAAGCTCCGCGGCTTCAAAGTGTTGATTTTTATAGAGGTTGTCCTGCCAATGCTGGGAAGATTGGATAGAGCTACCTGTAGGTAAGGTGATACGTTGGCCTCCATCAGCTACGTTTTCAGTGAAAAACCGGTTAGGTTTAACCTTTTCGCCGGGGCGTTGAATCAGCAGAGTATTTTTTGCGATGCTACGCAAAGAATAATTCAAACGATTGGCACCCTTGAAATCACCATAATTACTACTGTTTACAGCCAATGGCTGCCCTTTGAATAAGGTGAAATGCCCCGCATCATAGTGACCATGGTGTGTGAAATTGTGGCCGGCTCGGTAGGTTAAATACGTTGCCTCTGAGCTCCAATCTGAGCGCAAATAAAGTGCGTTGGAGGCATTGCGACCAAAGAGGTTAACCTCTGGAAGTGAGCCCCTGAAATCTTGAAATGATCCAGATGCAGTAGAGGGTAGCAATTTCGGATCATTGAATAAGTGAAAGCCCCAGCGATAGTCTCGATAATAGCTTTCTACGCCGTGCAGTTTTTGTAGGTAAAAAGAAAAAGTGGATAACTCTTGATTGCCTGTCGTGCTGGCAATAATGTCAATAACCCTTCGAGTCTCATCTTTTAGGTCTATTCTTGGGCCTTCGTCGGCGTATCCCTGAATTTTGTTGTCAGGTCGTGTTGCGTAGATATGCCAGTATCCAACTCGCTCCAACAATTTTTTAATCTCATCGGTATGCTGGCTGTTATCTAGGCCATTAATATAAGCTGAGGCAGCCAATGAGAAGTAAAAGGCGCGGTTATTGATCCAATAGTTATATCCTTCTGGCCAAGCTTCTGTGATGGCAACTGATTGTACTGTATCTAGAAAATGACCTTGTGCTCTGGCAATTAATTTCTGTTGCTTTTCAGTGTCAGCGTTAAGCATGACAGCGCAGAGCCAAGCGTTTGATGATAAGGATAGGCGGCCATGCCATAGGGACGCTGAGTCTTCGTCAAGAACGCGTAGGTACTCTATGACAGCAGTTTCCAGTTTGCTTTGGATGACTGCGTGTTGTTCTTTGCTTATTTCGGGGGATGTCGATAAGAGGTCATAATTAAAAGCTAATTGCCAACCGTTACCGTAAATCGCACTGGTATCTGGCGTCTCAACTTTGAAGCTAAGAAGTCGCTCTAATGCAAGATTAAATTTTTGTGGGTCCCCTGTAGCTAACCAGCAAGTACTAAGTGCAGAGAGGTTATTTTGGCTACAAGGTAAGGCGGGTGCATTAATGCCTTTGTTTTTATAAGAACTAGCTCTGAACTTGAAGAGCGCAATACGACTCTCCGGTGTCATTGAAGCAATTTCTGGCAATAATATACGAGGGTGTTGTGATGTTATCTGACCGTCTAATAGGTGGTTGGAATGCTGCGCTGTTGGTTCAAAAAACGAAATCAGCAAGGGGGCATCGACGCCGGATTTTTCTACTATTTTAACCAGGAATTGACGGGGTGTTAGCGCATAATAACTTAACGCATAAAAGAGGCCGAAAACTGCTCCGACATGCAAAATAAGCCCGCAACTTATTAAATAATATTTGAGTGTTTTTTTGAGCATGATTTATTGGTTATTCAATGTGCCAATTACTACACTCAGCAGAAGGCGGTGTCACGTGGTGACTATAAAGTTAGACACGAAATATTAAGGGATATATTCCTGGGAAGCTATGGTGCAAAAAAATAAAGGTGTAGATCGGATTATAAAAGCCTGTGGCTATTCGTTAGCAGGGTTAAAGTCAGCATGGAAAGAGGAAGCAGCATTTCGTCAGGAAAGTTTGTTGATGCTGGTGATGCTGCCCTGTGCCTTTTGGTTGGGGCGGAGCCTGATTGAAGAGTTATTGCTGGTTATCGTGTGCGTGTTGGTGATTGTTGTGGAGTTGATGAATTCTGCGATTGAAGCCGTCGTTGATCGAGTTAGCGATGAGCACCATGTGCTATCTGGACGCGCTAAAGACATGGGTTCGGCGGCGGTGTTTGTTAGCGTTATTCTAGTGATTTTTGTGTGGCTGGGGGTTGTTTGTGATCGCCTTTTTTAGGTTGAGTGTTATGCGGTTGTTAGTCGTTGTTTTTTCGATAATTGTGTTATGTCTAGCAACCTTAGTTCGTGCGGAGGCGCTGCCCGATACTGTTATTAAGGTTAAACCCTCTATTGTGGGGGTGGGGACCTATTTGCCGACGCGTGCACCGCAATCTCGGTTACAAGGGACAGGGTTTGTAGTAGCGGATGGCTATCACGTCATTACTAATGCACACGTGGTGAAAGTGGAGCTGGATGTTGCCAAGAAAGAGAAGCTGGTGATCTTTACCGGTACGGGGAAGCGCGCGAAGTTTCGTGAAGCGCGAGTGTTAGTGCTGGATGAGGCGCACGACTTGGCGTTGCTGCGTATTTCCGGGGCACGTTTGCCTGCATTGGAAGTGGCCGATTCTAAACAGGTCAGAGAGGGCGAGCGCTATGCCTTTACCGGTTTCCCTCTTGGCGGTATTTTGGGCTTATATCCAGCAACCCATCAAGGTATTGTTTCCAGTATTACGCCTATTGCTGCGCCGATGGGGGATTCACGACAATTGACGCCGGACTTAATAAAACGTCTCAAGGCCGGCTATGAGATATTCCAGCTTGATGCCACGGCTTATCCCGGTAATAGTGGTAGCCCGCTTTATGATCAAAAAACGGGGCGGGTTGTAGGTGTTATTAATAGCGTGTTTGTGAAGGGTACCAAGGAAGCGGCAATCGAAAACCCAAGCGGTATTACCTATGCGATTCCGTCTCGTTATGTCAGGGATATTCTTAGCAGGCCTCAATAGCCTTAGCTTATACTGTCGAGTATTTTTACAGTATGCTCGGTCGTAAATTATATTAAGTGGTTGTGTTTGGTTAACTGTTTGTTTTTAAAAAAGTATTTTGTTTGGGTATAAATATTGCAAGCATAGGCTGTATAGATAACAGTCGTTAGGCCAGTTTTAATTCCGTTTTTTTTGTATGGGGTGTAACTTAGGCCTATAATTCTGAACAGATTTGAATTTACGGAAAGCCACTATGAGTGATGACATTAAATTGGAACAGGACGAAAGCAAAAAACCGCTTGAAGATAAGCCTGTAGAGTCAAGGCGCAAGTTCGCTAAAACGGGGCTTGCTGGTGGTGCGGTGTTAATGTCGCTATTAAGTCGTCCTGCACTGGGTACGGGGTATAACGACCCCCGTTGTACGGGTTCTATTTTGGCGTCGATTGATGCTGGTTCCTCCTTGCATGATTTTGATGCTGATGATTGTCGTTTTGGTTGTACTCCAGGGTTTTGGTGTGGTGGTGCTGCCAGAAAGGCATGGACTAAGATTGGACAGCTTTCAGGTATTTCATTATCGTCTAGTTTTAGTGAGATTTTCTCTTGTGGGCCAGGCCCTATTGCTCCAGATGTTGATGGAAGCACTGAGATATCGAGAATTCTTTGTATTCCTAATGAAGGTCCGTCACACCTGAAACAATCTGCACGCCACTCAATAGCCGCTTGGTTGAATGCTACCATTATGGGAAGTTTTTTTGGTCCGACTCCTGAACAAATTGTTCAAGGTTACTGCAGTGCTTTCGCAGCATGGCAAAATGATAATAACAATACGGGGCCTCTTTCTAACTGGCATCATGAGATGAAAGATTTGAATGAGAGAGGTTGCCCACTTAATAACGATCCGAACAATATGTTCTATGAATAAACAGTAGTTTTTAATTGAGACTACAATTTATCTTTTATTTGGATCGTTTTTAAGGTGTTAGTCACATTCTGCCGATACTTTATATCCCTTCGGGCTCAGCGCTTATATTGAAAACATTTGGGAATGAAACATTATTGTTTCATTCCGCCTCGGGTGATACCTTGCTTTTAGCGCCCACAGCTGTCCCGCTTATTACCCGCCTTCAACAAGGCTCTTTAGAGAAACAGCAACTTTTTAATTATGTCGCTGAAGAGCTTAATTACGAAGTAGAAGATAGTTTTTTAACTCACATGGAAGAGGTGTTGTCAGGTTTGATGAAACGGGATATCGTAGCGGCACAATGAGTTTCCGCATTTCAGATCTAAGTTTACAGCATTTACTCTCTCTGCTTAGAGGTCCTGGCCTCTATCTAAAAACAGGCCCTTTTAGCTACCGCATTCGTTCCTCAGCGAAAAGAGTCGCGGAGGGGCTACACCTGTTGTATGGGGAAAATAAATATTTTCAGCAGTTGGATTTTGTCGATTTTGACATCCGTCTTGACTCACCTAATAAATTGAGACGTCATTTTCGTCCAAAGCTGGATTTTTATTTTGACCATCAAACGCCGTTTAAACCACTACCTTTAACACAAGCCTATGCATTTTTAGAGTGGGGCATGAATTGGTGTGTGTCGGTACACATGAATCAGTACTTAAAGCTGCATGCCGCAGTGCTTGAAAAGAACGGTAGAGCGTTAGTTATGCCTGCCGCTCCGGGATCAGGTAAGAGTACATTGTGCGCTGCATTGATGCTCCGAGGTTGGCGATTATTGTCGGATGAACACGCATTGGTGTCGTTGCAAGACGCAAGTTTGATTCCTGTTTGTCGACCTGTCAGTCTTAAAAATGAATCGATAGATGTCATTAGAAATTTTGAGCCTACCGCTGTATTTGGTCCCATGTGTGAAGATACGCATAAGGGTACTGTTGTTCATATGCAGCCTGATTCTCGCTCTGTTGAGCGTGATGGTGAGAGCGCTAAACCGGGCTGGTTGGTGTTCCCCAAATACGTGCCTGAATCAGAAACACGGCTTACCGAGCGCATTAAAGAAACCGCTTTCCTAAAAGCTGGGGATCAATCCTTCAACTATAGCTTGCTGGGGGTTAAAGGTTTTGAGGTGATGTCCAAGTTGGTTGAGGCGAGTGCTTGTTATAATTTCAGTTATTCTAATCTTGATGAAGCCGTTGAGACGTTTGAACGACTTAGCGAGACTGCTGCATGAGCCGACCTTCCTACCTGTTGCTTGATGTATTACGTTGCCCGCAAAAACTGGTTGATTTAACACTTAAGGACTGGAATAAGCTGATTCCCCAAGCGCGACATGCGCTGCTTTTAGGGCGTTTGCATGCAGTTATTGTTGATAATGGTTTGCTTGAAAAGTTGCCGGAAAAACCTTTAAACCATACATTATCCGCTTTCCTTGCGTCTGAAAAACAGCGGACGACAACGGCATGGGAAGTGACAAAAATCGAACGTGCGTTGCTGCCCTTGGGATTATCAGTGCTTTTGTTAAAAGGCGGGGCATATATCCAAGCTGGACTGGATATATCACGGGGTCGACTATTATCCGATATTGATATTTTAGTGCCCAAAGCTCAATTAGATGACGTGGAACAGGCGTTGAACTCGCGAGGCTGGATGTCAAATAAGGCTGAGGAGTATGACCAGCGCTATTATCGTGAATGGATGCATGAGATTCCGCCCTTAAAACATATTACGCGCGGTAGCTTTTTAGATGTACACCACACTATTTTGCCACCGACGGCAAAATATAAGCCGGACCCTGGAAAAATCATCAAGGCGGCTCAAAAAATCACGTCTGAGGTTTGTACGCTTGATCCTGTCGATATGGTCATTCACAGCGCCACTCACCTGTTTCATGAGGGTGACTTCGATCACGGTCTGCGCGATATTCTTGATCTACACGGTCTGCTGATTCATTTTGGTGAACATGAATCAGGGTTTTGGGATAGGCTTGTGCCACGGGCTATTGAACTGGATCTAATTAATCCTCTTTATTACGCGTTACATTATTGCGCGTTAATTTTGGATACCGATATCCCTCAAACCGTGCTGCAACAGGCGAATAAAGGTAAACCGAATCTATTAATGAGTTGGGTCATGGACGGGCTTTTTATGCGCGCATTAAGGCCTGATCATCCCAGCTGTGATTTACCTTTTACAGGGCTTGCGCGTGGGCTGCTTTACATACGATCTCATTATTTGCGTATGCCGTTGCATCTGTTAATACCACACCTAACCCGTAAGGCCTGGAAGCGTCGCGTTGCTGATAATAAGCAACAAACAGCCGACGTTAATCTCCCACAGTAAGTTCAGCTGACCATTGATGTGCCATCGGGCGAGTTAAACGTTGAGTTCAGTCGTTTTTTAGCAGCGGCACAAGATGTCCCCAAACATTCTCCAGAATTAAAGGCTGCGCCTTGGCATTAGGGTGTAGCCCATCCTCCTGAATAAGTCCGTTGACACCACCAACATTTGCTAGCAAAAAAGGAATGAGAGGAAGATCTCGGCTGGTTGCCAGTTCCTCATAGATAGCCTTAAATTGATTAGTGTAATAAGGTCCATAGTTGGGCGGTAACCGCATCCCGGCTAGCAGAACCTGACTGCCCTGTGATGTTGATAGCTCGATCATTTTGGTCAGATTTTGTTTCATATTAGTTAACGGTTGGGCCCGCAATCCATCATTGGCGCCTAGTGCCAAAATGACAATGTCTGGCTGATTAGAGCGCAGTGTCTGGGGGAGACGGCTAAGGCCACCCTGAGTCGTGTCACCGGAAATACTGGCGTTGATAACTTGATGTGAACCTGTTGTCTGATTGAGACGTTTATCGAGTAAGGCCACCCAGCCATCATTGATTGGCATGTTATAAGCCGCGCTAAGGCTGTCTCCCACAACCAGAATAGTTTTGGCGTTCAATAGTGGCGAGAGTAAAAAAAGCAGCATCAATAACAGGAAGTGCGACATGGAAAAATGTGAGTCTGAATCAATCGTCATTGCGAATAATCTCGGTAAAGAGGTTGCGAGCCAGTATGAGGCTTTGACTATTTTGTCTGGTGTTAGTTTACAGATCAAACGCGGTGAAAGCGTCGCAATTGTCGGTGTTTCGGGTTCGGGAAAATCAACCTTGCTGGGTTTGTTGGCTGGCTTGGATGAGCCGAGTAGCGGCGATGTAGAGTTGTGTGGGCAATCGTTGTCCCGATTGGATGAGGATGGACGTGCACTGGTGCGCGGTGAACACGTCGGTTTTGTGTTTCAGTCCTTTCAGTTATTACCAAACCTTACCGCGCTTGAAAATGTGCTGTTACCACTGGAAATTGCTAACAGTGATTATGATGATAATCATGTTGAAGAGTTGCTGAAAAAGGTGGGTTTGAGCGACCGTCAGCATCATTATCCCAATCAGCTTTCTGGCGGTGAGCAGCAACGAGTGGCTATTGCCCGCGCTTTTGTGACGTCGCCGACTATTTTATTTGCCGATGAGCCGACCGGTAATTTGGATACGGCCACCGGCGGCACCATTATCGATTTGCTGTTTGAGCTTAATCGCTCCAATAACACCACATTGGTGATGGTGACCCACGACGACATGCTGGCACAACGATGTGATCGTCAGATTCGATTGCAAGCGGGGCAGTTGGTGGCATGAAGGCTGAGAGTAGAAAACGTCAGCAGCAGAACATCAAAACAGTTTTTACGCTGTCGACTCGTCTATTTAAGCGTGAATGGCGTAGCGGTGAGCTGCGTATTCTGGCGCTGGCTTTATTGATCGCCATTTCCGCCACTACCAGCATCAGTTTTTTTACCGATCGGCTGGCTCAAGCATTGTTGAATCGTTCTGCCGAAATGATTGGCGGTGATTTGGTGGTCAGAGGCACGCGACCGCTGGATAGTGAGTGGTTGAAACTGTCAGAGGCAGAGTCTTTAGAACATGCACAAATAACCGAGTTTTCAACGGTTGCGATTAATCGTGAGCAGCTGTTATTGGCCAGTGTGAAGGCGGTTAGTGAAAGGTATCCGTTGTACGGCTCGGTTCAGCTTGCAGCAACACGTTACGGGCAGTCTTTGTCGAGGAATAAGGCGCCAGCGCTCGGTACTGTGTGGGTTGATTCGCGTGTGCTGGATCGTTTGCAGGCTGAAGTAGGCGATGAGATCAGTATTGGTGCAGCGCAGTTTCGAATTGAAAGCGTGCTGATGCTAGAGCCAGATCGCGGCGGTAATTATTTTAACCTGGCTCCAAGGATTCTGATGAACCAGCAGGATTTGGCTGCCGCGCAGGTACTGCAATTGGGCAGTCGGGCGAACTATAAATACTTGTTTGCCGGTAATCGAGAGGCAATCGAAAGGTTAAAAGCCGGTCTTGCCTTGCAAATGGGAGTGGGATATCGGTTGTTAAGCGCCGGGGAAGAGCGAGAGGGTGCTGGCTTGGTATTGAAGCGGACTCAGCAATACCTGGCGTTGACAGCCTTGTTAGCGATTATTTTGGCATCAATTGCCATTGCTGTGTCGGCGCGTCGTTACAGCCAGCGGCAATATGATGTGAGCGCGATTATGCGTTGCCTGGGTGCGACGCAAAAAACAATTTTCAGGCTGTATTTTTTACAGTTACTGGTGCTGGTTTTAATATGCGGCATTATTGGTACCCTGCTGGGTTGGGGCGTACAGGCTGTGCTGGCAAATGTATTGCAGACATCCATCCAGCTGGTTTTACCAAGTAGCGGCTGGATGCCCTGGTTAGTGGGCTTCGCGGCGGGTGCTCTGGTGTTGTTTGGCACAGCGCTGCCGCCGCTCTGGCGCCTGAAAAGTGTTTCACCGTTGCGTGTTATCCGGCGGGATCTGACACCGTTACCTGTGCGGGGTTGGTTGGTTTTTGCCTGTGCCTGGTTGATGCTATGCCTGTTGGTATTGCTCTTTACTCAGGAACTCGTGTTAGTGCTGGTCCTGTTGGGCGGGCTTGGTGTGGTGGTGGCGTTAATGGCTGGCATGGTCTGGGTGCTTTTGCGTATCAGTAAAGGTTTTGGTCTGACTCGACTGGGATTGGTAGGACGCGGCCTTGGTCGTATCACCCAGCGTGCAAAAAGCCATACTCTGCAAATCACGGCGCTGGCAATGACGTTAATGCTGATGGCCGTGATCGGCATGTTACGATTCGAATTGCTTGCCAATTGGTCCATGCAAATTCCTGACGATGTTCCCAACCATTTTGCTTTTAACATCATGCCGACCGACACGGCTCGCCTGAGTCAGTATTTCACTGATCAGGCTATTTCCGCACCAACGCTTTATCCCATGGTGCGTGGTCGTCTGACACAAATTAATGACCGTGATATCAATACTGAGTTGTTCCCCGACAAGGATGAAACACCTTCCCGGCGTTCTGGTGATGGCATAAACCGGGAGTTAAATTTAAGTTGGACCAACAGCTTGCCAGCCGATAATAAAATCACAGCAGGCCAATGGCAAAGCCCATTAGCAAGTGACAACCAGTTGTCGACTGTTTCAATTGAAGAGGGGCTCGCTGAGCGACTCGGCATTGAACTGCAGGATCAACTTGAGTTTGATGTTGCTGGACAAAAACTATCAGCCAGGGTCACCAGTTTACGCAGTGTGGTGTGGGAATCTTTCACCCCCAATTTTTATCTGCTTTTTTCACCTGGCGCTCTGGAGGGGTTGCCGGCTACTTATGTGACCAGTTTCCGGCTGGAGGCTGAGCAGCGACAAACACTCATGCAACTGGTGCGAGCATTCCCGGCGATCACTATTTTGGAAGTGGATGCCCTAATTACTCAGTTACAATCGATCCTTGAACAAGTAACGATACTGGTCGAGTTGATGCTGCTGTTCGTCTTGCTCGCAGGGCTGTGCGTGTTGCTGGCGATTATTCAAAGTGATCTTGATGAACGCTTGCGAGAGGGCGCACTGATGCGGGCGCTGGGGGCCAGCCGACGTTATCTACAGAGCATAAACTATCTGGAGTTTGCCTTGATGGGGTTGTTAGCGGGCCTGCTGGCAATGGCCGGAGCTGAATTGGTCACAGCGCTACTTTACCAGCGTGTTTTTGATTTGCCGACGCACTGGCATTGGCAGTTTTGGCTTAGCGTACCGTTATTAGCGACTTTGCTGGTTGCCATGGTGGGTAATTTGGCAACTCGGCGCACGGTTCGGCAGAGCCCGGCATTGCTGTTGAAACAGTACGATTAGCTTGCGGCTGCTGGACCGATCCAGTTAAATAGAACTCTATCAAGCCCGTGAAATTTGATTGGGTTGGCGAATCAAAAGGAGAGCAAAGCATGACCGAGTCCATCATTTACCCTGTGAAACCCGAAATAGCTGTGCGTACTTTGATTGATGACGCAACCTATCAGGCAATGTATCAGGCGTCGGTTAATGACCCGGAAGCTTTTTGGGGTGAGCATGGCCGACGTATCAGCTGGATGACGCCTTTTACCCAAGTAAAGAACACTCGATTTGGCAGTGATGAGGTAACGATCAAATGGTTTGAGGACGGTGTGCTCAATGCCTCGGCCAACTGTATCGATCAGCATCTGGAGACTCGAGGTGATCAGGTGGCGATTATCTGGGAATCTGACGATCCAGCTGTCGATAAAAAAATTACCTACCGTGAACTGCATACCCACGTTTGTCGTTTTGCTAATGCCCTGAAGGTACAGGGCATTAAGAAGGGTGATGTGGTGACGATCTACATGCCAATGATTCCTGAGGCGGCCTATGCCATGTTGGCCTGCGCGCGTATTGGTGCTATTCACTCCGTGATTTTTGGCGGGTTTTCTGCTGAGGCCATTGCTAATCGGATTGTTGCCTGTAAATCCAATGCGGTTATTACCGCAGACGAGGGCGTACGGGGTGGTCGGATTATCCCACTGAAAGCGACTGTTGATGAGGCGCTATCTCGTCCGGGTACTGACTGTGTGGAAACCGTCGTGATGGTGAAATATACCAATGCCGATGTGGGTTGGGTTGAAGGACGTGATGTTAGTTATCAGGACATTATTTCGACCGTTCCTGATGACTGTGCGCCTGAGCCCATGAACGCCGAAGATCCACTGTTTATTCTTTATACCTCAGGTTCCACCGGTGTGCCCAAAGGTGTGATGCACACGACCGGCGGTTATATGGTGTATGTCTCCATAACGCATCAGTACGCCTTTGATTATCATGATGGTGATATCTACTGGTGTACCGCCGATGTTGGTTGGATTACGGGTCACAGTTATATCCTTTATGGCCCCTTAACGAATGGTGCAACAACGCTGATGTTTGAAGGTGTACCGAATTATCCTGGCATTAATCGTATGAGTCAGGTGGTGGATAAGCATCAGGTCAATATTCTTTATACAGCGCCGACTGCCATTCGTTCGTTGATGGCCGATGGCGATGCAGCCGTTGAAGGTACGACGCGCGAAAGTTTGAGAATTCTTGGTTCCGTGGGCGAGCCAATTAATCCGGCCGCCTGGCAATGGTATTACGAGACCATTGGTAATTCGAACTGCCCGATTATAGATACCTGGTGGCAAACTGAAACGGGCGGTTTTATGTTAACGCCGTTGCCGGGTGCGACACCGTTGAAGCCGGGTTCAGCAACACGACCTTTCTTTGGTATCCAGCCTGCGTTAATGGATAGCAATGGTATGGTGCTTGAGGGCGAAGCCGAGGGCATTCTCGTAATTCTGGATAGTTGGCCTGGACAGGCGCGTTCTGTTTATGGCGACCATCCGCGCTTTATTAAAACGTATTTTTCAGCTTACCCCGGCACCTTCTTTACTGGCGATGGCGCTTCTCGTGATGCCGATGGTTACTACTGGATTACTGGCCGAGTGGATGATGTATTGAGTGTATCCGGCCACCGTTTGGGAACGGCAGAAATCGAAAGTGCCGTGGTGTTGCATGACAAAGTCGCTGAAGCGGCAGTGGTGGGGTATCCCCATGATATTAAAGGCGAAGGAATTTATATTTACGTTACTCTGAATCACGGTGAAGAACCCAGTGATGAGCTTGCTAATGAGATATGTCAGTGGGTACGTAAGGAAATTGGTCCCATTGCATCACCAGATTTAATTCAATGGGCGCCAGGCCTACCAAAAACGCGCTCAGGTAAAATTATGCGCCGTATTCTGCGTAAGATTGCCGCTAATGAGCATGAAGCGTTGGGTGATACGTCGACGCTGGCGGATCCTTCCGTGGTGGAAGAGCTGATTGCTAACCGGAAGAATCGCTAATTGGTGAGGGAGGTCACTCCTGCCAGCGCAGGGTGGCCTCACCATGGGTCTGGTTAATGGCCTTTTCTTCTAGTTCCCCCGCCTGGTTTTCAGGCACCTTGATGTGCATCAGAACCTGCTCTTGATAATGGGTGTTAACGACCTCGATTTTTAAGCTGTCTAATAAATGCCGAATGCTACTTTCATGGGCATAGGGGAATTGCAGCTGTGCTTCTTTCACGGCCACAACTTTTGATAAGGGTAGTTCCTCCATAACGGCTTGCACGGCACCTGAGTAAGCGCGCACCAAACCGCCTGCGCCCAGTTTTACACCACCAAAATAACGGGTGACTACCACCACCACCTCGCCCACATTTTTGTGCTGCAACACGTTGAGCATCGGTTTACCTGCGGTGCCCTGCGGTTCGCCGTCATCACTCATACCAATTTCGACAGTATTGTTGGGCTCGCCTGCGATGTAGGCCCAGCAATTGTGGCTGGCATCGGGGAAGGTGCGTCGTACTGCCTGAATAAAGGCGGTGGCTTCGGCCTTGTTGCTGGCTCGGCCGGCGGAGGCAATAAAGCGGCTTTTCTTTAATTCTTGCTCAACGACAACTGTGTCGGCGGGGACGAGATAATCGGGCATTAGTGGGCTGTCATCTTTGAGAACAGGTTAATAACGATTACGCCGGCAATGATCAGCCCCATGCCAATAAGGGCTGGAACATCGGGGATTTCTTTATAAAGAACGATGCCGACCAGTGTGATGAACACAATGCCCAGGCCTGACCAGATGGCATAGCTGATGCCGACAGGAATGGTCCGTAACACCAGCGCCAGGAAATAGAACGCCACACAGTAGCCAACCACCACAATAACGCTGGGCCACAATTTGGAAAACTCGGCCGAGGCTTTTAACGCACTGGTGGCGATGACTTCCGCAGCGATGGCTAGGGCTAGATAGAGATAGGCCATGGGGTTCAATATCCGTTACAAATTAAGCCGCTATCATACCTTTGTTAAGGCTGGCCATAAATGTCATTCCGTACGCATTATGAGAATCTTGTTAGGGGTGTTTATAGTTCTTCTGTTATTCGAAATGACAGGGCTTATTCGTCGAGGCTGAATAACTTGGCACGTACCAGGCGTCGATAATCACGTGGGCTTAGCGATACTCGTCGTTTGAAGAGTGCGGAGAAATAGCCGGGATCACTGAAGCCAACGCGGTAACTAATTTCCGCAATGCTTAGATTGCTGTCCTTGAGTAAATCCTTGGCTGTACCAAGACGGATATGCTGCAGGTATTCCAGCGGCGTATTGTCGGTGGCCTGTTTAAAGCGGCGGTTGAAGGTGCGCAGACTCATATCAAATTGCTTGGCAACTTCCAGAAGGCTGATGTCATTGGCGTAGTTTCTCAGCATCCATTGCTGTGCCTGAATGATCTCTTCATCATGATGAGAGCGCTGCTCATCAAAGGCGTAGAAGATACTTTCGTAGGTTTGTTTAATCTCGTGAGCGAAGTGTTGTTCAATCTGGCGCGCAATTTCGTGGTCATAAAAACGTTCAATGAAGTGAATGATCAGGTTGGTGATCGAGTTCATACGACCCGCGCAGTAAATATTGCCGGAGTTCGTGATGAAACGTTTAGTTTGTAACTTAACCTTGGGGTAATCCTTTTTGAATTGTTCGAAGTAATACCAGTGTGTTGTTGCTGCTTTGTTATCGAGCAGGCCAGCTTCTGCCAGAAAACAAACACCCGTGCCGGTGGCGCAAATCAGCGCATCTTGCTGGTGTTGTTTGTTTACCCACTCGGTAATAACAGGGTAGCGTCGCAACATGGGTTTAGGGTTCCCCCACATGCCGGGAATAATGATCAAGTCTGTGTGTTCTATCTCTTCCAGTTTTTTGTTGGGGCGAATCTCAATGCCGCCGGTGATACTAATAGGCTCGGCGTCGATACTGGCGATATCAATGGTCAGGCGAGGGCTACCCGGATTTTTAATACGTTGATGAGCGTCGGCGGCGTTCAGCATTTCAACGGGTAGTGTGATACTGGTGCCCAGCGCACGGGGGAAAACGAGAACGGTAATGTGTTTCATATTGGCCTGTTAGTGGTGCGGGAATGGCGAAATGGTCAAATATGACTAATATACCTAATTAAATGGCTAATATGCACTAGTTGTAATATTTCTTACGCATTACTATGAGCCTCATAATTAGGGCTAGTCTAATCAGGAGAAGTAATTTGGCATCGTTACCAGTGATCGTAAGTTTTGGGGGCATCAGCCCTGCCGGTAGGTCATCGTTCCATCACGGTTATCGCCGTATGTTAGCGGATGTGCTGGATGTTGAAACGGTCAAGCAGACCTATACGGATCTTGCTGTTCTGATGAATCTTTTGAAATACAAAGACGGCGGTTATACCGATGCTAAAGGTACGCCTGTTGATCTGGATGAATGGTTGGCTCATCACCGCCCTCACATTACCGATCACACCTTGGTGCGCAAGCTGGAAAAGAATCTCTTCGATCCCGATGCCATGCCATTACATGCAGCTTCTAAAATTGCGCCTGCCGGCGATAAAGCGCTGAGTTTTGAGATGCGTGCTCGCCATCTTCCGAATGTTATTCCTGATAACTGGACGGTGGAAAAGCTTGATGATGCTACGGATAAAGTGTGCGTCACTGTAACGGGCGATTTGGATGTCTTGTTTCATGATACCCGTGCTTCTACAGTAAACAGCGCTGGACAGCTGCCGAGTGGTTTTACGCCCGACAAACTCTATGCTTCACGTAGTCACCCACGAGGACTGCAGCTGAGTATTTATGGTGCGTCTGATGCGATGCATGCCCTGGGTATTGATTGGCAGAAAGTGATGTCTCATGTGTCGCCCGATGAAGTGGGCGTGTTTGCCAGCAGTAGTATTTCGCAGATGGATGAAAATGGTAATGCCGGTCTGTTGCAGTCGAGCCTGAAGGGTAAACGTGTCAGTTCCAAGCAATTGGCATTGGGTTTTCCTGAAATGCCGGCTGACTTCGTCAATGCCTATGTGCTTGGCAATGTTGGTGGTACTGGCGCCAGTGTTGGTGCCTGCGCTACGTTCCTTTATAACCTTAAACTGGGCATGGAAGAAATTCGTTCCGGTCGCAAACGTGTTGTGGTGGTGGGGGATGCTGAGGCTGCAATTACACCTGAAGTGATTGATGGTTTCCGCACTATGGGTGCCTTGGCTGAAGATAAAGAGCTGTTAGCGCTGGATGGCGGTGATGTGGTTAACCATCGTCGTGCCTGTCGCCCTTTTTCATCAAACTGTGGTTTTACTCTGGCTGAAGGTGCGCAGTTTGTGGTGTTATTTGACGATGCCCTGGCAGTTGAATTAGGCGCCAATATTCTGGGTGCGATCGGCGATGTCTTCGTGAATGCTGATGGCTTCAAAAAATCCATTTCTAGTCCAGGTGTGGGTAACTATGTGACGATGGCCAAAGCAATGGCGTCAGCGCGGGCTATTGTTGGTGATGAAGGTCTCAAGCGTAGCTTTGTGCAGGCTCATGGTACCGGGACGCCACAAAACCGTGTAACGGAATCCCATATTCTCAACGAAATGGCAAAAACTTTTGGTATCACTGATTGGCCTGTTACGGCTGTGAAGAGTTACTTGGGGCACTCCTTGGCCGTTGCCGCTGGTGATCAGTTGATGTCGACACTAGGTGTCTGGAAGTACGGTATTATTCCGGGCATTAGTACCATTGATCATCTTGCCGATGACGTACATAACTCGGACCTTAATATCCTGACTGAAAATCTGAACGTTGGCGCTGAGGGTATGGATGTAGCGATCCTTAACTCCAAAGGTTTTGGTGGTAACAATGCCTCGGCTTGTATTCTTGCACCTCACGTCGCTCGTAATATGCTTGCGAAGAAGCATGGCGCAGCAGCGTTGGCTGAGCATGCCAGACGTAACGAGGCCGTTCAGACGAAGTCACGTCAATACGATGAAGCCGCCAGAAAAGGCGAGTCTGAGTTGATCTATAAATTTGGTTTGGATGTGAAGGAGGGCAGTGATGTCACCCTGAATAAATCCGAATTGAGAATTGCGGGTTATGAAAACCCCATTAGCCTTGATCTGGAAAACCCATACAGCGAAATGAGCTAGGGTTTTAAGCGAATCAAAAGCGGAGCAAATGCTCCGCTTTTTTATGTCTGCAGCATTAGTTTTGGTTGGCAATAAAAGGCAACAATTTCTAACGTGTTGAATTTAAATAAACTGTTTTTATAAATTGATTGGCGTCAATTTTTATAAAAGGCTGTCAATTTATTCACATTGTTATATTTGCGCTCCTCTCTTATGCTAAATAAGTTCATAAATTTACGGGGCAGGTTGTTGATAAAATATAACTTATTGAAATTAAAAAGAATTTTTGATTTTGTTTAAAAAACAAACAATCTGCTGGAATGCTATGAATACAAAGGGTTTAAGGTTTAACTCAGTTATTATCCTCAAAGTTATCCACAGAATTTGTGTACAAAAAAAATCGGTTGTTTGGAGTTTATTGCTGAGCCTGTTGTTGGTGGGCTGCTCAGGCAATGTGCTGCGTAGCCCTGATAACCTGTGTGAAATTTTTAAGGAAAAGAGAAGTTGGTACAAAGCAGCAAAACGCACGGAGAAGCGCTGGAAGGTGCCGTTACAGGTGCCGATGGCAATTATGTATCAAGAGTCCAGTTTTAAGTCAGATGCGAAGCCTCCGAGAGATTATCTATTAGGTGTTATTCCCTGGGGACGCGTTAGTTCAGCCTATGGTTATGCGCAGGTGAAAACGGGCACCTGGAAGGATTACAAACGTGAAACAGGTAACAGTTGGGCTGATCGGGATGACTTTGATGACGCCATTGATTTTATGGGCTGGTTTATGGATAAAACGCAGCGCATTAATAAGGTGTCAAAATGGGATGCGCGGGCTCAGTATTTGAATTATCACGATGGTTGGGGTGGGTATAAGCGAGGCACTTATCGCAAAAAGACCTGGCTACTGGCAACGGCTGATAAGGTTGATGCACGTGCGAGTCGCTTTGGTGCCCAATATCGCCAGTGCAAGGACGAGTTGGATGCAGGCTGGTTCAGACGCCTTTTTATGTGATGACAGGTGAGATTTAATAATGGAAATTCCTTATCAAGCGGTTCCGCCAGAAACATTAAGTAACATGATTGAAGAATTTGTTACCCGAGATGGTACCGATTATGGCGAACAGGAAACATCTTTGAATGATAAAGTGGCGCAGGTTTTGAACCTGTTAAAGGCAGGAAAAGCATCCATTCAATATGATGAATCACTGGAAATTTGTGAAATTGTGTTGTTGACATAATCGGAATATGTAAGGGCTTTGTGAAAAAATTCTTATACGAAGGCGTTGACTTTATTCACAACAGAATAAAAGCGGCCTTTTTTATAAGTAGCTTGTAAAGTAGCGCCTCTTTTTTTTAATTCTCATTATAAAGTCCATGTAACCTTTTGATATATAAAGATTTTATGGTTAATGTGCAAAAATTGTACAATCTAACGAAACCCCTCTGTTTACTTGGCTTTAGGATAACTACCCAATTATTATCCCCCAAGTTATCCACAGCTTCTGTGGACAAGTTTTCATGCTTCTGAAGGCCGCACCGGTGTTGATTTTGCGGGAAATCAACTAGGTTTTAGCAGTTTTTTGAATTAAATTTTGTTACGGATCAGGTCGCGAATTAAAAAACGGCAGGGGTTCAATGCGTCAACCAGTGCATATTCGAGAGGTAACGTTTCGTTACAAATCTGGGATGCGATTATTTCGCCAGAAATGGGGCCGGAAACTAGACCTTTGGAGCCGTGGCCAGTATTTAAATAAAGGCCAGGCAGATAACTGCCAGGGGTATGGATGCGCAAAGTGGCATCTTTTCGTAGGCGTGCGTACTGATTGATAAATTGCTCACGATCTGGGACAGGACCAACCAGCGGCAGGTAATCGGGACTGGTGCAGCGGAAGCCAACGCGACCTTCCAGTTTTTCAACATTCAAGAGCGACCATTCTTGTTGTTCAGCCAATTCTGGTACCAGCTCACTGATTTGTTCCAGATTACGTTGATGGTCTTCACTACGTAGCTCGGGTGTACTGGTATCGAGATTGAAGGTGGCACCGATATGAAAGTGACCATTTAGAGCGGGCGAAACGTAGGCATTACCACAGATCACTGTTTTTAGGCTGGCGGCTTGGTTAGATGGAATATGACTTACCTGGCCACGGATACGTTTGAGTGGCAGAAAGGCGCTGACATCGAATTTTAATGCGTCGTGAGCGTTGGCTATAACGACTGTTGGAGCTGTTGCCAGTAACTCGTTTTGAGCGTCATACAGATGCCAGAGCCCGTCTTGACAGGACAGCTGATCTATTTCAACACCGGGTTTGAAGCTAATATTGTCATGCTCAAGATAACGTTGGCACAGGGCACCAGGCACGGCCCAGCCAGCGGCGGGAAAATATAATCCGCCGCGGTGTAATTCAATCCCCGCAAGCCGACTAGCCTGTTTATTGTCTATGGCATGAATCAGTCCCTCGGGCTGAGGGCAATTAGCTAAAAATTGCTGCTGACGGGCTGCTTCTTTTTCTGTGTGCGCTAACTGTAAAACACCACAGGCATCCCATTGACCGGAGCCGCTAGCGAATAACTGCTTCAGTTGTTGTGAGGCGTATAAATAGGCGCGGGTATAAAAGTCTGATTTAACCGATGCCTCAGCAGAGAGCTTGGTGTAAAGAATGCCTTGTTTATTGCCTGAGGCTTCCTGTGCCGGCTGTTCGTGACGATCAAACACCTGCACCTGCCAGCCACGGCGAGCGAGGCTGAAGGCCGTTGATGTACCTGCTAATCCGGCGCCAATGACAATGGCTTGTTTATCGGTGCTGTTGTTTTTGGGTAACGTGAACCAGGGGGTTGTTGTTTGTTCAGCGGGTTTGATTTCTTCGCGGCTAATTTCCCCGGTCAGCATATGGCGTTTACGGCCATAACCTTTGACGCGAGTTATTTCAAAACCGGCTTCTCTTAGACCTTCTCGCACGGCGCTGGCAGCGGTAAAGGTGCTGACAGTCGTGCCAGTCTGACCAAGCCTAATTAATTGTTGGAATAACTCGGGTGACCACATGTCCGGGTTTTTTGCCGGTGCAAAACCATCCAGAAACCAGGCATCGATAGGGCCACGTTGTGATCCAAAACCATCCAGCACATCACCGATAAACAGGTTGAGGTCGATTTGTTCTTTGATAAAACTGATGCGATGCCAACCGGCAGTTAAAACTGGATACAGCTCAATTAAACGCGCTGAATATTGTTCCAACTCCGGCCAGTTGGCTAATGCTCTGATAAGGTGTTCTGCCGAGAGTGGGTACTTTTCTACGGTGGTAAATTGCAGACGGCAGTTGGGCGCGATTTGATCCCGTAATTGCCAGGCACACAGAAAATTAAGTCCGGTGCCAAAGCCTGTTTCGCCAATGTGAAATGTGGCGGCTGCGGTTTCTTTTAGCGCCTCGAGGCGTTCAGGTAAACGGTTTTGCTCGAGAAATACGTAACGTGTTTCATCAATGCCGCTATGGCGGGAGAAATACACATCATCGAACTGTTGGGAGTGCGGCGCGCCATCTTCGCTCCAATCGAGTTGGGCGGTGGTGACCGTTGATGAAGCCGGGGGGTTAATCACTGGTCTTGTCTTTAAATTCACACAAATCTTCAATAATGCAGGCGCTGCAGCGTGGTTTGCGCGCAGTGCAGATATAACGGCCGTGCAGAATCATCCAGTGGTGGGCGTCGAGTAAAAACTCCTTGGGCACGAAGCGCATCAGTTTTTGTTCGACTTCCAGGACGTTTTTACCGGGTGCGACGTTGGTGCGATTGCTAAAACGGAAAATATGGGTGTCCACGGCCATGGCGATTTGGCGGAAGGCGGTGTTGAGTACGACGTTGGCGGTTTTTCGACCGACGCCGGGCAGGGCTTCCAGTTCTTCACGGGTGTCCGGTACTTCGGAATTGTGCTTCTCAACCAGCATATGGCAAGTTTTGATGACATTCTCGGCTTTACTGTTAAACAGGCCGATGGTTTTGATGTATCCCTTGAGACCATCGACACCGAGTGCGGCAATCGCTGCGGGTGTGTTGGCAATGGGGTAGAGTTTGGCGGTGGCTTTATTGACACCAACATCGGTGGCCTGCGCCGATAAAATTACAGCGATTAGCAGCTCGAAGGGGCTGCTGTAGTTCAGCTCGGTTTTGGGCTCCGGGTTTTCTTCCCTGAGACGGCGGAAAATTTCATAGCGCTTGTCAGCATTCATCTTGTAATTAAACGCCGTTTATTTGATATCGCCAGTAACACGCGCACGTTTGGAACCGGTTACCGGTGCTTCCTTACGTGCATCACGGAATTTTTTGATACGGCTGTCGGTAATGTTTTTGAAGGCAATTAGCAGGCCCATGCCAACAAAAGCGCCGGGAGGAAGGATAGCAAACAGGAAGCCGCGATAGTCTTCTATTAGCACGATTTTCCAGTCGGCAGCGACCGGGCCAAGCAGTAACTCCATATCGGCAAACAGTGTGCCTAAACCAATGACTTCACGCATCGCGCCGAGTAATAACAGAATTAGCGTAAAGCCTGCGCCCATCATCAGACCGTCCATCACAGCAGGCAGGATAGGGTTTTTGCGGGCAAAGGCTTCGGCACGACCAAGGATGGCGCAGTTGGTTACGATCAAAGGAATGAAGATGCCCAGTGATAGATAGAGCTCGTAGGTGAGCGCCTGGCTGAGTAATTCAACACAGGTTACAAAGGAGGCGATGATCATCACAAAGGCGGGCAGACGTACGGTGTCCGGTACGTGGTTGCGAATGACGGAAACCGACAGGTTGGAACCAATCAAAACCAAGGTGGTAGCCAGCCCTAATCCCAGCGCGTTAACCACCGAGCCAGTGACGGCCAGCAAAGGACACAGACCCAACAACTGAACCAGAGCAGGGTTATTGCTCCATAGGCCGTCGGAGGTTATTTCGCGGTAGCTTTTGGTCGCCATGATGAGTCTTCTCTATTCGCTGCGGCGGTTGTTGTTCGCAGCGGTGCTATTGTGCTTCGTCGCTGGCGGCTGCGGTTTTTTCAGCCAGTAACGTGTCACGGTTGTTATTAAAGTACTGTAAAGCGGCGTGCACGGATCTTACCACTGCACGTGGTGTAATGGTGGCACCGGTGAATTGGTCGAATTCTCCACCATCCTTTTTAACTTGCCAGCCCTGTGATGCCGGGTTATCGATGGACTTGCCGTTGTAATTCAAAACCCAGGGTGATTTTTTCAGTTCGACTTTGTCACCTAAACCGGGTGTTTCGCGGTGCTGTAAAACCCGTACGCCGGCAACACTGCCATCAGCGAAGATACCCACGATGCTGTGGATTTTGCCGGTATAACCATTAGGAGCGATCGTAGGAAGAATGACGGCAATGGCCTTGCCGTCTTTACGAGCCACAAAAGCTTCGCCTTCACCTTCATCAGCCACCAGCACCGGGTCGGTGATAATGATGGTGTCATCAAGCAATACGTTATCGTGCGTGTCTTCAGGCAAAATTTCGAATAAGGCCTTGGATTTTGCGGCATCTATGTTGCTCTGAATCAGCTCGGCGGTCAGCGTTTGAGTGACGGCAATGATGCCCGCCGTGACAATCGCAAACAAGCTGAGTCCGATGGCGTTTTGTTTAATGGATTGACCTAGCACAGTATTAACTCAGCTCGTTATTTAGTGGACTTGTGGCCGTAGGTGCGCGGCTGGGTGTAATGATCAATCAGCGGTGCGACAAAGTTCATCAGCAGTACGGCAAAGGCGACGGCATCGGGATAATTGCCCCAATTACGAATCAGGTAAATCAGGATACCGATTCCGGCTCCGTAATAGAGTTTGCCCTTAATGCTAGTGGCAGCTGTTACGGGGTCAGTGGCAATGAAAAACGCACCGAGCATAGTCGCGCCGCCCAGCAGGTGTAATTCAGGATAGGCATAGTTGCTGGGGTCCGTTGACCAGAAAATCAGCGACATAATTGCAATCGCTGCCAGCATACTGACGGGAATATGCCAGGTGAATACGCGGCGATAGATCAGGTAAGCGCCGCCAGCCAGGAAGCCGGTGCTAACCAGTTGCCAGGCTTTCCAGCCTTCAGTACTGACCACCAGTTCTGTGGCCCAAAATTCCTCTGAGGTCAGAGCGCCTTTGTGCTTGAAAGCATCCAGTGGTGTTGCCATGGTTACGGCATCAAAGGCTTCAGTGCTGACGCTCAATGCTATTTCAGATAGGAAGGGGAAGATGGTAAACAGGGTATCCATAAAGCCCATTGTTTGGCCGGGTGTGATGGACAACGTTTGTGGTGCCAGCCAGCTGGTCATTTCCAAAGGAAAGGCAATTAAAACCAGTGCGTAGCCAATCATCGCCGGGTTGAAGGGGTTTTGCCCCATGCCGCCGTAAAGGTGTTTGGCGACGATAATCGCAAAGCCGGTAGCAATCATGGTCAGCCACCAGGGTGCCAGCGGCGGCAATGACAGGCCCAGCAACACAGCAGTTAACACAGCGCTGTAATCGGTTAAATAGTGTCGCAACGGGCGACGACGCAGTGTCAGTACCAGCGCTTCGCAGGCAACAGCAACCACTGAAGCCCAAAGGATATTAATGAAATTGCCCCAGCCGAAGAACCAGGTCAGCATGGCAAGACCGGGCAGGGTAGCCATGATCACCAACAGCATGACATCGCCAGTGTTACCACGGCGTGTCATGTGTGGGGATGAAACTCTTAAAAGTGCCATGTTAGTGCCATGCTGCGTTAATCTCTCGTTTCTGTGTCAGCCGTTGAACCGTCGGCTGCTTGCTGTGCGGCTTTTTCAGCGCGTTTGGCCTTGGCGCGTTCCAGTGCAGACATAGGAACGGCAGGCTTTTCTTCGACGGATTCAGTCGGCGCAGTTGCTTCTTTTTCTACATCTTTTGCTGCTTCGGCGCGCTTGATTTTTGCTCGTTCCAGCGCAGATAGGGGTTTTTCGTCGGCATGATCTGTTGTTTTATCTTCAGCAGTTTTATCGCTGCTCTGGGTTACTATCTGTACCCGTTTTAATTTTGCGCGTTCCAGTGCCGATAACGTTTTTTCTTCGTTATGCCCTGTGCTTGCGGTCTTATTGTTGTCAGCCTTGGCAGGCGTTCCTGTTTGAGCGGCTTCGGCGCGCTTAGCCTTGGCTTTTTCTAAAGCACTCATGGCTTTGGCAGGTTTTGATTCTGTCTGGGAAATGCTGTCAGTATCAGCTTTGGCAGGCTGGTCATCATTGCCTGACGCACGCTTAGCTTTTGCTCGCTCCAGGGCGGAAAGGCCCTTGCTTTCCGTTTTCTCTGCACCGCTATCTTTAGCGCGTTTGGCTTTGGCCTTTTCCAATGCCGACAAGCCAGCGGCTTTTTCTTGGTCTTTAACGGTTGCTGTATCATCGCCATCTTGCTCCGCTGCACGAGCAGCTTTACGGGCTTTGGCGCGTTCAACCGCGCTCATTGCTGGCGCGGCATCTTTTGCTTGCTCAATGGCCGGTGCATCAGTATCGCCTTTAGCGTCGGCAGCCTTTTGGGCTTTACGAGCTTTAGCGCGTTCCAGTGCAGCTTGCACAACGGCGGCTTTGGGGTCGACTGGTTTTTTGTCGCCAGTGACGTCCGTTGTTTCTTTAGTTTTTTTGGACGCTGCGGCAGCTTCAGAGCGGGCCTGGCGTTTGGCTTCTTTTTCAGCCTCTTCCTGTTCCAGGCGAGCAGTGCGTGCTTCAAAACGTTGACGTGCGTGATCGGAGGAAGTGCGTTCGTGCTCCTCGATACGTATTTCGCCCTTGGCGAAACGGTAGTACTGCACCAGTGGAATATTGCTCGGACACACGTAAGAGCAGGCGCCACATTCGATGCAATCGAGCAGGTTATGTGACAGCGCTTTATCAAATTCGCGGGACTTGGAGAACCAATACAGCTGTTGTGGCAGCAGTGTAGCGGGGCAGGCTTCGGCGCACATGCCGCAACGAATGCAGGCTTGCTCAGGTGCCGGGTCCGGCAGTTCTTTGCGGGTGGCTGCGAGAATACAGTTGCTGGCTTTAACGACTGGCAGGCTGATATCGTCAAGGGTGAAGCCCATCATCGGGCCACCCATGATTAGGCGATGCAGTTTGTCCTGTTTGATTTCAAAATGGGCCAGCAAACTTTCAATCGGTGTGCCGAGTAGCACTTCAATGTTGCCCTGACGAGATACCGCATCACCGGTGATGGTGGTGATACGTGAGATTAGCGGTTCGCCTTTGGCTATAGCTCGATAAACCGCGGCAGCCGTGCCGACGTTATGGCAGACCATGCCGATATCAGCTGGAATACCACCGTTGGGTACTTCTTTGCCGGTGAGAATCTGAATCAGCTGCTTTTCACCACCGGAGGGGTATTTAACAGGGATACGTTCAACAACAATTAACTCGCTGAGCTGTAAAGACTCAATGGCGTGTCGGAGTGCTTCTATTGCCTGAGGCTTATTTGTTTCGATACCGATGAGACACTTTTCAGGCTGCAGAATGTGAGCCATGATTTGCAGGCCTTGAACGACCTCTTCGGCACGTTCACGTATCAGCATGTCATCAGCGGTGATGTAAGGTTCGCACTCGGCGGCGTTTAAAATCAGTGTATCGATAGTCAGGTCTGTCGAGGGATTAAGCTTAACCGACGTCGGGAAACCCGCGCCGCCAAGACCGGTAATGCCTGCCTCTCTGATGTGCTGTAACAGCTGCTGTGTGTCCAGCTGTTGATAGTCGGCAACGGATGACAACTCGGTCCACTCATCTTTGCCATCGGGGTCGATAATAATGCACAGCTCACTCAAGCCGGAGGGGTGAGGCAGGGCATGGGGTTTGATGGCGGTGATAGTGCCGGAAGTCGGCGCGTGCACTGCGGCGCTCACATAACCCGTTGGTTCGGCAATCATCTGGCCCTTGAGTACGCGCTCGCCAACTTGAACCAGCGGTTTGGCCTGTTGGCCGATATGTTGCTGCAGGGGCAGAATCAGTTTATCGGGCAGCAGTGCAACTTCAATCGGTGACTGTGTCGATTGGTCTTTGTTTTCAGGTGGATGAATGCCGCCATGGAACGTGTGCAGGTGTTTGTTGGACTGCCAGTTCATGCGCTGGCCTCCGTGCTGTCTTCGGCTGCGTCATTGGCGCTGCTTTGCACTGAAGCCGGGGTTTTGTCTGTTGCAATGAGCTGGGTTTTTTGTTCTGTTTCGGGTGCGCCTGGCAAATGCCAGCGCCAATCATTCAGTGTCACTTCCACAGGCACCATATCAATACAATCCACCGGGCAGGGCTCAATACACAGGTCGCAGCCGGTGCATTCATCGGCGATCACCGTATGCATTTGTTTGGCGGCGCCAAGAATGGCGTCCATCGGGCAGGCCTGAATGCACTTGGTGCAGCCGATGCATTCGGCTTCACGGATCAGCGCAACGCGTTTACCTTTTTCTTCGCCGTGTTCTTCATCGAGTGCAACAAAGTCGCGGCCTAATAACTCGGCCAGAGCGTGAATGGTCGCTTCACCACCGGGTGGGCATTTGTTGATTTCGTCACCATTAGCGATAGCTTCGGCATAGGGGCGACAGCCCGGATAGCTACACTGGCCACATTGTGTTTGCGGCAGGATATTGTCGATTTGATCCACCACGGGATCTTCGTCTACTTTGAAGTGCACAGCAGCAAAACCCAGTATGACACCGAAAATAGCGGCCAGGGCAAGCAGGATCAGGATGGCGGTTAGGATGCTCATGGATTAAGGGTAACCCGGCTAAGCCTGAGTCAGGCCGGTGAAGCCCATAAAGGCCAGCGCCATCAAGCCAGCAGTGATCATGCCAATGGCTGAGCCCTTGAATGGCTCAGGTACGTCAGCGGTGTTAATACGCTCGCGCATGGCGGCAAAGAGAATCAGCACCAATGAGAAACCTACTGCAGCGCCAAAACCGTAGAACAGAGATTCAACAAAATTGTTGTCTTTGTTCAGGTTGAGCAGGGCAACACCCAAAACCGCACAGTTGGTGGTAATCAGTGGCAGGAAAATACCTAGAACACGGTGCAGAACGGGGCTGACTTTTTTAATGACCATTTCAGTGAATTGCACCATCACCGCAATCACCAGAATAAAACTGATGGTTTTCAGATACTCAAGGCCCAGCGGCGCGAGCAGATAGGTGTAAACCAAATAGCTGCACACAGAGGACAGCGTCAGTACAAAGGTGGTCGCCAACGACATGCCCCAGGCAGAGTCGAGTTTGTTCGACACGCCCATAAAGGGACACAGGCCCAGAAACTGGACCAGTACGAAGTTGTTTACCAGCACGGTGCTGACGAGTATCAGTAAATATTCAGACATTGCTTGTCGTTTGTTTGTCCGTTAGGTGTTTGTTTAGTCAGCCAGTCAATATTAACTGACGCGCTCGCCTTCGCGCGCACCTTCGTGCGGCTCCAGCAGCCAGATTTCTTCTTCGCCAGGGCCAGCGGCCAGCACCATGCCCTCGGAAATACCAAAACGCATTTTACGGGGTTTCAGGTTGGCAACCATCACGGTCAGGCGGCCTTCCAGCTGTTCGGGCTGATAAGCGGTTTTAATGCCGGAGAAGACATTTCGCAGACGCTTGTCACCAAAACCTTCGCCCAGATCCAGTGTCAGTTGCAGTAGTTTGTCTGCGCCCTTAACGTGATCAGCTTTCACGATACGCACAATGCGCAGGTCAGTCTTGGCAAAATCATCAAACTCGATTTCATCGGCGATGGCTTCAATCTTGCTCACAGCAGCTGGCGCAGACGCTTTTGTTTTTTCTTGCAGAGCGGCGTGTGCTGCTGCATCGGCCTTGGTTACTTCCAGCATGGCGTCGATTTTATCCTGTTCGATACGCTGCATCAGTGGTTTGAATTTGTTGATTTCATGACCGGTCAGCGTTTGCTTGCGGTCATCCCAGGTCAGGCTTTCAACATTCAGGAAGGTTTCGGCGTTCGCGACCATCGCTGGCAGTACGGGTTTCAAATAGGTACACAGCACGCGGAACAAATGGATGCCCATGGAGCAGGCGTCCTGCACGTCCTGGTCACGACCTTCTTCTTTGGCCAATACCCACGGCTTTTGCTCGTCGATGTATTGGTTGGCTTTGTCGGCCTGCGCCATGATTTCACGAATTGCCTTGCTGAACTCGAGGTTTTCAAAGTGCTCGGCAATTTGTTCGCCAGCAGCAATGACTTCGTCCAACAGTTCAGGGTTGCTGATTGTGTCAGACAACTTGCCATCAAAACGTTTTTTGATGAATCCGGCACAACGGCTGGCGATGTTAACCACTTTGCCCACTACGTCAGAATTCACGCGCTGCATGAAGTCTTCCAGATTCAAATCGATATCTTCCGTGCCGTTGCCCAGTTTGGCGGCAAAATAGAAGCGCAAGTATTCGGGATTCAAATGATCCAGATAGGTGCGCGCCTGAATGAAGGTGCCGCGTGATTTGGACATTTTCTTACCGTTCACTGTCACAAAACCGTGGGCTTTAACGGCGGTTGGTGTGCGGAAATCGGCGCAGCTCAACATGGCAGGCCAGAACAACGCGTGGAAATTGATGATGTCCTTGCCGATAAAGTGATACACCTCGGCGTCGGAATCCTTGGCCCAGTATTCTTCGAAGTTCAGGTCGTCACGGCGTGCGCACAGGTTCTTGAAACTGGCGATGTAGCCAATGGGCGCATCCAGCCACACGTAGAAGTATTTGCCTGGTGCATCTGGAATTTCAAAACCAAAGTAGGGTGCATCGCGGCTGATGTCCCACTCCTGTAAACCTGCTTCGAGCCATTCGTTGAGTTTATTGGCAACAGACTCCTGCAATGTGCCGCTGCGGGTCCACTCTTTTAGCATGTCAGCAAAGTCAGGCAGCTTGAAGAAGTAATGTACCGAGTCTTTTTCAATGGGCGTGGCACCGGAAATCGCCGATTTTGGATCAATCAGTTCCGTCGGGTTGTAGGTGGCGCCACAGGCTTCACAGTTATCACCATATTGGTCTTCTGCTTTACAGCGAGGGCAAGTGCCCTTGATGAAGCGGTCAGCCAGGAATAGATTTTTCTCAGGATCAAAGGCCTGCGTAATGGTGCGCTCGGCAATGTGGCCCGCATCGCGGCAGGCTTTGTAAATAAACTCACTCAGCTCTTTGTTCTCAGACGAATGCGTTGTGTGGTAATTGTCGAAACCAATATGGAAATCCGAGAAATCTGCTTCGTGATCCTGCTGCACGCGCTTGATTTGTTCTTCAGCACTGATACCCATTTGTTCGGCACGCAGCATGATGGCAGTGCCGTGTGCATCGTCAGCACAGACATAGGTGCAGGTTTCGCCGCGTTGCTTTTGGAAGCGTACCCAGATGTCAGTTTGGATGTACTCCAGCATATGACCCAGGTGGATGGGGCCGTTGGCGTATGGGAGTGCACTGGTAACCAGAATTTTGCGAGCTGTTTGCGTCATGTTTCCGCTGATTTCTCTATGAAAATTGAAGCCCGCAACTATACCCTCCGTAGCGTTTTTTTGCATCTGAAATCGCCCTCAGCGGTACGATTTTGTATCAAATCGAAGAGTGGTCGAAGATTCTGCCGTTTTTCGAGCGTTCCCCGGTGGTCCATTGGAGGGTATAACCCTGTTTTTATTAGGGTTTTTGTCGCTAAAAATAACTGGATATTTGATACTTTTTCCCTTTTAATTTCGCGCTTTATCCCCATTATCGGGATACGTTTCCAAATCAAGCAGAGAAATTTCTATGTCAGAACTCACCGCCGCGCAGGTTGAAGCCGCACTTGCCAGTTATCAGGATAAATATTTAGACAGCGACTACGTTTCAATAGGCGCTGTGAAAGCCATTGATATCGATGCCAATCAAGTGCAAATCACCATTGGTCTGGGTTACCCGGCGGCGGGCATTGCCGACGAAATCAAAGCGGCACTGATCGAGACGGTTTCTCCGATTGCTGGTGGTCGTGCGGTTAATATTGATCTGCAATGGCAAATCGAAGCGCAACAGGCGCAGGCGAATCTGGAAGGTATGCCGGGCGTTAAAAACGTCATTGCTGTGGCTTCCGGTAAAGGGGGCGTGGGTAAATCCACGACTGCTGTGAACATCGCCTTAGCACTGTCTGTGGAGGGAGCCCGAGTGGGTATTCTGGATGCCGACATTTACGGTCCCAGTCAGGGTTTGATGTTGGGCATGGTTGAAGGCACACGTCCGGTTTCAGTCGATGGTAAAACCTGGCAGCCGATTGAAGCGCTGGGTCTGCAAGCCATGACGATGGCCTGTATGCTGGACGACAACTCACCGATTGTATGGCGTGGACCAATGGTAACCGGTGCCTTACAGCAAATGGTTTCCCTGACTAAGTGGGATGATCTGGATTACCTGATTATCGATTTACCCCCTGGCACGGGTGATATTCACCTGACGCTGGCACAGAAGGTGCCTGTGACGGGTTCGCTGGTGGTGACAACCCCACAGGATATTGCACTGCTTGACGCCAAAAAAGGTATTGAGATGTTCCGTAAAGTGGATATTCCTGTACTGGGTGTGGTTGAAAACATGAGCGTCCATATCTGCAGCAAATGTGGTAACGCCGAGCCTATTTTTGGTTACGGTGGTGGTGATGAAATTGCCGAAGATTACGATACTGAATTATTGGGCCAGCTGCCGTTGAAACTGTCGATTCGTGAACAGGCTGATTCTGGTCGACCAACCGTCATCGCTGAGCCTGATGGTGAAGTGGCGGCTATTTACCGTGATATCGCACGTCGTCTGGCTGCGCGTTTGGCGCTGCGAGCTAATGATGAGAGCAATGCCTTTCCTGAAATTCAGGTTATAGAAGACTAAAAAATAAGTTATTTCCGCGATTGCGGTGTCAGCGCCGTGCTCATCTCCTCATGTGTTTTATATACACTCGGGTCTTGCGCGCGGTGCTTCCTAGTACTCACGAAAATACCACTATTTTTTAAGCTCCAGATTTGAGCATTTGGAGCAAAGTTGAGCACTGGAACAAATTCGCTATTTATGGCACGATTCGGCCCCATTAAAATCTTCTAACTGAGTAATACGTAATGAGCATCAAAGCGGATAAATGGATTCGGCGCATGGCCGAAGAGCAAGGCATGATCGAACCCTTCGAAGCAGGGCAGGTTCGCCACTCAGAGAGCGGCGAAAAGCTGATCTCCTACGGTACCTCTAGCTACGGTTACGATGTGCGTTGCTCCAATGAATTCAAGGTTTTCACCAATATTCATTCCGCGACGGTTGATCCGAAAAACTTTGATGAAAACAGCTTTGTTGATGTTCAAAGTGATGTTTGTATTATCCCGCCTAACTCTTTTGCACTGGCGCGCACCATTGAATACTTCCGTATTCCACGTGATGTGCTGACGGTTTGTCTGGGTAAATCCACCTACGCACGTTGTGGCATTATCGTTAACGTAACGCCGCTGGAGCCGGAGTGGGAAGGCCACGTAACACTGGAATTTTCAAATACCACAACACTGCCTGCGAAGATTTACGCTAACGAGGGTGTGGCGCAGATGTTGTTTTTTGAATCTGATGAAACTTGTGAAACCAGCTACAAGGATCGTGGTGGTAAGTATCAGGGACAGCGCGGAGTGACACTGCCTAAGACCTAGATTTGTTTAGGGTATAGAATTAAAAAAGCGCCTCGGTTTTGCCGGTGGCGCTTTTTTTTATCTTGATTTAGGTGTTGTGCTTTAAGTATCTGCTTCGCCTTTGCTGGCGAGTCAAGGCTGTTGGACGCCCAACAGCCTTAACGATCCAAAACCGCCCCTGCAGCTTGGTCGCTTCGCGACTGCCCTGCGCGTCTCACTTTCAAATGGGGGCTGCGGAACTCGGCTTCGCCTCAGACAGTCCTCGCCCTTTTTCCATTTGAAAGCTCAATGCTCGGCTGCGCAGAAGGGGAGTCATTTGGTGCCTGCCATAGCCTCGGAGAAATATAGCTTTGCCTAGGTATGCTTAGGTTAAAACATTTCGTCATGCCGGATTTAATCCGGCATCCAGTTTTTAAAAGCTATGGATTTCGGGGCTTCTCTTCGTTACGCCCGGCATGACGGGACGGTGTTTTGTTCTCTTGGTAATCGCCGAGCAACGGAGAAAAATAACGGCACGCAGTAGCGAGGATTGTTTGAGCCGTTTAAAGATTAAGTATCTTTAAACGACGAGTTCCGCAGCGGCCGTTAGTTTTTGAGTAGCGCAGGGTATCGGCGCAGCCGACGATGGACTAGAGAGGGCTTTCTTTTGGTTCGTTTACTTTGGCCGCAAAGAAAATGAACTCGCCCAGGAGGGTGAAAGGATTGGTGGGAAATGTCTCTAAAATAAATGCGTCCCCTTTATCGGTCGTCCCCTTTATCGGTTCTCGGTTTGCCATCTCAGCTTATTAGTTTCTATTGTCCCGAGATGGGGCGACCATCTAACTCACCCTCAGTCATCACCACCTCGTAGTTCTTTCCCTTTTCCTGTTGCTTGACTTTAACCAGCAGGTAATCCCAGTCCTTGGCGAGCCATAGTGTTGTTTTACGGTTGCTGTCGGCGCCGCGATCACGTTGGATTTTGAGGGTTTCAAGCTTGCCAACAGGGGTGTCGAGTAGCTCTGAGCCAAGCAGAATAAAGCCGTACTCTTTGAGTTTACGCTTTTCCGCAACAGTATAAACGCCAGGCTCTTGTCCGTTGAGTAAATCCTGGCGGAGTTTTAATTGATAGGTTAGTTTATCGAAGGTGTTGGCTGGGATGTCTAGCGTGCCAGCGGGTTTATTGGTTGTGTGATGGACCTGTAGTTTTCTCCAGTCGAACGCTAATAACTCAGCCTTCTTTTTGCTGACGCTGTTTTGTTCGAGCTGATAGGTCTGTGGTTTGGGTTGCTGTTGTTGCCAGTCAAACAGGCTGGTTTCTTTGAGGGTCAGCATTGAGGCGTCGACGGTATGAGATAACAACCACTGGCCGTTTTCCTGTTGTTTTAATTCACGAATGGCTGTGCCTTCAACGGGTAGAAAAAATTCGTAGCTGACATGATAAACGACGCGATAGGGTTTGAGTAAGTCAGGAGTGCTTCTGGTTTGTTCGCTGGGATTACCGCCTGCAAAGCTGCTGCCAATAATGGAGAGGCAGCCCAGTGTCAGGGCCATTTTTTTTAACAAAGAGGGCATAAGAAGTGAGTCCAAAAAATTAGTCGCTGGTTTGATGACCGTTGGGTGGCAATAGTTCCCCGTCCAGGTACACCTGATTTTCTTCAAAGCGGATTTTTTCTTCGGCAATCCAGCGTACCGACTGCGGATAAATTTTGTGTTCCCACGTTAATACACGTGCAGCGAGCTCACTGGCTGTATCATTGGGAAGAACAGCAACTTTGGCCTGCAAAATAACCGGGCCAGCATCCAGTTCCGGGATGACATAATGCACGCTGGCACCGTGATACGATTCACCGGCATCAATAGCGCGCTGATGGGTATCAAGACCAGGGTAGTTGGGTAACAGGGCGGGATGGATGTTGATCATGCGGCCTAGGTAATGCGTGACAAACCCTGGCGTGAGAATGCGCATAAAGCCGGCCAGTACCACTAAATCGGGTTGCCAGTTATCGATGGCCTCAACCATGGCTTGGTCAAACTGTTCTCGACCATCAAAGTCATGGTGATCAATGATAACCTGTTCGATACCCGCGCGTTCTGCATGTTTCAGGCCGCCAGCGTCTGGGCGATTGCAAAGTACACCAACGATTTTGTAGGGTGCATTGGGACGTTGGGAGTCTTGAACCAAGGCTTGTAAGTTGCTGCCGCCACCGGAAATTAGTACTACGACATTTAGCGGATGTTGGCTCATAGTTGGAGTTTCCTGGGGTTTCTGGTGTTGGTCGGGTTAGGTGCTATGGGCAGGAATTATTGCTAAGACATGCGGTCGCTATAGTAACTTAGCCGGATGTTGTAAATCTATCTGCGGCGCGGTTGGGGTGCTAAAAAGTCGGATTAATTCGAATGGATATTTGGCTAACAGGGAGCGTGAGACTTAATTAACGCATAGCCGTGCACTCAACTGGTTATTTTCCATTTACGCCCCTACAATAACGCGGTTGTGTTTATACCTACTTTTAATACGAGGAAGAGTGATTTGACTCTGCCATTGAGAATGACAGATCGACCGATTGGAAATGGTTATATCGCCGCATTGTTAGGCGTGCTGTTGCTGTGTTTGGCAACGACTGCTAAGGCGGTGGAAGTATCCGGGCTTTATCGTGTTGAGCTGCCGGTTGAGTCGCAGAGTCAAAATGAGCGTCAGCGTGTTAGCGGCGTTGCGCTCGAGCGTGTTATTCAGCGTATTACGGGTGATACGGTTGCCTTCAATGAGCCAGCCGTTCAAGTAGCACTAAAAACTTCAGAACGTTATTTACGACAGTTTAGTTATTTTCAGAGTGACAGTGGTGATCAGCAATTTTTGAGATTGATGTTTGATCAAGCATTGGTGAACCGTTTGTTGCGACAAACCAAACAGCCTATTTGGGGTAATAATCGCCCTAGTTTGATGGCATGGGTGGCGGTTGAAGGGGCCGGTGAACGCTATCTGCTCAATGCCGGGGAAGACAATATTTGGCAGCGCGCCGTTAAGCAGGCCGGGCAGGACAGTGGTGTGCCGATTCTGTTGCCGTTAATGGATTTGCAGGATGAAACTGCTATCTCCGTGATGGATGTTTGGGGATTGTTTCGCAGTAAGCTTGAGCAGGCGTCATTGCGTTATCGTTCGGAAGCTGTGCTAGGTGGGCGGCTCTATCAACAAGCACCTGGAAAGTGGGCCGGACGTTGGTTACTGGTGTTTAATGGTGAGGCTGTCAGCTTTACTACATCACCGACAGCGATGGAAAATTCAGCCTCTGAAGCGCTGGCTCAGGTTGCAAAAATCATGGTTAAGCGATATGCCATTGATACAACTGCGCAGGATGCCAGAGAAATTAAGTTGGCCGTGCAGGGCGTTAAAACTTTGCAAGATTATGCGCGAGTGCAGGCATATCTGAAGGGCTTTTCTATGGTACACGATGTGGCCGTGAGCCACGTTGAGGGTGAGCGTTTAACGTTAGTTTTAAGTACTGAAGGTGAATGGTCAAAATTAAAGAGTTTGATTGCGCTGGATAAGCAGTTGCAGCCAATGCCTGATGCGCCCGCGGAGTTTGCGGATGGTTTGATGGTCATTCCTTATCTGTGGCGTCCCTGAACGCGTAAATTGAAGCGAGAGTAGTTTTGGATTTAAGTGTTATCCCTAATCTGATTACCTTGATGCGGTTGCTATTGGTGGTGCCGGTGGCGGTGGCTATTCTCAGTAATGAGTTTGTGCTGACTCTGATTCTGTTTGCCGTTGCCAGTGTGTCGGATGGTGTCGATGGTTATCTGGCTCGTCGTTTTGACTGGACCAGTCGCTTTGGTGCGATTCTTGACCCGATCGCCGATAAGCTCATGTTGATCGTGTCTTTTTTCCTGCTGACCTATATCGGTATTTTCCCAATGTGGCTGGCGGCTGTGGTGATTGGCCGGGATTTGATTATTGTCGCCGGAGCAGCGGCTTACCATATCCTGTTTGGTGAATATGATTTTTTACCCTCACGCATCGGTAAACTCAGTACCTTGTTACAGTTTTGTTTGGTGTTGCTAGGATTGGTAGGGTTAGCTGTTTTTCAGATAGATGCCTGGGTGTTGGAAATGGGCGTTTGGTTGGTATTTGCCGTCAGTTCCCTTAGTGGTCTGGATTACTGTTTTACCTGGGGGCGTAAGGCCATTGCTGCCAGTCGTCGTAAGTCTTTATGATGAATGCGGCACACCCTCAAATTCCTTTCAGTTTTCGGCTGCTGGAACTCTTCACCTTCGATAATTTTGTGGTGGGTAGTAATCAGGTTATTGTGCAGCAGTTGCAGCAGCAGCTGACGCCAACGGGCGACCCGCTGGTTTATTTATGGGGAGTTGAGGGTGCAGGCTGCAGTCATTTGCTACAGGCAGCTTGTCAGCAAGCAACCGCGCAACAGAAAACGGCAATTTACCTGCCGATGAATGAAATCCGCAACTTTGATCCGGCGATGCTGCAGGGTGTTGAAGGTGTGGATTTGATTTGTATTGATCATCTACAGGCAGTTGTTGGTGAGGTTGAGTGGGAAGAGGCACTTTTTCACCTGTTTAATCGCGTATTACAACAACAGTCTGCCTTACTCGTGGGCGCGACACAGCCGCCTCGTGGTATCGGTATTCAGTTACCGGATTTACTGTCGCGGCTGGCATCCTGTGCGGTGTTTCAGGTTAGTCCTCTGAATGATGAGGAGAAAACAGTTCTGTTGCAGGAGAAGGCGGCTGAAAAGGGGATTGAGTTATCTGCTGAGGCGGCACACTATATTCTCAACCGCAGTGAGCGCAGCACTGGGCGATTACTCGATATTTTGGATCGGCTCGATCATTCATCACTGTCGGCGGGCCGAAAACTGACAATTCCTTTCATTAAAGAAAGTATGAGCTGGTAGTCAACGTTCTTTTGCCTAACGACGATTAAAGTGCGGCAAAGCAGCTTGATATATTGCCATGTCGAGTCCAATATTAGCGGAAGCATAATTCTTCAAGGGGAGCAAGGATGTCAGCGGAACGTCGTGGGGATCTCAGGGGAGCCAGAGAAGAACGTTTATTCGTTAAAGTGCTTTCTTCAAGTGCCGAGGCGCCGGATCTCGAATCAATAATTTTTTCCGGTTCGACGGAAGATGTGTCTGCCAGTGGTTTGTCTTTGGTGGCATCGGAAAATTTACCCAAGGACAGCGAGCTGGAGCTGTGGGTAGAAATCAAAGGATGTCCTGGTAAGTTTCTGCTGACCGGTATTGTGCGCTGGTGTTGTTCACGCGGTTCTGATTTTTGTTGTGGTGTTGAATTTACCCCTGAAGCTGAATCTGATTTTAATGAGTGGCAGGATTTGTTTATCTAACGATATGTAGGTTTGCGTTACCCCTCTCTAGTTGCATCGCCGAGCCGCGGATGCTGTGTTACCTCCTTTAGAAATCGTTCTTTTTTGTATCTTATTGATGTATCAATATTAGGAGTTTTTATGTTGAAACGGTCAGCCTGTTTGGCTGTGTGTTTGAGTGCGTCTTCGTTGGTGTTGGCGGATCAAGTGGTGCTGAATAATGGTGATATCCTGCAGGGTAAAATTGTTTCGATGGCCGACGGCCAGATGCTGTTCCATTCACCAGTGCTCGGTAAGCTGAAGATTGCCATGAGTAAGCTTCAAAATTTTAGTACTGACAAGCCTATTAAGTTACAACTTGTGGATGGTTTGTTGATTGAGTCTCGGTTGAATTCCTCGGCATCGGGTTTTGTTGAACTGAGTGATATTGAAACGCCGCAAACATTGGCAGTGGATCAAATTAGAGGTATCAACCTAGCGCCAGAAAAACCTGTGAAGTGGACAGGTAAGCTGTTTGCTGGCGTCAATGTGCAAACCGGCAATACTAAAACGCAGGACGTGGATCTTGATGTCAAGGCGATCCGTGAGACTAAAGGCGACCGGGTTATTCTTGATGCCCGTTACGAAGAGGAGCGTAGTGAAGATAGTATCAGTGGCGACCTCACCACAGATAAACGCTATTACACGCTGGGAGGTCACTATGACTATTTTATCAGTGAGCGGGTTTATCTCTACGGCGATGGGCGAACTGAAAAAGAAACAACGGCCAATCTCGATCAGCGTATTAAACTGGGTGTTGGTAGTGGTTATCGTTGGGTTGAGACCAGTCGTACACGCTTTGAGGTTGAGGGCGGTCTAAGCTGGGTAAGCGAAGCATTTACCAATAACAGTGCGGATGAATCGTATACGGCGTTACGTGCCGCAACCCGGTTGACTCATGACCTGACGTCCGATATTGATTTCTTTAATGATGCCGAATGGTTGGCGAGCTTACAGAACAGCGAAGATCAGTTGTTTTCAATGGATACCGGCCTTGCTTATCAGATCAACGGCCATCTTTCATTGGAAGCGAAGTTTCACTATGACTGGGATAAGTCGCCCTCAGAGGGCAATAAAAAGGAAGATTCGCGCTATGTGTTTGGGGTGAGCTGGGGCTTTTAATCGGCAGCAATTCTTGCGTCATAAAAAAGCCGGGTTGTCTGATAACGTCAGATTGGCCGGTTTTTTTATGACTGAAAATTGCACTAATTACTGGATGTTTATCGCCAGTAAACGATCATTTTTTTCGAACGCATCCTGCGGCTCAACCTGCAGACTTTCGAAGTCAAACAGGTCTCGGTCAGCCAGCTGCGAGGGGGCAACGTTTTGAATGCTTTTGAAGACGACATCCAGCCGCCCGGGATGCTGTTTATCCCAGCTTTGTAGCATGTCTTTAATGACTTGGCGCTGTAGCCCATCCTGCGAGCCACAGAGGTTGCAAGGGATAATGGGGAATTCTTTAAGATCTGAAAATGCTTGAATGTCTGACTCTTTACAGTAGGCTAGCGGGCGAATCAGGACGTTCTTTTTGTCGTCACTGAGTAGCTTGGGCGGCATGGCTTTGAGTTTTCCACCGTAAAACATATTTAGAAACAATGTTTCCATAATGTCATCGCGATGATGGCCCAGCGCAACTTTGGTGGCGCCAATTTCATTAGCAAAACCATACAGGCTGCCGCGGCGCAGACGTGAACATAGTGCGCAGGTGGTTTTACCTTCGGGCGTTTTTTCCTTGACGACACTGTAGGTGTCTTTTTCAAGAATGAAATAAGGCTGGTCGATAGACTCCAGATAATTTGGCAGCACATCTTCCGGGAAGCCGGGCTGTTTCTGATCGAGATTGACAGCAACAATTTCAAAATTGATCGGTGCATGCTGCTGTAAATTGCGCAAAATTTCGAGCATGGTGTAGGAGTCCTTGCCACCGGACAGGCATACCATGACCTTATCGCCTTCTTCAATCATATTGAAATCTGCGATTGCGTTACCGACATGACGGCGCAGGCGTTTCTGGAGCTTGTTGAATTCAGTTTTTTGTTTGGCTTCGAGCGCTTGCATGAGGGTGACCGATTTGACTTCTGATTGGCTTCGCTTTTTACAGGAAAGTGCTTATAAAGTAAAGGCTTAGCTGTTTTTGATTTAGGTCAAAAAATTAACTGATTTGTTGTTTGAATATGAGAAATTTAAACAACAGGGGCGCTGATTTTTGGTCCAAGCCGACGAGCATAAACAACTAACGAAGGAGGTTTTGTCATGAGTTTATTGCCCAAAAAATCAACGTCACAGTCCCCTTTTGGTCTGTTCGATGAGGGTTTTACTAGTCTGATGGACGGCTTCTTTCTTCCTATGCGTAGAGAGGGTGGTTCGAACCGACTGATGCCACAAATTGATATCAAAGAAAAGGAAGCGGCTTTTGAAGTGAAAGCTGATTTACCCGGGATGAAAAAGGATGATATCGAGCTGACTTTGCATGATGGCCTGCTTAGTATTTGTGCAACCCGCGAGGATGAGCATAAAGAGGAAAAAGACGGTGAGTTATTGCGTCGTGAACGTTCCTATGGCCATTACATGCGTCAAATCCCGTTGGGGCAGAATGTTGATGAGCAAAATGTGCATGCCAGCTTTGAGGACGGTGTGTTAAAAATCATCGTACCTAAGCTGGAAGCTGTTCCAGCAAATAAAGTCAAAATCGATATTAATTAGCAATAAGGGTGATCGCAGAGTTGCGATCACCCGCTAAATTTAATTGGAGTTACTGGAAGCGGCGCTTTCCTTTGGTGTGCTCTTTTCGGTGAACAGACAGGAACCAGCAGCCTTGGTTAGCGCATCGACATCAAGGATTTCTACAGCGCGGGCGTTCACGTTAATTGCTTTGGCTTTTTGCAGCCGTGAGAAAATTCGGCTCACCGTTTCAACAGCCAGGCCCAAATAATTGGCTATTTCATTACGTGACATGGCCAGATAAATAAAGTCAGCTGAATAACCACGCCGCTGGATGCGTGTAGACAGATCCAGCAGGAAGTTGGCGATACGCGCTTCGGCATCCTTTTGGCTTAACAGCAGCATCATTTGCATGTCTCTGCGAATGGTTTTGCTGAGCGAGCTTATTAACTGACGTTTCAGTTCGGGGATATCGTCCGTCAACCCTTCAAATTTGGGGTAGGGGATTTCACACACGGTGGTTGTTTCGATGGCTATGGCGTTGACGGGGTAAATATCAGTGTCGATACCACTAAGCCCAATCAGTTCGCCAGGCAGGTAAAATCCGGTGATTTGCTCTTCACCGCTGTCGGTAACGGAGTAGGTTTTAACACAGCCACTACGTAACGCAAAGAGTGAACCAAATGACTCACCCTGGCGGAATAACATTTCACCCTTTTCAAAGGGGCGTCCGCGAGCAATGATGGAGTCGAGTTTATCAAGGTCTTTAGTTGTCAGTGACAGAGGTAAACACAGCGAGCGAAGCGTACAACTTTGGCATGTGGTTTCTCTAAACGAGTGATGTTTGATGGCTTGAATGCGTTGATTTTCCACTGGCACCTGATCTATATCAATTATTATAACTTTTTCTGATTCTAGGCTTGCGCCACATATAACACAAGCTTCTCGGCAGGTTATTAGGTGTTAACACCTCTTTAGTAGCGCTGCTTTGGAACCGGTTCTTCGTTATCTTATTGCGGTGTGGTTTTGTCCATCATGTGATGATGTTGATTTGGCATTGGTTGAGTGGTTTCGGTCATCTTGAGTGGCGTGGCGGACTCATCCATTGAATGCTGCATGAGGTGTTGATCGTGATTCATGCTGTGAGGCTCGCCGATCATTTCATTGGGTTGTTGCTGGTGTTCGGAATGCGTATTGGGAGCGTGACCGCTATGACTACCGGGTAATGGCAAGGTCCAGATACCAAACAGGATAATCAATAAACCGGCGCTGATACGAACCCCTTTGAGTTGCATCAGCTTTTTGAAACCTTCAAGAAATATGCCGGTGGCTAAGACGGCGGGCAGGGTGCCAAGGCCAAAGCACAGCATGATGAGCGCGGACTGTTGCCAGTTGCCAGCCGTTGCAGCCCAGGTGAGTGTGCTGTAAATCAGACCGCAGGGAATCCAGCCCCATAATGTGCCGACTAGCAGCGCGCGCCAAGATGATGTGACCGGCATCAGGGCGGATAACTTGGGTTGGATGTGCTTCCAGACGGCGTTGCCGGCGCGCTCAAGGTGCCGTAGTGCAGACCACCAGTTGGCCAGATAAAGGCCCATGGCAATGAGCATCAGGGCAGCAAAAACACGTAACACATTGCCCAGTAGTGGAAACTGTCCGGCTAGAAACCAGCTGGTGGCGCCGATGATAGCGCCTGCCAGAGTGTAACTAAAGATACGGCCAATGTTGTAGCACAACAGTAGCGGAAACAGCTTTCTCGGTGAGCGCTGTTCTGGAGGGACCGCGTAACTAAGCGCGCCCATAATACCGCCACACATGCCAACACAGTGGGTGCTGCCGAGCAGGCCGATCAAAAAAGCGGCGGAAAAGGTTAACGTTTCAGGCATTGGGTTTAGCTCTCCGGTTTGTCTTTTGCGGAGTTGTTGGTTGTTGTGTTTGTTTTATTGCTGCTATCTGTGGGGTCATCGTCGAACAAAATGCTGTGGGCCGGGCCTTCCAAATCATCAAACTGGTCATTTTTGACCGCCCAGAAAAATACCACGACACCAATGATGACGAGAATCAGCGCAATAGGAATTAGCAGGAAAATTGCTTCCATCAGGTGCTCGCAGTCTGGAGTTTAGAGGGTTCGGATGTTACAGCTTTCGCTAGCGGCTTGCTTAATCTTAACGCGTTCATAACTACAACCAAAGAGCTGAGTGACATGCCTAGTGCGGCAAAATAAGGCGGAATGTAACCCAGCGCGGCGGCGGGTAATGCAATAAGGTTATAGGCTAGTGCCCAGCCGAGGTTTTGGCGAATCACCCGATGGGTTTTGCGAGCATGGCGGATTGCTGTGACCAGGTGCGAAAGCTGTGATGACAGTAAAATAGCATCGGCATTGGCTTTGGTTAAGTCAGCGGCGCTGGTCATGGCAATGGAAACATCGGCCGCGGCAAGCACAGGGATATCATTGATGCCATCACCCACCATGAGGATTTTTGCCCCCTCGGTTTGCAGCGCCTGGGTGTAGGTCATTTTGTTCATTGGGCTGGCGCCGCTGTGATAGTTACTGATATTCAGTTGTTTGGCGACGTTGGCAACGTTGTTTGAATAGTCACCGCTGAGCAGTTCGACTTTCAGCCCCAGCATACCCAATTGTTCGACGGTCAGAGCAGCGTCAGCGCGTAATTCATCATCCAGTTGAAACCAGGCCATGGGTGCGGTGTCGTTAGCAAGTAGTAGCCACTGTGCTTGGCTATCACTGTTTTCAGGCGGTGATAGGGTGATGCCGCTAAAAGCAAAGTCGGGGCGGCCAATTCGATAGCTCTGACCGTCAATCACGCCCTCAATCCCCTGTCCTGGATGTACTCGGGGTTCGAAGGCCTGAAGTGGGCTGGCTTCGAAGGCATTGGCGATGGGGTGCTCGGAATGTGCTTCTAAGGCAGCAGCAATGTGATTGCACTGGTGACGATTATATTCGCCCAGAGGGTGGATGTGTTGAAGGCGTAATTTACCGGTGGTAAGGGTACCTGTTTTATCAAAAATGACATGGCTGATATTAGCCAGTCCTTCTAATGTATGGCCTCGACTAACGAGCAAGCCTAGTTTTTGCAAACTGCCTGTTGCCGCGGTAAGGGCTGTCGGTGTGGCAAGTGACAAAGCACAGGGGCAGGTTACAACCAGTACGGATAAGGTGATCCAGAAGGCGTGGCTCGGGTCAATAAAGGTCCAGGCCAATGCAACACCAGTGGCGAGTACCAGTACCGTCGCGATGAAGTATTGGGCAATCTTGTCGGCTAGTTGTGCAATGGGTGGCTTGGTGGCCCGCGCTTGGTCAAGAAGACGTAAGATACCGGACAGTTTGGTGTTTTGTCCGACTTCGGTAATTTCAATGGTCAGCGGATGTTCAACGTTAATGCTGCCGGCTACGACCGTGTCGCCCAAGGCCTTGGCTACGGGAATAAATTCACCGTTAAGGTGGGATTCATCGGTGCTACTTTGTCCGCCTATTACCAGGCCGTCGGCTGGAATTATTTGAGCCGTTTTTACTAATATTGAATCGCCGGGTTTGAGGTCGCGAATCGCCACCAGGCGTTGTTTTCCTTGCTCGATGAGGGTGGCGGTATCGGGTAACAGGCGAGTGAGGTGGTGGCTGCTCTGATCCATGCGAGATCGCGCTCTGAACTCCAGAAAACGCCCTAGCAGCAGGAAAAATGTGAACATACAGACCGAATCAAAATAGACTTCACGGCCCCCCAGCAGGGTTGAGCCAAGGCTGGCAAAGTAGGCTGCAAGAATGGCGATCGAAACCGGTACATCCATGCTGAGGTGGCGATTCTTCAGATTGCGAAGTGCTGCTGAGAAAAACGGGCGGGCGGAATAAAACACCACGGGCGTAGCAATTATCAGGCTTACCCAGCGTAAAAAGTCGCGGTGTTCGCCGCTGATGTAATCAAAGGCACCGGCATAGAGAGCGGCCGCGTACATCATCACCTGTGCCATACCTGCACCAGCAATGCCAAGGCGTTTGATGTAATTACGGTTTTCGGTTTTCTGTAATTTGTCTTCGGCGGCGCTTTGGTAGGGATAGGCTTTGTAGCCGATGCTGTAAACAGCGGCGAGTAACTCGCTGAGTTTAATTTGCTCGGTATGCCATTGAAGGCGTAGCTGGTGGTTGCTGAGATTGACACTACATTGTTCAACGCCCGCGAGCTTGCTCAGCTGATGTTCGATTAGCCAGGTACAGGCGGCGCAGGTAATGCCCTCGACTAGAAAGATCGCTTCGGCCTGTTGGTTTTCGAGCTGCGTGACAAAATCTTGCTGAATATCGCTGCGGTCGTAGAGTGCGAGCTCGTCGAGCAATTCCTCTTCCAACGCTTTGGGTGTGACGGCCAGATCAGTGCGGTATTGGTAATACTGATCAAGACCAGTGCTAATGATGGTGTTGGCGACGGCTTGGCAGCCGGGGCAGCACATGGGCTGTTCAGAGCCGCCGATTAGAACAAAATAATCAGCGCCAACAGGCACCGGTAGCCCGCAATGGTAACAGTCTGTTGCTAGGCCTTTTGTTGAGGCAGGGTTACTCATTAGTTGGCTGTTTGGTCAGCTCCGTTGCTTTCCAATACCAGAGGCTCTTTACGTGGCAAAACTGTTTCCGCCAATAAGCGCCATTCGCGATGTTCCGGCTCCAGAGAAATATAGAAACGACCTTTTGGTAACTCCGGTAGGTCACCGCTGAACAGATTGGTGTTGATGGGTTTTAAGGTATAGCTACGATCCAGTTCGGCATCGCCTGCAGCGAAAATGGATAATATCAGTGTGTCCAGTGGCGATGTGTTGCCGGTGAGGTACACGTTAAGCTTGCCGGTTTGCTCAGAGAATATGAGGTTGGCTTGTAAGGATAACCCGGTGGCGAGGTTGTCCTGTTTGATGCGCTCGTTGATGCTGAGACCTTCCTGGTAATAATTATTATTGACCATTTCCGGTTTGTTCTGGATAGCAATGTAGATGGTAAACATACAGGCGATCACAGCTGTGGCCGGCAGAGAAATTAAAAACCAGGGCCAAAATTGACGGTACCAGGGAGTGACTTGGGGTGTGTTCAAAATAATTCTCGGATTAACAGTAAGAGGAGCAGTTGTAGGCTGCTCCTCTTAAAGAGTGGTTATCGGATGCTCGGCCCGATGAAACGGGATTCCTCGCTGACCTGGGCGCTTCCATCTTTAGTGCTGATGATAAATTCAATAGGCACGTTTGGTGTTATCAGAAGTGCAGGGTCAATTTGTGCGCGTAATGATATCTCAGTTAGTTTACCTGAAGCCACTTCAACCTCTGTTCTACCGTTCAAGGTGAGGCCATCAATCCCCGTTACACTGATTGAATACTGATGTGTGTCTTGGCTTTTGTTAAGGATTTTGAGGGTGTAGCTGTTTTCGATCAGGCCGTCCAAGGTTGTACCATACAGGCTGCTGCGATCACGTTTGATATCAAGCTCGAGGTTCTCACGATCAAAAATAGTGAAGGTGAACGCTGCTAGCATAAGAACCAGTACAGCACCGTATCCCAATAATTTTGGACGGACTTTGTGTTCCTGCTTGTGCTCAAGTTGGTTTTCAGTGGTATATCGGATCAGACCTCTGGCATAGCCCATTTTGTCCATAATTTCATTACAGCCATCAATACAGAGCGCACAGTTAATGCATTCGTATTGAAGCCCGTCACGAATATCGATACCAACCGGACAAACCTGTACACAGACTTGGCAGTCGATACAGTCGCCTAAGCCTTCAGCTTTGTAATCAATGTCTTTTTTACGTGGACCACGGGATTCACCGCGCTCTGGATCATAGGAAACGATCAAGGTGTCGCGGTCGAACATGGCCGACTGGAAGCGGGCGTAAGGACACATATACATGCATACCTGTTCACGCATCCAGCCCGCATTGCCGTAGGTGGCAAAGGCAAAGAAAAATATCCAGAAAGCTTCCCAGGGGCCAAGGCCAAAGGTGAGCATATTAGGTAGTAATTCCCGGATAGGGCTGAAGTAGCCAACAAAGGTTAAACCGGTTAATACGGCAAAACCAATCCACATAGAGTGCTTGAGGGTTTTACGAAATACTTTGTTAACAGACCAAGGTGCCTTGTCGAGTTTGATGCGTTGGTTACGGCTGCCTTCTGCGAACTGTTCAGCCCACATGAAAATACTTGTCCACACCGTTTGTGGGCAGGTGTAGCCGCACCAGACACGCCCAAGCCAAGTTGTAATGGTAAACAGGGCAAATGCAGCAATGATTAGAATAGCGGATAGAAGAATAAAATCTTTGGGCCAAAAGGTGATTTCAAGGATGTGAAATTGACGATTTGGTATGTCAAAAAATACAGCGGGACGATCTCCCCAGTTAATCCAAGGTAGCAGAAAGTAACCGAGTAATAGTGGCCAGCCGGTAAAAAGACGAACCTTCTGGAAGTAGCCTTTTATTTTACGGGTGTAAATTTTTTCACGCTTCTCGTAAAGGTCAAAAACTTCAGTTTCAACGTGCTGGACTACGTCGTCAGGTTTGTCGACGTCTTGGAGGGGAATTTTATCGTTCATTGTTTGCCTGTTTTCCCTGGCCGAAATGAATCCGGTACATGTGTGGCAAGAATTGTTGCGTTGTAGCTTAACATACCGGGGAGTTATGCTCCCCGGTATGTGTCTTCAATTACTGCTATTTATTGGACAGACTGTAGATGTATGCCGCTACCAAGTGAGACTTATCGTTACCGAGGAAGTCTTTATGGGCTGGCATGTTACCCACACGGCCATTACGGATGGACTGGGCAATTTGCTCAGTTGATCCACCGTAAATCCATACATTGTCAGTCAGGTTAGGTGCGCCCAGAGCCTGAGTACCTTTACCATCAGCACCGTGACATGCTGCACAATAGGTACCGAAAACCTGAGAGCCGGTTTCAGCTTGTGCCGCATCGGCTTCACGGCCACTCAAGGTGACAACGTGAGCAGTTACCGCTTGTACGTTGTCTTCACCAATGATATCAGCCCAAGCCGGCATTGCGCCGCTACGACCATTCATGATGGTTTCTTTAATGGTTTCACCTGCACCACCGTACAACCAGTCGTTATCTGTCAGGTTAGGGAAGCCGTAGGCGCCCGTTGCTGCAGTACCGTGACAAACTGAACAGTAACTCGCGAAGATGCGCTGCCCTGATTGCAGAGCTGTTTCGTTTTTCGCTAGCTCTTCAACAGGTTGTGCTGCATAACCTGCATAAAGAGAGGCGAATTTCTCTTCAGCTTCCTGAACTTGCTCTTCCCATGCACCTTCTTGAGTCCAGCCCAGAAGACCTTTGTAAGAGCCAAGGCCTGGATAAAGCGCCAAGTAGCCCAGTGCAAAAATAATGGTGATTACAAAACCCTGGAACCACCAGCGTGGTAGCGGGTTGTCGTACTCTTCAATGCCATCGTAGACGTGACCGGTAGTCGATACGTCTTCACCGGCGTTCTTCATGCCTTTGCGGTTGCCAATAAGTAACCAGGCACAAAAAGCAATCGTGCCTAGGGTAATAATGGTAATCCATGCGCTCCAAAAACTACTCATGGTTGGATTTCTCCTGCTGGGAATCGTTGTTTATATCGTCGTCGGCAAATGGTAAGTTCGCAGCCTCGTCAAAGCTTTTTTTGCTTTTGGCGCTGTAGGCCCAATAACAAACGCCTAAGAAAGAAATCATTACCAATAAGGTGGTAATGCCGCGCATATCAGTTGCGTCCATAGTGTTTTACCCGTCTTAACGTTTAGTCTGAATCACGGTGCCAAGTTCCTGCAAATAGGCAACCAAAGCATCGATCTCAGTCTTACCTTTAACTACCTTGGCAGCGCCGGCAATATCTTCATCGGTATACGGAACGCCGACAGTGCGTAGTGCTTCCATTTTCTTAGCCGTGTATTTCCCGTCCAGCTTGGTTGTGAATAACCATGGGAATTTCGGCATGTTGGATTCAGGTACCACGTCGCGTGGGTTATACAGGTGTGCACGGTGCCACTCATCACTGTAACGACCACCAACACGAGCCAGATCAGGACCAGTACGTTTTGAACCCCACAGGAACGGGTGCTCGTAAACACTTTCACCGGCAACTGAGTAGTGACCATACCGTTCTGTTTCAGAGCGGAATGGGCGAATCATCTGGCTGTGGCAGGTGTTACAACCTTCACGGATATAAATATCGCGACCTTCCAGTTCCAGTGCTGCGAAGGGCTTAAGGCCCTCAACAGGTTCAGTCGTCTGTTTCAGGAAGAATAGAGGCACGATTTCGGCCAAGCCACCCAGACTGATGACGATGACCACGAGAACGGCCATCAGGCCGATATTCTTTTCTACAATTTCATGATTCATTGTTAATAGTCCTTAGGCTACGGCTTCGGTGCCAGTTGCAACAGCTGGGCGCGGTGCTTTGGCAGTTTTGTAAACGTTGTAAGCCATGATAAGCATGCCTGACAGGAAGATCATTCCGCCGACGGCACGAATCATGTGGCCAGGGTAGCTGGCTTCAACAGATTCTACGAAGCTGTATGTTAACGTGCCGTCATCGTTAAATGCACGCCACATCAGGCCTTGCATGATGCCGTTAACCCACAGTGCGGCAATGTATAAAACGGTGCCGATTGTCGCTAACCAGAAGTGAATATTGATCAGGCCTTGGCTGTACATGTCGCCCGATTTACGGCCGAACATCACTGGAATTAAATGGTACAGGGAACCAATGGATACCATAGCAACCCAGCCTAATGCGCCGGAGTGTACGTGACCAACTGTCCAATCTGTGTAGTGAGACAGAGCGTTTACAGTTTTGATGGCCATCATTGGGCCTTCGAAGGTAGACATACCGTAGAAGGACAGCGATACCACCAGGAATTTCAGGATCGGATCAGTACGCAGTTTTTCCCAAGCGCCAGACAGCGTCATGATGCCGTTGATCATACCGCCCCATGAAGGAGCCAGCAGGATTAGAGACATGATCATGCCTACAGACTGAGTCCAGTTAGGCAGTGCGGTGTAATGCAGGTGGTGAGGACCAGCCCAAATGTAAGTACAGATCAGTGCCCAGAAGTGCACGATCGACAAACGGTATGAGTAAACGGGACGCTCTGCCTGCTTAGGTACGAAGTAGTACATCATGCCGAGGAAGCCGGCAGTCAGGAAGAAGCCTACTGCGTTGTGACCATACCACCACTGGATCATCGCGTCGGTAGCACCGGAGTATACCGAGTAAGACTTGGTCCAGTTAACGGGGATCGCCATGCTGTTAACAATGTGCAGTACTGCAACGGTCAGGATGAAACCACCCAGGAACCAGTTGGCCACATAGATGTGTCTGGCTTTACGCTTAACGATTGTGCCGAAGAATACAATCGCGTAGCTCACCCATACAACGGTGATCAGCAGATCGATTGGCCATTCCAGTTCAGCGTACTCTTTAGAGCTGGTGAAGCCCATAGGCAGCGACAGTGCAGCCAGTACGATAACCAATTGCCAGCCCCAAAAGGTGAACTTGGCAAGTGCGGGTGCAAATAGCGTGGCTTGGCAGGTGCGCTGCACAATGTAGTAAGACGTTGCGAATAGTGCACAACCGCCGAACGCGAAGATAACGGCGTTGGTGTGCAGAGGACGCAGGCGACCATAGGTCAGCCATTCGAAGTCAGTGTACATGACATTAGGCCAGGCTAACTGTGAGGCGATGGTTACGCCAACAGTCATGCCTACGATGCCCCAGACAACTGTCATAATGGCAAATTTACGAACAACGTCGTAATTATAGGTTGGGTGTTCTGTTATGGTGCTCATTGAATTCCCTGTATTTAGACAAAGAGATGAGGTGGATTATTATTGTACGAAATAGCACTAGGGCATTACGTACGCGCATAATACGTGCGGCAAAATGTCGCAGCTTGATTTAAATCAAAACGGCGAGCATTCTACCTCAAATTTACGCGCTATAAAAACAATACGAGTGATGAACTACATAACTAACGGTGATAAAGGTGGAAACCTTCTACTATTGGCGCACGGAGCTGGTGCACCAATGGATAGCGACTTTATGAACATTGTTGCTGAAGGTGTTGCAAAACAAGGAATTCAGGTGGTCCGTTTTGAATTTCCTTATATGCAGCAAAGACGTTTAACGGGTAAAAAAAGGCCGCCAGATCGTTTGCCGGTGCTGCTGGATTGTTGGCAGCAGGTAATAGGTGATTGGGGTGGTGATGAAAACCTCATTATCGGTGGTAAATCCATGGGTGGGCGCATGGCGAGTTTGATTGCTGCTCAGCAACGCGTTCGTGGTTTGGTTTGCCTTGGTTACCCCTTTCACCCAGCAGGCAAGCCTGACCGATTACGTACTGAGCATTTACCACAAATTACTTCACCAACCTTGGTTGTGCAGGGTGATCGCGATAAATTGGGGAATAGGGGAGAGGTTGCCAGCTACGATTTGCCGCCAGATGTTCGCTTTCGTTGGCTGATCGATGGTGATCATGATTTCAAGCCGCGCGTTAAATCGGGCTACACTCATCAACAACATTTGATAACAACAGTTCATGCGATAACGGATTTTGTCCACTCCTGTTGAGCTGCGCATTTGTGTTATAATGCGGCGCTTTTTTAAGATCACGATCTAGCGAGCTGTTAAGTTATGACTGTTTTTGAACTTCAAGCGGATCATCACATGGATGCGAAGGGCTTATTCTGTCCTGAACCGGTGATGATGCTGCATAATAAGGTGCGGGAAATGGCAGAGGGTGATCTGCTGGAAGTTGTCGCAACTGACCCGTCAACTGAACGGGATATTCCTAAATTTTGTCAATTTCTAGGCCATCAACTAGTAGAAAATATCCAGCAGGATGACTGTTTTTATTACCTGATTCGCAAAGGGGCCTGATTTTTAGCAGACTTATTTCAAGCCAGTAATATTCAAAATTTAATTAATGCCGACATGGCCTTGAGCGCATCGGGGTCCTGAGTTTTGATTTTGTTGGCAATGGCATATTGAAAGAAATACTTGAACCCCGGATTAGTGTTGACTGCGAAAAGCGCATCGTCGCCAGCTAATACGGGTGTTTGTTGTACTTTTTCCGGATCAACCAGCATGCCTTCCAGGTGACCATCCAAATGAAGTTGCCAACTGAAGATTGCGGTAACAAAAAAAGCGCTTTGGTGCTTGTTGCTAAATACGGCGTGGGTGCCTATCTGATCAGGAATCTCTTGAATGACGGGGTCGCTAGCATTGTTGATAGGTGGCTGGTTACTGTTTTGGCGATAAAACTCGTACGCGGCTTGTAACTCAGCAGTTTTATAGCTGGGTGCATCGTAGAATACTTTGCCGTTATCACTATTAAAATAGCCTTCCCAGTGGCCGTTTAAGGGGTCGCTGAGACTAGGGCAGGCTGTGACACTGTTTAGCCAAGGTACCAAGCCAACCACTTCGCCATTTTGCTGTAGGCCCCAGGCAATTAACTTCAGTTTGAAGATTTTACCGGGATTGGCATCATTTCCATAAAGCATACTGATGCCGTCGTATTCTGGCGATATTCTCACTAAACGCTGCTCATCGCCGGGATGGAGTGTTTGTCTGGAAAACAGGTCAATGACAGGTGCTTTTCTCGGTTGAAATTCGCTGGTCATGTTTAATCCCCGCTTCGTTTCGATGCATCTAAAGTATACGACATTTTTAATGGGTTATTGTTCTTTACACTTGTTTGAGGTCGCAGTGCGGGCCTAAAATCTCCAGCATTTATATCGCATCACAATGATTAATTATGAAGGGTTTGGGTTTTTGACATGTATGACGTGGATGAGTTAGTCAGACTCTTTAATGGCCTGTTTGTGGGAACTTGTCGTACAGCGTTGGTCGCGGGTGCTGAAGAACCTGTTTATTTGCCGGCGCTGAAAGCGGGGGAGCTGCATCGTATCCTGTTTACTCGAGATTATTTTTCCAGTGCGTTGCACGAAATAAGCCATTGGTGTATCGCTGGGCATGATCGTCGCCAGCTCGTTGATTTTGGTTATTGGTATGAGCCTGATGGCCGGTCATTATTACAGCAGCAGGCTTTTGAAGTGGTTGAGGTAAAACCGCAGGCACTGGAATGGATTTTTTCAGCCGCGGCGGGTATTAAGTTTCGGGTCAGTGTTGATAACTTAAATATTAATGAATATGACAGTTCAGCTTTTATGGAAAAGGTTCGCCAACAGGTGGGACAGTATTTGATTAACGGCTTGCCTGATAGGGCGCAGCAGCTTACTCAAGAATTAATTGAATATTATCGACAAAAGCCGACGTTTGCAGCGTTTCGTCGTTTGATGGTTTTGGAAGCAGAAGCATCCGAGAGCCGGATTGCGTCGATGGTGTAAGAAAAGTTAACGTTTCAGGTCAATGGCTGAGGCGTATCGAACACTTTGTTTTAAGGCTAATTGGTCTTCAGCCTGAGATGAGCGAGGTGTGCTTGTGACTGGTTTCGGAGATCTCGTTGAAGCGCCAGCTGTCGAGTGGCGTTCAGTGCTGTAGAGGGCTTGATACTGTTGTGTTAAGTAATCGGATAGTTCGGCGAGTTCCCGCTTGGTGCGAATAGCATCGTTCACCAAACTATCAATTTTCTCTTTTAATGAGCTAATTGGGCTAGAGCTGGCGGGAAGTTCCTTGGAGGTGTCGACAGGCTCAGGCGTGTTGATTATTGCGGTTTCGATGGGTTCTTCTTGCTCAGTAGCGGGTTCAGTTTTTTGTTCTGAGGCTGCTGGTTCAATCTTCTTCTGTGCCTCATTTTTGGGTAGTAGCCCTAAGACTTTCTGAGGCAGTGCGCCAAATTCTTTAAGATGGTGCTCGATGGCGTGTGTCAGTAAACTTTCTGCCTGTTGCTCGTCAAACTCCTGGTTGTCCAGCGCTTCATTGGTGAGCTCCAGAATACGGCTGATCTCCTTGACCTTTTGAGCTTGGATGATATCAATGTTGTCTTGTGTGGGCTCTAACGCGGTGCCTACGGATTCTATCGAGGTATGTTCTGGCTCATTATGAGCAATTTGGTTGTCCCAAAAAGTACTAATACGATTCTCGGGATCATCGTCAGCCTTAAAATGTTTGAGCAGTATTTGCGTCAGCAACGTTATGCAGCGTGCTGCTGGTGAGCGCGGTTCACTGATAATAACGGGAGACTGCATTGCAACAGCGTTACGCATGGCCTTATCCATGGGGATATAGCCCAGGTAGCGAATTTTTAGGTGCACATATTTATTAACCGCATGTGAAAAACGTTTAAACACGTCCATGCTGTGTTTGTAGTTTTTCGCCATATTGACGAGTGTGTAAATGGGTTTGTCGTAGTTGCGACGTTGCAGCACCTTAATTAATGAAAAGGCGTCGGTTAGGGATGTCGGCTCAGGCGAAATAACCACCACGGCATATTGTGCCGACTGCAGAAAACGAATGACGTTTTCGCTAATGCCGGCAGCGGTGTCAATCAGAATGTAATCAAATTGCTGTTCCAGAACCCGAAGCCCATCGACGATGCGTGACTGTTGCTCATCCTGAAGGTCGGAAAGTTCAGCGATGCCACTCGCGGAGGGGATTATTTTTACGCCCTCGGGGCCCGTCAGTAAAATGTCTTCAATGTCTTTTTCACCCTTAAGGAATTGTTCTAGGGTGAATTCAGGTGTTAAGCCTAACAGGATATTGATATTGGCAAGGCTGGTGTCGGCATCAAAAATACAGACGTTGTGACCATTTTTGGCGAGTGCTATGCCTAAGTTTGTTGTGATGTTTGTTTTGCCGACACCGCCTTTACCGCTGGTGATAGCAATAGCCATGGCTGTTTTAGCATGTTCGTGTCGATCTTGCTCTGATTCGGCCGGGCTGTTAGGCATGGAGTATTCTTTTTTATTTTGGACGTATTATGTCTGCATTCTAGCATCAACAAAGCGCTTAGTGCATACCTGTAATTATTGCGAGATATTGAAATTTTTTAAGTCATTATTTGTTGCTGGGATTGATACCTTTATTTTCATAATGTTCATTTTTGACAATAGTTACGTGGAGGCTATAGTTAGTTGAGGGTTTGGCCAAGAAAATAGGCCTTTAATAATAATGCTGACAGCGGATGTTAGATCAATAATAAAGATTATGATTGCTGAAAATTTTGATGAGCTGTTTGCTGACATCGATATTAATAAATTACCAACATTGCCTCAAATGCTGTTGGTTTTTTTGGATGCGACCCATACAGAAGTTATCGCCTTTGATCGTTTATCCGAACTAATAAAAAAAGATGCGTCTCTAACAGCACGTATTGTTTCGGCTGCCAGTTCTGCCTATTACGGTGGGCAGGGTAAAGAATTATCGTTCGAACGTATTCTGGTGATGCTTGGGCTGCAAACAATTAAGACCATTGCGATTACCGCGTCTGTACAACAATTTTTTTCTCGATTTGATAGTGCCAGTGCCCAGCGTCAGAAAGTGTTTTGGCGAGATTCATTAACCTGTGCACAGTTATCCAGCGCCTTGGCTCACCTGACAGGTTACGCCAATAAGGACGAGGCCTACTTAGCGGGCATGATTCATAACATTGGTGCTTTAATCTTCTCCAATAATTATCATGACGAATATACTGAATTTGCTGATACAGCAACCAGTGAAGCTCATCTGGTGGCGCTGGAATGTGAGCATTTTGGCGGAAGTCGCTATCAGGCCGGCGCCTGGATTGTATCCAGTTGGGGTAATGAGTCTTTTCTTGCTGATGCCGTGTTGTATCAAAACGAGCCTACAGAAGTCCTTCAGGGTTCTCATCATTTAGTGAAAATCCTAGCTGTCGCGAGTCGCTTGTCCCAATATCGAGAAGATGCCGATGCTGAGGGGTTAGCGGCAGCGATGGAGCTTTTTGGTTTAAACCATTCGCTGGTTCAAGAGTTATTAGAGAAGACACGTGCTGAGGTGCTTGATATCGCCGCATCCATGGATATTGATTTAGATCCTTTGGAAACAAACGGCACTGAACTTTCAGCGAGTGATGAGAAACAGCAAATCGAGTTGGCGGGTAAAGTGCGTGAAATAGCACTGCTTAATGGTGTGCGCCAGAATCTTTCTCATGGTGAGGGGGCGTTAGCCGTTAAAGAGGCTATTAGAAAAAGTTTAAAAATTCTTTTCAATTGTAAAGATAGCTTGTTTTTTAAGGCAACCGAGCAAGGTGATGCGCTGGTTGGTGATCCCGTGGGTGATGATAATAAAAAGCTAGCTGAGTTTGAAATTCCCCTGCAGCCTGAATCGAGTTTGCTTGTGCGCTGTTTTGTTGAAAAGCGGGTTTTACACTCACAACGCGTCGACTCTTCTGTACCAGCCAGTGTTTTGGATCGACAGCTGCTCAATATGACGGGAAGCAAAGCCTTTGTGTGTTTACCATTGGTTGTTGATCAGTATGCCATGGGCGTTTTAATAGTGGGTGTTTCAGCTAAAACGGCAGCGCTTATTGATCAGCAATTGCAGCTCTGGAAGATGTTTGCCAATGAGGCGTCTCATAGCCTCTTTATTCAGTTGCAGCATAAGCAAGAACAACAGCAACAACACAAGGATGATTGCGACTATTTTCAGGCCAGAGCACGTGAAATTGTCCATGAGGTTAATAATCCACTCAGTATTATTAAAAACTACGTGCATATTTTGAGTTCTCGTATCGGTGAAAATGACGCTGTGAAGGAAGAGCTGCAAATTATCCGTGAAGAACTGGATCGGGCTGGCAATATATTATTGCAGCTTCCTGGTATTGCTGAGCATCATGTCACCGCAGGCGGTACAAGATTGGTTGATATCAATAACCAGGTTTTGGACTTGCTGAAAATATTCCGATCTTCTTTGTTTGCGTCAACGGGCGTGGATGCGGTTACTAATCTTGATAGCAGCATGGTGGCGATTGAAACTAACCCCAGTGCAATCAAACAAATTTTGACGAACTTAATTAAGAATGCCAGTGAGGCTTTGCCTTCAGCAGGGCGGATTACCGTTGAAACTCAAGCGCTGGTGAACCTCAATGGCCGCAATTATGTTGAAATAGTTATTTCTGATAATGGTCCCGGTATACCGCCAGAGGTACAGGAAAAGCTATTTACCCCTGTTGAAACGACTAAGGGTGACAGTCACTCTGGACTCGGATTAAGTATCGTAAAAAACCTGATTGATGAGCTGGACGGGTCTATTAGTTGTCGGAGTAGCGCCAAAAACGGAACGCGCTTTGAAATTCTGATCCCCAGAATTACTGATGGAACTTAATTTTTCGGTCATGGGTAGCGAATGTCTAGCCTAAGGAATCGTAATGCAGCGAGATGAACTGGTTCTGGTTGTTGATGACCAACCTAGAATGTTGCAAAGTTTGCAACAGCTGATGGTTGGTTGTGGTTACAACGTGATCACGGCGTTAGGTGGTCAACAGGCAACTGAGCAATTGCTTGAGCATGATGTTGATTTAATGCTGCTGGATCTCAAAATGCCTGGTTTTAGCGGTCACCAGGTCATGGATTTCGTTGAGGAAAATGAACTCAACACAACGGTTATCGTGGTGAGTGGTGAAACATGCTTTGACGCGATGTCGCAAGTACTGCGAAGTCGAGCATACGATTATATTCGTAAGCCCTACGTGCCTGAAGATTTGTTACATACGGTTGAAAATGCCCTAAAGGCTCGCCAGTTAGAATGTCAAAACCAGATCATTAATGATCGCCTCGCACGCTCTGAAAAACTGCACCGTTATTTGGTGAACAGCTCCCCTGATATCGTTTATATGCTCGATAACGAAGGCCGATTTACCTTTGTTAATGACCGTATTGCCGAACTGCTGGGCTATCGTCGAGAAGAGCTGCTGGGTATGCATTACCGAGATATTATTTATATCGGCGATGCAGAACAGGCAGGCTATGTGTTTAGTTTGCGTGCAGTTGATGATACGTCACCGCGTAATGTGGAGTTACGGTTTAGATGCCGTGATGATGATCGGCCTCCGCGCTTTTTTGAAACCAAAACAATTCCTATTGAGCTGCAGTCCTCTGATGTTTTTGAAGGTATTCAAACCGTCGAGTCGTTTGTGGGTATTTACGGTGTGGCTCGCGATATCTCCGAACGTAAGGAAGCCGAGAGAACGATTAATTTTCAGGCCTATCATGATTTACTTACACGCCTACCGAACCGCGCGCTATTTAAGGATCGCTTGAATCTTGCCGTTGCTCAGGCAAAGCGGGCCGGGCATCAAATGGCGGTGATGTTTCTTGATCTCGACCGCTTTAAGTTGGTGAATGATACGTTGGGCCATCTTTACGGCGATGAACTTCTGCAACAGGTCAGTCAAAAACTGCAAGAGTGTTTACGCGATGGCGACACGCTGGCGCGCTTCGGTGGTGATGAATTTACGCTATTGATGCCAGAAATCGATGGTAAGGAAGATGCCACAGTGGTGGCTAAAAAAATTATTGAACGGCTTCGTGAACCCTTTGTGATTGACGGGCATGAAATTTATGTGACGGTTAGTGTGGGCGTGTCAATGTATCCACAAGATGGCTCAAGCATGGACTCGCTGGTCAAAAATGCTGATATTGCTATGTATCACATTAAGGGCCGAGGTAAAAACGATTACCAGTTTTACTGCCGTGAGATGAATGAAGCGACTATGCAGAGGTTGTCGCTTGAGCGTGATATGCGTAAAGGACTGGAAACTGATCAGTTCGTGCTTTATTTTCAACCACAGATGGATGTTATTAGCGGCCGTATTGTCGCTTTTGAGGCGTTGGTGCGGTGGCAACATCCGACGCTCGGTATGATTGCGCCGACAGATTTTATTTCTGTTGCTGAGGAAACCGGTTTGATTCTGCCGCTTGGGGAGTGGGTGTTGCGACACGCCTGTAGTGTTTTGAAAAGCTGGCGTGATTTGGGTATCAGCGATGTTCGTATGGCTGTTAACTTGTCCGCCATGCAAATCGATCACAAGAATTTTATTAGTCTGGTCAATGAGGTATTACGAGTAAACGGCTTGTCGGGACATGACCTGGAAATGGAAATTACCGAAAATCTGATCATGCAGGACATGGAAAACTCCATCAAAAAATTAATGCAGTTGAATGAGTTAGGTGTACAAATTGCTATTGATGATTTTGGTACGGGCTATTCTTCGCTCAGCTATTTACAGAAACTACCGATCCATACGTTAAAAATTGACCGTTCTTTTGTTAATGAAATCAAAAACTGTGGTGATGATGCTTGTATCGTAGATGCTGTCATTGCTATGGCGAGTGGCCTGAAACTTAACCTGATTGCCGAGGGGGTTGAAGAGGAATACCAAGTGGAATATTTACGAGAGAAAGGCTGCTGTGAAATGCAGGGTTTCTATTTTGGTATGCCGGCAACTGAGAAGGCTACGGTTGAATTATTATTAAACCCTGCTTTTGATCATGGAGGTCAGATTTTGCCGAATGTAGGCTGATCTGCGTAGTCGTAAACTCTGGCTCTAACGTTTTTGTTTTTTTAATCTAAACGAAAAAAGCGTTTTGCGTTTGCTGTTGTCGCGATTGCGATTTCTTTTTCTTCTCTTTCAAGACACTGGCTTACCGTTGTAAGAATATGCGGCAGGTAGCAAGGTTCATTTTTTCCTTTTTTAGGTTTTGGCCGTAGGCTGCGTGGTAACAGGTAGGGTGCGTCGGTTTCCAGCATCAGCCGGTCAGCGGGTATTTTTTTGATCAATTCCTGCAAGTGCAGACCTCGTCGTTCGTCACATATCCAGCCAGTGATGCCAATGTGTAAATCAAGACTCAAATAGTCCTCAAGCTCACCTTCATCGCCGGTAAAACAGTGGATGACAGCATCACACAATTGCGGCCTATAATGCTTAAGCAGGTCATGAAAGGGTGCGTGAGCATCGCGTTGATGCAAATAAATGGGGAATTGTAATTCGGCGGCTAATTGAAGTTGTGCTTCAAAGCAGAGTAGTTGTTGGTTTTGTGGCGAATAGTTGCGATTAAAATCCAGTCCCGCTTCACCGATGGCTTTCACTTGGGGGAATGCTGCCAGTTTTCGAATTTGATCAAGGCTTTTGTCAGTGAAGGTTTTGGCTTGATGTGGATGAATACCTGCTGTGGCAAAGCAACCAGAGTATTGATTTGCCAGGACTATAGCTGCTTGGCTATCGGCTATGTCGCTGCCAATTAGTATGAGGTGGTTAACGCCTGCTTGTTGTGCTCGCTCGAGCACTTCTGAATGCCTGTTATTGAAACAGGAACTGGTCAGATTGACGCCGATATCAAACAAAGGGTAGCCCATGGTTTTAAACCTAAGAATAACGAACTAAAGGGCTTCGGTTTGTTCCTGATGCCATTGCAAGCTATCAAGATAAGCCTGTTTGACGTCGAGGATTGATAAGTGGTGCTGAGTTAAGCTTTCCCAATCTATTTTCCCCCACTCACCTCGTTCGTAGGCTATTGATGTTTTCAAAACAAAACCAAGTATGCCTTGATATTGCAGCAAGGCTTGTTCGATTTCATCGCTCAAGGCCATTGAGTCGAGAAGTTCCTTAATTGGCGCATCGAAATAGGCTTCCATCATGGATAGCAGCCCAACGGTGAAGAACAGGTCACTCTGTTTTGCATTGATATGGCTGCCAATAAGCTCACACATTTTAGCTCTGACCATCGTCAGTTCAGAGAGCGAATGGGGTTTGTCATCTAACTGTGATAAAGCTAATAGGCTTGCCCAGCGACGGATATCCTTCTCGCCTAATAAAATAATCGCCCGGAAGAGCGATTCAATTTTATTAACTCGTCGGTAGGCCGCTGAGTTGATCATACGCAACAGCTTAAAACTGAGACCAGGGTCCTTGGATATGGTGTCATGTAGTTGCTGTGGGTTTGTGTCCGGGCTTTGTAAGTCGGCAATTAATTTCATGACGACCAGTTTATTGGCGGGAACCTTGTGCCCCTTCATTATTTTGGGGCGGCTCAGGAAGTAACCTTGAAAGTAATCAAATCCCAGCTCTTTGCAGAAATTATACATCTCTTGTGTTTCAACTTTTTCGGCAAGTAGGGCCGTACCTGGAACCTTGAGAAGTGTGACGTGTTCAGCAATTTGCTTTTCGCTAAGAGCCATAACATCGATCTTGATTATATCTGCCAGCTCAACCAGTGGTTGAAGCGATTCATGATATTCAAAATCGTCAAGTGCGATCGTAAAGCCTTGCTGTTTAAAACGCTTGAGGCTGTCGATAACTTCGGCATCAGGTGTCACATCCTCCAGCACTTCGATAACAATCTCACCGTTGCTAAAGGGCGGAGGATCAAGCAGCAGGTTGCGCGTGAAGTTAATGAAGGCGCGGTGTTCGCCAACAACGTTGTGGATACCAATTTCTGAGAAGGTGTTAAAAAGAACGACTGAAGTGGCTGTGTCGGCACCGATTTCATGTCCCCACTCATTTTTGTCTGATCGGAACAGTAGCTCGTAGGCATAGATACCAAGCTCGGTGTCATAGATTGGCTGCCTTGCCAGTAACACATTATTCTTTGCCATTGTGCCGTCTCGTTCTCATAGATTATTTGAGCACTATCCTTTCAGTCTATTAGAGAGTATCGTTTTTGGTAGTTAAAAATAAAATTTTTATTCCGTTATTAAAGGTTTTTTGGGTAAATAATTAACGGTTGCCATTTGTAAGCTCGATTGATGGCGACGGTGTGCGTAAATTGCACTGTAAGTGAGGACGTTTTTAACGTACTGCCGGGTTTCATGGAATGGAATGCTTTCAATCCACACATCGATGGGGAGGTGGGCAGTCGTTTTGAGCCATTTTTCTACACGGTGAGGTCCTGCATTGTAGGCAGCGGTAGCATAAATATTATTACCGTCGAATTGTTCTAAAAGTGATGTGATATAAGCACTGGCTAACTCAATATTTTTTTCCGGATCAAAAAGCTGTTCACGGGAGTGGTAAGCAATATTGTGTTTGCGTGCTACGGTTTTGGCTGTGGCAGGCATCATTTGAATCAGACCACGTGCACCGGCATGAGATACGGCGTCGGGTGTAAGTGCACTCTCTTGGCGAGCCATGGCAAATAGCCAGTTACTGTTTAACTGACGTTGTTGCGCGGTTTCCACAAAATTCTCTTCAAAACTTAATGGGAAGCGAAGCTTAAGATCATCCCAGCGTTTTGCTGCGATTGCCGAGCGGATAGCTTGACTGTGCCAGCCGATCTGACTGGCCTGGTGAGCGGCAGTGTAATGTTGAACGTCATTAAAACCCTGTGTGGCTCGATACCATTCGCGTCGCGCAGCGGTTGTTTGTTTCGTATGGAATAGTTCTTGCGCCCTGATAATCCCAGGCAATCGTTTGAATCGTTCCAGAAAGTTGCCATCCAGACTGTAACGTTGCTCGTTCATTTTGTAAGGTTGTTGCAGATAATCTGCCGCTAAAAAGCTGTAGTAATCACGTTCTAAAGCTAGGGAGCGTAGTTGTTTGAGAATTATCTGCTTATCTAAATCATTCGTTTCCAGCTGTGCACGAGCCAGCCAATATTGTGCGCGGGTACTGCTTCGTTGTTTCTCCGGTAGCTGCTTTGTCAGATTAATCACCAATGGCCAATCCTCACTACGTACAGCGAGCCGGATGCCAGCTTCTAAAACCTCTGTTGTTATCAACAGGCGGTTTTGTATGAGCATATTTTGGTAGGTCTGACTGTTATCCTGGTGAGCTAGCCATAACATCATGTGTTTGATGGTCAAGTTAACTTGGCGAGGATGAAATTTCTGACTTTGCTGATAGTGTGGCCACAGTTTTAAAGCCAGTAACGAGTCTTGACGGGCAAGTCTTTTGAAGGCGTGAATGATTATGTCGCGGTGTTCTGCGTTGGCAAGATCAAACTGATCAGTTTTCTTTAAACGCTCAGGGTGCGTGTAGAGACTTCGGTAGAGTTTGTTTTGATATTGATGTTCAGGTGACATAAAGCGCGATAGATAGCGTGCTAGCGTTAGATTGCCAGATTGCATCGCCAGCTTGAAACGCTGCCAGGCCATGTCATCGGTAAGTAGTCCCAGTTGAGTCCATAACTCAAAGATGGGGTTGCAGGCATCAGCTTGGGAATAGCCTACGAGCCATAGCCCGGGAACTTTGTTAAGTGCTTTTTCTGTTTGCCCGGTTTTATGTTCAGCCCACAGCGCGTGACATTGTAGTTCTGCACTTTTTATTGAGGGATCAAAGTTATTTAAGTAGTGCTGCCAATTGCCCGATGCGGCCAATTGACGTAACCAATGGTATTTTAACGGCGCGGCTAGCGGTGTTTCCTTCCAGTTAGAGATGAAGGTTGTAATCTCTTTGGTGGTAGCTTTGCTAAGACGCTTGCGCAGGTATTCATATTCCAGATAAGGATAAAGTGGGTAGTCTGTTAACGTGTCGCGCAGCGTTAAGTAGGCGCCAAAATCCTGTTTTTCCAGCATGGTCCGAGCAAGCTGGTAGTCGTTACGCGCCAGTTGTAATGCCTGATCAGCAGGCGGCGTTGTGGGTACATTGGCTTGTGTTGACGTGCTTGAAAGCGCGGCCGTCAGCAGCACCGAACACGATATTATTCGTTTAATCTGCCTGATGGCGTTCTTCACGAATTTTTACCTACCCGTACCGCCAAAACGTCACATTCTGCTCCGTGTAGAACACCATTGCTGGTGGAACCTAACAATAGTGATAGGCCGTGACGGCCATGGGTGCCCACCACGATTAAATCAACATTAAACTCTCTGGCAATGCGATGAATTTCGTTTTGCGGCAGGCCCACAACAATGTGTTGGTTTTGTTCGGCAATATTAAATTTACGGGCAAACTCGGCGACTTTGATGTGTGCGTGTTCATCCAGTTGTTCCTGGATGGCAGTCAAGTCCATGGGAATGTCACCGCCATAGGCAAAATTGATTGGTTCGATAGTATGGATAAGACTGAGCTTGGCATCGTTTTGTATTGCTAATGCAGCAGCGCGCTCAGCTAGTAACTGCGAGTCTTCGGATAAATCGACAGCAAGCAGAATATGCTGGTATTCGTTCATTTTACGATCCTCCACAACTTGATTTCCGTGAGCTCAAAATGAATAGAGCGAATCACTCTCATAGAATATGATGCCTTTAGTCTTTATGATAGAAATTCGACACAAATTTACTTCCTTTCTTGAGAGTAACATTACTTTTATGACAACGCTGATCATCGTTTGCGCCGTAATACTTATTTTGGGTTCCTCGTTATGGATTTTGCCCTCGTCTCGTCAGCGTGCACAGATGGAGTTGCGACGTGTGGCAATGCGAAAAGGCCTGCAGGTGAAGCTCAGCAAAATAAAGGATTTGGAGTATCCCGGTGAAGAGATGAACTGCATTGCTTATCGCTTGCCTCGTCATCGAACTAATGATGCAACTATTCCCGAGTGGATGTTGCTACGCCACACTCAGACCGATGAAGAGACGCAAGTTCCTGGCTGGGTATATGAGCGAATTGCTGGTCGGTACCGTTTTTCAGATGGTGAGGCTGCTGCAAAAATACTTGCTCAATTCCCGGCGGATGTCATGGCTGTTCAATCCACCACAGGAGCCGTTTCCGCCTATTGGAATGAGAACGGAGAAATGGAAGATGTGGATACTATTTTACGGGTGTTAACGGAGCTGCAAACCGGTTGACAGTATTGGGCATTTGAACCACAGTTTGAAGGTATTCACTGACAAAATGTCAGCAATTTCGGGAGAGAAATATGAATTTTGCAGGAAGCCATGTTCAGCTCGAAACGTTGGACGATGGCATCATAGAGTTACGGTTTGATGCCAAGGACACCAAGGTTAATATTCTCAGCCAGGCCGCACTTCTTGAACTTCGATCTGCTGTTGATGAACTGAAGCAGCAAAGCGATCTTAAGGGTGTGATTCTGACAAGTGCCAAGGACAGTTTTATTCTCGGTGCGGATATTACCGAGTTTCTGCCTATCTTCGCAGGCCCGTCTGAAATCATTATTGATTACCTCAATCAGGCACACGATATCCTCCGTGACATTGAAGAGCTGCCCGTTCCTACAGTGACGGCCATCAATGGTGAAGCGCTGGGCGGCGGTTGTGAAATAGCACTCAGCACTGATTATCGGGTGATGGCCGAGGGTGCCCAAATGGGCTTGCCGGAAACCAAGCTGGGTATTCTGCCGGGCTTTGGTGGCAGCATTCGCTTACCGCGTTTGATCGGTGTTGAAAATGCGCTGGAGTGGATAGCTACCGGACAAAACAATCGGGCTGTTAAAGCGTTGCAAGTAGGCGCGGTAGACAGCGTGGTCGCACCTGAAAAATTACGTGATGCCTGTTTGCATTTAATTGCGCAATGTAACGCTGGCAAAATTGATTGGCAGGCGCGGCGCCAAAGTAAAACGGGGCCACTGAAGCTGGGCAAAACTGAAGCCATGATGGTCTTTGAAACGGCGCAAGCTGTCGTCTTCCAAAAGGCCGGGCCACATTACCCCGCGCCGATGACCGTTGTAGACTTGGTGCAAAAAACAGCAGGTATGGCGCGTGATGAAGCGCTGCAAATGGAAGCCCAGTATTTTGTTCAGCTGGCAAAAACCGATGTTTGTAATTGCCTGATTGGCCTGTTTCTCAACAGCCAGATGCTTAAAAAACAGGCTCGTGCGGCGGCTAAGAATGCCTTGCCCGTCAAACGGGCAGCGGTGCTGGGCGCTGGCATTATGGGTGGTGGCATTGCCTATCAGTCAGCCCTTAAAGGTGTGCCGGTAGTGATGAAGGATATTGCACCGGCGGCATTGCAACTGGGTATCGCCGAAGCCAGCAAGCAACTGAATAAACGCGTTGAGCGTAAACGCCTGAGTAATGATCAAGCTTTACAAATTATGGGCAGCATTTCGTCAACGTTAAATATGACTGAGCTGGCTGGTGCCAACGTGGTCGTTGAAGCTGTTGTTGAGAAGGTTGAAATCAAGGCTGCTGTATTAGCTGAAGCCGAACAAATTGTTGCGGATGATGCCGTGCTTGCCTCCAATACCTCAACGATTTCCATCGACAAACTGGCCGCAAACTTGAAACGCCCTGAGCAGTTCTGCGGTATGCACTTCTTTAATCCCGTTCCAGTGATGCCGCTAGTGGAAGTGATTCGCGGTAGTAAAACGAGCGATCAAACAATCGCTACCGTAGTGGCTTATGCCGCCGGTATGGGCAAAACGCCGATTGTGGTGAATGACTGCCCTGGCTTTTTTGTGAACCGTGTGCTGTTCCCCTATTTGTACGCTTTTAATTTGTTGCTGCGTGATGGCGCAGATTTTCGCCAGGTGGATAAGGTGATGGAGCGTTTCGGCTGGCCGATGGGTCCTGCCTATTTACAGGATGTAGTGGGCATTGATACCTGCTGCCATGGCATGGCGGTGATGGCCGAAGGTTTCCCGGATCGCATGAGTGGCGGCGGTGAGTTTGCCCCCGGTTTGTTATTTAAAGCGGGTCGTTTGGGACAGAAAACCGATCAGGGTTTCTATCGTTATGAACCGGATAAAAAGGGCAAGCCGAAAAAACTCAATGACGACGGCGTTGATGCCGTGTTGACGTCCTTACACGCTGAAGGCATTCAAAAGCTGGAGCGCAATGACATCATCGCCCGCATGATGATTCCTATGTGCCTGGAGGTGGTTCGCTGTCTTGAAGAGAACATTATCGCCACACCTAACGAAGCCGATATGGCGCTGATTATGGGTATTGGTTTCCCGCCATTCCGAGGTGGTGCTGCGCGTTACATGGAAAGCATGGGGCTGGAGAAGTTCTGCCAGCTGGCGGATAAGTTTGCTCATCTGGGGCCGCTCTATCAGCCCACCGATAAACTGCGTGAAATGGCGGCCAACGGCCAATCATTTTTCAGCTAAGGGAGAACTGAATAATGGCTTTAAATCCAAGAGATGCAGTAATTGTTGATTGCGCCCGTACTCCCATGGGACGTTCCAAGGGTGGCGCCTTTCGTCATGTTCGCGCCGAGCAGATGTCGGCTCAGCTGTTGTTGGCGTTGCTGGAACGTAACCCTGCGATTGACCGTAACACGATTGACGATGTGATCTGGGGTTGTGTAAACCAGACGCTGGAGCAGGGTCTTAATGTTGCCCGCATGATTACTCTGCTGGCTGACCTACCGCACACCGTGCCTGCGCAAACAGTGAATCGTTTATGCGGCTCCTCCATGACGGCGATTCACAGTGCTGCACAGGCGATTCAGTCTGGCAACGGCGATTGTTTTGTGATTGGCGGTGTAGAGCACATGGGCCATGTTGCCATGACGCATGGTGTCGATATCAACCCTGCGATGTGCCATTACGTTGCTAAAGGTTCGGCGATGATGGGGCTGACCGCTGAAGTATTGGCGGCGCAATATGAAATCACGCGTGAGCAGCAGGATGCCTTTGCTATGCGTTCACACCAGCGTGCCGCAGCGGCACAAAACTCAGGCGCCTTTGCCAGCGAAATTGTACCGATTGAAGGCCACAACGCCGATGGCTTTAACACGCTGATCGAAAGCGATGAAGTCATTCGTCCCGATACTAACATGGAAACATTAGCTAAATTGAGCCCTGCCTTTAACCCGGTCAGCGGCTCCGTGACAGCGGGCAATGCCTCGGCCATTTCCGATGGCGCATCGGCGATGCTGGTGTTGTCAGCCGAACGCGCTCAGGCGTTAGGTTTAAAGCCCATTGCCAAAGTACGTGGCATGGCTGTCGCCGGTGTTGATCCGGCAGTTATGGGTATTGGCCCGGTGCCAGCGGTTCACAAGTTGCTGAAAAATGCAGGTGTGAGCTTGGCCGATATTGATTATCTGGAACTCAATGAAGCCTTTGCCGCGCAATCCTTAGCGGTAATGAAAGGACTGGAATTGGCTGATTACGAAGACAAGGTCAACATCAATGGTGGCGCGATTGCGTTGGGGCACCCGTTGGGTTGCTCTGGAGCGCGTATTTCCACCACGCTGCTTAATGTCATGCAGGCCAAGGATGCTAACCTAGGCATCGCCACCATGTGTATTGGCATGGGGCAGGGTGTTGCGACGTTGTTTGAGCGGGTTTAGGTTTTGTTTTAAGTGGTAAGTTTTGGGAAGGGATACTCCATGGAGCTGGTTGATCGTCAAAATAAGAAAGTTGAAAGATCTTTCGCTGAGCCTAATAGAGAAAACCTAACTTGGGATGAAAGGTGGAAAGGTTCTGATAAAGGCCTGATTACATGTTGGGAAGTTGGCCGAGGAAAGCGTTTGACCGAGCCAGAGTTGGCAGAGAAAACTGAAAAAGGTGAACTTCCTGTCTTAGGCTGGAAGGGCGGAGTAGAAAGAAAAATACAAAAAAGCGAGAAATACGGGACTCTTAATTACTTAGCTCAATGGCAAGGTTTAAGGGGAGAAGATTTAAATATCGAACTCGATATTGAAGTTGAGTTAATTTGTTCGCGTACAGGCATGAAAGTCATTTATACCCCTGATGCTTCAAAATATCTCGAACCGTAGGAGAAGTGATGAAATGGATTTTGTAGCAATTGATGTAGAGACTGCAAATGCCGATATGGCATCAATTTGTCAGATTGGTATTGCTACATACTCTAATGGTTTGCTGATAGACGAATGGTCCACACTTGTTGATCCTGAGGATTATTTTGACCAGATAAATATTGATGTTCATGGTCTTGATGAAAATACTGTTTGTGGGTCTCCAACTTTTGCTGAAGTTGAGCAAATAGTCACCAGGCTTTTAGTTGGTTCTGTTTGTGTTAGTCATACACATTTTGATCGTGTATCTCTTTCGAGAGTGTATGAAAAGTATCAACTTGAAATGGTCAATTCAGTTTGGCTGGACTCAGCAATGGTGGCTCGTAGAGCGTGGCCAGAATTTTCGCGTAAAGGTTATGGGTTGAAAAACATATGCGAAAAAATTGGATACTCATTTAAACACCATGATGCATTAGAAGATGCAAAGGCTTCAGGAGTGATTTTAGTAGAAGCAGGGAAAGAAACTGGACTCGATTTGGCGGCGTGGCAGTTAAGAGTACGGAAGCCTATAAACCCTGAGAACTCCTCGAGTGGAGCTGCAATTAATCGAGACGGTGATTCTGAAGGAAAATTATTTGGTGAGGTTGTTGTTTTTACTGGAGCACTTGAAATATCTAGGGCACATGCAGCAAATCTAGCTTCGAGTATTGGTTGTGATGTGACTTCGAATGTAACCAAAAAAACGACGCTATTGGTTGTAGGTGATCAGGATGTAACAAAATTAGCCGGTAAAACAAAAAGCGCTAAACACCTAAAGGCCGAAAAACTTATTATGAAAGGGCAGGGGATTCGAATAGTCAAAGAAAGTGATTTTCAAAAATTAGTGGTTCAAGCTATTGGTGATTAATACGGTTGAATATGCGCTTATTTGATATGAAATACTGACTTTCTAATCAATTTATTTAGGACGAGAGAAAAACAAAATATATATGAAAATAACCACCTTTGATTTCGGCTGCTTTGAGCATGTCGACGAACGCATTCTAGTCATTGTCATCAGCGAAGGCGTGGTGATCGATGGTGAGCTGTCTCGTAAATTGGTGGGGCTTATTGACGAACAACTAACTGAATCGTCGATTTTGATTATTGATCGCCGTAATGATTACTCCTACAGCGGCACCGGCATGGTGACGATGAAAGATTCAAACATACCCAATGTCGCAGCGACGGGCATTGTTGCTTACAGTTCAATCACTGAGGGGGTGGTGGATACTCAGGTGAACGTAATGAATAAGCTGGGGCGCAGTAACTTGAATGTTTTCTCATCGCTTGAACATGCCCTAAGCTGGGCCAATAAGTTGTTGGAAAAAGCGGTAGATACTACCCGCTAGCTAACGTGGATATTCGATAAGTCCATGTGGGTGTCTTAAAATGGATAAGTTTAATAGAATCCATTAATCACTGGCTGGCTATAAAATTTGTATATGAGAAACAATATTCAACGATTATAGTTTAATCAATGACTCAGTGGGCTTTGCCTGTCTAGCTAATGCCTGTACCATTCGCCTTTCTGATTAGGGTTGCTCGCGCTGTGTTGAGCTTCCTGTTAATACACGCTAAATATTGAGAATTATCCACTATGAGTGACGGTGAAAAACTTCAAAAGGTACTTGCCAGACTGGGTCACGGTTCACGTCGTGAAATCGAGCGCTGGATCACCGAAGGCCGTATTAATGTGGATGATCAAGTTGCGACGTTAGGCGATCGTATTACCGCTAAGGCGCGTGTAAAAATTGATGGTCGTCCGATAAAAATGGAAGGGCCTGAAAACACTGTACGGTTGTTGCTTTATAACAAACCTGAAGGTGAGGTGTGTTCGACGAGTGATCCTGAGGGGCGTAAGACGGTTTTTGATCGCTTGCCAAAATTACAGGGCGAGCGCTGGATTATCGTTGGCCGTTTGGATATTAATACCACTGGTTTATTGTTGTTCACCACTGATGGTGAATTGGCAAACAAACTGATGCATCCCTCCAGTGAAATCGAACGTGAATATTTAGTGCGCGTGCTGGGTACGGCTGATGGTCAGGTGCAGGAAAACCTTAAAGCGGGTGTTGAGCTTGAAGATGGTGTCGCGCAGTTTACAGACATTGTTGATGGTGGTGGTGAAGGTGTGAATCACTGGTATTACGTGTGTTTGAAGGAAGGTCGCAACCGTGAAGTTCGTCGCCTGTGGGAATCGCAGGGATTACAGGTAAACCGACTGAAACGAGTACGTTTTGGACCCATATTTATGCCGTCGCGCCTGAAGGCCGGACAGTATGAATATTTGCCGCAAAAAATGGCCAATATACTTTATGACGCGGTGACTTTATCTCGGCGTAAGGTTAAAGGTTTACGGGCTGAAGAGAAGGTTGATCAGATCCGTCAACAACGTAAAAAGGGCCGTCGTTAATTCTGATTTATCGATATGGTCAAAAGAAAAAGGGCGCTTAATGCGCCCTTTTTTATGTGCAAAATTTAATGATTATTTATCGCAAGCTTAGCCGTGGAACTCGGTGCAAACGCGGTTACGGCCAAGATCTTTAGCGTGATACAGCGCATCGTCAGCGCGTTTGATTAAGGTGCTGGTGATATCACCTTCATGCAAGGTTGCTGCACCCATACTCACACTAACCTTGATGAACTCCTTGTCGAAGTTGATGGCTTTGCTGGCGATACGTTCGCGAATTTTATCAGCAACAGCTGCGGCATTTGTGAGTGATGTTTTATGCAGTAATAACATAAACTCTTCGCCGCCATAACGGAATAGCAGGTCTGTTTTACGAATGGTTTGTTTAACTTCCTGAATGATTTCCTTGAGTACTTGATCGCCAAATTGATGGCCGTAACCATCATTGAGTTTTTTGAAATGGTCGAAATCGAACATAACAACGGATAATGGCGTGTCGTTGCGCTGAGCTAAGTTAATTTCGTGAGTGAGTGCTTTGTCCAGCGCTTGGCGGTTACCCGTGCCGGTTAGTGGATCTGTAGATGCTGCGATCACTGCCTCGTGATATTTCAAGCCATTACGTAATGGGTATAACAAGCAGGACATTAGATTTTCGATGCTGAGCAGTTCTTCTTGTTCGAAGCGTATGCGACGACTGAAGCTGATCATTCCCAGATCTTCTTTTTCAAGATCCAGCTGATAACTGGCTATATGTCGACCCTGCATTGGAGAGGCAAAGTTGTAGGCTAGCGGGGTGTATTCATACGTGATGCCATCAATGGGCACCAGTTTGCGCATTTGCAACAATAGCATGTTGATGATGTCTTCAATTTCCAGGCTCGTTTGAAGTTTTTGCGTCAGTTCCATGACCAACTCCTGCTGGCGAAGTTGAGAGTAATGATCTGCGGTCAGGTTGGGGTAGGCATTAGCATTCTGGGCGACACGATTCGCCAGACTCAATACATTGTTGTTGCGTAGTGAACTCGCCATATCTTGCATAGACTTAAACCCATTATTATTTTTATCAATCAGAGCTCCCACGCTCATGTCTAGATCTATGCTATTTTTGTGCCAAAAAAGTAATGGTAATTTAAGTCTATATAAAACAATAAGATAGGGTTTTCTTTTAGGTCTGCAGGCGGTTTTTTGCCGCTTTTTTTAATGGCAAAGATAAAGCGACAAAAAATTGCCGCTTTTCAAAGAGGGGTTAAATGGGTGTTTTTAATGTTACTGGGCGTCTATCGATTGACCACTAATATTCAGGCTATCGTTGCCCATCAGGTAGAGATAGAGCGGCATAATATCTTGTGGTGTAGCCAGCTCGTCGGGGTTTTCGCCCGGGTAGGCTTTCATGCGCATGTTGGTGCGCGTAGCTCCGGGGTTGATGCAGTTGGCGCGAATGTTGGAGACGCCGTCAAACTCGTCTGCCCATGTTTCCATCATGTTTTCAGTGGCAGCCTTGGAGATGGCATAGGCGCCCCAGAATGCCCGACCTTTGCGGCCAACACTGGATGAGGTGAAGACGACAGAGGCGTTGTCAGCTTCTTCTAATAGCGGAAGCAGTGCTTTGGTTAGCATAAAGGGCGCGGTAACGTTGACCTGCATAACATCCTGCCAGCTTTTATCATCATAATTTGCCAGTGGTGTACGTTTTCCAAGGATGCTGGCGTTGTGCAACAGGCCGTGGAGGTGCCCAAATTCTGCACCGATCATGTCGGCCAGTTCTTGGTAGTTTTCAGCGCTTGCTGTTTCCAGGTTTAAAGAGACAATAACCGGCTGTGGCCAGCCGTTGGCTTCGATTTCATCGTACACGGCTTCCAGTTTTTTCCTGCCGCGGCCAAGTAAAATAACGGTCGCTCCGTGGGCGGCATAACTCATGGCGGCGGCTTTGCCGATACCATCACCGGCACCGGTGACGAGAATAATGCGGTTTTCTAAAAGGTTCCCGGGGGCTGTGTAGTCGTACATAAAATTTCCAGAAAAGTTAAGTCAGGGTGTTGATGATGGCGATAAGCTCATCGGCCTGCTGAATCGTGTAATCGGCTTGCCAGCTGGTGGTGTCTTCGCCGTCATCGATATAGCCATACAATGCCGCTACAGTGAGCATGCCCGCGTTGCGACCAGCTTCGATGTCACGTTGATGATCACCGACATAAACTGTGTGGGCTGGGTCGCAGTTCAGAATGTTGCAGGCCAGGAACATGGGTTCCGGGTGAGGTTTCTTGTGCTCGACATCGTCTGGGCATACCAACGCTGCGCACGAAGGCGAGAGGTTAATAGCGTTGAGTAATGGCGCGCTATAAGCACGGGGTTTGTTCGTCACGACGCCCCAGGGTAGGCCCAATGAATCGATATGCGTTAACAATTTGTCAATGCCGGCAAAGGGCTCGGTATAACTGGCAAGATCATTACCGTAAATATCAAGCAATTCGAAATACAGGCGTTGGTGTTCAGGGTCTGTGGCTGTGGTGCCAAAACCCAGTGAAACCATAGCGTTGCCGCCATTGGAGACGACTTTCCGGATAGTGTCCTCGGGCAGCTCAGTTTTGCCTTCGCGCAGTAGAAGAAGGTTCAGCGCCTTGGCTAAATCGCGGGCCGTATCAAGCAGAGTGCCGTCTAGATCGAACAGTACGGCCTCAATGGGTGTGGCCATGTTAAACGGGCTTAACGGTATGCATTAAATAGTTAACGTCTAAATCCCGTTCAACTAGTTTGTAGCGTTTGGTCAGCGGGTTATAGACAAGACCAGTGGAGCCCTTAACTTCAAGGCCAGCCGCGCGTGCCCAGCGTGACAGTTCAGCAGGGCGGATGAATTTAGCGTAATCATGAGTGCCGCGTGGCAGCATATTGAGTACGTACTCAGCGCCGATGATCGCGAGCATGTAGGCTTTTGGGTTGCGGTTAAGGGTGGATAAAAACAGCTGGCCACCGGGTTTCAGCATACGGGTGCAGGCTTGGATAATAGAGGCAGGATCGGGAACATGCTCAAGCATTTCGAGGCAGGTAATGACGTCGAATTGTTGTTCGGCGTCTGAGCCTATTTCGTCGGCTAGTGCTTCGGCGCTGACTTTGCGGTAGTTGATTTCAACGCCAGCTTCCAGCGCGTGTAACTTGGCGATCTTGATGGGTTTGCCACCCATGTCGATGCCGGTTACCTGAGCGCCACGTTTGGCCATGGATTCCGATAAAATACCGCCACCGCAGCCGACGTCCAGCACTTTCTTGCCTGCCAGGCCAGATAGCTCGTCAATGTAGTTTAAACGTAACGGATTGATCTCGTGCAGCGGTTTGAATTCGCTTTCCTTATCCCACCAGCGACTCGCCAGGGCTTCAAACTTGGCGACTTCGGCCTCGTCTACATTTACATTAGGAATTTGTGTTGCTTCACTGTCGATAACGGTCATGGCTCAGTTTTCTGCTGGTGTATGTTTGGGAGTGTCACAGTCGGCGATTTTATCACGCCAGCTAGCAATTTTGGTTTTTAATGTGTTGAGGTCAAAACCGGTTAGTTGTTGTTCGTTGACTAATAATTCGCCGTTTACCCAGACATGGCTGACCTGTTGGCCGCAGTGGCTGTAAACCAGTTGTGATACCGGGTTGAAGACCGGCTGCATGGTGATGGCGTTAAGGTTGACGGCAACGATGTCGGCAGCTTTGCCAATTTCCAGGCTGCCAGTGATTTTGTCGATGCCCAGTGCCTTGGCGCCGTTAATTGTTGCCATGCGCAATGCTTGCGATGCGGGCAGGACGGTGGCGTCTTGGCTGAAACCTTTGGCGAGCAAGGCGGCGGCTTTCATTTCGCCGAACATGTCGAGATCGTTATTGCTGGCAGCGCCATCGGTGCCGAGCGCTACGTTAATGCCGGCGTCTAACAGTTTTGTGGTTGGGCAGATGCCGCTGGCCAGTTTCAAGTTGGATTCAGGGCAGTGAATAACATGACAGCCGAATTCTTTTAGTAGTGCGATATCGTCATCGTTTGTCTGTGTCATATGTACGCATTGTAAACGCGGTGATAACAGGTTTAGGTCTGCCAGACGTTGTAGTGGTCGAGGACTGTTATTGGTTTCGGCGTCGATGATTTCCTGCGTAGTTTCGTGCAGGTGAATCTGGATGTTGGCGTCGAGTTCGTTAGCAAGAATGCCGATACGGGTCAGGCTTTCGTCGGAGACGGTATAGGGAGCATGTGGACCAAAACCAACCTGGATGAGTGGATGATTACGATAGTTGTCTCTGACTTTTAGTGCTTTTTCAATATATTCATCGGCATTGCTAGCCCAGGCGGAAGGGAACTCCAAAATCGGCGGGCTGATTTCTGCACGAATTTTATGTTGGTGCGCGATGCGGGCCACTACATCCGGGAAAAAGTACATGTCGCTAAAGCAGGTGGTGCCGCTGAGTAACATTTCGGCAATCGCCAGCTCGGTGCCAGCAGCTACAAATTCATCGCAGACCAGACGTTGTTCGGCGGGCCAGATATGGTCGTTGAGCCACTCCATCAGCGGTAGGTCATCGGCTAGACCGCGCATTAATGTCATCGCAGCGTGACCGTGAGCATTGATAAGCCCTGGGATGAGTGCGTGATCATTGAGGTCAATATTGTTGGTTGCCTGGTAACGCTCGATAGCTTCTGCGATGGGCAGAATATCTACGATTTGATCGTTATTAACCGCGACGCTGTAATCTTCGAGTACGCTGTCATTAGAGTCTACGGGAATGACCCATTTTGCGTTTATCAGGCTGTCGATGACTTGTTTTTGCTGCGCTGACATGTGATTTTTCACTATTTCAGTTGTTGCATGGCTTGTAATTTTGCGTGCGATTGTTTCATTTCATCAGCTGTGATTCAAATGTTTGTTATTTGTGTCAGTAGTCGTGAAAAGAGTCTTCAAGATGTGCTAGTATTTCTCAATTTTGTAGCGCCGTCAGTCTTCCTGTTTGTTAGGGCTGGGCATGTGATTTTAAACAACTAAAGGAAACAGCGGTTTATTGCCGTATTTTCCGAACAAGGATACGTCTTTTTATGGGTGAGTTAGCCAAAGAGATTCAACCCGTTAGTATTGAGAGTGAGTTAAAGCAGTCATATCTTGATTATGCGATGAGCGTGATTGTCGGGCGTGCATTGCCCGATGTGCGGGATGGCCTTAAGCCGGTACACCGACGCGTTCTGTTTGCCATGAGCGAGCTCAATAACGATTGGAACAAACCCTACAAAAAATCGGCGCGTGTAGTCGGTGATGTGATCGGTAAATATCACCCGCACGGTGATACGGCGGTTTACGATACTATCGTGCGGATGGCACAGCCTTTTTCGCTACGCTATATGTTGGTTGATGGACAGGGTAACTTTGGTTCGGTTGATGGTGATTCCGCGGCGGCGATGCGCTACACGGAAATCCGTATGGACAAGATCTCTCACGAGATTCTGGCTGATCTGGATAAAGAAACTGTCGACTACGTGCCTAACTACGATGGCACTGAGCAAATTCCGGCAGTTATGCCAACCCGTATTCCTAATCTATTAGTCAATGGCTCTTCCGGTATTGCGGTGGGCATGGCTACTAACATCCCGCCCCATAACCTCACTGAAGTAGTGAACGGTTGTTTGGCCTATATGGATAATAATGACATCGAGCTCAGCGAGCTGATGGAACATATCCCCGGTCCTGATTTCCCGACGGCTGCCTTTATTAACGGCCGTCAGGGCATTGTTGATGCTTACAACACCGGTCGCGGCAAAATCTACATGCGCGCACGTCACGCAATCGAAACAGACGAAAAGAACGGCAAACACACGATTGTCGTTAACGAGATTCCTTATCAGGTTAACAAAGCGCGTCTGATCGAAAAAATTGCCGATCTGGTTAAAGAAAAAAGCATTGAAGGTATTACTGAGTTACGCGATGAGTCCGATAAGGACGGTATGCGTATCGTGATTGAATTACGTCGTGGCGAAGTGCCTGAGGTGATTCTGAACAACCTGTATGCCCAGACGCAGATGCAGACGGTATTTGGTATTAACGTGGTGGCACTGGTTGATGGTCAGCCACGTACGCTGAACCTGAAACAGATGCTGGATGCCTTTATCCGTCATCGCCGGGAAGTCGTGACACGTCGTACTGTCTTCTTGCTGCGTAAGGCGCGTGAGCGTGGCCATATTCTGGAAGGTCAAGCCGTTGCGTTGTCGAATATCGATCCGGTTATTGCGCTGATTAAATCTTCGCCAAGTTCTGCTGAAGCGAAAGAGAAACTGATCACGCAGGGCTGGGAGCCGGGTGCGGTACTGTCCATGGTCGAGCGTGCCGGGGCGGATATCTGTCGCCCCGATGATCTGGAAGAACAATACGGCTATGTGGATGGCAAGTATTACCTGTCACCAGATCAGGCGCAGGCGATTCTGGATTTACGTTTACACCGTTTGACCGGTCTTGAGCAGGAAAAACTGCTGGCTGAATACAATGAGTTGATCGAGCGTATTACCGATTTGCTGGATATTCTTAACAGCCGCGTGCGTCTGATGCAGGTGATTCGCGAAGAACTGGAAGCGATTAAAGACGAGTATGGTGATGAGCGCCGTACCGAGATTATGGACACCAAGCGTGATTTGACGCTGGAAGATTTAATCACTGAAACTGATATGGTGGTGACGCTGTCCCACGGTGGTTACGCCAAGACACAACCAATCGACAGTTACCAGGCACAACGCCGTGGTGGGCGAGGCAAAGTTGCCGCAGCGGTTAAAGATGAAGATTTTGTTGAACACATGCTGGTGGCGAACACCCACGATACGCTGTTGTGTTTCACCAGCCGAGGTAAAACCTACTGGCTGAAAACCTACGAAATTCCTGTTGCGAGTCGCACGGCTAAAGGTCGTCCCATGGTTAATTTGCTGCCATTGGAAGAGAACGAACGTATTACCGCGATTCTGCCGGTCCGTGAGTATGAAGAAGATAAATTTATCTTTATGGCCATGGCCAGCGGTACGGTGAAGAAAACCACCTTGATGAATTTTGCCCGCCCTCGCAGCACCGGTTTGATTGCCGTTGATCTGGATGGTGACGATACGCTGGTGAATGTGGCAATTACTGATGGTAGTCAGGATATTATGCTGTTCAGTAACGCCGGTAAGTGTGCGCGTTTCGCTGAAGAGGATGTGCGTCCGATGGGTCGTACGGCTCGCGGTGTGCGTGGTATCCGCCTGAAAGAGGGTGAACGTTTAATCTCTCTGATTATTCCTCAGGAAGGTGGGCGTGTGCTGTCGGTCAGTGAGAATGGCTACGGCAAGCGTACCGAAATGACGGATTTCCCATCACATAACCGTGGTGGTCAAGGTGTGATTGCCATGCAAACCAGCGACCGTAATGGTGAGTTGGTCGGTGCCGTACCGGTTTATGACGGTGATGAAATCATGCTGATCAGTGATAAGGGCACGTTGGTACGTACCCGTACCGATGATATTTCCATTGTTAGCCGTAATACCCAGGGTGTGAGCCTGATTAAGGTCTCTAAAGGTGAGCGCCTGGTTGGCGTTGAGCGTATCGAAGAGCCTGAAGAGGATGAGTTCGCTCATCTTGATGAAAATGGTGAGGCCGAGGGCGTTGTTGAGGCTGCTGTTGCTTCTGCGGATGACGCAGTTAATGATACAGATGCTGACACTGGACCTGATGCTGACACTGGACCTGATGCTGAGCAGGAATCTTAGGGCGGGAGTCGGATAAAACTATGACGAATGCTAAAGATAGCCTGCCAGATTTAGGGCAATTGCGTGATGATATTGATCGTATCGATAATGAGATACAGCAATTAATTAATACGCGTGCAAAGTGTGCTCAGCAAGTTGCAGAGGTTAAAAAGGCGATAGAGGGTGCTGATGATGTGCTTTTCTACCGTCCTGAGCGTGAGGCGCAGGTCTTGCGTAGTGTGATGGCTCGCAATGAGGGGCCGGTAGACGATGAAGAGATGGCGCGTATTTTTCGCGAAATCATGTCGGTTTGTCTGGCACTTGAGCACCCTATGAAAATTGCTTTTCTGGGCCCTGAAGGTACCTTCACCCAGTCCGCAGCCTTGAAGCATTTTGGCCATTCTGTCACCAGCGTGCCGATGACATCGATTGATGAAGTGTTTCGTGAAGTTGAATCTGGCGCAGCCAATTACGGTGTCGTGCCAGTTGAGAATTCTACCGAAGGTATGGTGAACTCCACCCTGGATAGCTTTATGCACTCATCGTTGAAAATATGCGGTGAAGTGGAGTTACGTATTCATCAGAATTTATTGGTGAAAGAAGCCGTTGCACCAGAAAAAATCATTCGTATTTACTCCCATGAGCAATCATTGGCTCAGTGTCGGCAGTGGCTTAATACAAACCTGCCGCAGGCTGAACGTGTGAGTGTGAGTAGTAATGCTGAAGCGGCGCGTATGGTGGCTGAAGGTATTGGTGCTGAAGATGGTGTAGTGGCAGCAATTGCCGGTGATATGGCTGCTGAGCTTTATAAGTTAACGCGATTGACGGAAAAGCTCGAAGACCAGCCTGATAACACCACGCGTTTCCTTATCATCGGTAATCAGGCAGTGCCAGCCAGCGGTAGCGATAAAACCTCGATTATTGCGGCTACACGTAATAAGCCGGGTGCACTGTATCACCTGCTGGAGCCATTCCAACGTGAGAATATCAGTTTGACGCGGGTTGAAACGCGACCTTCGGAAAGTGGCACCTGGGCCTACGTATTCTTCATGGATTTCGAAGGCCATAGTGATGATGCTACGGTGCGTAAGGTGTTAGAGGAAATCAGCGACGAAACTGTCGAACTTAAATTGCTGGGCTCCTACCCTAAAGCGGTACTCTAACTTCCCTTATTTATGAATAATTCTGTTTCTAGTTCAAAGCTGCCATTGGTTAAGCGCGCTGTTGTTATTGGCGTAGGCTTGATTGGTGGTTCGTTGTCCAAGGCGCTGCGTGAAGCCGGTGCGGTGGAAACAATCGTGGGTGTTGGACTGACCGAGCACAGCTTGATGCGTGCTGTGCAACTGGGTGTGATTGACGAATACAATCTTGATGCTGTTGCCGCCGTTGCGGATGCTGATTTAATTATTATTGCAACACCGGTATTAAGTACGGAAACCGTGTTGGCTGAAATTAAGGATGCAGTGCCTGCTACCGCAGTTATCACCGATGTGGGCAGCGCCAAGGGCATTGTGGTTAAAGCCTGCGAGAGAGTCTTTGGTAAGGTGCCACCACGGTTTGTGCTGGGGCATCCGATTGCTGGCTCTGAAAAAAGTGGTGTGGATGCCGCTAAAATCGATTTATACCGCAATCACAGCGTTATTCTGACGCCACTTGACGATACCGATAGCGAAGCGTTAGCTCTGGTGCGTTCACTCTGGCGAGTGACCGGTGCGAAAGTGCTGGAAATGGACGTTGAACACCATGACCACGTGCTGGCTTCAACCAGCCATTTGCCTCACCTGTTGGCCTATTCATTGGTGGATACGCTGGCTAAGCAAAATGAAAATCAGGAAATCTTCCGTTATGCTGCGGGAGGTTTTGCGGACTTTACCCGTATAGCTTCCAGTGATCCGACCATGTGGCACGATATTTTTTTCGCCAATAAGTCAGCGGTGCTGGAAAGTCTCGATAAGTTCAGCGCGGGCATTGAAGCCGTACGCTGGGCGCTTGAACAGAATGATAGTAAGACGATGCTGGGCGTGTTTACTCGTGCCAAGGCAGCGCGTGACCATTTTACAAAAATGCTGGCCCAAAGGGCCTATGTGGAACCAATGAATCAAAATGAACTGACCTTTCTAGCTGGTAACGGCGCAGAAAAGGGTGGGCCTGTAACAGGCCGAATTCGTGTGCCGGGTGATAAATCCATTTCCCATCGCTCCATTATGCTGGGTGCTATTGCTGAAGGTGAAACGCAAATTGAAGGCTTTTTAGAGGGCGAAGATAGTCTCGCTACTTTACAGGCATTCCGCGATATGGGTGTTGTTATTGAAGGGCCGCACCATGGTCGTGTCAGTGTCTACGGCGTGGGTCTAAATGGCCTAACACAACCACCGGGTCCGCTTTACGTCGGCAACTCCGGGACGTCAATTCGCCTGCTGGCCGGTTTGCTGTCGGGGCAAACTTTTGATGTCGAAATACGTGGCGATGAGTCACTGACAGCGCGCCCCATGGGACGTGTTGCGAATCCGTTATCGGAAATGGGTGCGGTGATCGAAACGGATGAGGGCAAGCCGCCGATGATGATTCGTGGCGGGCAGGCTCTTAAGGGTATTAATTACGCTATGCCTGTGGCCAGTGCGCAGGTTAAATCCAGTTTAATCCTGGCTGGGTTATATGCCCAAGGCGAAACTAAGATCATTGAGCCAGCACCGACACGTGACCATACCGAGCGTATGCTGAATGGTTTTGGTTATGAAGTGACGGGTCGTCAGATTTCAAAAGGTGTTCGTGAAATCTCTGTTAAAGGTGGCGGTAAGTTAACGGCGACTAAGATTGATGTGCCTGCGGATATTTCTTCAGCGGCTTTCTTTATGGTTGCAGCCAGTATTGTGCCGGGTTCTGACTTGGTGTTGGAGCATGTGGGTATTAATCCGACGCGTATTGGTGTGGTTAATATTTTGACACAAATGGGTGCAGATATTGAATTGACCAATGATCGTATTGTGGGTGGTGAGCCGGTAGCTGATATTCGTGTTCGTTACGCAAAATTGAAAGGTATTAATATCCCTGAAGATCAGGTGGCGTTAGCGATTGATGAATTCCCTGTGCTGTTTGTTGCAGCAGCCTGCGCTGAAGGTACGACGGTGTTGACAGGTGCTGAAGAATTGCGTGTTAAGGAAAGTGACCGTATTCAGGCGATGGCTGATGGTCTCGAAATTCTCGGTGTCAACGCGCAAGCGACGCCAGACGGCATGATTATTGAAGGCGGCCCAATGGGTTCAGGTACCATTGATAGTCTGGGTGACCACCGTATTGCGATGGCTTTTGCGGTGGCGTCGTTACGGTCGCGGGGCGATATAGAAATCCTTAATTGTTCCAATGTGGCAACATCCTTCCCGAACTTTGTTGAGCTGGCAACCCAGGTGGGTATGTCTGTTAAGGTTTTGGGTTAAGTGGTCGTGAATGCACCTGTTGTAACTCTTGATGGGCCGGGTGGTGCAGGCAAAGGCACCATCAGTTATTTGTTGGCCCAAAAACTTGGATGGCATTTGCTTGATAGCGGTGCTATGTACCGAGTATTGGCTCTAGCGGCCCTGCAACATGGTATTTCTCTGGGTGATGAAGAAAGCTTGGGTGAATTGGCTCAAGTGCTCGATGTTGAGTTTCGTCCAGCCACAGGCTCACCGGTTTGCGAAGTGATTCTGGAGGGCCAGAATGTCAGTCATGATATTCGTACCGAAGAAGCCGGTAATAATGCTTCGATTGTTGCAGCTTTACCTGCGGTTCGTGCTGGCTTGCTGGCCCGTCAGAAGGCTTTTCGGGAAACGCCGGGATTGATTGCTGATGGTCGTGATATGGGGACTGTCGTTTTTCCGGAGGCACCCGTTAAAATTTTTCTCACAGCGAGTGCTGAAGAGCGAGCAACTCGGCGCTATAAGCAGTTGAAAGAAAAGGGTTTTGATGTTAGCCTTCGCGACCTTTGTAATGAGATCAAAGAACGGGATGATCGCGACGCCAATCGCGCCGTGTCACCTTTAAAGCCAGCTGATGATGCTATTTTGCTCGATAGTACCGAGCTGGCGGTTGAAGCGGTTTTTGAGCAAGTGCTTTTAGCTATGACTAACAAGGGCTTGCTGTAATAACTTAAAAAATTTCTTAACTGTCTGCGACCTGCATTAACCAGCCGGGCACGAGCAGACATATTAAAATAGACCTACGCATAAGGCTGGATGTGTAGCGTTGTAGATGAGGGTTCGCCCACATCTATATAAATATTTATAGGTATTTTTAATGGAAAGCTTTGAAGCGCTTTTTGAAGAAAGCTTAAAAACAGTTGAAATGCAGCCTGGTGCTATTGTATCTGGCATCGTTGTTGATATTGACAGTGACTGGGTTACTGTTCACGCCGGTTTGAAATCTGAAGGCGTTATCCCACGCGTTCAGTTCTTGAACGAAAAGGGTGAGCTGGAACTGAATGTTGGTGATGAAGTGCGTGTTGCACTGGAAGCCATCGAAGACGGTTTCGGTGAGACTAAACTGTCTCGTGAAAAAGCTAAGCGTGCTGAGTCTTGGGCTGAGCTGGAAACAGCTTTTGAAGCCGGTGAGACTGTTAAAGGTATTATCAATGGCAAGGTTAAAGGTGGTTTCACTGTTGATCTGAATGAAGTTCGTGCATTCCTGCCGGGTTCTTTGGTGGACATTCGTCCAATCCGTGAGCCGATTCATTTGGAAGGTAAAGAGCTGGAATTCAAAGTTATCAAGCTGGATCAAAAACGTAACAACGTTGTTGTTTCCCGTCGTGCGGTAATGGAGAAAGAAAACAGCGCTGATCGTGAAAAACTGCTGGAAACTCTGGAAGAAGGCATGAGTGTAGCGGGTATCGTTAAGAACCTGACTGACTACGGTGCGTTCGTTGATCTGGGTGGCGTTGATGGTTTGCTGCACATTACAGATATGGCCTGGAAGCGTATCAAGCATCCAAGCGAAATCGTTGCTATTGGTGACGAAATCCAAGTTAAAGTTCTTAAGTTCGACCGTGAGAAGAACCGCGTATCACTGGGTCTGAAGCAACTGGGTGAAGATCCATGGGGCGCTATTAAAGATCGTTACCCAGAAAACAGCAAAGTTAAGGCTCGCATCACTAACCTGACTGATTACGGCTGTTTTGCTGAGATCGAAGAAGGTATCGAAGGTCTGGTTCACGTGTCTGAAATGGATTGGACTAACAAAAACGTTCACCCATCCAAGATCGTTCAGGTTGGAGAAGAAGTTGATGTCATGATCTTGGACGTTGATGAAGAGCGTCGTCGTATTTCTCTGGGTATGAAGCAGTGTGTTGGCAACCCATGGGAAGAGTTCGCTACATTGAACGCTAAAGGCACTAAGATCACTGGTACTATCAAGTCTATCACTGACTTCGGTATCTTCCTGGGTCTGGAAGGCGGCATCGACGGTCTGGTTCACTTGTCTGATATCTCTTGGAACGAAACGGGTGAAGAAGCGGTTCGTGCATACAAGAAAGGCGATGAGATCGAGACTGTTATTCTGTCTATCGATCCTGAGCGTGAGCGTATTTCTCTGGGCGTTAAGCAGATGGAAAGCGACCCATTCTCTGAGTACACAGCTGAGAATGACAAAGGCACTATCGTAACGGGTAAAGTGACAGCCGTTGATGCGAAAGCAGCAACGATTGAGCTGGCCGAAGGTATCGAAGGTACTTTGAAAGTGTCTGAAATCAGTCGTGACCGTGTTGAAAGCGCTTCTGACGTGTTGAATGTTGGTGATGATGTTGAATGTAAAATCACTAATGTTGACCGTAAGAGTCGTAGCATCAATCTGTCCATTAAGGCCAAAGATGTTGATGAAGAGAAAGCTGCTATGCAGGAAGTTCGTCAGCGTGAAGTTGAGGCCGCTGGTCCAACAACCATTGGTGAGCTGATCAAAGCTCAAATGGAAAATAAGGACTAATCAATTAGATTAATCCTCGGCAAGTGGTGCGTTCATTTGTGTTCTTTACAGGTGGCGCACCATTTGTGTTCTATACTCAAGGTTCATTGTGTTGTCTGGAATAGGCTATGACGAAATCGGAGTTAATTGAAAACATTGCGGCACGACAAACTCAATTATCTATTAAAGATGTTGAACTGTCGGTGAAGACTATCATTGATATGATGACGCAAAGTTTATCGTCCGGGGAGCGCATAGAAATTCGTGGTTTTGGTAGTTTCTCTTTGCACTACCGGGCTCCTCGTACTGGCCGTAACCCTAAGACGGGTGATCAGGTTCAGTTGACGGGTAAATATGTGCCTCACTTTAAACCGGGTAAGGATTTACGTGAGCAGGTTGATGAAAGTCGTGAAAACGGCAATTAATTGGCCTCTGATGAGAACAAAAAAAACGGCAGACCTAAGGTCTGCCGTTTTTTTTGTGTCTTCGTTTTATGTTTGTGGGGTAAAATCGGCGCTTAGGTAAGTTTACAAAAATTATTATCGATTTTGGTCTGCGTTCCCACGAGCGGCGATCAAGCTCATGTTTCAAACATTCCAGGCAGGGTAAACGATGAAGTGGCTTAAACGAGTGTGCATTTTGGTATTACTGGCGGCAGCCTTTTTTTGGGGTATGCTGTTTACGTCTGAAAATACAGCTCAGGTGGCGCTGAATCTGGTGTTCTGGGAGTTAAAGCCTGCCAGTGTTTCGTTATGGGTAATTCTGGGTTTTGCGGTCGGTGGTTTGCTGGGTTTGACGCTTAGTTTGTTAATGATCACTAAATTGCGGGCGGGCTTGCACCGAGCGGAGCGTCGAGCGCAACTTTTTGAAAAAGAAGTTATCAACCTGAGAACCAGCGCAGTTAAGGTGAATTAAGCCGGGCTGTGTTCTGGGTGTCATAAATTTTGAACGGATATCAGATGCAGGAAGGCTGGCTGTTACTGGTTTTAGTGTTGGCGGTTGCCTGCGGATGGCTGCTGGGTCGCTGGCAGCGCTTCCGCTCCAAGGGTGCTGATGCGAGGCAGTTACCAGAAGCCTATTTTCTCGGTTTGAATTACCTTTTGAATGAACAGCCTGAGCAAGCAATGGATATGTTCATGCAGGCGTTGGATGATAATTCCGAGGCGATTGATACCCACCTAGCGCTCGGTAAGTTGTTTCGGGCTCGAGGAGACTTTAGCAAGGCAACCCGAGTGCATCAAAACCTGCTGGCACGCCCTGATCTTGACAGTGCTCAGCAACTGTTAGTGCAATTTGAATTAGCCAGTGACTATATGGCTGCGGGATTGTTTGATCGTGCTGAGCGGCTGTTGAATGAGCTGCTCATAGAAAGCAGTACCGAAATTCGTAAAAAAAGTCTGCTGTTGCTGCTGGAGTTGTATCAGCGGGAAAAGGAGTGGTTGGAAGCGATTGCTACTGCTGAAACACTGCTGGACATGCAGGTTGATAGTATGTCGCCGGTGATAGCCCAGTACCTTTGTGAAGTGGCCGAACAGCATTTTCGCAATGGTGATGAAACTGAAGCACGTGTTGCGCTTAAAAAAGCGCTAACTCATGATCGCGCCTGTATCCGCGCCTATTTATTGTTGGCAGAACTTGATGTTGAAACACGGCAATATCGGGATGCCATTAAGACGCTGAAGCAAATAAAAAAACAGGACGTGGCGTATCTGGCTGAATCGATGCCTGTTTTACAGAACTGTTATCAGCAGTTAGGGCAGGAGAAACGCTTTCATAAGTATCTGCTGGAGTGTCTGCATGATGGCAGTTTGATTCCCTCGGGTTTCAATGCCAGCCAGGCGATGCGTAAGTTAACCACTAAGCCTGAACAATTGAGCCAAAGTATTCATGAGGAAGTACGTCAAACGCCCTCGCTGCATGGTTTGCGCTATTTGATTGATTTTCAGATGTATGATGCCCAGGGGCCTGATATTGATTACCTGCAGAACCTACGGGAATTTGTTGATCAGTTGATTGAAGTGCATCCATCCTATTGTTGCAAACACTGTGGGTATAAGGGTAATCATTTAGCTTGGTTATGCCCTAGCTGTCAGCATTGGGGAACCATCCGTCCGTCACAAACTATTGAATAAGAGTCATCGTTAATGCAACAAACAGATAGCAAAAAAATTATTGTCGCGCTGGATTTCGATAACCTGGATGCGGCCCTAGCGCTGGCAAAACAGCTTAATCCAGAGCAGTGTCGCTTAAAAGTCGGGAAAGAATTATTTACCTGCTGCGGCCCCCGAATTGTTGAAGCGTTACATGAACTGGGTTTTGACGTGTTTCTGGATTTAAAATTTCATGATATTCCCAATACAGTGGCCAAAGCGGTTAGAGCAGCCGCTGAGCTGGGGGTATGGATGGTAAATGTACACGCCTCTGGTGGTTTGGAGATGATGAAGGCTGCGCGAGCTGCGCTGGAGCCTTATGGTGAAAATCGACCATTATTGATTGCGGTAACCGTGCTTACTAGTATGAGCAGCGAGGAGCTGTCTCAAATTGGTTATCACAATTCAGCTGAGCTGCAAGTTCAGCATTTAGCCGGGTTGGTCCAACAGGCCGGCCTTGATGGTGTTGTTTGCTCTTCACAGGAAGCCCGTGCTTTAAAAGTCCGCTTTGGTAAGGGATTTCTGTTAATAACTCCGGGTATTCGGCCCGCTAACGCTGAAGTGGGTGATCAAAAAAGGATAATGACACCTGCCAAGGCACTTGAAGCGGGCAGTGATTATCTGGTGATTGGTCGCCCGATAACCATGGCGCCATCGCCGCTTAACGCGTTAGTAGAAATCGCCGAAGAGATTGCCTAATACTTTTGTATATTGATCCGCTGGATGCGGCTTGTTAGCATTCTGACTGTGTAGCAGGATGGCTATACATTATTTTTCTTAACAAGGAGTTAGTTATGGTTTATTTAAAAGGACTTTTGATTTCTTTAACGGTAAGTTTACTTTGTGTTGCTCTGCCCGCTGGTGCTGAGAGTGCTGCTTCAACGGATGCAGAAATGTCTACTGAGCAGGTCTTCACAAGCGTAAATATCAATACTGCTGATGCTAAAACGTTAGCTGAGATACTCAAAGGGGTTGGAGAAAAGCGAGCCCAAGCCATTGTCGTATATCGGGAAAGTAACGGTCCCTTTAGTGATGTGAATCAGCTGCAGGAGATTAAAGGTATTAGTGCGGCGATAATCAAACAAAATCTTGATAAGATCCGATTATAAAAATTTCTGAAATCAAAAAAGGCGCTTTTGGCGCCTTTTTTGTTACCAACAAATTGTTATTTTCGTGACTGTAAGTAGCCGGTATTTTGTAATGCCTTGCTATACTCTCGAACGATATGAACGAATGGGGTTTAGGGAAGCGATATGTCGGAAAAGGTTTCATCCACTGGGTCAATTAAAAACACGCGGCAATGGCAGGCCCTTGAGCGGCATAAGGTTGATCTTGAAGGCTTGAGATTGCGAGAATTTTTTGCAGCGGATAAACATCGTTTTGAACGCTTGTCTTTTGGTTTTAATGATCTGCTGTACGATTTTTCAAAAAATCTATTGACACCAAAAACGCTTGAGTTGTTGTTTGAACTGGCCAAATGTGTAGGTTTAGAGCAACGCGTAGAAGCGTTATTCAGTGGGGAGGCTGTCAATACCTCTGAAAAAAGACCTGCGCTACACACAGTATTACGACGTTTTGATGGCTCGATCATGGTTGATAACCATGATGTCATGCCGGAAGTGTTGGCTGCTCGTGAAAAGATGCGAGACTTTTCCGAACGGCTGCGAGCGGGTTTATGGCTTGGGTGTACGGGGCAACCTATTACCACGGTGGTCAATTTAGGTGTAGGTGGCTCCGATCTTGGTCCTCGAACGGTTTGCGATGCGTTCAAGCACCTGGCATCTGTACATATCAGCGTGTTATTTGTATCGAGTATTGATGGTAATCAGGTGGTTGATACGCTGCGGAATTTAAACCCGGAAACGACGTTGTTTATTGTTTCATCAAAGTCTTTTACAACCGCTGATACCATGGCTAATGCTGAAACAGCAAAATCCTGGTTACAACAAAAGCTGGGTAACGACCAATCACTGGAAAATCATTTTATAGGGGTGTCTGCCAGTTCGGATAAGATGACGGCATTTGGTATTAGCGCGGGACATCAGTTACCCATTTGGGATTGGGTCGGTGGACGTTATTCGGTGTGGTCAGGTATTGGTTTGTCGGTAGCGATCAGTCTTGGAATGAATGCTTTTGAACAGTTCCTTAAGGGTGCTCAAGCTGCCGATGAGCATTTTTATAGCACGGATTTATCTCAAAATGTGCCGGTGATACAGGCGCTGGTTAGTATTTGGTATAATAATTTTCACGCCGCACCTACGCAGGTAATTCTTCCTTATGATCACCGGTTGCATGTGTTGCCTGCTTTCCTGCAGCAGCTTGAAATGGAAAGTAATGGCAAGAGTGTTACGCTGAGCGGAAAAGCCGTTGATTATGATACGGCGCCGATTATTTGGGGTGGTTTTGGTCCTAATGCACAACATGCTTTTTATCAGCTGTTGCACCAAGGAACACGTTTTGTGCCGGTTGAATTTGTTGCAGTTGCTCACAACCCGTCAGTGCCGGATAAGCATCAACAATTGACCTTGGCAAATTGTTTTGCACAATCACGTGCTTTGATGGAAGGTCAGGCAGTGGCAGGCGATGAAGAAGTCCCTCATGCGGAGATGCTGCATTATTACCCTGGCAATAAACCCAGCACTACGATCCTGCTACGTGAATTAACGCCTTTTAATTTAGGCAGTTTGTTGGCCTTTTTTGAACACAAGGTGTTTGTTCAAAGTGTTATCTGGGATATAAACCCCTTTGATCAATGGGGGGTTGAGTTGGGTAAACAACTGGCTGGGCAACTTCAACATTGTCGTTCGGATCAGGCTAAACGTGCGGTGGACTACGATCAATCTACAGAGGGTTTGATGAACTTTTCAGATGGCTCTATACAGAGGGGTTAGTATTATTATGTGGAGAGTGTCGTTTTGTTAATACCAGTAATCTTGGCCGGCGGTATGGGTAGTCGGCTGTGGCCATTGTCACGTGAGTTTTACCCCAAACAATTTATTCCTCTGGTGGATGAGCAGTTATCCATGCTGCAATCAACCATGTCTCGGTTGGAGGGTATTCCTGGATTAGCGCCGCCTATCGTTGTGTGTAACGAGGCTCATCGTTTTTTGGTGGCTGAGCAATTGCGGAAAATTGATATTACGGATGCACGTATTATCCTGGAGCCGGAAGCGCGTAATACGGCCCCGGCTGTAACACTTGCAGCTTATGAGGCGTTAGCGAAGGATAAAGACCCAGTATTATTAGTATTGGCTGCGGATCACTTGATTCAATCTGTCGATCAATTCCATCAGGCTGTTAATGCCGGTAAAAACTGTGCAGAAAATGGTCAGCTGGTGACCTTTGGGGTGGTACCTGATTCAGCGGAAACGGGCTATGGCTATATTCGTTGCCAGCAATCCGACAGTGATTATCACGTTGTTGAAGCATTTGTTGAGAAGCCCGATAAAGAAACGGCTCAGGCTTATCTCGAAAGTGGCGATTATTATTGGAATAGCGGCATGTTTATGTTTCGTGCCAGCACGTTATTAGAAGAATTACAGCAGTGGGCACCGGATATTCAGCAGGCCTGTGAGAAAGCGTTCAGGACGATTCATCAAGACCTTGATTTTCATCGTGTTTCCTTAGAGTCTTTCGCTCAATGTCGCAGCGAATCTATTGATTATGCAGTCATGGAGCAAACCAATAACGCAGTCGTGGTACCTCTGCAAAGTGATTGGAATGATGTGGGCGCCTGGTCGTCGATATGGGATGTGAGTGACAAAGACGAGGAGGCTAATGTCGCCCTAGGCGATGTAATGCTTGAGGCGGTGAGTAATAGTTATGTCAGAGCCGAATCACGATTGGTTACCGTGTTGGGTGTGACCGATTTAATCGTTGTTGAAACGGCTGATGCGGTGTTGGTTGCAGATAAGAACCGCGTTCAGGATATCAAAAAGCTGGTTGAGCGGCTCAAGCGGCAACAAAGACCTGAGTTACAAAATCATACCCAGGTTTATCGCCCTTGGGGTTCCTATGAAAGCATTGTTTCTCAGCCGCGCTTCCAGGCTAAACGTATCGTCGTAAATCCTGGCTCAAGTCTCTCGTTACAGCTTCACCACCATCGCGCCGAACACTGGATTGTTGTAAAAGGTTGCGGACAAGTCACACGTGGTGACGAGGTATTTCAGCTCAATGAAGATGAGTCGACGTACATCCCTATTGGTATGAAACACCGTTTGGAAAACCCGGGCGTTATTCCATTGGAGATTATTGAAGTGCAGACAGGTAGCTATTTGGGCGAAGATGACATTGTTCGCTTTGATGATTGTTATGGACGAACTGAATAGGTTGTCAGGATGATTTATGCGTAATTTACAGCACAAAAAGATATTAAATTTACCGAGGCACTACAAGCGACTATTAATGCTGGCCGCTGATATATTAATGGTGCCGCTGGCGCTGTGGACGGCGTTTGCATTGCGGTTTGGTACGCCTGATATTGATGTGGTTCCATTTTTTATTCTTTATGTCTCTGCGTTAGCTATTGCTATCCCTGCTTTTATTAGGCTTGGTCTTTATCGTGCTGTAGTCCGTTATATGGGGCCACAGGCGATGCTTGCGGTAATTAAGGGGGTTAGTCTGGTGACAATCTCATTGATGATAATTACCTTGATGTTGCGTATTCCTGGTGTGCCGCGCTCGGTGTTTGCCATTTTTTGGTTGTTGGCAATTTGTTATGTTGGAGGTAGCCGCTTTATTGTTAGGGCTTATTTCCATTGGTTGTTAGAGGATGTTGCGGGGCGTAACCTTGTTGTGATTTACGGTGCTGGTGCGGCGGGTATGCAATTAGCTTCGGCGTTAAAGCATGACGGGAATTATGTGCCTGTTGCTTATTTAGACGATAAAAAATCACTGCAAGGTACGGTGATTAATGGATTACGAGTTTATTCACCGCAGGCGCTTGAGCAGCTTATAAATGATCATAATGTCACGGATGTTTTGTTGGCGTTACCTTCAGCCAGTTTGTCTGCCAGACGAAAAATTATCACTCAGCTAGAGCCGCTGTCGGTACATGTTCGAACTTTGCCAACGATGCCGGAGTTGGTCGCTGGTAAGGTTAGTTTGGATGCTGTTAAAGAAGTGGATATCGATGATTTGTTGGGGCGTGAAGCGGTAGAGCCTAAAACACATTTGTTGTCAGCGAGTGTTACCGGAAAAGTGATCATGGTGACGGGGGCTGGTGGTTCAATAGGTTCTGAGTTATGTCGACAAATTGTGCGGTTAAAGCCCACAAAGTTGCTGCTGTTTGAATTGACTGAATATGGTTTATATGCGATCGATAAAGAGCTGCGTGATGCAAATTCGGCTGAGTTGAATGTTGACCTAGTGCCCATTCTTGGCTCGGTTCAGGATGAAGCCTTACTTCTTAAAACGTTACATCATTATCGTGTGCAAGTCGTTTTTCATGCGGCGGCTTATAAACACGTCCCATTGGTCGAGCACAATATAATTTCCGGTGTGCGTAATAATGTGCTTGGAACTTTGGCCTTGGCGCGCGCGGCTGCTCAAGCCAAGGTGCCATCAGTAACTCTGATCTCTACCGATAAAGCGGTACGTCCGACTAATGTGATGGGTGCAACTAAGCGCCTGGCTGAACTCGTGTTGCAGGGGTTGACGGCAGAATATCCCGATACCTGCTTTTCAATGGTTCGCTTTGGTAATGTTTTAGGATCCTCTGGCTCTGTTGTGCCGGTTTTCCGTAAACAGATTGCCGAGGGTGGTCCGGTAACCGTAACTCATCCTGAAATTTATCGTTATTTTATGACGATACCGGAAGCTGCATTGTTGGTTGTGCAGGCAAGTGCCTTGGCTAAAGGGGGGGATGTGTTTGTGCTGGATATGGGCGAGCCGGTAAATATCAGTGACTTGGCGCGGAAAATGATTCATTTGACGGGCCTTGAGGTGCGAGAAATCGGAAGTGAAGAGGGCGATGTTGAAATTCATTACACAGGGTTGCGACCTGGCGAAAAGCTCAAAGAAGAACTATTGATTGAAGGCAATCTGGTGGGTAGCGATCATCCTAAAATTTTATGGGCCGAAGAGGGTTCTATGGAGTGGTCTGAGCTAGAAGTATTGTTAAATAGACTGGAAACTGCTTGCCAAGTTTATGATTATGAAACGATAAAGGAAATTTTATTACATTCACTTGTTGGCTATATGCCTGATCATGAGTTCGTTGATGAATTGTGGCAACAACGGTTAATAGAGTCGAAAACCGGTACGAAGGAAGGTAAGCAGTACCATTAAAGCATCTAATGTATTTAAGTGGCTTTTGTTGCGGTTATTTTAGAAAAAACCCTTAATTGGATGTAAATAAAGCATTTTTCGGTGTGTAAATTAGGGCTTGTTAAATAGATTATAAAACCTTGGTTTTTAGTGTTGACCTCACCCTGAATCGTCATTAATATACGCGCCTCATTGAGTTGATCCCCGATAGCTCAGTTGGTAGAGCAGCGGACTGTTAATCCGCCTGTCGCTGGTTCGAGTCCAGCTCGGGGAGCCATATTTTAAAAGCCGATACGACTGTATCGGCTTTTTTTATGTCTGAAGGTTTTACTCTGTGTTAAAAAATACGTCGGCGCTGATAATTGCTACAATAACCGGCTGTCTATTGAGCAATTGAAATCTGTTATTAGGGAAAAAATGTCAGTCGATTTTCAAGTCGTTTCACCTTTTCAACCTGCCGGCGATCAGCCAGCGGCTATTGAGCAGCTTTGCGACGGTATTGAGGCGGGTTTGGCGTATCAGACGTTGCTGGGCGTGACAGGTTCTGGTAAGACCTTTACGGCGGCAAACGTGATTGCTAATACCGGGCGGCCTGCGTTGATTTTAGCACCTAACAAGACATTGGCTGCGCAGCTTTATGGTGAGTTCAAGGAGTTCTTTCCGCGTAACTCGGTAGAGTATTTTGTTTCCTATTACGATTATTATCAGCCCGAAGCCTATGTGCCTTCCTCCGATACTTTTATTGAAAAGGATGCCTCGGTAAACGAACATATTGAACAGATGCGCCTGTCGGCAACCAAGGCTTTGCTGGAGCGTAATGATGCCATTGTGGTGGCGACGGTGTCAGCGATTTATGGGCTTGGTGATCCAGGCGCTTATTTGAACATGGTGATGCACCTTGATCGCGGTGATCGTATCGATCAACGTGGCCTTTTACGTCGTCTGGCAGAGTTGCAGTACAAACGTAATGATGTGGAGCTGCATCGTGCGACTTACCGAGTGCGGGGCGACGTGATTGATATTTATCCTGCTGAGTCTGAACGCGATGCAGTACGCATTGAATTGTTTGATGATGAAATTGAATCAATCGCTCTATTCGATCCGTTGACGGGCGAAGTTCTAAAGCGCCTGCCGCGTATAACCATCTATCCCAAGACTCACTATGTAACCCCTCGTGACACGTTGGTTGGTGCCACTGAAAAAATTAAGGAAGAGCTCAAAGAGCGGCTAACGCAACTGCGTGATAACGACAAGTTGGTCGAAGCGCAGCGTTTAGAGCAGCGTACCAACTTTGATGTTGAGATGATTCTGGAGCTGGGTTACTGCAACGGCATTGAGAATTACTCTCGCTATTTGTCGGGTCGTCCTGATGGAGAGGCGCCGCCGACCCTGTTTGATTATCTGCCGGACAATGCGCTGCTGTTCGTTGATGAGTCTCACGTCACCATTCCACAATTAGGTGCCATGTACAAAGGGGATCGCTCGCGTAAGGAGACACTGGTGGAATACGGTTTCCGTTTGCCCTCGGCGCTGGGTAATCGTCCTATGCGATTTGACGAGTGGGAGCAGGCCGCACCACAGACGATCTTTATTTCGGCGACACCAGGCTCTTATGAGGGTGAGCATTCTGGTCAGGTGGTGGATCAGGTCGTGCGTCCAACGGGACTGCTGGACCCTGAAATCCAGATTCGGCCAGCCTCAACGCAGGTGGATGACCTGCTGTCTGAAATTAATCGCCGTGTGGCCAATAACGAACGCGTCTTAGTGACGGTGTTGACCAAGCGTATGGCTGAGGACCTGACAGAGTATTACGACGAACACGGTGTGCGTGTTCGTTATGTGCATTCCGATATCGATACGGTAGAGCGAGTGGAAATTATTCGTGATCTACGTATTGGTGAGTTTGATGTGCTGATCGGCATCAACCTGTTGCGTGAAGGACTGGATATCCCCGAGGCATCCTTGGTAGCCATTCTGGATGCTGATAAGGAAGGCTTTTTGCGTTCCGAGCGCTCTCTGATTCAAACCATTGGTCGTGCCGCACGTAATGCCAAAGGCACGGCTATTTTATATGCAGACCGTATTACGGGTTCGATGCAGCGCGCCATTGATGAAACAGATCGGCGTCGTGAAAAGCAGCGCGCATATAACGAAGAGCACGGTATTACGCCACGCGGCATCGTTAAGTCGGTTGAAGATATTTTAGAAGGCGCGGTGACACCGGGGGCACGAGGCAAGCAGAGTAAAAGGGTGGCTGAGCCTCAGGCTGATTATCAGATTGATATTGAAAAAATGACGCCGGCGCAGTTAGGTAAATTGCTCACTCAGTTGGAAGATAAAATGTACGAAGCGGCTAAAAATATGAAGTTTGAAGAGGCGGCAAATTATCGCGATCAAATCTCCGCTATTAACGCTAACATGCTTGGGTGATTGTTCGATATGGGCTACAGTTAGTTCGTTTTTCGGTTGGTTTTGATACTTAAAGGGGTAATGGTTTAGTGAAAGTTCTGGTAACAGGCACGGCAGGTTTTATTGGCTCGACGTTGGCAAAACGCTTGTTGGCGCGTGGCGACGAAGTGATTGGTATCGATAATCTTAATGATTATTACGATGTGAATTTGAAGCAGTCCCGACTTAACCAGTTGCTCGATCAGAACGGATTTACCGATATTCGTGCCAATATCGAAGATCAGTCAGCCATGGAGGAGGTGTTTAAAAAGCACCAGCCGCAGCGTGTTGTTAACCTGGCTGCACAGGCAGGCGTACGTTATTCGCTGGTTAATCCGCATTCCTATATCAACTCCAACATCATGGGTTTCATGAATATTTTGGAGGGCTGTCGTCATAATGAGGTGGAGCATTTAGTGTATGCTTCTAGCAGTTCAGTTTACGGCTCCAATACTAAAATGCCCTTTTCTGTGCAGGACAATGTCGATCACCCGCTGAGTCTTTATGCCGCTAGTAAAAAAGCCAATGAGTTGATGGCGCACACCTACAGTCATTTGTATCAGTTGCCCACTGCGGGTTTACGATTCTTTACGGTGTATGGCCCCTGGGGGCGACCTGATATGGCGCTGTTTATGTTTACCCAGAAGATTCTTGCGGGTGAGCCGATTGATGTTTTTAACTACGGCCATCACAAACGTGATTTCACTTATATCGATGACATTGTTGAGGGTGTGATTCGTACGCTGGATAAAGTAGCTGAGCCTGATCCTCAGTGGCAGGGCGATGAACCGGAGCCTAGTACCAGTCAAGCGCCGTATCGCCTTTATAATATTGGCAGTAATTCGCCGGTAGATTTGCTGCGTTATATCGAGATTCTGGAAGATTGTCTTGGTAAGAAAGCAGAGAAAAACCTGCTGCCGCTGCAGCCGGGGGACGTACCGGATACCTACGCTAATGTGGATGCGTTGGTGAATGATACCGGCTATAAGCCTGCCATGCCGATTGAGCAAGGCATTGCTAATTTTGTTGAGTGGTATCGGGCTTATTACCAAGTTTAAGCCATAGGGAGGCGATCTCGTTTGATCAAGTTGCAAACGGAGATTGGCTCTTCAATTTATTCGATCATCGATATTTTTTATTAGTTTATTTTTTTGCTTGAGGGCGTTCGGGTCAGGTGTTATCTTACGCACCTTAATTCTGCAAACAGATTTGCAGGCGCGTAGCTCAGTTGGTTAGAGCACCACCTTGACATGGTGGGGGTCGGTGGTTCGAATCCACTCGCGCCTACCAGTTTTTAACTGGTAGACTTATGTCGAATTGCACACGTTATGTCACGTGTTATGATCCCTCAAGTACTTCTTATATTTCATTTCCCTGCTGACTCGTACTATTGTTTATAGGGTAAGTGGGTATAAAACAAGACGTCCAACTTCGTTATTTCCAAACTAAGGAGAAGCAGTGTGAAACCAGCCGTTAGAGTCACCGTAACAGGCGCCGCTGGCAATATTGCCTATTCACTATTATTCAAGATTGCTGCGGGCGAAATGCTCGGCGATGATCAGCCCGTTATTCTGCAGTTAGTTGAAATTCCTCAAGCAATGAAAGCGCTGCGTGGCGTTGCCATGGAACTTACGGATTGTGCCTTCCCGTTGCTTCAGCAGGTGAGTATTCATGATAATCCTGAAGAGGGTTTCAAGGGTGTTCATTATGCTTTGTTGGTAGGTGCGCGTCCTCGTGGGCCGGGTATGGAGCGTGGTGATCTGCTTACAGCAAATGCCGCTATTTTCTCTGTGCAGGGTAAAGCGTTGAATGACCACGCTAATCCCGATGTGCGTGTATTGGTGGTGGGTAACCCCGCTAATACTAATGCTTTGATTGCTAGCCGTAATGCGCCTGATTTACCTCCGGGCAGATTTACTGCGATGACTCGTTTGGACCATCAGCGTGCTAAAGGGATCTTGGCTAATCGTTTGGGAACGGGTGTTCTGGAAGTGACTGGTGTCACGATCTGGGGTAATCACTCTGCAACGCAATATCCTGATTTACATCATGCGTCTGTACATGGCGAGCCAGTGCTGTCGTTGATCGATAATGATTGGTACAAAAATTCTTTTATTCCTCTGGTTCAAGAGCGTGGCGCGGCGATTATTAATGCACGTGGTGCTTCTAGTGCGGCATCGGCGGCGCAAGCTGCGATTGCGCATATGCGTAGCTGGGCGTTAGGCACAGGCGAAGACTGGGTGAGCATGGCGGTGCCAAGTGATGGTAGCTATGGTGTGGCGACGGGCATTATTTATTCGTTTCCGGTACGTTGTAACTATGGGCGTTATGAAATTATTCAGGGGCTTGAGGTGAACGAGTTTTCTCAGCAGCGCATGAAAGCAACGGAAGCCGAATTGCTGGAAGAAAGGGCGGCCGTTGATCACTTGCTGCCAGTTGAAACCGCTGCCCGTATGGCTGATCCCTTCTGTCGTGCGGATCTGGTTGATGAGATTGATGATGAATGTCTGCGTGCAGGCCCAATAGTCGTTAAGACCGATAGAATCTGTTAGACTGCCGACGCTTCGGGTGTCGCTCCAGTTAGGAGGAGACACCAAAAAATTCAACACTCACATCCGTTAAGCGAATGTGGGTGTTTTTTATTTTTTAGATTAATAAAACTCATGTGGCCTTTTGTGGGGGCCACCACTGATAAAAGGACAAATAATGCCTGTTATTACCCTTCCTGATGGTTCTCAACGTAGTTTCGATAACCCTGTCTCTGTGTTTGAAGTGGCAACTGATATTGGCCCTGGTCTTGCGAAAGCAACGCTGGGTGCAACCGTTAACGGTGAGCCTGCGGATGTCCACGATGTGATTTGTGACGATGCCGATCTGGTGCTTTTTACACCGAAAGACGAGGCGGGTCTGGATATTATTCGTCACTCCTGTGCGCACTTGTTGGGACACGCCATCAAGCAGCTGTGGCCTGATACTAAAATGGCCATTGGCCCAGTGATTGAAAATGGCTTTTACTACGACGTTGATCTTGAGCACCGTCTCACTGAAGATGATTTGGTGACGCTGGAAAATCGCATGAAGGAACTGGCAAAAACCCAGTACGATGTGATTAAGAAGAAGGTAAGTTGGCAGGAAGCCGTCGACGTTTTTGCTGAGCGTGGCGAGACGTATAAGCAGGAAATTCTACAGCAGGATATTGATCAGTCAGCAACGCCAGGCCTGTATCATCATGAAGAATATGTCGACATGTGTCGTGGCCCGCACGTGCCAAATATGCGTTTCTGCGAGCATTTTAAGTTGATGCGTATGTCGGGTGCCTACTGGCGCGGTGATTCTGATAATAAAATGCTGCAACGTATATACGGAACCGCTTGGGCTGACAAAAAGCAGTTGAAGAAATATTTAAATTTCCTTGAGGAAGCGAGCAAGCGCGATCACCGTAAGTTAGCAAAGAAGCTGGATCTCTTCCATTTGCAGGAAGAGGCGCCTGGTATGGTGTTCTGGCACGCCAAGGGCTGGTCAGTTTATCAAGCCGTTGAGCAATACATGCGTAATGTTCAGCGTACCAATGGCTATCAGGAAATTAAAACGCCGCAACTGGTGGATTTTAGTTTGTGGCAGCGCTCCGGCCATGCTGACAAATTTGGCGATGAAATGTTTTCCTCGCACTCTGAAAATCGTGATTACGCTGTTAAGCCAATGAACTGCCCCTGTCATGTGCAGGTGTTTAATCAGGGGTTGCGTAGTTATCGTGATTTGCCGTTGCGTCTTGCGGAGTTTGGTTGTTGTCATCGTAATGAACCCTCCGGTACCTTGCAGGGTTTGATGCGAGTGCGCGGCTTTGTGCAGGATGATGCGCATATCTTTTGTTCGGAAGCACAGATCCAGGATGAGGTGGCGACTTTCATTGATCTGCTGTACAGCGTTTATCGTGATTTCGGTTTTGACGATGTGATCGTGAAATTGTCGACTCGCCCTGAGCAACGTGTAGGTTCTGACGAAGTTTGGGATAAAGCTGAAGAAGCGTTGCAGGTGGCATTGGATACAAAAGGTATTGCTTGGGATCTACAGCCAGGTGAGGGTGCCTTCTACGGACCGAAAATTGAGTTTTCTCTGAAGGATTGTCTGGGTCGAGTGTGGCAATGCGGCACTATTCAGGTTGATTTCTCGATGCCGGGTCGTCTAGATGCACAATATGTGGCTGAAGATGGCAGTCGTCAGGTACCTGTGATGTTGCACCGTGCGATTCTTGGATCATTCGAGCGTTTTATCGGTATTTTGATTGAACATTTTGCTGGCGCGTTCCCGGCTTGGTTGGCGCCGGAGCAGGCAGTAATTGTTAATATTACCGACAGTCAGAGCGAATATTGCCTGAATCTTGAAAAAACCTTGAAAAATAAAGGATTTAGAGTCATCTCTGACTTGAGAAATGAGAAGATCGGCTTTAAAATTCGCGAGCACGCAATTCAGAAGATTCCCTATGTATTAGTTGTGGGGGATAAAGAGATGGAAACCGGTAGTATTGCGGTTCGCACCCAAAAGGGTGAAGACCTTGGTTCCATGTCAATTGATGCATTTTGTGAAAGGCTGACGACGGATATTAATCGTCTCGGTCGTTCAGACTCAGAATAATTAGGAGAACTCGTCAATATAATGAGCAAAGGCAAATCGAAAAAAGCCACGATCAATGGTGATATCCAGGCTAAAGAGGTAAGACTCGTTGGCGCCTTAGGTGAACAAGTAGGTGTTGTAACCATTGAAGAAGCGCTGGCAGCAGCGGCAGCGGCAAAATTAGATTTGGTGGAAATTGCACCTGATGCCCAGCCTCCCGTCTGTAAAGTGATGGACTATGGTAAAAAGCTCTTTGACGAGAAAAAGCAACAGGCGGCTAATCGTAAGAAAGCGCGACAGACGCAGGTAAAGGAAATTAAGTTTAGACCAGGGACGGAAGAAGGGGATTATCAGGTAAAACTACGCAACCTGATACGTTTCCTTAAAGATGGGGACAAGACCAAAGTGACGTGTCGTTTCCGTGGGCGTGAAATGGCCCATCAGGATATCGGTTTGAAACTGATGCTTCGAGTTGCTAAAGACTTGGAAGAGTACGGATCAGTTGAGCAGCAGCCAAAACCGGAAGGTCGACAGATGACGATGGTGATTGCCCCAGCCAAGAAGAAGTAATATCGGGATTTGGACTGATATTAACTTTATAACTAAATAGAAAGACCGAATGCGGAGTTTTAAATGCCAAAGATTAAATCAAACAGTGGTGCAGCCAAGCGCTTCAAGAAAACGGCGAATGGCTTCAAGCACAAACAATCCTTCAGAAGTCACATTCTGACCAAGAAAAGCACCAAGCGTAAGCGCCAATTGCGTGGCATGCAGCAAATTCATGCTGCTGACAAAGCACTGGTTCAACGTATGTTGCCAAACTTGTAACTGACTGAATTTCTGAGAGGATTAAGCTATGCCACGCGTTAAAAGAGGTGTGACCGCTCATAAGCGTCACAAGAAAGTATTAAAACAAGCTAAAGGTTATTACGGTGCTCGTAGCCGTGTATACCGCGTTGCCAAACAGGCAGTTATCAAAGCCGGTCAATATGCATACCGTGACCGTCGCCAGCGTAAGCGTCAATTCCGCGCATTGTGGATTGCACGTATCAATGCTGCAGCTCGTATTAACGGTGTTTCCTACAGCCGTCTGATTGCTGGCCTGAAAAAAGCATCAATCGAAATCGATCGTAAAATGCTGGCTGACCTGGCTGTTCAAGAAAAGGCTGCGTTTGCTGCGATTGCTGAAAAAGCAAAACAAGCTCTGGCTGCCTAATCACTGGTTAACCACAGTGATTGATTGTTCGTCGTAGTCGTTGAATTTACAGCTGCGAAGGCGATCACAGAAAAGACTTAATAGGGGGTGGAGCTGAATTCTTCACCCCCTATTTTTATTTGTAGTGCATTGTTAGTAGAGGGCTTTGCATAATTGCTTCGAGCAATAATTATGCAAAGCTTTTTTGAGGAAGACACAATGGAAAACCTGAGCGCCCTTGTGGAACAAGCTCAAGCTGCGGTTAATGCGGCGACGGAAGAGCAGGTGCTGGAGCAGTTGCGTGTTCAGTATTTGGGGAAAAAAGGCGAAATCACTCAGCTGTTAAAAAGTCTGGGTAAACTGTCTGCCGAAGAGCGTCCGCAAGCGGGCGCCAAAATCAATGTTGCCAAGCAACAGGTTAATGATAGCATTTCAGCGCGTAAGACGACCTTAAGCGAAGCTGCGTTAAATGAGAAGTTGGCAAATGAGACGCTTGATGTAACGTTGCCTGGCCGCGGCCAGTGCTGTGGTAACCTGCATCCAGTAACGCATACCATGGAGCGAATCGAAGAGTTCTTCGCCAACATGGGCTATGACGTTGCCCAGGGTCCTGAAATTGAAGATGACTATCACAATTTCGAAGCGCTCAATATTCCTTCGCATCACCCGGCGCGTGCGATGCACGACACCTTCTATTTTGATGCACATACCCTATTGCGTACTCATACCTCACCTGTGCAGGTGCGTGTTATGGAAGGCGAAGAGCCACCCTTGCGTGTGATTTGTCCGGGTCGAGTTTATCGTTGTGATTCGGATCTGACGCACACGCCGATGTTCCATCAGGTAGAAGGTTTGGTAGTTGATAAGGATGTGAACTTTGCTCAGCTTAAAGGTACGGTTGAAGAATTTCTGAAAGTTTTCTTTGAAAAAGAATTAGCGGTACGTTTCCGTCCGTCCTATTTTCCCTTCACTGAGCCATCAGCAGAAGTGGATATCGCCTGTGTTATGTGTAATGGCGAAGGCTGTCGTGTGTGCTCGCATACCGGTTGGCTGGAAGTGATGGGCTGCGGTATGGTTCATCCGAATGTCTTTAAAGCGTCTAAAATTGATAGCGAGCAGTTTAGTGGTTTCGCCTTTGGTATGGGCGTTGAGCGTCTGGCAATGTTGCGTTACGGCGTCAACGATTTGCGGCTTTTCTTTGAAAATGACCTGAAGTTCCTGTCGCAGTTTAATTAGTCAAACGCATTCACAATAAGATAACAAACATATTTCACGCTCCGATTGGGGCGCTATTAAAAGATTGGATTAATACATGAAAGTCAGTGAACAGTGGCTTAGAGAGTGGGTAAACCCCCAAATCGATTCCGATGAGTTGGTTGAACAGCTAACAATGGCTGGCCTGGAAGTAGACGGCATTGAGCCGGTAGCGGGTGATTTTAGAGGCGTTGTCGTTGCTGAAATCCAGCAAGCTGAGCAACATCCGGATGCTGACAAGTTAAGGGTTTGTCAGGTCAGTAATGGTTCTAAAGTGTTCCAGGTGGTTTGTGGGGCGCCGAATGCACGTGCTGGCATTAAGGTGGCTTTGGCTGAAGTCGGGGCGGTATTGCCCGGTAACTTTAAAATTAAAAAAGCGAAACTGCGTGGTGTTGAGTCCTATGGCATGCTGTGTGGTGCTGATGAAATCGGTTTAGGTGAAAAATCTGAAGGTATTATGGAATTGCCTGCTGATGCACCAGTCGGCGCAGATATTCGCTGCTATCTGAATCTAGAAGACAATGTCATCGACATTGATCTGACACCTAATCGTGGTGATTGCTTGAGCATTGCCGGTTTAGCTCGTGAAGTCGGTGTGCTGAACAAAGCTGACGTCAGTCCTGTTGTGATTGATGAAGTTCCGGCAACGCTTGATAACGTTCATGAAGTGATCGTTGAGGCTGATACTGACTGCCCACGCTATGTGGGGCGCGCGATTAACAATATTAATGCAGCAGCCGTTACACCATTGTGGATGGTTGAGCGTTTGCGTCGTTCCGGTATTCGTTCGATTGACCCGGTCGTTGATGTTACTAACTATGTGTTACTTGAATTAGGCCAACCTATGCACGCCTTTGATAAGGACAAGCTGCAGGGTGCCATTCAGGTGCGCACGGCTCGTGAAGGCGAAAAACTGACATTGCTGGATGATCAGGAAATCACCTTAACCGCGGATACACTTGTTATTGCTGATAATTCCGGTCCATTGGCAATGGCCGGTGTGATGGGTGGTGCGGCAACGGGCGTGAGCGCTGAAACCAAAAACATTTTTTTGGAAAGTGCGTTCTTCAAGCCGACGACGATTGCCGGTAAAGCGCGTAGTTATGGTTTGCACACGGATTCATCACACCGTTTTGAGCGCGGAGTGGATTTTACGCTTCAGCGACAGGCTGTTGAGCGTGCTACGCAACTGCTGCTGGAAATCAGTGGTGGAGAAGCGGGGCCGATTGTTGAAGTGGTTTCTGAAGAGAAACTGCCTAAATGGAATACAGTAAGTCTTCGTGAAGCGCGCGTTAAGAGCTTGCTAGCTCTGGATATTGGTGCAGCAGAAATCGTCGATATTCTTAAGCGTCTTGGTCTGGGTGTAGAAGAAGTGGCCAGCGGAGAGTGGTCTATTTCTGTTCCGTCCTACCGCTTTGATATTGCGATTGAAGCTGATTTGATTGAAGAACTTGCGCGTATTTATGGCTATAACCGTCTGCCTGTTTGTGCGCCAACAGCGACACTAACACCCAAGCCCGCTAGTGAAGCTAAAGTATCGATTAAAAATCTGCGACGAGTACTTTTGGCTCGTGGTTATAGTGAAGCGATCACGTATAGCTTTGTTGATCCTAAAATGCAGGCTTATTTTGATACGACGGATCAGGGTATTGCATTGGCAAACCCAATTTCAGCAGATATGTCGGTGATGCGTACGTCACTGTGGCCAGGGCTTGCTCAGGCGCTGCAGTACAACCAAAATCGACAGCAACAACGTGTGCGATTGTTTGAAAGTGGTTTGACCTTTACACGAGGTGAGTCAGGCATTGAGCAGCTTGCGCGAATTGGTGGAGTCATTGCGGGTGGACGTACAGCTGAAAGCTGGCATGAGCAGCAAGAGCCGGTTGATTTCTATGATGTAAAAGGCGATGTGGAGACGCTTTTGGCAATGGGTGGCTCGGCGCAAGAGTTTACCTTTGCTAGCAAAGCTCACCATGCATTACATCCAGGCCAATCTGCCGCTATTTTAAGAAATGGTGAAGAAATCGGCTATGTGGGTGCGCTGCATCCGACGATTGAAAAGTCATTGGGTTTGAGTGGCCCGGTTTATCTGTTTGAGCTGACGTTGGCGGGTATTGAACAGGGTACAATCGCTAGCTTTAAAGAATTATCAAAATTCCCTGAAGTTCGCCGAGACTTGGCTATACTTGTTTCAAGTTCCACTGAACTTTCAGCGATTGTTGACGTAATGAAAGCATCGGCAGGGGAATGGTTAACAGCTGTGCGGTTGTTTGATCTTTACGATGGCAAAGGCATTGAGCCAGATCATAAAAGTTTAGCATTAGGCTTGACCTGGCAACACGCATCGCGCACTCTTACCGATGAAGAGATATCAGAGTTTATTGGTTGTGTTATCAATAACTTAGAAAAACAATTTGATGCAAGATTAAGGGGCTAGTTAATGGGGGCTCTAACCAAAGCAGCTATCGCAGAAAAACTGTTTGATGAGCTGGGTTTGAATAAGCGAGAAGCCAAAGAAGTTGTTGAAATGTTTTTTGGCGAAGTAAGGCAAAGTTTGATCGATAACGATCAGGTGAAATTGTCAGGTTTTGGTAATTTTGGTTTACGTGACAAAAAAGAACGACCAGGACGTAATCCAAAGACCGGTGAAGATATTCCTATCAGCGCTCGTCGCGTGGTTACCTTCCGACCAGGACAGAAACTCAAAGCAAAAGTAGAAGATTATGCTGGAACCAAGTCATAACGACGAGTTACCGCCGATTCCGGGGAAACGCTATTTTACCATTGGTGAAGTCAGCGAACTCTGCAATGTAAAACCGCATGTACTGAGATACTGGGAACAGGAATTCTCCCAGCTTAGCCCGGTGAAGCGTCGTGGGAATCGTCGTTATTACCAGCGTCAGGATGTGCTGATCATTCGTCAGATTCGCAGCCTGCTGTACGATCAGGGTTTTACTATCGGTGGCGCGCGTCAGCGTTTTGGCAGTGAAGATGTTAAGGATGACACCAGTCAATCCCAGCAACTTATCCGTCAAATGGTGGTTGAGCTTGAAGACGTGCTCGGTGCGTTAAAAGCTTAATCTGCGAGAATCACCTCTAGCTAAAATAAGTTGTTTTCAAATTCCATCTGTTGTTTTCACGGTGCCAATCATAGGGTATGATTCGCGCCGTTCATCAAGTTATCAAATCAAGATATTCGGGGCGTAGCGCAGTCTGGTAGCGCACTTCACTGGGGGTGAAGGGGTCGCAGGTTCGAATCCTGCCGTTCCGACCATTTTTCCTTTTTTTTTCAATATGTTACGCTCGCTTGTAAAGGTTGTAGTTGTGGGTTTTTAAAGTAATAGTAACTATTTTAGTCAGCGTGATTAAATCTCCCAATGACACCTCTTTCGACCTGCATTTCTTACCTAAATCATATATTATTCCGCTATTCGTTTAGGAGCGTGAATAACTATGCAATTTATTGATCTGGCCGCGCAGCAAGCGCTAATTAAAGATGAAATCGACGAAGGGATTGCGCGTGTATTAGCGCATGGCATGTATGTGCTTGGTCCAGAGGTCTCCGAGCTAGAGCAAGCCTTGGCTGAGTTTGCTGGAACGAAGCATTGTATTGCTTGTGCAAACGGTACCGATGCCTTGCAAATTGCGCAAATGGCCTTCGGTATTGGTCCAGGTGATGAAGTGATTGTGCCTGGGTTTACCTTCATAGCCACAGCAGAAACGGTTGCATTGTTAGGCGCAAAACCTGTTTATGTGGATATTGATCCACGTACCTACAATATTGATCCAGAGCTGATCGAAGCTGCAATTACACCTCGCACAAAAGCTATCATGCCCGTTTCCTTGTATGGTCAGTGCGCTGATATGGATGCCATTAACGCGATAGCTGAAAAGCATGGCATCCCGGTTATTGAAGACGCAGCGCAAAGCTTTGGTGCAACATACAAAGGTAAGCGTTCCTGTAATCTGAGCACCATTGCAACCACCTCCTTTTTTCCAGCCAAGCCGTTAGGCTGTTACGGTGATGGTGGTGCAATCTTCACCAATGATGATGAACTGGCAGTTGTTATGCGTCAAATTGCTAACCATGGTCAGGACCGTCGTTATCATCACGCACGAGTGGGCGTGAATAGCCGTCTTGACACGATACAGGCAGCTATCCTTTTGCCAAAACTTCGGCTTTTCACCAAAGAGCTTGAACAGCGCCAGCAAGTCGCAGAGCGATATACCTCTATGTTTAATGAAGCAGGTATTGAAACAACTCCTTATGTTGAAGCCCACAACACCAGTGCATGGGCGCAATATACCATTCGTGTTGAGAACCGTGATGCTGTGCAGGCTGCGTTGCAGGAGCAAGGTATCCCTTCTGCAGTACATTATCCAATTCCATTGAATAAACAAACTGCGTTAGCTGATGATTCTGTTCATTTGCAAGTGGGTGACAAAACTGCAGAAGTGGTGATGAGTTTGCCGATGCACCCGTATTTGGATGAGAGCGATCAGCAGAAGATTGTTGATGCCCTAAAAACTCTATAGCAATTTTTGATCCAGGAAGGGGTATGGCTATTAAAATACTGGTTACCGGTGGGGCCGGGTTTATTGGCTCGGCTGTGATTCGCCATATTATTAATTGCACCAACGACTCTGTTATCAATGTCGATAAGTTGACCTATGCAGGGAACTTAGAATCACTCAGTGAAGTAAGTGATAGTCCAAGATATTTTTTTGAGCAGATTGATGTCTGTGATCGGTTATCCCTAGAGCACGTGTTTGAAGAGCACCAACCTGACGCTGTAATGCACTTGGCCGCTGAAAGCCATGTCGATCGCTCTATTGATGGCCCAGCTGAGTTTATCGAAACAAATATTGTTGGCACATACACCTTGCTTGAGGTGACGCGGCAGTATTGGTCAGGCCTAGATGATAGCCGCAAAAACAACTTCCGTTTTCATCACATTTCTACAGATGAAGTTTACGGTGATCTTGACGGCCCAGATGAGTTGTTCACAGAGCAAACGTCCTATGCGCCAAGCTCGCCTTATTCAGCAAGTAAAGCCAGCTCCGATCATTTAGTAAGGGCATGGTATAGGACATACGGTTTACCTGTTGTTGTAACAAACTGCTCTAATAATTACGGGCCGTATCATTTTCCAGAAAAATTAATTCCATTAGTGATCCTAAATGCCTTAGAGGGCAAAACATTACCTGTTTATGGTAAAGGTGATCAGGTTCGTGATTGGCTTTATGTTGAAGATCATGCCGTAGCACTTTATAAGGTTTTGTCAGAGGGTAAGGTTGGCGAAACGTATAACGTCGGAGGACATAACGAAAAACAGAATATAGATGTAGTGCTCACACTTTGTGAGCTTCTTGAGGAGCTTGCGAGCGATAGCATATATTCTTCTGCTGGGAATAATGGTGCAGGCTTTAAAAGCTTGATTACCTATGTAGAAGACCGTCCTGGGCATGATCTGCGCTATGCGATAGATGCCAGTAAGATAGAGCGGGAATTAGGTTGGAAACCACGGGAAACGTTTGAAACGGGAATTAGGAAAACTGTGCAATGGTTTTTGGCAAATGAAGAATGGGTGCAAAGAGTGCAGGATGGTAGTTATAAACGCGAACGGCTTGGAGTAACGAAATAGTGAAAGGAATTGTGCTTGCTGGTGGAAGTGGTACTCGGCTTTATCCTCTCACTATGGGGGTCTCTAAACAGCTGCTGCCTATTTATGATAAACCAATGATTTATTACCCTCTTTCGGCGCTGATGTTGGCTGGAATCAGGGATATTTTAATTATTACAACTGAAAATGATATCGCTGGTTATCAGCGGTTATTGAAGGACGGTAATCAGTTTGGAGTGAATCTGAATTATGCCGTTCAACCTAGCCCTGACGGCTTAGCGCAGGCTTTTATTATTGGAGAGGAATTTATTGGCTCCGATGATGTTTGCTTAGTGTTGGGGGACAATATTTATTTTGGTCAGGGCTTTACTCCAAAACTTCGAGATGCAGTAGCGCGAGCAAAAGATAAAAAAGGCGCAACAGTTTTTGGCTATCAGGTAAAAGATCCAGAGCGTTTTGGTGTGGTTGATTTTGATGACAATATGCGAGTTTTATCAATTGAAGAAAAACCGGAGAAACCTAAATCTAATTTTGCTGTTACTGGACTTTATTTTTACGATAACGACGTCATTGATTTTGCTAAACAAGTAGAACCTTCTGAACGAGGCGAACTAGAAATAACCTGTATCAATAATGCCTATTTGGAAGCAGGAAAGTTGAATGTTGAACTGTTAGGACGAGGTTTCGCCTGGTTGGATACGGGCACTCATGAAAGTCTTCTAGAAGCGGCTCACTTTGTAGAAACGCTTGAAAAAAGGCAAGGCTATAAAATTGCCTGTTTGGAGGAAATTGCATTTCATAATAATTGGTTAAATTTAGAAGATTTACAGCGTATTGGTGATTCATTAAGTAAGAATGGTTATGGCGAATACTTATTGTCATTAGTTGCAGAAAATAGGAAGTGAGAATTCTGATCGTATCTAGGTTTTATTAGGAATAGAAATCGAAATTACTTTGTGTTTGATGTTGGTTTGAAAGCCGAGTGCAATAGAAAAAGCTGTTTGGCAAGCATATAAAATAGGGGAAACATGACAAGATCTAAGAAAGTTGCATTAATCACGGGAGTCACAGGCCAAGATGGGGCTTACCTTTCAGAGTTGTTATTGGAAAAAGGCTATGAAGTGCATGGCATTAAACGTCGCAGCTCCCTGTTTAATACAGCACGAATTGACCACCTATTCCATGATATCCATGAGAAGAATAACTCGTTCTTTCTCCATCATGGCGATATGACAGATTCATCCAGTCTGACTCACATTATCCAGAAAGTTCAGCCAGACGAAATTTATAACCTCGCAGCGCAAAGTCATGTAGCTGTGTCGTTTGAGGAGCCTGAATATACGGCTAATTCTGATGCTTTGGGTGCTTTGCGTATATTGGAAGCAATTCGTATTCTTGGATTGGAGAAAAAGACGCGCTTCTATCAGGCTTCTACTTCTGAGTTATATGGTTTGGTTCAGGAGACTCCTCAGAAAGAAACAACACCATTCTACCCTCGAAGCCCTTACGCAGTAGCCAAACTTTATGCCTATTGGATTACGATTAATTATCGTGAGGCATACGGTATTTATGCTTGTAATGGTATTTTGTTTAACCATGAAAGCCCCGTGCGTGGTGAGACATTTGTTACACGTAAGATTACTCGTGCGCTGGCTCGCATAAAACTTGGACTGCAGGGCTGCCTCTATCTTGGCAACATGGACGCTTTACGTGATTGGGGGCATGCCAAAGACTACGTTGAAATGCAGTGGTTAATGCTTCAACAAGACGAGCCAGAAGATTTTGTGATTGCGACAGGGGTTCAATACAGCGTGCGTGATTTTGTGAACGCGGCAGCCAAAGAGCTTGGAATGGAGATAGTCTGGCGTGGTGAGGGTGTAGAAGAAAAAGGTTATGACGCTTCTGGTAAATGTATTGTTGCAGTCGATCCGAGATATTTTCGCCCCACTGAGGTTGAAACATTATTGGGGGATGCTAGTAAGGCTAAGAATAAACTCGGCTGGAGTCCTCAGATTTCTTTTGACGAGTTGGTTGGTGAAATGGTGAGGGAAGACCTTAAAACAGCTGAGCGCGATGAGCTTGTAAAAAAGCATGGGTATGATGCTCCCAATAGCCGCGAGTAAAGGGTAATGAAAAATATAAAAATATATGTGGCTGGACACAATGGATTAGCTGGTAGTGCGATTGTTCGGGAATTACGAAAACAAGGATATACTAATCTTGTAACGCGGACACATGCCGACCTTGACCTAGAAGACTTTGATAGTACGCTAGATTTTTTCGAACAAGAGCGTCCGGAGTTAGTGTATTTGGCGGCGGCCAAGGTAGGAGGTATACATGCTAATAATTCATATCCAGTAAATTTTTTAATGAGTAATTTGCTTATTGAAGCAAATGTATGCCGTGCTTCATATGAAACTCAAGTCAAGAGGCTTATTTTTTTAGGTAGCTCCTGTATTTACCCGCGTGATTGTCCCCAACCAATTAAAGAAGAATATCTGCTGACAGGACCTTTAGAAGAAACAAACCGGCCATATGCTTTGGCAAAAATTGCAGGTATTGAAATGTGTTGGTCGTATAATCGCCAATATGGAACTAAATGGTTGGCTGCTATGCCAACTAATTTGTATGGTCCAGAGGATAATTACGATCTAGATAACTCTCATGTTTTGCCTGCTCTGATTCGTAAGATGCATGAAGCCAAAATGAAACAATCAGAAGAGGTCGTATTGTGGGGGAGTGGTAATCCTAAACGTGAATTTTTACACGTTGATGACTTGGCGTGTGGGCTAGTTTTTATCGGCACCTTAGATGCTGAGCTTTATGATCCTCTTGTTGATTCATCATGTTGCCCACTTATTAATATTGGTTCTGGCGAAGACTTGACTATTCGAGAGGTCGCAAAAATTATTGCTGAAGTTGTTGGGTATAAGGGTGAGTTTACTCAAGACTTGAGTAAACCAGATGGAACGATGCGAAAGGTAATGGATGTTTCTAAAATTAATGAGCTTGGGTGGCGATCTACTATATCGTTGCGGGTTGGACTGAAGCATACATATAAGTGTTTTATCGAGAGATTTTCATTGGGCTGTGAACTCAAGGAATGACACTTAAAAAAAATATCTTTGCAAATTATGCAGGGGTTGGGGCTGTCGCTTTAGGGCCAATATTTGCGTTACCTTGGTATCTATCAGCATTAGGTCCAAAACAGTTCGGTTTAATTGGGTTTATTGTTATGTTGCAGGCGGTTCTAGGCCTGCTCGATGCGGGGATTGGGCAAGCATTAGTGCGAGAAATCGCGGTAAGGTTTGATGGGACCGAAAAAGGGAATTACAAAACAGCGGTATTTCTTTTTGGCTTCGAACGGGTGTATTGGGTTTTCGCTATTAGTATAGCGTTCTTCATCATATTGTTGGCTGAAGTTATTTCTAGTAATTGGCTTAAGTTAGAAGGACTTCCTATAAATACTGGGACGAATGCTCTTTATGGTGCAGCGTTTATTTTTGCCTTTCAATTTCCGGGGTCAGTTTATCGAAGTCTTTTAGTAGGAACGCAGGCGCACGTTACACTTAACAGTATTATGTTATGTAGTTCTGTAGTCAGGCATGTTGGCGGTGTCCTCGTGATATTTTTTTCGCCAACATTGATTTCGTACTTAATCTGGCATGTTTTAGCCGCTTTGCTGGAAACCCTTATCCGAGCTATTTTTGCATGGCTTACCCTTAAAATAAAAAGGGATAAAGTGAAATGGGATTTCAGAGAATTAAAACCAGCTTTGGCTTTGGTTGTGACTATGTCTGGGGCGACTTGGCTTGGGGCCCTTACTGTGCAAATGGATAAAATTGTACTCAGTCGGATGGTAAGTATTGAGGCGTTTGGTTATTACACGATTGCCGGAACCGTTTCTGTAGGCATGTTGCAATTAATTTATCCTTTGGTTCAGGCTCTGTTACCACGAGCCGTACAGCTTAGAAGTAAGCTGGAAGCATTGCGTAAACTTAACTTTAAATTACTTTCAATAATTATTGTTTTATCAGTATTCGGCGCGTTTGTTTTTATAATGGTTGGTGAGTGGTTGTTAAATGCTTGGTTACGTGATGAAGAGATAGTTTCAGCAGTCTATCCAATTTTATCTGTGTTGCTTTTAGGTACATGTTTGAATGCTTTTTACAATGTGGGTTATATCAATTGGATTGTTCATGAAAAAGTTTATCGAGTATTCCAGGTTAATCTTATTTCCCTATTACTCTCTATCGTTTTAATCCCTTGCTTTGTTTTTTGGCAAGGAGTTATAGGTGCGGCATTTGGCTGGTTAGCAATTAATTTAATAGGGTTTTTGGTTAGTCTTGAATGGTTAAAACGGAAATAAAATGAAAGAGTTTTTAAAAAAGATTTATTGGGTGGCTAGTGCCCAATTTGGTTTCGATCCACGGCAGATTGTTCGTGCATTTATAGGTGTTCCACGGTATATGGCAGACTACCTTTCCTTTCGAAAAGGATATGATGGAAAACTTAATTTATATCCTTGTTTGTCTGATTGGGATGAGGAAGGTGGAACAACAAAAGATGAGTATTTTTGGCAAGATTTACATGTTGCACGTCAAATTAATCAAAAAAAGCCAACAAAACATATAGATATAGGTTCGCGTATTGATGGTTTTGTTGCTCATGTGGCAAGTTTCAGGGACATTGAAGTCTATGATATTCGCCCTATCACTACCTTGATACCAGGAATTATATTTCGGCAGGGAGATTTAATGAATCCTACTGAATCACTGGTTGACTCTTGTGACTCGTTATCATGTTTACATGCTTTAGAGCATTTTGGTCTAGGTCGATACGGTGATCCTATAGATCCAAATGGGTATGCAAAAGGGCTAGAGAATATGGCGAAATTACTGCAGCCTGGGGGGATATTTTATCTCTCTGCGCCTGTCGGCGAAGAGCGGGTTGAATTTAATGCTAATCGAGTTTTTTCTCCACAGACTTTAGTTCGACTCGGAGCTGAAAATGGGTTATCACTTAAAGAATTTGCTTGGGTAGGGACAAGCCGTACTCTTATTCAGTCATCAAATCCTGTACAGGATATGGATGAGTTAGAAAAACAGCACTATGCCTTAGGGATTTTCACATTCGTTAAACAATGAGGATTAGGAAGTGAAGGAGCGTTTAAGAAAAATAATGGGGGTCAATGTAAATGAAACTGAGCGCAATCAGTGGTTGGCTCAGACATTGAAATCTATTCCGTCAGGATTACGTATTCTCGACGCCGGGGCTGGAGAGCTGCGCAATAAACCATTGTGTGAACATCTGAATTATGTTTCTCAAGATGTATGTGAGTATGAGGGTACAGGAGATGACCAAGGTCTTCAGACAGGTAGCTGGGATACTAGTAAGATTGATTTAGTCTGCGATATTGTCAATGTACCGGAACAAGATGCCTCATTTGATGTGATTTTATGTAGTGAAGTGTTTGAGCACCTACCTGATGCACTTAAAGCGTTAGATGAATTTGAAAGATTGTTAAAATCTGGTGGCAAACTAATTATTACTGCTCCATTTGCTTCTTTTGTACATTTTGCGCCGTATCACTATGCGACTGGTTTTAGCCGCTATTGGTATGAATATCATCTGCCCTTGAGAAACTTCGAAATTGATGAACTGGAATCTAATGGGGACTGGTTCTCTTACCTCAAGCAGGAACTGTTAAGGTTACCTAGTATGTCGAGACGCTACGGGGATTGGAACTGGCCGCTCTCTTATTTGGTGACGGTAGTGGGCCTTATTTATTTCTCATCACGAAATAAACCTAACCTAGCAGACGATGTGGCATGTCTAGGTTGGCATTGTGTTGCCACGAAGCGTTAAAATTATGCGTAAATTTGTTAAAAAATACATTTCGAACTCTACAATAACAAAATTGAAGTTATGTCTTCCGTCGTTTACTTTCCGAAAGCCATCGTACTCCCAGTGTGGGGAAGACTTGCTGGTGGTGTTCCTATTGGATTTAATACATGGATCGAGACCTAAAAGATATTTAGATATCGGGGCTAATCATCCTTTTAAATTGTCAAATACGGCGCTCCTATCCTCATTAGGCGGACAAGGGGTTTTAGTTGAACCTGACCCTTATTTTGCAAAATTACTCAGTAAGAAACGGCCTAAAGATACGGTGATACAAGGTGGTGTCCATTTTTCAGGTAAACCTAGCGCGGATTTTTTTGTGATGGACTCACCTACCTTGAATACCTTTTCAGCTGAAGAGATGAGGCGGTATCTCTCCATGGGTCATAAGTTACGAGAAACTTTGATCGTTGAGCTATTAGATATTAATGATATTCTTGGGAGTTCTGGCGAGCTGGATTTCCTTAATATTGATATCGAAGGTTTGGATAAATCTATTTTAGAGATGATTGATTGGCAAAAACATAGACCCACTTGTATTTGTGTAGAGACATTGACTTACGAAACTAAAAACGAACCGAAAAAACTGAATGATATTGTAGAGTTGTTGGTTTCAAAAGGTTATTCATTGTATGCGGATACATATATTAATTCGATATTTGTCGATAGTCATCAGTGGGCTATGCGTTGGAATAAACAGTAATTTTGGACGGAGCTTTCATTGATAATTAGCCACATTATAGGTGGCCTGGGAAATCAGATGTTTCAATACGCAATGGGAAGAGCCGTTGCTATTGCGAATGAAGATTTATTGAAGTTAGATATCTCAGGTTTTTCGAATTACGAGCTTCATCAGGGGTTTGAGCTTCAAAGAATTTTTAACTGTTCCTTTGAGGTTGCTACTGAAGATAATTTTCGTAGTGCTCTTGGATGGCAGAGTGCACGTTATATTAGAAGAATTTTATTGAAGCGGGAAATGAGTGTGTTTCGCGGTAAAGGCTTTGTGATTGAACCTCACTTTGAATACTGGGATGGTATAAAAAAAATTCCAAGCAATGTGTTTACAATAGGCTATTGGCAAAGTGAAAAATATTTTCTTAGCGTCGCCGCTCAAATACGCAATGATTTTACATTTTGTTTACCTTTCAATGATCAAAATTCAGAAATAGCAAAGCAGATAGAGGGCGTTAATGCGGTTAGTTTACATGTTCGGCGTGGAGACTATGTGAATAATCCAACCACTACAGCTACGCACGGGCTTTGTTCTCTTGATTATTATCAGAAAGCGATCAGTTATATTTCGGAACGAGTTGAGAAACCTGAGTTTTTTGTTTTTTCAGATGATATTGAGTGGGTTAAAAATCATTTAAGAATTGGGTTCCCTTGTCAATATGTCGACCATAATTTAAATACTGAAAGTTATAATGACATGCGGCTAATGAGTCTTTGTCAGCACAATATTATCGCTAATAGCTCATTTAGTTGGTGGGGGGCTTGGTTAAATTCTAGAGCTAATAAAATTGTTACGGCCCCTAAAACATGGTTTGCCAATGGTACAAATACGCAAGACTTGCTTCCTGATACTTGGATCAGATTATGACTGAAAGGCCCAATATTTTAGTTGTTGGTGGTGATGGTTATATCGGGTCACATTTAGTATCACAACTTGTTGAGGCTGGCCGAAAGGTAACTGTTTTGGGGCGAAGTGCTTCCCCTCGTTACGGCTTGCCTGTAGGCGCTATGTATATAAATGGGGATTATGGGAATCATAAGCTGATTTGTGATTTGCTTGATTCGAATGAAGAGGTTATACATTTAGCCTACGCTACAGCACCGAATACTTCATTTCATACTCCTATAGCAGACTTGTTGGAAAATCTATCTCCGACCTCTCAGCTTTTTTTAGAAGCCGCGCAAAGGGGTAGTCGACTTGTTTTTGTTTCTTCCGGCGGAACGGTTTATGGGGAAGGTGTTGATATCCCTATCAGTGAAAACCACCAAACTAAACCCATTTCCTCATATGGTGTAACGAAATTAACATTAGAGAGTTATGCGAATTTATTTTCGATTACGCATGGCTTGAATTATATCTGTGTGCGACCAGCTAACCCTTATGGTGTAGGGCAGAACCCTTTTGTCGGGCAAGGTTTTATTTCTACTGCTATGGCATCCGTTATGAATGGTAAACCCATTACTATTTTTGGAAAGACAGGAACGATTCGTGATTATATTTATGTGACTGATGTGGCTGCGGGTATTGTAAGTGCTTTAGAGCATGGAAAGATTGCTGAAACTTATAATTTGGGTTCGGGAGTGGGGCTAACTAACTTGGATGTAATAGATCGTTTCCGACCGCTGCTTGAAAATAAGGGTTTCCATGTTGATATCAAGCATGCAGAGGAACGTGTTTTTGATGTAAAAACCAATGTGTTGGACTCTGGTAAATTAGCAGGGCATACGGGGTGGAAGCCCCAGGTGGAATTTTATGATGGCTTGGCTATGACATTTGATTGGCTTTCTCGACGTTTAGTGTGAAAGATATGCCCGCCTCCTCTCCTCGAATATCTGTAGTTCTTCCAGTTTATAATGGTGAAAAATACCTGTTTGAAGCCATTGATTCAATTCTGGCGCAAACATTCACTGATTTCGAGTTGATCATGATTGATGATGGGTCAACAGATACATCACCTGATATCCTTCGTGCTTATGAAAAAAAAGATCCTCGAGTACGAGTCATTGTTCGTGAAAATCTTGGGCTAGTAGCAACACTAAATCAATCGATTGGACTTGCTCAAGGTGAGTGGATTGCGAGGATGGATCAAGATGACATTGCTTTAGCACATCGTTTTAGTCGGCAGTTAGAATGGTTGAAAAAAACTAAGGCGGATATTTCTGGTAGCTGGGTGAAACGATTTGGCTCCAGTGATAAACGAGAAGTTAGACTTCCAGAGACAGATGGCGCCATAAAAAAAGAAATGCTTTTTTGTTCACCTTTTGCGCATCCTGCGGTGATGATGAAAGCTGAACTGGTGAGGGAACTAAAGTACGATAAAGCCTTTGAAAAGGCTGAAGATTACGATTTATGGGAGAGAGCAGCTGAAGCTGGCTGGAAAATGACAAATGTACCTGAGGTTTTACTTTTTTATAGAGTGCATAATGCGCAAATTTCTTCGATCACATTAAATTTACAGAAAAAGGTAGCGCAACAAGTTAGACAAAGATATTGGCGATTTGTAGGGGCTAGAATAGGAATTGACAACCTTGATGCGCAAGAGCTGATTAGAGTTGATGATGCCCAGTCTGGCATTATCAGATTAGATTCTGTTGATAGAGTTTTGGCCCGTTTGTTAAATGGGAGTTCTGTTGAGGAAAATAATATTGTTTTAAAACATGCACGCCGCCTTTATCTTAGTGTTGCTAAAGATCATAAGGATATTATTGTTAGATGGCATAAATTAATGAAAGATACAAAGCAGAGTTCTGATTCCCCAACACTTTGTAAGCTATGGCTTTTTTCTTGTTTTCAAATTGGTCGTCATGGGAAGCTCTTTCCTTTTTTAAAAAAAATACATACTTTTTTTGTCCGCAAAACATAAGTCTTTTATTACTTAGTTGCTCTGTAAAATAGTTTGATATCAAGCATTTTCACGCTTTCAGCTTTCAGCTATTCGTAGAGTGAATCTTTTCCGTAGACTCAAATTTTCTGCTGAAGTTTAACAATGGAAGAATTCGTTTGGTAGGTGGTAATACCTTGAATATTTTGAATGTAAATATGTCCATTGATCCCGTTTTAGGGGGCGGTACAGCTGAGCGAACCATACAGCTAGCAAAAGCGTTTGTTAGAGGAGGGCACTCAAGTACTCTTTTTACACTTGATTTAGGTCTTGATGAAAAATTTCAAGAAGACCTAAAAAAAGAAGGCTTGGATATGTTGTTGCTTCCCTGTGTGTCAAAGAGGTTTTACATTCCGTGGTTATCTTTTGGGAAGATTGCATCAAAAGTAAAAGGTACAGATGTCGTTCATATAATGGGGCACTGGACATTGATAAATATGGTTGTTTTTTTGTTTTGTCTTGCCTACAAAAAACCCTATGTTGTTTGTCCCGCTGGGGCGCTTCCCATTTTTGGCCGATCTAAAATAATAAAAAAAATATACAACACATTAATTGGACGGCGCATCGTTCGTCATGCTAATGCGTGTATTGCCATAACAGAACATGAGATAGAACACTTTGAGAATTACGGCGTACCTCCCTTACATGTAACCATTATTCCTAATGGGATTAATCCAGGGGATTTTGAAAGCGCAGAGAATGATAGCTTCAAGGCGGAACATGGAATTAAGGGGCCTTTTATTCTTTTTATGGGGCGTTTAAATGAGATAAAAGGGCCTGATATTTTGTTAGATGCCTATTTGGATTTAATGGATAAATACCCCGCGCTTGAGATTGTTTTCGCTGGGCCTGATGGCGGAATGCTAGATTTATTAAAGGTAAAGTCCTCAGATCCGAAAATCCATTATATTGGTTATATTGGTGGCGATGAGAAGTCTGATGCATATCATGCTGCAGACTTTCTTGTGATTCCTTCACGGCAGGAAGCAATGTCAATAGTGGTATTGGAAGCCGGAGCTGCAGGGACACCGGTATTAATTACAGATCAGTGTGGTTTTGATGAAATTGAGTCAGTAGGTGGCGGGAAAGTTGTTGAGGCCACCGTGGAAAGTATAAAAAAAGGAATTGAGGCTATGATTTGCGAAGATAATTTGATAAAAATGGGCGGTAATTTAAATGCTTTTGTAAGAAATAACTACCAATGGGATGAGATCGCAGGCAGATACTTATCTGTATACGAAGCCATTCTAAGATCCAAATAGAGTGAAAAAACTAACATGGATGTTTTTCCCCTTAGCAACTTCCTCTAACCTGTTTTCTGTTACGGCACTTCTGATTTTCTTCGGAATCACCGGGAAATTAGAACAGGCTGCGGATATTGCAGTAGTGCAAGGCGCTGCGCTAAGCATATTTCTTGCCTTTTCCGGTAATTCGAGAAATATACTGCTCAGCGGGACAAACAAAATTAGCTTTAGTCAGCTTGTGCGCTTCCGAGGTTTATTTGTTTTCCCTTTTGGAGTGGCGGTTTATTTTTTGTGTAAGTCTACTAGTGAAGTGCCAGATTTTTTGATTTTGGTGCTAATTGTAAGGCGTTGCACAGAATGGCTGGCTGAACTTGTTGTCACGGACAGGGAGGTTGCAAGGGACTATGTTTTTGCACAACGATATGTGTTTTTGCAGGCCATTACCTTTAGTCCGTTATTACTTAACGGATTTGTTGCGGATGAACTTTACAATCTTGTTTTTTTCTTTTGGGCCATTAGCCCAGTTTTTTTGGGGGGACAGTATTTCCTGAGGGCATCTAGGGTGTTGCTTGGTGAAAGGATATTACCCGCGATTGGATATATCCTGCACCTCGGGTCTAGCTGGGCTATTGCCACAAGCACTTTTGTGTTTCGGCTCATGATTTTGGCTTTTGCCAGCAAGGCTGTTAGCGGGGAGTTGTTTACCGCTTTTGCTATTGGTGGAATGCTGAGCGCAGTATATACCTATGTCATCGGACCTTCGCTCATCTCTAAGGAAACCTTAAAAACAGAGAAACTGTTTCAAATAGTTGTTTGGACATGCGTAGGTATCGGAGCGTTTATTGTTTTCATAGCTAATACCTTCCCAACACAAAATTATGGTGGTGAGTTCCTTATTCAAACTGTTGGTTTTTCTGTGACTGGTGGGGCCATCATGATGGTGTCGCAGCGACGACGGATAATTTTATTACAGATTAAACATAAAAATGTTTTCGTACCGGATCTGCTTGCTAGCATTCTAATAGTAGCAATAGTTCCATTGGGTTTTTATCTCGCGGGTGTAAGATTCTTTACCTTATTGTTTCTTTGTAATGCGTTACTAACCTGGATGCTATACGCCCTTCTTTTTGTAAAAAAGGAGAATAAATGTACTGAATAAAGATGAGTTGGTCAAAATGACTTGTTTAGCTGGTGGGGCCCATTTTATGAATGTTTTTTTATTAAAGATGCAAAATTATTATGAATTTAAACAATGGATTGTTAGGAACCAGTTTCTTCAGTGGCCTTAGATATATATCAATACTGATTATTATTGGTTTGACGTGTGTGGCGTTAAATGGTTATAAGGGCGAAAGTTATATTTATTTGCTATTCACCTTTATGTCTTCGGCATTGCTTTATTCTGGATTTAGAAAAAACGCCCTATTTTTTGATACTTTCCTTGGCATTTTCCTGTGGCTTGGTTTTTGGTTGAAGTTGACGATTCGTGTTGCTTTCATGGATAGTGAATTTGGTCAAGCTGTTGGGGGGTTTGATGGGAGTGGTACAGCCTTTGATCGCACTTTATTAATCACTTCCTGTGCTTTTTCGGGACTTGTTCTGGCGAGCTGGCTTCGTGAAAAGTTGATTTTTGTATACCCGTCCCAAATAGTGGCGGTTGTTCAACAAGGGTTGTTTGGGTTTTACAAGAAATACAGGATGTTTTTTTTACTTGGGTTCGTGGTTTTAATCGCTTTGGTGGCGGTTACGAATGTTTATTTTGGCTTTTATCAAAGGGGTAGTATAACGCGGACATTCTTACCCTTTGGACTTAACGGGATATACAAATGGCTACTGTTATTTGGTCTGGCATCAATCTCAGCATTAATACTCAGGTTTGAATACGCCAGGACAAATAAAACGTCATATGCAGTAGCTTTAGTTGCTTTGCTGGAGTGTTTCGCCAGTAATGTTTCGTTGTTAAGTAGAGGCATGATTTTAAATGGCAGTGCGTTGATATATGGAGCGTTTAAAGGAGCAGGGCTTTATCCAGTAAAATTTAACATTCGTTACACTCTGGTCATCCTCACGCTTTTTTGTACTCTATTCGTTGCTTCTGTGCTGACAGTTAATTATTTACGAGCCAGCGCGTTTCACGAGACAGCAACTACAGCAACTAATATTTCGCGCCGTATAGAGCAAACCAAAAATCAAACGGCACAATTATTTATTGATCGCTGGGTTGGGATAGAAGGAGTGATGGCTGTTTCAAGTTATGAGGGCTTGGGTTGGGAATTATTGGAGACGGCTGCTCAGGAAACCTACTCTGAGAATGAATTGAGTTTTTACGACGCTAAAATAATTGATTCGCCTTATAAATACACAGATACACAGAAACACCACTTCATTTCACTTCCAGGAGTAATTGCTTTTTTCTTTTATCCTGGATCTTATGTTTTTCTGTTTTTCTGTATGGCGGCCATTGGTCTGGTCGGGGCTTTAATCGAATTTTTTGTTTATAAAGTGGGCGGCCAAAATATCTTTCTATGCTCTTTATTGGCTCAGGTGATAGCATTCAGGTTTGCTAGCTTTGGGTACGTGCCAGCACAAAGTTATTTGTTGTTTGGAACACTTATATTAAATGTGTTTATTATTTATTTGGCTGATAAATCACTGACTCTACCCTCTCTTCGAAAGATGCTGCGCATATAATGAAGGTTATGATTTCACTTTTAATTTGTGTGAGCATTGAAGGTCTCTATGCCTGAGGAAAATTTACGGATCTTGCTTGTCTCCCAGTATTTTTGGCCTGAATCTTTTATCATCAACGATCTGGTCAAAACGCTGGTATCTCAAGGGCATACGGTCGAAGTTTTGACAGGTAAACCAAACTACCCTGATGGCAGGGTATTTGAAGGATATACTACTGACGGTTGTATGGATGAACCTTTTGACGAAGGAGTGATTATACACCGTGTCCCTCTTCATCCTCGTGGTTCAGGCGGAGCTAAGAACCTGTTACGTAATTATTTTTCTTTTGTCTTTAATGGACTTAAATACTTCCATCGAGCAGTAAAGGGGAGATCCTTTGATGTTGTGTTTGTGTTTGCTCCATCGCCTATTATTCAGGTTATTCCTGCTATTTATCTGAAGTTTAAAATGAAGGTGCACCTTGCTCTGTGGGTGCAGGACTTATGGCCGGAAAGTTTGAAGGCGACAGGCTTTGTTCGTAATCCACTTATTTTGTCTGCGATTGGCTTGATGGTTAGAGGACTTTATTCCCTGACTGATACCTTGTTGATACAGTCTCGCGCTTTTCATGAGCCTGTATCACGGTATGCTTGCCCTGAAAAAATTATCTATTACCCGAACTCTCACCAGGATTCACCGCATCAGATAAACACTGAAACACAAATACCTCAAGCTGTTCTCGATATGATGGCAAAGCATTTTTGCCTAGTATTTGCCGGCAATCTTGGTACTGCACAATCACTTGAAACACTGGTGCAGGCGGCTGAAAAATTAAAGCATTTATCTGAGGTGAAATTGGTTGTTGTTGGTAGTGGCAGTATGGAAGAGTGGCTAAAACAGCAGGTTATTTCGAAAGGGTTAGATAACTTGGTGCTCGTTGGACGTTTTCCATCTGCTGAAATGCCGCAGTTTTTTTCTCGGGCCGATGGGTTGCTAGTGACGCTAAAGAAAGAAGAAATTTTTGCCTATACGATTCCTAGTAAAATACAGGCATACTTGGCGGCTGGACGTCCCATCATTGCGGTATTGGATGGAGAGGGTGCTAAGGTTGTTACTGAGGCGGGTGCTGGGCTGACGTGTCCTGCGGAAGACTATGCAGGCTTGGCTAATTGCATCGAGCAACTATATAAAATGCCCGCTTCAGAAAGGGATAAGCTAGGAGCAGCGGGGCGCTCATATTATCTTGAGTATTTTGAAATGAGGAAGCAAGCGGGCCGGCTTGTGGAGATTTTACAAAGTAGAATAGCGGCTAATGGAAAAGGAAAAAAATGAAAGTATTAGTACTGGGCGTAACAGGAATGCTGGGGAGTACGCTATTTCGTTATTTCTCTGCGGATACAAATTATCAAGTGTGGGGCACGTTACGAAGCCCTGCCGGGAGAAAGTATTTTTCAAGCGATACCCATTCCCGGTTGATTAGCCATATTGATGTACTTGATTCGGATGATTTAGTCAGTGTCATGGACCGAGTACGTCCCGATGTGGTTATCAATTGTGTCGGTCTGATTAAACAACTGGCCGACGCTAAAGATCCCTTAACTGCATTGCCCATTAACGCTATGTTTCCTCATCGCTTGTCTAAACTTTGTGCCTTGTCAGGTGCTCGGCTGATACATATCAGCACCGACTGTGTTTTTTCCGGTCGTAAAGGCATGTATGTTGAACAGGATATTTCTGATGCAGAAGATCTATACGGAAAATCCAAATTTATTGGCGAACTGCACGATGCTACCCATGCGGTCACTTTGCGGACCTCAATTATTGGGCATGAATTGCAAAGTAGTGAATCGCTGGTTGACTGGTTTCTCTCGCAGAAAGAGTCTACTAAGGGTTATGAAAAGGCGATTTTTTCCGGTCTACCTACGATAGAGCTGGCCCGTGTCATTAAGGAATATGTGATTCCAAGGCCTGAGTTAAGCGGTCTATATCATGTGTCGGTTGAGCCAATTGATAAATTGAGTCTCTTGAAACTTGTGGCAGAGGTGTATCACAAGGAAATTGATATTGTTCCAGATCACCGAGTTTGTATTGACCGTTCATTGGATTCGTCTCGTTTCCAACAGGCAACAGGGTATGTGCCGCCTCCATGGCCTGAACTGGTCAAATCAATGCAAGCCTCACGCTAACTTTAAACTAGTTTGGTAATAATTTATGTTTGATAACAAAGTGCTGATGATAACTGGAGGCACGGGTTCATTTGGTAACACCGTGCTCAAGCGCTTTCTGGATACGGATGTGCGCGAGATACGCATTTTTAGCCGGGATGAAAAAAAACAGGAAGACATGCGCATTGCCCTGGGTAATGACAAGGTTAAGTTTTACATCGGTGATGTGCGCGATTATGACAGCCTAAAGCAGGCCATGGTGGGCGTTGATTATATCTTCCATGCCGCAGCGCTCAAGCAGGTGCCTTCCTGTGAGTTTTATCCTATGGAAGCGGTGCGGACCAACGTGATTGGTACCGAAAATGTGTTGAATGCTGCGATTGATAGGGGTGTTAAACGGGTTGTTGTATTGAGCACTGACAAGGCCGTTTACCCGATTAATGCCATGGGTATATCCAAAGCTATGGCCGAGAAGTTGGCAGTGGCAAAATCTCGTTCTGTGCCGGAAGGCGGCACCGTTATCAGCACAACGCGTTACGGCAATGTAATGGCTTCACGCGGATCTGTGATTCCGCTTTTCATTGAACAGTTACGGTCTGGAGAAGCATTGACGGTGACTGATCCTGAAATGACACGTTTTTTGATGTCATTAGAAGATTCAGTGGATCTGGTATTGCACGCTTTTGAGCATGGCCAACAGGGTGATATTTTTATTCAAAAAGCACCGGCTTCAACAGTGGCGGATTTAGCGCAGGCTTTAAAAGAACTGTTTGCCAAAGATAGTGCGATTAAAGTGATTGGTACACGCCATGGTGAGAAGCTGTATGAGTCCCTGGTGTCTCGCGAAGAAATGGCCAAAGCTGAAGATATGGGGCGCTACTACCGTATACCGGCTGACAATCGTGATCTGAACTACAAAAAATATTTTGTTGAGGGTGAAGAAAGAATCAATGAGTTTGATGATTATACCTCTCACAATACTCATCGCCTGGACGTGCCGGGTGTGATTGAAGTGTTGAAAAAACTAGATTATATCCAGGAGCAGCTCAATGCTTAAGGTGATGACGCTGGTTGGAACTCGACCTGAACTGATCAAAATGAGCCGCGTCATTGCTGAGCTGGATCAACATGTAAACCATGTGCTGGTGCACTCCGGTCAGAATTATGACTATGAGTTAAACCAGGTATTTTTTGACGATCTGGAAATTCGCAAGCCGGATCATTTTTTAGGCGCTGCTGGCGAAACAGCGGCCCAGACAATTGCTGAAGTCATTACTAAAGCGGATGAAGTGCTTGAGCTGGAAAAGCCCGATGCCATTCTTCTTTATGGTGATACCAATACTTGTTTGGCTGTGATTGCAGCTAAACGCCGTAAAGTCCCCGTGTTTCATATGGAGGCAGGTAACCGCTGCTTTGATCAGCGTGTGCCTGAAGAATTAAACCGTAAGGTGCTTGATCATCTCAGTGATATCAATATGGTGCTGACGGAGCATGCCCGACGTTATTTGTTGGATGAGGGCATTAATCCAGAAACCATTATTAAAACCGGCTCACACATGGAAGAGGTGTTGGGCTTTTATATGCCAAAAATCCAACAGTCGGATGTGTTGGCGCGAACGGGGCTTGAGGCAAATAGATTCTTTATTGTCAGTGCTCATAGAGAAGAAAATGTCGATACGCCGGAAAACCTACGCGACCTTCTTAATACCCTCAAGGCGTTGGCCGATGAATATCAGTACCCTATTTTAGTATCGACACATCCGCGAACCAAGAAGCGCCTAGAGGCGTTAGGAGAATCTCTGGATCATCCTTTAATACGCTTTGAGAAACCATTTGGGTTGCTTGATTATATTAAGCTGCAGATGAACGCATTTTGTGTATTGTCTGATAGCGGCACGATTACTGAAGAAGCGTCTCTGCTGAATCTGCCGGCTATCACCATTCGTAACGCTCATGAGCGGCCGGAGGGTATGGATGAGGGCACCTTGATTATGAGCGGCTTGAAAGTAGAACGTGTATTGGAGTCTGTGAAAGTGGTAACCAGTCAGCATAATGCTGAAAATCGGGTTATACCGATCGTAAAAGACTACCAAGCAGGACCGGTTTCCAAGCAAGTGCTGCGCATTGTGTTGAGTTATACGGATTATATAAACCGTACTGTGTGGCACAAGGAAACCTGAGGTGAGTGTACTGGTTACCGGTGCCACCGGTTTTGTTGGGGGTCAATTGTTGCAACAGTTAGCCAATGAATCAGTGTTTCAGCTGCGTGCTGCCGTTCGAAATAAAGCTGAAAATTTAGCTGTTGGAGTACCGGTCTACCGAGTTGGTGATATTGATGCTGATACCGATTGGCATGAAGCACTCAATGACTGTAAAACGGTTATCCATACTGCGGCTCGTGCCCATATCATGAACGACTCGGCCGAAGATCCACTAGCTGAATTTCGTCGAGTTAATGTTGAAGGTTCACTTAATCTGGCACAACAGGCTATTGAAGCCGGTGTTAAGCGTTTCATATTTATCAGTTCAATCAAAGTGAATGGTGAAGGCGAGGCTAATCGGGTTTATCGTTATGATGATCCGGCTGCGCCTGAAGACGAGTATGGGCTTTCTAAGTGGGAAGCTGAGCAGTCCCTGAGAACTTTGTGTTCCAAAAGCTCAATGGAATTGGTAGTAATTCGTCCTCCGCTCATTTATGGACCGGGTGTTAAGGGTAATCTGGCGTTGCTTGCCAAAGCTATTGATAAGGGGCTTCCCTTGCCGTTGGGTGCAATCAAAAACCAGCGCGATATGCTGAGCTTGAATAACTTGATAGACCTTATTAAAACCTGTATTGAGCATCCATCCGCCGCTGGGCAGGTGTTTTTGTGCTGCGATAATGAGTCTGTTAGTACGCCGCAGTTGATCACCCTAATAGCCAATGGGCGAGGGAAACATGCTCGCTTGTGGAAAGTACCTGTTTTTGTCTTGAGTATGCTTGCGTGTTTGACAAGGAGGCAGGCAATGCTTAAACGCCTTTCCAGCGATTTCCGGATAGATATAGAGCACACTATGAATACTCTTGACTGGACGCCACCTTTTTCAGTTGCTCAGTCCATGCGTTGGGCTTTTGCCAAGACGTCATAATTATGATTATTGAGTTTCTCGTTTTAGCAATTTGTTTTGCTATCAGCGCTATGTTAACGCGTTATTTAATTGGCGATGCAGAGCAGCGCCAGCTTCTGGATATTCCCAATGAGCGTAGTTCTCATACTACGCCCACTCCAACAGGCGGGGGTATGGCTATTGTGGTTACCTTCATTTGTTTTTTGTTGGCAGTTGGATTGATCTTTAAAGTGGCCGTTGGCGAAGTGTTTGTTCTAGCTATTACTGGCGCAGTATTGGCTATTGTGGGTTATATCGATGACCATCGTCATATTCCGGCGCAGTGGCGCTTGTTAATTCATTTCTTGGTGGCATTAATGTTGTTGTTATCACTGAGTCAGCAGCCCGGATTATCTGTTTTTGGTTGGCAGTGGCAAAGTGGATGGTTGCTTTCTGGCGTGTGCCTGGTTGCATTAGTCTGGCTGCTGAACCTGTTTAACTTTATGGATGGTATTGATGGTATTGCCGGTGTAGAAGCCATTACTGCTCTATGTGGCGCAGCGCTCATTGTGTTGGCTGCAGGTGGCGTCTATTGGCCTGTAGCCTTGTTAGCTTTGGCTGGCTGCGTGTTGGGTTTTCTGGTGTTTAACTGGCCGCCGGCTAAGATCTTTATGGGGGATGCGGGTAGCGGTTTTTTGGGTTTTATGCTCGGCGCGCTGGCGCTCATTACGTCAGCAACCGGCTTTATTAGCCTTTGGGCTTGGTTGATCTTGCTAGCTGTTTTTATTGCTGATTCGACTTTGACGCTAGTGAGGAGAGCGAAAAGGGGAGATAAGGTTCATCAAGCCCACCGCAGTCATGCGTATCAAATTCTCTCACGAAAATGGAAGGGCCACTTGTCGGTAACCTTGGTGGTACTGATCGTGAATCTGTTCTGGCTGTTGCCGTTGGCTTGGGCTTCGGCAGTATGGCCGAGTGCTGGTCTGTTATTGTGTCTGGCGGCTTATGGTCCGTTGCTTTGGATTATGTATAAAACCGGTGCAGGCACAACAAATTGCTAATAAGAAAATGATAAGCTGTTTGTATTAAAGCCGCGCATCAACCTCGTCTTTAGGCAGCACATACTTTACATCAAACAGCACTGAGTTCTCTTTGCCAAACGCACGAATACCTTCGCTACCAAGTGTTTTGAACTGGTTGTGGCCAACAGCAAGAATTATCGCGTCATAATCCCCGTTTACGGGCGATTCAACGAGCGTAATACCATATTCTTCTTCTGCTTCGGCAGCATCAACCCAGGGGTCGTAGACATCAATGCTGGCGTGATAGCCGTTCAGTTCGTCGATGATGTCAACAACACGGGTATTACGCAGGTCAGGGCAATTTTCTTTGAAGGCCAATCCTAAAATTAGAATTTTCGAGTCAACCACATGGATTCGGCGTTTTGTCATGAGTTTTACCACGCGTTCTACAACATGAGCGCCCATGCCATCGTTAATGCGGCGACCCGCTAAGATTACTTCGGGGTTGTAGCCAATTTCTTGAGCTTTGTGGGTTAGGTAGTAGGGGTCGACACTGATGCAGTGACCGCCGACCAAACCGGGACGGAAGGGGAGAAAGTTCCACTTGGTACCTGCAGCCTCCAATACTTCTAAGGTGTCGATGCCCAGACGATGGAAAATGAGTGCAAGTTCGTTGACCAGGGCAATGTTAAGGTCGCGTTGGGTATTTTCAATAACCTTGGCCGCTTCCGCTACTTTTATAGAACTGGCTTTATGAGTGCCTGCGGTAATGATACTGGCGTAAAGGTCATCAACGTAATTGGCTATTTCCGGTGTAGAGCCGGAGGTTACCTTTAAAATGGTGGTGACGCGGTGTTCTTTATCGCCCGGGTTGATACGTTCAGGGCTGTAGCCTGCAAAAAAATCTTCATTGAATTTAAGGCCTGATTCGGTTTCGACAATTGGTATACAGGTTTCTTCTGTTGCACCAGGATAAACAGTGGACTCATAAATGACGGTATCACCTTTACTGATTACCGATCCTATTGCTTTGCTGGCTCCTCGTAGAGGTGAAAGATCCGGTTGGCGATGTTTGTCAACAGGTGTTGGCACGGTAACAATGTAGCAATTGCAGTCACGGATATCGTTAAGCTGGTCAGTAAAGCTGAGTTGAGGGGATGCCTTAAGCTCCTCACTTTCCACTTCCAGAGTGTTGTCCACGCCATCGTTGAGTTCGCTGATACGTTGGGCGTTGATGTCAAAACCAATGGTGGGGTAGTGTTTGCCAAACTCTACGGCCAACGGTAGACCGACATAGCCAAGCCCAATAATTGCAATTTTTGTATCAGTAAGTGTGTGCATGCCTATTCCTTAGTGGGTGCATCAAACGGCGCTTCAAATTTTCAGCTTAGTATAGTGCAGACATGGCTGGTCTCAAGCCCAAGGAGGGGGTTTTTGTGCACGAATACAGAAAATCATCCTTGTCTTGACTAGCGAGATGATAAGGGTGTGCTACCATTCAACAATTATTGTTAAACGTTAAGTTCTATTATTTTTACAACCAAATTCGCTAAGAGTTGTACAAATTCGTAACCGTATTTCAAGTAACTGATTTATTGGTAAGGAGACCCCTGAGTGGGCACAGTTCGACTATTTAAACACCATATGCATACAGCATTTCTTTGGCTAGCAATTGTCGAAGGGCTGTTGTTTATCGCAGCGGTTTTCATTGGTGCTTACCTGCGTTTTCAGGGCGATGCCACGAGTGTGGTCGAAAATATTGGACCGGTACTCCCTCGTGCATTAATTTTTTCATTGGTAATGATGATTTCAATGGGAGCAATGGGGCTTTATCAGCCTCACACGCGTGAAGGATTGAGTGGTACCTGGATCCGTGCTGCAGGTGCTTTTGCCTTTATGGCGGTCGGTTTGTCATTAGTTTTCTACTGGTTCCCTGAGTTGTTGCTGGGGCGTGGTGCTTTAGGATTAACCGCATTGGTTACCTTGTTGTTTGTGGCGCTTACTCGATTGATGTTCCATCGATTGGTTAATCAAGATCGTCTTAAACGCCGTGTGCTGGTGTATGGTGCGGGGCATCGTGCGCAATTAGTACTTGATCGATTACGTCGTGATTCTGACCGACGCGGTTTTGGTTTTGTGGCCTTTATTACGGTTACGGGTGAGGATCAAGTGATTGATTCTCACCGAGTGGTTAAGCTCGATGGCTCGATTTCTGAATATGCGGATGAACATGAAATCGATGAGATTCTTGTTGCCGTGGATGATCGTCGTAAGGGCTTGCCTGTTCAAGAGCTACTTGAGTGCAAACTGAATGGAACCGATGTGCTGGATGTGGTCGATTTTTTTGAGCGTGAATCAGGAAGAATTATGCTCGAATTTGTGACAGCTGGCTGGATGGTCTTTTCTGATGGCTTTAATAACGGAACAGTTAGAACGGCATCCAAACGATTGTTTGATTTGTCCGCAAGTCTTACTTTATTGATCGCAATTTGGCCGATGATGTTGCTGACTATTATTGCCATTTGGCTTGAGGAAGGGTTCCGAGCGCCTATTTTGTATCGACAGAAACGTGTTGGCGCAAATGGTAAGCCTTTTGATGTGTTCAAATTTCGCAGTATGAGTGTAGATGCCGAAAAGGATGGTAAAGCCGTTTGGGCTAAACAAAATGATCGTCGCGTCACTCGGGTAGGTAATTTTATTCGCCGATGCCGGATTGACGAACTGCCTCAGATCTTCAATGTACTGAAAGGGGATATGGCGTTTGTTGGACCGAGACCGGAGCGACCTGAATTTGTTAATCAGTTAGAAAAACGTATTCCTCATTATGCGGCCAGGCATCAGGTTAAACCGGGTATAGCCGGTTGGGCTCAACTGTGTTACCCCTACGGGGCTAATGATGAAGATGCACGCCAAAAGTTGCAATTTGATCTGTATTACGTAAAAAATCACAGTATGTTTCTGGATTTCCTTATTCTGGTGCAAACAGTCGAGGTTGTATTGTTTGGTAAAGGGGTTCGTTGATTTTTATGATCAAAAAGCATCTTAAACGAGCGTTTTCAAGAACAAAGAATGAAGATAAGCCATCGGAACACAAAAAAGGCTGGATAGGTGTCGATTTAGATGGCACCTTGGCTCATTATAATGGCTGGTATGGCCCTGCCCATATTGGAGAGCCGATCCCCGCCATGATGGCGCGTGTAAAGGTTTGGTTGGCTGAAGGTCGAGAGGTTAGAATATTTACGGCGCGTGCTTCGGTCCCTGAATACGTGCCCTTTGTAACGCGATGGTTGGAAAAGCAAGGGCTGCCTGCGTTGCAGGTAACCAATGTAAAGGATTTTGCCATGCTAATGTTATGGGATGATCGCTGTATTCAGGTGGAAACTAATAGTGGTAAACCAATCATCTCTTGAGTGACTGATTCTGTCAGAATTTCTTACAGAGACGAATTTAAATTAAATTTATTGTTTGTAAGTTATTGTAAATAAAAGAAAAATAAACTTGGGCGTGATTATTGCGTCTTATTCTTAGCAGTCTTGGCTAAGGGGCGAAGAATGAATAGTGTATTGTTGATTTTAGCTGTATTGAGCGTGGGTGCTGTGGCTATAGCAACCTATGTATTTACGGTTGCAGCAAGAAATTATGTGTCTGATTCGTCGGATGATATGGATACGCCAAAGAGTTATGGGCCTGATGATCGAGCATTTATCGAGCGTGCGGCTAAGGATAGGCGACGTGCGGGTAATGTTATTCAGTTTCCGATAAAACTGATTAATGGCGAAGTTGTCTCCTATGATCGTCGTGTGGGCGACCGCCGTGAAACCGGTTGAGCGTGATCTTTAAGCCTTAAAAGTATGCGCCGCTGATAAAGCGGCGTTTTCGTATCTGATTCAAGTTGAAAGGTAAATTATGAAGCGTGTTTTGGTCACAGGTGGCGCTGGTTTTATCGGCTCACATATTGTTGATTTGCTGTTAGGCGAAGGCTTAACCGTAAGGGTTCTTGACGATTTAAGTACTGGAAAACTGGAGAACCTGCCTTTTCTTGAAAGTGGGCTCGAATTTATGCAGGGTTCAGTGGCCGACAAAGACTGTGTTGAGGCGGCCTGTCGCGATGTTGATGCGGTGATCCACCTTGCCGCGCTAGTATCGGTGCCTGCTTCTATTACACATCCGGATCAATCAGCGTCTACAAATTTGCTGGGCTTTCATCATGTTTTGGACGTGTTACGCGCACAGGCGTTTAAGGGACGACTTTTGTACGCCTCAAGTGCGGCTGTTTATGGCGTGGATGTGGGACTTCACGCAGTGACAGAAGATATGGCGCCGGGTAATCTGGCATCGCCCTATGCGCAGGATAAATTCAGTAATGAGATGTATGCGCAGCTCTATAGCAAGTTGTACGGCATCAATGCTATGGGGTTTCGGTTTTTCAATGTGTACGGTCCACGTCAGGATCCAAATTCAGCCTATTCAGGGGTTATCTCCATTTTTATGGATCGTTGCTTTGCCGGTAATGACATTACAATTTTTGGGGACGGCAGTCAGACCCGTGATTTTGTTTATGTCGCGGACTTGGTGAAAGTATTACGTTTAGCTCTGGATAGTAGCTCACAAGGCGTACTAAATGTTGGCACTGGCGTGAGTACGCAAGTGGGTGAGTTAGCAGAACAGGTGAAAAAAGTTTGTGGTGTTGATGTGGTGGTGAAGAACGAAGCTGAAAGATGTGGCGATATTAAATATTCACTGGCCGATACAACAAGCCTGGAACAGGTGTTGAGTTTTGTCCCGCAAACGCCCATCGAATCAGGCCTTGCCCATCTTAAAGACTGGATGGTTGTTGATTAGCACTAGGCTCGTTACAACCTCGATATAACTGCCCTGTGTGTTCTTGTGGTCGAGGGTTTGCAGAACTATATGTAGAATCCCTTGTTTGCGAATTGAATAAATTGGAAGAAATTCTGTAAGCCGTTAGTGGCTTCCACTTGCGAGTTAAAGGGGCAATCTTGGCTCCCTCACGCGTTGATAAGAACAACATATCTTTCTGGAAATGAGTGACGTTTGGATTTCCTGCTTCGTGTTCAGGCACCATTCAGGTTGGCAGCGTTATGCTGGCTCTGCATCGTTAAACACGGGAGGGCCGTCAGATGAAAAAACGTCAAACATTAGCAGCTATCGTGGCGGGCATTGGTTTGTGTGTCACAGCGGGTTTTGCTCAGGCTGATAAAGTGAAGTTTCACATTAGCTATAGTAATTCTGGTCACGGTTACCAAAGTCATAGTTATCAACGTCACAGCTATTCAAATTACTATCCGGCAAACCATATTGTTCAGTATAACTATCACCCCTATTACGGTATCAAGCATCACAAGTATCCTAAATACCAGCATCAGCAGCATGCCAACTGTCAGCATGCAGGCAAAGCACATAAAGGGTATTCCTCAGGCTATAAATACAACAAGCACAATTCTGTGCAGCAACAATATGGCTATGACAAACACAGACGTCATCAGCGGCTGCTCGATGCTTATTACTGGGATTCGCGGAAGCGTGAGCGCCATGGGCACTATTAATGTTGGTGAATGACAGCTTACATAGAATGGTGAGACTTGCGGGGCATAATGCCCTGCAAGCTTACAAAAAAATATGAGGTAAAAGTAAATCGGTACAAAGTGGTAGCATTTTTTGTCGGGCCGGTTGATCTCATTAAACAGTCAGCACGTAATCCAACCTACACGCTGAACTATTTTTCAAAATGTAATAAGCCCCTGTATTCATTTATTTTTTTGCATCCCTCATATACACTTCGCGGCCTTAAAGAGGGTGCTTTGGCGCTCTTGTAAGCTAAACCAAGCGGGCTTTGTTATGACTGAATGTGTGATCACCGCACTCTATAAATTTGTTACCCTTGATGACTACCAGTCAATTCGAGAACCTCTGCAGACGTTTTGCCAAGAACAGGGTGTGAAGGGCACGTTGTTGCTAGCGAATGAAGGCATCAATGGTACGGTGGCGGGTACGCGTTCAGCGATGGATGCGCTGTTAGATTACTTGAAATCTGATGAGCGTTTGGCGGATGTCGAATATAAAGAATCCTTCGCTGAGGAAAATCCTTTTTATCGCATGAAGGTTAAGCTCAAGCGTGAAATAGTGACATTGGGCGTTGAGGGCATTGACCCGAATCTGACGGTAGGCACCTACGTTAAACCTCAGGATTGGAATGCGTTGATCAGTGATCCGGATGTGGTGCTGGTGGATACACGTAATGATTATGAGGTCGATATCGGTACTTTTAAGGGGGCTATCGACCCAAAGACGACGACCTTCAGAGAATTTCCTGACTACGTACATAACAATTTTGATCCCAAGAAAAACAAAAAAGTTGCTATGTTCTGCACGGGTGGTATTCGTTGTGAAAAAGCATCGGCCTATATGCTTCAGGAAGGCTATGAGGAGGTTTATCACCTGCAGGGCGGTATCCTCAAATATCTGGAAGAAGTACCGGAAGCTGAAAGCATGTGGCAGGGGGAGTGTTTCGTGTTTGATAACCGCGTGTCGGTTAATCATCGTTTGGAACAGGGCCACTACGACATGTGCCATGCTTGCCGACGTCCTATTTCTGAGCAGGATAAACAATCGCCTGATTATCTGTCGGGTGTGTCCTGCCATCACTGTATTGGTGAGAAGAGTGAGGCAGACCGGGAACGTTTTGCTCAACGTCAGCAACAAATTGAATTGGCAAATGAACAGGGGCAGCACCACATAGGTCTAACGCCTGAAGAAGTAGCTGAAGCACGGCTACAAAAAGCAGCCAAGCAGGCTGAGCTAAGAGAACGCTCCTGTGCAGGTCAGAAAAAAGCCACTTAGAAAATAACTTACGTTGATTCATTGAAATAACAGGTGAATATGCCTGCGGAACAAGAATACGCCACCAGAATTGGTGGATTTAGCTGGAAATATATTCGTGCGGTGGCTCTTGAGCACCGTCGTGAGCTATTGATTGCCAATCTTGTAGCGCTACTGGCAACTCTTGCCAGTGTGCCTATCCCAATGTTAATGCCGTTGTTGGTGGACGAGGTGCTACTCGAAAAGCCGGGATTTTTAACGGCGGCTACCCACCTTGTTGTACCCGAATCCTGGGCAAGTCCCTTTCTTTATATTGTCGCAGTATTGATTGTTAGCGTGCTGTTACGATCTATCGCTTTGCTGTGTAACGTATGGCAGAGCTGGCAGTTTGCCGGCATTGCTAAGGATATTATTTATCGTATGCGTTGCCAGCTGTTGCTGCGCTTACCGCGTATTTCTATGGCTGAATACGAGACGCTAGGCAGCGGGGCGGTGGCAACGCACTTTGTTACCGACATGGATGCCGTTGATACCTTTATCAGCAAAACGCTGAGTAAGTTTCTGGTGGCAGTGCTAAGCATCGTTGGCGTTGCCGGCGTATTACTGTGGCTGCATTGGCAGTTGGCTTTTTTTATTCTGTTTTTCAATCCATTGGTGGTCTATTTCACCACCGTGTTTGGCAAAAAGGTTAAACAGCTCAAGGCTAATGAAAACAACGCCTATAGCTTGTTTCAGGAAGCATTGGCGGAAACATTGGATGCCATTCAGCAGATACGCGCCAGCAACCGTGAGGCGCATTATGTGAAGGGGTTGATCGAACAGGCCAAAGCGGTTCGTAAACGTTCAGTGTCCTTTGAGTGGAAAAACGATGCCGCCAGCCGCTTGAGTTTCCTGGTATTTCACCTCGGAATGGATATTTTTCGCGCTGTTGCCTTATGCATGGTGATTCTGTCTGATCTCAGTATCGGCGAAATGTTTGCGGTGTTTGGTTACTTATGGTTCATGATGGGGCCGGTACAGGACGTGCTGAACATACAATATGCCTGGTACAGCGCAAATGGTGCACTGGAACGTATTAACTGTATGTTCGGTCTGCGGGAAGAACCTCAATATCCGCATCGTCAAAATCCTTTTGAAGATAAACACAGTGTTGGTATTGAAATTCGCGACGCCTGTTTCTCCTATGATGCTGAAACGCCGGTGTTACGAGGTGTGAGTCTGAATATTGCTGCCGGGGATAAGGTTGCTCTGGTCGGAGCGAGTGGTGGGGGCAAGTCGACTCTGGTGCAAGTCATACTAGGTTTGTATCCTCTGAGTTCCGGACAGGTGTTTTTTGACCAGGTGCCGGTTACCGATATTGGCCTTGATGTGGTGCGTGAAAATGTCGTCACCGTGCTTCAGCACCCGGTTTTATTCAATGACACGGTGCGTGCTAATCTGTCCATGGGGCATGATATGCCGGATGAAAAATTGTGGCAGGCCTTGGAAATCGCACAATTAAAATCAGTTGTTCAAGAGATGGCTTCCGGTTTGGAAACAGTGGTTGGGCGGCAGGGTGTACGCATGTCCGGTGGCCAGCGCCAGCGCATGGCCATTGCCCGCATGATTCTGTCTGACCCGAAGATTGTGGTGCTGGACGAAGCCACTTCCGCGCTGGATTCTCAGACTGAATTTGCTCTACATGAAGCAATGACGGATTTCCTCAATCAGCGCACCACGCTGATCATTGCCCATCGTCTCAGTGCCGTGAAACAGGCTGATCATGTCTATGTGTTTGAAGATGGTTTAATCAGTGAGCAAGGTCGCCATGAAGAACTGTTGGCTCAGGATGGCCTTTACGCCAAACTGTATGGTGAATATCAGTAGTATGTCTTATCTCTGATTCGCAAAATTTATTTTTTAAAACGACCAAAAGTTGCAGTTATTCAGCGATATCGTGGGTCGAACGTATGGTAAGTTTATCAAAAGGCGCCGTAATACAATGGCAAGTAACGATAAAACTGTCACTAAACACTCCAGCTCCAGCGCGATTGCTGACTTTATAGAAAAAGCGAATGAACTGGCGACGACAGCGGGATCAGTCAATAGCGGACGATTAATGTTTGCGCTTGATGCCACGGCCAGTCGACAGCCTACTTGGGACAGTGCCTGCAATTTGCAGGGGCAAATGTTTGATGCTGCCCAGCGAGTGGGTAACTTGCAGGTGCAACTGTGTTTTTATCGGGGTTATCAGGAAGCCCGTTTCAGTCAATGGTTTGGTGAGGCGACACAGTTACATCGATCCATGCAAAAGGTACAGTGTGCAGGTGGGCTGACGCAGATTAAACGGGTGCTGGGTCATGCGCTTGATGAGCATCAAAATACACCTGTCAGCGCATTAGTGTTTGTTGGTGACTGTCTCGAAGAGAATCCGGATTTGCTTTGTGATTTGGCCGGTCAGCTGGGTATTCATCGAGTACCGGTGTTTATCTTTCAAGAGGGTTATGACCCTGATGCGGAGCCTGTTTTCAAAGAAATAGCACGTTTATCGGGTGGTGCCTGGTGTCGTTTTGATCAAAGTAGCGCCCAGCAATTACGGGATTTGCTTGAAGCGGTGGCGGTATTTGCTGCCGGCGGGAAAAAAGCTCTGCAGGATTTTACTGCGGCGCGTCCGGCATTGGTTTCAATGGTTAAACAACTAACAGCCCAGTAGTGTTAGTGGCTTGTTTTAATAGGGAGTTTAGCATTGCGAATTCTGATTATCATAGCTGCTTGTGTGATGTTGTATTTCATCCTGCGGCACCTGTTTCGTCAAAATCCTAAGGCCTTCACGCGGAAGTTCTTTTTTGCTTTGATGGGTCTTTTTATACTGTTAATTTTTGTGCTGGCTATTACCGGTCGTTTGCATTGGTTGTTTGCTTTGCTTGCCGGTTTGTTGCCTTGGGGCAGGCGGCTTCTACCACTGTTGCGTTTAGCGCCGTTAGTTCGTATGGCACGTAATGCGGGAGGAATGAGCTTTATGGGCGTGCAGCCTAAAGCAGGACAATCTTCCAGTGTGCATAGTCTGTTTTTTAAGATGATGCTTAATCATGACGATGGCGAAATTAACGGCGATGTGATTAAAGGTGAGTTTATCGGATACTCATTGCGTCAGCTGAGCAGTCGCCAGTTAAAACGATTGTTAACTGAGTGCCAGGAGGATAAAGATTCCTATGCGCTATTGTGCAGCTATTTAAACTATCGTTTTGGCAGTGATTGGCAAACGGAGTTTGATGTACATGAGCAGGCTGATGAAGCTGGTGAACAGGCATCTGATCAAGCCATGTCCTACGAGGAGGCGCTGGATATTCTTGGTTTGAAAAATCCCGTTAACAAAGAAGATATTATTAAGGCGCATCGCAGTATGATGCAGAAATTCCACCCTGATCGCGGCGGTAGTAATTACCTGGCAGCAAAGATTAACGAAGCTAAGGATTACTTGCTTCACCAGCTTGAAAATTAATGCCAATAACTGCACGTCTGGGCTGGTAGTTTGTTCAATAACTTCTAAAGTTAAGCCCGTGTGAATGTGTTTTCTAAAGGCTTATGAGACAGCGTAAAAAAGATCTAGCGGCACTTATGGCAATAGTGGCCCTTTTGTTGGTCATGGCAACGCTATGGCCGAAGGGTACAACGCATACTTTACCCGTACGCACACTGGCTGATATTCAACGCAGCGGCCAGCTGATCGTGCTGACCCAGAATAACCCCACCGTTTATTATGTCGACCGTCATGAGAAAGAGACGGGGCCTGAATATAAATTGGTGAACAATTTCGCTAAGAGCCTGGGTGTTAAACCCGTGTTTATTATTAAGAATAGTGTCGCTGAATTGATGGATGCGATCAGCCGGGGTGAAGGAGACTTGGCAACGGCGGGTTTGTCGATTACCGATGAGCGTAAACGCAACGTATTGTTTGGTCCATCCTACCAAAAAGTGAGCCAGCAGGTTGTGTGTCGCCGTGGTGGCGAGCGCCCCAGTAAAATTGCTGATCTGGTTAATACTGATTTGGTGGTTATTAGCGGCAGCAGCTACGAAGAACGGCTCATTCAATTACAGAAAAAACACCCGAAATTAAAGTGGCACGCGACCAGCGGACTGGGTTCAGAACAACTCCTGGAACGTGTCTGGGAGCGTAAGATTGGTTGTACGGTTATGGATTCTACGATCGTCTCCATTAATCAGAGATATTACCCGGAGTTACGGGTGCGCTTTGCGTTGGGTAAGCAGGATGAGCTGGCCTGGGCGATACCAAAAGGTGGGCAAAAATTGCGTCAGAAGGCCTTTGATTGGTTTAAAACCTACAAAGCTGATGGCAAGCTGGCCAAACTACACGAGTTTTATTACGGCCACGTAAAACTATTTGATTATGTCGATATGCAAGCATTCAGAAAGCGTATTGAGGAACGCTATCCCAAATACCAGGCGCTGTTTGATCAAGCCGCTTTGGAAAATGGGTTATCCAATACCCTGCTGGCCGCTCAGGCATATCAAGAGTCTCATTGGGATCCTGATGCCCGCAGTCCAACGGGCGTTCGAGGAATTATGATGCTGACTTGGCCGACAGCAAAATCACAAGGGGTGAAAAACCGTCTTAACGCGCAACAGAGTATTTTCGCCGGTGCCAGGTACTTTGCAAAATTGCGTGATAATTTAAAAGATGAATTACTGGAGCCAGATTTAACCTGGATGACTTTGGCAGCTTACAACGTGGGCTTGGGGCATCTGCGCGATGCTCAGGCTTTGGCGAGGCGGCAGGGTAAAGATCCAAAAAGTTGGCACGATATAAAACTGATGTTGCCGTTACTAAGCAAGCGTCAGTATTACTCGACGGTTAAGTATGGTTACGCACGCGGCTCTGAGCCGGTGCAGTATGTGCAACAAATTCGCCAGTATGAACAGGTGTTGCAACAGACGTTGAATCCTCAAGGTGCGCAGGTGTTTGTTAGGCCGCGTGGACTGAAATAGCCGCTTAAATACGCTGTAACTTGAAAAGTGCCAGTGTGTAGGAAAGCGTGTAAAGAGTGCTAATGGTCGCGCCGGGCAGAATAGTTAACAAAATCTCGGGTGTTCCGGTCAACACATTAACGCCCCACGACGTGCAGTAAATCAGTAGGCACGGGGTAATAAAGGCTAGGCTGAATTGTAGTCGAGGTTGGCGGCTTAATTGAAATAACCACTCCATTAAAAACGACAGGCTCAAGGTTAGTGTGAAGCTGTAGCTGCCCTGCGTTGCCCCCGCCTTGAGTGCGGCAGGCAGGCCGTAGTCATAATTAATGAAAAAAGCCCAGCCACCATAAACAATAAAGCCAGCAGTTGCGGCCAGCAGGCTTCGTAGTGCTTTTGAGCGTCGTAACAGATCAAGCATGCGGTGTGTTATTTGGCGAGTAGTTGGGGCCAATGTCGGTTAGCATCAATTATGTACTGATCACGATTTTGCCGCCATTTTTTGTTAATGCTGAGATTGTAATTCAGGTAAAGCTTACCGTCATGAATGGTAAATAATTCCGGTTTGATACCCGCTACTGAGTTTTGAGAAACGGCGTAGGCACAATAACCACCGTATTGAGGCGCGTATTTTTCAGGATTTTCTTTGAACAGGGCCAGGTTTGCGGCGCTGCTGAAACGCCAGTTGGCGTTCATCCACTGTGTTTGGTGTTTTTTACTGCCTTCTACGGGCTTGTTTTCAGTGAAGTAGGCCACCGGGTCGTAGCCCTTAATGGCCAGATTGCCAAAGAAGGTTGTGTTGACGGCATCTAGGGCGAAGGCTTGCGGGGTTATTAGCAGGCTAGCAACTAATAACAATGTTTTAATCGATAAGCGTTTAATCGAGGGCGTTAACTTGATTGGGAGGCATGCTGTCATCATTGTCTAGTCTCTGCGATGTCGAGGGTTTTATCCGTTCACGAAGCGCGCTATCAACAACTTGCCAGCAATGTTCGGCGCAAGCTTTGCGGGAATCAAAATCAGAAATTTTGACTGGTTTATGAAAAATTAGTTCGACATCGGCATTACGCATACCTAATGCTTGTACAAAATGAGACAGAAAAGGCATGGTGGCATACCAGGCGTAATAATCGCGAATGCTTGCCGACATGTTTTTGTTTTTGTGTTTGGTATAGGCCAGCGTCATGGGCTGGATTTGGATATCAACCACATCACTTTCAGCGGCGTGGAATAAACTGCTTTTAAAGGGTTCGACATGAGCGCCTTCGGTACTAGTGCCCTCGGGGAACAGAATTAAATTACCGCCATCAACAAGCTGTTTTTGCAGGATTTCTACTTGTTCTCGAGCGCGACGACTATTGCGTTCAATAAACAGTGTGTTTTGAAGCTGCGCCAGCTTGCCCAGTAGTGGCCAGCCTGCCACTTCTGATTTGGCCACAAAGTAGCCGGGTACGATGGAGCCGATTAAAAAAATATCCAGATAGGATACGTGATTGGCGATATATAAGGTGGAGCGTTGCGTGCACATCTGCCCCGAGGTGCTGAGGCGCAGGCCAAAAATTTTACACAGCCCCCAGTGGAAAAAACGCGGTGTCACTTCTGTTGAAAAGGTGCTGGTCGAGTTGAAGAGACGAATCAGGCTGATTGGCAGCGTAACCAGCAGAATCCACAGCAGCAGCAAAGGGATTCGGCAAATAATAAGTAATAGAGAGTAGGGGCGTTTTTCAGTCATACGTCTTTATAGCGTCAGAAACAGTGGATTTTCGTTATTGGAATTGAGTCGCTGTTTGTTGTGTTGTTACTGATTTATTTGGGAACCAGCGTGTGATTGTCGCGCAGCATATCAGCTGCATCCACATAAATACATACGAAGACCGAGTTGAATACGGGGTCAATGATGGCGCAGTTGCTGATACGTGCGCCGAGTTTTAAATAGCCACGTAGCAGGGTAGGTACGGCACTTTTGGCGACCTCCCAATCTACTTTATCCGCATTAAGTGATACTTGATCAAGGCAGGCATGGTTGTCGACCTTGGGTGTCGGGCACAGGTGTGGAGGTGCCGGGTTGTGTTTATGTAGGTAGGTTAAAATATCGGTGTGTTTGCTGATATCCATATCATGGAAACTGGCACAGCCAATCATCAGCTGATACTGGTTGTCGATGATAAATTTCATGGCAAATTTCCAGATCAACATCAAAATAGTACCTGAGCGGCCACCCGGGATAATGCAATAGCGGCTGAGTTCGAGAATTTTTTCGTAATGATGTCTCAGCTTGTCCACATTAAAGGCTTTTTCGGTATAGAACTCCTGGCCCGGATTAAGGCGTTGGTTACTGACCAAGCGTAATGTGCCAACCACGGCATTATCACTTTTACTGTTGGTGACGATGATGTGGTAGGCATTATCGTCCCACTCGTCGATTTCGCGACCGGCGGCAACCATCTCTGGCGTTGGTGAACCGTGATTTTCCTGGTAGAACACTCGGTAACGTAGCGCTTGAGCGGCTTCTATATCAGCACGAGTTTCTGCGAGTCTTACCAGGTAAGGGCCGGCCTGAAACGACAGCTTGACTGAAGCGGATTGGCCGATGGGTTGTGGGTTTATTTGCATTGGGTCCTTCTCCTAACGGAAAAAGTGCTTATCAAAGTGATGGTTATGATAAGGCTGTTTCGGATTAATGTGGTCTCAGGCCACATGCGGTCGCGCTGTTAGCTGAATATCAAATTCGATGGTGTGAGCCTCGCTTGTTTGGCAGGGCGAGCCATCAAAGTAGTTAAAGCACGCTTGTGTCCGGCTGACACAAATGTGGCTGTAGCTAACGGTTTGGCCATTGTCACGATGCATACAGACAGAAAAGGCGCCGGGCTCAGGTAAGTGACTGGCATGATATTGCTTGAGCTGTTGGGGTTGCGCATTTTCAGTATTTACAGCGTCAGTAAACTGCTCTACGCGGCTTTTGATAACGTCATCGGTTGCGAAAGAGGAGGAGGTCAGCGGCATAGTTGGATCTTTGATGAACTGCAATTCAGCACCATCCCAGCCTAATTGCCAAATATGACAGTTAAGTGATAACACCAGTAAATTAAAGGGGCGATAAAGAGATAAAGCAATGGTTTTGATATGTGCTAATACGCTTTCTGCATCCGGAAAGTGAGAAAGCTCATTAACCAGCAGCCCCCGGCTTACCCAGTGTTGTTTTTTTACTTGTGTTTGTGCCGCATAGTTATTTAGTAGGCACAGGGTTAGGCCATATTCGTTGACGCTAATCCAAGTGCCGCCGGCATCAATATCAGTGGGTGCAATAACCCGCGTGCTATGGAACTGTTTGATTTCTGGGGGCTGGGCGCGCTGGCGGCTGCTCAGTTCGTCACGATTAAAGAACAGTTCGTAACCGGGAGAGTTAAAAAGCCAGCTTACTGTGCACATGCGCTTTGTTGTTTGTTGTACAGCTGGGTGGAGGCTGCTACGCCAAAATTTTCATCTACCGGAAATTCCATAAATTTCAGTTGGCTGCTGATGATGGCGTAATGGTGGGTGGTGTGCCCCTGCAGAAAAATGAGTTCTCGGCCTAATGATGATTCAGCGGGGTTGATACAGGGCGTGTCAGGGGATGACGACAGGCTGACTTTTATGGTGCTGTTTGGCTGGTTAGTCAGCGCTTTGAGCCTATCGATTAATTGCTGGATTTTTCCTAACGTATAAAGACGTTCAGTCTCGATGGCAGGATCACGCTGGCGTTGATCATAGCTGATGTGCCCCTGTTTTAAACCGTTGATAAAACAAAAGTAGTGATCGAGAATATGGCGAAAATGTTTACCAATGGAGGCACTGAAATAGGGGGTTTGAACTTGGCTGTATTGAGCATCGCTGAGATCGTTGAAAATCACGGAGCCGGATTGTAACGTCTCAATATTATGGTTGATGATGTCAGTAATGGACAAAGCTTACCCCAGCAATAAATAGTAGTTAGTTAGGTGTTAATAACTTTCTGGCAGTATGAGACAGCATTATTTTTGAAAAATTCGCTGCGTATAAGCGGATTATCGGCAGTTTGGGATTTTATGTAAATGAGGGTGTTGCTGCTTGGCATGCGTCAATTTAGCGGTTAGGTCTGTAGCTTGTCGCAGAAACGTGTAAAATACCGGCCCTTAGTTATTTTAGTCTGGCTGGCATTGTAGTCGGGCTATTTGCGATAAATATGAATTTTGAGCACCACAGCGATCATGGAATTAAACAGTACTACTGAAATTATTGAAGATATTCGTCGCGGAAAAATGGTTATCCTGATGGATGACGAAGACCGGGAAAACGAAGGCGATTTGATTATTGCGGCCGAAATGGTCCGTCCTGAAGACATTAATTTCATGGCGCGTTATGCCTGTGGCTTGATTTGTCTGACGTTAACCGAAGAGCGTTGCAAACAGCTGCGCCTGCCCCTGATGGTGCAGGATAACAACTGCCAGCACAGCACTAACTTCACGGTGTCCATTGAGGCCGCCGAAGGTGTGACAACGGGTATTTCCGCTGCTGACCGCGCGCAAACGGTGCTTGCCGCGGTTAAGCGTGACGCCACGCCTGAAGATATTGTACAGCCGGGGCACATTTTCCCTTTAAAAGCGAAGCAGGGTGGTGTCTTGAGTCGCGCTGGTCATACTGAAGCAGGCTGTGATCTGGCGCGCTTGGCTGGTTTTGAAGGTGCGGCCGTTATTGTTGAAATCATGAATCCTGATGGTTCCATGGCACGACGCCCTGATCTGGAAAAGTTCGCTGCCGAGCATGATCTTAAGATTGGCACCATCGCCGATTTAATTCACTATCGTATCCTGCATGAAAAAACCATTTCCCGTATTGAAGAGCAGACTATCAGTACGCGTTATGGTGAATTTGACATGGTCACCTATCAAGATAGCGTGCAGGGTGGCATCCACATGGCGTTGAGCAAGGGTGATATTGATCCTGAGCATGAAACGCTGGTGCGTGTTTGCCAGACTGAAGTGTTCCGTGATCTGTTGGGCGCTGAACCTGCAAGCCGAAAAAGTTGGGCGCTTGGAGACTCGCTGGAAAAAATCGAAGCTGAGGGCTCTGGTGTGGTGGTGATTTTGGCCAATGATGACCCTCACGGGGAAATGTTGGCACATGTGCGAATGTTGCAGGGTGGTGAAGCGGCTAATCGTAATGTGGCGCGTAACTCGTCAAGTGTTCACGATACAGTGGGTACCGGGTCACAGATTCTACGTGATTTGGGGGTGCGTAAAATGCGCCTGTTGAGTCCGCATATTAAATATACGGCGATTTCCGGCTTTGATCTGGAAGTGACGGAGTTTGTTGATCCGGCTTAAGTTATACAAAGTTTAGGTTTATAAAAAAGGCCAATAACATGTGATAGTGTTATTGGCCTTTTTTGTTGCCTAACTGGATTTTAGCCCCTGCAATTACTCGCCCGAATAAATACAGCCGCTAGTACAGGTTTCTCTGATTTCCACCTTGCTTAACAGGGGTAGAGCTGGTTTCAGGTGATGCCAGATCCAGATTGCCAGGTTTTCGCTGGTGGGATTTTCAAGTCCTTCAATTTCGTTCAGGTAGTTGTGGTCCAGCTGCTCATAGAGTGGTTTAAAAGCTGCTTTGAGATCGCTGAAATCCATGATCCAGCCTTCATGCGCTGAAACATCGCCGCTCACATAGATGCGAGCTTGAAAAGAGTGACCGTGTAAGCGTGCACACTTGTGGCCTTCCGGTACGTTGGGTAGTCGGTGCGCTGATTCGAAGGTGAATTCTTTGTAAATTTCCATGCCTGTGCTGCCTTACTGATATGGGCAGATTTATGCCGCCCAATAAACGCGCGCATTCTACCACTGTCTTGCTGTCGGTTGTAAAAAACCTGTCTATCCAATGGGTTGGAGGCAGGATTTATCGGGTGAAAACGGATCGAAGATCTCACATAGTTAAAGTACTAAAAAATTGTGAGAACAAAATAGAAGAAACTGTCTTTTATTTGCCGATTATCATTTGACTTGGGTCGCGAAATCTATAGAATGCAGCGCATCGATTGGGGCGGTTAGCTCAGTTGGTAGAGCGGCGCCCTTACAAGGCGTAGGTCACAGGTTCGACCCCTGTACCGCCCACCAATCGATAATTTGTAAGAAATGCGGCCCGGTAGTTCAGTTGGTTAGAATGCCGGCCTGTCACGCCGGAGGTCGAGGGTTCGAGTCCCTTCCGGGTCGCCACTTACACATCTTTATCTTTTATAAGAGACTGGATGTAAAATAGATAGCCCACTGTTTTAAGAGGGCGGTTAGCTCAGTTGGTAGAGCGGCGCCCTTACAAGGCGTAGGTCACAGGTTCGACCCCTGTACCGCCCACCAAAACAGTTTGAAGATGCAAGTTTTGCGGCCCGGTAGTTCAGTTGGTTAGAATGCCGGCCTGTCACGCCGGAGGTCGAGGGTTCGAGTCCCTTCCGGGTCGCCATTTGCAACCAAGAAACCACCCTTGAGGTGGTTTTTTTGTGCCTGTATCTTTTGTCGTTAAGTGGGTGCGATTCCCCTCGCGCGACCTTCCTGATACGCTGCACACGTTTAATAATTAACAGTCGTTCGCCGCTTTTGCTCGCGTTTGGCTATTGCTAAGATCACATATACTTTTCAGGTAACGATGATGCAAATTGAAAAAAATACCGTAGTGCAATTTATTTACAACCTAAAGGATGAGGCTGGTAATGAGTTGGAATCCACTGAGGCGGGCAATCCAGTGGCCTATTTGCATGGTCACGACAATATGCTTGAAGGACTGGAGAAGCAGCTTGAGGGTAAAGCGATTGGCGATAAGTTTAGTGTCACGCTGGCGCCTGCCGATGCCTATGGCGAACGTCAGGAAAATTCAGAGCAGCGTGTACCAATTAAGCACCTGCAGGGTGCAAAAAAATGGAAGCCTGGCATGATCGCCGTGGTGCATACGGATCAGGGGCAGCGCCAGGTTAAAGTTGTGAAGGCGGGTAAGTTTATGGTGACGGTTGATACTAACCACCCTTTTGCTGGTATGACATTAACCTTTGATATTGAAGTGCAGGAGGTTCGTCTGGCAACTGCTGAGGAAGTGTCCCATGGTCACGCACACGGCGTGGGTGGACATCAGCACTAATTTTTTTATGGTTTAAGGTATCGTTATGAAGCTCTATATTTTGTTAGAAAGTCTGGTTGATGATGAGAAGCCAGAAACGGTTGCCGATAAACTGGTGTCTGCGTTAACCGATTGGTTGGCAAACTCTAACGCTGAAATTTCGCTCATTAATGAGCGCCCTCAAGACGTGGACGAATGGCAGGTAGGGCTTCGGTTTGATTGTCAGCGCAAGGCTGCTTTGAAGGCGCCACTGGAGTTTTTGTTTCAGTGGGCCAAAAAAGCCGAGCGTGAATTTGTGATTGGCTTTTATGATAAACAAAGTCGTAGTAGAGAGGATGTCTGCTACTTTGGTTATGAAGAGGGAAGGCCGGATATGAACGAAGTCTCCATGTATCTTGGTCTGAAGAAATAGCGTTTAATTTCTTTTAAAACAAAAAGATAGGGCGCTTTGTGGAGAGTTTTTTTGTTGGTTAAAAACCCCGGCAGGCCATTTTAATTTGTCTATACTTAATAAACCTTTGCCGATGCATTATCGGTAAAATTGATTTTGAGTGGTTTATGATTTCTGGTGCTGACAACTTTGAAGCTGAAGCGATATTTTTCCTGGATAACGGGCACGTTAGTAAGGAAGTATTGCACGTCGAGTTCGAGGCCGTTCTCGATAACTATGTTGGTATCCCCGAATTTAGAAACCAGCAACAACAGGCTGCCTATGTCAGTATTGGCAGTGATCTGTGTGTTCAAACTGTGGTGTTGTTTACCATTCATTTTGATGAAGAGGGTCATGTTCCGGGTAGTTGGAATTTGCCATTAAGGTATATGGCTAGCTTGGCGCATCTTGGCCCCGATATGGGAGATGGACCGGTTAAAGTGCTCAGTGCAGCAGACCCTGTTGAGCCCGAATACCGACAACATCTTTGGCATTGTGGCAACGGTCTCGTTGAAGTCCTGACCTCCATCCGGCGAGCCGTTAAGCGTAATAAACTTGGTATCTATGCTGGAAGTGGGATGGCCTCCTTCGCCACGAGCATACAGTCACCTCAGGTAATGCATGCCACGCACTTTGCTGGTCAGCCTTTGGGCGGCAATCAAAATTATCTAGTGACAAACCTTGAGGCAGCCCTGCGCGATCAGCATGAGCGTGTTAGGGCTGATCTTGAAGCGGGCCATGCCGACAGTATGCAGAAAATGGCCGCTGAAAAAGCAATACTGCTGGAGCAGGGAGAAGCCCTGAACCGCCAGGTAAGTGTTGTCGAGAATGAAAGCCGCAAACAGATAGACGTTATCGTTGATAAATACAAAGCCCGGTTGCGTTCGCAGCTTGCTGAACAGGAAGCTCATTGGCAGAAAATAGTGGCCGAAAAGGAGTTGGCCTTACACTACGCGCAGGATAAGGAGTTGCAGCTAAGAGATGAACTGAAAAGTCTTGAGCAGGCACTTCCGACAGAAAACGCCAAGGCGATTCAATCTTTCCTGCAACAGTTGTTAGCGCAGGGTGTAGAGCTGATTGTCAGTGAAAAAAGGCTGGGTAGTCATGGTCTGAAACTGGATCAGATTTATCAATATCTAGAAAATCGAGACGCCTTCTGGGCCGCTCAGAATGGTATTTCAGAGGCGCATTACAAAGCCTGGCGCTTACATCATGTTCGGCCTGTATGTCAGGCGGGATCTTCAACGGGTTGTGAATGTGGTGTGGCAGTGAGGCTGGTTGATCACCCGCGCAATTTCGTCTTGGGTGAGAGTGATATGTGTCACGAGCACCGTCTTAAAAGGGTCGGCGAGTATTACTAACAGACCTGATCTTGCAATTGTAGTTCTGCCTCTAATTATCCGCTGATATAGAATGTTGCCATGAGTCTTCTTGATGATCAGCCGATAACCCCTCTGCAAAAAATTGCCCACCCGCTGTTTCAACAGCATGGCGTAGAACTGTATATCAAACGCGAAGATCTCGTGCATACACAGATCTCTGGCAACAAGTGGTACAAACTCAAGCATAACCTTCAGCATGCCAAAGATCAGGGTTTTTCCCGGTTGGTAAGTTTTGGAGGTGCCTTTTCAAATCATTTGCATGCATTGGCCTTTGCCGGGCAGCAGTTTGGTTTTGAAACCGTTGGTGTTGTGCGTGGCGAGCGACCAGAACGGCTAAACCCAACGTTGGCTGATGCTGACGAGTGGGGCATGCGGTTGCATTTTGTAAGTCGTACAGATTATCGCCGTCGCCATGATGCGGAGTTTGTTGCGAAACTAGTCGAGCCCTACCAGCCCTGTTTTGTGATTCCAGAAGGCGGTGCTAATCAATGGGCTTTGGCTGGCTGTGCGGATATTGTTGAGGGTATTAGTCAACAGCTAACGGATTTTGATGTTGTTTGTGTGCCCTGCGGTACGGGGGCGACACTGGCCGGCATTGTTGCAGCGCTGGATGGGCGCGCTGAGGTGCTGGGTTTTTCCGCGCTAAAGGGCGCAACCAGTCTGGTTGATGAAGTCGGTGCCATGATCGCTGAGTTTGACGCCAAAAGTGCTACTCAATGGCATCTTATTGATGAGTTTCACTGCGGCGGTTTTGCGAAAATAACGCCAGAGTTAGTGGCGTTTATGCAATGTTGGCAGCAGCAGACTGGGGTTGCGCTAGATCCTGTTTATACCGGGAAAATGATGATGGGGTTATGTGAGCTGCTCAAGCGGGGCTATTTCCCGACGGGTACAACAATTGTTGCGGTACATACTGGTGGTATGCAGGGTTTACGTGGCATGCAGGATAGAGTGGATCGATTAAGTCAGCAGTAGGGCCAGTCGTCGGGTGTTATAAAAAAGCGGGATGCTTCTCTGTAAGAATCTCCAGTCACATGCATGTTGGCAATCATGATCGGAAACGGGTTGTTGGCGAGCAGTAAACCGGTTTGCTGTGTAAGGTCGCTAAGTTTTAATAGTCGCCTATCATCTTTGTTGGATAGCGGTGCCAGCCACTCTTCCTTCTTCATTATCTGCCAGCAGTCTGTGTGCTGAGATAATAAATTCATCTCGCTGATTTTCAGCCAGTGACACCGGGCGTGTTGTGGGTGGTTGTCGTCGGGCGGCGAGCATATTTTGTTCATTGGATAGAAAAAATAGCCTTTCAGGCAAATTTCGCGTAACGGTTTATCCGCACCCAAGTTTTTGAGTGTCGCTGAACCTTCTTCAGTCGTGCTAAGGCGGGTTTGCTGGTTGAGCATTTTCAGTAACTTTAAATCCAGGCGGTCCTTGCAGCCCGGGCCAAGCCACTGAGACCAGGATAGTGCGGGTTGCTGTGCATTACTCTGTGTTTGCGGTGCAGGCACACCAAGGTAGAATTTAACCGCTGTTTCCAGATGTATATGACGTTGTCGATGATGGCAATAATAAACAAAGTCCAGCTCACCGAGTGTTCGTCCATCACGCATGATGGGTAAATTACGGGCCGTCAAATGAACGCCGGGAAAGTTCTCCAGCACGTATTGCCATAGCACTTCGTAATAGATGCCCAGACGCCGCGGTTGACGTTGTAGAATTAACTCGGCCAAAGGTTGGCGGTGGTCATTGTCTTGTAGCCAGTTTTTAAGGGAGGCGATGATAGGGGCGTCGGCTATGGAGCTCAGCCCTTCAGTGTTGGCCCAATTGCTGGCCAGCATTAAATCCGGACTGGTGATCGCCCACAGTAAATCAGCCTGCAAAGCCTGTTCTTCAGTATCAAAATGCACGCCAAGGGGCTCCCTTTGTGGTTGGATAACTGGCAGACATATCTATACTATAAGACCTCAATGATTATGGTTGTAAGCATAATCTAAATGTTCACTGAACGGATACAGAACCCAGCACATGCATGACTTTAAACGCGTTGGCGTCGTAGGGCGGCTGGAAGGCAATGCCCAAAGTATTGATACTCTTAAACATCTGATCCAATACCTGCAGGGCAAAGGGGTGGATATTGTGCTGGAGGAGCATGTTTCCTACGTGCTGCCTGGCCATGGTTTGAGTGTTTATAGTCACGAAGCGCTGGGGCAACAGTGTGATTTGGCAATTGTTGTTGGCGGCGATGGCAGTATGCTGACGGCGGCTCGCGCGCTGGCGAAACACCATGTGCCGGTGGTGGGTATTAACCGTGGCGGATTGGGGTTTTTAACGGATATTGCGCCTGATGAGCTGGAACAGCGTTTGGATGATGTATTTGCTGGTAATTATGAAATAGAAGCGCGTTTTATGCTGGAGGGTAACATTAAGCGTGACGGCGTCACGCTTAGTCAGGGTCAAGCGCTGAACGATATCGTGCTGAGCGCAGGTTCCTCCGGACGCATGATAGAGTTTGAACTCTATGTAGATGACCGCTTTGTTTACAGCCAGCGCTCTAATGGCTTGATTATTTCCACCCCGACAGGCTCCACGGCTTATTCGTTGTCTGGTGGTGGCCCCATCATGCACCCCTCTTTGGATGCCGTCGTATTGGTGCCTATTTTCCCTCACACCTTGACCGGTCGTCCCATCGTTATCGATGGTAATAGCAAAATTAAAATTGTGCCTGGCAATCTGCATGACACTCACGCCATGGTGAGCTGTGATGGACATATTAATTTCACCATTGAAGGTGATGAGGTGGTCCATGTGGGCAAAATGGCTGATCAACTGATGTTGATTCATCCTCTGCCAAATAACTTTTATGAAACGTGTCGTCGCAAACTAGGTTGGGGTAGTCGTTTAGCGGGTTAGACCTCGTAGACTTGGTTATGAGTGGATTTGACGTTATAGGTGATGTGCACGGCTGTTGTGATTCTCTGATCGCATTACTGGAAAAACTGGGCTACCAAAAGCGTGGGGGTGTATATCAACACGCCGAGCGTAAAGTAGTGTTCCTTGGTGATCTGGTTGATCGTGGGCCGAAAATTCGCGAAACACTGCATTTGGTGCGCGATATGGTGCAGCAAGGCCACGCACAAATGGTGCTGGGTAATCATGAAGTTGCCGTGATACGTTATTTGACGCCAGGTCGCCCCGGTTCAGGCCGTGAATTTTTGCGTGAGCATACAGAACGAACCACCTTCATGATTAGCGAAACCCTCCGTCAGTTCGAGCAGCATCAAGCTGAGTTGGATGAGTTCGTGCAGTGGTTCTATCAGCTGCCCCTGTTCATCGAGCATGAACACTTTCGTGTCGCGCATGCCTGTTGGGATCATGACCATATACAGGCCTTTGTTGCTCGTTATCACAAGGCTCAAATTGATGAAGAAATGATGCATCAGCCGTTGCAAAGTATGGCACGACAAACCATTGAGTTACTGACTCGTGGCGCTAATATGTCGTTACCGGGCGGTGAAGCAATGACCAGCAGTGACGGTTTTAAGCGGCGTTCTTTTCGCGCTAAATTCTGGCACGAAAGCCCTGAAGTTTATGGTGATTTGGTGTTTCAGCCCGACCCGTTGCCGGAACATATTCATTATCACCCCTTAACGGATGAAGAGCGTGAGCAGTCGATTCGTTATGCTGCCCATGAACGCCCGCTTTTTGTTGGGCATTACTGGTGCCAGGGTGAGCCGCATCCCATCAACGAAAATATTGCCTGTGTCGATTACAGCGCTATTAATGGTGGAAAGCTGGTGGCCTATCGTATGGGACAGGAAGCGACGTTGGATAAATCAAATTTTGTCTGGGTGGATGCTTGCGATCAGGTGAAATAATAATGATAGAAGCGTTGAGCGTATCGTCCGATCAAGATTTACAGCTGCTAAGTCGGTATTTGTGGTCGTTAAATATTGCCCACCGTATTAGTGAACAGGCTCATCAACAGGTCATTTGGGTAGGTAGCGATGCTGAGGTTGAGCAGGTGCAAGTGGTTTATGAGGCCTGGCAGCGAGGTGATCTGTCGCTTGAGAGTATGCCGCAGCCACATTCATTAATGGATGAAGTCAGTGGCTTTCAGTTGGTCGTTTCACGGTTGAAAGCTGTGCCAGTCATTAGTTTGATGATTTTAACCAGTCTCGTCGTTACCGGTCTTCTTGATACCCGTTTTGGGGATAGTGTGTTTGGCCTGTTCCGCATGGGTACCATTGGCTTTATGCTGGAAACTGGTGAATTGTGGCGCGCCATTACGCCGATATTTTTACATTTTGGTTTGATGCACCTTGCTTTCAATATGGTGCTGTTGTGGGTGTTTGGCCGCCAGCTTGAGCTACGTGAGGGACGATTAACCCTGTTGTTGCTGATGTTGGCTTTTGCCGTTATTCCGAATTTAGGACAATATCTGGCGGCCGGTATTAATTTTGGTGGTATGTCGGGTGTGGTGTACGCCGTGCTGGGCTACTGCTGGTTATTGAACCGATTGAGTCCGCAACCTGTTTACGCCTTCCCGCCGGCGCTTATGGGCTTAATGGTGGCGTGGCTATTAATTGGTTTTTCTGATCTGCTAACCTGGTTTGGTTTTCCTGCCATGGCGAATGTCGCGCATTTAGGCGGTTTGTTAGTTGGGCTGGCCGCAGCCTGGTTGATGTCGGTTATTCGGCGCATTGAATAATAGAAATTGGAGTTGTAAGAAACATGAGTGAATCGTTTACTGAAGCAGCGAAATCGCTGGATGAACAAGCCTATCTGGCGCTCAAAACTGCATTGGAATTGGGTAAATGGCCGACGGGTGATCGTCTGACCACAGAGCAGAAAGAGATCTGTATGCAGACCATCATTAGCTACGAAGCCAAGAACCTGCCAGAAGATCAGCGCACGGGTTATATGGAGCAGGGCTGTAAAAGTTCTGCTGATAAAATCGACGCAGTGCAGAAGGGCTGATCTTGGAATTACGAGCCTCGGGCAATTTGTCCATGTTGGCGGCCGAGCACGTCGCCCCTATTTCTTACAGTTTACCCATCGGTGACAGTCTGATTTCCCTGAATGAGCTGATCGGCGAACAAATCCGCCTCAGCTTCAAGGGCGTGATTAATTGCGTGTACTGTGGCCGAAAAACCAACAAGAGTTTTAGTCAGGGGTTTTGTTATCCCTGTATGAAGAAGTTGGCGCGCTGCGATACCTGTATCGTCAGCCCGGAAAAGTGCCATTACCACGAAGGTACATGTCGTGAACCGGAGTGGGGCGAGCAACACTGCATGCGCATGCATTATGTGTATTTGGCTAACTCCAGCGGACTCAAAGTGGGGATTACTCGCGGCGAGAATATTCCCAAGCGCTGGATTGATCAGGGGGCTGTGCAGGCGTTGCCAATCGCCACGGTTGCAACCCGCTATCAGTCTGGATTGCTGGAAACATTGTTTAAGCAATATGTGGCCGATAAAACCAACTGGCGCACCATGCTTAAGGGCGGCAATGATCTGATTGATCTGGCGGCTGCTCGGGATAAGCTAGTGGCGGAATGTCAGCCAGAAATTCAGGTCTTACAGGAACAATTTGGCCTACAGGCGATCCAGTTAAGTACCGCAGCCGAGCATTTTGATTTTGATTATCCAGTGCTGGAATATCCCACCAAAATCGTTTCCCATAATCTGGATAAGAACCCAGATTTGGAAGGCCGGCTGATGGGCGTCAAGGGGCAATACCTGTTGCTTGACTGTGGTGTGATTAATGTCCGTAAATATACGGGATACCAAGCAGAATTATATTATTAGCTCGTCATTTTGGTGAAGGCCGGAACCCATGGATACCGGATTTTCCGAGATAAGTGTGTAGCAAATTCGACATGAAAAGATTATATAAATTACTTTTAAACAATTATCTAACTTATTGAAAAATATATTATGAGAGAAGGCGTTCGCGAAATCCGTTTAGCTGAATATCAGGTTCCAGCTTATTTGATTGATACCACCCATCTGCACTTTGAGCTGGGCGAATCTGGCACTCTGGTGAAAACCATTTTACAGATGCGGCTTAATCCGGAATATCCGGATCAGTCTGGCGTGCCGCTGGTATTGCATGGTGTGAATCTGGAGCTGAAGCGCGTCGCTATTGATGGGCACAACCTCAAGGCTGATACCTACGAAGTGGATGATGAAACGCTGACTGTTCATAAAGTGCCTAAGTGCTTCGAGTTCGAATGTGTCACGCTGATCAAGCCGCACGAGAATACATCGTTGGAGGGGTTGTACAAATCCAGCAAGATGTACTGTACCCAATGTGAGGCCGAAGGCTTCCGTAAAATCACCTATTATCTGGATCGCCCGGATGTGATGTCGGTGTTTACTACCACCATCGCTGCCGACAAAGACAAGTACCCGGTGCTGCTGGGTAACGGTAATGATATCGACCGTGGCGAGATGCCCGGCGGTCGCCACTGGGTGACCTGGTATGACCCTTTTAAAAAACCGGCTTACCTGTTTGCATTAGTTGCGGGTGACCTAGAATGCATCGAAGACAGCTTCACTACCTTCACTGGTCGTGAAATTCCACTGCAAATTTTCGTGGAATCGGAAAATATCGACAAATGCGAACATGCCATGTTGTCCCTGAAGAACGCCATGCGTTGGGATGAAGAGGTTTATGGTCGTGAGTACGACCTCGACAAATTCATGATCGTTGCTGTTAATGACTTCAACATGGGCGCGATGGAGAACAAGGGTCTTAATATTTTTAATTCCTCCTGTGTACTGGCCAAGCCGGAAACAGCCACCGATGGTGCTTACGAGCGCATCGAGGGGGTGGTCGCCCACGAATATTTCCATAACTGGTCTGGTAACCGCGTCACCTGTCGTGACTGGTTTCAGCTCAGTCTCAAGGAAGGTTTTACGGTGTTCCGCGATCAGGAGTTTTCTGCTGACATGGGGTCGCGCACAGTTAAGCGCATTGATGACGTGAACATGCTGCGTACGCTGCAATTCGCCGAGGATGCTGGTCCCATGGCTCACCCGGTGCGCCCTGAAGCCTACATGGAAATCTCCAACTTCTACACGGTCACCATCTACGAGAAGGGCGCCGAAGTCGTACGCATGATTCATACCCTGCTTGGGGCTGACTTATTCCGCGCCGGTTCGGATCTTTATTTTGATCGTCATGACGGGCAGGCTGTGACCACTGAAGATTTTGTGCAGGCCATGCAGGATGCCAGCGGTATCGATCTGACCCAGTTCAAACGCTGGTATGGCCAAGCCGGTACGCCACAGCTGGAAGTGACCGACGAATATGATGTCGACGAGAAGGTTTACCGTTTGACGGTCAAACAATCGACGCCTGATACCCCAGGTCAAACCGACAAGCTGCCATTGCATATTCCCTTCAGTCTTGGGCTGCTAAACGCTGCCGGTGAAGAAACCTATGCGCATGTGCTGGACGTACTGGAAGCCGAGCAGACATTTGTGTTCGCCGATATGGCTGAAAAGCCGGTGCCTTCACTGCTACGTGGTTTGTCCGCGCCGGTGAAACTGAGATACGACTACAGTCGCGAAGAGCTGATGTTCCTGATGAAGCACGATAGCGACGGCTTTAACCGCTGGGATGCCGGGCAGAAGCTGTCAATTGCCGTGATTCAGGACAATATCGCTGCCTATCAGGGCGGTGAAGCCCTAAGCATGGATCAGCGCCTGATTGATGCGCTGCGCTCGGTATTAAGCGATACAGAGCTCGACAGGGCGATGGTTGCGCGTATGTTGATGATGCCTTCCGAAGGGTATCTGGGTGAGTTGGCTGAGCCGGTTGATGTAGAAGCCATCCACAAAGCACGTCAGTTTGTCCGTAAAGAAATTGCCGCTGCGCTGCAAAGCGAATTACTGGCTTGCTATCAGGCTAATAGCAGTGATGCGGCCTATAGCCCTGAGGCGGCTGAAATTGCTCGCCGCAGCCTGAAAAATATCTGCTTGGGTTATTTGATGTTGCTGGGTGAAGCGGAAACGCTGACACAGTGTGCCAGTCAGTTTAATGACAGCAATAACATGACCGACACCAGTGCCGCGCTGACCGCGATGGTGCATTCAAGTTTTGATGATGCCTTTGAGGAAGTCAAAAACACTGCGCTGGAGAGTTTTTACAGCGAATGGAAGCACGATCCGCTGGTGGTGGATCAATGGTTTGCCGTGCAGGCGAGTGATCCCTCCGAGAATGTCTTCGAACGCGTGCAGGCGCTGATGCTGCATGAAGCCTTTGATATAAACAACCCAAATAAGGTCCGTTCGCTGGTGGGTGTGTTCTGTAATCAGAACCGCGTTAATTTTCACCGCGCTGATGGTGCCGGTTATGCCTTCCTGGCGGATCGTGTGATTGAGCTGGATCGTAAAAATCCGCAGATTGCGGCGCGTTTGCTGACGCCGCTGACTCGCTGGCGCAAGTTGACAGCAGATCGCAGTGAGTTGATGAAGCAGGAGTTAGAACGTATTAAAGCGCAGCCTGAGTTATCGAAGGATGTGTTGGAGGTTGTGACTAAGAGTCTTTAGGCTTTGTTCAGTTCTTTGTTTCGCCTTGCTGGCGAGTCAAGGCAGTTGGACGCCAAACTGCCTTAACAATCCGAAACCGCCCCTGGCTACTTGATCGCTTCGCGATTTCCCTGTGCGTTTCACTTTAAAATGGGGGTTGAGGAACTCGGCTTTTATCCATTTGAAAGCTCAATGCTCGGCTGCGCAGAAGGGGGTATTTGGTGCTAGGCATGGCTTTGGAGGACCGAATCTTAAGCGGGCAGTGTTCAGGCTATCAACTGTCACTGGTTGAGCATGAGTAGCGTTACCATGAGAGATTAGCGAGTATCTAGAGAATTGGTAGCGATTCACTTTGAGCAGCGGACTGAGTTTGATTTGTTGTGCTACAAAACTCTCGGAGTGTCGGGTTTTTTTACAAAGGCTTGATTGTTTGGCTGTAAGTCTTTGATTTGTTGTGGTGGCATGGATGTTGCTTTGGGATGGAAACAATAAAATAAGGGAGTTTTAAATAAGATGATCGGTAATATTAAAAAAATCATTACGGGAGCTTTGTTGCTGGTAGCTTCAAGCGTAAGTTTTGCGACAGTTATCGTTAACACTGATACTACAACAGATGTAACAAACAATCGTGAATTTCTGCACATCACAAATGTAACTGCTAATACAGCTACTAATAATGCTAGTGGTATTACGTTTGGTGGTGTTAGTTATCGTTTAGCTAATGTAGCTGAATTTGTGGACTTGGTTGCTAGTGTTACTGGTTTGTCTGTTCCTACTTGGAATGGCTCCAATCTTGGTGATTTTGGTACAGGTTCGGGTACGAGTAGCTTGATTACTGCTTTGCTGGGATCTCCTGCTAGCTCTACTGGCGATTTCAATATGTTAGGTGATGCTACCAGGGCCTTTGCACGAGTAAGTACTGTTCATACTTCGTTTGCTGATTTTCACTTAAATTCAGTTTCAGGCACTAGTAGTGATCGCGGTTTGTTTGTCAGAGACACGAATACTGTACCAGTTCCTGCGCCATTACTTTTGATGGGGCTTGGTTTGGTGGGATTTGGTGTGTCGCAACGTTTTAAAAAGGTCTGATTTTTTTAAAGCACTATAAAAACCGCCTCTTTTGAGGCGGTTTTTTTGTGCGTGACAAAAGCTATAGCTAGGGTGGGTTGGTTTGTATTTTTCTTATAAGGGGGTCGCCACAAGTCATGCTTATTGGCACCGCAGTCTTTGTAAGAATGGCATCTTCGGATTACAGGTTTTTTCATCATCCAGATAAACACGACTATCTATTTCGGGGCGTCTTCCCTGCTGCGACGGATAGCCCTTCCTAGTTTCGTTTATATTTATTTAATCATACAGCTTAGCAATCAAAGTCGTCAGCGCATTCTCCACCTTCAAAATGCGCTCTCCCAAATCAACCCCCTCAAAACCAATGGCTTGCAGCTTCTCTACTTCGTAGGGAATAAACCCACCTTCAGGCCCCACTGCCAAGGTGATCCGCTCATTGAGCTGATGAGGACAGCGTTGCCCCAAGCTGGGGTGAGCAATCAAAGCACGGCTGCCTTCGATGATGCTCGGCAGTTGATCCTCAACAAAAGGTTTGAAGCGCTTATGAAACTGTACCTGCGGCAAGATGGTATCTTTCGCCTGTTGCAGGCCTTCCACCAAATATTGGTGCATGTTTTCAGGGTGAAGAGCAGGGCTTTGCCAAAAGCTTTTTTCCACTTTGTAGCTGTTGATAACAATCAGTTGTTCCACGCCTAGCTCGGCTAAGCTGCGGAAAATACGCCGAATCATTTTCGGTCGGGGCAGCGACAGGACAACGGTAAGCGGTAGTTTGGCAGGGGGCTGTTGATCCAGTTGAACAGCTAGCGTGACGCATTGGTCGGTCAGATCAGTGATGCGACCTGTACCCATTAAACCGTTTAATTCGCCAACACGAACATCATCACCAATTTGAGAACCATGAACCTGCAGGATTTGCTTGAAGCGAGCATCGTCCAGACGTACGTGCTGTGGGTCGATAAAGTCGCTGGACTCAAGAAGAATCAGGTTCATGGTTTCGTCCTAGCAGTTTGCTAAGCTTCGTCCTCATAGACAGGCTCGGCCCATAGATCGTAGTCGTCAGCCCCTGTAATGGTGACTAATAGCGCATCTCCGGCAAAGGTATCAGTAAATCCGTCCAGGTAAACTTTGCCATCAATTTCAGGTGCGTCGGCATAACAGCGGCCAATGGCACCTTCATCGTCGACTTCATCGATTAATACTTCCAGCCGCTGGCCAATTTTCTGTTGCAGGCGTTTGGCTGAAATGGCTTGCTGCGTTTGCATAAAGCGCTGCCAGCGTTCTTCCATGATTTCCTCGGGCACATGGTCTGGCAGGTCGTTGGCGGTGGCGCCGTCGACGGGGGAGTATTTAAAGCAACCGACGCGATCCAGTTGGGCTTCTTCGAGCCAGTCGAGCAGCATTTGGAAGTCTTCTTCGGTTTCGCCGGGGAAGCCGACGATGAAGGTGGAGCGGATGACAAGATCGGGGCAGATTTCGCGCCAGGCTTTGATGCGATCGAGCGTTTTTTCCTGATTGCCGGGGCGTTTCATGAGTTTCAACAAGCGCGGGCTGGCGTGTTGGAATGGGATATCCAGATAGGGCAGGATTTTACCTTCGGCCATTAGCGGGATGACTTTGTCCACGTGCGGGTAAGGGTAGACGTAATGCAGGCGAACCCAGACCCCCAGTTTGCCGAGTTCCTGACACAGGTCCAGCATGCGGGTTTCGAGGGCTTGGCCGTCGACAAAATCGAGTTTGTATTTGGTGTCTACGCCGTAGGCGCTGGTGTCTTGGGAAATGACCAGCAGTTCCTGTACGCCGCTTTCGACCAGTTTTTTAGCTTCTTCCACCACATCGCCAATGGGGCGGCTGACCAGGTCGCCACGCATGGCGGGAATAATGCAGAAAGTGCAACGGTGGTTGCAGCCTTCAGAAATTTTTAGATAGGCGTAGTGGCGTGGCGTGAGTTTGATGCCCTGCGGCGGCACTAAGTCAGTGAATGGGTCGTGCTCCGGTACGGGCACAAACTCATGTACGGCATTGACCACCTGATTGTAATCGGCCGGGCCGCTGACACTCAGTACGCCGGGTTCGGCAGCTTTAATGGCTTCAGCATCAACACCTTTACCCATGCAGCCCGTAACGATCACTTTGCCGTTTTCCCGCATGGCTTCATGGATAGCATCCATGGATTCCTGTTTGGCGCTATCAATAAAGCCGCAGGTGTTAACCACTACTACGTCTGCACCGTCGTAGTCGGGTACGATTTCGTAACCATCGAGGCGCAATTGAGTCAGGATACGTTCGGAGTCTACCAGTGCCTTGGGGCAGCCAAGGGAGACGAAGCCGACTTTTTGTTTTTCCTGCGCGTTATCAGGGGTGTTTTCGGGGGAAGAGGACATGGGTGGGGCCTGCGTAAATCAATAGAGCGCGCATTTTACTGAAAATGGGTGGTGAGAGCTATCGAAGAAGAGGTTGAATGGCCTTGCTTGGGCTAAATGCGGTGCATGAAAAAGAGCTGACAGTAAAGCCTGTCAGCCCTTTTTCGGATATTCATTTTATTGGTTATTTGGTCGCTGCTGCCGGTTCTTGCTTCTGTTCCTGCACAATGCCATTAGAAGACATTTTTTTAAGTACAGAATGCAGCACGGTATCACTCTCGAAATACACGGTGAATTTGTCATAGTTCCAGCTGGTGATAGGTGGCTCGCCAACAGGGCCGTTGACGGCGAAGGGTGAGCCGAAAACGCGTTCTACGTCGGCTTTACCCATACCGTTGTGAGGGCGGTTGATGCGTTGTAATTCAGGAGCCTGTTTAGAAACGCTGACTTCTAATGTGTCGGCCTGTGCGGCGAAAGGCATGGCGAGTGTGGCAGTCAATGCTGAGGTGGCTAGCAGTGTAAGGATTTTCATTATGGCTTCCTGTGTTTGAATTCGATCTGGATTCTGTTGCCGGGCAGGTTGTTGATCCTACTCCTGAAATTCACGTCTTTGTTTTGCTTGATAGAGTAGTACATGTCGGGCAATTAGGCTGCGGCTTGATTCTGATATATTTTCAAAACTTATATTAATCAAGTGGTTGCCGTTACTATCTGATGAATAATTTACCACTCTGCCATATAAAAGCAGACCGATGCAGGAGGGTAAAAGTGTCAGTTTTATAGCCAGACACTGACCTGATTCCATGACGTCGTAGTGACGAAATGAAATTCCGCCTTCGCTGAGCGTGATGCTTTTCAGGTGCTCATCTTTCATGCTCTCATCACAGCTGACTAACGTTTGCGCCAGCAGTTCGATTTTTTGATCGGTGCCTTTTAAATAGGATTGCAGGTTACGATCTTTTTCGCCGATGCTTCGTAATAGCTTGCTGTTATCTGCATCAATGGTGCGCAGCTTGTTGAGCAGTTGAAAATGGGGCGAGACCGAGATAGGGAAACGCGCGTTTTCGTCGCTAATAGTATTTTCATTTACCGGGAGAAATTCAAGACCGGCGCGGTCTTCAATACGGTAATAATTTCGGTTGTCCTGTACACTCTGTTGCATTCGTTTAAAATCTCAGGCGTTTACAATCAAATTAAGTATAACAGGGAAATTCATTATTTCCGCTTTGCCTTATTAACAGGGATTTGTCCTAAAAAATCATGTTTAAACCGCTGCCGCTTTTCATAGGTTTACGCTACACCCGCGCTAAACGCCGTAACCATTTTATCTCCTTTATTTCGCTGACTTCCATGCTGGGTATGATTCTTGGTGTGGCGGTGCTGATTCTGGTGTTGTCGGTCATGAATGGCTTTGACCGTGAATTACGCGAACGTATTTTGGGTATGGTGCCGCACGCGACGATTCAGGCCGATGGTGTCATGCCGGACTGGCAACAGGTGGCTGACATGGCCATGGCCGATGCCTCCGTTGCGGGTGTTGCGCCCTTTATTCAGGGCCAGGTGATGCTGACCCATTCCGGGGCTGTGCAGGGTGCGTTGCTAAATGGCGTGTTGCCCGATGCGGAGGCGCAGGTGTCGATTATTCGTGACCACATGGTGGCGGGGAAGTTGGAGAATCTGCAGGCGGGTGAGTTTGGTATTATTCTTGGCGATCTGCTGGCGCGGCAACTGCGTGCAGGGGTGGGTAGTAAAGTGACGGTGGTGATGCCCGAAGCCAGCGCTTCTCCGGCGGGAGTTTTGCCGCGCTTAAAACGTTTTACGGTGACTGGTATTTTCAAGGTGGGCGCGCAGCTGGATGGTTCGCTGGCTTTGATTCATTTGGGTGATGGTGCGAAACTCTATCGTTTAGGTGATGGTGTACATGGTGTGCGATTAAAGTTGCATGATCTGTTTGAGGCCGGGCCGACCGCGTGGCGCATTACCTCACAACTGCCTTCTGGCTACTGGGCCAGTGATTGGACGCGTACTCAGGGCAACCTGTTTCAAGCCATCAAGTTAGAGAAAACCATGATTGGTTTGCTGTTGTTGATGATTGTGGCAGTGGCGGCCTTCAATATTATTTCCACGTTAGTGATGGTGGTGACGGACAAACGTTCCGACATTGCTATCCTGCGGACTATGGGGGCTAGCCCGCGTAGTATCATGCTGTCTTTTATGGTGCAGGGTGCGGTGATTGGTGTGATTGGCACGCTGGTAGGTGCGATTCTCGGTATTATTCTGGCGCTGACGGTGAGTGACGTAATTGCCTGGATTGAGCGGTTGTTGGAAGTCCAGTTTCTCAGCGCCGATGTTTATTTTATTAGTTACATCCCGTCTCAATTATTGCTGAAAGACGTTTTGATTGTTTGTGGTTCCGGACTGTTGTTGAGCTTCCTGGCGACGCTGTATCCTTCTATGCGTGCCGCCAAGATACAACCTGCCGAGGCGCTTCGTTATGAGTAATGAAATGAATAATGATGTCGTATTGGCTTGTGAAAGTTTGTTCAAAAGTTATCACGAAGGGCCGCAGGATTTACCTGTGATCAAAGGCGTTGAGTTGGCGGTTAAACGTGGTGAGCGTATCGCGATTGTTGGCACCTCTGGATCAGGTAAATCAACACTGTTGAATTTGCTGGGCGGACTAGATGCGCCGGATTCAGGACGTGTGCTGCTGGCGGGGCAGGATTATGCCGGGCTTTGCGAGAAAAAACGGGGTTATTTGCGTAATCGTAGTCTGGGATTCGTGTACCAGTTTCATCATTTGTTACCGGAGTTTTCGGCGCTGGAAAATGTTTGTATGCCGCTACTTATCCGTGGCACAAGCGTTGTGCAGGCTGAACAAAAGGCTAGAGATTTGCTGGGACGAGTTGGTTTAGCTGATCGGGCTGAGCATAAACCGTCTGAACTATCTGGTGGCGAACGCCAGCGCGTTGCAATTGCCCGTGCGCTGGTGCCACAACCCGATTGTGTCTTACTGGATGAGCCGACCGGCAATCTGGATAGTCAGACGGCTGGTGCTATCCATGAATTGATGATTGAGTTAAATACCGAACTCAAAACTAGTTTTGTGGTGGTGACTCATGATCAGCAACTTGCTGAGTCGATGGATCAACTTTATCGCTTGCAGGATGGGGTGCTGATTGCTGACTAATACGTTGCTGAGCTTTTTTGTCGGCGCGTGTCAGGCGGCGTTTTTTCCACTTGGACTTTACTGACCAGGACCAGAATAGGTGAACGGTCAGGAAGCTCAGTAGACCAAAAATTAATCCGGCAACCACTGAGCCAATAATTAACGGCTTGCCGATTTGATTGAAGTTTACTGCTAGCCATACCCACAGGTCGTCAAGGTTGAGGGTCTGGTAAATGGATGGTTCGTTTAGGATTAGGCTGCCCAGCCAGTAGTTGAAGTAATAAATGGGCGGCATGGTGAGCGGGTTGGTGATAAATACCAGTACCACGGCTAGCGGGAAGTTGCGTTTAAAAATAACAGCTAAAAACCCCGCCAGTACTGTTTGGAGGGGGATTGGCAGGAAGGCGCAAAACACACCAATGAAAAATGCACCGGCCACGGAGCGGCGGGTGAGATGCCAAAGTTCAGCGTTATGAACGGCGCTGCCAAGCACCGATAACCAACGGTTTTCCTTGATTTTGGTGGGGTCTGGCAGCAGTCTTTTAAATAGTTTTCGCGGCATGTTTGGCGAGTTTTACAGCTGATTGTGTTGCGATTATGCCTGCATTAGAGAGGGAACTCTATGGGCTCAGTACGTACTGGGATGATTATAGTCAGCGCTACGATTATTACTGTGGTGTTTTTGCCTGAATTGCCAGCTATTTCGAGTTTCCTGTTTCTTCTCTTTCCCGTTATTTTTACCTTCTCTTCTCACGCTGTGCGTCGCCTTCTGCCATTTTATTTGCCATTGGTGTTGGGGCTGCTGTGGGGCTGTGGTTACGGTTACCTTGGTTTGAACCAGCAGTTACCCAAGCCATTAGAGGGACTGGATGTTTGGGTTGCGGGCGAAGTGACGGGATTGCCGGTGACGCATGATCGTTCGCAACGATTTGAGTTCAAGGTACTTGAATTTGAGCTTTCGGAGCCGATGCAAGGTGTGGGTAAGGCTGTTGAGCCATCGTTGAAGAAGGTGCGTATTAACTGGTATCAGACCACAGATCGTGTCAAGCCGGGTGAACGTTGGCGACTGCTGCTGCGATTAAAACGTCCGCATGGTTTTGCTAACGCTGGTGGTTTTGATTATCAGGGCTGGTTATTTCAGCAGGGCATTGGTGCTACCGGGTATGTGCGCAAGCATGAAGATAATAAGCGGGAGGCTGAAGCAGGTTATCATCGTTTACTGGATCAATGGCGTTTCAAGCTTTATCAAAAGTTGTCGGAGCGGTTAGGCGATAACCCCAATAAAGGTCTGATGCTGGCGTTGTTGATGGGCGAGCGGGGTGATGTCAGCAATTCTCAATGGCAGCTGTTATCTCGTACGGGTAGTAATCATCTGTTTGTTATCAGTGGCCTGCATGTTGGTTTTGTGGCGTTATGCGCCTATCTGCTGTTTTTCAATTTGAGTCGATTATTGTTGATTGGGCCGCCACGAATTGCTGCTCAGCAGGTTGGGGTTTGTGCTGCATTAATGTGTAGCTTTGCTTATGCCGCGATTGCGGGATTTTCGTTACCCACGCAGCGCGCTTTGATAATGCTGGTGGTGATGTTGGCAGGACGGTTGCAACGCCGCCGAGTGGATGTTTGGTACAGCTATTTGATGGCTCTATTATTGGTGTTGCTCTGGGATCCGCTTGCGCCACAAAGCGTGGGGTTCTGGCTTTCATTTGGTGCGGTTGGCAGTTTGTTATATGCCTTTGGCTTGCGCACTCATAGCCGGGGTATCTGGTGGCGTTGGTTTAGGCCGCAATGGGTCGTGTTTGTCGCTTTTATACCGGTGCTGCTGTTTTTCTTTCAACAGGTGTCACTGATTTCTCCGTTGGCGAATGTGGTTGCTATCCCTGTTGTAGGACTATTTCTGGTGCCATTGTGTGTCTTGATGGTGGTGCTGGAAATTATACTGGCATTTATTGATTTTGCTGTGTTTGAGAGTCTGGCGGGACTGTTGTTCTGGTTTAGTAGCTATTGTCTGGCATTGCTTGTGTCTTTTCTGACATCGCTGGCAGAATTGCCTGTCGCGCAGTGGACAAGTAATTTGAATTTATGGGGTCTGTTGTGTGCAACAGCAGGTGTTTTTTTGCTGCTTGCCCCGCGTGGATTGCCAGCACGATGGCTTGCACTGTGCTGTTTTTTGCCGTTATTTTCAAATAATGAAAACCAGCGCCCTATCGGGACTTTTGAAATGACCGTGCTGGACGTTGGCCAGGGGCTGTCGGTTTATATCGGTACCCGTCATCACCATTTAATTTATGATGTAGGCGCACGGTTTAATGACAATTTTGATGCTGCTTCGGCCGTTATTCTGCCCTATTTGCGTAAGCAGGGTGTTGAATCGCTGGATAGGGTGGTTATTAGTCATGGCGATAATGATCATGCTGGTTCGTTGCCGGTTTTGCTTGCCGGCATAGCGGTTACTCAAGTGATTTCTGGTGCTTCAGAAAAGATTATGGCAGAGGCTGGTACGGTTGTTTGTGAGGATGGTTTTTCCTGGCAGTGGGATCAAGTGACCTTTCAGTTGATGCAGGCTGACTCGAGTCTTTGGCATGACGAGAATAATCGCTCCTGTGTATTGAAAGTTTCCAGCGAGCATTTGTCCGTATTAATTCCGGGGGATGTTGAAGCTCGGGCAGAGTTTTCGTTGCAGGAGAAGTACGGTAAAGCGTTACAAGCTGATGTGCTGTTGGCACCTCATCACGGTAGTTTATCTTCGTCTAGTGAGACTTTTTTGGAACAAGTAAAACCGAGTCTGGTGATTATCTCCAGCGGTTATCGTAATCGTTTTGGGCATCCGCATTCTAAGGTTATAACGCGTTATCAAGGGCGCCACATAAAAGTACTAAATACCGCGAACGAAGGTGCTTTGCAGGTATCGAAGTCGCCAGCGCAAACAGAGCCGGTGATTGAGGCCTACCGACAAAGCTCTAAGCGCTATTGGTTCTGATAAAACTGATGCTTTACTCATAACAGAGGCATTGCAAATAGTGTGAACAGGTCCTAGGCTTACTGGCAGCTTTAAAACACTTTTACAGGCTTATTCATTAAAGATAATCAGGGGTTTACGACGTGCTTGAAATGATTAAATCGGGTGGTTGGCTGATGCTGCCTATTTTGCTTTGTTCTGTTGTTGCGCTGGCCATTATTGCCGAACGTTTTTGGACATTACGACCGAATAAAATCGCACCGAAAACCTTGTTGGCAGACGTGTGGGGCTGGATTCGTAGTAATCAGCTGAATGCCGAGCGCATGAAGGAATTACGCGAGTCAACGCCGTTGGGTAAAATTCTTGCGGCAGGCTTGAGTAACTCCAAATATGGTCGCGACATCATGAAAGAAAGCATTCAGGAGGTTGCCAGCCATGTAATTCATGACATGGAGCGCTACCTGAGCACGCTAGGCACTATTGCCGTGATTGCGCCGCTGTTGGGCCTGCTGGGTACGGTCATCGGCATGATTAAGGTATTTACGGCGATTATGGTTCAGGGTACCGGCAACGCTAATGTATTGGCGGGTGGTATCTCTGAAGCCCTGATTACGACGGCGGCTGGTCTGACGGTGGCGATTCCTGCGGTTATTTTTCATCGTATGTATCAGCGGCGCATCGACGAACTGGTGGTGGATATGGAGCAGGAAGCCGTTAAGCTGGTGGATGTATTCCACGGTGATCGAGGGAAAAACTCTGCAGACGAGAGCATCGGGGAATAATTCAGATGAAATTTCGTCGACAGCGTGGTGAAGAAATCGGGGTTAATCTAACACCACTCATTGATGTGGTGTTTTTGTTGTTGATCTTCTTTATGGTGTCTACCACCTTTAAAAAAGAAACCCACATCAATCTCAATTTACCGGAAGCTGAGGGTGAGCAGGTTGCCGCTGAAAACAATCAAATTGAAATTGTGATCAGTGCCAAGGGTGAGTATTCCATCAATGAACGGGCGCTGATTAATCATGAGTTCGAAACCCTGCGTGCGGCGATCAAAAAAATAGGTAAAGGTGATACTGAGTTACCGGTGATTATCTCTGCTGATGGCAGCGCGCCACATCAGGCGGTGGTGAATGCCATGGATGCGGCAGGTCAGTTGGGTTACTCCCGTCTCAGTATTACAACGCGTCAGCGTGATACTGAATAAACGAATTTCTACTGTGCGGTATCTTCCTTGAAAAGTCTCGTTGACGCCTGGTATCGGGGCAGCCCTTGGCTGGTTGCTCTTAAACCACTGGCGAGCCTGTTTCGACGTCAATCTGAAAAGCGTCGTTTGGCCTATCAATCCGGTGCCAAAGTTATTTGGCGTGCGCCGGTTCCTGTCATTATTGTTGGTAATATTACTGTTGGTGGTGTGGGCAAAACTCCCTTGGTTGCCGCGTTGGTGCAACTGGCTCGCGATGCAGGTTTTAAGCCGGGTATTGTTAGTCGTGGTTACGGCGGCAAAGCGCCGCATTATCCCTTTTTAGTTGTTGATGATAGTGAGGCTACCCAGGTGGGTGATGAGCCGCTAATGTTGGTGCGTCGCTGTGCCTGCCCAGTGGTGGTGGATGCTAATCGGGTCGAAGCTGTTAAGTACCTGTTGAAAAATAGCGACTGTGATCTGGTGATTAGTGATGACGGTCTACAGCATTATGCGCTGGGTCGTGACATGGAAATTGCTGTGTTGGACGGCGTACGTGGCTTGGGTAATGGTTTGTTTCTGCCAGCGGGGCCATTGCGTGAAGGCCCGGAAAGACTTGGCGACGTTGACTGGATTATTGTCAATGGTGGCCAATTGAGGCTCAAGCAAGATAGCCAGCTAATGCAGTTGAAACCTTCGCAACTGGTTAATTTAAGCAATGGGAAAGTTGAACCTGTTGATGCTCTGGTCGCTGAAGAAGTGCATGCAATGGCCGGTATTGGTAATCCAGAGCGCTTTTTTACTACCCTGACAAAACTGGGTTATCGGCTGCAACGTCATGCTTTTGCTGATCATCATGCCTTTGTTTCGGACGACCTGCCTGTAAATGATGGAAAAGCCATTATTATGACCGAGAAGGATGCGGTAAAATGCGCACAGATTGCCGATGAGCGCTGCTGGTACTTGAGTGTAGAAGCAGAGCTCGATAATGAATTTAAAACTGTTTTTCAGCGTCAACTGAAGGATTTGAGCGGCTTGAAGAAGCTTGCACATCGCTCCGTTGATGCCTAAAGGTGAATAAAATGGATGGACGCTTACTTTCAATTCTTGCCTGCCCGATCTGTAAAGGTGAGTTGAACCACGACAAAGAAAAAAAAGAACTGGTGTGCAAATTTGATGGTTTGGCTTTTCCAGTGCGTGATGGCATCCCAGTTATGCTGGAAGGCGAGGCGCGCACCTTGTCGACTGACGAACGTCTCGATAAATAGTTACCGTAGCTGAGGCTTTCACCTATGTCCTTTACCGTCATTATCCCGGCGCGCTTCGCGTCTACCCGACTGCCCGGCAAACCCCTGAAAGATATTGCCGGTAAACCGATGATTCAGCACGTCTACGAGCAGGCGTGTAAAAGTGCCGCTCGGGACGTGATTATTGCCACCGATGATGAGCGGATTAAAGCTGTTGCTGAAGGCTTTGGTGCACGAGTTTGCCTGACGAGGGCTGATCATGAGTCAGGTACTGATCGGTTGCAGGAAGTGGTAGCTCAGCTGGGCTATGGTGATGATGAAGTGATTGTTAACGTGCAGGGTGATGAGCCGTTGATTCCGCCGTCGAATATTAATCAGGTGGCGCAATTGCTGCTGAATTCGCCGCATGCCGGTATCGCTACGCTAAGCGAGCGTATCGACAATGTCGCCGATGTATTTGATCCTAACGCGGTAAAAGTCGTGAGTAATGCGGCGAACTCTGCGCTGTATTTTAGTCGTGCGCCATTGCCTTGGGTGCGTGATGACTTTAATGCTGTTGCTGGAAAGGGCGGTGGTAAGCTGCCTGATCAGTTGCCTGTTGGTGTGGATTTTCAGCGCCATATTGGTATTTACGGTTATCGAGTCGGTTTGCTGCATCAGTTTGTTACCTGGGCACCAGCGCCTCTGGAGCTGGCTGAATCGTTGGAGCAGTTGCGTGCGATGTGGAATGGTGTTGATATCAAAGTCGCTCAAGCTGTGGAAGCACCGCCGCCAGGTGTTGATACTGAAGCTGATCTTGAGCGTGTGCGCGCATTGTTGGCCTGATTCAGGAGCAGGGAAGGGTTTCCCATGATAAAAGTTTTATTTGTTTGTTTAGGGAATATCTGCCGCTCTCCGACCGCTGATGGTGTCTTCAGAAAGTTGCTGGCCGATCAGGGATTAACTGATCGTATTGCGGTTGATTCATGTGGCACGGGCGATTGGCATATTGGTAAAGCACCGGATCAACGGGCGCAGGCGGTAGCCAAGCAGCGAGGTTATGATTTGTCCGTGCTGCGCGCCAGGTCGATTCATATGACGGATTTTGAGTGCTTTGATTATATTCTGGCCATGGATGAAAGTAATCTCAAAGACATGCTGAATATGGCGTCGTTGCAGCACCATGACAAAATCAGTTTGTTTCTTGAATATGCCCCAAATTCTGATTTAACCGCGGTGCCTGATCCCTATTATGATGGTGCTGATGGATTTGAGCATGTGTTGGATCTGGTCGAAGAGGCCTGTGGCGGTTTGTTAGAAAATATCAAGCAGACTACGTTGAAATAACCCAACCAACTCTCCGGGCGCCCTTGGAGCTTTATGCAAATTCTTGAGAACTATTCCCTTCGTGATTGTAATAGCTTTGGCTTTGAGTCTACGGCTCGCTATTTCTGTGAAGCACGCAGCAGTGCCGATATTATTGAAGCGTTGACGTTTGTTGACGCTCATGCGTTGTCGTTGCTGGTTTTGGGTGAGGGCAGCAATGTGGTGTTGGTCGATGATTTGCCGGGGCTGGTGCTTAAGTTGGTCAACCCAGGCGTTGAGGTGGTTGGTGATGCCGAAGGTTCTGTTACGGTTCGTGCAGGTGCTGGTCAGAATTGGCATGAGCTGGTGTGTTGGTGTCTTGAACAAGGGTACTTTGGGCTTGAAAACCTGTCGCTAATTCCCGGCTCAGTCGGTGCTGCACCGGTACAAAATATTGGAGCCTATGGTGTTGAACTGAAAGATGTTTTTCATAGTCTTGAAGCGGTTGATCGTGAGACGCTCGAGATAGTCACGCTTAATCGCGATGATTGCCAGTTCGCATATCGGGAGAGTCTTTTTAAAAACGAAGCGCATGGGCGTTATATTATTTGCCACGTCAATTTAACGCTTTCTACGCTGCCCGATGTAAATGCGAATTACGGTGCGATTGCTACCGAAGTTGAGCGCTTGGGACTTACGCTGACGCCACAATCGGTTAGTGTCGCCGTTTGCCAATTACGCAGCTCAAAATTACCTGATCCAGCAGAAATTGGTAATGCCGGGAGTTTTTTTAAAAACCCTATTGTTGAGGATGCGCAGCGGATTGAGCTGCAACAGCAGTTTCCAGGTTTAGTTGCTTATTCTGACGCGCCGGGCTACAGCAAGTTGGCTGCGGGCTGGTTGATTGAGCAGTGTGGCTGGAAAGGGTTTCGTGAAGCTGAGGTTGGCGTACACGTCAAGCAGGCGTTGGTGTTAGTGAATTATGGCGAGGGGCAGGCTGGGGATTTGCTGGCCCTGGCTGATCGTATTAAGGCGTCAGTTAAACAACGTTTTGATGTGATGCTGGAGATGGAACCCACTATCTACCCAACACCTTAGTCAGCGTCGGATAGATAGTGGGCAGAGCGGGCCCCGAGTCTAGTCGGCCTGTTCTGCTTTTTCCGGTGCTGATGGAGTAACGCTTGGCGCGCTTTGAGGTGCGGCAGCTTTCTTTTCTTCAGCTTTAGGCGCTGCTGTTGCAGCAGCCGGCTTAACGTCTTTGTCTTCTTTCTTCTCAGACTCTGCGGCTTTAGTTACCGTGGGTTTGCTTTCTGCTGTTTTCACTTCAGCTGGTTTAGCTTCCGCAGGTTTAGTTTCTACTGGTTTTTTGTCTTCAGTAGATTTTTCAGCGACAGGCGCAGTGCTGGTCTGTTCCTTTTTCGCTTGCTCTGCGGCACGGCGCTGTTCACGTGGATCGTTTGGTGCGCGGCGTTTTGGTTTTCTTGGCGCCGGTGCTGTACTAGCTTCCTTGTTGGCAGTGTCACTTGTAGCTTTAACAGGTTCTGCGGCTTTAGCTGGAGCAGCAGGGGCTGTTTTTTCAGCAGCGACAGGTTTTTCAACAGGTTGCTCAGTTTTTACTGGAACAGCTGCAGGCTTCGCCTCAGGTTCTTTGTTTTCTTTTACAGCCTCGGCAGCTGGCTTCGGCTCGGCACTAACTGTTGTCGTCTCTTTTTTGACATCGGTTGGCGCGGCGTCAGTTACTGAAGCCGTTGCTGGTTTGTCAGCACTTTTTTGTTCAGGCTTTGTTACTGCTTGTGGCTTGCTGGCTTTATTGTCGGCTGCCGGAGCTGGCTGCTCTTCACGCGTAGCTTGAGGCGTATTTTCTGCGGCAGCTTCAGCGTTTGCGTCAGTAGCGCGAGTTGTTTTATCGTCAGTATCACGACGACGCTGACCACGGGTTGAGCGGCGACGGCGTGTTGGGCCTTCTGCTTTGTTTGCGTCTGTTGGTTTTTCGGTAACAGGTGCGGTGCTCGTTTCAGCCTTTGTTTCGGCGATGACTACATCAGCTTCAGGTGCTTGCGCTGTGATTTTGGTCTCAGGCGCGGCAGGGTTTTGCTCTGTGTCATCGATGCGAGAGCGTTCTTCACGGCGAGGTCTGGAGCGGCGAGCGCCTGCGTCCTGACGATTACGGCGTTGTGGCTTTTTATCAGAGCCTTGTTCGCTGCTTGCAACGGCTTCACGGTTAGAGTCTTTTTCTGTCGTGGCTAGTGCCTGAGGTTTGGCTTGAGCTTTGTTATCTTCAGAGCGCTCTTTGTCCTGAGGGCGGTTGCGTGAACCGCGGCCTTTTTGATCATTACGGCCTCGTGATTGGCTGCTACGTGTCCCGTCTTCAGTACCACCTTTTGTGCTATCTCGGCGGTTGTTACGCTGTGGACGTTGCTCGCTGCGAGATTCTCTGGCTTCTGGTTTTTCCGCGGGCGGCTTAGGCTCAGCGGGCTTTGAGGGTACTGGTTGAGCTGGTTCACCAAACAGGCCGCCAATTATGCGTTTAAGGAAGCTTGGTTTTTCAGTTGCGTTGCTAGCGCTTGGGGTTGCAGCGGTTGCCGAGCTCGTTGCTGTGGGTTCAACATGTGCCGGCGCAACAGTAGAAGGCATGACCGATTTAACGGCAGCTTCTTTCTTCTTGCTGGTGACGTCAGGGATTAATGCGCTGGCGTCATCGTTATTTTCAATGAGGCCGTAACTGGCATCAGTGGTATGAATGATTTCGTTATCTTCACGAATACGTTGTACGTCGAAGTGAGGTGTTTCCAAGTTCGGATTAGGAATGATAATGACTTTCACATCTTCGCGTTTTTCGATTTCGGCAATTTTTTCGCGCTTTTCATTAAGCAGGAAGGTGGCAACGACAACCGGCAGGAAGGCGTGAATTTGTGCCGTACGATCTTTGGATGATTCTTCTTCGATCAAACGCATCACTGATAGTGATAGTGACTCAATGCTACGGATGGTGCCGTGACCGCTGCAGCGTGGGCAGACGATGGTGCTGGTTTCACCCAGTGATGGGCGTAGGCGTTGGCGCGACATTTCCAGCAGACCGAAGCGGGAGATACGGCCGATTTGGATGCGGGCGCGATCCAGTTTCAATGCATCTTTAATGCGGTTTTCAACTTCACGTTGATTACGGTTGCTGCTCATATCAATAAAGTCGATAACCACCAGGCCACCCATGTCACGAAGGCGTAATTGGCGAGCAATTTCGTCGGCCGCTTCAAGGTTGGTGTTTAGCGCTGTTTCTTCGATATCGCTGCCCTTGGTGGCGCGTGCGGAGTTGATGTCGATAGAAATAAGCGCTTCGGTCGGATCAATGACGATAGAGCCACCGGAAGGTAATTTCACTTCGCGTTGGAAGGCGGTCTCGATTTGACTTTCGATGTGGTAACGGTTGAAGAGGGGGACTTCATCTTCATATAGTTTGATCTTGTCTTGATAGTGCGGCATCACTTGGCTGATGAAGTTAAACGCTTCTTGATGCACGCTTTCTTCGTCAATCAATACTTCGGCAATATCTCTACGCAGATAGTCACGGATGGCGCGGATGATGACATTGCTTTCTTGATAAACAAGGAATGGAGCGCGGTTTTCCAATGATGCTTTAGAGATGGATTCCCACAGTTGTAGTAGGTAATCAAGATCCCATTGCAGTTCTTCCAGATTTTTGCCAATGCCGGCTGTGCGAACGATAACGCCCGCTGAATCAGGAATTTTCAGCTCTGACATTACTTCTTTAAGTTGTGTGCGGTCATCGCCTTCAATGCGACGAGAGATGCCGCCAGCGCGTGGATTATTTGGCATCATCACCATGTAACGGCCTGCCAGACTGATAAAGGTGGTCAGTGCTGCGCCCTTGTTGCCGCGCTCTTCCTTCTCAACCTGAACAATTAGCTCTTGACCTTCCTTAAGAACATCTTTGATGTTGACGCGACCCTTGATTTGAGAAGGATCTTTGGAAAAATATTCGCGAGAAATTTCTTTGAGAGGCAGAAAACCGTGACGCTCGGCGCCAAAATCTACAAAAGCGGCTTCAAGACTGGGTTCAACGCGGGTGATTTTGCCGCGGTAAATGTTAGCTTTTTTCTGTTCGCGTGAACCGGATTCAATGTCCAGATCATAAAGGGTCTGCCCGTCTACGAGGGCAACACGCAACTCTTCGGATTGAGTTGCATTGATTAACATTCTTTTCATTCTAAATTGCTCGTTAGGCGTTAACCGAACGACAACTGTTCCAGTGCTGGTTTAGTCAGGTTTTCGGGTATTTACCGCCAAATAGCGTTATTTCCCGAATTTTATGAACACAGTTTGTGTTCATTTTTAAAAGCCTGCCAGTCAAAACTGGTGCTACGTTACTCCGTAATCAATCTAATATGTGCTCTGACGCCTGACAGCAATATGTTCGCTGTTACCGTTAACTTACTCGCGCTTTTGGCGGCACTGCTAGCTTTATGTAGCTAAATCAGCGGCTTAAGCAGGTATCTCAGTCATGCGGGCCTGTGAGCCGGCGCTGGTAACCTGGTATTTCAGTTAGCTTTCGTGCTGATTTGAGCGCGAAAGCGGCGTGTTTTCTACAATCATATTAGATTGAAAGAGGCTCGGTTATTCCGTTAAGCGGGGCAAATCTCACCGCTGATGCCTCTTGCATTACACGTTGTTTGGGTAGCGCGTTGTCGTGTTAACGCAATTATTCTACCTGCCCATCCGCTATTAACGCGGAATAGGCGCCTAATTTCTTTGTGTTGCGATTACTGTTGCGTGATTTGTTGCTAGAGTGTCGCAGTCACTTCATACCAATTCGTTTGCTTAGCCTGTACAATCGCGCCTTTAATTCGGGGTATGTTCCGAGGTTTAAATAACCCAGTTTTCAGTAATTGAGGCAACGAACGTGGTTGCTCTGGGGCTTGCTAGAAAGCCGTTTTTATCTTGAAAACATCAGGAAACAGCCCTGAATAGGTCGCTAAGCGCTGGACAATATAACAGCTAATACCGACATCATCAATCAGACTAAGAGTATTAGATGACGAAACCTGAAGTGCCCGATCAAAAGCCTGCTGGAAGTGTAAGTCCGAAGGAGACGGTTAGTAATGTCCAGTTTCTGGAGATTACCGAAGACTCAGCTGCCCAGCGAATTGATAACTTCCTCTGTGCGCGACTTAAGGGTGTGCCTCGAACGCGTATTTACCGAATTATTCGCAAAGGGGAGGTGAGAGTTAACAAAGGGCGTATTAAAGCGGATTACAAATTAAAACCGGGGGACGTGGTACGAGTACCTCCTATTCGTGTTGCTGAGCCCAATGAATTACCGCAGGCGGGAAAAGGCCTAAAGCAGGCGGTTGAAGAATCAGTGCTTTACGAAGACGACAGTCTGTTGATTATTAACAAGCCCTCTGGGCTTGCTGTCCATGGTGGTAGCGGCATCAAACTGGGGTTGATTGAAACACTGCGCCAGTTGAGACCCGATGCCAAGTTTCTTGAGTTGGTGCATCGACTGGACAGAGACACCTCCGGCTGTGTGATGGTGGCCAAAAAGCGCAGTATGTTGCGTTATTTGCATGATTTATTGCGTACTAACAAAGTTACTAAGCACTATCAGGCGCTCGTGATTGGCAATTGGTCTAATCGCAAAACTAAGGTTGATGTACCCTTACAAAAAAATACGTTGCAGTCAGGCGAGCGGATGGTGGTTGCCAGCGCTGACGGCAAGCCGTCGTTAACGCGCTACGAAGTCCGTCAACGGTTTGCGGGGTATACTTTGGTGCAGGCTTATCCTGTTAGTGGACGTACTCATCAGATTCGTGTGCACTGCCAGTTTGCAGGACACTCCATCGCTGGTGATGAAAAATATACGGATGAAGATGAGAATAAACGTTTGAAGATGATGGGTTTGAAACGTCTGTTTTTGCATGCTGAGTCGTTGGCGTTTCCTTTGCCTGAATCGGACAAGGTGCTGCGCGTAGAGGCGCCACTCGATGATGCATTGCAATCCTTTTTGACGAAGCTGAGTCAGTGAGCATGTATTCACTGATTATTTTTGACTGGGATGGCACGCTGATGGATTCAGAGGCCCATATTGTCGAAAGCATGCAGGCGGCGATGCGTGAGCAGCAGCTTGAGGTGCTGTCAGCGATGGCAGTGCGTAATATTATAGGTTTGGGTTTGCCTGAAGCGGTACATACGCTTTATCCAAATCAGCCGGAGCCACGCAGGGCGAGCTTGTGTGAGGCCTATTCGCGACATTTTGTGGCGGGCAATCCAGCGACGCTGGAGCTATTCCCTGAGGCAGAAGCTGTTCTTCTGGATTTAAAGGCTGCCGGTCATCAGCTGGCTGTTGCCACGGGTAAAACGCGTAAGGGACTAGATAGATTATTGGCCTATAATAATTGGCACCGCTATTTTCAGGGTACGCGCTGTGCTGATGAAACCAGCTCAAAGCCGCATCCGCAAATGTTGCATGAACTGTTGGCCGAGTTTGATTGTCCACCGGAGCAGGCATTGATGGTGGGCGATACTGAGTTTGATCTGGCGATGGCGGCCAATGCCGGTATTGATAGTGTCGGTGTAAGTTATGGTGTTCATGACGTGTCACGATTACAGCTGCATAAACCGCGTTTGATCATTGATCACTTAACTGAATTGCGTGATTGGTTAGTAAATTAAATTTTAATCTTGGGAAAGAATAATGAGTCAGGATTTATGGAATGAGCAGACATCAGGGCAGGCTAAACCTGGTGGCGACAAGGAATGGCAGCTGATTGAGAAGCTGTTGATGCAGCAGAATAAGGAAAGTCGTAGATCGCGTCGTTGGGGTATCTTTTTCAAGCTGCTGACGTTTACGTATCTCTTCGTAATTTTGTTTTTATTTACATTGCCTAATTGGATGGGCGATTCTGGCGCAAGTCTGGGTGGCGCGCACACAGCTTTGGTGGATATTAACGGCGTTATCAGTGATCAGGACATTGCTAATGCTGACACGATTGTTACCGGCTTGCGTAATGCCTTTGAGGATGAAAATACTCAGGGTGTGATTATGCGTATCAACAGCCCGGGTGGTTCGCCAGTGCAGTCTGGTTATGTTTACGATGAGATTATGCGCCTCAAGGGGCTTTATCCGAATACAAAAGTCTATGCAGTGATCAGCGATATTGGAGCTTCCGGCGCCTATTACATTGCCGCCGCAGCGGACGAAATTTATGCTGATAAAGCGAGCTTGGTGGGCTCCATTGGTGTGATTTCTTCTAGTTTTGGTTTTGTGGATACGATGGAAAAGCTTGGCGTTGAGCGCCGTGTCTTCACGTCAGGTGAAAATAAGGCGTTTCTTGATCCCTTCTCACCGCTTAAAAAGAGCGATAAGGAATTTTGGCAGGGTGTGCTGGCGGTGACTCATAAGCAGTTTATTTCCCAGGTTAAAAAAGGGCGAGGTGATCGCCTTAAATCTGATGAACAGGTGTTTTCTGGTTTGATCTGGACGGGAGAGCAGGCGTTGGAAATGGGGCTGATTGATGGCCTAGGCAGTACCGGCTTTGTGGCACGTGAAGTGGTAGGTGAAGAAAATATTGTTGACTTCACTCTGAAGCGTTCACCTTTCGAGAAGTTTGCTGACCGTCTGGGGATTGCCGCTGCTAGCACCTTGGCAGCAAAGTTTGGTGTCGGTGCGGATACGCCGCTGCTGAAGTAGTTTTTTAGCTAACCTGTCAGGCGTTAGGTGTGTTTATAAAACCTTAACGCCTTCAGTGTCTAGCATATCAATCAATCTAATTAATGGTAGGCCTTGCAGGCTGCTCACATCATTGCCTGACATGGCGCTGAATAGCGCAATCCCCATTTGCTCCCATTTGAAGCTGCCAGCACAATCCAGCGGCATGTCCAGTTCAATGTAGCGCTTTAAGGCTTCGTCGCTCAGCGAACGAAACTGCACCTCAAAGGGCACCATATCCAACTGATGGCGGCCAGTGTGACTATTATAAAGGCATAGGCCGGTCAAGAATTTCACCGTTTTACCGTTGGCTTCTCGTAGCTGTGACAGTGCTTTTTTCGCGCTACCCGGTTTACCAAGGATCTTGTCGCCCAATACGGCGGCTTGATCGCTACCAATAATCAGTGAATCCTGGAATTGCTCAGCGACTTTGCGTGCTTTTTCCAGTGCTAAGCGTTTAACCAACTGTTCGGCTGTTTCGCCGGATATTGGTGTTTCATCAATATCCGGTGAATAGCACTCAAAGGGCAGGTGTAATCGCTCTAGGAGTTCTTTGCGATAGCGTGAGCTGGAGGCGAGGATTAATTGCATTGGAATATTTCATTTGAATGGTTGTCGAAGAGCTAATTTAGCGTGTGCGAGCCCGGTTGGCTAGCACGCATGACAATAAGGGATCGTAAGATGAATGAGCGTAAATTACAGCTGCTTGTACCTGATCAGGTGTTACCCGGTAGAGATGAGGTAATGCCGGTGCATGATCAGCATTTTGTGAATGGTCGACGAATCAAAGCACCTTTTCCAGAACCTTTGCAGCAGGTGGTGTTTGGGTTGGGCTGTTTTTGGGGCGCAGAGCGTTTGTTTTGGCAGTTGCCGGGTGTTTATGTGACCTCGGTGGGTTATGCCGGTGGCGTGACTAAGAATCCTAATTATAAAGAGGTTTGCTCGGGTTTGACGGGGCACGCCGAAGTTGTGCGGGTGGTCTTTGATCCGGCTGACATTAGTTTTAAGGATTTGTTGAGGATTTTCTGGGAGTCTCATGATCCGACGCAGGGTATGCGACAGGGGAATGATCGGGGTAGTCAGTATCGCTCAGTGATTTTCACCAGCGATGAGGATCAGTTGAGGGCGGCTTTGCTGAGTCGTGCGGCCTATCAGAAACAGCTGGAAATACATGGTCGTGATTCGATAACAACACAAATTGGTGAGGCGCCGACCTTTTATTATGCCGAGCAGGATCATCAGCAATATCTGGCGAAGAACCTAATGCGTACCTGTAGTGATATACTAGTTGATAACTAAACCTCGAATAATTTCTAACTTAGGTACCTCTCTGGTGCATTATTTAGATTTGTGAAATAATTATACGTACCCATACTTTATATACCTATGAGTCATAGTATGAGACGGTCTCTGAGAAATGCATATCAAATTGAATGGATTTACACGACTGATTTCCCAGGCAGGCCCATTCCGCTGGTTATACTCGAGGATGGGAGACCTGGCTATACAATTAATCAGTGGATCTACTGGCTTTTAGAGGAAGGTATCACTCCGTCCTCGTTGGAACAGCATGTCCGGGCTGTTATGCACTTGTATGAATTCCATTACTGCACATACGCTGGACGTGAACTTACCAAGAATGAAGCACAAAGATTGGTCGCTGATTTTCTAGATGCAAAACGTCGTGGCTCTGGTCAGATGGGCTGGAAGGCGAACAATACAAGAAGTACGCTCAAACAATATCTCACCTCTATCAATCTATTTGACGAATGGCAGGCTGCCTTCCATGGGGCACCTAAAATGAACCCTTGTGAACAGCGATTTATGACAGCATGGGAATGTTTCCGGGATTTTCAAAAGCGAACAAAGTGGGATCCAATGCTACATTTGTTCCCTTCACGGGCTCATTTGAAAATGGAACACGAGCATAAGTTACGCATTGAACATCAACGTTTCCGCATTGGTAAAAAAATTATCCCCAAAGCCTTTCCAATTGAACGCTTTGTTGACTTGGTTGAGCATACGCCGAATCCACGCGATCAAATGTTATGGCTGCTGATGGGAGGGGGGTCTTTGCGCGGTAGTGAAACGCTACATCTCTATTATCAAGATGTTCTTGGTGTCGATAAACAAGGCGCTATGCGCATAAGGCTAGATGATCCTGAAGTTGGTGAAATAACTTGGCAGAAAAACGACCAGTTTAGAAGCGGCACGCGAACTGAGTATTTAGCTGAATGCTATCTCAACGATCAATTTAAATATACTGTGCCAGCACTCTACCAGTTAGTACCTCGCACACAAGGAAAGCGTGGTAGTAATCATGCGGGATTTAAAGGGATGACCTTCTCCAGTGATGGAGAAAATGCAGTTACCGCTGACGGTCGCATTATCTATTGGCAGGAATTGTTTTGGTGTGATCCGCGCTTTGGTATTCGATTTCAGAGGGCTTATGAACAATATGTAGCTAACCATTTTTATGGAAAACCAAGAGATTGGCCGTATCACCCCTATTTATTTATAAATGTAGAAAAAGAAACCTATGGGCTACCTATGTCAATGGGTGCTATTAGGAAGGCTTGGGGAGCTGCACTAAAACGGATTGGAATGGAAAACTGCCGACTTGGGGTGCACTCCTTGCGCCACATGTATGGGGCGTATTGTTCTTCCGTATTGAAGTTATCATTAGAAACAACTCGTACTTTGATGCACCACACCTCAACAACTTCAACTGAAGTTTACTATCATTTGCGAAGTGATGATGTTCGTAAAATTATAACTCAAGCTGTTGCAGATAATGTTGGCGTGCCGATTCTTGATTATCTGGTCATGCCAGATGCTCCGCGTTTGGAAGCCCCGGAAAGCTGGGGTGAATGAAATGCACTTTAAATATGAAGTTACGCGAGACACTTCTAGTTTAATTGAAGATGTAGGCTATTGGTCGGGAGATACTGTTTATTTTAACGTTGAACCAAATAAAATCGTCATTTTGGATAAGAAACTGGAGGTTTCTGAGCTAATTTCTCTTATTAGAGAGTATTTGGAAGATCAGCTTAAAGCTAATCTGATTAGCTTTATGCGCAAGCGTATGGCTCAGAACCAAGAGACCTTTTGTGAATACATTGGACGTGGGGCTCTTAAATCTGTAATCAAAATTTCACAGTTGCCCGCGTTTGATCGACCTGAGTTTAAAGGAAATGGTAATTATTCAAGCTGGCTGCTGGTTGTCGGCTGGCTAGAAAAAAATTATGTAAGTGAAAGTGCTCAGCAAGAAGCAATAGCTGAAATACTAGCAACAGCTGTTTTGGTTCAACCCAATTGTTTTTATTGGAATAATAATAATTCGATATTGTCTCTAATGTTACACCCATGGCTAACTGAGACATTAAAGAACTGGCAGCGTTGCAACTTTACTCTGGAAAAAGCGCTAAAAATTTTTAGTTGTGTGGCCTTTAGTAGTGAATTTGTCTTGATAAAGAAAGAGTCAGTTGCAAAGTTTAATATTAAAAATAAAGAAAATTTTGAGCAGTTACGGTCATTACACGTCGCAATTCCAAATTTAGTGAAGGTTGATGCCCAAAGGTTGACCACTTTTCGACATGCGATATATATGCTTTTTGGATTGCTTCGTGTAAAGAAAAAAATACTCTTGGCATCAGCAATTAAGCCAGAAAGTTTGATGGGTCCATATAAAGACTTTGATGTTTTTGTTGAAGGGCTTGATAGAAAGATAGCAACAAAATTATCAATAAGAAAAACGCTTGTATACCGAATAGTAGCAATCAGTTCAATGAATTCGATTGCCGATATACCAGAAACTATTGCTGACAAAATGGCGTATATTCCAAACTCAGGTTGTGCGAATAAGTCATTTGTACCTTTATTACAAAGGTATGCTGAAGAACACGAACTGCCTTCGTTCCCTCTGCGAAAATTAAATCGAGTTAAGTCGCAGAAAGATACCGTAGATAGAAACTATTCCTTGGGATGGATGAAAAGCCAGGGGCTTCCATCATCGTGGCAGAAATTTTGCGAGCAGTTGTGGAAAGTTAATGATGCGGGCGATGCAACCAGTAGAACTCAGATGCGATGCGTCATTGACTGGGCATGGTTTGTGCGCCGGTTCGAGTCACCAAGTTCGATTATGGCTAGTGACCTGCGCGACACGCATCATCCTGATCGAGTAGATACTTTTTATCACTACGTAGATAGCGGAGATGCTAAAAAATGGGATTATTGGAATTTTGCGCAGCGGGCCTTCGCGTTAGTGTACAACCACGAACTATTGGTGGAGACTGCTTCTCCCTTAATACCTAATAATCCTTTCGCGGCACTATCAAACCCTTTCAAAACTAAAAATTCTAGAATTACACACCGGCATCGTATACCCAACAATATTCATGAAGCTATGCTTCACTTATTGCTCTCTCCCGATGAAAAGGGAAAGCCTACGTATTCTTTTGTGCGCGATACGCTTAAATGGGACTGGTTTACATGGCGTAACTTAAAAACCGGAAATAGTGAGAAAGTTTGGTGTCCCTCACGCACACATTTATTAGCTTTATTACTCGTATTACCACTTCGCGGTAAACAAGGTCGATGGCTAGATCAGGGATTAATGGATCAAATGATATGGGATTGGCAGTCAAACCAGTTGGTGCCTAACGAGCATTATCTGAAAGACTGGCGCTATCCCAATGGAGAAAGTCATGACGCTATCTATGGTAAGCCATCCGGAGTTTTTCAACCAGTAGAAGATGATTTTATCTACAACGATACTCATCTTTGTATATATGTGAGCACCAACAAAACTCAGCTGTGGGATCCTGAAACCATAAATGGCTACGAAATCTGGTGGCCCCGCGCTACTGATCTGATCGAAACGGATTTGCCTACTATAACTCGACAGGCTGACTACATTGAGAGGCCTTATGAATTAATCGAAGCTCAGAGAAAATGGATCGAAACCTACGACCCAAATCCGGAGCCAGTAACCTTTGCAGATTCCAGCTGTGATTCTTCTTTAGTTAATAAATTGCAAACCTATCCTTATTTCACTCCAATTTTCCGTGATCTCACCAGTCCATACTATCGAGAAGACAATGTGGAGTACTTCTTGCCAGTGAGTTCAGGCAGGTTGAATCGCCTATTTTCTGCTTTAGCTGTACATGTAGAGGATAGATTACGAGAAGAAAATGTCGATGTCATTCTCAGTGAGGAAACTACAAGCAGAACTAATTCATACGATGGGCGACGTTGCCGCTATGATCTGCATTCGCTACGAGTATATGGCGTGTCTTATTTGGTTGAGCTAGGTATCCCATTCCACATCGTACAGATGATAGTGGGGCATGTTACTGCAGCTATGACCCTTCATTACAATAAACCTTCATCTGAATTTATGCGTAAGGTCATTTCTGGAAAAATAGGTAGTACTGACTTTTTAGGAGATTGGGACGATATTGCGGCTGATATTGTTAGCAATAAACGTGAATATATTGTTACTAATGCGGCATATCTAGGTAATGATATTCCTGATGATTTACTGGATGGTGACTACACCGGATTCGTAGCAAAACCCGGTGGTATATGTCCTCTAGGTGGTGATGCTTGCAATATTGGACAAGTTATAAAAACCCAATCGACAGGTAGCGGAAAGGCAATGAGATATGGGCCGGTAATAGGCGGCTGTGGTAACTGTCGTTTCTTTTGCTCAAGTCCTGCTCACTTGTTCGAACATCAGATGGTTATTAATGATCTTTTTATTCGGCTTAGAAGTGTCGGAAAGCAACAAATTGGTTTGGCTAAACGGCTTGGCGATTTGCAATGGGCGGACTGTGAAAGTAAACGTGAAGCTGTTGAAACAGCCGAATTAAAGAGTCAATTAGAGGAGATTGAAAGGCAGCTGGAACCCTTGGCTAGGGAGTGGGTTAATCGAACCCAAATGGCAATGAAAACGATTGAACAACTTGATGATTATCTTGAGTTTCTCAAGGAACGTAAGTCATCTTCTAATGCATTGGTACTTTTATCTGCCACTACGGCTGAAGAGCTAGCTCCACATATAGAAATGCGGTTGGAGAAAACCGGTGAATATGAGTTAGCACGACAGACGTTGTTAGCTGCACATCTACAAGGTGGTATTGACCATTGTTCTCAATTATCAAGGCAGCAGTTGCGAGAGTTCATGGATCGCATCATGTTTCAAGAAGACTCGCGTTATTTATTGATTGGTATTCATGATGAAAAAACACGCGATAAAGTGGCATTTCTAATGAGCGAAACAATGGCTGCAATGGCTGGCTCGACTGCTGTTCAAGGAGCTCTGGATAACAATACAGGACTTCAGTTGAGCAGCCAAAAGCAACAGGAACTGCGTGAATGGATGAGAACTTTGTTTCTTAACGCGAGTCAGCAGGGTGATAAAGCAACGCTAGTATCATTGCTTCCCTCCAGCTTTCATATTGTGGATGACCGAGAGGAGGGTGGTCTATGATTATGGAATCATCATCAGCCGTTTATGCTGTTCTTTCGAAGGAGCTAGGCCCGAAAGCGGTTAAGAGCCTTGTTAATATAAAATCGGCTTGCGACTTGATAATAAGTTCTCGGGGTGTAATGAATTACTCTAGAGTTGCCCGTGTGGCGACAGAATGCTTCGGTGGACCAAAGCAACAGTCTGTTTTAAATAACAAAAATCTGAAACGTTATATTGATACTCGTATATATGAATATTCACAATCTAAGCGACCTTATCAGCTTTCTTCCACAAGAAAAAAAGATGACCTTGAGCCCAAGGTATACCCTATAGATAATCTCGATTCTCGAACTAAAACCTATATCGATCAACTGCATACCAGGTTAGAGCTAGCAGAGAACCGTTATCGTGAATTACGTAAGTGGCAGGAAGAGTACACAAAAGCAAACCCGGTAAACCTTGCTGAAGCGATTGGGCGAGGGCCAACCGATGTTGGTGCGATGCAGCTGGAATACAAATCAGATAACAGTGAGCTAATTAATCAAGTCCGTGAGGCTGTGGGAGCATTGCTGAATATAAGTGAGTTTATCAGTACGCTGGTTATTGAAACAAAAGGTGAAAAGAAGCGGCTGACCCTGAAACGACCAGCAGGTGATCATGTCGTACTGACACCGAAGCAGTTTTCTGCCCTAGACAGCTTTTTGGAGGAACAACCTGACGGCTAGCAGCTAATAATTCACCAAAGAAAATCTAAAGAAATTCCAAGACTGTATAATTGAATGCTAGGCTGAAAGTAGCTGGCCTCAGTGTTTGCAGGATATTCATGTCAACCGCACGGAAGTCGCTCAGGAGTGCAGTTCTGCTGTGTTAAGGTATGGTGCCGCTCTAAATCAAATTTCAAACGAGATATGGTGAGCTAGCATGAGCACATAATATGTATTCGTCCACATCTGAATCGACTGGTAAAAGATTCATGTTTTAATACTTTTACTCCGCCGGGAGTTACACAGAATTATTTGCAGAGACTCAATACTTCGAAGCAGAAGAATTTTGCATCACAGTTGGTGGGAACCCATTTCGAACCGCAAATCCCTCATTTTCAGGCAAACGCTCACCATCTTCCTCAAGCGTCCAGTAGTCCCAGACGGCATGAGGTGTTGTAGATACTGCTAAATCAATCGCGCTGCTAAGTTCGAGCATCGTAATACACTCTCGCTCTTCAAGGTACCGCATCAGCTCGTGCAAAGCGCTAACCTCGTTGGATGAAAACTCATGTTCAATCACTGTTCCGTGCTGACAGCTATACAAACTGCAAATATCTCCAAGACAACAACACGCGACAGCTGTGCCCCCAGGCCCGCTGATCAGCAGCCTGTGAATATCTTCCGTCTTATCAATAATGCCCTGTAACCTTTTATCTTCAATGTTCACAGTATTTCGCCTGAATCAAAGCATGGTGTTCAGGGTTATTTTTATCATACATTGTGTCTATAGTCATGGGGGCTATTCAAGCCACTTCATTAGATAATAGACACTGGCTCTTATATACTGACACTTAAGATTACTTCTTTATCCTAGTTTGGCACGCCTAGCCCATGTACAATCGCCCCCTGCTCAGCTTCGAGTAGCACCAAATGCCTACACTTCGATAGGCAACGAACGTTGCTGTAGGCATGCTGAAACACTCAACTTATGAACAAGAATTTTCTTTGAATAATGCAGCTTTGTAAGATACCTGAAAGCAGTCGACTGATTATATTTGGCATTATTATGTCGATTGTTTTAGTGTTGCCTCAGATTAACTCAGAATATCTTGATTCCATTGTTTCGCTTGAAGCGGGTATAGAGCGCCACCAATCTCTAGGGTTTGATGCACCAGATGAATTGCAGCATGTTCATGAAAATGGCACACACGAAGAATCTTATCTAGGTCACCAGCACGGCCACAATAGCGCTGACCATACACACAACCCTCTTTATATCTCATCACAAAATATATGGGCTGAACCTAGCAAAAGAGTTGAGTCCAGCAAATATCTATTTAGTCACACCCCTCCCCCCCCTTTTCTTTGGCAACGCCCTCCTAAGTTAGCTCTCGCCTCTTAAATCGGCCGCTATTTGCGGCATAGTTTCTTTTAAGAATTAAGTGAGTTGAATTATGAAAATATCTGTTGATTCAGAAGGCACGCTGCTGCCTGTCTGGCAGAGACGACTTGGGCTCGCCTTTATGGCGCTACTGTGTCTGGTTCTTTTCCAAGAATCAGCCTTGGCGCATGGAGTTACCGCGGGTGACCAAGGTTACATCCAGGAAATTACCGGCATAAATCTATTGCCGTTTACCTATTTGGGTGCCAAGCATATGGTGACCGGATACGATCATTTGCTGTTCCTTTTCGGGGTTATCTTTTTCCTCTACAAGCTGCCACACATTGCAATTTACGTCAGTCTGTTTGCCATTGGGCATTCGTCAACGCTGTTGCTTGGCGTTTACTTTAATGTTCCTGCAAACGCTTACCTGATTGACGCAATTATTGGCTTATCAGTGGTCTACAAAGCGCTGGATAACCTTGGTGCATTTCAACGTTGGTTTGGCTACCAACCGAACACTAAATTGGCAACGCTTGTGTTCGGGTTCTTTCATGGGTTCGGGTTAGCCACAAAAATCCAACAGTTTGAAATTTCATCCGACGGCCTATTGGCTAACCTTATCGCCTTTAATGTTGGCGTTGAAGTTGGTCAGCTGCTGGCACTAGGCGCCATATTGATTTTCATGGGCTTCTGGCGACGCCACCCTAAGTTTTTCAAACACGCTTATACAGCGAATGTCGTCTTGATGGGGGCCGGTTTTATCCTGGTTGGCTTCCAAATTACTGGATATTTCGTTGCTTAACTAAAGCTGATTTTAATTCAAAAATTATGATTGAGGTTTCTATGTACAATACTGATTTACCCTCTCGTGAAGAGCTACCCACCAGAAGTGAGCTGATACGCTCAACTCTTATAGCCGCAGTTGTTGCCCTAGCACTGTTGGGTACAATTATCTTGCCTGCAGAATACGGAGTGGATCCCAGTGGGGTTGGGAGGCTGTTAGGCCTGACCAAAATGGGAGAAATTAAAACGTTGCTGGCGAAGGAGGCTTCACAGACTGTTGAGACAACAGATACGCCAAGCTCAAAGGCTCAGGCTGAATTTGTTGGATCATCAATAAAGTTGCCTTCAACCGAGGCGCAGGCAAGCCTTTCTTCTAACAAATTAGAACCATTACCAGTTGCTTCCAATTTGTCCCATCAGAGGAGCTTCATCCTCAAGCCGGGTGGTGCTACTGAAATCAAACTTCGAATGAACAAAGGTGCAAGCGTCTCTTTTGAGTGGAGTACGAAAGGAGGCGATGTCAATTTTGATACCCACGGTGATTCGTCAAAAATCGACTACTTCGGTTACGGAAAGGGGCGGCAAGTTGCTGGAGACGAAGGCGAGCTTGTGGCTGCTTTTGACGGTAACCATGGTTGGTTCTGGCGCAATCGATCAGAAAACGACGTGACCATAACGCTCAGCACCAAAGGCAACTATTTATCGATTGACCGTAAGATCTAAGGTCAACCCCTCCCACGCTGTGGGAGGGGTTTTATGGCTAACGATAATCTGCCTTTACTGACTGAAGGAGTTTGAAATCATGATGTATTACATTATAAAAGTTGCCTTTTCGGCTGGCCTCATTGTTCTTATTTCAGAGGTGGCCAAAAGGACCCCGGTTGCTGCAACTTTGCTTGCTTCTATCCCCTTTATCTCGGTGTTAGCCATGACTTGGCTCTATATCGAAACCAAAGACATTTCACGAATTAGTGAATTTTCCAGTGGCATCTTTTGGTTGACCATACCTTCCTTGGCTTTATTTTCTTCGTTGCCCGTACTGTTGAAAATGAATGTAAATTTTTATGTCGCAATGGGGTTAGCTATAGCACTTACCGTGGTGTGTTACTTAATAATGCTGTTGCTTCTTAAACAGTCCGTTTTTAAATAATTAATTTAAAAAACTACCGCTTTATCTAGCGTAATTTTCTCTAAAGGATACTTTATGAAACACCTAATACCTCTAATCAAAGTTGTATTTTTTACGGCTTTTATCGGGCTGATGACTGGCTGTAGCAATGAACCTAATGAAGGAATTGATAAAGGAATAAACGAACACGGTCACACCCATGATTAAAATCATCTGATTTCTCAAAGTTTTGTATTCTGGGCGTGTCAAACCTGACACACCCTCTTACCATTGAGAAATCACAAATAGAGTACTATGTGGGTGCGCGGTTTATTCTCACTGTGCTTCGAATGGGTGCCGATAATTGGTGGTCCGTTAACCATTATTGCTGGTGTTTTGCGCATTCATTTTTTTTGGTTTGTTATTTTAGTTGCTGCAGGGAAACTGATGCGTCACATCGTCCTCAGCTATTTAACAATGGAAGTATTTTGATATGACAAGAAACACTTAATCAGGCGTTGCACGTGCAGGTAATTTCACTGCGCCCTCTTGCAGCAGTAAGCTTGGTCGTTGCGCTGACCGATTGAATTCACAGCACCTAGCAGACGTTTAGGAGGTGCGTTGCTACTTAGCCGCGAATGACTACTTTCCCCATTACGGTCATTCAGCAGAGAGGTTTATCGCAGCACACTGCCTTGTTACGAACCACACAATTTATTGGAAACACTCTTAAACATACGCCTTAAACGTGCCACAATCTTTGGCACATGCCTTCCGGTTATTGAGACGTTAGGTGGCTAAAGCAAACCATACTAAGGAGAAATTCCATGCACTATATGGTGGGTGACATGCCGATGCATATGGGGCCTTTTGGGTTAATCATGTGGTTGTTTTTTTTGGTTTTTATCATCTTTCCGTTTTGGTTCATCTTTTCGAAGGCAGGATACTCTAAGTGGTTGAGCTTCCTTATGGTGGTACCGATCGTCAACATTGTAATGTTGTATTTCCTCGCTTTTTCAACTTGGCCGAGTCAACGTAAAATGTAGAAAAAGCAAGTATCGCTATGCAAAAACCACTGTTTTCAGAATTGGCACCTAATAATACGCCTCAGTGCCACTTCCTGATTGAGTGCTCAGTATACGCAAAGGATATTGGATTAATAACAGTCTTAGCGTCCTAACCCTTTAAAGGGAATATGTTGAATTAGACCGATGAATCAAACTAACGAGGTATACACCGTGCCAAGGACAATCGAATACATCGGTGAACAGGTTGAAATTACCGATTATGAAGAGGCTTTTCGACCTCAAAACCAAACAAATATTGTTAACGGTATCCCTGTTGATCCTGTTTTGCGTCCAGACTTTGATATGACGCCAAATGAGATGCGTGAGCTTCAGGAAAAAGAAGATTGGTGGGGGCAGCCGTTTATCGTTACATGCAACTGGGACGATATGAGCGAAACTTGGGAAGAATATTCTGAAAGGCTCTCCAAGTACGATATGGAAGTAAAACCTAAAGAGGAGTTTATTAAGGATCAAGCACGCCAAAAAGAGGGTTGGTTTAAAGGCTGGCCCAGCGGTACTCGTTATGAAGTGAGGTGCCTTGATGGCGGTGCTTGGGATCGATCTACAGGCCGCGCAATGGTTGCAACTTTTGAGCAGGCTCTAGAAATTGCTGTTGAATAAAATTAACGAGATGCAAGGATAAACTGGTGAGTCACGCATTGAATTGGCCATTTATAAAGGTGCTGTGAGGAGCTAGATAAAATTTTGGCGTATAAATTTAGGCCTTGAATGTGGCAAGGAAAAGTTTGAGATAAGCCCCCTGATTGCGAATAGCCCCGGGGCACTCAATGCTGTGCGGTTGAAAGTGAGTGCGCTTAATTCTCGGTAGCTCCCTGATGGGTCAGAAACGCCTTACTTGAGGCTGCTTATGTTTTTGCTAGGAATTTTAGCGAAGGGTTAATTTCCCCCAATACGTTGATCAAGGCCTTAGCTCACGCTGCTTGGTCTTCGGTGGCATACCACAAAAATTATATCGTTTAAGTGAGTTTAACTGCATAAAGACGCACTAGTCAGAACTTTATTAGTGATTTTCTTGTCGCATACATCTCAAGAGCTGATAGTATTGCTCTTAATATTCATGCACTGACTAAATACCTGAGACGCTTTACTTGTATGTTAAAGAAATGGTTATCCTTGATGCTGCTCGTATTGATTGCTTGTCAATCAGTATGGCTAATGGCGGAGACCCATCCCTTTGATCAGGTGAGTGCCGGGCATACTGAAAGCAGCCATACGCATGGCTTTGCTGATAAAGCACACCCTGACGTTACAGGTAACTCTTCACAGGATTCCAACCCTGACCTAGATGGGCATCATTGCCATAGTTCAGCTCATCTCTTTATTTCGTTCTTATCTGTAAACATTGCACAACCAATCATCGCAGCTAATCTGCTCGATTATTCCTCAACTCACAAGTCACCCTTTCTCCCCCTCGGCTTACGACCTCCAATCGCTTAATCCAATCCATTTTTAAGTTTTAAATTGGGCTGTTTAGTAACTGTGTAGTTACATACGCCCGCATTTTGTATTGGATTAAGAGATTAAAGAGAGTCGGTTATGAAATTTTTTATTGCTGTTTTTTTATCAAGCCTTATCGCGCTGCCTGCTTCGGCTGGCGTAAATAATCAAGTATCTATAGATGTTATAAAGCACCCCTCAAAGACCTGGCGCTTTAACAATGTGAAAGCCTATGTGAGCGAGAAAGGTGTACGAGTCAAAGGTTCTCTGACCGCTGACCACACCTTTGGCCTTCCTAAAGGACATATTGATATTGCTGTCTACTCAACTGATGGCAATTTGATAAAAGAAACCACGTCCAAACACTTCCCACGGAAGCAGAGATATAAAGCTGGCCGCAAAGGCAAGGTTCGATTTTCCGCTAATTTTGCTGAAACATTAGCGCCAAACTCAACTATCAAAATTGCTTTTCACTCAAGTAATAAGAGCGTTAAAGCAAACTCTGCTCACCACAACACGATAATCCAGTAACCCCATCACCCCGTCACTCGAAAGTGGCGGGCTGGTATATGTGCGACTGGAATCTAAGCCTTCTATGGGCTTAACCCGTTGTTATATTTAAAAAGAGTTTTCTATGAAAAATTCATTATGTAGGCGCGTGCTTGCTATTGGCGTTATCTATTGGCTTTCTTCAGGTGTTGCTTTTTCTGCAGCAAGCAGTGAAGTAAATCAAAGTCAGGCTTGGCAAAACTGGTTAAAAAACCAAATTGAAACCCAGCCTGAAATCGTTGCAGCAAAACAACAACTTAAAGCACAGCTGTTGTTAGCGGATGGCCGCACTCAGCCACTCTACAACCCGGAACTAGAAACGGAATTTGAACGCCTGGATAGCGCTGACAATTACCGAATCGGTATCAACCAAACTCTGGACGTTTGGGGGAAACGTAGTAATAGGCGGCAAGAGGCTGAATTTCTTCGCCTCGCGGCAGAACAAACCTATGCACAAATTTATCAGGCAAAGCTCGCTGAAGCGCTGTCAGTGCTAGCAACTTATCAGGCATCAAAAGCCCGTTATCTGCTAGCCCAGCAACAGGAGCAACAAATCAATACCTTGTTCCAGTTAGTTAAAAGCAGACAAAAAGCCGGGGATCTTGGTCAGATTGAGGTTAATTTCAGCTTGGCATCCCTTGCTCAAAGGCTCAGTGAAACGGCCCAGGCAATGGCTGATTTCCGAACAGCTGAAACACAAGCATGGGAGTTATTTCCAAACTTACCCAGCGATAAATCAGTAGTACCCGCACAACTATGGCAGGTAAATGCTGGCCCAGTCTCTAGTGAAAGTTCATCTAACTCCCTTGAATCACACCCTCGTGTTTTATTAGCCAAAGCCCAGTGGAATATTCAAAAAGAAGCCGCTGAGTTAGCTCGCCTCGACACCAAAGCTGACCCAACCCTTGGAATTAACGCTGGGCGGGATGGCGATGAAGATGTTGTTGGTTTGACCTTCTCGATTCCTCTCAATGTGCGCAATAACTTCAGCGCGGAACGTAGGGCGGCAGATGAGCAAGCATTATCAGCAGAAGCAGCCTATCTCGCCGTACGTCGCAAACAGCAATACCAAATACAAGCCGCGTCTAGCATCGCTCAGCAATACCAAAAACAACTGTTACGTTTGAAGTCCTTGCTGCAACAAAGCAATGAAGAAAGCCTGAAACTGCTAGAGCAACAATGGCGTACCGGTGACCTCGGCACAAATGATTACTTATTAGCGCTACAACAAAACATGGCCGGCGCACTTTCCGGAATTGAACTACAGGAAAAATTCCAGCTTGCGGTTATAGACTGGCTAAAGGCCAGCGGACAAGTGAAAACACGCATTCTGCCATCAGCGCAAAACCAAATTTAGGACAGTAGACAATGAACAAACAACTACTAACGCTGACGTTGTCAGCCGTATTTTTTATCTCATCAAACACCGCGTTTGCTGAAGATGAACATGCCAACGATGGTCATATCGAAACACACCTTCATCAAACGGAAACAGAGCATGACGAACATGATCATGCTGAAGAAACCACGGAGAACAGCTCAGATCACAGTGAACAAGAGGATAAAAGTCACGATGAAGACGGTCACGGCGACCACGAGGGGGAGGCTCATGGTGACGAAGAGCTTGAAGAAAGCGGCGTAGCACTCAGCGCCGCTCAAACAAGTCTGGCCGACATTGAGGTTCAAGTGTTAGAGCCACGCAAAATGGATTACCAGGTCTATGCGCCCGGCGAAATCCAAGCGAACGGTTACACCAACTACCTGGTTTCGCCTCGTGTTGAATCCGTGGTGTTAAAAAGACACGTTACTCTGGGTGAGCATGTTGAAAAAGGACAAGCGCTTGTCACATTGTTTAGCGAAACAGTGGTCGAAGCCCAAGCGGCTTATCGAGTTGCACAAGCTGAGTGGCAGCGAGTGAAGTTACTCGGCCGAAAAGCGGTAGGCGATAAACGTTACGTTACTGCTCGAAGCGCGTTTGAAGCCACACAAGGAAAATTAACGGCCTTTGGTTTAAGCAAACAAGCCATCAAAGACCTGCCAAAAAAGAAGTCGACCGTATTGGGTGTCTACACTCTGAACGCATCGACTTCTGGTGCGGTATTATCGGATGATTTTCATCAGGGTCAACTGGTAGCAGCCGGTGGCAAATTGATGGAAGTGGCCGACGAACAAGAACTTTGGGTCGAAGCCAGAATTTCACCTCAAAAAACGCTGAAACTGCCTGCCGGCACTCAAGCGCTGGTCAAAGTGGCAGAAGGCACTTTCCAGGCACGAGTAACTCAGGAAGCCCATATTATTGATCAGAAATCTCGTACACGAGTCATTCGATTATTAGTGGATAACAGCGCTCATCGCTTACACCCGGGACTATTCGCTGACGTATATTTCTCATTTACCACAAAAACACCTGTTTTGGCCGTGCCTGAATCGGCGTTGATGCGAGGTGCCGATGGCGATTGGACGGTGTTTGTTGAACAGGAACCGGGGCAGTTTAAGGCACAGGAAGTTGAGCTGGGGCGCTCGTTTGGTAAATGGCGAGAAGTCTCAGGCATAGCAGCTGGTCATCCAGTTGTGATGAAAGGGGCTTTTTTTGTTGCATCACAAATCGCGAAGAGCGGTTTTGATCCACATGACCACTAATCAACCGAGAGGAGAAATGCCATGTTAAATCGTGTGATTGACTGGGCAGTTACCAACCGGTTACTGGTTGTGATTGCTTTGCTGACCCTGACAGTGTCGGCCATTTTTATTATTCCCCGCCTTAATCTGGATGCATTTCCGGACGTCACCAATGTACAGGTGTCTATCAACACTGAAGCCCCGGGATTGGCTTCTGAAGAGGTGGAACAACTGATTACTTTTCCAATTGAAGCGGTGATGTACGCATTACCGGATGTCGAGGAGGTGCGTTCTATCTCCAAAACCGGCTTATCAGGCATCACCGTCGTGTTTAAGGAAGGCACGGATATTTATTTTGCTCGCCAGCTGGTATTTGAACGTTTGCAGGCAGCCAAAGAGCTAATTCCTGAAGGTGTCGGTACTCCAGCGATTGGCCCCAATACATCTGGACTGGGGCAAGTCTATCAGTATCTGTTATTGGCAGATGCCAATTCCGGCTACGATGCCATGGCACTGCGCAGTCTCAATGACTGGGTAGTAAAATTACTGCTGATGCCAGTGGATGGCATTACCGACGTGTTGTCCTTCGGTGGCGATGTTCGCCAGTACCAGATCAATATAAACCCTGCCCGATTACTGGCCTATGATTTGAGCCAAAACGATGTAGTTGAGGCGCTTGAGCACAACAATGAAAACGCCGGTGGCTGGTATATGAATCGGGGGCAGGAGCAGCTAGTGATTCGTGGTGTCGGTTGGTTGAGTCATGATGAGCAAGGGTTGGAAGAGTTGCGGCAGATCCCCCTTAAAACCATCGGTGGCGCCGTCGTTACCGTGGCTGATGTGGCCAATGTAGAATTGGGCAGCGAAATTCGCCAAGGCGCAGTAACGATGAGCCGTCGTGACGACAACGGCAAAGTGGAACCTTTTGGAGAAGTCGTATCGGGCATTGTGTTAAAGCGTATGGGGGCAAATACCAAGGCCACAATCGATGGCATTAATGAACGAATCCCCCTGATCCAGCAGGCATTACCTGAAGGTGTCAAATTTGAGCCACTTTATGATCAGGCAGAGTTGATCGAAAAAGCTGTTAATACCGTAGTAAAAGCTTTGATTGAAGCCTTTGTCTTTATCGTGATCGTACTGGTGCTATTCCTGCTTAATGTGCGCGCAGTGCTATTAGTGCTGATCTCTATTCCGTTGTCAGTGGGTATGGCGCTCACTGTTATGGCCTATAACGGTTTATCAGCTAATCTGATGTCCCTGGGTGGGCTCGCTGTGGCTATCGGCATGATGGTGGATGGCGCGGTAGTGATGATGGAAAATATATTCAAACACCTGAGCCACCCGGATCGGCGCCATGACAAAGAGCATGCTAAAACACTGGCACTGGGGGATGCTGACCCCTATGACGTTGGACATGACAAGGACGTTGGCTTGCGTATACAAGTGGCCGCTCGTGAAGTCGCTAAACCTGTGTTCTTCGCCGTTACTATCATCCTTGTAGTGTTTGCACCTTTGTTTAGCCTGGAAGGGGTAGAAGGCAAGTTGTTCCAGCCAATGGCTGTCAGTATTATGATCGCCATGGCCGCATCACTGGTTGTCTCGCTGGTGGTGGTTCCGGCCTTGGCCAGCTATTTATTTCGACGAGGTTTTAAAGCAAAAACAAGTCCGTTGGTATCAGTTTTGGAGAAGGCCTACCGATTTACCTTAGGTAAAGCCATGAAGCGCAAACCCTGGGTATTGGGTGGTGCAGCGGGCCTGTTATTAGGAGCTTTGCTGCTAATTCCTTATCTAGGGACTGAATTTGTTCCAGAATTAGAAGAAGGCACCATTAATTTGCGTAGCACGTTGGCACCTTCGTCCAGTCTGGAAACAGCCCTCGAAGTCGCCCCGAAACTGGAAGCTATGTTACTGGAATTTCCTGAAGTCACTTATGTCTCAAGCCGAATAGGGCGTGCAGAGATTGGTGGTGATCCGGAACCGGTCAACAATATCGAGATATTTATCGGTTTGAAGCCGGCAGATGAATGGACCAGCGCTGATAACAGGCTGGCGCTACAAGGTTTGATGGAAGAAAAGCTGGAGCAGTTTCCTGGGTTACTGCTGAACTTTTCTCAACCGATTGCTACTCGGGTAGATGAATTATTGTCTGGAGTGAAAGCGCAATTGGCGATCAAATTGTTTGGGCCAGACCTTGATGTATTGGCTGATAAAGGCCAAGCCTTAATGCAAGTAGTGCGGGGTATTGAAGGCGCTCGTGATGTTGCCATGGAGCAAATTGCCGGGGAAGCCCAACTGGTGGTGACACCCGATAGACGCCAATTATCCCGCTATGGACTGGCAGTGGGCGATGTGATGGCTGTGGTGCGTGATGGTTTGGGTGGGCGCGAAGCCGGACAAATTATTAACGGCAATGAACGTTACGATATCTATGTGCGTCTGGCTAAAGTTTTTCGCGAAGATCAACAGACCATCGCTGACCTGAGATTACAGTCTCCAACTGGCGCATGGGTACGTCTGGGAGATGTCGCGACTATTAGCATCGAATCGGGACCGCCTCAGGTGCGTCGCGATGACGTTCAGCGGCGCGTAGTGGTCCAGGCCAATGTACAGGGCCGTGATATGGGCAGTGTTGTTGCTGATATACGTCAGGCCATTGCTGAAAAGGTAGATTTACCGCCCGGGTATTCTGTCGATATTGGGGGGCAGTTCGAAAACCAGCAAAGGGCACAACAACGACTGATGGTTGTGGTGCCATTGTCCATCGGCTTGATTGCCTTGTTGCTGTATTTTGCCTTCCGCTCGATAGGTCAGGCTTTTCTGATCCTCATCAACTTGCCTCTGGCAATGATCGGCGGAATCGTTGCGCTGTTTATTTCCGGGCAATACTTGTCGGTACCAAGCTCCATCGGTTTTATCACTCTATTTGGTGTTGCGGTACTTAATGGCGTGGTAATGGTTGAGGCGATTAATTTGCGTCTGGAGGATGGACTAGAAAATATGGAAAAAGCTATCTTTGAGGGTGCAATATCAAGGCTGCGTCCGGTGATGATGACGGCCATTGTTGCTGCCTTAGGTTTGATCCCGATGATACTGTCAAACGGTGTCGGCTCGGAAATTCAGCGGCCACTGGCTACCGTCATCGTCGGAGGTTTAGTGACAGCAACCTTTTTGACTTTGTTTGTGTTACCAGTGCTTTATGCCTGGTTTTCTAAAGCTAAGCTAGCTGACATGAGGTAACTTATCATTGATATCCCCCCCGTGAATTAAGCGCGTATAAATGAACGGGGGGTAACGTCTCGCCGGCGCAATAGTTAGCATGAACACAACAGTGTGCGAGTAGGCGATTTGTATGGGCTATTTATCTTAAAAGCCACTTACATATTGGAGCATCAATATGAAAATGATTTATAAAACCAACAAAACCGTCCCTCAGGTAGTAGAAGATTTACAACAATTCATTGAGGAGAAAAATTTTGGTGTGCTGCATATCCACAATCTTTATGAAACATTGAATAAAAAAGGCGTGCCGTTCGATCAACAGTGTCAAGTTCTGGACATGTGTAACCCGCAGCAAGCAGCCAAAGTTTTGTTGGGTGATATGGATATGAACATGGCGCGTCCCTGTCGTGTTTCGGTGTATGAGAAGGGTGGCTGAACTTATATCTGCATGTTAAGCCCCAAAACCATGTTGTCGCAGTTATCCTGACTCCGAGACACTGCAATAAGTCGCCAACGAAGTTGAACAAACGCTGTTAGAAGCAATTAACAACGCACTCTAGAACTAATAAAAACTTCAGCCAGGAGCAGTAGTATGTCTATGGCAAGCATCGGACTTTTAGGCGCCTTCGCTGGCGGGCTGGTCTCCTTTTTCTCGCCCTGTACGCTGCCACTAGTCCCCGGCTATCTCTCGTTCATAGCAGGGCAGGGTGACGGCCGTAGCCCGGCAGGCAAACAGCCCCAAATCATGCTCAGCCTGTTTTTCGTGCTTGGGTTTTCTACTGTGTTTGTTGCACTGGGTGCTAGCGCGACGGCGTTGGGTCGCCTGCTTCTCCAATACCGTTACGAAGCAAACCTCATCGGTGGTGGGTTGGTCATTCTGTTCGGTGTGTTTATGACCGGGCTATTGAAACTTCATTGGTTGCAGCGTGACTTCCGTATCCATACCCACCTGAAAGGAGGAACGCCCATTACTGCCTTCTTCTTGGGCTTGGCTTTTGCATTCGGCTGGACGCCCTGCATAGGCCCCGTTCTAGCGGCCATTTTGACCTATAGCGCAATGGCAACGGAGCCTTACGTTGGTGTTGTGTTTTTGTCGGTGTACTCGCTCGGGTTGGCAATTCCTTTTTTATTAGCAGCCGTCTTTATGGAGCAGTTCAAAAAACGGGTCAAAATGATGAACCGTTTCAGTCGACATCTGCACTTATTCGCTGGCATTGTCATGGTGATTATGGGGGTCGCGATAGTGACAGGACAGTTGACCCAGTTTTCAATATGGATGTTGAAGATGTTTCCTGGAATAGCAAACTTGGGTTAGGAGGGAGATTAAGCATCTTTTGGTTATATTGTGGAAAAGTGCCAGTTTCTCATTATCCGTGCAGCAAAAACGGGAGGTTTACATTGTCGTTTCTATACAGGCAATGATTTCATAGATCGCGGTCACAGGTGTGAATCGTTATCACCAAGAGCTTTTCAGCTGTTTGAATTGACTCTGAAGAACGGCTTTATCTTGAAGAATGATGTTCAATACCTTGTGAATTATTTGGTTTGTTTCCCTGATAAGTCCTGCAAGATGCCGCAGTCTTTCACTAGCTGGTTACTGTGGCATTTCCGGCCTAGAGTTTTTAGTTGTTTGCGGAGGTTTTGCAATTCCTCAATACGCTTACCCACATGCAGGATATGTGCATAGACTACCTTGTTGACGTCTTCGCATTGGCTGTTGGGAGTCTGTTTTAAATCGATAAGATGGCGGATTTCGGCCAAGGTAATATCGAGGCTCCGGCAATGTTTTATAAACATCAATTGGTCATATGTTGCTTGATCGTATAACCGGAAATTGCCTTCACTACGACGAGGTGAATCCAATAATTTCTCTTTTTCATAGTAGCGAATGGTCTGTATTGAACAGCCGGATATTCTGGCCAACTCACCTATTTTCATAATAGGAATTCCCTCTTGACTCTATAGTAACTATAGAGATTAGACTAGCATAATAAGGTGATAGTGGTTGGGTTTTCTGAGAAGAGTATGGGTGAAATGAGTGACTGCGGATGTGAAATTGAAATTAAAGACCAATCACAAAAACGGGTCTTATACTGGCTGTTGAGTATCAATGCGGTCATGTTTGTTTTTGAAATTTGGTTGGGCTGGATTGCCGAATCGACCGCACTGATTTCTGATTCGTTAGATATGCTTGCCGATGCTGTTGTTTATGGTATTGGTCTTTATGCTGTAGGCAAAGCTGCTGGTGATAAAGTTAAGGCTGCCCTGGTCAGTAGCTATTTCCAGGCGGCGCTAGGCGGTTTAATCATTCTTGATATTGCCCGCCGGATTGCATTGGGAAGTGAGCCGGTATCGGGATTGATGATGGGCGTCGGGTTGGCGGCTCTTACCGCTAACGTCATATGTTTGTTGTTAATTCAAAAGCATAAAGACGGCGAAGTCCATATGCGCGCCAGCTGGATTTTTTCGACCAATGATGTGATTGCGAATTTGGGCGTCATCTTCAGCGGTATTCTGGTGTGGTGGTTAGGAAGCCGCTGGCCGGATATTGTTATTGGAGGGATCATCGCGGTCGTTATTTTGCGAGGTGCCTGGTTGATTAGAGATGATGCGAAAAGGGAATTAGCAGCGATTGAATCTGAAAAATTAGGATGCTGCTCTAACCAGTCGCATTGTTCAGGACGATAGTGCATGCATAATCACAATCAAACGTCATCCAGTCGTATTGGGTGGGCATTTTTGCTCAATGTTTGTTTCACCATCATTGAGTTTATCGGTGGCTGGTTGACTAACAGCACGGCCATCATGGCGGATGCCGTTCATGACCTGGGAGATAGCCTGTCAATTGGGATGGCTTGGCTACTGAACAAGTTAAGTGAAAAAAGTGCCGACAGTACATTTACCTACGGATACCGTCGATTTTCATTACTTGGAGCCCTAATTAACGGTGCGGTTTTAATTACCGGTTCTCTTTGGATACTCTCCGAAGCACTGCCCAGACTTGTTAGCCCTGAAATGCCAAATGCGCAAGGTATGTTGGGGCTGGCAGTTTTGGGCGTTGCTGTGAACGGCTACGCGGCCTACAAACTAAGTCGTGGTAAAACACTGAATGAACGGATACTCAACTGGCATCTGCTGGAAGATGTTTTTGGCTGGGTAGCGGTTTTGATTGTGGCTGTGGTCCTGTTGTTTATAGATTGGCCCATATTAGATCCTATTTTATCTATCAGCTTTACATTATTTATCTTGTTCAATGTCATGAAAAACCTTTTGATAACTGTACGCTTATTTTTGCAGGTCGTACCAGACAAGGCGATGCACAAGGAAATATATAATGAATTGTCGTCTCTGGAGCGGGTGCAAGAAATTCATCATTTACACCTGTGGTCACTTGATGGAGAGCATCATGTGCTGACTGTCCACCTTGTGCTGGATCAACCGATTACTCAGGCTACTCAGGCATGCATTAAAGCGGATATTGCCAATCGATTGAGCGGCTTTGATCTGGCCCATACGACGATTGAGTTTGAATTGCCTGATGAATCCTGTAGGGACGCAAAATAAATATGTCATGGCGGTGATAAGTTTATTAGATTGATGGGAGTTCAATCAGTCATAAAACCATTTCATTCTTGAGCGGTATTAACTGGGCAGACGATTCAAGCTGGCCCTGGTCGGTGCTTTGGCAATTCGTTCATATAGCCAAAGATGTTAATATTGAAAATGTATTAATGCGGTGGGCCATATAATAAACCAATAAACTACGCTACAGCTCTTAGGGCTTTCACCGCTTAGCAAAAGCTTCGCTTTGTCTGCCGATTATTGAGGCTTTGGGTGGCTAAAGCAAACCATACTTAAGGAGAGATGCGATGCACAATATGATGGGTGACATGCCGATGCATATGGGGCCTTTTGGACTAATCATGTGGCTGGTTTTTGTGGTTTTCATCATCCTTCCGTTTTGGTTTATCTTTTCGAAGGCAGGGTATTCTAAGTGGTTGAGTCTCCTTATGGTTATACCGGTCGTCAACTTTGTAATGTTGTATTTCCTCGCTTTTTCAACTTGGCCGAGTCAACGTGAAACGTAGGAAAAATAAGTGTCGCTATACCAAGACCATTGTTTTTAAAAAGGTACCTGAACATGCTTCTGCACAACGACTACTTTGTAGTTTTGAATCAGCGAAAATGCTGCGCGTGAGCTGAACGTTAGGTTTTAATAGGAGGTATTAATGAGTAAACCTATAGCATTAATGTCTGGATTAGTATTTTTACTATTGTCTGAAATTGGGTTCGCAGAAATGGGGATGATGAAAGGAAAAGGCATGATGGGTATGATGAATATGTCCATGATCCGTCATCATTATGTTATGAGAAATGGAATAGGTTCTGAGTATTCCTCAAAGAAAAATTCGCTTGCTGTGAATAAAGACAATCTTCAAGCGGGAAAAATGCTTTATGCTAAAAATTGCTCAAGTTGTCATGGAACATCAGGCAAGGGTGATGGTCCTGCAGGAAAAAACTTAACCCCCCGTCCAGCATTCCTATTGCTTGGATGGCATGCGGGTTTTCTAAAGGCCTCATAGATCCAATAAAATAAATTTGTATATGCGAATTTTAATATATATGATATTTCGTATGTCTATCTTAGTATCTATGGATTTTAGTGATGAAGCGTCGTGTCCTCTTTCTTTGCACTGCTAACGCTGCCCGCTCCCAGATGGCGGAAGCCTTATTGAAAAATCAGGCTAGCGATCACTTTGAGGTGTTTAGCGCCGGCACCGCTCCGTTACCGGTTGACCCTCAAGCACTTGATGCTATGAACCGATTTGGTCTTGCAACGGTTGGGTTGACCTCCAAAGCCATATCAGTGTTTAAAGGGCAGCATTTCGATTTTGTGATCACCTTGTGTGGTAAAGCTCAACAAGAATGCAAGAACTTCCCTGGTGCCAATGAGTTTATTTCATGGGATTTTGAAGACCCCAAAATAAGACAAGTTCAGAAGCCTTACGACACAACGCTTAGAGAATTAAATGAACGAATCAAAATGTTTGTGCTCGTGCAAACCAAGAAAGGAAAGGTGTCATTGTGAACCCAGTACAATTCTATAAGTGTCTGGCAGATGAGACACGCTTACGTTGTCTCTTATTGATTGAGCGTGAACAAGAACTTTGTGTTTGCGAACTCACTGAAGCGCTTCAGGAGATCCAACCAAAGGTATCGCGACACTTGGCACAATTGAGAAAATGTAATCTTTTGATTGATCGTAGGCAGGGGCAATGGGTGTTCTACCGTATCAACCCTGTATTACCCGTTTGGGCAAAGAATGTGTTGGCAGAAACACTGAAATCCAATGAGAGTTTTCTGAAAGAAAACCTGCGGAATCTTTGCCGTATGGGTGACCTGCCAGATCGTGCCCGAGTTTGTTGTTGAAAAAATTTAACCCTATACATATGAAAATTCATATATATAGGGGGTTCAAATATGATCAAGCTGCTATTTCTCTGCACACATAATGCATGCAGAAGTATTCTGGCTGAAGCCATTGCTCAAAAGCTTGGCGGTAACCGATGGGCTGTGGCCAGCGCGGGTATTCACCCGGCAGGTCGGGTACATCCCCTTACCCTGAAATATTTATATGAGGCCGGATATAGAACCTCCAGGCTTGAAAGTAAGGGCTGGGATGATTTGACGGAGTTTCAGCCTGATCTCGTTATTACCGTATGTGATCAAGCGGCCGGTGAAAGCTGTCCCGTTTGGTTCGGGCAGGCTGCCAAAGGCCACTGGGGATTATCCGATCCATCTCGGCACAGAGGTAATGATGAGGATGTGAGTGCAGCTTTTAAGGGGACGATCGCGCTGTTGGCACAATACCTTGATCAGCTTCTACAGCATCCAATTGAAACCATGACAAGTGATGAACTGAAAACACTTCTTCGTACGATTAGGGAATCAGACTAATGGGAATCTTCGAACGCTACCTTTCATTATGGGTTGCCCTTTGTATAGCCGCAGGCGTGATTTTAGGAAATTGGTTGCCAGATGCCTTTGTTGTTGTCGCCTCTCTCGAAGTCGCTCATGTCAATTTGGTCGTAGCGGTATTTATCTGGGTGATGATTTATCCAATGATGGTGCAAATTGATTTTTCAGCCATTAAGGATGTGGGTAAAAAACCAAAAGGCCTGATGCTGACCCTGGTTGTTAATTGGCTGATTAAGCCTTTCACCATGGCGGCGCTTGGTTGGCTGTTCTTTAGGGTGCTGTTTGCTGAATGGGTAGATCCGCAATCAGCCAATGAATATATCGCTGGCATGATTTTGCTGGGGGTTGCGCCTTGTACTGCCATGGTGTTTGTCTGGAGTCAACTCACTAAAGGCGATCCAAACTATACCTTGGTACAGGTTTCAATCAACGACCTCATCATGGTATTTGCTTTTGCACCCATCGCTGCTTTTTTGCTGGGTGTTAACAACATTGAAGTCCCTTGGGAAACTTTACTGCTCTCTGTTGTTTTGTATGTGGTTTTGCCATTGATTGCAGGTATTTTTACCCGGCATCAATTGGAAGCAAAGGGTGGCGGCGAAAGGCTACAGAACTTCCTGCATTATATTAAACCTTGGTCGGTATTAGGGTTACTGTCTACGGTGGTGTTGCTGTTTGGCTTTCAGGCACAGGTGATTATTGACCAGCCCCAAACTATCGGGTTAATTGCGATTCCGCTGTTGCTTCAAACGTATGGCATTTTTGCGATCGCCTATGTAGCCGCACGCGCACTGAAATTACCTTATAACGTTGCCGCCCCCGCTTGTTTAATTGCCACCTCAAACTTTTTTGAGTTAGCAGTGGCCGTCGCCATCTCCCTTTTTGGGCTCCATTCAGGCGCTGCCTTGGCAACTGTCGTTGGGGTATTAGTAGAAGTACCTGTGATGCTGTCTTTGGTCTATATCGCCAACAGAACCCAATATTTATTTAACAACTGATTGGAAGAAAGCAACAATGGCTACACACCCTTTTGATATTTTCAGTATCCCAGAAATAGAAGGAAAACTGATTTTTACGCCTTGTCCCGGCACTAAGGACGCGGATTTGCGTGAGTCGCTTCAGCAACTAAAAACAGCGGGGGCTGAAGTACTGGTCACCTTGATGACTCAGGATGAGTTGCAGCAGTTCAATGTTGAGGCGCTACCTGCTGCCTGTCATGAATATGGACTTAAATGGTGCCATTTACCCATTGAGGATAACGAAGCGCCGGCACAAGACTTTGATGCTGGCTGGAACGAACACAGCACGCTCATTAATCAATCACTCGAACAAGGTGATTGGGTCGCTATACATTGTCTTGGAGGCTCGGGACGAACTGGCTTAATGGCTAGCATTATCTTACTTGAGAGAGATGGCAACGTTGAAAACGTCAAAGCTGCGGTTCAGACGTTAAGGCCCAGATCACTCCAGAAGCCGGCCCACATTGGCTATCTGTCAGAAAAATATTCAAATCAATAAGCATTTAAGGAACGGTGATGACAATTAAAGTAGGTATTAATGGTTTTGGCCGTATGGGCCGTTTAACGCTGAGAGCAGCTTTCGACTGGGAAGACGTGGAAATTGTTAGGATTAATGACCCGGCTGGTGATGCGGCGACCCTGGCTCACCTTGTTACTTTCGACTCAGTTCACGGGCGGTGGCACCATGAAGCCAAAAGCGAAGACCATAACATTGTTATTAATGACAATAGAATTAGTTGCACACAGAATAAAGCCATAGCTGATACCGATTGGTCCGATTGCGATGTGGTGATTGAAGCATCCGGAAAAATGAAAACCAAAGCGTTATTACAAGCCTATCTGGATCAGGGTGTTAAGCGTGTGGTTGTTACCGCACCGGTCAAGGAAGAAGGCGTGCTCAATATTGTGATGGGAGTCAATCATCAGCACTATGACAAAGCCCTTCACCCCATCGTAACTGCAGCATCTTGTACTACAAACTGTCTTGCGCCTGTAGTAAAAGTTATTCACGAGCAGCTGGGTATTGTGCATGGCTCCATGACCACCATCCACTCTATTACTAACACTCAAACCATATTGGATGCACCCCATAAGGATTTACGCCGTGCGCGCGCCTGTGGTATGAGCCTAATCCCGACCACGACGGGCTCAGCAACAGCCATCACCCACATTTTTCCTGAACTAAAGGGCAAACTGAATGGCCATGCAGTGCGTGTTCCCCTAGCAAATGCATCGCTCACGGATTGTGTGTTTGAAGTGGAAAAAGCAACGACTGCAGAAGAAGTAAATAAACTGCTGAAGCAGGCAGCGAACAATGAGTTACAAGGCATCCTTGGCTATGAAGAGCGCCCGCTGGTTTCTATTGACTATAAAACCGATCCGCGCTCAAGCATTATTGACGCTCTATCGACCATGGTGATCAATGGCACTCAGGTAAAACTATATGCCTGGTACGATAATGAATGGGGTTACGCTAATCGCACCGCTGAGTTGGTGCGCATGGTGGGCCGCATGGATAGGGCGTAAAGGTTTTTGCATGAATAAACTTGCCAGCATGCCTGTCGAAATCCAGCAATACTTGATTGTGACCGGTAACTATTGGGCCTTTACGCTGACGGATGGTGCCCTGCGAATGCTGGTGGTGCTTCATTTCCATAGCCTGGGGTATAGTCCGCTGCAAATTGCCATGCTGTTCCTGTTTTATGAAATTTTTGGGGTAGTTACCAATTTAGTTGGTGGTTGGCTTGGAGCGAAGCTTGGATTAAACCGGACAATGAACACAGGTCTTGCCATGCAGATCGTTGCACTAGCGATGTTGCTGGTACCGGCAGGGTTGTTAACCGTGCCCTGGATTATGGCGGCTCAGGGCTTATCCGGGGTCGCCAAAGACCTGAATAAAATGAGTGCGAAGAGCTCAATTAAGTTACTCGTACCTGGAGACGAGCAAGGAAAGCTCTACAAATGGGTAGCAATCCTGACGGGATCAAAGAACGCTTTGAAAGGAGCTGGTTTTTTCCTGGGCGGGGTATTGTTAACGCTACTTGGATTTCGGGGTGCTGTTTTGGTTATGGCTGCTGCCTTGGCAACGGTTTGGCTGCTCAGTATTGTGAATTTGAAAAAAGACTTGGGTAAGGCAAAAAAAGCGCCCAAGTTTTCTCAGATTTTCTCTAAAAGCGCCGCTGTCAATTACCTATCGGCAGCCAGATTGTTTTTGTTTGGTGCGCGAGACGTTTGGTTCGTAGTTGCGCTCCCCGTCTATTTGGCAACCACCTTCGGTTGGGATCACTGGTCTGTGGGCGGCTTTCTAGCCGCATGGGTGGTTGGCTATGGAGTCGTGCAATCTGTTGCTCCTCGATTTACAGGAAAAAGCAAAGGCAAAGTTCCCGATGGCAAGAGCGCTTTTGCGTGGGCTAGCGTGTTGTCGATAATGCCTGCTTTGATCGCATTGGCTTTGTATTTTGATTTCCAGCCAGAATACAGTTTGTTAGGCGGGTTGCTTATTTTTGGTGCGCTGTTTGCGATTAATTCATCGCTGCACAGTTATCTTATTATCAGCTATGCCAATGAAGATGGCGTTTCTTTGGATGTCGGGTTTTATTATATGGCTAACGCCATGGGTAGGTTGATAGGCACTGTACTTTCTGGTTGGGTGTTCCAGGTATATGGACTTGAAGCGTGTCTGTGGATATCAACTCTGTTTGTCATGCTGGCGGCACTCATTTCTTTGGCCTTACCCAAACATAAGGCAATTCAAAACTAAAGCCTTGCCAGGAGTGCAAGGCTTTAGATCTCATTTAGGATCCCGACTAGGCAGGGACCTTAACTGAGCTAGGCATTCTGCCCTATAGGCTATCCGTAACCCCCATAATCGGTACCTTTTAAAGCTGGGGAATTCTTCATATTACACATACGTATAGAAGATCATGTAGGGAAAACAACTTAGTGATCTGCTCAGGTTGACTGCGGGGGCTTCCGCCAGATCAGGGCAGGAATTACTCTGAGATAGAAGAGCTCGCCTATTAATTCAACCATTGTCTGTGTGATAACGGCGGCAGCAGCGAGACCACGCAGGTTTTCGGGTAAAGCCAAAGCGAGGGGAAGCACCACCAGCGAGTTTCTGGTGGATGCGCTGAATGTCACCGCCCTGGCAGCAGGTGCTGCAAGCCTGAACAGTCGGGCCGCAAGCGCACCAAGCATTGGTGCGAAAACTAAGAAAGCAATGTAGACGGGCAGCACTGGTGCGAGCAGACTGGCGTCTTTTGCAATGGGGGCAATCTGAGACCCGATGACGACTATCAGAACTGCGGCCATTGCCGGCACGGGCAGCCAGGCCCAAATATCATTCCAGGCGCGAACCACACGCGACCTACCTAGCAGGATTTCAGTTAGCACTGCCAGCACCAGTGGTGCTGCGATAAACAGCAGGAAAGCCTCAAAGAAAGGCGCCACAGATATCGTTACCTCCGAGTCACTACCGATCATGATCCCCAAATAAACCGGCAACAAGACTAACTGAAGAAGCAGTAGGATCGGGGTAGCCGAAAGAACCAACTTGGAGTCACCCTTGCCCAAATGGGTAAAGACGACAACATAGTCAATGCAAGGTGCCAGCAAGACAAGCAATGCCCCCACCATAATGGCCCGGTGCTCCGAGAGATGGAGCGTTAGCCCCCAGACGAGAAGTGGTATTAATACAAAGTTGGCGAGCAGCAGCGCGCCGAGGAAGCTCCGGTTGGCAACCGCTGCGCGTAAGCTCAGGAAAGGAATCTGGAGAAACATTGCGTACATGAGCACAGCGATAGCTGGATTAATCAGTGTGCCTGACGTGCTGGCAAACGATGGGGACAGTAGTCCTGCAATAACCGCGATGACTATAGCCACGAAGTAGATCGAAATCTGATGTTGTTCCAATGTATCCCTTGTCAATGTTTCTTCCTTTTTGCTGGTATACGTAGTTTGAAGTCCAAAGGCACGAAAAGTTACTCTAAGGGAGAGCCAATGTCATTCAATATCTGTAGAGGTTGTTAAACATCCTACATCGCTATGGCGTTTTAAACGCCTCAGGTCTTATATAAGCGATGAAGGTGTGCGTGTGAAAGGGCATATGAGCTCTATTCATCGATATGGACTTCCTAAAGGGCATATTGATATTGCTGCATACTTACCAAACGGTGAGTTGATTGCAGAAACCACGACTGGATACACAATAAAGTCCTTTTCAAATAAGGCTGTATTCAAAGGGGAGACTCGTTTTACGGCAAATTTTGCAACGCCTTTACCGTCAAACGCCATTATTAAGGTGGCTTATCATGCAAAGAAGCGGGGAGCAGAATCAAATTCTGAACATGATAGCAACACCATAGCTCTTTAGATTTTTTGCCCACCGCTTCCCAGTGATGGGCAATAATTTTTGAGTTATGTGTGTACTGATCACCTGTGCCATGGAAAGGCAAAGCCAACCAAATTGGTTGCAACCCAAAATGAACTGAACTAATCTATGTTGATGGTTTCTATGAAACACTATGAAAATAGCAGCGAATAAATTAATGCGATTAGCAAGGTACAGAAATATTATCGTAGCATTACTGATGGTGGCTTTCGTTGGCCAAGCTGTCGCGTCTTCTGCTATGTCCTGCCTAAGTGAAATTTCTGAAGCACCGCGCCAAGAACAAGTGATTGAAACCTCTGCCGTTGATCATTCGCATCACGCGAATATAAACGCTGACAATGATTTAGAAACGGCTGAGTCCTGCTCTGACGGTGGTTGTTGTCTTGGTGGTTGTAGTGCAGCTATGTTACCAGTAGCTCAACCCACTTTTTTATATAATGATGTTTTACTGACTGGTCACTATCTCAGTCCGCCTAAAAATCAGTTAACTGTTTCTTTATACCGCCCTCCTATTTCCCGCTAACACAGGATAGGTCCGCCTAAAAACTGGCGTTTCCTTTCTTTCTAATGTGTATTAGCGGGAGCTTCAAAGCTCCCAATTGGTGATCTGAAAAGATCGAAAACCGCTCCGGGAGCGAGCATGAAATTTATTATCAGAACCATGAAATGGCTGTTTGCTGTTTCAATTTTTTTAAGCATTGTCGCCTGTTCAGATAACACGAGCGATGCAAATGTTCAGAAGCTAACCCCTGAGAGTCTTGAGAGGCCATCTAATAAAGTGGTGTCTCTGGACGTCTATAAAAGCCCCACTTGCGGGTGTTGTGAAAAGTGGATTGAGCATCTTGAAACTTCAGGTTTTGATACTTTAATCCACCATCCGACTGACCTTAATGAAGTGAAGCAGAGCAGCGCTATTGCACCTCGTTATCAGTCTTGTCATACGGCTGTTTCTACAGACGGTTATGTATTTGAAGGGCACATTCCTGCTCATTTGATACAGCGCTTCCTTTCTAATCCTCCACAAAATGCAATAGGCCTAGCTGTACCTGGGATGCCAGTAGGTAGCCCGGGCATGGAAATGGGTGATCGACATGATAGTTACAATATTCTGCTGCTTAAAACTGACGGTAGCGCCGAAGTATATGCATCTATTGGAGCCAAAAATTGAAGGCGCCAAGGTCAAATAGACAAGGTCATTAAGCATGAGAAATACTAATCAAATACACATGATTAAGCCCGGTGTGCCGTCATTATCGCGGCGACGTTTTGTCACCGGCCTAGCCGCTGGCAGCGCCCTATTGGGATTGGGCTTAACCCCTCGGCTGTCTACTGCAAACTCACAAAACATGCTTGGTCCTCAAACTTTACGGGGTCAGTTGTTTGATTTGTCGGTTGCCTATAAAGATGTGAATTTTACCGGCAAAGATAGATTGGCTACCGCTGTTAACGGTTCGCTTCCTGCGCCTACTTTACGTTGGAGAGAAGGCGATAGGGTAACAATGCGGGTCACTAATCATCTGGCTCATGACAGCTCCATCCATTGGCACGGCATGATTTTGCCTACGGGAATGGATGGCGTACCAGGACTCAGTTTTGCGGGCATTAAGCCCGGTGAAACCTTTGAATATCAGTTTGATGTTAACCAAAGTGGCACTTACTGGTATCACAGCCATTCAGGATTTCAGGAGCAAACAGGACTGTATGGGGCCATTGTCATTGACCCCCAAGACCCCGAACCTTTTAGTTATGACCGTGATTATGTAGTGATGCTGTCGGACTGGAGTGATGAAGACCCCGAAGCAATATACGCCAAGCTGAAAAAAATGAGTGGTTATTACAATTACCGTGAACGAACCGTTGGTGATTTGTGGCAAGACATTAAGGCAAAGGGTGTACAGCAAACCTGGAGTGAACGTGCCATGTGGAATCAGATGCGGATGAGCGATACGGATTTGTCCGATGTTACTGGCGCGACCTATACCTATTTAATGAATGGCGTTACGCCGGATGATAATTGGAAAGCGGTATTCAAACGGGGTGAGAAAGTCCGTCTGCGTTTTATCAACGGCGCAGCTATGACGCTATTTGACGTGCGTATTCCTGGCTTGAAAATGACAGTGGTGGCCTCTGATGGGCAGCATATCGAACCGGTTACTGTAGATGAATTCCGCATTGGTGTAGCGGAGACCTATGACGTGATTGTCGAACCCAGTGACGACAGCGCTTATACCCTGTTTGCACAGAGTATCGATCGTACCGGTTATGCACGCGGCACATTAACGCCTGATGCAGGTTGGAAAGCTGACGTGCCTAAAATGGACTCTGCGCCGTTTCTGGGGCATAGCGATATGGGCATGAGTCACAACATGGCCGCAGCGGGAAGTATGTCGGCTATGCAAGGCATGGATCATAGTCAGCACAAGATGAGCACGATGCCTGATATGGATCACAGCCAACATCAAATGGCTGGTATGAAATCTATGGCTACAGGTCAAGGTGAGCGGGAGCATAGGATGCCCTTTGAAGTATTAGATAAAGCTGGCTTCGGTAGCACCCGTAAAATTTCTCACCAGGATAGCGAGTTTGGTCCGCATGTTGATATGCGGGCTTCCGAGCCAAACGATGGCCTATCTGATCCAGGTATTGGTCTGCGAAATAATGGTCATCATGTGCTTACCTATGCCGATATTCGCAACTTGTACCGAACTGCAGATCCACGTGACCCAGAGCGTGAAATTGAACTGCACCTGACCGGCAATATGAGTCGCTATATGTGGTCCATCAACGGCATTAAATTTGCCGATGCCGAACCTCTGCGCTTGCGATACGGTGAGCGGGTTCGCATTACTCTCGTTAACGACACCATGATGACTCACCCTATTCACTTGCATGGCATGTGGAGTGAGCTGGAAACGGGTGAAGCAAACCATATTCCCCGCAAACACACGATCATTGTTCAACCGGGTTCAAAAATAAGTTATCTGGTGACTGCTGATGCGATTGGCCGATGGGCTTATCACTGTCATTTGCTTTACCACATGCCCGGTATGTTCCGTGAAGTATTGGTGAGCTAAGGAGATGAGACAAATGAATAGTACAAACAAGAAACTATTCGCGCCATTAGCGTTGGCTAGCACGGTGTTTTTTAGCCTGAGTAGCGGCTTACTGCATGCTGGAGCAGCAGACGACCCATTACTAAGCAAGGTGATGCTTGATCAGCTGGAAGTGCGGGATAGTGATGGCGATAACGTACTGGCTTGGGATGCGCAGGCTTGGATTGGCAAAGACCTTGAAAAACTCTGGATTAAAACTGAAGGCGAGCGTGAAGGCGGGGCAACTGAAGAAGCAGAGTTGCAGGCGTTGTATAGCAAAGCAGTATCAACCTATTGGGACTTTCAGGTAGGTGTGCGGCACGACTTTCAGCCGACGCCTAGCCGGAGTTGGGCTGTTGTTGGCTTTCAGGGTTTGGCGCCTTATTTCTTTGAAGTGGACACCGCACTGTTTATTGGAGAATCCGGGCGCACGGCGCTGCGCTTGGAGGCCGAGTATGAGCTGCTGTTTACCCAGCGATTAATTCTGACACCCGAGATCGAAGTGAATTTCTACGGCCAAAATGATGCTAATACCGGAGTTGGATCGGGGTTATCGGATGTAGAACTGGGCTTGCGCCTGCGTTATGAAATTCGCCGTGAGTTTGCACCGTACATTGGTGTGAATTGGTTTAAAAAGTTTGGTAATAGCGCCGATTTTGCCAGAAGTGCAGGGCAGGATATTGATGACACACAGTTTGTAATTGGTATTCGTGCTTGGTTCTAACATCAACCATTAACAAATAGAGCCAGAAAAAACAAAACAACATGTTCTAGGAATACATATGAAAAAATTAATGATTATCTTCATCGCAACAGCCTTTACAGCCTCGGCATTTGCTCACAGTGGTGAAGATCCTGTGAAAGACTTGGAAAAAAACAACCGTCGCTTAGCAGAGAAACAGCAAAACTTTACTCAGTTGAATAATACACAGGACCGTATAGATAGTTTGGAATCACAATCAGCGTATTTACGAAAAAACGTCTTGTTACTACGCAATCTGATGGCGAAAGACTACCCCCATATCAAATCGAATATGAGCAAATACAAACTCGATTACATGGATGAACTGGATGACAATTTGGCGAAATTTAAGATAGCTCTTAAGCAAATGAAAAAAACGATGCCCTGACAAGTTCTTAATAGGTGTCGCAATAAAATTTTGACCATAAAAATACAAATTAAATATTGAGAAAGAGAATGGAAATTATCCCAAATTATCACCCCATGCTGGTTCATTTTTCGGTGGCTCTGCTAACCATATCCGCGTTCTTTTATAGTGCGAGCCTTTTGTTTGGTTCGGGGGAGCGCAGTCAAACGTTTCTAGCCGCAGCACGTTGGAATTTGTGGGTTGGCGTGGCTATCAGTTTTGTAACGGTGCTGACCGGCTGGTTAGCTTATAACTCTGTAGCTCATGATGCACTGTCACATAAAGCCATGACATTGCACATGATGTGGGCATTACCAACGCTAGGGCTGTGGGTCATAGCTGCTACCTGGGGGTTCTTATCGCGAAAAACAAAGCCAACCCTGATTTTTATCCTGTTTCTGTGGCTAATTACGGGATCGTTATTAGTCACAGGATATCTTGGCGCAGAGAATGTTTACCGCCATGGTATTGGTGTTATGAGGTTGCCTGCGCCGATGGGTGAAGGACATGGTCATGAAGAGGGGGCTGATGGGCATGATCATAGTGCTTCAAATACGGATGAAACCAACGGGGTTAATGAGTTGGAAAGAATGAAAATGCCAGCGCATCAAGAAATTAGTATCCCATCACCAAATAATCATGACTCTAGTGATGGTCATAAACACTAGCTATTTAATTGAAGCGTTAAGCGGTTGATCTACTAAGGCGCAATGAAATGGCTAATAGGTTAGTACAACGAAAAATCCATTTTGTTGGCGCCGTGTTTATAGGTACGGAGCTGTTATGGCAAAAATATTTTATGAAAGTACAGAGTTGAAAGGGACGTAATGCAAATGAATATTTCTATCACCCAATTAGAAGCTATCAAAAAAGCTCTGAAATGGCTTATTGTCATTCCTGTCAGCATCTTTTCCTGCGCTGTGTTTTCTAATGAATTATCCATCGAAAAAAACGATAGTTTGGATCTTAATGCGGCGGTAAAAATTGCTGTAGCGATTGATCCTTGGTTAGTGGGTAATAAGCATTCTCAAGACGCGATAGAAGCAATGAGCATTTCTGCGGGTACGCTACCTGACCCTAAAGTTTCTTTAGGGATTGCTAACCTTCCTACCGATACTTTTGATATTCAACAGGAAGCGATGACGCAGACTAAGATCGGTGTGTCTCAAATGTTTCCGCGGGGTGATAGTCGGGCAATTAAAAAGAAACAACTTGAAGTAATGGGTAACCAATATCCTTACCAACGGCATGACAGGGAAGCTAAAGTCGCTATGGCAGTCAGCCAATTTTGGCTGGATGCATACAAAGCACAGGAAAGTATTGCCCTTATTGAAAAAGATCGCGCCTTGTTTGAGCAATTAGCCGATGTTGCTGAAGCAGCTTACTCATCAGCGATAGGTAGAACACGACAGCAAGATATTGTGCGTGCTGACCTAGAGCTGATCCAACTGGACGACCGTCTGACAGTTTTAAAGCAACAACAAGAGATGTTTCAGGAAAGGTTATCTGAATGGTTAAGTAGTTATTTTGCAGACCAGTATTTAACAAAAGGTTCGGTTGCTAAGCGAATTTCTGATGCAAAGATAAAACTTGCTGAAAAATTGCCTGACATTGTTTTGCTTAACTCCCAGCTATACAAAAGCTTGAATCCTATCGGGCAGCAAATGTTGGCTAGCTATTTATCTGAGCACCCAGCCGTTAAAGGATTAGATCAAAAAATTCAGGCAACCAACATAGGCATAGATCTGGCCAAACAAAAGTACAAACCTGAATGGGGTGTTAATGCCGCGTATGGATATCGTGATGACGACCTTTCTGGTAAGGATCGCGCAGATCTATTTTCTGTTGGAATCACCTTTGACTTGCCGATTTTTACGGCCAATCGACAAGACAAAGAGCTTCGCGCAGCAGTATCTCAGGCTGAGTCGGTTAAAACGGAGAAATGGTTGTTGCTCAGAAATATGATGGCCTCGTTTGAGACCGCCAAAGCGCAACTTATTCGGCTCAATGAGCGGCAAGAACTTTACCGGTCTGAACTATTGCCGCAAATGAATATTCAAGCTGAAGCGTCACTCACCGCTTATACGAATGACGATGGCGATTTTGCTGAAGCGGTTAGAGCGCGTATTGCCGTATTAAATGCTGAAATTGAAGCGCTGAGTATTGATGTAGATAAACAAAAATTGATCGTGCGGCTGAATTATCTTTTTGTAAACCAAGATAACTCAATCGAAATGATGCTGAGTGATGGCTCTGTTGCCGTTAAGGGAAATAATGAAATGAATGATAAGTTAAGTTCAAAAGGAGTTGTTCATGCTGAATAAATCCAAAGTTTTCACCGTAATAATTTTAGTTGTGGCTGCAGGCGGCATTGGTTATTGGTTAGGGTCAAATGGTTCACAAAATGAATCAGGAAGTGTAACGCAGGACAAATTGCCACTTTACTGGGTTGCTCCCATGAATCCGGATTATAAACGGGATAAACCAGGTAAATCCCCAATGGGTATGGACATGATTCCTGTTTATGAGGAAGGCAGCGCAGGTCCAGATGTGGGGCCAGGGGCTATCCAAATTTCGCCGGATGTGGTGAATAACTTGGGTGTGCGAACAGCTGTGGTGGAGCGTAAGGTCTTACACTCTGAAATAAAAACGGTAGGTTATGTTGGATACGATGAGGATCAGTTAGTCCATATTCACCCCAGAGTAGAGGGCTGGATTGAAAAGCTTTATTTGAAAGCATCAGGGGATCCGGTCAAAAAGGGGCAGCCGCTTTACGAAATTTACTCCCCGCAATTAGTCAATGCACAGGAAGAGTTGGTGCTTGCACTTAATCGAAGTAATCAGCGCTTAATTAGAGCGGCAAAAGATCGGTTAAAGGCTCTACAGCTTCCGGAAAGCGTGATCAAGAAACTAATGAAAACGAAAAAGGTGAAGCAGAGCATTACTTTTTTTGCTCCACAGAGTGGTGTCGTCGACAACCTCAATATTCGGGAAGGTTTTTTCGTCAAGCCGGGGACTACCCTGATGTCTATTGGAACGCTTGAGCAAATGTGGGTGGAAGCTGAAGTGTTCGAACGTCAGGCATCCGAAGTCGCTGTGGGCGTTCCTGTCACCATGTCGCTTGACTATTTGCCTGGAGAGGAGTGGCGAGGCAAGGTGGATTATGTTTATCCCACATTGGACAGCAAAACTCGGACCGTGAAAGTCAGGCTGCGCTTTGAAAATAAAAACTATGTATTAAAACCTAATATGTTTGCTCAAGTCGCTATTCACGCGAATAACTCCAACCGTAGTTTGGTTGTACCCCAGGAAGCCGTTATTCGGACCGGTAGTGTCAACCGCGTAGTACTTGCGCTTGGCGATGGACGTTTTAAGTCTATCGAAGTGAAGGTAGGTCGCTTTGCTGAAAACTTCGTTGAGATTTTAGCTGGGCTGGACGAAGGCGAGCGTGTCGTGACTTCGGCACAGTTTTTACTCGATTCCGAATCCAGCAAAACATCTGATTTTAAACGTATGAATCATGAGGTCAGTGATGAAGACCTACCTTCTAGTGTTTGGGTCGAGGCGACGGTCAACAGTCTGATGGCAGGGCACAGAATGGTTAATGTAACGCACAAAGCGATAAGTGAGTGGGATTGGCCCGAGATGACAATGGATTTCGGCGTTTCTGAAGCAGTGGACTTTTCCAAACTCGAACTTGGCATGACTGTTCATGTTGAAGTTCAGAGAGTTGGAGATGATCAGTATCGGATTTCTGCAATTCATATTCCGTCAGAAAAGGTTTCCGGTCAGGGCATGGATCATGAAGGTATGAAGCAAAGCCAAGACATGAGCATGGATCATGAAGGTATGAAGAAAAACCAAGACATGAGCATGGATCATGAAGGTATGAAGAAAAACCAAGACATGAGCATAGATCATGAAAATATGAATCATAGTAACCATAGCGAATAGAGGAAAAGAGATGATTGGATCTATTATTCGTTGGTCTATCGGTAACCGTTTTTTTGTTTTGCTGGCGACGTTTATCGTGGTTGGTATTGGACTGTTTTCATTAAAAAACACCCCGGTAGACGCTATACCTGACCTATCCGATGTACAGGTGATTATTAAAACAACTTATCCGGGACAGGCGCCCCAGGTAGTGGAAGATCAGGTTACTTATCCGCTGACTACCGCAATGTTGTCGGTTCCTGGTGCGGTAACGGTGCGGGGATACTCGTTTTTTGGTGACTCTTATGTGTATGTTATTTTCGATGAAAACACTGACATGTATTGGGCGCGCTCTCGGGTACTTGAGTACCTGAGCCAAGTGGCACCGTCGCTGCCTTCCAAAGCACGGCCACAATTGGGACCAGATGCCACGGGGGTAGGTTGGGTCTATTTATATGCATTAGTGGATAAAACAGGGCAGCACGACATCAGCCAACTGCGCAGTTTGCAAGATTGGTTTTTGAAGTATGAGCTGCAAACCGTACCGGGTGTATCTGAAGTCAGCGCCTTAGGCGGTATGGTCAAACAATATCAGGTAAAAGTGGACCCTGATAAGTTAAGAGCTTTCGGTATTCCGCTCTCGCATATTCAAACGGCCATTAAGCGTGGTAACCAAGAAATTGGTGCCTCTGTTGTAGAGATGGCTGAAGCCGAATACATGTTGCGAGCCACCGGATATCTAAAGGGTGTACAAGATATAGCTAACATTCCATTGGGAGTTAACCAGAATGGCACGCCTCTGTTGCTTAAAGATGTGGCCGAAATAGATGTGGGGCCACAAATGCGCAGAGGGGTCGCCGAACTTAACGGTGAAGGCGAGGCAGTGGGCGGTATTGTTGTCATGCGCTTTGGCGAAAATGCACAACAAACTATTGATGGCGTAAAAGCCAAATTGGAACAACTGAAGCAGGGTTTGCCCGATGGCGTTGAAGTTGTGACAGTTTATGATCGCAGTGCTTTGATTGAACGTGCGGTTAGTAATCTGGCTTTCAAACTGTTGGAGGAGTTTGGAGTCGTTGCCTTGGTTTGCATGATATTTTTGTTCCATGTTCGCTCATCTCTAGTGGCTATTGTTAGTTTGCCCGTTGGTATTTTGGCTGCTTTTATCATCATGCATGCGCAAGGTTTGAACGCCAATATTATGTCTCTCGGCGGCATTGCGATTGCGATTGGCGCCATGATTGATGGTGCTATTGTGATGATCGAGAATATGCACAAGCATATGGAGCGCACTCCCATTACTAAGGACAATCGCTGGCAAATCGTTTCTGAATCTGCCTGTGAAGTGGGGCCTGCTCTCTTTTTCAGTTTGCTTATTATTACCGTCAGTTTTGTACCAGTATTTACCCTAGAGGCGCAGGAAGGCCGAATGTTTTCCCCACTGGCCTTCACTAAGACCTATGCTATGGCAGCCTCCGCAGCTCTGGCTATTACGTTAGTGCCAGTTTTAATGGGTTATTTCATTAGGGGAAAAGTACTGCCAGAGCACAAGAACCCAATTAACCGATTACTAACAGCGGCTTATTTGCCTGCACTTAAAAGTGTATTGAAGTTTCCGAAAACCACCATGTTAGGGGCGTTATTTGTTCTTCTTATAGGACTTTGGCCGCTAGACAAAATTGGCAGTGAGTTTATTCCTCCTCTAGACGAGGGGGACTTGATGTATATGCCAACAACCTATTCAGGTATTTCTATCGGTAAAGCACGAGAACTGCTTCAGCAGATGGATAAATTGATCTATACCGTTCCTGAAGTGAAAACAGTTTTTGGCAAGGTTGGACGGGCAGAAACCGCAACGGATCCAGCACCACTCACCATGATTGAAACGTTCATTCAGCTCAAACCTAAAAATCAATGGAGGGAGGGTCTGACTACTGCTGATCTAAAAAAAGAGCTGGATAACCTAGTTAAATTTCCCGGTGTCACCAATGCCTGGGTCATGCCAATTAAAACGCGTATTGATATGCTGGCAACCGGAATTAAAACGCCTGTAGGGATTAAAATTGCTGGTCCTGAGCTAAGCAAAATTCAGGCGATTGGCCAGCAACTGGAAACCATTCTTAAGGATGTCCCTGGCACCGCCTCGGTGTATGCGGAGCGGGTTGCTGGAGGGCGTTACATAAAGGTGGATATACAGAGAGAAAAGGCTGCACGTTATGGCCTGAACATCGACGATGTGCAACAGGTTGTTGCTACGGCGATTGGTGGTATGAATGTGGCCCAAACAGTCGAAGGGTTGGAGCGATATCCCATTAATATTCGGTACCCGCAGGATTACCGAAGCTCACCAGAAAAGTTATCTCTGTTACCCATTGTGACTCCCAGCAACCAACGTATTTCTCTGGGTGATGTGGCGGATATTTTTGTTGAAGACGGTCCTCCGGCAATAAAAAGTGAGAATGCGCGACTCAATGGCTGGGCCTATATCGATATCGAAGGTGTTGATATCGGTAGTTATGTGGTTGAAGCACAAAAAGTGGTTAATGAGCAGCTTGATTTGCCTGCGGGTTACTCCATCAGCTGGTCGGGGCAGTATGAATACATGCAACGTGCCAAGGAAAAACTAACCTATGTCGTGCCCTTGACCCTGGCTATTATTATCATTTTGCTGTTTATGAATTTCGGCAACTTGGTAGAGGTGGCCATCATTGTGGGTACCTTGCCGTTGGCAATGGTAGGCAGTATCTGGTTGATGTATCTGCAAGGATTTAATTTTTCTGTCGCCGTGGGTGTTGGCTTTATTGCGCTGGCCGGTGTGGCGGTAGAGATTGGTGTCATTATGTTGGTGTATCTTAATCAAGCCTATGAGCAAATGCTGGGGGAATGCCAACAGCGCGGTACTACTCTGAGCGAAGAAACGTTGAGGCAGGCCGTGTTACAGGGTGCGGGAATGCGTGTACGCCCGGTAATGATGACGGCTGCCGCTATCATTGTTGGTTTATTACCTATTTTATACGGCACAGGAACGGGGTCTGAGGTGATGAGCCGAATAGCCGCGCCAATGGTCGGAGGAATGATTAGTGCGGTAATCCTTACTTTGCTGGTAGTACCATCGGTATATTTTTTATGGAAAAGAAGATCACTAGTTTAATTGGTGATATTAATTATTGTCGCAGCGCTTGACCTATGCCTTGGGCATAGGTGTAAATTTAGTATTGTTTTTTATCAAAGCTTTAAGGTGTAACACGGTAACCTTTTATAGCAAAGTATAGGGTGATTACTTTGATTCGTTTGGTAGGTATTGTATTAGTTATTTGGGGGTTGATTTTCCAACCTTTGATGGCTGGCGTGCCTACCTATATGGTTAATGACAGCACGACTATCGAAGTCGCTTTAGATTCTGGTGTGGCTGAACATATCGGTGAGAGTCTTAGCCATCACGAGCATAGTATCCAAACAGCGAAAAACCTCCAATATCACCATCAAGTTTCTGATAATGAGTCACCTACAGAAAATTGTGCTAACTGTGATATTGACTGTTTGGCTAGTGGGATGTGTGCGTCTTCCTGTATTTTTGGCGGAGCCGGACTTAACCTGGTTTTAAATTTCCAGTTAAATCGACAAAATGTAATGCCTTTCTCTGAAATTCCTGAGCATCATCGCTCAGGAATTCCTTCTTATATCTATAACCCTCCTAGATTTTTCTAAATCGGCGTCTCCACGCCTGGATTTTATACTCCCCAAATATTGACGAACTGACTTGGCTTTTACGCCGTAACTGTCGGGTCAAATTATTAACTGTTATCACTTGAATTGCGCGTCTAGGCATTTTTTAAATAAGCGCCGTCGTGCGGGCGAATAGTGATGCAGAAATAATTTAAAGAAAATTATCATGATGACAGTAACTGATATTGCCCGCCGGTTTAACGTCAGTGCCGATGCAATACGGCACTACACAAAAGTTGGATTGCTTTCCCCCCTAAAGGATGAAGCCAATGGCTATCGACGTTATAGCTCGGAAGATGAAAGCCGGCTCCGGTTTTTGCTATCGGCCAAAAAATTAGGATTTAGCTTGAAGGACATCCACCAGATTTTACTTGTGGCTGAAACAGGTGACACACCTTGTCCATTGGCACTGAATTTGATGAATCAACGATTGGAAGTATTGGGCCAGACACTACGGGAAACTCAGGTTTTATATGATCGGATGGCGTTGGCAGCTAGTGGCTGGGGAGAGCAACCGGATCAAGCACCTACTCGAAATAGTATCTGTGATTTTACAGAAAATTTGGATAAATCTTGCGGCGAGTTTTTATAAGAAATAGAGAAAAAGTAAAGAAGACCGGTTGTATTAATTCATTTACCAATTAAGAGCAAATTAGCTATGAAAAAATTATTACTAGCTGTGACAGTTTCATTATTAATGAGTGCGCCTGCAATGGCGAATGACTCAGCTGAAGCCCAGCCATCTCAGGGGAAGCATGCCTCTCATCAAGAGGGAAATATGGACCACCAGAGTGATCATCGTGAAAGCAAAGGTTACCCAAGCTCAAGTAAAGAGGCTATGTCGCATGACGTGAGCGCCATGAAGACAGAGAAAAAAGATCATGAGCATAAGGAAGTTCGTCAATAGATCGTTTATGTCGCTAATCCTTTTTAGTGCGGTTGGGGGATTTATTCAGGTCAATAGCTTCACCTCTGCAAATTCTATCGATCGATGAATTTACTAAATAAGGGAAGGGTGAATGAAATTTTACGTAATCGAAGATGCATAAAAAATTATTAGCCACTTCTAAATATGAGCACAGAGTGGCAACTGAAATTTTTCCACAGGAGGTTCAGCATGAACAGGCATATCCTATCAAAGGCTATTTCGTTGGGAATAGTTACAGCGCTCTTTTCTTCTATGAGCGTTGCTGAAACAAGCGTTGAAGACATTGTTCAGCGCCTTGAATTAATGCAAAAACAGATGAACGAGCTTAGGCAGCAACTAAAGAATACTGTCAGTAAAGAGGAGGTGAATGAGGTAAAACAAACCATCTCTGCCGCAAGTGAATGGCGACAACCCGACACACTTATTCATATGGCAGGTTATGGCGACGTGGGCTATACAGATTCGGAATCAGCAGATGGTAGTTTTAATGCAGGCACCTTCGCGCCGATTTTCCACTTTCAATATCGCGATATAGCCATGCTCGAATCGGAACTTGAAATTACAACCGGGGCCGATGGTGAAACGGAAGTAGCTATGGAATATCTCACAATTGATTGGTTTCTGAATGACTATATGACGTTGGTGGGTGGTAAGTTCTTAAGCCCCATAGGTCAATTCCGACAAAATCTACATCCTTCCTGGATTAACAAGTTGCCGTCTGCGCCTCCTGGCTTTGGTCATGACGGTGCTGCTCCAGTTTCAGACGTAGGGTTTCAATTGCGTGGCGGTTTCCCCGTTGGGAGCGTACGTACTAACTATGCAATTTTTGTCAGTAATGGCCCCGAGTTGAAAACGGAACTGGATGGAACTGAGTATGAATTGGATGGTGTGGAGGCTGAAGGGTTCGGAGCGGACAATGATGGAGAGAAAACCTATGGAGCTCGGCTGGGAGTTATACCCGTTGCTGGGTTTGAGCTTGGTCTGTCTGCGGCTACGGGTAAAGCTACCGTCACCTCAGTAGAAGATGGCGACAGCAGTTTGCTCAGCGGTGAGGGTGCGCGTGACTACGATGTAGTTGGTGCCGATTTTAATTGGCAAATCAACGCATTTAATCTGCGTGGTGAATATATCGAGACTGAGGTAGGGGCGGACACCGGTAGTGGTACAGCGGCCTCGGAAGGTGCAATTTGGGAAACTTGGTACACCCAGGGAACCTATCGCCTCAATCAAAGCAAGTGGGAGGTAGTCGCACGTTATACAGATTTTGATTCACCTCATAATAGCAAGGATCAGAAACAATGGGCTCTGGGGGTTAATTATCTCGTCACTAATAACTTTATAGCTAAATTGGGTCACGAGTTTAATGATGGGATGAGTGGTACTGACGCAGATAAAGATCGACTGCTATTCCAGCTGGCCTATGGATTTTAACGAGGAGAATGACAATGAAATTACCAAATATAAAAACTGTGCTTGGCATAGGCATTAAAGCTCTCCTGCTCTCTGGAATGATCTCTCCATTTGCATTTGCATTTGACTATCCGGAAGAGGGAAATTCTGCAGCGGGAGCAAAAGCTTGGTCAGAAAACTGCGCTCGTTGTCACAATATGCGCAGCCCGGCTGAACTTCGTGACGATCAGTGGATTACTACTGTTTTCCATATGCGTGTTCGTGCTGGCCTGACAGGACAGGAAGCCCGTGACATTCTAACCTTTTTACAAGGCTCGAATGCTAAGGTAGAAACTGTTAGTAGTAATGTAAGCACGGTTTCAACTGATGTCGGTGACAACGTCTCGGGAAAGCAAGTCTATGAAAACAATTGTGTAGCTTGCCATGGGGCCAATGGTAAGGGTGCTCTGCCAGGAGTTCCTGATTTTACCGATAAAAAGGGACGTCTCAGTAAACCTAGTAGTGAATTGTTTAACAGTGTAACAAACGGCTATAAAAGTCCTGGCAGTGTTATGGCAATGCCACCCAAAGGCGGAAATAGTGCTTTGTCGGCGGCTGACGTGACGGCTGTATTGGATTACATCAAGAAATCGTTTGCTGAATAACTATGGGATATGTAAACAAATGTTGAGAGAGTTTTTTTGAAAATCTTCACTACGTTATTTGCGGCAAGGGTGGTTTACCGCCCTTTGTCGCACTCTTTCTTTAGCGCCGGTATCTATCTTGCCGGCGCTATTTTATTTACAAATACTGCGGGCGCAAGTGAAGCCGCAGCCGATAACATTTTGCGCGTGAGCGAGGCAGTTGAAATTGCTGTCCGTGATAATCCGAACCTTGCCGAAATGCAGGCGCGCTATGCTGCTTTGGCGGAAGTTCCTTCTCAAGCGGGCTCGCTGCCTGATCCAATGGTGAACCTGAATGGTATGAATCTACCATCAGATACGTTTGACCGTAATCAAGAGGCGATGACGCAGCTACAGGTTGGTTTTAGTCAGGAGTTTCCTTTCCCGGGGAAACTGAGTTTGCGAGAAGAAGCCGCTGAATACGATGCGAAGGCAGCCGGTTATTTTGTTGATGAGGTGAGACTGCAACTCATCAACAAGGTGAATAGCAAATGGTGGCAACTGTATTTTCTGGATCGCGCTCTGGAAACGGTTGATAACAACCAAGCGTTATTGCGTCAATTTATTACGGTTGCCAAAACCAAATACGAAACCGGAGAAGGTTTGCAGCAGGATGTTCTGCTGGCGCAACTTGAGCTTTCCAAATTAATTGATCAAAAAATCCAGGTGCTGGCCTTACGGCGCAATCAGGAAATACAACTAAACATCCTGATGGACAGACGAGCAAACGGCAATGTCTTGTTGCCTGATCAGGTATCCAGCGTGATGCCTGATCTAGCAAATGAAGAAGCCCTGTACCTTAAAGCTGAATCTGCACGGCCTCTGTTGAGGCAGATGGCCACGCAGATTAATGCATCCCAGAAACGCCTGGATTTAGCCAAACGGAACTACTATCCCGACTTTAAGGTAGGCATGACCTATGGCGATCGTACGGGTGACAATCCGTTGCCTAGAGGTGATTCTCGCTCAGATTTTGTTTCTGTGATGGTTGGCGTAAAAATTCCGCTATACGCGGGTCGCAAACAGTCGAAAGCGGTGGCTCAGAAAAACAGTGAACTACAGGGAAGCCGCTATGCGTTGCTTGATGAAAAATCCTTAGTAATGGCCGCTATCTCATCGGCGGTAACGGACTATTCTCGTACCCGAGACCAATTCTCGCTATTTGAAACCGGTATTATTCCTCAAGCGAGACAAACGGTTGAGTCAATGCTAGCCGGTTATCAGGTCGGTGAAGTTGATTTTCTTAATCTGGTTCGAAGCCAACTAACTCTTTTTAACTACGAACTTCAATATTGGAAGGCTCTGACCGAGGCAAAGCAGGCGTTAGCGCGCCTGGAAGCCGCTGTCGGCCAGGAATCTATTTATGAATAAGACAATGCTACTGACCTCCATCATCATGTTAAGCGTAGGGTTTGGCGTGGGCTATTGGTTATCAGACTCGTATAAAGCACCTACAGTTTCGGATGCTGAAGAAAGGAAGCCGCTGTTTTATCGCAATTCGATGAACCCTAGCGTTACATCGCCCGTACCGGCGAAAGACTCAATGGGCATGGATTATGTGCCAGTGTATGCCGAGGCAGAAAAAAAGGCATCGTCTCAAGAAATTTTGTTTTATAGAAGCCCAATGAATCCGTCAGTTACCTCTCCGGTACCTGCCAAGGATACGATGGGTATGGATTACGTGCCGGTTTATGCCAATGATGATACTGAGGGTACGGCTGGTACCGTGGAGATTGATCCCGTGGTTGTTCAAAACATAGGTGTACGCACTGCGGTGGCAAAACAAATGGCACTAAGTCGAACCATTCGCGCCGCAGGTCGGGTGGATTTTGATGAAGAGCGCATGGCTCGCATACACTCGAAAGTCGAAGGGTGGATTGAAGAAATACAGGTGGATAAAACCGGGCAGTCTGTTAAAAAGGGTGACGTGCTTTTAAGTATCTATTCTCCGAAATTAGTATCTACACAACAAGAATATTTATTAGCCCTCAATAGCTTTTCAGTACTTAAAAAAAGCCCGATTGATGAAATCAAACGCGGTGCGGAGGAGCTCGTCAAGAGTTCACGTAAACGATTGCAGTTACTGGATGTACCCGAGCATCAGATTCGAGAATTAGAACAAAGTAGAGAAGTTAAACAGCGTTTGCATATCCACTCATCGGTGCCTGGCACTGTCATTCGGATCGGCTCGCGCCAAGGACAGTATGTAACTCCGAAGACCGAGCTATATATGCTAGTAGACCTCAGCCAAGTTTGGGTGTACGCCGATGTATACGAATACGAGTTGCCGTGGATCAAGATCGGTGATGCGGTCGAAATGACATTGGCTTCAGCGCCTGGTAAAACCTTTAAAGGCGAGCTTGCTTATATTTACCCTTATGCTGAATCTAAGACACGCACAACCAAAGTACGTTTGATCTTCGATAACCGTGAATTATTATTGCGTCCGGAGATGTTTTCAGAAGTAATTATTCGATCAGATACCCAGGAAGATGCGGTAGTTATACCTGCTGAAGCTGTCATTCGTTCTGGTGATCGTACGCAAGTTTTTGTGGTCCGCGGGCCGGGTAAATTTGAACCGAGGGTCGTCAAACTGGGTATTGAATCCAGTGGCCAAGTAGCAGTATTGGATGGCATTCAGGCTGGAGATGAAGTCGTGACATCTGCTCAGTTCCTAGTGGACTCTGAATCTAAACTACGCGAAGCCACCGCCAAGATGATGGACGTTTTAAATACCACTGAAGGTAGTCTGTCTGGAATAAATAGTAACGAGGTGAAGGATCACTCTGAGATGGATATGGGTGGTGTCACGGATATGATGACCACGGACAGCAGCGATTCAGGCAATCTGGACAGGTCGAATCACGGAGCACAGAACCATGATTAATGCCATTATCACTGCCTCGTTGCGCGACCGTTTTATGGTGTTGATCGCCACCGTGATTATCGCGTTGGTCGGTATCTACGCCTATAAAAATACGCCCTTGGATGCGATCCCTGATTTGTCTGATGTACAGGTCATAATCTTTACTGAGTATCCTGGTCAGTCTCCGCAAGTGGTTGAAGATCAAGTAACCTACCCTTTAACGACCGCTATGTTGGCGGTGCCAGATACCAAGGTGGTCCGGGGTTATTCCTTCTTTGGTCTTTCTTTTGTTTACATCATTTTTGAAGACGGTACCGACATGTATTGGGCGCGGTCACGAATACTGGAATCGCTTAATTATGTGAGTGGTCGTTTACCTCAGGATGTAACACCGACGTTAGGGCCCGATGCGACGGGTGTTGGTTGGGTGTATGAATATGCGCTAGTCGATCGAACCGGTAAGCACGACTTGTCACAGCTGCGCTCATTACAGGACTGGTATTTGCGCTACCCTCTGCAGACTGTGGAGGGAGTGGCAGAAGTTGCATCGGTGGGTGGCTACGTTAAACAGTACCAAGTGGAGGTCGATCCTAACGCGTTGCTTCGTTATAACATCCCGCTCAGCAAAATCAAGATGGCCATTAAAATGTCCAACAAGGATGTCGGCGGACGGCTCGTCGAGATGGCAGAGACCGAATATATGGTTCGGGGCCTGGGTTACATTAAGGGCATTGAGGATCTCAACAGCATACCGGTTGGTGTTGATAGTAAAGGTACACCTATTCGTCTTCAGGATGTTGCCCATGTGCATATTGGGCCAGAATTGCGTCGTGGTGTGGTTGATCTCAACGGTGAGGGCGAAGTCGCTGGAGGTGTGGTCATTATGCGCTTCGGCGAAAATGCACTGGCTACGATTCAGGCTGTCAGGGCCAAGTTGGAAGAACTAAAAAGCGGCTTGCCAGAAGGCGTTGAGATTGTCCCTGTGTATGATCGTGGTGATTTGATTGAGCGCGCGGTCGATAGCCTCAATACGTCACTTATGCAGGAACTGCTGATCGTTAGTCTGGTTGTTATTATGTTCTTGCTACACGCTCGCTCGGCGTTTGTTGCCATTATTACCTTACCAATGGGCATTCTGATGGCTTTTATCGTGATGCGCTTTCAGGGTTTGAATGCCAATATTATGTCGCTGGGGGGGATCGCTATCACCATTGGTACCATGGTGGATGGTGCCATTGTGATGGTCGAGAACGCTCACAGCCGATTGGCCGAGGCCAAGGCGGATAAAGGCGAGAAGCTGAGCAATGATGAACATTGGCAGGTTATTGGAGTGTCCTGTCGCGAGGTAGGGCCGGCGTTGTTTTTCTCTCTGATTGTCATTACCGTTTCTTTTTTACCGATATTTACTATGCAGGCTCAGGAAGGGCGCCTGTTTAGCCCGCTAGCTTTTACCGCTACATATGCGATGGCGGCGTCGGCCATTTTGGCCGTCACCCTGGTGCCGGTCATGATGGGCTATTTTTTGCGGGGCAAAATTATTGCCGAGCATAAGAATCCGGTGAATCGCTTTCTCAAGGCATTACACACTCCGGCATTACGGGTTGCGATGCAATGGCGTAGTGCGACCTTGATATTGGCAGTAGGGTTATTGGCGCTCACCTATTACCCCTATTCCAAATTGGGGAGTGAATTTATGCCTCCTTTGGATGAGGGTGATATTCTATATATGCCCACCACGTTTCCCGGTATTTCTATCACTAAAGCGAAGGAATTATTGCAGCAGACCGATAAAATCCTATCGACCTTTCCAGAGGTGCATCACGTGTTTGGCAAAATTGGTAGGGCTGAATCTGCCACCGATGCCGCACCTTTGTCGATGATGGAAACCACTATACGTCTGAAAACTAAAGACAAGTGGCCCGACCCAGACAAAAGTACCAAGGAACTGATGAATGAGATGGATAAGGCTATACAGTTTCCCGGCGTTGCCAATGCTTGGACAATGCCAATTAAAACTCGTATCGATATGTTGTCGACCGGTATCAAAACCCCTATTGGTATAAAGGTTTCTGGACCTGATTTGAATGTATTGCAACGGGTTTCGACGGACATAGAGCAGGCCATGAAAACACTGCCTGAAACCACCTCTGCATTTGGTGATAGAGCGGTGGGAGGTTATTACCTAGATTTTGATATTAATAGGGAAAAGGCCGCTCGTTACGGCCTGACAACGGGTGCTGTTCAGGATGTTATCCAAAGTGCCATTGGAGGTATGAATATTACTTCAACGGTTGAGGGACTTGAGCGTTATCCGGTGAACCTGCGTTATCCCCGGGAGCTTCGCGATGATTTTGAAACACTTAAGCGGGTGTTGATTCCAACACCGACAGGCGTACAGATTCCGTTGGCGCAGGTAGCCGATCTCAACTATCGGCGCGGCCCGCCCGTAATTAAAAGTGAGGATGCGCGCCCGAATGCCTGGATTTATGTTGATATTTCTACATCGGACATCGGTGGTTATGTGGCCAAAGCCAAGCAGGTTTTGGCCGAGCAGGTGAATGTTCCGGCTGGTTATACCGTTAGCTGGTCCGGACAGTTTGAATATATGGAGCGAGCCGCAGAACGATTAAGAATTGTCGCGCCGGCGACACTGCTCATTATTTTCTTGCTGTTGTATTTTAACTTTCGCAATATCACCGAGCCGTTAATCGTAATGATGGCTATTCCTTTTGGGTTGGTTGGAGGGATTTGGCTAGTCTATGCCTACGATTACAATATGTCAGTGGCGGTGGCAGTAGGTTTTATAGCCTTGGCTGGTATGGCTGCAGAAATAGGGGTGCTCGTGCTAAGTTTTATTGATGTGGAAATTACCAAACGTAGGGCGGCTTCAGATACAGCTTTGTCGGTTGAAGAAATTAAAGTTGCTGTACTGACAGCCACGTCTAAACGAGTTCGGCCTGTAGCAATGACTGCTATTTCGACCATGGCGGGTTTGGTGCCCATTATGTTGAGTAGTTCGACAGGATCCGATGTTACCCATCGCATTGCGGCACCGATGCTGGGTGGCATGTTGACTGTCACCATCCTCAACCTATTGGTGTTGCCAGTGATTTATAGTTTCATTTTACAGTATCAAGAAAAAAGAAAGGTGGTAGGTGTTTAGATGATACGTATATTGGTGGTTGTTGAAAGACGTGGTATAGCATGTTTCTAACGCTTGTATTGGCGCTCAGCCTGGTAGTCGTGACGTTTGTTTTTCATTATCGTGTATTGCTATTGCTTGGCAGGTTTGCACCAAGACTGAAACTGCGACAACAAACGCAGGTGTTGGTCATTGTCGCGATATTGTTTTTTACTCATGTCGCTGAGATAGCTCTTTATGCAATCATGTATAGTTGGTCAGTTTCTGAGCTTGAACTGGGTGTGTTCAAGGGTGCGCCGGTAGATAGCCCGATGAGTTATTTATATTATTCAGGTGTTATCTATACTTCCTTAGGCTTGGGTGATATCTATCCTGAAGGGCATATTCGGTTTATTACTGCCATGGAAGCGCTAAATGGATTTCTTTTGATAACTTGGTCAGCGTCATTTACATTTCTTGCAATGGGGCGGCTCTGGGAATGGGATAATTGTTGTAACAAGCCAATGAATAAAAAATAAACCTATAAGGAAGTATTGTGTCAAAGGAAAATGAGATTGGAGATGATCCAGAATTAGTCGAAATTTCTTATGGAGTTGATATCGAGCAAGGCTCCTAAGGGTCGACTTGGTATAATGATTTTACTTATATGTAGCAGAGAATATTTATGACTCGTTGGGTAGGTTTCGCATTAATCATCTGGGGGCTGATATTTCAGTCTCAGGTGGTTGCTGCGCCTGCCAGTCTGGTTGAACACGAGGTTAAAGTAACTGTTTCTTCTGATATAAGTCTTTCATCCCGCCCGGACGTACACGACAACCATCATCCCCAAGATATTAATAATACTTCGAAAGCACCTTGTCATAAAAAAGCCATCAGTGGTGAATCACCAGCTGACCATGATATGGGTGGCGCAGATTGTCTCTCTAATGGTGCTTGCGCTTCGCTTTGTGTTTTAAGTGGTGTAGCAGTTGATCTTAAATTGATGATTAATTATGAGCCACAAATAACGTCTGTAATTCCCACAAAAACCATTCATATTGGTTTCGATTTCCTTTCTCGTATTTACCACCCCCCCAGACTGTCCTAATTATTCTACTCGGCACTTCTGCGCCAATATTTTGGGTGTCGCATCCAAAATAATAGTGCGCTGATTTAAGCGTAATCATCTAATTTTACCGCCGAAATAATAAGGCTTGACCTGTGTCTTACTAGCAGGTGTACCTTAAATGAAGTTGAGTAGAGCTTAGGTTTTCATCAATACCAAAGCTAATGAATTGGCTTTGGTATTGATGAAATAATTCTTAAAGGTGAATATTTATGCGTGTAAATCAGTTGGCAAAAGAATTATGCGTTATGCGCAGCCCGGCTGAACTTCGTGATGATCAGTGGGTTACTACTGTTTTCCATATGCGTGTTCGTGCTGGTCTGACAGGACAGGAGACTCGTGATATTTTAACGTTTTTACAATCTTCCAATTCCAGTCTTCCTGCAACTGGCCTGATGACTCCTGTATCACTGAGCACCCTGTCTGGTACGCCCGATTTTACGCAGAAAGACGGCCGCCTGTCGAAGTCAGATAGTGATTTTTTAAGATGTTAAATTCGGTAGAAGGAGATAGTCAGCGATTAAAAACGTAATTGAAAGGCACCCCGATGTGAATGAAGATTTATCAACTGTAGATAATCATACACATCTCACGTAAATGAAGAGTGGAGTAGTTATTATGAACCAAAAACATATCCGTATTCTGGGCATCAGTGTACTTCTTGTACTGCTAACAGCTTGTGCAAATACCGGTTTTTACCATAAGAACATAATGCGTGGTCAGGTTGTGAAAGCCGACAATAATAATGCTGTTGTTTGTATTGGGAAAAGCGACGGAGCCAAATTGGGGCAGTTACTGAGTGCCTATCGTATAAAAACTGTCACGGAGGTGGACGAAGGAGGAGAGGTTTTTATGAAGACGCCCGTAGGCAGTATAAAGATAGTGTCTATTATCGATGAACACTTTGCTAAAGCAATCGTGATAGATGGCAATGTCGAGCGGTATGATATCGTTGAATTAGTTGACAAGCCCTAAAATATTCAAGGTTTGTTGCTCATTGTCTCTAACTGGGTGTGTTCAAGCTTGGGCCGGTAGATAGCTCGATGAGTTATTTATGTTATTCAGGTGCTATCTATACATCCTTGGGCTTGGATGACATCAGTCTTGAAGGGCAAATTCGGTTTATTACTGCCACGGAAGCCCTAAATGGATTTCTTTTGATAACTTGGTCAGCGTCATTTACATTTCTTGCAATGGGGCGGCTCTGACAATGGGATAACTGTTATAACAATCCAATTAAAAAATAAACCTATAAGGAAATATTGTGTCGAAAAAATATGAAGTTGGAGATGGGCCAAAATTAGTAGAGATGCCTTATTGTGTTGATACGGATCAAGGCTCCTGAGAGCCGATTTGGTACAATGGTTTTACTTATATGTAGCAGAGAATATTTATGACTCGTTGGGTAGGTTTCGTATTAATCATCTGGGGGCTGATATTTCAGTCTCAAGTGGTTGCTGCGCCTGCCAATTTGGTTGATCACGAGGCCAAAGTGACGGTTTCTTCTGATATAAGTTTTTCATCCCGCCCGGACGTACACGAGAACCATCATCCTCAAGATATTTATAATACTTCGAAAGCACCTTGTCATAAAAAAGCCATCAGTGGTGAATCATCAGCTGACCACAATATGGGTGGCGCAGATTGTCTAGCTAATGGCACTTGTGCTTCGCTTTGTGTTTTAAGTGGTGTAGCGGTTGATCTTAAATTGATGATTAATTCTGAACCACAAATAACCTCTGTAATTCCCACAAAAACCAATCATATTGGTTTCGATTTCCTTTCTCGTATTTACCATCCCCCCAGACTTTCCTAATTATTCTACTCGGCACTTCTGCGCCAATAATTTGGATGTCACATTCAAAATAGTAGTGCGCTGATTTAAGCGTAATCATCTAATTTTACCGCCGAAATAATAAGGCTTGACCTGTGTCTTACGCACAGGTGTACCTTAAATTAAGTTGAGTAGAACCTAGGTTTTCAACCTGTTTTCATCAATACCAAAGCTAATGAATTCGCTTTAGGTATGCGCTGGAATAACTCTTAAAGGTGAATATTTATGCGTGTAAATCAGTTGGCAAAAGAACTAAGCGTTTCAGCTGACACCGTACGCTATTACAGCCGGATAGGTTTTCTAACGCCGATTAAAAGCCCCGTGAATGGTTATAAGGAATATGGCAGGGAAGACGCTCAACGCTTGCGTTTTATCTTGAGCGCAAGGCAATTGGGGTTTTCGGTTGATGATATTGGCCAGATTTTAGATGAAACATCAAAGGGCCGAACCGCCTGTCCTTTGGTAAGGCGCCTCATAAAGGAACGATTAGATGAAATAGAAAAACGATTTATCGAAACTGAGCGCCTACGCAAACGCATGTTGGTCGCTGTCGGTGAATGGGATTTAAAGCCCAATAAAGCACCAACAGGTCAGATGGTTTGTCACTTAATTGAAGATTTTATGAAAGATGAATAGAGGGAGAATGCGATGAGTAATTGCTGTTCAAAAAACGTAAATACTGGTCAATCTCAGCGTTCACCAGTTGTAACTTTTAATAAGGCTATGCCAGCAGTGTTTTCTATTTTCGGAATGACGTGTTCTAGCTGCGAGAAAACTATTGAAAGTGTTTTAAGTCTGGTTTCTGGCGTTGAAAGTGTGGACGTGGATTTAGATTCAAATAGGGCGCTTATTACTGGATCGTTCAGTGTCGATGACGTGATTAGTGCTACGGGAAAAGCCGGTTATATCTCGGAATTAATCGAAGCCTCGGCGAGTACAAAACCATCTTCTGAAAAAGCCAATAAGTCTGGGTGCTGTTGTCGTTAATGTGTGAAAAGGGATAGGACTATGAATCACTCTACAACTGATCACCATGGCAGTCATACCGCTCATTGTGAGAATGATGAAAACGCACCAGCCGCACTGGTGACTCAGGAACTGATCATTGAGGGAGCGGGGTGCGCTAGCTGTGTTGGCAAAATTGAAGGGGCGTTAAATAAGGTCCCCGGTGTTGCAAAGGCTGAAATGAATTTTGCTTTACGCACAGTGAATGTTACTGGTACAGCGCAAACAGAAAAGCTGATTCAAGCTGTCGAAAATGCCGGTTATAACGCTAAAAGCAGCAATGGTGCAGCAGAAGATGATCTTTTAGAAGAAAAGGAGCAGGCGGACTGGGCTTACTATAAACGGCTGATGCGTGAGATGACCATCGCGTTAGCACTGGGTGTGCCATTGATGGCCTATAGCATCATTGAAGGTGAAATGACGGTCACAACCAACACCGAGCGACTTGTCTGGCTGCTTGTCGGGCTGATGACTCTTGCTGTGATGGTGTTTTCTGGTAAGCACTTTTATGTGGGCGCCTGGAAATCCTTTGTTAACCACAGTGCCAATATGGATACTCTGATCGCCCTAGGAACGGGTACGGCTTGGTTGTATTCGATGGTTGTCGTGTTCTTTCCCTACGCGGTCCCTGAAATGGCTCGCCATGTTTATTTTGAAGCGACTGCCATGATTATCGGTTTAATTGATCTCGGATTGGCGCTGGAAATAAAAGCTCGTGGGCGCACGAGTGAAGCCATCAAGCGCCTGATTGGTTTGCAGCCAAAAACTGCACGGGTTATTCGGGATGGTAAAGAAGTGGATATAGCCATAGAGCAAGTGTTGCTCAATGACCATGTCCGTGTTCGTCCGGGTGAAAAAATTTCAGTCGATGGAGAGGTGATCGAAGGGCACACCAGTATCGATGAATCCATGTTGACCGGTGAACCGATGCCGGTTGAAAAAGCCCAGGGCGATGAAGTTGTCGCCGGAACCATTAATAAAAGTGGTTCGATTGTTTTTAAAGCCACCCGCGTGGGTAAAGACACGGCGTTAGCGCAAATCATCAATATGGTGAAACGCGCGCAGAACTCCAAACCACCGATCGGTCGGTTAGCCGATGTCATTTCGGCATATTTCGTCCCTGTGGTCATGATTATCGCCGTTGTCAGTGCATTGACTTGGTTGAATTTTGGCCCCGAGCAAGCGGTTGCCTTCGCCATTGTTTCAGCAACTACGGTACTCATTATTGCCTGCCCTTGCGCACTCGGTTTGGCAACGCCTATGTCGGTGATGGTTGGTGTGGGTAAAGCTGCCGAGGCTGGTGTGTTGATTCGCAATGGCGAAGCTCTACAAACGGCTTCAAAAATTACCGCAATGATATTGGATAAAACCGGCACGATTACGTTGGGTTCACCCAAAGTCACCAATATTCACCTTGTTCATGCCAGCAACGAAGAGGAGGTGCTTGAGTTAGCGGCAAGCCTTGAGGCGGGCTCCGAACACCCCCTGGCACAGTCCATTGTTGAATCTGCTGAAGAACGCGGCTTAACGCCGGGTCAGGTCGAAAAATTTGCCGCCATTGCCGGCCACGGTGTCGAAGGTGTGGTTGCTGGCAAACACTTGTTGTTTGGCAACGAAAAGCTCATGCACGATAAAAATATCGACGTTAAAGATGCTGTAGAGGTCGCCCAGCAGATGGCAAGTGAAGCCAAAACACCCATGTATTTTGCCATTGATGGCCAACTGGCGGCGATTATTGCTGTGGCAGATCCCATTAAGGAAGATTCTATCTCCGCTATCAAACGACTGCAGAAACAGGGTATTCGCGTGGTGATGTTGACCGGCGATAACCGCGCTACGGCCAAAGCCGTGGCAAAGAAGGTAGGTATTACCGAGTTTTTTGCCGAAGTTTTACCTGAGGAAAAAGCTCAGAAAGTCGCTGAACTCCAGATGCAGAATGAAATTGTCGGCATGACCGGTGACGGTATTAACGATGCGCCGGCATTGGCGTTGGCGAATGTTGGTTTTGCTATCGGAACGGGCACTGACGTGGCTATTGAGAGCGCCGATATTACCTTGATGCGAGGTTCACTGCATGGATTAGCGGATGCTGTCGCCGTCAGTAAGGCGACGTTACGCAATATCAAACAAAACCTGTTTGGCGCATTTGTTTATAACGTAGCTGGAGTCCCTTTTGCAGCGGGCATTTTATATCCATTTTTCGGATTATTGCTGAGTCCTGTAATTGCTGGCGCAGCAATGGCCTTTTCATCACTTACGGTGGTTAGTAATGCCAACCGCTTACGTTTTTTTAAAGCGAAAGAGCACTGAGAGGGTGCAATTATGATGATTATTAATATTGTTGGAGTTCTTTTGATTGGGCTCATCGTCTGGTGGTTCTGGCTTTATAAACCAAGTGAAGTCAGTGCCAAAGAAGGCATGCTTACTGTGAAAGTTGAAGATGGAACCTATCAACCCTCACGAATAAAACTGACTGCGGGTCAGCCGACCACTATTCAATTTTTACGAAAAGATGCGTCTCCCTGCGCCGGAGTTGTTTTGTTTTCTGACTTTGATATCAGCGAAGAGTTACCTCTGGACCAATATAAATCCATTGCCTTACCGGCCATGAAACCAGGCGAGTACGCTTTTAACTGCCAGATGCAGATGTACCGGGGAACAGTGATTGTGGAATAAATTCCATCGAATGTTTTAGAGGAGAGATGTATGGCTTTTAAAAAGGTAACAGCGATAGTTGATGAATTTCGGTTGGAGAATATTGAGCAGGCGCTACGGGCTCATGGCGTCTCAGGTTTTTCTATGTACTCCGTAAAAGGGCGAGGGCATTACTTTAATGCTTACAAACGGGATGGTCTTGTAGACCATATGTTGATCTGTGTTTACACCAGTGACAAGCATGCTAAGGCCATAGCCCAAGTAATCATGAACGCCGCTGATACAGGCATCACTAGTGAAGGGTTGGTTGCCATTACACCCGTAGACGAAATGTACTGGATAAAAGAAAACAAACCGGTTTCTGAGTATGAATTTAATTGTTTAGAGGTGGACCATGACTAACGAAAAAAAGGCTTCGCAGTTAACTCCCAAACGTTTGGCAATGTTTGGGCTGATTGGTGCAGTAAGTTATTTTCTGTTGATTGAGCACCGGCAGCATTTATTTGCATGGCTGCCGTTTCTAATTCTCGCACTATGCCCGCTTATGCATATGTTTATGCATGGAGGGCATGGAGGGCATGGAGGGCATGGAGGGCATGGAGGGCATGGAGGGCATGGAGGGCATGGAGGGCATGGAGATCATAATTCAGAAGAACCTGGTGACGATGCGTATCGCCGAGGTTTTGAGGAAGGCAAAAAGCATACCGATAATCACCATCATTAAGGAGAACAGCCATGCATGACACATCAGGTTATGGCCTTTGGGTATTAGTTATTTTGAATTCGGCTATTTTTATTTTCTTTGCCTTTAGTTTTGTTAAGCCAAAAACAAAATCTGACTGGCGCAGCCTTGGCGCTTTCTCGGCGTTTGTTGTGGCATTGTTTACTGAAATGTACGGTTTTCCACTAACGATTTTCTTTTTGTCGGGCTGGTTGACAGAAAAGTACCCTGGAATTGATTTTCTGGCTCACGATAACGGGCACCTTCTTCATACGATATTTGGTTTTGAGGGTAACCCGCATTGGGATCCGCTTCATATCGCCAGCAATGTCATCATCATTTTGGGTTTCTTTCTGCTGTCTTCGGCGTGGAATGTTTTACACAAAGCCCAGAGCACTCGATCATTAGCGACTACTGGTTGGTACGCTCGTTGCCGTCATCCCCAATACATTGCTTTTATCATGATTATGTTTGGTTTCCTGCTGCAATGGCCAACGATACCAACATTGGTCATGTTCCCTATTTTACTCGTTGTTTATGTACGACTTGCCAAACGTGAAGAACAAATGGCACTGCAAGAATTTGGCGATGAATACCGCCAATATATGGAAAGAACGCCCGCATGGGTTCTCAAGTTAAAAAATCAAATAGTAACAACCAACTGAGGAAATTTTTATGAAAACGTTAATTACAGCAATTGCCCTAACTGCAGCGCTTGCAACGCCAGTATTCGCTAGTGATGATCATGATCGACATCAAGGCGAAGATATGAACAGATCCGAGATGCAAGAAGGCAAGGTGAATCATAGGGAAATGATGGCAACGCATAAGCAAAGAATGGAAAAAATCATGGCTGAACTTAAGGAAGAAAAGGATCCTGAAAAACACCAAAAGCTAATGGAAGAGCACACGAAAAGTATGCAGGATGCGATGCATATGATGAACAGTAACATGAGAGGAAAGCATGGAATAACAGGTCAAATGAAAATGCCATCCATGCAACAAATGGACATGATGGAAAATCGAATGGATATGATGCAAACGATGATGGGCCAAATGATGCAGCATAACGCCGAAGAGAAGAAACCGCATAAATTTAGTAAAAACTAGTGGAATAGGTGGTGGAGCGTATTACGCTCCACCACCTAGCCTGAGCATCAACAGCTGTTGAATTATTCGGAAACGGCAGGAGACATGTGATGACAAAGCAAGAGCACAGACTAGGCGTATCAGAGATTAATTTAGTAGAAAGACACCTGAAATTGGAAAAATCACCCTCTGAAAAAATTCAGGCAGCCGTCGACGAAATTGACAAACTCTACGGAATGGATTCGGTTTCCTTTGATGAAAAACATCGGGTTTTGAATATGGCATACGATGCATCGAGGCTAAATATTGATGGGATTGAAGAAATCCTGAAAAAACATGATGTCGAGCTTAATCATGGTTGGTGGACACATTTCAAGGAAGAGCATTACCGAGTCGTGGACGGAAATGTAAAAGAGAATGCTACACGGGATCCCTGGAGTTGCCACGAAAAGTAATGTGAGCCTTATTTTCACTGTTACGAAGGTAGTAAATGTTAGCTATTGATAAATTTTATTAGATCTTAGTTTTAGGAATTAGTAATGGCGTCACTACATTTTCTCAAAGCAATTGAAATGGGCATTGATACCCACCAAGAGCCCGTAGTCTACATGCGTGAAGACTGCCATATCTGCCGCGCTGAGGGTTTTAATGCCAACACTCGGTTGTTGATTAAGGCCGATAGTGGAGTGTTGATTGCGACACTTAACGTGGTAACAAGTGACAAGCTAGGGCTTGATCAGATTGGGTTTTCTAAAATTGCTCAGCAACGCTTGAATATCAGCGAGGGTGAACAGGTTAGTGTCACTCATGCACCGGTTGTGGAGTCTTTGTGTGCGGTGCGTAAAAAAATCTACGGACATGCACTCAGTGATGCCGAGATTCAATCGGTTGTTGCCGATATTGGCGAACACAAATATAGCGATATAGAGATTGCCAGCTTTCTCAGTATCTGTGCTGGCAACCGCCTGAATATTGATGAAATCATTGGTCTTACCCGGGCAATGGTCGGTATTGGTAAGCGCTTGAACTGGCCAGGAAGTGAGCGAGTGTATGACAAACATTGTATCGGTGGTCTGCCTGGTAACCGCACATCTCCCCTTGTTGTCGCTCTTGTTAGCGCTGCGGGCTTAATTATTCCCAAGACATCCTCTCGTGCCATTACATCGCCTGCCGGGACTGCGGATACGATGGAGACACTCACGAATGTCAATTTGCAACTCAGTGATATTCAGCGGGTAGTAGCCGAGACGGGGGCGTGTTTAGCATGGGGCGGCGCGGTTAATTTAAGCCCCGCCGATGACCTGTTAATTCGTATTGAGCGAGCATTGGATCTCGATGGCGAAGGACAACTGATTGCCTCGGTTCTTTCAAAAAAAATCGCGGCGGGTTCAACTCATACAATCATCGATATCCCCGTGGGAGACACTGCCAAAATTCGAACGCAGGCTGGTGCTGATCGCCTAGCGGGCCTGTTTACCCAAGTGGGTAATGCCTGTGATATTCATGTCCGCTGCATTATCACTGATGGCAGCAGACCGATTGGTTCTGGAATAGGGCCGGTTGAAGAGGCACGTGACCTGTTGTCTGTACTGCAATGCCTCCCACATGCCCCTCGGGATTTACGCACACGCGCCTTAATGTTGTCTGCACACCTATTGGATCTCGCTCAGCAGTGTGGTTTAGAGAATGCGTTACAGCAGGCCACTGAACTTCTTGACAGTGGCAGAGCCTGGGCACAATTCCAGCGCATTGCCGAGGCCCAGGGTGGGCTTAAATCGTTGCCTGAGGCCAAGTTTAAGGTTGAAGAAAAAGCGGAGAGCTCTGGTGTTATTCAAGCCATTGATAACCGTAAGCTATCTCGCTTGGCCAAATTAGCTGGAGCGCCTGTTGATCCTACCGCAGGCCTTAGGCTACACGCTAATACCGGTGCGGTCATATCGGCGGGCGAACCGTTGTTTACTCTGTTTAGCGATAGCTCTGGTGAGAGCGATTATGCCTTGGGTTACTACCGTGATAACCCGGATATTTTCCAGATTGGAGAGCCCGTATGAGTAAGACGCAACTGATTATTTTTGCTCTTGAACCGCACAACATACTTGCTACTTTGTGCCAGAAATTAGGTGCTAATGCGGGGAAAATTGATACACGAGACTTTCCCGATGGGGAGTCCTACTTGCGTATTGAAACGCCGGTCACTAACCAGCATTGCATTATTTTGGCGGATTTATCCCGCCCGAATAATAAATATCTACCGCTGGTATTTCTCGCGGCGACCTTGCGTGAACTGGGTGCGTTAAGCGTGGGGCTGGTGGCGCCTTATTTAAGTTATATGCGTCAGGATCGGCGGTTTATTGATGGCGAAGCAGTGACCTCACGAATTTTTGCCAAGCAGTTATCACAACAGGTTGATTGGCTGGTAACCGTCGATCCTCATTTACATCGTTATCATTCATTGGATGAGATCTACGATATCCCCTGCCAAGTAGTGCAAGGAGCACCGGTGCTGGCTGAATGGTTAAAAGATCAGGAAAAGGTGTTTTTGGTAGGACCCGATGCGGAAAGCGAACAGTGGGTCTCGAAGATTGCGTCCCATAGTGGCCACTATTTCATTATTGGTGAAAAACAACGCTATGGCGATCAGGATGTAGTGGTGAGCTTGCCTGACTTGGCGCGTTTTCAAGATTACACCGCAATTATCATCGACGATGTTATTTCGAGTGGTCAAACCATTCTTAAGTGCATTGAGGCTTTAAAAGAGCAGGGTATCAAGAGCATAAAGTGCGCCGCTGTACACGGTATTTTTGCCAACGATATTGACCGTGTGTTATTGCAGAGCGGTTTGTCACAATTAATTACCACCAACACCATTCCCCATAGGTCCAATAGTGTGGAGATTGCCGATCTTCTGATAGCACCTGTGCAGGAGTGTATACAAGCAGCTAAGGAGAGTGCGTCATGAAAATCACCTTTTTAGGCGGTACAGAAACCGTTACTGGATCCAAATATTTAGTAGAAACACAAACCACACGAATATTGGTGGATTGTGGTCTTTATCAGGGCTACAAGTGGCTGCGCAAGCGTAACAGGGAACCGTTACCGTTCGATACCGATAAACTTGACGCCGTGTTGTTGACTCATGCTCACCTTGATCACTCTGGCTTTATACCCGCCCTGTATAAGCAAGGCTTTCGTGGGCCAGTTTTTACTCATCATGCTACTAAAGATTTATGCGCAATTTTATTAGCCGATAGCGGACATATTCAGGAAGATGACGCTAAGTATTATGGCAAACATAAACTTAGCAAGCATGAACATCCTGAGCCGCTTTATGACCGTGCCACGGCTGAAAAAAGCATGGAGTTATTTGAGTCAGTGGAATTCGGTGAATGTTTTTCCGTAGGCGATATTGAGGCTCGTTTGCAAAGCGCCGGACATATTCTCGGTGCCGCCAGCATTATTATTGAAGCCGACGGCAAGCGTGTTGGGTTTTCCGGTGATGTTGGCCGACCCGATGATATCTTTATGCGTGCTCCCAAGCCTTTGCCTGAATTGGATTTGCTGTTACTTGAATCCACCTATGGTAATCGCCGCCACGATAAAACCGATGTTTTGGAACAGCTGGCCAATGTCGTAAATGCCATGGCGAAAAAAGGAGGGGTTTTACTTATTCCAAGTTTTGCGGTGAGTCGCGCACAGACCCTTCAACATATGCTCGCAACGTTGATAGCGCAGGATCGTATTCCCCGAATGCCTGTTTACCTGGATAGCCCGATGGCGATTGATGTCTCCAAAATCTATTGTCGCTATGCTGACGAGCATCGCTTAACGCCCGCGCAATGTCAGGCGATGTGTAGTGCTGTCATCTATACAGCCAGTGTCGAAGACTCCAAAGCGTTAACCGAACAGCGCTTTCCGCACATCATCATCGCCGGCAGCGGTATGGCCTCTGGCGGCAGGATTCTGCATCACTTCAAACGTCTTTTGGGTGATCATCGCACCACGGTTTTATTTACCGGCTATCAGGCGGGAGGCACACGCGGCGCAAAAATGTTGCAGGGAGCCGATAGCGTAAAAATTCACGGCCAGTGGTTACCCATTAAGGCACAGGTCGAAGTAATGCATGGTCTATCTGGTCATGGCGATTATGTGGATATTGAGCATTGGCTCAAGCAATCGGCACTGCCAAAAAATATGTCCATTCAGCTGGTTCACGGTGACCCGGATGCTTTGGAAGGAATGCGAGATCATTTACGTCGCACGACGAGCTTTGACGTGGATGTTGCTGGCTATCACAACATACTCACCGTGTAGAGGAGAAGGTTATGCAAATTGAAACGTTAAAAGATGTCCTGAATTGGACCCGTGAATTTCATCAGCACCTGGCAAGCTGTATGCAACATTGCGCTACTCAAAATGACAGTGAGCGAGCCAAACTCTTGCTCGACTATCTCTCAGATCATGAGAAAAAACTTGTGGAAGTACTCGATGGTTTTCGGGATTCGGCAGATGAGAAAGCGCTGGGTACTTGGTGTTATGAGTATCTGGATAAGCATCCAATCGTACGCCATGAAAAGTGCGATAAACCCTTTGCAGAGATGGATGCGGACGAAATTATCACCGAAATTACTCACCAACATGGACAGGTGATTGAACTTTACCGTGATTTACGCGGCCGGGATGCTGCACTTTCGTGGCAACAATTGGTGGATCAACTGCTGTCCCTGGAAGAGCATGAAGCGATGCGCATGAGTCAAGCTGCAAACCGATTACATGATTTGTAAATGAACACCATTCGGCGTGTTTCCGCTCGATTGAGCGTGAATGTACAGTTCTTAAGCGAGAGGGGTTAACTACACCGAGAGGAGTAATGATGAATCTCAACGCAATCAAATTTGGATGGGCATCAGCGATTAGCTTTTCCATAGCGTGGCTTGTTTGCAGTCTTTTGGTATGGATTATTCCTGACAGTATGATGCGAATTTCTGGCGGTATGTTGCATCTGGATCTTTCTACTATGGGTTGGCATATGTCACTGGTGAATTTTTCCTTAGGCCTGGTTGGATGGGCGTTGACAGCAGGCATTATTGGATGGCTGTTGGCGACAATTTACAACAAGCTTATTACAAAATGAAGGTAGAAACTGTGCAGCCGCTCACTATTTGTGTACTCAACCCTGGAAGCGCAACAGTTAAATGGGCTTGGTTTAAGTCTATTAATGATGATCACGCTGATATGACTGGCCAAGCCAGTATTGATGAGCTTGATGTTGCTCTTCAAAAACAGGTAAGCACTCAAGTTGCCGATATTTACATCGTCCGCTTTGTTCATGGAGGCCCCGGTTTTTCAAAACCAATCATTATCACCGATGATATTATTCCCGCACTGTATGGCTTAATTGAGTTGGCTCCCTTACATAATGAAAAGAGCATTAAATGTGTAAAAAACCTGTTACAGCACTCTGTTAAGGCAAAAATCATTGCTGTATTCGATACAGAATTTTTCCACGATTTACCTAAAGTATCCCAGCTCTACGGGCTACCAAAAAACCTGCAAGAAAAATATCGTATTAGGCGCTATGGCTTTCATGGTTTCGCTCATGCAGGAATGAGAAATGCCTGGGAGACGTTGTTCCCCAGTCACCAGTCAGAACAACCAAATAATTGTTACCGACTGATTACCTTGCAATTGGGTAGTGGTTGTTCGATGGCCGCGATTCTGGGCGGTAGGCCGGTTGATACCAGCATGGGGTTTACACCCAACGAAGGCTTATTGATGAGTAGCCGTTGTGGGGATATCGACCCAGGGTTGTTGACTTGGTTACAGCGGCGTGAAGCTTGGTCTCCACAGGAAACGGATCGTGTTTTGAATGAGCAGTCCGGATGGCTGGGTGTGTCGGGTGAAAGTACCAACATGGCTGATCTTCTAGACAATCACTCCAAGGACGCACAACTCGCCGTTGAGCTGTTTGTCCATCGCATCCGTAAAACACTGGGTGCTTATTACGCATTATTAGGAGGTTTAGACGGGATAGTTTTGAGCGGTGGAATTGCTGAGCACTCGATACCGCTCTGTCATCGTTTGCTCAGAGAGTTAGGACATTTGGGTATTGAATTAGCTCCAGTTGAAGCCCTCACGAGCAATTTAAGCAGCGACAGTCACCTTTGTTTTACGACCAAAAAATCTAGCGTTTCTTGCTGGTTGGTTAGCTGCGATGAGCATCAGGCCATGCTCGAATCGGTTATTCAAAGCGACTTACTTCATACAACTATTCAGGGAAAACCCCATGTTTCCGGTTAATAACGAAGACCAGCACCGTATTCAACAGAAAGCAGCGTTATACCGCGCACACTACCCAGCGTTTGCAGTGTGGGCTAAAGGCTATGGTGTTATTCAGCATACTGATGAGACACAGGTTCGAGTGTTTGATTTGTGCCAACAATTATTATGTCAGGGGCGATTTTCCCAACTAGACGAGTTGCTGGACATTTTTGTTGCTGCTGATCGTCTGACCAGCGCTGCCATGTGGATGGTGGTCAACATGACATATGTTGACAAGGTTTATCTTGATGGAAGGAGTCTTCAGAGCGAAGATTTTAAAGGTAACCCGCAAGGCCATACCGGAGGATCATTGAATATGGTGCCCGGTTATTTAGGTTATATGGCGGCTAATACCTTAACCGGTCAGACACGGAACTGGATGATGGGGCAGGGGCACTGTGTGGCGGCGATAGACAGCGTCAATGTGTTGCTGGGTAATTTGTGCCCTGAGCAAGCAGCGCGTTACCGCTGGGACGAGGAAGGCTTATCTCAACTGGCTAGTGATTTTTATAGCTATGCCATTAACGATGATGGCAAGCCTGGCGTCCCGTTAGGTAGTCATGTAAATCCGCATACCGCCGGTGGTCTCATAGAAGGCGGGTATCTTGGGTTCGCAGAGCTGCAATATGTGCACATGCCACTGCCTGGCGAAAATCTGGTGGCATTTCTCAGTGACGGTGCATTTGAGGAACAGAGAGGCAGTGACTGGGCCAGCCGGTGGTGGCGAGCCGAAGATTGTGGATTGGTAACTCCCGTGATGATTGCTAATGGCCGCCGCATAGACCAGCGATCAACTATGTATCAACAAGGTGGAATGGAATGGTTCTTTCAGCATTTACAACTTAATGGCTTCTATCCCATTACCATTGATGGTCGAGATCCAGCAGCATTTATTTGGGGTATTTTTGAGTCAGAGACAAGACTACAAGCTTGTGCAGAACAAGTGCGTACAGGTCATATGGCTTACCCAGTCAAGTTACCCTATCTGATCGCTGAAACCATCAAGGGCTTTGGTTTTTATGGTGCGGGCACGAATGCGGCTCACGGTACACCGTTACCGAAAAACCCCCGTCATGATGAATTATCCCGGCAATATTTTAATGACTCATCGAAACAATTATTTGTCTCCCTAGATGACACTATTCATGCGGTATCACTCTTAAATTCACACGATAGAGATAAACGGAAGTGGGAGAAAAACCATCTCTTAAGCGAACGGGATGTATCACTTAGCGAAATGCCCTTACCCCAATGGATCTCTACTGGTACCGAATATTCCCCCATGGAAGCTGTTGATTATCAATTCATAGCCCTTGTTGAAAATAATCCTGACTTGAGGGTAAGAGTTGGCAATCCTGATGAGCTACGAAGCAACCGTATGGGTCATACGTTAGACGCATTAAAACATCGAGTGCTCCAGCAGGAAGATGGTGTTGCTGAGTCTATTCATGGCGCTGTTATTACAGCGCTCAATGAAGAAGCGGTGGTTAGTGCCGCATTGGGAAACAAGGGAGGTATAAACCTTGTCGCTACCTATGAGGCCTTTGCTGTAAAAATGCTGGGCGCGATCCGGCAAGAAATTATTTTTGCTCGTCACCAGAAAGACTTAGGTCGAGCCCCTCAATGGTTATCGGTGCCGGTAATCGCGACATCGCATGTGTGGGAAAACGGTAAAAACGAACAGTCGCACCAAGACCCGTTATTTGGTGAAGCCTTAATGGGTGAAATGAGTGATGTATCACGGGTCATTTATCCGGCCGATGCTAACACTGCAATCGCCTGTTTAAATGCCTGTTATCAGACACAGGGACAGATTTGGGCAATGACCATACCCAAACAAGCCGTGAACACCCTGTTTGATGAAAAGCAGGCGGAACAGTTAGTCACACAGGGTGCGTTGACTCTGAGCGAAATTAATGTGGCCGACGTGCAGTTGGTGGCGGTGGGTGCTTATCAGTTGGACGTATGTCTACAGGTACAAGGAAATCTAGCCGAGAAGGGTATATCAAGTTGTGTGACCTACATGTTGGAACCCGGACGCTTTCGGCAAGCAAGGGATAAATCGGAACGTGCCTTTATTGCCTGCGATATGACCCGAATGGCGCTTTTTCCTTCGGAAATAAAACTACGTGTATTCGTCACGCATTTACGCCCGGAAAAATTACTAGGTATTTGCAGACCATTAGACCTTGGTCCAGAGCGTTGTTTTGCATTTGGCTACACAAACCAAGGCGGTACTTTGGATACTAATGGACTGTTAAGAGCCAATGGCTGTGATATTGAAACGGTCAGCATGGCTGTAACTGAAAGGTTACTTGTTTTGAAGAGGTGATGTATGACAAATCCGAATGATAGCCGACGCAAATTTCTGATAGCAGGAACCTCCTTTCTTGCCGGAGCGGCGGTAGTTGGTTCCGCGGTGCCCTTTATACAATCCTGGAATCCTAGTGCGAAAGCTAGGGCTTCTGGCGGCCCAGTTAAGGTTAACATCTCAAAAATTGAAGCAGGAGCCATGATAACGGTGGCATGGCAGCAAAAGCCCGTGTGGATACTGCGACGTACCAAAGAGAATATAGAAAAGCTTCAAGAGTCGATGCATAAAAACGTGCTAAGAGATCCTGATTCTGAGGTGAACCAACAACCAGACTATGCAAAAAATGATTTTCGCAGCATGCAGCCTGAAATATTTATTGCCGTAGGCGTATGCACCCACCTTGGTTGTATCCCTCTCTATAAGTCAGAGGGTATCCCTGAGTTCAACGATGCACTTTATTTCTGTCCATGCCACGGTTCCAAATACGATTTAGCTGGGCGAGTTTTCAAAAATGTTCCTGCGCCGAGCAATCTGATTATTCCACCTTACCAATATTTATCGGAAAGCTTGGTTGAGATTGGCAGCGATGAAAACACGACCACTTAATATGTTTGCTTGAAAAGGAGAGCCTGCTTCTGGTTAGGCAAAATTTTCATTTTGATATTTTTAAGAAATAGCCAGAATCGGTGAGGTAATACTATGAGCGTTATCCATGTAATTAAAAAGTGTCCGGTCTGTGAAATGGAGGTTAGAGACAGTGAGTTTGAGATTCAATATTTAGGAATCGACTATCAATTTTGCACAGAGCAATGCCTGCGGAAATTCGAGCAAAGACCCCACTTGTATGTGGGTACGCCAACCTATGGGAAATCAGAAAAACAATTGGGCCAGGAATCTGAAAAAGCTAGAAAAATAAAGCTCATTAAGCCCTTAACGAAGGACAGTGTTAAGCAACTTATAAATGATATAAGGGCTTTGATGGGCGTCAAAAAGGTAGAAGTGAATAGTGATGAGGTTTTCGTGGTTTATGACCTGCTTCAGGTTTCTTTAGCGGATATTGAAAACGTGATCCTTCGTTTCCACGGTTGCTTACAAGAAACTATTACGGAAAAAGTTAGACGGAGTTTTATTCATTATTCTGAAGAATGCGAGTTGGACAATCTGGCACACCAGTCTCGAGGTGATGGTTGCCACAAATAGCTCAAATTAAATCGAATAACCTTTGGGCAAAATATCAGGAGTTTAGGGGTATAAAAAAAAGTCCCTTGAAATGAGAACAGGAGTTCCCCTTTGATTGAGAACACGGTTGAGATCGTTGGCGCAGGCCCCGCTGGCTTAAGTGCTGCACTTGCAGCACACGCACACGGCGCGGTTGTGACAGTCTTTGAGAAACGCCTGGATGTTGGCGCCCGGTTTCATGGTGATTTCCAGGGCTTGGAGAACTGGTCATCCGAAACTGATGTACTCACCGAACTCGAACAGTTTGGTATTAATACGGATTTCGAATATACGCCGGTCTATGAAAGTATTTGTTTTGATCCAGATGCCACGCCATATGAAATTCATTCGAGCAAACCGATCTTCTATTTAGTGCATCGCGGCAGTGGCGCTGGAACGCTGGATCAGGCCTTGAAGAAGCAAGCGCTTGACGCCGGTATTACGATTCGTTTCGGCCACCGTCAACGTCATCTCTCTGACGGTGGTGTAGTCGCCGAAGGCCCCCATCGTGCAAATATGATAGCGGCTGGATACGTTTTTGACACGGACATGGCTGACGGCTGCTATGTCGTCGTTGATAACCGTCTTGCACCTGCTGGCTACAGTTACCTACTGGTAAGTAAGGGGCGGGGAACAGTAGCGGCATGTTTTACTAAACATTTTCATAATGAACGGCAATTCCTTGATGACACCGTATCCTTTTTTCAACGCAAGCTAGGGCTATGTTGGCACAGCGCCAAGCGTTTTGGGGGGAGTGGAAATTACCATCTTGTACAAGGTGCTGTAACCGGTAATCGATTGTATGCCGGAGAGTCAGCAGGATTTCAAGATGCATTGTTTGGCTTCGGGCTGCGCTATGCACTTATCTCCGGTCACTTGGCTGGGCGTGCTAATGGATCGACTAGTGCCTACGAACAAGAGTGGCGTTCAAGGTTAAGTGGGCTGAATGCCGCCAGTATTTTTAATCGCTGGGTATACGAACGACTCGGCAACCGTGGGCTGAAGTTTGTGTTAAAGCATGTCGTGGCAAAACGAGACCCGCGTCAACTGCTTCATCGTATTTATGAGCCGGCATTATGGGCAACCATGGTTTCGCGATGGCTGTCTAACCGGCCCTTGTTGCCAGAGTGCCCGCTAAGCAATTGCGATTGCACTTGGTGTCGTTGTCATAGCCATGTGCCGGTGGAGTCAGGCGAATGATCAGGTTGCCTCGTCCCGCTCAGCCAGTAATGGTAGGAATGATATTTCGATTCATTTCATTGATTCTTATAACACAAGGCTGGGTGAGATGAGCGGGGTGCTGTTGGTTCTGCTCCTCGGTACTGCAATTGGCTACTTGAGCCAGCGTTTTACGTTCCCTAACGCAGTGGCGCAAGTGCTGTTAGGAGTATTGCTCGGCAGCGCTGTCTTCGGTTGGGTTGAGCACAGCAGGATTCTGCACCTGTTGGGGGAGATTGGCGTGCTCGTTCTCCTGGGCGTAGCGGGGTTGGAGCTCAGCATCAATCGTCTGAAATTCGCCGGTTGGGCTGGTGCGGCGGTGGCCGCTCTGGGCATCATCTTTAGCATTATTGCTGGCTATTCCTTGGGCTGGCTCTACGGCTCTCCTAGCGCTGAAGTGTTGTATATCAGTCTAGCGCTTGCGGCCACCAGTATCGGTATCAGTGTTCAAGTGCTTAAGCAGTTCGGATTGATCGGTCACCGCATAGCCGACGTAGTGATTGCGGCAGCAGTTATTGACGATGTGATTGCTCTCTATTTACTTGGAGCCGCCCATGGATTCTTAAGCGACAGTTTGACAGCTTTGGGAGTAGTTGGCTTCGTCATCCTACCCATAGCCGCTTTGGGAGGGGTGTACGTTCTTTGTCGAGTGCTTACCCAGTGGAGTTTACGCCGCGGTATGCTCGATAGTCTTTGGGTGCGTGCGGCCTGGATTCTTAGCGCAATCTTCAGTGCTGCGTTCCTGACCCATACGCTGGAACTGTCAGCCGTAGTAGGGGGCTTCTTCGCTGGTGTTGGTGTCGGCGAAGGTCTCGGACCAATATTGAGGGAACGCAGTGTAAGGACTCTGAACCCACTAATGCTGGTGTTGCTACCATTCTTCTTTGTGATGATCGGTGTACAGGCGCAGTGGAGTGTCATGAATGACCAAGGTTTGCTTTGGTTCATTGCCGGGCTGATTGCACTTGCCGTTACCGCGAAGATAGCCGGTGGGATTGTGGGCTCACTACGTGGGTATAGTTGGCCTGAGCGCTGGTTGATTTCACTTGGAATGGTACCACGTGGAGAGATTGCCTTAGTCATTGCGACTCTTGGGTTTGAGCAAGGTCATTTGACGCATCACGTGTTTATCGCCTTATTATCCATGACCATTGTGCTTTCAGTATTAGGTCCGCTTCTGATGGTCCCGTTGGCTAAGCGTTTTTCTTCTAAGGTGTTGGTGGAGGGGGCTCAATGAGCCTCTTAGTCGTAACGGTATTAGGAGATCTTGGGCAGGCATCTATACCAAAAATAGTTATCGGATATTTGCGGTTTTATGCTGATGTACCTAGTGATTTTATTGACGACCACGGTGTTGAAATAGGTGTTGGTGAAGCACTTGTTAGCCTGGTATTGGCTTGTCGTAACCTGCCCGCGCCGTTTTACTAGTTCAACAAGTTCTTGCTAAGAGTGACCATTTTTAACCTGATTTTTGATAGAAAGGATAGCGAGATGAATAAAAACGATTTAAGACCTTTTGACCTAGAGGGATCCCCCAAATTAATTGGGACCGTCATTTTTGTTGCGGCCCTAATTTATGCAGGTTTTGGCAGCTTTTATACGGTATCGGCTGAATCTGTTGGGGTGGTACAGCGATTTGGCCATTATCATTATGTAGTGGACCCTGGACTGCATCTAAAAATCCCATTCGGTGTGGATTCAGTTCAACAAGTGCCTATAAAACGGCAACTAAAAGAAGAGTTTGGTTTTGGTACCCCCGGGGCCACTTTCAGCCAACAAATTTCTGGGCCTCGTGAGTGGAGCTTAGAAAGTACCATTGTTACCGGTGACTTAAATACGGCACTGGTTGAGTGGGTTATACAGTTCAGAATTGAGGATGCCTTTGATTTTTTGTTTAAAGTCAGGGATCCGGGAGAGGCATTGCGTGATATTTCAGAGTCCGTAATGCGAGAAGTGGTTGGAGACAGAACCGTAGATGAGGTGCTAACTATTGGTCGCCAGGAGATTGAAACTAATGCTCAGGTAAAAATGCAGGAGGTTGTAAATCTTTATCAGATGGGGCTGCGCATAGATCAGGTTCAATTAAAAAATGTGAATCCACCTAAACCGGTACAAGCTTCTTTTGATGAAGTTAACGAGGCGCAGCAAGAACGAGAACGTATGATCAACGTTGCGCGTGGTGAATATAACAAGGCTGTTCCTAAAGCAAGAGGTACTGCCGATCAGTCAATACAAGCTGCAGAAGGGTATGCAATACAAAGGGTTAATCGGGCTGAGGGGGATGCAAGCAAATTCAACGCCCTGTTTACTGAGTTTGTAAAAGCGGAAGAAGTTACAAAACGACGTTTATATCTGGAAACGCTAAGCAGTGTTTTGCCAAAAGTAAAAACGAAAGTAGTACTAGATGACAAGGCCGCGTCTGTGTTGCCACTGTTACAACTTAGTACACCAAAAGGAGAAAAATAATGAACAAGTGGAGTTATTGGGCATTAGCAGTATTTTCCCTATTAATAGTTTTGGCGTATGAGTCGCTGTACAAGGTGAATGAGACAGAGCAAGTGATAATTACTCAATTCGGAAAGCCGGTTGGCGGGGTAACGGCTGAAGCTGGATTGAAGGTCAAAACACCTTTCATACAAAAAATTAACCGTATCGAAAAACGTATTTTGCTGTGGGACGGCTCGGCCAATGATATGCCCACAAAAGACAAATTGTATATTACGGTAGACACCTTTGGTCGTTGGCGGATTAAAGACCCTCTGCAGTATTTTTTGCGTTTGAGGGATGAGCGTAGTGCCCAGTCAAGACTTGAAGATATTTTGGGGAGTGAAACGCGCAACGCTGTTGCCAAACACGAACTGATAGAAATTATTAGAACTACAAAAGATCGAATAGCCTACGTCGATCCACTGTTAAAAAGCGTAGATATCGGTAAGTTGTTACCAATTAAACGTGGTAGACGACAGGTTGAAGAAGATATATTCGCCGCAGCCTCTGACAAACTCAGTGAGTTTGGTATTGAGTTGTTGGATATTCGGTTTAAGCGTATTAACTACAACGAAAGTGTTCGTCAGAAAATCTATGCGCGGATGATCAGTGAGCGTCAACAGATAGCGGAAAGATTCCGTTCTGAAGGTGCCGGTGAGGCAGCAAAAATTATAGGGAGTAAAGAGAAAGATTTGCAGAAAATCGAATCTGAGGCCTATCGTAAAACCGAAACAATAAAAGGTCTCGCTGATGCCAAGGCGACCGAGATATACGCTAGTGCTTACAGCCAAAGCAAGCCTGCAAGAGAGCTATATGACTTTGTGCAGACGCTTGAAACTTATCAATCGGTTATTGATAGCAATACAATCCTGGTGTTAACCACAGATAGCGATATTTACGGTCTGCTTAATGGGATAGATGAACGTGTGGATAAATAAAATATAAGGGGCTGTCCTAGATAACTAGAATTTATCTAGGATGGTTAGATGAGTAAATTCCCTAAAGGGAAAGCGCATGGTTTAGCACGACTACTGGTAGGCATCTATGTACAAAACCACCCGTGTACCGAATCAACGACATGGGAACATATGTAACAGGATGGAGGTATTTGATGGTTACTGATCAATACGTCTGGCTACTATGGTCTAGTGTCTTCCTGGTGCCTTGGGTGATTGTTTACGCAGTATTTCCGATTCACAGACGGCCCATGATCAGGACTAGTCTGTTTACTATGCCGTTCGGTTTGACTGAACCGTTGTTTGTGCCTGAGTACTGGTCGCCGCCTAGCCTTTTCGATCTAGCCCTGAACACAGGCTTTGACATTGAAAGCTTGATCTTCTGTTTTGGTATTGGTGGTATTGCTGCGGTTTTATATAATTTGCTTACTCACCAGGTTCCTATGCCTGTTACGGACAATGAGCGAAATGAACCATTACACAGGCATCACTATACGGCGCTAGCAGCGCCGTTCATTTCGTTTCCTTTGCTATATTTCCTTCCATGGAATCCGATCTATCCAGCTATTCTCGCCATGCTGGTGGGCGTTGTTGCCAATATTATTTGCCGACCAGATCTTAAACGAAAAACGTGGGTTGGCGGCGGCTTATTTCTAGGTTATTACGCCATTTTTCTTGCTGGGCTGGAATGGAGTGCACCATATTATATAGAGCAGGTTTGGAATCATGAGGAGCTGTCAGGTTGGCATATCGGGTTTATGCCAATAGAAGAGCTCCTCTTTGCCATAGCCTTTGGTATGTTTTGGTCAGGTGTTTATGAGCATGTTACCTGGCGGAAATAATGAGATTGTAATAATTATAAATAAGGCGGAGTTAGAGTTATTGCTGGGTTTTGCCAGAGAAAAGCACATTTAAATCTGAAGGCAGATCACAACCTATAGCAAATGTTAGATTTTTGAGAGGCTAGCGTATGAGAATTTTGGTGAAGAAATTAACAGAGTACCCTTGGGTATTACGGCCTTTCTTTTGGAATCAGAAAAGAAAATATGGCGCAATACTTCAGCCCGGCTTACTTTGGGCAAGAGTCCCGAAATTGTTCGCTGCTGTGGCTGTACTTTATGGCGTGTTGGACCGAAAAAGCTCTCCATTAAGCCCTGTGTTGCGTTCATTAGTGACGGTAAGAGTATCGCAAATCAACTGGTGTCGTTTTTGTGTTGATATAAATTCTGCCACTCTGGCCAAACGTTCTGGTTCAATGGAAAAAGTTGAGAAACTTGCTCAGTGGAAAGAGAGTGATCTCTTCGATGATAAGGAGAAGGTGGCTCTTGAATACGCGGAAGCGGTCACTTATTCAGATCAGCAGGTGTCGGGGCAATTGATAGAGCGATTAAAGTGCTTCTTTGATGAAGATAGTATTGTGGAATTAACCGGGCTTATCGCATTCCAAAACTTGTCCAGAAAGTTTAACAGTGCTTTGGATGTGCCACCTCAGGGTTTTTGTAAACTTCCTGATGACAATATCAATAAAAGTTAAAACCAAGGGGCTCTAACAAATCAGTTGTGGCAGATAGTGTTCCCAAAAAATGCAGTTGACGGAGGATACAAATCAATTCGTTGAAAGTGAGCAGTGAGTTAATTAAGTGGCGCACACTACCTGTTGAGGTGGTTAGTTGCGACCAATGAAATCATGAGCACTTAAAAACGTTTTCTCAATTTATGAACAAGTTATGAGAATTTTAAATCCAATGTTTGAGAAGAGACGCTAAAGGCCGCCAAAGCCACCATGATTTGATATTGAACTTGGTCATTGGTGTGATTAGCAATGCCGTTGCACCGTCTGCTATGAAAATATCTCTGAATATTTTGGCAAGGCTGGGTGAAGAAAAAATACACATCAGTTCGTGGTTGATGAATAAACTTCTGTAATCCATGTTGGCGGAGCCAATCATGACTGTATTAGAGTCTATTACTAGAGTTTTTGCATGAATAAGACGGTGTTGATAAGCAAATACCTTAATCCCTGCGTTTACTAATCGATGATAATAATTCACTGCCAAAGCGTTAATCATTGGATGATCACTTTCGTAAGGTACCAATAAACGGACATCAACGCCTCGACTTGCAGCCCGTATTAAACCCTTCAGGATAAATTCGTCGGGAACAAAATACGGGGTAGTGCACAGTATTTTGTTTTGGGCCATATCAAGAAGGGTATTAAGTCGGCAGCGCAATATATACCGGCACTTTCTCGATATATTAGGAATAACATCCAGACCGCTGAGTGGCCCGAGGTAGTTATGTTGCCTGCTGTTCCAAAGCGCTTCAAAGTAGCGTGAGAAAATTTGAGCAGCGTCAGACTTAACCATGATATGGGTGTCCCTCCATCGGGACATACCAAAATATTTCCGTGAGGATTGGCGATGAATATTATAGCCACCGACAAATACGGTCTCACGATCAATGATTAACAGTTTACGATGGTTTCTTACATTGAATTCTAATGGTTTTTTCCAGTTCCAGCGGTTAAACCATTTTAGAGAGATGTTCCTGTGCAGATGTTTTTTAAAACTAGGTCCCTGCTTAAAGTGACGGGAACCAACGGCATCCAGATGAATTTTTATGAGAAGCCCTTCGGCGGCCTTATGATTAAGAGCAATAATAAATGCTTCCCCAATGGGATCTAGATTAAATATATAGCTCTCTATCAGAATTTCTCGTTTGGCAGAATATATATTCTGGAGCATTGCATCGTAGAGTCTATCGCCTTCGGTAAAAGTCTTTATATTATCCGAAAACAAAGCGTTGGCTTCGTCCACAGACATGCCGCAGGTTGGATCTTTGGTTACAGTTCCTAATTCATTTATGACCATATTCTTATTCTGCTTGTTGTGGTTAATCTCTTTTTATTTCGGTTTTCATGTCCTCATTCTTTTTAGTGCTTGATTTAGTGTCTGAACTTAACGGTGGCTGGTCTCTTTCGCTAGGACTTTCGCTCTGAATGGAAAGTAGCTTTCCCCATTGTCCCCAGCGAGGAATAAACATCGGTACACGTTTCAGGTAAGCGCTATATTCATCGCCAAACTGTTCCATTACTTTACGCTCCTCACTTCTTGCAAGCAGGGTATAGGCAATAACGATAATGGGGAAAAGCGCGACTGAAAAGAAGGTTGGCCAGTGGACAACACCCTCACCAAAAAGGGCGATAAAAAGTCCGGTATATTGGGGATGCCGTACCAGCCCATAAAGACGGTCCGTGACAAGCCTGTTTTCCTGACGGGCACGATGAAGTTCGCGCCATCCTTCAATGAATATTCCGATGCCGGAGAACAGAAGAAAGTACCCGAGTAACATCGAAATGACCATACCTGTCTCGCCATAACCCAGCAGCATGGACCAGAGGTTGGCGTTGAAGTCAGCCTGATCGAGGCCGAAGAACCGGACGAGCAAGTAAATGGTTAACGGAAACCCGTACATCTCAGCATAGAGAGCAATGATGAATGCATGGACCACACCAGCGCTCGCCCATTCCTTCCAAGTCTTGGGCGCAAAATAACGGTATAAAAACCACGAGGCTAATGCAACCACGATTAGGACAATGCCCCAGGCTCCGGAGTGTGTAATTTGTTCGTTCATGTCGACATCCCTTCCAAGTTATTGTGGTTATTATCTGTTGAATCTACGTTCCACGGTGGCAAAAGAACCTATAGCAATGTATGCCTACCTCCCCGGCAATCCCTGTATTTTTTAGCGGGATCAAAAGTGAAGGTGTACAAAACACATCTGTACTAATAGCTTGTAATTTACTACCCGCTACTTGAATAAAGTAGCGGGTAGTAAACCTAGAATGCTACAGTTTTACCGTGGACAGTCGTTGGTTCTGTGCCTAGTTTCTCGGAATGAAAAGCAATCTTGAGAATGGAATTTGGTGGTAATACCTCTGTAATATCAGCAGAAAAGCGAACCTTCCCCCTGAGCCTTGCCTTGTATACTAACTTTCGAGGAAGGTACTTGGATGTGGTTTCTGCGATTAACTCACCTTTAGGTGAATAGGCAGCAATATCAACGTGCCCTTTAGGAAGCCCAAAGGTATGGTCGGCGGTTATATAACCTTTGACTCGAACTCCTTCATCCTTGACATAGGCTTTCACGTTTGTAAAGTTCCACGCTTTTGATGGATGTTTCACAACATCTATAGATATTGAATTATTTCCGCTAGCCAAAGCGGGGAACGTGATTAAGCTTGTTAGAAAAACAGCAATAAACAGTTTCATGGGATTTTATCCTCATTATCGAATAAGTCTTAGCCCAAACTTAAAAGTTTGGTGTACATAAATTAATATTGAGACTTACGACTAGACGATAGGAGGACGAAGATTGGGAGCCTGTATATTAGAAATATAAGCCCGGTGATAGATTGCTGGGGGTTGCTTTGAAACTGTAACTTTTGTTTCTTTTTGACTGGATGATAAGGATAAATGACAAATCATGTGGCAATGACATTCGTCATGGCTGGGTGCAGATAAGTTGATATCTATTTTAGACGAGGATTTATCGTTAACAGTATCAGAGTAGTGGTCGTGTTCGAATTTGGCATGCTCGTTTCCGAGCGAATGGCTATCAGCCATTGCTATCACTGACTGGCAAGCAATCAGAGCGATTAGCAAATACGATACCCAAGTTTTGATCACTGAATGATCCTTTTTATATAAGCCTACACCTCATAGGCATGGGCTAAAATTTTGGGGCTGGCTAATATGCATTAAAATCGCTTTCAAAACGCACGCCCACCTCCATCCTTAAATAGATATTACTTTGTCCGCTAACAATAAAAAAAGTTGCATTATTCGGCGTGTAAATATGTAATTTTTTAACTAAATTTTGGCATAGTTTTAAATCAAATCTAGAAGTCCACTAAGCCCATTGATTTTGAGGACGTTGTTTCTAGAATTGCTGTTTTGTACTAAGTGGACTCCTGTTATACCAACGTTTTTTGGGCCTTCAATATCAGACTTAAAACTATCACCCACCATCAATGTTTCAGCTGCTGAAGAACCTAGTTTCTCTAAAGCAAACCTGTAAATGGTTGGATCTGGTTTTGCCACTCCGACATCGCATGAAAACACAATTACATCAAAATACTTTTCAAGCCCCAATTCTTTAACGGGCCGTTTATAGGGGGATGCCAAATTAGATATTAGACCTGTCTTAAGTCCTTTTTCTTTTAATTTCACCAAAGTTGTCAGGGTGTCACCAAACAAGATTGCGCTATCAATATCATACCTCAATTCTTTTTCAAGATTATTGATATCCTTCTGCTCAGATAATCCAATCAAGCTTGAAAACACAGAAAGAGAATCGCACCGGTTAACCAAAGACTGACGCAATACCCCGTGTGCATTTGATGTTGGAAGTCTTTTGACCAAGGCGTGGTATGGGCGTGAATTACGGTTAAGCTCTATTAATGTCCCATAAAGATCGAACAGTATGGTGGTGATCATTTTCTCAATGCCATTTGTTGTAAGAACTACAGAACAACTAAATCTCGAAGATGGCAGATGGCTTAAACTCGGGGTTTTCTTCCCCAAAATAGCCTTTTGGATTACACAAAACTCTGCAGCCTCCGATCCGGTAATCTGAGCTGTTGTGCGTATGTCCATGAAGCCAGTATGATGGTGTGTATTCTTCGATGAAACTTTCTAATTTAGAGACGTATGCAGCGGTAGTGAGGTCCCTTTGAAATTCGGTAGATACAGATTTCATAGAAGGGCCGTGATGGGAAACTACCACATTTTTCGCTCCCTTTTTGGCTTCTAACTCTTTTGCTAACCAGGCTTTTGATTCCCTGTGAATTCTGCCGGTATCGATAGCGCGCATTTTAGAGTAACCGGGTAGTCTTTTAATTTTTCTATAGTCATTCATGCTTTGCTGACAGTGATAACCTGCAATACGTGGGTCTCCGTATAGCTTGAAGTCTGTCCAGAGGGTGCAACCCAAGAAATTAACGTCGTCTATAGTAAGCACTTCATTTTCAAGAATATGAACGTTGGTGCCTTTTGTGAGCTCCTTGGCCGTATCAATTAGCTTAGGGTAGGTTTTGCCGTAAAATTCATGATTTCCAAAAATGTATATCACCGGCTTGTCAGTGATATTTTCTAGGGCCCACTGAACACCTTGGGTTTTGGTGTGAATATCACCCGCCAGCACAACCACATCACTTCCGGTTTCTGGGTATTTGTAAGTTGCAAATTCGATATGTAGATCGCTGAGTAATTGAATTTTCATATAACCCTGTTAATCGAAAAAGATACTGGCAAATACAGCCGCGTCAATTGCGATGCGGGTGCCTGGGCCTTGAAGAATGTAAGCGGTGTTTTTGGTCAGAAAAATACAGTTCTCATGAAAGCTTTTAAGAAAAGTTGTGCGAACAGATTTGAAGCCCCTGTTTTTTTCATCTTCAGCGATGCTGTCCGAATATAGAACACAAGGCTTTAAACCGCGCTCTTTGAGCTTCTTTCGGGCTTCGTCAGAAACATCAATATCAACCCATCTCCAATTTGAAATGACGCAATATTGGTAGTGTGGAAAATGCTCTTTGATGAACTCAACCATGCATGGAATGGAGTTTTGTGAGCAACCAAAGTCACAATGATCCCCTTGGTTGTTAAAGACACTTTGGGCTTGGTTAATGAGTTCGTTAATGTTCATAGGATTCGTGTTTTCTAAGTTAACGATGCGGAGGGGCGTATCTAATTTCTGGCACAAAAATAGCGTGCAGAGTTTTCTATTTGCGCTAGACAAAACCGATCCGTGTTGCCTTCTTTTCGTGGACAAGCCTTCGCATATCGTCTTCTCGAATAACAAGGTGTTCGCCGTTGAGGCTGTTGCTGGCTTTAAATGAAATGGCAAGCTGCAGCTTCATTTTCCAAGCACGGATTGAGAGGTGGGAATACTTTTCAAACGCACCTCTGTCGACTTCCACGGTGAAGTGTTTACTAAGCTCCATATGCTCAGTCACAGAAGAGGCGATACGCTGAATTTGCATTAACTTTTCTTCATGACCAGTTTCTTGGATATGGATGATATGAAAACGGCTTAGTAATGGTTCAGGCACAAGGCTAATGTCGTTGGCAGTCGCCAGCCAGGACACATGACTAACGTCCAGTTCACACTTCAAGCAAGCATCTTCAAATTGTGATGCAGTGTCTGCTTCCAAAACCTGCAAAAGCGGTCCTGTGATAGAAGGTCGGCTACCGGGATAAAAGCTCGCTTTATCTAATTCGTCTAAAATCAACAGCGGGTTAATGCAGTCTGATTTAGCCATTCGCTGAGCAATGTCGCCAGGCGTCGCAGTGCTGTAGCCTCGTGGGCAACCACTCAAAACAAAGCTCTCTGTTGCTAGAGAAAGACTGATATTACCGAACCAGATTCCCATAGCTTCAGCAATTTTGGCGGCAATGTAGGTTTTGCCAGTGCCTGGGGGGCCGACCAGTAAGGTCGGGAGTAGTTTTAAAGGTTTATTGATTGAGAATCTGGCATACACAGACAGTTGAGAGATTACATCATCAATATAAACGACCATGTTGGGGGATGATGCTTTAAGCTCTTTCAAGGCGAGCACAGTAAGCTCAATGTTAGCCGGCTCACCTTTAGTTTTCACTTTAACCAGAGCTGGCAGGATATCATCAATTTCAGAATTGCCGCTCTGGCCAAGGATTGCGAGATCTAGCTCGGAACCGCACTTATTACTGTCAATTACAAAATACTCTTCCAGCTTGATTTTAGCGGCAGCTGGAGCCCCCTGCCTTTCGAGGAACTCGATTGAGGTGTGATCAATCATCCTAATATCCAAATAGATTTTGAAATGTAGGGCATATGGAGCGACTATGATGCCCCCGCCCAAGCTTCTTAAGTAGCTCTGTTTGCAAGTTAAATATGCTGACGGTTCCATTGATACGTATGTAATAAACGAGTCTAGATTAGAGTAAGGCCACACAGCGGGCTAAAGGATACGCTCCAATACCGACAGCTCTGATAGTATCGTTAGCTCACCAGTTCGTTTAATAGTGTCTATCCAGAGCTGATTACCGATATTGACGATCTCAATATCGTTTTGGTGGCCCATAACAACAGCGGTTATATTTTGGACTTTTTTAGGTAATGGGTGCTCGTAGCGAGTCCATGTGTAATAAGCTAATAAGTGCATACTCATACGTTCTTTCTCATCTTTGATTTTTTGCCAATCGGCACGGGAGGCCGCATGAACCACCCCGATGCTTATGTCATCAAACAATAACTCATAGGTAACTGGCATAGACGTAACAATCAAATCGACCAGCTCATCTTGCCTTGCCTCAGATATTTCATAAAACCAATTCCCACCGTTATGTGTGTGCAGTCGTTGCTCCATTGACCTCTCACCATTTCTCTTACGATGTAGCATCGCATCTAGCGCCATAATTTCGTGATTTCCAATAACTGAAAAAAACCATGGCTCATTGAGTAACAGCAGACATTTCTCGCTATCAGGCCCATGATCTATTAGATCGCCAGTCGCAATTAATCGATCTGTTAAATAATCAAAATCAACTTCTGAGAGCTTTTTAATAAGCTTGTCGTAGCAACCATGGATATCGCCCACAAAAAAGGTTTTTCCTTCGATAGGCCCAATTGTGATGCACGTTTTGATGGTGGTATTCATTATGTCGCTCAAAAATTACTTATTCGTAAGGTGTGTGTTTATATGGCTTTCCGTTAGTAGCTGAGTAGATACAAAATAATGACTCGTCTATTTCACAATCGGTCTGAAGAAAACCCTCTTTGATAAGCGTTTCGTCTTCTAGGCGATAAAGGTAAGTTACTACTTCGTCAATGTAGTAAACAAAAACCTCAATGATTGTTGGCATATTTAGCTTTTTGCTAACGATGCTAAGGCGAAGCCGAGTTAATCCAGCGTCTTTAATAAAATTGATGGCTGAGTCAATAAGGGGGAATATGAACGTCTCAATTTGATCTTTCCCATTTTTTTTAAGTTTTGCTTCCAAGAGAATCGGTAAATCATCCGCTGATGGGTGGATGTAATATTTTTGATACTCACTTAATTCTTCCATAAGCCAATAGCTATTTTGTCTGGGTGAATTGCCGTGTGGTACGACTTTCGAGGCATTTTCGGGTATCGAAAAGTAACGAGTGTCGTTTTTATTTTGCGTACAAATATTCATGGAGTTACTGGGGCTTTTAACCAATCAATAATGATTTCTAGGTTTTCTGTGTCTAGCGTTTTGACTGCTTCAAAAAGATCGAAATTGAAATCATTTTCTCTCTGCCATACACCCAAAAAAAAGCGCGCCATTATTGCTTCCCCGTGTGAAGCCGAACTTAAAAAAGCTTCTACATTTTCAGGAATAAAACTCCGCTCGTTAAAGTCCCATAGGGGTTTAAGGTATGGTGCTTTTTCTAGCATTATTCTGAAATTCACCTGTTCTGCTGATAACCCAGTCATTACTTGTCTCCTCGTTGGTGCTGCTGCTCATATCACTGTGATCGACGCCTTTTTTGTATGGAATGAGCGCCCCCTCAAGGTTGCTAAAATCCCATCAATATCCGGTATCTCCTGCAGTAATTAAAATCTATCGTGTTTCATCACCTCTTACTTAGCTCTAAAGCTGCCCGCATAATGTATTAATATATGGGTTAATATGTATAAGCGTGCCGGTATGACTATAAAAGTTGGAGGTAAGAGATCGTCATGGGCCAGTTTCGGGCCCAAGACTAGCACGCCCTTAGAATGGCGGCAATATGAAAAATACAAAAAACTCAGTAAAGTATTTGGCGCTAATTGCTTGGCTTAAGGCAGCAAGAATAAACAAGGGGCTTACAATGCGTGATGTTGGCTTGTTGATAGATGAGCCTCATTCCTTCATTGTAAAACTGGAATCAGGAGACAAGAGATTGAATGTTTATCAATATGTTCAATATTGTGATGCATTAGGTTTGGACCCTGCGGAGGGGTTGCGTTTTTTACGTTAAGACTTCTGATTAAGTATCTATGTTGGCAAAAAAAAGTTTTAACGTTTGGTCTTTACTTCATCTTTAGCTCGGCCCAGGGGTTGTTCATCCATAGGCAAACAATTAACTACTAAAAAACAGTGAAAAATGAACAGCATGTACATGCTGACTCACTCATCAGCCTAAAAACTAAATCGTCTATTGTAGGCTCAGAAATCCAGCCTAAATGGAACACCCCTGATTCTGCTAAGAGTTGGTAACATCCCAAGTGGGCTGATAGCAAAGTGACCCAGGTTGATCATCTTGAGCTTTTCTATGAGGCTGAGGAATACCGCCAAGATTACTATACTCAAAATTCTGGCAATAAATCCTGTCAGATTGTGATTACTCATGAGCTGAGTAAATTGCAGGAGGAGTATTGTGCTTTGGTAGAGTAAAAGTATATAAGTATGGCGGATTAATTATATATACTTATATTGTTGTTTTTGTTTTTATGTGTAACTTATTGTTATTTAAATATAAATAATCATTATTTATTGCTGTTGATTTAATAAGTATGTTTTAGGTGCACACTGTCGACCCGGCAGGGTATTGTGGATTGCAAGGGACGGGCGTGGTGTGCTTGTTTTAGTGTGTGGTTATTTTGATGAAATTAGAGAACTAAAAAAGGGGACCTTAAAGTTAAGATCCCCTTTTTTGTCAGGCTTAGTAATTAGCTTAGAAGCTAGCTACGGCGTCTGAACAGAGGCGGTAGGTCAGTAGCGGCCTGGTAAGGCTCGCTAATGGTTTTGAAACCAGCCAGTGCTGCTTCTATATCTTTGCCTTCTTTAACTGCAAAGCTGCTGAAGCCACTACGGAACATGTGTTGCAGCTGATCCTGCATGACATCACCAATCGCGCGAATTTCGCCTTTATAGTCATAGCGTTCACGTAACAGACGTGCGTAAGAATAGCCGCGACCGTCGGTGAAGGCTGGGAAGTTGATTGCTACGAAGGCTATTTTATCCAGATCAGCAGCGATGCTTTCGGCTTCTTCGCCAGCATCAATCCATACCGCAACACCGCCATCGCGTTGGCTTAGGTTGTCGGCTTGTGCTTTCCACAATTCTACAGGGACGATGATGTCGCCGGCAGGCAGGTTGTCGGTGGCGTCTTTGGCAATCAGCTGCCAGTTATCGTCTTGAATTTTTCCGTCTTTGATGATGTTAGGCATCGGCATATACCCGTGTTTTAAATGGCTGGAGACCGATACGCTCATAGGTGTCGATGAAACGTTCTTCTTCGGTACGGTTTTCAAGGTAAACCTTGATGATTTTTTCTACGGCATCGGCGACGTCGGCTTCTCCAAAGGAAGGGCCAACGATTTTACCGATTTTGGCATTAACACCGGATTCGCCACCCAGTGAAATTTGATAGAATTCGGCGCCTTTTTTGTCGACACCCAAAATGCCGATGTTGCCAACGTGGTGGTGACCACAGGCGTTCATGCAGCCGGAAATGTTGAGTTCCAGCTCGCCGATGTCATACAAGTAATCCAAGTCATCAAACCGATGCTGCAGTTGGTCTGCGATGGGGAGTGATTTGGCGTTAGCCAGTGCGCAGAAATCGCCGCCCGGGCAGCAAATCATGTCGGTTAGCAGGCCAAGATTTGGCGTAGCAAAGCCCAGCGCTTTGGCTTCTTCCCAAACGGCATAGAGGTCTGATAATTCGACATCGGCTAATACAACGTTCTGGAAGTGGCTGATGCGTAACTCGCCAAAGCTGTATTTGTCAGCCATGTCAGCCATGCTGTCCATTTGTTTGTCTGTCGCGTCGCCAGGTGCTGTGCCTGTTTTCTTGAGTGTCAGGGTGACGGCAGCATAACCAGGCTTTTTATGTGGGTGAGTGTTACGGGCCACCCAGTTGGCAAAGACGGCGTTATCCGCTTTTTTCGCTTCAAAGTCTGCGTTCTCAGCAGGTAAATCTTTGTAGTCCGGTAGTGTGAATGCCGCATTGACGCGATTGATTTCTTCTTGGGTAATGGTAGACGGGCCATCTTTCAGGTGTGCCCATTCTTCTTCAACCATGGCGGAGTATACTTCCGGCGTCAGTGCACGGACCAAGATTTTGATGCGGGCTTTAAACTTGTTGTCACGACGTCCAAGGCGGTTGTATACACGCAACGCCGCTTCCAGATAGCTGAGCAGGTGTTCTTTGGGTAGGAATTCTTTGATGATGCTGCCAATTAAAGGCGTACGGCCTTGGCCGCCACCAGCAAGAATCTTAAACCCGGTTTCGCCAGCATCGTTTTTAACAATATAAACGCCGATATCATGTACCTGTGTGGCGGCACGGTCTGAATCAGGCGTCGCGCAGATGGCAATTTTGAATTTACGCGGCAAGAAAGCAAATTCCGGGTGGAATGTTGACCATTGACGAATCAGCTCAGCCCAAGGGCGAGGATCTTCAATTTCTTCTGCTGTAACACCGGCAAACTGATCGGTGGAGGTGTTGCGGATACAGTTGCCGCTGGTTTGAATGGCGTGCATTTGTACGCTGGCCAGGTCAGCTAGAATATCAGGTACTTGCTCCAGTTCAGGCCAGTTAAATTGCGTGTTATGGCGTGTGGTGAAGTGTGCGTAGCCACGGTCATATTTGCGGGCGATGTGAGCCAGCATGCGCATTTGTTTGGATTCCATCATGCCGTAGGGCACCGCGATGCGGAACATGGGGGCATGGCGTTGAATGTATAGACCGTTTTGCAGGCGTAATGGCAAAAATTCGTCTTCGGTGAGGTCGCCAGCAAGGTAGCGTTGGGTCTGGTCGCGGAATTGCGCGACACGATCATCAACTATTTGTTGATCGTACTGGTCGTATACGTACATAGCATCTCTTAAAATATTTTATGGACATGAATGCGGGGCGCTATTCCTATCGAGCGAATATTGTGCGGTCCCTCCAACTAGGCGCGTGATTTTACACGAAACTGAGACCAGTTTTAATCAAAACTGGAAAAATTCACCTTAACTGTGATAAAACGGGTTGTCGTGTTGTTGCAACGATGAATGAATTTTCACGGTATCACCTAAGCAACTTTACTGAGAAAAGGGGTCTTTGATGAGCGAATCAACCGAGCACAGCACCCGTGATGGTAATCTTGATGTCTTTTGTATCCTTCTAATTATGACCATTGTGGTCGGTGGCGCGCTTTTTTGGGTTAGCAGCCAGTAAGGGCTTTGACCTGTTAATTAGTTTGTTGCGTTGTTGAGCACCAGGCTTACCACCGCGGCAACGGCCAAAACAAATAGCACTGTAAAAATCAGCCCGGCGATGATGTAAGTGCTTGGTTTTGCCTGTTTGAAATCGCGTTCCCTATTCTTGTTGCTTTGTACGCCAAAAGCGGCCGCAAAGACGCTGCAGATAATCTGCCATAGCGTCAGTTTTTGCGGCCGTTCCTTTTTCTCGGGCATATTTTGGTCTGATTAGTCCTCGTAACCAAGAATCGGCGCTAACCAGCGTTCCAGTGTTGGAACCGTCATACCTTTGCGTTCTGCCAGTGATTCGACCTGATCTTTATTCACCTTGCCGATACCGAAGTAACGTGATTCAGGGTGAGAGAAATACCAGCCACTGACGGCTGCAGCGGGCATCATAGCGAAGCTCTCGGTCAGCTCAATGTCTGCCTTTTCTTCAGCTTGCAGCAGGTCGAACAGGGCGCGTTTTTCGGTATGATCCGGGCAGGCGGGGTAGCCAGGTGCCGGGCGGATGCCCTGATAATCTTCCTTGATTAGCGCATCATTGCTCAGCTGCTCGTCACCAGCATAGGGCCAGAACTCTTTGCGAACACGTTCATGCATGCGTTCTGCAAAGGCTTCGGCAAGGCGATCCGCCAGCGCTTTAACCATAATGCTGTTGTAGTCATCGTGATTGGCTTCGAACTCTTCAGCAAACTTCTGAGCACCCAGGCCGGTGGTGACGGCAAAGCCACCGATGTAGTCTTCAACACCGCTTTCTTTAGGTGCGATAAAGTCTGCCAGCGATGCGTTAGGGCGACCGTTTTGCTGGCCGGCCTGTTGGCGCACGTGGTGGAGTATTGTTGTGGGCTGAATGCGGTTTTCGTCACCGTAAACGCCTATGTCATCGCTGCCGATACGGTTGGCTGGCCAGAATCCAATAACGCCTTTGGCGGTGAAGCGTTTCTCGTCAACAATGCGTTGTAACAATTTCTGGGCATCTTTAAACAGCTCTTTGGCCTGCTCGCCAATGACTTTGTCGTCAAATATCCGTGGATATTTGCCCGCCAGTTCCCACGTGATGAAGAAGGGTGTCCAGTCGATATAAGGCACCAATTCTTCCAGCGGGTAATCGTCAAAAACTTTAACGCCAGTAAAGGTCGGTTTGGGTGGCGTATAGGCTTCCCATTCGAAATTCAGGCTGTTGGCGCAGGCTTGTTCGTACGTGAGTAGTTCGGACTTGGCGCGACGGTTCTTGTTACGGAAACGTACACCTTCATATTCAGTGCGAACCTCTTCCTGTAGGACGAGTTTGTGCTCAGGGTTCATCAAGCGTGAAGCCACGCTTACGCTACGTGAGGCATCGGCCACATAAATAGTGGAGTCGTTTTGATATTGGGGTTCGATTTTAACGGCTGTGTGGGCCTTGGAGGTGGTTGCGCCACCAATCATAACCGGGATGTTGTAGCCCAGGCGTTGCATTTCCTTGCCGACATGTACCATTTCATCAAGTGATGGTGTGATCAAGCCACTGAGGCCGATGATGTCGACGTTTTCTTCCTTGGCAACCTTAAGCAGTTGCTCGCAGGGCACCATGACACCAAGATCAATTACTTCAAAGTTATTACATTGCAGAACCACGCCTACGATGTTTTTGCCGATGTCGTGTACGTCACCCTTAACGGTTGCCATCAGGATTTTGCCGTTGGATTTTGATTCGCCACCGTCTTTTTCTGCTTCAATGTATGGCAGCAGGTAAGCAACGGCCTGTTTCATCACGCGGGCGCTTTTTACCACCTGTGGCAGGAACATTTTGCCCGAACCGAACAGGTCGCCAACCACATTCATGCCATCCATCAAAGGGCCTTCAATGACGTGGATTGGTCGCTCGGATTCAAGGCGAGCCGCTTCGGTGTCTTCTTCGATAAACGCGTTAATGCCTTTGACAAGTGAGTGCTCAAGACGTTTTTTAACCGGCCAGCTGCGCCACTCGGGATCTTCCTCTTCCTTTTTCTTGCCGTCGCCGCGGTAGTTGTCCGCAATGGCTAACAGGTTTTCTGTGCCGTCGGGTGTGCGGTTCAGAACTACGTCTTCTACTTTTTCGAGTAGCTCTTTGGGCAAGTCATCATAAACGGCTAGCTGGCCAGCGTTTACAATCGCCATGGTCAAGCCTGCCTGAATAGCGTGGTAAAGGAATACAGAGTGAATCGCCTCACGTACCGGGTTGTTGCCGCGGAAGGAGAAGGATACGTTGCTCACACCGCCTGAGATCATCGCGTGAGGCAGATTTTCTTTGATCCAGCGTGTGGCTTCGATGAAGTCTACCGCGTAGTTGTTGTGCTCTTCGATACCGGTAGCGATGGCAAAGATATTGGGATCAAAAATAATGTCTTGGGGTGGATAGCCAACCTCATTCACCAGAATATCGTAGGAACGCTTGGAGATATCGATCTTGCGTTGCAAATTGTCGGCTTGGCCGTCGGTGTCGAAGGCCATAATAATTACGGCTGCGCCGTGTAGCATACATTTGCGGGCGTGCTCGATGAACTGCTCTTCGCCTTCTTTCATGCTGATCGAGTTCACCACGCATTTACCCTGCGCGCACTTCAGGCCAGCTTCAATGATTTCCCATTTAGATGAGTCAAGCATAATAGGCACACGAGAAATGTCCGGCTCAGAGGCGATCAGGTTCATGAACTTGACCATGGCAGCTTCGGAGTCGAGCATGCCTTCGTCCATGTTGATGTCGATGACCTGCGCGCCGTTTTCCACCTGTTCGCGGGCAACGGTTAGCGCTTTATCAAACTCTTCTTCCAGAATCAGGCGTTTAAACATCGCTGAGCCGGTAACGTTGGTGCGTTCACCAACGTTAACAAACAGTGATTCCGGGCCAATGTTAAAGGCTTCCAGGCCACTCAGGCGGCACTGTTTTTCAATTTCGGGAATGACGCGTGGGTTGCAACTTGCTGCTTTTTCTGCAATAGCGCGGATGTGATCAGGTGTTGTACCGCAGCAGCCGCCGACAATGTTCAGCAGGCCCGATTCAAGAAATTCACCAACAATTTCAGCCATCTCTTCAGGTGATTGATCGTATTCACCGAACTCGTTAGGTAGGCCGGCGTTAGGGTGGGCGCTGACGTTGGTGTCGGCTTTTGTGGCCAGCTCTTCAACGTAAGGACGCATATCGGTAGCGCCTAGCGCGCAGTTCAAACCGACACAAATGGGTTTTGCGTGGGCAATGGAGTTCCAGAAGGCTTCGGTAGTTTGACCGGATAGCGTGCGGCCACTGGCATCGGTGATGGTGCCGGAGATCATGATTGGCAGTTCGATGTTGTTGTCCATGAAGTAGCTTTTCACTGCATAGATAGCAGCTTTAGCGTTCAGGGTGTCGAACACGGTTTCAATCAGAATAATATCGACGCCGCCTTCTATAAGGGCAGCCGTGGCTTCGGTGTAGTTTTCAACCAGTTGGTCAAAGGTAACGTTACGGAAGCCCGGGTCGTTCACATCGGGTGACAGTGTGGCGGTGCGGCTTGTTGGCCCAATGACACCGGCAACAAAGCGGGGTTTGTCGGGATTTTTAGCGGTTGCTTCATCGGCCACTTCACGTGCTAATTTAGCGCCGGCAACATTTAACTCGTAGCTTAGCTCCTGTAACGTGTAATCAGCCTGTGAAATGGCGTTGGAGTTAAAGGTGTTGGTTTCCAGAATGTCAGCGCCAGCTTCCAGGTAGGCGCGTTGGATTTCGCGAATAATGTCCGGCTGAGTAATACTTAGCAGGTCATTGTTCCCCTTTAACAGTTTGTCAAAGTCCTTGAAACGCTCGCCACGATAGTCAGCTTCCTCCAGGCCGTAGGACTGAATCATAGTGCCCATGCCGCCATCGAGAACAAGGATGCGATCCTTAAGGGCTGAATTCAGGGCGCTGATGCGCTGCTCAAGTGCTGTCATATAACTACCTTTGATGTGCTGAAAGTTCTGTGAAAATAAAAATGGGCGCCATTTTACCAGATCTGCGCTGAGTTTGGAGTTAATTTGTTGTATTTGCTATCTGAGCAGAGGGTAAATAAATAAAACTTGAATCTTTTAGTCAGGTTTATCTCTATTGAAGCATGGCGTACAATACGCCTCGAATTTGAAAAGGCTTTGTATTGAGGTGTTAACGTGAGCGAGACGATAGAGATTACCCCGAATGCCCAGGAATATCTGGTGGACCTGTTAGCTGGTCAGGAGCAGAAGGGTGTTGGTGTGCGTATTTTTGTTCTTCAGCCAGGTACGCCGCAGGCGGAAACCTGCTTGGCTTACTGTCGGCCGGGAGAAGAAAAAGAGGGTGATATAAAGCTGGAAGGTATGCCGTTCCCTACGTATCTGGAAAAGAAAAGCCTGCCGTATCTGGAAGAGGCCAACATTGATTACAACAAGGATCGTATGGGTGGCCAGTTGACCATCAAGGCGCCTAATTCCAAGTTACCTAAGGTTTCAGAGAACAGTACGCTAGAAGAGCGTGTGAACTATGCGTTGTGGACTGAAGTAAACCCGATGCTGGCTTCTCACGGTGGTGAGGTGAGCCTGATAGAAATAGTCGAAGAAACGATTGCTGTGCTTAAATTTGGCGGCGGTTGTCAGGGTTGTAGCTCGGTTGATGTGACATTGAAAGAAGGCGTAGAGAAAACACTACGTGAGCATATCCCGGAGTTAACTGAAATTCGTGACGTGACTGACCATGAAGACCGGACAAACGCCTATTTTTAAGGTGGCTGTTTGATCCCGAATTCCTTTGTCTAAAATGCCTTGATTTTCTTTGACATATCAAGGCTCTGAGCCTATTATTGCGCGCCTATGTCAGTAGCCCCCCTGCCAAGAGTTATCGAGCCGCTTAAATTAGTTGAGCAGCGCATTGATTTGGATGGTACGGTTCCACTCTCTGAGTGTGATCGTCTGCAGGAGGCTTTGCTTGGTTGTGACGGAGATATTCAGGTCTCGCTGCGGTTTAATAAAGACGAGCAGGGTCTAAGAGTTATTATCGGTACATTGCAGGCGGACGTACTACTTGAATGCCAGCGCTGTTTACAGCCTTTTGGGCAAACAGTGTGGGGCGATATTCAGTTGGCTATCGCACGACATGAGGATGCAGTTGCTTCTTTGCCGCGTCATTATGATCCGCTGTTACTGGAAGCGCCTGAGATTGAATTATGGCCGTTGATTGAGCAGGAGCTGTTGTTAAGCTTGCCAATCGTGGCAATACACCCTGAAGGGGAGTGCAAAATTGACTCGACCTATCAGGAAAAAGATGACGAATTACAGCAGGATAAGCCCAATCCATTTGCGGTGCTTGCCGAGCTAAAGAATCAGAAATAGTTTTTTGGAGTTATAAACATGGCCGTACAAAAGAACAAAAAGACCCGTTCACGTCGTGGCATGCGTCGCTCGCACGATGCGCTGACTGGACCAACATTGTCTACTGATGCAGTGACGGGTGAAACCCACCGTCGTCACCACATTACGGCTGATGGTTTCTACCGTGGTAAGAAAGTAGTAGAAATTAACGACGAAGAGTAATTTTGACTCTTCCGGTCTCGATTGCTATAGATGCAATGGGCGGGGATCACGGTCCCCGCGTCACCGTTCCGGCAGCGTTTAATTGCCTGTCAACTCACTCTGAGCTCACGCTCATCTTTATTGGCGATCAGGTGGCTATAGAAGCTGCTCTGCCTGCCAACGCCTGCGATTTTAAAACACGTTATCAGATCGTTCATAGCCCATCAGTGGTTGAAATGGACGAGGCCCCCTCCAGCGCTTTGCGTAACAAAAAAGATTCCTCTATGGCCGTCGCTTTAACATTAGTTAAAGAGGGGCAAGCCAGTGCCTGTGTCAGTGCCGGGAATACCGGGGCGTTAATGGCATTGGGAAGATTTTTGCTAGGTACTCCTGAGAGAATTGATCGACCTGCTTTTATTACGGAAGTGCCAACCTTGAGTGGCCATTGTCATGTGCTCGACTTAGGTGCCAACCTGGATTGCACGCCAAAGCAGTTGCGTCAATTTGCGCTGATGGGCTCTATTGTTTCTCAGGCAGTGGATGGTTGTGATAAGCCGCGTGTGGCCTTGTTAAACGTCGGCCATGAAGCCATGAAAGGGAATGAGCAAGTGCGTGAGGCTGCTGAGCTGTTAAGCGCTCAGAGCGAGCTGAATTATATTGGTTTTGTAGAAGGTAGTGATATTTTTTCAGATCGAGCAGATGTTATTGTATGTGATGGCTTTGTAGGTAATGTGGCCCTCAAGACCAGTGAAGGTCTGGCAAGTATGATTGGTGTGCTACTCAAGCAGGCCTTGCAACAAAGTTTCTTTACTCGCTGTATTGGTCTGCTAGCCAGGCCGACCTTTAAAAAACTAGGTGAGCAGATAAATCCTGCTAACCTGAATGGCGCCAGTTTGCTGGGCCTGAAAGGTATTGTTATTAAAAGTCATGGTAATGCCGATGAGCGTAGTTTTGCGCAGGCGGTTAAACGTGCCGTGCGTGAAATTGAAACCAATGTGCCGCAACTTATCAGTGAGAGTTTGTTAAAACAGCAATTCTAAGTCTCTTTTTTGGGGCTAAAAAATAAATTTAGTACGTTTGTATTGATTAGAATTAGGAAAAAATATGAGCCAATCGTTAGCATTTGTATTCCCAGGTCAGGGTTCTCAATCAGTCGGCATGTTGGCCGATGTGGCAGAGAAGTTTCCCGAAATAAAAGTCACGTTTGATGAAGCGTCTGAGGTGTTGGGCGTTGATCTATGGGCGCTGATTCAGGAAGGTCCTGCCGAGGTTCTTAATCGCACTGACATGACGCAGCCCGCGTTGCTGGCTGCCAGTGTTGCGCTGTGGCGTGTCTGGTCTAAACAGGGCGGAGCTAGCCCTGCTTTTATGTCCGGCCATAGCTTGGGCGAATATAGTGCGCTGGTGTGTGCTGGCGCTCTTGAGTTTAAAGATGCAGTTAAGCTGGTTAATAAGCGTGGTTTGTTTATGCAAGCGGCTGTACCTGCGGGTAAAGGTGCAATGGCTGCGATCATCGGCCTGGATGATGCAGCGATTGAAACGGCCTGTGCGCAAGCAGAGCAGGGTGAAGTGGTTTCAGCGGTTAACTACAACTCACCTGGACAAGTGGTGATTGCTGGTCAAACTGACGCGGTTAATCGTGCGATCGATTTGTGTAAGGAAGCGGGTGCTAAGCGTGCCTTGCCACTGCCTGTTAGCGTGCCGTCTCATTGCGCGTTGATGAAGCCAGCCGCAGATCAGTTGGCAGCTGAGCTGGAAACAATTACGATCAAGGCGCCAGTGATTCCTGTTGTACAAAATGTCACGGCAGCCGTGACGACTGATCCAGAAACTATCAAAGCTAATTTGGTGCAGCAGCTGTATCGTCCTGTATTGTGGGTTGATTGTGTCAATTTCATGGCGGGTAATGGTATCGAACGTATGTTGGAATGTGGTCCTGGCAAAGTATTGAGTGGCCTTAATAAACGAATTAGTCGTGGTTTGGAGGTGGCAACCGTTGCCGATCCAGAACTGTTGAGCAACGTATAACCTTATTTTAAAGCAGGAAAAGATTATGAGCATTGAAGGAAAAATTGCGCTGGTGACCGGTGCGACTCGCGGTATTGGTAAAGCGATTGCGCTGCAGTTGGCTTCTCAGGGCGCAACAGTTATTGGTACGGCAACGTCTGAATCCGGCGCTGAGACAATTAAAGCGAACCTTGCGGAAGCGGGCAATGCTGGTACGGGTATTGTGCTGGATGTGTCTTCACTTGAATCGATTGAGACGGCAATTGCGCAAATTAATGAGCAGTTTGGTGCGCCGACGATTTTAGTGAATAATGCGGGCATTACTCGTGACAATATTATGTTGCGCATGAAAGAAGATGAGTGGGATGCGGTTATCAATACTAACCTAACGTCAATCTTCCGTGTTTCTAAAGCGGTACTGCGTGGTATGACGAAAGCACGCTGGGGCCGTATTATTAATATCAGCTCTGTTGTAGGTACGATGGGTAATGCTGGTCAGGCCAACTATGCGGCTGCCAAAGCGGGTGTGGAAGGCTTTAGTCGTTCTCTTGCTCGTGAAGTCGGTTCGCGTGGTATTACGGTTAATAGTGTTGCACCTGGCTTTATTGATACTGATATGACGAAAGAGCTGTCAGATGATCACAAGGCTGCTATGTTATCAGCCGTACCGGTTCAGCGTCTTGGTCAGCCCGAAGAAATTAGTGCGGCGGTGGGCTATTTAGCTAGTGAGGCTGCGGGTTACGTGACAGGTGAAACCTTGCATGTAAACGGCGGTATGTATATGTAAATGAGCCAAATTGGCTTGTTAAGCAGTTTTATTTAAGGCATAAAAACAAGGTTTGTTATAACTAATGCGTATTGTATTAGCTGAGAACTTTGATAAGATGCCAACTCATTCAGACGAGTCAAACGACTGGCTCGACAGATACGAGTTTACAAAAAGAATTTTGGCAAAATTGCTGAGACCTTTAAATAATCCATAGGAGTGACAAAGGTTATGAGTACTGAAGATCGCGTTAAAAAGATTGTTTGCGAACAACTGGGTGTTAAGGACGAGGAAGTTACCAATGAGTCTTCTTTCGTTGAAGATCTGGGTGCTGATTCACTCGATACTGTTGAGCTGGTAATGGCTTTGGAAGAGGAATTCGAAACTGAAATTCCTGATGAAGAAGCTGAAAAAATCACTACAGTACAGTTGGCGATTGATTACATCAACGCAAACCTGTAATTCGATAGTGTAGTTTTTAAAGCCGCGCACACATATGTGTAGCGCGGCTTTTTTGTATTTAAGCGTATAACAAGTAGTTTGGAGAGCAGGTATGTCGCGTAGACGCGTAGTTGTAACAGGTTTGGGTGCCGTAACGCCTTTAGGTAATACGGTCAGTGAAAGCTGGGAAAATATTGTGGCGGGTAAAAGCGGCATCGCGCCGATTGAGCTGTTCGATACATCCGCTTATACAACACGTTTTGGTGGTTCTATCCGTGGTCTTGATATGGATCAGTATTTGATTCCTAAAGAAGCCCGCAAGATGGATACGTTTATCCAATACGGCATGGTGGCTTCTATTCAGGCCATCGAAGATTCTGGTCTGGAAACTACCGAAGAAAATGCAGCACGTATTGGTGTAGCGGTTGGCTCCGGTATTGGTGGTCTGACCATGATCGAAAAGAACTACGATGCTATTTTGGCCAGCGGTCCTCGTAAGGTTTCTCCCTTCTTTGTGCCTGGCAGTATTATTAATATGATCTCCGGTAACCTGTCGATCAAATACGGTTACAAAGGTCCGAATATCGCCATTGTGACGGCCTGTACAACAGGTACACATAACATTGGTTTCTCTGCACGTATGATTCAGCAGGGCGATGCAGATGTGATGATTGCCGGTGGTGCTGAAATGGCAACTTCGCAGTTAGGTTTAGGCGGTTTTGCTGCGGCACGTGCACTTTCAACGCGTAATGATGATCCTCAGGCGGCTAGCCGTCCGTGGGATAAAGATCGTGATGGTTTTGTTTTAAGTGATGGCGCCGGTGTGATGGTGCTGGAAGAATACGAACATGCTAAAGCCCGTGGTGCAAAAATTTATGCTGAGCTGACAGGCTTTGGTATGAGTGGCGATGCTTACCACATGACATCGCCTCCTGCCGATGGCAGTGGTGCAGCGGCTTCTATGAGCAATGCTATTCGCGATGCCGGACTGAATGCTGACGCTGTTGATTACATCAACGCACACGGTACTTCAACACCTGCTGGTGATGTGGCTGAAACACTGGCGGTTAAATCCGTGATGGGTGATGCGGCTAAAAATGTTGCGGTTAGTTCAACTAAATCAATGATTGGCCATTTGTTGGGTGCTGCTGGTGCGGTTGAAGCTATCTTTAGCGTATTGGCTATTAAGGATAGCGTTGCGCCGCCTACTATCAATTTGGATAACCCGGATGAAGGTTGTGACCTGAATTACGTTGCGCACACAGCCCAGCAGCGCAATATTGATGTTGCGGTGTCCAACTCCTTCGGTTTTGGTGGCACTAACGGTTCTTTGGTTTTTGAAAAACTGAAATAACCGGTCTGATCGATTAAAAGGTGCTGATTACCAGCACCTTTTTCACTCCCTTTCAGCAAGATTTCCTCTATACTTTTGGTTCCTTTCACATCGTTTGAGTGGTTACGAAAGTGTCTTCATCGTTTTCTTCATCATTGCCTAGAACTTTAATCAACGGCGAAAGCTGTGACTCTGTAGCGGTATCAGATCGCGGTTTGGCCTATGGGCACGGTGTTTTTGAAACCATCCTCCTGCATCAGGGGCGTCCGGTGCTGTGGGAGCAGCATATGCAGCGCTTGCAGCAGGGTTGTGCTCGATTGGGTATTGATGCGCCAACCTCCCTTGATTCTGAATTGACGAAAGAGGTTGGGCGCCTGTGTGAACAGGATACCGGCGGCGTTATTAAAATCATTGTGACGGCGGGCAGCGGCGGACGCGGCTATGCTTCTTCTGCGCAAATGAATCCTCAGCGCATCGTGACGCTTTTTCCGTTACCCGAATACCCTGCGGATCGCGCTGAAGGCGTGAATGTAATCACCTGCAATTACCGTTTAGCCCTTAATGCTCAGTTGGCCGGCATGAAGCATCTGAATCGACTTGATCAGGTGCTGGCGCGTGGCGAATGGCAGGATACCAACATTGCCGAAGGTATCGTCTGTGACAGCAATGGCACAGTTGTGGAAGGCACGATGAGTAACCTGTTTGCCGTGAAAGGTGGTGTACTGTTGACGCCTTCGCTTGAACAGGCCGGTGTTAGAGGAATTATGCGCGATTTTATTCTGCAAAGCGCCGATGACATGGGTTTGGAAAGGCGTGAAGTAAACTACACGGTTGCTGAATTCAAACAGGCTGAAGAGCTGTTTCTAACCAATAGTGTTATCGGACTGTGGCCGATCAAACAGTGGGATGAGCAACGTTATTACAAAGGTACTATCACGGGTGTTTTTCAGGCGCGTATTGAGCGACTGTTGAACGAAGGTATCTAATGAGCGTGTTAAAAAAATTCAAATTTGTCCTGTTGGGCTTGCTGGTGACGGCTTTTGCACTGGGTTTATATGGTTACCGCTATCTACACCAGCCTATGGATTTTGATGCCCAGTCGGTTGATATTGCCGCTGGCAGCGGTTTTTCGACGATTACGGCACGTCTGCAACAGCAAGATTTAATTAGCCAGCCGAAAATATGGAAAATTTATGCACGTTTAACCGGTAAAGCGACTCGGGTACAGGCGGGGGAGTATCTGTTTGAGTCAGGACTTTCGCCGGTTGCTATGCTCGATAAGCTGGTGCGTGGTGACGTCATTCAGCACCAAATCACCTTGGTGGAGGGCTGGACCTTCAAGCAGCTGTTGCAAGCGCTGGCGGCGGAAGAAAAGCTGGAACATCAGCTGACGGGGTTAACGATTGCGGAGATCATGGCCAAGCTGGGGCATGAAGAAGAACACCCTGAAGGGCGCTTCTTTCCTGATAGTTATCAGTTTACCAGCGGTACTTCAGATGAGGATATTCTGCGTCGGGCCTATCTGCGCCTGAGTACTATTCTTGAGGAAGAGTGGCAGCAGCGTGGCAAGGATTTGCCCTATAAAAATGCCTATCAGGCGCTAATTATGGCGTCCATTGTTGAAAAGGAAACAGGGCAGGCGAGTGAGCGTCCTGAAATTGCCGGTGTATTCGTTCGGCGTTTGCAAATGGGTATGCGCCTGCAAACGGATCCGACAGTAATTTATGGCTTGGGTGATAGTTACAAGGGCAATATTCGGCGTAAACACCTTAAGCAGTCAACGCCTTATAATACCTATGTGATTCGTGGTTTACCTCCCACGCCAATTGCAATGGTTGGTCGTGAGGCGATTCATGCGGCGTTACATCCCAATGAGGGTAAAAGTTTGTATTTCGTTGCCAAAGGCGACGGCAGCCATTTCTTTTCTGATACACTCGAGCAGCATAATCTGGCGGTCAGGCGTTATCAGTTGAAACGCGTCGAGCAGTATCGTTCTAGCCCTAACACTAACTGATTACAGAGAAAATACATGGCGGGCGTGTTTATTACCGTTGAAGGTGTTGAGGGGGTCGGCAAGACCACCAACATGGCCTTTATTCAGCAATACCTTAAATCTCACCAGGTTGATCTTACTGTTACGCGTGAACCCGGTGGCACACCATTGGCGGAAGAAATTCGAGGCCTGTTGCTGACTAATCATGAGGAAGTGCTGAACAACGATGCCGAATTGTTATTGGTGTTTGCTGCCCGAGCCCAACATCTCAGTCAGCTGATTAAGCCCGCGTTAGCGCGCGGTAATTGGGTATTGAGTGATCGCTTTACTGATGCCACGTATGCCTACCAGGGCGGTGGACGAGGTCTGTCTATGTCTATGATTGCTGAGCTTGAGCAGACAGTACAGGGCGATTTGCGGCCGGATTTGACGCTGTTACTGGATGTGCCCGTTGAAATTGGTTTAGCCCGCGCAGGTCAGCGTGGCGAGCTAGATCGTTTTGAGCGAGAAAAGCAGGCCTTTTTTGAAAAGGTGCGTAATACCTATCTGGAACGTGCCGCAGCCGAGCCACAACGTTTTTGTATTATCGATGCGAGTCAGCCGCTGCAAGCTGTTCAGGCGGATATTGAGACAGCTTTGAAACCTTTTTTGACCCGTTACGGGTTGAGTCAGTCATAATTTCTCATGACGGATAATCTATTTCATCAGGCGCCTTTTCCCTGGCAGCAGACCAGTTGGCAGCAATTACTGGATCAGCATGAGCGAAAGCGCTTGCCCCATGCTTTATTGCTGAGCGGCCATGCTGGCACCGGTAAAAGCCTGTTTGCAGAGGCTTTGGCGGCTTATCTACTGTGTGCTAAGCCTTTTGAGGGTAAAGCCTGTGGAGAATGTAAAGGGTGTCATTTGCGGAGGGCGGGCACTCATCCGGATTTAATGTTCGTTGCGCCGGAGGAAAAGAGTCGGGTGATCAAGGTGGACCAGGTGCGTGCGCTAAAAGAATTTTGCGGCAAAACAGCACAGCTTAATGGTTACAAAGTTATTATTTTGCAGCCGGCTGATAGTCTAAATATCAGCTCGGCCAATGCCTTGCTCAAGGATCTTGAAGAGCCGCAGCCGAAGACCGTATTTTTACTGGTTTCCGATCAGCCTGCGCAGATCGTCGCAACCATTCGTAGCCGCTGTCATCAGCTTAGCTTCCCTGTTCCGGAAGTTGCCATCGCAACACAGTGGCTGGCTGAGAGAGTGGAGGATTCAGAAACACTGCCGCAGTTGCTGCTAATGGCTGATAATGCGCCTTTATTGGCGTTAGAGCTGTATGAAAATGATGCGCTCGATCATCGTAAAACAATTTATCGTGGCTTGGCTGAAGTGCAACAGGGGAAAAGTCACCCCGCAGCTGTCGCGCAAAATTTACAGGCTTATGAGCCACTAGAGCTAGTAAATTGGATACAGGTGTGGGTCAACGATGTAATCAAGGCGGCACAAACAGGTGATGTTGACAAACTAAAAAATCAAGATTTAGGCGGATTTTTAATGAAAACCGCCGCGCAAGCGCAACTTAATAGACTATATTTATACCTAGATTGTCTGCAAGAACAGCGCCAAGCGTTGCTCTCTGGGCATAACCCGAATAAAATCCTCTTGCTTGAGTCGCTGTTAATCGGCTGGGCTCAATGTTTTGAGCGTTAATAACTGTATGATTATGAGTTGGAAGATGTATGGCTGATGGCGGCCCAAGAAACGGGATATTATCGCTAACCATTAAGGATAAGGCAGTGCTGTATGCAGCGTTTATGCCCTTTATCAAGAATGGTGGTTTGTTTATTCCGACCAACAAAAAGTACAAGCTGGGCGCAGAGGTCTTTATTCTGTTGTCTTTGATGGACGAGCCTGAAAAATTGCCGATTGCTGGTAAAGTGGTCTGGATTACGCCAAAAGGTGCTCAAGGTAGTCGTGCAGCCGGTATTGGCATTCAATTTAATAATGAAGACGATACGGTACTCAAAAAGATCGAAACTTATTTAGCCGGTGCGCTGGATTCTGATCGTCCTACCTATACGCTTTAACGCCTTCTCTTTCGTATAATTCTCTGATTTCTTAAAGGTCGCTGTTGTGCTGGTAGATTCCCATTGTCATTTAGATCGTCTTGATCTTGCGCCTTATGATGGTGATTTAAGCAAAGCCATTGCTGCTGCCCGTGATGTCGGTGTTGATCATATGCTGTGTGTGGCAATTAGCCTGGCTAAACTGCCGGATGTACTGAGTATCGCTGAAGAGTATGAAGGTGTTCATGCTTCGGTTGGTGTGCATCCATTACAGGATAGTGACGCTGATGTAACCGTTGAGCAATTAGTTGCGTTAGCGCAACATCCCAAGGTGGTTGCCATTGGTGAAACGGGTCTTGATTACTTCTACGATAAGGATCGAGCGGCTGAGCAACAAGTGCAGTTTGTTAAGCACATGCAGGCGGCAAAAGCCTGTCGTAAACCGGTAATTATTCATACCCGTGATGCGCAGCAGGATACGCTGGATATTATTCGTGCCGAAGGTGATCCGGAGTTAGCGGGCGTGTTACATTGTTTTACAGAATCCTGGGACATGGCCAAGCAAGCCATGGATATGAATTACTATATTTCTCTTTCAGGTATCGTAACGTTTAATAACGCGACCGAATTACGCGAAGTAGCTAAGAAAATCCCCTTAGAACGTTTGTTGATTGAAACTGATTCTCCTTATCTTGCACCGGTACCTTTCCGCGGCAAGAAAAATGAGCCGAAGTATGTCGCTAAGGTGGCGGAATTTCTTGCACAGTTACGAGGGGTTTCGGTTGATGAGCTAGCGACGATAACACGCCAAAATTACTTTAGATTATTCAATATTCCAGCCCATTAGAGCTTGTTCACTTTTTGCTTTATCTCTTCTTTGCTCTCGTTACCAAGAATTTCCTCCATCAGCGGGTCGCGTTGGCGTAATAGTTCGCTTTCCTCGTTTTCAATTAAGTAATCATCCTTGTCAAAGGGTCGCGGGTCATCAATGTCGACATTAGTTTGTTCTTTGCTCGGTGCTGCATGGTCGACATGTACTCGTTGACCCTGCATATCACTGGCTCCGTGCCAGGGTAACAGGCGGTAACAACCGTCGTCATTACAGTCGATAAAAGGGTATTTAATGATTTCGAAGTAGGGTGAGTAATCAAAATCTCTTGGGGTGCAGATACGGGGATTGCGACGGAACAGGCGAACTTGGTTGTCCTTGTTACTGCGTACCAGCGGCAGAATGGGAAATTGAATATAGGCAAAGGCTTCTGCAATCATGGTTGAACAAACGGTGCGTGTTGGGCGGCCAGCATTATGGGCAAATAAGCTGGAGCGCCAGCGCCTGGGAAGAAATGTCCAGGGGAACAGGAAACGAGCTAAATCCAGTATCTGACGAATATCGTAGACAAATCCCAGGCGGCTGATGGCAAAGTTGATGGCCTGCTGGCTATCACGGTGGGAGAGGCTTTTTGGTCGACAGATACGCAAATGGTCCTTTTCGTAGTTTGTGATAGGACGTAATACTGTGCCTTCACCGAGCAGACTTTCGATAATCAATTGTATGTCTGGATCGTCACCAAAATGGTCAGCCGCACGGGCACGAAATTTAGGATCTTCGATGTCGTGAAGGCGGCCAATATAAAGAACGGCGTGGGTCCAGGGGCTTTGAGTGATAATACGAATGACATTGCTAATGCGGGTACGGCCTTCGACGAGTAATACATCGCAGGGCCGTATTTCATGACGAACGCGCTCAAAGTCACTCATAGGAGTTAGCGACGGCTCGCTTTCGCGGTTAAGCCAGTTGGTGATTTTACGACCTAAAAAAGAAAGAGAAACGCCCATATGGCTCCTGTGATTGATCGTGTTTAATAAACCTTATAATGATTAGAAGGTTATAAACTAGATATAACTCAAATTTTCTTTTTATTCTTCCGTTTTTGCTGGTTGAGCGTTACTGGTCCAGAAAATTTAGTGCTTGATCCAGTTTTTCAAAGGGCGTGTAAAAATGGGGTGAAAAGCGTATGCCCCCTCCACGTTGAGCACAGATGATTTTGCGTTCCATCAAGGATTGATAGAGTTGGGTTGAGCTAATCAATTTGTGACGGAAAGTGATAATTCCGGCTCGTCGCTCCGGTTCTGTCGGGCTGATGACGGTGATGTCTGGCCGCGAAGCGAATCCGTCGAACAAATACTGGATACGTAGTTGCAATTGTTTTTCGATCTTTGACATGCCGATTTCTTCGAATAATGACAGGCTGGCATTTAACGCATAGCAGCCAAGCATGTTAGGGCTGCCACATTCAAAACGCTGCGCACTCTCGAGCGGCTCCCACTCAAGGCGGTCATAGTTGCCGCGATGTTTGACCATATGCCAGCCGTATTCGTTAAGCTGTAATTGCTTACGGGCCGCTGGGGTGCTAAAAAATAGCGCCAGACCTTCAGGCCCCAGCATCCACTTATGGCCGTCTGCTACCACAAAATCAGCCTGGTAGGCCTGAACGTCAAAGCAGTGTGCGCCGATGCTTTGGATAGCATCAATGCAAAATAGCACGTTTTTTTGTTTACAGGCTTCGCCGAGCCGCTGGCAATCCAGCTTTAAGCCAGACGCGTACTGGACGGAGCTTATTGATAGCAGCCGAGTGCGACTATCTAAACAGTTAATAACAGCTTGCTCAGGGTCTGTCGCCTTATTAAGTTCGGCCACTTTTACTTTTACGCCAAGTTTTTCTAACGATTCCCAGACAAAACGGTTGGAGGGGAATTCCTGATTGCTAATCACTACATTGTCACCCGACTGCCAGGGCAGTCCGTAGGCGATCACAGATAGCGCCTCAGAGGTGTTTTTTTGTAACGCGATATCGTCGCTGTTTGGGGCGTTAATCAGGCGCTGAAGACGCTGACGAAGCTGCTGTTCTACTTTTAGCCAGTTAGGGTAGTTGGTGGCGCCTTGTACACAATTTTCTTCTGCGAAGGTGGATACAGCGGTCGCTGCACGTTGAGGCCAAGGCCCAACGGCGGCGTGATTAAGGTAGATCAGTGCTTCATGCTGTGGAAATTCATGCTGCCAAGTCATTAATAGCCTCTAGGGACGTAAAGTGAAAAAGCGTAACGTCATCGTTAGTCGACTATAGCCCGTCAGATTGCAAACTGTCGAGCATGGACATCATCGCCGAGTTCTGTACTATGAATGGGAAGCGAATTATTGATGTGGTAGCAGGAGCTCTTGATGAAGTATTCATTGTTAGGTCACACGGATCTTGAGGTTAGCAAGCTGTGTTTGGGTAGTATGACCTGGGGTGAGCAAAACAGCGAAGTTGAGGCGCATCAGCAACTTGATTGTGCCATTGAGCATGGCGTCAATTTTATTGATACCGCCGAAATGTACCCGATTCCACCGCGTGCCGATTCCCAAGGATTAACGGAAAGCTATATTGGCAGTTGGCTGAAAAATAGAGCGGATCGCGATAAGCTTGTAATCGCGACTAAAGTTACGGGTCCCGGTCGTAACATGGATTATATCCGGGGTGGTCCACGCCTCACTGCTGAGCATATCTACAAGGCCGTCGACGAGAGTCTGCAACGCCTGCAAACCGATTATATCGATCTTTATCAACTACATTGGCCTGACCGTAATGCCAACTTCTTTGGTAAGCTGGGATATGAGCATCAGAAACATGAAGATGCTACGCCTATATTGGAGACTCTAGAGGCGTTGGATGAATTGGTTCAGCAACACAAAGTACGCTATATCGGCGTTTCCAATGAAACCCCTTGGGGGGTTATGAGTTATTTACGGCTCAAAGATCAATATCAACTGCCGGTAATCCAGACCATCCAAAACCCCTATAATCTGCTTAATCGTAGTTTTGAAGTGGGCTTGGCTGAAATTAGTCTGCGTGAAAAAATTGGCTTGCTAGCCTACTCACCTTTGGGTTTTGGTATGTTAACCGGTAAATATTTGGATGGCCGGCAACCGGAAAATGCACGATGTACACGCTTCAAGCATTACCTGCGTTATACCGGGAAGGCGGGCGTAAAGGCGGTTAAAGCTTATGTTGAGCTAGCGCGCGATAATGGCTTGGAGCCTGCTCAGATGGCGCTGGCGTGGGTAAATTCCCGTCCCTTTACAACCAGTACGATTATTGGGGCTACATCGATACCGCAACTTGAAATGAACCTGGCCAGTATTGATGTTGAATTAAGTGATGAAGTTAGGGAGGGTATTGAGGCTGTACAACGGGAAATTTCTAATCCTTGTCCCTAACGTCTTCCCTCAAATACGGACAATAAAAAGCCCGGCTGCCTTACAGGTAGTCGGGCTTTTTTCTGGGGCTTAATGCATATATTTAATATTTTTAGAAACACCTGATACACCGGTTAAACCGTCCCAATTATCCTGGCGACCTTCCCGCCAACCAGAAAGCCATTCTTGACGGCCAGGCTCTTGATGCAGGGGGCATGCATCTTTAGCTTTACCGTAAATGCCAGCTTGATACCCTTTTTTGAAGGCCCGCACTGACGTGTCTCGTTTGTGTGTCTTCATAGTCTTGCCTCTTGATTTTGATTAACCGACGTAACGTCTTATAACTTCAAAACTAAACCGCATGTGATTACAAATACAGAAAAGGCGCCGTAATACGTAGTCCTTTACACAAGTCGGACTAGTAATTTAAAAACAATTTTGCAGGTAATAGAACGATTTGTTTTTTATATACGAATGTGTTTTTAGTGTGTTTCGTAATACGGTTAATCTATTGAATTATATAAACTTTTTTGTTGGTAAAACAAAACGCGCTTTATGATTGTTAATGAGTTTTTACCTTTCGCTGCTAAGGGTATGAATCTAATAGGTTTTGCTTTGAATACATGGCGCTCAATTTTGCATGCTGAGAACATTAGCAGTAGACTTGCCGTTTTTCTTTATAGGCTAAACAGGGTGTTCATATGAGTCGGGCAATTCCAACAAATATTATCAGTGGCTTTTTAGGTGTGGGCAAAACCACCCTGATTCGTCGATTGCTGGAAACCAAACCCGAAAATGAGCGCTGGGCTGTTTTGGTTAATGAATTTGGTGAAGTGGGCATTGATGGCGCCCTGATGCAGGCCGATGGTATTGCAGTGAAGGAAGTGCCCGGTGGTTGTATGTGTTGCAGCGTGGGCTTGCCATCACGAAAGGCTTTAAATCAGTTGATTGAAGAACAAAATCCGGATCGTATTTTGATTGAACCGACGGGGCTGGCGCATCCAGTGCAGGTTATTAGTATGTTCTCCAGCCCGGATTATGACGGGGTACTTGATGTGCGTGCTACGGTTGGTTTGGTAGACCCCTGGTGTCTGACTAACGAGCAGTTTCGTCAAATTCCAGCGTTTGAAGATCAGCTACGCATGGCAGATGTGCTAGTGGCAACGAAAATCGACACTGCTGAGCCAGCACACCTTGAGGCTTTCTTTAGTTACGCTGAAACAATGCAGCCAGAAAAATCCAAAGTAGGCGCTATCAGTGAAGGTGAAATGCCCTGGCAATGGTTGGATTATCCTCGAATTGACGTTAATACTGCGGTGCAGGTTGCTTCCGGCCATACGCATCACGCAGATGCGCATGAAAAACCTTTGGAAAAACGTGCTGGTGGTATCGAAAGGCTGCAAAGCCAAACGGAATATGCCCACAGTTGTGGTTGGATTTTCCCTGCTGGTCAGCTGTTTGATTTAGATGTTCTGCTGGGCGTGGTAAGCGCTTTGGATATCCCTCGTATCAAAGGTATTTTTGAAACAACTTCAGGTTGGTTGACGGTCAATAAAATGCGCGTAACCCTCTCAAAAGAAGTGCTTGAAGTCGCACCTGAAGAATCGGGTAGTCGTGTTGAAATGATTCATACGCAGGCGGTTGATTGGAATGCGGTTGAAGTCAGGCTTAGGGCTTGCCTCATCAATTAAAACCACGCGTCCTGCCGGACTTCGTTCCGTATCGATGCCGTAACTAGACAGTTCTGGCCTTTGCCAGAACGGCGGGGATTCTATCTTAAAAGATGGCTAATCCAGCTCCTCAGCCAACAGTTCAATCCAGTGCTTCACGGGTGTTTTAGTTCCACCCCGTAAATGTGAAATGCAGCCAATATTAGCGCTGGCGATGACAGTGGGGGAGCCGCTATGCAGGTTTTTCAATTTACGTTCACGCAACTCCAGCGATAACTCGCGTTGCAGAATTGAATAGCTTCCCGCTGAGCCGCAGCACAAATGCCCGTCTGCTACCGGGGTAAGGCTGTGTCCCAGTGATGACAGTATTTTCTCCACGGAACCTTTGATGCCTTGCCCGTGTTGTAGCGTGCAGGGTGATTGGAATGCCAGTGTCTGTGGAGTTTTACTGTTAAAGTGTGATAACTCTTCTTTGCAAAGTACTTCACTTAAATCTTTCGTGAGTATTTGAATGCGTGCCATTTTAGTGCTGTAGGCGGTGTCATTTTTTAGCAGGTCTGTATATTCCTTAACGAAGTTTCCGCAACCGCTTTCGCTAATAACAATCGCTTCTACTTTTTCTCCCTCGACAAAAGGCCACCAGGCGTCAATGTTACGTTTGGCTGATTCAAGCGCTTGTTCCGTGGCGTTCATATGATGGCTGAGTGCGCCGCAGCAGCCTTCGTTATCCAACTTGAGTGTCTGGATACCTAAAGCGTCTAATACCCGTGTTACCGAATGATTGATGTTGGGCGCCAGTGAGGGCTGTGCGCAGCCTTGCAGTAAAATAATTTGGCGCGAATGAGTCGTGGGCTGGAAGGCGCTCAGTTGTTGTCTTACTGGAATTGACTGCTTAAGGCGGGGGGGCAAAAGTGGTCGAAATAATTGTCCGCAGCGCAGTAGTGCGCCAAACAGCCGACGTCGACTGACAACCTGGCGTAACAACCAGCGCTGGGAGCGCTTCGTAAAGGATCTTGGGTTTTGTTCGTCGACCATTTTCCGGCCAATGCTCAGCAGCTTGTGGTATTCCACGCCTGAAGGGCAGGTGGTTTCACAGGACTGGCAGGTTAGGCAGCGATCCAGATGAAGCTGAGTTTTTTCGCTGGCAGAGCCACTTTCCAGCATTTCCTTAATGAGATAAATGCGACCGCGAGGGCTGTCAAGCTCATCGCCCAGTACCTGGTAAGTAGGGCAGGTGGCGGTGCAGAAACCGCAGTGTACGCATGAGCGCAGTACGCGATCGGCTTCTTTGCCTTCGGCGGTTGCTAAAATATCCGCATGGATGTTGGTTTGCATAATGAGTTATATATCCAAATACATTCTGCCCGGGTTCAAGATATCGTGCGGGTCGAAGGCATGCTTTAGTTTGTTGTGCAGCTGTTTGATGGCTGGATTCAGTGGTTGAAAAACCTCGCCAAAACCATCGTGGTTGCGAAATAGGGTAGCGTGACCGCCAGCCTTTAGGGCTGCTTGTCTAATGGATTGAGAGACTTCATCGGAGGTTAACCAGCGCAGGCCGCCGCCCCAGTCAATAATCGTCTCACCACTTAGAGGCAATGGCGCTGTTGTGGGCGGTACTGAAATACGCCAAAAACTTTTCTCGGTTTTAAATTCCGGTAGCTGCTGCTCACGGAGTTGTTCCCAAAAGGTTTGGGCATCGTCGAGAGTTTCGCCACCGAGTTCTTTGCAGGCGGCATTTACGCTGACGGTCAGGCCGGATAGGCGTAGGTAAAGCTTGCCGTTAAGGTGACACGCGCCTGAAATGGGCAATGGCTGGCTTGCTAGATGGTTGATACGCTGGATGGCTTGTTCAGCGTTATGCTCAAAAACCAGCGTTGTTTCCTGCTCAGGTGAGGGCATGGTTTTTAAACTGATTTCAAGCAGCAATCCGAGGGTTCCATAGGCGCCTGTCATCAGCCGGGAAACATCGTAGCCGGCAACGTTTTTCATTACTTCGCCACCAAAGTGCAATATTTCGCCCTTGCCGTTAATGATTTTTGTACCCAAAACAAAGTCGCGTGCTGAGCCAGCGTAGGGACGGCGGGGTCCGGATAGTCCGCAGGCAATGGTGCCGCCAAGCGTTGCGTCATCACCAAAAGCGGGTGGCTCAAAGGCTAGCATCTGGCCCTGTTCGGCAAGCAAATCGTTGATTTCTTTCAACGAGGTGCCACTGCGCGCGGTTAGAATAAGCTCGCCCGGCTCGTACTTGGTGACGCCTGTGTGTTGAGTTGTGCTGAGATGGGTGCAGCCTACTTTTCGGCCCAGAAAATCTTTACTGCGGCCGCCTCTAATAACAAGTGCTTGTTTGCTAGCAATGGCCTCATTAATCTGAGTCTGCATGTGTTCTGTCTGATCGTTTTTCATGGCTTAGAATCTGGGTAAATCCGGGAACGGCAGTTCGCCGTTGTGTACGTGCATGTGACCAAATTCGGCGCAACGATGCAATGTTGGTACCGCTTTGCCCGGGTTGAGTATCCCGCTCTCGTCAAAGGCGGCTTTGATGGCGTGATATTGGGTTAGTTCTTCAGCGTTGAACTGGCTGCACATGCCACCCAGCTTCTCGATACCTACGCCGTGCTCCCCGGTGATGGTGCCGCCGGCGGCGATACTGAGTTCCAGAATATCATTGCCCAGTTCGTGCGCGCGATCCAGGTCACCTTCTTTGTTGGCATCAAACAGAATCAAGGGGTGCAAATTACCATCGCCCGCGTGGAATACGTTGGCAACACGTAATTTATGATGAGCTGCACGCTCACTGATTTTGGTAAGTACATTGGCTAGTTGTTTGCGCGGAATGGTGCCATCCATGCAGTAATAATCGGGAGAAATACGCCCCACGGCGGGGAACGCTGCTTTGCGTCCAGCCCAGAATAATTCACGTTGCTGGTCGTTTTCTGAAACTCGCACTTGATAAGCGCCAGCCTTGAGTAAAACTTCGTTGACGCGCCCCGTTGTTTCATTGATTTCTGTTTGGATGCCGTCCAGCTCACACAATAAAATAGCGGCTGCATCAAGCGGATAGCCGGCATGCACAAAGTCTTCCGTGGCTTGAATAGAGAGCTTGTCCATCATTTCTATGCCGCCAGGGATAATTCCTGCACCAATAATTTTGCCGACGGCATCGCCAGCCTCTTCGACAGTATGGAAAGCTGCCAGAATAACTTTAGCTTCCTGTGGCGTCGGCAGTAGTTTAACAACGATATCCACGACAATACCCAATAGGCCTTCCGAACCGATAATCAGTGCCAGCAAATCATAGCCAGCGCTGTCCAGTGCTTCGGAGCCAAGTGTCATAAATTCGCCTTCGGCAGTGAGGATGGTTACCTCGAAAACGTTATGCACGGTTAAGCCGTACTTCAGGCAATGCACGCCACCGGCATTTTCGGCAATGTTGCCGCCGATGCTGCAGGCAATTTGTGAGGACGGATCCGGTGCATAGTAGAGACCATGCGGGCGAGTGGCTTCAGAAATAGCCAGATTACGCACGCCCGGTTGTACGCGACAGGTGCGGGCTTGAATATCTAAATCGAGGATGGCGTTGAGACGCGCCAGGCTGAGTAAAATTCCCTCTTCATGAGGCAGTGCACCGCCTGATAAGCCAGTGCCAGCGCCGCGCGGCACGATCGGAATTTGGTTCTGATAGCAATATTTCACCACCTGCTGAGCTTGCTCGACGGTATAGGGCAGGGCAACGGCTAAGGGTGTAGATTGGTAAATCGATAGGCCGTCACACTCATAGGGGGCAAGATCTTCCGGGTTATGAAGTAGGCACTCTTTAGGTAACTTATTGCCAAGTTCGGCAACAACCTGTCGGCGTTTAGCGAGAATGGTTTCGATCTGTGTAGAGGGTTGGCTTGGTTGGCTCATGGGCACAAGTTGCTCAGTGGTAGGTCTTTTGCATGGTATACAGGAGCCTAAAGCGGGTAAAGCAGTTATTTGCTTTGGGTGGATCTGATGTGAGCAGCATTAAAATTATTGATGAGTTTATTAGTTGTGTAAATGGTAAGATGTGCGGCGCAACAATTTCTTCAAGTGTTGCACCTGGAGAACCTATTGTTGCGGGCTGCATATTTATCTGTCATCACGCAGATGGTAGAATTGCCCGCTTTGTCAGTAGACTGTCTCTGACTTTAAATTGATTATGTGACTTGCGAATGAACGAATTAACACATCTGAATGAAAAAGGTGAGGCCCACATGGTTGATGTTGGGCAAAAGTCCGAGACTGAACGTGAGGCTCGTGCTGAAGCCGTGGTTCGCATGTTACCTGAAACCCTAAGCATGATTCTTGAAGGTAAGCATAAAAAGGGCGATGTATTTGCTGTTGTGCGTATTGCAGGAATTCAGGCTGCCAAGAAATGCTGGGACCTCATTCCCCTTTGTCATCCTCTTATGTTGACCTCAATCAAACTCTTAATAGAGCCAAATAAGGCAGAATCCACTGTGCGTATTGAAACGGTTTGCCGTGTGGGTGGTAAAACCGGTGTTGAGATGGAAGCACTCACAGCTGCTTCGGTTGCGGCGCTGACTTTGTATGATATGTGCAAAGCCGTTGATAAGGGCATGGTCATCGAGCAGATTCGTTTGCTTGAGAAACAGGGTGGTAAATCCGGCCACTGGGTGGCGGAGGGTTAAAGATGAGTATGATTAAGATTTTATATTTTGCTAAATTACGTGATCAATTGGATTGTGCTGAAGAAGCCTTTGAGATGAAGGCTGAGACTTTCTCTGTTGCTGAGTTGAAAACTGCTTTGTGCGATCGTGGTGAGTCATGGCAGAAAGCGTTTTCTGGCACGCAGGTGCTGGTGGCTGTCAATCAGACAATGGCAACTGCTGAGACACAAATTTCAGCGAATGATGAAGTGGGCTTTTTTCCACCGGTAACCGGTGGCTAATATGGCAGTTTTTATTCAAACCGAAGATTTCGATGTTGCGGCATTCTATGAGGCTCTGAAGGCTGATGCGCCGCAAATAGGCGCTATCGTTACCTTTACTGGCCTAGTGCGCGAGTTTAATGACGACTCCAGCGTTGAGGCTTTGTATCTGGAGCATTACCCCGGCATGACTGAGCAGGTGTTGGAAGGTTTGATTGAAGAGGCCGCTAAACGTTGGCCGATTATCAATGCCACCATCGTGCACCGTGTTGGAGAGCTAAGACCAGCAGATCAGATTGTATTTGTGGGCGTCAACAGCGCACACCGTGACGCGGCCTTTGCTGCGGCTGAATATTTGATGGATATCCTCAAAACCAAGGCGCCTTTTTGGAAACGTGAACAGCGCCCTGAAGGTGATAAATGGCTGGATGCAAAGGCATCTGATGATGAGAGAGCAACAAGATGGCTTTGATAGACGGTTTTGGCCGAGAGATTACCTATCTGCGCATGTCGGTTACTGACCGCTGTGATTTTCGTTGCGTCTACTGTATGGCTGAAGAAATGGAGTTTCTGCCACGCGCAAAGGTATTAACGCTGGAAGAAATGACCGAAATTGGTACCGCTTTTGTTGAATTGGGTATTGAGAAAATTCGTTTGACGGGTGGCGAGCCATTGATTCGTCGTAACATGGAAACGATGGTTGCTTCTATCGGTAGTTTGCCGGGCTTAAAAGAGCTGACCATTACCACCAACGGTTCGCAGCTCCAGCAAAAAGCGCAAACCTTGAGAGATGCAGGTATTAAACGTATTAACGTTAGCCTGGATAGTTTAGAGGAAGACAAGTTTAAACGCTTAACCCGTACCGGTGATCTGAATAGAGTTCTCAAGGGTATCGAAGCGGCAAAAAGCGCTGGATTCGAGCGTATTAAGTTAAATGCTGTTATCCTTCGGGGTCGTAACGATAACGAAGTTGTCGATTTGCTGGATTATGCGTTGGAAAATGGCTTGGATATTTCCTTTATTGAGGAAATGCCCTTGGGTCAGATCAGTGAGCACGACAGAGGTTTATCCTTCTGTTCCAGTGCTGAATTACGTGAACTGATCAGTGAAAAATATGAATTACTGCCATCATCGGAAGAGACTTCGGGTCCTTCCCGTTATTGGCGTATCCCGGGATATGAATCTCGTGTCGGTTTTATTTCACCGCACAGCGAGAATTTCTGTGACAGCTGCAACCGCATACGGTTAACCGTAGAGGGGCGGCTGTTATTGTGTCTGGGCAATGAACACTCGGTGGACTTGCGTGCCGTGCTACGCAGATACCCCGGTGAAAGAGAACGCTTGAAACAGGCGATTGTTGATGCAATGACAATTAAGCCCGAGCGCCATTATTTTGATTTTGATGAGGAGCCTCAGATATTACGGTTTATGAACGCCACCGGAGGATAGGAGCGGTGTGTTCTGCGGTTGAACTGCAATAGGCTGAATTCAGCATTAAACAAGATAAATAACTATAAATGCACATAAGAAAATCATGGTAATTTTTTATGAGTGAAGAAAAGCGGTTACACCCTGGTACAGGGCGTAAGAAGAAAGGAAGAATTATTGATCGTGGTCGTCAGGTACAGCCTGCCGCACTACAGGAAGTACGTGAATTGTTGGGAGACAAGTCTCGTCAACGCGATTTGCTGATTGAGCACTTGCACCTGATTCAGGACAAGTTCGGTCACATTTCAGCGGCACACCTGGCTGCACTGGCAGTGGAAATGACTTTGCCACAGGCTGAAGTCTATGAGGTTGCTACTTTCTACGCACATTTTGATGTGATTAAAGAAGGTGAAACGGCACCACCTGCAGTAACGATTCGTGTGTGTGACAGCTTGAGCTGTCAACTACGCGGCGCCGACCAGCTCAAAGCTGCGCTGGAAGCCAAAGTTGATGCTGCGCAGGTTCGCGTTGTAAACGCACCTTGCATGGGACGTTGTGACACAGCACCCGTTGCTGAAGTAGGTCACCGCCACGTTGACAACGCAACGGTTGATTCAATCGTTCAGGTTGTTGAAGCAAAAGATTTCCACGCTCAAATTCCTGAGTCTATCAGCTACGAAACGTATGCTGCTGAGGGTGGCTTCGCGCTGCTGAAAGACGTGAAAGCGGGCAACCGTACCTACGAAGAGCTGAGCACTATTCTAAGTGACTCCGGTCTGCGTGGTCTGGGTGGTGCGGGTTTCCCGACTGCTCTGAAATGGAAGTTTGTACGCCAGGAAGACGGTCCTCGTTTGATGGCTATCAACGGTGATGAAGGCGAACCGGGTACGTTCAAAGATCGCCATTATTTGGAAAGCGACCCATTCCGTTTCTTAGAAGGTATGTTGATCAGCGCATGGGCTGTTGAAGCTGAAGGCGTTTATATCTACCTGCGTGATGAATATCCAGCTGCACGCGAAATCGTGACTAAAGCGATTGCACGCGTTGAAGCTGAAGGCCTTGCAGAGCCAGGCTTTATCCACCTACGTCGTGGTGCCGGTGCATACATCTGTGGTGAAGAATCTGCCATGATCGAATCTTTGGAAGGCAAGCGTGGTTACCCGCGTCAGCGTCCTCCTTATGTAGCACAGGTTGGTCTGTTTAATCGCCCAACGCTGGTGAACAACGTTGAGACGGTATTCTGGTTGCGTGACATCGTCGAGAAAGGAGCCGAGTGGTTCTCTTCTCATGGTGCTAACGGTCGTAAAGGTCTGCGTAGCTACTCCGTTTCTGGTCGTGTTAATAACCCGGGTGTTAAATTGGCGCCAGCGGGCACTACCATGAACGAGCTGATCGAAAATTACTGTGGTGGCATGATTGAAGGGCATAACTTAAAAGGTTATCTACCTGGTGGCGCGTCTGGTGGTATCTTGCCAGCCAGTAAAGCTGATCTGCCTTTGGACTTCGGTACGCTTGAAGAGTATGGCTGTTTTATTGGTTCTGCGGCGGTTGTTGTATTGTCCGACCAGGATGATATGAAAGATGTTGCTTTGAACTTGATGAAGTTCTTCGAAGACGAGAGTTGTGGGCAATGTACGCCATGCCGCTCTGGTACTGAGAAAACCGTTAAGTTAATCGAAGAAGGCAACTGGGATCTTGAGCTGTTAGCTGATCTGAGTATGGTGATGGGACAAGCGTCCATCTGTGGTTTAGGCCAAGCAGCCGCTAACCCGGTTAACTCCGTAATTAACTACTTCAAAGACGACGTCATCGCGCGAGGATAAGACAATGGGTGGATCATTAAATACCGTTAAATTTTTCCTTGATGGCGTTGAAGTTGAAGCGTTAGAAGGTGAAACCATTTGGCAGGCGGCAAAACGCCACGAAGAAAGCATTCCTCACCTGTGTTACTCACCAGAGGCAGACTACGAGCCAAGCGGCAACTGTCGTGCCTGTGTAGTTGAGATTGAAGGTGAGCGTGTACTGGCAGCTTCCTGTGTAAGAACACCAACGGAAGGCATGAAAGTTAACAGTGCCAGCTCCGAGAAAGCACAGAAAACACGTAAACTGGTTATGGAACTGATGGTTGCTGACCAGCCAAAACGTGAAGTTGCGCACGATAAAAACTCCAAAATGTGGCAGTGGGCTGATGAGCTGGCGGTTGACGTTTCTCGTTTCCCAGCTGCACCTGTTCGCGAAAAAGATGATAGCCATACGTCTATCGCTGTGAACATGGATGCCTGTATTACTTGCCAGCTGTGTGTTCAGGCTTGTCGCGACGTTCAAGTGAACGAAGTGATTGGTTTGTCTCAGCGTGGCTCTAAAACTGAAATCGTTTTCGATTTCAACGATCCAATGGGCGACTCTACGTGTGTTGCTTGTGGTGAGTGTGTTCAGGCGTGTCCTACGGGCGCACTGTTGCCTAAGAAAACACTTGATGACAACGGTGTTGGCATCTTTGAGAAAGGTGAAGACGTCGACCGTAAAGTTGACAGTGTTTGTCCATACTGTGGTGTAGGTTGTCAGATTACTCTGAACGTGAAAGATGATGAGATCATTTATGTTGAAGGCTCTGGTGGCCCATCAAACAGAAACCGACTGTGTGTGAAAGGTCGTTTTGGTTTTGATTACCCGCGTCACCCAGACCGTCTGACTAAGCCGCTGATTCGTAAAGAAGGCGTGCCTAAGACGGCTGAAGTAGATTTCGATCCAGCCAACCCCTACACGCATTTCCGTGATGCGACGTGGGAAGAAGCGCTTGATTTAGCGGCTGGCGGTCTTCGTGACCTGCGTGATGATCCAGCCAATGGTCCTAAATCGTTAGCCGGTTTTGGTTCTGCGAAAGGTTCTAACGAAGAAGCGTACATGCTTCAGAAACTGGTTCGTACCGGCTTTGGTTCTAACAACGTTGATCACTGTACACGTTTGTGCCACGCATCATCCGTAGCCGCGCTGCTGGAAGGTGTTGGTTCAGGTGCGGTATCGGCTTCCTTCATGGAAGTTGAGAACGCTGAAGTGGCTATCTTGATCGGTTGTAACCCGGAGTCTAACCACCCGGTTGCGGCAACCTTCTTCAAGCGTGCAGCAATTCGTGGCACCAAGCTGATTATTATGGACCCTCGTGGTCACAGCATGAAAGAACACGCTTCTCACATGCTGCAGTTCAAATATGGTGCTGACGTCAGTCTGGTAAACGCCATGATGAACGTGATCCTGGAAGAGAAACTGTACAAGCAGGACTTCCTTGATGACATGACGATCGGTTTTGATCAGTTGAAAGAGCATCTGAAGGATTATAAGCCTGAAGACATGGCTGAAATCTGTGGTATCGATGCTGACACGATTCGTGATGTTGCACGTACTTATGCAAATGCTAAATCGTCTATTATTTTCTGGGGCATGGGTGTTTCCCAACATGTTCACGGTACCGATAACGTACGTGCGATGATCTCCATGGCAATGATGACCGGTCATATTGGTCGTCCAGGTACGGGTCTGCACCCACTGCGTGGTCAGAACAATGTACAGGGTACGTCTGATGTTGGCTTGATCCCAATGATGTACCCGGATTACCAGCCTGTTACCAATCCCGAGAATAAGGCTAAGTTTGAAAAGCTGTGGGGCGTTGAGAACTTGGATCCTAACAAGGGTCTGACGGTTGTTGAAATTATGGATGCTGTTCATGATGGCGTGATTAAAGGCATGTACATTCAGGGTGAAAACCCAGCGATGTCTGATCCTGATGTTAACCACGCGCGTGAAGCATTGGCTAAACTGGAGCACCTGGTGGTTCAGGATCTGTTTGTCACAGAAACGGCTATTTATGCTGATGTTATCCTGCCTGCCTCTGCTTTCGTTGAGAAAGACTGTACGGTGAGCAACACCAACCGTCAGGTTCAACGTGGTCGTGCTGCATTGCCAATGCCGGGTGATGTTCGTCAGGACTGGTGGTTGATTCAGGAAGTTGCCAAACGTATGGGTCTGGACTGGACTTACGAGAGCCAGGAAGACGTGTTCAACGAAATGAAGCTGGCTATGCCGTCTTTGAATAACATCACTTGGGAACGTGTAACCCGCGAAAACTCAGTGACGTACCCCTGTCATGCGCCGGATCAACCGGGTCAGGACGTGGTATTCACCGACGGCTTCCCAACAGCAACCGGTAAAGCAACACTGGTTCCTGCTGGTCTTGTTTCTCCAGATGAAGAACCCGATGAAGAATACCCGATGATTCTGTCTACGGGTCGTGTACTGGAGCACTGGCACACAGGTTCCATGACACGTCGTTCAGCGACATTGGATGACCTGGAACCAGCGGCATTTGCTTCAGTTAGCCCGAACGATGCAATCAAGCTGGGTATTGAGCCTGGTGACATGGTTCGTATTGCGACACGTCGTGGTGTAGTTGAGTGTTACGCGCGTGTTCTTCCTGAAATTGCGGATGGCTGTCTGTTCATGCCATTCTGTTTCTCGGAAGGCGCAGCGAACGAGCTGACTAACGCCGCACTTGATCCCTTCGGTAAGATTCCGGAGTTCAAGTTCTGTGCAGCGAAAATTGAAAAAGTTGTTTAAGACCATTTAATGGTTGATAGGCTGATCATTAAGATCAGCCTTGAATTAAAAGCTTTTGAGATTTAAACAAACCCCGCTCCTGCGGGGTTTGTTTTTTCTGCCTGTTAAGTAGGGCGATGAAGCTGTTTTAGATTGGCTTTTATTAGAATTTTGACTTGATCAAGATCCTTTCTTTAGCCTGTTTTTACTTATATGCTCTCAATCAGTTTGTAAGATCGCTTTGAAAATGTAACTGGAGTTATCTGTGGCAATAGAAGAATTTCAAGTATCACCTGATCCGGAAGATCCTCGTCTGACTGAACGTGTCTCCGGCTATGACCATAATGGTGATGAAGTCGAGCTTGATGTCATTATTGAACGTCCGCTGACACTGTACCTCAATAGCAGAGAAGTGGTGACTATGATGACGGTGGGTGATCATCCGCGTGAACTGGCCATTGGCTTTCTGCTCAATCAGAACATGCTTAAACCGGAAGATGAGGTCACTGATATTGAGTATGACGAAGATCTGGACGTGGTTGTGGTTCGTACCAAGGAAGAGTCCAATTACGAGCATAAACTGCAAAAAAAAATCCGCACCTCCGGTTGCGCTCAAGGCACCATTTTTGCTGATATTATGGAGAGCTTTAAATCTATCAAGTTACCGACGGACACGGTGCTGAGAACCTCCTGGCTTTACACGTTATTCTCCAAGATCAACCACCAGCCCAGCCTGTACCTCAAATCCGGTGCTATTCATGGTTGTGTGCTGTGTGAAGAAGATAAACCGCTGGTTTATATGGAAGATGTGGGTCGCCATAATGCGGTGGATAAAGTTGCGGGTTATATGTACCTCAATGGCATCAAACCCGATAATAAAACGTTCTTCACCACCGGCCGTTTAACCTCGGAAATGGTGTTGAAAACGGTACAGATGGGTATCCCCATTTTGATGTCACGTTCGGGTTATACCGCCTGGGGTGTACAGTTGGCTCGTCAAGCGAATTTAACCCTGTTAGGCCGGGCCAAGGGGAAACGTTTTACCGTGTTGTCTGGCCATGAACGTTTGATCTACGACGCTGATCATTCCAAGGTTGAAGACGAGCCAAAAAGAATGTCTCGCAAGGCCAATGATGACTGAATTTTCTAACAAGAATGTAACCGGCGTAATTCTCGCGGGTGGATTGGCTCGACGCATGGGCGGCGGTGATAAAAGTCTGCTGACCCTAGGTGGCAAGCCGCTACTCAATCGTGTTATTGAACGTGCCGGTTCACAGGTCGATTATTTGGTGTTGAACGCAAACGGTGATCCTGCACGTTTTGCTGAGTACGGCTTGCCCGTTGCCGCTGATGTGGTGCCGGATTTTGCCGGCCCGTTGGCGGGTATTTTAACCGGCATGCATTGGGTGCGGGATAACGTACCTGAGTGTGAGTGGCTGGTGAGTTTTGCCAGTGATACACCATTCTTCCCGCAGGATTTGGTTGCACGCATGTTGCAGCAAGCCGAAGATGAAAATGCACCACTGGCCTGTGCCGTCAGTGATGGTCAAAATCACCCGGTGTTTGGTCTGTGGTCTGTATCCTTACTGGATGATTTGCACAAAGCGGTCGTTGATGAGGAAATGCGTAAAATTCTACGCTGGACCGATCGGTACAAGTGCAGTCAGGTCGATTTTTCTACGGAGCCCTTTGATCCGTTTTTTAATATTAACCGGCCGGAAGACCTACAGGCGGCTGAGCAATTTCTAATACAAGCCTGAACTGTTAATTGACTATGAGTGATTCTCAAACCTTCCTTTCTGCGTTTCTGCTGATCTTTCAGTGGGGCGGAGATCTATGGGAAATTATCGGTCTGTCGCTGCGTGTCAGTCTTTCGTCTGTTGCCATCTCTACCTTGATAGGGTTACCGCTCGGAGCATTGTTGGCGGTACGACGCTTCCGCGGCCATCATGCCATCACCATTCTCGTTAACACGATGATGAGCCTGCCGCCGGTTGTAGTGGGTTTGTTTGTTTATATCCTGCTTTCGCGTGCAGGCCCGTTGGGTGTCTTTGGCCTATTGTTTACACCTGCTGCAATGGTGATTGCCCAAACAGTATTAATTACGCCGATTGTGGTGGCCCTTAGCCGTCAACATTTCCAGCAGGAATGGGAACGGGTTGGTGAACAGCTTAAATCGTTCAATATCAGCACTATGGAGGCTTTGCCAACATTGTTCTGGGAAACACGCGCGGCATTAACGACAGTTGTGTTGGCGGGGTTTGGCCGCGCCATTGCTGAAATCGGTGCAGTCATGATTGTCGGTGGCAACATTGATCACCTGACCCGTGTGATGACGACGGCAATTGCGTTGGAAACCAGCAAGGGTAATCTTGAGCTGGCGATGGCGCTTGGTATTGTACTGTTGGCTTTGGCGCTGCTGGTCAATGTTGCCGTGCATTGGGTAAGTCATTGGTCTTCGGTTAGAGGGGGTGGGAAATAATTATGGCTAGCCCGTCTCTTCATAATGTCAGCCTTTCCATTAATGACACCGAGTTGCTGAAGGATTTAAATGTATCCCTGGAAAAGCACTCCTTTACGGTGGTGCTGGGACCGAATGGTTCCGGTAAAAGTCTGTTTCTGCGTCTTTGTCATGGCCTGCTTCAGCTGGACAAAGGCCAATTAAGCTGGAATGGCCGTCAGGCACGGCCACCACAAACGATGGTGTTTCAAAAACCCGTGATGCTAAGGCGCTCTGCTAAAGAAAATATCATGTACGCATTACGTAACTGGCCCAAAGCTGAAAGAGCGGAGCGCGCGCAACAGGCACTTAAATGGGCCGGGTTGGAAGCGCTTTCCGGGCGGATGGCTACGGTGTTATCGGGTGGTCAACAGCAACGTTTGGCGATTGCCCGAGCTTGGGCTCTGAAGCCAGAAATTCTGTTTCTTGATGAGCCAACGGCTAGTCTTGATCCTGGCGCTTGCGACTATGTTGAAGAACATGTAAAAGCTATGCACGAATCGGGCATTCAGGTGCTAATGAGCACCCATAACCTGGCACAAGCACGTCGCTTAGCTCAGCAGATTATATATATTCAGGATGGGCGTATTATGGCGCATCAGCCGGTTGAGGAGTTTTTCACTCAACCAAGCTGTCAAGAAGCCTATGAGTTTATCCGCCGTGAATTTGTGATTGAACCAGTAACAAAATTGAAACGTGTATAAAGGCTCCAGAATGAACAAAGTATTTGGCGTAACCGGCTGGAAGAATTCAGGCAAAACCACCCTGATGGTTAAGCTGGTTAATTATTTTGTCGGCAAAGGTCTGAAGGTCGGCACCATCAAGCGCGCACATTGTGGTTTTGATATCGATCAGCCTGGTACTGACAGTTACCGCCATCGTGAAGCCGGTGCTCAGGAAGTGATGATCGCCTCTGAAAAGCGCTGGGCCAAAATGCATGAATTACAGGACGAAGGCGAACAACCGCTGTCTGAATTACTCAAGCAATTTGGTGAATTGGATTTAGTGTTGGTTGAAGGTTACAAGGGTGATACTCATCCAAAAATTCAAGCGGTCAGACCTTCAGTCACTCTGGAACCGATGAATAACGATAAGGCCAATAACATTGTCGCCTTGGCCGCTGAAGCGCCAACCCAGGCTGGTGTTAGTTCTGCCGACCTAAATGTTGATGGCCCGGTGCTTGATTTGAATGATGTCGAGAGCATCGCTGCTTTCATCAGTGAATATGTGGGGCTGGACGTTCGGAAATGAATATCAACGATTGCTTTGCACCTGCTCAACAACTGTTATCGGTTCCCGATGCCTTAACGCAACTGCGTGAAGCAGGGCAACCTGTGGTTGAAACCGAAAGGGTCCCATTGGCTGATGCGCCGGGCCGAGTGTTGGCAGAACCGCTGATTTCAGGTCGTGATATCCCCGGTTTTAATAACGCAGCAGTGGATGGTTATGCCATTCGTGTTGAAGATTTGAACGCCCAACAGACCACTACATTACCTTTGGTTGGTCAATCTACCGCTGGTCATGCCAGTGCCGAAGCGTTAAAGCCGGGTACGGCGATGCGTATTCTCACCGGGGCTAAAATGCCCGACGGTGCCGATACCGTGGTGATGCAGGAAGATGTTGAGGTTGCTGATGGCCAAGTGAGCTTTCCGGCGGGCATAAAAGCGGGCGGTAACTGGCGTCCACGCGGGGAAGATGTGGCGAATGGGCAGCCCGTTCGTCATACTGGTCTACGCCTCCGTCCGCAGGATATTGGTATGGCGGCGGCTATTGGCTGTTCGCAACTGCGGGTTTACAAAGCACTGCGTGTGGCGGTGTTTTCCACCGGCGATGAAATTTTGGAACCCGGCCAACCACTGGCCGAGGACAGCGTTTACGACATTAACCGTTACATGTTACTTAGCTGGTTGCAGGGCATGGGTTGTGCGGTGACGGACTTGGGTATATTGCCTGATCAATATGATGCTGTTAGCAATGCTCTGACGGAAGCAGCTAAAAGCCATGATGTGATTATGACGTCCGGTGGTGCATCCACTGGCGACACCGATCACATCGCCGATGTGCTGGTCGCTGAAGGGTCGATGAATTTCTGGCGCTTGGCGATGAAGCCCGGCAAGCCCCTGTCATTTGGTCAACTGGGTAATGCTGGTTTTGTTGGCCTGCCTGGTAATCCCGTAGCGGTTGGCGTGTGTTTCCTACGTTTTGTCTATCCATTGCTTTGTACCTTATCGGGTCAACAGTGGCCGGAGCCGCGTAGCTATCAATTGCCTGCCGCCTTTAGTATGAAGAAGAAAGCGGGGCGTACCGAGTTTGTACGCTCTATTTTACAGCAAACCGAAGAAGGGCTGCGCGTTAGCAGTTACGCCAAGCAAGGCTCTGGCGTTTTGAGCTCGCTTGTCGAAGCCGATGGTTTAGTTGAACTGGCTGAAGATTTAACACAGGTAGAAGAGGGCGATCTAGTGACCTTCTTTCCCTTTGATCAATTTGGATTTATGTAGGAAAACTATCTGCGTGGCCGCTGCGGCGTTAAAACCAGGCTAAAAATACCCGGTAAAGCGGGGCAGGCTCTGCTCATTTATAATCTATAAACTGCGCTTTTTCGCCTGATTTTGTCTAGCATCGTCTGCTTCGAAAATGTTTTCCAGCACCCTACGAAGGGTTGTTAATAAGAGATTGAGTAAAAGAATATGACAAAAGAACTTACCCCCTTAAATATCGCAGTTTTAACCGTATCCGATACCCGCACTGGTAAAACTGATAAGTCAGGTGTGATTTTGGCTGAGCGTGTTGAAGCCGCAGGCCATGTGAACATTGATAAACAAATTGTGAAGGACGACGTGTACCAAATGCGCGCCGTGGTTTCACAATGGATTGCCGACAGCAACGTCCATGTTGTGCTGCTAACAGGCGGCACCGGCTTTTCACATCGCGACAGCACACCGGAAGCGATGAAACCTCTGTTCGATAAAGAGATAGAAGGCTTTGGTGAATTGTTTCGTCAGGTTTCTGAAAAGCAGATTGGCACCTCTACGATCCAATCCCGAGCTGTTGCCGGTTTGGTGAACAGCACGGCGATCTTCTGCCTGCCAGGTTCGACCAATGCCTGCCGTACTGCCTGGGATAGCATCATCGCCGAGCAGCTGGACAGCCGTCATCGGCCCTGTAACTTTGCGGCTTATCTGGTAGGTGAATTACCGCATTAATCGAACTCTGTCATACCGGGCTCTGACCCGGTATCCAGGCTTTAACACAGCTAACCACTGACAACGATTACTTATTGATATGTCATTACTCTCTGTAGAAAACGCATTACAACTCTTCAAAGACAACGTCAATCCGACCACCGCCATTAAACGCGTGCCCGCGAGTGAATCACTGGGTTTCGTATTGGCTGAAGATGTCTGCTCAACGCTTAATGTGCCGCCTGAAGATTGCAGCGCGATGGATGGTTATGCGCTGTGTACCGATGATCTGATTGCCGGCCAAAAAACCATCTTGAAAATCAGCCAACGCGTGATGGCTGGGCATGAAGGGCAGCCCTTTGAGCGCGGTACAGCGGTGCGTATTTTTACTGGCGGGCAAATTCCCGTGGGCACCAACGCCGTAGTGATGCAGGAAGATTGTGACGTTGATGGTGATAACGTAATTCTGCCCGCATCAATCACCCCGGGTAACAATGTACGTCCTCAGGGGCAGGACATTAAGGCCGGTGACGTGGTGCTGGTTAAAGGCCAAAAGTTGTTCCCACAACATATCGGCCAGCTGGCCTCAGTGGGTATTGCCGAGGTGGCTATCTACCGCCCCTTAAAGGTTGCTGCACTGAGCACCGGCGATGAGCTGGTTGATCCTGGCTCGCCATTGGCTAACGGTCAAATCTACAATTCCAACCGTTTTATCATGGCAGGTATGATTGAACGCCTTGGTTTTGAATTTATCGACGGTGGCATCGTGCCCGATGACTTTGACATGACTAAAGACAAGCTTTCCGCCGCGGCTCAACAGGCCGATGTGGTGATCACCAGCGGTGGTGTGTCCGTCGGTGATGCCGATTATGTCAAACCAGCCGTTGAGGAACTGGGCCATCTGGATGTTTGGAGTCTCGCCATGAAACCCGGCAAGCCCGTCGCTTTTGGCCATATCAACGACACGCCATTCTTTGGTTTACCCGGCAACCCGGTCTCTGTGTTTGTGGGCTTTTTAGTGTTGATCAAACCCTACCTGCAAGCCATGCAGGGCATGCCCTGGAAAGAACCAAGACGCTGGAAGTTGCCGATTAATTTTGAACGCAAACGCAGCGGTGTTCGTCAGGAATATATCCGTGTCAGTTTGGTGCAAGGTGACGATGGGGAGCAGCGTTTAGAGTCCTTTTCCACCCAAGACTCAGGCGTGCTAAGGTCTACTGTCTACAGCGATGCGCTGGCGATTGTGCCGCCAAATACAACTGTGAAACAGGGTGATCTGCTCGATGCAATTTTATTAGATGAGCTGTTGAATAATTAGCAGCCCTCTAAAACCTAAAAAAAATCAAAGGTAGGAAATTAAAATGGATAAGCAAACTGAAATTGAACTGGAAGCCGCAACTTTTCGCCGTTTTCTGAAGCACCTTGATGACCACAAAGAAGTTCAGAACATTGACCTGATGATTCTGGCGGATTTTTGTCGTAACTGCCTGAGCAAGTGGTACATGGCTGCGGCAGAAGAGAAGGGTGTTGAGATTGATTATGATGCCGCGCGTGAGAAGGTGTATGGCATGAGTTATGACGAGTGGAAAGAGAAGCACCAGTTGCCGGCGACGGCTGAGCAGATGGCGGCGTTTGAAGCGCGTGGGAAGTAGAGGATGTTTTGATTCTACTTTTAACGTTAGTATAAAAAACCCGCGTTTTGGCGGGTTTTTTATAGGTAAAGCCTAAGTCAATTTAAGCCGCCGATCTTTTGCGCGCAAAAAACATTCCAACTAAGCCTAGACCTAGAAGAGCTAAAGGCGCAGGTGAAGAAACTTCTTCACCAGGTGCTTGAGGAGCACTAGCTAAGCCGCCGAAACGGGCTGTTTGGCTTTCGGTATAAAAACCTACATTACCAGTCATAAAGGTTGTATCGGTAAATGACTGGTTTACACCGCCCAGGCTAAATGAGATGTCGTTGCCTGTTCGTCCAACGACAAAGTTGTAGCTAACATTGTCTGCCCAAAAGGTTTCTTGTTGGAATAAAATAGTTGAAACACCAGCAAGCTCTCTAACTAAAAACATGCCGCTAGCACCAGTAGGACTATCATTAAAGCCACCCTGTTCCCAGCCTAAACGGTAATGGTTTGAAGCATCTTGCCAGCCAAACACTAAACCAAGAATATCGTTATCGTTGAAGCTAACAGTAGTTGGAGTCATTGAGCCTGAAAAATTAAAATCGCCAGTGAAAGAGAAGTCACTAACGATGGTGCCGTATGAATTACTGTTTTGTACAGCCTGATTGCCGCCAGCACTGGTTAATCCAGTTGGGCCTAAATTTGCAGCTGGTGAGCGTGCTGTTGTCCATAGAGATGTGTCTACAACAACGGCTTGAGCCGACGCTGCAACAAAAAGAGCTGTTGCACCTATGAAATATTTTATTGTTTTTAATGCTTTCATACTTTAATTCTCTAATCGGTTATTAAAAGACTGCGTTATATACTGACCTAGCAAGGTTTATACCAAATCATAAAACCCATTATTAAACAGCGGGTTAGTTTTTTTTCGGGGCGTTAGGTGGTAAAAGTGTTAAATTCTCTGACATTTTCAATGGCGTGGTTCCCTTTATTAAAGGGAACTGGGGTTATTTTAATAAGTACAAAGTTTTAACGATCAATAAAATAAATGCGGCTCTTTATCATTGACCTTGCCTAGAAACCTAATTACCATCTGCGCCCACTGATGAGTTGATCCCCGATAGCTCAGTTGGTAGAGCAGCGGACTGTTAATCCGCCTGTCGCTGGTTCGAGTCCAGCTCGGGGAGCCATATTTAAAAAGCCGATACTTATGTATCGGCTTTTTAATGCCTGAAATTAAGGGGCAGCGCTCTTTAATTTTGAGCTGAAGAGCGTGGTGATTTGTTTACTGTGGCTTGTCCAGTTGCGCGCGTACCACAGGTTCAAGGCCACTCATCCCCCAGCGTTTTCCTTTTGCTAAAGCCTCGTCAGTATTCATGCCGTTCACTGCGCCTTCATAAAGTGCCGTCAGTGCACCAACCCGGTTGCTGCTCGCGCAATGTAAGAAGACTTGCTCGCCCTCGAGTGTTTTAAGCAGATCGGCTACTGCCGCCGCATTTTCGCGTGTCACGCCTGCCGCCCCAGCGACTGGAATGCTGTGGTATTGCATATTCAATGACTGAACAAGTTCGGCTTCATTCCAATTCTGTGACTGTTCTTGTTCCTGCAAGGGACGCAGGTTTATGACGTGCTTAACGCCTGCTTCAGCGAGTGCGGTGAGTGCTTCCTGGCTGGGTTGGCCGCCGGTGAAGATCGATTGTTCCGGGTTAGCGAAGTTGTTGATTGAGAATTGAGTTGTTGCCGACGTGTTAGCGGTTTCAGTCTCATTTGATGTAGAGCATGCCGCTAAAAAAAACAGGGCCGATGAAAGAACGAATATTTTCAAAACTTTTAGTGCAGTCACAACATATTTCCTTATAGTTTAGGTTTACTGAATCGTATTAATTACGACACGAATGTCCACAGGATTGTTCGTGCATATAGTAAACAATTCTTTTGGAGGAATGATTGCAGTGAAGCATATAAAACGATCTTTTTTACTGATACCCATTTTAGCTGGCATGTCGTTTCAGGTGGCCGCAGGGGGCGTTGAGAACACGTCGGCATTAGACGCAGAGGCTGTTCAAATTGTTAAAGCCTTTGCCGGAAAGCTAAAGCCGACACTAAAAAAAGCGATTCAGACAGGTGGCTTTGTTCATGCGATTGATGTGTGCTCTGATGAGGCACCAAAAATTGCGGCATCACTGAGTGCGGAAACAGGTTGGGATGTCAAACGTGTCAGCTTGAAGGCGCGTAATAAAGCGAGCGCAACGCCCGATACGTTTGAGCGCATGGTGCTGGAGCAGTTTGATGAGCGCCAAGTGAAAGGTGAGCCTGCTTCGGGCATGATGTTTTCGGACGTTGTTGGCAGTGATTATCGCTTTATGAAGGCGCAGGGTGTTGAGGGGCTTTGTTTGAGCTGCCATGGTGATTCATTGCAGCCTGACGTTAAAAACGCGCTTGCAGAGCGTTACCCGGAGGATATGGCGACAGGTTATTCGTTGGGCCAGATTCGCGGTGCGTTCAGTCTCACTAAGGCGCTATAAGTTGGTGCTTTATATTCAACGGTAGGCGTTGGGGAGTTGTTTCGTTTTTAATCCCCTTTTGTGCTGCACAGAAGGGGCGTTATACTGGTTTGTTGTGCTTTTTGATCATGGCCTCAATGATGGGCTTACATTCACAGCATCGAAACTGCGTGCTGTGATCAAACATAACATCTTTGGCTTCATCGTAACCGGCTTCGATGGACTCCATTAGCTCTTCACGATACAAATTATTGCAGGTGCAAACCAACCCGGAATTCTCTTTTCGTTTGTTGAAATCCATGGTGCTCTCGCTGTGTTTTTGTCGGCTAGTGGTGGAAACAATGTTTGATGGCTCGGTGTGATATATCAGCGTGACGGCCGTAAACTAACTGCTCAGGCCACTATAGCATCGTTCAAAACTTGTAGGGCGTTCAGGAAACTAATCAATGAATGATTACCATATAAGCATTGGTCTGATCAGGCCAAAAAGCCCGGCGAATGTTGGCGCGGTTATGCGTGCGGCGGGGTGCTTTCAGGCGAATGCAGTTTTTTATACGGGTGACCGCTATGATCGCGCCGAGCGCTTCAATACGGATACCCGGAAGAAGAACCTTAATATTCCGTTAACGGGTGTGGCTTGTCTTCTTAGCAGCGTGCCGGATAACGCCAAAATTGTTTGTGTTGAGCTAGTTGAAGGCGCCGTATCGCTGCCTGAATTCCAACATCCGGATAACGCTTTTTATCTCTTCGGCCCTGAGGATGGCACGATCAGCCAAGAGATCGTTGATCGCGCTGATGCTGTTGTGTATGTCCCTACCAGTGGCTGTCTGAATTTAGCAGCGACAGTTAATGTGGTGCTTTATGACCGGCTTGCTAAATCCCCGCAAACAGTTGCAGGGGACGAACTGATTCGCCATAGCCGGGATATAAATAACAGCACTCGAGTTAAACCTGTCACCCTTACCGATTGTTGATAATGACCTATGATTGAGCGCGTATTTATATGCACGATTGTTCTGCTATTTTCTTCTACGTTGATGGCTGGGGATGTTGATATTGAACAGCTATTTAAAAAGGAGGGCGTAGAGGGAACGCTGCTGATTGAGTCGTTAAATGGTGATGTTCAATATACCAACAACGCAACTGAAGCTGAGTTGAGGCATATTCCGGCATCGACGTTTAAAATCCCGAATACTCTGATAGCTCTGGAAGAAGGGGTGGTTAAAGACCCGTTTGAAATCATTGCGTGGGATGGTGTAGAGAGACAATATACGCCGTGGAACGCTGATCAAACCTTGGCTACCGCTTTCGCTCGTTCTTGTGTTTGGTGTTATCAGCGTTTCGCCAAACAGGTTGGTGATACACGTTATCAACACTATCTTGATGCCTTTGATTACGGCAATAAAAAGACGGGGCTGGATGTTGAAACCTTCTGGCTGGATGGCGAGTTGGGTGTCTCCCCTCGCGAGCAAATTAACTTCCTGCGTAACGTCTATTTCGAGCGGTTACCGGTCAAGACCCGCAATATCAAAATCTTGAAGGAAATCATGCGGGTAGATGAAACCCCGGCTTATACACTGCGAGCTAAAACCGGTTGGAAAGGTCTGAATGGTTGGTATGTCGGCTATGTCGAAGCGGCTGGTGAGGTGTGGTTTTTCGCGCATCATATGATCATAAATGATAAGCGCGAATTGCCATTACGACGAAAACTGGTAATTGACGCATTAGCTCAGAAGGGCATTATTTAAGGCGTAACTTAGTAAATTTGGTAAGGCATTGGTTTACTTCGGGTATTCTGTGATAATCCGCGGCAATGCGAACGGCATTCACGCTTCGCTCTCTATTCTTAAATAATGGATACCCCATGAAATTATTAGTTCGAAACCTGGCGCGCACAACAAAAGAGGCTGAACTAAAAGCCATTTTTGAAGAGCATGGAAACGTTGAATACTGCACGTTGGTATTAGATAAAGTGACCGGTGAATCCAAGGGTTTTGCTTTTGTTGAGATGCCTGTAAAGAACGAAGCTAAAAATGCAATAACCAAGCTTAATGGTACTCAAATCAACAAAAGCAAAGTCCGAGTCAAAGAAGCCGAGTAACCTATGGCCAGAGCATGCGCACGACACATTTTGGTGAAAACCAAAGAAGAAGCAGAAGCGATCAAGAAAAAACTGGATGGCGGCGCGGACTTTGCGATGCTGGCTAAAAAGCACTCAACCTGCAATTCCGCGAAGAAGGGTGGTGACTTGGGTGAATTTGGCCCCGGAAAGATGATAAAGGCTTTTGATAATGTGGTGTTCAAAAAGCCCGTGCTAAAGGTGCACGGGCCGATTAAAACCAAGTTTGGCTATCACTTGATTGAAACGATTTATCGTACATAGCGGCTTTTAGTAAGCCTAAAAAGGCTATTCCATATCCATATCCTTTCGCACTTTATAATCCCTGCCATCATCGTTGGGCTTTTCTTTCGCCGAGATTGGACGCTTGCCTACCTGATTATGATGTCCACCATGCTGGTGGACTTGGATCATCTACTGGCAACCCCCGTTTATGACGCTGGCCGATGTAGTATTGGCTTTCATTCCTTGCATACGTTCGTGCCGATTTTTGTATACGGTGTTTTTTGCTTTGTGCCAAAACTGCGTTATGTGGGACTTGGGCTCGTTATTCATATGGTGCTGGATTCGATTGATTGCCAACTAACCAATGGTGTTTGGTTTGTGTAACCAGCGCATCAAAGTTTTTAATACTGCTCTGGATAAAAGTTTACAAAATCTTCGTGATAGCGTTTCTGTATTAATTGTTTATTTCTTTCACTTAGGGAATTTGTTGTCTCGCTGGTAGCATTTCGGTGTGGGATTTGGGGTAAGTTAAAGCGCTCACGTAGCGTTTCCCAGTCAGTGTTCATATTTTCCAGCCTACCGACGAAATCAACTAATGGTGTGGAACCGTCCATTAAAAACCAGCTTTGTGAGCGAAAGTGCCTGTCAGCCTCTGAATCAGGGATATCAGAAATCTTTTCAACAAAGGTATCAAAACTGTCGTTTAAGCTAATGTCATGGCAGGCAAATATATTTTTCTTGATGTTTGGCCCGCTAATTTTGTTTTTATAACAGGACCAAATTCGTTCATATGGGTGACGAACAAATGAAAAAATGAATGCATCAGGAGTTTGGCTTCGAATATTTTTCTGTGCGACATGTGAAGAGTGAATTTTAGAGAATTCTTCTAATTTCTCTTTGCTGAAATCTGCTGCATTTTGGCCGCTAAAATGTGAAATGAGCGCGACTCTTATTGAGCGGGAAGCTACTTTAGGTATTTGGATATATCCCAGATTGTCTTCGGGAAGATACCAGTAATCGGGCTTCTCGCGGCGGATTTTTCTAAAACGTTTTAAATACTTAATCTTGTTTAGCATTTTTCTCGGCAACCTGGTTTTGAAAAGGGAGTGATTCTATTCCAGCGGATATTTAACTTTAAAAGATAGTGAATTACTGCGGGGCAGGTAGATAATACTCTGGATTATCTCTAGTGTTAACGATTAAGTCATTGAAGCTTCATAGGTAGAAATAGCAAGTTTGGCTGTCACCGAATTGAAATATTTATCGTTATTAACTGTTACATTTTAGATAGCTCAGATAATCACCGGACGCTATTTTATAAAGCCCGGCAGTTTTCCAGTTAAACAGGTAAATCCAAGCTTGAACTGTTTCACCATTATCTAAAGATATGGCGCGTTTTTTTCTGGCGTATTGGTGGGGTTTTACATAAGCGCTTGAGCAATGCTCGTAATAATCCAGCTTAGGCCATAGCTGGCTAGCCCATTGAACCTTATAAAGATCGCCATTTACCTTATCACTAGATTTTGCAGATTCTATGACCCCTGGATAACCACCCACGTCGTATAGAATGCCCCGCACAATAGCTTCAGAGTAAAATTTACAGTGACGTGCTAATAGTGCGTCCATTGGTGACGTTACGCCTTTGCGCAGGGTGCCGTAAACAAAGAGATATTCGTGTTTCATGCGGATGACTTACGGGGCGTCTTTGCTTTGTTCTTCACGTTTATCAAGGGCCTGCAGTAGATTGGCTTTGCTCTGAATGCGTTTTTTGATGTCCACTGTATTCTGTTCGGATGCTTCTTTTAAGGATGTTTCGAGTTGCTTGATGTCATCCTTTAGTTTTTGCCTGTGTATTTCAATCTTCTCTGCTTGTTCGGCTTTATCAAAGGCGATGTCATGGGAGTTTGAACCGGTGCCCCCATTTGTATCAGCGGGTGGCACATGTGTAGCGTGAGGTATGGTTCTATCATGCGCATCCTGAGGGCGTTGGTTCATGTAAGCTGGCGAGACGATCTCAACGTCAGCTGCGTGCAACACATCCAGAATGTGTACGCAAAGATTGGAGCGTGCGGTAAGTAACTGTTTAACTTCGGTTAACAAACCGGCAACGCGGTAATTGACGGAAAAATCACCGAGTTGGGTGATTTGAACAAAGGGATCGGTCAGGCCGCATTGCTCAGCAGCCTGGATGAGTAGCGGCTCAATTTTTGAATGGTGCAGGTCATAACCGAGAGAAAGTGAGTGAGAAATAATCGTGCCTGAACTGCGTGTGGTGGTGACCGGGTTGTTGATGAAGAAGGTGTTGGGTAGAGAAACCAGTTCACGTGATTCGGTCTGGATTTCGGTATCAAATAAGCCGCGTTCACTGATGCGGCCAAAGTGTTCGCCGACACTGACAAAATCCCCAATTCGGAAAGGTTTAGTAATTCGTAACAGTAGACCGGCCATCAAGTTAGAGACAATAGATGTTGACGAAAAGGCCACAACACCCGAGAGGATCAGGCCAATCAAACCCAGCAGTTGATTGCGGGACGATTCGTTGATGGGCAGAGCGAGAATGGCTGTGATGATGGCGGCAATGGTTAATGCCAGCATGACTAATTGGCGTGGAAATTTGCGTTCGTTGCCGAGGTCTGGCAAACGAAGCAGAAGCATCCAGTTCGCACCCCACAGGATAGCGCCCCAGGCGGTAATGCTGATGATTAATGGTAAGAATTCGGTGATTGAATCTGGCATGCGGTCATTCTGCCTTATCCTGTTTGGCAATACCAACTCAGTTGTTAGTCGAGTTTATTTTAGTTATCTGAGCATCAATTCAGGTGCCCTGATCAGTTATACTCAGCCTTTTTCTGAGAAAAAAGTTTCTACATTTTGTCGGTGGGAATGACTCGATATATCTAATAACAGGGCAAGCAAACGCAATGCGCATACTCCATACCTCCGATTGGCATATTGGTCGGCAGTTTCACAATGTTTCGTTGCTGGAAGATCAGCGCCATGTACTGAATCAAATTATCGATTTGATTCGTGAGCGACGGGTGGATGTCGTGCTGGTGGCCGGTGATATTTATGATCGTTCAGTGCCGCCTGCCAATGCGGTAGGGTTGTTGGATGAGGTGATTAACCGAATCTGTAAAGAGCTTAAGGTGCCGGTGATTATGATCGCCGGTAATCACGATGGTCCGGAGCGTTTAGGTTTCGCCTCGCGACAGTCGGCAGAAGCAGGTTTACATATTGTTGGGCCGCTATTAGACAAACAAACGCCGATCATTCTTTCCGATGATGCCGGTGAGGTGGCTTTTTACGGCATTCCCTATGCTGATCCCGTCACGGTGCGCGATGTGTTTGCGGTGGAGGCTGCAACGCATGATGAGGCGATGGCACATTTAGTGGCTCAGGTGCATGAACATAATGGTTCAGAGCGCCGTTGTGTGGTGCTGAGCCATTGCTTTCTTGATGGTGGTGAAGAATCCGAATCGGAGCGGCCGTTATCGATCGGCGGTGCAGACCGTGTATCGCCCAAACACTTTATGGATTTTAACTATGTGGCGCTGGGACATTTGCATGGTCGCCAGTTCAAAGGTGCGCAACATATTCGTTATTCCGGTTCGATTCTTAAATACTCTTTCTCGGAAGAGAAACATCACAAGTCAGTAACCTTGGTGGATTTAGATGTAGCGGGGGAATGTGAAATTGAACAAATAGAACTCGAGCCGCTACGAGATATGCGCATGCTGGAAGGCGCGCTGGATGAATTGTTGGAGCAGGGCAGCAGAGATTCGAACAATGAAGATTACCTGCTGGTTCGCCTGACAGATACACACGCCATTCTTGACATTATGGGCAAGCTGAGAGCGGTGTACCCCAATGTTTTGCATCTGGAACGACCTGGTTTGATGTCCACCGGGGAGAAGCGTGTGATGCTGCGTGAACAACTGAAAAAGGGTGAGATGGAAATGTTCGGGGACTTTTTTCAGCAGATTAGTGGTGAAGCGTTAAGTGTAGAGCAAAGCAAAATTATTGAAGAGACGCTGACTGTCATTCATAAGAGTGATACTCACCGGGGTAGCGAATAGATGCGTCCTATTAGTTTGACGATGACCGCCTTTGGCCCGTTCCCTGACACTGAAACGGTCGATTTTGAGAAGTTTGGTGACGCGCCGTTGTTTTTGATTAATGGCCCGACCGGCTCCGGTAAAACGACGATTCTCGATGCCATCTGTTTTGCACTTTATGGCCAAACTACGGGTGATGAGCGTGAAGGTAATCAGATGCGTTGTGATCTGTCGCCTGTTGAAACAATCGCCGAAGTCTCGCTGATTTTTGAGCTTGGCGGACAACGCTATCGTATTCGACGGGTGCCGGAACAGCAGAAGCCTAAGTTGCGAGGTGAGGGCAACACAATCCATTCCACTGAAGCGCAATTGTGGTCGATAGATGGTGATGGCGAAGAGCAGCTAATCGTTGCGCGGAAAGTGAAAGATGCCACCGCTGAAATTGAAAACAGAACAGGCCTCAATGCCGATCAATTCCGTCAGGTGATGGTGTTACCTCAAGGCAAATTCCGACAGTTGTTGATGGCTGAATCCAAGAAGCGTGAAGAGATTTTTGGCCAGTTGTTTCAAACGCAAGTGTATAAAAAACTCGAAGATAACCTCAAGGCGCAGTCGGCAGGTATTCGCCAGAAAGTGGAAAAATCTCGTCAAATTCAGGTCGGTATACTGGAAGGTGCTGAGCTGGAAAGTCAGCAAGCATTGATCGGCGAACTGGCATTATTGAAGCCTATTTGTGAAGAATTGTTTAAAGTAAAAGAATTAAGAAACAATGGCTTGTTGTCTGTTTCTAAGATATTACATGAAAGCGAATCTTTACAGGTCAGCTTTGATAATTTGGCGCGCCAGCAGCTTCGTCAACAGCAGTTGTTTGATAAAAAGACCGGTATTGATGTACAGCGTGATCAGCTTACAAAGGCGCAGCAGGCACAAAAAATCAAACCGGAATTTGATCAGCTAACGCGCAGCGAGCAGGTGCTAAAGACTGCAAAGGAGAAATTGCTCAGCGCCGCACAACAACAAATTGATACTCAAAAATCCTTCGCGCTAGCGGACAAAGCACAGCAGGTTTGCGAGCAAAAAAGAGAGCAACTAGATGCAGCTAAGCAACAGCTAACAACGCTTGAAAGTTACCATGAACGCAGTGAGAAATTAGCCCAAGTTCAGGCGGTTTTGCATGCGGCTCAAAGGGATGAGGTTGTTGTAAAAGAACAAATAATCACGGCTGAGTTGGCGCTAAAAACCAGTATTGATGAACGTGAAAGGGCGCAGGATCAGCAGCAGGGCATTCAGCGGGAACTGAGTATTTTATCGGATAAGCAACTGGCGCTTAAGGCATTAGATGATCAATTGGCCGATAAAGCGGCATTGCAAGAATTGCAGCAACAGATCGAGAAAGTTAGTCGCACACTTGAGCAGGCAAAGGAGCAGGGCATTGCTCTAAAGGCTGAGTATAAGGCGTTGCAGGTCACCGCGAATACGCTTGAACTAACTTGGCATGAGGGGCAGGCGGCGATTCTTGCCCAGAAGCTCAATGTGGGGCAGCCGTGCCCCGTGTGTGGTAGCACTGAGCATCCCAAGCCAGCGCTTGGCGAGCAATCGATACCCACCCAAGAACAGTTGGATCAGGCCAGAGATAACCAACAGCAGGGCGCTAATAGACTAACGGCTGCCCGTGAGCACTATGCGGGGCTTAAAAGCCACTTAGAGGCGTTACAGGCGCAATATGATCAAGCCATTGGCAAATTAGGTGATGCTGCGAGCTTGCCGCTGTTTCAACTAAAGGAGCAGCACGCAACGGTTAAGCAGCAGGTGGCCGCTTTACTCAAGCAGCAGCAACAGCTGGCAGGGCTTGAGCGCAGCATTGATATATTAAAAGCCAATGAAGAGCAGACAAGAAGCGCACGGGATGCAGCGGCGCAGCGAGTATCTGAATTGGCGGCGCAGGTGGCAACCGCTCGCTCGCAGCTTACGGCGGCCGAGCAGGAACTGCCTGCATCGTACCGTCAAGCTGGCGCTTTACAGGCGGCGATCATCGACGCTCAGAGTAAAATTAACGCGTTTGAAGCTCAGATCAAACAGGCGCGTCATGCCTATGAATTAACCAGTGCCGCATGGCAGGCGGCAAAAGCGACCGAACAAGCTGCTCAGGAAGCTCACGATAATGCTGAACAGCTATTACAGCAGGCCCAAGATGATTGGGCGCAGGCATTACAGGGCAGTTGCTTTAAAACACAGGGGGATTATTTCAACGCTGGTTTGAGTGAGGCGAATTTTAACGCCTTACAAGAGGAGGTAGCCAACTATGACGCCGAGTGTCAGCGTGTGGGAGGATCAATTGAGCAGCAGCAAAAGGCGCTTGCCGGACAGCAAAAGCCAGATTTAGCTGCATGCCAAGCGGCTAAAGAGATTGCCGAGCAGGAAAAGCGTGAGGCAGAGGCTCATTGGTTGGAGCAGGATAAACGTCTTACGGCATTGCAAAACACCCAGAAAAAACTGGCAGAGGCGATTGAGAGCTGCAAAGCGCTTGAGGAGGAATACAAAGTCATTGGCACGCTCAGCGATGTCGCTAACGGGCAAACGGGCGATAAAGTCAGTCTGCAACGTTTTGTGCTCAGTGTGTTGCTGGATGATGTATTACTGGAAGCTAGTCAGCGTCTCAGCATGATGAGCAAAGGGCGTTATCAACTGTTGCGTAAGGAAGACCGTAGCAAGGGTAATAAAGCCTCCGGTCTGGATCTTGAGGTGGAAGATGCCTATACGGGTAAGGTACGTCCGGTAGCTACCCTGTCAGGCGGCGAAAGCTTTATGGCGGCTCTGGCAATGGCGTTGGGATTATCTGATGTCGTGCAGGCTTATGCCGGCGGTATTCGGCTCGATACCTTGTTCATTGATGAAGGTTTTGGCAGCCTGGATCCTGAATCGCTGGATTTAGCGGTACGTACTTTGATTGATTTACAGGCCTCTGGCCGTATGGTGGGTGTTATATCGCATGTGCCCGATCTTAAGGAGCAAATGTCACAACGCTTGGATGTGATTGCTGGCAGAGAGGGTAGTAGGGTTCGGCTCGTAGCCGGATAACTGTGTTTTGTGATTAATGGGAAATCACAAAACAGAAAGATCGTTAGGTCGTACCTTCTCAATTACGGGTGCGACCTACTGACCGCTTTCTAGGCCATGTTAGGCCGCTTTACTGATCGTCATTTTTCTACAATCGGTGTTACAGATTAGCTGGCCTTTTTCACAGCTGCTTGAGGTGTAATTTTTATTTCTCTGCTTTCTGACAGGGACGTACTTTTCCGGACTAATGTTGTTGATTTTCGTCATTGTCTAATTCCTTTAGTTTCTATTTGAGTGTTACTTTGTTGCGATCTGCTAACTCGATTAGTGAGTAGATTTGCGCGCATAGTGCATAGCTAATATGACAATTTGACGACTCAATATACAAATAAAGTAAAAATCAGTAATTCCTGTTAATGAGTGTTTGCGGTGATAGTTTTTGTCTCCACTCTAGAGTAGCTAGGCCGAAGGGGTGGCCAGTTGCTCTCCTAGATAATCTAATAACAAACGTACTTTTGATGATAGGTGACGATTTTGTGGGTATAGCGCCCACACTCCTTGGTCTGGTGCACGGTACTCTTCCAATAATATGGTGAGGTGATTGTCTTCAGTGTCGGTATAACTACATACGTAATCTCCGGGTAGTTGCACAATACCAATGCCTTTTAAAGCCGCATCCAATAATGCGTGACCACTATTCGAACGCAGGTTACCGTTGAGGCGGATATTCTGAGGTTTCCCGTTTTTTTGGAAATACCAATAATCATTCATGCTTTGTAGGCAGTTGTGTTTCTCCAGATCGCGAGGTGTTAGGGGGGTGCCATGAGCTTCTAGATAAGCGGGGGAGGCGCAAACATAGAAGGTTCTTGATGAGAGGTGTTTGGCCATCATGGTGGAGTCAGCAAGATTACCCTGGCGAATGGCTATGTCGAAACCTTCTTCGATAAGGTCTTTTTTTAGGTTGCTCAGGTTAAGCTCTACATCAAGATCGGGGTACAGGGCCAGAAAATTATTGACCAGTGGGGCGATGGTGACTTCTCCATAGGTAACGGGCGCGGTGATTTTTAATTTTCCAGTGGGGTGGCTTTGCATATCGCTGATGGCATCTTCGGCTGTATCCAGGTCCTCTAGAATTTGTCGGCAACGCTGGTAGTAAATATTGCCCGCTTCAGTAACAGTGACTTTGCGCGTAGTGCGGTGAAGTAGTCTGGTTGCTAACCTTTTTTCCAGCGCGCTGACCTGTCGACTGACCTGCGCTGTTGAAATTTCCAGTTGTTTTGCAGCGGCAGTGAAACTTTCTGTTTCGGCTACTGCGACGAATTCGGTAACGCCTTCCCAGTTGAACATGCTTGCTCCTTTATTTAACACTGAAGTAGTAATAATTTGACGACTTATTGTTACCGTATGGTAAAGGTAATTTGTAAATATATAGTATTATCATTTTTTTACAAACGAATATAATAGCTTTGTCGAGTCGCTAGACAGACAGAAAAGCTGGCAATCAAACCGGTGAATTATAAATAAAATCAAAAATTTAAGGTGTTTAATTATGAATACAAACAATAAAATTAAATTGGAAAAATACATTCCAGTTAGAAAGCAGTTGAAAGTAATTGGAAAAACGAATGTATGCCAAAAGCAGCCTGTAAACGGCAGCAAAACAGTACTGCTTGAAGCAGCATAATGCATTCGCGTAAGCGCATGATTAAAGACAGAGTTGGTGGTGTTTTCTCTCATTAGAGATAGTCGCCAACTTTTATGTTTGACTGATTTATTTGGTTTAGAACTAACGCTAATTTTTTATTCGTCGATGCCTCCATCGCTTTCCTTTCCGCAGAGTCTCACGCCACCTTTTAAATGCTTTTCTGAATTTTAACTCATGACTTGTTAGACGAGGCCAACCATGATCGTTAGAGATAAGCCTTCCGCTTGGCAACTTTTGTTTTTAATGCGAGGGTCGATTGTTCCGCTCATTCTGCCGCAACTTGCGGTTGTCGCACTATTTTCTGTGGCTGTGAAATATCTATACCATGCCGGTTTTGTTGATCTGTCGACGGTCACCATGGCACCCTTTGCTGTGTTCGGGATAGCGTTGTCATTGTTCCTGAGCTTTCGTAATAACGCGTCCTATGATCGATGGTGGGAAGCTCGCCGCCATTGGGGACAGTTGGTTCAGGATGTGCGTAGTTTAGGGCGTACTACCGAGACATTAATCGGCGCCACTCACCCTGAACGTCGCGGACTACTGAATGATGTGGTCGCATTTTCACATTTTCTGCGTGGTAGCTTACGTAAAACGAAGGCCAGCGATGATGCGGCACGTTTTATTGGCAGCGAATTGGCGGAGCAGGCGAATGCGTCGGCCAATCCTGCTGACTTTATGCTGCGAAATATGGGGAAACGTCTGGGGGTGTTATATCGCGCAGGTGATCTTGATTCAATTGGTGTGCGTACGCTGGATGAACGTTTATCGGCCATTGCTGCGGTACAAGCTGCCAACGAACGTATTGCCAGTACCCCGTTACCTTTTGCCTATTCATTGCTGGTGCATCGCACTGCGTATATCTACTGTTTTTTGGTGCCTTTCGGTTTGGCTTCAAGTGTGGGTTGGTTTGCACCGTTTTTTGCTGCCGTGGTCGCTTATGTATTTTTTGGTCTGGACGCTCTCTCTGAAGAGCTTGAAAACCCCTTTGGCTGTGAGCAAAACGATTTGCCGTTGAATGCATTATGTCGCATCAATGAAATATCAGTTGCCGAAGCGTTGAATCAAACGCCACCGGAGCCGCTTAAGCCAGTTGATTACAAATTGAGCTAAATAAATTTATGTGACCAAATCAAAATGGATGACTTTTTCGGCTATAGCCAGGACTAATATGTGTGGGCAATTGCTTGTTCATAATGCCTTACCTAAGACACTATAAAAATTGTTATATCGAGTGCGATTACTGTGCTGAAAGATGTTCAATATTTTTGGAATATAAAAATTTTGTTGACCATTAAAAACCTGAAGTTTTGCAATGCCCAGTTCTTATTAGTGTTTTATTAGTGTTTTATAAGTGGTTGTAAATATAGACCGAGCAATTAACTTTTATTATTACCATCTGGTAAAAGTGATTTTCAAAAAATACGGATTATCATTTTTAAGTAAATGAATATAATGCCCTCATCGAGTTAGAAGACTCAGGAAAAGTTTAAGAAAATCAAAATTGTAAGGAGACTCAGTGATGAAAACTGTTAGCAATACCAAATTGGAAAAATATGTTCCTGTTAGAAAGCAGCTGAAAGCTGTTAAACGAGTAGCTATCTCTCGGAAACAGGCTGCTAATGATGGTCTGAATAATGGCAAACCCACATTGCCAGAAGCAGCATAATTAGGCTTCAGACAAGCTTTAAAGAAACACCTTTGTAAGGCAACTTAATGTTCCCCCTAACACTAAGTTGAGTTTGAGTAAGCCGTTAATCGTCCCCTTGGTTATCGGTTGTTTTTACGGCGCACCCCCTCCAGGTTTGCGCCGTTTTTTTTGCCTGAAAAAAACATGCGTCGTTTTTAGTAATGGCGCATAATTTGACGAAGTTTTAACAAATCGGTTTTCTTAATGCAATTAACGGAATGCTCTCACCATCTCAGTGAACGTCAGCGCAGTGACATGCTGTTTAATGGCGAGGTACTGTTGTTTCGCAATGTTCCTGCAATGCTGGAATTGATTGATTACACGGATCAGTTGTTAAAAAAACATCTTGGTGACGGTGATCCGACAACTATTCAAGAGCGGCTAAGTGAAACAGATTATTTGGAGCTGATGGGGCGAGCCCAGCATGAATTTCGAACCAATCAGGAACCCAAGACTTTATTTTTTAAGGCGTTGGCTCAGGTTGGTGTGGATCACACTACCACCTATTGGGATCACTTTCCGTTACGAGCAGTCCCTTGTGGTGGAACGCACGGCGGTGGTCGTTGTGGTTGGGTGGATGTGCATCGTGATAGCTGGGGGGCGACAATCAATGCTCAATTGAATTGGTGGGCGCCTATTTACCCGCTCACACCTGAACGTAGCATGGCATTTTATCCTGATTACTGGCAGCGACCTTTGGCCAACGATACGGCCACCTGGTCGATTGATGAGTATATCCGTCAACGTAATCTGTTGGCGGATAAAGAACGTAAGGTACCGTATTCTTCGGTGCCTTTACCCTCTGAACCTGTGGATGACAGCCATATTGCTCCGGTGATGCTTGAGCCCGGTGATTTACTGTGTTTCTCCAGCGCTCATCTTCATGCCAGTGTAGAGAACATTAGTGACCGTACCCGCTTTAGTGTGGAAATGCGTACGGTCAACCTTAATGAGGTGCTAGCGGGACATGGGGCCCCTAATGTCGATAATGATGGTCCTAAGCCGATGTACAGCTGGTTTCGGCGCATCAGTGATAATTACTCGTTGGCTAGCGAAATGGATGCTATTAACGCGAATATCCACGTCTGAATCGAACTTCCGTCAAATAGATTTTAAATGTTGGCTGAGGGCTGTTTTACGAATGGGCCTGCGGACGATGATCTTTTTCAATCCAGCGCGCCAGTGAGTGCCAGTGTTCAACATCAAGTTGAGCGCTTTTCAAATTAAGTTCCTGAACACCAATGCCTTCTTCAGCGGCCCGAACGTAGTTTTGTGTCGCCCGCAAACTACTCAAAAAAGGGAGGTTATGGGTTTCCAGAAAGACGCTTAGGTTCTTATAGGATTTGCTGTCTTTACGTGATCGATTACCAATGACCGCAATGCGTTTGTCCTTGTTTCGCAACTCCGGTGATTTCAGCAGCTTTTCGATGAACTGTGTGGCTGCACGAATGTCGATGGGGGATGCAATGACGGGGATAAGTACCGTGTCGGCTTCACGAATTAACTTAATAGCGGTCATCTCTTCCAAACGTGCCGGTGTATCGACTACGATGCGTGTTGTACCGGCAGGTACTTTCAAGTGCCAGACGCTGGTGGTACGAATGTTGCTGCGGTGTGCTGAGATGCTATGAATGATTGGTAGATGGCTAGGGCGCACCTCCAGCCATTGAGAGCTGGAGCACTGGGGGTCGTAGTCGATTAGAGCAGTGCTGTGGCCTTCGTTAGCAAATTGACACGCAAGATTAGTGGCCACTGTTGTTTTTCCACAGCCACCTTTGGCATTTAATACCAAAATACGGTGGGTCTTTTGATCCTTGGATGCTCGCATTGTAGGTGTCTTGCCCATAAAATGGGGATTATCATCAGGCGCTGACTTTTTAATTCCAAACATTTATACAGAGTCGAATCTGTGGCCAGCTTTAGAGCGTCAGTTAGGTCGATCCAGTATCCAAATAGGACTGATTCTCAATCAGCCTGTAAGGGAGTCTAAACCCCTAAAAATTAAATTGCTATAACCGTATAATTACAAAGGGTATCTTTAAGAATTCTAAGGTTGTTGGCAAGCCGCAAACCGGTCATTTTTTGACTTAGGTTATCGAATGCGAAAATAAGGAATATTGTGTAATGAACAAATCACAGGTTGCGATACTGGGCGGGGGTAGTTTTGGCACCACGTTGGCTAATATCGTTGCAGAAAATGGGCACGAAGCTCGATTATGGTTGCGTGACGAAGCTCAGGCACAGGCGATTAATACTAATCATGTTAATGCGCGTTATATGCCGGATTATCCTCTGCACAAGAATCTGGTGGCGAAGACTGATTTGCGTGCCGTGGTAGAGGGCGCCGAGCTTGTTTTAGTTTCACTGCCCAGTAGCGCTTTTGTCAGTGTTGTGACTGAGATGGCTGCCTATTTATCAGCTGACCAATTACTGGTGAGCACCACCAAGGGAGTGGTACCTGGTGGCTTTGAGTTGATGAGCCAAGCCTTGCAACGGGTAACCAATGGCCAACCTGTTGGTGTGTTGAGTGGACCAAACCTTGCGAAGGAAATCGGCAAACACATGCCAACAGCCACCGTGATTGCCAGTGAGAATGACGAACTCAGGAGCCGAGTTCAGGCGTTGCTTGCCAATGATTATTTTCGCGTTTATGCCAGTAATGACATGTTCGGTGTGGAGCTTGGCGGGGCGTTGAAAAATATTTATGCCATTATCTCTGGCTTAGCCGCAGCGTTAGGTATGGGCGAAAATACCCGTAGTATGTTGATTACCCGCAGTCTTGCGGAAATGAGCCGTTTTGCCGTGCAGATGGGTGCTAATCCTATGACATTCATCGGCTTGGCGGGTGTGGGTGATTTGGTTGCTACCTGTATGTCACCATTAAGCCGAAATTATCGCGTCGGTTACGCGCTGGGTAAGGGCGGCACCTTGGAAACTATTGTCGCAGAACTCGGTGAGGTGGCTGAGGGTGTCAATACGCTGAAATTGGTTAAGCAAAAAGCCGATGAAATGGATATTTATATGCCGTTAGTGAACGGGTTATACCAGGTGCTGTTTCATAACCTGTCTGTTGCCGATGCTTTGGCGATGTTGATGAAAAGCGACCAAAGCTCCGATGTCGAGTTTATTTTGCCCAATTGATTTCATGGCCATTTGCGCCAGTGACCCCTTTTTATTATCGGAAATCGTTATCTTATGAGTCAGTTTTATTATTACCTCTGGGCACTTTATGTGATGGCTGGCATAGGTTTGTTATATCTAAGCTGGCGCTTGTTTCGTTCTATCAAAGTGCCAGAAGTGGTTATGGCCTTAGTAGCACTGGTCGCAGCATTGCTGTTTACGCCAGCGAAATTGATTGCTGAACAAACAGATCTGACGCCTGCGTTGATGTTGGTTGTGTTTGATGGTCTTACGCTGGGCTGGCCAAGTGCCTGGGGTGGTCTAAAATACATCCTGCTGGTTTACGCCGGGCTGCTGATATTGCTTGTTCCTGTCTGTATTGTCAGAAATAAAGTCGTGGCTAAACGGTCTTCAATAGAGACCGTCGAAGAGTAAATGGCCTCTGAAAAGCCTACGCTAAATGTGATGATCGAATTTAAATAAGAGCTTTAACTTAATGATAAAAAACAGAATTGTTTTTATTTTTCTGTTCCTTTTATTCTCGCCTACATTATTGATGGCAGGGGTCGCGGAGCGTAAACCGATTGATTTACGAATCCTTGTCGATATTTCTCAACAGTCAAAAATTGCCTTTCCAAAGCTGGAATTTATTAATCCCCTGCAGCTATTGGTCGATCGTTTGCCCGACGGTAGCCGGGCCGGTATTTGGAGTTATGGGAAGTACGTCAATCATCTTGTAAGACACCAAACCGTTAATGATACTTGGCGAGCGAATGCCAAGGCGCAGTTGCAAACAATTAAACCTGTCGCCCTGCATCGCAATATTCAGGCGGTGATGCGTAAAGCCAGTTTCGACCTTGCGCGGGCTGACGATGGTTATCAGCGGGTTATTTTATTATTGAGTGCGGGGACTATTAACCTTTATTCCGGCGCGGATGCCAATGCGCTTGAACGACATGAATTACTGCGGGAAAAACTACCTGAATTGCGACAGGCAGGTTATGTTATTCATACCTTGGCGTTGACAGAGCAGGCTGATAAAGAGTTGCTTACGACGCTAGCCAAGGAAACCGGTGGGTTTTCTTTAAAGGCCGATGATCAACCGTCTCTACTGCAAGCGGTGCTCATTCTGAGCCAGAAATTTTCAACGCAAAATTATATTCCAATTGAAAATAATCAGGTTGTAATTGATAGCGGGGTGACGCGTTTTTTGGGTCTTTTTGTTGGCCCTACAGAGAATCAAAAACAGTTTGTACAATCACCTGACGGTAAAATTTTTGAATGGTTAGCTGACGACAGCTACACCCTGAAGCATTTTGATGCTCCCGTGCCGGGACTATGGCAGCTGCCTGCTGGTTTGACATCATTGAGTCGTATTTATGTTGATGCCGCACCACAGCTTGAGGCTAGTGGGTTGCAGGCAACCTATGTGGTTGGTGAGCGTCCGCAGGTGAACAGTGCAAATACAGGTACGTTGCACAATGTTAGCGCCAGCTTGCATCAGCAAGGCGAGGAAATATTTAAGCAGCCTCTTGAGCAGCCTGAAACTCGTTTACAGAGCTTTACGGCACAAGGGCATTACCAATTAACCCTTGCGCAAAAGACACTTGATCATCACCGCGCCGTTGATTATCCCATACAGGTTTATCCGTTACTGAGTCTGGCGGTCAGTACAGAGCAGGTTGATAGCCAAAAACGTTATCTGATCACCGTGACGCCCAAAGACAAAGATATCCAAATCTACAAAAGTCGTTTGATCGCCACTATTACGGACTCTTCTGATAAACAACAATTTCGTACAGTAAGCCAAAACAATCAACAACAGTGGCAATTAACCTTGGTTGATGATGGTATCAGCACGGAATTTCGGGTGGAGCTTGAATTTACCGGTATTACAACGTCAGGGCGCGACATAAATTTTAAACCTAAACCTATCTTGATTGAGTTACGTGAAGGGGTTGCGTTAGCTCAGCAGAACCTTGAATCTGACGTCGCAGAAGAGCAATCGTTAACGTCTGATAATGAGATGCTACGTCAGAATTCAGCTGACCCAGAGGATATTCGAGAGACTGGCAGTGTTTGGTGGCTCGTTATTATGTGTGTGAGTCTGGCAGGCGGTCTCGGGTTATTGGGCATTTATTTCTGGCAAAACAAAAAACCAACTAACAGGTTGGAAGAGGGCGAAGAAGCGACAGAAGCTGTTGCAGAGCCAGAGCCAGAGCCAGAGCCAGAGCCAGAGCCAGAGCCAGAGCCAGAGCCAGAGCCAGAGCCAGAGCCAGAGCCAGAGCCAGAGCCAGAGCCAGAGCCAGAGCCAGAGCTCGGTATAGAGACAGTTGAGAGTGCCGGCCAGCTTGGTATCGAGATGGAGCTGGATGATATCTTTGCAGAAGAGATTGAATTGGCTGATGAGTGGCGTCAGCTTGATGTGCAGGCGACGCTGCCGCCGGAGGCTATTTCAGAAGAGCCAGAATTCCCCGTTGCTGATGAGGGTGAAGAGGAAGAGGATTTTCATATCGAAATTGCGTTCGATGAGTTGGAAGAGGAGTTTGACGAACTTCCCGATGATACCGAAGGTAAAGATAAAGCGGTTTAGCATTAGTAGAAATAATGACCGGTGATTGTCAGCCGTGGCAGGTGATCGACAGTTGTTATTCTTTAGCTCCTGGTCCCAGCGGCTGCCCGTAACTGAACTCGACAAAGTTACCGTCGGGGTCGCGTACGCCACAGTAATAACCAACGGGGTAGGGTTCCTGACGTGGCGCCCAAACTAGTATGTCATCCTCAGCCGCACGTTTGGCAATGGTGTCCACATCAACATGACTTGAAACCGCAAAACCTAAATGAGACAGGTCTTTTTCGGATTGATTACGCCCTGGTCCAGCCGGCATGATCACCATGATAAATTCGGTTTCCTTGCCTGGTTCAGCTAACCAATAGACGTGATTGTTATGGGTTTTACGATCACGAACAATTTGCATGCCGGCATAATCCTGATAAAAGGCCACGCAGGCATCAATATCCTTTACGTGCAGTGCGATGTGAGTGAGGGTGATGTTCATAAAGACTTCCCGATGGCAGATATTTTCTACTTTAACGCTAATTTCAGCTTAAACAGACTCATTTAAGAATTTGGCACTCGCCCATTTGTGGGGTTGAGGCTGACCATCCTAATTCCTCATTAAGCTTTATTCGTAACTGATCAGCGGCTTCAGGTTCTCCATGAGTAACAAAGCAGTGTTTGGGTGCCGCGGGTATTTTTCTCAGCCAGTCTAGAATTTCATCGTAATCAGCATGTGCGGATAGAAAATCCAGATTCTCGACCCTGGCTTTAACGTTGTAATACTGACTATGGATTTTAACCTTGGATTCACCGGCGACTAAGCGTGCGCCGCGTGTTCCGCCCGCTTGATAACCGGCAAAAATGATCGTATTGCGATGATTGCCTAGCATGCGTTTCAAGTGATGAAGCACACGCCCTCCCGTGGCCATGCCGCTGGCTGAAACAATGATGCAGGGTACGACGACTTCATTGAGTGCCATGGATTGCTCAACAGTACGTAAAAACTGGATGTCGTGAGATAACGAAATACACTGCTTGTGACTGAGCTTATGCAGGTGGTGATGACGCTGCATGAGCTCAGTGGCACTGATGGCCATCGGGCTATCAAGATAAATGGGTAGATAGGGAATACGTTTTTTATCGCGTAATGTTTGGATCAGATAGAGCATGCCTTGTGCTCTGCCAACGGCAAAGGAAGGAATTAATACACTGCCGCCATCGCTCGCCGTGTCGGTAATGATATCGGCAACAATGTCCATTAAATCACGCTGGTCATGACGCCTGTCTCCGTAGGTGGACTCAATCACCAGGTAATCACAATAACAGGGTGGCTCAGGCGGGCGCATGATTAAGTCGTTGGGGCGACCCAGGTCACCACTGAATAGAATATGTTTTCCTGCCAGACACACGTCCAAGTAAGTCGAGCCAAGGATATGTCCGTTAGGGTGAAAGGTGACCCGCATGTCACCAAAGCTAGCACTTTGCCCCTCATCAACGGGTTCAAATAGTGATAACGCCTTTTCGGCCATGTCTGCTGTGTAGAGTGGCTTTGCCGGGTGGTGTTTCGTTATGTGGTGGCGATTTCGAAAATTGGCTTCTTCTTCCTGAATTTTTGCCGAATCAAGCAACAGAATTTTGCACAGGTCGCGGGTGGCAGCGGTACTGTAAATAGGGCCTTTAAAACCCTGCTCGACGAGTACCGGTAAATAACCACTGTGATCCAAATGCGCATGTGTGAGGATGACCGCATCAATTGAACCGGCATCGATGGGGAAGGGCTGCCAGTTTTTTTCGCGCAGAAACTTGTAGCCTTGGAATAGGCCGCAATCCACCAGGATACGAGTATTTTCTGTTTCCAGCAGATAACGTGAACCTGTCACCGTGCCGGCTGCACCGAAAAAAGAAATGCGTGGTTGATAGTTTATTTTTTGTTTGGATTTACTCATTACTTCTTCGTCTCCTAGGCTGTTATTTTGAAGCAATGCCTGACAGCGGTGTGAGACTCAGCCAGTGTTGTAATGATTGTATTAGACTCTTGTTGGCGTGATGAATTTCGCGATTAACGTTTAGTTGTGTGGATAGCTGAGCATCATCATCAATCAGAATTTCGTTGCCAGTTTTATCCTGATAATTGGCCGTCGCGTATACGCGTGCATTCATTGTTTGGTAATGCTGATCATTGGCGGTTAATAAGGTTTCAATTTCTTCATGTAGGTAATCGGCGGTATGTTTGTTGTTCATCAGGGCAGCCAACTGTCTGTAAAAATTGAGGTGAAACTGTTGTTGCAAGGAGAACAGCGTGTTCGCTGAGGTGTTATCACTGTGGCGTAGGTGTTGTAAATTATGATGAATATCCTTGAGTGTTTTACAGGCGTAAACCAGTGAGCGTATAACTTCAAGTAATTGAACCAGTTGCTGCGCCTGTTCTTCATTCAGAGGCTGTTGCTGTAGTCTTAGGGAAAACTTCATCAGCTCATCTTCATGGTCCTTGATTAACTCATAGTGTTGCTGCCATGCCCCGTTTGTATTTTCTATGGGTAGGTATGATGGCGTTTCGTTATGAATCTGTACGTCGAATTCGGTGGTGGTTAATTTGAAATGCTGAAGGTTATTAATCAAAGCCTGCAACCAAATGGAATGCACATGTCTCATCATGGCTGATAATGCAGCTTCGGGGATTTCAGTTGGCATTGACTGAATCGAAGGTGCTGGCGTTTCTAAACCGTTGAACCGATGACCTATCCAGCGCGAAAAGGGTTTTAAGAAAGGTAAAAAGAACAGCAATCCAAGTAGGTTAAAGCAACTGTGAAAGGCGACCAGTGAGTAGAGTGGGTCGGAAATTGATAACCAGTTGAGCAACTCAGGTAGTAAGGGCAGCAATAGGAAAAAGGCACCGAGATCAACAATGAGATTAAACAGGATATGCGCCAGTGCCAGCTGTTTTTTTATGACGCTGCCCGTCAAGCTACCCAAGACAGTTGTACTGGTGGTGCCGATATCCGCTCCGATAACTAACGCCGCAGCCCCTGGCAGGTCTATCAGCCCGGCATGTAATGCGGTCAACGTTAACATCATGGTGGCGGAGCTGGACTGAATAATTGCCGTAATTATTATTCCAACAAACAAATACAGAATGGCAGGTTGTGCGCTTAACAGCGTGATATCCCATGATTGCGGGAGATTGGCAACACTGCTTTTCATCAGTGCCAGGCCGTACAACAACAAACCCAATCCCAGTATCAGCTTGCCCACAGCTCGCCAACGGGTGGCAACGTTAAACAGTACCTGACTCAGACAACCAATGCCGAACAGTGGAACTGCTAACTCTTCGAGGTCAAGCTTAAATCCGAGCGTAGCTACTAGCCAGCCAGTGGCGGTGGTACCAACATTGGCCCCTAATAAAACGCCAATGCTGTTGTAAAGTGGCAGCATGCCTGCGCTGGCAAACGCCAATACCAGTAGGCTGACCATGGAGCTGCTTTGTAGCAGGGTCGTAATCGCTACGCCAAAACTGGCACTACTTAGTGGTGTCGCTGTGAATTGCAGAAGCCAGCCTTTAAGCCGGGTACTGCTGATGTCACGTAAACCAGCTTCCAAACAGGACATGCCGTAAAGAAAAATTCCCAAGCCAAACACCAGTTGCCAAAGAATTGTGGTCATTGGATTCCTGTTTTCATAAGTCCTTGAATCAACAGCCGGTCGGTAGCTAGCTATTGATGGCCCTAAGCAATATCAATAAAACGGCTATCTGTTAGCACTAAACGATCTCACAAGTGCATAATTAAAGTATACACATATAAGGAATCACAAATTTTATGGTTAACCCCAATCCTAATGTAAATGGTCCCCAGCCCAAGCATTTGCGCGAATCTTATATTGCCTGGTTTTTCCTGCTGGCGTTGGCTTTCATTTACTTTGATTTTATCCAGCCGAACAAGAGTGTTGAGGTTATTTCCTACAGTGAGTTAGTGCAGGGGATCGAAGGTAACCGTATTCGCCAGGTTGATATTCGGGGCGTTGATGTGAAGGGCTATTACCGAAATGAATCGCTGGAACGGCCGCAATTCAAAACCACCTTACCGGCTTTTGTGGACAGTGATATTTTGCAGTTGATGAGTGAACATGAAGTGGTGGTTAATATTAAGCCGGATGAATCGCCGCTTTGGGTGAGGATTGTGACGGGCTTTCTACCCTGGGTGTTTCTTATTTTCTTTTTTCTCTATGCCAGTCGCGCAATGCAAAATCGAATGGCGGGTGGTGGCGGTGGCGGTATCTTTAACTTTTCACGCTCTCGTGCCCGCCGCTATGAGCGCAGCGATAGTGGCCCGACCTACGATGATGTGGCGGGTCTGGACGATGCTAAGCAGGACCTACAGGAAATCGTTGACTATCTGAAATCACCTGTCAAATTTCAGCGTTTGGGTGCAAAAATGCCCAAGGGTATTTTGATGATGGGCGCACCGGGGACGGGGAAAACGCTGCTGGCCAAAGCCACGGCAGCTGAGGCTGGCGTGCCATTTTTCTCCATTAGCGGTTCGGAGTTTATCGAGCTTTATGTTGGCGTGGGGGCATCACGTGTGCGAGATATGTTTGCCAACGCGCGTAAAGAAGCGCCAGCGTTAATCTTTATTGATGAAATCGATTCGGTGGGTCGGGTGCGTGGCACGGGGCTAGGCGGTGGTAATGATGAACGTGAGCAAACGCTTAATCAGATTTTGGCCGAAATGGATGGTTTTGAACCGGAGGAGGTCGTGGTGGTGTTGGCTGCAACTAACCGCCCCGATGTGCTTGATCCCGCTTTGTTACGCCCAGGGCGTTTTGATCGCAAGGTGATTCTCGAGTTACCTCAGAAAAAAGCACGTCGGGAAATTCTCAAAGTTCACACCCGAAAAACCCCGTTGGCTGATGATGTTGATCTGGATAAAATCGCCGCAATGACGGTCGGTTTTTCCGGTGCTGATATTGAGAATCTGGTTAACGAAGCTGCCCTGCATGCTGCGCGCACGGATGCTACGACATTAACGGATCTGGACTTTCTTTATGCTCGTGACAAGGTGGTGATGGGCACAGAGAGGAAAGATCTTATTAATGTCAGCGAGCGGGCGCGTATTGCCTGTCACGAGTCGGGACATGCTCTGACAGCGCTACTATCACCCCATAGTGATCCTGTACAAAAGGTCTCTATAGTGCCGCGGGGGCAAGCATTGGGAATGACCGAGCAACTACCTGTAGAGGATCGGCATAATATTGATGACGTCTTTCTCAAGGAGCGTCTACAAATACTACTGGGTGGCCGCTGTGCAGAAAAACTAATATACGGTAATACCAGCTCCGGTGCCGCCAGTGACTTAAAAGAAGCGACTCATTTGGCACGAAGTATGGTGGTCAACTGGGGTATGAGCGAGTTACTTGGACCGGTGGGTTTTAGTGATGGTGAAGAGCATCCCTTTTTAGGGCGCGAGCTAACAGCGCCGCGCAGCTATAGTGAAGCAACGGCGCAAATTATAGATCAGGAAGTCAGGCGCTTTTTACAGGAGGCTGAAACTGCGGCTTCACTGTTATTAGAGGTACATCGCGAGAAATTGCAAAGTTTGATGGATGCGTTATTGGAACATGAGTCACTGGACCATGAAGAAATTCTGGCGCTTGTTAATATTGAGGTGGCTGCGCCTTAAAACCTTTTATTTTTTTATCTCTGCCATGAGAGATAACTGATACTTTTTTGGAAACAACGGTTTATGGAAAATACCGGCACAATTTTACTGACCCTCGGTGCGATATTATTTCTCGGTTTTGCAACCGATGAATTGGGACGTCGCACTCGTTTACCACGCGTTACCTTGCTGCTTGTATTTGGTCTAATCATCGGCCCATCCGCAGCAAATATCTTGCCGGAAATAAGTTATCAGTGGTTACCGTTGATTACAGAAGTAGCATTGTTGATGGTTGGTTTTTTACTTGGGGAAAAATTGTCTACGGCCAAGTTGAACACTAATGGCCGTTATGTGCTTGCGGTTTCTGTTGGTGAATCACTCGGCACGGCAATCGCTGTTAGTGTCGGGCTTTTCCTCGTGGGATTGCCGCTAGGTATCGCTGTCGTGTTAGGTGCAATTGCAGCGGCAAGTGCACCAGCCGCGACTCTGGATGTTATCGACGAGTTGCGGATTCGTAACAAATTCGTGGATACCCTGGAGGGTGTGGTAGCTGTGGATGATGCCTGGGGCTTGCTGCTGTTCAGTTTTGCATTAGTTGTTGTTGGATTAACAGTTGGTAACGGGGAACAGAATCACATTTTTCTGAGCGGTTTGTGGGAGGTTGGTGGTAGTTTGATATTGGGTGTTTTAATTGGCGTACCTATGGCTTATCTGACGGGTCGTATTCGCTCGGGTTCGCCAACGCTGATAGAAGCGTTAGCCTTGGTGTTTATTTGTGGTGGTTTAGCTGAACTGCTGGAAGTATCTTTTTTATTGACGGCCATTGTGATGGGTATGATGGTTGCTAATTTGGCAAAACATCACGATCGTCCTTTTCATGCCATTGAAGGTATTGAGCGTCCCTTTCTGATTCTGTTTTTTATCTTGGCCGGCGCCAGCGTTAATTTAGCTAGCCTGTGGGATATTGGCTTGATTGGCTTGGTTTACATACTGTGTCGCCTTATTGGTATGTTCGTGGGTTGTTATCTTGGCGGCGCGGCCGTACACGCGCCTGACAATATTAAACACTGGATGGGGTTGGCGTTAACGCCTCAGGCCGGTGTGGCGATGGGTATGGCCTTGATAGCTGCGGAGCGTTTTCCGGAATACAAAGAGTTGATTTTATCTATCGTGATTGGCACCACAGTTGTTTTCGAATTGCTGGGACCGCTGGCAAGTCGTTGGGCTATTGTAAGGGCCAGCAGAGAATAAGTTATTAATCAGTATTAGCCGAGCTGGAACTTATCAATGAGAGTTATCGAAAGGGCTGATTTGAGCAACACACTAGAGACAGGTTTAACCACTAACGAAGCTGCCGAACGCTTGCAGCGCTTTGGCCCCAATCAGCTGCCAGAAAAGCGCAGCGAATCGCCGTTATCCATCTTTATTGGTCAATTCAACAGCCCCTTTATTTACGTGTTGCTGGCGGCGGCACTGGTGTCGCTGGGGCTTGGGCAAACACTCAACGGCATTTTTATTTTTGTCGTGCTGCTGATTAACGCCACCATCGGCACGGTGCAGGAATATTCCGCACAGCGGGCAACCGTTGCACTGAAAAAGATGGTGCCGCATTTTGCGACGGTGATTCGCGACGGCATTACCCAGCAGGTTGATGCCAGTGAGGTGGTGCCCGGTGATTTAGTGTTGCTGGTCTCAGGCGATAAAGTACCCGCCGATACCAAGCTACAGAGCTGCCAGGACCTGCTGGTAAATGAGTCTATCTTGACAGGGGAATCGCTGGCGACCACCAAGCAGGTGGCCAAACCAACAGATGAGACGGCCCTGGTCAGTGAAAAGACAGATCACGCCTTTGCCGGCACCATTGTCACCCACGGTCGCGGCATGGGGCTGGTGATCGCAACAGGCAACTATTCTCAAGTTGGACGTATCGCCTCGCAACTGGGCGTTAACGAAGCCATCAAGCCGCCGCTGTTACAGCGTATCGAACGTTTTACGCTCAGAATTTCCGTGGGCGTTATGCTGATTATCGGGCTGATTTTTGTTATCACGATATTGCGTGGGCAGGATCTTGCCACGGTGTTTTTGCTGGGTGTAGCGCTGGCCGTTTCGGCGATTCCTGAAGGATTACCGGCTGCGATTACCGTCGCGTTGGCGATTGGCATGCGGCGCATGGCCAAGGTCAATGTCATCGTACGCAAACTGGTGGCGGTCGAATCGCTAGGTTCCTGCACCTACATTGCCTCTGATAAAACCGGCACCCTGACGGTCAACGAGATGACCGTCAAAACGATTCTGTTGCCGGATAATCAGCGGTATAACGTCAGTGGGCAGGGCCTGGATTTGCATGGCGACATTGCTGCTAGCGCCGAGGCAAGAGAAGGGGCAGAGCATGACAGTGTCTCACTTAAACGGCTGGTGCGCTGCGGCATGCTTGCCAATGAAGCTCAGCTCACGCTGCATAACAGTGAGTGGTTGGCCAGCGGTGATGGTGTTGATTTGGCCTTTCTGGTGTTGGCCGCCAAGCAGGGTTTTGATCATCAACAGGCGGACCGGGATTTTCCTGAATTATCACGTATCCCCTATGAATCCGAAAACGCCTTCAGCGCCTGTGTTAACCGCATCGATGGTGAAAGCCATATTCACGTTAAGGGCAGTGCCGAACGGGTACTGTCGATGTGCGGATCGAATGTTACCGGCAATGTGTTGGTAGTCGCTGATATTCTTCATCAGGTGGATGAACTAGCAGCACAGGGTTATCGCGTGCTGGCACTGGCAAGCGGCACAGTTCCTGCGGACACCGTGGCGCTGGAGCAGCCGCTCGAAGAACTGACCTTTTTAGGTTTGGTTGGCATGATTGATCCGCTGCGCCCCGAGGCTCATGCTGCTGTACAACAATGCCGTGCCGCACAAATCGAAGTGGCGATGATCACCGGCGACCATCCGAAAACCGCATTAGCGTTAGCCAGAGAGCTTGAAATAGCTGATCAAAATGCGAGGGTGGTGACTGGGCGAGAAGTGGCCGCAGCGGCGAAGCAGGGAAGTCAGGCGCTGTCAGCACTTGTCTCATCCTCGTATGTGTTTGCCCGAATTGAACCGAATCAGAAATTACAAATTGTCGAGCAGTTGATTGCCGATGGTCATTTTGTTGCCGTTACTGGTGATGGGGTTAATGACGCCCCAGCACTGCGCCATGCTCACGTTGGCATCGCCATGGGCAAACGCGGCACGGATGTGGCAAGGGAAAGCGCTGATCTTATTATCACTGACGATAATTTTGCTTCTATTGTGCAGGGCATTTTGCAGGGCCGGATTGTTTACAACAATATCCGCAAGGTGGTGTTCCTGCTGATCTCCACCGGTGCGGCTGAGATTGCCCTGTTTATTTACAGCGTGCTGTTTGGTTTTCCTATTCCGTTATTCCCGATTCAATTGTTGTGGTTGAACCTGGTTACCAACGGTATTCAGGATGTGGCGCTGGCCTTCGAGCCTAAAGAGGGCAATGAACTGGAGCGCCCGCCACGCCCACCCAAAGAAACCATTTTTAACCGGCTAATGCTCGAACGGGTGCTGATTAATGCGCTGGTGATGGGTAGCCTCGCTTTTGCGGTTTTTGTCTGGTCGCTGAATCAGGGCATGAGTGAGGAGGCCGCGCGTAATATTACGTTGCTGTTGATGGTGCTGTTTGAGAATGTACATGTGCTGAACAGTCGATCCGAAACTCAATCCATTTTTAAACAGTACTTCTTTGGTAATCCGCTGCTCTTGTTCGGCATGCTGGCTGCGCAAGGCATTCATATTGCCGCCATGTACACACCGGGTTTAAGTGATGTGTTGCAGATGGAGCCGGTGACACTACAACAGTGGGCCGTTTTGTTATCTATAGCGCTGATACTGATCGTGGTTGATGAGGGGCATAAATTGCTCAAACGGCATTGACGAATGCCGCGCTACTGGACGTTTGGTAAGCCTCATGGCTGACGGAGCGATTGCCTGCGTTACCCTCCGAAGTTGGAGTGTTATGTGGTAAAAAATTTACGATTGGTTTCCTGCCAAGCCTGCATGGCTTCATCGCTATGCAGGCAGATCACCAGCCGGTCAAACTGATCAGCGTATTTATGCAGTATTTCTAGCGCCTGGTGTGCGGCCAACGGGTGAGGCACTTTATTGCTGCCGGCTCCCAACGCGGGAAAGGCCAGGCTACGGATGTTGTTTATCAGCGCTACTTGAATCACGCTTTCATAACACTGGCTGAGCAGGCTAAGGGTTTCGGCTACCCATTGATCACCGCCGCTCCATTGTGGGGTGACTGTGTGGATCAGGTGTTTGGCGGGTAGGCCGTAAGCCCCGGTGAGCCTAGCCTCACCAACTTTGCAGTCTGCGCTGCGGGCGCATTCTTCGGCCAGCTCTTTACCAGCCAAGTCAAATAGTTGTGCGGACACACCCTGGCCGCGAATCAAGTGTTTATGGGCCGGGCAGACAATGCCGTCCAGCGGCATGGTAGTCAGATCGGCGAGAATAATTTCCACAGTAGCCATGGTGTTACCCTTGTTGGTGTTGGAGATAATAAAAGCCATTTTAACGAGTATAGCCAATGACCGAGTTTAATACCGCTGGATTGTGGGAGGGTTGCTGATCCATATCAGGCAAGTCGCTGTTAATTAGGGTTACGAAGACGCCGGCGTTTGGCTCAAAAGTAAGCACATAAATAGCTTCTTCAGGGGAAGCGGTGTGTCAGCTATGCTAGTATTCACCGCTTTAGACGATTCACCAGAAAATAATAAGCAATGAAAAACCAGATACGTGAACTTGAAAATGGATTTTTGGAGTTTACAGCCCAACAAGATTTTCACTTTGAAGCCGGTGTCAGCATTAATCCGCTGGTGCTTGTCTACGAAACCTACGGCACGCTGAATGGCGATAAAAGCAATGCTATTGTTGTGCACCATGCCCTGTCTACCAGCAGTCATCTAGCGTCAACAGAAAAGAACACGCACACCGGTTGGTGGGAAAATATGGTTGGCCCCGGTAAAGCGCTGGACACCGATCAGTTTTTCATTATTTGCATCAACAACCTCGGTAGTTGTTATGGCTCCTCTGGCCCACTCAGCATCAACCCTGACACCGGTAAAGCCTATGGGCCTGATTTTCCAATTGTCACCATTGCCGATATGGTACGTTCCCAGAAAATGCTTATTGATGCGATGGGTATCAGTAAACTGCATGCCGTGCTTGGCAGTTCAATGGGTGGCATGTTATCCACGACTTGGTTGGTGCTTTACCCGGATCACGCTAACTATTTGATTACCATATCCTCCTGCTCTAGAGGTTATCCCGCCAATCATGCTAATCGTTTGATACAGCGAGAAATCATTATCCACGATGCCGGGTTTAATAATGGGAATTACGAAGACTCCAGTAAATTAAAAGGTTTCAAAACCGCTCGTAAACACGGCTTGCTGACCTACCGCAACTGGGCTGAAATCAATGAGCGCTTTGTGGATAAATTTGGCATGGACTCCATCGATAATTACCTGGATTACAACGCCCAAAAGTTTATTGATCGTTTCGATTGCAACAGCTATTTAAGGCTTATTGATTCAATGGATAGTTATGATTTGAGCGAACGAGGCAGTAAAGAACTAGCAGATGTTTATCGGCCTATTCAAGCTAAGGTGTTGGTGGTCAGTGTGGATTCGGACATCCTATTTCCGCCAGCGCAACAAATATGTCTTTACCAGGCCATGCTAAAGGGCGGAGTTGATGTGCACTATATTGGCCATCACTCTACCTATGGACATGATGCCTTCCTCGTTGAAACGGACGAATTTGGGGCTTACATTCAAAACTTTATTGGCTCGGCAGCAACATAACTATAAAAACGCGGTAGACCAGCGGCATTTGCTTCATGGGCCATAGGTAAAGATTATCGCATCCCGCTTTATCCTTAATTAAAAACTAAGGTTGGCTTCAAGAGCGGGTGAGCATGTCCCGAACGACTCGATATTTAAAAGATATCGCTAACCCGCCCTATACTTTTATAAAGAGGCAGTAATTTTATTCAATGTTAGGGAAAGCCGATGTCATCCTCCTTTGATCTGAACCGAGTTTTTGACGATGTGTTAGACATCATTTCAGATGGTGTTTGGATCTGGAATGCATTGACGGGTCAAGTTGATAGAAGCCCTGGTTGGTACCGAATGCTGGGTTACGAGGCGGGTTGTTTTGATAATGATGTGCTGACGTGGGAAAACGTGATTCATGTGGATGACTATCCTCGTGTCATGAGTCACTTTGAGGATTATACAACCGGCCGAGTCCCTGTTTATCGTATCCAATACCGTTGTATTAAGGCGGATAATAGCGAGCTCTGGATTGAAGACTCCGGAAGGATTGTTGAGCGAACAGCGGATGGTGCTGTGGCCATGATGATTGGTGCCCATACCAATATTCATGCAGCCAAAATAGCGAAAGAACAATTAGAGCGTCATAACCGATTATTAAAAGGCAATGAAACCATTGAGCAGATTATTGCTGAGCGTACATCAGAATTAGCGGCTGTTAACTTGAAGCTGGAAGATAAAATTCAGCAGGTTGAGCATATTGCTACTCATGATGCGCTCACAGGTGTCTTTAATCGGCACATGTTTAAAAGTCTTTTGGATATCGAGATTAACCGTTCTAAACGCTATAACCAGCCTTTGAGTCTCGTGCTCGCAGATGTGGATTTTTTTAAACAGGTAAATGATCAGTACGGCCATGTGGTAGGTGACCAGGTGTTATGTCACATAGCGAATATTTTTAGTAAGCACCTGCGTGATGGCGACCTTCTTTCACGCTGGGGAGGAGAGGAGTTTGCCATTGTCCTTCCGAATACGACCGAAGAGCAGGCCTATGAGATGATTGATCGTATCCGCCGAATAATCGCCGAAAGCAGTTTTGAGGCTTTTATTTCCTTAACATGCAGCTTTGGAGTGACGGGCTATTTGGAAGAGGATTCTGTGAATTCTCTCTTTGCTCGCGTGGATAAGGCTCTTTATCAAGCAAAGAGCAATAACCGCAATAACGTGCAGCTACTTTAGGCAGGCAAATGCCCCACCTTTACCCATATCAGCGTATCCTCTTCAACAAAGGGTTGATGGCGACTCATATGAGGATTTCTGAGCCAAGTACCCGCGGGATAGCGCCCCTGTTCATCAATTAACTCCCCACTAATAACATAAATTTCTTCACCGCCAGGGTGTACGTGAGGTTGAAAACGTTCACCGGCAGGCCAACGAACCAGCGCCACTGATTCACCGTTGAAATTGTGTAGCGGTAGTACCTCTAAATTACCGTGACCGGGTAGCCATGCAGCGCTACAAGTATCGATGCATACGCGCTGGCGATCATCGCTTTGAAACTGGTGTAACTTCACCAAGATGACGCAGCCTTCTTTGCTGAAAGGAGCATGAAAAAAGCCTTCAGGATTACGAAAATAAGTGCCCGCTGGATAGTCGCCGGTTTCGTCTGAAAATATACCTTCAAGCACCAGAATTTCTTCGCCTAATGGATGACCATGCTGAGAAAAACTTGCCGCGGCATCATAGCGTACGATGCTGGTGGCGTGACCGCGTTCGGCTTCTTCCCGCGCTAACGGTTTGCGCCACACACCGGGATGAGGGCTGGCAACCCAACTACTCTCGTTGGTGTTGATGACAACGCGTTGGTTAAAGTCCATATTCAACATGATCAGGCTCCTTCGTAGCCTTTTTTACCCTAGTGGTTACACATTTTATCGCTAGTGTTTGATAACTACCCAGCAATCAATCCTTTTAACCTGGCTGAATTTAAAACGTCTGATGGCGCTTCTTTCTTGGGCGAGCGTTACTAGGCAGCCTGTTTTGTTTTCTTGGCGTAATTGCGAATGAACTGAATGATGTCCTGTGACTCGTAAAGCCAATGCACGTCACCATTTTCCTTTTCGATGCGTAGGCAGGGCACTTGAGATTTTCCGCCTTCTTTTATTAATTCAGCACGAAAATGAGGCTGTTTCTTTACGTCCCGTTGTTCAATGTTCAGCCCAGTTTGCTTGATGGCTTGTCGGGTGACGGCGCAGTACGGGCAGCTTTGGTGGTGATAGAGTGCAAGATTTAGCTTATCTGATTTGGACATGACAAGTGCTCCACAAGGCGTTATTTACTGGATGCTATTATCCAGATTTGTTTTGAACAAAATATGATTTAATGTCGCAATATATTGTCTTTTTGTCCTGTATCTGACCCCGTGAGGAATTAAAATGGAAGACGAGAGGCACATGGATGCGTTGGCCGATGTGTTTAAAACCATCCGTCTTAGCGCGGATACGTATTTTTGTGAAGACTTTACCTCACCTTGGGGTATGGATATTAGCAGCACGGGGTCCGGTTCCTTTCATGTGGTGGTAAATGGAAGGTGTTGGCTCAAAATTGAAAATGAAGACAGCCCGATTTATCTGGAAGAGGGCGATATTGTCGCTTTTCCTACCGGAGGTGCCCACTGGTTGAGTGATTCACCCGTGAGTGCAAGGTTGCCAGCTTCAGCGGTGGTAGAAGGCATCCTTCATGGTGCCAACCCATTTCATGCTGAAAACACTCAGTTCGAAGATACCACCAGACTGCTTTGCGGCACCTTTTCATATGACTCGTCAATCAATCACCCTTTTTTGAAAGATTTACCCTGCTTTATTCATATAAAAGTGTCTGATGGAATGGAAATGGGCTGGCTGCGGTCTGTGATCGGCGTGTTGGCTAATGAATCACGGCATCCGTCCCCAGGTTCTAGCGTCATGATTGATCGTTTGACAGAGGTATTGTTTATACAGTTGATGCGCGTACATACCAACAAGGCGCCAGAGACGATGCGTTACATGTCTGCTTTATCCGATCCGAAAGTAGGGGCCGCTTTGAACCTGATTCACGGCAAAACTGACGCCCGCTGGACAGTGGAGCGATTAGCTGCAGCCGTATTTATCTCTAGAACAGCATTTACGGAAAAATTTTCTAAATTGGTTGGGATGCCACCAAAAACGTATTTGCTTAATTGCGGCATGCAAAAAGCAAAGACGCTGCTGGAAACGACCACTAAACCAATGATTGAGGTCGCAGAAGCCGCGGGTTATTCATCGGAAGCCGCTTTTAGTAAGGCGTTTAAGCAATTTTTTGATGTGACGCCGGGGCGGGTAAGGCGGAAACAGTAAACGGTTATTGTTTGATTGAATTGGCCAATCAATATAAATGCGGCCGGTTAAATAGTCGTCATAGTTATCACCCCTTTAATTGTTTGTAGAGGTCAAATTTTCTTATGATGAGATTACCCACTTGAAGTGCCTTAATTGGCTAGAAGCGATATTATCCTTGAGGTATCAGTATTTACTGAATAAAGAGCGATTGTTTCTGTATCAGAAACTGTTGCTTGGAGTAGGGCTGCTTCATTAATCAAAGGTGTAGTAACGATGGAAATGGATGAATCAATAAACGTTTTTGGCGAAAAGCTGGAAACGTGTGGTGAAAATCCTAAAACAGGATTTTACCGAGACGGCAAATGTAATACCTGTAGCGATGACGTTGGCTCACATACTGTTTGTATCGAAGTGTCGCAGAAGTTTTTGGAGTACTCCCGATTCAAAGGCAACGATCTTTCTACGCCTGTGCCTGAGTTTAATTTTGAAGGTTTAAAGCCAGGTGATACCTGGTGCCTATGTGCAGAACGTTGGCTGGAAGCCCAAGAAAACGATATGGCACCTAGGGTTTATCTCAGACGAACGCATATTAAAGCGACAGAGGTTGTGCCTATGGATTTACTAAAAAGGTATGCGGTTGACCTTAATTAACAAACGGAGCATAGGAAAGTAGGGGTTTAAATTAGAACAGTCAAAACGTTATTGTTGGGAATCTGGGTTGAGAATGTAATTAACCGAGATGCTTTTGTAGATAATCAATAAAACCTGATTCTGGTAAAGGTTTGCTGTTGAGGTAACCCTGAATCCATTGGCAGTTAATAGCCTTTAAAAAATCCGCCTGTTGTTGTGTTTCTACCCCTTCAGCAATGACTTTAAGGCCCAAACTATGGGACATGGCGACAATCGCATTGACCAACGCCACATCTTCGTGATCATCCGGTAGGCCCATAATAAAGGAACGGTCGATTTTTAAATTATTGATGGGGAATTTTTTGAGATAACTCAACGAAGAATAACCTGTGCCGAAGTCATCAATGGATAATTGAACACCTAAGTCGCGAATTTCTTGAAGTTGAGTCAATGTTTCAGAGTTATCCGAAACCAATAAGCTTTCAGTGATTTCGAGTATTAGCTTGTCAGCAGGTAAGCCAGTTTCCGCAAGTGTTTTTACCAGCAGTTTTGAGATGTTTTGTCTTCGCAGTTGGCAGCTGGACAAGTTAACCGAAACGCAGGGCGAATTTGCAAAGAGTTTTTGCCAGCTGGCGGCCGCTGTGCAGGCCTCACGTAGGACCCATTCGCCGATAGGTACGATAAGCTCTTTTTCTTCTGCGAGAGGGATGAATTCCTGTGGTGAGACAATACCTTTCAAAGGGTGATGCCATCGAATAAGTGCTTCAGCGCTGGATATTACCCCGGTGTTCATATCGATAATGGGCTGGTAATTGAGGCTGAACTCCTCATTGATAAGTGCCTGGCGAAGCATTTTTTCTAATTCTCTTCGCTCCTGAGCTTCCTGATCCATTTCCAGCGTGAAAAACTGGGCTTTATTCCGACCGTTCTCTTTAGCCCGATACATGGCAGCATCCGCTTTACGAAGTAGGTTTTCCGTATCGATACCGTCTTGAGGGTAGACACTTACGCCAATACTTGCAGAAACGAAGGCATCATGACCTTCCAGGGAATAGGGTTCGGCAATACAAGTCAGGACAGTATTCACCAAGTCTTCTACATTATGCAGGGTGCCTTTTTCAGAAATGATGACGGCAAATTCATCAGCGCCCAGTCTGGCCACGGTATCGGACTTTCTCAGACAATTAATCAGTCGCGTGGCGACTTCTTGTAATAGCTGGTCGCCTATAGAGTGCCCAAGCGTTTCATTCACGAGTTTAAAGTTATCGAGACCAATGAACAGTAGTGCTAAATTATTGTGTTCTCTTTCGGCCAGATCGAGGGAGCGAGATAAACGGTCAGCAAATAAATTGCGGTTGGCTAATCCTGTAAGTGAGTCAAAATTAGCTTGATGTATGATGCGTGCTTCATTTTTTTTACGTTTAGTGATGTCGCTGAACAGAGAGACATAACCTTCCAACGTACCCTCTGTATCACGCATCGCGGAAATGGCTAACCACTCGGGATAAGCTTCACCATTTTTTCGACGGTTCCAAATTTCTCCACTCCAGCTATCATTCGTTTTTAATTCCTGAAACATAGCCGTGTAATAGTGTTGGTCGTGGCGCCCTGATTGCAATATTGATGGGCTATTACCAAGGGCTTCTTCGGCGCTGTAACCGGTTATTCTTGAGAAGGCCTTATTAACCTTGATAATTTGGTTGTTTGTGTCGGTTACCATCACAGCTTCTGTTGCAGTCTCAAAGACGGCTGATGCTAATCGTGACTCTTTTTCAGCTTCTTTTTCTTTTGTAACATCTTCCTTAAGAGCAACGTAGTTAGTGATCTCGCCCTGAACATTTTTGAGTGGGCCCAAGCAGGCTCTTTCCCAATAAAGTGGCCCATCTTTATGCTTGTTGTGGAACTCGCCAATCCAATTTTCACCTTTTATAAGGTTGTCCCACATCCCCACATATTCGCTGCTCTTAGTATGACCAGATTTGAATATACGAGCGTTTTTGCCAATGACTTCTTGTTTTGAGTAACCGGATGTCGTTTCAAAGTGTTTATTTACATACTCAAGGTTACCCTGTGTATCTGTCATCATGATTGATACAGGGCACTGTTCAACAATTTGGGAAAGTTTACGAGTGTGCTCTTCAGCAAGCATGCGCTCCATCTCGGCAGCAGTCCTTCCCGCAACCATGTTAAAACAGGCGGCTATTGTTTCAGGTGATTTAATCGGGGAGCGGCTGAGGGTAACGAGTAATCCGATTGGTTTTCCTGCGGAGGAAAATAACGGCGCCCCCATATAACCTTCAGCACCTATCTGTTGCAGAAGCTGGTCATTTGGAAAGGCATCTTGGATGCCCTCTGCGTGAATGCAGGGTATTTGCCCAAGGACATTGTCACAGGGTGTGCCAACAAGGTCATAGGTTATGTTGTCTATGATCTTACCGTCGGCAATGAGAACTTTTGTTTTAATAGAGCGTACACGGCCCTCTTCAAGCGTACCAATGAAGACAACGTCCATCTCGAGCTGGCGGGATAAAGCGGTAACTAACGCGTGGAAATAATCATCCCCAACGCAGCCAGAAACGGTATCTGAGATATGCAGAAGAACGTCATTTATTATCAACGATGATTCACGGCCAGGGATATCTTCAATCTTTTTTTCTTCATTATGCATATGCGGAAAAGTCTCATAAAAATTAAATCTCATCCTATGAGAAACACACATCCAGCTTTGAAATTCAAAGTTGAGTTGCTAACACTTCCTTATCTGCCCCCAGATTTCTGGCGCGCGAAGTATATGAGTTGATCCACTATAAACAATGCTTCTTGACGACATAATTGACTCAGATCAAAGAGGATATGTGATGATTACTATTTACAGTTAATAATCACTTAAAATCTCTATATAGCGGCACTTTAGTCAATATTTGAACTTTCCGTTTAGGCGGCTTTGTGCCGCTGGCAGTTGTAATGATAAACTCGCGCAAATTTATCGGCGCGCTCACTAACGTCTTTCTTTGTTAAAAGACGACTCGATCAGGCACATTTCTATGGTTAATCCAACCAGTATCAATTCCTCTCCGTCACGGCTGCTGGCTGATACACCTGCTCAGAAACGTGCGCTGAGCTATGCCACCACCATCAAAATGTTATTTGATGAGGTGATGCAAAACCACCAACCTGCCGACCGCATTCTGGCTAACTACTTTCGTGAGCATAAGAAACATGGTTCTAAAGACAGGAAGGTGATCCGTGAGACATTATTTGGTGTCTTTCGCTGGTGGGGATGGTTGAAAAAACTGCCTCAGATTCATAGCGATGATGTTGATGCGAACGAACCGCTATCGCCACAATGGTTTGCGATACTCTCTGGCTGCGGCCTGTTAGAAAACCACCCCTGGCAAGATATACGCCAGGCTTGGCAAGGCTTTGGTAATCTCACGCTGGGTGCCAATCCGCAAGAAGCTGACACTGTTATCGCTAAACAGGCATTATTAACCGAGTGCTTCCCACAGTTAAACTTTGAGGCTGATGAGTTGTTGCCGGCCTGGTTCTGGCAAATATGCCCTGTTGATGAGGACGATAAAGCGTCTTTGATAACGGCCATGTCGAGCCGTCCGCCTATTTGGGCAAGAGCGCAGGGTATCAGCAGTGAACATGCTGCAAAACAGTTACAACGCCAGGGCATTGATGCTAGTGCGGGCCACTATTTTACCGAGGCGCTCAATCTCGGTCATAAGAGTATGAACCTTAACGAAGTGGCACTTTACAAATCGGGTCAGCTTGAAATCCAGGATTTGGCCTCTCAGGTGATCGGTCAAATATGTGCACCCGACAAAGATCAGCAGTGGTGGGATGCCTGTAGCGGGGCGGGGGGAAAAACGTTGCAGATGCGATCCATGATGCTGGCACGGGGTAAAGGCCAAGGGAGCATCATCGCCTCGGATATCCGTAGCCATGCGTTGGAAGAACTTAACAAACGTGCTCACAGAGCGAAGCTCAACGGCATTAGCATTGCCCGTTGGAAATCCGACGCGCTGCCTGTACCAGTTGATCATTTTGATGGTGTACTGGTTGATGCGCCCTGTAGTTGCACCGGCACTTGGCGCCGCAATCCCGATATGCGTTGGATTGATGGTGTTGAGAGTGTGGAAGGCAATGCTAAATTACAACTCGATATTCTGAGCCGCAGTAGTAAAGCGGTCAAAGCAGGCGGGGTGCTCGTGTATGCCACTTGCTCTTTATCACCCATTGAAAATCAGGACGTGGTTGATGCGTTTTTAGCGGAGCACCCCGAGTTTACTCTGCAGATGCTAACCCACCCTTTCACTGGCAAGCAGGCGACAATGCTAACTGTTTGGCCATTTGAGGCCAACAGTGACGGCATGTTTGTTGTGCGTATGCTAAAAAACCACTAGAAAATTCAGACGGTCCACTTTATCTCCACCGGTTGCCTGAAAAAGTAAAATGAATGCTTATTTCTTGCCCCGTTTGGATATGAAAACTGATTCAGGTCATGGATAGCGATATTGTCTTTGATAATCAGTGAATTAACGCTGAAACAAGGCGTCTAATTTCGTTGCGTATCACTAATAAAGGGGACTTCTGATGAATACGTTAATAAGAAAAAGCGCCATGATGGCTGCTTTAGTGGTGAGCCTGGGATTGGCTGGATGTGCGGCAACAGGAAGCCATGATGGTATGACTGACCGGATTAGCGCGCTGGAGGCTAAATTGGTTCAGGTGGAATCAATGGCCAATAATGCCAGTTATACCGCTAATGTGGCTTTAGACGCCGTGGATAAAGTTGAAGCGTGTTGTGACGCGAATACCGAAAGAATGGATCGGATGTTTGAAAAAGCCAGCAGTAAATAAGTTGTAGCTTTATGGGGAGCCCCGCGCTGTTTGCGGGGTCTTTCCTGATCTAAAAAATCTCACGGTGCGTTGAAATCGATCTTTTATATTGGTTGATCAGCGGATATTGAGATCTGAACAGGGACGCCAGACGCGCGCTGGTAGATGTCTTCTATTGCCTCCCAGTCCACTTTAACGTGCCTGTCACGGGTGGCGCTAATCAGCTGTTCAACCAGTCCCGTCATGCCTTTTTGTCGATTCGTTTCGTCGTCATCCAGTGTTGGGTGAACCTCAAGATAAAGCTGTTCATCGAGCCAGCCCACTTTGATGGGTTTGTTGATAATGTGTACAGATGTGTTTTTTGGAACGAGTTCGTGAAAATTTTTGATATCTTCCGGAAACATACGGATGCAGCCGTGTGTTGTGCGCATTCCGATGCCCCATGGTTTGTTAGTGCCGTGGATCAGATAGCCTGGAATCGCCAGTTGTAGGGCGTAGGCACCGAGTGGGTTGTCGGGACCAGGCGGGATGCTTTTAGGCAGTTGTTTTCCATTTTCCATATGTTCTTGAATGATTGATTTGGGTGGGTACCAAGCAGGATCCTTAATTTTCATTGCAACATGGGTTTTCCCTAGCGGCGTTGTCCAATCCATTCGGCCAATGCTGATCGGGTGAGTGATCACAACGGGCGTCTTCCCAGCCGTAGGTTTAGGGTAATAGAAAATCCGCATTTCCGGCAGATTGATAACAATCCCGTGGCGCTCAACAGGCGGCAGAATAAACTGCTTTGGTAGCAGAATTTCCGTACCTTCACCGGGTAGCCATGGATCAACGCCAGGGTTGGCGTTAACAATCTCCATATAGCCAAGGTCGTGGCCCCTTGCGATATCGATCAATGTATCCTCGTAACGGCTTTGCCCAGTACTAGAGGATCCAATCAGATCAATATCCTTCGATGGCAACGCAAAGGTATCTGCGCCGACGGCCTGAGATAGCAAGAAAGCGCAGATGATCGCTACAAATCGTGTTTTGCTAAGTGTGGCCATCAGTAACTCAAGGCTGTTGGTTTTCAATATATTTTTCAATGTTAAAAGCCTGATTCTTAAGGCTTGGTTAATGGTCTGTCTCCTACAGGGTAGAACTCGGAATACTTAGTGAGAGACATGTGAAGGAAAAACATACCCACATTAGAGCCGGAAGGTTGCATTAATTCCACTCTACGCTTGATTTTCTTCCATCAAACTCGGCACATTCTCATTTATTCCTATCTTTAATAATCATACTACCTCCCCATTTAGGCGGTTTGTGTAAAAGCAAAAAGATGTATAAATCGCGTTTAATATGCCAAGAGATACTTGAATTATGTCAGCGAATTGAGCCTCTAAGCCATTGGGGATAGTAACGTTATCCCGGTTTTGGCAGGAGGGTTTCTGATGGGCGAAGGTATGATGATGGCTCTGGTAATCCTGTTTGTATTTTTTGTGGTGTTGCCAATGTTTGTTCTTCCACAGATTCGCCGCGAGAACGAGTGGGATGAAGGGCGCATGATTGATCCCGAGAAGGACAGAATGGCCCAGGCATATGATGAGGCTGACAATAAAGACAAACGCGATTTTTAATCCACCGATCCGAGCGTGCCGATTGAAGCATTAATCGCCGTGCCGACCCCACTAGCAGGAAAGCATCTAGCGTGGATATGCGCTCAATAATTTTCTACCTTTAATTATTTCTCAAAGGAGTAAAATTAATCAATCGACCTGCTGTCCATTGATTTGACACTGCCCTCCGTTAATTACGTGTTTGTCACGTAGCAACGAAAGGTCCGCAGAAAAAGAAAGGAGGTGCAATTATGCAAGATTCCATTCTTGCTATCGGCAGTTACGGTGTTGGAACCGCCTCGCTGCTGAGCAGCTTTGAAGATGAGTGCGTTGGCAGTCCGCCAGCCTTTAGTGAAGGGATTGTTGTCTCCCGGTTTGAGGGTGAGAAAGTCTATATCAGAGACTGGCATATCAAATCCCACCATACCGGTGAGCATGCGCTTGAGCACTTTGAAGAAGCGAAAAACCATCAGGATTTTGACTTTAACTTTTCCAAAGAGCGGGAAATCAAGGAGGGCGAAATGCTCGATGGTGACGACCCTGTTCTGCAAAAGCAATTGAAGAGTAAGCTTGAAAAGCTGGGGTTAGAGTAATAACGGCTGATTTCAAAATCTATCTCGATAAGGTTGTTCGAGACATGCAACTTGCGTGACCTGCAACCTTATCTCTCACGGAGGAATAGCATGATGTTAAGCAAATACGAGGGTGGGTGTGACCATATTCATACCCATTCAAATAACGATCCCATTGATAATCACACCTGTCACTGTTCTGTCTGTAAAAGCGTTACCGGACAGGATACGACTCATGTTGTATTTTTTAATTATAACGATCTGGTGGTCGACAATCTTGACGGACTGAATCGACAGCCATTCAATGCTAATAATCCGGGCGGGCCTCTCGAACTGTGCACCTGTTCAACCTGTGGTACACCGATCATGCTTGATGATAAGGAACGACGCATTCGCGTTATCGTTCCCAATTTGATGGGTTACGATGCAGGCAATCTGCCTGCGACTTATCACGCCTTCTATGACCCCGCGACCGGTGTCGCTAAACCCAACGACGGGCGGGCTGTTTATGAAGGACTGCGACCAGACTTTGTTTGGCCAGCATCAGCCTGATTTATCAATAACAAATGGGGGTTTCGGCTTCCGTTTGTTATATCCCTTTTCTATCTCCGCGCTAAAATGAAAGCACCGCCGTGCAAATTGATGGCACTACAGGGACATAATTGCAGGAAAGATAAGCAGCACTTCAGTTAAGTAGAGACTGGCATTGAAGCAGGCATATGTCATGCGGTGCCAGGTTGTTTAGATTAACCATAGTAATGAAGAATAAGTAGGTTCCTTAACGCGTGTTTTATCGATAAATGGTTCAGTATTGCGCGCGGTTACGCATGATTTCAGGAGAAATAACATGAGCATCAAAGTTGGAATCAATGGGTTTGGGAGAATCGGTAGCCTTGTTCTTCGGGCATCTTTGCAACGAGACGATATCCAGGTAGTTGGGATCAATGATCCCTTTCTGGAGCCGGATTACATGGCATACCTGCTCAAATACGACACAGTACATGGCCGAAACAAGGGCGCAACGTCTGTTAAAGATAACAGCATTTTGGTGGATGGCGCCGAAATTGCGGTCTTTGGTGAGTTGGATCCCGCTAACATTGACTGGTCGGCCTGCGGTGCAGATTATATCGTTGAATCGACGGGGCTATTCACAACTGCCGACAAAGCTCAGGCACACATCGATGCAGGCGCACGGCGCGTGATCATGTCAGCGCCTTCCAGCGATGACACACCAATGTTCGTGATGGGTGTCAATCATCAGAACTACAGGCCGGAGATGAGTATTGTTTCCAATGCTTCATGCACAACGAACTGTCTCGCCCCCGTTGCCAAGGTACTGCATGACAGCTTTGGCATCGAGGAAGGCCTGATGACCACTGTGCATGCGATGACCGCTAGTCAGAAAGTGGCTGATGGGCCATGCGGTAACAAGTGGCGCGATGGACGTGCGTCGTCCGCTAACATTATCCCGGCATCCACAGGCGCGGCGAAGGCGGTAGGGAAGGTCATTCCAGAACTCGATGGTAAACTCACGGGCATGGCATTTCGCGTACCTGTTCAGAACGTATCCGTTGTTGATCTAACCTGTCGGCTGAGCAAAGGTGCTTCTTATGCCGAGATAAAAGATGCTATGAGGGCTGCTGCCGAAGGCTCAATGAAGGGCGTTCTTGGCTACACGGAAGACGAGGTCGTTTCATCGGACTTCATCGGGGAAAGCTGTACAAGTATCTTTGACGCTGGTGCGGGAGTTTGGCTTAACCCACACTTTGTTAAAGTCGTGTCGTGGTATGACAATGAGTGGGGTTATGCCTCTAAGGTGCTGGACCTTATCGCCCACATGGACACCGTTAACTGAGGGATTAATGCAAAGCAACTGGTTGGGTCGTTAACCTTCTGTTATGGCCCTTCCGCGCAATCAATCGTTTAAAGGAACGAGGGATATCAGCGCTCTAAAAAGTATATGTTCGTGATTTACAACGCCATAGCATTCGTAGGTTTGTTGCGTTGGCGGTGTATTTTCGTTGTCATCTAGCGGTGTCAATTTTACGAGGAGATGTAAGCTATCGTTACTTTTTAGCTTGGCTAACTGCCAGCGATCAACGCTGATCTTATGGGATCGATAGACCATCGGGTTACGTTTAAAGTCTAACGATTCTTTAATGGCTTTTTCCAATAAAGCACAGGATATTAACGCGCAGGGAAATATCTCAGGAAAACGCACTTTGCCTTCTATTTCATCAAAAAAATCAGATTGCTCGATCAGTGACGCAGACAGGAAATTCTTGGCATTGCCGGTGGTCATAAACTTTCGTTTAACGAAAAACCCGGTGTTTGCTAAAAATGCTCTATCAGCTGCGCCCACCAAATCGTTAAGCGGGAATAGCTTGGGCTCAGGTAAAAACAAGGGAGTCCGGGACTCCTTTTTGTAACCCAACGCACATAATTTCCCCGCAGCTTTCAGGCTTACGCGATTGCTGAGAATGGGGTTCAGCGGGTCATCATCGAACTGGCTCTTATTGATTTTTATCTCAATGAGTTCACCGGCTTTTACCGGGTTAGCAAACGAAAACTGGTAGTTACTGTATTGAAGGCCTTTTTCATTCATCAAGGCGTCTTCTTGATTGCTGAGACGGTACTCACGAATGGCACCTTCAAGTAATGACTCTAATTGGAATCCGAGAACAATAGGGCCGTTGAAAGGATTGTTATGAATTTGCTGCCACTTCTTCTTATCATGGAAAAGGTTGAAATCATCCGTCGAGTTGCGAGCAACATCGATATGTAGCGGACTAAATACACTCTTTTCATACAATTTTGGCATAGTAATGATCTGTTTTTATGGTGTGGGTCTTTTGGTAAAGAGTAGCCTAGTATGGGGAAAGAGGAGGTGATTCTAGTCAACAAGGCGAGAGCTATCTGAGCTAACGCCCCATTTTTTATATCGCTGAATTCAAATAAAGAAAACCAGCCCGGGCAGCAGTTACTTCAGACCCTCCTGCGTGCTTGCCAAGGCCTCTAATTAATGACTCGTTATTCGATCGGTAGCCGTCTTTTTGATTTCATTGTGTACCAGCGCAGAGACAAATAATAAACAACAGCCGTTATTGCCAGACACCAGGCAATCATCGCGCCGGAGGGCACATCAAAAAATGCCGAAAGCATCAACCCCATAACGTAAGCAGCAACCCCTATCAGGTAAGCGGGTAACGCTGGTTTGGCATGACGTAACGTAGCCAATGCAGGAATAATCAGGCTGGCAAACACCAGGTAAACGCCTACCAGTTGGGTCGATAGTGTAATCGTCACAGCAAACAGAGGATAAAACACCCAGTGTCCCAGGCGTTGCCTGAGCGTAAACCATGCCGCCAATACCAAGGCATACATAATGCCCGTACCCACTAAATCCATTGGTTGCACCCAAAGAATTTGGCCCACCAATAATTCCTTTAAACGCTCACCACCATGAGGATCCTTCGCCAGTAAAAGCATACTGCCGGTCGCGGCTAACATGAACAGAATGCCAATCAATGCCTCCTGAACTTTTGCCTCCAAACGGCGAAATTGATAGAGCACCATTGCGCCAGCAATGGCCGCGCCCATCGCAATGGTTTTTTGCCACAAAGAATGGTGTTCTCCATGATCACCAATACCCAATGTCCCGGCCAAAATTAAACCAAAGGCAGCCACCTGGGCGATGGCAAGATCCAGAAAAACAATCCCGCGTTTAAGCACTTCCTGTCCCAGAGGGATATGCGTGCTTAGCACCAAAAGGCCCGCCAACAGGGCGGGCCATAGTATTTCACCGTGTAAAATAAATTTCTCTAGCATGTGTTCAGCCTAGGAACCAACAAGAGTATTCAACAACTCGGACAAGGTGTTTTTATAAAGTCCAAGCAGAGTCATTGAGTCTTCATTACCACCCACTGTAAAGGGGAGACTGATGACGGGAACGCCACTTTTTTCCGCCAGCCAGTTAGCACCTTTATCATCCTGATAAGACGCTATAAGAATTGCTCCCGGCTGTTCAGTCTCAACACGTTGTAACAGTGCCACCAAATGTGAACTTGTGGGCGGAATACCCGGTTTGGGCTCCAGATCAGCAACGGCTTCAATGCCTAACCAGCCCAGTAAATAACTCCAGTTTTTGTGATAGACCACCACCTTTTTGCCCTTTAACGCTGTAGCCTGACTTTCCCAGCCTTTCAAGGCTTCACGCCACGTTGCGCTGAAATGCACAAACTGGGCCTCATAGAAATCGGCATTCTCCTCATCAATCAGCTGTAGGCGTTGAGTGAAGGCTTGCGCAATTGTTAGCAGACGGTTGGGGTCAAGGTGTACATGGGGATTACCGCCGGCATGAATGTCACCCATGCTGCGATCCATCTGCTCAGGCACTTCGATTCTTTCCACCTGTTCCGAGGCCATAAAGTAGCCTGGCTGCCCATCCTGTACCCGATTATTACCTGATTGGCGAAGCAGCAACGGTAGCCAGCCAACTTCCAGCTCCGAGCCTGTACAAATAAGCAGGTCGGCACGCCGGGTTTTGGCGATCAGCGAAGGCCGTGCTTCGATATGATGTGGATCCTGAAAAGCCGTAGTGGCGGAGGTGACATTAACCTTATCACCACCAATTTCTTCCGCCAGAGCTTGCCATTCGGGCTCACAGGCAAAAATATTTAGCTTTGCCTGTGCATGGGCGCTGACCATAAATAGCGTCAGCACGACACTGTATAAGAACTTCATTTTCATGATCATAAACCTAGTAAGTATGAGAGCCGTGGGAGCCTAGGCTCATGATGTACTGCAGGGTAATGATGTCTTCTGACTCACCATGGCCGTTATCAAAATCGCTGTACTGCAAACGAATACGGCTGAAGTGACTCGGGGAGTAGTCCAGCATGATGCTGCTTCTATTGGGATCATCCTCAGCGCCTAGGCCGGATTCTTCCAGGAATTCGTCCTGATCAATACCGCCATTTACAAAGTTGGCGAAACGGTTATCGGCTTCCAGGTGATCGTAGCGAACGCCAACACGCCAGGCAGGCATAAACTGGTAGATCGCCTGAGCATAGAATCCTTTTTGCTCACCATCGTAGTCTGCTTCGGCGGAGTTTACGCCTTCGGTAAATTCAGCGTGGCCATTTTCATCACGGATAAAGTATTCGGCCTGGAACTTGAAATTGGTTTGCTTTGGATTACCTTGCGGCGCCCACTTATACACAAAATCAATACCGGCAATATCCACATCACCATTTTGTAGTTCATTGTCAGCAGTTGCGCCGCCGCCATGTGCGTGACCACCCGCCTCACGTACATCAAAATCGGTTGTAAAATAACTGGCACCTAACTGCCAACTGGAACTGGTATTAATATCTGCGCCGGTTTTGACAAAGAAACCCAGACCATCATTATTGTTGTTGCTTCCGCCCGGAAATTCCGAACCTGACGTTACTTCTGCCCCCAGGCTCAGATAAAAATCCGTTGGTGCAACCCAGCGCGCCTGCAGGCCGGTTTCTATTAAATGGCCGCCAAATAATGCATCGTAAACAAGCGGGCGATCCGCAAAATCATGGGCGTGGTCGTGGATACTGTTCAGGTAACCAATACCGGAAAAGAAGCGTCCGCCCTTAACGGTAAAGCCATGCCCCAGCCCGAGCGTTTCAAGGTAAGCTTCTTCAAGCTCGAATTCCGTCTCACCGTCTTCTTGAACGATAGCCGCTGTCATCGAGCCAAAAAATTTATCATCGATATTAGCCGAAATAGCCAACTCGTTGTGCCCGGTTGCAAAGCCGTTATCGGGCAGTCCCGCTTCTCCGCCAAGCTGAAAACCTGGCAACGCCAGTTCACTGTTATCAATATCGGTATACCGGCCGTCCAGAATCAGGCTGATTGCCGGATTGAATTCGTTACCTGAAATCCGCCCCTTTGAGCTCGCAAAACCACTTTTCGATTTGGCGCGCTTATCCACTCGGTTAGCCGTTTCAGTGGCGGCTTTTGCAGAGGCCGCCGCTTTTGCGGCAACTTGCTCGGCATTCATTAACGCCTGTTTATTGGATTCGCTTGCCTGCATCAGCGATTTTACTGCCGCCTTGAGCTGCTCATAATCCTCTTTATCCACCATGATTTTTTCGCCAGCCGATGTATAGCCAGACAGAAGTAAACTGGTACTGAACAATGAGCTCAGTAGCAAACGATCAACTTTCATTTTTAACCCCATATTATTTTAATGTCTTGATGTGCCTACCCAGTTAACAGCCGGGCAGTCATTGTTTACCTTCAAAAATTCTCATCGTCCGGCTTCTCTGTTATCTATTTCTGATGTTTACAAGTGCGTAAAAGAGCAGGGCATTTACGCAGCTGTAATAACCAAATTGGAACGAAGCGTTTGTCGATTGAAAGAATGTTATAACATAACATTTAATAAAGAAATATAAATTACTCGGATTCAGCAAACTTGAAACAGTGAGGCAGAAGGAAAAGAGAGATTGAGTTGCAAAAGAAGAATAATGATAGGGGTGAAGAAACGACGTGCGCGACGTAGAAGGAGAGAAAAATGGACGGGGGATTGCTAAAGAAGTATTCGAACTGATGTTTAGTCTATTTAGGCGAGTGACTAATGGTTTCATCACTTTTTTTGTGCAAAGATCGCGTAATATTTCACCCCGGAAATCCACTGCCAGAGGCAAAATCGTGACCCCATTGGGCCTACCTGTTGAAGATATTTTAGACAGTCTTAAACAGCAATTATCTGACCGGCATGAGGTCGTACTGGAAGCGCCACCGGGTGCGGGTAAAACCACCTTAGTCCCGCTCGCACTAATGGATGAGCCCTGGTTAAAGCACAAAAAAATTCTGATGTTAGAGCCACGCAGAATCGCCACCAAAACGGCTGCGCATCGCATGGCGAGCCTGTTGAACGAAAGCCCCGGACAAACGGTTGGTTATCGTATGCGGTTAGATACCAAGGTTTCCAAGCAAACCAAGGTAGAAGTCATCACTGAGGGTATTTTAACCCGCATGTTGCAGCATGACCCCTCGTTAGATGAGGTCGGGCTGGTGATCTTTGACGAATTTCACGAACGCAGTTTAGATTCAGATCTCGCGCTCAGCCTGTGTCTCAAAGGGCGCGCGTTGTTTCGAGATGATGATGACCCATTAAAAATTCTGGTTATGTCGGCCACCCTTGATGGCGATGCCACGTCGAAACTGCTCGGTAATGCACCCATCGTGAAAAGTGAGGGCAGGGCTTACCCCGTCGATATTATTTACGGTCAGGCTCGACAACCCAAAGAGCGCCTCATTGATCGTATGGTTGCGACCATTAAACAGGCCATTGAAGATAATCCAACCAGCAGCGTGCTGGCATTTTTACCTGGGCAGGGCGAAATTCGACGCACGGCAGGTGAGCTTGCTAACTGGATTTCCGATAGAAAATGTCAGGGTATTCACCTGCGTCCGCTCTATGGCAATCTCTCGATTGAGGAGCAGCAACAGGCCATCGCGCCACTCGCCGGTAAACAGGCAAACGATCAAAAAATTGTACTGGCCACGAATATTGCAGAAACCAGCTTAACCATTGATGGCGTTGATGTTGTGGTTGATTGTGGTCTGGTGCGGGAAGCAAAATTTAACCCTTCGATTGGCATGACGGGTTTGCATACCGTCAAAATTTCGAAAGCATCCAGTGTGCAAAGAGCCGGGCGAGCAGGGCGGCTAAGGCCCGGCAAATGTTATCGGTTATGGTCCGCCGATCAACAGGCACAGCTCGCCGCGCACAGCAGCGCCGAAATTCTAAATGCCGACCTCGCGCCGCTGGCACTGCAATTATTACAATGGGGCGTAGACGATCCAACGGAATTAAGCTGGCTCGATGCACCGCCAAAAGGGCCATGGCAACAGGCCATGGATTTACTCCGCTCACTCGGCGCGATTAAGCGTGAAGCCAATGGCTGGCTGCTTACCGATCATGGTCAGGCCATGACGTCTCTGCCGATACACCCACGGCTCGCGCATCTATTATTGTGCGGTGCTGCGATTGGTTCTACCAAACCAGCGGCCTTACTCGCCAGCCTGTTATCGGATCGTGACCCTTTTAGCCGTGACAATGCAGATATCAGCCACCGCCTTGATATCTTGATTGGGAAGTCCAGTTGCCCACCTATGCATCAGGGCTGGTTACATCGCACTCGCCAGTTAGCACAACAATTCGAACAGCAGGCAGCTAAGGTAAAACAGCCCAGTAAAGTAGCGCACCTGATAACTGCCGAGCAATTGCCCGGATATCTGCTCGCCTGCGCTTATCCAGATCGAATTGCGCGTCGTCGGCACTCAGGGGGCTATCAACTTGCCAACGGCCGTAGCGCCAACCTGACGGGGCATCATCACCTGGCTAATAATGGCTGGCTCGCAATCGCCGAAGTTTCAAGCATGCAGGGCGGCAAAGGCGATATTATTCGCTCCGCCGTGAAATTGGATGAAGGCCTGTTCGATTCAGCCCTCAGCGACGCCATTCAGCTGGAAACCATTGCCGAGTGGGATAAACAAACCAATCGCTTTATCGCCGAAGAACAGCAAAAAATCGGCGTCCTAATCCTGCAACGCACCCGCTTAAAAACCGTACCCGCACAGGCCAAAAGTGCCGCCTTGATTCAGCATATCCGCAAACAGGGGCTCAGCCTTTTACCCTGGACGCCAGAGCTTAAGCAATGGTGCGCCAGAGTGTCACTGGTGCGGTCTGTTGAAGGGGGCAATTCAGGGTGTGACTGGCCGGATGTCAGTGATGAGGCGTTGCTTGCCACGCTTGAGGATTGGTTGGCGCCGTATCTCAACGAGGTGAATTTATTAAACGACTTTAAGAAAGTTAAGTTAACTGAAATCTTGCACGCACTGCTGCCCTGGGAGAAACAACAGGAGCTCAACAAACTGGCACCAATCCATTTAAACGTGCCGTCTGGTTCCAGCATCCGCATCGACTACACAGAGTCCCCGCCCGTGCTGGCCGTGAAACTACAGGAAATGTTTGGCTGCGAGCAAAGCCCGGCGGTTGTCGCAGGTAAAGTACCCTTACTGATCCACCTCTTGTCGCCCGCAGGTAAACCACTGCAAATCACGCAAGATCTCGCCGGTTTCTGGCGAACTTCTTATCACGATGTTAAAAAAGACATGAAAGGCCGTTATCCAAAACATCCCTGGCCCGATGATCCGCTGGTTGCGATCGCGACACGCAAGACCAAAAATCGTATGTGACAGGTTGTAGCGCACGGCTTTTAAAACTGTTTTGAAAACAGAGTGGCGTCAAAATAGCGCCGTGAAGACATTCCCCTTAACACATTGAACCTATCTCAGTGGTTAAGGACTCAGTTGAGTGAAGGCGCACAACAGCTAGCGTTGTTTGGTGTTTATATATCTCAATGGAGACACTATGAGTAACGAATACATCCCACCAAAGATTTGGACGTTTGATGTTCAAAATGGCGGCACCTGGGCCAAGACAAACCGCCCTGTGGTAGGAGCCACGCACGAAGCAACCCTTGCACAAGGGCTTCATCCCATTCAGCTTTACTCAATGGCAACACCCAATGGTCAGAAAGTTACCATCATGCTTGAAGAACTGTTGGCCCAAGGCGAGCAGGGCGCTGAGTATGACGCACACCTGATTGAAATTGGTGAAGGTGACCAATTCTCGAGCGGCTTTGTTGAGATTAACCCAAATTCTAAAATCCCGGCGCTGATTGACTGCTCCGGTGAAAACCCAGTTAGGGTATTCGAATCCGGTGCGATTCTGCTGTATCTCGCCGATAAGTTTGGACATTTTTTACCCAAGCAAATGGCGGAACGGACTGAAGTGCTTAACTGGTTATTCTGGCTACAAGGCTCCGCGCCGTATCTTGGCGGCGGCTTTGGTCACTTCTATGCCTATGCCCCGACGAAAATGGAATACCCCATTGATCGCTTCACCATGGAGGTTAAACGCCAGCTGGATTTATTGGATAAACAACTCGCATCAAAGCGTTTCATAGCCGGGGATCAATACAGCATCGCTGATATGGCTGTTTGGCCTTGGTACGGGGATTTGGTTCGTGGTGCTCTTTACGATGCAGCTGACTTTTTAGAAGTGCACAACTACAAACACCTGCAACGTTGGGCTGAAGAGGTGTGGCAACGCTCGGCCGTACAGCGCGGACGCATCGTCAACCGATCATGGGGTGAGCCTTGGGAGGTGCTTCATGAGAGGCATGACGCATCAGATATTGATGCAGTGCTGGCGCTAAAATCTTAACGATAAACACCAGGGTTAAAGGGGCAGGTTGATTGTTTTCAATCGTTACGCCCCCTTTAAGTCTTAATTCTGCCCTCTTTAACTTCCCGACACGTGGGACTGGAAGATGGCTTTGTGCACATCGCCCAGGCTCATTACGCCGATCAGCTTGCCATCGCTGTCAGTGACAGGGATACGGCGGAAGCGGTAGCTGGTCATCTTAGCCGTGGCCTTGAGAATATGCTGGTCCGGTGACACGGAAACAGGGCTCTTGGTCATTATGTCGCTGACACGCTGTTTCATGGAGGCTGAGTAGTTCGACGTCATGCGATCTATTTCCAGAACTGCGCCACCGGCTACGATGTCATCAATGGTCGGAAGCAGGTTCTTCAGCAGGTCCATCTCGGAAATATTACCCACCAGTTTGCCTTCTTCGTCGACTACCGGCAGAGCGGGGATACGGTACAGGCACATGATCGAGGCCACTTCCTGCAACTTATCATCTGGGGATACCGTTTTCGGGGTACGGGTCATAATATCTTTGACTAACATGGAATTCTCCAACTTTGTAGTTTGTAAAATTTGTCCTGGATGTTCTTGTGATTATCTCTGGGCAAGTAATTACAAGTTATGCCGCAAGCTTAATGCCATACGAGAAAGGAATTCAAGCTGAAAATCAGGATCTTAATTCGGGTTTCCTGCGTCTCCCATATCACTGTGAATAGCCCCCATAAACCTATCCGCCTCACGCATACTCTTTCCGTTTAACACCTAAGGGTACAGGGCCAGCGTAAATAAAAAGGGGGGCGTTGAACATTTAATAATCGTTACGATCTCTTAAATTATTCAGGCGTTACAACAACAGCTTTCCCTGAAAAAACTAGTCTACGTACACCCCATGATTAGCAAGCCATTGCTTATCCAGAACCCAGCGCACCTTGTTGATATCATCATGGCTTTTCACTAACTGCCCCGCATGCGCCTGCACCCGAGCCAACTCTTCCTGTGCTGCCATCATTTCATCGGAGACGACATCTTTGTGCTGCAATTGAGGAAACATAATGCGAAGTGATTGAATGGCCGACAACTGTGCCGAGCGTGGGCTGCTCACGTGCGCCACACCGTTTTCCAGGGACATTACGCGAAACGGGTAAGGGTAGGCTGCCAACTCGGCGTCAGCTTCCAGCTGCTCATTGATCTCACTCACGCGAAAGTCCAGACTGCTCAGCCACCAGATGAAGCCAACAAGCACCAGCCCCACCAAAATATAGAGATACTTACGGGTGAAATCATCCAGCCCAGCGCTTTCCTGCTCTTCATTCATGTTAAAAATCCCTGTCATTGAACCTGTGATTAAAATAGTGGTGTTAATGCCTGCTTTCTACGCTATCCAATACCCGATTTTCCGGAGGGTAAGGCGTTATACCGATAAATAAAGAACTCCGTCTTCAACTTTATGTTTTAGCTTAGTCAGCGGAGTGAAATTCCCTTTTTCCAGACATTCACCATTCTCTAGATTGAAGCGCCAAGAATGCATGGGACACACCAACGTCAAGCCCTCGATGGCATCACAGGGCATGTTCACCGCTTTATGCGGGCAGATGCTATCAAACACCTGAAACGCCTCATCATCTCTGACGACAAAGCACGCTTTTTCAGCATAGTTAAAACGTGACGCGCCTTGTTTTACCTCGGCAACATCGATCAATTTAATCCACTGTTTTTGGGGATTAATAGAGTGAGCTTCAAACGTGATCGTTACGTCTTCAGTTTCGCCAACATTTCCAGACGTCTTACTTAATGCATCTGAAAATCTATCGGTGTCATTCATAGTCATTCCATTTAACGCTTAAGGTGCGGGGCCAGTGTAAATAAAAGGGATCAGGTTGGATATTTAATAATCGTGATGACCCGCGGAGAATTCCAGTGGAATGGTGATTGAGGCCTTTTCACGAGCCGTAATTTTATTTGCTGGTAAGGCAAAAGGGCGCGGAAAGAGGGAGTTTATGCTTATAAATGACCGCTTGAGCACGCTTTTAACACCGCCAGAAGACAAAAGAACAATCGTGCAAAGGTCTCACTTAGCACTAATCAACGCACCGCAACCCAAACCCTTGCTGCTATACTGAGGCCCCTTTTTCAAGACAACTTAGCCGGGCCTCTATGCCATTTTCAAACCTTGGATTGTGTAATCCGATTGTACGAGCGATTGACGACTTAGGTTATACAGCGCCTACGCCTATCCAGAAACAAGCCATTCCCGTCATTCTTTCGGGTAAAGACCTCATTGCCACCGCGCAAACAGGCACCGGCAAAACCGCCGCGTTTGTTCTACCGATATTAGAGGCATTTAACAAAGAACGTACATTGCGTGGTAAACGCATACGCGCGCTTATCCTGACGCCTACACGCGAACTAGCGGTTCAGGTTGCTGCCAATGTTGCTGAGTACAGTAAACACCTAAGCCTGAGCTCACTGGCGGTTTATGGTGGTATTGATATCGCGCCACAAAAGCAGCGTTTAATCGAAGGCGTTGATATTTTAGTGGCTACACCGGGCCGGTTGCTTGATTTGTCTCATCAGCGGGCGCTGCATTTTGATGAGCTTGAAGTGCTGGTCATCGATGAAGCGGACAGAATGGTGGATATGGGTTTTGGTGGTGATATCAAGAAGATCACTGACCGTTTACCCAAAGCCCGGCAGAATCTTTTGTTTTCAGCCACCATGACCGATGACGTTCTCGCACTCTCTGACGGTTTCTCTGATGCAAAAATGAGTAACCTCGCTGTTGAGATAACGATTTCACCGCAAACTACAACGGCACCCAGTATTGATCAGTGGTTAATCACCGTCGATAAAGACACAAAGTCCGCCTTGCTGAGTCATTTAATTAACGAGCAACAGTGGGATCAGGCGCTCATTTTTATCGAGAAAAAACACGGTGCTGCCAAACTGGTCGACCAGCTTGCAAAACGCGGTATTCAAGCCGATGCCATTCATGGTGATAAAAGCCAAGCCCAGCGTGAAAGGATTTTAGCTGATTTCAAATCCGGCAAACTAAAATACCTAGTCTCCACAGGGGTTGCCGCCCGCGGTATCGATATTGGTGAGCTTAGTCGCGTGGTTAATTACGACTTACCCTTCAAACCCGAAGAATACATCCACCGCATTGGCCGAACCGGGCGAGCGGGCGCCACAGGTGAAGCCATCTCGTTTGTGGCAATGGGCGACTTTAAAAACCTATGCAACATTGAAAGCCGTTTAAACCATATTATTGCCCGCAAAGAGATTGAAGGCTTTCCTGTTAGAAAAGTGGTGCCCGTTTCAATTTTGAATTATGTACGCAAGAGCAAACCACCCAAGCCTAAAGCCGCATCGAAAGCCCCGTCAAAAGCTAAAGGCAAAGCACCCAATAAACCCTCCGCCAAGAAACCAGAGGCTAAAACGAACTCACATATTTGGCTCAAAGGCGAGTAGGGGCTCACTCGCCCCTTTATTCAGTTGGACCATTAAATGGCAATTGCCGAACGTCCCTCAAAACTGAGCTTGCCACAGACCAACCCCGGCGTTGCCACCGTGCTGGAATACCTGATCATCAAATTTCCCTTTGTTGATGCTCAGGTTTGGCGACAGCGCATGGCCGATGGCAAGGTACACTGCCACGACGGCTCACTGATAACGGCACAATCACCGTTTCAACCGCAGCAACGGATCTACTATTATCGGGAAGTCGAAAGCGAGCCCAGCATCCCCTTTAAAGAAACGATCATCTTTCAGGATCAGCATATCTTAGTGGCCTATAAACCCCACTTTCTAGCTGTCATCCCCGGCGGTATTTTTGTCAATGAATGCCTGCAACATCGCCTAAGACGCAGCACCGGCATTGAGACCTTACGAGCCGTGCACCGCTTGGATAGAGTGACAGCCGGCTTGGTCATGTTCTCTGTAAGCCCGGACACCCGCCATCGTTACCATCATTTATTTGAAACACGACAAATACACAAAACCTATCAGGCAGTTGCCAACATCAGTGACGGCGAAAACCTAATAGGTCAGCAGTGGGAAGTTAAGAACCGAATCGAACAGAGCGAACCACGCTTTTGCATGCGAGTGGCCGAGGGCGAAGCCAACAGCCATTCGGTGATTCGCTGCGTGCAACAAACAACGGAGAAGGCGTTATTTGAATTAAACCCCGTTACGGGTAAAACCCATCAATTACGCGTACACATGCAGGCACTGGGCTGGCCCATACTGAATGACAAATACTACCCACAATTACAGCCGCTATCAGCGGATAACTATTCAGCACCACTGCAATTACTGGCAAAGGAACTTCAGTTTATTGACCCAGTGACACAGCAGCCAAGGTGCTTTAGTTATGACAGTAGCTTATCGTTGAAAGAGGCGTGATTCGGGGTCGGGCAGGAATTTTAAATAAAGAATTCAAAGGGGATGTACCTTTAATTCTAACGCCAAAAGCAGTAGTGCGAAGCATTCGCTGCCTTTGGCTGTTACACTTTTTCAGACGCCTTGACCACAATTTCTTTAGGTACAAAAGAAAATGTTTGGTCATAGAAGCATCGAAGAAAAGAGTTTTTTAGCTTTATGTTTGTTTTTTCGCAGAATTCGTTATGTTGCTCTCTGAACGTTTCATATTTCCTAATAAGCTTTAGCATTTCGGCTTTGTCATGCTCATGTTTATACTTCAGATTCCTATTAATGACGAGAAAATCACATTCACAGAAATAACTGTCCGCCGCTTCTATATGAATGCTGAGAACATGATTCAAAACCAGAACTTTAAGTGCTCTAGAATCATCATGTTTTGAAAGCATTGTTTTTAGCTCGCTGATTTTATTGTATGGATAGCTGTAGTTTCTTTTTGTTGTGCTACCCGACTCTAAATCTGATACCTCCTCAGCGATTTTTTTTACAATATCAATTTTATCTAAAAATGACTTATATTCATCCGAAATTTGGTTGAGCACTTTTCTATCTCTGCGGGAGTGAAAGGTGCAGATAACCTTTTTGCTTAAACCACTGTCAATCAGAATTAGAAATAACGCAATCAGAATTATTGGAATAGTAAGGTACAGAAGCCATTCGAAGCCTTCTGTCTTAACGCCCGCCAAGGTTATTCCTAGTGCCACGAATGAAAGTGCTATCTCAGACCATTTATTCCTAGGTCGCTCAACTTGCCTGTGAAAGTCAAGATCTTCAATTCCCATACTAAATTAGATTCCTTTTGGTTTTGGTATAGCGCTTATGCATAGCGATTCAGAAGTCCCGCACGACTCACTTAATATGTGCCTAGGGCTAAGGGCTTTTTATTTTGATATTTGGTGCGAGGGAGGGGATTCGAACCCCTCTGCGTTCCCACCGGCCAGCAAACACTTTAATAAATGCATCATCTCTCGTAAGGGTTGGAATGTCCCACCATGGCCTCGCAAGAACGCCACTCCGCACCACACACATGATTTAACGTCTGATATTTTCATAACAAGCTCCTTTGCTTTATTTACGCCATCATAGACAGCTTTAATTAGCTCGGTCACTTGGGACTCCAACCCAAACGAGATGTCAGCATTTATCTCCATGTTTACATTTACAGCCAATACTTCAATTTCACACTAAATTGTTCTTGAATAACATAATGAGTACTTCGGCCCCAAGTATTCGAGGAGGCTTTTATAAAGTACCGATTAAAACGTTCTACTGAATTCCTCTTAAACTATTCTGATAGTAGCCGTAGTGTGGATGAGAGTTATCAAATAATGATTCAAAGGCTGTTAGTAAGCTACCAAATAACATTTCTTTAGAAATGGAAATATTATTTTTGAGCTTATTTACGGTGTACTTCATAAAGCGAAAAACGGCGGATATTAGAAAGTGGCCTCTAAGCATATCCAATATTTGCAGGCCTATAGCTGTTAGTTTTGCTTCTTGTTTTAAAAGGTTGTTTGCGTCTGCCACAACTCCCAGTCCATTCAAGTGATTTTCAATTTTGTTATCACAAAAAGAGCATGATTTTTTTGATGACATAAACCGATCACTATTTTCAGGGATAATTGTTAACCCTAGTTGGTCCTCATGGTTGACTAAGTCAGTTAGCACCAATGGTTTAATAGACCTCGATACTTCTGTTAACCAATCTTTGGATATTGCTTCTGATAAAGCACGACGTGGTAGCCTGCAAGTATTTTTCAGTACCTTATCTAGAACCTCATTACCTACTATTGTATTTTCAATAGAGTAGCCATACGTCGAAATTATATTTGGATGCGTATTTTCAAGCTCTAATTTGTCATAATCAGAGTCCATTGCAACAATGCAATCAATTTCTCCAGATAAGACCTTTTTTGCATACTTAATAATTTCATTCTTTCCACCAACCTCTTCTACTTTTATTGTAACTGGGGATAGCTTTTCAAAAATTATCTCCCAAAAGGGAATATCGTCATCGCCTTCTACATATAGAATTTTTTCAACGCCATAAAACCTATTAAGCAAATTATTGGCTTCATTTGAATATGATAATTCACCCATGTACCAGCTCCTCCATATCGAAAATTGAGTCTCGGTACTTGGAAGCAACTTCAGGGGAGTGAGTTGCCACTATCACCTGGGCATTTGGATTGATTTTTCTTACAGTCGGAATAATACTTCTTTGCCAAGCAATATGGAGAGACAGCTCTGGCTCATCTGCCAGAAATATATGTGACTGGCGATTCTGTAAAAGGGCTTCAATTAAAAGAATAATTAACTGCTTTTCGCCCGATGAAAGTCGTGCGTGATCAATTTCTTCATGCTCATTAGATATAACTAATCTTCCTGAGATAAACTTAAAATATTTGTCGGTTATAAATTCCTTGATGGTTACAAGGAACATATCTATTTGAGAATATATTTCTTGAGTTGCGTCTTTTGCCTCAAGAGATAAGTCGATAATCCTGCGTGTCTTTCTTAATGCTTCGAGAGGCTTTATATCAATTCCTTTTTTCGGTGTTTCCCCCTCATTATTAGCCGTTTCTCTAATATCTTTTATGGCACTATCAATCGATGACACATGAAAGCGAATTTTTTTCTTAATGTTTGAATCAAATGAGTTTAACTGCGCATAGGCGGAAATTAAGCGTGATTGTTCGTCATCCTTATTAAAATCGAGTCCATACCCGATTTCAGCAGCGTCCTCCTCTCCATATAAGATTGATGCAAGAACATCTGTTTGTAATTTTTCTGAAACCCCTCTAGCTTTTTGCGCAAGCTCCAATTGAAATTGAGTAAGGCCTCGTAAGGCTTGGCCCAAACGATAGTCAACTGGCGATACGACTCTTGCCCCATCGCGATCTCTGACCTCATATTCATCATCATTTCTAAGTCGGTAAACTGATAATGAAGAAACAGATACTAATTCATCTAGCTCATGGCGTATCTCGGCCGAGGCCTCATGTAGTCGTCGTTTATAACTAAGCGGCATTCTCTGATCATCTGTACCCACGAGGCGGAGACGTTTTATTTTTTGAGATATTTGATAGTCGACAAAAGGGTATGGGGAGCGATCATCTTCTTTTTTTCTAACCTGAATAGTACGTTTTCTTTTACCATTAACCAAAGTGACTTTTGCCGTTTCAAAATCATTTTCAGAAAGACCTTTAATATCCACAGTCAATACAGAATGTAAGATATTCATAAACGTAGTTTTTCCAGTGCCGTTTTTCCCGATAATAATGTTCACTTCAGGTTTAAAATTGCAACTTGCATCAAAACGATGCCAAAAGCCGTCAATTTCAACTTTTTCAACTTTATACAAGGTAGGCTCCCTTTAATTTGAATAATTGACGTCAGAGTAAAATTAACTGCTTGCACTCTGACTGTTTGTTCTGTTTTCAACTTCCTGCTCCAACTTCTGTAGTTGAAGATCAAAATACTTATCTTGCTTAGGTTGGATTTTGGTTTGCCATTCCTTGAATCCAAAAAGCATAAGACAAAGTGATATCCACAAGATTATTCCTAGGGCAGTGTTGAAAGTTTTTCTGTCTTTAGTCGCAACATCTATGCGAACTTCGATCATTTTTCCTAGAGTGCTTTTCTCTTTTTCTTCGGTATTGCCTGGCAGCGCTTCGTATTCTTTGACTAAGCTATGGACTGTTTCATTTGTTGTGGTGCTGTTCCAAACAACCGCTAAGCCGCTGGTGATAAAAAGCAGCAGCCCAAACAGGGCATAGAATTTGTAGATATTGTCGGTGGGGAGGGGGATTTTTGATTCCATTCTTCTTTATGCACCCAAGTCCTTTGAGTAAGTATTATGTAGGCCGTCTTTTTACCGTATGAAGTGGTGAAGGGCAATGATTTAAGGCAATAACCAGCTGTTAGTCTTTGATTAATTCATAAACCTCGACACCCAAAGCCCTAGCAATAATTTCTAACGTACTAATCGTGACATTTCGCTGTTTACGCTCAATCAGAGAAATAAAGGTTGGATGAAAATCGCATGCTTCACCGAGAGCTTCTTGAGTTAAGCCTCGTGTTTCCCTTAGCCGTTTAACATTCTTGGAAAGAACGGTTAAGAGCTTATCGCTTGGCTTTCTTTTTTCGTTGTTATTATCTGCGCTCAAACTCTGTCACCTTCAAAGCAATCCATGGAGATGGGATTCATTGAAGTGGAATCAAGGTTTGATCTACACAGACTACACGTCTATATTTAGACGTGTAGTCTGTTCTTGATGTTGGTATTTATGATTGGTGTCAGTAATAACCAAAAAATAAAAAAGACAGCTTTAGTAAAGGATTACATATCGACTAAGTTGGCAGGTGCGGTTATCGGTATTGTTTTTCCTAAACGATTCGAATGGGTGCACTTAAAAGAAGAGAAATATAAAGGACAAACACACCAAGGAGCTTAAGGTGAAAATTACGTATGTATTAATCAGTCTATTCTCAATGTTGGTCTTAACGGCCTGTAGTCAAAACCCACCAACCAATCCCCCGCAAGTTGATCGCGCCAGCCTGATTCGCAGCATGACCTATACGCACCGGCATTTGCTGGAGCAGCAGTTGGGTGCGCAAACAGGAGAGCAGGGCAGTGGACCGATTCTGTTACAAAGCCACTGTGATTTGATTAAGCGCGGGGTTGTGCAAACGAAACCGTTGCCAGCTTTGTGCGAACCTTCCGTATCTCTCGACGCGCAAGCGTGCATTGCACGGTTTCATCGTTGTGTCGGTGCCTGTGGTACTTTTATGCGTGATTGCCCTGTTTGTGAGCGGAAGGCGGCGCGGTGTTTGGAGGAAGTGGATGCTGGTGAAGATGTGATGGGTGCCGGCCAGCCCAGGCTGCCTTCTCTTGTTGCTGCGCCACAATTCACCTTGTCGGGGGTCGGTATGACGGAGGAAGAGCAGGGGGCGTGATATGCGATTCTTTCTCGGTGCGTTATTGCTTTTCAGCGTGCAGGTGGCTTTTGCTATTCCTACGGCGACAACTGAGCAATGCGCGATGTGGGCGAAGCTGATTAAGTCAGATACAGAAAAGTATCAGAAGGCCCGCTCGCTTGAGGAACGGACGTTTTACCGTTATCGGATTGAAGCAAACTTGGAGAGGCGTCGCGCGGGGCGTTGCCGGGGTCGTTAAAAAGGGCCGGGTTGATTATTTAATCATCGTTAGGCCCCTTTAACAGTCTCTTAAATTTAGCCCTTTATTTGAAGTAGGCGTTTAAGTGTTCCTCATAGGCGGGTTCAATCCACTGGGTATCTCCGTCGACGACGTTGTCAGCATGAAATGTTGGGATTTGATGGCGTACGCTGAGGTAGTTGTTGGTCATTATTAATGGCTGTAAGACATCATCAATGTGAGGGGCATTTTTCAAGACAACCCCTTTGCCTAAATCACTGCTTTTCAGGTTTGATGTGGTGACAATCATAAAGTTACTTGCTGGGATTTTACCGCCTTCGCCATATTCATCGGTGATGACGAACGTTTTCTCATAGAGCAGCACTTCGTCTAGCCATTGGACCATGGGCGCGGGCATGTTGAACCACATAATCGGGGTGATGTAGATGATGGTTTCAGCCCAAAGGAGTTTTGCGACTTCTCTGTCTACGTCCCAGGTATCTTTTGTAACATCTGAAACTTTGATTTCATGCCCTTTAGCGGCAAGGTTTTTCTCGGTTAGATAGGTGAGAAAGCTGTTTAGTTGGCCTTTAGCTTCAAAGATCGAATAGCCTGCGGTTACGAGTAATATGTTCATGATTATTCCTGCTAATTATGTTGCTTACCGTTATTTCTTCGGTGATTGAGTGTGTTGATACACAGTTTAATACCTGCTATAAAATTTAATAATTGGCTAATATATGAAATAACTATTCGGATATTTTGAATAATATGAACAAGATAGAGAATATGGCGCTGTTTGTTCGCGTCGTGAAAGCAGGGGGACTTGCTGCTGCGGGAAGGCAGGTCGGTTTGTCTCCAGCGACGATGACAGGGCGCATTAATGCCTTGGAGGCACATTACAACGCGCGGTTTCTGAACCGTACTACGCGCAAAATTTCGTTAACCAGTGTGGGGCAACGTTTCTACGATGCCTGTTTGCGTGTGTTGGCTGAAGTGGAGGAGGCAGAAGCCGTTTTGCAGGGCGATAAGCATGAGTTGTGCGGGTCGTTGCGGGTGACGGCAAGCTCTGATTTTGGGCGGCAGTTTGTAGCCCCGGCGTTGTCTGATTTCGTTAAGTTGTATCCGGGGGTTATCCCTTACTTACATCTCACCGATGGTGTGACGGATTTGGTGGAACAGGGGTTTGATCTTGGTATTCGATTTGGGAATTTACCGGATAGTAATTTGATTGTTCGCGGTTTAGCGGATAACCCCCGTGTATTGATTGCTTCACCGGCTTACTTGGAGCAACACGGCAGGCCGCAACAACCGAAGGATTTGGAGCAACATGCTTGTTTGATTATGGAGCGTTTAGGGGAGCCTTTGAACGAATGGTATTTTCACTCGAGTGAGGGCTCGGAGCGCATTCATGTAACGCCTGCTTTTATGAGTAACGACGGGGCAATTATCCGTCATTGGGCGTTGTCTGGTGCGGGTATCGCCTACAAATCATTTTGGGACGTTAAAAATGATCTTGCAGAGGGAAAACTGGTAACCGTATTGGATGATTTTGTGCTGGGTTTTCAAGCAAGTGATAATGAGGATGCGGGGCTGAAAATAGTCTATCCAAGCCGCCGTTATGTGCCGCTTCAGGTCACGGGGTTTATTGAGTTTTTGAAAGACAGAATGGCTGAAGCGAGTTCGCAGCAGGCGTAGTCAGATTAATCTTAAGCTTTAACTAAAAGGGTGTATTTATTTGTCATATGCCACTGTGATTAAAGCGCGTTATCGTCGACCCAACGCATACTGACGATCCTATTTACATTACTGAGTAGGTGATGGCCGTTTTAGCTCGGTTTAGGGTAAGTTGCCTTCAGATTTTTCAGTGGCTGGAGGTGATCATTAAGTGCTTGTTTGGCTTTCTTGGCACTTGAAAATGGCCCCCTTGAGCTGCCGCCGCGGATAAGGAAATACCAGGCATTGTTTGAAAAATAAAGACGGCCGCAACGGAAGGGGTGGTGGCCGGTTTCGCCTGAACGGTGTTGGGCTACCTGAGTCATGTGGGGCTCCAGCCTGTCGTTATTGTTAATCGTCCCAAGTAAAGGGCTGTGAAACATTCACCTGAGAGTAAACATCAAAAACGAAGGCAGTTAATAGCAATATCTTGCAATAGGCTGTGACTATTTTGCTCTGCTCATCCTCCTCTTCTGAGAAAAAGGGCGAAAAAGGGGACGCATTTATTTTTCATGTGCCCCTTTTTTATCGAGGGTGTTCGGAAAAAAATGGATACCGGCTTACCCGACAAAGAACACAAGCTAGGCCGGAATGACAGTAAGTTAACGTAGGCCTGATAAGTCGCAGCGCCATCAGGATTTTTGTGTTGCCGGAAGGCGCTTTGCTTTTCCGGCCTACGCGAAAGGGGGTTCCGAGCAAGCTAAGATCCGTCATATTGAACCACCGATTTGTTTCCGCGCGATTAGTGATTTGCCGATCTTAGTATTTTAATGAAGAGACACTTAATGGCTTTGAACTGTTTTTCTGTCAGCCCGTGTCGAGCATCTTCCAGTCTTGCTAAATTCTCGGCTTGGTTACGGATATAGCGGTTTGTCAGCTTAATCATAGAGCCGGTGTGTTGTTGTTTTCTCATCGTGCCAGTGATGTTTGCTTCATGGATGTTCATTAGATTTGCCCTTGTTCTGGTTGTAAGACCGCGAAGCATTGTTCCTTCCTGTGAGTGGTCAGTACCGTTTTTTGTGACTGTAAGTATATTTAAACCCAGGGATGCTTAACTGAAGCTGAATGGGGTGAAAATCCTGGGATTTACGGGGGCCGTTAACGTAGGCCTGATAAGCCGCAGGCGCCATCGGGCTTTTGATGTTGCCGGAAGGCGTTTTGCTTTTCCGGCCTACGGGGGAAGAAACGGGGTGGTTAATTCAAAGCAGGCAGAGCCCTTTAATTCATCACTGGCTGGTCATTAAAGTTTAAGTTGCCGTTTTGTTTTACTAAACGCCGCCAGGGCAAAATCAAGATCTTTGCGGGTAAAAGCTGAGGACATTTGCGTACGAATCCGTGCTTTTCCTTCAGGTACGACGGGGTGGGAGAAAGCCGTGACATAAACCCCCTGTTCCATCATTAGGTTGGCAAACTCTGCTGCTTTGACGGCGTCATAAATCATGATGGGCACGATGGGGTGTTCACCGGGTTGCAGGTCAAACCCCTGTTGTTCCATTTCGGCCCGAAAATAGCGGCTGTTTTGGTGGAGTTGGTTACGTAACTCATTGCAAGAAACCAGTTCCAGCGCCTTAATCGCGCCCGCGACCATTGAGGGCGCTAGCGAGTTGGAAAACAGATAAGGACGCGAGCGTTGCCTTAGTAGGTCTACGATTTCCTTGCGGGCGCTGGTAAACCCACCACTGGCCCCACCCAGGGCTTTACCCAGCGTGCCGGTGATAATATCCACATGCTTCATACAATTGCGGTATTCGTGGGTGCCGCGGCCCTGAGTGCCCATAAAACCAGTGGCATGCGCATCATCACAATGAACCAGGGCGTTGTATTGCTGCGCCAGTTCGCAGATTTCATCCAGACGTGCGATATAACCATCCATGGAGAAAACGCCGTCGGTGCTGATTAACTTAAAACGTGCGCCCTTGCGGTCGGCCTCCTTGAGCTGCGCTTCAAGATCATCCATATCGTTATTGCGGTACCGATAACGCTGCGCTTTACACAGGCGAATGCCGTCGATGATGCTGGCATGATTAAGCTGGTCTGAGATGACCGCATCCTTTTCATTCAGCAGGGTTTCAAACAATCCGCCATTGGCATCAAAACAGGATGAATAGAGCAGGGTGTCTTCCATATTCAGGAAGTCAGAGAGTTTATTTTCCAACAGGCGATGGATGGATTGGGTGCCACAAATAAACCGGACCGAAGCCAAGCCATAACCCCACTCTTCAAGCCCACGTTGAGCGGCAGCTTTAATATCTGGATGTTGTGCCAAGCCCAAGTAATTGTTGGCACACAGATTCAATACTTGCTGATCACCGTTAACACCAATATGGCTGCCCTGAGGCGTGGTGATTTCACGCTCATGTTTGTATAGGCCCGCTGAACGAATGGCTTCGAGCTCAGTGACAAGATGATGTTTGATAGGGTCGTACATAATGATTTCCCCTCATTTCGTGCGTTTTTGCTTCGCCTAAAAGCGCTTACTGTTGGTGCCAGCAAACAAAATCCCGGCTCGTGCAAAGGCCTCATGTCCAATTCAGTATGACTTTTCCTGCTCGTCCGGCGCGCATTGCCTCAAAGCCTTTTTCATACTCTGTGTAATGCAGGCGGTGGGTGATGACGGGGGAAATATCGAGGCCTGATTCAATGAAAACAGACATTTTGTACCAGCTTTCATACATCTCCCGGCCGTAGATCCCCTTAATGGTCAACATGTTGAATATCACCACCGTCCAGTCAATGGCGATGTCCTGCTCTGGTATGCCGAGCATGGCAATCTTGCCGCCGTGGCACATATTATCGAGCAGGTCTTGCAACCCATCCGGGCTGCCGGACATTTCCAGCCCCACATCAAAGCCTTCAGACATGCCTAACTGATGCTGGATATCGCGCACTTTTTCAGATCGAACATCAACGGCGCAGGTGGCGCCTAATTGTTCTGCAAGCGCCAAACGATCAGGGTTGATATCGGTGATAACAATATGACGCGCACCGGCATGACGGCATACCGCTGCGGCCATCAAACCGATTGGGCCAGCTCCTGTGATAAGGACGTCTTCGCCCACCAAGTCGTATTTAAGCGCGGTATGCACGGCATTGCCAAAGGGATCGAAAAGGGCAGCAATATCCAGATCAATGCCGGGGCGATGCTCCCAGACATTGGACATGGGTAAGGCAATGTATTCGGCAAAGGCCCCCGGAGCGCTCACACCAATGCCGCGGGTATGGGCACAAAGATGGCGACGGCCGGCCATACAGTTTCGGCAGCGTCCGCAAACGATGTGACCTTCGCCAGAGACAAGCTGACCAACCTTGAAATCGAGCACGTTACTGCCAATCTCGACAATTTCACCCACAAACTCATGGCCAATGACCAACGGCACGGGCAGGGTGCGTTGCGCCCATGCATCCCAATTATAAATATGCAGATCGGTGCCACAGATGGCGGTACGCAGGACGCGTACCAGTACATCGTTAATACCTATTTCCGGGATGGGAACGTCCTGCAACCATAATCCGGGCAGAGCCTGTGCTTTTACCAGCGCTTTCATGGTTATGGGTTCCTTCCTTGATAGCTGTTATTTATTCAGACCGCGACGAAGCCTGATTTGATCAAACTTTATGTCCAATGCAGGCTAAACCTGTCGTCATCTTTTTGTAAAAGATACGTCCACAACGGCTCATCTTCGCAATCGAGTATGGTCTTTAGCCGGTTAAAATCAGTATCTGATACCGATTCAGGCGGCAGCCCTTAGTTCGCATGGGAGTGATAGAAAAGCCTGAGCCATAAGTCTCAATGCTAAGTTCTCAAGCAGCTTTATTATCCCGCCAGGCATGATAGATGGAGGTGACATCGGCGCGCCAGGCTGGAGAAATGAGAGTTATGGCCAATGCTTCGAGATTGGTGAGGGCCGCAAATGCAAGGGCGATGCGCAGGGGCCAGAGCGACCAGTCGATGAACAGGCCGGTGGCCCCGATCATGATGAGAAACCAGCCGGTCTTGGCGGCGCGCGTGTGATAGCTTGGCCAGCGGTGGTACTTCCAGAACCCCGTGGCGGTGGAAATCAGGTAGGTGGCAAGGGGCGGAATGAGCCAGATGATTTCAGCACGCAGTGTCTCGCCGTACATCATCACTGTCCCAATCAAGAGTGCGGCATAGAGTGCTGCGTCGGCCCAGCTATCTAACCGTGCCCCGATCACCGAGCGCTGGTTGAGCAGAATGGCAAGTTTGCCATCAATCCAGTCGGACATAGCGAGCAACAGAAAGATCCAGAGGAACAGCTCGCTTCGATCCAGCCAGGCAATGCCGATCAGGACGAAGGAACCGGCTAGGCGAATACCACAAATAATATTTGGTATGGTGAGCAGCCGATCGGAGATATAGGGACCAGCTGACTGGTCAGTAGCCGGGTTATGCTGTGATTGCTGATGCTTAGGCGAATTCCTCATGCCATCCACCAGATTAGAAAATAGACAAACACCGGGGCGGTCATGGTGAGGCTATCGACACGATCAATTACGCCGCCCATGCCGGGTAACAAATTGCTGCTGTCTTTGACGCCTGAATCGCGTTTAATGGCCGACATATTGATGTCTCCGAAGAAGCCGGCAAACGAAATGAGAAGCGCCGCAAGCATCGGAGCGACGAAGGGACGCAGTGCTTCGGGCAAACCGAACGGTCCGGCGTGTTGGCCTAGTGTCGTGAGCCAGGGGGCGATGACGGGGGCGAGGACAACGATGACCAGCATGCCCCCGAAGAAGCCTTCCCAGGTTTTGTTAGGCGATATGGTGGCTATGATGCGGTGTCGTTTGTGAGCCCCGAACAGTCGGCCGACAATAGCCTGGAAGATATCATCTGTTTCAGTGAGGATAACAAGGAACAGAAACCAGCCAGCAGGGCCAAGCGGCCCGGAAGAAGAGGCAGGCAGAATCATCAGGAGTGCGGCATGGGAGACACCATAACCGAGAAACATAATCCCCCACAGCAGACCGCCCGCTGATCTTATGTAGCCCTGTGGCTCGTCCTTGATCAGCAGTAACACGGCGAGAACGATGAGCGATCCCACTGGCAGGAATACCGAAAACAGTGAAATTGATCCCAACAGGATCAGCAGGTAGTTGATAACGATGAGTCCATAACCGGCGCGAATGGCGAGTCGGTCTACGCTACGGGCGCCAAACATCCGGGTGATCTCGAACCAGGCAATGCAGCTGGCCGCGGTTAACAACAGGCATATGCCAAGCCGACCTGCGAGAAGTCCGGCACTGACGAAGGTGGTGAGCATCCACCAGGTGCGCAAGCTGGCGAGACGTTGGTGCCGTTTCTTTTGTTCGGCATTGCGTAGCGCAATGAAGCGGCAGATAGATCCTGCAATCAGGCTAGCGAAGATCGCAAAGATGGTCCAGTAGAGGGCAGGCTCAGGAGCAGTGATCATCGATTTTCCCTTGGTGATTCATGAATGGTCGCGTCGTGGATGTGATCCTCGGTAGCCGGGATACCAAAGTGGCTCACCAGCCAGCGAATTAAAAACGGCAAGGTACCGCAAACAATCAGGGTGCCAATCAGCGGTAAGTCGATAAATGATGCCGGTCCACTGCTGGCCAGTTCACGCAGTGAAGGCAGGCGAATCCCCACGTATACCCAGATAGTATTAGCGGGTAACAACCCTACTACAGTCGTCCAGAAGAATGTCCAGGTTCGAACGCGGCTCGCACCACTCACCGGGTTTACGATGGAAAATGGTGCATGAATCATTCGCAGCGTAATAAGGTAGAACGCACCTTCCTTTTCCAGGTGCTTGTTCATCAGCGTAAGGAAGTCAGTGTAGCGGCGTTCAATGCTTGCCCTTATTAGATAACGACTGAGTAAGAAGATCGCCATCGCCGCAATTGAGAGACCCACCGAGACAATAGTTACGGCCTGCCAGAATCCGAATAGCCAACCGTAAACGATAGCCTTGCCCCCGGTTCCCGGTACCAGCGACATTACCGTGTAAATACAGAAACCAATGACAAAAGATCGCCAGGGATTGTCGGCAATGGCCGCACGTAAACGGTTCTCCTGATCAACCAGTTCGTCGAGTGAGACATAATTGTTTAAAAACCAGGCCAGTGTCGTCAGCACAAGGGCTGCGATTGCAAAGGTAACCAGCTTGCCTTTGTTTCGTCTTAGCGTGGAGTGAGTATTCATGTTGGCGAGGCCCAGGAACCGGCATCGAAAGTGCGCCCCTGACGGGGAAAAACGTGCTTGCTTATCGCCGCGAACTTGCCAGTCTCTTCAAAATACAGGTAATGGGTTACAGCGAGTGTGTTTGTGCTGGCCTCGATCAGGTTGAAGGTGTTTTCGTCACGTTCCCGCCCCTTACCTCGGCTTGAGGTGGTTGTTCCACACTGTACGATGATGACCCCACGCTCACGGTGATGGCCCGGGAAAAAGTCCAGCGAGTTGCCAATATAGGATCGGTGCAGGTGTCCCCCGAGGATCATCTCAACCTTTTGCTCAACGAAGCAGTCGATTGCACGCCGCGAGTTGGGCATCGCGACATCGAAGACTTTGTCGTGTCCCGGTGCGAAGTGATGATGGGCAACCACGATGCGAGTCATGTCCTCGGGCACGGCTGCAAACACCTCTTCACAATGCCGCAGCTGATGACGATGCAGTCGGCCGTTGGAAATGGAGCTGTGTGGCGCGGTAGAATCGAGACCAGCCAGCACGACATCACCCACTTGTAGCACTGGATTCAGGTCGGGGTGGATAATTTCGCAGTACAGAGCGAGGGGCTTGAACAGGCGCTCGAAGATCCGGTAGAGCGGCACGTCATGGTTGCCAGGGACCACGAGTAGCGGAATGTCCGACAGGCGATCAAAGAATTGCCTGCACCGCTCGAACTGTTCACGCTTGGCCCGCTGCGTCAGATCTCCACTCGCCACGATGGCATCGGGGGCCAGCGATGGGATGGTTTGCAACAATGCTTCCGCCACCGCAGGCACGAATGGCGGTCCAAAATGTAAATCAGATATGTGGAGGATTTTGGTGGACATAAAAGGTTGGACTGTAGGCTCTGTGCGCAAGTTGCAAATAGTGGCAGTTAATTTTTGGGCAAAATTTACCAGGGATAGAGCTATTTTCGCGCCATCAGGACAATGGCTGGACATTTAGGTATCTCAGGCAAGACGTCCTGCAACGGGGTCAATGGAAAATAAAGAGACGCATTTATTTTTGATGCGACCCTTGCGCATAATTCAAAGGGGGCAGCCCCCAACAACTAGCAAGGCTTGAACGTTGCAATGATGGGTGAGTTCCGCTGACGTTTAGCCATCCAATCAGGTACTATCTGCCCCAACTAGCTGTACTCAGCCTAAACGTTTAAATTCCCCGGTGTTTTATTGAATGGATGAAATCAATCAGCCCCTAGCGACAGAGCGCCAACCGCTGGTTTCTCGCACGCTTGGCGAGTGGCGTACGTTGGCTATTCTGGGTGGTCCCATATTGATTGCGCAGGTCGCTCAGATGGCCAATGGCGTTATCGATACGGTGATGGCCGGGCATGCCAGTGCGGAAGATTTGGCTGGCGTGGGTATCGGTAACAGTCTGTGGATGCCGCTATTTTTGTTTTTCATGGGCATGCTGGGCGCGCAACAACCGATTATTTCCGGTTATAACGGCGCTCGCAGTTTTGAGCAGATTGTGCCCACCGCTTGGCAGGGTATTTATCTTGCGGGCATTGGGGCTGTCATCATGATTCTGCTGCTGACGAATGTGCATCCGGTGCTTAACTTGCTGAATCTGGAGCCGAATACGGCGCGTATATCCCAAGGGTATCTGAGTGCTTTTGCCTGGGGTATTCCGGCAATGTTGCTGATGACAGCGCTGCGTGGTTTGACTGACGGTTTGGGACACACGCGGGTTATTATGGCGTTTTCGCTGCTGGGTACGCTGATTAACCTGCCGCTTAACTATATCTTTATCTATGGCAAGTTGGGGTTGCCTGCCATGGGCGGCATTGGCTGTGGTTGGGCCACCTCGTTGTCCAACGGCATAGCGGTTATCGCGTTGCTGGTGTATTTGAACCGCAGCCAGCTTTTTCGAAACGTGCATTTGCTTAAAGGCTGGGTCAAGCCGGACGCTGACGGGCTGCGTTATATCCTGAAAATCGGTTTGCCCATTGGCATTACTATTTTTGTGGAAGTCAGCTTGTTTTGTGTGATTGCGCTTTTCCTGGCACCGCTCGGCCCGGTGATTGTGGCCGGTCATCAAATTGCCTTGAATGTGGTTTCGCTGATGTTCATGCTGCCGCTGAGCATTGGCATGGCGCTGACGTTGCGGGTGAGTTTCCTAATGGGGGCGGGGGCACCAGATACTGCGCGACTGATTGCGCGTAGTTCGCTCATCTTCGCTGTAGGGATATCACTGATTTTTGCGACGTTACTGCTGGTATTTTCACCACAAATTGCAGCCCTCTATTCAAACGATGGGGAGGTTCAGGCTGTTGCCACCCGGTTGTTGACTGTCGCTGCATTTTTTCAGGTCGCTGACATCATTCAGGTGACCTGTATCAGCGCATTACGAGGCTACAAGGACACTCGGATTCCGATGTTTTTCGTGCTGTTTTCCTTCTGGGGCGTGGGGCTGCCGTTGGGCTACCTACTCACCTTCACTGACTTGCTGTTGCCAGCTATGGGCGCGGCGGGGTTCTGGATTGGGCTTACCGCTGGCCTGACGTCGGCCAGCATATTGCTGATTTCACGCCTGTTTCTGTTTCGGCCAACTAGTTTTTGACGCTAATAATCAGGCATCCGAGTAGAGCGGTTCATCGCTGCCACCTCAATGACTGAAAATTCAGTGATCATGTCATACAAAGTAAAAACCCTGTCTGCATTTTAAGCGTGGCTTAAGGTTGCCTGTGTAAAACTTGCAAATAAGAGCTAACGAGGCGAGGTTTATGTCAAATACAACATCCAAATTCATTAAGGTCTGGGATCCGCTGGTAAGAATTTTCCACTGGTCATTGGTCGGTTTTTTCTTTCTTGCCTATCTCACGGAAGATGACTTCGAAACGATTCATATCTGGGCAGGCTATGCGGTTGCCGCACTGGTGGCATTTCGTTTGATATGGGGTGTCATCGGCACCAAATATGCGCGTTTTTCAAGTTTTATTACATCTCCACGCGCCACGCGTAACTACATCAAGCAAGCCGTGAAAGGGAAAGCGCCACACTACCTTGGTCATAACCCTGCAGGGGCCGCCATGATCATAGCGCTATTGTTATCGCTCATCGCAACCAGTTTTTTTGGTATGTCACTGCTGGCCATTGAAGGGGAAGGTCCGCTGGCAGGTACGTTGTTTGCCAGCTTACCGGAAGACCCGCTGGAAGAAGCGCATGAGTTCTTTGCGAACTTCACTTTGCTGCTGGTTTTCCTGCATGTTGGTGGCGTCATCGTCAGCAGTCTGCAACACAGGGAAAACCTTGTGCGTGCCATGTTCACGGGCAAAAAACTTAACACTACCGGGAAAAAATAGAGGCCGGACAATGAAAATATTCACTTTATTGCTCATCGTTATTGCCGGTCTCGCTAGCACAACCTTGCAGGCCAGTCAGGCGATTGAGCAGTTACAGGAGCGTTATCGCAAAAACGGTGTGACTACCTTCGTAGCACTTGATGGCAAGGCGCTTTGGTATTCCGACCAAAATGGCCGTAGTTGTACCACCTGTCATGGCAGCTCCCCAACGGCTGTCGGCAAACACCGGAAAACAGGTAAAAAAATCATGCCCATGGCGTTGTCGGTTAACCCACAACGCCTAACCAAAACTTCAACGATTGAAAAATGGTTTTTGCGTAACTGCAAATGGACACTCGGTCGTGAATGTTCGCCTCAAGAGAAGGGCAACATCTTGCAATGGCTACAGCAACTATGAGCCTGATTAAATAATCGTAAAACAATCAATTTATAAGGGAGTAAACTGACATGAACGGTCTACTAAAGCTGCTGCGCTGGAGCACTGGAATTACACTACTGGGCTGCGCCCTGGTCATCGGATTTTATGGTCTCAGCGCATCGTCTATCGCATCCGGCTATAAGGAAAATCATGAGGAAGACGAGCATAGTCGAAACAGATTTGGTTTTGCCAACGAAACGAATCCAGCCTATCAGGAAGAGTGTGGTGGCTGCCACCTTGCCTATCCGCCGGGGCTGTTACCTGCACAAAGCTGGACGGTCATGATGTCTGGTCTAGATGAGCACTTTGAAGAAAATGCAGAATTGCCTGAAGAGACCCGCCTGGAAATACTCAACTATCTGGCTAAGCATGCCGCACAAGCCGGAGATAAAATACTTCGCGGCAGCAAAGATGAAGCGCTAGCAAGAATAACCGAATTACCCTATTTTGTTCGTAAACATGATGAAATTCCCGAGCAGCGAGTTAAAAATAACCCTGGAATTGGCTCATTCAGCAACTGTGACAGCTGTCACCAAAATGCCGTGCAAGGAGACTTCGATGAAGACAGGATTACTATTCCTGGTTATGGTCGCTGGGATGACTAGTAGTGCACTAGCAAAAGAGGATATTAACGCCGAGCAGGCAAGGCGTTGGGTTGAGTCAGGTGAAATACTACCTCTGGACAAGATTCTGGCCGCCAACAGGGAGCAACTTGTTGGTAAAATTCTGGATATCGAGCTGGAATATGAAGACGGTCGAAGGGTCTACGAAATAAAACTTCTTGATGCCAAGGGCCAGCGGCTGGAATACTATTTTGATGCTCTCACCGGTGAGCTATTTAAAATGGAGAATGACGATTGAAACTGTTGTTGGTCGAGGATGACGGTGAACTGGTCAGCCAACTAAAACCGCTGTTAACAAAGGCGGGTTATGCCGTTGAAGTTGCTGATAACGGTATAGACGGGGCCTTTCTTGGTCATGAAATTCCGTTCGATCTGGTGATTCTCGATCTCGGCCTGCCTGGAAAAAATGGCCTGCAAGTTTTGCAGGAATGGCGCAGTGCCGGAAATAAAATGCCTGTGCTGGTTCTCACTGCCCGGGATGCCTGGTTCGAGCGAGTGGAGGGCCTTAAGGCTGGCGCCGATGATTATCTAGGCAAACCCTTTCACAGCGAGGAATTGCTGGCCAGGTTGCAAAGTATCGCGCGCCGTCAGAGCGGCCCGGCAAACAACCTGTTGCAATGGCAAGGTGTGACGCTTGATATTGATACCCAATCTGCTATCAACCAGCAGGGACAGAATACGCCGCTGACCGCTATTGAATATCGGCTGCTCAGATATTTAATGCAGCACCCCCAACAAGTCCACTCCAAGACTCGGCTCAGCGAACATATCTACGAAGAGGAACAGCTAAAGGATAGCAATGTCATCGAGGTCTACATCAACCGCTTGCGCCACCTGTTTGGAAAAACGTTTATAGAAACCCGTCGCGGTCAAGGCTACCAGCTTAGGCAGCAAGACTAATGGCATCGCTACAAAATGAGCTTAAGCTAAAACTATTGGTGACTCTGCTACTGGTTATGAGCGGGCTGTTGTTTCTGGTGGATCGTGGTGTACAGAAATTAACCGAAGATTATATTCTTACCCGCCTGCAACACGATGCTGAAAGCGTCATTTCCGCATTAGATGTCCAACAGCAGGACTGGCAAATCCAGCCGGGAAAAGTGACGACCATTTATCAGCGCGTCAACTCCGGGCACTACTATGTCGTTTTTAACGACACCATCGAACTGCGCAGTCGTTCATTGTGGGATTACTCGCCGTCGCTGACAGAACTCACGACCGGTGCAACACTGATACAACGCAGTGCTGGTTTGGAGGGGCAAGAATGGTTGAGTTTTTCACAGGGCATCAGCTTGAGCAATCAACCTGCAACGATCTGGGTTGCTGAAGACATCACGTCCCTCAATACTGATATTTTTTATTACCGTCTATGGGCAATGGGCTTGCTGTTATTTGCCCTGTGCATCCTTATGTTGGTGCAACACCGGGTGTTAACCCGCACTTTCTCAAGATTGACGCCACTACGCGCGATGATCCGAGAATTGAGGTTTGGCTCAGCAGATTTTCAGTCGCTCGATATCCCCATTGAAATTCAACCGCTGGTCGACGAAATCAATCGTCTGCTGGAGCAACTGGAGAAACGGGTCGCACGCTCCAGGAATGCCGTTGGTAATCTGGCTCACGACCTAAAGCGGCCACTGCAAAGTCTGCAATCGGCAACTGAGCAATTGCCTGAATCATTGCAGAAAGTACCGCAACAGGCACTACAGGAACTGCGCTATAAAATTGAACGGGAATTAAAACGCGCCAGAATTGTGGGTGTATCCTCACCGGGGCGTCAGACAGTATTAGACAACGAACTATCGCCACTGGTGGAAGTGCTCCAACGCCTGTATCCCTCCTGCAGGATTTCCTATTCCGCTCCCAGTAATGCAATCCTGCCGCAGGATCGCGATGATATTCTCGAATTATTAGGTAATCTGCTCGACAATGCCTGTAAACATGCCGGTGGTCATGTACAGCTAAAAATCGAGTTTGAAAGTAATAACTGGGAAATTTACGTGAGTGATGATGGCCCTGGCATCGACACTGAATTGAGCCAGCAGATTTTACAGCGAGGGGTTCGTCTGGACGAATCCGCAGAGGGACATGGTCTTGGACTGGCCATTTGTAAGGACATTGTCGACAGTTACGGTGGCTCTTTAGCGTTACAACCTAATAGCCCTCAGGGCCTATGTGTGCATATTTCATTGCCAGACCAAACTAACCTCAACGAGGCTGATAGCTAAACGTCGCCCCGGCTTAAGTTAGCTCTCGGGCTAAAGCATTTCAGCACAAGGAGCTACAGGGCAAAAGCGGCGTATTGAATTATCGTTAGGAGATCTTTAATTGGTGTTTGCCGGGACTGATTAGTCGCAACGGTTAGCTAACGGTCACCGCTGTACCACTGACGCTGACCATTAGCATACCGCCTTTGGTTCCGACGGTTTCATAATCGATATCGATGCCAACAATGGCATTGGCACCTAGTTCGCTAGCCTGCTGTGACATTTCATCAAATGCGATGGTGCGAGCTTTTTGTAATTCGTTTTCATAAGCGGCAGAACGACCGCCAACAATATCGCGGATGCTCGCGAAAAAGTCCTTAAAAATATTGGCGCCTAAAATCGCTTCACCCGTCACTACACCGTGGTAACTCAAAATGTCTTTACCGTGAATGCTGGGGGTTGTTGTTTGGATCATCGTATGTCTCCTGGGGAGTGAGGGTTCTAACGTTTAAAGAGAAACATGGTAAAAAAATAGCACGCTGAGATAAACATAGGACAGGGCGTATTAGTTTTACGCTGCCTGGAATGGTTATTAGCTAGCGCCGACTCTTCTACAGTCGCGTTATATTTTGGGGCTGTTTTTGGGTAAGTTGGTGGGTCAAAGCTTGTAGCTTCAAACGGTCGGCCGGATTAGCATGAGGTCTTGGTTAAATAGATTTTAGCTGCCTATTTCTATGGTCGATGTTAAGTGTGATTCGGCCTTTAATGAATTGCTAATCAAACAAATGGCATCGGCTTTGCTCAGCAATTTGGATGCCTTTTCTCGATCTTCCTCAGAGGCAATCTGTAAGGTCGCCTGAATGTGAAACTCGGTAAACTGAACACTTTTTCCAACACGACTTAGCACACCTTCGGTCTTGCAATTGAGTGATATCCAGGAAAATTTAAACCCCTTGGCAACTGCGCGAAAACTCAACACAAAACAATCAGCTACCGCTGCCACCAGTAAGGTTTCCGGTGACCAGCGATCACCGGGGCCACCAAACTCCTGCGGTGGCGCTGAAACGATAGTATCAAGTCCTTGGCTATTAACACTGACATTGCCTTCATAATTAACAGACGTTTGAACGTGATAGTGGTGTGGATATTCCTGCATAGCCAAATTCCTTCCATATTTAAGGGGGTAAGTATTGTTAGTGACCTTTGGTTACCTTCGAGTAAATCCGTACGCTAACGCTGTTCAAACCGGCTCAGCCGTTGTTTTAACGCTTTATTCTGTCCTCTCAGTTGTTCTAACTCGTCGATTAAACTCAATGCCAGAGCAACTCCCGGCCAATCGACATCGAGATCATTATGCAATCGTAGAGCTTTGCGGGCTGTGGTAACCATATAAGCGTTAAATCGCCAGTTCTCCGGTGTATTACCGTCGGGTTCAATAATGCCATGCTCAACAATTTCGATCACAATCTCTGTTGTTATCAAGGTTGCTTGGCAGAGCTCTTCCAGATTAAGTTGTTCAATAGGCGTGTTATTCATGATCATTTCCTCCACTCAGCACGTGGATCAAAGGCTGCCTTTTCTGCCAGTTGTTGCCAAAGTTGTTTGCTGGATTCATCGTAACTGTCTGGCATAACGACTTTTAATACTGCGAATAAATCGCCTGCGCCACTGCCTTTTTTAATTAGCCCTCTACCTTTTATGCGCAGTCGTTGGCCACTCTGGCTATTGGGAGGAACTGTGAGCTGTATTTTTCCAGATAGCGTAGGCAGTTCCACTTTTGTGCCTAGCGCGGCTTCCCACGGACTGAGTGGCAGGGCCATAATTAAATTGTGTCCCTCGACATCAAACAAAGGGTGGGGCACAAGCCGGATGCGCAAGTACAGGTCACCATTGGGGGCACCACCGATGCCGAGCGCGCCTTGTCCTTTGAGACGAATACGCTCGCCATCAGAAACTCCAGGGGGGATTTTTACTTTGAGTGATTTTTCAACGCGACCCAATTGATAGGAAATAGTTTTCGACCCTTCCGTTAAGGTATCCTCCAGAAAGATCGGCAAGTCGGTTTCGATGTCTTGGCCTCTGAGAGAGGCTCCCTGTTCGCTGCGAGTGCCGCGATAGTAGTGTTGCTGTTCATTAGGAGCAGCGTGTTTACCAAAAATAGAGGCAAAGAATTCAGAAAAATCGCTTCCCTGTGTTGAATAGCTATCGGTTGCACCGCTTGGTTGCCAACCCGGTGGTGGTTCAAATGATTGTCCGTGGGCACCGTACTGACGAATTTCATCGTATTCGGCACGTTTCTCGGTGTTTTTTAATGCCTCGTATGCTTCTGCAACTTCTTTAAATCTATCCTCTGCCTCGTGATGATCACTAACATCAGGATGATATTTTCTTGCCAGTTTACGATAGGCGGTTTTGATTTCTTTGCTGCTGGCATCGGGGTTAACACCAAGAATCTTGTAATAATCTTTAAATTGCATAAAACCACCGAATGAATTTTTTAGAATAAGTTGTTAGACACTTAATGGTTTCTCAAAGTGCTATTTTTATATTCAGTTGATGGGGTTTTTTTATGGCGCCAAGACAAAGCGGCAATTTGACAAGCAGTAGGAAGTTTGTAGAAAGGTTTCCCGAGGTAATTAGTAGACTTAAACCTTTTTATTATTTGTGGCTAGGGGCCGGTTGAATTCCAGCCCTCTTTATTAGGTTGACGATTTAACCCAGCGTAATTTCTGGCAAAGATGGCCGTTCAACTTTCTGCTTTTCTGTTGGTGCCAATACATCCGCTACACCTTTAACCACGGCTTTGCCGTCCTGGTTTGTGACGGTGCACTGAATTTCGACACTCTTCTTGCGTTCATTTTTGCTGATGATTTCCAAGGAGATTTTAAGCGTGTCGCCCAGTACGACAGGGCGCAGAAACTTCAAGCTTTGGCCGAGGTAGACGGAGCCGGGGCCAGGCATGACGGTGGCGATGGTGGCGGAGATCAGCGAGCCGGACCAGATACCGTGGGCGATGCGTTGTTTAAAGGCTGTTTTGGCCGCATAATCCGCATCCAGATGGATAGGGTTAACATCGCCGGAGGCCGCTGCAAACAGGATTAAATCCTTTTCGACCAGCGTACGTTCGGTACTGGCTTGATCGCCAACGGTTAATTCATCAAAGGTAAAATTTTCAAGATATTGCATTTATTTGTCCCGTCATTCTTTTTGGTTATTGGGGGCTAATTTAGAGAATTTAGATAGTGTGCGCCAGCATTTTATAAACCCAACTAAGCCTAGATATGAGTTCAGAAATACTCCCCCAGCTCGATAAAGCGCTGACTGATCAAATTACACAGCAGATTGATCAGTGCATGATCAAGGATAAGTACCGTCTGCGTACTCAATTGCAGCGCCTTGCCAAGCCTCAATCTCAAGCTCAGACGACTAATGCGAAGGGCAGGGGCGCAAGGAGAAAGCAGGGCAAAGGTTCTAATCAGGGCAGTATGAGCCTGGCGCAGCTGGAGCAGGCTGTGCAGAGTTCGATGGATCAGGTTGAGCTGCGTAAAGCTTCGTCACCCGCGGTTGAATTTCCAGATAACTTACCGATCTCCCAGAAGCGCGACGAGATTTCCGAAGCCATTGCCAACAATCAGGTGGTGGTGATTGCTGGTGAAACGGGCTCGGGTAAAACCACGCAGATTCCTAAAATTTGTCTGGAACTAGGCCGCGGTATAACCGGTATGATTGGTCACACCCAGCCGCGTCGATTGGCGGCACGCTCGGTGGCAACCCGCGTGGCGGAAGAGTTAAACGTTGAGGTCGGTAAACAGCTGGGTTTTCAGGTGCGTTTTACCGATCAGGTCAGTGAAACCACGCAAATCAAGCTCATGACGGACGGTATTCTGCTGGCCGAAACACAGCACGATCCCTACCTGAATAAGTATGACACGCTGATTATTGATGAGGCGCACGAACGCAGCCTCAATATTGATTTCCTGCTGGGCTATTTAAAAACGCTGTTGCCAAAACGCCCGGATTTAAAGTTGATTATTACCTCGGCGACGATTGATCTGGAACGCTTCTCCAAACATTTTGACGGCGCGCCAGTGATTGAAGTCAGTGGCCGAACCTTCCCGGTAGATTTGATCTATCAGCCGCCCATTGAAAGTGAAGACGCTAAAACCGATGGTGTCGGCGCCTCTATTTTGGAAGCGGTGGAAACGATTCGCGCGCTGCCGCATCGTTCCGGCCCCAACGATATTCTAATTTTTCTCAGTGGTGAGCGCGATATTCGTGATATCTCCAAGCTACTGAGTGACCAGCATTATCCGCACACCGAAGTGATGCCTTTGTATGCGCGGCTGAGCGCGTCAGAGCAGAACCGGGTGTTTCAGGCACACCGCGGGCAACGCATTATTCTCGCGACTAACGTGGCGGAGACTTCAGTGACGGTGCCGGGCATTCGTTATGTGATTGATCCGGGTTTTGCGCGTATCAGTCGCTACAGCTCGCGCTCCAAGGTGCAGCGCCTGCCGATTGAATCGATATCCCAAGCCAGCGCCAATCAGCGTAAGGGGCGTTGTGGTCGTGTCGCGGAAGGGGTCTGTATTCGTCTCTACGAAGAGGAGGATTTCAATAACCGGCCTGAGTTTACTGACGCGGAAATTCTGCGTACCAACTTAGCCTCGGTCATTTTGCAGATGATCAATCTGCGGCTTGGTGATATCAGCAAGTTCCCGTTTCTCGATGCCCCCGATAATCGTGCTATCAAGGATGGTTATCAGCTGCTGACGGAGCTTGGCGCAGTAAATGACAAGCGCCAAATCACTAATATCGGTAAGCAGCTGGTACGTTTCCCGGTTGATCCCCGTATCGCACGTATGCTGATTGCGGCAAATGATTCGGGCAGTCTCACTGAATTGTTGATTATTGCCTCGGCGTTAACGATTCAGGATCCGCGTGAACGCCCGCTGGATAAACAGCAGGCAGCCGATGAACGGCACCGTGTTTATATCCACGAAGATTCGGATTTTCTGAGTTTTGTGAATCTGTGGAATAGCATTGAAGAACAGCGCCAGGAAATGTCGCAGAACCAGTTTCGCACCTACTGTAAGAAGAACTTTTTGAATTACCTGCGTATTCGTGAGTGGCGTGACCTGCATCGCCAGTTATTGCTGGTGTGCAAGGATATGAAGTTCCGGCTCAACGAAAAAGTCGCTGAGTATGATGATGTGCATCGTGCTTTGATGACGGGGCTGTTGGGGAATCTCGGCGAGAAGCAGGATCAAAAGGATTATAAGGGCGCGCGTAATCGCCAGTTTTATATCTTCCCGGGTTCCGGTCAGTTCAAGAAAGCGCCGAAATGGCTGATGTCCGCCGAGATGGTGGAAACCACCAAACTCTATGCGCGCATTAACGCCAAAATCGATCCCGCCTGGGTCGAGCCATTGGCGTTGAATCTGGTTAAGCGCAGTCACTCTGAACCTCACTGGGAGAAAAAGCGCGGACAGGTGGTGGCCTATGAGCAGGTCAGCTTGTATGGCTTGATTATTGTGAACCGTCGCAGTGTTGATTTTTCACGTATTGATCCGATTGAAGCGCGCCAGATTTTTATTCGTGAAGCCCTGGTTGAAGGTGATTTAAGAGCACGAGCGCGTTTTCTGGCCAATAACCGCAAACTACTGGCTGATATTGAAGCGTTGGAACATAAATCCCGCCGTCGCGATATTCTGGTGGATGATCAGGTGCTGTACGAATTCTATGATGAGCAATTGCCTGCGGGTATCTCCAGCACCGTGGCGTTGGAGCAGTGGATTAAACAGGATGCAGACAATGATAATCAGCTGTTCCTGACGCGCGATTATTTGATGCAACATAGCGCTTCACACGTCAATGAAGCGCAGTTCCCGGAAGTGTTTTTATGGCCGGGCATGAAGCTGCAAATGAGTTACCAGTTTGAGCCGGGCACTGAGCAAGATGGTGTGTCGCTTAAAGTGCCACTGGGGTTGCTTAATCAGTTACCGGCTAATCGCTTAGAGTGGCTGGTGCCCGGTATGTTGGCGGATAAATGCACCGCATTAATCAAAGCCTTACCTAAAACCCTGCGCAAACACTTTGTACCGGTGCCCGATGTGGTCGAACGTGTGTTGGCGCAGATGGCGCCTGATAATGTGTCCTTGACCGAAAGCCTGGGGCTGGCGTTAAAACGTTTAAAGGGCATTGATATTCCCCCGGAAAGTTGGGAGCTCAGCCGTCTTGAGCCGCATCATCATTTCAATATTTGTGTGATGGATGAGCAGGGCAAAGTAGTCCAGCAGGGCAGGGACCTGCAACGATTGCGACAGCAGTTTAGCCAGCAGGTCAGTGATAGCTTGCAGACGGCTGGACAACACGCCGAGGAACGAAGCGATATTAAAAGTTGGGACTTTGGTGACCTTGGAAAGAGCATTAAGGTGCATCAGGCGGGCATGTCTTTGCGAGCTTATCCTGCGATTGAGGATGCAGGAGATAGTGTAAGTTTGATTCTGGCTGATACGGAGAAACGGGCAGAGAAAATTTCCACGGATGGCGTGCTGCGCTTGCTGATGTTGGCCAGTGCTCAGCAAGTCAAATACCTCCAGAAGAACCTGCCGAAGCTGGATAAAACTGTTTTGTTTTTCAATCGACTGGAAAGCCAGAAAACCCTGGTGGATGATTTGCTTAAAGCGGCTTTTCATCGCACCTTTCTTGAGGGTCAGAAACTACCTGTCAGTGAACAGCAGTTTAAAGCGTGCCTTGAACGAAACAAAAGTGAGCTGGTGAGTAATGCCTCTGATATGGCGCAGCGATTAAACAGCATTGGTGAGACGTATCACCAGATCAGTAAAAAGCTGAACGGGCAGGTGTCCTTGCCCTGGATGCCGGTTTATGCGGATATTAAAACGCAGCTTGAGCGGTTGTTTGCTCCCCACTTTTTAACGCGCGTTCATTGGCAGCAATTGCAGCATTATCCGCGTTATCTGAAAGCGGTTGTGCAGCGCATGGATAAATTATCCGGCCAGTTAGCCAAAGAGAAAATCTGGTGTGCAGAGGTCGAGCAGTTCTGGCAACGTTATGAAACACTGTATCAAAAGCTCGATAGTCAGGGCATGGATACAGAGCCAGCCGAGCAGTTTCGCTGGATGCTAGAGGAGTATCGCGTTTCGATTTATGCGCAGGCGCTGGGGACGCCGCAGCCGATTTCAGCTAAGCGGTTGCAAAAAAAACTGGATGAGTTGAAAGTTTGAGGCTGGATTTTGGCAAAAAAAACGAGTTCTGCTACTCATCAATAATAATTCGTCTAAACTAACCAGTCATGGATGTTGTGCTTGGAGGGAGAGATGACATTGCCAAAAGTTACGATAAATAATATGAAAAAAGGGTTGGTTATTGGTGTTACGACACTTTGCCTTAGCTTCGCTGTAAGTACGCAGGCTGGTGATAACCCGGAAGATCCATGGGAAGGGTTTAACCGTAAAACGCATAGTTTCAACAAGTTTGCAGATACTTACTTTCTTAAACCCGTTGCTAAGGGTTATGACTGGATTACGCCAGCGCCTGTCGATGATGGGATCAGCAACGTGTTTGACAATCTTGGTGAGACTAAAAACTTTGTTAATGATGTGCTGCAGTTCAAGCTTGCGGACGCGGGCACGGATTTACTACGTTTTGTGATTAACAGTACAGTTGGTGTGCTGGGTATCTTTGATGTGGCGTCAGGGATGGGGCTTGATCGAAATGAAGAGGATTTTGGGCAAACATTAGCGGCCTGGGGCGTTGACTCAGGTCCCTATATTGTTCTGCCATTTCTGGGGCCAAGCACTGCACGTGATGGAATTGGTTTAGTGCCAGATCATTTCTCTGTTCCACAGGCTTACATCGATCATGATGAAACTCGCTGGGCTGTGCAGGGTACCGATATTGTTGATAAGCGTTCCGACCTGTTGTCAGCAGAAGAGCTAATTCAGGGTGATGAATACAGCTTCATCCGGGATGTTTATTTGCAACGGCGTGAGTTCCTGGTAAAGGATGGCGATGTAGAAGATGACTTTGTCTCGGATGATTTTGACGATGAGTAATTTTGTTTTTTACATCAGCGTAAACTGACCTAAGAAAAAACCGGCGTAATAGCCGGTTTTTTTGTGTAACAGCTTGAACCTGTCTCAGCTTGGGAGTATGTTTGCACCTACAAACAAGGGCTAAAAACCCGGCATATAAAGCACTGACAAGTGAAAAACTAATCCTTTATCCACTATATGGGTGAGCCTTTGACCGGCCCTTGTGAACATCTGTTAATCGTTAACGATGATCCGGAATCTCAACAACTGATTCTAGACTGCTTACACGACGGTGGCTATGAAACGACCCTGGTCAGCGACCTCCCCGCAGCATTAACTTATCTACAATGGAATCATGTCGATCTGGTGATCCTTGATCTTGGCATCAAAGATGCTGACCCGTTGAAACTCCTTAAAGATCTCTGTTCTACGTACTCTGAATTACCTGTTATTGTGTTGTCGCACCGTAGTACTGCTGAGCAAACGCGTGAAGCATTACAGTTGAATGTGATGGACTACCTGCGAAAGCCTTTCCATCCGGAAATGGTGTTGTTTTCTGTTAGTAACAGCTTGAAGCGTATGAAGCTGATGCTGGAGAACCGTAAGTATCGAGATCAGTTGGAAGTGGCTAATCGTGAGATGCAGCGCCGCTTGGAAGAGGTTCAGGCCGACCAGCAGGCTGGTAAGTTAGTGCAGCAACGCATGTTGCCGCCATCGCCTTACCGTTTGATGGACTACAAATTTTCACACCGAATTATTCCTGCCGATTATTTGTCTGGTGATTATGTTGAATATCATCAGGTCAGTGATAACAAGCTGGTATTTTTTCTGGTTGATGTGACGGGGCATGGTTCTTCTTCGGCATTTGTGACAGTGTTGATGAAGCAGCTGGCGATTCGTTCGCGGCGCCACTTTCAAAAAGAGCAACGCAGGGAAGTCAATTCAGCCGCCTGGATGCTGAAATGGATTAACAAAAATCTGCTTGATGCTGACTTGGGCCGTCATTTAACGATTTTTCTTGGTGTTATTGATAAAGAAACACGGCAGCTAAATTACAGCTACGGTGGCCATTTTCCTCAAGCTATCATGACAACCGGCGATGACGTTTATTATTTGGAAGGACGTGGTTTACCCGTAGGTTTGTTCGAAGGTGCTGAGTATGAAGATATTTACATGCCGTTGCCGAAGAAATTTGGTTTAACGGTCTTTTCAGATGGCGTATTAGAAATTATGCCGCAGAAAAGTTTGAAGGAAAAAGAAGAGCGCCTGCTCGAACTTGTTAAAGAGACGGATCATCGAATTGATTTGATAATCAAAAGTTTTGGGGAAAATGCCATTCGTCGCGCCCCGGATGATATTTCAGTACTCAGTTTAAAAACGGTATAGTTGAAGACATGAACTCCGGAAAGATTATGGTCGCCAAGAACAATGGCGTATATGTTCTAAAATTTAACGGTGATGTACGCCTTACATTGTGTGCCGCGCTGGATATTTTTCTGGAACAAATGATCGCGGAGCCTGATTTGCAGGCGGTCTTTATCGATTTAAGTGATACGGTTGGCATTGATAGTACGTCACTCGGCTTTCTCGCTAAAATTTCAATTCTCACGCAAAAAACCTATGGCTGGAAGCCTTCTATTATTTCCGTATCTGATGACATTACTCGCTTGCTGATGAGTATGAGTTTTGATCAGGTGTTTAATATCATTGAAGAGCGTATCGATGGCGATGATACGTTAGATGAGTTGCCGACTATTGAGGCTTCTGAGCAGGACACCAAGGAGCAGGTGCTTGAGGCGCATCGAATTTTGATGGGGCTGAGTGATGATAATAAGGCCAAGTTTCAGGAATTGGTCAGCATGCTGGAATCGTCCTGATTACAGTGTGCTGTGGCTAAAAGCCATCCTGTTTTATGTTACTCCTTTACTACCTATTCATTCCTATAAACTGATCGAGCTGTTTGTTTCAAACGGATGAAATCTTTGTGCGTGACATAGGTTAATTCGGCCACTTTACGAATAAGATGCTCTTCATAGCGATCGAGATTGTTATCTGCAAAGGCTACCTGCCACATTGAGCTGATCAGTGTTAATTTCTGTTCGTAGTCGTAAAAATCATTCACCAAGCGAGTGAACTGGTAAAGAGAAGTGCTTTGTTCAACCTCTTCTTCGGCCATTGTTACCAATGAGTCCAGTTCCATCGTGCTGAGGTTGAAGGTGTTACGCAGTGTGTCAACGATGCTGGCTTTTTCGGCTGCATCAAGATCAAAGTCGGCTTGGGACACTTCAATTAACAGTGCCGCAGTGGTGAGCCTGAGGGTGTGACCGTCGCGGGGGGGGGAATCCCCCGCGCTATTCACGCCAGTAATCGAAAGATTGCTGTTAAAGAACTGCCTGATTTTCTCGATCACTGTAGCAGTCCATGTCAATAATAAATTGTTCCAGCTTGCCTTGGTCGATGGCGAAGTTCCGAATGCCTTCGGCCAGTTTTTCAGTGGCCATGGCGTCTTCATTAAATAACCAGCGGAAGCTCTTTTCTGTGATTATTGGGTGTTTTTCGAACTCAGGAGCAGTTTCTGGTGACAGCTTACGTTCAAGGGTGCCGGTGTCGTCCTGTAGTTCCTGCATTAGCTGTGGGCTGATGGTGAGACGGTCGCAGCCGGCAAGTTGTTCGATTTCACCGGCGTTACGAAAGCTGGCTCCCATCACAATGGTCTTGTGACCAAACTGTTTGTAGTAGTTGTAAATACGCGATACAGAAACCACACCGGGGTCTTCCGCAGCGGGGTAGTGGTCGCGACCGGTATTCTTTTTGAACCAGTCCAGAATACGGCCCACAAAAGGTGAAATCAGTGTTACACCGGCTTCAGCACAAGCTACTGCCTGTGTGAAGTTGAACAACAGGGTCAGGTTACAGTTGATGCCCTGTTTTTCCAGTTGTTCAGCCGCTTTAATACCTTCCCAGGTGGAGGCGATTTTAATCAAAATGCGTTCTTTGCCAATGCCAACTTGCTCATAGAGTTCGATCAGGCGTTGTGCCTGGGCGATAGTGGCGTCGGTATTGAAGGATAAGCGTGCATCTACTTCGGTAGAAACGCGGCCCGGCACAATTTTCAGAATTTCAGCGCCAACATTGACGGCAAACTTGTGCAGTGTGTTTTCCAAACGTTGTTCTTCAGAGCCACCCTGTTGTTTAGCCCATTCGACGGCTTCAACGATATAGTGCGTGTATTCAGGGTTCTGCGCTACCTTGTAGAGTAGGGAAGGGTTAGTTGTGGCATCTTCCGGTTGGTAGGCTTTCATGGCATTAATTTCGCCAGTGTCAGCGACTACGACGGTCATGGTTTTTAGCTGTTCTAATTTGTTGCTAGTTGTCACGTGCGCATCTCTTTGAATAAACGAATTTGTCTGTTGGGCAAAACCCTCGATGTCTCAGGGTATGGCGAGTTTGGTCTTTGACCCTTGATTATAGTCATGCTCTGTAAGCTTAGTTAATTAATTTGGCGGCATTTTCGAGAACTTCAATGCCTGCGCCGGGTTTGAATGCATTTTCACTAATGTATTGCCGGAATTTACGGCCACCGGGTTGAGCATGGAATAGGCCCAAAACATGTTTGCTCATGTGAGTCAGGCGTATACCTTCGCGCATTTCTTTTTCGATATAGGGCAGGAATCGTTGCAGAATTTCGTGTCGGCTGGGCATTTCATAGTGATCGTCAAATAACAGTGCATCGGCTTCTGCCAGAATATAGGGGTTGTGATAAGCCTCGCGGCCAATCATCACACCGTCCACATGTTCCAAGTGAGACTGAGTTTCTGCCAGTGTTTTAATGCCGCCATTGATGATGATTTCCAGTTCAGGAAATTCCTTTTTGATTTGATAGACCCAATCATATTTCAGTGGCGGAATATCTCTATTTTCTTTGGGACTCAGGCCCTGTAAAAATGCTTTACGTGCGTGAATCAAGAAGGTTGAGCAGCCGGAACTGCTGACGACTTCCATGAAGCGATGCAGCAGTTCGTAGCTGTCGAGATCGTCAATGCCGATACGGTGTTTCACAGTGACTGGGATGTTCACAGCCTGCTGCATGGTGTTCAGGCATTCAGCAACCAGCTCAGGTTTGGCCATCAGACAGGCGCCAAAGGCACCATTTTGTACACGATCGCTAGGGCAACCAACGTTCAAGTTAATTTCGTCGTAACCCCAGTCTTCAGCAATTTTGCTGCATTCGGCCAAGTCTGCTGGTGAACTGCCGCCTAGTTGCAGTGCAACGGGGTGCTCTGTGTCGTCAAAACCGAGCAAATATTGACGGTCGCCGTGAATGATGGCACCCGTGGTGACCATCTCGGTATACAGCAGCGTGTGGCGGCTGAACAGGCGTAGGAAGTAGCGATCATGGCGATCAGTCCAGTCGAGCATCGGTGCAACACACAGGCGACGACTGAAAGGATTTTTCTTTATGGCGTTAGAATTAGTCACGTTGAAAGGCTGTCTTGAAAGGGAGGTGGATTATACACAGTCCTTTTTCATGGGGCGAGTTTAGGGTTGAGGTGATCGCTATTAAAGGTGGCCTTTGAGTTACCTTGCGTTAGTACTAGGTCCATTTTCTGATGAGCAATTAAGCCAGAACGGTGGATATTTTGCGTGCTGATTAATCACCAGCATTCTCTAATCGGTATGGACGCTGTTAGGGTGCGACGCAATGCGGGTGTGATTAAGTGTTTGTGTTAAAAAGGTTTTGTTAAAACTTGAAAGTTGCAATTCGAGTTCAGTAGTTTGAAAATGTTAAAGCACCTAGGTTTAAAAGCCTAGGGTTGGCCCCTCCATAGCTAACGGGATAATCTTGCTATGCCGAGGTCTGTTGGGACTACCAATTAAAACTGGTAACGGTTAAACAGTCACCCGGAGGACACAATGAAAACTACTCTATTCACTAAACTTTCCCTTTCTATCATTGCACTTGGCCTTGTTGGCTCGGCCTCGGCAGAATATGCCTCCAGCTCAACCCCGCTTTCATTTGCCAAGGATCAAACCATTATTGATTTGAACAAGGTGGTCTGGGCACCACTCAACTTGACAGGTTTTGAGCCCGGCGCGGAGGTGGCAGTGTTGCGTGGCGATCTGGCGCATGGCTCAGAGTTGATTGTGCGCGTGCCTGCGGGCTACTTAATCCCAAACCATAATCATACCAGCGCAGAAACCTATATTTGGCTCAAGGGCTCCTATACCTATATCGACGGACAAAGTGGCAAGTCGGCCCCCATGAGTGATCAAGGCTTCATTAGTTTACCGGGTAATACACCGCCTCACGCTATCGTCTGTGGTGATGATCCCTGTATGTTTTATCTGCGTTACCCTCGACCCTTTGACCACACGATTTATCCGATGCCGAAGAGACTGATATCCGTTGAATAATTCGTTAGTTGTTGGCGTTGATTTATAACTAAGTGGGCAGGGGGAGCGACAATGGAGAAGAAAAAAAGCTTTTTAGAACGATTGAAAGACGCTTACGAAAACATGAAAAAAGAGCTGGCGATGGCGATTATCTTCGCTGCTCTTTTAGTGGATGTGTTACCCGGCGAGTTGTTTCCTGGCAACAGTATTGAGAGTATTCAAATCGGACTTATCTTTACTTTGTCATTGATTATTTTGGAAGTGGTATTTGATATCTATGAGCGAGTTAAAGAAAGCAATAAGCGTATTAAAATAATTAAATCCAATGACTTACTAGAGAATATTAATAGATTAGTTGAGAGTGAAAGAAGTGTTGAAATTGATTATGTAGCCATTGCTGGACGACATGGCTGGAGTACGGTGCTGGCCAAATTTTTGGATCCTGAAAACGATTTAAGCCTATTAAATAAACGTGAAGTGATCGTTAGAATTGCGCTGGTGAGTGATGAAGTGCTCAATGAATTAGGTGATGGCCGAACTCGTTACTCTACAGTTGATGCCATTATTGAAGAAATTGAATTTGCTAAGAAAAAACTTGCCCGGGAAGGCTACCAGAATATAAAAATTGAAATCTATCGTTACCACCATCTACCTAATTTTATCGGTTTTCTGGTTAATGGTAATTACCTGTTTACCGCCATGAGTTATTGGGAAGCGCAGGATAAGAAGCCTGCTAATTTACGTGGCGGCGGCACTGACTACCTTGTTTACGATAAAAACGATGGTTTTGGCGGCGGGTTTTTTGTGAAGCGTTTTGCCGGTTGGTTTTCCTATGCGGCAAGGGAAGAAAATAAATTGCCCTGGATTCCTTCTGACGCGCAAAAACAGCAATAGGATAGCTGTCACCAATAAAAGGAGACTGATGCGATAATTTTTTCTGCAATATTTTTTTCGCAGGAAAAACGGGGGTCTGTATCGCTGTTTATTTGATCGCGTATACAGGAATGTCACTTCTGCTGCTGCCTAAAAGGCGGTCATCGTCATGTTGTTATTCAGTAAAAATTTGGCCTATGTCGCCCTGAAACTTGGTAATAAGGCAGTTTTTACCACTTAATGATAATTGTTCTATGCCAGCTTCAAGCCGCCATGGGCGACAACGTTAACTTGCCTATTAGCGGTTAGCAGCCTCCGCTCGGCGAATGAAGCGTTGGTTCTGTGGATAAGGGAAGACATCTTCAATATCACCATGGCGCAGACTTTCCTGTGCTTTGTGCCAATAGCTAACATCAAATAACTCCGGATGCATTTGCTTAAACATGCGGCGGATTTTAGGGTCTGTACTGAGGAAGGTGATGAACTCCTCCGGGAAAACATCATTGGGGCCGACGTGGTACCAGGGCTCACTGGCCATTTCCTGTTCAATGGTCATGGCTTCGGGAATTTTACGAAAGTTCATGTCCAACAGATATTGAACCTCGTCGTAATCGTAAAAAACTACGCGTTTATGACGCGTTAGTCCGAAATTCTTTAACAGCATGTCACCGGGGAAAATGTTGGCAGAAACCATTTCCTTTAGGGCTAGGCCGTAATCATAAATGGCCGCTTCAATTTCTTCTGGGTCCGCGTCATCGATATAGAGATTCAGCGGAATCATTTTACGTTGTGCGTACAGATGGTTGATGATGACCTGGTTCCCATCGAATTCCAGTAGAGACGATGCTGTATTTTTAAGCTCTTCTAATAACTCATCGCTGAGCCTGTCGATGGGCAGTGCTACACGAGAGTATTCCATAGTATCAGCCATACGGCCGACGCGGTCATGGCTCTTAACGAGCAGGTAGCGTTCTTTTACGCCATCGCGGGAAAGGGTTTTAGTGCCACCGAACTTATCTTTGATGATTTTAAATACATAGGGGAAATTGGGTAACGTGAATACCGTCATCACCATGCCTTTGATGCCGGGCGACACCATGAACTGGTCATCGTGGGTATGCAGGTGGTTAAGCAGCTCTCGGTAAAATTCATTTTTACCCTGCTTGTACAAGCCGATGCTTGAATACAGCTCGGCTAACGTTTTGTGCGGGATCAGTTCGCGCAGGAAAGTTACCAGTGCTGAGGGTACTTGTGCATCGACGAAGAAATAGGCGCGGGTGAAACTGAAAATAATGGCTAGCTGGTCTGGATCTGTAATGAGTGCGTCGAGGAATAATTGTCCGTTTCTGTTATTGAGAACCGGGATAACAAAGGGCTGAAAACCGCGTGGCGATACGACACGGCCGACGACATAGGCCGCTTTGTTACGGTAAAAAATAGAATTCAGGATATCAAAACGTAATTGATGTGTTTCAAAGCCGCTATGGTCTGACTGATGGCGAAAGGCATTAATGAGTTGTTTGATGTTGGTATCGAGATCAACAAACTCAGCATTAAAATTGATCATCCTGATAATGTCGGCGATGGTATTTTTTAAGCCCTTGATGGAAGGGAAATAACTACTGTAAACACTCTCCTTTTGCGCGGGCAGACGTTTGGCTAGCGCGGATTCAATAAAAATATTTTCATTGGTGTAATAACGGCGGTGAAACAGGTTGCTGAATACCGAATTGTAATAGGTTTCTGCTAGTTCGGCCTGTGGATGGAATGATAGGTACTGCCCATACAATCCACGCACCTGAGACCACAGGGTTTCATCATAAGAATCAATACCCAGCTGGTTACGCAGACGCTTAACCGTTTCGGTGACTCGCTGATCGTAGAAGGAAATCCGTTTTTTTGAAATATGTTGTAAGGCTTGCCAGTTACGATCCTCAAAGAACTCTTTGGCATGCTCTGTGGATTTATGGAACAGCGAGTAGTGACGTTTGAAACCCTGGCGAATGATCCGGGTGACGAGTTTTGCCTGTGGATGGTCTGTCATGGGGAAGCGTGGGATACCAATATTTATTGTGTTTGAACAACAATATGCCAGAAGCTCGCGAGATGGTCACTAGCTTTATGTTCAAAGGCTCTGCTGTTGGACGTTTGCTTCTGGACAAAGCCGATTCTTGATGGCAACATCAGCAGCGTTTATCTTCTGATAGAGTCTGATAATTATAATGAATGTCCAGAGAATTGATCTCAACCTGTTGGTGTATTTCGATGTACTGCTTAGAGAATGCAGTGTGACTAAAGCGGCTAACCGTTTGGGTATTACCCAGCCCGCGATGAGCAATGGTTTGAAGCGCTTGCGGGTATTGTTTGGTGACCCATTGTTGGTGCGGACCAGTGAGGGAATGACACCGACTGATCGCGCCAAAGAGTTGCAGCCGCTCGTGCGTACTGTTGTGGCCTCAGCCGAACGGGCAATTCAACCAATTAAAACGTTCAGTGAAACAGATTCTAATCGCGTATTTCGCATTATGGCGAATGATTACGCTGAATCAACGTTGATCCCCAAATTGCTCAAGCGTTTGAGTGAAACCGCCCCTGGCGTTCGCATCGACGTGATGACCCCCAGTGATGTGAGTTTTCTGGATGTTGAGTTGGGCAAGGTCGATCTGGCGATCAATCGTTTTGACAGCATGCCACAGTCCTTCCATCAAATTACCCTGTGGAAAGATGATTTCACCTGCCTGATGCGTAAGAACAATACTATTTTTGAAGGCGAGTTTGATTTGGATGCTTATTTGTCCGGGCGCCACGTGTGGGTGAGTAAATCAAACATGGGCGTGGGGGTTGGTATCATCCCTGAGGATGTGCAACACCTGGGTTGGGTTGATGAAGCATTAGGCTTGACCGGTAATCAGCGTCGGATTGCGGTATTTACGCGTCATTATCAAACGGCGGTGCATTTGGCGCAGGATACCGATTTAATCGTGACCATCCCGACCAAGCTGGCGCACCTGTTTGAGGATTCAAGCCAGTTTATTTTTTTCCCGCCACCTTTTGAAATCCCGGCCTTTGAATTGAAGATGGCCTGGAGTCCGTTATTGCATCACAGTACCGACCACCGCTGGATTCGTGGTCTGTTGCTTGAGTGCGCACATTCCGCTGAACGTAAGCCCTAAAGCGTTTGAAAATGTCGGAACATCAATACTGCCCCCCGCAGGAACCCTTTCTGGATATCCTGTATCAGGATGAATCGCTGATTATGCTCAATAAACCCTCGGGGCTATTGAGTGTGCCGGGCAGAGCACCGGAAAATCAGGATAGTCTGGCGCTAAGAGTTCAAAGCCAGTTACCTAATGCTTTGACGGTGCACCGCCTAGATATGGCAACCTCGGGCGTCATGGTGATGGCATTGAACAAAGATGTGCATCGTGCATTAAGTCGTCAGTTCCAGGAGCGTGAAACGCATAAGGTGTATTACGCCTGGGTCTGGGGTGAAGTCGCTGACGAAGAGGGTGAAGTTGACCTGCCGTTAATTTGTGACTGGCCGAACCGCCCGTTGCAAGTGGTGGACTTTGAACAGGGTAAATCGGCATTAACCCGCTGGAAAAAGCTTAAGGTGGAGCAGGGGCATACACTGGTGAAGCTGTTGCCGCACACTGGCCGCTCTCACCAGCTTAGAGTACATATGCAGGCAATGGGCCACCCGATTCTAGGTGATGAGTTTTATGCTGGACCAGAAGCTCTGGCTGCGGCTGAGCAATTACAGTTGCATGCTGCCGAATTAGGTTTTACGCATCCGGTGAGCGGAGAAGATTTGATGTTTTCTTGTGAGCCACCTTTTCCGCTTTAATTGCCTCCTTCAGCTGAAATACATTTCGAGAAGTTGAGGGTGTGCAGCACTTCTGCCTACATCAATAACCACGTATAATGCGCGCCTGAATTACCACCCTTCACCGACCTAACAGAAGACCAAAACCATGACTGTACGTACCCGTGTAGCACCTTCTCCCACCGGCGACCCACACGTTGGCACCGCTTATATTGCGCTTTTTAATATGTGTTTTGCGCGTAGCCAGGGCGGGCAGTTTATCCTGCGTATCGAAGACACCGATCAGGCACGTAGTACGCCGGAGTCTGAGAAAGCGATTCTTGATTCGTTGAAGTGGTTAGGCCTGAACTGGGATGAAGGCCCCGATGTTGGGGGCGAGTTTGGTCCTTACCGTCAGAGTGAACGCACCGATATTTACCGCAAGCACTCACAGCAGCTGGTTGATGACGGACATGCTTTCCATTGTTTTTGTACGTCGGAGCGCTTGGATACGTTACGTGCCGAGCAGATGGCCAACAAGCAAACACCGGGTTATGACGGTCATTGTGCGCATTTGAGCAAAGAAGAAGTTCAGCAGCGTCTGGGTAACGGCGAATCACACGTTGTGCGGATGAAAATCCCGACAGAGGGTAGCTGTACGGTTAAAGATTTCTTGCGTGACGATATCGAAATCGACTGGCAACAGGTGGATATGCAAGTACTGATGAAGGCAGATGGTATGCCAACTTACCATCTGGCGAACGTTGTAGATGACCACCTGATGGGTATTACCCACGTTATCCGTGGTGAAGAGTGGATTAACTCAGCGCCGAAACATATTCTTTTATATCAATACTTTGGATGGGATATGCCGGTGCTTTGCCACATGCCACTGCTGCGTAACCCGGATAAAAGTAAACTGAGTAAACGTAAAAATCCCACCAGCATTAATTATTACAATCGTATGGGGTATCTGCCGGAGGCGGTCGTGAATTATCTGGGGCGTATGGGTTGGTCTATGCCAAACGAAGCGGAAAAATTCAGTCTGCAGGAAATGATTGAGCATTTTGACCTGTCTCGCGTTTCCTTGGGCGGGCCGATTTTTGATGTTGAAAAACTGGCTTGGTTGAATGGTGGTTGGCTGCGTGAAGATCTGTCGAATGAAGATTTTGCTGAGCGTGTAAAACAATGGGCCTTCAATCCTGACTATTTCATGCAAATTGTACCGCTGATTAAAGAACGTATTGATGTGTTCAGCGACATTGCACCGCTGGCGAGCTTTTTCTGTGCCGGCATGCTGGATATTTCCGAACAGAATTTTGAGCATAAGTCGCTCGAAGTTGAAGACTGTAAGCGAATTCTTCAATTCACTTTATGGCGCCTGGAAACCGAACAGGACTTCAGTCGTGATAATCTGGAAGCGATCATCAAGCACATGAGCGAAACCATGGATCTGAAGATCCGCGACTATTTGTTTCCTCTGTTCATTGCCATTGCGGGTACCAATGTATCGACTTCCGTGTTCGATTCCATGACTGTCTTGGGACCGGATTTGTCGCGCGCGCGCTTGCGTCATGCGGTTAACGTGCTGGGTGGCGTGTCCAAGAAACAAACCAAAAAGTGGGAAAAGGACTTTCGTGAGTACGGTTAGGCACGTGCTTATCTAACGTTATATCCTTTTATGCGCTCGGTAGCACCTTTCAAAGAGGCACTGCTGAGCGCTATTTTTAGAAAATATTTTAGCTGTCAACGCTAACCTATTGAGCGCAAAGACATCCCTCAAAAAATCCGTTTTTAATCGTTAAATTTCCCTTAAAAATCATTGCAGAGTCTCCAGACTGAGTTAGTATGTTTGCTAAGTAAGCTTTTCTGAACACGAACAGATGTCGTAACTTACGGAGTGAATCATTTGCCAGCCATGCGATTTTTTGCGCTGAATTTTGTAACACTGATCACCTACAATTTCTCTGATGTTATCGCGTCCTGCGGTAATACTTTTTACCAACGTTCTTTAAAGGCTGGGTAGTGACGCGCCGGGCTGCTGACAAGCTATCTACCTCTCCATCAGGCAATAAATTTGCCAGATTAAGCCGCCGACTTTTTTTCTTCCTGTATATCTGTATCTGGGGTTTTATCTGTTTTGGTATTGGCATCTGTCGCATGCTGATTGGCAAAGTCATTTTCTTTTTTGTTTCTTCTTTTCAACGTCCCAGCCAAACAAATAGCCAAGCAAATCATCATGCAAAGGAGGAGAGTGATCATCGGAATCAGGTTTGAATAGTGGTTTTATCCAAACAAATTAATGGAGTGTTAATTGATGACTAAAATTTATGTGCTCGATACCAATGTACTGTTGAATGACCCGGCTGCAATTTATGCCTTTAATGAGCATAAGGTTATTATTCCGATGACGGTTCTTGAAGAGCTGGATGATATTAAGGAGCGGCGGGATAAGGACGTAAGCAGGGAAGCTAGGATTGCTATTGGCACTATTGACAGGCTGCTGGCCAATGCAACGACTCGAGAAATTCAGGACGGTGTTGAAATCTATACGTCGGTAGGTGGAGAGGGTAAGCCGGTTGGAACATTGGCGATTTTTCCTGATCAAAAGTTGGACCACGATGCCGCTGCTAATTTTCTGACTCGGGATTTGAAAGATAATAAAATTATCAATGTGGCGCTGTCTCTGCAGTACCACAGTCCCGATGATTATGTTTGTTTAGTCACCAAAGACATCAACATGCGACTTAAGGCCAAGGGTTCCGGGTTGCGTCACGTTGAAGATTATCGTCGTGAAAAAATTCTTGATGATATTGATCTGCTGGCCAAGGGACATGCTTATATTGAAGGCAGCTTCTGGGATAGTGTCTCAAACGTCGAAACGGTGCGTGAGGGTAAGCAAACTGTTCACCATATGGATCGCGAGCTATTTCCTGAGTATTTTCCCAATATGTTTGTGCATGACGACGAAGGGTTTGTTGGCATGGTGGTGGGCTCCAATGATAGTTCATTGGCAATTCGCGATTTGAACGAAGACCGCTTGATGCATCAGGAATTGTGGGGCTTGAAACCTCGTAATCTAGAGCAGGCCATGGCTTGTCATATGTTACGTTCTCCCGATATTGATTTGTCGATTCTTACCGGCCCAGCGGGTTCGGGTAAAACGTTACTGGCATTGGCGACAGGCCTACAAGCCATTATCGAAGATAAGAAATATAACAAGCTAATTGTTGCACGTTCTACGCCGCCGATCGCCGAAGAAATTGGATTTTTGCCAGGCACTGAAGAGGAGAAAATGGCGCCCTGGCTGGCAGCTTTCGAGGATAACCTGGAAATCCTGCACAGTGGTGATGAGTGCCCTATGGGTAGCATGAGTTACGTCAAGGAAAAGGCCAATATGCAATTCAAAACACTCAGTTTTATGCGTGGTCGTTCCATTAATAATGCCTATGTGATTATTGATGAAAGCCAGAATTTGACGCAATTTCAACTCAAATCAATTATCACGCGGGTAGGGCAAAACTCAAAAATTGTAGTGCTGGGTAATCTGTCTCAAATTGATAATAAATACCTGACACCACTGACTTCGGGGCTGACCTATATTGTTGAGCGATTTAAATCGTTTGAGCATGCGGGTATTATGCATATCAGCAGTATCGAGCGGAGTCGATTAGCGGCTTTTGCTGAAGAAAACCTGTAAAACGGTGAGCGAAGCAAAAGGTGCTTTAAATTCCTTTCGTGGTGCTTGACAGCGCTCCGGTCAGTGCTTAATATGCGCTCCTCTTTTGGGGCTATAGCTCAGCTGGGAGAGCGCAACACTGGCAGTGTTGAGGTCAGCGGTTCGATCCCGCTTAGCTCCACCAAAATCGAAGGTTTAAGTCCCCTTCGTCTAGAGGCCTAGGACACCGCCCTTTCACGGCGGTAACAGGGGTTCGAACCCCCTAGGGGACGCCATATCAAAACCCGCTCAGCAATGAGCGGGTTTTTTTATGTCTGTTTAAAAAGTCTTATTTAAATACAAAACGACCAGTTGTAAAAGCAATTGGCTAAAGAGGGATTTGGACGGTGGATCTTATTCTGCGTTGATAAGCAGTCCAATGGGCTACTTATCAAATGAATTGCTAGCAAGTAACATATATTAACGGCCTCACCGATAATAACTTCCCGGATCTGAAGGTTATCAAGCTCCTCGCAGGAAGGCGTGGCTGGAGGTCGTTGTTTCTTTAAAGGTTATATCTCATGCCTGATTTAACTTTTTGTAATGGAATATCTTAACGGCTGCTTGTTGTATCCCGTTTGATTTTAAATTGAGACTGTCATGAAAATTGTTGCCGACGAAAATATAACCTACATCAATGAAGTATTCTGTGGGCTCGGTCAGGTTGAAACCTTCGCTGGGAGATCGATCAGAGCAGAGCAGGTCAAAGATGCCGATGTGCTGCTGGTACGCTCGGTCACCCAGGTTAATGAAAGCCTGTTAAATGGCTCTACTGTAAAGTTTGTTGGCACCTGTACCATTGGCACAGATCATATTGATCTGGACTATTTAAGGCAGCAGGACATTGGTTTTAGTTCTGCCCCCGGTTGTAATGCTAATGCAGTGGTGGATTATGTCATCAGTGCTTTGGTTGTTCTTTCGCAACAGCAGGGTTTTGATCTGTTTAAGCGCTGTGTTGGCATCGTTGGAGTTGGCAATGTAGGTAGTCGTTTGAAAAAGCGTTTGGGTGCGCTTGGTATTCGTTGTTTATGCGCTGATCCTTTGCATGAAGACCAGAATATACCTGGGTTGGCGCACTTGGATCAGCTGGTTTCTGAAGCGGATATTATTAGCCTGCATACGCCTTTGACTTACGAAGGTGAGCATCCAACCTACCATTTGTTTGACGAGCAAATGCTGGCGCGGCTGAATCCAAAGTCAATTCTGTTAAATACTGCTCGTGGCCCTGTTATTGATAATGACGCTTTACTTGCCTTTCTGAAAAAACGACCAGATGTGACGGCTGTGCTGGATGTTTGGGAGCACGAGCCAGAGGTTGATCTTTCATTATTAGAATTGGTGGCGTTTGGTACGCCACATATTGCCGGCTACAGTCTTGATGGTAAGATCGCGGGTACTCGTATGATCTACGAAGCGCTGTGTCGTTTTTTCAAGTTGTCAGAAACGTTTGACGTGACGGCCCTTGCTCCTGAAACAGAAGCGATCAGTTGTGATTTTGGGCAAGGGACTAAAACAGCTTTTGATGTGCTATTGCGCTGTTATGATGTGCGTAATGATGATGCGCGCTTTAGGGGCGAAATGGTGAAAGGAAACCCTGACCGAGCGGGCAGTTTTGATATTTTAAGGAAAAACTACCCGGTGCGTCGTGAAATGAGTGTAACGGCTGTAACCGATTGTGGCGATTTACAGCCTTTGCTAAGAGGATTGGGTTTTAACTGCTGAGTAACAAAAGAGCACCAATTATTGATTAGGCTTTTTACGGTTTTCCTCCAGTTTATCGCAGGCTTTTTTAACCATTTCCTCAGTGATCGGCACTTCGTGACCTTCACTGTCAATAATGGCGGCGCCATGAAAATCTACTGGGTCTTCTGTTTCATTGTGTTGTTGGTTTTTTTCTGTAGAAAGTGACATTGCCTTGCTCCAAATATGCTTACCCCTAACGTTAATATCAGAGTTTCTATAAAGCAAATTAAAGATTTGTTACATGTTTTATAATTTTTATTAAGTATCTTAATTAACTATTTGAAAATAAATAATATATAAGGTTATTTTTAGTTTGATATCGTCGGTAATTGAGCAATTAAAAATTGATGGGGTTGAGCCTGTGCGTTTGTTTCATGGGCGTGGCGGGCGTTATTCCGGTTTGGAGTTTGTGAACATCGACTGGTTGTGCCCGGTGCTGCTAATTACGCTTTATGAGGCGCAGGGCGAGCAATGGGAAAAAGATTTGCTAGCCGCGATTAGCGCTGTACTCCCTTCGCAAGTTGATTCAATTATTGTGCAGCGTCGTTATCAGAAGCCGGCCGAATTCGAGACAGTTTATGGGCCAGCGACTGAGCGCTTTAGTATCGCCGAACAGGGTTTAAAATATCAGCTGGATTTTAAGGCGGGTATGCACTCAGGTCTGTTTCTGGATATGGCTGAGGCGCGCCAATGGGTAAGGGCGCATGCTGCAGGTAAAAAAGTACTCAACCTGTTTTCTTATACCTGCGCCTTTTCTGTGGCGGCAATTGCCGGTGGTGCTGAGGCTGTCGTTAATATCGACTTGAGCCGTTTATCACTAAATCGTGGTCGTGAAAGTCACCGTCTGAACGAGCATGATATGAAGCGGGTAACCTTTCTTGGTCACGATATTTTTAAATCCTGGGGCAAATTAAAGCGTCTTGGGCCCTTTGATCTTGTAATTGTCGATCCGCCCTCGTATCAGAAAGGTAGTTTTGTGTTGGCGAAAGATTATGTGCGTGTGGTTCGCCAGCTTCCGGCGCTGTTAAACGAAAATGCAGATGTACTGGCTTGTCTAAATGATCCGGATCAAACACCTGAATATCTGCTTGATTTGTTTGCTGAGCATTGCCCGGAACTGACGTTTATGGAACGGTTAGACAATCCCAAGGCTTTTACTGACAGTGATGAACAGCGATCATTGAAAGTCATGTATTTTCAGCGCAGCACTTGAGAATTACTGGCATTGACCTGATATAGTCTGTGTCCTGTTTTATTGGTAGCTCTATGTTGGAGAGATAGATGAAGAAAGTGATTAAAACCGATGAGGAGTGGCAAGCGCTGCTCGACCAAAAACAATTTATGGTTACACGCAGGAAGTTCACTGAGCCGCCATACTCAAGTGAATTTGCGTTATCAGAAAAGACAGGTTTGTACAGCTGTCTTTGCTGCAAAGAGCCTCTGTTTGACTCCAGCTGCAAACTTGATGTGAAAACTGGCTGGCCGAGCTTTTTTGTTCCTGCCACGCCTGATGCGGTAAGAGAAGAGGTCGATAATAGCCTTGAAATTGAGCGCACTGCTGTGATTTGTAATTGCTGCGACGCTTTTCTTGGTCATGTGTTTGATGACGGTCCCCAGCCGACGGGGCTTCGCTACAGTATCAACTCTTTGGCGTTGACCTTCGAGGAGCGAGAAGAAAGAGCCGGTCAGCAGGCTGAACCCGTTTCAGCATCGCAGCCAACCGGTTGGCAACCCGCTGAACAAGCAACTAAACCCGCTGAACAGGAAGGCGGTTGTGGTGGCGGCTCTTGTGGTTGTAAGTAACTAGTTTTTATCTGTTGTAATTCCTGTTGGAGAAGTTATTTTGAGTCGTACTGAACACGCCGCTAAGGCACATAGTTCGTTTCGTTGGTTACGCAGCCAGTTTATCGAATCCCTGAACCTTGAGGTACAGGAGTTTGAACACACACAAACAGGTGCTATGCATTACCACCTTGCCAGCGATAGCCCTGAGAATGTGTTTTTAGTGGCGCTACGGACCGTGCCAACGGATTCGTGTGGTGTGGCGCATATTCTTGAACATACGGCGCTATGTGGCAGTGAAAAGTATCCGGTGCGCGACCCGTTCTTCATGATGTTGCGACGTTCTTTGAATACTTTCATGAACGCTTTTACCAGCTCAGACTGGACGGCTTATCCCTTTGCCAGCCAGAACAAAAAGGATTTTAGTAATTTGCTGGATGTGTATTTGGACGCCGTGTTTTTTTCGCGTCTTGATCCGCTAGATTTTGCCCAGGAAGGTCACCGCGTAGAGTTTTCTGAGTCGGAAAACTCGGACTCTGAGCTGGTCTACAAAGGTGTCGTTTATAACGAAATGAAGGGTGCCATGAGTTCAACGGTCTCCACGCTTTGGCAGACGATGACCAAATACCTATACCCTGAAACGACCTATCACTTTAACAGTGGCGGTGAGCCGGATGATATTCCGGACCTGAGCTACAAGCAGTTACTCGATTTTTACCGTACCCATTACCATCCTTCTAACGCTATCTTTATGACGTTTGGCGACATGCCTGCTGTTGAGCTGCAGCAGCGTTTTCACGAACAGGCCTTGCAGCGTTTCGAGCGCTTGGATGTAACGATTGAGGTTCCAGATGAAAAGCGTTATCACGCACCTGTTGCGGTTCAGGAATATTATGCGGCTGAAACGAATGATGAAGGTAGAGTGCACCATGTGCTGGCCTGGTTATTAGGTGAAAGCTGTGATTTGTATGCCCAATTGGAAGCACATTTGTTATCTAATGTGCTGTTAAGTGATAGCTCATCACCACTACGTTTGGCGTTGGAAACCACTGAGCTTGGCAGCTCGCCATCACCACTGTGTGGTCTGGAAGATTCAAATCGTGAAATGTGCTTTATGTGTGGGCTTGAGGGCAGTACAGCTGCCAATGCCGAGGCGTTCCAAACTCTGGTGTTGGATACATTGCAGCAGGTGGCAGAGCAGGGTGTTGAGCTGGACCGTGTCGAAGCGGTTCTACATCAGCTGGAACTAACGCAACGTGAAGTGCGTGGTGATGGCATGCCCTATGGTTTAGGTTTGATCCTGTCTGGCTTGTCGGCCGCAATTCATCGTGGTGATGCGATAGCAACGCTTAACCTTGATCCTGTGCTGGAGCAGCTCCGAGAATCCATTCAAGATCCCGAATACATCAAAGGCCTGACACGTGAGCTGTTGGCTAATATGCACCGAGTGCGTTTAAGTCTGTTGCCAGATGCGGAGCTTGATCAGCGTAAAACGGCGGCGGAAGCGCAACGTCTAGCGAAGAAAAAGGCTACCTTGAGCGATCAGGACAAACAGCAAATCATTGACTTTACCAAAGCGCTTGCTGAGCGTCAGGAGCAAATCGATGATGTTGAAATTCTTCCCAAGGTCACGATTGACGATGTGCCGCTGGAAATGAAAATTGCCAGTGGGGAAGCTGTCGAGACTGACGTAATGCCCGGTCATTATTTTGTGCAGGGTACCAATGGCTTAGCTTATCAGCAGGTGGTGATTGATTTGCCGGAACTGGAGCCTGAGCTGCTGGAAATCTTACCCTATTACACCACCTGCCTGACGGAGTTGGGCATTGGTGAGCGCGACTACCTTGACGTGCAGGCTTGGCAGTCGCAGGTGGCCGGCAGTATTCATGCTTCTACCAGTGTGCGTGGCCAGATTGATAATGAGCAGCGGGTAAAGGGCTACCTATCGCTCTCGGCTAAATCGCTGTCACGTAATTATGAGGCGTTGTGTGAGTTGGTGTATGAGACACTGCACAATGTGCGTTTTGATGAAACGGATCGTATTCGTGATCTTTTGGCGCAACGCCGCGCAGGCGCCGAGCAAAGTGTTACGGGTAATGGGCATAGTTTAGCCATGCAGGCGTCCTGTAGTGGCATGAGTCCTGTTGCCGCAATGACGCATCGTTTAACTGGTTTGCAGGGTATCAGCAGCCTTAAAGCGCTGGACGATAGCCTGAAGGGCGATAATTCTGCGGAAGCGATGGCGACGCTGGTCGAAAAAATGAAAGCGCTGCATGAGCGTGTGTTGGCTGCCCCATCGCAGGTGCTATTGATTGGAGAGGCTGAGCACAAAGATCATTATGTGCAGGCGTTTTCAAAGCAGTGGCAGGATTTCTCCGTAGCAAAGGCGCAATCGAATCATGCTTTTACGTTGCCCGAGATCAGAGCGCAGGTGAAGCAGGTTTGGACTACCAGTACGCAGGTTAATTTTTGTGCGAAAGCTTATCCAACGGTGCCCGTCGAGCATGCCGATTCAGCACCATTGACGGTACTGGGTGAATTTCTAAAGAACGGTTATTTGCATCGCGTGATTCGTGAACAGGGTGGCGCTTACGGTGGCGGTGCTAGCCAGGACTCAGCTTGTGCTGCTTTCCGCTTCTATTCTTATCGTGATCCACGCTCTCAGGAAACGCTGGATGACTTCGATGCTTCGCTTAACTGGTTGCTGGAAACCAGCCACAATGAACAATCACTCGAAGAGGCGATTCTAGGGGTCGTGAGTAGCATTGATAAGCCCGCTTCTCCGGCTGGAGAGGCCAAGCAAGCCTTTCATAATAATTTGTTTGGCCGAACGCCTGAACAGCGTACAGCGTTCCGTCAGCGCATTCTGAGTGTTACGCAGAATGACCTGCAACGGGTTGCCAAGACTTATTTGCAGTCAGAAAAAGCGAGTGTGGCGGTGATTACGAATGCTGAAAATAAGCAGGCGTTGACGGACTTGGAAAGCTACGAGCAGTTGAGCCTGTAGCGGCTATCTGATCAAGGCTGGATGTGTCATCTTGGCTAATGCTGAGATGACACACGTTTTAAGTTCCTCTATACAGGTTTAAACCCTCACCACCCGTTCAAAGGTATTAATCTTGCCCTTGTAATTGTCAGCCCCTGAGCTCGGTTTGATGGGAATCGTTTGCAGCTGTGTGTAGCCCAGGGTAACCATTCGTTTAGCGAATTTTCCGCCATGGCCTCTTTGGCCATCGATAATGATGACTTCACATTTCTCCTTGGCGTAGCGCTCGATAAACGCAGACAGGCTATCAGCGTGTTGGCTTTCATAGAGAATGTCGCTACCGATGATTAGATCAAACTCACCTAGCTTATCATTTTGTTCGTCATCCCAGTCTGCACGCAAAAAAGGAATTGTGCGGCCATTATTTAAGCCGGCATTGTGCTGTAGATAGCTATCAGCACGTGGGTGATTGTCCGTTGCGGTTATATCCGCCATTCGTTCGTTCAGCATTAAACTTGCTAATCCCAAACCACAGCCTACTTCGAGGATTCGACGGCCTTTTATATCGTAGTCCTCCATGAGTCGTGCAAGTACTTCACCAGAAGGCCATAAAACACCAAATATAGGCCAGCAAGCGGATGAAATACCTAGCGCTTGAGCTTCACCATTGATGTCTTCAAATTGTTGATTGTCACGTAATGACCGGTAGTGAATGTCGTGCATACCAAACTCACAGGTTTGGTATCGAAAACGCAGGGGAGAATCCATTAGATATCATCCGTGGATGAGAAGGCACAAACTCAAGTTGAGCCGAGATGCGTATGAGCCCTTACGTTAACACGTAGGAAGGGGGGGGGCTATCAATGGTTTTTGAGGGAGTATGACGGCTATTTCCGATTTGTGTGGTTAGCACGACGGTCTTGATTAACTCGCCGATCCGTTTTTGTTGTGTCGAAGCGAATAGTTTTTCGCCGATCTGACGTTAGTCTGCGGTGCTTTATGCGTTTTTCAGGTCCTGTGTATGTTGTATTTCGAACAGTGTCTCTTGACTGACAAAAACTTACCGATTCAATTGGTTCTAGTTCAAAGGTCATTAGGTCGCTCTATATGTGGTGGTTGTAAATATATTTGAGGTGAGTATATAGGCTATTAAAAAAGGGAAAACCGGTGGTTAACGTTGCTTGATGCCTTCGTTACCTTGTAGCGTTAGGTTTCAGATTTAAACTGAGGGCTTCTGATTTGAGGGCGTTTTCTGTTTGGCTGAAAGTCACTGACAATAAGGGGTTTGGTGTGGCTGAGTGATACGGAGGCTGGGGAATTTTTATATCGCGCTTTTTTAGCGGCTCGAAATATTACAGTTTTCAATTGTAACGAATTGTACCTAGGTTTGATTTTTGAGGCTTAATAATTAAAAGGGCGGTTTTAAGGAGAGGGCCTTAACAAGTAGATGTTGTTCTTGATGACGTATAAAAAAGGCCAGCTCATTGAGCTGGCCTTTTGTCAACAGTAAGACTGTTTGCTCTATGGCAAGTCGCGTTCAGTTTCGCCGGTGTAAAGCTGGCGAGGACGACCGATACGGTGTGGTTCGCTAACCATTTCGTTCCAGTGGCTGATCCAGCCGATTGTACGAGATACCGCGAAGATAACCGTGAACATGCTGGTTGGGATGCCCAGTGCGCGCAGTACGATTCCGGAGTAGAAATCGACGTTTGGATACAACTTCTTCTCGATGAAGTATTCATCTTCCAGCGCTGCTTTTTCCAGTTTGCGGGCCACTTTGAACAGTGGGTCGTCGCTGCGGCCCAGCTGTGCAAGTACTTCGTCACAGGTCTTTTGCATAACGGTAGCGCGAGGGTCGCGGTTTTTATAAACGCGGTGTCCGAAGCCCATCAGGCGGAATGGATCACTTTTGTCCTTGGCGCGAGCTACGAATTCATCAACACGAGATTCGTCGCCGATTTCTTCCAGCATATTCAGGCATGCTTCGTTAGCGCCACCGTGTGCAGGCCCCCACAGTGCGGTAATGCCCGCAGCGATACAAGCGTATGGGTTGGCGCCTGAAGAGCCTGCCAGACGTACTGTAGATGTCGATGCATTTTGCTCATGATCCGCATGTAGCATGAAGATACGATCCATTGCTTTAGCGAACACAGGGTTTACTTTGTATTCTTCGCATGGTGTGCTGAACATCATGTTCAGGAAGTTGCTGGCATAGTCAAGATCGTTGCGTGGGTGAACGAAAGGCTGACCAACAGAGTATTTGTAGCACATAGCTGCCAGTGTTGGGATCTTGGCTACCAGGCGAGCGGCTGTGGTAGCGCGGTCGTTTTCACAAGTAAGGTCTGTGTTTTCGTGGTAGAAAGAAGCCATTGCGCCAACAACACCGCACATTATTGCCATTGGGTGTGCATCACGACGGAAGCCATTAAAGAAGTGGCTGACTTGCTCATGCACCATGGTGTGGTGCTGAATGGTGGAGATGTATTCTGCTTTTTCGTCGGCAGTTGGCAGTTTTCCGTAGAACAGCAGGTAACACAGTTCAAGGTAGTCAGACTTTTCAGCCAGTTGATCAATAGGATAGCCGCGGTGCAATAGAATGCCTTTGCCGCCATCAATGTAAGTAATACCAGATTCACAGGCAGCTGTAGAAACAAAGCCGGGATCATAGGTAAAGTAGCCATTGGCACTCAGTGGGCTTACATCAATAACATCTGGGCCAATGGTGCCAGATGAAATTGTTAGTTCAATTTTTTCATCCAGGCCGTCGATGCTCAGATAGGCTTTCTTATTAGTCATGGCGTTACTCTCTATAAAATCAAATTGCTTGAGCTAATTTTGCCGGATTTAATAATGCTTTACCGGTCGTTTTTAGCACAGTTTCGTTCGCTTCTCTAACGCGGAGGTCGACCACTATATAAGGCAAAAAAATTTTGTCAATTATAGTGATGCTAAAGGATGATATATAGCAACGAATTTACAGTTTATCTCGATGCTGCGGGGTAGTATGATAGGCGGCTTGCGGGAGACTCCTACTTTTATAACCCTGATGAATGTTCTTTATACAAAGAATCAATTCGGGTTTATAGAGGGTGTAAGTTATAGTTTCCCCGCTATGGCTGCTGGATAAAAAAATATAATTCATCAGGCAGTCTGCTTCCGTTAATTTACGTAGGGTAATTAAGGTGAACAATAAAAGACCTGTCAATTTGGATCTTTTTACGATTAAACAACCGCTCCCTGCAATCGCTTCTATCCTCCACCGTATCTCGGGCATTATCGTATTTGTCGGTATCGCGTTGTTGATGTACGTGCTGGATAAAACGCTTGCATCAGAAGAGGGATTTGCTGCGGTTCAGGAATGTCTGGATGGTACCTTTGTTAAGCTGATTCTTTGGGGTGTTTTGTCAGCGTTGGTTTATCACTTGGTGGCTGGCTGTAAGCATCTGCTGATGGACATGGGTATTGGTGAGACGCTGCAAGGAGCCCGTACGGGTGCTACTTTGGTGCTAGCCGTTTCTGCAGTTCTCGTTATTTTGTTGGGGGTTCTCATATGGTAACTCAAGTCACTAGCTTCGGCCGTAGCGGCCTATCAGATTGGATCGTTCAGCGCGTTAGTGCCGTTATTTTGGGTGCTTACACAGTATTCCTGGCAGCCTGGATTATCTGTTCACCTGAGATGAGCTATGCGGACTGGACTGAACTGTTCTCTTGCACCGCGATGCGTATCTTCAGCCTGTTAGCACTGTTATCTTTGATTGCTCACGCTTGGATCGGTATCTGGACAATCGCAACGGATTACTTGACCGAGATGGCTCTAGGCGGCGCAGCGACAAAAGTTCGTTTTATTTTCCTATGCGTATGTGCGGTAGTGCTGTTTGTCTACTTCATCTGGGGCATCGATATTTTGTGGAGTGCTAAATAATGGCAAGTATCAGAACTCTTAATTATGATGCCGTGATCGTTGGTGGCGGTGGTGCTGGTATGCGCGCCGCTTTGCAGCTGGCCCAGTCGGGTTATAAAACCGCTGTAATCACCAAAGTTTTCCCTACCCGTTCACATACGGTGTCTGCGCAGGGCGGTATTACCTGTGCGATCGCAAGTAATGATCCGAATGATGATTGGCGCTGGCACATGTACGACACCGTAAAAGGTGCCGATTACATTGGTGATCAGGACGCGATTGAATACATGTGTAGTGTTGGCCCTGAAGCTGTTTATGAGCTTGAGCACATGGGTATGCCATTTTCCCGTACTGAAGAAGGTCGTATTTATCAGCGTCCTTTTGGTGGTCAGTCTAAGGACTACGGTAAAGGCGGACAGGCTGCACGTACTTGCGCCGCGGCTGACCGTACTGGTCACGCACTGTTACACGCTTTGTATCAGGGTAACCTGAAAAACGAAGCGGTATTTCTGAACGAGTGGTTCGCGACTGATCTGGTTAAAAACCAAGACGGCGCTGTGGTTGGTGTTAACGCCATCTGCATGGAAACCGGCGAAGTTGTTTACGTAAAAGCTAAAGCGACTGTATTCGCGACCGGCGGTGCAGGTCGTATGTTTGCTTCGACAACAAACGCTCACATCAATACTGGTGACGGTGTTGGTATGGCGCTACGTGCTGGTATTGGCGTGCAAGACATCGAAATGTGGCAGTTCCACCCAACCGGTATTGCCGGTGCCGGCGTATTGGTAACTGAAGGTTGCCGTGGTGAAGGTGGTTATCTGATCAATAAAGATGGCGAACGTTTCATGGAGCGCTATGCGCCTAACGCGAAAGACCTTGCTGGTCGTGACGTTGTGGCTCGTTCTATGGTTAAAGAGATTCTGGAAGGTCGTGGTTGTGGGCCTAACGGCGATCACGTATTCCTGAAGCTTGATCACTTGGGTGAAGAAGTTCTGGAAAGCCGTCTGCCGGGTATTTGTGAATTGTCACGTACCTTTGCACACGTTGATCCAGTGACTGCACCGGTTCCAGTTGTACCAACTTGTCACTACATGATGGGTGGTATTGCGACTAACATTAATGGTCAGGCGCTGATTCAAGACGCTAACGGCAATGATCAAATCATCCCTGGCTTGTTTGCCTGTGGTGAGGTTGCCTGTGTATCGGTACACGGTGCTAACCGTTTGGGCGGTAATTCACTGCTTGATTTGGTGGTATTTGGTCGTGCATCGGGTCTGTTCATCGAGAAGCAGTTACGTGAAGGTGTTGATTATCGTGATGCAACTGAGTCTGATCATGAAGCATCCATGGCGCGCTTGAACAAGCTGAATACGTCTACCGGTGGCGAAAATGCTGCCCAGTTGCGTACTGAGCTGCAAAGCATCATGCAGAATCACTTTGGCGTATTCCGTCGCGGTGACTTCATGCAGGAAGGCATCAAGAAACTGGCTGATCTTCGTGGCCGTATGGAAAATATTGAGCTGGTTGATAAGTCTGGCGCCTACAATACTAACCGTATTGAAGCATTGGAATTGCAAAACCTGTTTGAAGTGGCTGAAGCAACGGCAATTACCGCTGAAGAGCGTAAAGAAAGCCGTGGTGCTCACGCTCGCGATGACTATGAAACTCGTGATGACGAGAACTGGTTGTGCCACTCTTTCTACACGCCGGGTGAAAAACGTGTTTCTAAGCGTGATGTTAACTTCACGCCTAAGACCGTACCCACCTTTGAGCCTAAAGAACGTACTTACTAATCGGAAGACACACTATGCTTACAGTTAGTCTTTATCGCTATAACCCTGAAACCGACAAAGCGCCGTATATGCAAGACATACAGCTCGACACCGGTGGCAAGGACATAATGGTGCTGGATGCGTTGGAATTGTTGAAGGCACAGGATCCATCTATTGCCTATCGTCGTTCCTGCCGTGAAGGCGTTTGTGGGTCCGATGGTATGAACATGAACGGTAAGAATGGCCTGGCCTGTATTACCGCGCTGTCGGAAACTGTTAAAAATAATAAACTGGTTCTGCGCCCGCTACCTGGTTTGCCCGTGGTTCGTGATCTTGTGGTCGATATGTCTATCTTCTACAAGCAGTATGAAAAGGTTAAGCCTTATCTCATTAACAACGAGCCTGCGCCTGCTATTGAGCGTCTGCAATCACCAGAAGAACGTGAAAAACTGGATGGCCTGTACGAGTGTATTCTTTGTGCCTGTTGTTCAACCTCATGTCCTTCATTCTGGTGGAACCCTGATCGCTTTATCGGCCCAGCTGGTTTGATCCAGGCTTACCGCTTCTTGGCGGATAGTCGTGATACAGCCACTGCCGATCGTTTGGCTAACCTGGATGATCCGTTCAGCGTATTCCGCTGCCGTGGCATCATGAACTGTGTCAGTGTTTGTCCTAAAGGATTGAACCCTACACGCGCCATTGGTCATATCCGTGAGATGTTGATCAAACGTGCTACCTGATCGGTAGAACGCAAGGCTCGTTCAAAACGGCTAAATGGAGGAATCTGTTTAGCCGTTTTTTTATATCTGCAATTCAGGTCCTGGGTTCAATAGGCCCTTCGACCAAAGGATAATAGAAAACATACCTGCTCAACGTTAAATTGTATGTGTATTAAGGGTTGTACGGTTGTTAAATCTGGCACCTTGGGTCTATTATTTAAACAACAGCAGGCTAGGGCTGTCTCTATAATTTCAATAACAATGAAACAGGATTAGACAGTGCAGCAAAGTAAGATGGAGCAGTTGTGGCAGTCCGCACATTTGCAGGGCAGCAACCTTACCTATGTAGAACCAATTTACGAAGCTTACCTTCGTGATCCTGAAAGCGTTCCCGCTGAATGGCGTGGTTATTTTGACAATTTGCCTGAGGTTAATGGTGAGCAATCTGTTGAGCAAAGCTACGCCGATATCGAAGCGCAATTCCTCACTATAGCCAAACAAAAAAATCGTATCTGTCAGATTGTTGATACGGTGGATGTGGCACACGAAAAGAAACAAATGTGTGTGCAGCGCATGATTGTTAGCTACCGTACGCGTGGTCACCAGCACGCGAAACTTGACCCTTTAAATTTGGTTGAGCGTGAAAAAATCCCTGATCTCAGCCTTGCCTATCATGGTATTGACGAGGCAGACCTTAATACCGTTTTCCGGCTTGGTACGCTATTACTGGGGCCAGCGAAAGCCAGCTTGAACGATATTCTTAAGGGGCTACAGAGAACTTACTGCAGTACCATTGGTTTTGAATTTATGCATGTGGTGGATTCAAAAGTGAAAGTCTGGTTCCAGCAACGCGTGGAACCTGTTCAGGCACACCCGAATTATAGTCATGAGGTAAAACGTCAAATATTACAATCATTGACCAGTGCTGAAGGGCTTGAGAAATATCTCGGTTCTCGCTATCCCGGCACTAAGCGTTTTGGGTTGGAGGGTGGTGAAAGCCTGATCCCAATGATTGAGGAGCTGATCAACCGAGGCGCTGCCTACGGAGCCAAGGAAATGGTGATTGGTATGGCGCATCGTGGCCGCCTTAATGTGCTGGTGAACATCCTGGGCAAAAAACCTTCTGAATTGTTTGATGAATTTGAAGGTAAAAACTCTGTTGATTATGGTTCCGGTGATGTGAAATACCATCAGGGTTTCTCTTCCAACTGGATCACCCCCAACGGCGATGTGCACTTGGCGTTGTCCTTTAATCCTTCGCACCTTGAGATTGTATCGCCGGTGGTTGAGGGATCAGTTAGAGCCCGTCAAGATCGCCGTATTGATGCTGAAAGACATCAGGTAATGCCGATTATTATCCATGGTGATTCGGCCTTTGCCGGTCAAGGCGTGGTGATGGAAACCTTCCAGATGTCACAGACTCGAGGTTTCTACACCGGCGGCACTATTCATATCATCATCAATAATCAGATTGGTTTCACGACCAGTGATCCGCGCGATACGCGTTCTACGGAATATTGTACCGACGTGGCTAAAATGATTGAGGCGCCAATCCTGCATGTTAATGGTGATGATCCAGAAGCCGTACTGTTTGTTACTCAGCTGGCGATGGATTATCGCAACGAGTTTAAACGTGACGTGGTTATTGACTTGGTCAGCTATCGTCGTCGTGGACATAACGAAGCCGATGAGCCTTCCTCTACGCAACCAATGATGTACCAGAAAATTAAGAAGCTGGCGACTACTCGCGAGTTGTATGCTGAAAAATTGATTAATGATGGCGTGGTCTTAGAGCAAGAAACTGAGGAGATGGTTGACGATTACCGCGCTGCGCTTGACGAAGGCGGCCATAAGCATTTCCGTTGGCAGAAAGAACCCGATTTCTCCATGTTTGTAGATTGGTCACCTTACCTGAATAAAAAATGGCATAACGGTTATGACACGCGGATTGATATTGATCGTCTCAAAGCCTTAGGCCGTGCTATCACCACCGTACCGGAAGGCTTCAGTGTGCAGCGTCAGGTTAATAAAATTTATTCTGACCGCCAGCAAATGATTGAAGGTGAAATCCCGGTTGACTGGGGTTGTGCCGAAGCACTTGCTTACGCCTCGTTGGTTAACTCCGGTTATTCCGTACGACTAACTGGCCAGGATGTTGGGCGAGGAACCTTCTCTCACCGTCATGCAGCGTTGTATTCTCAAACGGATGGTGAGCGTTATATCCCGCTGCAGCATATTAATGCGGAACAGCCAGATTTTGAGCTTTTTGATTCGCTGTTATCCGAAGTGGCTGTGTTGGGTTTTGAGTATGGCTATTCCAGTACCAACCCTAATGCAATGGTGATTTGGGAAGCGCAGTTTGGTGATTTTGCCAATGGTGCACAGGTGGTGATCGACCAATTTATTACCAGCGGTGAGCATAAGTGGAGTCGCCTGTCTGGCCTAACATTGCTTCTGCCACACGGTTACGAAGGGCAGGGGCCAGAGCATTCATCGGCACGTTTAGAGCGTTTTATGCAGCTGTGTGCGGAGCACAATATTCAGGTATGTATCCCGACGACGCCATCACAGGTATTTCACATGTTGCGCCGCCAGATGATTAGGCCATTACGCAAACCGCTGATTGTGATGACAGCCAAAAGCTTGTTGCGACATAAACATGTGATTTCGCCTATTGAAGAGCTGGCTGAAGGTACGTTTATGCCCGTGCTTGATGAGGTTGATGATCTGGGTGTTGATGCGGTAAGCAGGGTGATCATGTGTAGTGGCAAAATTTATTACGATTTGCTCAATGCTCGCCGTGAAGATGAACGTGATGACTTGGCAATTATTCGTCTTGAACAGTTATACCCGTTCCCAGAAGAGGAGCTGTTAAGTGTTCTGGCACAATATTCACATCTCAGTGAGTTGACCTGGGTACAGGAAGAGCCAATGAATCAGGGAGCTTGGTACAGCAGTCAACACCATATGCGCCGTACCATTGCCCGGCATAAAAACTACATTACCTTGAGCCAAGTAACGCGTGAAGCATCGGCTGCACCGGCTGCTGGTTACATGGGCTTGCATGAGGAGCAGCAGGCTAAGGTTATTAACGATGCGATTAATTTATAGGGATACTCCATGACCATAGAAATCAAGGCGCCCAGCTTTCCAGAGTCGATCGCGGAGGGCACAGTTGCTACCTGGTACAAACAGCCAGGTGAGGCCGTAGAGCGCGATGAGCTGATCGTTGATATTGAAACTGATAAGGTGGTGCTGGAGGTCGTCGCACCCAGCAACGGTACAATCGCCAAGGTTCTGAAGGGCGAGGGTGATATTGTTTTGAGTAATGAGGTTATTGCTGAATTTGCCACGGGTGATGCCGCTGTTGCAACAGCAGATGCTGCATCGCCTCCCACAGAGAGTGTCGCTAAAGCTGAGCTAGAAGCTAAACCGGCAGCGGAATCCGACGATGACGTTGAAGCCGTTGGTGAATGTTTTGCCAGTCCAGCTGCACGCAAACTCATTGAAGAAAACACACTGGATGCCAGCACAATTGTTGCTACTGGTAAAGGTGGACGAGTGACTAAGGAAGATGTTATCAATCATATTAAAAATCAGCAGGCTTCAGCCCCTGTTGCTGCCCCTGTGGCATCTCAAGTTAGCAGCTCTTCGCTAACACCTTCTGCGGTAATTAATACCACGTTGACGGGCGAGCGGCCGGAAAAACGGGTCGCCATGACACGTTTACGCAGCACCATTGCTAAACGGCTGGTAGAAGCACAGCAAAATGCGGCCATGTTGACCACCTACAACGAGGTTAATATGCAGCCCATCATGGAACTGCGTAGTCGTTACAAAGATGATTTCGCCAAGCAGCATGATGGAGTAAAACTGGGTTTTATGTCCTTCTTTGTTAAGGCGGCCACTGAGGCGTTGAAACGTTTCCCCGGTGTGAATGCGTCGATTGATGGCAACGATATCGTTTATCACGGTTATCAGGATATTGGCGTTGCAGTGAGTACCGAACGTGGACTCGTCGTACCGGTACTACGTAATGCTGAAAACATGGGGCTGGCGGAAATAGAATCCTCTATCAATAACTATGGTGCAAAAGCTCGTGAGGGTAAGTTGGCCATTGAAGATATGACCGGCGGTACCTTTACCATCTCTAATGGCGGCGTCTTTGGCTCAATGATGTCGACGCCGATTTTAAACCCACCACAAACTGCGATTCTGGGCATGCACAAAATTCAGGATCGCCCTATGGCGGTAGATGGTCAGGTGGTGATTCTACCTATGATGTACCTTGCTTTGTCTTATGATCACCGTATGATCGACGGCCGTGAAGCAGTACAGTTTTTGGTAACCATCAAAGATTTATTAGAGGATCCCGCGCGGATTCTTCTTCAGGTTTAAAGGCGTTTAATACTGCGTTAATACAAAGTTTAAGGAAGTTCTTTCATGGCTCAAAAATTCGACGTTGTTATCATCGGCGCTGGCGCGGCGGGATACGTTTCTGCAATCAAAGCGGCTCAACTTGGTTTGAGCGTCGCCTGTATCGATAAGTGGCTTGATGCCGCAGGTAAGCCAGCATTGGGGGGGACTTGTCTGAATGTAGGCTGTATTCCTTCCAAGGCGCTGTTGGATAGCTCGCATAAATATGAAGAAGCGATAAAGGGCTTCAAGGCGCATGGCATTAGCACCGGTGAGGTGGCTATTGATATTCCTGCCATGATCAAGCGCAAAGAGCTGATCATCAAGAAACTGACCACCGGTATTAAGGGCTTGTTTAAAGCCAATGGCGTGACCAGCCTATCTGGTACAGGCCGCATTCTCAGCGCGAAACAGGTTGAATATACGGATCATGAAGGCGCATCAGAAACGATCGATGCCGACAACATCGTTATTGCGACCGGTTCCGTGCCGATTGATATTCCGCCTACGCCGGTAAATGGTGACACCATTGTTGATAATGTCGGTGCGTTGGAATTTCAATCTGTACCGGGGAAAGTAGGTGTCATTGGGGCGGGTGTAATTGGTTTGGAATTGGGCAGTGTCTGGAGCCGTCTGGGTTCTGAGGTCGTGATTCTTGAAGCGCTGGATGGTTTCCTGCCGATGGTTGATCAACAGATCGCTAAAGATGTGCAAAAGAACTTTAAAAAACAAAAGTTGGATATTCGGCTCGGTGCGCGAGTGACGGGTTCGGAAGTCAACGGTGATCAGGTGACGGTAAAATACACCGATGCCGGCGGTGATCAGGAAATGATCGTCGACAAACTGATCGTGGCTGTGGGCCGAAAACCGTTCAGTGACAATCTTTTTGATGATTCTCTCGGTATCAAACGTGATGCGCGTGGTTTTATCGAGGTAGATAAGCAGTGTCGAACTACTGTGCCTGGTATTTGGGCGATCGGAGATGTAGTGCGTGGTCCGATGCTGGCGCACAAAGGTTCGGAAGAGGGCGTGATGGTTGCTGAGTTGATCGCCGATAAAATCGCGCAGGTTAACTATGATTTGATTCCTTCAGTCATTTACACACATCCAGAAATTGCCTGGGTGGGGAAAACCGAAGAGCAGTTAAAGGCTGATGGCGTTGATTATAACGTCGGAACGTTCCCCTTTGCTGCGATTGGTCGCGCACAGGCAGCTAATGATACTGCCGGTATGGTGAAGATTCTGGCCAATAAGGAAACGGATCGAGTGCTGGGTATTCATATCTTTGGCCCCAGTGCGGGTGATTTAGCACAACAGGGCGTGATTGCCATGGAGTTTGGGGCAAGCGCGGAAGATTTAGCGATGACTGTGTTTGCGCACCCAACCTTGTCAGAAGCTGTGCATGAGGCAGCATTGGCTGTGAATGGTATGGCTATCCATATACCCAATTAATTGTTTAGTGTTTCATCTGGTTAGGATGAGGCGCTCATTTGAATCATTCAACGGAATGGTCACGGGAGAAAACTTGCATGAATTTACATGAATACCAGAGCAAACAGCTGCTGGCTGAGTATGGCTTGCCCGTATCTCATGGCATTGCCGTAGATACGGTCAAAAAAGCCGTGGCGGCAGCAGGCGAAATTGGTGGCGACAAGTGGGTTGTAAAAGCTCAGGTTCATGCCGGTGGACGCGGTAAAGCAGGTGGCGTAAAGGTTGTCGATAACAAAGATGATGTTGCCAGTTTTGCACGTGATTGGTTGGGACGACGTATGGTTACTTACCAAACGGACGCCAAGGGTCAGCCGGTTAATCGTATTTTGGTTGAGCCCTGTACGGACATTGAGAAGGAATATTATCTGGGGGCGGTGATTGATCGTGCCACACGTCGAGTTGTCTTTATGGCCTCCACCGAAGGTGGTGTAGAAATCGAGAAAGTTGCAGCTGAAACTCCCGAGAAAATTCTCAAAGCCATTATTGATCCCTTGACCGGCGCACAACCTTACCAAGGCCGGGAACTGGCTTTTAAATTAGGGCTTGAAGGTAAGCAGGTTAGCCAGTTTACGCAGATCTTTTTAGGTTTGGCTAAGCTGTTTGAAGAGCGTGATTTGGCGCTGCTGGAAATCAATCCGCTGGTCGTTACAACGAGCGGCAAACTGCAGTGTCTGGATGCCAAAATCAATGTTGATGATAATGCCCTGTTTAGACAGTGCAAACTCAAGGAATGGCATGACCCCACGCAGGAAGATGAGCGCGAAGCGCACGCTGAACAATGGGATCTGAATTACGTGGCTTTGGATGGCAACATTGGTTGCTTGGTGAACGGTGCCGGTTTGGCTATGGGCACTATGGATATTATTAAATTACATGGCGGTAACCCGGCAAACTTCCTGGATGTCGGCGGCGGAGCAACGAAAGAGCGTGTTTCTGAGGCGTTTAAAATCATTCTTTCTGATGAAAACGTGAAAGTGGTGTTGGTGAATATTTTTGGTGGCATCGTGCGTTGTGATTTGATTGCGCAGGGTGTTATTGATGCGGTTGAAGAAGTGGGGGTCAGCGTACCGGTTGTGGTTCGCCTTGAAGGTACTAATGCTGAACAGGGGCGTGAGATTTTGGCGAAAAAAGGCTGTATGAATCTTATTGCTACCGGTAGTTTGGCTGAGTCCGCGCAACGTGCGGTTGATGAAGCGGAGGCCGTACAATGAGCATTTTAATTGATAAAAATACCAAGGTAATTTGCCAGGGGCTAACCGGTGCTCAGGGTACTTTTCATACAGAGCAGGCCATTGCCAGTGGCACACAAATGGTTGGTGGTGTGGTGCCGGGTAAGGGCGGGCAGACACACTTAGGCTTGCCCGTATTTAATAGTGTTGCTGAAGCGGTTGCTGAAACGGGCGCGACAGCTTCTGTTTTATATGTGCCTGCGGCCTTTTGTAAGGATTCGATTCTGGAAGCAGCTAATGCGGGCATTGAGCTGATTGTCTGTATTACAGAAGGTATTCCGACATTAGATATGCTGTATGTGAAGGAAAAATGTGATCAGTTGGGTGTGCGCCTGGTTGGTCCTAATTGTCCAGGTGTCATTACACCGGGCGAATGTAAAATTGGTATTATGCCGGCTTCTATTCATCTGCCTGGCAAGGTAGGCGTGGTTTCTCGTTCGGGTACCTTGACCTATGAAGCAGTTAAGCAAACGACGGATTACGGCTTTGGTCAGTCCACTTGTGTCGGTATTGGTGGCGATCCAATTCCGGGCTCACATTTTATTGATATTCTAAAACTGTTCCAGGCGGACCCAAAAACTGAAGCGATAGTGATGATTGGTGAGATTGGTGGTACGGCAGAAGAAGAGGCGGCAGCTTATATTCGTGACCATGTTACCAAGCCTGTCGTTTCTTATATCGCCGGTGTTGCGGCCCCTGCAGGTAAGCGTATGGGGCATGCGGGTGCGATTATCGCTGGTGGTAAAGGCACAGCTGACGAGAAGTTTGCAGCCTTGGAAGCTGCGGGTGTGAAAACCGTACGCAGTTTGGCCTGTATTGGTCAAGCGTTGGCTGAAATTACCGGCTGGTAAGTGCGTCGTAGCTAATCGAGACAAGCAGTAAATAAAAAGGCATCTTCGGATGCCTTTTTTGTGCGAGCAGTTTTTAGAAAATCTTAAACTGTTTCTGGTGTAATCTCCGGGAAATAATGGTCAAACACTGCAATGTGGGCAAGGTGAGGTTTATGTTTACTGTCATTTCAGTGTTTGGTTTGTTTATTGCCGTAATTGGTTTGTGGGGCTTCATTTTACCCAAATCGTTTATGGACGTTATACAACAGGCTGTTCGTTCCCCGAAAGGGCTGTATTTGATTTTTGGTTTTCGTCTGTTGCTGGGTTCTTTACTGTTGATTGCTGCGCCGCTTAGTCTTTATTCAACCTTGTTTTATGTTGTGGGTGTGTTGGCCCTGTTTGGTGCGCTAGTTACCGTGTTGCTTGGTCCTGATAGTATCGAGCGTTATATGACGTGGTGGGCTCAGCGCCCAACGATTTGTTTGCGCGTATTGATGTTGTTGGCTTGGTTGCTGGGCGTTGTATTGGTTTATGTTTCCTTTTTGAGTATCTAATTGCCCGTTATTTGAAAGTGTTTTGCTTTAGCGGGCTGCATTGCTTGATTCAACGACCTAACTACAACATCATTGAGTAAGGACTTTCCAGCGCTGAATGGCGATTTTGATGAGGGACGAAACGGCTAAATGAACTCCATAATAAAAACAGGTTTTTTTCTATTAGTGTCATTGCTATGTTTTAATTTTCCGGCCAGCTACGCTTTCGAAGTGACGGATGACGTGACTGGTGCTAATGACTCCCAGTTTTTCAAACGATATCCACGTTCCAAAATTGATGATTTCAAGCAGGGTGAAACCGCTGATTATTTGTTGGCATTGGGTGCACCAAAAAATGTTAACGGACTGATGAGGCTTGAATACTCCGAGCGCCTAGCGGGTATGTTGACGCGTATTACTTACCGGGCACCGGATAATGAATCGTCGCAACAGGTATTTGATCATTTTCGCTCACAAATAAATGGTTTTTCATACCGGCTATTATTTGAGTGTCATGACCGCGAGTGTGGTGATAGTAATGAGTGGGCGAATCGTATTTTTGAAATTTCAAAACTCTATGGCCCGGACCGTTACCAGCATTATTTGGCTGTTCAGTTGAACACCGATAACGGGCCGGTATTTGTCGTCATTTACACTATTCAGCGAGGTAATAAACGGGTTTACACACAGTTGGATTTATTGGTTCCAAAAAATGACAGTACCCTTGAACTGGTGACCAATCCAGATACTATCCTGTCGATTTTAGAATCTGACGGTGTCTTTCATCTGCGCAATCTCCAATTTGATAATAATGATACGTTAACAGCGGATGGTGCGAAGCGTATGGTGGTCGTTGTGAGAGCATTGGCTAATAATACCCGAATACAGCTTTATGTTGTCGGGCATGTGGCGGGTAGTGAATCGGTTGATATTTTGAAGGCTCGTTCATTACGGCGTGCTGAGTCGGTTGTGCAAGCGTTAACAGCTCAGGGTGTACGTAGTGACCGATTAATCGCGCAGGGTGTTGGGCCGTTGGCACCCATTCGCCAGAATAGCGACGATGCAAATCGCGTTGCTCTGATAATTCGGTAGAATTTTTTCAGACACAAAAAAGCCCCGCCGGCGTGGAACCAGCGGGGCTTTTTTAATGTCTTTCAATCTTTGAATTTAGTCTTTAATCAAAGAAAGGAATTCACTGCGAGTCGCGTGGCTTTCACGGAACAGGCCCAGCATCGAAGAAGTCTTCATGGAAGAGTTCTGCTTCTCAACACCGCGCATCATCATGCACATGTGCTTGGCTTCGATGATCACACCTACACCGCGCGCATCGGTCACATCCATAATGGATTGCGCGATTTCCTGCGTCAGTTTTTCCTGAATCTGTAAGCGGCGGGCAAACATATCAACCACACGAGCAACCTTGGATAGGCCCAGTACACGGCCGCTTGGAATGTAAGCAACGTGGCACTTGCCGATGAAAGGCAGCAGGTGGTGTTCACACAGTGAGTACAGTTCGATGTCCTTAACGATAACCATCTCGTCGGCGGAAGATTCGAATAGTGCGTTGTTAACGATCTCTTCGAGTGACTGAGTGTAGCCACGATTAATGAAGGCAAATGCCTTGGCAGCACGCTTAGGCGTGTCAACTAGCCCTTCACGGGTAATGTCTTCACCGATAGCTTCGATAATCTTTGAAAAATGTTCTTCCATTTGCCTTCCAAAATAGTTCAAAAAAATTGGGTGCTAACCCTACGCCAAGGGGCCTTCGAGGTAAAGTTTTTTTACCCTTAAGGATCTTATTTGCGTACTCAGGAGGGATATTTTCCACGATATTCGCTAGAATTGCTCCTCTTTATTTCAACTGGGTAATTAAGTGCAAGATTCAACGTCAGTCATCGCTACATTGGAAACGGTCCGCGACTATATTCGCTGGGCGGCTACCAGCTTTAATCAGGAACAGGTTTATTTCGGTCATGGCTCAGATAATGCCTGGGACGAAGCGGTTTTTTTGGTGCTCGGCGCATTACATTTACCGTGGGATACGGATCCTGCCGTACTCGATTCGCGGTTAGTTCCTGCCGAGCGTGAACGTATCTGTGGCTTGATTGAGCGCCGATGTAAAGAGCGCGTGCCTATGGCTTATTTAATCAACGAAGCCTGGTTCGCTGGTTTGCCTTTTTATGTCGATGAACGCGTGCTGGTACCACGTTCACCGATTGCAGAATTGATTGAGAATGGTTTTACGCCCTGGTTGTGTGGCGATGAAGTCACCAATATTCTGGATATGTGTACCGGCAGCGGTTGTATCGGTATTGCCTGTGCCATGGCGTTTCCGGATGCCGACGTTGATCTGGTTGATATTTCCGAGGATGCGCTGGACGTAGCCAACATCAACATCAAACGCCATCATCTTGAGGGGCGCGTTAATGCTATTGCCTCTGATTTGTTTGCTGGTGTAGCGAAAGATAAGCAGTATGATTTGATTGTCACCAATCCGCCGTATGTCGACTTGAATGATCTCACCAGCATGCCTGGTGAGTATCATCATGAGCCGCCGTTGGGCTTGGGTTCTGGAGATGATGGGCTGGATTGCATTCGCCAGATATTACGTGACGCCCCCGATTATCTGTCAGAATATGGCGTGCTGGTGGGTGAAGTGGGCAATAGCTACGAAGCGCTCAGCGACGCTTTCCCGGAAGTGCCGTTTTTATGGCTGGACTTGGAGCGAGGCGGACACGGTGTGTTTGTACTGACGGCAGGGCAACTTTTACAGCATAGAGAACATTTTAACTAACGGCATTCTCGTGAAAACGGGAATCCATGTTCTTAAGAATTAACTCCCGCCTTCGCGAGAGTGACGAATGAATACATTTATAAGCTCATAACGATTGGAAAATTATGTCAGGTAATAGCATAGGAAAACTTTTCACCGTCACGACTTTTGGTGAAAGCCATGGCCCAGCGTTGGGCTGTATCGTTGATGGTTGTCCTCCGGGGTTGGCGTTAACGGAAGAGGATTTGCAGCATGATCTTGATCGTCGCAAGCCCGGGACGTCACGTTTTACCACACAGCGTCGTGAAGCAGATCAGGTGAAAATCCTTTCCGGTGTGTTTGAAGGTAAAACCACGGGCACCTCAATTGGTCTGTTGATTGAAAACACGGATCAGCGCTCCAAGGACTATTCCAATATTCAGGATACCTTCCGTCCAGCGCATGCAGATTACGCCTACACACATAAATACGGTAACCGTGACTATCGCGGTGGTGGCCGTTCGTCAGCCCGAGAAACAGCCATGCGTGTTGCTGCGGGCGCAATCGCCAAGAAATACCTCGCTGAGAAAATGGGCGTGACTGTTAAAGGTTATTTGTCACAACTGGGCCCCATCAAAGCCGAGCAGGTGATTTGGGATACCATTGAAACCAACCCGTTTTTCTGTCCTGATCCCGACAAGATCGAAGAAATGGAAACCTACATGGACGCACTGCGTCGTGAAGGGGATTCTGTCGGCGCTAAAATTACCGTGGTTGCTCAAGGATTGCCACCGGGTTTGGGTGAACCGGTATTTGATCGACTGGATGCTGAAATTGCCCACTCATTGATGAGCATCAACGCCGTAAAAGGTATTGAAATGGGTGCCGGTTTTGACAGTGTCGCGCAGAAGGGCAGTGAGCACCGTGATGAAATGACGCCGGAAGGTTTCTTGTCGAACAATGCCGGTGGTGTATTAGGTGGTATTTCTACGGGGCAGGACATCATTGCCCATATCGCACTGAAACCGACCTCCAGCATTACTATTCCGGGCAAAAGCATCGACCGTTTTGGTAAGCCGATGGATGTGATCACTAAGGGGCGTCACGATCCTTGCGTGGGTATTCGTGCAACGCCGATTGCCGAAGCTATGATGGCCATTACGCTGCTGGATCACCTGATGCGCCATCGCGGTCAATGTGCTGATGTCACCACCTCAACGCCGGTAATTCCTGCCTCTGCTGAATAATTTAGTCAGGAAATAAGGTGAGACACCTTCATAACGTGACGAGCGAAGCCAAGACGAGGCGAAAACAGGCGCAAAAGCGGAGTTTACTGGTGTAAATGAGCATTTTAAGTCTGTTTTCAACGAAGTATTGGCGAGCACAGTAGTTATGTCGGCGTCTCAATATGTTGTTCCCTACTGGCGGCTGTCACGCTTTTACTTTTTCTATTACGCTGTGCTTGGCGCCGTGGTGCCATACTGGAGCCTGTTTCTAAAGGGCGCAGGTTTCACCGCGCAGGATATTGGCTGGCTGACGGCCCTGATGGCCAGTACCCGTATTATCTCGCCCAATATCTGGGGCTGGGTAGCGGATCGCACTCAACAACGCATCAAAGTCATTCAAGTCGGCGCCTTCCTCGGTTTTGCCTTTTGTTTAGGCTTGTTTGTCGCCCGCGACTTCTTCTGGATGGCGTTAGTCACCCTCAGTTTCAGCTTCTTCTGGAACGCTATTCTCGCCCAGTTTGAGGTATTAACCCTCGAACACCTACACGATAAACGCAGCACTTACAGCCACGTCAGGTTGTGGGGATCCATTGGCTTTATCGCGACTGTGATGGGGCTGGGGCTGGCTTTTGACACCATCAATGTTATTCACCTGCCGATCTTTATGACGCTATTTTTAGCGTTGGTATGGTTCAGCACGCTAGGTGTCAATGAACGGCGTTTCTCACACTCTCACACCGAGAAGCCCGGGCTGTGGAATATCCTCAAACATCCCGCCGTGATCGCTTTTTTTGTGGTGTATTTCCTGCTGCAAATTGCCCACGGGCCGTATTACACCTTCTTTAGTATTTATCTGGAAAATCTCGAATACAGCCGCACCGCGATAGGTCAGTTATGGGCGCTGGGTGTGTTGGCTGAAGTTGCTCTGTTGCTTTATATGCACCGCGTGATTGGCCGCTTTAAACTTCGCCACATCATGTTGTTCAGTTTGCTGATGACTACCTTGCGCTGGTTGATGATTGCTTTTTTTGCTGAGCAATGGTGGGTGTTAATTTTCGCGCAATGCCTGCACGCTTTCAGCTTTGGTGCGCTGCATGCTGCGGGTATTGAAGTGGTTCAACGGTTGTTTTCTGGTGGCCATGAAGGGCAGGGGCAGGCGCTTTATATCGCTGTTGGTTTTGGTGCGGGTAATGCGGTGGGTGCGGGTTTGAGTGGCTATTTGTGGTCTTCTCCGGGGCCGAGTATGACATATGCGGTGGCAGCGGGGGTTTCTTGTGTGGCGATGGTGATTGCGTTTGTTTGGTTTAGGACTGAGTCGTTTAGGTAGCGTAAAACTTGTCGTCGTGATGGAGACCGCTAAATATCTGTCGGGCCACTATCTTCTTTATGTAGGCACCTTGCCTTATCCATTTGTACAATACCAATACTAGTCGGATTTTAGGGTTATATCCCCCCAGCTTGTTTGTCTCAACGGTTATTACTTGAATTATTTATTTGTATAGAGCAAAACATAATATTTATATTTACTTAACCATTGCCTATACTCGATTTGAGCTGGTACTTAGTTTTTAATCAGATATTACCAGTATTAATAAGTCTTTAATTTCGCATGGATCGTTAGCAGGGGACACCCTGTTAATAGAAGCGGTTATTTAGTTTTGAAGGGACTCTCTATTCACTCTAAACCTTCCATAACAGCCGTTTCAGTACATTGCATAAATTTGAGATTTTCTAAAATCTAAAAGGAAATGTGCAGATGAAATCGGTTCTCAGATTCTTTGGCCTTGTAGTAACGCTGGTTTTGATAAGTGGTTGTGCCACATCACTCGTGTCAGATATTGACCCTCAGGCAGATTTGTCAGCATTACAGCGGTTTTATGTCGTTGAACTACCATCGGATAAACGAGGTGTGCAAAACCTTATTGTTGATGAGTTGCGGGCGATGGGGAAAGAGGCTGAATCTGGCGTTGAAGCTAAGGCACCAATGCCTGTCGATGCAGTAATAACCTATGAAGATAAGTGGATGTGGGATATTACTATGTACATGCTTGAGTTGCGTGTTGGTATTCGCAACCCAGAAACTAACTACAAATTTGCATCGGGCCATTCCTTTCGGACATCAATGGCTAGAAAGCCACCGGAAGAGATGGTTAAGGAAGTATTAGGTGAAATATTTAAGAATCAAAACAAAGGGGAGTAAGGGATGAAAATATTAAAGCTTTTGGGCGCATTAATGATTGTATTAGCAGTTACGGGGTGTGCAGTTGGTAATACATATGATTATGAGGCGGCAACAGTTTCTCTTCCAGTGAAGGGTAATGAATCTGTTGGTTTGGGGGTTATAGATAATCGAAGCTATGTGCTGAGTGGTGACAAGAAAGCTGATTTTATCGGTCTACAGCGGGGCGGTTTTAATAATCCCTTTGATGTGAGGACTGCGAGCGGTAAACCGATGACCGAAGATATGCAAACCGCGCTAAGCCGTGCGCTGGACAATAGCGGGTTTGACGTAAAGAAACTCGATTTTTCATCTTCTGATTCGGAGTTAGTAGCATCGGTTGTTGCGAGTAGTGGCGAAGAAAAAAACATAGTGTTAACGGTAACGGATTGGAAGACTGATGTTTTTATGAATATTACATTGTTCTATGATTTGCTTCTGGAAGTGTATGAGAAGGATGGGGCAATCGTTGCAACAAATCGATTGCATGGAAAGGAAGGTGTCGGCGGTGGAGGCTTTGAAAGCCAGAATAGCAGAGCGGCTGCTTCAGCTTTTGAGACTAAAATTGGGCGGTTGTTTAATAGCCCGGATATCATCGCGGCACTTAAATAGTACTTATGGAATATAAAAATGGGGACTTTCGCTCCCATTTTTATATTCATTAGGATCAAATAATTAGGGTCAGAATAAAATTAATTCACGAATTCAAAGGGACTTTCCGGGCTTCTTTTTTCTTGGCAATTCTAAACTTCCTAGTACTGTTAATATCCTGTTTCGCCCTCTCGGTGAGTCACGGCTTTTGGGTGGCCAACAGCCTTAACAATCCAAAACCGCCCCTGCTGCTTGGTCGCTTCGCGACTTTCCTGTGCGCTTCAACTTTTAACGGCGTTCGGCAACTCGGCTTTCAGCCTCAGACAATCCTCACTTAACCCGTTAAAAGTCTCCAGTGCTCGGGGCGAGCCATGAGTTGGTATTGGCGCAGCCGACGATGGACCAGAGAGGGCGTTTCTTTTGGTTCCGTTTTCTTTGGCCGCAAAGAAAATGAACTCGCCTAGAAAGGCGAAACACTTAACTCGGAAAAGTGGCTGTTAATTAGCTTAACAGCCGCAACTACTGCCAAATTTTATCTTCATATCCATCAAATGCTGAGTAGCAACAAACTCGACATCACCGGCAATAATTTGTTTAATTTTAGTAACCGTCACTCCTAAATGTTCCGCTGCTTCTTCATTGCTATATCCAAATTTCTCTATTAAATCAGCAACATCTTGCGCATGCTTTTTACGGATAAAAACGATAGCTGCATCTATTTCTGCTTGTGTCTTTGTCATGAAGTGACTCCCATCAAACCTAGTTTAATTTTAACATCTCTTCGTTTACGCTGGAATTAAAGGGGGCAGAGTCCTTTAAACTTTAAATACCTTGCCCCGCCAGCCAGGCGAAATGAGGAGTAGGATTATTGGATTAAGTTGGTGCCTGTCGTTTGAGTAGGGCGGGGGTGAAGGGTAGCTGTTATGGATCAACATCTGAAACTGCTATCATACACGTGTCTACAAATTGAGCAGATAACCATGAACCGTCGTAAAAAAGGCAATCAGATATTAAAGGCCCGTGTAAAAAAGGCTAATGCCAAGCTGTCCTCTGACAGTAAGCCGAAATATATTAGCAAAGCTGATCGGGCGAAGTTAGAAAACGATTCGACTGAGGACTAATAATTAGGGACAGATTAAAATTTACCCATGACTTTAGAGGGGGTTAGCCAAGCTCCTTTTTGCTAGCAATTTTAAACGCCCTAGTACGTCAATTATCTGAAAAAGGGGGCGTATTTATTTCTCCAATATTTACCTGCACAACAGGCGTTGGCGTGTCCACGCCTAGTCGATTTTCTGCTATAGTCCCCCTGTTTTAATTTCAAGCCCGATCTGGATGCCCTGTACATGAGTCAATTCATCACCGACCTGCTCTCAAGCCCTCTTTTGGCGGATGGCGCCTATGGTTCCTTCCTGTTTGAGCGGACAGGCCGACTATCCGAAGTCAATCACGTTTACGAGGCGTTGAACCTTGCGAATCCTGACGTGATTCGTGACGTGCATTTGGCATATTTGCAGGCGGGTGCGCGTTGTCTGACGACCAATACGTTTGGTGCCAACAGTGCCTATCTCGCGTTAATGGGTGAAGAGGGACGTGTAGCGGAGATTAACCGTGCCGGGGTTCAACGTGCGTACGAAGCGATTGATCGATTTAAGGATCAAACAGGCTCAGAGCAGAATTATTATGTAATCAGCTCCATTGGCCCCAGTTCAGATGAAGAGCTGACACTGGCGCAGGTGCGGGAGATTTACGAAGTACAGATCGAAGCCTTGGTCGAAGCTGGCGTTGATGCCTTGCTTCTCGAAACCTTTACGTCATTGACGCAGGTGAAAGCGCTGCTGGAATTGATCGGTTCTCTACCGGATGCGCCGCCCGTTATTGTACAAATGGCGTTAAAGCAAAAAACGGATGGCGACTGGAACATTGATCCAGTGACTTACGTTGAAACCATTGCTGGGTTGGGCGCCAAAATTGTTGGCGCTAACTGCTGTACGCCTTGGGATGCCACGGCGTTTGTTGAGCAGGCAGGGGCATTGGAGGTTGTCAAAAACGGCTCGGTATTCCTGTCGGCCATGCCTAATGCAGGTGGCTTTCAGCGTATCGGGCATCGTTTCATGACGGCGGTTAACCCTGAATTCATGGGTAAACTGGCGCGTAGCTTTGCGGCGCAGGGTGTCCGTTTGATCGGCGGTTGTTGTGAGGTTCATCCCGAACATATCCGCGAGATGAATAACTACCTGCAGGGTAGTCAGGTCAGCAATCATACAGTTGATGTGGTGTCTCGGAATGTGCTGACAGCCGCTGGCCCTGAGCAGAAAGCTAAAAATGGTCCTTTCTCACGCAAGCTGATGGCGGGTGAATTTGTGGTCAGTGTTGAGATGTTGCCTTCGCGTGGCACAGGCCCTGGCGTTCTCAAGCATAAAATCGATTTTGTTAAAGCGTTGGCTGAGTCCGGCTTGGCCGATGCGTTGGATATCACCGATGGTTCGCGCGGTATTCCATTGATTCCGCCCGGTGATTTTATTGCCTGTATTCGAGAGAGTTTGGGCTGGACGGCCGAGACGGGTGACAAGCTGGAATTGATTCCGCATTACACCACACGTGATCTTAATGTGATGGGACTGCAAAGCCGCTTGATGGGCTATTACGCACGTCGCATTAACAACATTATTTACATCACTGGTGATCCACCCAAGATGTCGCCTAGCTACCCCCGTTCGACGGCGGTATTCGATGCAAATTCGGTGGATATGGTGAAGTACACACAGGGTTGTTTGAATGCGGGTGTGGATTTTGGCGGTCAGCTGCTGGGTAAACATGTGGATCCGCAGACCCATTTTACGATTGGTACGGGTTTTGAACCTGAGGCACTGGATAGTAAAAGTGAGCTTAAAAAACTCGAAAGCAAAATCCATGCGGGTGCTGATTATTTAATGACCCAGCCGGTCTTTCGTAACGAGGCGCTGAGTATCCTGGATCCGTATCGGAATGATATTTCCGTGTTGGTTGGGGTGATGGTGCTGACAGGTCTTGAGCATGCGAAACGCGTGGGGCAGGTGCCAGGCGTAACGATACCTGCATCGGTGTACGAGCGTCTTGCTAAATTCGACAGTCTTGACGATCAGGCGCTGGCCGGGCGTGATATTGCGATGGAACAGATACGCTGGGTCCGTGAGCAGGGCTGGTCAGGATTGTATTTGATGTCACCGGCTTCCCATGACCGAGTTATCGAGACGCTGGAAGCGGTTAAGTTTTAACGAGGATTGAGAGGCGCTGACAAACAGGTCGGGACGGTCTTCCCGACTTTAAAGTTGCTCACTGCTAATCGCTCTTTTTTAGACATTCCAATCCTGCCCTTGCCTGATTGGGCAGGGCGCACTTCTTTTGACCGGGGCCCTCATCTGCCTGAAGCCCTAATCATCCTCTAGAAAATTATGCGATTGTGCTTGGTTGACCCGGGTGCGGAAACGGTCAGCTTTGCTAGCGAAGTGCATGGCAATCATGCAACCGGCCAGAACGCTGTAGAGAATCATAAAGCAGACACTGTAGAAACCGGTGAAATCAACGGCTAGACCAAAGAAAATTGGCAAGGTGCAACCACCCAAGGCACCAATAGCGGCGACAAAGCCACCGGCAGCGCCCATTTGTTGGGGGTAGTGGTCGTGAATGGTTTTGTAGACGCTGGCGCGACCAAAGCCCTGGGCGATGCCGATGATAAAGATGAGAAAGGTGAACGCCCAGATATTCACTTCGACATGCAGGTCTACACTATGGTGAGCACCGTGAATAGTCATTGTCGTTGATGGGTAGCTGAGGAAAAACAAACAGACCAGACAAATCCAGAACACCATCCAGTTGACGGTACGGCCACCATACCGATCAGCAAACCAGCCACCCAATGCACGCACCATACTTGAAGTGGCAGCAAAGAATAAGGTGAAAGCCATCGCTCGGGTGGGCGTTAGTTTGTAAACGTTGGTGTAATACTGGGGCAACCACATAATCAGCGCCAGAAAACTACCAAAAACAAAATAATAGTAAAGCCCGAAACGCCAGACTTTCAGGTGGGTGAAGATTGAGCCTTGCTCTTTATAAGACGCAGAGCGGTTGTCCTTATGGAGACTCTTTTGCTGAATACCAGTACGTGATGGCGCAATGACAGCAAACAGTAGAGCAATAGCAATCATGCCGGCCCCATAAATTGGACCCAGACTATCCCAGCCCCAACGGCTTATGATCATTGGCGCTAATACCAGCGTAATTGCCGCACCGGCATTACCTGCACCAAAAACACCCATTGCCGTGCCTTGGCGGTTACGTTCAAACCAGTCGCCGATATAGCTGATGCCCAGTGTAAAGGAAACACCGCTGATACCGATCCACAGGCCAAGCAGTAGATAAAGATTATAGGTTTCGATAAAGGGTAATAAAAACAATGCGGGAGTGACGAGTAGCATCTGTAGGGTAAACAGGTGTTTGGGGTTGTAACGGTCAGCAAGTATGCCGGCAGGAATCCGCACTAATGCGCCTGTGAGCATGGGTGCGGCAAAGAGTACGCCAAGCTGTGTTACCGAGAGTCCTAAGCTACCTTCCAATTCCAAGCCTAATACGGCGTAGAGAATCCAGACCGAGAAGTTTGCCGCAAACGCCAGTGTTGCCATGGTTAATGCTTTGCTGGCGCCGCTGGTTGGAAGTGAAATGCCCATGAAGTTGTCCTGACGAATTGTTAACGGCTACTGTAATTGAAATTAAAAAGAACGTATATCCTCCAGTTTTTTACTGGTTTTACATTTGTTCTAACCCAGTATTTCACATCAGATATTCGCACCTTTTTAAGGTACTCTAGGCGCTAAGTAGGTGCTTGGTTTTCCAACACAAATTTATTGCCTCTATAGCTAGATAATAAGCGCTAATAAATTTCACTACTTGATTACAGTCAAATTCACTAGACAGTTAAAGCGAGACACTCTGCGCATCAAAATTTTTTCATTTTTTATAAAATAAAACGCTTGGAGGCAGTATGTCGCAAGATCATAGAATTAATCTGTTCGCGCTGCGCGATCCCAAGATTAAGACGCTCCATATTACGTGGTTTGCCTTTTTCTTGACCTTTGTCGTGTGGTTTAACCATGCACCACTTCTGGTCTTCATGAAAGAAGCATTTGATATGACCGGGCAACAGGTCAAGGCGCTGATGATTCTCAACGTTGCTTTGACGATCCCGGCACGAATCGTGATCGGTATTATGGTCGACAAGATGGGGCCGCGTAGGGTTTACAGCGGGTTGCTGGTTATATCGGGCATTATTTGTTTGATGTTTGCGGCGGCGCAAACCTACGAGCAATTAGCGTTGCTGCGTTTCCTGATGGGCTTCACGGGTGCGGGTTTTGTGATTGGTATCCGTATGGTAGGTGAATGGTTCCCTCATAAATCTGTCGGTATCGCTGAAGGTATCTACGGTGGCTGGGGTAACTTCGGCTCAGCAGCGGCTGCGATGAGTTTACCTACATTGGCATTGTTATACGGTGGTGATGATGGCTGGCGTTATGCGATAGCGACCACTGGTGTTATGGCATTTTTGTACGGAATTTTTTACTTCTTCACCGCACAAAATACACCTAAAGGTTCTACCTATTTTAAACCTAAAAAGTCGGGTGGCTTGGAAGTAACCAGCTGGAAAGATTTCTACATGTACTTGGGTATGAATATTCCTATGTACATTGCGTTGGGCGTGTTGGCTTGGAAACTTTCTCCATCGGGTGTTGCGTTGCTGACTGAAACTGCCATGTACGGTATCTGGGCAGTACTGGTTGTATTGTATTTCTTCCAGGTCAGCCAAATTTGGAAAGTGAACAAGGAAAACCTGACCAAAGGTGTGCCTGATCTTGAGAAATACGATTTCAAACAAGTCGCCATTCTGGATTGGTCTTATTTTGTAACCTTTGGTTCTGAACTGGCAGTAGTATCTATGTTGCCACTGTTCTTCCTGGAAACATTTGTCGAGTTGTCCGCTGTACAAGCAGGTCTCTTGGCTTCTGGTTTTGCTTTCATGAACTTGGTGGCACGTCCAACAGGCGGTTGGTTCTCGGATAGATTTGGTCGTCGCAAAGCATTGATGATTTTGATTGGTGGTTTGGCGGTGGGCTACTTCCTGCTCAGTCAGATTGATTCCGGCTGGTGGATTCCTCTAGCGGTAATTTCAACCATGTGCTGTTCATTCTTCGTGCAGGCGGGTGAGGGTGCAGTATTTGCTATCGTGCCGTTGATTAGACGTCGTATGACAGGTCAGATTGCCGGTATGGCGGGTGCTTACGGGAACGTGGGTGCGGTAACTTACCTGACTATTCTCAGCTTTGTTGAGTACAGCACCTTCTTCATGATCATTGGTATTTCAGCCGCGATTGTTTTCTTCATCGCAATGTTTCTGAATGAACCCAAAGGAAAAATCTCTGAGGTGCTGCCTGATGGTACCGTTGAGATGATTGATGTAGGTTAAGTTCTACCTGGAGCGGCTCTTAATTGAGCCGCTCTTGTTTTAAGACTTTCGTTTAGATCGGCACCAAGATTTTAAAATGCACGTTGCTTTGTTGGCAGAGTGACATGCAATTTTTGATCGGCAAAATTGAGTATCGCCTAGGTTAATTTCAGTCGTTGTGACTTCAGTGATTATGCTGCACTACAGCAAAAATTTATCCTGGCTTGCCTTAGCGCACAACATTATGCAAAGTTCTCTTTTAGACGCTTGATAACAGCAACCAGATTGACAGATCCCTGTAGAATGACTGTCGCATAAAGGAGCCTATTGGTGGTCGATAAAGTAACCAGTAATCTGAAAATGGATACGGCTTTTTACAGCGTAACGGGCCTTAAATCACAGAATGAGGACTTTGCTGGTGTGCATGTCCCGGACGATCCTTATCTGAACTTGAGTAAGGGCATCGCGTTGGTAGTCGCTGATGGCGTGTCGTCGGCTGAGGCGGGAAAGGATGCGAGCCATACTGCGGTTACCCGTTTTATCGACGAATATTATCAAACCCCGGATACCTGGTCTGCAGGACACTGTGGTGAAAAAATCCTCTCAACCATTAATTTGCGGCTTTATCGTAAAAGTCATGAATTTGCCACTGAAAGCAAAGGTTATTTAACCACTTTCAGTGCCGTGGTTGTTAAGAGTCAAACGGCGCATTTCTTTCATATAGGCGACAGCCGTGTTTTCCGTTTACACAAGGACGAAGCGGGCAAACTGACTCTATCGCAACTCACTCGTGATCACACCGCACGCCTTGATGAAAATAAGGCGACATTATCGCGCGCACTTGGCATGGACAACCATCTCAACCTGGATTACGGACGGGTGCCTCTTGAAGAGGGCGATGTGTTGATGCTCAGTAGTGATGGTGTGCACGATTTTCTTACGAGCGATAAAATTAAAGCGATTTTGGCACAGGATAAAAGCGCTGAAGAGATCAGCAAAGAGTTGGTCGAAACTGCACTAGCCAATGGTAGTGATGACAATATCAGTGCCGTTGTTGGCCGTGTTGAGGCGCTGCCTGAAGAAAGTCTTGATGACTATAGCGTTAAGTTAACGCGCCTGCCTTTCCCCCCGGAATTGACGGTGGGTATGAAAATTGACGGTTATGAAATCGTTAAGGAGTTATTCGCTTCCAGCCGAAGCCAGCTTTACCTTGTGCGTGATATTGAAACGGGCGAAGTGGTGGCGATGAAAACGCCATCGCTTAATTACGAGGACGATGTTAGCTATATCGATCGATTCATTCAGGAAGAGTGGATTGGTAATCGTATCAAGGGTGATAATGTCGTTAAAATTATTCGCCAATCGCGCCCGAGAACCTGTCTGTATTACCTCATGGAGTTTGTTGAGGGTGAAGGGCTGGATCATTGGATTGAACAGCATCAACCGGTGAGTCCAAAGGCGGCAATTTCCATTGTGAAACAAATTGGTGAAGGCTTGAAAGCGTTCCATGACAATGAGGCAATTCACCAGGATTTAAAGCCCGCCAACGTTTTGATTACCAAAGATCAGCGTGCCGTCATTGTCGATTTTGGTTCTGTCTATGTTGCTGGATTGGCTGAATTACAACGGCCGTTGATTCATGAGGGCGCGCTGGGGACGGCCAGCTATTCTGACCCGTTGTATTTGTTGGGAAAAAACCCGGGCATGCAGGGGGATGTTTATGCCTTGGCGACGATTGCTTATGAAATGTTTACCGGCAAATTACCCTATGGCCCCAAGGTGGAGGAGTGCACCACGGCGTTTGATTATGATCGCCTGCGTTACCAGAGTGCGTCATCGCATAACCCTGTGATCCCATTGTGGTTTGACGGCGCGTTGGAAAAGGGGGTGGCTTTTGAACTGGAGCAGCGTTACCGAACTATCGATGAGCTTCTGACGGATTTAACTCAGCCAAACCCGGAGTTTCTCAAGGAAGATTCGGTGGCAGAAAGCAGTACAAGTAGCCTGTTATTCTGGAAGCTGTTATCTGGCTTTTGGTTTGTTACGTTTCTGTTGTTGCTGTATTTATTTTCGCAGTCTTAGCCAATCAAATATTGGCTATAAGATCACTATTGAACGTCGCTACAAACTCAGCCATGGAGATATCATTTTCGGGAAAGTGATTGCAGCGAATTGACGTTACTTTTTCCTGAAGATAAACGGCGAACATGAAGTCAGTATTTCTTTTTGTTATTAACATGTTTTTGCCATCAAATAACGGCAAAACAGCAATGTCTTTTAGTGTTGATTTGATCTGTTTTTCAACAGGTAAGGCTTTGTATTTAGCTTCTTTTGCACACCATATTCGGTAGAAGTTTTCGGCTAATATTTCTGGCGCACGCTTGAGAAACTCAATTTCTCGTGTGTTCATCACCGTTCTTGCAAGTCCCATAAAATCACGGTTTTCCCGCATTTTTTCTAGGTCAACACCAACGGAACAACTTGCTAAAGCGAAGCAAATGATACCTTTGCTGTGAGTTAGGCTAGTGTGAAGTCCGTCGGGAAGGTTGGTGATGAGAGGAGGGGCGTTAGCTTTCTCAATAAACTGCCATTGCTGTTGCTGTTGCTGAGATTTGATGTACATGTCAAGTGCGTGGCGCATGAGCGCGCGACTTAACAGAAATTCACGACATTTGTTGTCGTTGCTGGTCGCTTGCAGTCGATGTTGTTCGGATGGAGTGAGAAACGGTTTGGTGGCGTGTTCAATTGGTGCTGTGATCTCTCCAACTTGAGCGAACCAAAGCTGGAGAGATGAGGAGCTTAAAACAGCGTTATTTTGCAAGTGTGACTATTTCACCTGAAAGGGCAACACCAGCCATTAAAGCACCGGCATGACATTCATACTGGGTGTTACTCTTGTAAGTATTTTTTTTGTAGTAGCTATACATGTTGATGACGGCATTGCCGCCTTCAGTTTTTACGCGGTTTTGAAAGGTTAATAGTGCCGAGAGTAATGCCCACTCACACGCCGCTTTATCGGTTTTATTGAAAGCATTCGTCTTTTTGTTACTGGAAACACGGGTGATAGACCGTTTTACTTTTGAATGCTTTTGATTGCCAAAATAAATAGGAATAGAGGGATCCAGTTTTTCTTTAAAGTCTGCTGATTGCATGGCTTCTTCGATAGAAAAAAAGAGCTGTGTGTTACGACTGTATGCTTCTGGTGCGATTAACAGTAGGGCGGCGGTGATAAATGCGGTAATAAATTTCATGGTTTAGGTTTTCCTTGTTAAAAACTATTTCTTGAGCATGTCTGGGAGCTTTGGCAATTATAGGGTCGGTGATTGGCTGGTTCAATGCAGAATTACTTGCATCGTGCTAGGTGCACAGTAAAATCGTGTGATTTTCCAGTGATGGATGCTGGTGTGGCGTACGGGATAAATCATAATTCTGTGAAAGCCAAAATGTTACCAATGGAGCGCAACGAGGTTGATTAATTTTCGAGTTGAATCCTGGGCCGCATTGGCGCCGGGTCTTGACACTACGGAGCAGTGGCTGGACTGGTTGCAACAACCTCAGCCCATTGATGCCGAGTTGGGCAAAGTTCCCCTGAAACAAATTCCACCGATTTTACGTCGTCGTTTCAGTACGCTTGGAAAATGTGCTGTTGGCGCTGCGCTATCTCTGTTGCACGAAGGCGAATCTATTCCCTGTGTGTTTGCATCCCGTCATGGGGATATTGAATTAACCTTTTCGTTACTGCAAGAAATGGGCAAAGATGAACCCATGTCTCCCACGGGTTTCAGCTTGGCGGTGCATAATGCAGTCAGCGGTTTGTTCTCGATTGCTCGCAAAGATACCACTGAAGTAACAGCCGTCGCTGCTAGTGAAGGGCTTGTCGTTCAGGCCTTAATTGAAACGGTAGGGCAGTTATTAAATCGTGACCGTGTGTTGTGTGTTATTTACGATGTGCCTTTGCCTGCGCTTTATCAATCATTCACGGATAGTGATCCCTTTCCCTATGCTATTGCGATGATATTAAGTCGTGAGGTGGGCGAGCAATTCACCCTTCAGCTGGGCGACAGCAATTCCGAATCTGAAACAAAGCTGACAGGTGAGCTAACAACTCAACCGCTGAAACTGATTGAGTTGTTAGCGGGCGCTAGTTCGCAAGTGTGTTTGTCTGCCAAGGGTTGTCACTGGCAGTTAAGTAAGGCTAATGCATGAGGTTTTTGAATAAAATTAATCATGCTTGGCGCTGGTTTGGCACTGCGTTTAGTTTTTTTATATTTGGCATAGGCGGTGTATTCCTGCTGGTGATTGTAATGCCGTTGCTACGCCTACTGTCTGCTGACAATGAGCGCCGAGAGCGTCGCGCACAAAAAATTATTCACGTTACCTTTCGGCTATTTATCGGTTTAATGAAAAGACTCGGTGTCTTGAGCTATCACATTACAGGCTTTGAAAACCTTAATGAGGCCAAATTGGTTCTGGCTAATCATCCGTCGTTAATTGATGTCGTTTTTTTGATCTCGATGATGCCCAATGCGAACTGTATTGTGAAGGGACGTTTGACACGTAACCCCTTTACTCGCGGAGCGGTTAAGGCTGCAGGTTATATTATGAATGATGAGTCGGCAGACGTAATTGCCGCCGCCGAACGCGCTTTTGCCAAGGGGCAAGCGCTGATTATTTTCCCGGAAGGTACACGCACTCAGCCGTCGCAACCGGTGCAGTTAAAGCGTGGAGCGGCGCATGTGGCCGTGAGGGCGGGTGCCGATGTCACACCTGTTTTGATTGAATGTAATCCAACAACGCTAACTAAGAGCGATGCCTGGTATCAAGTACCTGAACGACGTGTCCATTTCAATATTGATGTAAAACGTCCCATAGCAGTCGAGCGATACCAGGTCGATGTAACACCCTCCAAGGGTGTGCGGATGCTAACCCGTGATTTAACCCGTTTTTTTAATAAGGAGTCTGGATTTAATGAGCAACCTGCACGTTGAACTTAAGGAGATGATAATTGAGGTGCTTGATCTTGAAGATATCGAGGTCGACGAAATTATCGATGACGAACCTTTGTTTGTAGAAGGCCTGGGGCTGGATTCCATTGATGCACTTGAAATTGGTTTGGCACTGCAAAAGCGTTACGGTATTAAGTTAAAGGCAGATTCGGAAGATACCCGCCAGCACTTCGCTAGCCTCAATGCCTTGGCTGCGCTTGTTGAATCAAACCGTTCACAATAAGAGATTGTTATGAATAGCCAGGAAGAAATTTATCAGAAAATCGTCTCTCTTTTAGAAGAGATGTTTGAGATTGAGCCAGAGGATGTAAAACCGGAGGCTAACCTTTATCAGGATCTGGACATCGATAGTATCGATGCCGTGGACTTGGTGGTTGAGTTAAAAAAAATGACAGGCAAGAAGATTCAGCCAGACGACTTTAAATCCGTGAGAACAGTGCAGGATGTTGTTGAACAGGTAGAAAAACTGCTAAGTGAATGACACTTTTTCTTAAAATTTTCGCCATTGTCCTAACTCTCTGTTACCCCTTTTTTATTTATTGGGGATTGCAGAGTTATGATGTGCGCGTTCTGTTTCCGGCGCTATTGATTTTGCTGGCCTTGCGCTGGGTGACAGGAACTGGATTTGGTGCCGGTGTCGGCGAACGTAAAATTGTTGTGGCGACGCTTATTAGCCTGATTGCGATTGTGCTACTGGCCGGGTATCAGATGGGTTTGAAGTTTTATCCGGTGCTGATTAATCTGGGGCTGCTTGTGTTGTTTGCCAGTAGCCTATTGTCATCCCACACGATTGTCGAACGACTAGCTCGATTCAAAGAGCCTGACTTGCCTGATTCCGCCGTTAGTTATACCCGTAAGGTGACATGGCTGTGGAGCGGTTTTTTCCTTGTCAATGGTCTAGTCGCTGCGGCTACCGCATTGTGGGCCAGTGACAAAGTCTGGATGATCTATAACGGCATGGTGGCCTATATCCTTATCGCAACACTGACTGCGGGTGAGTGGTTGGTTCGACGCAGAGTACGAGCCCGCAATGAGCAGGACAGAATTAACAGGGATGCTAATGGCTGAGTGCTTAGCGTTACGGCAATTATTGAATGGCCCGATGAATCGGACTATTGCCGTGCAGCAGGGGCAAGTTTTTAACTTGCTGGATTTGCAGAAACGCGTGCAGTGCTGGCAATCCGCGCTGGCACCTGAAAAGGGTGTGCGTTGGGCGGTTTACCATAATGATATCGTTGAGTTTCTGGCGATTATACTGGCGCTCTGGCAGCTGCAACGTATCGCTTGTGTGCCCGGAGATAATCGCCCGGGTACTGCACAGCGTTTAGCTCAGACTGTTGATGGTTTTGTCGGTGATTTTGTCTCGCAGAACAGCGTTTCGGCTGCAGGAAACACTGACACGTTATCAGCGAATAAACAGTGGCTGGTGCCTGCAGCGGATTTCCCTGCACTTGAAATTTACACCTCCGGTTCAACGGGACAACCCAAACCTATTTTAAAAACTTTCCAGCAAATCGAAAGTGAAGTTGAATCACTGGAAGCTCAGTGGCCGAACCAACCCAATAGCGTGGTGCTTGCAACAGTTTCGCATCAACATTTGTATGGCATGACATTTCGCCTATTTTGGCCATTGGCCAATGGGCGTCCTTTTGAACGCACCCTTTGTGAATACACCGAAGATGTATTTCATCAAGCGGTGCACTACGATCGTTTTTCTTTGGTGTCGAGCCCTTCGCATTTGGGGCGCATGAACACCAGTGTCGATTGGGCTAGCTTGGCCAGTTCGTGTGATTATGTTGTTTCTTCTGCCGCGCCTTTAAATAGGGCTGATAGTTTAAATGTTAGTGCTCTTCTGAATGCTCCCGTGCGTGAGATTTACGGCAGTTCAGAAACTGGGGCGATTGCTTGGCGTTGTCAGTATTCGGGTTCAGATGATGCCAGTTGGCAGACGCTTCCGGGTGTGGTCTTTTTGCGGGAAAGTGGCGAAAGTGTGCGTTTGACGTCACCCTATTTAGGTCATGCAGAGGGTGCTCATTTGGACGATCAGCTTCGTTTTAACGACGATGGCAGCTTCCGTTTGGAAGGGCGCTTGGATAGCATTGTGAAGGTTGAAGGAAAACGTGTTTCTTTGCGTGAAGTCGAGCGCCAGTTACTTACGAATGCCCTGATTAGACATGCTAAAGCATTAACTGTGGAGCGCAAACGCACTGAAGTTGCGGTGGTTGTTGTATTGTCTGATGAGGGGAAACAAGAGTTACAATGTCATGGCCGCAAAGCGTTGATTAAAACCTTTAAAACACAACTGGCCGAACATTTTGAGGCTGTATCATTACCAAGGCGCTGGCGCTTTGTGATGCAAATGCCCTATAACACGCAGGGCAAATTACCATTGGAAGCACTGAAAAACATGTTTAAAAAAGAGCCGGTTAAATGGCCCATAATTACCAGCGAACAACGTCTAGAAAACGAGGCGTCGCTTGAGTGTGATATCCCCTCGGAGCTTATTTATTTTGACGGGCATTTTTCAGGCAACCCAATCTTACCGGGGATCGTTCAGGTGCATTGGGCCGAAGCCTTTGGTCGTCGTTTGCTGCCGCTACAGGGCAGTTTTACCCGCTTGGAAAACATCAAATTTCAACGAGTTATTGTGCCGGCCAGCCGGGTTGTGTTGAACCTTCGTTACGATGAAGTTAAACAAAAACTGAGTTTTGAATATCGCTCGGAAAAGGGCATTCACTCCAATGGGCGCATCTGCTTTGAGTAACAATTCCTTTTTCCGGCCTGCTGTACTGATTCCTGTTTATGACCATGAAGAGGCGATCGGTATCACCTTGCAGGACGTACTTCAACAGGATTGCGATGTTCTGTTGGTCGATGATGGCAGTAGTGAGCGCTGCCGGGATGTGCTGGACGAACTGACTGATAAATACGCTGATAGAGTCTCTTTGCTGCGTCTAGAGGTAAACGGTGGTAAGGGTGCAGCCGTCAAAGCGGGCTTGCGGGCTTTGCTGAGAAGCGGTTATAGCCATGCAATTCAAATTGATGCCGATGGTCAGCATGATGTTGCTGATTTACCGCTATTTTTGGCGGCCGCCAGAGAGGGGCATGAAGCTCTGGTTGCCGGTTATCCGAAGTACGACGAGACGGTGCCAAAACTGCGTTATTACGGGCGTTACCTGACCCATGTCTGGGTATGGATCAATACTTTGTCATTCGCAATACGCGACACTATGTGCGGCTTTCGGGTCTATCCGCTCAAGTCCGTTGTAGCTCTACTGGAACGTGAGGAATGTGGTGAGCGGATGGATTTTGACACGGAGATTTTGGTGCGCTGGGTTTGGAATGGCGGTCGTATCAAAAACGTACCGACCCAAGTTCGTTATCCACTGGATGGCGTCTCTCATTTTGATGTCTGGCGCGATAATGTGCTGATCACAGCTATGCATACACGACTCTTTTTCGGCATGTTGCGACGATTACCTCGTTTTATAAAACGCCGGTTTATCTCGGGTTTTGCGCTTAATGGCTAGAAACGAAGCGCATTGGTCAAAAGTCACGGAATCCGGCACGTTACTGGGCATGAAGATTCTGCTGTGTGTGTATCGGCTTTTTGGACGTTGGGGTTTCCGGGTTTTGTTGTTTCCGGTTATGAGCTATTACTACTTGTTTCGCAAAGAGGCTCGTTTTGCATCGCAGCAATACCTTGAACAGTTATTGCCACACCTGAGCTGTGGGCAGCGTAATAGTCTCTCCTCATTTCGCCATTTTTTAATGTTTGGCGAAATTCTGTTAGATAAATTCTTGGTGTGGATGGGGCGTATTCGCAGAGAAGATGTGGTGTTTGATACGCCACAGGTTTTCAATGAAATTGATAAAAATAGTGAGGGCGGCATTATCGTCGTCTCGCATTTAGGTAATACCGAAGTTTGCAGCGCTTTGGCGCATCAATTACCTGGTGTTCGGCTGACGTTACTGGTTTATACGCAGCATGCGCTTAAGTTTAATAGCTTGATTAAGAAGGTGAATAGCAGTGCTCGAATCGAAATGCTGCAAGTCACAGACATGTCGCCAGCCACTGCAATGATTTTATCTGAACGTGTGGCAGCGGGTGAGTATGTGGTAATTGCTGGCGATAGAACGCCGGTGAATGGAGCGGGGCGTGTATCAACGGTAGATTTTCTTGGTCGACTTGCGCGATTCCCTCAGGGCGCTTTTATTCTGGCTGCGTTGTTGAAGTGTCCGGTGTATTTGATGTTTTGTATCAAGCAGCACCAGCAATATCATATCTCTCTTGAATTGTTTTCGGAGCAACTCAAAATTTCACGTAAAACCCGTGAAATAGAATTACACGATGCGGTACAAAAATATGCAGACAGGCTTGCATTTTATTGTATAAAAGCACCGTTACAGTGGTTTAATTTTTACCCGTTTTGGCAAGATGAAGAGATACAAAATAGAAAGGAATCCCATTAATTTTTTAATAAACCAAAGGAAGTGGATATGTATAAAAAACTTGTATTGATTTTAATTGCAGGCCTATTTGTTTCTGCATGTTCGATTAAACAAACTGTTGAGCAAGCGGAGATAACAAATGATGCAGTACTTTGTATTGTTGAGAATTCCGATGTCAGGAAAGGTTTTTTAGTCGAGATCAAGTCAGCTCTAACCGCTAAAAATATCTCGTATAAAGTCGTTGATGAGAAATCTATTCCTTCTGATTGTGACTGGACCGCAACGTACACGGCCAGTTGGTCTTGGGATTTGGCGTTGTATATGTCTTATGCGGAAATCAAAATATTCCATCATGGTAACCTGGATGGTGAAGCAATATATGACTCTAGACGTGGTGGTGGCAACATGAATAAATTCATTGATGCGGAACCCAAAATCCATGAGCTTGTGAATGAACTTATGCACTATAAATCAGCCTTTTTGTTTACGCATCGTTATGGTTGAAAAACGATCAGATTACACTCGCTGTAATCGTTATTTATTGCTGAGGATTTGCTAATGCAGCAACAAGCTGAAGCCATTATTGACGTGCCATTTCATGACGTCGATATGATGGGCGTGGCGTGGCATGGCCATTATGCAAAATATTTGGAAATTGCCCGCTGTGCCTTGCTGGATAAAATCGATTACAACTATGTCCAGATGGAAGCTTCTGGCTATGCCTGGCCGGTGATTGATATGCGGGTTCGTTATGCACATCCGTTGCGATTTCAACAGCAGGTACGTGTTAAGGCGACCGTTGTTGAGTGGGAGAACCGTTTGAAAATCAACTATCAGGTTGAGGATGTTGCTAGCGGTAAACGTTTGACCAAGGCCTATACGGTTCAGGTCGCGGTGGCGATGCCCAGTGGAGAAATGCAGTATGAATCGCCAGCTATATTGCTGGAGAAACTGGGAGTTGTTGAGTGAGACCTTTGTTGTCCGGATTACTGTTAATGGGTATGTCACAGCTTAGCGTTGCCGAAGGGCTGACATTTGCCCTGCTGGAAGAGTTAACCGTTTCGCCAGCTCAGCTTGAGGGGCGGTTCAGCCAGCACAAATACCTGAGCAGCATGGATATTTTGCTAACATCCCGTGGCGAGTTCGAGTATCAACGCGGTAAGTTCATTCGTTGGGAAACACTTGACCCTATTCAAAACGAATTATTGGTGACGCCAACGGCAATTGTTAGTCGCCAGGGCGAACAAAACCTGATGCAACTGGGAACAGAATCAAATCCCGCTGTAGCTGTATTTAGCGAGATTTTCTTTTCGGTGTTAACGGCAGATTGGACCAAACTTGCCGAAAACTTTGAGCTTTTCGGTCGTGTTGATGGTGAGCAGTGGCTGGCGGAGTTACAGCCCTTAAATGACAGTATTAATCAGGTGGTTAGCGGCGTAACACTTAAGGGTGACAGTCTGCTGCGTGAAGTGATTTTGAATGAAAGTGGTGGTGATACCATTACCATTCAGTTTGAATATTTATTGCCATGAAGTCAGCTTTAAATAGCGGTTTGATCGCTATTGCCTGGCTATTCGTGTTGCTAATAACCGCGTTGTTGGCGTTCAGCCAACCAACGGCCTTTGATTCCAGCATTATGGCGTTACTGCCTAAATCGGAACAGAAACCACTGGTCCAGCAGGCGGTTGATCAAGTCAGTGCCAGCTTTTCCAAACGTTTAACCATACTTGTATCCGGCGAAGATGAGACGTCGGTGCGTTCTGCAACGGCAGCTTTGTCGCAGAGTTTGGCGATGGTACCTGAAGTATTAACAGTGCGCTGGCAGGTACTAGCTGACGAATTAAAACAAAGCCAGCAGGCATTATTCCCGTACCGTTTTTCGGTGCTTGACGAACATGTACGTGAGACGTTGCTAGCGGGTGATTTCAATAACCTTCAACAGCGGGCGTTATGGAAACTTTACAGTCCGTTAGCCATGTCAAAGGGCTCAATTAAAGAAGATCCCTTTGGTCTTTTTTCCGAATTAACGCTTAACCAAAAAACCAACCTGAATATTCAAGTCAGCAACAATATGCTTAAGGTCAGCGGCACGGAAAAGCCGACGTATCTGTTGCTCGCGACGTTATCTGTTGAACCCTTTTCGCCTGACCTTCAGCAACGTCTGTTAAACATCATCGATAGGCAGGAAAAGCAGCTGGCTGCGAAGAGAATCAGCCTGCAAAAATCCGGTATGTTACTGCATGCTGCAGCGGGTGCCAGGCAGGCAAAGTCAGAGATGTCGACGATTGGCGTCGGTTCGCTGGTAGGTATTGTGCTGATCATGCTGCTAGTGTTCAGGCAGTTAAAACCTTTGCTGCTGATGTTGCTGCCGGTGGCTGTTGGCTGTGTATTTGCAACGGCGATAACGGTGTTGTTTTTTGATCGTGTGCACTTAATTACGTTTGCGTTTGGTGCCGGTTTGGTCGGTGTTTCCATCGATTATGCGTTGCACTATCTATGCAAACGGCGAGTTAGCTTATCGGCTCAGGCGCTTAGTAACTTGTTGCCGGGCCTGGTGCTTGGCCTGTTGTCTAGTGTGTTGGCTTATGCAGCACTGGCTCTAACCCCTTTTCCGGGATTGCGGCAGATGGCCGTTTTTTCTGTGGCGGGACTGATTGGCTCATGGCTGACGGTTGTGCTGTGGCTTCCGGTTTTGATGCGACGTGACAAGACCCAACTGTTAGCTTTTTCTGAATGGCTGGCGTGTGCCCAACAACGTTTTCCAACCTTGCACGGCAATCCTGTGTTAATGGGCGTAATCGCTATTCTGTTGCTGATATCGGTGTTTTCTCTCTGGAACAGTGAAAACGATCACGACATCCGATTATTACAGACCTCGCCTGCCAGTTTGCTGGCGCAGGAACAAACGGTTCAAAAAACGCTAGGGGTAAGTAGCAGTTCCCAGTTTCTGTTGGTGAGTTGTGAGTCGCTAGAGCAGTGTCTGCAACGTGAAGAACAACTGTTGCCAGAGCTGAAAGCGTTATCACCTGATGAGTCGGCAATGGATTACCTGGCCTTGTCGAGTGTGCTGCCTTCGCTAAAACGTCAGGCTGAAAATTCAGTTCTAATCAAACAACTCTACGAGCAACAGTTACCGGTTTTTTTTGAAAAACTGACGTTGCCCACGCAGGTTTTAACACAGACAAAACGTAACTTCGAGACTTTGCAAACGCAGCGTTTAACGCCTGCATACTGGCAGCAGCAGTTGGGCAGCGCTGACTGGAAAGCGTTAATTGTTCAAGGCGAAAATGGTCGCGTTGCCACGGTGATTCGTTTTGGTGGCTTTGTCGATGACACTGTGCGTCAGCAGCTCAAGCTACTGGCTGCAAAATACCTTGATATCAGCTATGTTGATCAGGTGCAGAATGTATCGGATCTGATGGCTAGTTATCGAAATCAGGTGGTATTTTGGGTGCTACTGGCTTACCTTTTGGTGGCCGCTATTCTGCTAACACGCTACAAGCGTCAGGCGTGGCGTATTTTGCTGCCACCCTTGTTGGCTTCGATTTTTACTTTAGCGATTCTGGTGCAGTTACAAGGCAGCGTGAATCTGTTTCATTTGATGGCGTTGATTCTGGTGTTAGGCATCGGCCTTGATATGGGCATTTTTATGAATGAGTCTGGCGGCTCAGCACATACCTGGCTGGCAGTTTCATTATCAGTATTGACCAGTTTGTTAGCTTTTGGTTTGCTGGCGTTGAGTAAAACACCGGTATTACATCACTTTGGTTTAACCGTTTTAATGGCGCTGATATTTTCCTGGCTGCTAGCAATTTCGATGCGAAAAAATCACTTACGAGAAGGTAACTTATGAGTTTTCCACAGGGAAGTTTTGATGTTGTTGTTATTGGCGCAGGGCCTTCTGGAGCGGTGGTGTCCGCGTTATTAAACAAGAAGGGTTATCGCGTACTGGTATTGGAAAAACAGCATTTTCCCCGTTTTTCGATTGGTGAAAGCCTGCTGCCACAATGTATGAAATTTCTGGAGCAGGCCGGTATGTTGGCGGCGGTTGAACAAGCCGGTTTTCAATTCAAGAATGGCGCAGCTTTCTGCTGTGGTGAAGACTCGGATTTTTTTGATTTCAGGGAAAAGTTCACTGAAGGTTGGGGCACTACCTTCCAGGTTCAGCGTGATCAATTTGACAAGATTCTTGCCGATGAGGCGCAGGCACAGGGCGTCGATATTCACTATGGTCAAACGGTGACGGCTTTTAATTATGAGGCGGGTAACGTTACTCTCGACGTTTCTGATGAGGCAGGCGAATCTTATCAGATGAAGGCCAGGTTTGCTCTGGATGCCAGTGGCTTTGGCCGCGTATTGCCACGTTTGCTGGATTTGGAGAAACCGTCGGACTTCACGTCACGAACCTCCTTGTTTACGCATATTGAAGATAATATTCACAGCGATCAATTTGACCGCAATAAAATCCTCATTACGGTTCACCCCGAGCATCGAGATATCTGGTATTGGCTAATCCCTTTTAGCAACGGGCGTTGTTCGGTTGGCGTGGTGACACCGCCAGAGGTGCTGGCTGAAATTTCTGGAGGTAATGAAGAAAAGTTGGCTGACTTTATTGCTCAAGCACCTAACCTGAAAGCGTTGCTCTGTTCGGCAAAATACGACACTCGAATCGGTAAAATTGAAGGTTATTCCTGTGATGTTAAACAGTTGTCCGGTGAGGGCTTTGCACTGTTGGGGAATGCAGGCGAGTTCCTTGACCCGGTATTCTCTTCGGGTGTGACCATTGCACTCAAATCTGCCAGTCTAGCCGCCGATGTGGTTGATCAGCATCTACAGGGGTTGGAGCCTGATTGGCAAGGACAATTTGATGAGCCACTTAAGAAAGGTGTGGATACCTTCAGGGAGTTTGTAGCGGGCTGGTATGACGGTCGTCTTCAGGATGTGATTTTTGCGCAGAATAAGAATGATTCTGTGAAACGCATGATTAGCTCAATTTTGGCGGGTTACGCATGGGATTGTAACAATCCCTATGTTAAGGATACGTCGAGGCTGGATACGCTGGCGGAGTTGTGCCGACAGTGACACATTATTTTAGATTGGCAATGCTATTGCTGATGTTATGTTTAGGTGGTTGCCAAATGCTGTCCAATGGCGCGTCGGTTCCGCTAGTCTTGAAACTGTTGCCGCCGTCTCAGGGTCCGTCTGCTGTGTTATTGAAGCAGGTGGTGACGTTAGAAGCAAAAGGTCAGCAACGTCAATTCCTGGTAGTCTCTCGATTGCAGCCAACAGCTGTCGATATGGTGGCGCTTATGCCCACCGGACAGCGTCTGATGACCTTGACCTACGATGGTGAGACGTTGCAACAACAGCAGCTGACTCCGATACCCTTGCCGGGAGAGGATATACTCGCAATTTTGCAGTTTTCGTTGTGGCCAAAGGCGTCGGTTAAGCAGCATTACGCGGAAAATGCTGGTTGGTTTGTAATGATTGAAGCAGATAAACGACAGTTAATGAAAAACGCCAAGCTGTTACTTGAGGTGAGCTACTCACGATCGGGTCAGCAGACTGACGAGCAGCTGATCGTGGAAAATTTTATTGGCAATTATCGGGTGTTAATTAAGACGCTGGAGAGAACGGCTTTATGAGTTTGGCGAAATGCTATTTGAATGCTCTGGGTATGCTTTGTTCTGTGGGTGACTCGGCTGCTGCGGTAAAACGACGCTTGGTTGAGCAGCGTACAGGCATGACGATTAGCAATGATTTTGGTCTTGCGCAACCGTTGCCGCTGGGCCTTTATCAGGGTGAATTACCTGCGATTCCCTTAGTTGAGAACAAGTGGCAAAGCCGTAATAATCAGTTTGCATTGGTCGCACTTCGGCAAATTGAAGCTGAAGTGGAAAACGCTATAAAACGTCATGGAGCCGGGCGTGTTGGTGTCATCGTGGGTACCAGTACCTCAGGCATTGCTGAAAGTGAACCGGCTATTCGGCGCTGGGTGCAAGAAGGCGTAGTGCCAGATGATTATGATTACGGCATTCAGGAAATGGGTGCGACGGCTGACTTTGTCGCCACTGTATTAGGTGTGCAGGGGCCTGTTTATGGTATTTCAACGGCCTGTTCTTCTGGCGCTAAAGCGCTGGCTTCAGCACGACGTTTAATTCAGGCTGGTATTTGTGACGCCGTAATTGCTGGTGGAGTTGATACAATTTGTCGACTCACCGTACAGGGTTTTTCATCGCTTGAAGCAGTCAGTGATGAACGCTGTAATCCCTTTAGTCAAAACCGCAAAGGCATTAATATTGGCGAAGGTGCAGCCTTGTTTTTAGTCACCGCCGAGGCTAATGGCGTTGAGCTGCTTGGCGTTGGTGAAAGCTCCGATGCGCATCATATCTCTGCACCTGAGCCCTCGGGTAGTGGCGCAAAAGCCTGTATGAATGCAGCTTTGCAGGATGCTGGGATTGCCGCTAGTGATGTTGATTATGTGAACCTGCACGGCACGGCGACAGCGCTGAATGATCAGATGGAATCACTGGCCATGGCGGAAGTATTTGGTTCGCAAACCTGCTGCAGTTCAACCAAACCCTTCACAGGCCATACGCTGGGTGCAGCCGGTGCGGTAGAGGCTGCGATTTGTTGGTTAACACTTCACCAAGACGCAACCGATGGCTGGTTGCCGGTACAAATTTGGGATGGCAAACAGGACTCTGAGTTAGCCGTTATAAATTTGGTTGATGCTAAGGCACAGCTTGATCAGCCTCTCAACTACGCGCTTAGTAATTCCTTTGCTTTTGGCGGTAATAATATTTCACTGCTGCTGGGACGTATCGCATGACATCTGATTATAGCGTGGCAGAATTGGTGCCGCATTCTGGCAAAATGAGTTTGTTATCCGAGATTACGGGCTATGGTGATGATTGGCTTGAGGCGCAGGTGCATATTACAGCTGACTCGATGTTTGTTGATCTTTCGTCTGATAAAAAAGGTGTGCCAAGCTGGGTCGGTATGGAATACCTGGCACAGACCATTGGGGCTTATGCGGGTTTGCAGGAACGTTTGCAGGGTGGCGAGCCTAAACTGGGTTTCCTCGTAGGCTCCCGAAAATACATCTGTTCGACGGATAATTTTGCCCTTGGCCAGACATTGAAAATCAAAGTAAAACGTGAGTTACAGGCAGAAAATGGCCTTAGCGTGTTTGATTGTCAGTTACAGGCAGTGGCGCCAATTGACGGGCAGGGCGAAGCAGTTGAGGCATCGGCTAACTTGAATGTTTTTCAGCCCGAAGATGCGGAACAATTTATACAGGATTCGATGAAATGACAGAGGTTGTCGCGAATAAAACCGTACTGGTAACGGGTTCCAGCCGGGGCATTGGCAAAGCCATTGCGCTTCGGTTAGCAAAGGAAGGTTATGATCTGGTACTACATTGTCGCAGCGGGCGCGAACAGGTTGATGAGGTGGCGCAACAGATTTCTGCTCTAGATCGTAAGGTGCGCGTTTTGCAGTTTGATCTTGCCAACCGTGATCAGTGCCGGGAAGTGCTTGAGGCTGATGTTGAAGAATTTGGCGCTTACTACGGTGTGGTATGTAATGCCGGTGTGGCACGCGATAATGCGTTCCCTGCCATTCCGGGTGATGAGTGGGACGAAGTATTAAGAACCAATCTCGATGGTTTTTATAATGTGTTGCATCCGATTATCATGCCGATGATTCGCCGCAGAAAACCGGGCCGTATTGTGACGTTGTCATCGGTATCTGGTGAAATGGGCAATCGTGGTCAGGTGAACTATAGCGCCGCCAAGGCGGGCATTATCGGCGCATCCAAAGCACTGGCCGTAGAGCTGGCAAAGCGTAAAATCACAGTCAACTGCGTTGCGCCCGGTTTGATTGATACCGAAATGACCAAAGACGTACCGCTTGATGAAGCACTGAAAATGATCCCCATGCAACGCGTTGGCAGCGTCGAAGAAGTGGCTGGTACAGTTAATTTTTTAATGTCGGAAGATGCCGGTTATATTACCCGGCAAGTAATCTCTGTTAATGGTGGGATGTATTAATGAAGCGTGTAGTTGTGACAGGCATGGCCGGGTTTTCTCCCATAGGTAATAATTGGGAAACTATCCGCGCCAATCTGGAAAACATGGAAACGGGTGTTCGTTACATAGAAGACTGGGATAAATACGAGGGCCTTAATACTCGACTTGGCGCGCCTGTTAGTGATTTTTTCATGCCAGCGACCTATAAACGTAAGGATTTACGCAGTATGGGGCGTGTTGCGCAACTTGCGGTACATAGCGCTGAGCGAGCTTTGCAGGATGCTGGTTTGTTCGAAGATGACTTGCTGGGCAGTGGTCAGATGGGTGTTTCGTTTGGCTCATCGGCAGGCGATTCCATGGCTATCGGTGATTTTGGCAATATGTTAATCAGTCACTCCTGTGACGGCTTGAATGCCAACTCCTATATTAAAATGATGGCCCATACGGCGCCCGTTAACATTGGCGTGCACTTTGGTCTGAAGGGCCGAGTAATCACCACTTCTAGTGCTTGTACCTCGGGAAGCCAGGGCATTGGTTATGCCTACGAAGCAATTAAATACGGCCAGCAGATCGCCATGATTGCTGGCGGCTGCGAAGGGTTATGTGCAACGGAAGCGGCGGTGTTTGACACACTCTACGCCACCAGTGTCCGTAATCATCAGCCACACCTTTCCCCCAGACCTTTTGATAAGGACCGGGATGGTCTGGTAATTGGTGAAGGGGCCGGCACGTTGATTTTAGAAGAGCTAAACCATGCCCAGGCCCGTGGCGCGAAAATTTACGCTGAAATTGTTGGTTTTGGTACCAACTCCGATGGCTCTCATGTGACGCAGCCGAATTCAGCGACCATGGAAGGTGCCATTCGTTTATCGTTACAGGATGCAGAGCTAAGCCCCGAAGCCATTGGTTATGTCAGCGCGCATGGCACCGCAACGGATCGTGGTGATATCGCCGAAAGTCAGGCAACCTCGGCCGTGTTCAGTAATCGCACACCGATTAGCTCCTTCAAGAGCTTTACAGGACATACGCTGGGCGCCTGTGGTGCGCTCGAGGCCTGGACGGCCATAGAGATGATGAATCACAACTGGTTTCATGCCACAGCAAATCTTGAAACGATTGATCCGGATTGTGGCGATCTTGACTACATTATGGGTGAAGGGCGCAGCATCGAAACAGATTATGTGATGAGCAATAATTTTGCTTTTGGTGGCATTAATACATCGCTGATTTTTAAACGCTGGACTTAACATTCTCCAATTAAAATTAGAAAGGAATCTAACCATGAAACTCTCAACTTGCTTATCAAAACTGCTTATCCCGCTATTAGTTGCTTTACTGAGCGTGCCAGCTTTTGCCTACAGCACTAACGAAGAACGCATTGACGCTTACCTGCATGTTTTGGCGACGTCTGGTGATAAAGCCAAACAGAAAATGTTACAGCAACTACAGTGGTCAGGTTTGAGTGATGCCCGTTTGTTTGATGATATCGAGCGACGCTTATTATCAAAATACAAAGAGGGCGATTTTGATAGAGCTGATACTGAACTTATGAATTATGAAGTTCGCGCACTGGGCTATAGCGGTAATGCGGCATACCGAGAAACATTACAGACGATAAAGAACAACAAAAAGGCCGGAAAATTACGCAACCATGCCAAAAAGGCGTTGTTGAATTTAGACGACTTTATTGTTTGGAATCAACTAGTCATCGATAGTGATTTTACGGTTGAAAATAAGAGCGCTGAAGTCACTACCTATATAAAAATGCTGGCGACTGATAACGTGTTTGTACAACGGCTTGCGGCTCGAGCGGTGTATCACGAAAGGGTGCGAGATGGGGACGTGCTAGCATTAATCGCCAGCAAGCTTGAAGGCCTCTACAAACGCGACAATCTAAGTAAAGATGGGCAGGATGCCGCTGCCTGGTTATGTAAGGCCATTGGTGAAAGCGGTGTCGCTGAATATCTCCAATTGCTTGCTAAAGTGACGGTTGAAACGCCCTATCCGAAAATTAGGAAGTATTCTTCTAAGTATTGATGGCAGCTGGCATCCCATGCGCTGTTTTTAATGTTATCAGTGTTTAATCCGAGGGGGCTAGTATCAATTTTCATCAGAGTTTTTCTTGCTCGAGTAATGCCAGCATCGCCCTTGCTGCATTCGAAAGCGTTCGCTCCGTATGATGAATAGCCCCCAGTTGCCGTTCCAATTTGATATTGCCCACGTTTAATACGCACAGCTGATCATTGAGTAAGGTGAGGGGCAGCACACTCCAACCCAGCCCCAAACTGACCATCATTCGAATGGTTTCCAGATAGTTTGTTGTCATGCTGACGTTAAGTCCCAACCCCTTTTCTTTGAAAAGACGCTCAGTAATGGTGCCGGTGAAGGTATTAAGTTCAGGCAGAATTGCTCCGTGTTTTGATAGCATTTCCAGTGATACGTTTGATTCCTGAGCCAGTGGATGTGTGGTGGCTGCAACAAAGGCCAGCGCGTCTTTCCAGATCGTTTGAACATGAATTTTTTCTGATAATTGTTCGGTCAGTGTGATGATTGCTAGCTCAATCTTTCCTTGTGTTACGGCCTCATAGGCGACTTCTGAGTCAAGGAACTGAATGTCGAGCGTGACCTGCGGGTAACGTTGGGAAAATTCTCTGAGAATCGGCGGTAGACGGTGTAACCCCAAATGGTGACTAATGGCCAGATTTAGTCGACCGGTGACGTCGCCGGAAAGGTTGTCGAGGCTTCTACGTGCATCGTCCAGATCACTGATAATGGCAATCGCTCTGGGCAGCAGGGTAGCACCCGCTGGGGTGAGCGCTACTTTTCTTCCGATACGATCAATCAAACGGGTATCCAGTTGTGATTCCAGTGTTGAAATTCGCTTACTCACGGCAGGTTGGGTGATATGCAGTTTAGTTGCCGCATCGGAAAATGAGCCTGCTTCAGCTACTTGAATAAAGGCGTTGAGGTTGTTGATATCCATGGACGCAGCGCTCTCTTAGTATTCCTTTTGGGAATCAAAAGTATAAAAATTATGAATTTGTTTTATTTTATGGTGAGGCGTAATATCGCGTCAAATCTAAATGGATCGAAAACGATGGGTTCTGGGCTTCGCTAGAATGATGGTATAAAAACCACGCCATGCCGGATTCAATCCAACACCCAGCAGATTAAGAATAGATTCCGGATTGTCACTTCGTTACGTCCGGAACGACGAAATTTCAAAGGCCGACTTTGGAGGGCTGAAAATGGCAGGTCAAACCTTATACGACAAATTGTGGCAAGATCATCTGGTAAAAACGCGTGATGACGGTACCGCGCTGATTTATATCGATCGACAGTTGCTGCACGAAGTAACGTCGCCGCAGGCTTTTGATGGTTTGCGCCTGGCTAACCGTAAGCCTTGGCGTCTTAGCGCCAATCTGGCAACGGTGGATCACAACGTTCCGACGACGGATCGTGCCAGTGGTATTTCCGGCATTGATGATCAGGTGTCTAAAATTCAGATCACCACGTTGGATGAGAACTGTGATGAATTCGGCATCCTTGAATACAAGATGCAGGACATTCGTCAGGGTATTGTTCACGTTATTGGGCCGGAGCAGGGTGCTACATTGCCGGGTATGACGGTTGTGTGTGGTGATTCTCATACCTCCACTCACGGTGCATTTGCCTGTTTAGCGCATGGTATTGGCACTTCTGAAGTTGAGCACGTGTTGGCAACTCAGTGTTTGATCCAGAAGAAAATGAAAAACATGCTGGTGCGCATTGACGGCAAATTAGGCGCAGGCGTGAGCGGTAAAGACGTTGTATTGGCGGTTATCGGTAAAATTGGTACGGCCGGTGGTAATGGCTGCGCAATTGAATTTGGTGGCCAAGTGATGCGCGATATGAGCATGGAAGGCCGTATGACCGTTTGTAACATGGCGATTGAAGCGGGTGCCCGTGCTGGTATGGTGGCGGTTGATGACACAACGATCGAATACTTCAAAGGCCGTCCATACGCACCAACGGGTGAAATGTGGAATCAGGCAGTTGAAAACTGGAAACAGTTTGTCAGCGATGATGATGCTGAATTCGACACCGTTGTTGTGTTGCAGGGTGAAGATATCAAACCGCAGGTGAGCTGGGGTACATCGCCAGAAATGGTGGTTGCGATTGACGAAACTGTTCCTGTACCTGAAGAGCAGGACGATGCGGTTAAGCGTGAAGGTTACGAGCGTGCGTTGAAGTATATGGATTTAAAGGCGGGCATGCCGATCACCGATATTAAAGTCGATATTGTGTTTATCGGTTCCTGTACTAACTCACGTATTGAAGATCTGCGTATGGCGGCTGAAGTCGCTAAGGGCCGTAAGGTCGCCGATAGTGTCAAGCAGGCGCTGGTGGTGCCGGGTTCTGGTTTAGTTAAGGCGCAGGCTGAGGCAGAAGGTCTGGACAAGATTTTCGTTGAAGCCGGTTTTGAGTGGCGTGATCCGGGTTGTTCCATGTGTCTGGCGATGAACCCGGATAAATTGGAGCCAGGCGAGCACTGCGCGTCAACCTCTAACCGTAACTTCGAAGGCCGTCAGGGTTTTGGAGGACGTACGCACCTGGTAAGTCCTGCAATGGCCGCCGCGGCGGCGATTAAAGGTCACTTTGTGGATGTGCGTGACATTCTGGGAGATTAGACGTCAGTCTGACGGGTAAAGCTGAGCTTTTCCTGCAAAGTTAGCTAAGTGTGCAACAAATTGATTCTGCCCTTTGGTCGAAATGACAAAGGGCAGAGATGAAGAGAGAAAGATTATGGATAAGTTTGAAAAACATACCGGTCTCGTGGCACCGCTGAACCGTGCCAATGTTGATACCGACATGATTATTCCCAAGCAGTTTTTGAAATCCATCAAACGTACAGGTTTTGGTCAGAACCTGTTTGATGAATGGCGTTACATGGATATCGGACAGCCTGGTGAGGATTGCAGTGACCGCCCGATTAATGAGGAGTTCGTATTAAACTTCCCGCGTTATAAGGGTGCGAGCGTGCTGTTGGCGCAACAAAACTTTGGTTGTGGTTCGAGTCGTGAACATGCGCCGTGGGCAATTTCTGAGTACGGCTTTCGTGCTGTGATTGCGCCAAGCTTTGCGGACATTTTCTTCAACAACAGTTTCAAAAATGGCTTACTACCGATCGTTCTTGATCAGGCGATTGTTGATGAGTTGTTCGCTGAAGTTGGCGCTGAAGAGGGCTATCAATTAACGATTGACCTGGAGGCTCAGCTGGTGGTTTCGCCAACGGGCAAAGCGCACGGGTTTGAGATTGACCCGTTCCGTAAACATTGTTTACTGAACGGCTTGGATGACATCGGCCTGACTTTGCAGGATGCGGATGTGATCACCAGCTTTGAAGAAAACCGCCGCAAAAATGCGCCGTGGTTATTCGCAGATTTGACTTAATACCTCCCTATTAAACTTAATAAAGAAATGTAGATATGACTGATAAGATTCTGATTTTAAAGGGTGATGGTATCGGCCCTGAAATTGTTAACGAAGCTATTAAAGTGCTGGATGTTGTTAAAGCGCGTTTCAATTTAGACATGGAAACCACTGAAGGTTTGATCGGTGGTGCTGCCTATGATGAGACAGGCTCTCCGTTTCCTGATATTTCCTTGAAGCAGGCGCAGGATGCAGATGCAATCCTGCTGGGCGCTGTTGGCGGCCCGAAATGGGAAAAGCTGGATCGCGCTTTAACACCGGAACGTGGCTTGTTGGCGATTCGTTCAAATCTGGAGTTATTTGCTAACCTGCGTCCAGCCATGTTGTACCCGCAGTTAGCTGGGGCAACATCTTTGAAGCCGGAGATCGTTTCAGGTTTGGATATCATGATCGTTCGTGAACTGACGGGTGGTATTTACTTTGGTCAGCCACGCGGTATTCGTACGTTGGAAAATGGTGAGCGTGAAGGTTTCAATACTTACGTTTATTCAGAAAGCGAAGTACGTCGTATCGCTCATGTCGCATTCCAGGCTGCGCAAAAGCGTGACAAGCGTGTGTGTTCGGTGGATAAAGCTAACGTGCTTGAAGCAACAATTCTGTGGCGCGAAGTGATGGAAGAGGTGGGTAAAGAGTATCCCGATGTTGAGCTGAGCCACATGTATGTGGATAACGCGGCAATGCAATTGGTACGTGCGCCTAAGCAGTTTGATGTGATGGTAACCGGCAATATGTTTGGTGATATTCTGTCTGATACTGCTGCGATGCTGACCGGGTCTATCGGTATGTTACCTTCTGCGTCTCTGGATAAGAATAACAAAGGTATGTACGAGCCGATTCATGGTTCTGCACCGGATATCGCTGGCAAAGGTATTGCCAATCCGTTGGCGACCATCCTGTCTGTGGCGATGATGTATCGTTACAGCTTTAATCGTTTGGACGTGGCTGAAGCCATTGAGAAAGCCGTTGGTGATGTTCTGGATCAGGGTTTGCGTACGGCTGATATCAAAGGTGATGCCTCTGAAACGGTGACGACTGAGCAGATGGGTGACGCAGTCGTGGCTGCTTTATCCAAATAGTGTATTTAAAAAGGGTTTATTGACTTAAATCCCTTAATTTATAACGCTTTTTGCACTAGAATTGCGTTGCTTTTCGGGAGTCTCTTTAGTTTAAAAAGGGCTCCCGATTTATTTAAACTGTATAAATTGGACTTTCCAACATGACTAAACTCTACGATGTGGCAGTCGTCGGCGCGACCGGTGCTGTCGGTGAAACCATTATTTCCATTCTGGAAGAGCGTGATTTTCCTGTGGGTAAGCTGTACCCGCTAGCCAGTGCCCGTTCTGCTGGTAAACGCATCATGTTTAAGGGTAAGTCCGTTACGATTGAAAATCTGGAAGATTTTGACTTTTCGAAAGTTCAGATTGGTCTGTTTTCCGCCGGTGGCAGCATTTCTGAAGTGTATGCGCCAAAAGCAGCGGCAGCTGGTTGTGTGGTGATCGACAATACATCGCACTTCCGATATGACGATGATATTCCTTTGGTCGTGCCTGAGGTGAATCCGGGTGCGCTGGATGATTACGCTAATCGCAATATCATTGCCAACCCTAACTGTTCAACTATCCAGATGTTGGTGGCTCTCAAGCCTATCCACGATGCTGTGGGTATCGAGCGCATTAACGTGGCGACTTATCAGGCCGTATCTGGTACTGGTAAAGAAGCCATCGAAGAGCTCGCAACCCAAACAGCTAAATTGCTTAATGGTCAGGAAGTTGAAGCAGAAGTTTATCCGAAGCAAATTGCTTTTAACGCATTGCCGCAAATTGATGTGTTTATGGAGAATGGCTACACCAAAGAAGAAATGAAGATGGTCTGGGAAACGAAAAAAATCCTGGATAAAAGCATTGAGGTGAACCCAACCTGTGTACGTGTTCCTGTGTTTTACGGGCACTCTGAAGCGGTTCACATCGAGACTCGTGAAAAAATCACAGTTGAACAAGTGCGTGAACTGATGGCCAATGCGCCAGGCGTCGAGTTGATGGATGAGCGAGTTGATGGTGGCTATCCGACTGCTGTTACAGAGTCTGCTGGTACTAACCCGACGTTTGTGGGTCGTATTCGTGAAGATATTTCACACCCTCGCGGTATCGATATGTGGATTGTGGCAGATAACGTTCGTAAAGGTGCGGCGCTGAACAGTGTGCAAATTGCCGAAATTCTGATCGAGACGAAGCTATAATTTAAACCTTTTTGCCAGTTGGCAGAATTTTTGCTGACAATTTTCTGGCGCTCTGGTTAGACTGGGCTAAACTTTTCCATAACTGTGTTATGGCACGGGTTTAGCCCTTTTTGTTTATGCAGATTGTTTAGGCAACCCCTGATCATGAAAGCATCGGTTACGTAGAATTAGGCAGGTTGTCTGTTAAACGAGCTGGATGTGTTGTTCACCACTTTTTATAAGGATAGGTCGTATGATTCGTAAACTTGCAATGGCAATGGTGGTTTCCGGAGCCCTTGGTAGTAGTTACGCAAATGCATTGGGTTTAGGTGAGATCAAACTCAACTCCGCGTTGAATCAGCCATTGGATGCGGAAGTTAAGCTGCTTAACGTTGGCGACCTGTCAAAAAATGAAATCCTGCCGAATCTGGCCAGTCATAATGATTTCTCGCGAGCTGGTGTTGAGCGTGTGTTTTTCCTGACAGGCATTAAATTTGATGTCGAGCTTGACGGCAAAGGCGGGGCAATACTGCATTTGACGACTGATCGTATTGTTCGTGAACCTTTCCTGAATTTTCTAATTGAATTGCATTGGCCAAGTGGTCGGTTACTGCGTGAATACACAGCGCTGCTTGATCCACCTTTGTTTTCTGAGGCAGCACAAGCGTCTATTCAGCAGGCTACTACCTCGGCGCCAACGACGACAACAGTGAACATCGAACCGGCTCAACCTAAATCTTACAATCCGCCAAGCAGCAGTGCGCAATCAGCACAAGCACCTGTATCAAATGATAAAAAGGATGGCACTGTTCGCGTAAAAAAGAACGATACGCTATGGGGCATAGCTAAAGAAAATCGCCCTGATCGTAGCGTGACTGTGCGCCAGACGATGGTGGCGATACAGCAACATAACCCCCAGGCTTTTATTAATAACAATATTAACTTGCTCAAATCCGGGCAGGTACTTCGTATTCCTGAAACAGAGGAAATTCGTAGAATCTCATCTGGAGATGCCTACGCTGAGACGGTTCGTCAAACTCGGGAGTGGGAAGGCAAAAAAACTATTGATGCAACCCAAACGTATGGTGCAGCGCCTGCTGCTAGCGACGCTGGAACCGATGAGGGTGGGCTGCTAAAACTGGTTGCAACAGACTCAGCTTCTGAAGCTGATAGCTCCGCCGAAAGCGCTTCTGGTGGTTTTGCAGGCGAAGGTGGAATGAATGCCGACGTCGCTGGTGACAGCGAAGCTTCGGGCTCAGGTTCGTCGACAGTTGAAAATGTAGATGCACTTCAAAAGCAGCTTGATGATTTACAGCGGTTAATGAGTTTGAAACAGGAGCAACTTGCTCTTTTACAAGCTGCTCAGGTTGAACAAGAAGCAGAGTCTCAAGTTGAAGCAGAATTAGCCTCGGCGGCAGAAGAATCTGTTGTTGATGACTCTGGCGAGGGTGAAGCCGTTGATGTTGACGGTATGGCAATGATGGAAGACGAAAGCGCTGCCATTGGTACTTTAGACTCTCAAGAACCTGTTGATGCAGCTGCGGCAGTAGATGTCGTTGAAGGGAGTGCTGCTGACGATGAAGGAGCGCCTGCTCCGGTTGATGTGGCGGCCCAACAACCACGACCACAGGAAGGCATAATGGATATCCTGCTGAATAACCCACTTTACATCGGAGTGCTGTTGGTTGTTATTTTGGGCGGGTTGATTCTTCTTGGTGCAATTTCTCGTCGTCGCAAAGAAGAGAAGGAAGATTATCCTCAGGATTTGCAAGAGGGCATTGATACTGCAGATAGCGACGTAACTATTTCCGACGACCTAGGTGATGACTTGGTCGATGTGGATGCTGATTCGAACTCTAACTCTAACTCTAACTCAGTTGGTGATCTTGCTAATGCTGAGCCTCTTCTGGGTGAAAGTGCACCGGAGAAGAGTACGGATGAAACACGGAAGCTGTTGGATGAGTCCGACATTTTTATTGCATACGGTCGTTATGAACGCGCCATTGAAATTTTGCAGCCTGCTGTAAATAATGCACCTGAAAATACGGCATTGCGTCTTAAATTGGCAGAAACATACCTGCTGAATAATGATGAAGCGCGGTTCTCTCAGCAAGAAGCAGATCTGCAAGCCATCGGCGATGCGGAAGCACTAGCTTCTCTTGATGACTTAAAAGGTAGATATGCTCAACCTCAACAGGAATCTGCACCTGAAGAAACGGTGTTTGATGTTGAGGAAAATTCTGAGCAAATGAGTGAAGAGTCGGCAGCTCAGGAAGATGAGGTAATCTCTTTTGATGTTGAAGAGTCTTCCTTTGATACCGCACCCGAAGTTGAAAGTGAAGTGGGCTCTGGGCAGGCCGCTACCGAAGAGTTTGGTGATCTCGAGTTTGAGTTACCTGAAGAGCTTGATGTTGCGAGCGATGACGCGGATGTTGCTGTAGAAGAAACACACGAAAACCTGGTTGATTTTGAAGCCTCTACGGAAGAAGATTTTCTCGACTTTGATACAGAAGAAGAGTCCGGGGTTCGAGCATCTGAGTCAGTAAGTGCAGATGATATGGACTTCCTGGTTGATACCGATGAATCAGCCACCAAGTTAGAGTTAGCTAAGGCATACATCGATATGGCTGATGCTGATGCGGCGCAGGAAATTCTAAACGAAGTTGTTTCAGAGGGAAGTGAAGCGCAACAGCAAGAAGCAAGAAAGCTGCTTGAAAATCTAGAGTGACCACATTAGAAATCCCCGTTACCCGTGTAGCTCTGGGTGTTGAATACCACGGCAGTGCCTACAACGGGTGGCAAGCTCAAAACCACGAATCGGTAACTGTTCAGTGCGAACTGGAGTCTGCGCTAAGTAAAATAGCAGATGCTCCTGTTCGCGTTTTTTGTGCGGGCCGAACTGACTCGGGTGTTCATGCCACGGGACAGGTTGTTCATTTTGATGTTGTTAAACCTCGTAGTGAAAATGCCTGGGTGAGGGGGACGAATACGCATCTACCCGATTCTATTCGGGTCCGTTGGGCAAAGTTTGTTCCCGAAGATTTTCACGCGCGTTTTTCGGCGATGGCTCGACGTTATATCTATGTGATTGAAAATAGATCCGTACATTCAGCCATCATGAATCAGCATTTTTCTTTCGAAGATCGCCCGCTTGATGTTGAGCGTATGCAGTTGGCGGCCAATTTTCTTGTTGGCGAGCATGATTTCAGTTCTTATCGTACCGTTAGGTGTCAGGCAAAATCGGCCATAAAAACGGTACATCATCTTCAAGTTGAGCGACATGGCTCATTAATTTCTATTGATATTCGTGCTAATGCCTTTCTGCACCATATGGTACGAAATGTGGCTGGTGTCTTAATGACGGTAGGCATGGGAAAGGCTGAACCTATTTGGGCAAAAGAAGTGCTGGACGCGCGTAACCGGTGTATGGGCGGCGTGACAGCAAGGCCAAACGGCTTGTATCTGGTTGGTGTGGATTATCCTAGCAAGTATGATTTGTCCACCGGTAAGATAGATTTACCTTTTTTTGCTTAAATGCCTCTAACACCTGCCACGTAAAACATCCTTTTGCTAGAATCATCCGACGATTATTTTTCTGTAAGGTATTCCTTTGAGTCAATCAGCAGTTAGAACCCGCGTTAAAATTTGCGGTATTACCCGTCCTGAGGATGCGCTTGCCGTTGCGGCCGCTGGCGCTGATGCTATCGGCTTGGTGTTTTATGCTAAAAGTCCGCGTGCTGTGAATATTGAGCAAGCGCGAGCAATTGTTAATGTGCTGCCACCTTTTGTGACGCGGGTTGGGTTGTTCGTTGATGCAACGCAAGCAGAGCTTGATGCAGTGTTGGATCAGGTAGAGCTTGATGTGGTGCAATTTCATGGCAATGAAACACTGGCGCAATGTGAGTCAGCGGGCAAGGAATACATGAAAGCGGTAAGAGTTCAGGAGGCGGCTGATATTGTTGCTGCGCTTGAGCGTTACCCTACGGCATCAGCCCTGTTGTTGGATGCTTATCACCCAACCAAACCGGGGGGTACTGGAGAAACGTTTGACTGGGATAAAATTCCTGCTAATTTGAGCAAACCGGTTGTGCTAGCTGGCGGGCTGACAACAGAAAACGTGGCCCAGGCAATAAAGGCGGTTAATCCCTATGCTGTTGATGTCAGTGGCGGGGTAGAGGAAAGCAAAGGCATAAAAAGTGCGGATAAAATTAATCGTTTTATAGCCGCTGTAAATAATCGATAAAGACTAAAAAAACTTGCCAGAGCCGCGACTATAACCGGACGGGCAGGTACAATAGCGGGAATAAACCCGCAGCTAATGATTACTATACAAAGGATAAATTGAACAATGAGCAGCTGGCTTGAGAAAATTGTTCCTTCCATCGTTCGTTCCGAACAGAAGAAAAAAAGTACTGTGCCCGAGGGGCTTTGGAAAAAATGCCCCAAGTGTGATGGTGTTTTGTACCGACCGGAGTTGGAAAACAATCACGATGTATGTCCCAAATGCGATTACCACATGCGTATTGGCTCACGTCGCCGATTAGACCTGTTCCTGGATAAGGATGGTCGCAAAGAGATTGCCGCAGAACTGGTTCCTGAAGACAAATTAAAGTTTAGAGACTCCAAAAAATACAAAGATCGTCTTGTTGCTGCCCAGAAGAGTACGGGTGAGCAGGATGCACTGGTTGCCTGTAAAGGTACGCTGAACGGCCTGCCGGTTGTAGCATGCTGTTTTGAGTTTGGCTTCATGGGTGGTTCCATGGGCGCTGTCGTAGGTGCACGTTTTGTTCGTGCTGTGAACGTTTGTTTGGAAGAGCGTATTCCTCTGATCTGTTTTTCCACCAGTGGTGGTGCCCGTATGCAGGAAGCGTTGATCTCTCTGATGCAAATGGCTAAAACAAGTGCCGCGATTGAGCGCATGAAGCAGCAAGGCATCCCTTACATTTCTGTACTGACGGACCCCGTCTACGGCGGAGTTTCTGCCAGCTTGGCAATGTTGGGTGACCTTAATGTTGCTGAACCAAAAGCTCTGATCGGCTTTGCTGGTCCGCGTGTAATTGAGCAAACGGTACGTGAAAAACTACCGGAAGGCTTCCAGCGCAGTGAATTCCTTTTGGACCATGGTGCCGTGGACATGATTATTTCACGTGGTGAAATGCGTGATCGTCTGGCCAGTATCCTGACAAAATTGATGCCTTCTTTGGCAGAGTCTTAACTCTGCCTTAACAGGTTTTATTTAATTTAACCCTTCACTTTCTGACTTCAAAAACTATTATGACGAGCTCTGAATCGCCATCGAATCTAGCCGAGTGGCTGCATAGAGTCGAATCCCTCCATCCTAGCGAAATTGACTTGGGCCTGGCACGTATTGCGCAAGTCAGTCGCCAGATGAAACTACCCGCGATCGCCAAAAAGGTGATCACTGTAGCCGGAACCAACGGCAAGGGCAGCACCGTTTGTATGCTGTCCACTATTCTCGCCGCTGCGGGTTACAAGGTTGGTGCTTATACGTCGCCTCATTTGGTTAATTACAATGAGCGAGTGCGCATAAATGGCAAACCAGTATCCGACGAATCGTTGTGTGAAGCCTTCGAGCGAGTTGATGCTGCGCGTCAGGACGTTTCGCTGACATACTTTGAGTTTGGTGCACTGACGGCCTTTGATGTTTTTTCCCGTTCAGACCTTGATGTTGCTGTTCTTGAAGTGGGGCTTGGTGGTCGACTAGATGCGGTGAATTTGATTGATCCTGATGTTGCTGTGTTAACGACCATTGCCTTGGATCATACCGATTGGTTGGGTGAAACTCGCGAAGAAATTGGCGTTGAAAAGGCGGGTATTTTCCGCGCTGGCGCGCCTGCGATTTGCGGTGAAACTGATCTGCCGTTGACCGTCATTAATCATGCTCAGGCATTGTCTGCCGATTTAATGCGACGCGGTGAGGTCTATGATTTCATTAAACATGCGGATGAACATATCGAAGGTATGCAGGTATGGGATTGGAGTGGTAGCCGAGGTCACGAAACGATTTCTTTCCAGAATCTGCCGATACCTTCTTTGCCTCTGGTGAATGCTGCAACAACGCTTCAGGCTCTTCACCAGCTTAAGATGGACATTCCGGAACAAGCCATTCGTGAAGGACTCATGAGTGCTAGCTTGCCAGGACGTTATCAACGAATCGATAAACCCGTGCCGATGTTACTTGATGTGGCTCATAACCCTGAAGCGGCGGCCTATCTGGTTGAGCGTTTAAAGGAAGAGAAACACAGTGGCCGATTCTATGCGTTGCTGGGTATGCTGTCAGATAAGGACAGCGACGAAGTATTGAATATTATGCAGCCTGTTATTGATGAGTGGGCTGTTTGTGATCTTGCTACACCTCGAGCCATTGCTGCAACAGCCTTGCAGGCGAAATTGGCTGAACTTGGGGATCGCAATGTGAAAACCTATGCTACCCCCTCTATGGCCCTTGATGATTTGGTTACACGTGTTGGCAACGATGATTTGTTGATTGTGTTCGGTTCCTTTTTCACAGTAGGTGCTGTATTAGAGGCGTTATCATTCGAACCTTAGCAGTGCTGGTTGACAGGATATTTCAGGATGGATGACGGAATCAAACAGCGTCTGATTGGGGCGCTAGTATTAGTTGCTCTGATGGTTATTTTCCTGCCTATGCTGTTTAGCAACGGTGACTTGGAACCTGCTGAAGTGCTGGTTGATATCCCTCAAAAACCACCCATTCCAACGCTTGAAATCAGCGAGCCGGTTAAACCGAGTGAACAACGTCTGGCAGAAAAAAACGAAGTCAGTCCAAAGCCAAAACCTCAGCAAACCTTGCAGGAACTGGTTGATAAAGAGGTTGATGAGAACAAACTACCGGTCAGTTGGGCGCTGCAGGTTGCCAGCTTTAAGGAACGTGATAACGCAGAAAAACTGCGGGATAAATTACGTAAAGCCGGCTATAAGGCCTATATCAAATACCGACTGGATGTAGAACCAAAAATGATTCGTGTATTGATTGGTCCAGTACTTGAACGGACAGAAATCGACAAAATAAAAGCAGCGGTAGCTCGCCACCACAAGCTGGAAGGTGTTGTTGTAAGGTATCTACCTTGAGAGGAACTGAACACCGATGAATTGGGCTGACTGGGGCATTATTGCCATTATTGTGCTGTCTGGGCTGATTAGTCTGAAGCGCGGCTTTATCAAAGAAGCCCTGTCGTTACTGATCTGGGTGTTGGCTTTTGTGATCGCTCGTATGTTTAGTGCCAATATGTCGACACTACTGGTCGATTACATTGATGTGGCGACGGTTCGTTACGCCGCAGCATTTGCGATATTATTCGCTGCAACCCTGGTGGTGGGGGCGTTGGTTAATTATTTGATTAGCACGTTGGTGCGAATTACTGGTTTATCGGGTACGGATCGCGCTCTGGGTATTGTTTTTGGTTTAGCGCGTGGCGGTTTGTTGGTCGTGGTTGTGGTTGCCTTAATCAAAAATACGCCTTTAACCGAATCGTTATGGTGGGCTCAGTCTTCGTTGATTCCGGAATTTTTGATGCTCGAACAGTGGTCATTTGAACTGTTTGGTAAAATTGCCCGCGCCATTATGGGTACCGCGCAGTAGCGTTTTGAAAAGCTGATATTGCAGGATTTTTGTTCTGCTTTGAATGTAGTGTAATTAGGTTACGACAATGACAAATGAAAACGGGCGTAAAGACCTGCTGGAGCTGGGGCTATCACTTGAGACACTGGCAATTAGAGCCGGTCAAACTCAAACGGCGGAGCTTGAGCACGCTGAGCCTATTTTCCCCACCTCCAGTTATGTTTACTCCAGTGCTGCAGAAGCCGCTGCACGATTTGGTGGGGAGCTCCCCGGTAACATCTATTCGCGCTTTACCAATCCAACGGTGCGTACCTTTGAGCAACGTCTGGCTGCAATGGAGGGCGCTGAGCGCTGCGTGGGGACTGCGTCTGGAATGGCTGCAATCCTGAGTACGTTTATCGCGTTGCTGAAAGCGGGTGATCACATTGTGTGTTCGCGTAGTGTGTTTGGTACCACAGTGGTGATGCTGAATAAATTCATGGCGAAATTTGGTGTTGAAACCACCTTTGTCGATCTTGATGACATGGAGCAATGGAAAGCAGCCATTCGTCCTGAAACCAAAATGTTGTTCCTCGAAGCGCCATCCAATCCTTTAGGTGGCACAGCCGATATACGGGCTTTGGCTGACTTGGCGCATAGTAAAAATAACTGGTTGGTAGTGGATAACTGTTTCTGTACACCGGCTTTGCAACAGCCCTTCAAAATGGGTGCTGATATTGTCATTCATTCGGCTACTAAATACCTCGACGGGCAGGGGCGTTGCATCGGCGGCGCTGTGCTGGGTAACAACGAGTTAATGGAAGAGGTCTACGGCGTCTTACGCACCTGTGGGCCGAGCATGAGTCCTTTTAATGCCTGGGTCTTCCTCAAGGGCCTTGAGACGCTAAATCTGCGCATGCAAGCGCACAGCAGTAGCGCATTGAAATTGGCTGAATGGCTGGAATCTCAGGCTAAAATTGAAAAGGTGCATTACAATGGCCTGAAATCACACCCTCAGCACGAACTGGCAGCAAAACAGCAAAGCGCGTTTAGTGGTGTACTGGCCTTTGAAGTGAAGGGCGGACAAGAGGAAGCCTGGCGCTTTATTGATGGCACGCAGTTTATGTCTATTACCGCTAACTTAGGTGATGCGAAAAGTACTATTACGCACCCTGCAACCACCACTCACGGGCGATTAACTCCTGAAGAGAAGGTCGCTGCCGGTATTACGCCCAACCTGATTCGTGTGTCAGTGGGGCTGGAAAATGTTGATGATCTGCAAGCCGACCTGGCTCGTGGTTTGGCGGCAATTTAATATTTATTTTTAGAAGTCGTAGGAGAAGTTTAAATGAAAAAAATGTTTAGTGGCCTTGTGGCCGGCTCACTGGCCTTATTGTCCTGTTCCGTTTTGGCGCATGCCAATGAAGCTGAAATGTCAGAGGCGACTCACCAGGCAATGCATATCTCTGACGCGATAATGCCGGTTGCATTAATGATTGCCATTTCTATTATTGCGCGGCCTTTTTTCAGGAAAATGCGTGAAGCCCGTATTAAAAAAGAAGAGTCCGAAAACAAATAAACTGGCCGGGAATCTTGTATTAGACAGTTGGCACCCTATTCGTCATTTTGACCGGGTGCCATTGCTTCTTCTCTTCAGTGCTTTCTTTACCAAGTATTCTTATACAGTACGACAGCGCTCGGCCGGTACGGCCAGTTGTGTCAGCAGGTATGCCTTAAAGTCATTGGCATAGGGCTGAGACTTTAAGGCTTCTTCCATACACATCAACCATGCATCACGTTCAGTTCCGCCAATACGCAGGTGTGAGTGGGCTTGAGGAATACTGATTGCTCCGTATTTTTCACGGAACAGTCTGGGACCGCCTAACCAGCCACAGAGAAATAGCGCCAGTTTATCTCTGGATTCTTCCAGATCAAGCGGGTGCATCATCCTGATTTTTTTAGCCTCATCGAGGCGTTCCATGACATCATAAAAGTCATCAACCAGTTTGCGAATGCCAACCTGCATGCCCGCAGCTTGGAAAGAGGCGTCGCCTTCGCCATAGGATGGTGCGATTTTTTGTTCAGCGGTTGTCATTTCTTGGCTTCCAATCTTTTTGATGGATTTAATTTGTTATCAACTGCTTGTGATGATCAGTTGAGATGTGTGGCGTTATGCTACCGTTCTATAGGTGGCGCTTCAATAGCAATAAGCGTGTAGGGGTTCTCAGTTATCTTGATCTCGAACAGCCTGTGCAATAGGCTGTCGGGAAACATCAATAATAAGGAGATTGGTGCAGTTATGGCCGCATATCAAACAGGCATTTTGGACGATATACCATCGGTAGCCAGGTATCTGACGTTTTCGCAGATTGGTGGGACTGATCCAACATTTGTGCTGCAGGCTCTTGCTGAGCAGGCGGATGGCCAATCATTAGTTGTTGGTTTTGGCCGCTCTTTGGTGTTGGCGCTTAAGGCTGATATTTCTGCCTTGAGAAGTTTCCCTGTCTATGTGACAGCAGGCATTGAAGTGCCCTCAACGCCCACGGCATTATGGTGCTGGTTGCGTGGAAATGACCGTGGAGATCTTGTTAATCAGACGCATCAGCTTTGTGAACTACTGGGTGATGCATTCGAGTGTGAATCTTTACTTGATGCGTTCAAACATGGAGGTGGCCGTGATTTAACCGGCTACGAAGATGGAACTGAGAATCCACAGGATCAAGAGGCGATTGATGTCGCTTTTGTGCAAGGCGGTGGTATAGGCATGGATGGCTCTAGCTTCGTCGCGGTACAGACCTGGATACATGATCTAAGCTACTTTAATTCAATGCCTGGCCAGATGCAGGACCATATTATTGGGCGTCGTAAAAGTGATAACGAAGAGCTGGATGACGCACCTGAATCGGCCCATGTAAAGCGTACCGCTCAGGAGGGTTTTACCCCCGAGGCATTTATACTGCGTCGTTCCATGCCCTGGGCAGATGCTAGTGGTGAAGGGCTGCAATTTGTTGCTTTTGACCGTAGTTTTTACTCTTATGAGGCGCAGTTAGAAAGTATGCTGGGGCTAGGTGATGGCATCGTTGACGGCTTATTTCAGTTCAGCAAACCGACCACAGGCGCCTATTTTTGGTGTCCGCCAATGAAAAAGGATGGCAGTGGCTTGGATTTATCCGCGTTAGGACTTGCTTGAAAATTGCCTGGATAATAACGGAGAAATAAAAAAAGGCCCGCTAATGCGAGCCTTTTTTCCGTGCGCTGCTGGTTCAGGTTGCCAGAGCCGCATCACTCTCAACTTCAACTTCAAGTTCAGGTTTGGCGTGAGAGTGAGATTTAGTAATTTCTTTTCGCTTTTGAAGTGACGTTTGCAGTTTCGCGCCCATTTCTGGAAGAGCTTTATATAGCTCGTCAGCGCTGGCTTTAGCAACAATATCCTGGCCCAGATAGTGGGTCGTTGCTTCAACTGTTTGAACGTTTTTGTCGACAGTCAGCACAACGTTGATGGTGCTAACGTCGGGGTAATGGCTGGCAACTTTTTTACACTTTGCGATAACAGCTTCAGTAAGGCCGTCGGTGAGTTCTACATGGTGCCCAGTTACATTTATTTGCATAAATCCGGTCCTTCTTAATGGTTAACTCGAACGGTGAAGGCAACAACTTTTAGTCTCCACCCTTAAAGAGTATAAGGACGTTTTCGAAAATCAAAAGGCTTTATTGAAAATTTATAGTGATAATCATCATACGGTGATTTACATCAGCGTTTAACACGATGACTATCCATTTCTAATCACATTTTGGAATAAAGATGACTAAACGTATTTTAATTGCAGGTTGCGGAAAACTTGGTTCGGCCGTAGCTGTTGAACTGGCATCTTTGGGACATCAGGTGACAGGATTGCGCCGAACGGCTCAGCCGACAAAACAACACGTTAATTACTTGCAAGCTGATTTAACCTGCTCGGAAACATTAGCGAAGCTGCCGACTGAATTTGATCTTCTATTAATTATTGTGACGCCCAGTGATTATAGCGAAGCGGGCTACCGTGCTATTTACGTCGAAGGTGTTGGCAACCTGCTGTCACACTTTGCCAGCCGTAACAGTTTCCCCCACGTTATCTACGTCTCATCGACGCGTGTTTACGGGCAACAGCGAGGCGAGAAGGTCGATGAGAACAGCGAAACCGTTCCTGCTGATGCACAAGGTCGTATTCTGCTTGAAGCGGAGCAGCAAGTGCTTGCCTTCGGTGACGTTAATACGACCAAAAACAACACGGTTGTACGTTTCTCCGGCATTTATGGACCAGATTCACAGTTTATGCAACGCATAGCCGCTCAAGGAAAGCCGGTACAATTTGATCCACCCTGTTTTACCAATCGGGTGCATCGTGAAGATTGTGTTGGCACGTTAGTTTTTCTTGCTGAGAAGGCGTTGGTGGGAGAGACGTTGGAATCACACTACCTTGTTTCCGATGACGAATCGGCCCCGAAGTGGGAGGTGGTTAATTGGGTTGCAGAACAGGCTGGCTTACCAAACCCAGAAAAAGAAACTTGTGATGCGAGTGCAGGGCAGGGCAAACGATGCAGCAATCAGCGTATTCGCGAGGCAGGTTATAGTTTTAAATACCCCAGCTATCGTGAGGGTTATAAGGCTTAAGCTGAAGGACTAAGGTTGTAGCGTGAAATAGTCCGAAACACTCACGAGTTAGATGGGTTATAACCTCCGGCTCGGGTTTTAGTCTTCGGGCAAAGCATCAAATTCCTTTTTCTTATTCTCAAACCAGGCCGACATCTCTTCGGGCTTTTTCATAAGTTCTCGCATCTTATCCATGGCTTTAAGGTGCGCTTCATCTTTTATTTGAAACATCTCAATTCCATGCTGTTTGCTCATTTCTGAAATTTCATCAAAAGAATTGGCACGAAACTCTTTATCGCATGCTCCGCCGAGTTGCTTGCAAGTCATTGTTTTCATAGCTATTGCCTTTGGGGAATTAATGATCTTTCTGTTTATTGAGTATTTGATTGTTATATTCGGGATCAAATGCGGTAACTTTTAATGCAGTTTTGAGTATGTTGGTAGCGCCTTCAATATCGTGTTCATCAATAAACACCGTGCTGCCATCTATTAACTGGGCCTGCAATTTCCGGTATCGCTTTTCTTTAAGCCATTCCATGAATAACAATACGAGATTTTCAACCAGGCATTCACGGTTTTCATTACTGATGACTTCAATGGTTTCGTCCATCGCAACCACAAACTTTCGTGTTACAGGTACCTTTCGAAATTCTATGTCCCACTTTTCTAACAAAGCAATCAGAGTGTTTTCAGGATCAAAAAGGGCTAACTCAAATAACGTCTTTTTATTCATTGAGATGCCTCAGCAAGGATCTCGCTTATCAACTCCGCAGAAAATAACGATTTAGACAAGTACTGCTGCCCGCCAGATCTAGCCACCAGAATAAGCCCCAAATCAGTTTCAATAACGCGCTCGATATCTGTCCACAGTAACGCTGTTTGTGTGCCGGCGCTCTGTGTTTGGATTCCATCTTCATCGATGGTTAATTTTACTTCACTGTCGGCACTTTTCCCCAGCATCTGACGCGCCAACCACCAAGCTCGTCGATAGCGAATATGAATCAGCTCCAACACGGCCAACGCGACAAACATGCTACCTATGATCTTGGATTGCTCAGTAAAAAACAGTAATCCCGCACCAGCAGCGAACAACAATGCAGGAAATAGATAGTTGGGCTTGGCATTTTTCCCATAGGGTAACGACTGGTCAAAACACTCAGCAAGGTAATCTCGAGATAAGGTAAATTGAGTATTAAAAGGCTGCATAGGAACCACTTATTGCGTCTGGTTAGTTAGTAAATAGAGCTAAGGGGCGGAGCTTGTCTTTTCTTTTCTGGGTTTGCTTTCGATCAGTTACGCAGGAAAAAAATAAGTTTTACTCCGTTGATTTTGCTAACCATTCCTTGGCAGAAATCAATTTTGATATTGAAGCTTCAACCTATCTTACAGATAACCCGTTAGGACTTTAACGAATTTTTTGCTTCGATCCATTGCGCCATGTACTGAGTGCTTTTCATACTGTGATGACGCAACATGGCGCCTGTGAAGTTGTTTAAACGACGTGCTTCCAATTCGTTCTCTAACTGCTCAAATCGGGCGATCAGCTTTGAAGCTAGCTGGATTTTATCGTAAAAGGCGTTGATGATGTTTATGCCTTGTTGCTGACACTGCTGCCAAAACGTTTCATTTTGGTACAGCTCGATGGCTGCCTTTGCGAAGGCTTCTGGGTCATCTTCTATCACACCATTCCAAGGTAGTTCTCCGTGCATGGCTTCTGCGCCGATGCTGGTGGTGACACTGGCTGTACCGTTTTGCATGGCTTCGGTGAGTTTGCCTTTAATGCCTGCACCGAAACGTAACGGCGCAAGACAAACACGGGCATTAGCCATCACCTGTTGAGCATCTTCGGCCCAGCCTTTGACGAGGAAGCCCTGTTTGGGGTTGTGAAGTTGAGTGGCCTTGGGAGGCGGGTAGGCACCGTAAATGTGCAGTTCTGCTGTTGGTAGCTGTTTTCTGATCAGTGGCCAGATTACGGTTTTAAGTTGTAGAACGGCATCCCAGTTTGGCGTGTGGCGGAAATTGCCGATGGCGATGAAATGCTGTCGTTCGTCAAATCTCGGCCAATTGGTATTTGCTTGATCGATTGTCTCGAGCATAAACGGCACACAGTGCAGCAGCGAGGCATCGACCTTAAAGTGTTTGGTTAGCAAGGCCGTTTCATAACTGGAAACCATGAGCGTGAGATCACAGCGTAAAATGCTCGCTACTTCCCGTAGGGCGTGTTCGCTGTGTAAATCCTGTGTGGTGACTTCACGGCCTTGTTTAACGGCCTGCTGTCGAGCTTGGCGCAGACAGTGCAGGTCTTCGGTGTCGAGTATGCGACAGGCATCGGGGCAGTGTTTCTCAACACGCCAACCAAACTGTTCTTCCATCATAAAGCGATCAAACAACACCATGTCGGGTTGTCGAGTACTAACAAACTCGTCAAAGCTGCTGCTGTTGAGTTCGATGGCCGTTTCTGTAACGCCGTATTCGGTGAGGTCTGTTTTGTGAGCGCCGATGGCGGCCGGACTGGCAAAGGTAATTTGCCAGTTGTACTGAAGAAATAATTCGATTAACTGCATCATGCGGCTGCCTGCAGCGGATGAGTTGGGCTCTGGCCAGACGTAGCCAATGATCAGCAGTTTCTTCATGAGTTGGTTGAGGCGATGTTATGCGAGAGGAAAGGTGTTGTATAACAGGGCTAAAGACATAGCCCTGTTGGCGAACAACTTAAATTAACGGCGGAAGCCATATTCCAATGTGAAATATTGGGCGGGCAAATCAGCAAGCGGTTCTTTTAGTTTGGCCAGTTCTGCTGCTGGGCCGTGCACTTCTAGACCGGTCAATTCAGAGATTTGTAGCGCTTGTTCCAGCAAGTCACCGACATTATCCAGGTGTACCAGCAGGGCTTCGGCATTTTCATAACCTTCGCGGCAATGTGCTTCGTTGTCATTAAAACTGAAACCATAGTAAAGGCAGCCGGTTTCAGTTTCTGTTTTAGCAACGAACTGTTCACACAGTGACTTAAATTCTGTGATCTTATCTTCTGGAACTTCAAAGTAGGGCACGATAGTGCAGCAGGTATCTTGTGTTGCCATGACGCTTTCTCCTTAGGTGGGCTGGAACCAGAGTATGGAGAATTTCACAGCTTTTGCCCAGTCTGAATAAGGCGCAGTGTTAATCTTTAATCTGCATTTCTTCGAGAATGGGTTTAAAAATGACCTCAATGGCCAGCGGCATTTTTTCTGAATTGATAACCAATGTGTCAGCGCGTGACAGGGTGCCATTCAATTTGCTTTGTAAGTAGGGAAAATCAATATGGAATTTTTCTGGTTTGCGAAAGTGGATAACCACCAGACTTTCCTCATTGGTGGGAATACGGGTGGCGGAGAAGGGGTCAGAGGTGTCCACGGTGGGAATCCGTTGGAAATTAATGTCCGTCAGGGAGAATTGCGGTGTGATGATGTTCACATAGTCATGCATACGGCGAAGGATCGAGTCTTTGACTTGCTGTTTGTTGTAGCCGCGCTCCAGCGTATCACGCTGAATTTTCTGAATCCATTCCAGATTAATAACCGGTACGACGCCGACCTTAAGATCGACATATTGGGCAATATTGATTTCTTCATGAGACAGTGCGCCGTGCAGCCCTTCATAAAAGAGCAGGTCTGAGTCTCGACCTTCTTCCTGCCAATCGGTGAACGTACCGGGCTGTTGTTGATAGCGTTTTGCTTGCTCTTCATCGTGAACGTAATGGCGGATTGTACCGTAGCCCTGCTCGCCGTAGTGTTGCAGTAGTTGTTCAAGCTCTTTGAGCAAATTGGCTTCCGTACCAAACAAGCTGAAACGGCCATTATCGCGATCGTTCTTATCGGTCAGTTTTGCCATTTCCGCGCGGGCGTAACGGTGGAAGCCATCGCCATCCACCAGCATGGGTGTAATGCCACATTCTTCGAATAACCGCTCAAAGGTGGATTTGACCGAGCTGGTGCCTGCACCGGAGGAGCCGGTAACAGCAATGATGGGATGTTTCCGTGACATTGTGTCTCCCTGATGTTTCGATAATATTAACTTTGGGACTTACCTTAAGATTAGGACACTTTTTTGCGGTTAACTATCAATGAGGTTTTTATATCGGGTAAGAGCTAATGTTTGAAGTGACAGGCACAAAAAAGCCGCAACAAGAAACCTTGCTGCGGCTCGGTAAAACGAGTCAAAAGACTATTTTACGTTGTAATGCGAAGCCATGGCTTCCAGTGAAATCGGATTGATTTTGCTGGCCTGACCTTCACAACCAAAGGCTTGGTAGCGTGCGACAACAACACTCTTCATCGCATCAACGCTTTCTTTCAGATATTTACGTGGATCAAATTCGGCTTTGTTTTGTTCTAGGTAACGACGAATCGCACCGGTAGAAGCCAAACGCAGATCGGTATCAATGTTTACCTTACGCACGCCGTGTTTTATGCCTTCGCAGATTTCTTCAACGGGTACACCGTAAGTTTCAGGAATCGCGCCGCCGAATTCATTGATAACAGCCAGCCAGTCTTGAGGCACAGAAGAAGAGCCGTGCATAACCAGGTGGGTGTTTGGAATGGCTTGGTGAATCGCTTTGATACGATCAATGGCCAGAATGTCACCTGTGGGTGGACGGCTAAATTTATAGGCGCCGTGCGATGTGCCGATGGCAATTGCCAGCGCATCAACGTCAGTTTTTTCGACGAAATCTTTGGCTTCTTCAGGATCGGTCAACATTTGATCCATCGACAGGATGCCTTCAGCGCCAACACCATCTTCTTCGCCAGCTTGACCTGTTTCCAGCGAGCCCAGGCAACCTAATTCGCCTTCTACAGATACACCACAGGCATGGGCCATATCAACGGTGCGACGTGTTACGTCAACGTTATATTCATAAGTCGACGGTGTTTTGCCATCGATACCTAATGAGCCATCCATCATGACTGAGCTAAAGCCCAGTTGAATAGAGCGTTGGCAAATGGCCGGGCTGGTGCCATGATCCTGGTGCATAACAACAGGAATGTGCGGGAATTCTTCAACTGCAGCTAGAATCAAGTGACGCAAAAACGGTGCACCCGCATATTTACGCGCACCGGCTGAAGCTTGCACGATAACGGGTGAATTGGTTTCATCGGCCGCTTCCATAATGGCGCGCATTTGTTCCAGGTTATTCACGTTAAAGGCCGGGATGCCGTAACTATGGTCGGCGGCGTGATCGAGTAGTTGTTTAAGCGAAACTAGAGCCATGTTGGGACTTTCTCCGAAGCAGATAGTTTTTAAAAATTGGGTGTCATTCGACAGGCGGACTAGCTTACACCGAAAGTCTTTCTCCATCCAGCATATAGGGCATCTGCGTCGCCTGAAAATGACTCAAAAGCACGTGCTAATGCCAGGTGCTGTTTGGCGTATTGCAGAGGGTCTGCACCCGTTGACCAGCATTCATAAGCTTGACGCAGGGAGCGAGCACCTTCGGCAGGTCCGTCTAAATGACCGTAACAGCCGCCGCCAGCGGTCATAATGACATTACCGTGGCCCAGATTCTCAAAAAAGCCCAATGCGCGCACGGCATTCATACCGCCGGAAATGATCGGTGTGGTGGGTTTCATGCCCAGCCAGGGTTGTTCGAAGTAGGGGCCAGACGCGACATCCTGCTCCAACATATAAGCGGATAATCGGTCCGAGGGTTCGCCCTCCATTTTGCCAAACCCCATGGTGCCGGTGTGAATGCCGGAGGCCCCCATCAAACGTGCTAGTTTACAAAGAACCAGCGATGTATAGCCACGTTTGCTCTGTGGCGAGGTGACGGCACCGTGGCCTGCACGGTGATAATGGATATAGGTGTCAGGGAAGTACTTGCGGGCCGTTGTGACAGCGGATGGTCCAGCGACATAACCATCGACCAGAAAGGCGACATGGCGTGAATGCTCTCCAAATGCATTGAGTACATATTCGCCCCGCGCCAGCATTTCATCGTGATCATCAGCCGTGATATTGGCAGAAAATAATTTAGCTTCACCTGTTTCATCCTGTGCCCGACGCAGGGAGTCTGCAGTTAATGTAATAGTTTCTTTAAAGGGTGCAAATGGTTGATTTCCCTGTGGTTCATCGTTCTTTATAAAGTCACCGCCCAGCCAGAAATCATAGGCTGCTTGTGCAAAAGGTTGGGGGCGTAAACCGAGCTTTGGTTTAATGATGGTGCCAACAATCAGGCCGCCGTTTTGTTCAGGTCGGCCCAGAATTTTCCAGAAATGACTGAGCGTCGTGGCGGGACCGTCGTAGAGTTTCAGGTATTCAGGCGGGAAATAAAAGTCGTGCATTTTGCCGTATTCGACATCCCCCATGCCCTGATTATTACCGATACAAAGGGTCAGGAATGAGGCGACCATGGCTTTGCCGTCAATAATATTTCGGTCAAACAGGTCAATGGGGTAGGCAATTTTAACCAGCTCGGTTTTTTCGTCGGCGTGATAAACCAAAGCATCAACGGAGCGGGTGTGGTCGTCGGTGGTACAGACTTCGACGTTAGTGCCTGTGGAGGATTCAGCGGCAAAGTGCGCAGCCGTCGCGAGAAAGTCGTATCCTGCTTTAGGGCGCATGATATAGGCCACCAACACGTGGCGACCCTGAGCAATCAGCTCGTTTTCATCAAGGTTTAAATCAGCGTAACGGTAGGTTTGATCCAGTGACATGTTGCCTCCTGCACTTTCTCTGAATAAAGAGTTTTTATTAAGAGCTCACTATATAAGAGTAACCCCGGAGACAAATAATTCCACTTTAGCTGAATTGTAGCGGCTAACTATTAGCCGTTCTGTTTTTGCCACTCTTCGCAGGTGTAGGTTTTCAGTACCAGTGCGTGTACGGGGTTGTTGATTTCCGCGGCCAGTATTTTATACACCTGCTGGTGGCGCGCCACCATGCGAACACCTTCAAAGGCGCTGGAGACAATCACCGCTTTAAAGTGACTGTCGGTTGCACCGTGAGCATGGCCAGCGTGTTCGTGGCTTTCGTTTGTGACTTCAAGAAATTCAGGCTGCAAACCTTCTGTTAATTTGTTTTCAAGGATGCTTTGTACGGACATAAAGTAAACCTGTTGTAAGTAAGGCGTTTATAGGGCCACTAAGGGCAGTAATTCTTCAAGGCTATCGATGGTGATATCCGGGTTGTGCTGGCGGATATCCTCGCCATGGTTATAGCCATAGCTGAGCGCAACAACCGGGCAACCGGCTTGATGAGCTGCTTCAATGTCACTTTTGGAGTCGCCCACCATCAAACACTGGTCAATATGGATGTCGAATTCCTGTGCGGCGTGCAGCAGAGGACCCGGGTGAGGTTTTTTGGTTGGTAACGTGTCGCCACTAACCACCAGCGAAAAATAATGGGCAATGTTAATGTTTTCCAATAACACTTCGGTGAATTGTTCCGGCTTGTTAGTGATGCAAGCCAAGGGTATACCCGCGCTTTTCAGGGTATGCAAGGTGTGGTCGACGTGTTCGTACAGTGCGCTGTGCAGGGCCAGGTTTTCATGGTAATAGCGGTTGAACAGCGGCATGGCTTTATCTAACATTGTCTGTTCTGGCTGATCATGCATGGAGCCTGTCAGAGCGCGTTGTACAAGTTTCTGAGCGCCATTGCCTACCCAAGTGCTGACTTGTTCGATACCGGGTGCTGGCAAATTAAAGTGACTCAACATTTTGCCCACGGCAAAGGCCATGTCGGCAACAGAATCCACCAGGGTGCCATCAAGATCGAAAAAGATTGCGCGGGGCTTAAACATAGAAAAATCACCGGATAGTCAAAGACGGCACATCTTACCGTAATTAGCCTAAACATCACCAGATTAAGCCGACAAGACAGGCGTATTCTTATTGATAGAATCTTGGCAGGTTTATTTTGTCCAGCGTGAGCAGGTTGGTTGTTTCATGGATTAAAGGTACACACGTGGTATTTATAGCGGCTGATTCAGATAACACGCTTCTTTGCTGCGCCTGGCAGGCACCGATCAGTGTCGTATCGCCCTGTAGCGCGACAGAAATACAGTAGCGAGCAGCAAGTACGTCAATATTTGCAGTCATTTTTTGTTGTTCACGCCAACCCTTTTCACTGCGGTAATAAACGTAGCAGGAGCCTGATAACGCATCGTCGTAATTATCAAAGGGCGCACCAATGACTAGCTTGTCGCCATCTAAAGCAATCGCCCAGCTGTACTGATTTCCGGACTCACCATCGCTGGCTGTTAGTTTTTGCTGCTGGCGCCACACTTTATCGTTAAGGGTGTAAACATAGGCTGAACCGGCGTTGATGCCCATCTCATCATTGAAGCGTGCGCCAATTACAGCCGTTTTATCATCTAAGGCAACAGTCCATCCGAACTGGTCATTAACGGCCGCATCGCTAGCTGTCAATTTTTGCTTCATGTGCCAGGTTTGTGATGTGCGGGTATAAAGGTATGCAGAGCCTGAATTGAATGCTTTATCGTCATCAAAACGAGCGCCAATTAAGGCGTTACCCGCTGATAAAGCAACAGACCAGCCGAATTGGTCGCCAGACTCACCATCGTGTGCCGTGATTTTTTTATCAGCCGTCCACAGGCCGGCAATACGTTTATAGATATAGGCGGAGCCCGATTCAAAACCGTTGTCATCATCAAGAGGGGCACCAATGAACGCTAAGTCGCCGTCTAATGCCATGGTAAAACCGAATTGATCATTAATGGCACCATCAAGGGCCGAGAGTTTTTGTTGTTCGATCCATAAACCGTCGATACGTGTGTAAGCGTAGATAGATCCTGAGTTGAAGCCGCGATCATCATCAAAGCGTGAGCCGATCAGCAGTGTGTCCCTTTGTAGAGCGATGGACCAACCATATTGGTCGCCCGGAGCGCTATCACTGGCTTGCAGCTTCTGCTGCAAAGACCAGGTACCGTTATGGTGTTTGTAAACGTATGCGGAACCTGCATTAAAAGTCCGAGAGCTGTCGAAGGGTATCCCGATAACAGCAGTATCTGTCGATAAAGCGACCACGATACCGTAATTATCATGGGGAGCGCTGTCGCTTTCCAGTAACTCAGTGAGTTGCATGGGCAACCGGGTTTTTGCCTGCGCAGGCGCAACTAAGCCGACTAAAAGAATTGCTAGCGATATTGTCGTACTGAGTCGTAGAAAACAGCGCTGAATATTGATGGTAGCCACCCGGTTAAGAACGCGAAATTACGCAATAAATTCGACCTTAGCTTGAGAGTGCGGTTCCCGGCTCAGAAGTGAGGAAACCTAGTAGGGCAGAGATAGACATTCCTTAACAGACAGGGTAAAAGTATTCGGCAATTGGACCCGCAAACAGCGAAGGCGATATAAGGACTTTCTATGACAGGCATTGAGCATCAATCACCACTGGTACGTTTTCTGTTAGCCTGTGCGGCATTTGTGGTCGTGGTGGCGGGCATGAAGGCCGCAGAATCATTGTTGGTGCCCTTCCTACTGTCTATTTTTATTGCTGTGATTTGCGCACCACCCCTGGCCTGGATGACCAAACGCGGGCTACCTTTGGCTTTGGCGATGCTGTGTATTATTGGTTTTATTGTCGTTTTTGGCATGGCCGTAGGAGCTGTTGTCAGCACCTCGATCAATGATTTTTCACAGGATTTGCCGACCTATCAGGCCAAACTTGGCGCTATAACGACGAATTTTTTACAATGGCTTGAGAGTATGGGCGTAGCGCTGCCAATCAGCCAGATTCAGGAGAACATCAAACCGGGTACGGTCATGGGCATGGTGGGTAAAACGTTAGCCTCGCTGGGCAATGTGATGACCAATGCTTTTTTGATTTTGTTGACGGTGATCTTCATTCTCTCTGAATCAGCCATGTTTCACTCCAAGCTAGAGCGTGCTGCGGGTGAGAGCTCAAAATCACTCAAGGCGATTGAACGGTTTACCACCAGCATCAATCAGTACATGGCGATCAAAACCGGCCTTAGCTTGCTGACCGGCGTATTGATCATGTGCTGGTTGTGGATCATCGGTGTTGATTATCCTGTGCTCTGGGGCTTGGTGGCTTTCCTGCTTAACTTTGTGCCTAATCTGGGGTCCATTATTGCGGCAGTCCCCGCTGTTTTGTTGGCTTTGATTCAGCTGGGCACCGGCGAAGCACTATTAACGGGGGTTGGCTATGTTTTCGCCAATGTACTGGTCGGTAACGTGCTGGAGCCGCGCATGATGGGCAAGGGGCTTGATCTCTCTACGTTGGTGGTTTTTCTATCGTTAGTCTTCTGGGGCTGGGTGCTTGGCCCGGTAGGTATGCTGCTGTCTGTGCCGCTGACCATGACCGTGAAAATTGCGTTGGAAAGTACCGGAAAACCTTCAATTGCGAGTGTACTGTTGGGTGCTGGTGGGGCTGATGTTAAGTAGGGAATGAGATGGTTATATGAAGAAATTATGGTTAAACATTGGCTGTACGTTGCTGGGCGTAACAATATTAACGGCTTGTCAGGCACCAATAAAAGATGTCACTAGCGATCCGAATGCTGCGCCTAACGCTCAGTGGGCAGACTATAAAGAATTTACCAAGGTTACCGAAGATGACGTTTTAACGGGCAGTGACGGTGGGCCTTTAGGCACGGTACATCAGGGGCCAACAGGGTACCGGGACGTCTTTGTGAATGATGTCGCCTTGGCTGTTTATCAGAGTGAAGGCCCTTATAAATATCCAGCGGGTTCCGTCGTCGTAAAAGAACAGTATAAAAATGAAGTAAATTGGCAAAATAAAAAGCTGGGGGGATTAACCGTGATGGTGAAACTGTCACCTGGCACATCTCCAGAAACGGGTGATTGGGGTTTTTCCAGTTCCTATAAAGGACCACTGACGGCAAGTGCTTTCTGTAGTGGGTGCCATTTGGTGGCGCAGACCGATGACTACCTGTTCACTAACGCTAAAAAGCTGCGGGCCTTGGCAAAATAACGAGCCAAGCAATGTCTATTCCTGTCTCTTTGATTCGGCGCAGGTTGTCTGAGCGTAATCTGTTTGGTTTCTTCAATGAGCTAGTTTTGAAAAGGTTACCACTTCATTGGCAGAAAAATCGCAAAAATTTTTAAACGTTAGTTTTTTAAGCGTTAGTGATTTTCTGTGATTTCAATGCGTTCGCTATCGCTGAGGCGAATCTTTTGGCCCTGTAGGGTGGTAAAGCTTCGTTCGAGTAAATCACCTTTGTAAGCCTGATAACTCACCACATCACCGCTTTGTGGGTTAATGATTTTGATCGTCATAACTTGGTGATCATCTAGCCAGCCATAAATAAAGAAACCAACGGCCGTGCAGGCTGTTAGAACGATAAGCGTACCCGCTAACCATTGAAACTGTGAGGAGATTGCATTTTTCTTCGAACGCGACTCACTGACATTAGCTTGTTTTGATGTGGCCGCATTTTTCTGTTGCTGGTGACGCAGATAAACGAAACAGGCAGCGATTACCAGGGCTGTAACCAGGATTTTTGTCAGCATTTATAACTCGTGCGCTCGAAATTTTCGTGGCTTGAGATAATAGCGCGCAGCGCTTATCTTGTCGTTTGTTTAGGGTCTAGAACAACAAAATAAACGACTGCGCGAAGGTCTTTTAGTGATGATGACCTTCTGGACCGTGTGCATGACCGTGTTCAAGTTCTTCTGCAGTGGCGTCACGAATGGCTTCAACCGAGATGTCAAAAATCAGCGTTCTTCCCGCCAGCGGGTGATTTGCATCAACAGTAACTTCGGTTTCGCTTACTTCAATGATTTGCAGATTAGCCGGTCCATTTTCAGTATTGGCGGTTAGCACCACACCCACTTCGATTTTTTCCAAATCTTTTAAGGCTTCAATCGGTACTGTTTGAACGCCGCTTTCATGGTGGGGGCCGTAGGCATCTTCAGGGGCAATAGTTACTTGGAATTCATCACCAACGTTTTTCCCTTCCAGCGCTGATTCCATGCCTGGGATCAGGTTGTTGGCACCGTGCAGGTAAGCCATTGGTGCGCTGTCTTTTGATGATTCAATCAGGTCACCGCTTTCTGCGTCAACTAACTTGAAGTGAATGCTGACAACTTTATCTTGAGCAATAGTCATTGTTGAGTATCCGTTTTGTCGGTCCCCATAAGAGGGGAATAATAGATCCAGAGGCAAAGTATGCCTCAAGGGGTATAGGCGTAAAGGCGACGTGGAGACTTCAACAGCAACTTGCAAAAAAAGTACACAGTGGTCGATCAGTACGAGCGCGACAGTATATCAATGGCTAATGAGCTGTGAAACTGCCATTTTAATTAGCCGGTAAAAGTTCTGCGTTTTGTCTGTAAAAAGACTTCTCTATTGGCGAGTATTTCTTGTTTTTTTATCTGAAAATTGGATTTCGCCAACCAACCTGGTCAGGTGATTTTATGAGTGGTTCTCTAACACAAATCTTCATCTTTCTGAGGTTTCTTCAATCGCTTTTTAGAAGGAATACTCTAATCATATAATTTTTTGATCTCGGTCAATTCAGCCGCCAGGGGTTTTTGATTCAAATCAATATCTGTTGCCGCCCAAGCGTTATTGTTCAGCTATCAAATTTTTAGATGCAAACGATGGGAATCGTTGCTTAAACATTGGGAGAGAAGCATGGATTTATTGATACAACTCTTTAGTAGCTGGATTGGCATCCTGTCCTTTGGTGTGGTTGCTTTCATCATTGGTATGGCCATTTTTATGTACCGATGGGTTGGTAAACATGTTGAAGAGGATGCTAAGAAAAACAGTTGATACGGGTAAGTTTGTTGAAACCTCGACTGCATAGCTCCTTGGTTTAAGTAAAAAAGCCTCGCCGGATTAGGTGAGGCTTTTTTATGGTGGTTGTTAAGCGGCGGGGCTAGAAATCATTGTTATCTACACGCGTTTTACGCGCCTAATTGTGATGTTAGAGAATTTTACCCCTGCCTTCATTGTCGTCTACGTCGACTCTTCCTGTTTTTATAGTATTGAACAGGTGCTCAAATACGGAACCAATTTTATCGCTTTGATCGGCCAGAAAATAAGAATGCCCCTTGGGTGAGTCATACTTATTATTGAAGTTATCACAATCGATTGCGTAGACGTTTGACTGCACTTTTTTCATGTTTTCAGGCCCCGTATGCCCGAGGCGCCTTGAAGCAACTTTATTTTTTAAGTTTGAAATTTTGCTGGAGCGGAGCGCTAAATCATCCGATGCAAAATAAACAGAGACATTCCTCGCAGACTGGCTGATAAGGAGTCCTTTCTGATCATACTCAAGTGATTCATTAACAATATCAGCTGCCATTAAAATGGTGTTCCTGAACAGCAGAGGAACACCATTCGCCAGATCGTATTTATTCCACATAGACAGTGTTTCGCGCAGCACTCTGTTGCCCATTGAGTGGGCGAGGATATTAATACGCTTGAGGCAAGGGTCGTCAACGGGCTGCTCGTCTCTCCATTCCATAAAAAATTGCAGCGCGCGGGCAAAGGAAAATGCGCTTTTATCCGCTGATTTTTGATCATCCCAATAATCCTTGATGATTCCTTTATCATTATCGCAGGGCCAAATTATCGGCACTATTTGCACCAATCCCGCTTCTTTCTGATCAAAATATTGCTGTAACTTGAGCGCTCTTGGGAAAATGTCCGGTTCGGGTAAATTCGAAAAGCCGTGAATAAATAATAAAACCTGTTTGTAATCGCTATCTTTTAGGCGTGACATCAATAGCTTGGAACCAATTTCAATATAACTATCTTCTTCAAGCCGTTCACAACAATAGATTGAGTTTGAAGGCGCGTTATTATTTAAATCAAACTTATAGGGACGATTAATTTTGGTTCGTATCGAGCCTTTAGGCTCACGATTAGTAATAAATAACATGGTTATAATCCTTCATAGCCGGGGTACTGTTTTTTTAAACGGGTTCTTGTATTTGGCAACCAAAGGTCGTTATAAAAATCAGAAAATACTGATTTAGAAAGAGAGTAAGCCAGCGAAACACTAAGGCGTGTATTTACTGACTCTTTAAGTTTTACGCTTGTAAAAATCACTTTGGAAATGGTTGTTTCATCTATTGCAGTGTTGGCTTATACGATTTTTTGATAAGTCTTCTCTGTTACTATGGCCCGGTTTAATTGGCTTATTTATATTAGGAGCTGCTTGCGTTCCCTAATCACACAATGACATCACCTTTTTGGATTTAACGGCATGAGTTTCGCGGACCAAACGCACTGGAATCAACGCTACACAACAATTAGTACAACACCGCTTCCCGCACGTGTTCTGACAGACAATCAGCATCTGCTACCTGATCGTGGGCAAGCGCTTGATCTGGCCTGTGGGCTTGGTGGTAATGCCTTATGGTTAGCGCAGCGGGGGGTATCAGTTGAAGCCTGGGATTGCTCACAGGTAGCCCTTGATAAACTACAACAATCTGCAACACAACGTAATTTAAGCCTGACCACCCGAACGGTTGATCTTGATGATGAGTTATTACCGTTGGCAACTTTTGACCTGATCGTGGTCAGTGGTTTTCTTTCCAGAACTTTGTGTCCATCCATTTCTGCGGCGTTAAGGCCGGGTGGTCTGCTGGCGTATCAAACCTATACCCGCGAAAGAGTTGATACTTTTCCAGCCGGCCCCAAAAATCCTGACTATTTATTACTCACCGGCGAGCTGCTAACGCTGTTTCCCACGTTAGCACCTTGCGTTTATCGTGAAGAGCATGATCATGGTGATCTGCAGCAAGGATTAAGAAATTATGCTTATCTGCTGGCAAGCCAGCCGAAAACAGTACCTTCACTTTGAGATTCTTAGCTACTAATTTTAGCTAAATGCCTAATTAGACAGATTAGCTGGCATCAATTAACACAAACATTGGCTTTACTCCATGCAAGTGGGTATAAATGCGCCATGAAAACTCCGAAACGAATACAACCACTAGTTGAAGATGGCCTGGTCGATGAAGTGATCCGCCAGTTAATGAGCGGCAAAGAAGCCACCGTTTATATTGTACGTTGTGGTTCCAGTATTCGTTGTGCCAAAGTCTACAAAGACGCCAGCAAACGCAGCTTTAAACAGGCCGTGCAATACAACGAAGGCCGTAAGGTACGTAACAGTCGTCGTGCGCGGGCGATGGAAAAGGGGTCCAAATTTGGCCGTAAGCAGCAGGAAGACGTTTGGCACAATGCCGAAGTGGACGCGCTTTATCGATTAGCCCATGCCGGGGTGCGTGTTCCGCAGCCCTACGGTTGTTTTGAGGGTGTTTTGCTCATGGAGCTGGTGACTGACGAGGAGGGTGATGTCGCACCGCGCCTCAACGATGTGGCGATGACGGCCGAGCAGGCTCGTGAAGATCACGCCATGATGATGCATTATGTCAAGTTGATGCTGTGTGCTGGATTGGTACATGGCGATCTGTCTGAATTTAATGTGTTGGTGGACGAATACGGCCCGGTCATCATCGATTTACCACAAGCTGTTGACGCCGCAGCTAACAATCATGCTGAAACCATGCTGGCGCGTGATGTTAATAATATGACGCGCTACTACGCCCAGTTCGCGCCGGAGCTGCTTGACAGTAAATACGCCAAAGAAATTTGGGCTTTGTTTGAAGAGGGCGAGCTGACCCCTGAGACAGTGTTAACCGGAGAGTTTGAGGAGGCTGACGAAGCCGCCGATGTTGATGCTGTATTGGAAGAAATCAAAGCTGCTTTCGCTGAAGAGCAAGCGCGCCAAGAGCGTATCAATGATGCACAAGAGCAGGATTAATCCTGTTATTCATGGTTTGACATAAAGACTATCGCCCAGAGTTAATCTTTGAGTGTTAGTCCATCCACGCCTGACGTGTCGTCACCGTCATCATGAGATAACCGAATTTTAACCGTCATGTTGTGAGATGAATCCGCATGACTAATCGCCTCATCCTTTGATATTTTCTTGTTTCTATAAAGCTCATAGATCGCCTGATCAAAGGTGACAATTTCCTTTTCCAGGTTCCGTTCAAAGGCATCTCTGATTTGGTCAATCTCGCCTTTTTTTATGAGTTCTTTGATAAAAGGGGAATCCTTCAAAATTTCCACAGCAGGCCAGCGTTTCTTATCCGTCCCCGGGATGAGGCGCTGGCACACAATTGCTTTGAGATTATTCGATAAATCGATTAACAATTGTTTATGGTTTGTTTCAGGGAAAAAATTGATTGCCCGATCAAGTGTTTCTACGGAATTACTGGCGTGGATAGTCGCTAGGCATAAATGGCCTGTTTCGGAATAGTTAATGGCGTTGCGCATCGTTTCCGCATCGCGAATTTCACCGATTAAAATAACATCCGGCGCTTCACGCATGGCATTTCTAAGGGCTTCGCTGTAACTCTTTGTATCAGTACCAACTTCCCTTTGGTTAACGATGGATTTTTTATAGTTGTGTAAAAACTCAATAGGGTCTTCAATTGTCAGGATATGGCCGTGTGTTGTGGAATTGCGATGATTTATCATTGCTGCAAGTGTCGTCGACTTACCGGACCCGGTAGCACCCGCAACCAACACAAGCCCGCGCTTTTCCATCACGAGTTGTTTTAGGTAGGTTGGGACGTTGATATCTTCAATGCTTGGCGGGTTGACCTTAACATTTCGAATCACCATGGCGACCTCACCACGTTGACGCATCACGTTAACTCGGAACCGACCTAATTCCTGGACAGAAACACCCATATTAACCTCCCACTCGGACTCGAAAGTCTTCATGTGAGAATCATTCATCAGGGAAAAGGCCAGTTCTTTTACTTCCAAAGGCGTTAATTTGTGTTGCTCACTAATGGGCCGGCAAACACCTTCCATCTTTATAAGCGCAGGACACCCGGGCGTGAAAAATAAGTCGGATGCATCCTTCTTGGTCATCAACTGAAGATAACTCGCTATATCCATTGAAACTCTTCTTTTGAAAATTTAATTGATGGCTAAAACATAGCAGAGAAACAGCAATTAACTAGCTTATAGGTGCTATATTTTTGCGGGATTTAGGGGGTATTTCAGGTAACGTTTTTATTGAACCACACTGATTGTTGTATATCGCTAAAACGTCCTTACGTGGAAAATAAAACGGGGGCATTTTGTTTCAGTGGTGTCTATCAAGGCATGAGAAATAGGCCGCAAACCTATAAATTTAACGTTCGCCTAAGCGAGCAATGAAGCCGGAAGCTGTATATTTTGCGGCTGATCTTTGATGCGTGTGTTATGCGCTATTACTTCAGCGGGAGCGTATAGATCTTTTATAAAGACTGGCCAAAATAAACCCCAGAACCGCGATAATAAAAAAGAAGGACAGTAGTAGCGCGGAACTATCATCTATTTTGAATGATCCGCCTATTGTAGCTGCCAGCAGGCCTAATAAAATTGCACAGATTGATATGATACTTAGGAGTAGTGCTAGACCTGACCCAGCGCCCCGAAGTTTTGGAACAAACTGACTTACCGCAACAATACATCCTGAAACAATTATTACCCAGAACCATAGACCGGTGCCCATTATACTGCTGGATATAGCGGACGTTGTAAAACACGCTATTGCGAAGAGTATGCCTATGTATTTATTCAATTTATTTAAGTCCCGTAGAGGAATTACGCCCCGTTCGGCGAGTTAATGGACGTGGCTGTTCTTTTGCTTTTTTTTCAATAAGCTTGAGTCACATAACTACCATTTAAAGCTGGTTATAAAGAGAGGTACGAAGATGCAGCGGGATAGCTACAAGATATGAACTAAAAATTAGTGGGGTTTTCATACCAGCCAATCCTTTGAGCAAGTCTCATACGAATACTTCTTTTAAAGGATCTTATTATAAAAGGGCAATATCACATAGGACAAGATTGATAATTGCAGACATAAAAAAGCCCCGCCTAAAATCTAGGCGGGGCTTTTTTGTTGCGCTAACTAAAGGCCTGAAACTAGCCAATAATTCTCACTGGCTCGGCTTCAACACTCAGATCTTCAGTTGGTGGTACAAAAGAAGTCAGATCAATACCTTCAACGGCTTCTTTGTACTCTTCCAGTGTTGGGAAGCGACCCAGAATAGTAGAAAGAACAACCATTGGGGTGGAGGCCAGTAGCGATTCACCTTTCTTCTCTTTGGTATCCGCTACAACACGGCCTTGGAACAAGCGGGTAGAGGTGGCTAGAACAGTGTCGCCAGGGGCGGCTTTTTCCTGGTTACCCATACACAGGTTACAGCCAGGGCGTTCCAGGTACATGATGTTTTCGTATTCAGTACGCGCAGCGCCTTTCGGTGCGTCGTCGTTGAATTCGAAACCAGCGTATTTCTCTAGAAGTTCCCAGTCGCCTTCCGCTTTCAGCTCGTCAACGATATTGTACGTTGGTGGCGCGATAACTAGTGGCGCGTTGAACTTGATTTCTTTGCCTTGTGCTTCCATGTTGCGCAGCATCTGAGCGATGATCTGCATATCGCCTTTGTGAACCATACAGGAACCAACAAAGCCCAGGTCAACTTTACGGCCGACGTAGTAAGACGTTGGACGGATAGTATCGTGGGTATAACGCTTAGATACGTCATCGTTGTTAACGTCAGGGTCAGCGATCATTGGCTCGTCGATAACGTCCAGATCAACCACAACTTCTGCGTAGTACTTAGCGTTGTTGTCTGGGGCCAGAGCAGGGGTCTCGCCTGACTGGATGCCAGCGATACGCTTGTCAGCCAGATCAATCAGACCTTGCAGCATGCGCGCGTCGTTATCCATGCCTTTGTTGATCATGATCTGGATGCGACTCTTAGCCAGCTCCAGAGATTTGACCATGGTTTCATTGTTAGAGATACAGATAGAGGCTTTGGCCTTCATTTCTGCAGTCCAGTCGGTGAAGGTGAAGGCTTGGTCAGCCATCAGCGTACCGATCTGTACTTCGATGATACGGCCCTGGAACACGTTCTCACCGTTGAACTGCTTCAGCATCTGTGCCTGAGTGGCGTGTACGATGTCACGGAAGTCCATGTGGCCTTTCATGTGGCCCTTGAAGGTTACCTTTACAGACTCCGGGATCGGCATGGCGCATTCGCCAGTGGCCAGTGCGATAGCAACGGTACCGGAGTCAGCACCGAAAGCAACACCTTTGGACATACGGGTGTGAGAGTCACCACCGATGATGATGGCGCGGTCGTCAACAGTGATGTCGTTCAGTACTTTGTGAATAACGTCGGTCATAGGGTGGTAAACGCCCTTAGGATCACGGGCGGTGATTACACCGAAGTTGTTCATAAAGGACATCAACTTAGGAATGTTGGCTTTTGCCTTGCTATCCCAAACAGACGCGGTGTGACAGCCGGATTGGTAGGCGCCATCTACGCTTGGGGAAATAACAGAAGCCGCCATGGCTTCCAGCTCTTGACAGGTCATAGGGCCGGTGGTGTCTTGAGAACCTACGATGTTTACCTTAACGCGAACGTTAGAGCCGGCATGCAGAGGCGTCTTAGAAGTAACACCTACAGCGTTGCGGTTGAAGATTTTTTCAACAGCAGTGAGGCCTTGGCCTTCGTTAGAAATCTCTTTAGCAGGAGCGAATACGGTTGGTGCTTCAATACCCAGTGTTTCAGCGGCGAAGGTTTGCAGCTTCTTACCGAAAGTCAGTGCGTAAGAGCCGCCAGCTTTCATGAATTCAACTTTCTGTGGCGTGAACGCACTCGATACGTCAACCAGTTCTTTGTCGCCGTTGTATAGTTTCTTAGCCTTAGTGTCGATAGTCAGAACGGTACCGGTAGCAACAGAGTAGGCTTCTTCCAATACTGCATCACCGTTAGCGTCACGAACAACTTCACCGTTAGCGTCTTTTTTCTGAACCCAGTTTTTCAGATCCAGACCAATACCGCCGGTTACATCAACAGTGGTCAGGAAGATTGGAGCGATACCGTTGGTACCGGCAACAACAGGGGCGACGTTAATGAATGGGATGTATGGGCTGGCTTGCTTACCGGCCCATAGCGCAACGTTGTTAACGCCAGACATACGAGAAGAACCCACACCCATGGTGCCTTTCTCAGCGATCAGCATCACTTTGGCGTTGGGGTGTTTTTTACCTAACGCAACGATCTCTTGCTGAGCTTCTGGTGTAATCATGCACTGGCCGTGCAGTTCGCGGTCGGCACGTGAATGGGACTGGTGACCAGGTGACAGCAAGTCAGTAGAGATGTCACCTTCACCGGCGATGTAGGTGACGATTTCAATTTTTTCGTCGATATCAGGCAGATTTGTGAAGAATTCCGCTTTGGAATAGCTTTCCAGGATGTCTTTTGCAATGGCGTTACCTGCTTTGAACGCTTCAGCCAGAAGCGTGGTGTCAGCCTCGTACAGGAAGACCTGTGACTTGAGGACTTCACCAGCTGCAGCCGCTTGAGCATCATCAGACAGGGCGATGTCCAGCAAAACCTTAACAGAAGGGCCACCTTTCATGTGAGACAGCTGTTCCAGAGCAAATTCTGGGCTGATTTCAGCAACAGTTTCGTTACCCAGTACGATGTCTTTCAGGAACTGAGCTTTAACGCCTGCAGCAGGAGTAGTGCCTGGCAGAGTGTTGTAGATGAAGAACTGCAGGGAGCCTTCACGGTGTTCGTTCTCGGTGTCTTTGATTTGGGCGATAATCTCTGACAGCAGTTCGGCGCTGTCAATCGGCTTTGGATTCAATCCCAGGTCCTTCTTACGGATTGCGATTTCATCCAAGTATTCTGAATATAAGCTCATACAATTACGACCCCTCTAATGGATTGCGAACATGTCCGTAGCTGAACCAAGGAGGTTTGGTTCACGCTCGAAAGGCGCGTATTCTACCGGAAACTACTATTAAAGTTAAGGGATGGCTTTGTAGACATTAGTCGTAACTGATTTGTAACTTGTTGTAAATAAAGGATATGAAGGGTTATGTATGTTTAGTATAAGTGTAATTTATTATGGCTGGTGGATTCATAGAAGCCAGAAATGCTTGATACGGGTGATTAAGACTGTTTGTTGTTTGTACGAGTAGAACTTATTTAAGTTAGTTGTATTTTTTGTGGCACGTTACGTGCATATTCAATGCTGCGTATTGCAGGCTGCCGCTTAGTTGGCGTCGCAGTATGTGAATTCAATTGCTCTAAATATCATGAATAAGCTCTAAACCACGTGAGATTAAACAACAAATGACGACAATAGTTTCTATTGGCTCCGGTAAAGGAGGTGTCGGGAAAAGCATGCTGAGCTCTAACCTTGCTGTGTTGCTGGCCGGTAAAGGTTTTAAAGTTGTGTTGATTGATCTCGATGCAGGCGGTGCCAACGCACATATCATGTTTGGCTGTTTCAAACCCGAGCGAACGCTGGCTGATTTTATGCTTCGCGGTGTGGATTCCCTGCAGGATGTAACAATGGAGCTTAAGGCCTTCAATAGGTTGCAGCTCATTCCTGGCATGGGCGAATCCATGTATACGGCTAATCTGCCTACCGGAGCCAAGGATAAATTACTTCGTCATATTAGAAAGTTGGATGCCGATTTTGTTTTTATCGACGTTGGGGCTGGCACGAATTACAACACTCTTGATTATTTCATGATGGCGGATTTCAACATCTGTATTTCAACGCCGGAACCAACGGCGGTGTTGGATTTGTATCGGTTTGTTAAGCTGGCTGTAATTCGCAAGGCATTGTCGGTTTTCCTGGTCAGAGATGATGTTCGCAAGACGATTGCTAAAGCCAATATCCAAACTATCGATCAAATTTTTGAAATTGCCGAGCAGGCGGGTGATGACAAAAAGGTGGCGGTGCAGGAAGCGGTAAAAAGTTTCCGGCCACTTTTGGTTGCTAACCGTACCGGTGACAAGAAAAAGCGAATCCACATGCTGCAATTGCAGCAGTTGTTACGTAAGTATGTAGGCGTGCAAAGCATTACCAAGCTGGGAGATATACCAGTTGATTCGGCTGTTGAGGATTCAATCGGAGCTTTCCAGCCCGTGGTTAGTTATGCGCCAAATTCTCTGGCTGCCATAGCCATTGGCGAGATTGCCGATGAGTTGATTCGTATCGTTAAGCAAGGTTAAACGCAGGGCTGCGAAGTAAAAATGTGCCAGTTGTCTTGAATGGTAATTATGATGCCGTCTGTTTCAAGGGGATTTCAAGCATAAAGGTCGTGCCTTCACCTTCGGTACTGGTGACGTCGATATTACCCTTGTGCTTATCGACAATCACTGAGTAGGCTATCGCTAGCCCTTGACCTGTCCCTTTGCCCACTTCTTTGGTGGTAAAGAAGGGGTCAAAAATACGCTCGACTTTATCCTTGTTAATGCCTGCGCCGTTATCACTGATGTGGATACAGACCTTTTGATCATTTCTAAACGTTTTGATACGAATACGGCCCATGCTGGCATCTTTGTTGATAGTTTGTTGCTCATTGATGGCTTGGGCGGCATTAACAACCATATTCAAAATCACCTGATTAAATTCGCCGGGCAGGCACTCAACCAGCGGTAGTTCGCAATCAAAGTCCTTTTCAATTTCAGCCACGTAACGCCACTCATTTCTGGCGACTGTGATGGTGTTGTCGATGGCGTGATTGATATCAATGGTTTCCATACTGTCGGAACCCGGGTGTGAAAACTCCTTCATCGCTTTGACAATGCTGCTGATGCGCGTAATGCCATCAAAAGACTGTGTCAGCGCCTCTGGAATATCTTCCAGCAAAAAGTCGAGATCAATGGCTTTTTTGTGTTCTCTAATCTGTTCGCTTTTCTTCTCAAATTCAGGAGAGCCTGTTTGCAGTTCAGATAATTCGTCATATAGATACTGCAATGCCTTTAAATCATTAAAAGAGTCAATGATGAACTTGATGTTGTCGCTAACAAATTGTGCCGGTGTGTTGATTTCGTGGGCGATACCCGCAGCCAATTGCCCCACGGACTCCAGTTTCTGGGCCTGGCGTAACTGGGCTTCCATTTTGATACGTTCCTGCCCCATTTTTTTGTATTTACTAACATCCAGCATCACACCGCGAATGCGTGTGATTTCGTTGTTTTCGGTAACAGGTGACAAAATATCGCGAATATAAACAACTTCCTGTGTCGCGTCGTAAACTCTGAATTCTCGCTGTGGGTAACTGCCTGGCCTAATGTCCTTTAATGCTGCCAGGTAACTCGTGCGATCCTCGGGATGAACCAAATCAATCAGACCGCCAGGCAGAGCGATTACCTCGTCGGGAGAAAACCTCAAAATACGATTTGTCTGTTGGCTGATATAGGTGATTTTTTGACTTTTTATATCCGCTTCCCATAGCACGCCATCGACAGAATTAACCAGTGATCGCAGATCTTTCTCAGAGCGTTTTAATTTTTTTAAATCTTCTTTGTGTGAGTCAATGGATAAAACCAGCGCCTGATTTAGTTTCTCCTGTGTTTCTGTGCGTTCAATAACCTGTTGACGAATAAACACATTTCGGCGCCTTAACGTTTCAACATAGGCGGCCAGGGCGATGCTCAGCAGTATGCCTAACACCATGATGTAGCGGGCAAGAGGGGTTGTTGTTGAAAAGTAACTTTCGCTGGGGACCAATAAAATCGATAGTGACTGTCCGTACAGGTCGATACTGCCAGGAATGAAAAGTGAATCTTCAGGACGATTCTCTAATTGTTGAATAACTGACGTACTGTTTTCGATACTAACGTAATGATATCGAAGCTGATATTGACGATCTTTTGATGTGTAGAGATAAAGGTCGAGCCAGTTTGGTAATAATTTATTTAGCGTGTTCTTAAATGCCTGTTCAGGGTTGATATTAACAAGGATGAGTTTAACTTCGTTGTTTTCTCGTGGGCGCTCATCATGTGACGGGATTGTTCTGAAAATAGTAAAAGAATGCTGTGCTTCACGTCCTTGATGGTTTTCAGTATGGGGGAATACTGTGTTGGTAACATCATAACCGTTGTGTAATGCCTCAGTAATATTTCCAGCAAAATGTTCATTAAAGTCAGTATTTGTATTGTTTGAATACCAATGATTTAAGCGGTATGACTGTTGCTCCAGGTTGTAATCAATGATGGCAAGGCTATTAATGGTTGATTGCTTGTGAACCAATTTCTCACTGATTAAGTCCAGTTTCTCCGGCTCAAATAATGATGGGGCAAGGGAAAGGGAGGTGATAATACTGTTGAGCAGGCTGGTTTCGTGATTAATTTCATCCTGAATTTTAATAATAAAGTTGGCAGATAAGGTCTCAAATTCAGTCCTTTTTTGATCAAAGAGCGATTGAGCCACGAAGGTGTAGGCGCCATAGGACAGCAGAAGGCCAATGGCGAGAATAAATAGGGAGGGCAGGTAGCGTCCCCAACGTCCTGAAAAATGCATGCCGTACACTCTAGTAGTTGAGTTCAAAATCATTCACGCAGGGTAAGCAGGTATATTGCCAGTGCTTCAATTTCAGCGCTTGTCAGTTCGTCTTTCCAGAGGGGCATCTGTGTTGAGCGTGACAGGCTGGCACCGCCATTAGTAATAATGTTTTTAAGATAGGATGCGGGGCGGGTGCTTTGGGTTAGGTTGTAAGGTGGTGGATTGCGTATTAGAGCTTCCATTCTCCCATCACCTTTACCCTCTGGGCCGTGACAAAGAGCACAGTGTGACAAATAAATAGTTCTTCCCGGTAGCGCGTTAGACGGTTGCGCCTCTGTTGGAGGGTTGTTGCCAAGACTATTTATTGAGGGCTCTTTCGCTAATAAGTGCTCAGGTGATAATTCGAGAAATAAAGTAATAAGTAAGCCGTAACAGATTGTTATCAGGTGTTTTTTGTAAGATATTTTTTTGTTTTTTTTGCGGCTCATCTTATTCAACTGTTATTTTCATGTGCATTTTTGGATGTATTGCACACTCAACGTCAACAACACCGGGTTGGTCAAAACTGACGGATTTAGATTGTCCTTTAGGATAAGAGCCAAGGTCGAAAAAGAAGGGTTCGCTTAGGCTGTAGATATTATGAAAGAAGGGGTCTTGATTAGTGAAGTTCACCGTATCACCAACTTTGACTGAAAGTCTTTTTATCGAGAATTTTTTGTTGAGTTGACCAACATCGAACTCAGTAGCCAGCGTAAGCGGAGCAAGACTGATCAACGAAATGACACATAGTAAATTAATTTTTCTCATTTCGGATCTCGTCTCAGTTTAGGTGTTTCCGGGGGGAGGATAGTATTGGGGGACGACAGGGATTTGAGAAACTCGATGATCATCTGGCTTTCCTGCTTGGTTAACTCAAGCGCTTTCATATCGGGTGAAATCACAGGGTTTGGCGTGCCGCCGTTAATGTAATGATCCATCACGGCCTCAAGAGAGTCAGCTCTTCCGTCATGGAAGTAGGGTGCTGTTTGATCGATGTTTCTTAAGGTAGGTGTTTTGAAAGCGCCGTTCATCAGTTTAAGTGGCTTGATGGCAAATCGACCTGCATCGGGTTCGACATCTGGAATAGTTGCAAAGCCTAGGTTATGAAAGCCGTCATCGGTAAAGTTAGGGGCGTGATGGCAGGCCACGCAATTGCCTTTGTCTTTATCCAAAAACAGTTTAAAACCTTCAATTTGCTGTGGGCTGATGGCGTCATTATCACCTTTTATCCAGCGATCAAAAGGGCTATTTCCGCTAGTAATGGTGCGTACAAAACTGGCTATCGCTTTGGCAATAATTTGGGTATCAATAAGCTGGTTACTACTGACTTCCGGGTACGCTGCTGCGAAAGACTTTTGGTAGTCGTCATCAGCGCTGACGATGTTTGTCAGGCTTTGTAAGTCCAGGCCCATTTCGTTTGTTGCGGTGATAGGTATGAGAACCTGCTCTTCAAGGCTCGGTGCGCGACCATCCCACATATAAATTGAGTTATAGGCCATGTTAATAAGACTGGGAGAAGTGCGCTGCAAGATGCTGTTATTGATGCCTTTTGAGCGAGGCAGTGCGTCACTCCAGCCAAGGTCAGGCGAGTGACAGGTAGCGCAGGAAACAGTGCCGTTGGCGCTGAGGCGACTATCAAAAAACAGACGTTTCCCTAATGCGATCGATTGACTGGTCAGCGGGTTATTTTCTGGCGCAGGGATAACGTCAGGCAGCAGCCATTTTTGAAGGCTTGGGTGGCCCGCTTCGAAGACGTAGGAGTCCTCTTGAGCCATTACCGGAATCGTGAGGGTTATCAACTGCAAACAACTTAACATTAGTACAGATAACCGGATCGCTTTAAGCATTAATGAGAACCTGTTATTCGTCGTGTCTAAGGTTTTTGAGTTTTGTGTGAATTTATTAGCATCGGCTAATAAAGTATAGAATGGGTTGCCCAATTGTCTATTGGTGATATGAGTAAACTGTTCATTGAAGAGGGGGGGGCAAGCTGTGTCGAACATCAACACAGCCTTTAGGCAAATTATAGGTCGAAACTGGCCCAGATAGGGCAGTGGTCGGAGGGCTTTTCCATTGCTCTGGCGTTATAATCAATACCGGTATCGGTCAGGTGTTCGACCAACGGTTGCGTAATCAGGATATGATCAATGCGCAGACCTCGTTTCGGCGTATCGTCAAAGCCCTTGCTGCGATAATCAAACCAGCTGTATCGGTCTGTCACATCAGGGTGTTGCAGGCGGAAGCTGTCCTGTAGACCCCATGCTAACAATTTGTCATACCATTCGCGCTCTTCGGGCAGAAAACTGCACTTACCGGTTTGTAACCAGCGTTTGGCATTTTTATCGCCAATACCGATGTCCTTGTCTGTCGGAGAGATATTGAAATCGCCCATAATAACCACGCGGTCGGTATTTTTGTGGTTGTTTTCCAGGTAGTACATCAAATCCGCGTAAAATTTTCGCTTCGCAGGGAATTTGGTTTCGTGTTTATTGCTTTCGCCCTGCGGAAAATAGCCGTTAAGCACAGTAACTAATTCGCCATCTTTGCATTCAAATTGACCGATAATTATGCGCCGCTGGGCATCTTCGTCGTCGGTTGGCCAGCCTTTTTGGAGGGCTACGGGCTCTGCACGTGACAACATGGCAACGCCATAGTGAGATTTCTGGCCGTGATAATTTGCCTGATAACCCATGCCAGTGATGGTTTCGACAGGAAAGTCTGGATCATTCACCTTGGATTCCTGTAAGCCAACGACATCGGGGTTGTGCTGATCAATGATAGCCTGCAACTGAGGAATACGGGCACGAATACCGTTGATGTTGAACGAAATGATCTTCATGTCAGCAATGCCTATTTGTCTGAAGTGTTGTTGGATGGAGATGGCAGGCGATGGATGCTGGTTTCAATGCTGCCGTCTTCGTGGAGTGTTAGCCAGCGAAAGCCTGATTGGAGCTCTGTATCTATTGCAAAATCGTCACTGGCGACGGTGAACTGCACAGGACCTGCAGCTGGTGCGCCTAGCAAATGAACCTGATTATGTCGCCGCGTCGTTTCTTGGTGTGCATGCCCCCAGATAACTGCTCTGACTTTATTGTGCCCGGCATTGAAGCTGTCGATGCGAGCAAACAGGGCGTCGGTATCCTTAACGCGCATGCTGTCCATCCACTCACTATCAAGTTTCACCAGCGGGTGATGTAATACAATTAGCGTATGAGCGGTCTTTGGGGCAGCCAGTGCGGCATCAATAATTGACAGTTGTTCGGTGCCGAGTTCACCGTCGTCACTGTTCGGCAACGTGCTGTCGAGTTGGATGACCTGCCAATTATTCAGTGTAAAAGTACCGCAGCCTTCGATATTCAGTTCGTTGCAGCTTTGTTCAAGGATTGCAGGGTTGTCGTGATTGCCGGGAATAAAGCCGATACGCGTTGTGTGGCTGGCGTTTCCTCCAAGTTTCTGACGTAACTGTTTTGCTAGGCGGTGGTAGGTATCGCGATAGCCGTCAGGCGTTTCGTCGTCAACGATGTCGCCAGTAACCAGTATCAGCTCGGGGGGCCAGTGCTCATGTTCGGTGGCGAGTTGTAAAACCGCGTCCAGTGACTTTTGCACATTGTGTCCACGCCACAGCGCTGCAGGATCAGCTTTGAGATGAAGATCAGTAATTTGCAGAATACGAATTGAACGATTTGGGCTTTGTGTCATGCTGGCTGGAGTAGCTAGGCTGGGGGATATGCTTTGAGTTTACGAGCAAAAAGATTGCCCGCAAACTCCAGCATGAGGCTGTGCTTAACCGCGATTGCGGTTTGGCAGCACATCCTTCAGTTTGTTATGCATGTCGCGTAATGATTTTTCAGTGGTATCCCAATCGATACAACCATCAGTGACGGAAACACCATAGCGTAGTTCGCTCAGATCATCCGGAATAGGCTGGTTACCGAATTCCAGGTTACTTTCGATCATCAGACCGATAATCGAATTGTTGCCTTCTACAATCTGGCTCGTTACATTTTCCATGACCAGCGGCTGTAAGGCCGGATCTTTACTGGAGTTGGCATGGCTGGTATCGACCATGATGTTTTTCTTCAGTCCAGCATCTTCCAGACGTTTTTCACACAGTTGAACGCTCACCGAATCGTAGTTTGTTTGACCGCCGCCGCCACGTAAAACGATGTGACCGTATTGATTGCCCTTGGTGCGAATCACTGCTACCTGGCCGCTTGGGTTCATGCCAAGAAAACTGTGCGGGTGTGAAACAGACTGCAGAGCGTTGATCGCAACTGACAGACCACCATCGGTGCCGTTTTTGAAGCCAATCGCAACAGACAGGCCGCTGGACATTTCACGGTGCGTTTGTGATTCCGTAGTACGTGCGCCAATGGCTGACCAGCTGATCAGTTCTTGCAGGTACTGAGGAGAAATAGGATCCAGTGCTTCAGTGGCTGTTGGCAAGCCCATTTCAGCGAGATCAACTAACAGTTGACGACCGATGTGCAGGCCTTCTTCAATCTGGAAAGAATCATCCATGTATGGGTCATTAACCAGACCTTTCCAGCCAACCGTTGTACGTGGCTTTTCGAAATAAACGCGCATCACGATCAACAGGCTGTCTTTTACTTCATCCGCCAGTTTTTTGAGACGTGACGCGTAATCTTTAGCCGCTTTGATATCGTGGATAGAGCAGGGGCCCACAACGACGATCAGGCGATGATCTTTGCCGTCCAGAATATTTTCAATCTGCTTACGACCATTAAGAACAGTATCTCTGGCCTTGTCAGTTACAGGGATGTCTTGCTTCAGTTTCTCAGGCGTGATTAGTACGTCTTGAGATAGGACATTAACATTGGTTAAGCTTGAAGTTGTCATTTCTAAACCTTGAATCTTGGAATCTGAACGTTTGGGCACTTTTCACCATAAACAGAGTATGTTTGGGGGCCGCCGAAGGCCATATATCATATAGCAAACAAAAGTCGGATATAACCGCTAAATGGGCTTTTCCCGCGATATTAAAGCGGTTTTTAGGGTAATTCGACGAGGGTTCGAGTTTCTGCGCCGACAAAGTAGATCGCCGCTTTAACAGGTAAGTCCGAAAGCTGGCTTAACGCATTGGCAGCCGCTGCCAATGACGTGTTCTTTTTAGCGATGATTTGCTCATTACTGGGCATTAATTGCATGTCAAAATCAATCAGCCAATATTGATCATCCGTGATGAACGACCGTGTGATGGTATGTTGAATAACCTCGACCGTTTCACCAATCGTTATGCGTTCATTAAGTTGCCAATGGGTGCGGGATTGTTGATGAGAGCTGTCCAGTAGCCACTGCCCCTGATGATCATTCAGCACCTGCCGTATTTGTCGCATGATTTTAAGCGCAGCTGGGCTGTCGTTTTTTAACCCGAATTGTTGCAGTTGATTTGCCAACAAGTTGTTTAAGGCAGCTGGAGTGGCCTGTTGCCAGTATTGACTGCCGAGCTGACAAAGACTCAGTAGCATGCTTTTCAGGCAATTGGCTTCATTAGCCGATTCTGCAATTGGCTCATCATTTGATGAAATGAGGTTATCGTTGCCCTGAAATTCATGACCACGATATTCGGCCAATAAATTACCGTGGCAAAAATCCGGTGTTTTCCAATCGCTTGGTAGACGAGAGAGGCTGGTAGATGTTGGCGGCTCTTCGCTGCTTGTATCGTCAGACACTTCGATAATTGTCACTTGATCTTTAATCTGTGGCCACAAGCTATGCAGCAGGCTGTTTTCTGACGGCGGTTTCATTTCGTCGCAGCCTTCATCACGACGAATGACATTGGCTAGCAATCTCAGTTGTTTCACTGCGCGGGTAGCACCGACATATAACAGACGGGTGTTTTCCAGTTGTTCTTTGAGGCGATGCTCACGCTTGAGATAGTCGTACAGGGCGTCCTTGTCACCGCCTTTTTCTGGCAGCGAGCCCATAAGCAGTAGTGGCTCACCGGACGTCGACAAGCGTTCATGCCAGAGCAGCAACTCTTGGTTTCGTGAGGCGTTTCCACGGTCCAGACCCGGTAAAATAACATGATCAAATTCCAGGCCTTTAGACTTGTGAATGGTCATGATTTGTAGACGAATGTCAGGATTACTTTCCGGTTTTGCAAACAATCGCGATACTGCCTCGCGGAAGGCATTGAAATCAACAATATCAGCGCCGTTTTCATGCTGGGCTAGCAATTCAAAAAAGGCCGGTGCTTGCGCTAATTCCTGTGAAGAGCTGGCGGTAAGCGGGCCGCCGATAGCAATCCATATTCCTTCAATCCATTGACGCAGAGGTTTTCTTAAACGCTGGTTGATGGCAGGCTTTAGTAATAATAACAATCGGTTGACGGCATCTTTTCCAGAAGGACTTAATAGGTTGATGCGGCGCTTATCATTAAGATGTGCCCAAACACTGGCAGGTTTTTCTGCTGGGTTCGTGCTGGAACTGACCAAACTGTGAAGGTCAGTCAATGTTAAACCACACCAGGGTGCGCGTAAGACAGTTAACCAGGCAACACGGTCGACAGGATTTAAAAGCGCTTGAGTCAGGGCCATCAAATCACTGATTAATGGACGCTGCGAAAGCGGATCGATATCAACAGCACGCCAGTCAATTTTCGCTTTGCGCAGGGCTGGCATAATATCTCGTAGGTGTGAACGGTTTCGCACCAAAATAGCAATACTGTCCTCGGGATGCTCAGCGCTGATGTCTTTGACGAGTTCAACAACTTTATTGGCTTCACAGTGGCGGTTCTTATCTTCGACACAACCAAAAAACTGTACAGGGTGCGCTTGTTCACCTACATTGACTGCAACCGACGGGCTGTAAGCCACGGCACCACGGGTAATGTTATCCTGAGCCGGAAAGGCGCCCGTAAAACTGGCATTAACCCAGCTCACAACACCTGCATCCGAGCGGAAGTTGGCTTGCAGCTCCAATGCTTCCAGCGGAGCATTGCCAATGCCGTATTCACGCGCGGCCAGAAAAAGACCAACATTGGCTTCTCGGAAGCCATAACAGGATTGCATGCCATCACCCACGATAAATAGCGTGCGGCCATCGCCGGGTTCCCAACCATCGGTCAGTCGGCGCAGCAAATTGAACTGCGGGGTAGCGGTGTCCTGAAATTCGTCCACCAGAATATGTTTGAGCTGGTAATCCAGTAGCAGAGCAATATCAGAAGGCTGCTCGTCATCACCCAGCGCCAGCGATGCCGCACTGGAAACTTGCGCATAATCGAGCTGTCCCTGTTCCATAAATACCAGCGTTAACTCTGCTACCAGCGTTGGTAGCAGGCGGGTGAGGGTGTCGAGTAACTGCCATTGCTGGTCGTCATAAATGGGCTGAGGCAGGTTGCTGACTTCCTGTAACTGCGTCAATAATCCCGGTGTTTCGGCCAGGTCAGCGATCAGCTCGAGACATTCAGATTTTGCCGCTTTAAAGAAATCTTTCTCGTCCTTTTTGCTGCTGGCGGGAAAGCCCTGATTTTTGGTTAAGGTGGCGCGAAAACGTCCATCTTTGGTCAACAATAACTCTGTCAGAGCACGCCATTGTGGCAATGCCGTGGGGCAGCACTCTGGCAACTCGGTTAAACCCAAACATTGTAATAACGTTGAGTCGGGGTCTAATGCCTGTAGTTGAGTGCAGGCAAAATCGACGGACTGCATGAGTGGTGACTCGAATATCAGTAGTGACTCCGTGCAATCCTGCAGAGTCTCCTCAACCAGCTCTGCCAGGCAGTTTTCAAGATAATCACGAAAATTAAAGTCGGCCTGTTTCGCCGATACAAAATGCCGTAACCACTGCTCACGTTTGCTCAAAATCGAGCATAACAGCGCTTCGATGCGCGCGGTGTTGTTGTCTAAATGCGTCAGTAAGCATTGTAAGTCGTCACTGATGGCGCTGTTTTCCTCAAGCCTCGCCAATAAGCGACGTGAGGCCTGTTGATATTGCGCCTGAGAATCATCGCTGATGCGTGCCTCAGCGCCCAACCGGGAGAGCAGGGGCATACGTTGCACCAGGCGCATGCAAAAGCTATCAATGGTTTGAATGCGCAGTCGGTTTGGGTTATCCAGCAACTCCCAGGCATGTTGTTTGTCTTGCGATAAAACGGCGCGGGCTAATGTCCAGGTGTTGAGTTTATGGGCCTCAGTGGGCGGTTGATCGCACTGACTATCCCTGAGTGCCGCAAGGATACGGCTACGCATTTCATTGGCAGCCTTGCGAGTAAAGGTGATGGCCAGAATCTCCTCTGGCTTTTCAACGCGCGCCAGCAAGGTTAGGCAACGCTGGATTAATAACTCGGTTTTACCGGAGCCAGCTGGGGCCGTGACGGCAAAGGAGGTGCGGTAATCCAGCGCTCGAGCGCGCTCTGCGGCATCAATGATGTCAGTCATCGTTTAACTCCGCTGCCTGTGCATTGATTTCATGAATTCGGCACAGTGAATGTAAATGACAGAACTGGCAGGTATTGTTCTGCGCCGGCTCCACCACAGCCAAACCTTCACTGAACTCGGTAGCGAGTGATTCAAGCACTTGCCGCCATTGGCTGTTAATGTCCGACAAAGTTAGGCTGGCATCCCACCCGCGGCTTTTTTCAATGCTATAAATGCCGGGTGCAACACCTTCCTCAGCGGAAATACCAACAAAACCCTGTTGGTCGATATTGATGCGGGCAAAGGCCAGGGTTTGAATGTTGTCCTGAGCGCTTTCTTCAGCCGTGTCCTCAATCCCAGCCATGGTAATGCTGTACAGCGGCAGCTGAGGTTCTTCCAGGCGTTCCCCCTGCCATTTAGCGGTGCTGCAAAATCCCGTTTTGTAATCAATCAGCATTAAACTGTTGTCATTGAGGCGATCAATCCTGTCGATTCGCACGCGCAGCGGTAAACCGGCAATGTTCACAACCAATGCTTTTTCCGTGGCGACTACTTCAAAGGGCGCGCGTGCGGCTTCAATTTTCATCCATAGCTCAAGCAAACGCATCAAACGCTGTGTTTCGGTGGCAGTGTAAACTTCACCAAACAGGTCTCGGCGCTGAGCTACCAAGGGTTTTAACGCGCTGCGAATGGCTTCGGAAATATCATTTTGTAACGTGAAGCTATCACGCTCCAACAACGCTGCTGAGTTATTAAGCGAATCCCAAAGGTGCTCAAGTGCGCTGTGCAGTATTGTGCCACGTTGTGCCGCGTTAAGGTGATAACTGGGTTCAGGCAGGGCGCGTGCAGACAAACGATGGTTAGCAAAAGCGCGGAATGGGCAGGCAGCCTGATCTTTTAACAGCGCTGATCCGCCAGCGACACGTTCGGCATCAACATTGACCCGTGGGCCATGTTTATCTGACAGGTTTTCAAGTTGCGGGGGATCAGCAAACGTTTGGTAATAGGGGTGCCCCTCTGTTATGGCTGACAGCGCAAGATCATCAACATTTACTGACGCGAATCCATCGATTAATGTGCTGGCACGTAAAGGTTCGTCGCCGCTGTTAAGTGCGAAGCTGGCAATAATCTGCGGACTGCTTTGCAGATAACCCTTAAGTAACTCACGCGAAAATTGCAATTCGCGTTCTGGGCTGGCGTGCGGCATGTTCAATTGCTGTTGCAGGCTTATCGGAATAAAGGGCGTAGGGTTAGCAGCAGCAGGCCACAGGTGATCATTGAGTCCAAGCATCCATACGGCATCGAAATGCAGACCGCTGCCTTCAAGCATGCCTAAGACTTGAATGGGCGTCTGGGGGGTTTGAGCTTGAAAATCCGTGGCAGCAAGTACGCGGTTGAGTAAGTTTAATGCTTCGCCAAGCCCTACATTGCCACCAATATTTTGCCCAGATTGAATATCTGAAACACTTAGGTTGGAAAAATCCAGCAAGGCCTGCTGCCAGCGGGTGTGGTGCTGATATTCAATGCTATCCAGCCGTCGTGTATTGGTTAGCCAGTTAAAGCTACGCAGCAACGTTGAGAAAACGGAACGCCAATGTGATAGGTCGGCTTTGCTGTTGGCGTACTGATCCTGAAGGGCTTTTGCCGCCTGTAAGGATTGCATGAAGCTGGCATAACGCGTGCTTAGCGCGGGCTTGTGGCTCACTACACGCAATAACACGCTAAGACTAAATTGCGGCCAACCGCCCTCACGTAGAAATAGCTCTAACTCAACGCCCTTGTCATAACTTGAAGAGCCAAATGCAGCTGTGTCATCTAGAGAGATGAAGGGTGACTTTAAAAGCGCGTAAAGTGTTTGATAACTAAACTCGTTACGCAGTAATTCCAGCAAGTTCAGTGCGGAGATAATTAGCGGCGCCTGGTTTAGCGGGGTGCCTGCGCTGATATTGAAAGGCAGCTGGTAGCGGGGTGTCTCTGGCAGTAAATACTGCGGCTCAAAAACAGCCGCCAGCGTTGCTTCGATTTGTTGACGCTGCTGGGCGAGATCCGGAACGATGATCGCTAGGCGTTGCTTGGGGTTACTTTCCAGTTGTTGTTTGGTCCAGCGGGCAGCAAGCTGTAATTCTTCTGCGGCATCATTGCAGGCAAGCTTCTGACAATGGGCTAATTGCGTTGGCGGTTGATAATGTCCGTAATTTAGCGCCGCCTTTTCTATCAGCTGTTCATAGAGTGGTGGTAGGTGCTGAAAACCCACTAATAATATCTCTGCCTCAACGGTTAGTTGTGATTGATCTAAGGCAGTAATGATGGCTTGGGTTTGATCCGCGTTAGTCAGTAACTGTTGCTTTTCACAACGGCGTTGAAACTGTTTGGCCCAGAAGGCGAAACGGGCGCAATCGGGGTGAAAATAAAACTCATTGTTCAACTTACTCTGCCAAAGTTGCAGCGTGCGCCAGGCAGATTGTGCCTGTTTGGCGGTGGCAAAGGGTTTTAACAGCAGACTTTTTTCATCGTCACGAATGATGCCTTCCCACAGCAGGGTTTCCTGCAGGGGTTGTAAACGTGTTTTGTTGTGTGTGAGCGATGAGTTGGTATTGATTAACTTTTTCCAGCAGTGCTGAATCCAGTCATCAATGGGGAATATTGCAGGCTGTTCCCAAACCTGGAAACCGTGCCTGCTACACGCTTCAGCATAAGCCGTTTGTAAGTGTGCAGCGAGGCGCCGGTTAGGTGTCAGCAGTAGGTTATTTTTTTTTATCGACTCAAACAGCGGATCGATATCAAACAGGGCTGACACCATTGAGCAGTAAACCAGAAGGTTATAAGGCGAATCTTAATCGAGACGGTTGCGAGACTCACCGTTCAGGAACGCTTCAACGTTTAATACTACTTCGTTAAGCAGACGCTGACGAGTTTCATCCGGGCCCCAGGCGCAGTGTGGCGTCAGAATCAGGTTTTTAATCTCACTATCGATTAATGGATTGCCTGCTTTTGGTGGCTCGACAGTAATTACATCAATACCAGCACCACCAATTTCGCCATCTTTAAGCGCTTGAGCCAGTGCCGCTTCATTCACCAGACCGCCACGAGCGGTATTGATGATCAGCGCACTGTTTTTCATCGCTTTTAACTGAGGTGTATCAATCAGGTTTTCTGTAGCTGGCGTTAGCGGGCAGTGGAAAGTGATCGCATCAGCAATAGGCAGCAATTCTTCTAGTGGTCGACGGTCAACGATACCAAAGCTATCCTGGTTTGGACGGCTGGATGCGACCAGGATTTCCATACCAAAGGCTTCAGCCATGTGAGCCACAGACTGACCGATTTCGCCGTAACCAACGATAACCAGTTTTTTGCCTTTCAGTTCGTACATAGGGTAATCAAGCAGGCAGAATTGATCCTGTTCAGCCCATTTTCCTGCGCGAACATCATCGCTGTAACGCTGTATGTTTGCAGCCAGAGCCAACAAAAGAGCCATGGTGTGCTGAGCAACTGCGTAGGAGCCGTAACCACCGACGTTAGCAACGCCAACGTTGTGTTTTTTAGCCGCTTCGATATCGATAACGTTGGTGCCCGTTGCCACAACAGCAATCAATTTCAGATTAGGGCAAGCCTCCATGATTCCCGCATCCATAGGAACTTTGTTGGTCAAAACGATTTCAGCATCACCAATACGCTCCTGACGTTGTTCGGGCGTCGTTTGTGGGTAGAATGTCCACTCGATGGGGAGCTCATTCAGCTTGCCAAGATCAAGACGTTCCTGTGCGATGGAATCAGAGTCTAGAAAAACACCTTTCATAGTTAATTTCCTTAAATACAAGTATGCTGTTGCAAAAAACAAGGCCCCTTTGAACAGTGAAATATGCTCAGCAAGGCACTCGGCAAAAAATGGCGCTAACTGTACATAATTTGAGCCCTTATTGACAGAGGCATCAACACAACAAATTTAACCCCCGTATTTTGATAGGGCAGGAATTAACATGTCAGGGACATTAACAAACAAACTTGTGATTGCCATTTCTTCCCGGGCATTATTTGATTTATCTGACAGTCATGAGGTCTATGAAAATCAGGGGCTTGGTGCCTACGCTGATTATCAGATTGAGCATGAAAATGAACCCTTGGCGCGAGGTGATGCTTTTGCATTGGTGGAAAAACTGCTGAAGATCAACGAAATGCTGACTGAGTCGCCTCGGGTGGAAGTCATTTTATTGTCTCGCAATAGCGCGGATACAGGGTTGCGGATTTTTAATTCTATTCAGCATTATGGTTTAAAAATTACCCGTGCTGCATTTTGTGGTGGCGAGAGCCCTTATCGCTATGTCTCATCCTTTGGGTGTCATCTGTTTTTGTCCACTCACCCCGAGGACGTTCGTCAAGCGCTGGAGAGTGGTTTTGCAGCGGCTACCATTTTACCGAGTAAGGCACAGCAAAAAGAGGGCGCTCAGTTAAGAATTGCCTTTGATGGCGATGCGGTGCTGTTCTCTGATGAGGCGGAACAAATCTTTCAGAACGAAGGTTTGGAAGCCTTTGCTGAAAATGAACGTATGTCTGCCAATCAGCCCCTTAAGGGCGGACCTTTTAAAGCGTTTCTGGCTGCCTTGCAAAGCATCCAATCTGAGTTTTTCGAGGGCAAGTGTCCTATACGCACCGCATTAATAACGGCACGCTCTGCACCAGCCCATGAGCGGGTGATTCGCACATTACGTGATTGGAATATTCGCCTTGATGAATCTATCTTTTTGGGCGGGCTTGATAAAGGTGAATTTCTTAAGGCCTTTGATGCAGATGTGTTCTTTGACGATCAGGAAGGACATTGTGATTCGGCACGCGAACACGTTGCTACAGGCCATGTGCCAAACGGTATAAAGAATATCGATTAAAAACTTTGACAGGAGCTAACGCTTTTCGAATCTGCTGCTATTCTTGATTAAAAGAAATAAAAAATAGCAAGCAGGTGGTTATGATCAATAACATTCTTTATGCAACAGATTTGGGCCTTTACGGTCCTTACTTATTGCAACATGTCATGTCTCTCGCCAGCAAACACAACGCCAACGTCCATACCGTACATGCCATTGAGCCCGTCGGGGTTTTTGCTGAGTCTATTCTGTCTACCTATATGCCAGAAGCGGAAGTTAATAATCTACGGCGTAATGGCTTTAGCCAGGTGATGGACCGCATTCGCCAGCAGGTAGAAAATGCCTTTGAAGACGAATTTCTCGAAAGTAACTGTGATGTTCAGTTGATCAATGGTATCAAAGTGGTGGGAGGCAAGCCTGCCGATGTTATTTTGGAAACAGCACAACAATGTAATGCTGACTTGATCGTGTTAGGCAGTTGTTCGCAGCCTACAGATAAACCTCAGCTAGGCTCTGTTGCATCGCGGGTATTGAACGAGTCCTCAATTCCTGTATTTCTGGTACCAATGGTGAAGCTTCAAAACCCAAAAAATTATGATTTATACCGCTAGTTTCCCCCTCTAATATAAACCTAGAAAAAGGCGTACTTGGCACCGAGAATCAACAATACGCTCGCCAGCAAGGGCCGGATAACTTTCTCCGGCAACTTGGCGCCCAGTTTGGTACCCACGTAAATGGCGGGTAAAGAGCCAATCAATAAACATCCCAGCAAGCCAAAATCCACGTTCCCTAAATAAATATGGCCGAGACCAGCAATTAACGTTAAAGGTACTGCGTGTGCTAAATCGGTACCGATCACGTGAATTGAGGGCAGTAGTGGGTAAAGCAAAAGCAGTATCGCTGCGCCGAAAGCACCTGCGCCGACGGATGATAGCGTTACAAAGCACCCCAGAACCAAGCCCATCAAAACCGTCAGAACGGCGGCATTGCGAGTAGCCCAGAGTTGTACTCGCCCGGGCTGTTTTTCAGCATGGTCTTGAATTTTTTGTTTCAACATAACCACCAGTCCGGTGATTATCAGCATTACACCTAAACTGTTCGTTAGAATGCGAGTATAGTATTCTGGACTGGTGAAATGATTTTTTAGTATATAGATAGTAATTAATGAGGCAGGGATACTGCCCGCAGCCAGCAACGCAACAATGCGCAAACGGATGGTGTTGTTTCTTTTATGTAGAACTACACCACCAGCTTTGGTGACAGAGGCATAGACAAGGTCTGTGCCAATGGCAATATGAGCCGGGAAGCCGAACAGCAGGAGCAGAGGGGTCATAAGTGATCCGCCACCTACGCCGGTAATGCCTACGGCGAGACCAACGCTGGCGCCGGCCAGGATGTATAAAATGATGTCCATTTGGTTTTATTATTGGGCTCTAGTATGTCGTTTTCGCGAGGTGGTAACGATAGCGGTTTAGTTTTATTCTACAAAGTAATATTTGATTATATTTTTATTCGATAAACGTATAAAAAGTAAAATCTTTGGAGGCTGTAATGAAGCTACAGCAGTTGCGGTACATTTGGGAAGTAGCTCACCACGATCTTAACGTTTCTGCGACAGCGCAAAGTCTTTATACCTCGCAGCCCGGTATCAGTAAACAAATCCGACTCCTTGAAGATGAGCTAGGTGTTGAAGTTTTCTCCCGTAGCGGTAAGCACCTGACGAATGTCACTCCGGCAGGCGAAGATATTCTTAAGCTTGCGGGTGAGGTACTAAGACAGGTCGCTACCATAAAAAGTATCGCTCAGGAGCATAGTGATCCCAGTAAAGGCAGTGTTTCAATTGCCACTACGCATACTCAGGCACGTTATGTGCTGCCCATAGTCATCAAACAATTTATGGAGAAGTACCCAGAGGTTTCCCTGCATATGAACCAGGGTACACCGATTCAAATCTCGGAGATGGCAGCTGATGGTGACGTGGATTTTGCTATTGCGACTGAAGCACTGGAGTTATTTGGTAATCTCGTCATGATGCCCTGTTATCGCTGGAACCGTAGCATTGTTGTTCCCAAGGATCACCCGTTAGCACAATGCTCGAACTTGACGCTCGAAGAGGTGGCCAAATATCCATTGGTCACTTATGTCTTCGGTTTTACCGGCCGCTCCAAGCTTGATGATGCCTTTAATAAATTAGAGCTCACGCCGCGTGTCGTTTTCACTGCAACGGATGCGGATGTAATTAAAACTTATGTGCGACTAGGGCTGGGCGTTGGTATTGTTGCGACTATGGCCTATGACGAGCAGCTTGATTCCGATTTAGTGAAACTGGATGCGAGCCATTTATTTGAAGCCAGCACCACACGTATTGGCATTCGCCGCGGCGCCTTTCTGCGAGGCTACATGTACGATTTCGTTGAACTGTTTGCACCTCATCTTACCCGGGAAGTTCTGGACCGATGCCTGAAGCAGCAAAATAAGACTGAGCTCGAAGAGTTTTTCAGTAGTTTTGAGATTCCCACCTATTAGACTTTTCTGGATACGCCGTTCATGAAGTCTTTGTTTTTGTCACTCCGTTCATTAGTTTTCCTTTGTGGCTGCTTGTTTGTTGTAAGCGCCTGTAGCCATAATCCCAAACCGCCGACTGAAGGCGCGGTTGCCACTGTTCACCCAATCGCTACTCAAGCGGCCGAATCTGTTTTTTCACAGGGTGGAAATGCCGTTGATGCTGCCGTTGCCGCCGCACTGATGTTAGGTGTTGTTGATGGCCATAACTCTGGCATTGGTGGTGGCTGCTTCGTGGTGATTCATTGGGCCGATGGACGGATTGAAGCGATTGATGGTCGAGAAATGGCACCTGCTTTAGCCACTCGTGACATGTATTTGCGAGAGGGTGTCGTGGTACCTGCATTGAGTAAAACCGGTGCTTTGGCGATCGGTATACCGGGCTCGCTAGCCGCCTATGACTATCTTCTCAAAGCGGGCGGAAAGCTTAGCCTAGCCGACCTCCTATTACCTGCCGCACGCGTCGCTGAGCAGGGCTTTGCTATTAGTGAAAGCTACGCCAGCCGTTTGGCAAGAACCGCACCTGCAATTCGCCATTTCCCGGAAACCGCAACACTTCTGCTCGACTCACACGGACAACCTCATCAGTCCGGTTACCTGCTGACGCAGCGAAACCTGGCAAAAACCTACCGAAACATTGCGGAACAGGGTGTCGATTATTTCTATAAGGGTGATTTTGCCAAAAGAGTAGAAACATGGATGAAGGAAAATGGTGGACTGGTTACTGCCACCGACTTTGCCAACTATCAACTTATAAAACGTCAGCCGTTATTAACTGACTACCAAGACTATCAATTAGCGGGCTTCCCGCCACCCAGCTCCGGCGGTGTACATGTCGCGCAGATATTAAATATTCTGGAAGGTTTTGACCTTGCAAATCTGAGTGATTCAGACCGCTACCATGTAATTGCTGAAGCAATGAAGCTGGCTTTTGCGGATCGAGCCTATTGGCTGGGCGACCCTGACTTTGTTGATGTGCCTCGCGGACTGATTAATAAAGAGTACGCATCAAAGTTGGCTAAAAAAATCGATATGGACAAGGTTATCACCGTGTCTGGCCCAGGAATTCCGCCGGCTGCGGGACACGATTTATTCGGCAAGCACACAACCCACATTGCCACTGCTGATAAAGAAGGTAACTGGGTCGCTATCACCACGACTGTTAACACCTCTTTTGGCTCCAAGGTGATCATTCCCGGCACAGGCGTGATCATGAACAACCAAATGGATGATTTTTCCGCCCAGCCCGGCGTGCAAAATGCTTTTGGTTTGGTTGGGGCTGAAGCCAACAGCATTGCGCCCGGCAAACGTCCGTTATCCAGCATGAGTCCAACCATCATTCTGAAAGACGGCAAACCTGTAATGACGTTGGGCGCTGCCGGTGGGCCAACCATTATCACCCAAGTCGTGCAGGCTCTCATAAATGTAATTGATCTAGGTATGCCCCCGCAAGAAGCCGTCGCCGCACCACGTATTCATCATCAGTGGCTGCCTGATAGACTCTTTGTTGAGCAAGCCATGCCTGCCGAGGTGCAGGTTGATTTACAGAAACGAGGTCATGCTCTGAAAATTGGCCGCCATCGTGGCGCGACTCAGTTCATTGGCTTAACGAAGCAGGGCAGATTTGTTGCAGAGTCCGAGCCGCGCTTAAAAAACTGAGGAGCCTGCTTAGTTAAAGTTGAAGCATGGATAAGCCGTACCCGATAAAAGCAACTTTATGTTTAATTAAACCGGTACCGTAACGGCAAATCAAAGGAATACTCCGAACCAGTAATTTTTATCGGAATACCCGGAACAGTTTTGGCTTTTCGAAGCTGCATCACAACGGCACGCTGTAATTCCTCAGAGGTGCTTTTCAGCACTTCAATTTTTTTAATTTCACCGTTCCGGCCGATGATCAGCCGTAGAGTAATTTCCCCTTCAGCATATTTGCTTTCCAGTTGATTCAGTTGCTGAAACTGGGCGAACCAGTTGAGAAGTTGAAGGTTATATTCACCTTTAAGTTTTTGCTGCTGTTTGCTTTCTTTCTTTTCAACTACCTTTGTCGGTTCTTTGGCGGAAACAATCTTCTCTTCAGGTGGGGTAGGTGGCTGTACTGACTTGGTTTGCTTTTTTTCAGGTTTAACTACTTTCTTTTCTGTTGGTTGAGAATTCTTGGCTGTCTTGATTTTCTTAACCGGAGGCGGGGCAGGCTCGACGGTTTTTTCTACTGGTTTATATTTAACCAGCTCAACCTGGATTGATTGCGCTACATCATTTTTTAAATAACTATCAATGACCATATAGATCAATGCCCAGCTCAAGCAAGCCAGTACAGCAAGTCCGTAGAGAGCATAGGTAAAACGCTGCACCTTCTTTTTCGGTAACGCTGAAGGTTTGTCATCACGAATCAAAAGATAGCTGCGTGGGGATATTTCCGTGTTGAGTGCGTTTTCATCGGTCTGGAAATGGGCCTTGAGTCCTGCTTGCTCATAAGCCTGGTGGTAAGCTTGAGCCAATTCGCTATCGTCAGTTTGGCAAAGAATCACCGGAATGGCTGAAAATATGTTGTCGAGTACGTCCTGCTGAGAAGACTTGGTTAGAGAACAGAGGTTCTCTATCACCTGCTTTTTGTTGTACCCATCAATCAATAACCCGTTAAAGGTTACACGGTATTTTCCATTGTCCTGGTGTATATCACTCGTTTTCAGCGAGGCAGATGTAGCTGTGTTCAGGCGGAAATTAGCTTCTGAATACTGGGTTTCAAGCGGGGCGTAATGGCCAAAACTAAGATCAGCGTTAACAATATCATCGTGGTTAGGGTGGTAAGCCTGCGTGGAGACCACAAGGCCAGCCTGACGAAACTGTTTACGGAATTGATCAGCTAGTTGGTAATTGTCAGCTTGAGCGGCAATCACAGGCCTTACTGAAAAAAGACAGTCCAGCAGCTCAACCTCTGAAAGGTTTGTTAGGTGAGCGAGGTTAATAAGCGCAGCTTTACGTGAGACGCCCCCGACTAACTCGCCATCAAAGATAATACTATAGCGGGGCGTTTGATCTTCTGTCATCCCGTTTTATATCCAAAGGGATCTGTGAAGAAAGCGGGGGATCAATTTACGTTGCGTAAACTTGTTAGCGAAAAGTCTTTTTCCGATAACCCTGTATCAAACTGATAGTTAGACCATAACAGCTGTGTAGATTTTCCCGACTGATGGTTTTTGATGTTGATCTGTTTAGCGCGCCAATGTTTATCCGCGTAAAGCTGGTAGTCTGAGGCGGTCAGGGTTTTTAGCAGCTCATCATTGCGATCATAATAATCAATTTTTAGGATCAAGAATGTTTGGGCATCAATCCATGTCTCAAGGCGTCCGTAGGCTGAGTTTTTATCCTTTGGCAGTCGGCTGACAACGGTGATAGGAATATCGCCGAGCTCATCTTTGCGTTCAAATCGATAGTCGTATTTAGCTAAATCTTGCGAACTTAAATCCTCAAAATTGAATTCACTGCCAGAAAAAGGGGTGGACGAATTGTTTGATAATAAGCGCTTTACTTGCTGATTATCCGGGTTATAAGCCCAATGTTCATCTTGCTTCTCGGGATGGGAAACGGTCAGTAGTGCATGGCGCTTCAAATCCAGAGGTTTGTCGAATACTAGCAGGCGCTTGTTCTCTTCGGCGGCCGTTTCAAGGTACTTAATACGAACTTCACGGCGATTTTCTCGGCCTTGGGCGTCTGTAATAATCGCTGTAAAACGGGACTGGCTATCCTTATAGCCGGGGCTTCCGTAGCCCATTAATGGTCCATGTTGGTTTCCAGTCTGATTATAAAGTGACTGTCCTCGTTCTTCGGGTGAAATCTCGATTTGGCTGACACATTCAATGACACCGTTTACAACACTGCATTGGCGCTGAACACCCTGTGAACTATCAGTACTGGCGGAAACCTGCAGTGACTGCAGTAAACAGGTTGCAAAAACCATGGGCTTGATAAAGCGCATGCAGAAATCTCCTTTGCAAATAAGTGTGTTAATAAGAATGTACGCTAAAGTGCTTTATTTATAGCTCAATAGCGCTGCAAGTGCGTAATCATAACCTGAAAAAGTGGTGTCAAAATATAGATATTCCGTTCTTTAGGGTACCTGTCGTCGGATAACTCAATTATGATGATGCGCTCAATAGGATAGGCTCTGCGGAACAGGAGAAGCAGTCTTGGAATTTTTTGGTGAATACGGTGTTTTTTTAGCGAAAGTGGTTACGTTGGTCATCGCTATTTTGGTTGTTGTTGGTAGCTTGATTGCCATGGGCATGAAGCAGAAAAAACAGCCACATGGGCATCTTGAAATCACCCATCTTAATGATGAAATTGAACGCATGGCCGAGGCTTTGAAGGATGCCACTGAAGACAAGGCAATGAGCAAACAACAGCACAAAGAAAAGAAAAAATTGCTCAAAGAAAAAGCAAAAGAAGATAAGAAAAAGGCCAAAAATAAAGGTCAGATTGATTCTAAAAAACGCGTTTATGTGCTTGATTTTGATGGTGATATAAAAGCAAGCGAAGTGGATAATCTGCGTGAAGAAATCACCACGGTACTGTCTGTCATCAATCCTGAACGTGATGAAGTTGTATTAACCTTGAGCAGTGGCGGTGGCATGGTGCATGCCTACGGTTTGGCTTCTTCACAGGTTAAGCGTATTAAAGACAAGGGTGTGCCTTTAACTGTCTGCGTTGATAAGGTGGCCGCCAGCGGCGGCTATATGATGGCCTGCGTGGCAGACAAAATACTTGCTGCGCCCTTTGCCGTCATGGGCTCCATTGGTGTAGTCGCGCAATTACCCAACTTCCATCGTTTGCTGAAAAAGCATGATATTGACTACGAAACCCTGACCGCGGGTGAATACAAACGCACGCTGACGATGTTTGGTGAAAATACCGACAAAGGACGTGAAAAGTTCACCGAAGATCTTGAAGATACGCATGAGCTGTTTAAAGAATTTGTGAAGGAAAATCGCCCGCAACTGGATATTGAAAGCATTGCCACCGGTGAAGTCTGGTTTGGCCAGCGCGCTCTTGAAAAGAACCTGGTCGATGAATTGAAAACCAGTGATGAATATCTGGTGGATAGCTGTCAGGATGCAGATGTTTATCTGGTCAGCTATGAGTTCAAAAAGACACTTCAGGAACGTTTTTCATTAGGCATGCATAGCACGATAGATCGGCTTTTATTGACCTGGTGGGACCGATTGCAAAAGATGCGTTTTTACTCCTAGCCGAGTTAGCTTTGTTGTTGGTGATCTACCAGCCAGTCTTTAATTGCTGCAATGCCAGGTTTATGCTCGATCAGCTCTTGCTGACTTAATCCGTACAGCTCATGAGGGAAAACCAGCCATCGGTCTGTTTCGTGAAGAAAATAATCGGGCTTAAAGTCTACCTGACTGTTGCCGGGCTTGTAATACAGAGTTGCTGTACGGATTTCTCGCGGGCTTTGTGATGATTGAAGGCCGATTTCCTTTATGACCTTGGCCAGGCTAAGGCCGGTATCGTGCACATCGTCGACCAGCAGCACACGGTCTTCACTGGTTAGTCTGTTGGTCAGGTAATGCAGGCCGTGCACATGAATTTCAGAAGTGCGTTTTTCAATGCCTTGATATGATGAAGTACGAATAGCGATATGATCTGTTGGGCAACCACAACAGGCGAGCAGCTCCTGAACGGTGGCGCCGATAGCTGCGCCACCGCGCCAGAGGGCCACAATAAAGGTGGGGCGAAAATTGCTCTGCATGATCTGGGCCGCAAGCTCAAAGGCATCCGCTTGTAAACTGTCGGCATTAATAAAATGTTTTTCTGTCATGTACGACATCCGGTCCGGAAATGTTGATTGTTTGATCTAGGACAAGTCTAAAAGCATTTAACGCGCGTTAACATATGCTCGCAAAGAATTAACCAAATCGATTGATATCATTAATACACTAGCGATTAAGAGGATGACTATGCCAAAACTAGCCGCCAATTTAAGTATGTTGTTTGTTGAATATTATTTTTTGGATCGTTTCGAAGCTGCGGCTAAGGCTGGGTTCAAGGGCGTAGAGTATCTTTTTCCTTATAACCGTAATGCGAATGAGATTGCCGAGCTGCTTGATAAGCACAATCTTAAACAGGTGCTTTTCAATTTGCCTGCCGGAGACTGGCGTGGTGGTGATCGTGGTATTGCTTGTGATCCGAATCGCATCAATGAATTTCGTGAAGGTGTGGACTTGGCCATTGATTACGCTAAAGCACTCAGCTGTGAGCAATGTAATGCGCTGGCAGGTTTATTGCCTGAAGGTGTGAGTGAAGAGCAGGCTCATGAAACACTTGTCGCTAATCTGAAATATGCCGCTGATAGAATGCAAGGCGAAGGTATTAGATTGGTGGCGGAAGCGATTAATACCACAACCATGCCTGGCTTTTTTCTTAATACCAGTGCCCAAGGCTTTGCACTGGTTGACGAGGTAAACAGCCGTAATTTTGGTTTTCAGTATGACTGCTTTCATATGCAAATTATGGAAGGGAATTTAGCCTCAACGATCGAAGCGAATCTGAATAAAATCAAACATATTCAGATTGCCGACACGCCGGGTCGTCATGAGCCAGGAACAGGTGAAATTGATTATAAATTCCTGCTTAGTCATCTTGATAAAATTGGTTATGATGGCTGGGTTGGCTGTGAATATACGCCTGAAGCGTACACCAAAGACGGTTTAGGCTGGATTGAAGAGTGCGGCATAACGCTCTGATGTTAAAGTTTTTTTAGTATGATTCTCCGGCGCCCTTGGCGCCGGAATTCGTTTAAGTGATTAATTGTTAAGGTTTCAAGCAATGAGTAACGTTGGTTTTATTGGTACAGGCATTATGGGTTTTCCTATGGCGCAACATTTACAAAGCGCTGGTCATCAGCTGTTTGTTTCAGAGCATAGAAATCCCGCACGAACAGAGTTAGTCGCCGCAGGCGCAACTGCATTACCAACCATTAAAGCCGTTGCCGAAGCGGCAGACATTATTATTTGTATGGTGCCAGATACACCGGATGTTGAGGCTGTATTATTTGACGATGAAGGGATTGCCGCTGGCTTGTCAGCCGGTAAATTAGTTATCGATATGAGTACTATTAGTCCACTGGAAACAAAAATCTTCGCTAAAAAAATCAACACTCTGGGTTGTGATTATCTGGACGCACCTGTTTCTGGCGGTGAAGTGGGCGCGCAAAATGCGACGCTGACCATTATGGTTGGCGGGCCAACGCACGCCTTTGAACGCGCCTTGCCGTTACTGAATGCAATGGGGGGAAATGTCACTCTTATTGGTGATAACGGCGACGGTCAAACCTGCAAAGTGGCTAACAATATTATTGTTACTCTAAATATTGAAGCAGTTAGCGAAGCACTTGTTTTTGCCGCGAAAACGGGCGCTGACCCGGTTAAAGTCCGTGAAGCTTTGATGGGTGGTTTTGCGGCGTCTAAAGTTCTGGAGGTGCACGGCGAACGCATGCTTAATCGTACATTTGAGCCGGGTTTCCGTATTCGTCTGCATCAAAAAGACCTTAATTTGGCGCTCGATGGTGCTCGCGAGATGGGCATTGCCTTACCTAACACGGCAAATACGCAAGAGCTGTTTAATGTCTGCGCGGCTAAAGGTGGTAGAGATTGGGATCATTCAGCCCTAATTAGAGCACTTGAAACGATGTCTGACTTTGAAATTGACTGAGATTCAGTGTATTCTGTGCCACTTTTTCCGACGGTATAAAAATAAGGAAGATCATGGATCCACGTGATACGTTAAATCAGTTATTTAAAGCTGCCGTTGGCGCAGCTGACCCGCTGCAAGTACTGCAGGATTACCTGCCTGAGCAGCCTAAAGGCCGTACCGTTGTTATCGGTGCCGGTAAAGCCGCAGCCTCCATGGCCAAAGCACTGGAAACTCACTGGACCGGCGAACTGTCTGGTTTAGTTGTTACCCGCTACGATCATGGTCTGGACTGTGACTTTATTGAAGTAGTTGAAGCCGCACACCCCGTTCCAGATGGAGCCGGTGAAGCCGTTGCTAAACGTATTCTTGAATCCGTTGAAGGTTTAACCGCCGATGATTTGGTTATTTGCCTGATCTCTGGTGGTGGTTCTTCTTTATTGGCTCTACCTGCCCCCGGTCTTACTCTGGCTGACAAGCAGCAAATCAACAAATCGCTTCTGAAATCTGGTGCAACCATTTCAGAAATGAACTGCGTTCGTAAGCACCTGTCTGCGATCAAAGGTGGTCGTTTGGGTGCTCATTGCGCGCCAGCCCGCGTTGTGACGCTGGGTATTTCCGATGTGCCTGGTGATGATCCAGACGTAATTGCCTCTGGTCCAACTATTGGCGATCCAACTTCTTCTGCTGACGCGCTGGCAATTATTGACCGCTATGGTTTCGAAGTGCCACAAAACGTACGTGACTGGTTAGCCTCTGACGAATCAGAAACCGTTAAGCCTGGCGATTCACGTTTAGCTGGTTCTGAATTCCACATGATTGCAACACCTCAAAAGAGCTTGGAAGCAGCTGCTGCAGCCGCCGCAGCAATGGGCATTCCAAGCCTTATCCTGAGTGATTGCGTAGAAGGCGAATCTCGTGAGATTGCTAAATTCCATGCGGCTATGGCTGAACAGGTCATCAACTACGGACAACCACTGCCATCACCCTGTGTAATTCTTTCCGGTGGTGAAACCACTGTTACAGTTAAAGGTAACGGGCAGGGCGGTCGTAACGCTGAATTCATGCTGAGCCTGCTAGTCAGCCTGAAAGGTAAAGAGCGTGTTTATGCGATTGCTGTTGATACCGATGGTATCGATGGTACCGAAGATAATGCAGGTGCGATTCTAACCCCTGAAAGTTTCCAGCGTGCAATCGACGCAGGCATTGATCTACACGCTATGCTTGATAACAACGATGGCTACAACGTATTCAAACAGTTGGGCGACCTGATCATCACTGGTCCTACACGCACCAACGTAAACGATTTCCGAGCTATTTTAATTACTTCTTGAGTCCCAATTTATGTCAATTAACCATACTAAAATCCTGGCTACACTAGGCCCTGCAACATCAAGCCTGGAAAAGGTTTGCGCCCTGATCGAAGCCGGCGCAAACGTATTCCGTATCAACTTTAGTCACGGTAGCCACGAAGAACATGCTCAGCGTATTGCCTGGGTTCGCGAAGCCGGCGAAAAACTGAATATGCCTGTTGGTGTTTTAATGGATCTTCAAGGCCCAAAATTCCGCGTTGGTACATTTGTTAACGGCCCTGTTAACCTAGTCAACGGCGCCAAATTCACGCTGGATATGGACCCAACGCCCGGTGATGAAACGCGCGTATGTTTCCCTCACCCTGAAGCAATTGGCTCATTAGCTGCTGGCTCTGAAGTCTTTCTGGATGACGGTAACCTGCGTCTGGTTATCACTGAGGCCGCAGATGACTACGTTGTAACTGAAGTTGTTGTCGGTGGTGAGCTGGGTGAGCGTAAAGGCGTAAATATGCCAGGCAACCTGGGCAAAGTTAACCCGCTGACTGAAAAAGACATGATCGACATGGAATTTGGCCTGAGCCAGAATGTTGATTGGGTTGCACTGTCCTTTGTACAGACACCTGCCGACGTTATCGCTGCGAAAGAAAAAATCGCTGGTCGTGCCTTGTTGGTAGCCAAAATTGAAAAACCTTCTGCTGTTGAGCAGTTTGAAGAAATCGTTAAAGTAACTGACGCTGTTATGGTTGCGCGTGGTGATTTAGGCGTTGAAATGCCTGCTCACGAAGTACCTGGTCTGCAAAAAATGATGATCAAACTTTGTCGTCAGTATGCTAAGCCAGTAATCGTTGCAACTCAGATGCTGGAATCCATGCGTGACAAGCCTCGCCCAACGCGCGCTGAAGTCAGTGACGTTGCAAACGCCGTTTACGAAGGTGCAGATGCCGTTATGTTGTCAGCAGAAACAGCTTCTGGTGATTTTCCGGTTGAAGCCGTTACGATGATGACTGACATCATTCGTGAAGTTGAATCTGACCCTCTGTACCACCAGATTTTGGACACTACCGAGCCTGCCTATGAGCCAACGGTAGAAAGTGCAATTAGCTTGGCGCTGAAAAGCACTACTCAACTGCTGGATATCTCTGCAATTATTAATTACACCACCTCAGGTTTCTCGACTTTGCAGGCTTCTCGAGAACGCCCTGAAGCGCCAATTTTGTCATTGTCTCACAGCCTTGAAACAGCGCGCCGTCTGTCATTGGTTTGGGGGGTTTACCCTCTGTTCAGTGAAAAGTTTGAGCTACAGGCCGAAATGGTAGACTTTGCCTTAGCTAAAGCTGTTGAAGCTGGTTTCTCAAAACAAGGTGACAAAACTGTAATTACAGCAGGCGTTCCTTTTGGTGTGTCTGGCACAACAAACATGCTGCGTATTGAAACTGTTAAGTAAAAAGGTTTCTCTCGTGAGCTAGTCTAACAACCCCTGTACAGTTGCTGTGCGGGGGTTTTTTTTGGGGCTGAGAAATTACTATTTAAAGAGAAATGGTGTAATTTCAGGTTATTGGTAAATTCACATCAGGAAACGTTATAAATGACTACCGAGCTGTTAACCGTAAAAGTTGCAAGCAAGACGCTAGAAGCCGAGGGTGTCATCAGCCTTGAGCTGGTTGATCCGGCTGGTAACGATTTGCCTGCTTTTAGCGCTGGTTCACACATAGACGTACATTTGCCCAATACAGGGAATCTGCGCCAATATTCACTTTGGAATGATCCTTCGGAAACGCACAGGTATTGCCTGGGTATTCTCCGTGACCCTGATAGCCGGGGTGGCTCGCTGGAAATTCATGACGCGGTGAAGCAGGGCGATCTCATCAAAATCAGCCATCCTCGCAACCATTTTCATTTGCAGGAAGCGCCTGAGCGCTCTATTTTGTTGGCCGGTGGTATCGGTATTACGCCATTATTGAGTATGGCGCAACGTCTGCAAAGCTTAGGTAAAGAGTTTGAGTTCCACTACTGTTCGCGTAGTGAAAGCCGCACGGCTTTTGTCGAGTTTATTAAAAACAGCGCCTTTAGCGACAAAGTACGATTCCACTTTGATGATGCCGGTGCCGAGCAGCTGTTAGATATTCCTGCGCTTGTTGGTAAGGAACCTGATGGTGCCAACCTCTATGTTTGTGGACCACAGGGCTTTATCGATGCGGTCATTGATGCAGCTTCAAGTTGGGATCCAACAGCTATCCACCGTGAATATTTTACAGTTAACGAAGATCACGAAAATGATGCCAGCTTCAAGGTAATGATTAACAGCACCGGGCAAGTAATTGATATTCCTGAAGACTTGTCGATCACCGAAGTGCTGGAAGAGAAGGGGATCAGCATTCCTGTGTCCTGCGAACAGGGCGTTTGCGGCACCTGTATGACAACTGTTATTGAAGGCGATATCGACCATCAGGACTATTTTCTGACCGATCCAGAAAAAGAGGCTGGTGATGTTATTCTGCCTTGTTGTTCTAGAGCTAAAGGCACATTGGTGCTGGACCTATAACAATCGGTAGATCGTATGTTTTAAGCGGCCTGTTTTAAATCTGAAACGGGCTTTTTTTACTCAGGTTGCTTATCACAGAGGGTTGATAGTTTTAATTGTCAGCCTCATTCCCGGTTTTAGCTCGCTGGCAAAAGCGGACCCTGATTTAACTTCCAAAGCATACTGACCTATGACCTTTTTAGATCTGGGTACGTTGTCATCGATTATCTTGTCTGAATGGTGTTTTAAGCTACGATGAGCATCCAGAATAAGATAGTTTTTATCCAGAAAAAACACGTCTAAATCAAAGTGCGTTTCTGGCATCCAGAACTGTAATTCGCGTGTTTTCGGGTAAACAAAAAGCATACCTCTATTCTCATCAAAGTCTGCACTTTGCACCCTGCTAAGCCCTAATCTACGTTCTTCAGGTGTTTCCGCGAGATAAACCTTGAAGGTTTTCTCTGTCGGCAGGACCACCATAGCCATTGAGTATTTATCTAGAGTGGGTGTGCTTGAGCCACTATAATCGCATGCTGTTAAAAGCAGGCATAAAACAAAACATGGAAGAAATTTAGTGTGTGTTGTAAGCATAAAGGGCCGTTTAAAGCGCTAAAAAACTGGATGAAAAAAACCGGATCAATTTATCGCCAGCAGAAAAATTCGAGCCAGGTATTTTGTTATCAACCCGTTTTAAGTCTCCATTCGACGGGTTAAAGTTATTAATAAATTCGTGAGGACTAAAAATGAAACGCAATCTATTGGGCTACTTATTGCTAACCGGCGTATTAACAGCCTGCGGAGACTCTTCGCCGGGCGCTGACGATAGTAAATCAGAGCAACCAGCTTCTCAGCAAATTGATGTGGCAGCTGTAGTTAATATTATTCGTACACGTTGCAGCAGCTGCCATTCGGTCAATCCTTCAGATGAAGTTTTTAAGGTGGCTCCGGGTGGTGTGCTACTAGAGAATCTTGATCAGATGCAAAATTCAGCAGCACGTATCTTCGCTAGGGCAGTCATCGCCAAGAACATGCCCTTTATGAATAAAACTCAAATGACAGAGCAGGAACGCGCACTTGTCGGGCAGTGGACTAAAGCTGGCGCACCTGCAAAGTAACTTCCAATTCGGTTATAACTAATTGATAAATATAGGCTTAGTCTCGGCGTAGCTCATCAGAAACAGCAATTGGAGTAGGGTATCTGAATACAACCAAGTAGGACGAGGCCAAAAAGGTAAGAATGGCTGTAGCCTGAATTAACACCGAGGCGCGTTCGCCGATTAGTGCAATGCTGGTGGCGATATAAGCAATCAATAAAGAAAACTCACTGATCTGACCAAGCCGGAAACCAACTTCCCAAGCCAGCTTGTTTGATTCGCTGATTTTCGCCAGCAAAAGGCGAAAGGCAACGGGTTTGATAACCAGTACTAAAATCGCCAGCAAGACTGCCGGAACAATAATTTCATTAAGCAGGCCAAGATTAAACCCTGCGCCAATAGAAAAGAAAAACAGAATCAGAAAGAAGTCCCGCAGGGGTTTCAAACTGATAGCAATGAACTGCGCAATGGGACTGGTTGCGACAGCAATGCCGGCGATAAATGCGCCGATTTCAGTCGACAAGCCCATTACTTCAGCAAGTTCGGCAAGTCCTAAGCACCAGCCAATAGCGACTAAAAAGATGTATTCCTGGAAACGGTCAAAGCGTTGGATTAAGGGTAACAATACGTATTTAACAAAAACAATCGCCACCCCGGCTAATATAGGCAATGAAACAATTGCCCATATATATCGCGTAACTGAAGCCTCGCCAGTTTGGTTGTAGAGTACCAGCAGCACAAAAATAGCGATTAAATCCTGCAGTAGTAATAAACCAACCACTAATTCACCAGTGTAGCGGTGATGAAGCACTGTGGTAGGTAATAGCTTGATACCAATGATGGTGCTGGAAAACATCATAGCGATGCCAATCACTAAGCTTTCCATTTGATTAAAACCAAACGCCTGTGCCAATAGGTAACCTGTCCCCGCAAAAATAATTGAGCTCAGCAGCGCTACACCGGTCGCTTTTTTCACCATCAGGATCATATTTTTTGGCTGCATATCCAGCCCTAACAAAAATAACAGAAAAATGATGCCGATTTTTGAAATGTCGGACAGCAAGTCGGTGTTGGTGATAAAGCCAAAACCAAACGGGCCAAGAATTGCACCAAGGGCAATATAAGCAACGAGAAGAGGTTGTCGGGTGTAGAGTGCAATGGAGGCTAGGACGGCAGCTCCACTGAAGATTAAGAAGAAGGAGAAGGCTATCGTTCCGTGTTCCATTGCATTCCTAGTAGAGAGTAAGTTTTAGGTTTTTATCTAGTTTACGGAATTGCTGCACCTTGGTGAAGGACGGTCTGTGTTATTAATCAAAATTACTTTCTGTTTTCCCAATTTTTCATAACCAGCCTTAAAAGACAAAATATTAGTGATGTAAGTACACACTATCGACTATAGATCCATATATTATATTGATGAGAGATATCTCACCTAATGAGAGATATCGCATGTAATAATAATGAGCGTAATCTCATTTGATGAATGATCTCTCATTATGTGAGATCATTGACCGGGTCAAATGTCAGGATATGAATCAAAGGGTTAAACAGAACAAATGAATGAAGATAGCCAAAACAAAGAAACTGCTAGTGATAGTCAGTCTGTTAAAGGTCAACTTAAGACGGAAACTCGAAGACGGTTAGTTGAGGCGGGAACTAGGGCTTTTGCAAAACTTGGCTACCACGGCATGAAAATAGCGGCTGTTGCGCGAGAGGCAGGTGTTGCTAACGGAACCTTTTATTTACACTTCAAAGATAAACAGGCTCTATTTCTGGAAATATTACGGGCTGCAGTCAGCAAGCTAGCAGCAGGTTTATTTGCTGTTCATGGTTATGGCGAAGAAACCAAGAGTGCTGAGCGTGAAGAAATCTCTGTTGTTTTTGATTTTGCCGAACAAAATCGTGACTTGATGCGTATTGCGTTAACTACTGATTCAAGTGAAATACTAAAAGGTGTCGACATTTTTGAGCCGATTGTTGAGATGCGCATAAAACAAATAAAGAAGGGGATTGAAGCTGGTAACGTTAACCGTAGCATCAACCCGTTAATTGCTGCACGAGCTGAAATTGGGATGATGATGAGCGTTATTCTCTGGTGGCTAGATAACCGGGACAAGACATCAAAAAGTGACGTAGTTGAGACTTTGACACTGCTGAGGAAATCTTGGTCGGCGACAGGGGCTGATAAAGACGACGATATAGACTCGATGCTTGCGCAGTGGGATTCAAGACTATAAACAGCTTCAATGACTAAGTAGAGCGCTATATGGATACACACTATTTCCTGTAATCTTTATTACAGGTATTAAGGAAATAAGAGTCAGGGTGTTACTTTCCCGCAAGCTGGACAAAGATTACCCCAAATGAAGAGTGGCCAGTTTTTCATTAACTACGCGTCGAATATCTATCCCATTATTGATAGTCAGAGCCTGGTCCAGCAATTCCTCAGCCATCATGATCGACACGGACCGAATCAATGACTTAATACGTGGCAGCTTGGCAGCACTCATACTTAAAGTCCGCACACCCATGCCAAGCAAAAGCACAACAGCGACCGGATCGGAGCCCATTTCGCCACACAGGCTTAATGGTAAATTGCACTGCTTAGCAGTATCGACAATACGCTTTACCTCATACAACACGGCTGGATGAAGATGATCAAAAAGACTGGCTACATGGGTGTTATTTCGGTCGGTTGCGAGCAAGTATTGGCTCAAGTCATTTGAACCAATCGACACAAAATCAATTTTGTCTTTCCAGAACGGCAGTTGAGAAATGGCGGCAGGAACTTCGACCATCATACCGATTTTCGGCCGTTTGAATATGTGGCCTTCTTGGCGTAATTGTTGGCAAGCGTCGCCCAGTAGCTTATTGAATGTATCCAGCTCACGAATCGATGAAACCATGGGCAGCATGATATGTAAGTTGTCTGCACCTTCAGCCGCCCTGATCATGGCTCGTACTTGTGTCATTAGCAGTTGGATATTATCCAAAGTAAATCGGATACCGCGCCAACCTAGCGCTGGGTTTTCCTCGTTTTCGATAGGGAAATAGGCAAGCTGTTTATCACCGCCGATATCGAGCGTTCTCATGTAAATAGGTTTGTCCGCATAAGCGGAGAATACTCGTTTATACACCTGCACCTGCTCTGCTTCACTGGGAAAACTGTCTCGCACCATAAAGGTTAACTCAGTACGATAAAGGCCAATCCCTTCAGCACCATTTTTTAAGCCAGGCGTGATATCCGAAAGCAACCCGGTATTGGTTAATAGCCGCACCGTTTGACCATCTGTTGTTCGAGCAGGTTGGTCACGTAATTCATCAAGTTTTTCAGATAGTTGCCGCTCTTTGTTAACTAATTCTCTAAACTCATCCGCAATGGCGTCACTGGGCTTGAGAATAACCTGCCCTTCGTTGCCATCGACGATCAGTAGATCGCCATTAACTAATCCTTTAGCCGCACCGATCCCCATAACTGCCGGCACACCAATGGCATTTGCAACGACAGCGGTATGCGAGAGGCTTGAGCCTTCAAAGCAAACAATGCCGGCAAGCTGCTCAACAGGAACACTGGCGATCTGAGAAATGCTGACCTGGGCACCAACCAGAATAACCGGGCCCTCAATAAGAGTATCCCCTCCTCCCACTACTTCATTTCTGCTCCATGCATTAAAAAGTTTGTTACCTAAGTGCTGAATATCCTCATGCCTGGCTTTGAGATAAGGGTCATCCATGGCCCGGAACAATTCTGAAAAATAATGGATGGTTAATTTAAGAGCACTAGGTAGCCAATGTCCGGCACGGATTTCCGATTCGACTTTTTCAATCAGTGCGGGATCCGATAACAGCATTTGGTAGGCGTCAAAAATACCCGCAACATTGGTTGCCAACTCCCCACTCATCGCTTGTTGTTCGGTCGCTACTTCGGCGCGCACCCTGACCAGCAGTTCATGCCAAGCATTAATGCTGGCATTAACGTCGTCACAGTCGGCATCAGGTACATTTTTAAGATCATCCATCACCGTGAAAGAGGCAGTACCTATCCCAATACCGGGTGCGCCTTTGACACCCGCTAAATGCAGGTTGGAGGTGGGTGTTTTTTCACTGCTGGGAAGATTCGTGAGCAACAGCGCCAACTGTGATGCAAGCGTAACTAAAAAAGCTTCATTTTGTTTGCTGACGGTCTTTGCCTTAAGGCTTTGTACAACCAGAACCCCTATCACCTCCCCGGAGCGCACTAACGGTACACCGCAAAAACTCTTGAAGCGTTCCTCATGAGTTTCCTCAATATAAAAATAATCCGGGTGTTTTGCTGCGTTGGCAATGTTGATGGGGTGCCGGTTTTTAGCCACCATCCCAACCAGCCCTTTGCCGGCAGGGATGGTTATTTGTCCTTCACAAACCAGTCCGTGACTGGCCACCAGTTGCATCTCGTTATTAGCCTTGAGTCTATATAGGCTGCAGACATCAACCCCAACTACCTCACTGATGGAATCGACGATCAATTTCACCTGTTCGGCTGATGATCCGACCAGAGCGACACTTTGAATGATGCGTGTTAATTCAAGAATTACATTTTTCATTAGGATAGATACATTAAAAACCTGAGTAAGATTCGATACACACCTTCTGTGTGTATCCCGGATCACAGCTATGCACTGATCATACCGCCGAATACGATTCGCAAGCTATTGTCTGATGGTTAGAATTTAACATCACACAGCAAAGATATTATTTGGTGATTTTAAATGTACTGGACAGGCTTTTTATGTTGTTGATCGGCTAGGAAGCAATTTGTTCGCGATAAGCTTATCGAACACAAACAATACATAAATCATCACGGACAGGACATGCCTGAAATTCGCAACTGGAAATGGCCCCTCAGCGAATAACACCAGGTGGGTTTCTTGCATGCTTGCTCAATTAACGACGAAACCGATCAGCAGCAGTGACCTAGTCAGAAATGCTCGTCGTGTCTTTCTAGAGCGAGGCTAACCGCATGATTCAAAGGTTTGTATCACATTCCAGGCTTCATGCGCCGTTTCGACATACTGGAATAAATCCAAATCCTTTGGATCGATAGCCCCCTCATCCACCAGCGCGTCGAAATTGATGATGCGTTGCCAGTACTCGCGGCCAAACAACAATATAGGGACTGGTTTGACCTTTTTGGTCTGAATTAGTGTCAAGGTTTCAAATAGCTCGTCCAGGGTGCCAAAACCACCAGGAAATGCCACTAAAGCCCTCGCCCGCATTAGAAACTGCATTTTACGCACCGCAAAATAATGGAACTGAAAACTAAGCTCAGGTGTGACATAGGCATTGGGGCATTGTTCCATCGGCAAAACGATATTCAAACCAATGCTTTTGCCGCCTACATCATGTGCACCACGATTAGCCGCCTCCATAATACCTGGGCCACCGCCGGTAATAACAACCTGCTGACACTGTCCGGGCTGTTGCGAGTTAGACGTAATGATGCGACCAAGCTCACGCGCTTCATCGTAATAGTACGCCTTGGCAAGTATGCTCTTGGCAATGTTTACGTTGCGAGCCAGGTCTTTATTTTCTGGAAATTGGTTAGCCAGTGTCTCCGCATGCTGGAGCCGTTCGGTGGCAGTTTTAGCATCAGGGATTCGTGTGCTGCCGAAAACAACGATCGTCGAATGAATCCCCTGTTCCTGTTGCAGCAACTCGGGCTTCAATAGTTCTAGTTGCAGTCGAACTGGCCGCAGCTCATCACGCAGCAAAAATTCCGTATCGGCATACGCCAAACGATAAGAGAGGGAGTTTGTCTGTGATGTTTTCGGGTCAAGTTCCGCCGCACCAATATCCTCTTTAGCCGAAGGAAATACCTGTTTTTGACTCGCGAACTCAGTCATCCTTTAACATCCTAAAATGAAATACTTTGGCCAAAGTGTGGAATATCAGCAGGCCACCCTTCGCCGGAAAGGCTTTGTTGTAACGCAATCTTGGCATCATCTTCACCATGGATCAGGAACAGCCTTGGCCGTGGCTTGGAGAAATTTCTTACCCAGTCGAGCAGTTGTGATTGACTGGCGTGAGCCGAAAAACCACCAATAGTATGGATTGTGGCTTTGACGGCGATATCATCACCACCCAAATGAAAGTGCTGGGCACCATCCACCAGAGCTCGTCCCGGAGTGCCTATGGCCTGGTAACCTACGATGATCACGTGGGCCTTACTGCGCCATAAATTGTGTTTAAAGTGGTGGCGAATACGGCCGCCATTACACATGCCACTACCGGCAATGATGATCGCACCTTCGGATATTCTATTAAGTGCAATCGATTCCTCGGTGGTGTTGGAATAACGCAATACCGGCAGAAAACTGTGCAAACTGGCAGATTTGCCTTTGCCCAGGGCTGCGACATCTTCGCTATTATAAATATTCTGGTAGCGATGATAAATTTCTGTAATCGCTATCGCCATAGGGCTATCGAGATAAACAGCCTGTTGTTTGAGTTTACCTTTCTGATAGAGCTCACCAAGACGGAAAATAATTTCCTGAGTACGTCCGACTGCAAACGCAGGAATCAAGATGTTACCGCCCGTGCTCGAGGCCTCTTCAATAATGCCTTCAAATTCGTCGAGGGTTTGTTCAAGAGAGCGATGTTCCCGATCACCGTAGGTCGATTCGAGCAATAATACATCGGCCTGATCAACGGTTTCAGGGTCACGTAGCAACGCCGAGCAGCTGTTGCCCAAATCACCGGAAAACACGAGTTTCTTCTCTGCGCCATGTTCAGTAACAAACAGTTCGACAATAGACGACCCCAAAATGTGCCCTGCATCACGAAAACAAACGACGACATCTTCGGCAACCTGCTGTCGTTTGCCATAGGCGTAGGCATTACAAAGCGCTAGCGTGGTCTCCACATCATCTATCGTATACAGTGGCTCAATTTCTTTTTTACCGGCCCGGCGCCGACGTTTATTTTCCCATTCTGCGTCTCGCTCCTGCAAGGATGCGGCATCTTTCAACATCACCTCAAGCAGCTCGCTGGTCGGATAGGTCATATAAATAGGACCCTGATAACCATCAGCAACCAGCTTGGGTAATCGACCGCTATGATCCAGGTGTGCGTGTGAAAGAATTACCAAGTCAAGCTTTCTGACGTCAAATGGGAAAGGCTTTTGATTTGTTTTTTCGGCCTCCCTGCCACCCTGCACAAGCCCGCATTCCAGTAATATAGTGCTACGTTCGGTTTCGATAAGGTAAGCGGAACCTGTAACACCCTCTGTTGCGCCATAAAAAGTAAGTGTCGCCATAGCCATCTCCTGAAGATACACCACTCAAAAACACATCCAGTCACTTTGATGATAACAGCGCCTTGTATAAACAGGTAGTTGTCAATGTGTTGTTAATCTACCTTTTGCCAAAAGACAGTAGCGTCTTAAATTTCATCATAAAATCGAAAATCTGGGCCACCAGAAACTTAATAATATGAGACCTAAATACCGCTCGATAATATTCCTGATAAGCAACTGCGGCGTTTTGGGCGGAGGGGATTTGGGTTATGCTTGGGCGACCACTGTTACGTATTGACGGTAGTCAGATCTATCGTAGAAATCTCAGAACGCAGTGGCGCCAAATCAACCTCAACATTGCAAACATCAAACCAAGGTGTCATCGCCTGCTAAAAATGGAAAAAATTGTATGGTATTTAACCAGGTTGACGGGACAATCTTGCCCAGCGCTAAAACGCTGAATTATTAACAACTTAAAAGCATCAACAATGTCTACTCTAGGGCGTACACTCCTTCGCTTTAAAGGCTTAAATTTTGCCCCCCGATACTGTAAACCAAGGGGGCTATGGCAAGATCAGCCCGTTATCTGATTTGTGTGCGGGTTTTTCACAATCAATATATCAAGCATGCTTAAACAGGTTTATCTGAGTGCAAATTTTAAGCCCCTCCAAAAATCAGCCAGTTGACTCACAATTGCAATGATCAGCCTACGCAATCTGTTTACACTGCTTTTACTGAGTTTTACGCTACTTAAGCCACTAGCAGGCCATGCCGAATTTAATTTGACGGGTATTCCCAAGCCCCTTAAAAGCAAGATAAGTGATCATCTGAAGTCTGTTGATCTGCCATGTGACGCCCCCCAAAGTGCAGCGCATCAAATTTTAAGGCAATCTGACGCCGAATTGATTCAATCGTTACAGGCGCTTGGTTACTTTAATTCCAGTTTTCAAAGAGAACTGATCTTCAAACCTAAATGCTGGCAACTCAGTTATGACATTCAACTAGGCGAGGCGCTGCGGGTACGTGACGCCAATATTAAAATTTCCGGTGCCGCGGCACAAAAAAAGGGCTTTCGTGATTTGTTGGCTAAATACGCAATGCCGCCTGGTTCAAACTTTAATAATGAAAATTATGAGGCGTTAAAAGAAGGTCTACAGGCCCGAGGGGCGCAATTAGGTTATTTCGACGCAGAGATTGTTGAGCAACGTGTGGATGTTTACCCACACCTGAATGAAGCGGATATCACGCTGCACTGGCTCTCGGGGAAACGCTACCAGTTTGGTGAGTTGCAGATTAAACAATCCGTTTTGAAGGATGAACTATTCGAGGGTTTACTGACGGTTAGTCCTGGTTCCCCCTACAACCTTTCGACGCTGCAAAATGATCGTATTCGTCTTAACGAATCCCGCTATTTTGAGCTGGTTGAAATCACACCATTACAGCCCCTGAAAGAGCAAGGCGTGGTGCCTATTAACGTGCAGGCAACGGCGGGAAATCCATCCAGCTACGATGCGGGAATTGGTTTTTCCACCGATACCGGAGCGCGGTTACGTGGCAGTTATACCCGCCACCGTATTAACAACGCCGGACATCAAGGTCAAACCAGCCTGTTATTATCGCAAGTGCTTAACAAACTTAATCTCAACTACAGTGTGCCTTGGCGTGATCCGCGTACCGATAGCCTGCGTGCGGATTTATCCTATCTAGAGGAAAATAATGACTCCTTTGAAAGCCAGCGTTGGGAAACGTCTCTGACCGACAACAAGTTGTTAAAAACCGGTTGGAATCAATCGCTTTCACTTGCCCTGAGTACAGAAAACTCAAGAATCGGAGAGGAGCATAACAGCGACCTGCACCTGGTACCGGGTATTAGCTGGAGCAAACTTTCGGCTGACAATCTCAGCTATCCCAGCAAGGGCTATTCGCTAGCCTTCGCGGTATTGGGCAGCAGCGAACAGCTGATATCGGATTCCTCTTTTTTGCAGGTTCAGACCACGGCGAAATGGGTTGCCACCCTGCCCTATAAAATTCGATTGCTGATGCGCGGCGAACTGGGCTACACCATTGCAAATTCTGTCGACGATTTGCCAACCTCGCGACGTTTTTTTACCGGCGGCGATAACAGCATTCGCGGTTATGAATACCAGTCGCTTGGCCCGATACAAGGTACTGAAGTTATCGGCGGCAAGCACAAAGCGGTCGCTAGCCTTGAGTTGGAGCGGGCGGTTTATAAAAAATGGGGCATCGCCACCTTTGTGGATAGTGGTAATGCCTGGAATGAACGCTTTGACCCAGTCACCGGCGTAGGCTTGGGGTTGCGCTGGCATTCACCTATCGGGCCACTGCGCTTTGACATCGGTGTACCACTGGACGATGACGACAACGATTTCAGAATCCATCTCAGTTTCGGGGCGCAACTCTGATGGTGTCTCGCTCAACGGCCGCCGGTTATTTGAAGCTGCGCAAAGTCCTGAAATTCATGATGGCCGTCTTACTCACCATCATACTGGTGCTAGCAGCAGTTTTGACGTGGCTGATTTTTACCGAATCAGGCACCCGGCAATTATTCTCTACGCTGGCAAGGTTTGAGCTGCTGACTTATCAATCATTACAGGGTTCAATCAGTGACGGATTACAGATTGAAAACCTTAATATTAAAACGGTTAACGTAAACATTGGCATCACCGAGCTGAACTTATCCGCCGACTGGAGCGAACTACTCTATTCAAAGCTACAAATAAACGAGCTATCGGCCCGCAACGTTACGATCGACTTGCCCGAAAGCGAGGTTGAAACACCACAAAAAGAAACCTTTAATCTGGCGTTTCTTAACGATCGATTGATCTTTATTCCGCTTGAAGTCAATTTACAGCACTTATCGGTACAGCAGCTGAGCATCAACAGCGCTGATCAAACACACAAGTTGCACAACATCGAGCTTTCCAGCCGGATCGATCAACGCGGCATCAGCGCAACGAAACTAAGCCTGCATCATGGAAAAACTAGCCTGCAACTAGAGGGGGATGTTGCATTGGCCCCCAAATTGGTTATCGACCTGGCACTGAACTGGAGCTCATCGTTAGTTGACGGCAGTCCACTAGCAGGCAGTGCACGTCTCAAGGGGAATAAAAAAGAACTTACTCTCAGCCACCAAAGCAGCGGCAACCTGACGTCGGATATCAGCATTAGGCTAACCAACTGGCTCAAACAGCCGCAACTATCCTTGCAAGGTACCGTAGACAAGTTATCCTGGCCGCTGACCAGCAAAACACCACCACAGCTGTCAAAGGTGGTGTTGAGCGCTGAAGGTGATTTTTCAGCCTTAGAGACCTCTATCAAAGGTCAGCTGCAGCTTCGTGCTAACAGCAATTCCGCCTTTGAAGTATTTGCCAATATCAGCCCTACAGAACTGGACATCAGTAAACTATGGCTGTCCGATAATAAGGGAGGCAGTGCCGAAATAAGCGCACAGGTGAGCTGGCTTGATGATGTGCCTCGCTGGCAAGGACTGCTTAATCTGAACAACTTTGACGGTCAGGTCATCCACCCATTATTGCCACAACAACTGATTGGCACACTGGTGATCAACGGCAGTGCCGGCACTGAATTACAACTCGATATCGCCTCAACCAACCTGCAAGGTGTGCTACAAGAAAGAGCCTTTAACGCACAAATTAATGCTCGAATGCTGGGCGAGAATATCCTTATTCAACAATTAAAAGCCAACGTTGGTGACAACCAGCTGGCCCTTTCCGGCACGCTTGAAAAGTCTAGATTCAACATAACATTTGATGGTCAACTTACTGATTTAAAAATTTTATTGCCTGATTCAAAAGGTGCTATTCAAGCCAGCGGATTACTAACCGGCACAACAAAAAAGCCGACGTTGAAAGCACAATTACAGGGGCAGAATCTGAGTCTTTATGATTTTTCCGCCAACGATATCACGATTGCCATTGAGCTTCTGGATGGCGTGTTTATCAAGGGCGGAAACCGGCTTAATGCAGAGGGTTTGCGTTACCAGTCGGTCTATCTGGATCGATTGAAAGTGATGACTGAAGGTGCCTGGTTAACGCCAACCTTATGGCTTGAAACCGTAAACCCTCTGCTGCAAATAAGCGCTCACAGTGACCTGCAGCTCGACAAGCCTGTTCTCATTACAGGACGACTTAACCGATTACAGGTCAAGGGCGAGGCCATTGGTGACTGGCAGCTGGAACAGCCGGTCAGCTACCAAGCAGCACCGTCGGACTGGTCTTCGACGCCGTTATGCCTGCATGATAACGATGGCCGCGTCTGCCTGGAGGCTACAGGCGCAGCGGGTAAACTGGATGCCAGCCTGAATGCACGTCAACTGCCGGTATCACTGCTTAATGCCACAGGTTTGTTGAACACGTCAATTAGCGGCCTACTCGATATTGCTGTCAGCGTGACAGGCGACAGACAACAGCATCAAGGACAATTGCGACTCACGCAAAGCCGTGCGGAAGCCCCCTTGCTCTTGAGCGCAGACGATGCCGATAACACCCAAATCAGTATTGCCGGATTGGTGACTGACATCGAGCTGAATAACGGTGCACTCAACGGCAAGTTTAATGCTCGTCTTAATGATACGGGCAGCCTGAGCAGCGTGTTTGAAATTCGTCAACTGCTGGCTGAGCATAGCCCCCTGAGCGCACGTGTTGACTACAACATCCCAGACCTGAAACCCTATGCCCCGCTTATCCCAGAAGTGGACGCTCTGTCAGGAGAACTGGAAGGTTACATTAAACTCGATAACAGCCTGCAAGAGCCGCGCCTTTCCCTCTTTACTCGACTCAATATCCCGCATATTTACATCAGCCCACTGGCTATTGAATGGACGGATTTAAGCGCCGAAATCAGCACTTTATCCGGCTCGAGACAGCAAGTTAACGCGACTGTAACGGCTGGCGAAGGCCAATTGAACCTCGCGGGTACACTGACGTTTACGTCAATCGACAACTGGCTCAGCGAACTGCACATACAGGGTGATAATGCATTGCTAATGGATCAGAAAAATCGACGTATTCTGGCCAGCCCTGATATACATATCACTGCAAGCCCAAGCAGCCTTAACATGGAAGGACTGCTGCGTATTCCCGAGGCAAAAATTACTATTAAACCCTCGCCTAACCGTTTAACGTTGACCTCCGATGCGGTTATCCATCGCGTTGAAAGCGATTCAACGATTAACGTGGCGCCCTATCGGTTTGACTTGAATCTTGCCGTCATGCTTGGCGATAAGGTCAATTTTGAAGCCTATGGACTTAAAACTGATGTGAAGGGCAAGCTGACACTGTCAAAACAATCTCCGGGGACTTTACTGGGAAATGGCGAGCTTAACCTCGTTAATGGCGCCTATCAGGCTTACGGTCAGGATCTCATCATTGAGCGTGGTGTGATTCGTTTCACCGGTTTACTCAGTCGTCCTGAAATAGACCTCACGGCCAGCCGTACCGTGAAAAGCATCAAGGCTGGTCTGCTGGTCAACGGTCCGGTGGATAATTTGAGAACCCGTCTTTATTCGGAACCTGCCTTGCCGGACAGCGAAATTTTATCCTACATTATTCGCGGCAAGCCGCTACGTAGTGCTAATGCCGCTGATCAAAATGCACTGGCAAATATGCTGTTAGCCTATTCGATCAGCCAATCAACCCCTGTTACATCAAAACTGACGGAATTATCGGGGCTTGATGAAATTGGTCTGGAGGCTGAAGAAGGTGTTGAAACACTGGGCTTCACGCTCGGCAAATACATCACCCCGCGCCTGTATGCTCGTTACGGTATCGGCGTCATTGATAAGCTCAGTAAAGTGTTTTTGCAGTATCAGCTTAGCGACAAGCTCTATCTGGAAACCGAGTCTGGCCAAGGGCAGTCAGTGGACTTGATGTATCGTTCCCGCTAGCCCGTTACTCAATCGTTAATACATCCTCACCAGTTTTCGAACGAGTACGCTCTCGGTCAAGTTCAGCCGCAAGCTCTTCACTATGGCTCAGTTTGCCACCAACCCAAACGTCCATCAGCTTGGCTGTTACTAAATCACCACTGACATTGATTGCCGTACGACTCATATCGAGGATGCGGTCAACCCCCATCACCAGCGCAATGCCTTCAGCAGGTATACCAACGCTGCTCATCACCATTGCCAGAATCACGATGCCAACCCCTGGTGCAGCAGGTGCTCCTATTGAAGCGCCCACCGATGTTAATACGATCAGCAGCATACCTCCCATACCGATTTCAATACCAAACACCTGTGCAAGAAACAGAGTCGCTACACCATGATACAAGGCAGTACCATTCATGTTGATGGTGGCGCCCAGCGGAATCACAAACTGTGCAACGGAAGATCGTACCTTGAGCTTCTCTTCTGCGGTTTTAATTGAGAGCGGCATCACAGCCGCCGAACTGGAGGTCGAAAATGCCAGTAACAGTACATCCTTCACAGCGAGAATAAAGGTTTTCGGCCTTTGCTTGGCAACCACAAAAATAATGACCAGATAAACGCAAAACATTAACAACAGACCGAGCAGCACAGTGAGAATGTACACGGCCATGCCCATCAAGGCATTGAGGCCAAGTTTTGCTGTCAGTTGCGCGATCAGTCCAAATACCGCTATTGGGGCCAAACGCATAGCCCAGCGAACGACCGTCATGCAGACTTCCTGCAAGGAGCCCATCAAATCCAGTAACGGTTTGGCCTGTGTAGGCACCATCATCACCAACGCGACGCCCACTACCATTGCAAAAATAACCACCTGCAGCATATTGCTTTCGACCATCGAACTTAGCGGATTCGAAGGTAACAAGGTAATTATTTTCTGAGGAATGGCATTGAAATTCAGCCCTGTAGATGCAGCCTGTTCCGGTATTGCAGAAATTGGCCCCAACGTAGCTTGCAGGGCCTGACTATCAACATATAAACCGGGCTTAATGACGGAGGCTACTACCAAGCCTATTACAATAGCCAGCGCCGTGGTTACCACAAAAAAAACGACCACTCGTAACCCTATTCTTCGCAGTTGTTCGAGATCCTCTGTTGCCGCCAGCCCACGGATAATTGAGGCAAAAACCAGCGGGATAACCATCATTTGAATCAGTGCCAGAAACAATTTTCCAGGAAAAGCCAGCCAATCACTTAAAGTCGCCGCCGTTGTTGCATCGAGTAAGCCAACACTTGGGCCGATTAAGATACCAATCATAATGCCCAGCACCATTCCCACCATTACTTGCAACCACAAACGGCCTCGCACCAATGCCTGCAGGTGACTGGTCAAGTATTTTAATGAGCGCGGATAAAGTGCGTTAATTGCACTTGTTGGCAGATTTTCCCCAATATCAGTCATAACCACATCACCATTGCTTTATTAATTTGCGATCAACAATCCTCTATGGCATACCCATTATTTGTGGACTTTATCAATGGAGCTGTACAGCCCTATACCTTTAAAAAGACGCCCGAGAATATCAGCGCCGGTAATAATCCGTTTTTCATCACTCCACAACAGAATAAGATCTGTTTTCAATGGCGCGTCGGATTGCGCCTCAGTTTCTCCCTTAAACAATGAAATCACACTGCCCAGACGGGTCTTGGGATTTGTCACCACAATGGGTTTATGGCAAAAAGTGTAAGGGTCGATCACCGTGTCTACATTGCCATGATTTGTGCTGTGATGTACCGCGCGCAGATAGCCATCGGCATCCAGAGCCAAGAGCGGGTCATTGGCTTCATCCGTAAAAATGACCCAGGGGTACTCCGTCGTAGAGACCTGGTGGATGAATCGTTGTTCTTCTTGCTGGGCATCAAGCGCGGGATTAAAAAACTGCGGTTTGCCATTGATGCATTTAATTTTAATGATGGTATTGCTATCAATAACTTCACCCTCCTTCGAAACCGGCACGTCATCAATGGCCAAAAAGTTAAGTGCACCAATGCCTTCCAAAGCGTCGACATCAGTTTCGGCAGCATTAATATGTTGATGAATTAAATTTCGTAAATCGCGTTCACGAAGGTAGTGCACCCCCTCTTTTCCCAACCACATATCCAGCAGCATGGCTGAGGGTTTGGCGATCACGAATAGCAAGATCTGATAAAAACGTAAAGCAGGCCTCAGGATGGACACCATTCTCAGCGCGTTACGGGAAAAATAAGCCTGCGGCATGATTTCGCCACCCAGTGTAATGGCTACCGTTGAAAACAAAAAAGCACTCAAGCCAACCATGACCGAGTTGGATAGCAGCGTCAGCAACACATTAATACCGACATTGCCCCACAACACAGTCGTGAGTAGAAAATTGGAGTCCTTACGTAACTCAAGTAGTTTTTTTGCAGGCTCATTACCGCTAGCAACTTCAACCTCAAGACGTAGCCGACTAACGCTGAATAGCGCCAGATTTAGCCCCGAAAACATGGCCGATTGACTAAGGCAAAAAACGATCCCAGCCCAGGTCAGATAAACTTGATAACCCTCGTTATTTACAGCTTCCAGCATTGATTTTGCCCTGATATGCTTGTGGTTATATCCCCATGGAACAACCGGATTTTTTATTATGATGAAATTAACTTCAGCTTGCATACTACTATTTTCATTTACTGTTGTTGTCCCTGCATGTGCCGTACAGCCAGACGATACAATCCCGACAAAAACAATGAAAAGTCTGGAAACAGGTTACCTGGATGCAAATCCTGGCTTTGTTGGCGATGTTCTCGGCGCCGAAGTTATCGCTATTTTTGAAGACACAGAAAAAAGCCTTCAGATTATTGAAATCAACGTCCCCACAAACCCCGATAATGTTGATTATGTCCGCGTAATATCCGCATCAGGGAAAACTATTCCGCAGGATCGTACTGCTGAAATCCTGCGGGATTATGAAAACAACAATGTCGGCATCAAACTCTACTTGCCAAAACAAAAAAACTGGAGCTTCAAACTTAAGTTGATGGAAAAACAGGAGTAAAGCTAACGATTGGGGCACGGCTAAATGCATATCACTGATTCGATCGAATTACAGATTAGCCTGCTATTATTTGTTGCCCTGGCAGGTTATCTGCTGTCATCCAAAATAAATCAACCCGCCGTTGTTGGCCAAATCCTGCTTGGTATACTGATCGGGCCTTCGCTTCTGGGTTGGGTAACCTATACGAGCCTGGTCAGCAATCTCGCCCACATTGGCGCTATTGTACTGCTGTTTGTTGTTGGTCTTGAATTCAGGCTAAAGGACATCATGCGCTGGCAGTATCTACTGATCGGGCTTTTTGGCGTCGTCGTGCCGTTAGCCGGGGGGTATGCATTAGCCACACTGTTTGAATTTGACAGCAATAAAGCGGTCTTTTTGGGTATCTGCCTAACCGCCACCAGCATTGCCATTACTGCGGACACTTTACGCGAAATGGGCCAATTAAATTCGTCTATTGCCAAAGCCATTATTGGTGCAGCTGTCATAGATGATGTTTTGGCATTGTTGGCATTATCCATTGGCAACCAGTTTATTGCTGGCGAGGTTTCTGTTACTGGTAGCCTTTTCCTGTTAGTCAAAGGCATTGCTTTTTTTATCATCGGCGCACTTATCGGACAAAAGTTTATTTGTCGATTAATTAGCATGATTGATGAAAGCGAGTTGGGACGGAAATACACCGAGATGGCTTTTATATTTGCCATGATGATGGCTTTTCTATTCGCCATTACGGCAGAAATATTTAGTCTTTCAGCTATTGTTGGCGCCTTTGTTGCGGGCGTTGCGATGGAAGGTGTTAAATTAAAAAACAGCAAAGATTTTAAGGAAGGTGCCGAATATGTACGGATTCTGTTTGCCGCCATGTTCTTCGTCTCGCTTGGCGTGCTGGTTGATCTGTCCGCGCTGGATCTACAGCTTGTCGGTTTCCTGATTTCAATTACCTTGGTAGCGCTATTAACCAAATTAATTGGCTGTGGTTTGCCTGCGCGCCTGTTGGGCTATTCAAATAGAGAATCACTCATTATTGGACTGGGCATGGCACCAAGGGGGGAAGTGACTATGATTATCGCCCTGCTGGGGTTGAACACGGGGCTTATCGAGCAACCTCTTTACGTCACCCTGGTATTGATGAGCGTACTCACAACACTTGTAATCCCACCCAGTTTACGCGGTCTCATTGCAAAAAATCAGGGAGGACTGGAATGAGTTCAGATCAAGCATCACGCTCTGACGCCCTAAGCTTTTGGGCATCACAATGGACAATTAAAGATCAACCGCTGCACATCGAAGCCGGTGATCTGGATCTGCGTATTAGTCGTTTAACGCATGAATGGCTGTTGAACTATCAGTGGCAAAAACGTGGTAATAATGGCCCTTTTAAAGGTTGTTTCGCCGAAACATCCGAACAAACAAATGGCCAATTAAGCCGCTTGGCGGTAAGTTCAGATTCATGTGTGTTGACGCTGCAAGCAAAGCTTGCTGACCGGCCAGTTATTGTACGCCCCTACTCACCATTGACTATCGCGGCACATCACAAAATAACACTCTATGTCAGCACGCCATTATGGCTTACTGTGTGTATTGGCGATACCCAAGTAGAGTTACCCTTACAGCAACTCTCGGATACCTGGATGGGGGCTTTAACTGGCGAAGGATCACTGTGTTATGGTTCGCAAACGCACGCCAGATTGGATAAGTCGCTGTTACTCAAACTACCCTACCGCGCCTTAACACCGGTCAGCATTGATAATCAAAGTGATGAAAATGTGACGTTAGAGCGACTAAGCATACCCACGCCCTATTTATCCCTCTATGAAGGTGAAAACCAGCTTAGCACCGAGCCATTATCCTTCATTATGGATGTCAAAAATCAACAGGGTAGCGTTACCATTGAAGAGGCGGTAGGCAGGGAATGCATAACGCCCGCCAGAGAGGAAGCTAATCGAGGTATCGTCACGAATACCTGGGAAAACCTGTTTGCCTAATAACAACGTAGACTTAATCGACCAATAGAGTTGCCTGCACAATGGATGAGATCGTTTTAGACACCAATCTGGAAAACGTGATTAACTGGATCAGTATTGTTAAGGCGTTGCTGTTGCTATTGATTGGCTGGGTATTAGCCAAAATTGCCACCCGTTTTTTTATCAGTTTTGCTGAGCTCAAACTCTCCAAACACCAGCTATCGATTTACAAGCGGTTCATTTTTTATGTGATTGTTTCATTGTTTGTCGCAACAGCTTTGCATCAACTGGGCTTTAAAATATCCGTACTACTGGGGGCAGCGGGTATCCTTACTGTGGCGCTGGGTTTTGCTTCACAAACTTCAGCATCAAATCTCATAAGCGGTCTTTTTCTGCTAGCTGAAAAGCCATTTGAAATTGGTGATGTGCTAAAGATTGATGGTGACACGGGCGAAGTCATTAGCATTGACCTGCTGTCCGTTAAACTACGGACTTTTGATAATCTCTATGTGCGTATTCCGAATGAGCAGCTGATTAAAAGCAAGTTCGTGAATATCACCAAATTCCCGATTCGCCGTATTGATCTAGCTATTGGTATCGCTTATCGAGAAAACCTCGAACAGGTACGTAAACTACTTCTTGAATTGGCTAATGAAGACTCACGTTGTCTGGAGGAACCACAGCCTTTCTGTATCATCAAGGAATTCGGCACCTCCTCGGTCGACATCCAGCTATCGGTATGGGGTCGTCGCGAAGTTTACAGAGATTTGAGAAGTGACTTGATGGCCGCGATCAAAGCTGCCTTTGATGCCAATAATATCGAAATCCCCTTCCCGCATATTTCACTTTATAGTGGTTCCAAAACAGAGCCTTTCCCGGTTCATTTAAACCGCAAGACTACAACTGACAAACAGCCACCAGACGAAGAGCCAAGGTAAAACAATGCTCTCCTGGTCTGCAATTTCTCAATTAATAGGCGGTCTGGGCTTATTTCTACTCGGTATGTGGCTGTTAACCGAAGGGTTAAAGCTGGCGGGTGGTTATGCGCTGGAAAAAATTCTGGCGAAATGGACTGTCACCCGTTTTAAATCATTTATCTCCGGTTTCACCTTAACCGCAATTGTGCAATCTTCCAGTGCCGTTACTGTTTCGGTGATTGGTTTTATCAATGCCGGTTTGCTGGATTTATCACGTTCGTTATGGGTTATATTCGGCAGCAATGTTGGTACCAGTATGACGGCCTGGATCGTCGCATTACTGGGGTTCAAATTCAAAATTGATATCTTGGCCTTACCGGCCGTTGGTATTGGCGCAATATTACATCTGTTTAGTTCTAACCTGCGAAGCAAATCAATGGGCGGCGCATTAGCGGGACTCGGGTTATTATTTTTAGGTTTGCAATATCTGCAAAGCGCCTTCACCAATGTCGAACAAATGGTCGATCTTAGTGCCCTGTTCAGCGAAGGTTTCATCGGCATGTTAAGCATGGCTTTGATTGGTTTGGTGCTGACAGCAACCATGCAATCCTCCAGTGCGGCATTAGCTATCGTTCTAACAGCCGTTGCTACCGATGTATTACCTTTGTCCGCCGGCGCTGCTGCAGTAATAGGGGCAAACATAGGAACTACTATTACCGCGTTAATAGCCGTCCTTAAAGCGAATGCTAACGCTCGACGAGTTGCTGTTGGACACGTTCTGTTTAATGTCATTACAGCGCTGGTAGCGCTGTTGCTTCTTGGCGTGTTTCTTGAGCTTGTTCAGTGGCTACAGCAAACACTCCAGCTTGACGCAAATGCAGCTATTTCTCTGGCCTTATTTCACACGCTGTTTAACTTGGTCGGCGTTCTCCTAATGGTGCTCCTTGAGCCCAAAATTACGCCGTGGCTGATGAGATTGTTTACGCGTAGCGAAACGCAAACAATTAAACCCCAATACCTTGATAAGAATATTGTGGCTATGCCTGATCTGGCCCTTAACGCCAGCATTCTGGATCAACAACGTGTATTTTCTGAGTTAAAACCTTTACTACTGAATATCCAGCAAGGGTTCGGCGTAAAAGATGAACATATTAGCGATTTGCGAGGTCTGGTTTCAGCTATTAACGATTACGTTGTACAAAGCTCACAGCATCGGCTATCCACTGAAACGGCTAATGCCTTTCAAACCGTGATTCATATCAATGTTTATCTGTCAGACTGCCTGGATAACATCAAGGAATCAGGCCTGCTTGAAAAACTGAAAGAAACACTCAGTGAGTCAGATCAACTTATAATTAGTGATATTCAAAATCAGAGTAAAGTAGCAATCAAGGCGTGCATTAATGATAGTGAGCACCCGTATTCAGCAAGTCAAACCCACCAAAAACTTATTGATTTGAAACAGAAGATCAGTGAAACACGACGTTTTATTATTGAAGAAGTCCGCCTGCAGCGCATCAGTCCGCGGGTTATGGATGAATTATTCAGGCAGCTAACGGCGCTAGACAGAACAACCGAACAATATGTAAAAGCCTTTAATTCGCTTGTAAATTTGAGTCATGCAGAATTACCAGGAATGCTGAAAAAAGAGGCTAATGTGTCAAATAACTAGACTTAACCCCCCTCCTCTGAGGTAAACCCTATCAATATCCCTAGTAATTTTGGTGTTTTTAAAAATCGCCATGCGAGTAGACTGTATTGTATTAGTACTAACTCACAACCTAATTCAGGCACCTAGATTTCTCTTTCTGCAACATAAATAAAAATATCACACATCAAAATTTATCATCAGTACTAAGCATCCTTTCACGGAGCAAAACCATCCATGTCAAAAGCAGTAGAAATTTCGCAGCAATTAAAAGAAACCCTGATGTCGTCAATTAATAAGGTTATTGAGCAACTGCCCAGTATTCTAGGCGCATTATTGCTGTTGGTAGCGGGCTGGCTCATTGCCCGTCTGGTTCATTTATTAACGATTAAGCTGTTGGATATTGTTAACCGTTTTTTAGAACGTATATTGACTGGCCGCACCCGTGCAGTTGTGCGATTTTCCAGCGGCATAACACAATTGGTAGCCGGTATACTTTTCTGGATTACGCTGTTTATATTTACCACTGCTGCTATGCGTATCGCTGGTTTGACCGGCGTCGCGAGCTGGCTGGAACAAATTGTGGTTTATCTGCCCTCGGTGATGTCCGGCGGCATTATTATTCTAGTCGGCTACATCATCAGTTCGCTGGTGAAAGACACCGTACTAACGGCAGCCCAAACTGCCGAGCTCAATGAAGCGGAACTGATAGCGCGGCTGGCTCAGTCCGTCACCTTTATCTCCGCGCTCATTATTGGCATGAATCAGTTAGGCGTCGATGTTTCCTTCCTCACTATCATGCTGGGTGTATCAACAGCCTCATTACTCATTGGCTTTGCCATTGCCTTTGGCTTGGGCGCAAAAACGCTGGTCAGCAACCTAATTGCGGCCTATTACATCCGCGAGTTGCTTGAACCCGGCCAGAAAATTCGGATTGGAGACATAGAAGGTACTGTATTGGAAGTATCGAGTACCACGATCATTATTGATACCGTAGCAGGTCGGACCTCCATACCCACTAAACGCTACCAGGAAGAGACAGTAACGGTATTAATGGAAGACTCTGTCGATGGATAATTTCGAGCTGCTAAGCCAGGCCTTTCTTCAACGTCAACCTCAAGCCAGCGCCGCGCAACTACAGGAATTCGCGCCTGAAGAAGCGGCTCGTTTCCTTGCGCAAATGCCACTACCCATAATCATCTCGGTCCTGCGATCCATGGCCAGCTGGCCAGCAGCCCAAGTGCTATCACAATTACCCGCCACTAAGAGCGCCGAAGTCTTACGTGGGCTGTCGGCGACTAAATCAGAGACGTTGCTACGTCTAATACCGGCGGAACATCGCGACAAGTTTTTAAAGCTCATGCCTGTTAGCGTGGCCAAATCATTTCGCCTTAAACTGACCTATCCATTGAGTACCGTTGGCGCCTGGATGGATACATCAATTCCCTATTTTATGTCTGATAGCTCTGTCGCTAATTGTCTGGACCAAGTCAAACACAACCACAGCCACCTGAACGGTATTATTATGGTGGTTAATGAATTCAGGCATCTACTTGGTCTAGTCAGTGTTGATCGGCTTTTAACCAGTGACCTCAAGCAACCACTATTAGGCCTGATTGATACCGACATTAAACCAATCTCGACCAGAGTGACCCTTTGGGAAGCCAAAAACCATATTGGCTGGACACGCTACCCAACCTTGCCTGTTGTCGGCCAGAATAACGTTATTGTGGGTGCGTTAACCCACAGTGCGCTCACTGAAGGCACGAACAAATCAACATCCCTGCATACGACTAACCAACGGTTTCACTTGGTAACCCACATGGGTAGGGCTTTTTTTGTCGCCTTGGCGGGCTTAATCAAGGTGATCTGGGGCATACAGGATTCCTCGCCTACACAGCAGCAGGAGAAACCCAGCCATGACTGAGACTTCGTCACTGGTTCAAGAGCTAAATCAGCGCTTTATCAAAGATTTTCCAGCCGATGCGGCCCAATACCTGGAAACTAGGCCCGTCGCCGGTATTTTACCCTTATTGCAAGATCAGCCAGCCAGCGTATTAATTCCGGTATGGAGCAAGCTGGTTCCAATATTTGCAGCCTCTCTGACCGAACAGTTACCTGCCGAACTCAGCAAAGAGGTCTTAACAGGTTTAGCACCGGATCACTGCATCAGAATTCTCAAACAAATGGATGAGGAGCAATCTAACCAGCAACTGGAGCAGCTCGACGCCCCCGTTAGAAATGAGTTATCCCGATTAATGAGTTATCCGGAAAATTCAGCGGGCCAACTGATGGACCCACGTGTTCCTTCCTATCGCGCCTCAATGACAGTAGAAGCCACGCGCAACTCACTGCGCGGCATTAAAATGAAAACGGCCCGCTCGCTATTCATTATCAATGATGAAGGCCTTCTCAAAGCCCGCGTCTTGATGCAGGATTTAGCATTGGCGGAGCCTTCGCAAACGCTTGAGGCTTTATCACAACCCGTTACAGCGACGGTCTCTGCGCTCACAACGCAAGAAGAAATTGCTGATATTTTCTCAAAATACACCTTGTTTGATTTACCTGTCATCGATTTAAACGGCGTGCTGCTAGGTGTGATCGTGCATGCCAATTTGCTTCAGACAGTGCAGGATAACAGCTCCGCAAATATTCAAACGATGGTGGGTGTAAGCCGTGAAGAACGGGCTTTATCAACCCCTTTTTTTGCGGTCAAAAAACGTATGCCATGGTTACAGATTAACCTGCTGACCGCTTTTTTAGCAGCCGCAGTTGTGGGTATTTTTGAAAATACCATTGCACAGTTCACGGCGCTTGCGATTTTGCTGCCGGTGGTCGCAGGACAATCAGGTAATGCCGGTGCCCAAGCGCTTGCCGTTACGATGAGAGGCTTAGCTCTTCGCGAAATCACCATTCGTCACTGGTTTATCGTGATGTTCAAAGAGGTGCGCGTAGGATTTCTAAATGGTTTGTGTATTGCCCTGACCTGCGGTATTGGCGTTTTTATCTGGAGTGGCTCACTTGGCCTTGTAGTAGTGATCTCTGTGTCGATGGTATTAGCCATGGTTGCGGCTGGTTTTGCCGGTGCAGTGGTGCCCATTGTGCTGGTTCGTTTGGGACAGGATCCAGCTCAGTCTTCGTCCATTATCTTGACCACGGTGACCGACGTGGCCGGCTTCTTTTCATTTTTAGGCATAGCCACCTTACTAATGAATTACCTTTGACCTGCCCCGGCTGGATCACTATTGTCTAAGAAGCGATAGCGGCGCAATTTGTCGAGCATGCTCTTATGCCTGATAGGCATTACAACTGATATACCGCATCTCGAACAAGGAATCTGTTATGAACATTGCTATCCTTTCTCGAAATAAAAAACTCTACTCAACAAGTCGCCTAATTGAAGCCGCAGAGGCGAGGGGCCACACCGTCAGGGTACTTGATCACCTGCACTGTTTCATGGATATCACGTCCGACAAGCCCAGTGTTCACTTCAAAGATGAAGAGTTTGGAGCAAGCCACTTCGATGCGGTTATTCCTCGTATTGGCGCATCCGTCACCTTCTACGGTACCGCTGTTGTGCGCCAGTTTGAGATGATGGGCGTCTATTGTGTCAATGAATCCGTCGCAATCTCTCGGTCGCGCGACAAGCTGCGCTCATTACAATTATTGTCACGGAAAAATGTCGGCATTCCCGCCACTGCATTCGCCAATTCGCCGAATAATATCGGTGGCTTGATTCGAGAAGTCGGCGGCGCGCCCTGCGTAATCAAATTACTCGAAGGCACACAGGGTATCGGCGTCGTGTTGGCAGAAACAAAGAAAGCAGCAGAAAGCGTTATTCAAGCCTTTATGGGGCTTGATACCAGCATCCTGGTTCAGGAGTTTATCAAGGAAGCAGGTGGTGCCGACATACGTTGCTTTGTTGTCGGTGGAAAAGTCATTGCCGCCATGCAACGTCAGGGGCCTGAAGGTGAATTCCGCTCTAATATCCATCGAGGTGGAACGGCAACACTGGTGAAATTATCGGCCGCTGAACGGCGTACGGCGATTAATGCCGCGAAACTGATGGGGCTGAATGTTTGTGGTGTCGACCTCCTCCGCTCTGAACGAGGACCGTTAGTCATGGAAGTCAACTCCTCGCCTGGCCTAAAAGGTATTGAAGCAGCCACTGGTAAAGACATAGCCGGAATGATCATCGAATTTATAGAAACAAATGCCCGCCCCAACAACACCAAAACTAAGGGCAAGGGGTAAAAGTATGGCGCGCGCAGCATTTACTATTTGTGATCAGGAAATCCAGCCTGGCGAACGGGCCACCCTGTCCTTGCCTCTTCCCAGCCAGTCATCCTATACGCCGCTGGCGATGCCTGTTCACGTTATTCATGGCAAACGTGAAGGGCCTGTTGTTTTTATTTCAGCGGCTATTCATGGTGATGAGATTAATGGCATTGAAATTATTCGTCGTGTACGCCATACAAAAGCACTTAACCAGCTAAAAGGCACATTAATTTGTGTGCCTATCGTTAATGTATATGGTTTTTTTAACCACACACGTTATCTGCCCGATGGCCGTGATTTAAATCGAAGTTTTCCTGGTTCGAAAACCGGTTCACTGGCATCACGCGTAGCGCGTATATTTGCTAACGAAGTTGTTGATAAATCAACTCATGGCATCGATTTACACACAGGCTCAAACCACCGTGCAAACCTACCTCATATCCGTGCTGATCTGGATAACCCAGAAACTGCAGCATTGGCAAATGCTTTTGGCTCACCGGTTATGATTAATGCTAATTTACGCGATGGTTCTTTACGCCAGTATGCTCTTGATAAAGGCCTGTCGATGCTACTTTACGAAGCTGGCGAAGGTTTGCGCTTTGACAACTTATCGATTCGCGCTGGGACCAAAGGTGTTTTAAACGTGTTACGCGCACTGAAAATGTTGCCTCCACGAAAAGCAGCGAAGCCAAACAATGTTATAGCGGCTCAATCTTCTCAATGGGTCAGGGCTCCGCAAGCGGGTTTGATGCGTTTAGAAGTGGCACTAGGTTCCAGAGTTGAAACGGGACAAACAGTTGGTAAAATTGCCGATAGTATCGGTGAAAATGAAACAACCGTTATTTCCCCGGTCACAGGCATCGTCATTGGAAGAAACAACCTCCCAGCCGTGAATGAAGGCGATGCACTTTTTCATATCGCCCTATTCGATAATTCAAGCATGGTAAAAGAAGCTATCGTAGACTTTCAGGATCTACATATTGAAGGTCTGGATCAGGGGGACTATCCCGACCCTCACAAAATATAAAGCCCATCGTTTAGCATTATAAGAGCGAAGGAGTGTTCTACTCCTCGCTGCTTTCCTGAGACATTTTTTTCTCTCGCTGAAAAACAATTATGCTGGCTATACGCAAAATACCGAGCACCAGTAAAAACGCTGAAATTGCATAAAGAAGCTCAGGTTTAACCTCGTGTTTGTATAAGTTGATCAGCACTTCGCGAATAATAAAGATAATCGCAGCATCAACAATATAGGTTAAGCGAAGCTTACTACTGCTAAAATATTCAACCAGAGAGCGGGATAACTCAACGAGCACGTATAGCGTTAATACATCGGTAATTATGTTTATGTATTGCCCTGTTATGCCCTGAAAACTAAACAAAACCCATACTGATTTAATTAGCTGTAGGGCACCAATGGCGATCCCCAGAATAATAAAAATCAAAATAAGACCGAAAACAACGTTAACAGTCTTATCAAAAGCTTTTTTTAGGGATAGGCCTTTCATTTTATCTCCAGCGAAACAAACATGTATTTGTCCGCTTTATTTTTATCGTTATGTTTTTATGTAATAGTTGTTTGAGTTTGATGAACTCAAAACCATTTGTAGCGTTTGAAAAAATACACCATTGATGATGCGATGGTAGCCATAATGCCCAGCAAGATGAAATAACCATATTGGTTATGTAATTCAGGAATATTTTCGAAATTCATGCCATACAGTCCGGCAAGGAAACCTAAAGGCACAAAAATGGCCGTAATAATGGTCAGGATTTTCATGGTATTGTTGAGCTGATGTGAGGTGATTGAAATATAACCATCAATCAAATCACCACAAATTTCATAATACATGCCACTCAAACTATGTAATCGCTCACAGCGGTCGAACAAATCTCGCATGGCATGTTGCAAAGGCTCTTGATTCTCTCCGCGAGGCTGCTCTGACATTTCCAGCAAGGTACAGGCAAGCTTTTCATGATAACTAAAAACACGTTTTAACTTTCTTAATTGCGAACGATAGCCGACAAGTTCTTTCATCAGCGCATCAGACCCTCCGCTCATCATCGTATCTTCGGCTTCAGTTAAGCGATCTTCAAAGCCCAGTATGGTTTCCAGATAACGACCACATGAATAATGCATAATCGTACTAGCTTGCATGATAGGGGTGCACATTAATGAAACATCACGCTGTTCTGAAAAAAAGTGTTCAATACTAATCGATAGGCCGGTATGAATAGTGATTAAAAAACGTTCGCCAATAAAAAAGGCGATTTGTTGCGGGGTAAGACGGAGACTGTCATCAATCGCCGTAATGCCTCTGAACAGCACAAACGTGCTTTCGGAAAAATACTCAACTTTCGGTGGATGACGTTTGCGCATCGCGTCCTGAATAGCCAGCTCATGGCAACCTAAGGACTTAAGTAGGCTAATATCTGAATGATCGAGTGTTTTCTGTAAATCCAGCCAGAGAAAACTGTCCGATTGCTCGCGCCATGTTTCCACTAACTCACGGGAGCCTTCCTGAACTTCCTGATTTATACTTATCAACAGTGAGCGAATCATTACATCAATTTTCCTGATTGGGATGCAAGGCTATTATGGACAGTTTTTTAAGTTTTATGCAAAAGCCACTTGTCACTTTAGGTGAAAATAGTATTACGCTCGCGCAGATATTTTCAGTGCTATTGTTCATTCTTGTCGGACTTATGTTACTGCGCTGGTCTTTCCGTTTTCTAATAAAACATTTAACTCGAAAACAGTTAACACCTGACTTAGTACAAGTTATTTCGCGAGCCTACATGGTCGTCGCGTTAATAATTTTGCTTTTGAGTCTGCTTGATATGCTCAATATCCCGTTGGCCGCCTTTACCTTTATTTCCGGTGCGGTCGCCATTGGAGTAGGTTTTGGTGCACAGAATATTATTAATAATTTTATTAGTGGCTGGATTTTAATGTGGGAACGCCCTATCCGCATAGGCGACTTTCTTGAAGTTGGTGATCTTCGGGGTGTAGTTGAAGCCATTAATACCCGCTCAACCCGTATTCGGCGCGTAGACGGCGTGCATATTCTGTTACCCAATAGCCACTTACTGGAAAACATGGTGGTCAACTGGACGCTGGTGGATAAATTAACCCGCTGCAAAGTTAGGGTTGGTGTGGCCTACGGCTCGCCGGTCAAACAAGTTGTAGCGCTAATGAAACAAGCGGGTGTCGATCACTCCGCCGTATTAAAGACGCCAGCGCCAGTTGTTATCTTTGAGGATTTTGGCGACAACGCGTTAATCTTTGATCTAGCGGTATGGATTAATGCTTCCGTAGAACGTGATTTGCATATGGTTCGCAGTGATTTACGTTTCCGGATTGAAGAGCTATTCACTGAAAACGATTTGGTCATTGCCTTCCCGCAGCGAGATGTGCATATTGATGGCGCGATTACTGTAAAACAAAGTTCTACCGAATAAATGCTTCCTCCCTCTCTATTAAATTAATCATAATGTCTAACGGAAATAAAATTTCTTTTTATTCAGCTAATTAACCCTATAATTTAATCTAATTTGTAGAGTAGTAATTGGTAAGCAGCAATTGCTAAAGAGCGATTATGGGTTAAGTGGCGCGTTAGATTTAGGTAAACCTGCTGATCTTTTATTTGTCATACAAAGTCCCCTCCTGCCCTGTGCCCCCTTGAGTAATGATTTCTCTGCGAAGCGCTAAAATGACAAAAGCCAACAAAAACCATATTAATGGTATAACATTATTTATAAGTTGAATTGAGCGTCAAAGAGCATAAATCCACGCAAATAGGAAATCAGCATGAATAAAGGTTTACCACCGCTTAACTGGGTTCGGGCGTTTGAGGCTGCAGCTCGCCATTTAAACTTTACTCATGCTGCCACCGAATTAAACCTCACTCAAGCGGCTGTCAGCAACCAAATTAAAGGGCTTGAAAACCAGCTGGGCTGCGTATTGTTCATACGTCTAGCTAGAGGGTTAGAATTAACCAATGCAGGACAAGCTTACCTTCCAGCAGTACAAGAATCAGTAGAACGTTTAAAAGCAGCAACGGAGGAAATTTTCGGCCAAGGGCGCAGCAAGCTACTCACGGTTAATGTTCAGTTGTCGTTTTTTTACTCTTGGTTAGCACCAAAATTGTATCGTTTCATAGCTAAACACCCCGATATTAATTTACGAATGACTACCAATCTTTGGGACAGCGTTATAGATGATTCGGTCGATAACGACTTGGAAATCCGTTATGGGCATGGAAAATGGGGAGCAAAGCAAGTCGACCGGCTAACCTGGGATGAATTAGTCCCGGTGTGCAGCCCTGACTACCTTAAGAAAAGCCCGCCATTATCTACACCTGACGATATAGCTAATCACACATTGTTGCATATTATCGGTTTCGAAGAAGGCTGGGGGTACTGGCTGAGCCAAACCGAACACAGCCCTATTGAAATAAACCAGCGCTTTCAGTTTGACACCATGGCTACGGCACTGGAAATGGCGGCACTTGGTGCGGGACTGGCTCTCGGGCGAACAAATTTAGTTGATGAAATGGTAAAGTCCGGGCGCTTAGTGGTACCGCTTGATCAAAAAATGGCAACAGAAGAGGCATTCTACCTTGTGTATGCCAGCTCAAAATTAAACCATCCACAGGCCGCCGCTTTTAGAGACTGGTTATTAGAAGAAGTCGCCAAAGAGTGATTGGTCCATGTCGACATCCTGATACTACATTTTAATTCCTGCCTCACAATTACTTGTCAATTAGAACGCTTCCTACACCAGCTTCAGACCCCGCTCTTTGATCCATATCATTATTTTGTCATAAATATACTTATACCTTTGGGGTGTTTTTTTTTGCTGGTTCATACCTCAGTGGCCCTCTAATATCGCTTCACGGTTTTGCTTAACGCTATAAAAAAATAACACGCTAAAGCTAAGCCGTTAATAAATAAGAATATTTAAAGTGAAAACACACACGGGGACTATTGAATGATAACGACAAAGCACGTATTAATTGCAGTGGCTTTTGCAGCAGCGGGGGCTCAGCCAGCATTGGCTCAGCAAGCATCCCTTTCAGACCTGCACCTGATCGATGGTGTTGATATGGGTTTCTATGGTTCGCTTCGCTTAGGGTTTGAGAGCGTACGTCCAGATAATGAAACTCCTGCTTTACGCGATTACACTGGCTTCCGGGACGCCTATTCACGTGTAGGCTTCAAAGCGTCCACCGCTCTTACAGACAGTATCACTGCGGGCATTACGTATGAAGTGCCTCTTGATCTTGCCAATGGCGATGCAAGGACACCGGATGGTCGAACCGAAGACGTGAGGGTTGCAAAGTTCCAGCTTTCTGGCGACTGGGGACATGTTTGGATCGGTCACGGCTGGCTACCCTATTACAACGCCATTTCCTATAAGGTTGATTTGTTCGACACCTTTTACTCTGGATTCTCAACCTATGCGGCCTTTAGACGAGGCGACACCATCGCTTTTAGCGTCCCGGTAGCAGGTTTTAATGTATCCGGTGCTTACAGTAAAGGTGACCGCAATGACCGCCAACAAGACACCGTTGATCATCGCAAGCAATTAGCCGTTACTAAGGACATTGGCAATTTATCACTGGCTGCGGCCGTTGAAGATGTTAAAAATAAACCTGGCAACAGTGGCGCTGATGTCAGCTATTACGCCGTCGCTGCGGGCTACACCACCGGTCCCTGGTACTTTGGCGCGAAATACGAAACCGTCGACAGTGATAACAATGTCAGTGGTGCCTTTAACGAAGATGGCAGCGCGTCCTATAACGTCTTCGCTTCCTACACCTCCGGTCTTCATACCTATAAAGGAATGGTCGGACAACTCGATGGTTTTGGCGAGGGTTTCACTCAGGTCGGCTGGGCTTATCAATGGCGTCCTGATACACGTTTCTTCGTTGAATATTATTCCGAAGAAGAAACGGCAGCCATTGCACCCGAGCGTCAAGGCAGTTTAGCCGGTACGGGTGACTTTATTGGTGCCGCCAGTGGCGGTGAAGCTATGACAGTCGGTGTGCGTTTCGACTTTTAAAAACCATTGATCTAAATAATCCAATAGTCGTGCAAACGAAAAGAATCATTTTCTCTGCCGCTGGACAAAACAAAACAGCAACATAAAAATATTATACCTGTTTTCTTTGTTAGTACCCTGGGGCTCCTCTTACCCCTAATACCACGTTCCCCAGGGTGCTTTTTTAAACTAACTGTGCGCAAAATTTGGCACAGTTATATTGAAAACGAGAATAAGAAAATCACTCGAGCAAGCAGACAAAGCCTCTCAATTTACAATGGATGAGCAACCCTATCTCTATCCATGCAATAGGTTAACTAATGGCTGATTTTGAGGAAGCCTCCTCCTTAATGATCAGGCTTAAAGGGCGCCAAGCAAAAAATACCGCGCGCATATATTGCCTTTAATCGTGTTATGCAGGAATAACTTTCATGACAAATACCGCATCACAAATCAATGATACTGATACTGATCCAGAAACAACTGAATGGGTCGATGCACTAGAAGCCGTAATCAAGCACGGGGGTATGGATCGTGCGCACTATATTCTAAAGCAGTTATCAGACCATGCTACACGCACCGGTGCCCAACTTCCCTACGCCCTCACCACGCCTTTCAGAAACACCATTCCTGTACACGATGAAACCCCCAAACCAGGGGATGCCTTTATTGAACGCCGTATTAGCGCCTTGGTACGCTGGAATGCGTTAATCATGGTGATGCGCGCCAATATGAATAATGACGATGAGTTGGGCGGCCATATCTCCAGCTTTCAATCCAGCGCAACGCTTTATAATGTCGGCTTTAATCATTTCTGGCGCGCCACCAATGACGAGCAATTAGGCGACCTACTGTATATACAGGGGCATTCAGCGCCGGGGATCTATGCGCGCTCCTTCCTGGAAGGACGCCTGGATGAGCAGCAATTGGATAACTTTCGCCGTGAAGTGGATGGCAATGGCCTGTCCTCCTATCCACACCCCTGGTTGATGCCCGATTATTGGCAATTTCCCACCGTTTCAATGGGGCTTGGCCCGATACAAGCAATCTATCAGGCGCACATTATGCGTTATATGTCGGCCCGAGATTTAGTGCCGCGCGATAACCGTAAAGTGTGGGCCTTTTTGGGTGATGGCGAAATCGACGAACCCGAGTCACTGGGTGCGATTTCGCTCGCTGGGCGCGAACAATTGGAAAACCTGGTATTTGTGGTGAACTGCAATTTGCAGCGCCTGGATGGCCCGGTACGTGGTAATGGCAAAATCATTCAGGAGCTGGAAGGCGTCTTCCGTGGCGCGGGCTGGAATGTGATTAAGGTTGTCTGGGGCAGTCAGTGGGACTCGCTGTTGGCCCGCGATGAAAAAGGCCTGCTGCAAAAACGCATGGATGAATGTGTCGACGGCGAGTATCAGAACTACAAGGCCAATGGCGGCGCTTATACCCGCGAACATTTCTTTGGCGCTTCCCCAGAGCTAAAAGAAATGGTGGCGCATTTATCTGACGATCAAATCTACAATCTCAACCGTGGTGGCCATGACCCCGAAAAAGTCTATGCGGCCTATGCTGAGGCGATGCGTGCCAAGGGCCAACCCACCGTTATTCTGGCGCATACTGTAAAAGGCTATGGTACCGGCGACAAGGGCGAAGCCCAGATGGGTACCCACTCGCTGAAAAAGCTCGACAGGGAAACCCTGCAAGCCTTCCGGGATAAATACATGATTCCGCTGAGTGATGAGGAACTGGAGTCAGCGCCCTACTATCGACCACCCGCCGATCAACCGGAAATGCAGTACATGCATAAAAAACGTCGTGAGCTGGGCGGTTATTTGCCAGCCCGACAGGATTATTTTGACGCCCTTGAAACTCCCGCTCTTGATGCCTTCAAGGCTCAGCTTGCCAGCTCAGGCGAGCGCGAAATATCAACCACCATGGCTTTTGTTCGGCTACTTTCCACACTCACCAAGGACAAGCAAATCGGTAAGCGTATTGTGCCGATTGTGCCCGATGAAGCGCGTACCTTTGGCATGGAGGGTATGTTCCGTCAGCTGGGTATTTATTCCTCCTCCGGCCAGCTTTATAACCCCGTTGATGCCGGTCAGGTGATGTATTACAAGGAAGACAAAAAAGGCCAGATGCTGGAAGAAGGCATTAATGAAGCGGGTGCCATGTCAGCCTGGATTGCGCTGGCGACGGCCTACAGCAATTACAACTGCCCGATGATTCCCTTTTATGTCTATTACTCGATGTTTGGTCATCAACGCATTGGCGATTTGTGCTGGGCAGCCGGTGATATGCGCGCCCGAGGTTTTCTGATCGGCGCCACATCCGGCCGCACCACACTCAATGGCGAAGGCTTGCAACACCAGGATGGTCACAGCCATATTCTGGCCAACACGGTACCGAATTGTGTCAGTTACGATGCGACCTTTTCTTATGAAGTAGCGGTCATTATCCAAGACGGCATACGTCGAATGTATCAGGATAAAGAGGCGGTTTATTATTATCTGACGCTGCTCAATGAGAACTACCCGCACCCCGCCATGCCGGAGGGTGCAGAGCCAGGCATCATCAAAGGCATGTACCGCTATCAGCAAGCAACAGGCAAAGCAAAACATCGCGTTCAGCTGTTGGGCTCCGGCTCGATTCTGCGTGAAGTGATCGCTGCTGCTGAGCTGTTACGAAACGAATTTGATGTTGATGCCGATATCTGGGCAGTAACCAGCTTCAACGAACTGACCCGTGATGGTCAGGATATCGAGCGCTGGAACATGCTGCATCCAGAGCAACCTGCTCGTCAAAGCTATATCAGCCAGTGCCTTGAAGGTCAGCCTGGCCCCGTTATCGCAACCAGTGATTATATGAAGATTTATGCCGATCAAGTGCGCCGCTGGGTGCCTGCCAGTTACCGTGTATTGGGCACCGATGGCTTTGGCCGCAGTGATTCGCGCCAGAAGCTACGATACTTCTTTGAAGTGGATCGTTACTTTGTAGCGATTGCAGCGCTTAAATCGCTACAGGAAGAAGGCAGTATCCCCGCAGATGTTGTGGCCGATGCTATACAGCGTTTTGGCATTGACCCTGAAAAACCCAATCCTTTGAAAAGCTAGGATAAGACCTTGAACGAAACAACCATCAAAGTACCCGACATCGGTAGCGACGATAGTGTCGAGGTGATCGAAATCAACGTGGCTGTCGGTGATCGGATAGAAGCCGAGCAAACATTGATTGTGCTGGAGACCGACAAGGCCTCCATGGAAATTCCAACCCCCCTGTCCGGTACAGTGAAAGCGGTAAATGTGTCCGTTGGGGATAAGGTATCCGAAGGCAGTACGATTGTAACGTTGGAAGCTGAAGGGGCAGCCGCTGATTCTGACTTAACAAAGGAAGAGAGTCTGCCTGAAGCGGCGCCTGTTGTTGCAAAGCCAGCATCGAAAGCAGAACCCGTAAATGCGGTATCCGTTGAAAAGGTAATCGTGCCAGATTTGGGCGGCGCATCGGGTATCGAAGTCATCGAAATCAACGTGGCCGTTGGTGATACGATCGAGCAGGACGATACCCTGCTGGTGCTGGAATCAGACAAGGCCTCTATGGAAATCCCCTCGCCTTTTGCGGGCACCGTAAAAACCCTACCTATCAAGCTGGGTGACAAGATAGATGAAGGCACGCTGATTGCTGAGTTGGAAACAGCAGGGCTGGCCAGTATCGTAAATACGGAACAAGCACAGACAGTAGAAAAAATTATCGCTCAACCGGCTGATGTCAAAGCTCCTCAACAAAAAACTGACTTGGAAACGCCCTCCGCACAGCTAGTTAGCCAGACAGGCGGTGAAGTTTACGCAGGGCCAGCTGTACGCTTGTTGGCACGTGAGCTAGGTGTCGATCTAACGTTGGTTTCAGCGTCCGGCCCCAAGGGTCGCATCTTGAAAGAGGATGTGCAGATCTATGTGAATAAAGCTTTGACTGAGGAGAACCCTAGCTCTGCCGGGACATCATTTCCACAAGTACCTGAAATAGACTTTTCCATCTTTGGTGAGGTTGACCAGCAGCCGCTGACCCGAATTCAAAAGCTCACGGCTGAAGCTATGCAGCGCAGCTGGTTAAATGTGCCCCATGTAACGCATTTTGATGAAGCCGATATAACCGACCTGGAGGAGTTTCGTGTTCTTAATAAGGACAAAGCACAACTGCGTGAATTGAAACTTACACCTTTGCCCTTTTTGTTGAAAGCCTGTGCTGTTGCACTACGCGAGCACCCACAATTTAATGCCTCGTTATCAGCCTCTGGCGACAATCTGATTTATAAAAAATACTGTCATATTGGCATTGCGATGGATACACCAGCAGGCCTGATGGTGCCGGTGATTCACGATGTGGATAAAAAAAGTATATGGGAACTGGCCAAGGAAATGACCGCTCTGGGCATTAAAGGCAAAGAGGGTAAACTCAGCAAATCGGATCTGGAAGGCGGCTGCTTTACTATTTCCAGCCTGGGCGCTATCGGTGGCACAGGGTTTACGCCCATCGTAAATTCGCCAGAAGTAGCTATTTTGGGGGTTTCCAGAGCCCAGATTAAACCTGTCTATATAGACGAAGCATTTGTGCCGCGTAAAATGCTGCCGTTGAGCTTGTCCTATGATCACCGCGCCGTTAATGGTGTAGATGCAGGACAGTTTATGGCTTGTTTGACGCGGTTATTGAATGATATTCGGCAACTATTGATGTAGGAACGGCAACTATTTATTGGCCTTGCTTAAGAGCATACAAACAGTGCCGGTAATCGCTGGGAAGAAAAATTAGCATGGGTAGGCACAGAGCCCCTTCTCCCGGAGTTTTAGGCTAGCGTTGGTAGTTTATATTCTTGCATTAGAAAATGATGCAATGGATTAAACGTCTTAGCAATGGAGCTTGTAGCTTAGACTTGAGCTGACACACCTGAATGTATGAGCCGGGTGAAATCTGGCAGTTTTCGCCCCATAGCGGACATATCATCAGGGCGGCTTGGACTTCAGCTAACGGAACAAAGAGGTCGTACAAGTTAATGCCACTGGTCTTTCAATAACTCTCTTATCAATTGGTATCGTGAGGGTAAGGTACGGTGTTTCTTGGTTATGAGATAAACCGTTTCGGTTATGGGAGCTGTTAGTGCCGCACTGCGAATTCGATCTGGGTAAGGAAATACGACCAGTGAAGATTTTGGAATGACTGTAAATCCTAATCCCTGAGAGACAGGCAACAAAATTTGGCTCAATTGGTTGATATAGCCAGACTGTGGAATACGGTCCATCCCCAGAAACTCTTCTGAAAAATTCACTTCTAAAAGTTGAATCGCATAATGGTGACCGTCTGGATGGTCGATAAATCCGAGCTTCAGTAAAGCTTGCCATGTTGATTCTGCCTCAACAGGCACCACCAAACAAAGCGCGTCTTCACCAATCTTTTCTTGCACCAGTTTCGGATCATTAACAGGCTGCGTAACAATACCTATGTCGGATTGGTTGGGCCTAATCCGCTCAACAATGGCTGAGTTAGGTGCCGCTTCAAGCGGTTGATTCGGCATCCTCTCACATCCATCAGTGAATATCCTCGATCCAGGCTCGCCGAGAATACAAAAAAGCCAGAGCATTTCACCGCTCTGGCTTTTTAATTGTGAACATAATCAAGCAGAAATGATAATTACATATGTTATCTACGTTACATTAGGAAGTTTAATATTATGCTCACTAAGCTCCACTTCCTCTACTTGACCATGTTTGACTTTGCGATGCACCACAGGAACTACACCCTCTTCTCTTAGAGATGTCACCAGGCCTTTCATCATAATTATCATAACAAAAGAGAATGGCAATGCAGCGACAATCGAAGCTGTTTGCAGGGCTTTTAGTCCACCAACCATTAACAAGATGGCGGCTACAGCTCCTTCCCCCAATCCCCAAAATACTCGGTGACTGGTTGGTGGGTGCTCGTTGCCCATCGACAAAATAGTCGTTACCACTAAGGTTCCCGAGTCCGATGACGTAATGAAATAGGTAGCTATCAGCAAGGTCGCGGTAAACGCCGCGATAGTACCAATAAATCCGGCATCAAGCTTGTCCAATGTCACATACAACGCCTGTGTAACATCTGCCGAAACAGCGTCAACGATGCCGGCCTGTCCTGCAGCCGAAACGAGTTCACCCGCTTCATTGGTAATCTGATGGAACAGTTCAATATATAACGCTGTGCTACCAAACAAGGTTAACCAAACAAAACCTAACATTGCTGGTACGAGCAAGACGCCAATAATAAACTCACGAATAGTACGACCTTTAGAGATTCGCGCAATAAACATGCCTACAAACGGTGCCCAAGCCATCCACCAGCCCCAGTAAAACGCAGTCCACCAGGATTGCCACTCGCTATTCTCGTTAGCATTAGTCCAAGTACTTAAGGGTAAAAGATGACCTAAATAATCACCGGTATTTTGTACTAGGCTACCCAATAAAAAGCGAGTTGGACCAAAGCAAAGCAAAAATACCAACAACCCTATGCTTAGCCACATATTGACTTCGGATAAGAGTTTAACGCCTCGACCAACACCTGAAACGACAGATATCGTCGCAACAGCTGAGACAATAGCAATAAGCATTATTTGGTTGCCAAGGGAAACCTCCATGCCAAACATGGTATTAAGGCCGGTATTCATTTGGGTTACGCCTAAGCCTAGCGATGTCGCTACACCAAACACGGTACCAAACACAGCTAACACATCTACCGCATGGCCAACAGGACCATACATTTTATTGCCAATTAATGGGTAAAGCGCAGAACGAATGGTTAACGGTAATTTCTTTCGATAAGAAAAATAGGACAACGACAAACCGACAATCACATAAATTGCCCATGGATGAAGCCCCCAATGAAAGAAGGTTAGACGCATAGCAACTTGAGCCGCTTCCGGTGTTAGCCCCTCGGTTATAAAGGGGTTACTTTGAAAGTGATAAACAGGTTCAGCAATAGACCAAAAGACTAAACCAATGCCCATCCCCGCGCTAAATAACATCGCAAACCACGAAAAGTTTCTGTATTCAGGTCTCGAATCATCATCACCTAAACGTAAATTTCCGTAGCGGCTAAATGCGAGCCAGATACAGAAAAATAGAAAAAACGCGACAATGCCAATGTAATACCATTTTAGATAATCCAGGATCCAGCCCGACATAGCATTAAACACTGCGCCCGATTGCTCGGTAAAAAATACACCGGCCAAAACGAACAGCGCAATTGTGATCATTGCTATAACGGTTGAAACTGGGTTCATGCCTTTTAATAAACCTTGTTTAGCCACCATAATAAAGCACCTTTTTAATTAGGATATGACGGACTCTCAGGCCCACATTGAGCAGGCCTGAAGGTCATTTTGACTACATATTGCTGATTATGGCTTCGCCAAATTCAGAGGAAGACAGCAATGTTGCGCCATCCATTAAACGCTCAAAGTCGTAGGTAACTGTTTTTGCGGTGATCGCACCATCAATACCTTTAATAATTAGATCTGCGGCTTCATCCCAACCCAGGTGACGCAGCATCATTTCAGCCGACAGAATCAGTGAGCCTGGGTTGACCTTGTTCAAACCGGCATATTTTGGTGCCGTGCCGTGGGTCGCTTCAAAGATAGCCACTTCATCACTGATGTTTGCGCCCGGTGCAATGCCTATACCACCCACTTGTGCGGCCAACGCATCAGAAATAAAATCACCGTTGAGGTTAAGTGTGGCAATCACACTGTAATCTTCAGGCCGTAGTAAAATCTGTTGCAGCATGGCATCGGCGATAACGTCCTTAATAATAATTTCATTGCCGGTATTGGGGTTTTTAAGCACTTGCCAAGGACCACCATCGAGCGGTGTTGCGCCAAATTCAGCTGCAGCCAACTCATAGCCCCACTCCTTGAAAGCACCCTCAGTAAATTTCATGATATTGCCCTTGTGAACCAGCGTGACACTTGGCAAGTCCTGATCTACAGCGTATTGGATCGCCCGGCGCACCAGACGTTCGGTACCCGCTTTAGAAACAGGTTTGATACCGATCCCGCAATTCTCAGGAAAACGGATCTTTTTCACGCCGAATTCAGATTGAAGAATATCAATTAGTTTGTCGGCTTCGGCAGAACCTGCACTCCACTCTACTCCCGCATAAATATCTTCAGAATTTTCACGGAAAATCACCATATCGGTTTTTTCTGGTTCTTTTACTGGGCTAGGAACGCCATTAAACCAACGCACCGGACGCATACATACGTATAAATCCAACTCCTGACGTAGGGCAACGTTCAAGGAGCGAATACCGCCACCTACTGGCGTAGTCAGCGGACCTTTGATACCAACGACAAACTCTTTAAACGCTTCTAGCGTTTCTTTTGGCAACCACTCGTCTCCACCATAGGTGTTGACCGACTTTTCTCCAGCATACACTTCCATCCAGGCAATCGAACGCTCACCGTCATAAGCCATTTCCACTGCTTTATTAACAGCTTCAAGCATGGGGGGCGTTACATCGACACCGATACCGTCACCCTCGATAAAGGGCACAATAGGCCGGTTGGGTACATTCAGGGATAGGTTGCTGTTGACTGTTATTTTCTCACCGTCCGCAGGGACTAAAATCTTGTCGTAAACCATTAAAATTCTCCAATTAAACAGGGCATGTTTAAATATTGGGTCTGTTCTGCCGCATACACTTGATGGCTATTAAGACGACATGCCGCTATAAACTTCGCTGCTCAAATTTATTTCATCAAAATATTCAATATTATTGACAGCATCCGGTCGGAACCGAAGCCTTCTAGCGCAACTTTATTTGTTGATTCAGCAGCAAAAACATATTGAAACAGGGGGAGATCCCCCTGTTAATTTACAGCTTGAGTAAGCTGTTCCCAGCGTTGAGAGTCGTCCTCAAACTTCTCCAAAATTGACGCAATTTGTGATTGATCCCTCTTGGGATCACAAGCGGCTAGACGTGCAGCTTGGCGAGATAAGCGGGAAAAACGATGCTGAATAGCTTGATCCCCAAGGGGCTCTGTAGGCGAGTAAGGTAGCTGGTTAGGGAAAATTCTGGTTGTATCACGATAATCTAACGATTTTGGTGCAAAAGAGACAATTAAGGTAATCCTGTTCCCATCATTTGCTTTTTCAGCCATGTGTTTTACATGAGACCCTTGAACGAGGATGGACTCCCCTTCCTCTAAAGCAAAATTGCCAAAGTCCGTACAAAGCTTCCCACCTTCAGCGCCTGCTGTTTTGGAAATCATGGAAATAAACACAAAGGGAACATAATCATGATGCCAGTCGTCTACAGCGACTCTTGTATCCTCTTCACCTTTTTCTGGAACCGCTTGAAAGTTTACATGGGCGTAATCCTGTTCAAGGTGAGCGATCAGTTCAACGCCAGCAATCTCGGAAACAATTTTTTCCAGATCCGCACAACCAAACCATTTTTGTAATTGAGGTACCCCTCTGAGGGTAACAGCCCTGGCGTTGGAATAGGCTAAATGACGATTCTCCTCGATGGTCTCTTTCACTGCTGCAATGGATTCTTGATCCAGGCACCGAAAAGGTTGGCAGCATGCATAATCAATTTCAGGTAAGTCGCCAAAGGTATTCTCCGTTTTTTCCCATTCAGGCTTTAGATCAGAAAACCGAGAGACGACTAAGTCTTTAGGTAATTGGAAATTAAGTTTTTTTAATGAAGTCATGATATCCCCTCTAAAAAATGATTCGCTTTCAGCAATACCATTTTCGTTTTCGTGTTATAAAATTCTTTATTTATTAGTAGGTTAAATACAGATAATCATTAATTTAGAGCTGTAATTTAAACCGTGAAAAGATATTAGAGGGTCGTTAAGAGGTGAACCAGCAAAAAAAAACACCCCCTAGGTATAAGTATATTTATGACGAAATCATGATATAGATCAAAACAAATGATGACATAGGTCAAAATAAGAACAAGAAACTAGAGCCTGCGGTACTCTAATAGATAAGAGGCAGTGAATTAGAAGGCAGTGAATTAGGAGCCAGGTATATACCCAAACGCAGTTGCTGAACTGCATAAGGTTTAGTTATCTGTCCAGCTGAAATACATCTAATAAGAGATAATCAGTTTTTTGAGTCGACGTGCTCCGCTTGATAAAGTGGATCAACACCCGCGTGATCACAAGGTTGCGCTACAAAACTAATCTTCTTGCGATTACGTTCGCCAACCCGTGATTGCCACAGGCAATACAGCATTAGCAGCAGGCAATTGCCACCAATAAAAACGAAAAGTGCTGTTGGGCCAAATCTAACCATTAGTATTGAGCTCAGTATAGGGCCAAGAATGGCACCACAGCCGTATCCCACCAGCAATCCGGATGACGTCTGCATCATTTTATCCGAACCACACCAGTCATTGGCGTGCGCGGCTGATATTGGATAAATTACAAACACTAAACTACCAAGCGCAAATACGGCAGCAACAATAACTGAAAAGCCTACATCAACGTAGGAGCACCACACCAGAACAGCACAACAAAGCGAACTACCGAGAGATACCGCAGCAATCACATGCCTACGCTCCAGGTAATCAGAAAGTTTTCCGAGGGGAATCTGCAACACTACACCACCGAGTACGCCTGCTGCCATGAAGTACGAAATCTCAGAAGTGCTCTGCCCCAGTTCTTGAGAAAACACGGGTGCCATGGCAAAAAAAGACGCATAAACCGCGCCGGCACAAGTAGCTCCCCAGAACCCTGAAGGAGCACATCGCAGAAGGTACCGGAGATCCAACTTATCAATAATTTCCAGCTGCGGTGCGTCAGCGCGAGCAAGTAAAAGAGGTAACACCGAGAGGGAAAAAAACACCGCGCAGAGAGCGAAGAGCTTAAATCCACCAACATCAGCAACTTGAAGTAATAACTGAGAGAGCCCGTAGGCTAAAAAATTGATCGCCATGTAGAGCGCCAGAACACCTCCCCTGTTGCGATTATCAGCCCGTGCATTAAGCCAGCTTTCAGTCACAATATAGAGGCCCGCCAGACAAAACCCGTCAATAAGCCTTAATACCAACCAGAACCCTGGTTCGATCCAGAAAATATGTAGCAGGGGCGACATCGACATCACAGAAGCAAAAGCCGCGAAGGAACGGATATGGCCACTTCGTCGTATAACCCGAGAAGCGTAGCGCGCGCCCAAAAACATACCGAGGAAATAACCAGCCATCAGCAAACCAACGACCGTTGTCGTATAACCCTCTGTCTTTGTTCTGAGACTTAACAGAGTAGTAAAGAGTCCGTTTGCCAGAATCAGCAAACCATAACTGCAGAGAAGAGCGAAGAGTGAACGAGCAGTAGCAAGCATGGAAATTATCTCAAAACTAACCTGCCACAATGGAAAATCCAGTTTGAACAGGGTGAGTGGATTGTTGGGCCTGCTTGAGCAGTCAAACGAAGCTCTTTATTAAAGGCCTCTTTTATGTGGATTCAAATGATGCAGCAATATTTAAAGCAAGTCATTTAATTATCAGGCTTTGTAGAGAAAGCCAAGACTAATACAGGTAAAGTTACATACTTTGCCCAGAAAGCATGTAACTCTTAACCCCTAATTATTTCCAACCAAAAAATTGCTTGAGTGATCGGTCGCCCATATCATGGCTTATCAATAAATTATATTTGCGCTTAATGACTTCAAATTCAAACAACATCCAGCCATACCCCTTATTCGATACGCTCGAGAACCTGAGTGCTTTAATTCATAGCAAGGAACGTCCTGCGTTGGCTTATATCCAATCATCCGGTATTGATAATGCCTCGAGCGACTATGAGTATGCCCTGGCATTTTTATACAGTTACCGCGGTAGTCGAGATACATTCGGCGCTTATCGCCGTGAAGTCGAACGTTTGCTGCAGTGGTCTTGGTTTGTTCAGAAACGTTCGTTAACGGCACTTAAACGCGCTGACATCGAAGCTTATATCGATTTTTGTCAGCAACCTGCACTAAACTGGATCGCTAATAAAACGGTATCCCGCTTTATTGATAAACAAGGTGATCGCGTTGCAAATGAAGAATGGCGGCCTTTTGTTGTTAAAAAATCCCGGCAAAATCCCAACTCAGATGTTCACGATTTTTCTTTGTCACCTAAAGCATTGCAGGCAGTTTTTGCCATTCTTGGCAGCTTTTATACTTACTTGATTCAAGAAGAGTATACCGAATCCAATCCAGTCGCTCTTATTCGTCAAAAAAGTAAATACCTGCGTAAACACCAACAAAAGGATAAAATACGCCGCCTGACTGACCTGCAATGGTCCTACGTTGTTGAAACGGCTGAGTTGCTGGCAGATGATGACCCCGCCCAGCATGAGCGAACCCTTTTTGTTATCCAAGCACTTTACGGTATGTACCTGCGGATTTCTGAACTTACGGTTACCGAACGCTGGATGCCAAAAATGGGGGATTTCAGCATGGATTTGGATGGTAATTGGTGGTTTACCACCGTCGGTAAAGGAAATAAAGAACGGGATATCTCTGTGAGTGATGCCATGCTCGATGCGCTTAAGCGTTATCGCAACTTTTTAGGGCTGTCGCCCTTCCCTTCACTTGGTGAATCGACACCGCTGGTTCACAAAACACGTGGCCGTGGCGGTATAAGTAGTACACGTCAGATCAGGAATATCGTGAAAAATTGCTTCGATCAATCTATCATGCGCATGAAACAGAAAGGTCATGATGATCAGGACGTCGAACTGCTGAAATCAGCAACGGTGCATTGGTTGCGCCACACGGGGATTTCGGATGATGTTAAACACCGCCCCAGAGAGCATGTGCGGGACGATGCTGGGCATGGTTCAAGTGCCATCACTGACAAGTATATTGATGTTGAAATGCGTGAGCGTCACCGCTCAGCAAAAAACAAAACAATAAAGCCTGATCTTTAATAACAATAAATTAGAAGGTATTTCTAGAAATTACGTTAAGTAATTATAGTCACGCTATGACACAGTTATTTATTAAATCTATCCCCTATCAAGTGAGCACCGAGCAACTGTTCGAGCGTATCCGACATTTGCCTCGTCCGGTATTGCTTGATAGTAGCTTTGAGAGTAATGGAACACAGCGCTTTGATATTATGAGCGCCGACCCAGTTGCCACGTTGATCACCAGTGAGACGGGGACGCTGCTCCATAACAGCACCGGTGACCATAACAAAACAGCCAGCCCTTTCGCGCTTTTAAAAGAACAACTGGCAGAACTGGGGGAAGCTGATAGCGGTGACATTGAGCTGCCTTTTCATGGTGGTGCGTTAGGTTATTTCAGTTACGATCTTGGCCGCGTCATCGAAGAGTTACCGTCAACGGCTGAGCATGATGTGCCTATTCCGCTCATGGATCTTGGTATTTATTTGTGGGCACTGATTCGTGACCATGAGCTTAAGGCGGCTTATTTTATCGCGCACCCCAGTTGTAGCGAAAAACAGCGCTTGGCCATGCTGGCTGTAGCGATAAGCGAGCCAGTCGCCCAACCCACACCAGATTTCAAACTAACTTCTGAATTCAGTTCCAATATGACAGTGGCTGAATATAAAGAGAAATATCACCACATCATCGACTACATCAAAGCCGGTGACTGTTACCAGGTTAACCTGGCTCAACGCTTTAAAGCGGGCTATCAGGGTGATGAGTGGTTCGCTTATCAGCGTCTTAGCCAGCGTACTGATGCGCCCTTCAGTGCTTACATGAAAACCGAAAATTACGCACTGGTTTCATTGTCACCAGAACGTTTCATTGAGGTCAAACAGGGTCTTGTGGAAACAAAACCCATCAAGGGCACACGCCCAAGACACAAGGATCCAGAAAAAGACCGTCAGTTTGCGCAACTGTTGAAAAATAGCACCAAAGATCGCGCAGAAAACCTGATGATTGTTGATTTGTTACGCAACGATCTCAGCAAGGCTTGTGAGCTGGGCAGCGTATCAGTACCCAAACTATTTGATATTGAAGGCTATACCAACGTGCATCATTTGGTGAGCACAGTGCAGGGTAAATTGTCCGCGGACAAAGATGCGGTAGACCTGCTCGAGGGCAGTTTTCCTGGAGGCTCCATTACGGGCGCGCCAAAACTGCGTGCGATGGAAATCATTGAGGAACTCGAACCTCACCGCCGTACCGCCTACTGTGGCAGCATTGCTTATCTCGATTGCAACGGCAATATGGACAGCAGCATCCTGATCCGCACATTGGTTTGCCATGATGGTCAGATTTATTGCTGGGGTGGCGGTGGCATTGTTGCCGATTCAGATGCTGATAAGGAATATTCTGAAACCTTGGTGAAAGTGTCACATCTTATGGAAGGTCTGACCTAATCAGGTCACTTCCATCCAGGGCTTTCTCAAGTAGATACATACCAGCGTGAGCAGACACTCTTCGATTAAACCCACCGTTACGTCATTGCGGGCACACTTTTTAAGCCACGCCCACGCCACCCCTGCCCCGATTCGTCATCCTGAATCACTGGCTTTTAAAACTCGTTTTAAGGGCCATTACACTGCCGCAGCAGTTTTAATCCCGTTTATTCCAGGCCCAACAGGGTTAGAAGTATTGTTAACCGAGCGAGCGCATCATCTTCGTCACCATCCGGGTCAAATCAGTTTCCCGGGTGGGCGCCAAGAAACAACCGATAGCTCACTTGAAAACACCGCATTACGTGAAAGCCATGAAGAAATCGGGCTTGATGCAAAAAAAGTGCAACTACTAGGAAGATTGGGCGATTATTATACGGTTAGTGGTTATCAGGTGACGCCAGTTATAGGCATTATTGAAGAAGCCTTCCAGCCACGGTTAGATCAAGAGGAAGTCTGTCGTTTACTTTCCGTTCCTCTCGATTTTTTGATGACCCGTAAAAATTTCACTCTCCGGGAAACGCTCTACGATAATGAGGTTCGACACTATTATTCAGCAACCTATGACAACAATGTTATTTGGGGCGTGACAGCGGGCATTATTGTTGCCTTATATGAAGCGTTATCAGCAAGTCACCTTGATTAAAATTATTGCTTGATCGCCCGTAAATTGCATGGCTTGCTCTAGGTAAGGTATGATTCTGAAATCTGCAAAATTACAGGCTAACGCAGTCTTGTTAAGCTTGATCTGATGGCCATCCGAGCCACCGGACAATACAAATCACGGATAAAAATAATAATGTCAAAAAGCATAATACAGGCACTTTTTTATAATTTCTTGGGCTCAGCACCGGTCTGGTATAAAAAAGCGATCATCGCTTTTTTATTCATTAACCCACTCTGCTTTATCTTGCTTGATCCGTTTATAACCGGTTGGCTGTTAATTGCGGAATTCATTTTTACCTTGGCAATGGCTTTAAAATGTTACCCCTTACAACCTGGCGGTTTACTGGCTATCCAAGCTGTTGCGATGGGCATGACAAGTGCGGAAGCGGTTTTCGACGAAACCATCGCCAATATTGAAGTGGTCTATCTGTTGATCTTTATGGTCGCCGGTATTTACTTCATGAAAGACCTACTTCTGTACGTCTTCACCAAGATTTTGGTCAAAGTAAAATCAAAAATGGCGCTATCGCTACTATTCTCACTTGTTGCTGCTGTTCTATCAGCATTCCTTGACGCGCTCACCGTAACAGCTGTTTTAATTAGTGTTAGCGTCGGCTTTTACACTATTTACCACAAGGTTGCGTCGGGTAAAAAGGTCAGTCACGAGCATGACCACAGCGAAGATACCAGTTTGCATGAATACCACCGTACTGATTTGGATAAATTCAGAGCATTCCTACGCAGCTTAATGATGCACGGCGCTGTAGGCACAGCCCTGGGCGGTGTATGCACCCTGGTGGGTGAACCGCAAAACCTGCTGATCGCCAAAGTGGCTGGCTGGGAATTCGCAGAGTTTTTTATTCGTATGATGCCGGTGACCATGCCGGTACTGGCGGCGGGGCTTCTAACCGTCGTTGTTCTTGAAGCCACGGGCTGGTTTGGCTACGGTGAAAAATTACCCGCTGAGGTCCGTAGTATTCTGGAAAATGTTGATGCTGAGCATGACGCCAATCGAACTAAACGCCAAAAAGCAGCTCTTTTAGTTCAAGGCGCTGTCGCGATATTTTTAGTGCTGGCGCTAGGTTTTCACCTTGCTGCTGTAGGTATTATCGGCCTCACCGTCATTGTACTGTTAACGGCCATGAACGGGATTGTTGAAGAACATCAGATCGGCAAATCCTTCGAAGAGGGTCTTCCCTTCACGGCCCTGTTAGTTGTGTTCTTTGCCATTGTGGCGGTAATTCACGAACAGCACCTATTCAATCCTGTCATTGCGGCTGTTTTAGCGATGGATGAAGCCGTGCAACCCGGCATGTTCTTTATTGCCAACGGTGTGTTGTCAGCGATCAGTGATAATGTCTTCGTGGCAACGGTTTATATTAACGAAGTGAAACAGGCGCTGGATGCTGGCACCATCAGTCGCGAGCATTTTGAGCTGCTGGCTATTTCAATTAATACCGGTACCAACCTCCCCAGCGTAGCAACGCCAAACGGTCAGGCGGCCTTCCTGTTCCTGCTGACATCGGCGTTGGCTCCGTTAATTCGTTTGTCCTACGGTCGTATGGTCATTATGGCAATGCCCTACACTATCGTATTGTCGATAGTGGGTTATTTGGGCGTTACTTATTTGCTTTAATTTTTGTAAATCACACATAAAAAAAGCGCTGCAGGTTTCTGTCAGCGCTTTTTTTATGCCTAAGGAAATTCGACTTAACGGCTGGCAAACTCGCCTTCATCCGTTAAATTTTCATCGGTTTGATCTAATTTCAACCAAAGACATTGTCCACTGGCCTTTTCTAACTGCTCAAGTGTTTTCCGGTGCTCGGATAGCTCTTCATCACTGGCACGGAGTACTTTTAATGGGCGCCGCTCAGCACTGACACGGTTAATACTCCTCTGGCCATCCGCACCGCTCTCATCATCCGCATTCAACCGCAGCGCCGTTTGACCACCCGTCATCAACAGATAAACGTCAGCCAGAATTTCCGCATCAAGCAAGGCGCCGTGCAAATCACGCGCAGAGTTATCGACACCGTAACGTTTACACAACGCATCCAGATTGTTCTTTTGCCCGGGGTGCTTTTTTCGCGCCATCACAATAGTATCGATGATGCCGCAAATCGTATTTACTTTAGGATAACCCTGGTTCAGCAACTTGAATTCGCTGTCCATAAAGCCCACATCAAAGGGCGCGTTATGGATGATTAATTCCGCGCCACTTATGAACTCTAAAAACTCTTTAGCGATATCAGCAAAAACCGGTTTATCGGCAAGAAATTCCGAGGTAATGCCGTGTACTTCGGCTGCACCATCGTCAATCTCGCGCTCCGGATTAATATACTGATGGTAATGCCGACCGGTCAGTTTACGACCAATTAATTCAACACAACCAATTTCAATAATACGATGGCCCTGAGTATGTTCAAGGCCGGTGGTTTCTGTATCCAGTACAATCTGACGCATCATTAATTCCCGTTAGCGACCTAACACCTGATCAACACCTTGATTAGCAAGCTCATCAGCAATTTCATTTTCGCGATGTCCACTGTGCCCTTTCACCCAGTGCCATTCAACGTCATGCTTAGCAACTTCTTCATCAAGCAGCTTCCACAAATCAACATTCTTAACGGGTTTTCTGGCGGCCGTTTTCCAACCTTTTTGCTTCCAGCCCGTAATCCAGCTGGTAATACCGTTTTTCACATACACGGAATCGGTTGTCAGGATAATCTCACAGGGTCTTTTCAAGCTACGCAGCGCTTCAATCACTGCCATCATTTCCATGCGATTGTTCGTAGTGTCTAACTCACCACCGAACAGGGTTTTTTCTTTACCCTGGTAGCGTAGCAACGCTCCCCAGCCACCAGGGCCAGGATTACCTTTACAGGCACCATCAGTGAAAATTTCAACAGCTGTCGAGGAGGTTGTCAAAGGAATAGGTTCTCAAATAAAATTTTACGAAAGCGAATCATCACGCGCCGTTATACTGCGCGTGGTTGGTTCTGTTGCAGGAAACGTCAGAACGCTCCGCCTATGGTTAGTTTCATGCAACGGCATCATGCCCGCCGTCTGTTTGCGCGCAACGATGGCATAGGTGCCGCCAAAAAAGCAATTATATTTTCGACCCAGCTGCTCGATTTTACTGTGCCGGCCATCACCCTGAGCATGGTTCAACGGCGCGCGGAAAAAGCCATAGTGAGTTTGCTCAACCTTGAACCCCAGCAGTTTTAGCCAGTCATTTAATTTTATCCATGAGTGGTAACGGCCACTCCAGGGCGCACGACTAATCGGCGTGAGCGTTTTTCGTACGCCCATTAAGCTCCAGGGGTTAAAAGCCATGATAAAAAGCTGTCCACCTGAGGTTAAAGTTCGATGAGCCTCGCGTAAAACCTGATGCGGGTTGCGGGTATATTCCAGAATATGATGAAGAATCACCACATCCTGCGAGCTGTTTGCAATTGGCAAATAACAGGGTTCCAACAGCACATTACAGTTAGGTTGGGGGTATTGATTGTCATCGGTACTGCTGATTTGCGCAAAGGTCTGGTTAGGAATGGAGGACTTTTCAAACAGGGGATCACAGCCAGCAATACTAAGCTGTAATAACTGAACACCCAGCTTGCGCTCCAGCAATGGCGTTAACAGCGCCCTCTCATGTTTGATTAGTGCCTGGCCCAGCGGTTGTTGTTGCCAAAGTTGCCAATCCGCCTGATTTTGAACTATTGAGCGAAACTGTTGACGAAGGTACTTCATCATTATTCGGCACCACTGTTAATTGTTGCGTTAAACATTGAATGATAGGGCTGTGTAAACAGATTTATAGCCATTCGTTTAAACGTCCAGGATAGTAAATAAGCGTGCTGTTCACTATTATACGCCTTCGAAGAATATTCTGAATTGAGTTGTAACAGTCTATGTTAAGCGTCACCCCAATACCTGCCTTTAACGACAACTATATCTGGCTGTTACAACGTGCCGAAACCAATCGAGCAGTAGTAGTTGATCCTGGCCAAGCTGGCCCCGTATTAGCCTATTTGCAGGCACATGGACTAACACTCGAAGCCATTCTCGTTACCCACCACCATCATGATCATGTGGGCGGCATTGAAGCATTTCTTGAAAACATCCCGGTTCCTGTATACGGGCCGGTAAATCCTGCCATCCAAAATATCAGCCAAACGCTATCCGAAGGCGATGAAATACAAGTGCTCGATGAAACCTTCCGGGTATTGGAAGTACCGGGGCATACACTGGATCATATCGCCTATGTCGCTGAGAGTTCAGAGCAGTCTCTGTTGTTCTGTGGCGACAGCCTGTTTTCAGCGGGCTGCGGCCGTTTATTTGAAGGCACCGCTGAGCAGATGTACCACTCTCTACAAAAGTACATAGTGCTATCACCAAAAACAGCTATTTACGCGACGCACGAATATACTCTGGCCAACCTTGATTTCGCCATAGCCGTTGAACCGGAAAATCAGGCATTGCATGACTATCAAAAAAAATGTCGACAACTACGTGAATCTGGGCAACCTACCCTGCCCACAACGCTTAAGCAGGAACTTGCTATCAACCCCTTCTTACGCAGCAGTGATGCAAATCTAAAGCGTAACGTCAGTAGCCATTTCTCTCTGCCTTTGACTAATCCTGTGGAGGTCTTTCGCCACACTCGTCTGTGGAAAGATAATTTTTAGTGGCTATTCTTATCAGTAGCTTTTAAATTTCCAGCCAGGCATAACCTCAACTACTTTCAACCACCATTTAAAATGAAATCCTTTTTAATCAATATGTTAAATAATAAACTTAATATTATTTTTGCTTCGATTTGTATTGGATCAGTTATCACACTGAGCAGCTGTGCAATTCAGGAATCAACCCCTCAGGCGACCCAGCCCGATGATAGCCAGTTGATGCACGATAAATTCAAATACACCACGGCGGGTATTGCGAGCAACGTTCAAACGACAACCCACGCTGCCCCTCTCATCGATATCGAAGCAGCCCCCGTTGGGGATGTGTGGGTTCGCTTGCGTAATAATTTAAGTTTTGATTTAGAAATTGATAACAATGCCATCCGTCAACAACGTAACTGGTACGCTAAACATCCTGAGTATTTTGAGCGAGTAGCCCGCCGTGCTGAACGCTATTTGTATCATGTCACTAATGCCATTGAAGCCCAGGGTATGCCCGCTGAGCTGGCATTGTTGCCTATCGTCGAAAGCGCCTACGATCCCTTTGCCTATTCACATGGGCGAGCTTCAGGTATGTGGCAATTTATTCCTGGCACGGGTAAACGCTTTGGTCTGGAGCAAAACTGGTGGTATGACGGTCGCCGCGACGTGGTCAAATCGACTGATGCCGCACTTAAGTATTTAAAACTGTTACATAAACGTTTTGATGGCGACTGGTTATTGGCGCTGGCTGCATATAATTCAGGCGGCGGAAATGTCAATAAAGCCATCAGGAACAATCGTAACCGCGGCAAAGCAACAGATTTTTGGTCCCTGCAATTACCGAAGGAAACCGAAGCTTACGTACCAAAAATGATTGCCTTGGCACAAATTCTTCAAGATCCACAACGTTACGGAGTGAATTTCCCCCAAATTGCCAATCAGCCTTATTTTGCGACTGTAGAGGTGGGCTCTCAAATCGATCTTGCTCAGGCTGCCGATCTTGCCGGTATTAAACTGGATGAACTCTACCTGCTCAACCCCGGCTTTAATCAGTGGGCAACCAGCCCAGATGGCCCGCATCAATTGAATGTGCCTGCCGACAAGGCAGAAAACTTTAGCCTTAAACTTGCTCGGTTACCAAAAGAAAAACGCATTAACTGGGTGCGTTACATTATTAAGTCCGGCGATACACTAAGCACGATTGCTGCTCGCTATCGTACTACTAGTAAGGCTTTACGTCAGATTAACGATATACGCGGTAATGACATTCGTGCAGGAAAGGCTCTGTTTGTGCCTGTTGCTAGCAAAGGTTCAGAGCAGTATGTGCTAAGCGCAACCGAGCGCTTGAATAGTAAACAAAACCGCACATCCCTTTCCAACCGTGTTAAACAAATCCACATTGCTCAACCGGGTGACAGTTTTTGGAAAATAGCCCGCCGCTACGGCGTTGATACACGCGATGTGGCGCGCTGGAATAATCTTGGCACCACCGACACATTACGCGTAGGTCAAAAGCTGGTGATATGGGGCGAAGCAGAAAAAACTGCAGACAGTAGCAGGCAGTTAATTCGCAAAGTCGGATATAAGGTTCGAAATGGTGATTCGCTCGCTCGAATTGCGCAGAAATTTAATATCAAAATCAGCGATATTGAGAACTGGAACAGTATCAATCGCAAAAAGCACCTGCAACCGGGGCAATCTTTGAAGCTATACGTGGATGTCACCCGCGCCAGCTTATAACAATAATAACCAATAACGTGGTGCGCTAATCCTCTTTGCTGTCCTCCACATCAGCAGATTGAACGTTATTTTTTTTGTTGTCATTTTTAGCGCGATGAATAAAGGTTTCATCAACACTTCGTTGCAACCATTTAAAACCGCTCTCCATGTAATCAAGCCCCACCAGCACAGCAATAGTCAGCAGTGCTAACAAAATACCTAGTAGATGGTGCCCTACGCCAATCACCACACCAATAGCCGCCAATATCCAGATCACGGCGGCCGAGGTAACCCCGAGCACCACCCCATCACGGGCAATAATCACACCCGCCCCAAGGAAACCAACGCCTGTGACCACTTGCCCAATAATTCGAGAGGGATCAGAAACAACCGTCGCAGCAGAAACAAGCTCTGTAGCGGCATAGGACATTGCAATAAATATATAGGTAGCGAGACAAATCAACGAGCTGGTGCGAATACCAACCGCCTTGCCCATAATTTGACGTTCGAGTCCGATGATTGAGCCGGCTAGCAGCGCACTACCAATACCGCCCCACTCCAACGGTATGACACTTAAAACGGCTTCCATAACTTCAGGCCTGTTTTGGAGTCTGGATTTATTTTCTACACAGTAGATAATGGCAACAGACAGACCTTTTCTGCCAATCCGCTGTCATTATATTTTCCTATAACTCTATATTAGGCCGACTGCCCTTGTTTCGCGACCAGAGATTCCCACTTTTCCTGCTATGCTTCACCTTGCTACTGGTATCGCCAGCCTTTTCAGTCGCTGCCGATATCACCAAAGCTCATGGTATTGCCTTACACGGACAGCCTAAATACCCCGCCAGTTTTCAACACTTTGATTATGTAAATGCCAACGCTCCTAAAGGTGGCAGCGTCCGTCTCATGGGGAGCGGCACCTTTGATACGTTAAATCCCTACACGCTCAAGGGTATCAGCCCATTTATGTCCCCCGGTTTTTCAAGATGGGGGATTTTTGAGTTAAATGAACCTTTGATGGTGGGCACGGGTAGTTATTCACCCTCCGGCGATGAAGCCCAGACAGCCTATGGGTTGATTGCTGAAAGCATCGAGTATCCGGCCGACCGCAGCTGGGCTATTTTCAACCTTCGCCCCGAGGCACGTTTTCACGATGGCAGCGCCATTACCGTGGAAGACGTGATTTTTTCTTTCCACACCTTAATAGAGCACGGTCATCCACGTTTTTCTCAATCCTTTATAGATGTAGAAAAGGTTGAGAAGCTCGCGCCGGGGCGAGTCAAATTCACATTTAAATCCGGTGACACCCGCGCCCTGCCGTTACGAGTTGGCGAACTACCCGTACTGTCCAAGACCTTTTGGCAGAACCGGGATTTCGAAAAATCACTACTTGAAGCACCGCTGGGTAGCGGCCCGTATCAATTAACGTCCTTTGAACCGGGACGCCGAATCGTGTTTGAACGAGTCAAAGACTACTGGGGAAAAGACCTGCCAGTTAACCGTGGCCGTTACAACTTCAACCAGGTCAGCTTTGATTATTACCGCGATTTACACGTTGCCTTCGAGGCCTTTAAATCAAACGAATTTGATGTTTATCGTGAATATATTTCCAGCAACTGGTCAACAGGTTATGACTTCCCTGCCTTACAGCAAGGACGTGTAAAAAAACTGGAGATTGACCACAGTATCCCCACAGGTTATCAGGCATTTTTCTTTAATACCCGCCGTGAAATCTTTAATGATGTTCGCGTACGTGAGGCCATTGGCCTGATGTTTGATTTTGAGTGGCTAAACCGCTCACTATTTTTTAATGCTTATACCCGCAATAAGAGTTTTTTCCCTAATACCGAATTAGCCGCTAATGGCCTGCCAAGCATCGAGGAATTGGCGCTTCTGGAGCCTTATCGAGAGCAATTGCCGCCAGAGGTTTTTACAAACGCCTTTAAACCTCCCGTCACCAACGGTAAGGGTATCCTGCGTAAACAACAACGACAGGCACTGAAGCTGTTGAAAGAGGCTGGTTGGCAGCTCAAAAACAACCAAATGACGCATCGTCAAAGTGGTGAATCTTTGAGTTTTGAGGTGCTGTTTGATCAACCCAGTTTCGCCAAAGTACTACTGCCTTTCAAACGTAACCTTGAACGTATCGGTATCGATATGCAGTTACGAAATGTCGATAGAACTCAGTTTAAAAACCGCGTTGATCAGTTTGATTTTGATATGATTGTTGAGGTTTTGGTGCACGGCTTATCACCCAGTTACGAGCTGAATCTATACTTCCATTCTGAGCAAGCCCAAACGCCTGGCGCACTAAATTACAGTGGTGTTCGTCACCCGGTAATCGATGATCTGGTGGATAAAATCATCAGTGCGCCGTCAAGAAAACAGCTTTTAAATGCCAGCCGCGCACTGGATCGCGTTTTACTCTGGCATCATTACACCATTCCGCAATATCATCTGTCGTATCATCGAATTGCACATTGGAATAAATTTGGCCGTCCGGCCATTTCGCCGCCTTACACCTTTAATTTCAGGGACTGGTGGATCGATGACGAAAAGGCGGCAACATTAACAACCCCTTAATTCTGAATGGAAGCGATTGAATGCCTTTAGTTAAACACGTTGCTTATACCGTAATTTTTGTGTGCACCCTGTTGAGCAGCAGTTTTACTGTCGCACAAAGCAAACCCGTGCATGGATTGGCAATGCACGGCAGCCCCAAATATCCCGCTGATTTCACACACTTTGACTACGCCGATCCGGCCGCCCAAAAAGGCGGTGCATTGCGACTAGCGGCCGTCAGCAGTAGCGGCTTTGATAGCCTGAATCCTTTTATCATCAAGGGAGTACCCGCCGCAGGGCTGGCCTTGTTAGGGCGCAGTTATTTCTACGATTCATTAACCACCCAGGCCGATGACGAACCTTTCACACAATACGGCTTAATTGCCGAACGCATGCAGATGCCGGCGGATCGATCCTGGGTAATTTTTCATATTAATCCCGCGGCACGCTTTCATGACGGCCAAGCCATTACCGCAAAAGATGTGCTCTTTACTTTTGAACTACTCACCACGCAGGGGCACCCACTCTACGCCGCCTATTACCATGATGTGGTAAAAAGTGAGGCGTTGGATGAGCTAACGGTAAAGTTTAGTTTCCGTAATGGCGACAACAAAGAACTGCCATTAATTATGGGGCAACTACCGGTATTGCCTAAACATTATTGGCAAGATCGTGAATTCAATAAGTCGTCACTGGAGGTGCCTGTTGGTAGCGGTCCTTACCGTATTGCATCAGTAGACCCTGGCCGCGCTATCGTTTATGAACGCAAGCATGATTATTGGGGCAAAGATATCCCCGTGAATCGTGGTCGTTATAACTTCGACAGCATCCGTTATGATTATTATCGCGACAGTAATGTGGCGCTCGAAGCCTTGAAATCGAATGAATTTGACTTGCGTGTTGAGACTACCTCAAAAACCTGGCACAGCGCCTACACGGGGCCACAATTTGATAGCGGCGAAATGGGTAAAGAAGAAATAGCCCATCAAAACCCAACCGGCATGCAAGGGTTTGTTTATAACACTCGCCGCGCGCAATTTAGCGATCCGCTGGTACGTCAGGCTTTGACCTACGCCTTTGATTTTGAATGGACCAACAAACAACTTTTTTATGGTGCCTACGCCCGTACACAGAGTTATTTTTCCAACTCAGAACTCGCCTCCAGCGGTTTACCAAGCCCAGAAGAACTTGCGATTCTTGAACCCTTTCGTGATCAACTGCCTCCAGAGTTGTTTACCCAAGCCTACCAGATACCCACAACGAACGGTGACGGTAACATTCGTAGCAACCTGCGTCAGGCCCAACGTTTGTTAAAACAAGCCGGTTGGAGCATTCAAAATAATCAGTTGACCAACATCAGCACCGGCCAGACGATGAAATTTGAAATCATGTTGGTCACCCCTGAATTTCAGCGTATGGTGCTGCCCTTCCGTAAAAACCTTGAGCGCCTGGGTGTTGAAGTAGACGTTCGCGTTATCGATCCGCAGCAATATGTAAACCGTCTCAACAATTTCGACTTCGATATGATCATTGGCAGCATGGGGCAATCCAACTCACCGGGGAATGAGCAGCGGGATTTCTGGCACTCCAGTGAAGCTGAGCGTTCCGGTAGTCGTAACTGGATTGGCATCAAAAATCCCGTTATTGATAACCTGATTGATTTGGTCATCAGTGCGCCAGACCGTGAAGCCCTGGTGCATCGTACCCGTGCCCTTGATCGTGTATTGCTTTGGGGGCATTATGTGATTCCCCAGTACCACAATCGTAGCTACCGTGTGGCCTATTGGGATAAGTTCTCGCGACCACAAATCAGCCCAAAATTTTCGCTTGGGTTGGATAACTGGTGGTTTAAAGCGGCACCTGACGCAATCGAAAAAGAATAACAAAAGCGTATGCAAGCCTACATAGTCCGCCGTCTGTTGCTGATGATTCCGACTCTGTTCGGCATCATGCTAATCAACTTTGCTGTTGTTCAAATTGCGCCCGGTGGACCGGTTGAGCAGATGCTGGCGCGTATGCAGGGACTTGACAGCGGTGCCACCTCACGCATCGGTGGTTCAGCGCAAAGTGAAGTCCGCAGCATCAACGCCAGCGGCAGTCAAAACACCAAATACCGTGGTGCCCAGGGACTCGATCCCGAACTTGTAGAGAAAATCGAAAAGCTTTATGGGTTTGATAAACCTGCTCATGAGCGTTTTTGGTTGATGATAAAAAACTACGCCACCTTTGATTTTGGTGAGAGTTTTTTCCGCGATGCCAAGGTCACTGAACTGATCATTGAAAAAATGCCGGTGTCCATTTCACTGGGGCTATGGACCACACTGCTGGTTTACCTTATTTCCATCCCGCTGGGCATTCGCAAGGCGGTGAAACACGGTTCGGCTTTTGATGTCTGGTCCAGCTCTGTGGTGATTATCGGTTATGCCATCCCCGGCTTTTTGTTTGCTATTTTTCTGATTGTTTTCTTTGCCGGTGGCAGCTACTTTGATTGGTTCCCGTTACGCGGATTGACCTCGCCAGACTGGGAACAAATGACTGTTCTGGAAAAAATCGGGGATTACTTCTGGCATTTAGTATTGCCCATTTGTGCCATGGTGATCGGTGGATTTGCGACGCTTACCATGCTCACAAAAAACTCCTTCCTGGATGAAATCAACAAGCAGTATGTAATTACCGCCAGGGCGAAGGGGCTGGAAGAAAAACGTGTGTTATACGGCCATGTGTTCCGCAACGCCATGTTGATTATCATTGCGGGATTCCCAGGCGCGGTCATTGAAATCTTCTTTACCGGTGCACTGCTGATCGAAGTGATTTTCTCTCTCGATGGTCTTGGTCTGCTGAGTTTCGAATCGGTGCTCAACCGCGATTACCCGGTATTCTTTGGCACGCTGTTTATCTTTACCCTGATCGGCATGTTGATCAAATTGGTCAGTGACATCACCTACAGCTTGGTGGATCCACGTATCGACTTTGAGAGTCGCGACGTATGATTTTTACTCATAGAATCAAGCTGAACCCAATCAACCAACGTCGCCTGCAGCTCTTTAAAGCCCACAAGCGCGGTTATTATTCGCTCTGGCTGTTCCTTGCCATTTTTGTACTAACGCTGGGTGCTGAATTCATCAGTAATGACAAGCCGGTGCTGGTGTATTTCGACAGTGGTTTTTACATGCCGGTTTTCAACATCTATCCGGAAACAGCCTTTGGTGGTGAGTTTGAGACAGAAGCCGATTATCGCGATCCCTTCGTCGAAGAGCTGATCAATGAAAAAGGTTGGATGCTGTGGCCATTGGTGCGCTACAGCTACGACACCATCAACTACGCACTGGAGCAACCGGCGCCCTCTCCGCCCAGTAGCGAAAATTTGCTGGGCACTGACGATCAGGCGCGGGATGTGTTGGCACGTGTAATTTATGGCTTTCGCATTTCAGTGTTGTTCGGTCTCATCCTGACACTGGTCAGCTCGGTTGTGGGGGTCTTAGTTGGTGCGCTACAGGGCTTCTACGGCGGTAAAATCGACCTGCTTGGGCAACGCTTTATCGAAATTTGGGGCAGCATGCCACGCCTCTATCTGCTGATTATCCTCTCCAGTATTGTGATGCCAAATTTCTGGTGGTTACTGGCGATTATGCTGTTGTTCAGCTGGATGGCGCTGGTGGATGTGGTGCGTGCTGAATTTCTGCGAGGTCGTAATCTCGAGTATGTACGGGCCGCCCGAGCGCTGGGCGTTGCTAATCGGGACATTATGTACAAACATATTTTGCCCAACGCCATGGTCGCCACCATGACCTTCCTGCCCTTTATTCTCACCGGTGCAATCACGACCCTCACGGCATTGGACTTTCTTGGTTTTGGCCTGCCACCTGGTTCACCGTCATTAGGTGAATTAGTCGCTCAGGGTAAGGCTAACCTACAGGCGCCCTGGCTGGGTATCTCCGCCTTTGCGGTGTTATCGCTGATGCTGACCCTGCTGGTATTTATCGGCGAAGCAGCTCGCGATGCGTTTGATCCTCGGAAGACTTTGTCATGACCGAAACAAACAATAACTTCCTGGAAGTCAAAGACTTATACGTTGACTTTAAAAGTGATGACAGCATTTCGCATGCGGTTAAAGGCGTGTCATTTACACTGCAACGCGGTGAAATTCTTGCCTTGGTGGGCGAATCAGGCTCAGGGAAGTCAGTCACTGCGTTATCCATTTTACAACTGCTGCCCTACCCGGCTGCCTCTCACCCCAGCGGACAAATTCTGCTGGAAGGTGAAGATATATTGCAAATGAAACCCGCTCGCCTGCGGCAGATCCGAGGTAATCGGATCAGTATGATTTTTCAGGAGCCCATGACCTCCCTGAACCCTCTGCACTGCATTGAGAAGCAGATTCGCGAGGTATTACTGCTGCACAGGGGCTTAAAGGGCTCCGCGGCCACAGACCGCGTTGTGGAGCTGCTGGAACTGGTCGGCATTCCAGAACCACGCAAACGTTTGAAATCTTATCCACACGAGTTATCCGGTGGCCAACGTCAGCGTGTAATGATTGCCATGGCACTGGCTAATGAGCCTGATCTGTTAATTGCCGACGAACCTACCACCGCACTCGATGTGACCATTCAGGCGCAAATTCTGGACCTGTTGCTGGAGCTGCGTGAAAAAATGGGCATGGCGATTCTGCTGATTACCCATGACCTCAATATCGTCAAGCGCTACAGCGATCGTGTCTGCGTGATGACCGACGGTGAAATCGTTGAGTGCGCCGATACCCCCCAACTCTTTGATGAGCCAAAACACCCCTACAGCCAAAGCCTGTTAGGCGCTGAGCCCTCCGGTAATCCCATACCCGTACACCCTGAAGCACAACAAATTCTGGCCACTCAGGAGCTTAATGTCTGGTTTCCGATTAAAAAAGGGATTCTGAACCGAGTGGTTGATCATGTTAAAGCGGCCAATGATATCAGTATCAAGGTTCATCAGGGCCAAACCCTTGGAGTGGTCGGCGAATCAGGCTCAGGTAAAACAACGTTAGGTCTAGCGTTACTGAGATTGATTAGAAGTGACGGGGAAATAAACTTCGCCGGCCAGTCAATCAATCAATTTAATCAGGATCAAATGCGCCCACTGCGACGTGATATCCAGGTGGTTTTTCAGGACCCTTTCGGCAGCCTCAGCCCTCGTATGTCGATTGGTGAAATTATTGGCGAAGGCCTTAAGGTTCATGAAGCGAATAATGTCTCGAACCATGAAACACGTATTATCACCGCGCTTAAAGAGGTTGGGCTTGATCCAGAGACCCGGCACCGCTATCCGCATGAGTTTTCCGGCGGCCAGCGCCAGCGCGTTGCGATTGCGCGTGCCTTGATTTTAAAACCACGCTTGATCATTCTCGACGAACCGACATCAGCGCTGGATCGCACCGTACAGTGCCAAATCGTAGATTTGCTGCGTGACTTACAGGCTAAATATCAAATCAGCTATATTTTCATCAGTCATGACCTGGCCGTTGTGCGGGCTCTAAGTCACGACATGATTGTGATGAAGGAAGGTCATGTGGTTGAACAGGGCTCAGCTGAGCAATTATTCAGCAACCCTAAACAGCCCTACACACAAGCCTTAATAAGCGCCGCCTTTCAGTAATTTCATCTGCACTGGAAATCGTAATTACTGCGCACATTGGTTATACTTGCGGCCATTATCCGTTCGGGCATTTTGCTCTTAAATTCAATTATTTTTAACTACAAAAGAAAGGACATACCATGGGTTTTCTTGCCGGTAAAAAGATTCTGATTGTTGGTGTTGCAAGCAAATTATCCATTGCTTCCGGCATCGCTGCCGCCTGCCATCGTGAAGGTGCGGAATTAGCTTTCACATATCAAAACGAAAAACTTCAACCACGAGTAGAAAAATTTGCCGCCGGTTGGGATTCGAACCTGGTATTTCCATGCGATGTTGCCAGTGATGATGAAATTGAAGCGGTTTTCAAAAGTCTTTCCGAACACTGGGACGGTCTCGACGGCATCGTACACGCGGTAGGTTTTGCTCCTGCCCACGAACTGGACGGTAGCTACGTTGATGTTACAACCCGAGAAGGCTTCCGTATCGCTCACGATATCAGCTCCTACAGCTTCGTAGCCTTAGCTAAAGCAGGTCGTGAGATGATGAAGGGACGCAAAGGTGCCTTGCTTACACTGAGCTACCTAGGTGCTGAGCGTACCATGCCGAACTACAACGTAATGGGCTTGGCTAAAGCTAGTCTGGAAGCAAACGTGCGTTATATGGCACGAGGCTTGGGGCCTGAAGGGACGCGTGTTAACTGTATTTCAGCAGGACCGATTCGCACGCTGGCAGCCTCAGGGATCAAAAGCTTCCGGAGCATGCTTGATTACAACCAAAATCAAACACCTCTGCGCCACAACACCACCATTGATGAAGTGGGCGATGCTGCAGCGTTTTACTTATCTGATCTTGCGCGCGGCATTTCAGGTGAAATCACCTACGTTGATGGTGGCTTCAACACGACGGCCATGGGCGACTTACCCGAGTAGGTTTTTAGTTCCTCTTTTGTGAAGGAACAAAAAAAGACACAAAAAAGCCGCTGTTATAGAAATGTAACAGCGGCTTTTTTTAATGCTTAATTCAAGTCTTTCGATTTAGAATTTTTCGATATCGGCATCCGCTCGAACACCGCTTACAAACTCACCCAAATCTTGTCCGCCAGTTTGTTTAGCAAGAATATTACTGATCATCTTCGCTTCATTCTCCGCTAATGTGCCAGCATCACCTTCAATGACCTTTTCAAGAGACATAACAACAAAGTCACCTTGCTCAGTGATTAAGCTGCCCGCAGAGGGCTTTCCATCAACAGGCTTAGGCATGCTAAACACCTGTTTAAGAATTCTGGCATCGACCTCACTCGCAATACGATTGATGGCTTCTCGTCGTTGCAGAGGGTAACCATAATCATCACTGGCTTGTTGCAAAGTTTTACTATCACGAATCTCAACAAGAATCTGCGCACCCAGTTTCTGGGCATTCTGCTGGGCTGCACGCGCTTTTAAGGCTGAAGCTATACTCTGAGAAACCTCGTCCAAAGCAAGCGGTTTAGCAGGGTTATATTGCTTAACACGAATGACCACGACGTGATCTTTGCTTAATTCAATCAGGTCACTATTATTGCCTTCAGTCAGCAACTCATCACTAAAAGCAATACGTCGAACCTTACTGTGGCTGGCAATACCGGCGCCCTTCTCACGACTGAAAAAATCACTCGTTCGTAGTGTTAACCCCAGATTTTGTGCTGGTTCGATCAGATCACCGGCACTGAAGCTGTCGTTTTGCAGCTCCTCAGCTGCGGCAACGAATTCTTCTTCCGCTTTACGGAAACGTAACTCACTACTGAGACGTTCACGCTCTTGATCAAAAGTTGGCATCTCAGACGTGCGCATCTCTTCAAGGCGAATCAGGTGATAACCAAATTCAGTTTCTACAACGTCAGAAATTTCACCTTCATTCAGGGCGAATAAAGCATCATCAAACTCAGGTACGAATGCTCCTTTTTCAGAAAAACCCAAGTCCCCACCATTTTCAGCGGAACCAGAATCATCAGAATAGACTTTGGCGAGTTCAGCAAAGTCCTCACCGTCATTAAGTTTGGTCTGAAGTTCAGTGATTAGCGTTTTTGCTTCATCACTGCTTCGCTCATCGGTCGTAATCAGAATATGTGACGCTCGACGTTCCTGCTGCTCAGCCAATACAGACGTTTCCTGCTGGTAAAGCTGCTCCAGCTCAGCATCGTCAACTTCAATGTTGGCAGCAAAATCAGCTTGTTTTAATTCCAGGTATTCAATATTGAGGCTTTCTTGACTCATATAAGCCGACTGATTCTCTTCATAGAAGGCTTGTATATCTGCATCACTGATGAAGACATCATCAGCTAATTGACTGGCAGGAATAGTCAGGTAAGAAAAATCTCTTAATTGGCGATCAATACGCGCCAACGACTGTACTTCAGTGGGCGTCATGAAAGCTGAAGCAGCTAAACCGAGTTGTGTTTGCTGGATTAACAAATCACGGGTTAATTGGGTTTTGTAATCTCGCGGCGTCATTTGCAAATTACGTAGCGTGTATTCATAAATGTTGCGATCAAAAACACCATTTGTCTGGAAGTTTTTATTCTGAAGAATCGCTTGATCTATACGGCCTTCGGCGACATGGATGTCCTGCTGTTCGGCGACCTGTAGCATCAACTGTCGCTGAACAAGTTCTTCCAGAGCACGAGAACGAACTAATTGATCATCAATGAGATCAGGATCAGCATTTTCGCCCATTTCGGATAGCAAGCGACGCTTGAAAAAATCTGAAGCGCGTAGTAGCTCTATTTCACTAATTTCGTCGCCATTAACAACGGCTGCCTTCTGACCACCGCCACCGCCACCAACTAATGCGTCGACACCGAAGAGTGCAAAGGTCAGCACAATGAGTCCCACAATAATTTTTGCGATCATTCCCTGGGAATTGTCTTTAATGCTCTGTATTGACATGGAAAATACTCAAATCCGTTAAGGTCTATCCGAATAACAAAAAAAATGCGCATCTGTTTGGATGCGCATTTTTTCTTTGTACAACTAAAAAAGCTAATCGCTTTGAAGAGAGCCTATTGATTGAATAGGGTTCTCATCTATGCGCTTTTTTCGATTAGTTACAAGCGTCTTTAAGGGCTTTACCAGCTTTGAAGCTAGGGATTTTGGCCGCTTTGATCTGAATGGTTTCGCCCGTTTGAGGATTGCGGCCACTACGGGCTGCACGATCCTTAACAGAGAATGTACCAAAACCTACCAGTGATACTTGACCACCGCTCTTAAGTTCGTTTGTTACAGCGTCAACCGCCGCATCAAGTGCGCGTCCAGCAGATGCTTTAGAAATATCCGCTGCAGCAGCGATTGCGTCGATCAGTTCAGATTTATTCACACTGGTTCCCCTTTTATTGTTTGAGAATACTTATATGTAGCAATAGTAAAAACGATTTTTCGTTATGTTTGAGTGGCACAAAGCATAGCCGTATATTTACTGTTGTGCCAATCTCTAAATACTTTAATTCCCGATCCTTGTTAATCAGCGGATCATTTATACCAACAGGCTAATTTATCTGTCAAGCAGCCTGCCCTATTAATGTGTGCTAATTTGTTTTTTCGGGGGTTTTTTCTTGCTGCTCGCTTTAATTGGCTCATCGCTTTCAGTATTTTTACTTTCTGGCTTGGGCATATACTGCAAGGCAATCTCGAGAACTTCGTCAATCCACTTAACTGGGCAAATCGTTAAATCCGCCTTAATGTTATCCGGAATTTCTTTTAGATCACGCTGATTTTCATCAGGAATGATGACTGTTTTAATACCACCACGGTGAGCGGCAAGAAGTTTTTCCTTCAAACCACCAATCGGCAGGACTTGACCACGCAGAGTAATTTCACCCGTCATCGCCACATCTGATTTCACAGGAATTTCAGTCAACACCGACACTAGAGCTGTACACATACCTACGCCAGCACTTGGTCCATCCTTTGGTGTTGCGCCTTCTGGGACATGAATGTGCATGTCATTTTTTTCGTAAAAATCGTCATCAATACCCAATGTTTTTGAGCGGTTACGAACAACCGTTAAAGCGGCCTGGATAGATTCCTGCATGACATCACCCAGCGAGCCCGTTTTAATCACGCGGCCTTTACCTGGCATAACAGCAGACTCAATGGTCAATAATTCACCACCTACTTGCGTCCAAGCTAACCCGGTTACTTGACCGACACGGTTTTCCTCTTCAGCAACTCCGTAGGTATGCTTACGAACGCCGGAATACTCTTCAAGAATCGCCGAATTTACCGTTAACTGCTCTGCCTCAGCCTTTTCATCAAGAGAATAATTTTTTACCACCTTGCGGCAAACCTTGGCAATTTCACGCTCCAGTCCCCGCACACCCGCTTCACGCGTGTAGTAACGGATCAAATCCATGAGCGCTTCATCCGCAAAAACCAATTCGGATTCTTTCAGACCACTATTTTTAAGCTGTTTGGGAACCAGGTAACGTTTGGCGATATTAAGCTTCTCGTCCTCTGTGTAGCCCGGAATACGGATAATTTCCATGCGATCCAGCAAGGCTGCCGGAATATTCATGGAATTTGACGTACAGACAAACATGACCTCAGAGAGGTCGTAATCCACTTCCAAATAATGATCGTTAAAGGTGTTGTTTTGTTCTGGATCCAGCACTTCCAACAATGCGGACGAAGGGTCGCCTCGGAAATCTGCGCCCATTTTATCGACTTCATCCAACAGAAATAGTGGGTTTTTTGCTTCTACCTTGGACAACTTTTGAATGAGCTTACCTGGCATAGAGCCAATGTAAGTACGACGGTGACCTCGAATTTCCGCTTCATCGCGCACACCACCCAACGCCATACGAATGTATTTACGGTTAGTTGCACGCGCAATAGATTGGCCTAACGAAGTTTTACCCACACCCGGAGGTCCAACCAGGCACAATACAGGGCCCTTTAGCTTGCGTACGCGCTTTTGTACCGCAAGGTACTCAAGAATACGTTCCTTGACCTCAGCTAGCCCGTAGTGATCATCATTAAGTATTTCTTCAGCCTTATTTAGATCATGACGCACACGGCTGCGTTTCTTCCAAGGTACGCTCAGCATCCAATCAATGTAACTACGTACCACGGTCGCTTCAGCAGACATTGGTGACATAAGTTTTAGCTTATCCAGCTCAGCAAGCGTCTTTTTCTCAGCCTCTTCGGACATGCCGGCTTCTTTAATCCGTTTTTCAAGGCCGTCGACCTCATTGGGCGCATCGTCCAAGTCACCCATTTCTTTCTGGATAGCCTTCATTTGCTCATTGAGATAGTACTCGCGCTGGCTTTTTTCCATTTGCTGTTTAACGCGGTTGCGAATGCGTTTCTCAACTTTCAATAGATCCAGCTCAGACTCCATGAGGCCAACAAGATGCTCAAGTCGCTCACTCTCATCACTCATCTCCAGGACCTGCTGCTTCTCATCAACAGTTAATGTCAGATGTGAAGCAATCGTGTCAGCCAAACGCCCTGCTTCATCTATGCCTGAGACAGATGTCAGGATCTCGGAAGGTACTTTTTTGCTGATCTTGGCGTATTTTTCGAATTGCGCAACAACAGCCTTTACGAGAATATTTTCTTCAGCTTCAGGCAGAACCGGGCAATCCAATTGTTCAACCAGTGCATTGCAATAGCCGTCGGTTTCGTCCATGGAAATCATGTTGGCGCGATAGGAACCTTCAACCAGCACCTTCACAGTGCCATCTGGCAGCTTTAGCAACTGAAGAATAGAAGAAACGGTACCAGTAATAAACAGGTCGCTTTCGACAGGATCATCTTCTGATGCATTTTTTTGAGCAACCAGAAAAATTTCTTTTTCTGATTCCATTGCCAATTCCAACGCCTTTATGGATTTTTCGCGGCCAACGAACAGCGGCGTCACCATATTTGGAAATACAACCACGTCACGTAACGGTAAAAGTGGTAATGAAAGTGGGGATGTTTCCTGATTTTGCTCTTCAACGGTCATAGATGACTGAACCTTTCAACAGTGTAAAGTAATGTCTTAATCATGGGGATGCACTATTCAAAATACAAGCGTGAAAGACAGGGTTGTGACAGATAATTTTACAGTCTGTGTGAGATAAATTGACTGAAAACAACATATTTGAAACAAAAAAAGAGGCCAGTTGGCCTCTTTTTACTGTGTTGATTGCTGGTATCGGAAATTTATTACTCTTTACCGATAGCCACATTGCCCTCTGGCGTTTCGAAAATTAACAGAGGCTCCGTGCCATCTGTAATCATTGACTCATCAATAACAACCTTCATTACGTCAGGTTTTGATGGAATTTCGTACATGGTATCCAGCAGCACTGACTCGAGAATCGAACGTAAACCACGCGCACCTGTTTTACGTTTCATAGCCTTGTGAGCCATGGCGCGCAAGGCATCCTCACGAAAATCAATTTCAACATCTTCCATTGCAAACAGTTTTTTATACTGCTTGGTCAGAGAATTTTTAGGCTCTGTTAGAATTTGAATCAATGCGTTTTCGTCCAGCTCCATTAATGTAGCAATGACAGGCAGGCGACCGACAAATTCAGGAATCAGACCAAACTTGATCAAATCTTCAGGCTCAATATCTAGCAATACTTCACTGATAGATTTCTTATCATCTTTGCTTTTTACTGTCGCGGAGAAACCAATACTACTTTTCTCAGACCGGTCACTAATAACCTGCTCCAAGCCTGCAAACGCACCGCCACAGATAAATAAGATATTGGAGGTATCAACCTGCAGAAACTCCTGTTGCGGATGTTTACGCCCACCTTGAGGAGGAACAGAAGCGACAGTACCTTCGATCAGCTTCAACAACGCCTGCTGCACACCTTCACCCGAAACATCTCGCGTGATGGAAGGATTATCTGATTTACGTGAAATCTTATCAATTTCATCAATGTAAACAATGCCTCGTTGGGCTTTATCAACATCGTAATCACACTTTTGCAGCAGCTTTTGAATGATGTTTTCGACATCTTCGCCCACATAACCCGCTTCAGTCAGCGTCGTCGCGTCGGCAATAGTAAAAGGTACATTCAGCATACGTGCCAACGTTTCTGCCAACAGAGTTTTACCGCTGCCAGTAGGACCAATCAACAGAATATTACTTTTGCCCAGCTCGATATCATCTTTATCGGTATCGGACTTAAGTCGCTTGTAATGGTTATAAACGGCAACAGACAATACGACTTTTGCGCGATCCTGGCCAATCACATAGTTATCGAGATTTGCTTTAATTTCTTTCGGTGACGGCAGACGGTCTTCACTGTCTTCAGGATTTGCATCCGCCATTTCTTCACGAATGATATCGTTGCATAAATCGACGCATTCATCGCAGATGAATACTGAAGGACCGGCAATTAATTTGCGCACTTCATGTTGGCTTTTGCCACAGAAGGAGCAATAAAGCAGTTTGCCGTTATCATCTCCGTCGATGGTGTTCTCGTCGGACATCTTACTTCCTCATCCAAGGCTGCGTTCTATCGACTCAACCTTTTGTAAAATTAGTAACTGAAACAGATTAACATCTTATCTATAAAAACTGAAAAAACCGTCAATATAAAATTATTCGCTAATCAGGCGATTTTCCATAACTTGATCAATCAGACCATACTCAACAGCGGCATTCCCGTCCATAAAGTTGTCTCGATCAGTATCTGTGGCTATTTTATCAAGATCCTGTCCCGTATGTTTGGACAACACTCGATTTAACTTGTCTCGGATCGTCAAAATTTCTTTTGTATGGATTTCAATATCACTCGCCTGGCCTTGGAAACCGCCTAGTGGCTGGTGAATCATCACGCGTGAATGAGGGAGGCAATAACGTTTGCCTGCTGCACCACCGGCTAGCAGTAGTGCGCCCATGCTGGCCGCCTGACCAATACAGAGCGTACTTACGTCTGGCTTGATGAACTGCATGGTATCGTAAATCGACATGCCCGCAGTCACTGAACCACCAGGGGAGTTGATATACAAGTGAATATCTTTATCTGGATTCTCAGATTCAAGAAACAGCATCTGGGCAACCACAAGGTTGGCCATGTGGTCCTCAACAGGACCAACCAGAAAAATAACACGCTCTTTTAATAGGCGTGAGTAGATATCAAAAGAACGCTCGCCACGGGCCGTTTGCTCAATAACCATTGGTACGAGCTGGCTAACTAAATCGTGGTTTACGGGAGTTTGGTTGTTATTCATTTAGATCCCCATTGTTCATCTTAAAGCCCGAAAAAAGGCCCTAACCAATACTAGAACAAGATTTAGCTTACGCCCATCGCTTGTCAGATATTTTTGACATTAATAGGCAGCTGGAAGTAAATCGGGGCCTTTACGGCCCCGATCTTAATTATGCGTCTGCGTTTTCATCAGCTTCTGGCTCAGGCGCTGGTGGGTACATCACGTCCTGATAGTTACTTTCAACATCTGTAACCTTAACTTTTTCTAACAGGCCACTGATAACCTGTTCTTCAATAGCAACCGATTTGAAATGCTGCAATTGTTGTTCGTTAGCAAAAACCTGCTCGACAACCTGCTCGCTGTCTTCATACGTAGAGGCGAAGTTCTCAACCGCTGCGCGAACTTGCTCGTCAGAAGCGCTTAATTCATTTTCACGGACATATTGATTAATCAGCAATCCGCTTGCAACGCGTTGCTCTGCACGATCCTTAAACATTTCCGCTGGAAACATGGATGGATCAATTTGCTGGCCACCACCGAATTGCTGAACCATTTCATTACGGATTTGATTAATTTCCTGCTCAACCAGTGCAGCAGGAACAGCAATTTCATGAGCCTTAAGCAGCTTCTCAATAAGATTGCCCTTCAACTTGTTCTTTAATGCGGCCTCAAGTGCTGCTTCCATGCTTTCACGCAGTTTTTCGCGGAATGCATCTTCACCACCTTCTACACCATACTTAGCAAAGAACTCTTCATTAAGCTCAGCCGGTGTAGGCTTAAAGGACTTTTTAACGTTAACAGTAAACTGTACGGCTTTACCGGCCAAATCTTCAGCGTGGTATGACTCAGGGAATTGCAGTTCTAAAATACGCTCGTCACCAGGCTTAGCGCCCAACAGGCCATCTTCAAAACCTGGGATCATTGTATTAGAGCCCAACACCAGAGGAGTTTCTTCTGAGCTGCCGCCTTCAAAAACTTCACCGTCGATTTTGCCTTCAAAGGAGATCACCACTTGATCGCCTTCTTTAGCTGCTCGTTTGGTGGCTTTCATTTCCTGCTGCTGTTCTTGCAGTTGTGCGATTTGCGCTTCAATGTCAGCATCGTCAATCTTGGCTGATACTTTCTCAACTTCAATTTTGCTCAAGTCAGCAAAAACAACTTCAGGAAGAACCTCAAAGGTAGCGATGTATTCAAAATCTTTACCCGCTTCCAGCGCTTTTGGCTCGATGTTTGGCGAACCAACTGGATTCAGTTTTTCTTGAGTAACGGCCTCGTAGAATGATTGACGCATAACTTCGCCAACGACTTCTTCACGAATGCCCGCGCTATAGCGCTGCTTAACGACTTTCATAGGCACTTTGCCCGGTCTAAAACCATCAATACGGACTGTTTGAGCGGCTTTTTGTAAGCGGCTTTCAACTTCCGATTCAATACGTTCAGCAGGTACGCCAACGGTTAAACGGCGTTCGATAGGGCTTAAATTTTCAACTGAAACTTGCATGAGGTTCCTCTTTGGATCGGGGTGTGTCTAAATATGGAAGATCTTACTTAATAAATGGTGCGGATGGAGAGACTCGAACTCTCACGCCTCGCGGCACCAGAACCTAAATCTGGCGTGTATACCAATTTCACCACATCCGCATAATCTGAAATGTCTGTCTTTTCTATCTATCGAGGCTCTGTACAGAGTTTCTGAAGGGGTTTGCTACCCTGCTCTGTTGCCGGCAGGTTTAGAAAGAAGAATGGGGTGGATGATGGGGCTCGAACCCACGACCACCGGAATCACAATCCGGGGCTCTACCAACTGAGCTACACCCACCATAGACTCTTCCAACAACTGCCAGTCTGCCTGACTACCATAATGTGGTACGCCCGGCAGGACTCGAACCTGCAACCCTCGCCTTAGAAGGGCGATGCTCTATCCAGTTGAGCTACGGGCGCAAATTATAACGCCCAAATGCTGATTGGAGAGCGCATAAGGTGCACAAAAAATGGTCGGGGTAGAGAGATTCGAACTCCCGACATCCTGCTCCCAAAGCAGGCGCGCTACCAGACTGCGCTATACCCCGACGTCTTTCTCAATTACTTTGCAGTTACTGCGAAAGAGGGCCGCATATTACTTAGCTGAAGGTCCCTCGTCAACCATTGAAAGCGGATAATTTTAGTATTTTCATCGATTATTTATTTACTGGCAAATATGGTCGTATAGACACAGATTTACGATGTCTGACGACGCCAGGTTGTGCCATCACGACCATCATCCAGTACAACACCTTTTTCGATCAGCAGATCGCGAATCTCATCCGCCCTGCCCCAATTTTTATCGGCACGGGCATTTTTCCGATCAATGATCAGCTGCTCAACTTCTTCTGCACTGATTTCATCACCAGCTCCGGCATTAGCTCTCTGTAAAAAGGCCTCTGGATTTTGTTGCAATATACCCAGCGTACTACCCAACTCTTTTAGTAACTCAACCTGTGCAGGCGTCGAGACACCACCACGATTAATTTCGCGGGCCAAATCAAACAGTACCGCCAAAGCCTCGGGCGTATTGAAGTCGTCGTTCATTGCATCTTCAAAACGAATACGAAACTCAGTAGTGGACGCCGAATGTGTCGCAATACCACTAGCAGGCTGCGCATTACGTAGCGTGTTATAAAAACGCTCCAATGCTTGCTGCGCCTGTTTGAGACTCTCTTCCGAGTAATTAATTGCACTACGATATTGGCTGGACACCAGGAAGTAACGCACCACTTCTGGGTTATATTTTTCCAGCACCTCGCGGATGGTGAAAAAATTACCGAGCGACTTGGACATCTTTTCATTGTCCACACGTACTGCGCCCGCGTGCATCCAGGTGTTCACATACTTTTCACCCGTTGCCGCTTCAGATTGAGCGATTTCATTTTCATGATGAGGGAATTTCAAATCAGGCCCGCCACCATGAATATCAAATGTATTACCCAAGCAGCAGGTGCTCATCGCTGAACACTCAATATGCCAACCTGGACGACCAGGACCCCACGGGGAATCCCACGCAGCTTCACCCTCTTTAGCTCTCTTCCAAAGTACAAAGTCGAGAGGGTTCTCTTTATTCTCATCTACTTCAACACGCGCACCGGCACGCATTTCTTCGATATTACGGTTGCTGAGTTTGCCGTAACCTTCAAACTTATCAACACGGTAATACACATCGCCGTTACTGGCTGGATAAGCAAACCCTTTTTCAATTAGGGTTTGCACCATATTAAGGATGTTATCGATATGATCCGTAGCACGCGGCTCACTATTTGGCTGCATTACATTCAGCGCGCGCTCGTCTTCATGCATAGCATCAATAAAGCGTGCTGTAAGCTCATAGTAGGGTTCGCCATTTTCATTGGCGCGATTAAAAATCTTGTCATCCACATCTGTAATATTTCGAATGTAGTTCACCGCGTAGCCCTGCTGACGCAGATACCGAGTGATGACATCAAAGGCAACCATTACGCGGGCGTGACCGATGTGGCAGTAATCGTAAACCGTCATGCCACACACATACATGCTGACTTTACCTTCAATCAGCGGCTTAAATTCTTCCTTTGTTCCCGTCAGGGAGTTATGAATTTTCAGCATCGTTGATTACCCCTAACCCTTTTGCTGGATTTTAGCCCAGGTATCACGCAGCGCCACGGTACGATTAAACACGGGTTTCTCAGCCGTTGAATCGTAACGGTCAGTGCAGAAATAACCCAATCGCTCAAACTGAAAACGTTGTTCCGGCTGTGTGCCAGCCAAGCTTGGCTCGGCTTTACAGTTGCTCAGTACAACCAGTGAATCAGGATTAAGATGCTGCAGGTAATCTTCAGTATCTGGATTTTCAGCAAGGAACAGCTGATCATAAAGGCGCACTTCACAATCCACTGCGTGAGCTGCAGATACCCAATGCACAACACCTTTGACCTTGCGGCCTTCTGGATTTTTGCCCAGCGTATCTGCATCGTAGGTGCAGCGTAATTCAACAATATTACCGCTATCGTCTTTAATCACTTCATCGCACCGTACGATATAAGCGTTCCGCAAACGCACTTCTTTACCCGGCGACAGACGGAAAAACTTCTTGGGTGCGTCCTCCATAAAGTCGTCCTGCTCAATATACACTTCACGACTGAACGGCAAGGTGCGCATACCCATTTCGTCATGATTTGGATGTGAGGGTGAAGAAAGCTGTTCAACCTGTCCTTCCGGATAGTTGGTGATAACCAACTTCAGCGGACGCAACACACACATGGCGCGAGGTGCTGTTTCTTCCAGATCAGAACGAATAGCATGCGTCAGCATCGCCACGTCTACAACACCATCAGCCTTGGTTACACCGACATCTTCACAGAATTGACGAATCGCCGATGGTGTATATCCTCGACGACGCAGGCCAGAAATAGTTGGCATTCTCGGATCATCCCAGCCCGGCACAATTTCATCGTCAATCAGGCGCTTTAGCTTACGCTTACTGGTCAGCGTGTAATTCAGATTTAGACGCGCAAATTCAATCTGACGTGGACGCGTGGGTCCCGGCAACGTGACATTATCCAGCACCCAATCATATAAAGGACGGTTGTCTTCAAACTCCATAGTGCAGAGTGAATAGGTAACACCTTCGATGGCATCCGACAGACACTGGGTAAAATCGTACATAGGGTAAATACACCACTTGTCGCCAGTTTCGTGGTGGGCCATGTTACGGATGCGGTAAATCACCGGATCACGCATTTTGATGTTCGGAGAAGACATATCAATTTTAGCGCGCAAAGATAGTTCGCCGTCAGCAAATTCACCCGCACGCATGCGTGCGAATAGATCGAGATTTTCCTCAATACTACGATCACGGTCTGGACTATTTCTACCCGGTGCCTTCAGAGTGCCGCGATACTCTCGCATTTGATCAGCATCCAGCGAACACACATAGGCTTTGCCTTTTTTAATCAATTCAATGGCAAAATCGTGTAGCTGATCAAAATACCCGGATGAAGACTTAATTTCACCGTTCCACTTGAAACCAAGCCATTTAACGTCGTTTTGAATAGCCGTAACAAACTCGGCACTTTCCTTGGCCGGGTTGGTATCATCGAAGCGCATATTACATGCGCCACCCACTTGGGCATAATCCTCAGCAATGCCGTAATTCAGGCAGATCGATTTGGCGTGACCGATGTGCAGAAAGCCATTTGGCTCAGGTGGGAAGCGCGTAATCACTTCGCTATTGACGCCATTAGCTAGATCATTATCAATAATATTACGGATAAAGTTGCTGCGGCGCTCAGTGGCTGAACTACTTTCAGTCGAGTTTTCTGTGGTATTAGTCATAGCGTTAAAAAGCTAAATTCTCCATTGCGATCTTAAAGTACGGCGCGTATCGTTATCGCGATATTCGCGGGGAGTCAGGTTAACACGTTAACCTGCTCGAATAGTCCGCCTAAATAAAGCCCCGTATTATAGCGGGATCAAACGTTGCCGCTACACTCCGGCACATAAATATATCAATAATTCAGTGATTTAATAGAATTTAAGCTAAGGAGCTCATCGATGATCATTTTGCACACCAACCAGGGTGACATTCATATCAAACTAAACACGGAAAAAGCCCCTGTTTCGTCTCAGAATTTCATCGACTACGTTAACGATGGTTTTTACAACGGCACAGTCTTCCACCGTGTAATCAAAAACTTCATGATTCAAGGTGGTGGTTTTGAAGTCGGCATGTCCGAAAAAGACACCCGCAGCCCCATCGAAAACGAAGCCAACAATGGCCTGAGCAACATGCGTGGCACTCTCGCTATGGCTCGCACCATGGTCCCGCATTCAGCCACAGCACAGTTCTTCATCAACGTCGAAGACAACACCTTTCTGGATCACAGCTCCGAAACAGCTGAAGGCTGGGGTTACGCGGTATTTGGCGAGGTTGTTGAAGGCATGGACGTGGTTGATAAAATCCGCGAAACAGCGACCACAACACGCATGGGTCATCAGGATGTGCCGATCGATGATATGATTATTGAATCCGCTGAAGTCGCCGAAGATTAACAATCAGTACCATGGCTACATTATTTATCTCCGATCTACATCTTGACCCTGCGCGACCTGACGTCGCGCAGGCATTTTTCCGCTTCATGGAAGATGAAGCCCCGCAAGCCGAAGCCTTGTATATCCTGGGTGACTTCTTCGAAGCCTGGATCGGTGATGACCTGCAACACCCCTTCGTCGATTCAGTGAAACAATCACTGCGCACACTAACAGACAAAAAAATCCCTGTTTATCTGATGCACGGCAATCGAGATTTCTTGATTGGTGATCAGTTTTGTAAAGAAACTGGCTGCAAACTTATCGAAGACCCCACCCTGATCGAGCTCTACGGCCAAAAAGTACTTCTCATGCATGGCGACACCCTATGCACTCAAGATATAGATTATCTTGCCTTCCGTAGTATGGTACGCAACCCCGCCTGGCAGAAAGACTTCCTCAGCAAATCACTACAGGAACGTCTCGCGATCGCCGAAGGCATCCGCGCTGCAAGCAAAGAAAAAACCAGCGAGCTGCAATACGAAATCATGGATGTCACTCAATCTGAAGTTGAAAAAGTGATGACCAAACAAAATGTACAGCTAATGATTCACGGCCACACCCACCGCCCCGCAATTCACCAGCTGGACGTTAACGGCAAAACAGCTGAGCGTGTTGTGCTAGGTGACTGGCATACCGCTGGCTGGAAGCTGAGCTTTGATGAAAGCGGATACAAACTGACCGATTTTGAGCTTTAAAAGGTTCTCAGCTGCATTCCATCGACTGCCGGGGGAAATCTTCCCTTCCCACTCCTGGTGACATATCAAGCAGGTTGATAAACGTATTTCTCTACCGGCACCCCACTATGAAATCTGAACAACGGGTCCGGTGATAAAATTGCTTCCTTTTCAAGCTTGAGGAAAAAATCGACTCGCTCTTCGATTGGCTCTTTAGAATAGGTCTGCGCCAGATCCAGATAGTCCTGATAATGCCTCGCTTCAGATTTAAGCAGCGATACGTAAAACTTCTCTAAATCCGCATCCAAATGGGGCGCCAGCTTCTCAAAACGCTCGCAGGAACGCGCTTCAATAATCGCACCCAAAATCAAGGTATCCGTCAGCACGTCGTCCTGACTTTTACGCATGTGTTTAAACATTTTCGCAGCATAGGTACTGGCTTTGAGCGTTTGCAGCTTAATGCCACGTTTTTTCAAAATCTTTAGCACCTGCTCAAAGTGCACCAGCTCTTCACGCGCCAAGCGTGACATTTTATTCAGCACATCCTGCTTAAGCGGATTACGGGCAATCAACGTCATCGCCGATTGCGCCGCTTTCAGCTCGTTAGCCGCATGGTCATTGAGAATGACATCCAGCCGCCTAACAGCCTCCTCTATCCAACTATCCGGTGTGCGGCAGTGGAGAAAATTCAGTATGGGTGCGATTAGTTCTTCTGTGCTGCTCATGTTAGCTCTTCGATAAAAATGCTTAGACTGGCGTTCGCATGGTGACAAATTCTTCTGCCGAAGTCGGGTGAATCCCAATCGTTGAATCAAACACGGCTTTAGTCGCCCCAGCCTTCATCGCAATGGCCATGCCTTGAATAATTTCACCGGCATCTGAACCTACCATATGGATGCCAACCACTTTATCGGTAGCGGTTTCGACTATCATTTTCATCAGCGTTTTTTCGTCGCTACCACTAAGGGTGTGCTTCATGGCGCGAAATGTTGAACGAAAGACCTTAACGTCATCCAGCTGTTCGCGGGCCTGCTCTTCCGACAAACCAACAGTACCGATGTTTGGCTGGCAGAATACTGCCGTGGCAATCAGCTCATAATCAAGCTTAGCTTGCGAGCCGTCATATTGCTGAGCTAAGAAAGTCATGCCCTCAGCCAGCGCCACAGGTGTTAACTGGATACCGCCCTTCACATCGCCCAATGCGAAGATTGAAGGCACAGAGGTTTGATAAAAGTCATCCACCACAATGGAGCCATCTTTACGTAACTCAACACCCGCCTCCTCAAGCCCTAAACCGGCTGTTTTAGCTTTACGACCAGTCGCATAAAGAATTTGATCAGCTTCCAGCGTTTTACCGTTATTCAGGTTTGCTTGTAAACGGCCATTAGGCAATTTTTCAACCGATTCAATATCGCAGTTAAATTTCAGATCGATACCTTTTTTAGTTAGCTCCTCAGCGACAAATTCACGCACATCCTGATCAAAGCCACGCAGGAACATTTCGCCGCGATAAAGCTGTGTCGTTTTTGCACCTAGCCCATTAAAAATACCGGCGAATTCAACGGCGATATAACCACCGCCCACGACAATAACATCCTTGGGAAAAGTGTCTAGTTCGAATACTTCATTGGAGCTAATAACATGGGACGAACCAGGAAATTCGGGGATAAAGGGCCAGCCGCCCGTTGCCACCAAAATACGTTCCGCGGTGTAACGCTGCCCGGCAACTTCCACTTCATTGACGCCCGTCACTGTGGCGCGGCCATTAAGCAATGTAGCGCCAGAGCTATCAAGAAGATTCTTATAAACACCGTTTAACCGTTTGATTTCCGATGTTTTGTTATCTCTTAATGTAGGCCAGTCAAAGGTAGGTTGCGCTGGCACATTCCAACCAAAACCCTTGGCCTCATGAAATTCGTCGGCATAATGCGCGCCGTATACAAACAGCTTTTTGGGTACACAGCCGACGTTTACACAGGTGCCGCCGAGAAACATATTCTCCGCCACTGCGACGCGAATACCTTTAGCTGCAGCCATACGCGCAGCACGCACACCGCCAGAACCTGCACCGATAACAAAAAGATCAAAATCAAATTCTGACATGAGTTCTCCTGATTTTATTAACAGCTATTAAAAGGCCGTTTGGTAAAATGTGTAAGTGCCGGTCAAAATAAAACCGACTCCGGCGATGTAGGACAACATTTTTTCATCAATGTATCCCGATAAAAAATGCTCTAGGTATCCGTAGCAACAAAACTCAGAATGTCATCACAGGAAAAAGGCCAGCCAAGTTCCGCATTTCCAAGCCTCAGAACGGGAATCGTGTAGGCATATTTCACCATCAACTCATCCGATGTACTGATATCAACAATTTCCAGCTGGTACTGCTTGCCATCAAGCGCCTGCTCGACCACGTCAAGAGCCTCATCACAAAGCTGACAGAAATCCGTACCGTATAAAATAAGCGTCATCGCAGGTCTCTAAAAATTGGAGGTCACTATAGCGGCTTGGCGTTACAAATTTAACATTTTATTTTCTCACAGCAGCAACAGTGAATTTTATCCTGGTTAACGCTTATTTTTATGCGCTAGATCAATTATTATTCAGGCCTAATTTTTTGGCCCGTTCAGTGTTGAACAGGTAACTGACTTTCCGTCTGGAGATCCCAATGAGTGAAGTAAAACACTGCCAGGTATTAATCCTTGGTTCTGGCCCTGCTGGTTACGCTGCCGCAGTTTACGCAGCGCGTGCCAACCTTAACCCTGTACTGATTACAGGCATGCAAGCTGGTGGCCAGCTAACGACCACGACTGAGGTTGATAACTGGCCAGGTGACGTGGAAGGCCTGCAAGGTCCTGATTTGATGGAACGCATGCGTCAACACGCTGAGCGTTTCGAAACAGAGATTGTGTTTGATCACATTCACACCACTGATCTTAAGCAACGCCCTTTCACACTGACCGGTGATTCAGCCACATACACCTGTGATGCCTTGATCATCGCCACTGGCGCATCGGCACAATATCTTGGCTTGCCTTCTGAAGAAGCTTTTCAAGGCCGTGGCGTAAGCGCCTGCGCAACCTGTGACGGTTTCTTCTACCGTAAGAAGAAAGTCGCGGTTATCGGCGGCGGTAACACTGCCGTTGAAGAAGCACTTTATCTGGCGAACATCGCTGACGAAGTCACGCTGATTCACCGTCGTGACAGCCTGCGTTCCGAGAAAATCCTGCAGGATAAAATCTTCGAACGTGAGCAAAACGGTAACATCAACATCCTGTGGAACAACACGCTGGATGAAGTACTGGGCGACGACATGGGTGTGACCGGCCTGCGCTTAAAGAGCATGCTCGATGAGTCTACTCAGGAAATTGATGTTGACGGTGTGTTTATTGCTATCGGCCACAGCCCGAATACCAGCATTTTTGAAGGTCAACTGGAAATGAACAACGGCTATATCAAAATCCAAAGCGGCCTAGATGGCAACGCAACCGCAACAAGTGTTCCAGGTGTTTTCGCTGCTGGCGACGTTGCAGATCAGGTGTATCGTCAAGCAATCACCTCTGCTGGCTTTGGTTGCATGGCCGCGTTGGACGCTGAAAAATTTCTGGACGCTTAAACACCAATTTAGATATTTCAGCTTTAAAATAAGAAACGGCGCTTCAAGCGCCGTTTCTTATTGCCCCCATGTTCAACTGATTCGCTAAGAAAAATACACCAAAACACAGTATATTTACTCCATGTCCGATATTGTTTGGCTTGATGAATCTCACAACCTGTTTCCTGATGTGTCAATGGCACTGACAGACCCCGATGGTTTACTGGCCGCTGGTGGTGATTTAAGCGTTTCACGCCTGCTGGAGGCCTACCGACGTGGAATTTTCCCCTGGTATGAGGAAGATCAGCCTATTTTATGGTGGTCACCCGATCCTCGCTGCGTGCTTTATCCTGACCAGCTACATATTTCACGTAGCTTAAAGAAAACCTTGCGTAAAAATAACTACCAGGTCACCTTCGATCAGGCTTTTATGTCCGTCATACAGCACTGTGCTGAATCTCGCCATGATCAGGGTGGCACCTGGATCACGCCAGACATGTTGGAAGCATTTGAGCAACTGCATGCCTTAGGCATCGCTCATTCAGTTGAGATCTGGTACATAGAAAACGAGCTGCCACAATTAGTCGGAGGCCTGTACGGTATTGCAATGGGTTCAGTATTTTTTGGTGAATCAATGTTCAGTCGATGCACAGATGCCTCTAAAATTGCATTACTCAAGTTAAGCCAGCAATTATCAGCATGGGGCTTTAATTTGATTGACTGCCAGGTTCATAGTGACCATCTGGAAAGCCTTGGCGCCATCACTATCGAACGGCAGCAATTTGTTTCTCATCTTGAAGAACATATTAATAATCCTCGCCAATCCCTTTGGAATCATAAATCGTGACCGACAAAAACGATAATGACGAACAAGAACTGAAGCTGTTTCAAACTCACGAACACGATTGTAGCTATCTGGACGATCAGCAGGCACAAACCCTGTTTGTTGATCCGGAGGCTCATTTGACCCGAGTCACACAAACACGGTTAGCCGCTCTGGGCTTTCGTCGTAGCGGCGATTTTGTTTACCGCCCAAACTGCAAGAATTGTAGCGCCTGTGTACCGGCTCGCATCCCCGTCGAACTTTTTAAAGCGAACCGTACTCAACGTCGTGTCTTGCGTCGCAACGCGAATTTAACCGTAACGATTACAGATGCCCGTTTTAACGATGAGCTTTATGACCTGTATGCTCGATACATCACCGCTCGTCATCAGGACGGTGATATGTATCCGCCCTCCCCTGAGCAATTCACGGACTTTTTAGTAGAGAGCCAGTCAGACACTCGTTTTATTGAATATCGTGAAGAAGGCAGGCTGGTGGCAGTAGCCGTTACCGACCTACTGGATAATGCCTATTCAGCTGTATATAGCTTCTTTGACCCTGACAACCAACGTGCTAGCTATGGCGTTTTCACCATACTTTCCCAGATTGATTTGACACGAAAAGCTGGTCTCGATTACCTCTACCTGGGCTACTGGATCAAAGCCTGCCAAAAGATGAGTTATAAGGTGGATTACCGTCCTGTCCAACTGTTTATTAACGACCATTGGACGGTACTCAACTAATCGCTGTAACAGTATCACAACGATTACGTGTCAGGACTTGCTTAGTCCCGCGCATTTAGGCAGAATGCACGCCTATTTTTATGAATTACTCAAATTTTTGGAGAGTTAATCAGTGGCAAAAGAAGGCCAGATTGAAATGGAAGGTGAGATCATCGACACCTTGCCTAACACCATGTTCCGCGTAAAACTTGAAAACGGTCACATCGTGACGGCTCACATCTCAGGTAAAATGCGTAAGAACTACATCAGGATTCTGACTGGCGATAAAGTAACCGTTGAATTGACTCCGTACGATCTAAGCAAAGGTCGTATTACATACCGCGCACGCTAGATTTGATTTGACCCTACCGCCCCTTTAGCGACACAGGGCTTTTCACCGATATAAAAAAGGCCCGAAGCTTTTAAGCTTCGGGCCTTTTTCATTTAACGTTTATATTACAAGCTTCGATACGGCAAGTTAATCCGCTGCAACGGGCTCATTGCTTTCAATGGTCAGCTTCAACTCGTCATTCTCCACTGAAATAAACACCTCACCACCCTTCGCTTCCAGTTCGCCAAACAAAATAGCTTCAGCTAGTGGTTTCTTAAGCTTTTCGTGAATCAAACGAGCCATAGGTCGTGCACCCATTTTTTCGTCATAACCTTCTTTAGCTAACCAGGCACGTGCGGCGTTATCAATTTCGATATGCACTTTTTTGCTATCCAGCTGCATTTGTAGCTCAACAATAAATTTGTCCACCACATGTTCGATAACCTGTGGATCCAACGCGCCAAACTGAATGATGCCATCCAAACGGTTACGGAATTCAGGGGTAAACAGCTTGCGCACCTCTTCCATACCATCGGTGCTGTGATCCTGATGAGAGAAACCAATGGAACGACGACTCATCTGTTCAGCGCCTGCATTGGTGGTCATAATCAAAACCACATTACGGAAATCCGCTTTGCGGCCATTATTATCCGTCAACGTACCGTGATCCATCACCTGCAATAACAGGTTGAAAACTTCGGGGTGCGCCTTTTCAATTTCATCCAGTAACAATACACAGTGTGGTTGTTTAGTCACTGCTTCTGTTAGCAAACCGCCCTGATCAAAACCCACATAGCCAGGAGGTGCACCAATTAAACGTGAAACTGTATGGCGCTCCATATATTCGGACATATCGAAGCGCAACAATTCAACACCCATAACCTTGGCTAATTGCTTAGTTAACTCAGTTTTGCCCACACCGGTAGGACCCGCGAACAAGAATGAACCAATTGGTTTCTCTTCATCTTTCAGGCCAGCGCGAGATAGTTTAATTGCGCTACTGATCGAATCAACCGCTTCATCCTGACCATAAACAACCAACTTGAGATCACGATCAATGTTTTTCAACGAATCGCGGTCAGAAGCCGACACACTTTGTGGTGGAATACGGGCGATATTGGCAACAATCTGCTCAATCTCCGTTACACCAATGATTTTTTTACGCTTGCTTGGTGCGACTAAATGCTGATGGGCACCTGCTTCATCAATGACATCAATCGCCTTGTCGGGCAGCTGACGATCAGTAATATAACGGTCCGCTAATTTTGCGGCGCTACGTAATGCCGCATCCGTATAACGAATGCTGTGATGTTCTTCAAATTTACTTTTCAGACCTTTAAGGATTTTGTAGGTATCCTCAACGCTAGGCTCGTCAACATCAACTTTCTGGAAGCGACGCGCTAATGCCCTGTCCTTCTCGAAAATACCGCGGAATTCCTGGTAAGTAGTCGAACCAATACAGCGTACTTTGCCGGAACTTAATAGTGGTTTAAGTAAGTTGGACGCATCCATAACACCACCCGACGCTGCGCCCGCACCAATAATGGTGTGCACTTCATCGATAAACAAAATCGCATGCGGCTGCTTTTTCAATTCAGCTAAAACGGCTTTAAAGCGTTTTTCAAAATCACCACGGTATTTTGTGCCTGCTAACAGAGCACCCAGATCCAGCGAATATACTACGCCATCAGCAATAATTTCCGGCACCTGTCCATCAACAATTAACTTGGCCAAGCCTTCAGCAATAGCGGTTTTACCAACGCCAGACTCACCCACCAATAGTGGATTATTTTTACGGCGACGGGATAAAATTTGCACCACACGGTCGACTTCATGGGAGCGACCAATCAGAGGGTCAACTTCACCTTGTTTCGCTAACTCATTGAGATTAGTGGCAAAACTATCGAGAGAGCTTTGTTTTGTTTCCTCGCCAATAACCTCTGCTTCATCCTGCTCAGCGGCTGTTTCAGCCTGCTCGTCTTCGGAACCGGACACTCGGGAAATACCATGAGCAATATAGTTAACGATATCAATGCGACTGATATCCTGCTGTTTCAGCAGATAAACAGCATGGCTTTCCTGTTCGCTAAAGATAGCAACAAGCACATTAGCGCCAGTGACTTCTTTTTTGCCGGAGGATTGCACATGGAAAACGGCCCGTTGCAGCACACGCTGGAAGCCCAATGTTGGCTGGGTTTCACTGTCCGTGCTGGTATCAGGAATGAGCGGCGTTGTTGAATCAACAAAGGCATTCAGCTCTTTGCGCAATTCGTAGAGATCCGCACCACAGGACTGCAGCACATTGGCCGCAGCCGTGTTATCCAATAAGGCCAATAGCAGGTGCTCGACAGTCATGTATTCATGACGTTTGTCTCGCGCCTCCTTAAAAGCCATATTCAAGGTGATTTCGAGGTCTTTGCTTAACATATGCGTCTCTCTTATCTCTTATGAATGGGGCTAATCTGCTTGGTCCATGCCACATAACAGAGGATGTTCGTTGTCACTGGAATACTGATTAACCTGTGTGACTTTAGTCTCTGCTATATCACGTGTAAACACACCGCAAACCGCTTTACCCTGAGTATGTACAGTCAGCATAATTTGCGTGGATTTCTCCCTGTCCAAATTAAAAAACGATTCAAGAATTTCAACCACAAAATCCATCGGCGTATAGTCATCGTTATACATCACGACTTTATACATGGGGGGCGGTTTCAACTTAGGTTTTGCCTGTTCCACCGCCAAATTACCATCATCACTTTGATGGTCTTGGTTTAATGTTAGTTCAATCTGTTGAGTTTTACGCATAGCCCTTCAAAAAATACTTCTGTGAGAAACAATTGGTACTCATTATAAATAATTAGACCTCAGTTGTGGGATCCTATCGCATCAAAAACGGCTTAATTTCTACCTTTGTTTATTATAAAGAAACAAAAAGCCCGGTTAAAACCGGGCTTTAAAAAAACCATCCTTTACAGCGATAAAAGCTACATATTGGCAATAATAGCGTCACCAAATTCTGAGCATGACAGCAACGTTGCATCATCCATCAAACGCTCAAAATCATAGGTCACTGTTTTGGCAAGAATAGCGCCATCGATACCTTTGATAATCAAATCCGCTGCTTCTCCCCAGCCTAAGTGTCTTAACATCATTTCTGCTGACAAAATCAGAGACCCAGGGTTCACCTTATCCAAGCCTGCATACTTAGGTGCAGTACCATGTGTCGCTTCAAAAATAGCGACACGATCACTGATGTTTGCGCCAGGCGCGATACCGATACCGCCTACCTGAGCAGCCAGCGCATCAGAAATAAAGTCACCGTTAAGGTTCAGCGTGGCAATGACACTATAATCTTCCGGGCGCAACAGAATCTGTTGCAACATTGCATCAGCAATCACATCTTTAATGACAATTTCTTTGCCATTATTAGGGTTCTTAATAACCTGCCAAGGACCGCCATGAAGTGGTGTAGCACCAAACTCATTAACAGCCAACTCGTAGCCCCACTCTTTAAAGGCACCTTCTGTGAACTTCATGATGTTGCCTTTGTGAACCAGCGTCACGCTCGGCAAATCTTGATCAACGGCATACTGAATCGCTCGGCGCACCAGTCGCTCTGTACCCTGCTTGGAAACAGGCTTGATACCGATACCGCAGTTCTCAGGGAAACGGATTTTCTTAACGCCAAATTCAGTTTGCAGAATATTAATCAGCTTATCGGCTTCCGGCGTACCGGCAGCCCACTCGACACCCGCGTAGATGTCCTCAGAGTTTTCACGGAAGATCACCATATCGGTTTTTTCCGGCTCTTTAACAGGACTTGGCACACCCGTGAACCAGCGCACTGGGCGCAGACAGGTGTACAAATCAAGCTCTTGACGCAGCGCCACGTTAAGCGAGCGAATACCACCACCAACCGGCGTAGTAAGCGGCCCTTTAATGCCGACTACAAACTCTTTAAAGGCTTCCAAGGTTTCAACAGGCAACCACTCATCACCGCCATAGGTATTAACGGCTTTCTCGCCCGCATAAACCTCCATCCAGGCAATCGAACGCTCTGCGCCATAGGCTTTTTCAATCGCCGCATTAACGACGCTGAGCATAGGTGGTGTTACATCCACACCAATACCATCACCCTCAATAAAAGGGATAATAGGTCGATTTGGAACGTTCAGGGATAAATCATCATTAACGGTAATTTTTTCACCGTCCGCAGGAACAGAAATTTTGTCATATGCCATTAACAGTCTCCAAGAAATCCGGGCATGCATTCAATTTTATGTGTCACTATTACGCCGTTTTTGATGTTAACGGGGCGTTAGCTTAGGCCAGATGTCGGGCCACACGGGTTATTAATCTAATGCTAGCTTGCTTTGCGGCGGAATACTACAGGATGCGCAGGCCTCTCAATACAATTTTTGCTATTTCCACCATTAAAAATAATATGCCGCTCATTTACCAAATTAATACCCGCCTTAACCGACAGAAAAACAAACAAGCCTGTCATACTGCACGCTTCAACCCAGCAACAAAATCAAGCCCGAACCTTGGGGATATCCTGCCAGCACGTGGTGTACTCGGGCGAACGATAGTTTTGCCGCATATACCAAGGCTTATCGGTGCCTTGAGATGCTAAAAACACCGTTCCTCTACCTTCACGCCGATTAACCTGATCCATCACAAGCATCAAGCGATCAGCCTGAGGACTTTGGCCTTGATGTAGTAGATCAAACTGCTGATAACGCTTATCTCTAATGTCAATCAAGCCAACCCCTGCTTTAAGAAAGGCATGTCCGGACCGATAAAGCCGCTGTGCGGCCTCTCGTGCTGCACATACAATAAGTCGCGTATCATCGGTTGGATACGGCAGTTGGACAACCTGGCTGACACTCAAATAATTAGCCATCGCAGGCGAGGTTTGAATAAAAACATGCAGCGTTAGCGCTGCATGTTTCTGTTTACGCAGTTTCTCAGCTGCACGCGTAGCATAGAGGGATACAGCTTCCAGTACAGGCTGCAAGCTGGTGGCTTTTTTACCAAAAGAGCGTGTGCAATAGATCTGTTTTTTGGCCGCAGGCACCTCTTCTAGCTCCAAACAAGCATGACCATTCAACTCTTCAATGATACGTTCAAGGCAGACACTACTGTGCTTGCGCACCACCTTCGGGCTAGCGTTAGCCAAATCCCAAGCTGAACAAATTCCCAGCGGTGCCAATCGACTAGCCTGACGTTTACCGACCCCCCACAAACTCGTCAACGGCACACGGCGCAATAGCCACTGCCATTTATGGGCTTCATCGAGGACACAAACACCATCGCAAGCGGTTATTTTTTTGGCCGCCCAGTTAGCCAGCTTAGTGAGTGTTTTGGTGGGCGCCATGCCAACCCCGACTGGAATACGAACATCCTGCCAGACGCGGTTTTTAATGTCCTGCCCATAGGTTTTCAGGTCACCAGAAAAACCCTTAAGTGACAGAAACATTTCATCAATACTGTAAACCTCAATATTAGGACTGTAATCGGACAACGTCAGCATCACACGATTTGATAGGTCTCCGTAAAGCGGGTAATTACTGGAAAAAATAGCGACCTGATGTTTACGTAAAATATGTTCGACCTTATAAAAAGGTTCCAGATCAGAAATCCCTAACGCCTTCGCTTCCTTTGAGCGCGCAACAATAAAACAATCGTTATTGGACAACACAACCACCGGCTTACCACGCAGTTCTGGGCGAAACACCTGTTCACAGCTAGCGTAAAAACTATTGCAATCTACAAGGGCAAACACCGATGCCTCCGAATAGAGCTAATAACCACACCCTCCACTTCAAACTGGCTACCTTCGGGAATAGCAATTGGCGGGTAACGCCGATTCGCCGCTAACAGCTGCCGCCCCGGACTATCCAAAATCTTGCAGGTCAGCTCACCGTCCAAAGCTGCCAGCACGACATCACCGTTACGCGGCGTCAAGGCTCGGTCAACAATCAATAAGTCACCATCAAATATACCGACGCCGGTCATTGAATCACCACAGACACAGCAATAGAACGTAGCCGCCGGATGGCTAATCAGGTGCTCATTTAAATCCAGCGAACCCTCCAGGTAATCATCCGCCGGGCTAGGGAAGCCCGCCTGCACACGTGTACTATAAAGAGGCGCCTGAAAATCAAAAGCGGTTCGATGAGCAATAAAACGGGACATAAAATTACCTGTATAAATATACAGTATTATGTTACTAAACCAACCCTCCAAGCAAGCCGTATATAACAACCGCCCTTGTCATCGGCAAGCGACTATACGATCATGCGCGCATGAGCACGCTAATCCTCTTTAATAAACCCTACGATGTGTTATCGCAGTTTACCGATGACAGCGGCCGCCCCACTCTTGCAGGTTATATCAAGCAAAGCGGTGTCTATGCCGCTGGACGGCTGGATTACAACTCCGAGGGTTTATTGCTGCTAACTGATGATGGGCAATTGCAGCATCAAATTGCTCACCCCAAACATAAAGAAGAAAAAACCTATTGGGTGCAGGTTGAGGGCAAAATCAACGAAGAGGCGCTACAGAGCTTACGCAACGGCGTCGAACTCAAGGATGGCTTAACTCGCCCAGCAAAAGCCAAGCGCCTTATCGAACCAGAACTATGGCCACGCAACCCGCCGGTGCGTTATCGGGCTGAAATCCCTACCAGCTGGATAGAAATCAAAATCAGCGAAGGCCGTAATCGGCAGGTGCGCCGTATGACCGCAGCCGTAGGCTTTCCAACCTTGCGCCTGGTACGCGTAGCCATCGGTGACTGGCAGCTAAATGATTTAAAGCCCGGTGAATTTAAAGTGTTAGAGGTGCTTTCACCAGAGCCAGTCAAACGATCGTCAGGAGCAGACAAAAAGCGGCCAACATCTCGCCCCACCAACAGACATAAAAAGCTAGCAGAAAAAAGTAAATCCAACTCAACTGGCCGGATTAAAAAACCACAGAAGACTAAACGATGACAGACGAATGGTATCCCCACCTGACAGTGGCTACGATTATAGAAAACAACGGTAACTTTCTGATAGTTAAAGAATTATCCGATGGGAAAACAGTCCTTAATCAACCTGCCGGACATGTTGACGAAAACGAAACGTTAATCGAGGCCGCTGTGCGCGAAACCCTCGAGGAAACTGGCTGGCATGTTCAAATTGACGCACTAGTGGGCTTTTATATGTACACCTCGCCCGACAACGGTACCACCTATTTTCGTGCGCTGTTCACAGCCACAGCGCTGGAGGAAGAGCCGAATTACACACTTGACGAAGGCATTTTGGCAGCTCAGTGGCTCAGCCTGGAAGAAATCCGTCAACAACAGCCAATACTACGCAGCCCGATGGTTTTACAGTGCGTTGAAGATTATTTGACTGGCAAGCGTCTGCCGCTGGACTGCATATCCCACATCTCGCCTTAAATAAGCCTGAATTGGCTAATAACGCCGAAGAAAGCCGGTGGTTTCGGGTTCGTTTCAGCGTCATTCTGAGATAGAATGACGCGCTTAATTTCTCGATCTTTTTAGATTCAGCGGTCGTTTCAAAAAATCTGTTCAGGAAATCATGGATAATTCACACATTCGCGTCATTGTTGGTATGTCCGGCGGAGTTGATTCCTCCGTTTCAGCGTTGTTACTAATACAACAAGGCTACCAGGTCGAAGGCCTGTTCATGAAAAACTGGGACGAGGACGATAACACCGAATACTGCACAGCCAAGGAAGATCTAGCGGACGCACAGGCCGTGTGTGACAAGCTCGGCATCAAGTTACACACCGCCAACTTTGCAGCTGAATACTGGGATAATGTCTTCGAACATTTTCTCAACGAATACCGCGCGGGCCGCACACCTAATCCCGACATTTTGTGTAACCGCGAAATCAAATTCAAAGCCTTTCTCGAATACGCCGAAATGCTTGGCGCTGACTATATCGCCACCGGCCACTACACTCGCCTGCGCCGCGAAGAGGAACATACTTACCTGCTACGTGGTATCGACAAAAATAAAGACCAGAGCTACTTCCTGCATGCCGTTTCAGAAACTCAACTGGCAAAAACCTTTTTCCCGATCGGCGAACTGGAAAAACCACGCGTACGTGAAATTGCCGAAGAGCATGATCTGATCACGCACAACAAAAAGGACAGCACAGGCATTTGTTTTATCGGCGAACGCCGCTTCCGTGATTTCCTAAAACAATATATTCCTGCACAACCTGGCGACATCGTTACACCCGACAATGAAGTTATCGGTCAACATCAAGGCCTGATGTATCACACCATCGGCCAACGTCAGGGACTGGGCATTGGCGGCATGCAGGGGCGTGATGAGTCGCCTTGGTATGTGGCCGGAAAAATAATGGATAACAACCAGTTACTGGCGGTACAGGGCAAAGATCATCCCGAACTATTTGCTCCTGCCTTACTAGCTGAAGGTATCACCTGGATTAATGGCGAGCCACCTGCAGCAGAATTTCGTTGTACAGCAAAAATTCGTTACCGCCAGTCTGATCAACACTGTGTTGCTAAAATACTGGAAGATGGGCAGTGCCGTGTTGTGTTTGACCAACCACAACGAGCCGTCGCGCCGGGCCAATCAGTGGTATTCTATCTGGACGACGTGTGTCTGGGCGGCGGCATCATTACCGAAGCACTCAAAAATAACGATTAATTCGAGGCAACGGTGAAAACAACCTATTACAAAGAAGTCATAGCACTCGCAGGTATCCTACAAGCCGCCGAATTGGTTGAACAGCTCGCTAATACCGGCAATGCGCCACAGGACAGTTTTGAAACAAGTCTGGGCAGCATCCTCAAAACCAAACCAGGCACAATCGAAGAAATTTACGATGGCCAGGTCAATTTCATGCCGGGTTTGCAACTGGGATTTTCTACGCTCAAAGATATGCTGGAGCAGAAAAACAACCAGGGTAGCCAACGACTGCGCTACGCAATTGGCCTGATACATCTGCAGGGCAAGCTACAAAGTAATAACGATCTGATGGACGTATTGGGCAGCCGTATTGATCAAATGGAAGCCAAACTAGAGCATTTTGACCTGACTCACGAACGCACTCTCGCCTCGTTAGCCAGCATCTACGAAGACACCCTCAGCACCTTCCGCTTCCGCATTCAGGTCACCGGCAACGCCATGCACCTGCAAAATCCGTTAGTGGTAAACAAGATCCGCAGTGTACTTTTAGCGGGTATCCGTTCTGCCATGCTATGGCGCCAGATGGGCGGCAAACGCTGGCACTTTGTACTGTGCCGCAAAAAGCTACTGACAACGTTGAAAACGATCGTTTAACCGCTGCCAACCCCTGCTTAAAAGCCACAAACTAGTGTATAATCGCGAGCCTTTCTCGGGCTCAACTTATTGGAAAATTTGATGGAATTATCAGCTCTCACCGCCGTATCCCCCATTGATGGCCGCTATGGCTCAAAAACTCAATCACTTCGTAACATCTTCAGCGAATACGGATTGATCCGCTGCCGCTTTGAGGTGGAAATCCGTTGGTTGCAGAAGCTCGCCAGCGATGCAGCAATCACTGAAGTTCCTGCCTTCAGCGCTGAAGCCAACAGCTTTCTCGACGGCTTGGTGAGCGGTTTTAAGCCTGAGTACGCACAACGCATCAAAGACATCGAAAACACCACCAACCACGATGTAAAGGCGATCGAGTATTTCATCAAGGAAACCTTCGTTGAGCAGGCCGCCACCTTGCCGGAGCTGCAAAAAGTCGGTGAGTTTGTACACTTTGCCTGCACCTCTGAAGACATCAACAACCTGTCTCACGGGCTGATGCTGAAGGAAGGTCGCGAGGTTGTGACACAAACGATGCAACGCATTATCGACGAGATCAAAGCGCTGGCGATTAATTTCGCTGATCAGCCGATGCTGTCTCGCACCCACGGTCAACCGGCCTCTCCCAGCACTATCGGCAAGGAAATGGCTAACGTTGCCTACCGCCTGCAACGTCAGATCAAACAAATTCAAGCGGTTGAACTACTAGGCAAAATTAATGGTGCCGTGGGCAACTACAACGCACACCTATCAGCCTACCCTGACGTTGACTGGGAACAGTTCAGCCAAAGCTTCGTTGAAAGCCTGGGCCTTAGTTTTAACCCGTACACCACTCAGATCGAGCCACACGACTACATCGCTGAATTATTCGATGCCGTTGCTCGTTACAACACCATCCTGATCGACTTTGATCGTGATGTATGGGGTTACATCTCACTGGGATACTTCAAACAAAGAACCATTGCTGGCGAAGTGGGCTCTTCCACCATGCCGCACAAAGTTAACCCAATTGACTTCGAAAACTCCGAAGGCAACCTGGGTATTGCCAACGCCTTGTTCGGCCACTTAGCGAGCAAATTACCTGTTTCACGATGGCAGCGTGACCTGACGGATTCCACGGTATTGCGTAACCTGGGCGTAGGTTTCGGCCACAGTTTGATTGCCTATGAATCAACACTCAAAGGGGTGGGCAAACTGGAATTAAACGCAGCCACTATCAATGAAGACCTGGATAACTGCTGGGAAATTCTGGCTGAGCCTGTACAAACCGTGATGCGTCGCTACAACATCGAAGAGCCTTACGAAAAGCTGAAAGCACTAACACGCGGCAAAGGTATTACCAAAGAAGCCTTGCTGGAGTTTGTTGAAACACTGGATATGCCAGAAGACGCCAAAGCCTCACTGCGTGCACTGACCCCTGCCAGCTATATCGGCAACGCAGTCGCTCAAGCGAGAAAAATATAACCAATGACTGACTTACGGTACGCGCTGGGCTCAATCTCAGCAACGCAGTTTCTGTCGGAATACTGGCAGAAAAAACCACTGCTGATTAAGCAGGCGCTACCTGAGTTTATTAATCCACTCAGCCCGGAAGAAATTGCCGGGCTGGCCTGCGAAGATTTTGCCGAATCACGGCTCATTACCGAATCAAATGAAGCACCGAACTGGCAATTAAAACACGGCCCGTTCAACGAAGACGATTTCCTAACCCTGCCTGATGCCGGCTGGACCTTACATGTGCAAGGTATCGAACGCTTCTTTCCGGAGGTGTATTCTCTACTGGATCACTTTCGCTTTATTCCCAACTGGCGCATTGATGATGTCATGGTCAGCTTTGCGCCCGATAAAGGCACCGCAGGCCCACACTTCGATCAGTACGATGTCTTCCTGATTCAGGGGTTGGGCAAGAAACATTGGCGCGTCGGCCAGCTCTGTGACGCACAATCACCGACACTTCCCGGCTGTGACTTATCCATTCTGCAGAATTTTGACACAACGGATGAGTGGGTCGTAGAACCCGGTGATGTACTGTATATCCCACCCGGCGTAGCACACTATGGTGTCGCTGTTGATGACAGCATCACCTACTCCATCGGCTTCCGCGCACCTAGTCACGGCGACTTACTCGGTGAATTCAGTCATTACCTCGCCGATACGCTAAAGGAAGATCAGCGCTACACAGATCCCGATCTCAACCTGCAAAACAACTCAGGGGAAATCAGCCCAGCAGCATTAGCAAAAGTTCAGGCGATACTCAGCGATACGCTGAATGATCCAACAAAACTGGCACGCTGGTTTGGCGAATACATGACTGAATCAAAACAACAGGAAGTTGCCTACGAATTTGAAGCGATCCAGAGCCCTGAGCAACTACTGGAAGAACTTTCTCAAATTGAGTCCCTATGCTGGATCGAAGGCACACGTTGCGCCTGGTTTGCGCAACACGACGGGATTGATTTCTTTGTAAACGGTCAGCAAACTAACTGTGACACGTCGATTAGACCTTTAGTTGAATTGCTATCTAACTCAACACGCATTGATACCGCTGAGCTTTTGCCTCTGCTAGAACAAACCGCAGCGCAACAATTGTTATTTCAACTGTTTAACGACGGTTACTTTTACTTCGAATAAACCGCGCTCCACGTTTTGATCACCATCCAGAACAAAAAAGCCCATGTACATTTCTGTACATGGGCTTTAATTTAATACTACTACCGATTACTCGGGCAGTTTCAACGCCTGCGGCGAAATAATCACACCGTTGTTATCGGCATAAACAAATTCGCCTGGCGTGAAAGTCACGCCACCGAAGGTAACAGGGATATTCAGCTGCCCCTCGCCGCGCTTATCGGTTTTCATTGGGACGGTATTAATAGCCTGCACACCCAAATCCAGCTCCATAATAATATCCACATCACGGATGCACCCGTAAATAACCACACCTTCCCAACCATTTTTAACGGCACCTTCAGCAATCATGTCACCCATCAGTGCGCGACGCATGGAGGCGCCTCCGTCTACAACCAGCACCTTTCCAGCACCAGGCTTGGCAAGCTCTTCTTTAACCAGAGAGTTATCTTCAAAGCATTTTACGGTAACAATCTCGCCACCAAAGGCGATACGACCACCAAAGCTACTCATCAGTGGCTCAACCACCTGTACTAAGTCCGGGTACTCATCACACAAATCTGGGGTTAAATTTTCCATCTTGTTTCCTTAAAAAATTAAGCGATTTATATCAGTGTCAATATGGGCAAGCATTAAGATAGCCAGCGCTATGCTTCAACCTTTACTTGCTCGCCTGCGAATTCAATAACTTGGCCAACACGGATTTTACAGCGTTTGCGTAACTCCAATTGCCCATCAACCAACACCTGACCATCTGCAATCAGCGTTTTTGCCATTCCGCCGCTGCCAACTAGCCCGGTGATTTTCAGCAGGTTGTTAAGCTCGATAAAGTCAGTGCCTTCTAAATTAAACGTTTGCATAGATTTCCTATTAGGGGGGATTAGCTTTCCAGCCAGACTTCTTTGGCCCAATGCCATACGGAAGCCCATTCATCATCTTCCGTTTCACCCGTATCGGGATTAACAAAACTCACGTCACCCTCAGGGCTAACACAGTAGTAGCCATTTGGCGTTTCGCATAGCGGAACCAGCTCACGACTAACGCCCAGAGACCAGGCCATAGCGGCTACTTCGGGTAAATAGGTGTGACTATGAGGATCGGTAACAGTTACCGGTTCCAAAGTGCCATAAACAACATCACTGACCTTGAGCAGAAACTCACGCAACTCAAAGGGTAACGGTAGAAACAATTCTTCTTCAATTAGCACCAGATCTTCTTCTTCAGGCAAATCCAGAGGAACCGGAATAACTTCCGCCTGTTCACGAAGCTGGTCAATCACATCTTCCATCAAATGATCTCTGTAACGGCTTTACGGGCCGCTATGATATGACATTCGGAAGCGGTATTACCAGAAAGAGTCTAGAAAAGAGTACAGGTAGGTTTATCAACCGACCTTGGCAATGGATGTTTCTGAATCGCTTTTTTTCATGGCTAACTGCTCAGCGAAATCCTTAACGGCTTGAGGTTTACCCAACAGGTAACCTTGGGCAAAATCACAACCCAAATTTTTAAGAAAATCCAATTGCTGCTGGGTCTCAATACCTTCGGCTACAACGCGCATTGAGAGTTTGTTAGCGAGCCCAATAATGGTTTCCGTTAGTGTTTCGTCGGATTCATTAATTCCAATATTAGAAATAAATGAGCGGTCAATTTTTATATAGTCTATTGGGAACTTGGTCAGATAACTCAGCGAAGAATAACCCGTTCCGAAATCATCAATGGCAATGCTGATACCGGCATCCTTCAATTGCGTCAGCGCAAGTAGCGCCTTCTTTGAATCCTGAGTTAGTACACGCTCGGTAATCTCAACAGTGACATCAATTTTTTGAGCCACCTCAGTAATCAGCTTAATCCATCGACTCATAGATTTATCCTTAGCTGAAAAAATACGTGGCGATACGTTGATTGATAAGCCGACACTGCTGCCTTGTTCTTGAGTCAATTCAGACAATTCACGTCCGGCCTGCTCCAACACATAAAAATCAATATCGTTGATTACACCCATCTCTTCAGCCAGCCCGATAAATTCCTCGGTTGAAACCTGATGACCATCCTCTTCAAACCAACGCACCAGAGACTCACACTTGGTAATAACCCCGGTTCTTAAGTCCATAATAGGCTGGTAATGAACCGTTAATTCTTTGTTTCCCAGAGCTGAGACAAGTTTACTGTGCAGGCGATGACGCTTTTCAGACTGTTCTTGCATCTCATTGGTAAAATAATGCCAGTTATTACGGCCAGATTCCTTCGCTACATACATGGCCTGATCGGCATTGGATATCAACGCCTCACCAGTTCCCCCATCATCGGGGTAAATGGCAATACCAATGCTTGCGCCACAGAAAACCTCACGCTCATCAATTACGATAGGCTGGTTTATTGAATAAATGATATGTTCCGCCACAGGTAATGAGCCGGAGCCGTCATCAACATCCTGCAATAAGATAATAAACTCATCGCCACTGTAACGCGCCACTGTATCGGACGCGCGAACACAGCTTTTAAGCCGCTTGGCGACCTCTTTAAGCACCTTATCACCAGCTTTATGGCCGAGACTGTCATTGACTGGTTTAAAATTGTCCAAATCAACGAAAAGAATCGCAAGTTTGTTATTGTCGCGACTAGCTTTGGCAATATTCTTATCAAGGCTTTCATTTAGCAGCAGGCGGTTTGGCAGGCCGGTCAGGTTATCGTAGCTGGCCTGATACTGAATCAATTCGTGGCTGTGTTTACGTTCCGAAATATCCTGAACAGCGCCCAGCACATCATAGACATTACCCAGTTGAGGGACCACATCACCAATAAACCGAAGCCAGCGAATATTCCTATGCTTATCTTCACGATAAATCTCAATATCAAACGGCTCGCCGTTCTGACGCGCATTATCAATGTTATGTTTAAGCAGTTGTAACTGGTCCAGGGGAAAACAGTTGATAAGCGCTTCAAAAAAATCGCCTTTAATAGGAAATGGCAGACCCAACACGTTAGAGGTCTGTTGATGCCAGTTAGTAACCTGCCCTTTAGGGTTGATTTTCCAGGGCCCAATCTGAGCGAGCTCACCAACATCACTTAACAGCTTTTCACTCTGATGCAGTTGCTGCTCGTAGGTTTTGGACAGTTTTAACTGACGGTGCCTGAAAGCAAGAAACAGTAGTAACATCAAACTCATAATGACGGTAGTGAATCGTAATCCCCAGAGGTCTTTGGACGACTGATACCACCCTGCTTTAGGAGCTGCGGCCATGACCCAGGTAGTATCGCCCGCTATCAGTGACGTTTTCACCGACCGCTCATCAACAAAAAGCGATGCATCTCCATAGAATACCGGTCCACGATTACCCAGATTGTCCTTACTGCTTATCGCGACATCAATACCTATACTATCGCTTAACAAACCGGCCTTTTTTAATACGCCATTACTATCAATAGGGCCAGAAACGATACCCCAAAAAACTGGCTGCCCAACGCTGTCTTCAGAATAAACAGCAACACGGGCGATAAATGCATTCCCGCCCTGAATCAATTCGATAGGGTCAGTGATAAAAAGCGAATTAGTATATTTTGCACGTAAAGCACCAGCACGTTGGGCATCACTCTTTAAATAATCAAAACCTAATACAGACTCATTCCCCTCGACAGGATAAATAAGATTCACCGCCATATCTTTAGCGGCAGCCAAGTTGATCAATAAAGGTTCTTTACGAACCAGCAGTGCTGCGAAGCGCTCGAAACCAGCCTGGTCAATTTTTGGGTTGGCGCCTATATGTGCTGCAGTGGCGGTAATCAGTGACAAGCTATTATTTAAAATACCGCTTAATTTCGCAGAAACCGCATTCAACTCATTAACCGTATCAACCCTAACCTTCTGATATTTATCTCTTTTAAGGTTTTTTTCTAAAAAGTTCTCGACCAAAATAATTGCAAACAGCAGGAAGAAACAAGGTAGCCAGATAGTAATTTCACGGCGCAGGAAAAACAGCGCCAAAATAACAAGTAAAAATGTTGTGAAAGAAAAAATAGCTGATATTGAAAAGCCACTCTCACGGGCACCGGAAAGCGCTGTTTGATCGAAAATAAAGCCGTCATCCCAATCATTTTTTATCAGTCCAATACGCTCAAGTTGAGCGTGCATTTTTTCCCAGCGTTGAGGGTTAATATGGCCAATTTCGGTGATCGGATACGCCATATATTCTTCAACGATTTGCGCGAAGCTCCGATTGTAGGCCTCAAAGTTGTCATAGCTAAATAAATGACGGGGTAGATCAGTCGCAATTTTTATTGCCACCTCATTCTTATGCTGAAGAGCATATTCCCAACCACGCAATGTGGCACGAATAAATTTTTGAACCACCTCTGGCCGCTCATCAATCACCCGTTGGTGGGTATAAAGTGTGTCACCATAGAAATGCAGCCCCTGATCCGCAGGTCTGAGCTGATTGAGACTAATCCCCTTTTCTTTAGCTGCATAGATAAGTGATATTCCGTAAGTGGCAATTACGTCAACATCACCGTTAATCAGCGCTTCAATAGTTGGGATAAGCTGTTGAAATTTGACGCTTTCACTATCAATTCCGTTTTCATTAAACAGCGTTTTAACTTCATCACTGGTATAGTCAGAACTACCGCCAACCTTTAATTTAGCAAGATCAGCAACTGAATTTAACGGTGTTTTAGCAAGCGAAAAGAGTGTATTTGGACTACGTTGAAAAATTGGCGCTAAGACAACAAATTCTTTGCCTTGATCACGTTGAATAAGGATGTCCGTTGCGCCAATAGCAAAATCGGCTTTACCCGCGAGCAACTCATCAGCAGGTGAGACAGTGGAGCCATCAGGGCGACTAAGAGGGCGAATTTCGACGTCCAGACCTTCGCTTTCATAAAAGCCCTGCCACAATGCCGCGTAGTAACCGGCAAACTGGAATTCATGCTCCCACTTTAGCTGCAAAACGACCTTTTCTGTCGCAACTGCCGAAGTTGCAACAAAGACTAACAAACATACAAAAAAGTAATTTAAAACTCGACGCATGGACCTGATCATAGGTTATTTGGTAGCAACCGATGCAAATCCATCAGTAAGGACTCTTAAGGTTGAAAGGTGATTAATGCTGATGACTCAGCTGGCCATCAAGCACCCAATAAGTAATAGTCAAGATAAGCAAGAAATGCGAATTTTAAATATGAATTTTGGCCAACTTTTGTAGCAACCGAAAGGTTGGCCAATTTTCATAATAGAAAAGTGCTCAACTATTAAATTTCTATCGCCCTACTCACGTAGGAACCAAGTGCACTTTCTAGCGCTGCGACTCCTGCAGGTACGTTTACTGGAGCACCTAACGCTTTCATACTCGCACCCAATGCATGCACTGTTCTAAACAGGTTATGCTCACGACTCTGCTCACCCATTTGCCCGATACGGACAATATTGGGACCAAATGATCCGGAGATTTCAACGCGGTAATTATTTGAGATAAAAGAGAGCACATCGGCAATTTTCATTCCGATCGGCATATTAATACCAACCACAGAGTTCAATCTGGCTTCCGGCTCAACAAACAAGGTCAGCCCCAGTGCTTCTATGGCCTGCTGCAACGCCAACGAACAGCGTAAGTGCCGATTAAAACGCGCTGAAAGCGTCTCTCTACAGATAAGACGTAACGCTTCATGCATCGCCAGAATACCTGATACTGGCGCTGTGTAATGGTATGACTTCTTATACCAAAACTGATCTGCTAATTTTGCATCTAGACACCAGTGTCGCAGCTGATCCTTACGTGCGTTAATCCGTTCCCACGCGCGCTCAGAGAACGCTACCAGTGACACGCCAGGAATAGAAGAAAGTCCTTTCTGACCACCAGTAATTACGGCATCAATGCCCCAATTATCCATAGATAATGGCATGGTACTTAGCGTACAGACGGCATCAACCACAACCAGACAATCATATTGCCTAGCTATGGCAGCAATTTCAGGCAAATAACAGTTGAAAATGGTGTTGGAGGTTTCACCCTGAACAATCGTCAACACCTCAGGTTTAAAGGTCTGGATATACGTCTCAACCTCAGCGGGATTTGCCGCCCGACCGTCAGCAACAATCATGCGCTCAACATCTGCTTCAGCGCGCTCCGCCATCTCAGCCAAACGCGCACTGAAAAAACCATTACAAATACTTAACACTTTGGTGCCAGGAGACACCAAATTCACGATAGCCATTTCCATAGCAGCCGAACCCGGACCAGCAACACCAAGAATATGCTGAGATTCGGTTTGAAACACATACCGCGACATAGCCTTCACCTGTTCGATGATTTGCGCCATGGTATCGCCAAGGTGATTAATCACAATGGAGTTCGCTGCCGCGACACGCTCAGGGATAGGCACCGGTCCTGCTCCCATCATTAACAACGGTTCTTCAGGCAAAATACTATCGAGAGAGACAATGCCAGAAGGCACTTGTACGGTCATAATGAGTCCTTAATGAGTCCTTAATGAGTACAAAAAAAGTTCGCACAACCTTAATTATTACGGAGTAACAAAACAGCTTGCAAAAGTATCAGTCGTTGCACTGAAACTCAACAAAATTAAAGTGTTTGAGGGAGGTTAGAGATTGTTTTTGTAGAGGTGCGCAGCAACAATAGCGAATTATTTAGCAACAAATTTGATTACGGCCCTGCTGCTTTGCCCGATACAAGAGTTTATCCGCCTGACTTAATAAAACATCTGCTGTCTCATGCTTAACATTACATTCGACAATACCTGCACTAAAGGTGATTTTTCTAACATCAAAGAACCGGGTCTCTTCAACCATACAACGGAAACGATCAAGCAGTAATTGAGCCTCGATTAAGGTTGTCACCGGCATGATCAGAGCAAATTCCTCACCACCAACACGACCCAAGGTATCCTCTGCGCGAATAATACTTTTGAATTGGCGTGTAAAACGAGCGAGCACATCATCGCCTTCATCATGTCCAAACTGGTCATTAACTTCCTTGAAATGATCCAGGTCGATCATCGCGACACAAAACGTTGTATGGTGGCGCTGTGAGCGTTGGAATTCTTTGTTAAGACAATCAAAAAAATGGCGGCGATTAGGGATGCCCGTCAAGTCATCAGTGATGCTTTGCTGATATAAGGCCTCTTTATTTTGCATCAGCTCTAGCATCAGCTCGATACCACGAGCAAACCGTTTAACCAGCTTCATTTCCTTTTCAGAGGCAACCTTTTCCTCGCAATGTAAAATACACAGAGTCCCGAAAGGAGATCCATCAGGCAGGTTTATTGGCACGCCAAAATAAAAAATCATTCCCAGACCAATATCCGGATTATGATCCCACTGTGGGTCATTTAAGGCGTTGGGAATATGTAGTGGTTGCTGAGTATTAACCACCCACTCACAATAAAGTTCACCATTGAGTGGTATTGTTTCATTACGCTTAAAAGGAGAAAGGGTATATTCGGAGCCGACAACAACCTGCATGACATCAGCATGTTTGCGCATGATCAATGCCACTGGAACATTGCAGAAATCAGCAACCAAATTGGAAATTTGTTGCCATTCATCAAGCACGTTTATTTCAATTTTCAGGTCGTTCACAACAGCCCTTACAAATAGAAGCTCGATACGTAAAAAGTAAAAATTATATTAAAGAAATCTCTCGGATAAAGCGACTCTATGGCTAGCCAAACCATTCCATTTGCACACCATATCGACTGAGCATAGCGATACAGACCACAACAATAAGCAAACGCAAAAACTGTACAGGCATACGAAATAGCGAGTGAGCTCCAAGCCAGGCGCCAATAAACTGCCCAGCCATCATCACTAACCCCGCACTCCAAACTATCTTAGCAGCCACAACAAAGACTGCCAAAGAGGCTATGTTTGTAGCAAAATTGAGCGCTTTAGCCGTCGCTGTCGCATCCAGCAATCCTTGCCCTCTCAGAGCAACACCCGCCAACGAGAAGAACGAGCCGGTTCCTGGCCCAAAAAAACCATCATAAAAACCAATGCTAGGCACTATTGTTCGTTGATAAGTCTCAGATGACATGCGTGGTTCTCGGCCATCCATAAGAATTCGCGAAGAAAAAATAAAATAGATTGCAATGAGCAGCAAAACCGTCGGCACAATAAAGGTAAGTGTTGCGGCAGGAATCACCTGTAATACTAAAGTCCCCAGCGTAGCACCTACGAATGCGAAGACCATCAATATCTTTACCTGTCGCCATTTAAGCTTACCTTTACGAAACATTACTAGCGTAGAGGTTGCCGTCCCCATGCAGCCCTGCAGCTTATTTGTGCCTAGTGCCATAATCGGTGGCACACCAGCTAATATCAGTGTCGGCACAGTTATTAGCCCTCCTCCACCTGCCAGCGTATCAACAAATCCAGCAATAATTGCGACAAAAAAAAGCAGCCCCAATAACTCAACGGATATTTGAATGGTTTCCAAGCTAAGGGTCCACTGTAGAAATGTGCCATGAAATATGGCTTTCGGAAAAAAGTGTCCGCGAAAATAAAAAATGGCCGATAAGGTTATCCCCTATCGGCCATGTTGGATTTACTAATAGCAGCTTATAAGCTGCTAAAGTAAGCCGCTAAATTACTGATATCAGCGTCGCTTAATGGTGCAGCCATACCTTTCATAATCGCGGCTTGACCAGCAGAGCGCTGACCATCGCGATATGCTTTAAGTGCAGATTCAAGATACGCGGCATTTTGCCCCGCTAAATTAGGGTAGTTAGGCGCAATCGCTTTACCGTTAGCCCCATGACAACCTGCGCAGGCAGCCGCTTTAGCTTTACCTGCCGCTGCATCACCTGCTTGAGCTGCGAAGGGCATCACAGCAATAACACCAGCAATCAAAAAAGTTCTTAGTTTCATAAAATTCCTCCCAGGAAATTAACGTGTTTTTAATTATTCATGTAAAAGTCGAAATTGGCGAATAACTTAGCATAATAAACCTAACATTGACCCCAAAGCAAAATCTCAAATCAATTTACCTATACCTATAACAATAAGGTTTGATTTGAATCAGGTTCAACAGCTACTACTCCGATCAGTTAACTTATCATTGGTTCATCGGCCATTAATATTGATTAAGTAAACTGGCATACGTGATAATCACTTAATACTGATGGCATCTAATAGATGCAACCCTGACTAACAATTTTATTCCTGATGTTACCTAAACGAATAAAACTGAACGAATCTGCACAAATCTAGGACTTTGATATCAGGAGCATTGTCTACCGAGGATAAAATCGGTTAAAATCGCAGGGTTAAAGGCCATAGTCAGGACGTTCAACTATGGCGTGCTTTCCAAATACCGCGCTGCAACTTCAATGGGGCCGCGGCTTGGCTAGGCACATTCACAAAGGATAACTCAGAAAATTTCCGCGGTAGGATCAATTAACATCCTCAGGTGGGGCAGCCTTTGAACGGGCTAATCTCAGTTGAGTCGCGTGCCAGCGGGCATGTGATTTGCGCCCAGCGATGGTGGGCAAAGATAGCAATACCCCGCTCAGGAAATCATTTTTACAATTGGAAGGAGATACGAGTATGTGTGGCATAGCAGGTGTTATGTACAAACAAAAAGGCTCGCACGACATTGGCGCTTCACTCATCAACATGCTTGATGGCTGTCAACACCGTGGTCCCGACAGCACAGGTTTTGCGCTGTATGGTGATAAACACGAGCAACTACAATTACGTTTCATCATCCCAACAGATGAAGCCGGTAAAGCTGAAGCGATTAAAAACATCGCTACCTTGCTCGAAAAGCACAGCGCCAAACTCGTAACTGAAGAATGTGTAGGTTGCTCTTACCATATTGGTGTTGACTTCGGTGGAGACCTACTGGCCTTCACGAAAGAAATGGAAGATCACGCCAAACTGGTTTCCGTTGGCCACTATCTGGATATCATCAAAGATGATGGCACGGCTCATGAAGTCGATAAAGTCTACAACATTGGTGCAATCAAAGGCTCTCACGCCATTGGTCACGTACGTCTGGCAACTGAGTCAGCGGTACGACCTGAAGCGGCTCACCCTTTTTGGGCAACCGGCTTTGAAGATATCGCTATCGTTCACAACGGCCAGTTGACCAATTACTGGAAGATGCGTCGCCGCCTGCAACGTCGTGGTTTTGCATTCCACACGGATAACGACAGTGAGTTAGTGGCTGTTTACCTGGCTGACAAAATGGCACAGGGTGAAACACTTAACAGTGCGCTAGAAACAGCGATTGATGATATGGACGGTACCTTTTCGTTTCTGGTTTCAACACCAACTGAAATCGGTTACGCAAAAGATCACCTGGCTGCCAAACCAATGGTACTGCTTGAAAATGACGACATGATCGCCATTGCCTCAGAGGAAGTCAGCATTAACCGCCTCTTCCCAGGCCAATCAGTTAATTCCACAGAACCAGCACCAGGAACATTTAGAACATGGTCACTATAGATTTAAGCAAACTCAACATCACGGAAGCGAACGAAAAAATCCGTGAATGCGGCCAAAATGGCCAAGACGTAGAAGTTATCAACCCAGATGCGAAACACAATATTGGCGTAGGCTTGACCGATCCAATTAACGTTACCGTTAAGGGTTCTGCCGGTTATTTCTGTGGTGGCCTGTCACACGGCGCAACCTATAACATCGAACACAACGTGGGCTGGGCAGTTGGCGACAACATCTACGCAGGCGCTTGTATCGTTGGCGGTAACGCTGGTGCGATCGCTGGCGTAGGTCTGCGTGGCGGCGAAGTCGTTGTTCGTGGCAACATGGGTAGCCGTGCGGGTCAAATCATGAAATCCGGCACACTCTTCTGTGGCGGTGACTGCGCATTTATGGCTGGTTACATGATGTACGGTGGCCGCATCATTATTCTTGGCGACGCTGCCGAGAATGTTGGCCAGGATATGAGCTCCGGCGAAATCTTCGTGGGTGGCAAAATCGAAAGCCTGGGTAACGATGCTGAGATCGTTGATATGGCACCAGGTGATCTGGAGTCCATCAATGAATTCCTGGCTAAATATGGCATTTCTTTCGAAGGCACCTTCACTAAAGTAACAACTGCCGGCAAGAAACTTCGCTATGGCAAGCAAGAGCCTCGCCATCGTCCACAGCCTTTCTTCGTACACTCCAAGTCCTCTAACTACTGGAACCCTAAAGTTCAGGAAGATATCTGGATTAAAGGTGAAGTTGGTCGTTACCGTATTCGTGGTTATGGTGCATCCAAGCCTGTTCCACACCTTAACGACATTGCGTTCGCTAAAGACGTGTCTCACGTTAAGGCTGACATCACTGCACTGGACGGCGTACAGCTACGCACTAAGATCGGTGGTCGTTGGGGCGCCAAGCCACTTGACCTATCTATGCCGGTCATGATTGCACCGATGAGTTTCGGCGCTCTGAGTAAGAGTGTAAAACTCGCTCTGGCACGCGCCTCACGCCTATCCGGCATCTCCGAGAACACCGGTGAAGGTGGCATGATGGATGAGCAGCGTGAAGAAGCCGATCAGTTGATACTGCAGATGCTGTCTGGCCGTTTAGGTTTCAGCATCCAGGATATCCAGCGTGCAGATGCCGTTGAAATTTACATTTCACAGGGCGCAAAACCAGGCCTTGGTGGTCAGCTGATGGCCAAAAAGGTTACCGCTGAAATCGCTGCCATTCGTGGCATTCCAATGGGCATCGACCTACGTTCCCCTTCTCGTCACCCTGACGTATTAGGCGCCGATGACTTGGTAATTAAGATGGACGAACTGCGTGAAGCAATGGGTCACCGTGTACCACTAGGCATCAAAATGGGTGCTGGCCGTGTGAGAGACGATATTAAAATCGCCTACAAAGATGGTTTCGACTTCGTTGAACTGGATGGCCTGCAAGGCTCTACCGGTGCAGCAAGTACTGAAGTACTGGAAAACGTAGGTATTCCTACCCTCTGTGCTATCCAAGAAGCGATTGACGGCCTGAAAGACATCGACGCCAAAGACGACATGGATCTGGTTCTGATGGGCGGCATTAAAGATGGTGTTGACGCCGTTAAGATGTTGGCATTGGGCGCTGACTGTATTTCTGTTGGTACTGCGGCGATCATCGCCGGTGGCTGTATTGCTTGTATGCAGTGTCACGTGGGTACTTGCCCAGTGGGTATTGCAACTCAAGACAAAGCCCACGAAGAGCGTTATGACATCGACCGTCAAGCTCAAAACATCCACAGATACCTTGAGTCAGTTCGCTGGCAGATGGCTGCTATCACCAAAGCACTGGGTTACGACAACGTCCACAACGTAGGCCGTGAAGATCTCGTTGCTCTGACGCCTGAAGCAGCTGATATCACTGGACTTCCTTATGTCCCAGGACACCGTGATCACGCACGTCCTGACGACAAACTGTCAACCTTATCTCGTAAGGCAGGATAACTGAACAATGACACAATATAATTCTGATTTTTCCGTAACGGCTACGCCGGAACTGGACGACGATACTAACGACCTTCATTACGTTCCAGCACCTTGTCAGGTAGCTTGCCCGGTAGGTACTGATGCACCCTCCTACATTGGTTTGATTTGGGAAGGCAAATACGTAGAAGCACTGGAAGCAATTAACGCAACCAACCCAATGAGCGCCATTTGTGGTCGCGTTTGTGATGCACCTTGTGAGCCGGCTTGTCGTCGTGCTGACAGTGATGGCCCTATTGCCATCCGTAACTTGAAGCGCTATGTACTGGACCAACTTGGCCCAGGCTTTGCACTGCCTCCAGTAAAAGTCACACAAAAGAAAACTGCTGCCGTTATCGGTGGTGGTCCTGCTGGCGTAACAGCAGCGCATGATTTGGCTGAAGCGGGTTATGAAGTACACCTGCACGAATCTTCTGACCGTCTGGGTGGCATGTGTGTATGGGGTATCCCACGCTTCCGTCTACCTGAAGGCGTGATCAAACAAGATATCGACCGTGTACTGAAACACTGCCCGGGTATCAAAGTTCACCTGAACTCAGCGCTAGGCAAAGACGTTACTATCGATGAGCTAAAAGAAAAGCATGACACTATCCTGCTGGCTATCGGTGCGTCTGTTGGCAAAAGCATGGGCTTGCCAGGTGAAGCTGCACCATTCGTTGAAGACGGCGTAGGCTTCCTGCGTCGCATCAATGGCGGTGAGCGCCCTACTCTGCCTGAAACTGTACTGGTTATCGGTGGTGGTGACGTGGCGATGGATGCCTGTCGTGCAGCCCTGCGTATGCCTGGCGTTAAGAAGGTTAAAGTTGTTTACCGCCGTGATGCCGAAGGTATGCCTGCGCGTAAAGAAGAGCTACATGGCGCCATCGAAGAAGGTGTTGAAATTGTTTACAACACTCAGCCTATCGCTGTTGTTGATACCGCTAACGGCGGCAAAGCGCTGCGTTGTGTTACGACTGCAATGGGTGAGCCAGACGAAGACGGTCGTCGTCGTCCTGTAACCGTTGAAGGTTCTGAGCATGACCTCGAGTGTGGCCTTGTCATCGCCTCTGTTGGTCAAAAAACAGAATGTGGCGAGCTGGAAGAAAAAGGCATGCTGGAATGGGATCGCGTCAAAACCGAATGGGAAGGCATGGTCACTTCTGATCCTGATATCTTCGCAGCGGGTGATGGTGGTTTCGGTGGTTCTACTATCGTTGAAGCGATGAACCATGGCCACCGTGCAGCCTACTACATGAAAGCCCGTATGGAAGGTAACGAAAAACCATTATCTTACCGTACACCTTACCGCACTCGTCGCGTGCCAGTTTGCAACGATCCAAAATGGGAAATCAACCTGCGTGTTGAGCAACCGTTCAACGGTGTGGGCGAAGATCCCGTTCAGTTCGCTGAAATCGAAACAACTTACACACGTGAAGAAGCTATGGAAGAAGCAGCACGCTGTTTCCGTTGTGATGCTGAAACTGGTTCCGCTGACTACACTGTAGAAGCCCGTGAGTCTATCTTTGCGATGGCCCGTGTTACTCCAGATCAAACCGAAGAGCAGTTCCGTCTGCTGGATACTCGCCTGGAAACTCGTGAAGATCCATTCGGTGAAGACCACGTTGCTACATTGGATGATCTGGTATTCCTGCCAGCTAACCTATCGCGTCTGGTAATCGATCCATACCGTGAGGGTTGTAAAACTCGCACAGAATTCGGTGCGATTAACAGCATGGTACTGGATACTCCATTCCTGGTAACAGGCCTGGATCATGCACCCGCTGAAGTCCGTAGTGCATTTGGCAAATCTATTGCCAATACCGGTGCGGCTTACATTGGTGAGCATGCAATCGAAGGTGCTAAATGGGTTCAAATCGCTGATGGTGCGGCCGACGCAAATGCTGATGCAGTTGCCTTTTTCGCTGATGAAGCCATTGCTGCCGGCTCTGTTGCTCGCTCAGGCAGTCAACCTACTGGCCTGCTGGTTAACAGCAACAACCTTGAAAAAGCAATCAACTTCGGTCTTGAGAAAGAACTGGACTTCCTGATTCTTGACGCAAGCAACGGCCTGCCTGGCCTAAGTGCTGAGTTAAAAGGTGCTCCTGATATAGCTATCCTGAAGAAAGCAGTTAATAAACTGCGCGAACTGGATCGTGAAGAAGAAATCGATCTGATTTACTTCGGTGGTCTGCGTACCGGTACTGACGGTGCTAAGATGCTGGCACTAGGCGGCAAAGCCGTCGTAATCGGCGCCTCTGCAGCACTGGCAATGGGTGCAGACATCTCCAATGGTGAGCCTGTCTACACTGCTGACCTGACAACTGAAGAGCGTGAAGAGCGTAGCGCGAACTTGCTACAAGCCTTTAACTCTGAAGCCACCATGATGGCGCGTTGTACTGGTAAAACCAATGTGCAAAACATGGAACCTGAAGATCTGCGTGCAACAACAATTGCTGTTGCTAAAGCAGTTGGTGTAGCCATGGCTGGTAGTCTGCACTTCCACTAATTCGTTAGTGGTTAATTAAAAACCGCCGCAGTTCATTGAGCTGCGGCGGTTTTTTTATGTCTAAACAAACTCAATAGATAAACCAAAAGACAACTGCTTTTCCCGCCCTTGAGTCGTGAAACAGAGATAAAATCTGCACAGGAAGTAATTATCGCTCTAAGTGACTATCGCAAGAGTAAGTTTATCGATCGAATACGGCATGATAGCCGTAGTACTAGACATGGCCATTGGTGATTTATTGAATGCTCGACGTATTGTCGAAACAATAGCCAAAAAAACACCCTAATGTGTCATAGACATGGTTTTGTGGCAAACCAGATGACAACAGGGTTTGTGATCATTGTTGCGAGTCACTGAGGTGTACCTGTTTCAAAAACTCACTGCTCTGTCGGCTCATTGTTTGGAATAGGTTTGATAACCCAAAAAGCGGACAAATAAGTGGTTTCAAAAATCTTACTTTCTTGGCTTTTAACACTGCCATTTTTCGCACTTTTAAGCGCAGCGACATACAAGACAATGACAGGTTAACGAAAACAAACCGTTACTTTTTGTTACATATTATTTCAAGCGGGCAAAAAAAAAGCGCTCAAAGGAACAGCTTTTCAGCTAATCATTATCGAGCGCAAATGCTAGATTAGGGGGCATTGTGCTGGCAGCTAGTCCAGCTTAATCTTAGCGTAGCTTTCTTTAATTTCTGCGGATAACTGCTCTAGGTCTTTACTTAGCGCAATCGTGGATTTTCCAACAGAATGTGTAAATCTTGTTTGTTTAGCTTCAACTTCCTGCCATTTAGCTTCTATTTCAGACCATTTCACTTTTAGCTCAGGCTGTTCGAAATTTAACTTACCGCTTAGCTCTTCACGCTGAACTTTGATATCACTAACGATGGATTCAACTCTTTCTGCTACAGTACTCATAGCTATATTCCCTCATTTTAAATGACTAGATAGTTTAAAAACTCGGTTCAATTCCTTGCTGAACTTGATGTGACAAATAGTAACAACCGAATAACGCTAATTGCTTGATTCAAATCTAGTCAAGACTAAAAATCTCAAAAAATTTCAAAAAAATACCGCCTACTAGAGCCCTTTTCATAAACAACATGTTTTAATTAAGCATGCTTCGTCTATTCACTCTCACTTGCATCATTTCTCTCTGCGCCTGCACCAGCACATCCGGTTATTTATTATCTTTTTATGCTAACGATCAGGCTTCCCCGGAAAACTTTGAAGTTTGCCATGGTTACAGCTGTCGGTATAAGGTTGATGTAGCCCTGCCAGAGCCTCTTTGGCAGCAAGTAAGAAAAATTTTCGAAGAAAATGCCAACGCTCCTCAAGAACGCAAGCAAATTGCTTTAGCCATTGCTCTATTAGAAAAAGAAGCCGGCAATATTTCCGGCATAAAAAACGATCTGCCAAAATCGATAAAAACCAAAGACACCTACGGACAGCAGGACTGCATTGACGAAACCGTCAACACAACCACTTATCTGCGCATGATTCAGGCCGACAAACTACTGCGCTGGCATCAGGTTTCTACACCGGCCCGCCGTGGTTACTTTGTGGATGGTCGCTGGCCGCACAATACTGCCACCATTGAAGATATGACCAGCAGGCAATTATATGCGGTTGATTCATGGCCCGGCGCTAATGGCGAACCACCTGAGATTAAACCTGTCGCCATTTGGTACAAAGAAGGTCGAAACTAAATCTGTATAAGACTTTAAACTAGAAGCTATTACAAAACTCCATTAAAGGCATTTTTTGCAATACTCGCATAAACCTCTGCGCTATGTTTAATAGGATTCGTCATCGACGATGAATCCAGCACGGCCATTTCACCGATTTCATCCAGCCGCACATCATTTGGAATCAATGCGTCAAGGGCATGAGGAATACCAATTCGATGTCGTAAATCCAGCACCCACTGCATTAACGCATCGAAATCCGCTTCCAGCTCAAGGTAACTCGCCAGCCGAGCTGCCGGTTCATTAATCACAGAGTAATTAGCCATTAACACATAGGGCATCAACACCGCATTCAACATACCATGATGGGCATCGTAAACAGCGCCCAGCGGATGAGCCAGCGCATGCATAGCCCCCAAGCCGCGCTGAAATGCGGTGGCACCCATTGCTGAGGCCACTAGCATCTGTGTTCGTGCTTCCAGGTTAAAACCATCTGCAACTGCCGCAGGCAGGTGATTTTTAACCAGTCGTATCCCTTCTATCGCAATGCCCTGAGCCATTGGATGGTAGAATGGCGAGCAATAGGCCTCCAGATTATGGGATAACGCATCCATTCCCGTTGCCGCTGTTAGCTTTGCCGGTAATCCGGTAGTTAATTCTGGGTCAAGAATAACCGATCCCGGCATCATATTCGGGTGAAAAATGATCACCTTACGTTGCTGCTGCTCGTGGACGATAACCGCAGCACGCCCTACTTCTGAACCCGTACCTGCTGTAGTGGGTAACGCGATCACCGGGACAATTTTTGAAGCGTCGGCACGTTGCCAGTTATCACCTTCATCTTCGAGGTCCCACAGCGTGCATTTCTGCTGAGCAACGACAGCAATACTTTTACCGACATCGAGTGCACTGCCGCCGCCCAACGCAATAACGCCGTCATGCTGGCCAAGACGATAGGCATCAACGCCCTCTTCTATGTTAGTACCGGTTGGGTTTGATTTAACTTGACTAAACATTACGCTATTCAAGCCGGCCTTCTCACAGAGCGCCTGAATTTCTTTAACCATCGGCAGCGCAGCCAAACCTGTATCGGTAACCAGTAACGGATTTTTGATGCCCTTTTCAACACACAGATCAGGCACTTCATTAACACGCCCTGCTCCCACCCGTACAGCTGTCGGATAATTCCAATTGGCATTCATCATGGTTCAGCCCTTTTCAGATGATATGACTTAGGTCGTGTTAATTGTTCAAATCCCAACACGGACAAACTACAGCCACGACCCGAATTTTTCACCCCGGTCCAGGCCAAAGCAGGATCAAGATAATCACAGCGATTCATAAAGAACGTGCCTGTTTCAAGCTGTCCCCCCATCGCAATTGCAGCGTCTTCATCCTGAGTAAATACCGATGCAGTCAAGCCAAAGGCACTGTCATTCATCAACTTAATCGCCTGCGCATCATCGCGCACCGGCATAATACCCACCACAGGACCAAAACTTTCTTCTCGCATTAAGCGCATAGAATGATTTACACCAACCAATACCTGTGGCGCAAGATAGGGAGTATCCGCCTGATCACAGGGAAAATATGAAGGATCAACCAACGCCCTGGCTCCAGCCGTTACTGCTTGCTCAATCTGGTCTCGTACAAAATCAGCCGCCGCCGTTTTCACCATCGGTCCAAACGTAGTTTCAGGGTCATCCGGACGCCCGAGTTGGTAATCTTTGACCTCATTGACCATGCCTTCCACAAAGGAGTGGAAAAGTGATTCAGCAACATAAATACGCTCAATACCACAGCAAGACTGCCCTGAGTTATAAAAAGCGCCATCAGTCAATGCTGCAATGGCAGCGTCCAAATCGGCATCATGGCGAACATAGCCCGGGTCTTTTCCTCCCAACTCTAGGCCAACACCAACAAAGCGGGAGGCCACCATACGTTGAACTACCTGCCCACCAGCTACCGAGCCCGTAAAGGCGATAAAATCAACCTCCGGAGCCTGGAGAAAACGCTCCGTGGATGGGTGATCAAGATGAAGAAACTGGAAGACGCCGGCTGGTAAACCAGCCTCGGTAAAGGCCCGCATCAGGCGTTCTGCACACAATGGCGTTTGTGCAGAATGTTTAAGAACAACGGTATTGCCTGCTAACAACGCGGGTAAAACAGCATTCACAGCCGTCAGGTAAGGATAATTCCAGGGCGCGATAACAAACACCACACCCAGCGGCTCCCGGCGAATAAAGCGGTTGAAACCCTGTTTTGGTTTGGGACGGAAATCAGCCAGCGCCATATCGCTGATATCGATCAAATATCGCGCCCTTTCCTCAAAACCCGCTACTTCAACTGGGGTTTGAGTAATTGGCCGCCCCATCTGCCAGGTTAATTCCTCGGCAATGGTACTAGCTTGAGCCACAAAGGCATCCACTGCTCGACTACACAGTGCTTTACGTTTAACTAAAGGAGTAGCTCGCCAGGTTTTCTTGGCTAGGCATGCAATGTCCAACGCAGCTTGTATTTCATCGTCACCAGCAAACGTACGCTCGACATAAACGCGACCATCAACCGGTGAGATGCATTGTATTCTGGTCATACTCGTAAACTCCAAAGGGACACGAATCAAAACCAACAAACTAGTTATACTTTAAATCGTTATATCTTAAAACAAGCGCCTCAATGTAGAGTGAGGCGATTACAACCAAGCATCATTTGATTCAGCAACCATTGATGATAATTCACGTATCTGAACGAGGAAGGTTGATTGAAGGAATTACCACAAAATACATTGCGGAACTATCACTACTCTAACCGACTGATCGATAAGGTGGCGTGTTAGTTGGGAAGGGAAAAAAACAAAAATGAGGTGATTTGACAATGCTGTTTAGGATTCAACAACCGCAGGTTGATAGGATAGGTATAAAGCTTCCAGCAGCTCTTATAATGTGAGACACACCTGAAGCATGACTATTTTTCAGTCTTGTTGAGGCAGCCGCTAAGCCCAAATCGTTAATCCTATGACTTGAGCTTGAGCGTGAAGCGATACCATGACCAACACATAGCTCACTTAGAGCCTTTACAAATAACGCATCAGCAGTGCGTTACCACCTTGCTCACTTAAACCGAGATCACCCTCAACGGGCACACGTACCGTATGACCAGAACCCGGTGCGACATCGATTTTGTCACCTTTAATACTTTCCAGCTGCGATAGGTTGAAGCGCAAATTACCTTTAGGTGTCATCAACTCCAGCTCATCACCCTGTGCAAATCGGTTTTTCACATCAACCGTTAACCAGCCATTAGCTGCATCGTAATCAGTCACTTCACCCACAAACTGTTGATTGTTACTGGTTGAGTTACCCGTCACATAGTTCTGAAACTCTGACGGCACATGCCGACGGTAGAAACCTTCGGTATAACCACGGTTTGCCAGATGTTCCAATTCACCCATCAGATTAGGATTGAATTCTTTACCCGCCAACGCATCGTCAATAGCCCGGCGATACACCTGTGCCGTACGCGCCACGTAATAATGGGACTTGGTGCGGCCTTCGATTTTAAGAGAATGGATACCCATCTTCACCAATCGATCAACATGCTGTACGGCACGCAGATCTTTAGAATTCATGATGTAGGTGCCGTGCTCATCTTCGTAGGTGGGTAGCAACTCATTAGGACGGCTGCGCTCTTGCAACAGCACCGGTTGAACCTCTTCTTCCTCGGGATCGAAAACCTGTGTGACGGCTTCAGCGTTCGTTGGAATCAAATCGCCTGTTTCGGTTTCCTTGGCGTCATGTACGTTGTATTCCCAGCGACATGAATTAGTGCAGGCGCCCTGATTAGAATCACGGTGGGTCATATACCCCGATAACAGACAACGGCCCGAATAAGCCATGCACAACGCACCATGGACAAATACTTCCAGCTCCATGTCCGGACATTGCTGGCGGATTTCTTCAATTTCGTCGATGGACAATTCGCGAGACAGAATTACCCGCTCGATGCCCTGTCTTTCCCAAAATTTAACCGTTGCCCAGTTTACCGCGTTCGCCTGAACAGAAAGATGTACCGGCTGATCTGGCCATTTATCACGCACCATCATTATCAAGCCTGGATCAGACATAATCAGCGCATCGGGCCCCATCTCAATCACGGGTTCTAAGTCACGCAGATAACTACGTACCTTGTCGTTGTGCGGCGAAATGTTACTGGCCAGATAGAACTTTTTATTCTGCCCATGTGCTTCCTCGACGGCTGCCGCTAAATTTTCAATGCGGTTAAACTCGTTATTGCGTACACGCAGACTGTAGCGTGGCTGACCGGCATAAACGGCATCAGCACCATAGGCAAATGCATAACGCATGCTTTTAAGGGTGCCGGCGGGAGAAAGTAGTTCTGTGCTCATGGGAAATTTCTTCGATATACAAATTTAGGGCATGATTCTACTCCAAAACTTGCTATTTTTCAGTCGCTAAGCTGCTTTTTTGTAAATCAGTGACGGCGCTAAGAAATTAAAGAAAACAGCCCAGGATCTGATGACTGGCCTGTTTTCTTGCAAGACGGTAATACTTAATTGGGGCTCTTGCGCTTGGCAATCAAGTCATCTAGGGATGCAGCCAAAACCTGTTTATATTCATCCGTAAACCAGCTCATGGCGTTTTCACGATCCCCTTCCAGATTGCCTGATTTGAAATCAGCCTCAAAAGCATTAAAACGCGCAGCCGCTTCACGAATTGCTGAACTTACACCTTCAATTTCAATGGTTTGCCAATGATCATTGGCCAGCTTCAGAAAGCTGTTTACCAGCTCATTATAAGAAAGTTTTCCATCCATTTTTTGTTCGTTTGGATCAATGATCTGTAAAGGAATCAGGTTGTCGTTACTCATGTTACTGCTGTCTCTGAATAGTTAAAAATTACAGGGGCAAGGATAAACGCTCTTTTTGTTCAATTCCAGTGCCCAAGCCATCATGGACCATTCATTTAACTTGCTCTTGGAAACTCTAAAATCCACTTCTGTTGACTCGTGTCAATGTGGTCCTCATACAAGATCGCCATGATTGCAAAAATCTGACATGAGGAGTGACCATGAACTATGACATGATTGTAATCGGAGCTGGACCTGCCGGACAAAGCTTGGCCTGTGCGCTAAACGATTCGGGCCTGAAAATTGCTTTAATCGAGAAACAGTCTGAGTCGGCCATTGCCGCTCCCGAATACGACGGTCGCGAAATCGCCCTAACCCACTTATCCGTAAAAATTCTTCGTAAACTGGGTGCCTGGGATAATGCTATGGCCGAACGAGCCACGCCAATGCTGGGCGCCCGCGTCATTGATGGCACCTCTAACCACACATTAAATTTCGATCGCCCTGAGCAGGAATTGGATGCACTCGGTTACATGATTTCCAATCAATGGATTCGCCACCACCTTTACCAACAGACCAAAACTCTGCCGAACGTTGAGCTAATCTGCGAACAAGCTGTAACTAATGTCAGCACGAATTCAAGCCAAGGTTCGGTCCATCTTGAAGATGGTCGGGTGCTTATCGCACCGCTGGTCATTGCTGCTGATAGTCGTTTCTCAAGCGTTCGTCGCATGATGGGTATCCCTGCAGAGATGAATGACTTTGCCCGTGTAGCCATCGTTTGCCGCATGAAACATGAGAAACCGCACCAGCAACTGGCCTGGGAATGTTTCCATTATGGTCGTACCTTGGCCATCCTCCCGCTGGGCGGTAATGAATGCTCTGCCGTTGTCACCCTGCCCGCACACCTCGCGCCTTCTGTTGAGGCAATGGATGATAAAGCCTTCAATTCAGATATTCAGGCTCGCTTTGGAAACCGTCTGGGAAAAATGGAGCTGATCAGTGAGCGTTATGCTTACCCATTAGTCGGGGTTCACGCCAAACGTTTTATCACCCAGCGTTTTGCCCTACTAGGCGACGCGGCCGTTGGCATGCATCCCGTTACCGCTCATGGCTTCAATCTCGGATTAAGAGGCAGCGATACCTTAGCGAGACAAATATTAAAGGCACATTCACGTACAAAAGATATTGGTTCAGAAAAGGTGCTATCAACCTACCAACGCGAACATATGTTAGTGACTCGCCCGCTTTATCATGGCACCAATGGTATTGTTGGCCTGTTCACCAACGACCGTATTCCCGCGAAACTAGCGCGAAAAGCCGTGCTACATATCAGTAACCGACTGCCGCCACTGAAAAAGGCAATTTCAGCGATGTTGACGGAAACACACCCTAGGAAGTTGTTACCGTTTTAAAAGACGCTAATTCTTAATCTTAGCTTAGCTGAACTAAAAAGGTGTCAGCCAAGGCATGAGGAACGACGTTTGGTAACAACAAATAAGTAACAAATAACGCCGCATGACGTATTTTTTAGCCCGTGAGCTCGGTAAAAATCTGCGTCATGGGTATATCAAACCCCTGCGGATGAATCGTTTCCAATTGCGCATGAGAATACCCAACAGCCAGCGTAATGGTTTTATCTGGCAATTGGGCTAATGTACGGTCGTAATATCCACCGCCGTAGCCTAATCGATAGCCTTCTGCATCAAAACCTACAAGTGGCACAATCAAAGCGCAGGGCTCAACAATATCGCGTCGTTTGGGCACGGGGATTTTCCAGATCCCCGGCTCTAACGCATCACCTTCTTTATAACAACGAAACTCCATGGGAGCATTCTTCTCAACGACAGCAGGCAAAGCCGCGGAGTGACCTAACGCTAATAGTTCATTAATTAACGGACGAGGATCAAACTCCCCCTTGAAAGGCCAGTAAAAGCCCACCGTCATCAACCGCTCGCCAACAAACCAATCCTTCAGCTGCCGATGAATCGATTCGCCCCACTCGCTCCGTTGCTTATGACCAGCCTGAATACGGTAATCAATCAAACGTTCACGTTGTGAGCGGCGCCATTTAGTCACTTCACTCCATTGCATAATTTACCCCGGGCGCCCATCTAAACGCGGTTTCGTTAATATCGGAAAATAACAGACAACAAAAATACCAAAACCCAGCACCCATAATGCAATGCTGCCACCATAACTAATTTCAATTGCCCCATTGCTTAGCATCGGTACGCCAGCCCGCAGCAGCGCAGCTCCTACCAGCGCAGCAAAGCCAACCGCCACCCAAGGACTAATTTGCAAGCTACGACCGCTATGACCTAATGAAATACGTGCAATCATACCGAGAATAACCAGACCAATGCCGCCCACAGTAAGCGTGTGCAGGACCGTCACGTAATCTTCGAGAACACCCAAATGGTACAGCGCCAACTGCAGAAAACTGAGTGCCATAAACCAACAGGCCAAGTGCAGAGACCAAAGCAATGGCACTTTGGTGGTCACCCAAATACGCCAGCGCAGAGCACGAATCAGGTGTACCGCAAAGGCCGCCAAACAAATCACGCCCATCACGATTTCACTAAAACCAATCAGCGTACCCAGTGCCATGAGCAAAATGCTGACCAAGCAACTAATTTCCAACCATTTTTTCGGTTCAGCCCGTTCCGTATCAGTACCATTAGCCGTAAAGAAAGGAATTACTCGACCACCCATCAAACTCACCAAAAAGGCAATTAAGAAGACTGTGGTCGTTGCCAATTTTTTATACAACACCACATCGTTATCCAATGCGGCAGAATGCATAAAACCATTCAATGTCGTCAGAATAAGCAGCACCGGCACGAAGAGAATGTTTCGCCACAACTTGGCGCGCACCACATAAACGCCCAGCACCGTCGCCACCAGTGGTAAAAAGCTCATATCAACAATAACGACCAGCAGATTGGGGAACGGTCCCGGAAACAGCAACAGAATACGTCCCAACAGCCATACCGCAAACAAAGCCATCAAGGGAATACCCCGAATACCCATTCTGCCTGTCCAGTTTTGCACTGCCGTCAGTAAGAATCCGGTAATAACAGCCCCCACAAAACCAAATAGCATTTCATGCCCATGCCACCAAAACCAGTCGCCATAAGGGGAAAAACTCAGCCCACCAAACCATACTTTGCCCCACAAAATCAGCGCAACGATGGAGAAGATAGCAGCAAAAAGGAAAAAGGGCCGAAAGGCCAAGCGGAATAGCGGAACGATACGTTCCTCTTTTTTTAAATCGACCAACTGCACGGTAAAACATCCTTACGAATAATTTGAGAAGCTAATCATCGCCACATCAGGGTTAAACAGCATTGACTACAATCAATATATAAAAGCTATACTCGACTATCCACTTATTCCAATAAGCTCTAAAAAAGGCCGCTTTCATTGACCAAAGTCAAATGGATAGCCGTAAATAAGTCTTAGTCTGAAAGTGTAGAATTTGGGAGGTTATTGGCTTCCGGTTACTTTTGTATTTATTAGGTGGTACTCATTATGGCTAACTCAACTCCGTTGGTTTATTCCTGTTCAGGTTGTTCAGACATTGCTCAGATTACTAATCATGTGGCAATTGCACTAGACCGTGATGGTGATGCTGAAATGTCTTGCATTACAGGTGTCGGCGGCAATGTGCCTGGTCTTGTAAAAGTTGCTAAATCAGGCCGCCCTCTAATTGTTCTGGATGGTTGCCCCATGTCCTGTTGCAAAAGTTGCTTAAAGGAACGAGACCTTGAGCCCGATATTTACGTACGATTTGATGAGCTAGGATTCAGCAAGAACAAAGGCAAAGACTTTATTCCCGAAGAAGCTGACCGCGCTGTGGCAATCGTCAAAGACCTTATCGCAAAAAGTAGTCTTGCTGAGGCAAGTTAATAACAAGCTCTACAGGTTTAAAAAAGGAGCCGAGAACAGTGAGCTGTCGGCTCCTTTTTTTGTCTTAGAATTTTAAGCAGGGACTCAAGGTAAGGCGGATATCACTTCCGCAGTTGCTGCAGGCTCGACAATAAAGCTCACGTCAGCATTCTGATACTTTTGCTTAGCCGCCTCCTCCACAAATGATTTTATCGTCTCGTAGGGTGTTTCGACCAATAACATATTAGTAATCCAGCCAGGTAAACTTGACCCAGGATTGATGTGAGATTCATTACTCACCTCTATCTGTCCCGACTTCAACGGCTTAAATCGCCAGCTTGTTTTCGCTTCGGTCAGTCGAATACGCCCTTTTACTTTATCCATAAGTCCCGTTGTCGCTTTACTACTCATAACCACTTCATAATCAGCCGGGTTTTGCGTCCAGATAACATGTGTCAATACGTCACGATCTTTCACTGGAAAAGGTAAATCATTGTGCGTGTACACATAGGCTTGTGTATCACTGATACGTTTTCTAACCGTTGATTCAACACACTGATCGGCCCAGTCCTGACAAGCCGCAACATCATCAAGCAATGCAACCAACGACATCAAACGGATGCTATCCACCTGTGTTACCGCTCTAACCGCATCATAGGGCGAACCATCGACACTTTTGGTATACACCTGAATACCGCCTTTATCCTTGCGTAACTGCCAGGCCGAATCAGCGTTAACCGATAGAGTGACACCACAGCCGGTCACTAGAGCCAACAAAACAAAAACATTTCTAACACTATTCATTGCTACGTTTCTCCGCAAAACACGACTTTATTTTGATAAATTGTAAAATGTGCCACAGAGCTGCGTTCGACCCAGAATGATCAACGCCAGACAACTCACCCACACACCACAGGCCATATAAAATAATACGCCCCCATCAGTATTGCCCGCCACATCAACCACGCGCACCACACCCAACGGCGTAAACAGGTGAAAGAAAATTGCCCCGGAAATTACAAAGAGGCCTAACAAGGCTCCCCAAGCACGTGTGCGAGGAATCAATAACAATACACTGGCGACCAGCTCTACCGCTCCAACAGCGTAACCGCCATGTCGGGTAAACGCCTCGGCGATCGGTTCTAGAAAACTAATACCGCTCATCCATGCACCGATGGTAGAAAAGATGATCACAGTTTCCTCTGAACCCGCAAATTTAAAAAACAGCGACTGCAAAAAGACAAAACAGATATAAATCACTAACAACCAGGAAATAGATTTTTTCATTGGGGTTTCCTCGCAACAATCAGTAAAAAAAATCATTTAGTTCTCATTATTTGGCAACGGCTCGTTCGCCGCATCATCTTTTCGAGCAGAGATCCATTCACCGTAGCGTCCAGACAAAGGCACAGCAGAGATACCGTGTAATATCACGCTCATCATCACCGTTAACATCACCGTAGCTGAGATCAGTCCCACATGAGGCAAATCAGAACTTTGAATTACCAGCAGAGCTAACAAAATTGAGGCTAATCCACGCGGCCCAAACCAGCCCATAAACAACATGGTTTTGGCACACAAACGATGGTCAGCAAGGGCAATAAATACCGAAACAATACGAATCAAGGTGAGACTTAACACCGCATAAATAAAGCTATTCACATTAATATGAGGAACAGCCTCTGGGAACAAAACAGCGCCAAATAACATAAAAGTAAGTAGCGTCAGTATTTGTCCTTCTGCTTCTGTAAATTCATGCAGGCTTGAGGCAATTTCACGTTCACGAGTGCCGACCACTAGTCCCGCTACAAAGGCCGCAATCAAACCACTGCCATGTATCAGTTCGGCGGCCGCAAAGGCCAACAGAGCCAACCCAACCATTGCCAACCCCAGCAAATTATCACTGCTCCACTGACAACGTTTCGCCTTGCCTAACACCCAACCACCGAACCAACCCACGGCAATACCAATTAAGGGCGCAGCCACCAGTTGTAACACCAGAAAACGTATCCAAAAAAGCCACACATTGCCCGTATAATCATCAGGCACGATGCCGCTGGTACCACAGGCAATCGCCAGCATCATAAAAATCACGGGGATTGCGATACCGTCATTCAGACCACTTTCAATGTTCAGCCCTTGCCTGATACGAACGGGTACCTTCTTGTTGGTGACCACCGCCTGCCCAAGAGCGGCGTCAGTGGGTGCCAGGATGGCTGACAGAATAGCGGCCTCCCAGAAAAATATTTCCGGAAAAGTCAGCAGGCCAGCCAGCGCACCAAATAGAATACACAACGGCATACCGATCGCCAGCAAACGCACAGGAATACCACGCTGGCGGCAAACACCCTTCAGATCGATACTGACCGCATCAGAAAATAACACCAGCACCAGCGTTAATTCAGCCACCAGTTTAATCAGATGAGGATCGACGTCTGCTACAATGCCCAAGCCAAGTGGGCCAATTAACAAACCCACCAGTACAAAACCCATCGGCGCAGAAATAATACTTTTTTGCAGTCGTTGAGAAACCGCCGCATAAATAATCAGCGCCGCACCGACAATCAGGATAATCTGAATATCCATGTCAGCAGGCCAACCTTAAATCAGCAGGTTTAATTCGGATTTGTTGTTTTTGTGAGCGTTGCATACCTCGATAGACGCGTACCGAGGGAAAAGGTTACAGGCTTATTTCGATCGCGCGGCAAGAATAGCGTCAAGAAGTGATTGGGGAACATCATCAGGAATCGTTGAGTCAGCCTCAATGCCCTGCTCTTTTAACAACGAAATCGTGCTCTTATAGGTTTCCATATAAATCACACAATTAGGACACACAGAAAGGTGCTGATCAAAAACCTGTTGAATTTCAGGATCTAACTCACCATCAAGATAAGCCGACAAAAAGTCGATAAACTCTTTACAGGTCAAGGGTATCTCCTTGCATAACAGGGTCCATCAGAGTTCTTAAGGCCTGACGGGCACGGTGTAAACGCACCTTCACCGCGCCCACCGACAGATTGAGCAATTCAGCCGTTTCCTTACCACTTATACCTTCGATGTCACGCAGCATCAAAACGGTTCGATAGGCCAAAGGTAATTTAGCAATGTGCTTTTCAACCAATCTACACAGGCGCTCACGATCAACAACGGTACTTAACGATTCGGGCCAGGCGGGTGTCGGGGCAATGCGGTGTCCATCGTCATAATATGACGGTAACAGGTCATCAATAGAAACTTCAGCCAGACGTTCCTGAGCACGTAACTTACTAATACACTGATTGATCAGAATACGCTGAATCCAGGTCAACAACCTCGACTCCCCGCGAAAGGTCTTAATCGCGCCAAACACCTTGATAAAGGTTTCCTGTACCGCATCACAGGCGTCCTCTTCTCTTAGATAGCGACGCGCTACCCGTAACAGCGGCCCAATATAAACTTCGACCACCTGTCGGTAACACGCCGCATCGCCATTTCGCAGGCCCTCAACCCAGACCTGTTCCTGTTCCTGTTCAGCTACCATGCTGCCCCTTCGAAGATAAAGCAGTCCCGAACTGGTAGCTGTCTGCTAGTTAGACGAGAACACCTGTTAATGGTTACAGTTTTCTAATAACGATGTGAATTTTAAGCGCTAACCTGTTCGACTATTTCACGAATCAGGTGCGGTCCACGGTAAATAAAACCGCTATAAATCTGCACTAAACTGGCACCGGCATCAAGCTTATCCTGGGCGTCTTTACCGTTCATGATGCCGCCAGCGGCAATAATGGGTAACGCACCATTGAGTTCGCTCGCCAATGTCTTAACCGTTTGAGTTGACGCTTGGGTTAGCGGTTTGCCACTTAAACCGCCCGCCTCGTCTTTATAAGGAGAATTGGGTACACCTTCACGAGAAATGGTGGTATTGGTTGCGATCACGCCATCAATCTCATTTTCAATCAGGGTTTGTGCAACCATGGCGACTTCTTCGGCCGTCATGTCGGGCGCAATTTTAACCGTCAATGGTTTGTAACTGCCATATTGGTCCGCCAATTTACGCTGCTCTTCCTTCAGCTCTGCCAGCAACTCACGAAGTGAATCACCAAATTGCAGGGTACGCAAACCCGGAGTGTTTGGCGAAGACAGGTTAACCGTGATGTAAGACGCAGCCTGATACACTTTACGCAGGCAAATCAGATAATCGTCCAATGCATTTTCAACGGGCGTATCTACGTTTTTACCGATATTGATACCCAGCACGCCGTCGAACTTACTGGCACGTACTCGCTCCAGCAAATAATCAACCCCCTGGTTATTGAAACCCATACGGTTAATGATGGCTTTTTCATTCGCTAGTCGAAAGATACGCGGCTGGGGATTACCTGGCTGTGCACGTGGCGTAATGGTACCGATTTCAAGAAAACCGAACCCCAGTGCCGCCAGACCATCAATATACTCACCATTTTTATCCAACCCGGCGGCCAAACCCACGGGGTTTGGGAACTCCAGGCCCATCACATGCACCGGAACCTGTGGCATTGGCGCAACAAATAACTGCGTTAGTTTTAGGCGTTCGGCCAGGCTCATGCCCTTCAGGCCCATGTGGTGTGACGTTTCAGCATCAAAGCGGAACATCAAGTTACGCAGCAACGAATAGCTCATGGATTTTCCAGTATTAGGTGGTCATAAAAACAAGTCGTAAATCGGCGCGAATTATACGTGAAATAGTCGGCTTTGGCTTGCTTGAGATATCGACAAATTAGGCACGGCTATTTCGACTAATGACAAAAATTTTACGCCTGGATACTCTCCCCACGTTACATTCGGGGTAACACTATTATAGGTTCACAGGATTATCTAACTTTACGAATACCCTGAAATTTATTGTCGGCATCAAAGCTAATGACGAATTGACCACGAATACCAGTATGACTTACAAAAGGCTGCAATATAGTGCTGGGAAAACGGATGTTTCGTCCATCGCTACTACGGGCCACCACCTCTGTGACTGTGCCCTGGTAATGGGCAAGGTATTCCTGTGCTGAGATAGACAAACTTATAGTAACTTCGCGCATGAACGAACCAATAACGACAAAACAAGAAGGTATTTCAACGAAGGTAGCGGTTTACAAAAAACCGTGGCACTCCGAGCTGCAGATAAAAACCTAAACTATTGAAGGCTTCTTTCACAGCTCGAAGTGACACAGTTCTTGAATCAGCGTATTAGATCTCTAATTCTGTATTTGTGGAACGTCCAAACTCGACCAATTCACGGATCGCAACAGTGTACATAGGAATATCCACCTCGTCCTGACCTTGCTCACGAAGGGCATGTTGAATTTCTTGCCAACGAGCCAATTGTTTGGATTGCGCACCCAGCCAGCTACTGACTTTGTCTTCCGGATTTTCTTGAGATTTGCCGTCAAACTGCAGCACTGATTTAGTAAGGATACGCAGTTGACGATCCACATCATCGCGGAATACATCGCGCACTTTACTATGCCAAATGTTAACCACATCAAGACGACTAACGCCCTGACGGAAACGATGCAGATCAAGACGACTAATCAGGTTAAAAAAGACGCCCGTCGTTTGCTCAACACTGCAGCCAGTGCGATTTGCCACGTCCACAATATCCAATGCAAAGTACAACTCATCGGTGCTGGCAACCTGTGTAGCAAGCGCTGTTGAAACACCTTCAGCTTCAAACTTGCTTTGCGAATCTTTCCACAGTGAAGCAAGATCACCACATAGCAGGCTTTGCAATGTGCCAGCAACCGCTTCAACGCCCGGTGTAAAATGTTGCACTAATTCCTCGGTACTCACATTTTCATAGCGTTGTTGCAAAATCCAACGGCTAGCATGTCGCACCATACGCATCACGCGCTTCATCATCGTCATTTGAAGCTGAGATGGCACTTTGTAATCCAACGTTTCTACTGCTTTCCAGAGCGGTAACATGCCAAAGATGTCACGAGCTGCAACATAAGCTTGCACCACCTGTCCAGCTGTTGACCCGGTAGCTTGCATCATACGTTCTACATAGGTAATACCCATATAGTTGACCATTTCATTGGCGTATTCTGTCGCAATAATTTCACGACGCAAACGATGATTATGCAGCTCTTGTGGATATTGCTCTTCCAGTGTTGCCGGGAAGGCGGTCACGATCTGCTTAGCTAAATAGGGATCATTGGCAATACCTGAATCAGCCAATACATCCTTAAGTTCAGATTTAGCATAGGCCAGAACAACCGCCAATTCGGGTCGAGTCAGACCTTCATTGTGAGCTAATCTAGCGATCTGTACTTCATCGGAAGGTAGGAATTCCAGCTCTCGGTTCAATCGACCACTGGCTTCAAGACCTGCAATAAAACGTCGGAATTCATCGCCATGAGAGTGCGCAAGATTACGGGCGATACTCAGCGAACGGGTCTGACAATAGCTGTTACGCAACACCAGTTCAGAGACTTCATCCGTCATTTTAACCAGCAGATTGTTACGCCGTTTTTCGGTCAGTTTGCCCTCAGCAACCACTTCGTTTAGCAGAATTTTGATGTTTACTTCATGGTCAGAACAATCCACCCCGCCCACATTATCGACCGCGTCGGTATTGATTGCCCCACCATTTTGGGCATATTCGATCCGCCCCAGTTGTGTCATACCCAGGTTGCCACCCTCACCGATCACCTTGGCACGCACTTCATTACCGTTGATACGCAAACTATCGTTGGCACGATCCCCTACATCATTATGACTTTCGGTACTGGCTTTCACGTAAGTGCCAATACCGCCATTCCAAAGCAGATCAATCGGCGCTTTCAGCACGCGATTAATTAATTCATTGGGCGTTAAGCTGGTTTCGGAAATATCAAAGCGACTTTGCATTTCCGGGGTGATTTGAATCGATTTAGCGGCACGTGAGAACACACCACCGCCCTTTGAAATCAACTTGGTGTTGTAGTCTTCCCAACCAACATGCCCAATATTAAACATGCGTTCACGCTCAACAAAACTGCTTGCTGGATCGGGATTTGGATCGATAAAGACATTCATATGGTCAAAAGCCGCCACTAGTTGAATGTGTTTGGACAGCAACATGCCATTACCAAATACATCGCCGGCCATGCCACCAATGCCCACCACGGTGAAATCGGTTGATTGTGTATTAATGCCCCGTTCACGGAAATGTCGCTGCACGGACACCCATGCGCCTTTGGCCGTAATACCCATGCCTTTATGATCATAGCCCTGGCTACCACCGGAGGCGAAGGCATCACCTAACCAGAAGTTGTATCGATCAGCCAGTCCATTAGCAATATCCGAGAAAGTCGCGGTACCCTTGTCGGCCGCAACCACCAGGTAGGGGTCGTCGTTGTCATAACGAACGACAGCGGGTGGCGGCAACACGTCTCCCGTTTGCAGGTTATCGGTAATATCCAGCAGGCCACGAATAAAGATTTTGTAACAGGCAATGCCCTCTTCCTGATGCGCTTTACGATCAGTAATGGTTTGCGCGCGTTGTGCCACAAAGCCGCCTTTGGCACCCACCGGTACAATTACCGGATTTTTAACCTGTTGTGCTTTAACCAGACCCAATACTTCGGTGCGATAATCCTCCACACGATCTGACCAACGCAGACCACCACGAGCCACCTTGCCTCCGCGCAGGTGTACACCTTCAACTCGGTTAGAGTAAACGAACACCTCGAACATCGGTCGCGGCAATGGAATGTCCGGTAACTGTTGGGGATCGATCTTGAAGGAAAAATACTTTTTCAGACGACCATCTGTGCCCGGTTGGAAAAAGTTGGTACGCAACATCGCTTTATTGAGCAGCAGGTAGTTTCTCAGCACACGGTCTTCACTAAGACTTTGCACCTCATCTAGCGACGCCAGATAAGCCTTTTCCAGCGCTTTTAACTGTTCTTTACGCGCATCGACGCTAAGCGTGAGATTTGGATCGAACTTACTATTAAAATGATGTACCAGAGCCATCGCCATCGCCGGATAGCGCAACAGCGTATCAGCATAATAAGCCTGACTGAAGCCCAAACGAATTTGCTTGAGATAATGCGCACAGGCACGAAGATAAGACACCTCACGCCAGTTTAAGCCTAATGCCAGTACCAGCCTGTTAAAGGCATCGTTACTGGCTTCATCATGCCATACACGCACAAACGCCTTGGTAAACACATCACGTAACACCTTAGCATCCAGTTTATCGCCGATGGCGTATTGCAAGCTGAAATCATGTTTCCATACCACCACACCATCATCATCGACGATTTTATAAAGATGTTCGCCAAGAGTTTTCAATCCCATGTTTTCAAAAATGGGGATAATATCTGACAACGTCAATTGTTCATCGCGCTGATACAAAGCAAAGTGGGCGCGGTCAGCTGATTCACCATCACGCTGATAGAAGCACAACGCCAGAGGCTTCGCCTCATTAAGAGACTCCACGTGCTGCACATCTGTCACGGCAATCGCTGGGGTAAAATCATCACGGTAACTGAGCGAAAATGCACTGCGGTAGCGTTGCGCATAAACTGTGCCCTGCTCATCGCCATGAGTTTCAATCAAGTTCTGAACCAGATCATCCTGCCAGGAGCGGGTAACCTTAATGATGGCCTGCTGAAGTGCGGCGACATCAAAATCAACAACCTGATCAGGATCAGTGCGCAATACAAAATGCGTTCGCACTAACACAGAGGATCCAAAATAGGTGCTAAATTCAGAATTCAACGCCTTAAACGTTTTACATAGAATCTGCTGAACCTTCTTACGAATTTCTGAATCGTAGATATCCCGTGGCATATACACCAGACAGGAGACAAACTTACCGAAATGGTCACGACGCACAAACAGACGCGTTTGCTGGCGTTCTTTAATTTGAGCAATGCCTATTGTCGTGGTGAACAACTCATCAAGATCAGTTTTGAATAACTCCTCTCGAGGGAAGGTTTCCAATACGCGCAATAAATCTTTACCGGCGTGAGTAAAAGGATACAAACCTGAACGACGCATCACCGCGTCAACCTTATTACGCAGAATCGGAATATTTCGGGTTTTTTCCGTATAAACGGCCAGTGTATAGAGGCCAAGGAAGCCACATTCACCAATCACATTACCCTCTTTATCAAACTGACGAACGGCGATGTAATCGGGATAAACAGGACGGTGTACACGCGACAACGTACCGGAGGTGGCAAAGGTTATCAGGCGTGATTCCAAAACGTAATCACTGACATCCTGCGGCAACGTGTCGATAAACTTTTCCTTGGTGGACTCTAAACGCTGACGGAAGAGCCCCAACTCAGAATCATTAACATGGCGAATAACATCACGTCCGCCCTTCTTACCCAGCTTGTATTCCTTATAACCAAGAAAGGTGAAATTATTTTCTGTCAACCAGGTCAGGTAGGCGATAGCCTCACTAACCTCAGCATCAGGCAGCGCTGGAGGATTATGCTTTAAGCCATTGATAATAGACTGTATTTTACCTTCCATACCACCAAAGTCATCAACCACTGAGCGCACATCTGATAAGACATCTTCCAACTCATGCACTAATGTCGAGAGCACTTCATCGCCAGCAATACGGTCAATTTCAAAGAACATAAAGGCTTCTGTTTGATAGCCCTTTAAATCAATCGGGCAGCCCTGCTCATAAGTGCAGGTCGCACGTTGTTTCAATACACCCGTTTTCGTACGCTGAGCCTGATACACCAAGTTTTGAACTGCGTGGATGGTCAGCTGGCGTGAAGCAAGGTGCATACGCACCGAATCAACCAAAAACGGCATATCCTTTTGCATCAACATTACAACCGTGTGGGACGATTGCCAGGGATACTGAGCACAACCAGGATTAATTATTTCAATTTTGGGTTGTTTATCGTCTAAACCTTCGAAGCGCTGAATGAACTGCCAGGCACTCATCAATTGACTGTAGATGTCTTCAGGCGCCTTGCCTTGCACATCATCATTAGGTACGACATGCAGGTAGTCCTTCGCAAAGGTAGCGACGGCTTCCTGGTCTGATTTTTTTAAACGCTCTGCGATGAATTCTTCTAATTTTTTAATGCACTGCGTTTTATCATTTGTCATCGTGCTGTTGGTCACAAAGAAGTCCCCTTGATACGATTCTAAAAACCCAAAATGTGAAAACCTGAAACGGTAAGTGCGCTACAATAGCGCACTTTCTGTCGGCTCCGAAATAACTCAAACCAATTATTTATACTCTTTATATGACACAACAGACACTCTGGCAATTTTGGATTGATCGTGGCGGTACATTTACTGATATTGTGGCCTTGACGCCACAGGGTGAATATCGCACTCACAAACTCCTGTCAGAGAACCCGGAACGCTATCGTGATGCCGCACTACAGGGTATTCGTGACCTGTTGGAGCTCAGCAGCAACACCCCTATACCAGCCGAACAAATCCAAGCGGTAAAAATGGGCACCACAGTGGCTACCAATGCCCTTCTGGAGCGCAAAGGCACACCAACGGCATTACTGATCACACAGGGTTTCAAAGACGCGTTACGCATTGCCTACCAGAACCGTCCGCGCCTATTTGACCTCAACATCCAGCTACCCGAGTTACTCTATCGTCAGGTCACAGAAGTCGAGGAGCGTGTTGGCGCCAATGGCGAAATTGTTAAGGCGCTGAACGAACAGCAAGCCAGGATAGAATTAAACGACATTTACGCGAACGGTATTCGCTCAATCGCCATCGTACTGATGCACGGCTATCGGTATCCGGCCCATGAAAAACGCCTCGCTGAAATTGCCGCTGAAATAGGTTTTACCCAGATCAGTACTAGCCACCAAGTTAGCCCGTTAATGAAGCTGGTCAGCCGTGGCGACACCACTGTCGTCGATGCCTACCTGTCGCCTATCCTACGCCACTACATTGATCAAGTGGCCGCTGAATTAGGTGATACCCAGCTGATGTTTATGCAATCCAACGGAGGACTAGTCAGCGCCGACTCCTTTCAGGGCAAAGACAGCATTCTTTCCGGCCCCGCCGGTGGCATTGTCGGTGCAGTAAAAACCTGCCAAGCGGCGGGACATAACAACATTATCGGTTTTGATATGGGTGGCACCTCCACCGATGTCTCGCACTTTAATGGTGAATACGAACGTACATTCAACTCAGTGGTTGCCGGTGTGCGCATGCGCGCACCAATGATGCAGATTCACACCGTCGCTGCCGGTGGTGGTTCAATCTTACATTTTGATGGCAATCGCTTTCGGGTCGGTCCCGACTCGGCAGGCGCCAACCCCGGCCCGGCCTGTTACCGTCGCGGAGGCCCTCTAACCATCACCGATTGCAATCTGATGTTGGGCAAGCTCGATCCCGAATACTTCCCCAAGGTGTTTGGCCCCAATAGCGACTTGCCGTTGGATAAAAAAACGGTAGCACAAAAGTTTGCAGATCTTGCCAGTGCAATAAAACAGACAACCGGACGTGACATGCAGCCGACAGAAGTGGCTGAAGGCTTTCTAAAAATTGCCATTGATAACATGGCCAACGCCATTAAAGAAATATCCACCCAACGCGGCTACGACATTAGTCATTACAGCCTGTGTAGCTTTGGGGGCGCCGGTGGCCAACACGCCTGCCGCGTTGCCGATGCTCTGGGCATGAAGAAAATCATTTTGCATCCAATGGCCGGGGTTTTATCCGCCTATGGTATGGGTCTGGCAGATTTTCGCAGCCTGCATCAACACAGTGTAGAAGCTCCGCTGGATCAATCTCTAATCGATAGTCTGCGCCCAACAATCAACAAACTGATCGAACAGGGACAACAAGAAATCGCCACCCAGGGTATCAAACCAGAGGCCATTAGCGGCATCACCAGAGCGCTGATTAAATATCAGGATACAGACTCAAGCCTGTCCGTTGTGCTCGGCAATGCCGCTGAAACTCAGGCTCATTTCGAAGAGGCACACCGCCAGCGTTATGGTTTCATCGTCCCTGAAAAAGGCCTGATCATTGAATCACTTTCCATTGAAGTCATTGGCGAAGGCCATAACGAAAACGAAAGTCTTAACCCGTTGTTTAATCAAGACATATCATCTCAAAACCTTAAAGCCGTAGGCTCTAGCGAAATCTTCACCGGCATAACAAGTCATACCGCGCCGATATACCAACGCGATGACATGCTGCCAGGCAACACCGTATCAGGCCCGGCAATCATTTTAGAATCCACCGGCACCAACATCATCGAAGCTGGCTGGCAGGCGACGTTATCCAATATCGGTAATCTGGAATTAGAGCGCGTCATTCCATTACCCAAAGGTACAGCCATTGGCACCGATGTTGACCCTATCATGCTGGAGGTCTTCAACAACCTGTTCATGTCCATTGCCGAACAAATGGGCACTATTCTGGAAAACACCAGTTATTCAGTTAACGTCAAAGAACGACTGGATTTCTCCTGCGCCATTTTTGATCCGCAGGGCGAACTGGTTGCCAATGCGCCACACATGCCGGTGCATCTTGGCTCAATGGGCGCCAGCGTAAAAGCCATCATCAAACAACATGCTGGCCAGATTCATCCCGACGATGTGTTCATCACCAATGCCCCTTACAACGGCGGCACACACCTACCCGACGTCACAGTAATCACCCCCGTGTTTGAAAAACGAATAGATGACAAGAGAGGCAACAGCATTCTGTTCTATGTAGCCTCACGCGGTCACCACGCTGACATTGGTGGCATCAGCCCCGGTTCCATGCCACCCAACAGCACCAGCGTTGAAGAAGAAGGCATCCTGTTTGATAACATCCGCTTGGTCGATAAAAGCGGTTTTCGAGAAACAGCCATGCGCGAAATGCTCGCCAGCGGCCCCTACCCGGCGCGTAATCCCAACCAGAATATCGCCGACCTGAAAGCACAAATCGCAGCCAATGAAAAAGGTGTGCAGGAAATGTGGCGCATGATTGATCAATTCGGCCAGGACGTTGTTATTGCCTACATGGAACACGTACAGGATAACGCCGAAGAAGCCGTGCGCCGAGTCATCGACCAGCTTGAAGACGGCCGTTTCACGTACAATATAGATGACATTGCTACCATCAACGTCAGCATCAGGGTCGATAAAAAATCACGCAGCGCGACGGTAGATTTCACCGGCACCTCGGCACAATTACCCAGTAACTTCAACGCGCCGTCCGCGGTGTGTTACGCTGCCGTGCTGTATGTATTCCGCACGCTGGTGGACGACGACATCCCGATGAATCAGGGTTGTCTGAAACCGCTCAACATCATCATTCCCGAAGGCTCCATGCTCAACCCGCAATATCCTGCCGCTGTGGTGGCCGGTAATGTAGAAACATCCCAGTGGGTCACCAATGCCCTTTACGGCGCGCTGGGCGTCGTAGGTGCGGCTCAAGGCACCATGAACAACTTCACCTTCGGCGATCAACAATACCAATATTACGAAACCATCAGCGGTGGTACTGGTGCAGGCCCTAACTTCGATGGCGCCAGCGCCGTGCAATCACACATGACTAACTCCCGCCTGACCGACCCGGAAGTACTCGAGTGGCGTTTCCCTGTTCGCGTCGATGGCTTCAGTATTCGTGAGAATTCAGGCGGAACCGGCAAACATAAAGGCGGCAACGGTGTGATTCGCCGTATTGAGTTTTTGCAAAGCATGAACGCCGCGATTCTATCTTCACACCGCAGCACCCAGCCTTTTGGCACGGCAGGAGGCCAACCCGGCAAAGTCGGCAGAAACACCGTCGAACGCCATAATGGTCAGGTAGATGAGCTTCAGGCCACCGATCAGACCCAAATGGACGCTGGCGACATTATTGTGATTGAAACACCGGGCGGTGGCGGGTACGGGTCCACTGAGCATTAACGTCTATGCGAGATAAAACGGATTTTTTGACAGCATTACGCCCCTTTTCACTGATTGTTGCGATTGCCACCTGTGGGCTGGGCGCTAGCCTTGCGTTGCTTGACGGGGTTAACAACTTTCCTCTGGCAGGTTTGGTCATCTTTGCGGGCATTCTGCTACAGATAGCCGTCAATCTGATTAATGACCACCGAGACCTAAAAGACAAAACCTTAAGTCTTCCTCAACAAAAAGCCATCCGCTGTAATACCCGTATTGGTTTTGGTTTTATGTTGACGGCCATTGTGCTCGGTTTCTATATGGCAAGCCTTCGAGGTTGGCCGCTACTGTTATTGGGTTTATTCGGTGTGCTTGGTGCGTGGGGCTACACGGGAGGAATAATCAATTACAAAGCACGAGGGCTTGGGATCCCGCTGGTATTTCTGCTGATGGGCGCGCTATTAGTTGGCGGCTCATATTATGTGGTTGCAGGCAGCTATCAATGGTCTGTGCTGTGGCTATCGATTCCCTTTAGCCTGTTATCTTCACTGTTGTTATTAAGTAATGAACTGCGTGATTTTGAACAGGATAGCTCCGACGGCGTGCAAACACTGTGTGTTCGTCTTGGCTACAACATGGGCGTAAAACTTTACTACGCACTTTTCATATCAGTGTATTTTGTCAGTGTTTTACTTTATCTAGTTGGTCTATTGAATGGCGTTATCATCCTGATGCTTTCAGCACTTACACTGATACAGCCACTAAAACTATTAACTAGACCGCAGCCCGAACGTCGACGTTTAACACTGCTGACCGGGCGCTTCTATTTTATCTATAGCAGTCTATTTATCGCCACGATCTGGCTACCTTTGCCCTAATATAAGACCTAAAGAATGAACTCCGATATCATCTTAGCGCTTGCCCTACCCATCACGCTTTTTTGCATTATGTTCAGCATGGGCGCCAGTTTAACGTTGGATAATTTCAAAATGGTGCTGCGAGCGCCTGCCACCATGCTAACAGGTATCGCCGCACAAATGCTGCTATTGCCAACTCTAGCTTACGCGCTGCTAACCCCCTTCGAACTCCCCGCCGAGATATTTGTCGGTTTTATGATTCTGGCGTTAAGTCCCGGTGGCACCACTTCCAATATGTTTTCCTATCTGGCGAAGGGGAATCTAGCCCTGTCGGTTTCACTCACCGCCATCACCAGCGTTATCACACCCATGAGTATTCCCCTGATGGCGGGCTGGATGTTGGCAACACAACTCGGCACATCAGAACAAATTCAGCTTCCGTTTCTACAGACACTCGCCAAACTATTAGTGGTCACCTTACTGCCCGTCCTGCTAGGCATGATATTGCGTCACTTCAAACAGCATTTTTGCACCCGTAATGAATTTTGGATGACTCGTATACCGCTCATGATGCTGCTATTGGTCATCGCATGCATCATCTATCAGAACTGGCAAAAAATGCCTTACTTTTTCGCGCAGACCGGGCTACCAGCCATCCTGCTGGCAAGTATTGCTTTAATAGCTGGTTATGTTTTTTCCCGTAGCATGCGACGCAATAAAACCGACAGCAGAACCATTGCCATCGAGACTGCCATCCAGAATGGTGGTACGGCAATCCTGGTGTCTGGCACGATTTTACAAAACCCTACCATGACAATTGCACCCGTGATGTACGGCATTCTTATGTTGATACCCGTATTTCTCTATCTGACCTGGTTACAATTCTCCAAATAGGCGGTTTTCTGGTTTACACTGCCCGCCATGACACATTTAACACCTAACGCATAAGAAGCCCAACGGCAAAGATACAAAGACGGAGACCCAATGGAAAACACCTTCAGCGACCTGATTTCAGGCCACGGATTTGAACGACACTTTAATCGTCATTTAGCAGAATTAGAGATGGAGGGCGTCGATTACCGTCATGTCTACTCAGCGCCGGATACGCCCCCCTTTCTAAGGATAGATCTGGATAATCGTCAGAACATGACAAGAATTACAATCATGGAATCCGGCCACTGCCGTATAGAAACTGTGTCATTCAAAGGCAGCACACCAATGACGACTGAAGAGCTGGAGTTTAAGTCTCTGGAAGCTTTTGAAGCGAAGTTACTCGAACTCATTCAACACATGAAAGAGACTCGCCAGCCTCATTAAGCTTCGTCACACTGTTAGTATTACGGCGGCTTATCTATCGCCGTAATACACCCCATCAAGTCCCCATAAATCCTTGAACCTCTGCCTCTAATTCTTTACGCCTAATAATATTGATAATTAAAGCCTGCCTGTTGTCCATACGACATACGCCTGAAAAGAGGAGGTTATATGAAAACCATCTTCACCGACCTAATATCCGGCCACGATTTTGATCGCCAGCTTGATCGCTATTTTTCCAACCTCTCCAGTTCCGACATAGATTACCTTTACGCCTATTCAAAGCCCGGCGACAACCCTTGCCTGATCATCGACTTTGACAATTGTATTCAGGTCTCTCGAATCACGCTTTGGGAATCCGGGGAGTGCGATATCGAGGCCGTTGCCCTTACAGGTAGCACAAAAGTTATCGGCGAAACCTCAGAGCTTAGAACGATTGGAGAATTTGAAGACAAACTTTTAGGTTTAATTGAATATATGAAACGAACTCAAACGCTTCATTAAGCTACTGCTTTAAATGGGAGGCGGTTATGTTATTAAAAGAGAAAGCCAGCGGGCATTTACTGGAGGTCGTAGAACTCGCTGACCTCTTCAACCTGAACCATCCAGAAATCATTGGCCGCTACCAGGGCGGAGAAGAACAACAGGATCCCGAGAAATTCAAAAAAGCTGATCTAAAATTTCTGTCTGGAGAGGAATTGCCGCGCTGTTGGACTGACCCGCATTATCGGGATTAACAAATACAAAAACTGGCAGGCCCTGCAAAATTTTGGCTCCATCTCAACTTAGCTTGAGAACGGGACTCTTCTGCGGCTCGGCAGAGTTCTACTCAAGTGACAGCAACTTTCTTTGCATCAAGAACGCACACCCCTTGAACTTTCCTTTTTAACATCCATCATATCCCACTTAGAAAACACTGTTTCCAGCAACACGACTCTTGCTTCCCACAAGGAACACCATGAATTCGAAGGATTTATTTGCCGCATTAAAAAACGCGCTGTCATCTCAGATTATTGGCCAGGAGCATTTGGTTGACCGTTTGCTTATTGCCCTGTTGGCCGACGGCCACTTATTGGTTGAGGGTGCGCCGGGCTTGGCAAAAACCCGCGCTATTAAAGCGCTGTCTGAAAACATCGATGCGGACTTTCACCGCATTCAATTCACGCCAGATTTATTGCCCTCTGACGTAACTGGCACAGAAGTCTTCCGCCCGGAAGATGGTAGTTTTCAATTCCAGCAGGGACCGATTTTTCATAACCTGGTGCTGGCTGATGAGATCAACCGTGCGCCAGCCAAGGTCCAGTCCGCGTTGCTTGAAGCCATGGCCGAACGTCAGGTGAGTGTCGGACGAGTAACCTACCCGTTAGCCGATTTATTTCTAGTGATGGCAACCCAGAACCCGATTGAGCAGGAAGGCACTTATCCGCTACCTGAAGCGCAGCTTGATCGCTTTTTGATGCACGTCACCATTGATTACCCGAACATCGAAGCTGAACGACAAATCCTGCAACTGGTACGCGCCGAAGCCAGCGGCACTAACAATCCGTCAAACGTCGAGCCCGTTAATCTTTCTCAGGAGCAAGTGTTTGAGGCCCGCCAAACGGTGCTGGGCATTCATATGTCCGACGCTATTGAGGAATATATCATTCAATTAATCATAGCGACACGTCAACCTGAGGCCTACCACGACAGCCTGGCTAACTGGCTGGAATACGGAGCTAGCCCAAGAGCCACTATTGCTCTGGATCGCTGTGCCCGCGCCCACGCCTGGTTGCAGGGTAAGGACTTTGTCAGCCCCGATGATGTACAAGCGGTTTTCCACGATGTAATCCGCCATCGCATCATCCTCAGTTTTGAAGCCGAGGCCAGCGGCCACAGCAAAGACGACATCATCAATACGCTGTTGGATTGCGTGCCAGCCCCCTAGTGAAGATGACCACCTCGAATAAACAAACTGCGATCAAATCAGACATGGCGGACGATACCGCTTACGTATCCCTGGCGACACTGCTACGCTGCCGCCTGTTCGCCAAGGATTTAAACCTGTCTCGACAGCGTAAAATTTTAAGTCAGCAGTCCGGCTTACATATTTCCAAATTCCGTGGCCGTGGCGTCGATTTCTCCGAGGTACGCGCTTACCAGCAAGGCGATGATATTCGTAGCATTGACTGGCGAGTGACGGCTCGCACCGGTAAAGCGCACACCAAACTCTACGCCGAAGAACGCGAACGCCCGGCACTGGTTATTCTTGATCAATCCGATTCAATGTTCTTTGGCAGCCGGGTTGCTTTTAAATCGGTCATTGCCGCGCAGATTACCGCCCTGCTCGCCTGGGCAACATTACAACGTGGAGACCGCAGCGGTGGCATTATTTTCTCCGATAGGGAATTACGCGACATCAAACCCCGCCGCAGTCGTCATGCCGTGCTGGGACTGCTTGAGCAAACGGTACGCTTTAACCACACGCTCCATTGCCACAACCACCAACAACAATCATCTGAGGGGGTGACCTTTTCAGATGCTCTGCAACATGCCCGCCGTATCACCAAACCGGGCAGCGAACTATTTATCATCAGCGACTTCCAGAACTTTGATAGCACTGCTCAGCGGCATTTATTTCAGCTGGCTCAGCATAACGATGTGGTGTGCTTGATGATTCAAGACCCCATGGAGGCCGAGCTACCCAAACCTGGGCTGTATAACATCAGCGACGGTCAGCAACGTACGCAGGTTGATCTGGGTGATAAAACACTGAGAACACACTACCAGCACAGTTATCAGCAACAACTGCAGGCGTTGCAACAACATTTTGATCAACTGAAAATTCCGCTACTGCAAATCAACACCGACGACGATCCGCTACGCGCGCTTCAACTTGGCCTCGGTATTCGAGCGGGAAAACGATAGACCATGACGACAACGAACCCACTGGAGCAACTCAAGGATATTCATCTGCCCGAAGCGGTCAGTTTCTGGCCCCCAGCGTTGGGCTGGTGGTTACTTGCGATGTTGCTAACGGTGCTTTTTTTCGCTGGTTTTTTCTTTTTTAAACACTGGCAAAAAAGCGCCTATCGACGCACGGCTGTGCAGCAAATAAACTTCCTTTTTAACGATAAAAAACAAGCCGGTCACGAAACCGCCGCACAACTAAATAGACTATTAAAAGCCGTTGCCCAGCAGTCTTATTCAACCGATCAGGTCTCACGGCTTTCAGCTAATCAATGGTTAGCGTTTCTCGACAACAGCGCCAACCTGCAGGTTTTCACTCAAGGAGCCGGACAAGTTTTAGCCACGGCGCCCTATGAATTAAACAGCATTATCCATAATCCTGATGAGCTCAAAAAATACTGTATTCAGTGGATCAGGAGACATCGATGATTTCGCTGGCCTGGCCGTGGTTACTGCTTTTTTTACCTTTACCATTGCTCGTGTACGGGTTATTAAAACCCGTTAACCGCGACGAAGCTGCACTTAATGTACCTTTTTATCAACGTCTTACGGCTTTATCCGAAAGTAAAAAAACAACATCAATAGCCCTACGTAACCGGCGCACCCTACCGTTAATTCTATTATCACTGGCCTGGCTCTGCCTGGTCCTGGCTGCCAGCAAACCTCAATGGGTGGGTGATGCTGTGCAACTGCCCAGCAGTGGTCGAGACCTGATGTTAGCGGTCGATATTTCCGGCAGCATGCAGCAAACCGACCTTGAGCTAAGAGGAGAAACCGCCACCCGTTTAATGGTGGTCAAACAGGTACTGGGAGAGTTTATCGAACGCCGCAAGGGTGATCGCATCGGCCTGTTATTGTTCGGTACACAGGCCTACTTACAAGCGCCGCTGACTTTTGATCGCAACACAGTCGGAACATTACTCCATGAAGCACAGATCGGTTTTGCCGGTGAACAGACCGCCATTGGCGATGCCATTGGTTTAGCCGTCAAACGTCTGCGCCAGCGGCCAGCAAGTAGCCGTCTTTTAATTTTACTGACCGACGGTGCGAATACCGCCGGTGAGATCACACCACTTAAAGCCGCCGAGTTGGCACAACAACAGCAGATCAAAATCCACACCATCGGTGTAGGGGCAACCGAAATGATCCAGCCCGGTTTCTTCGGTTCGAGGCGTATCAATCCCTCAGCTGATCTGGACGAAACGACACTCAAACAAATCGCCGAACAGACGGGAGGTCAATATTTCCGCGCCACGGATACTCAACAATTACAGCAAATTTACGCCCTGCTTGACCAGCTCGAACCGGTCATTCAGGACGATGAAACCTTTAACCCGGTTCGCTCGCTTTACATGTGGCCACTGGCATTCGCGCTACTTCTATCAATAATTTTATTTTTCTTGAAGATTGGATTACCCACCCAGCGCTTTAAAACAGCGGATCAACTAACCTCCAAGCAAACAAACAAGCGGGGGCTTCAATCATGAATGACGCCCTCAATTTATTCGACCAATTTCATTTTCTGCGCCCGCTGTGGTTGCTCGGAATAGCGCTGTTACCGCTGCTTTATTTATTAGCAAAACGTGCCAACCAACATCACTCCAGTTGGTCGCAAGCCATCAGCCCGCAGTTGCTGAAATACCTGCTAGATGATTCACAGCAGACGACTAAAAAATGGCCCTTAACGTTATTCATTACAACCCTTGTGCTTTGCCTGTTAGCACTGGCAGGACCAGTATGGAAAAAAATACCACAGCCCGTGCATCAAACTGATAATGCGCTGGTAATTGTGCTGGACCAATCACTCTCCATGCTGGCAACAGACCTTAAGCCTTCACGACAAGTAACCGTTAAGCACAAACTCACCGACCTACTCAAGGCTCGTCAAGAGGGACAAACGGCACTGTTGGTTTATGCCGGTGACGCGCACATCGTTTCACCGCTGACCGATGATACCAATACCATTCTCGCCATGGTGCCTGCACTATCACCTGTCATCATGCCAGCCTTAGGCAGCCGGGTGGCAAGCGGCATAGAGCTTGCCATTCAGGCTCTCAGGGACGGCGGCATCAACAAAGGACAAATTCTACTGATCACAGATGGCATTCAAATCAGTGACATCGGGCAGATTCGTAAAAGCCTTCAGGGCTCGGCGCACCGGCTTGCCATTATGGCGGTGGGCAGCGCCGACGGCGGCCCGATTCCCATCCCTGATCAGGGTCTTCTACGAGACAAGGGCGAAATTGTCATCGCCCGCACGAACATATCCCTACTTCGGCAATTAGCTCAAGCCACAGCGGCCCCTATTTCAGCGTTAAGTTTGGATGATGCTGATTTAAATACGCTGTTGCCAGATCCCGCGTTTGACCTCAATAAATCCACCCACCAGGTGGAACGCGAAATGGACCAGTGGCACGAAGAGGGCCCTTGGCTAATTTTGTTGATTTTGCCCTTCGCTACGCTAGCTTTCCGCCGCGGCTGGTTGTTATCGCTGTTGTTTGTGGTAATGATTCAGCCCGAACCTGTAGAAGCAGCTGATTGGTCTGAGCAATTATGGAAAACCGTCGATCAACAGGGTGCGCAAGCCTTTGATAAAAAAGATTACGCCGCCGCCCAACGACTGTTTAAATCCAAGAATTGGCAAGGCAGTGCAGCTTACCGAGCCGGTGACTATCAGACGGCGGCTGAGCTTTTTGCGCAATCCGATGAGGCAGCGGCGCACTACAATCGTGGCAATGCATTAGCACAGCAGGGGCAGCTGGAAGAATCCATCAAAGCCTATGACGAAGCGCTGAAACGTGATCCTGATTTTGCCGATGCAAAAAGCAACAAAGCAGTCATTGAAGCGTTAGCCAAACAACAGCAATCGCAGAGCTCGAAAAACAATTCAGACGACAAGCAAAACGCTGATCAAGACCAGCAGTCCTCCGAAAATCAAGAGGGCCAGCAGTCTCAGGGCGACGATCAACAATCAGAAGATCAGCAGTCGCAAGACCAGCCTTCACAGAGTAACGATAAAAGCCAGCAACAAAAAGTAGACGACGAACAAGCTGATCAAGCTTCGGAACAAGGCAAAGCCTCCAAAAAAAAAGAACAACAGGCTCAACAGCAAAGCCCGTCAGATAAAGAGTCCGGTGAAAACGATGAAGTTCAACAAGCGTCGCAGACCGTAAATGAAGCGTCCCCATTATCCGAAGAAGAGCAACAAGCCATGGAGCAATGGCTGCGCCGTATTCCAGACGACCCAAGCGCGCTGCTGAAACGTAAGTTTAATTATCAGTATCAACAGAACCGTAAAGACAACCAATACGTACCACAACAGGAAAACGAAGCCATATGGTAACCACCGCCCTTTTCCCTCGTTTATCCCATCGCTTCTGGCTAGCCGTTTCTCTGCTAGTCTGTTTTGTGCTGCCTTTCAGTTCGGCCAAGGCAGCGCTGACTGCCTCTGTTGATCGCTCGACGATTGCAAAAAATGACATCATTCAGCTCACTATTCGCTCAGACAAAGGCCCCATCGAGCACACCAACTTCAGCGCGCTGGAAAACAACTTCAGTGTCATTAACCGTCAGCGCAGCAACCAAATTTCCATTATCAATGGCAAACAACAGGCCATTTATGATCTACGTCTGACGCTATTTCCTATCAATACAGGTAGCTTCACCATTCCCGCCTTCACCAGTAAAGGGGAAAGCTCTCAGCCAATTCAAATCACCATTTCCGACAGTGCTTCTGATCTGGGGCTGAAAAATGAAGACGTCATCCTGAAAACCAAGGTCAGCAAACAAGAAGCCTACGTGCAGGAGCCATTACTGCTCACGCTCCAATTATTTCATGCCGTTGGTCTTCAAGAGGCGCAACTTTCTTCGCTAGAAGTTGAAAACGCCGTGGTAGAACCGATTGGAGAACAGACAAAAAGCGAACAAATACTCAACGGTGTACGCTATTCGGTGATCGAAAAGCAATACAGCATCACCCCGGAAAAAAGCGGTCAACTCAGCATTCCGGAGCTGACCTTCACCGGACGCACCTCGAATCGTAATCTCTACGGCCAGCCCAGCCGCTATATTCGCACCCGCTCAACAGCCCATCAAATTGAGGTGTTACCCAAACCCGGCAATTATCCAACGGATGCGACCTGGCTGCCTACCCCGGCACTAACGATCTCTGACAGTTGGAGTGCTGGCACTCCGCCCCTGAGCGTCGGTGAATCAGTCACTCGCACGTTAACGCTTTCGGCACTTAATCTTGATGCCGCGCAGTTACCTGATATCGCTCTGCCCGCTGTGACAAACTTGAAGATGTATCCCGATCAATCACACAACGAAAACACAGTCACCGCATCGGGTATACTGGGTCAACGCGTTTTTTCGACCGCAATCGTCGCAACTAAAGCCGGAAAAATCGAGATACCCGCAACAAAGGTTATCTGGTGGAACACTGTCGAAAAACAGCTTGAAGAGACTCTCATTCCAGCTAAAACACTCATCGTTCAAGCCAGTGCCATCGCACCCTCTCAAATAATTCCCATTAGCCCACAATCTGCTGAAACAATTCAGCAAACAACCACAACACAAAACAAGGAAACTGGCAGCAGTACAAACCGTATCTGGCCCTACCTGGCAGCGCTGTTTTTGCTACTGTGGTTAGCCACGGTGACGCTATGGTGGCAATCAACCCGACGCGCGGCAAAACAGCCGGCTGAATATGTCGCAGAACCCAAAGACCAAAATGCCAAATCCGCCTACAAGGTTTTTAGAAAAGCCTGCAAGAATAACGAGGCCGCAACCGCGCGTCAGGCATTACAGGATTGGTTCCGCCTCCGTTATAATAAATCAACCAGCCAACAACTGCAGGACATCACCCGGCACTATCAAGATGTAAACCTGGCAGGATTGATCAAAACCCTGGAAAGTAGTTTATATGGTAACGGACAAGCGCCTGACACATGGCAAGGAACACCACTTTTAGAGGCATTAGACGCGTTAGAAAAAAGCCAACAACGGCAGTCTAAAGGCTGTAAAACCAACCGTTTAAAACCACTTTACCCGTTTTAATAGTTGTATCAACAGACGCTCATTCACTGTATTTCCGGGTACAAAATAGATATTTTCACCTAACTTCTATCTATCTGTTCCTGCAAATGCGAAACTCTTGCGCTGAAATAATTAAAGGCCTAGCGGCAAACTTTAAAGGAAAAAGCCATGAAATTGTATTGCGGCATCGTCATCAAAAAAGACGAAATTAACATTACGGTTATCGACGAAAGACAAAATGAAGTCCTTAACGAAAACGTTCCGAATAAGGCAGATTCTGTCATTGCAACGCTGAGTCCTCACCGCCAAGATCTGGAAACCATTGTAATGGAAGCAGATAAAGATCCTCGCTGGTTAATAACGGCGTTAACCGAAGCTGGTTTCTCTAACGTCCATACTATTTCGTAATACCGGGAAAGTTCCTCCGCAGCGCGTTATTGAGAACCAATAATAGCGCGCTAGCAGCCCCTCCTTCAGTCCCAACTATCTGACATCATAGTGAAAGAAACCGAAAATTGGCGAATGCTGATCGGTCTCTTGACTGAACCCGAATTCCATCCCCAGATCAGTTCACCTCAAAACTTTTATCGGTTTGCCGCTATCTTTTCGCCGCGCTTGAGTAACGCCCAAAAGGTCAGCCCTACCACAAAGCCGGAAAAGCCAAACAAAATAAAGGCGGTTTCGACGCCCGAATAGCCGCTAAAAGGCATCACCATTAGAATGGGAATATTGGCAATCAACGCGCCGCCAAACGCCAGCGAAAAGACATTTACCTTACCCTTTTTCAGCAACAGTCTGTAAAAGCGATAAGCGATAAAGAATTCGTAGAGATACACCACAGGCATACCACCGACAATAATAATTGCTACGGAGGCCAAATAATTCAACACCCCGTCTTCCAGCGTGAAACCTGACAAACCTAAAAACCAGGCGCAGGAAAGAAAAGCAAAGGGCATCGACAGCGGGGCTAAAACAAAAGCTCGATCTTCGTAAGTCATATTGCACGGATTCTAGGTAGGTTAAATGACAAGTCTGGTGTGTGATTATATGTCAATCGAGGTGTCATCTGGATTGACCCTAATCAACAAGTAAAAAATGGCATAAAGCCCCTCTGTCTCAATTGCTCCGCCTCTACATCGTATCAAGTCTTTATCTCACAAAGCAGTATTAGCTGATTTGAGGTATAGTCTGATACGGTTTCAGATTTTTTGGAGCCCTGTTACAACCCTTGTACTGGCGTATGACTGTCATGGATCAACCTCAGACAATAAAGCCCTCTGCAGCCACCAAACATGACTCGTGTGGACTTATTGAGCTATCCCCAGAACAACTGATCTTGCAGGAGCGTGTTGGCCGCTTTCACTTTCGCCAGCGCCTAGGCATTGAATTAGCCAATGAGCCAAAGGTATTTGGCCAGGGGCGTTCCTTTTTCCACATCGAAAACTGGACGTCCGCTCCAAGCCTCATCAAAACTTGCCTGCGTTTATCATTTCTCTATAAACGCGGTCAGCGCAATGCACGCGCAATCAAGATTATTCACAACGATATTACAACACCCAACCTGCCCGAAAAACTTGATGGCTTTCGCCTGCTGCATCTTTCAGACTCACATCTGGATATGCATGAAGATGTCCCGCATACGCTGATAGAAGCCATACGCAAGGTCGATTACGATATCTGCGTCTGGACAGGTGATTTCCGCTCGCTTACCTACGGCCCCTACGATGCAGTCCTAAGTGCACTTGAACGTGTTAGAACTCACCTAAAAAAACCTGTTTATGCGGTATTAGGCAATCACGATAGCATCCGCATGGTACCCGCAATGGAACAACTGGGTATTGAGCTGCTGCTAAATGAAAACATAAAAATTGAACATAACGGCGCTTCATTCTATCTAGCCGGCATAGATGACCCGCACTATTACCGTGCCGACAATTTTGAAAAAGCTGCACAAAATATTCCCGAAGACGCAGTATCAATCCTACTAGCCCACTCTCCAGAAATTTATCAGCAATGCGCCTTTGCCGACTTCAACCTAATGTTCTGCGGGCATACTCACGGCGGCCAAATTTGCTTGCCCGGAGGAAAACCCATCACACTCAATGCCCGATGCCCCCGGTATGTAGGCTCTGGCAATTGGCGCTATCAACAATTACGAGGTTATACCTCTGCGGGTTCCGGCACATCGGTAGTCGATGCCAGATTCAACTGTTCACCCGAGATCACAGTCCACAGGCTACGTTGTATTTAATTACGCGTGATCCTCTTTTGTATGCAGTAGATCAAAACGATCCGCCAGGTTCGTCAGGCTCCATTCCGTCATACAGAAAGCAATTAAAATACTAACGATCCCCAAGCTATCTAACGCAAACTCCGCTTGCACCAATAACAAAGGTATTAAGGCTTCGGGCACTTGATCCAATGCCAATACTGCTCCATGCGGCGCGATATTCAAGCGTCGTTTAACAAAGCTTGATAGCAGATCCCCCGTCATCGCTCCCACAGCAATCAACAGACCAATATGCCAAGGCTCTCCCAGTAGTAATGCCGCTAGCGTCGTAACAAAAACTGCTGACGCCAAACCAACGACCGTTTTACGTGCCCCAAACAAACGTCTGCCATCAATAAAATACAAACCGCCGTCAACAGGTAGCACAAACCGATTACGCAGAATAATTCGTGCAACCACCGGTGTGCCGTTAGCAATCAAAAGTAATATGAATAACGTCAAAAAGACCTCTACATCTTTTGTCATCAACGTTTTGATACTCAATGTTACAAATAGTTATAGAAAGCGCCATGTTATAAGCCGCGAAGCTTTTCTTTTACGCCGAATCCACTTGTAGAAACACATTACTCCTTGTGGATTATAGTAACTTTCACTTAATGCCAATCAATCAGACTACGATCAGAAACCACTCCTTCGATAAAAGATTTATTACCCTTTCAAAACGCTCATATTGCAATCTGCAAGCGTTAATAAGGTAAGTAACTGGAACAAGAAAAATCACATTAGTGCTTAAAATGTTTTCCACAAATTCTGTGGATAACTTTGGGGATAATACTTGAGTAGGTAACGTAAATAGATGCCACAACAGACATTCATACAAATTGTGTGCTTTTTAACCAATAAATAAAAACACCTTAATTTTCAACAGGTTGGGATTGTCAATAACCTTAATAACAAAAAAAATGCAATTTAGTTATTAAAATGATCTTGTTTTTTAAAAATGTGCATAAGACCGGGCTGCAAGTGTTGTAGCCCGGAATAACCTGTAATACAGGTTAGTGTGCTAACACCCCATGCCATGATCATTTCTGAAACAAAAAGCCGAAATAAATAGATGCTTGTCTTAAATATCGTGGTATTGCTTCACAGGATTTTTAAGCAGAGAATTAAAGAACTTATCAAGATGAAATGTAACAAAAATCAGGAACAATCATGTCCGAACATGCAAAGGGAAAAGGCCATTGCCTGTGTCGCTCAGTACAGATCACCGCAGAAGCCGTGAGCGGCAAAGTCGGCGCTTGTCACTGTGATACCTGTCGCAAATGGTGTGGTGGCCCATTTATGGCTGTTGATTGTGGAACGGAGGTTTTTTTTCAGGGTAATGAGAACATCACCATATTTGACTCATCGGAATGGGCTGAGCGTGGTTTCTGCAAAAACTGCGGAACACACCTGTTTTATCGTTTGAAAGAAAACCAGCTCTATTACATGCCGGCAGATTTATTCGACGAGGGCCCGACGCTAGTTTTTGACAGTCAGGTTTTTATTGAGGAAAAACCCAACTACTACTGTTTTGCCAACGCCACCAAAGAGATGACCGGTGCAGAGTGTTTTGCTGAATATGGCGGCGGAGAAGAAAAACTCTAATACCAAAACACAAAAAAACCTCTCAGGACATTCCAGTCACTGAGAGGTTTAGTATCACAAATGGTGTTTCTAGAAGTATTCGACGTAGCGTTCCAGCTCCCAATCCGAGACCTGCTTCATGTACTCGATCCATTCCATATTCTTGATCTTGATAAACTCATCGATCACAGGACCCAGTTGCTCGCGAAATAATGTATCTGCTTCGAGTTCCTTGACAGCCAAATTAAGGTTCTGAGGCAAAATGCCTACGCCCATTTCTTCCAGCTGTTCCGGCGTTTGGCCATAATGGTTTATGTTATGCGGCACACCCGGATCAAGATTCCGGTCAATACCGTCAAGACCAGCAGCAATCAAACCCGCCAACACCAGATAAGGATTACACCCGCCATCAGGCAAGCGGTATTCAAGACGGCCATAGGGCACACGAACCATCGATGAACGGTTGTTATCTCCCCATGAAATATACGCTGGCGCCCAGGTTGCGCCTGATAAGGACGTACCCACTGTCAGGCGTTTATAGGAATTGAATGTCGGTGCAGCCAGGGCACACAAACCATTAGCATGCTCTAACAATCCAGCCATAAACTGCTTGGCCAGTTTTGACAGCCCCATGCCTTCCGGATCGCTGTCATCCTGAAATATGTTGGCGTTGCTTTCATCTGCCATTGAGCAGTGAATGTGCATACCCGCGCCCGCTTTGTCAGCAAAAGGCTTGGCCATGAAGGAACCAATCATGCCATGGTCATTGGCAATTTCCGAAACCGCCATGCGTACCAGAACGAAGGAATCAGCAGAATCCAATGCATCGCTGTAAGTATAATTAATCTCAAACTCGCCATTACCGTCTTCATGGTCAGTTTGATACACGTCAAGGCCCGCGCCATTAAGGCTGTCGGACAGTTCTTCCAGAAAGGCGCGCTGGCGAGATAAGCCTTTGTAGTCATAACAGGGCTTATCTAGCCTGTCAGAGGGGTCAGCGGGTACGATTTTTCCATTTTCATCTCGTGCCAACAGAAAAAATTCAGGCTCCAGGCCGGTATTCAGTGTCCAGCCCCGCTCTTTTAAACGTTCGACCTGCTTCATGAGCACCGCACGGGAATCGTATTCATGTCGTTCATTGTTAACATGGCCTACACACACGATACGCGCATAGCCAGGCTGCCAGGGAAGGAGTGTCAGTGTATCCAGATCGCCACGTGCCATAAAATCGGGATCATGCGGTTCCATGCCAAGTCCCCAGGTTGCAAAACCCGCGAATCCGGCGCCGGTCTCAACGATACTTTTAAGACAACGGCTGGGGACCATTTTTGTTTTAGCCGCACCGTGAATATCCACGAATTGGGCTAGTAGGTATTTGATATTATTTTCTTCTAAAAATATTTCAGCTTTCTCTAAATTTGATACGTCTAAAGACATTTAATCTCCACTTACTATCGAGTCATTACGACTGTTTGATAGTGTTAGGTTTGACAACGTGTCAGCTTCCATCGGAAAACGCACGTCAGAAAGATAGCGGATAGCTTTCCGCAGTAGAATCACAGCAGTTTGTCAGGCTTCCAAGCCGTCCAGCGCCGTGATGAGCGAGGTGAACTATAACAGATCAGAGAAAATTATTCACCCCGTGAATGAGGGGGGTGAATTTGACAAACGGTATGTATACTCAGGAAGACTAAAACGCACAGGCTCTCTAACGCTTTTACTCGCCCCAACTCACCTTGAAAACGTTGATTGCGCCGTCGCCACAGCGTCGAAAAAAAACATCTGGTTTTCGATCAGCCAGCTTTTATGCTACTTGATTTTATGCATTCACTGAGATGGCTTTTTGAACAAGAGGAACCAAAGATTCAGGCAACTTAACCTTGCCTGAAATTACAAACATATGCGCATCCTCAGACATTTTTCGCCATGTCTTACGAATAATATCGAGCCACTTTTCTTCTTTGTATTCAGGATATTTTTCTGCCAACGCTAACATGTAATGCTCGATAAATACTAAGCTGGCAACATCCTCAAGTAACTGACTATCCTCATTGAGCTTCAGTTCTTTTTTCCCAACGGCTTTTTTAACGCGCGCCAGTGATTCCTCATCATAACCAGCCTCGGCCATCAAAGCCGCAACGCTGTCCGCGTGAAAGGTATACAAACTGCTTCGCCACTGGTGGTAACCCTTGCGATCCATCGGGTAATCGCTGCGCGGGGATTTCCAGCGCTGAATATGCTGACCACGAATTGCTAGCTGGGTTACATGGTCTGCCTGCGGCTTATAACGCTCGAGCATTTCCGACATACGATACGAGTAACACAGTTCTTTAGGCCATACCTTACCATCAATCGTTTCACTATTTGGATCTTCACTATTGGCTGCATCTATCAAAGAAACAGCCTTATCAAAAGCTTGTTGAAGCATTGGCGTGCCCTGAAAAACAATGAAATATGATGTTAATTACTCTTTCGGCTGTTCGATTTGACGTTGATCAAATCTAAGCATAAATATGAGGGATAAGATCATAACTGTTAAACATACTTTGTAGCAAAATGGAGATAATCATGAGTTGTTGTGGCGGATGCGGTGGACAAGAGATCAAAAAAGAAAAACCTGAAGAAAATACAGTAGAGAAAAAGCCGGAACAAACAGCAGAGCAAACACAGCCTTCTGTCGGTCAATTTGACCCTTCGAAAAAATAACCAATCAACACCTTAGTGGGCACTTTCGGTAACTGTTCGAAACTGCCCACTATCCCAATTATTCATAAAGCCAGAACTTCATAATTCTCAGAATCGCTATTAGTTTGCTAGCTACCTAAAACTAGAGAAAATGGCGTCGACTCACCCTCCGCCCTGTCACATGAATAAGTGCCACAGAACAGGTAAAAGTACTGCCGTAACTAACGCATTCAACCCCATTGCCAGCCCTGCAAACGCCGCTGCGACGTCTCCCATCAAAACAGCACGCCCGGTACCAAGACCATGTGCAGCAACCCCCATAGCCAACCCTTTAGCAACCGAGTTGGTGACCTGTAATTTCTCCAGCAACCATGGCCCCATTGCGGCTCCCACAATGCCTGTCAAAATCACCAGCACCGCCGTCAGTGATGGCAAACCACCCAATTGTTCGACGACGCCCATCGCAACAGGCGTTGTAATGGATTTTGGCGCAATTGATATCAGCGTTTGTTCACCCACATCCCCTAATTTTGCAATTAACACTGCCGAGATCATCGCCACCAGAGAGCCCGTAACAATAGAGGCCGCAAGCGCAACAGGATAACGTTTAACTAAGGAAATTTGCCGATACAACGGAATGGCGAGCGCAACAGTTGCCGGGCCCAATAAAAAATGTACGAATTGCGCGCCCTCAAAATAAACATCATAGGGCGTGTCGCTCCAACTTAACAAAGCAACAATCACGATGACTGTAATCAAAACCGGGTTGAGCAATGCGGGGCTACCCATTTTTAAATATAGTCTTCTGGCCAACACAAAAAAAGTGACGGTAAAAGTAAGGTGTAATAAGGGCGATGAACTCAGGTATACCCACATCGACGCGACGTTATTCTCCATCCTGCGCATCCTTAATTTTTTTGTCTGTTCTTGCGCTCAGTTTTTGCATCATAAAGCCGGTGACAGCTATTGCGATTAGCGTACTGATGACGAGCGATGTGGTAATGGGTATCCATTCCTCTCCAAGCAACGCCAGATGGGTCATGACACCGACGCCAGCAGGTACAAACAGCAGAGAAAGTTGATCTAACAAGCCTTTTGCCGCGCTATCTAGTGATGCCGGCACGCGACCATAAATGATAAGGCCCAGAAACATAATGGCCATACCAATGAGGGGTCCGGGCAAAGGCAAATCTAATCCAATTACGATTAACTCCCCCACTAATTGACAAACAAGTAGGGCAGCAACAGCTTCAAGCACAAGGACTTCCTCAAATAAGACCGCTTGATTAGCCTAAACCAAGCTCTAATTACTAGTGGATCAGATTCTATCCTGAAGCTTTTCAGCCAACCATCGAAAGTAGGTCTATAAAAGAATAATTACAAACTAGCTGTTAAAAAGAATCGCCAGGAATACGTACATTGCCTTCCATCAACACCCGTGCGCTTCGGCTCATGACCGCCTTATCTACGACCCACTCACCTTCAACGCAGCTCGCTTTCGCGCCAACCTTTAATGTGCCCGATGGATGACCAAAACGAACGACATTGCGCTCACCGCCACCCGCAGCCACATTCACTAACGTGCCTGGAATCGCCGCAGCTGTGGCGATAGCAACCGCCGCAGTGCCCATCATGGCATGATGCAGTTGCCCCATCGACAGCGCTCTAACATTGAGGTCAATCTCTTCACTGGCAATCGCTTTTCCACTGGAAGAAACATAATCTGCCGCTTTACCCACAATCGCCACTTTCGGGGTGTGTTGCCTGTCAGCGGCTTCACTTACGTCCTGTATCAAACCCATTTTGACAGCACCATAGGCGCGAATGGTTTCAAACATTTCGAGCGCATTTGCATCACTGTTGATGTCACCTTGCAATTCAGTTCCTTTGTAGCCAAGGTCCTCAGCATTGACAAAAATAGTGGGGATGCCAGCCGCGATCATGGTTACTTGAAACGTACCAACATCCGGTACAACCAGCTCATCCACACTATGTCCAGTTGGAAACATGGCGCTATCGGCCGAAGATGGATCGATAAACTCAACTTCAACTTCTGCGGCAGGAAAGGTCACGCCATCTAACTCAAAGTCGCCAGTTTCCTGCACTTCACCGTTAGTGATGGGCACATTGGCAATAATTGTTTTTTTAATGTTGGCTTGCCAGATACGCACTACAGCAATGCCATTTTCAGGAATTTTATCGGCAGCGACCAAACCATTGCTGATGGCGAAGGAACCAACCGCAGCAGTTAAATTGCCACAGTTTCCACTCCAATCAACAAAGGGGCGGTCAATCGCCACCTGACCAAATAAATAATCCACATCATGATCAACTTGTGAACTCTTCGACAGAATGACGGTTTTACTCGTGCTCGACGTTGCCCCACCCATGCCATCAGTTTGTTTACCGTAGGGGTCCGGGCTGCCAATCACACGCAGCAACAAACGATCACGTGCTTCGCCAGCAACCTGTGCCGACTCAGGCAAGTCGTCCAGTTTGAAAAAAACACCCTTACTGGTTCCGCCACGCATATAGGTGGCAGGAATTTTAATTTGTGGCAAAAAACTCATGATTAAGACCTTTATCCATTCGCTTGCAGGAAGTCCTGCGCAAAACGCTGCAACACACCACCGGCGCCATAGACAGACACTTCTTCAGCGGTATCCAGGCGACAGGTAACCGGGATATCAACAGTCTCGCCATTAGCCCGAGTCATCACAACCGTTAGCTCAGCGCGAGCCGCCACATCTCCTTTAACATCGTAGCTTTCAGTCCCGTCGATCGCATAAGTTTTGCGGTTCTCGCCCGTTTTAAATTCCAGCGGCAACACGCCCATACCCACCAGGTTGGTACGGTGAATGCGCTCAAAACCTTCCGCCACAATCACTTCCACACCGGCGAGACGTACACCTTTGGCAGCCCAGTCACGCGAAGATCCCTGACCGTAGTCCGCACCCGCGATGATAATCAGCGGCTGTTTGCGCTCCATATAGGTCTCAATCGCTTCCCACATGCGACTTTCTTGTCCTTCCGGTTCAATACGAGCCAAGGAACCCTGCTTCACGTCGCCATTCTCGTCACGGCACATTTCGTTGAGCAGTTTGGGATTGGCAAACGTCGCACGTTGCGCCGTTAAGTGATCACCCCGATGCGTTGCGTAAGAGTTAAAATCCTCTTCCGGCAAGCCCATTTTTGCGCAATATTCACCCGCGGCGCTGGAAGCCTGTATAGCATTAGACGGTGACAGGTGATCAGTCGTGATATTGTCACCCAGTACTGCCAACGGACGCATGCCCTTCATGCTACGTTCACCCGCCAATGCGCCTTCCCAATAAGGCGGTCGACGGATATAGGTCGTCTGTGGACGCCAGTCGTAGAGCGGACTTTCAGCCTTTGCTACTGCGCCCAGATCAAACATTGGAATATAAATTTCGTTGAATTGCTCCGGCTTCACACAGGTTGCAACAATGGCATCAATCTCTTCATCGCTAGGCCAGATATCTTTCAGCCTAATTGGATTGCCGTTTTTGTCAGTTCCCAGCACATCTTTCTCGATATCAAAACGTACCGTTCCGGCAATCGCGTAAGCGACAACCAGCGGTGGCGACGCCAAAAACGCCTGCTTCGCATGCGGATGAATTCGACCGTCAAAGTTACGGTTACCGGACAAAACAGCGGTTGAATACAGATCACGATCGATGATTTCCTGTTGGATCTTAGGGTCCAATGCACCACTCATACCGTTACAGGTCGTACAGGCGTAGCCGACGATGCCGAAGCCGAGCTTTTCCATCTCAGACAGTAGACCGGCTTCTTCCAGATATAATTTGGCGACTTTTGAGCCCGGTGCAAACGAAGATTTAACCCAAGGCTTGCGTACCAGACCGAGCTCGTTGGCTTTCTTGGCAATCAGACCAGCGGCAACAACATTGCGCGGATTAGAGGTGTTGGTGCACGAGGTAATTGCCGCAATAATCACGGCGCCGTCTGGCATTTTGCCAGAGGCTTCTTCAGCCTTGGCAGCAGCCAGCAGATCATCACCAGCGATGCCGCGCTCTGTCAGCGCAGAGGTTGGCAGACGACGGTGCGGGTTAGACGGGCCTGCCATGTTGCGGCAGACAGAGGATAAATCGAAAGTCAGCCCTCTGTCATATTCGGCTTTAACCAAATCATCCGCCCACAGACCGGTCTCCTTGGCGTACTGCTCGACCAGCTCAACCTGTGCTGACTCGCGGCCAGTGAGGGTCAAGTAATCGATGGTTTTCTGATCAATATAAAACAGTCCGGCAGAAGCACCGTACTCGGGTGTCATGTTAGAAATAGTGGCACGGTCGCCGATAGTCAGTGCTCTCGCCCCCTCACCGAAGAACTCCAGATAGGCGGAAACCACTTTTTGGTTACGCAGGAACTCGGTAATGGCCAGCGCGATATCAGTAGCGGTGATGCCCGGCTGACGCTTGCCAGTCAGGTTGACACCAATGATCTCAGGCAGACGCATCATGGAGGGACGGCCCAACATCACTGTTTCGGCTTCCAAACCACCAACACCAATGGCAATAACACCCAGACAGTCAATATGCGGGGTGTGGCTGTCAGTACCGACACAGGTATCGGGGAAGGCAACGCCTTCACGCGTTTGAATCACCGGCGACATCTTCTCCAAGTTGATCTGGTGCATTATGCCGTTACCAGCAGGAATTACGTCGACGTTATCAAAGGCGGTTTTACACCACTCGATAAAGTGGAAACGATCATCATTACGACGATCTTCAATGGCGCGGTTCTTATCAAACGCATCGGCATCAAAACCGCCGTGTTCAACGGCCAGCGAGTGGTCAACAATCAACTGTGTAGGCACCACGGGATTCACTTTCGCCGGGTCACCTCCCTGCTCGGCAATTGCGTCACGCAAGCCCGCCAGATCGACCAACGCTGTCTGACCCAGAATGTCATGACAAACGACTCGAGCTGGATACCAAGGGAAATCAAGATCCTGTTTTCTCTCAATAATTTGTTTAAGGCAGTCCGTTAACGTCTCAGGCTCACAGCGACGTACAAGTTGTTCTGCAAGCACACGCGACGTGTACGGCAACTTCGCATAAGCACCGGATTCGATTGCCTCAACCGCTTCACGGGCATCATAAAAATCCAACTTCGTGCCGGGTAAGGTTTTACGGTAATTTAAATTCATAGTTGCTTCCAATGTTGGCCGTTTTACAATAGCGCTAATCCGCACAAACGTTTAAACGCGGTTAACGCCGTTGTGCCATCGACCAAAATCAAGGTATCAAAGACCAGATTTTAATTATTCACGTTCACCAATCGGTACGAACCGTTGATTCTCTGGCCCCGTATAATTAGCACTGGGGCGGATAATCTTGCCGTCTTCACGCTGTTCGATCACATGAGCAGCCCAGCCCGAGGTACGCGACATTACAAACAGCGGCGTAAACATATCGGTGGGAACACCCATCAATGAATAGGCAACTGCCGAATACCAATCCAGGTTGGGGAACATTTTTTTCTCATCCCACATCACCTGCTCAAGACGCTGGGCTATATCAAACATCTTCAGATCGTTCGCCTCATCACCCAGCTCTTTGGCAACCGCTCTGATAACGCTGTTACGTGGATCACCCGTTGTATACACAGGGTGTCCAAAACCAATAACAATTTCTTTGCGTGACATGCGTTCCCTGATATCAGCTTCCGCCTCATCCGGCGTCTCGTAACGTTGCTGTATTTCAAAGGCAACTTCGTTGGCGCCGCCATGCTTTGGCCCGCGCAACGCACCGATAGCACCGGTAATACAGGAGTACATATCCGAGCCTGTGCCAGCAATAACGCGACCAGTAAATGTTGAAGCATTAAACTCATGCTCGGCATAAAGAATCAGCGACGTTTGCATCGCGCGTACCCAACTATCCGAAGGTTTTTCGCCGTGCAATAAATGCAGAAAGTGAGCAGCAATCGAGTCATCATCGGTCACCACCTCAATACGCTTGCCATTCATCGCGTAGTGATACCAATAAAGCAACATTGACCCGAAACACGCCATCAAGCGATCGGCAATATCCCGGGCGCCAGCTGTATTATGGTCATCCGCTTCAGGTATTACTGTACCCAGCACAGAGCAACCCGAGCGTAATACATCCATTGGATGAGCTGTCGATGGGATCTGTTCAAGTGCCGTTTTCACAGCAACAGGCAAATCCCGCAAGGAACGTAATTTATCTTTGTAACCCGCCAGCTCAACTAAAGTCGGCAATTTACCATGCACCAACAAATAGGCAATTTCTTCAAACTCGCAGGTGTTGGCAATATCAAGAATGTCATAACCACGGTAATGCAGGTCGTTACCTGACAAACCCACCGTACACAGGGCCGTATTACCGGCAGCGGTACCACTCAAGGCTACAGATTTTTTCGCTTTTGGTTTAAGGGGGGACTGAGTGCTCATGCGTTATCCTCATTAAATAATTGATCCAGTTTTTGTTCGTATTCGTGGTAGCCCAGGTAATCGTACAGATCAGAACGACTCTGCATCAGCTCCACAACTGACTGTTGGGTGCCTTCGCTACGCAGACCTTGATAGACTTTAAGAGCCGCCGCGTTCATGGCTCGAAATGCTGACAGCGGGTAAAGCGCCATACGCACACCGACTGAACCTAATTCTTCGGTGGTAAATAAAGGAGTGGAGCCAAATTCAGTAATGTTGGCCAACACCGGCACCGGCACCGCATCAACAAATTGCTGATACATAGCCAAATCAGTGATCGCTTCAGGAAAGATCATATCGGCACCCGCTTCAACACAGGCACAGGCCCGATCAATCGCCGAATTCAAACCTTCCACGGCCAGCGCATCCGTTCTGGCCATAATGACAAACTCAGGATCTATTTTTGCGTCAACTGCCGCTTTAATACGATCCACCATCTCCGCCTGACTAACGATGGCTTTGTTCGGGCGATGGCCACAACGCTTTTGTTGTACTTGGTCCTCAATGTGTACGGCGCCAGCACCGGCCTTGATCATCGCACGCACGCTTCTCGCAATGTTAAACGCCCCACCCCAGCCGGTATCTATATCAACCAATAGCGGCAGTTCAGTGACATCGGTAATGCGGCGAACATCGATCAGCACATCTTCCAAGGTGGTAATACCCAGATCGGGAATACCACAGGAGCCCGCTGCGACACCGCCACCGGATAAATACAAGGCTTTAAAACCGGAGGCTTCAGCCAAGCGCGCATGATAAGCATTGATTGCGCCCACTACCTGCAACGGTTTTTCCTGTTCAAGCGCAGACCGAAAACGAGCGCCAGCTGATATCATCGAATAGGTCATAATATTTCCTGTTTGAGCGTGCTGAAATTACCAGATTGGTCGCCGAGCATAGCCTCCACATTCTTGCGAGAGGTTCGAATATGTCGGGACATAAGAAATTGAGCCAGCTCACCATCACGCTGGCGGATCGCATCAACAATTTGCTGATGTTCAAAAAAAGCGCGATTGACACGTTTGCTCACCATGCCAAACTGACATCGGTATAGACGAATCAAGTGATAAAGGTCATTGCAAAACATATTGATCAAGGTGACATTTTTACTGCCCTGAAAAATACGGAAATGAAAATCCATATCACCTTCTTTCTGAAAGTAATTCTGATCTTTTTCAATATGTTGCTGATGTTGCTGGAGCAGAAGTTCAAGCTCGTTGATTTCGACATCACTCATGTACTGTGCCGCCAACTGTGCCGCCAATCCCTCTAAGGACTCACGAATATGGTAGATTTCAATAAGGTGCTGATGTGACAATGACACCACCCGGGCACCCACATTCGGCGTACGTTCAATCAGATGACAGGCTTCCAAACGACTTAAAGCCTCGCGTAAAGGCCCTCGGCTGATACCAAATTTTTTGGCCAGGGTAGGCTCACTAATTTTTGAGCCCGCAGGAACACTGCCTTCCACGATCGCTTTTTGTAGCTTTTTAAAGACTTTATCCGCGATCGTTTCGGCTTCCATTTGTGCTTTTTGTAATGACTCCAGTTTCAAAACCATCTCCACATATGTCGACAATAGTTACTATTAGAGACAATATACCTCTGCAAACTCATAATAAATACGACTTTTGTCTACAATAAGTAAATTTCTTTGAGTCTCATTAATAAAAAGAAGTGAAGAAACATCGAAATAGGCGAAGTAGTAAGCAAAAACATTCCGGTCTCTGAACGTTGCCCTCGTGCGTCGAAAAACAACTTACTCAAGCGAGCTGTCTCACCACCGTTGTTATTATTGGCGGTAAAAAACATCATGAAATCACAATAAATCCTTAACCACTCTGCAATATTTCTCCCATAACCTCAGCCAGGAAAATTACTCAACAACGGAGAAAGACCATGGGAAACGGCGTAGATAACGAAGTCAGTAACCCTTCTGATAACCGCTCTTTTGAAGATGTGCTATCAGTTAACCTGCAGCGACGTAACATGCTTAAAGGCGGCTTAACGCTCGCTACGACAGCCTTTTTTGCCAGCAATCTTCCCAGCGCACTAGCCGCACGAGGTGGCTATGGCAGCGAAGGATACGATGCGCTGATAAATTTTCAGCCTGTACCCGTCGCAGCGGGTAATGGCGCATGGCCAACAATCTCGCCTGATTACCAATGGCAAGTGCTGATCCCTTGGGGAGAGCCGTTGGAACCCGGCGGCCCCGCTTATCAATACCCGCCAAATGCCGAAGACCAGGCACGCCAGATCGGCATCGGGCACGATGGCATGCACTTTTTCCCCAAATTGGATGAAAAGAAACCACGCTGTGGCTGGGATCATTATGAATGGCAGGATGAAGAAAGCTGGCACAGTAATATCGATCATCATAACTGGGGGCCGAATAACAACTGGGGCAATCAGCGCGGTTTGCTTTGTATCAATCACGAATTCGGTAGCAACGCCCACGTTTTAGGCAAAAAAAATCCTGACAGCCTCGACGATGTTCGTACCTCTCAACACGCCCACGGTGTATCAGTGGTTGAAATTCAAAGTAAGCGTGGCCATTGGAAGCAGATCAAAAGCCACTTTGCACGTCGCATTCACGTCAACACACCCGTCACCTTCGGGGGCCCGGTAGCGGGTCACGATTTACTTAACACTCCGGCAGGCAACCAACCGCTTGGCACAGTGAATAACTGTTCCAATGGTTACACGCCCTGGGGGACTTACCTGACCTGTGAAGAGAACTTCAACGGTTACTTTGGTGCGACTAACCTCCGCGATAGCTGGCTCGCGACCGAGAAACAGCAACGTTATGGTTTCACTGAAAACGGTTTTGGCTATGGCTGGCATAACTTTGATCGCCGCTTTGATCTCTCTGACCCGGCCTATAAAAACGAAGAAAACCGCTTTGGCTGGATTGTTGAAATCGACCCCATGGACGCCACACAAACACCGGTTAAACGCACAGCATTAGGTAGATTCAAACACGAAGGCATCGCACTGACCGTTGGTCGCGGTGGCCGTGTTGTGGGTTATATGGGTGACGATCAGCGTTTCGATTACATCTACAAATTCGTTTCGCAAGACAACTGGCGCAAAATGCGTAAAGCCGGGAAGAGTCCGCTGGATCACGGCACACTCTATGTTGCGCGCTTTAACGACGACGGCAGCGGTGACTGGTTACCGCTGACTATCGACAACCCGGTACTGGCCAAGCATTTTACCGATCAAGCAGAGATTCTCACTTACGCTCGTCTTGCCGCTGATAAACTCGGCGCTACGCCGATGGATCGCCCCGAATGGACAAGCGTTGCTCCGGACGGATCCGTTTACTGCACACTAACCAACAACAGTAAACGCACGCAAGCCAATGCCGCGAACCCCATGACACCCAATCCTGACGGTCACATCATCCGCTGGCGCGATAGCGCCAAACACACGGGCACACACTTTAACTGGGAAATTTTCCTTGTCGCCAAAGAGACCCACGGTACGCAAAGCAGCTACAGCTCGCCGGACGGCCTGTTTGCTGATCCCGATGGACGCCTGTTTATCCAAACAGATGGCGGTCAGAAGGATGGCCTGAACAACCAACTACTGGTTGCTGATACCCAGACTGGCGAGCTAAGCCGCCTACTCACGGGCGTCACCAAGGATGAAGTTACCGGCATCACCATGACACCCGATCGCCGTACGATGTTTGTTAACCTTCAGCACCCCGGCAATGGCGATCCCAGCCTGACCAACTTCCCTGCTCGTCCAGATGGGGTTACCGTGCCGCGTGATTCAACGCTGGTGATTACTCGTAAAGATGGCGGTATTATTGGTTCGTAATTCTTTGTTCAAAACCTGCGGCGATACACATGGCGTCGCCGCAGGTTGACGCCTTTACTCTGATATCACCTAACCAACTAAACCTGCGCTCATTAAGGGCAGCATCCCTACCTCAATCGATCAGCCCATTTACCCTGATGTTGCCTCTCACAGTTTTCCTCTGTGTCATAGGCAATCTGCGCTGACATCGCTTTGATACTCACACCAACATCACTGAGTTTTCTCTGAATGAGAGTTGTCAGTACATTTTCCTCACCGTTCGACATAAACGTGGCAAGGTTTTCATTGGTATCGAACACACAAACGATGTTCAAGCTTTGCGGGAAACGAGAATAATCAACCAAATGAGTAAGCCATTGAAAGCCGTTAATTTTCTTCAGGGCGGTTTCACACACATCGGTTAATACCAACCTGAGCTGGTTATCCATTTTTTTATCTGATTTTCGCATGGACTAACTTTTACTCGCTAACAGCATCGTCAAAAGGCTGTTCACAGCCATTGTTCCCGTTCACTTCCTTCTCGTCAGCACCGTCATTTTCAGTTGATGTATATACCTTATCCGTGTCACCCCAGACATTATATTTCGACCAGAAGGACTCAATTTCGCACAGCACCGTTGATTTTTTATCAATGGCCGATTTAAGTGGCCCTTGCGTTTTGGCACCCACCTGCTCAGTAACAATTTGTGACTGTTGCACATCGACTTCATAGCTGATTGGCACAGATTGAATAAAAGCATAAATACAGGCCGCTAGAAAAATTGCCCCGAAAAAATACAGAAACGATTTCAAAACTATTTTACCTTTGTTGAATAGCATAGCTACGATTAGCTCCGTGGAGCGGTTAGGGCTGCGCCACCAACTGACGAACCTCCCCAGCTTGTAAAGGTCTCACCAGACGCGCCACTTCCTCACCATCACGTAACAGAATCAACGTCGGCCATTGCTTAACGCTAAACGCCCTGCCCAACCGTTTGCCTTTGCCATCATAGACCTTGATATGAAGTAGCTCTGAATGCTCATTCAACACTTCCTGCACGGCGGGCTCAGCAGCCTGACAGTGCCCGCACCAGGGCGCACCAAATTCGAGAATAGCGTCACCGCTCAACGCATTGACTTGCTCCAGCAACGGTGCGTCTTCTCCATAAACCGGATTAAAACCTGAATGACTAGCGTTCATAGAAGCAAGCCTACTGACATATTTCAGCAAATTTCCCATTAACCAGCTTTGTTAAGTCCTCTGGGTTCAGCTCTATTTCCAACCCTCTTCGCCCGGCACTCACATAGATCGTGGGAAATTCTTTAGCAGAAGAGTCAATGAGGGTTTTTAACCGCTGTTTTTGACCCAAAGGACTGACACCACCAAGCACATAACCCGTTGATCGCTCAACATCTGCTTGTGCAGCCATGGCTGCCTTCTTTGCACCAGCGGCCTTCGCAATGAGTTTCATGCTCAGCATGCCTGAAACAGGAATAACCCCGACAGCAAGCGCCTTATTATCAAGACTCACAACCAGTGTTTTGAATACTCGAGCCTCAGCCACACCGAGCTTTTCAGCAGCCTCTAAGCCATAGGACTCACTTGAGGGATCATGAGAATACTCATGTACCTTATGCGTAATGTTACGCTGTTTTACAACGTTAATTCCGGGTGTCATTTCACCACTACCTTGTCACAGGGCTTTTCAAATCAGGCCTGTAATTAAGCCAGCATATGAGCGACATACGCGACGGTAAATGCGCCTTCCTGAAACACCTTTAACTCGGTCTCAGAAAATGCAATCGGTAACGGGTTTTCAGACAGTGCCGCTTTAATTTGTGTAGTCGAAAACAACACCACATCGAGATCCGCAATAAGTTGGATAGCCGACTCCAATTTGAAGCTGACTGCGCCACCCGCAAACTTACCCTTGGTCATACGCTCCTTGATGGCAACCTTATCGACCTTGTAGTCACTCATCAATTTGGCAAAGGCAAATTGAAACCGCTGAAGGTCTTCTCGTGTATATTCTTTTGGTAACGACAGTTTGCGCGCCCGGCAATCCGGCAGCGTAAAATGTTCACCGTCTAATTCAATTAAACTAATAACGGCATCATTAGCCGTCAGTTCAACACCACAAATTCTCATTGTTCTTCCTTCATTGGGTTCGCCAAAATAATTCACCGGTTAAACTGTTTATTCTCACCGAGCATGCGTATTCGAACAATACTAAAGTGCCGCAATAACCGTCACTTCCACCAAAATCGCATCACGCGCCATCGTTGACTGAACACAGCTACGAGCCGGTGCACAACCTTCAGGCAACCATGCATTCCACAACGCGTTAAACGTGCCAACATCTTTATTATCTTTGATGTGAATTAACACAGACAGCAGTTTTGAGTTATCAGTGCCAGCTTCTGCCAAGTGCTCGTCAATGCGTGCGAATACAGACTTAGTTTGCTCAACAATGTCTCCGGTAACGTCATAAGCAACCTGACCGCACAGGTAAACCGTTTCATTGTGAATAACAACGCGGCTGACTTTTTCGTTAGTCGATTTACGGATAATGGTCATGATGCTAGTTCCCTGTTGAGATGATTACTATGAAATAAAGAAAATTGCCGCATTGTACCTGTCACAACACAGAGAAAGGAAAAGAAAACGGCGTGGCTTGGCGGTAGGCTCAAGAAGAAACAGTGACCGTACTGTGTTTGATGTTTAAAGGGCTGATCGAATAATCGTTGCGCCCCTTTTAATCTAATTTGATTTGAAATCCAGTTGGGATAAGTTGTTATGCTTAATCATCGCTTGTATTTCATTGATATAAGCATCCCCACGTTCAGAGTAGCTTGTTAACCCTTCTGATAGTGGTAAGCCGGTAATTTCTTTATTGTTGTTGCGCAAGTTCTCTCTGATCCCACGAAGGCTGCGATAGGCCTTGTGAGTATTAATGTTAAACATATATTGCTGCACTGACTGTTGCGCTGAATCAAACCTCGCCACCTCATGAGTAGCTCCCTTTGTACGGCCACTCGGGACTAATCCACAACCTTTACTAAAACACCATTGGCCGAAATAGTTATTCCCTTTAACGGCAAAACGAGATGTCCCCCAGGCTGACTCCTTAGCCGCCTGAGCAACTGTGAGTGACGGCGGCACAATATCAATTTTTTTCAGTAACCGTGCAAAACCATTTTCATCAAGATTTAATTTCGTGATTTTGTAAATTCGTGCTGTCGTTTTTAAAAATTCAATCTCTGTGCTAGTCAGGCTTTGTCCCATTTTCTGATAACGATTTTTTAATAACTTAACTTGATTCCGTAAGGTCAATATTTTTTGATTTGACGCCTCGATTCGAGGTTGTAAAAAATTAAAAAACGCCTCTTTTCGCTCTGCAATATTTGTTATTTCTGTAAATTGGGTTTTTTGTTGAAGGTCTTCGTAGCGGATTAGCGCGTAACTACCAAAACTAACCAGACATACAATAAAAAACACGATAAGAGTTATATAAGTTTTTTTTGTCATTACTTGTCTCTCCCTCAGGCGACCACCTTTACAAGATAGTTTAGACGTCAAAAACTTAAAGGAGGAAGATCAAACAAGAATTAACCGTTCCCCCATTTAACTTATGGCTAAAACCTAATCTTCAAAAAACTCATTGTTTTCTGCATCGCTATCAGTTGCAGTCGTCCCAACAGGTTTTGGCTTATGATTCTCAGATTTTGAGATAATCTCGATATAAAATTCTGCGAGTCCCTGCTCCACTGCCGCATCAATACGCTTATTGATTTCAGAGGCATATATCACTTCTGCCACATTCTCTGAAGCGCCAAAGCGACAATCAAACGTCCAGTAGTCCATGCCTTCAGGCAGTGGCTTATTACGTTCTCTGTTAAGGTACTTTTTAATATCGTGCTTAATTGAGTCTACCAAGCGGGCAGGTTTAAGCTTAACGTGCGTTAAAGCGATTGTTTTTTTCATGTGGTTCCTAGAAAAGTGCATCCAAGAAAAAGTTGAATGATCGGTGAGAGCGCATTCTACATCGATAGGCAAAATATAACTGCCACTTTTAGCGTTTTCGGTCTTCGAGATTTATGGCGCAGCCTTTGCGAATATGCATTGATTCAACCATGAGGAAACATTGTTTGTCAGAGCCCTTTTCCCGTCAACGTTAAGTTTCCAGCATTAATTTCTTTACGGTAAGTCGTTTCCCCCATCCAAATATCGGAGAGACATTTAACTGTGCTGGTAAAGTAAACATTCTCGTCTTTGCCAGCTCGTTTCTCTGTCATTGATTCAGTTAGACCCGTCTTAAATGTCCGTTTAACAAGCGTCTATAATTCATTCCAAAAAATAAAAAAACGCTCCCTTCACACACCATCTACTGTTATAAATAGCTCAATCTGACAGACTTTTTTTTACGATTAAGCCCGTGCTTTTTTACCTCATGTGTCGAACATTCTTCCAGCATAGCGGCCTGTTAAAACGCCATAAGCATATGGTTGTATTAGTCGGCTCCAGGTTTTCTATAAGGTTGTGATATGAATATTGAAAATATTGAAAATGTAGAAATGCGCTTTCTGCAGCTGGAAGACTACCCGGAGCTAAAAAAAGTCACTGTTTCCTCCTATGGTTCCATGCCCGATGCATTCTGGACGGAACAGCAGATCAAAACCCTGATCGAGAAATTCCCTGAGGGCCAGGTTGTTATTCTCGTGGATGGTGTGCTCGCAGGCGCGGCGTTCTCAATAATCGTGGATTATGACAAGTACGAGCACCAAACAACCTATAAAGAAATTACCGCCAATTATACCTTTGAGTCCCACACACCTAAGGGCGATATGCTCTACGGTATCGATATTTTTATCAGCCCGGCTTTCCGAGGACTACGTTTGGGAAGAAGACTCTATGATTACCGCAAAGAGTTGTGTGAGAGGCTAAACCTAAAAGGCATTGCCTTTGGCGGCCGTATTCCCAACTATCATCAGTATTCCAATGAGCTATCACCCAAACAATACATCGAAAAAGTGCGGCGTAAAGAAATCCATGACCCCGTATTAAACTTCCAGATTTCCAACGACTTTCACCCTCACAAAGTCATAAAAGGCTACCTGGAAGGTGATGCGGCATCAGAGGAATACGCCGTGTTGCTTGAATGGGACAATATCTATTACGAAAAGCCCTCAAAAAAGATCGTCGAAGAAAAAAAGGTGGTTCGGCTTGGCTTGATACAATGGCAAATGCGGCCATACAAAAACCTCGACGAGCTCATGGAACAGGTCGAATACTTTGTCGATACCGTATCGGGATATCGAGCGGATTTTGCGCTTTTCCCCGAGTTTTTCAATGCCCCTCTAATGGCCGAAAACAATCACCTGTCTGAATCCGATGCTATTCGAGAACTAGCCAAATACACGGATACAATTGTCCAACGCTTATCCACGTTGGCAATCACTTACAATATCAACATCATTTCCGGAAGCATGCCGGAAATAAAAAACGACGCCCTGCTGAATGTCGGCTATTTATGCCACAGAAATGGCACCATCGACCGCTATGAAAAACTCCATATAACACCGAACGAATCAAAGGTCTGGGGCATGGTTGGCGGCTCTGAGTTAAAGGTTTTCAATACGGATTGCGGCAAGATAGGCATCTTAATTTGCTATGATTCGGAATTCCCGGAACTGAGTCGAATGCTCGCGAATGAAGGCATGGACATCCTTTTTGTACCGTTTTTAACGGACACGCAAAATGGTTATTCCAGGGTGCGTCATTGTTCCCAGGCCCGCGCGATCGAAAATGAATGTTATGTGGCCATTGCCGGGAGTGTTGGGAATTTGCCAAATGTCCATAATATGGACATTCAATTTGCCCAATCCATGGTGTTCACACCCTGCGACTTCCAGTTTCCGACAAATGGCATCAAGGCAGAGGCTACGCCCAATACGGAAATGATACTCATTGCCGATGTTGATATTGATCTACTCCGGGAATTGAATCAAATGGGTACGGTTACAAACCTTAAGGATCGCAGAACTGATTTATTTGCGTTGAGTAAAATTAAGTAGGCCAGGATAAAAACCGTGACGAAATATGATTTTTGAACAATTACTCCTGGCCGTCGTTTCGCTGCTAGCCAATACCCTTTCGTCGCTGGCTGGCGGCGGCGCCGGATTGCTGCAATTGCCTGCGCTGCTGTTTCTCGGTCTACCCTTCCCCATGGCCCTGGTGACCCACAAGATTGCCAGTGTGTTTCTGGGCGTGGGTGCCAGCTTGAATCATTGGCAAAACAGCAAGCTTAGCCTCTGGTTCTCGTTGTTTATACTGGCCACCGGATTACCCGGCGTCATTATCGGCGCATCATGGGTTTTGGCAATACCGGATCAAACAGCAAACATTGCGCTGGGTGTCCTGACCATTGGACTGTCGCTGTATTCCTTCTTTAAGCCAGAATTAGGCCAAACCCATGATGCAAAACACCGCGACATTATGGGTATGCTGCTGGGCGGGATTGGGGTATTTCTCATTGGCGCTCTTAACGGCTCGCTAACCTCGGGCACCGGACTCTTTGTGACTATCTGGCTGGTACGCTGGTTTGGTCTGGACTACAAACAGGCGGTCGCCTATACGCTGGTACTGGTGGGGTTATTCTGGAATGGTAGTGGCGCCCTAACACTCGCTTTACAAACCGAGGTGAAGTGGTCCTGGCTACCGGTGCTCATTGTCGCGTCGTTTGTCGGCGGCTATCTTGGTGCACACTGGGGTAGAATCAAGGGCAACCAGCTCATCAAGCGTGCTTTTGAAATCATTACCTTCTTGACCGGTCTGTCGTTGATTCTCAAGGTCGCCTTGGCTGCCTAAACCTTCCCATAAAAAAGAAAACCGAATAGCTAATAAACGCTACATTTTCTTCTATTCAACAGTGTCAAAAAAATTTACAAAAAAATAAAAAAACACATCAAAAAAACTTAACCAATTGATATATAACGAATAAAAAAATGGTACGAATAATGCATATATAAACTACACAAGTAAAAAAGCACTATTTCTTATCACCCGACACTGGTTTTTTAACAAGATTGGTCTGCAAAGATAACTACTAACATTTTGCTAACTTGTCATGGAGTTGCTATGAAAAAGTTACTATTAAGTTCAGTTTTTACATTTTTTCTTGCTTTAGGTGGCGGCGCTTCGGCCAGCGAGATTTTAGTTCTCGGCGATGATGGTGGGTGCTGTGGCTCAAGCATTCCCAGCAATGTCCACAACTTCTACAATGGTCTAGCAGGCCACACCTCTACACTGGGAAGTTCGGTCGTAACAGCAGCGGCATTAAGTGGAATCGAGCTTCTTTGGGCTGTTCAACCCAGTAACGCCTACACACCAACCGAAATCTTGGCCATGTCTGCTTACTTGAGCACCGGCGGCCGTATTGCCTTTATGGGGGAACATGGTGGTAGCGGCTTTGCGGTTCCTGAGAATAACCTGATCAATGCCACTCTCGCCGCCTTGGGTAGCGCAATGTCCATCCAGAATGCTAATGTTCAAGATGGTGGCTCCCAAATTGCTCTCAGGGCAAATGGTGAAATTCTTACCCATGATTTGACTGCGGGCGTAGATGCTTACCACTACGCAGCATTTGCTCCTATCCTTGGGGCGCCAGAAATCCTAATGTACGGACATAACTTAACCAGCGTGATGATGGGATTCGAAAACATCGGAGCCGGTAGTATTTTTCTAATCACAGACCAAAATGTCTTCGACTCTGGCCGACTCAATGCTGGCGATAACCGCAGAATGTTTGAAAATCTTTTGCTTGCTGACACCGGCGCACCCCCACCTCCACCACAATGCGGCCAACCAGGCCAACCCCCATGTCCAACGCCAATTCCAATTCCAAGCACAATACCTCTAATTGGTTTTGGACTTGCTCTACTAGGGTTTAGACGAATCAGAAAATAATCGATTCATTGTCACCCCTAAAAACCCCGCCTTGCGGGGTTTTTTGTGCCCAAAGGAATAAGGCAATGGGTATACATTGAATTAAAATATCCTAACATATTTAGTGAATCTACAAACCGAAGAAACGTGGCTTTGTCAGCCTGAAACTGGCGAAAGATAGATATTACAGCAGGGCTTTGACCTTTCGTGGCATAGCTCACTATCCCAATAATTTAAATTTATGTTTACGCAGCCCCGGTATAGTTAGGTACTCTTTCTCGCCAATATTACTTACCAATAAACGGGATTTTATTCGGGTGCTTTATGGACAAAAACTACCACTACCGCGAGCGAAATATTGAGCTTGATACTGACAGACAGTTTCGTTTTGGTGAAGGGAAAATCAGTGGTTACACCGCAGTATGTCTCGGTGCATTAAGCCTGATTGCGGTATTGGCATATTTGTTCCCCGCTTACCTCACCACCATCGAACTCCGCCAAGCCTACGATGCCGTTTTTCTACAGCAAGTCCTGAAATATGGGATGTATTTCTCGTTATTCTTCGGCCTGCTCACCTTCCTGTTCAGAAAATTTAGGCTCATGGGTAGCATCGGCATTGGTTTAACTCTGCTTGCTTTTGCCTTGGGCGGTTATACCATCCCAGTGGGACCTGTCGAACCGGTTAGGCTTTCATTAGGGGCGGATTGGCTAATCCTTGCATTCATGGGCTCCGTGTTTATTTTTATGGCCCTGGAAAAGCTATTTCCCAAGTATAAAAACCAGGTCATTCTTCGTAAAGAATGGGGCTTAGACCTGTTCTATTTTTGCTTCAACCACCTGATGATCTCAGCCATTCTGATCTACGCAAACTTTCACGCCAGCCATTTCAACTGGGCGGTCAGTGAATCCCTGCAACAAAGCATTCAATCAATCCCGCTGCTGCTTCAGGTTGTACTGATCATCCTCTGCGCTGATTTTGTACTGTACTGGGAGCACCGCACATTCCACGAAGTGATGCCATTGTGGCCAATTCATGCCGTGCATCATTCGGTTGAAGATTTGGATTGGCTGGCCGGTTCCCGCGGACACTTTGTTCAAGTATTTTCCGAACGAGCCATGGTGATGGTACCGCTGTATTTATTAGGGCCGGACAAAGCGGCCCTGGATATCTACGTTGCTTTCGCAGCGCTACAGGCGATCCTTATTCACTGTAATCTGAAATTTTCCTTCGGCTTCCTGAGATATATTTTTGTCACACCTCAATTCCACCACTGGCATCACAGCTCAGAAAAACCCGCCATCGACACCAACTACTCTGCTCATACGGTTTTATTTGATCGCCTCTTCAACACCTACCACATGCCAAAAAAACGATGGCCAGCTGATTACGGCACGACCATCAGGTTACCGAGAACTTTTCTCGGACAACTGCTGTATCCGTTAAAAGTATTCCGCAGAAAACACCAGCCTAACAAATAACTACCAGCTTAAGCGTAATGTGCGGTTGACGTGATTTTGAAGTCTGGTCGGAATAGCGAGCTCATTCGCCAATTTCGACCAGTCGTTAAAGGCATCAGCAGTCTGCTCTAAAATAGCCTTTTCACGTCCTCGCGGCAGGCCCGCATAATCAGCCAAATGTTTCAGGTCAGCTAATTCAAAATCATTCGTTTTGCCGTTCAAACTCAACTGATGATTGCGCGTGAAATCACTACCTTCAGCATGGCAAAGGTCATAGGCGGGGCTTGGGCTCCAGCGCCCCTGCCGATCCATCATAAAGCCGAAATTTTTAACGTGATCATCCTGATTACAGCCCACCAGATTAAAAATAATCCGGCGCACCTGTTGCTCCAACATTTCATTATTCATACCCAACTGCTGCATGGTCATGAGCAACTGCTCATAGGAATGATAACCACTTTCCCAATAGTCATAATGCGCCAATGCTGCCAGGGTTTGCACAAAGTGCTTTTCACCCTTCGGCCCCCGATCAAAGCGGCGAGTCATAAAGTGGCTGCGGCCATTCTCCTCCAGGAGTTTGCTCTCCATCATCTCAATGCCGCAACGCTGCGCCATCAGGTAATAACTGTATTCCAGCTTTCCGTAACCTGCCGGATCAGCAACGCCCCAGTCACCACTAAAGGCCACACCGTCAAACTTGATTAACCAGTGTTGAAAACCCTTGGGCAAATTGGTTTGCCCGGAACGCACCTGACCTGTTTCCGGTTGATAGGCGATAACCGCCTTGGCACGGGCGCCACCTGCAGATGTTCCTACATTTAGAATATCCAACAGCCCCTGCTCATCGCCTTCAACGGCTAACCGGGTATCCAGTGCACCTTTATCCGCAAAGGCCATGGCTGCAAGCGCCACCAACTCCTCAACCTGAAGCTGTTTATCAACACTGCTTTCAATCGCTGCCGACGGCTCAAACTCCAGCGCACCCATGCCGCGTTTCCCGGTATAACACAGGCGATCAACAGCGTTGAAATCGTCAGGTCGTCGGCCTGTTTGCGCCAACCAAATATCAATCAACCGGTTACCGTATTTATCCGGCAGGCTATCCGCTAACAATCCCGGTAAACCGTGAAAAGATCGCGGATGCAAATCCGGGAATTGATAAATCTGCCCTGCTTTAGCGGGCATCATCAACGGCGCCAGCTGGATACCCATCTCCGCAAAAACAGGATCATACTCAAAACGACCAAAGCGCTCCCCCGCTTCCATCGCCACGTAACCGACGGGCGTTCCCCAGAGCTTCACTGTCGCCGTTGTCATCCCTCATCACCCCAAACAACAGAACCCTGCGACACACCCGAAGGCTTTTTAACCGAACGGCGCTTACCCGCTTTTACTTCCGCCATGGGTGAACTGAAGGTTTCCGGCACCAATTGGTCAATCGCAGCGACCATATCCAGCGTCTTAAGCAACTTGACCCACGAACCCAGCTGAGCATCTTTGCCTTCCTCGATCCGGCGCAACGTAGCCACACCCAGCCCCGCCGCTTTGGACAGTTCTTCCTGAGTATAACCCCGCTGTTTACGTACCCGAGCCAGACGTTTGCCTAACTCAGCAATGACAGCGGTTTTTGGAGTAGTCGTGTTTATTTTCATCTCTCAGCCTTCATGCAATCTTATTAAGCAGATCATATATGATTAATAATATACCTATATAGCACTAAAACTATCATAAATGAGCGCCATTTGAACAATAAAACTTAATACAGATCATATATGAGCTATTTTTAACATTAAAGCCCAATAAAATATCACATATGATCGCTTATATAGGCGGCGTCATTGATAACGCCGAGGATAAACAAGTAACCTCAACCCGCCACTGTCATTCGCACTCCAACACATTCGCTTAATGAAGACCTCATACGCATATAGCAGCATTCACAGGCAAATTTTAAATAGTAATCTCGGTGATCAATTTAGTTCCCGGCTAGTAACTATGTTCTTCTGTAGTGGCCCGGCAGCAGGTAAGATGAATTGCGAAACAAGCCCCAAGAAATGCCGTCAGTGACAAATAACAGAATGAATGATTTGAATTTATTACCGCCCTTTTTAATGATGAAAACCTACTGGATACCCATGGCAAAACGCCTGATGAAAAATCTCAGCCTACTAGCACTCGCTTTCCTTATTACCTGCCAAGCCAGTGCTGACACCCGAGTAGTTAACGTCTCCGTTAACTTCGATTACCCACTACTACGCGTACTTTTAGTCCGGCAACTGTTCAATCAGGGCGGAGAGCGTGCCGAACTGTTACATGACCCTAGCGGCTGCAACCGGATTGTACTCGCCGATCCCACTATCGCGCCCCACAACGCCGAGCTCGAACTGACCGCGCGCGTTGATGTGCGCCTGGGTATCGATCTACTCGGCAATTGCAAGCAACTACTAGCCTGGCAAGGCGGCGTCGGTTTTCTTGGGCAACCACTGATCGGACCCAACAGCACCTCAGTAAAGATAAAGCCTTCGGCAACCTGGTTGATCGGGCCGGATGGCAACAAGATTGTCTCTGGCAGCGTGTGGGACGCCGCCCAGGGTAGCCTGAATAACTTTTTTACCAACTTTACCCTGGAATTGTCGCCCTATATTGATTCGCTTGGCGGCTTACTGCCCGAGGTATTACCCCACCAAAGCACGCAGCAATTGCAGGCGATGATAAGCAGCCTAAAACTGCAAGACTTACAGGTAACGCCCGCCACACTGGATGCATCCATCGGCTTTATGGTTAACGTGCTAGCAAAGTCAGAACAAATCGAGGCTGCCCTGACAGGGGAAGAGCTACAGCAATGGGAGACCCGTTGGCAGTTGATGGATGCCCTACTGGTGATGGCCGTCAAACACTATGCCTCCGCCACCAGTTTGCAGGAAGTCCGTTACACCTTACTCGACATGCTGATTGACAGCCGCTATCGCCTACGCGATGCATTAACAGCCACCCCAGAGCATGCCAACACCGAGTTACGCGCCTGGTTTCTGCAAAGCTGGCGGCAACTGCGTCCGCTGGTTCGCAGCATCGCGTTAGAACAGCCCGGACAGGAACATCTACTCTGGTTAAGCCTGTTAACGGCAACCGATGCACTCGATGCGCTGGATCAGCTGGGTCCAAGCATCGGCCTTGAGATCTCCGCAGACGGCCTGAAGCGCATGGCGCGGATGCTGAACGCCGGCCAGCCAGAGCAGCTACTTAAATATGATGAGGCCGTTGATCCGCAATTACAGCAGTTGCTTCGACAGCAGATTCAGCACGAGGCACAAAAACCGTCCGCCCTGAATTTCAATTTTTCTCTCTTCCCCCATGCATACGCCGCCTCACCCGCTCAACGCCTTAACAGCTGGGTGCCGAAGACCTCTGAACTGGATCAATACCTGCCCCTGGTATCAACCCTGCTGGCAACAAGTGTCGACAAAGTCTTGCAGCAGCATCGCCTGGAACCGGAGCACAAACGGCTTTTTAAAAAACTGGTGCTGGCGACCGCCTGGCAGGAAAGTTGCTGGCGCCAGTACGTGGTGACCAACAATCGCATGGAGCCTATTCGATCCGGTACCGGCGACGTAGGTCTAATGCAGGTGAATGAACGAGTATGGCGAGGTTTTTACGACATACAAAAGCTACGCTGGGACATCGCCTACAACAGCGACACCGGCGCAGAGATACTGATGGATTATCTGCGTAAATATGCCCTGAAAAGAGGGGAACACAAACATCCCGGCGGCCTATCCAACCTGGCCCGGGCCAGCTATTCCGCCTACAACGGTGGCCCCAGCCAAGTGTCGCGCTACCGGCGCTCAGACGTCGCGGCTGCACACCGTAAAATCGACAAAGCGTTCTGGGAAAAGTACCGCCAGGTAGATGCCGGAAATGAATTGCATGTCGCCCACTGTCTGGGAGGCTCCACAAAAAAAACAGCGGTACAAACACCAGTCAAACCCGCATCAGCCTCACCCGCTGATACCGGCAGTCGATGGGTAATGGCACAGCGAGGACAAAACTTTACCCTGCAACTGGGGGCTTTCAGCAGCCGCGATGCCGCCACACGATTCATCACCCAACAATCCCTGCCCTCACCGACCCATACCTACCCAATTCGCAAGCAAAACAGCACCCAATATCTGGTACTACACGGCGTTTACAGCGAACGTAAACAAGCAGAATCAAAGCAACGCAAACTGGCGCACCTCAAACCCTGGCTGCGACTATTTGCTGATTTACGCGCAGCTGCGGCGCCGTAAACGCAAACGCGTACTATGTTAAGGAACACCTTGGCCTAAAAGCAGACTGAATTAAGTAAATTGTCTCTAAATCCCATGGACTTACCGGGACTTATGGACAGTGAGGTCATTTTACACTGCCCCTAATTATTTAAAGACGCCCCACTTGATTGACTCATCACACGGACCCGCACTTTTAATTGTAGGGAATTCCGACGTATTCAAACTTGTCTAATAAACCGACATCTTTAGTTAGGGTGGCGCCTATGGCAAACAGATTTCATCTTGCAATCCCGGCGGGCGACTTGGATATTGCCATGAAGTTTTATTGCGATCTGCTTGGCTGCAATAGGGGCAATTCGGAAACAGGTAGCTGTGACAGTTGGATCGATATCGATTTTTGGGGCAATGAACTCACGCTTCACGCCTCTCATCCAGACGAATCATGGCATAGCTCGCGCCATGATGTGGACATGGGCAAAGTGCTTGTACCGCATTTCGGAGTCCATTTAAGTGCTGCTGATTTTGAAGCCTTAAAACAACGTATTAAGGCGCAAGGTGCCTCCTACGTGGATGAGCCCTATGTTCGCTTCAAAGGGTCGGATTTTGAGCAGGAAACCTTTTTCATTGCCGATCCGGTTGGCAACATTCTGGAAATCAAGACGATGAAAAATCCGAATAAACTTTTTGAATGACCGTTTCGTTCTTTCGGACGTGTTCATTTTCTTTACGCCCAAAGAAAGCAGCACCAAAAGTCTCTCTAGTCCATCGTCGGCTGCACCTGTGTCCTGCGCTACTCCAAAGATATCAGAGGAGCGCCTTTACCGGTTCATAGCACGAGCCTATCCCTCTTCTGTGCTGCCGTAGATGTACTAATAATGTTGCTTTCGCCTGGCTCATGGCATTACCAAAATGCTCGAACTTAAAGGACTATCGGGCATCAAACGCCCTAGTCGGAGGCGGTGTGATGGATGACGATTTCCTAAACGCAGAACAGATCCCAGAAGCGGGTCGCATACTCGATGCTGCGCTGGAGATAGCGAGCAAGAGGAATAACTGGTATGACCTCAGTCTTGTAGAGCTGGCAAAATACTGCGATACATCCGTTAATAACATACGTCACCACTACCCGGATACGAATGCCGTCGCTAACGCTTGGTTCTCACGCGCGCTAGAGGCCATGCTTTCGGCAGAATCAAGCAGTATTGAGGCTTTGCCGGTCAAAGAGCGGCTGGCGTTTATTATTTGGCGCTGGTTTGAAGCACTCGCTCCATACCACCAGGTGACCACTCAAATGCTGGGGAGCAAACTTCATCTTCCGCACATCCACCACTGGGTACCCATGGCCTTTGATTTGTCGCGTCTCGTTCAATTCTGGCGTGAGGCGGCCGGACTGCATGCAGGTGGACGGCGTAGACAAATTGAAGAGATAGTCCTTACGGGGATTTTTTTAGTGACCTTGCGAACGTGGTGCCAAGATAAAAGCGAGCAACACTCGCAAGCGAATTCCCGACTTCAAGCCCTGCTGGAAAGAGCAGATCGATCAGCTGCATTCTGGTTATCCACCAATACACATTGAAACAGCCTCTATTGGAGATAGGTGGGCGCAAAGCTTATTGGATGTGGGGCGCGGCCAAACTCTTCACGTCGACCTGTGCCCGCAAACGGGCGCAAAGCAGGTAGGTACCTGCGAGCTTTCTGTGCAGAAACAGCATGTCGGTTGGCGGCAGATGCATGTAGCGCTGATTCAGCCTCAGGGATATGGCCAGCTCAGCAACACGCTTTGACAGATCGGAGGAACCGAAATCAAATAACCCCTGATATCGCATTGGCTCGGCAACCGCACTGATCATTTTGCACAACCCCTGACGGTACGGCTCGGGCTCGCCTGATCGCAGATAACCCAACGCTATGGCATGGGGCTCAATGACAGAAACATCTCCGTCTTGAGCCGCACCGACCAAACGACGAAAAGACTTAACCATATCATTGGAATAGTGCCGTGTTGCCCCGAAATCAAGGAGTCCGATACGATCCTGCTCAGGTTGGTACCGGTAGTTACCAAAATTGGCATCCGTCTGAACCAGGCCCCACTCAAACACCTCCTTCATAGCCAACGCCAGAAGTCGTGTGGCAACAAGGTTCCTTACAGAGCGTGGCGCTTCAAATAGGGTTTCGATGGGGGCACCGGAGACGAAGGACATGGTGAGCACGTCAGGCGTGGTGAGTGATCTGTCTACGACCGGAAGCTCGAAACCTGTATCGCAACCGATAAAACCGCTGTATTCAGCAATACTTTCTGCCTCGGCGCAATAATCGGCTTCCTGGTGGAGTTGATGCTTTGCTTCTTTGAGCAATGTCGTAATATCAAAATCTTTTGGAATCAGGTGTAAAAGCTTTAACAGAGCCGCGACATTATCAACGTCGCTATCAATGCTTTTTCGGACGCCAGGATACTGCACCTTGATCGCTAGATGTCGGCCATCCTTGGTTGTCGCTTCGTGGACCTGCCCGATCGAAGCCGCCGCAAGCGGTGTGAATGAAAACTGCTTGAATGCACTCTCCCAGCCCTCACCCCAGGCATCGTCCAGAACCTCCGCTACCTGGCCCAGTGGCATGGGGTGCGCGCTCTCTCGCAGGGAGGCCAGAATGTCAGTCAGTTCAGGGGGAAGATAATCACCGGCTTCCATCGAAAGCAATTGGCCGACCTTCATCGCTGCACCGCGCATCACCGACAACCGATCCGCCAGGCGCACCGCATTGGCTGGTGTCAGCAGCAAATCAGTTGCCCTCAGCGGCTTTCCTGTGACAAACGCCGATGCGCTTTCGCTGAGTACCTGCCCGGCGATACCTCCAACCAGCCGCCCCAGTTGCAGTAACCGGCTTACTCTATTTGTTGGAACGGATCTCTCTCTAGCCATATCGATATACGACCTCCACCCTTCCAGTTAGTTATCAAAAACTGATTGATATGTTAGCCGCTATAGCTTGTTTGGGCGGGTGATACTAGGTTGACCGTTTCGCCCTCCTGGGCGAGTTCATTTTCTTTGCGGCCAAACCTCTTATTCAGCAAGGAAACGAACCAAAAGAAAGGCCCTTCTAATCCATCGTCGGCTGTGCCGATACCCTGGGGCAGGCGACTATTATTTATCGTTACGATCCCTTTAACTATCTTGTCAGCAGAACAGATTAGAAATAATAATCACAAACTGCCCGCCAGGATAATTTCCTCCAAAGCCTTACGCTCGCGTTTACGATTATCGCGCTGGGCAAACTCTTCCTCCACAACTCCACCGCTACCAACATAACCAATAGCCAAGGCCGTCAATGGCTCTACAGAATCTGGAATATCAAAGGTTTGCATGGCCTTTTCCGGATCGAGCCCAATCATCTGATGCACAACCATACCTCTTGCTGTAGCTTCAAAAGTCAGTGCTGCAGAAGCAGCCCCCAGGTCATGCAAGGCAGCCTTATTAGGTTTACCGTTATATTCGAAATTATGCTCTGCCAAGCCCAAAGCCAGCACGGGTGCATTTTTAGCCCAGGGCTGGTTGCCCTCAAGCAACACATCATAGACTTGCTGCCAGACCTCATCGCTTCTACCGCGTACACCCACGATATAGCGCCACGGTTGAGCGTTGTATGAGGACATAGACCAGCGCACCGCCTCAAAAAGGCTGGTTAAATCTTCTGTCTTAACTGCTTTATCAGGGTCGATCGCATAGGGGCTCCAGCGTCTACCCAGTAACTCATGAATTTGATGTTCAGTTGGATTTTTCATTTTAAATACCTCACTTTGGTAAATCGAATAACAGAACTTCAGTATTTTCGTCAGCCGCCAAGCTCACATGCATTTCGTCAACCAAGGTAGCGGCATCGCCGCCCTCAAGTCGTTGACCGTTGATATCAACGACGCCTCTAACGACATGCACATATGCCATACGTTCATCACTCAAGGTGTGACTTAGCTTTTCACCTGCTTCAAGCAGCGAAGCATAAAGCAACGTATCGGTATGGGCCGTAATAGAGCCCTCTCGACCATCCTCAGAAACCAGCAGCCTTAAACGCCCCTGCTTTTCCTCGTCACTGAAATATTTCTGCTCGTAGCCCGGCTCAATGCCCGTCTCTTTTGGTAATAGCCAGATTTGCAGCAGATGCGCTTCGTTGTCCCGCGATGGGTTGAGTTCAGAATGCCTGATCCCCGTGCCAGCGGACATGCGTTGTACTTCGCCAGCAGTAATCGTGCTGCCATTTCCCATACTGTCCCGGTGAGCCAGCTCACCCGACAACATGTAGGTAACAATCTCCATATCGCGATGCGGGTGTGTGGGAAACCCGGTATCAGGATGAATGAAGTCCTCATTGATCACCCGTAATACCGAAACACCCATATGATCAGGATCGTAATACTCACCGAATGAAAAACTGTGATAACTGTCGAGCCAGTCGCTGGTCATATGGCCCCGCTGATCAGCTCTGCGGATCATTAACATACTGCGCCTCCTTAAATGCGTTACAAACTTGAATGGCTACAGTATTATTGATTTGTATTTCGGGATAAACATGAGATTAATCAAATAACTATTACGCAAAATGAAACAATATACGCTTACCGACCTGCACACCTATATCGCCGTTGTTGAAACCGGTAGCTTCAACCAGGCGGCTGAACGGATGAACACCAGCACAGCCAGTGTCAGTCGCCGAATATCCGCACTGGAAGAGGCCATGGACACACGGTTATTGAACCGAACCACCCGCTCCATGCGCTTGACAGATGCCGGCCAGCAATACTATGGCGACGTCCAGAATGTACTGGCAGGTCTACAGGAGTCAGAAGAACGTTTAAAAGCTGGCAATGCCGTGATCGGCGGAAATCTACGCATTGCCGTCCCGATGAGCTTTGGTATTGAACGCATTTCACCTCTGATTCCAGAGTTTCTAAAGCGCTACCCGGATATCCACATCGATCTGGTGCTGGAAGACCGGGAAACCGACTTATACGCAGAAGGCATCGACATAGCACTGCGTATCGGTGAGCTAAAGGACTCGTCACTGATAGCCACCCGCCTATGCCCCATCGATTTTGTCTACTGCGCATCGCCCGAATACCTGAAAAAGCACGGAGAGCCAAAGACCTATAACGACCTCAAAAACCATCATTGCCTGCACTACAGTCTGACCCGCTCAAAACACCAATGGGGTATTTCCAATGAGCTTGCTCAATTAAAAGGGCAACTCACCGCCAATAACGGTAAAGTGTTGTGCGATGCAGCCGTCCAGGGAACGGGGATCGTAATGCTACCGCGGTTCATCGTGGAAAGTGCACTGCAAAGAAAGCTGCTGGAGACAATACTGATTAACTTTACTCCGGAGCCAACCTACCTCTACGCCCTGCGTTTATCGAGGCAATTCACACCTGCCAAGGTAAAGGTAATGATTGATTACCTGAATGAGAAGTTTGCCGCTGGTTGAACGCTATCGCAGCATTGAATTTTTAGCCTTGATTAAGTCTAAGCCATTAGATGCTTTGCCAAAAAGTGATGGGCGACGTTAAAAAATCGCCACGTGAGAGCATCGTTGATTACCCTCCCCCGTATCACATCACAAGCACACCGTGGAGGAACCGTTAAGCGAAGCGATTATTAACAGGATCGAGGAATCACGTAATGGACGCTAAAACAGAACCTAGTTGGACTACAGCACCGCCAGAGATAGACATAGAAGAACTACTGAAACCGTGGATTGAGAATAAGATGGACCTGGCACACCATGAGCTTATGGGCAATCTGCATGCTTTCATTGATGTTGATAGTACAGGGCAGCCTATAGTCTATCTTTCTGCAGGTGAATGGATGACTAAAGATGGCATTAGGACTCTGGCTAAAGAGGTCTCATTCAGCGATGTTCTAGCCACGATGCTAGGCGGTGGGAATTTAGGAGCAGATGACTCTGTAACACCGGAAGAGGCTCTTGAGCGAATTCAAGAGTGCGTAAACAAAGCGAGAGCAGATTTACACGTTAAACTTGCATCCTAGCAATGAAAACCCGACCTTCACGGTGTCAGTTATAGGTCGAAAGCGATCAGATTATGTCAGCCTTTCTTGTCCATTGAAGGCTGCGGCGAGGCCCTGCGCTACTCAAAAAGTAACGGCCGCTGCGGAACGCACCTTTAAGCACAGCTGAGCATTGCAGGATTCAGGCGGAAATAAGCGAAAATTATTTGAGCCGATAGGCAGTTTTGGATTGATCGTTTCGCCATCCCGGGCGAGTTCATTTTCTTTGCGGCCAAACCTCTTATTCAACAAGGAAGCGAACCAAAAGAAAGACCTCTCTCGTCCATCGTCGGCTGCACCGATACCCTGCACTACTCGAAAAATAACGGCCGCTGCGGAACTCACCTATTTAGCTTGTTTACTCGCCCGGGTTTTGCGAAAAGCACCCATACCGAACAACCCTAATCCCAATAATGCAAAGCTATTCGTTATGGGCACCTGATTCAGCTCAACGGCATCGATTAAGTTAGACGCACTACCTCTCGTCAAAGAATCAAACGATATACGAACGGTGTTTCCTAACGTCCGAGCACTTGCCAATCCAGCGTTTACAGTCCAAAACCCCTTGCTTGCAGAGTACTCCTGCGAAAACAGCGTTGTATCATCGCCACCACCTAAAACACCATCAACACCTAAATCCTTTAATGAAAACTGTAAATTTTCACCCTGTCTTAACCGTGCTCGGTGGGCGAAGCTAAAGCCCAGCAGGCGACCTTCAGCAATATTTTTAATATCTCGGTACAAAGCACCTGGACGATGAGTATTGACCTCCGCATGCTGGTTTCCTTGATAGGACGTCACACCAGAAATACGGCCACTGCGTTGAATTTCAACCCCGCCAGCTGTCGACTGCCAACCCATGACACCGTTCCTGAAAGCGGCCCAGCGGTTGACTTTGACACCCTCAAAACCGCCATTGGTTTCAATTGGAATCAACCCTGCACTCGCCTGAGCCGCAGACAACATCAAAACAGCTGCCACCGTCATTTTCTTTACATTCACAGTCCAGTATTTATTTATCACAAGAGTCTCCATCCAAACTCGAGGCCGATAAAAGCAGCCCCAGTAAAATCGTTACCGATAATGATATAGAAACACTGCGAACTTTCGAGATGTACAATGTCGTGATATGTAGCCGCTTCTCCGGAGCAAAGCAGCATCCAAAGTGGATTGTGGATACGAAGCAAGAGAGAACAGCCTGCGCTGGCAAGAGTGTGTGCTTTGGGACAAGCGGTTTTGAGTAACTGTTTCGCCCTACTGGGCGAGTTCATTTTCTTTGCGGCCAAGCCTCTTATTCAGCAAGGAAGCGAACCAAAAGAAAGGCCCCTCTGGTCCATCGTCGACTGCACCGATACCCTGCGCTACTCGAAAAGTAACGGCCGCTGCGAAACTCGCCTTTTAAAGATAATTATACCCAAGGGGCATAAGTTTCATTGAAGCGGACAAGCCGCTTAATTCAGCTTTAATCTTCAAAAGACTCAAACAATCCTCGCTACTGCGTGCCGCTATTTTTCTCCGTTGCTCGGCGATTACCAAGAGAATGATACAAAGCACTCCGTAGCTCAGTCATGGCACACTCTACTCCCCTTCTGCGCAGCCGAGCACTGGAGACTTTTAGCGGGTTAAGTGAGGATTGTCTGAGGGTTTTTGCCGCAGGAAAAAGGCCGAGTTACTGAGCGCCGGCTGAAACCAAAACACATGGATAATTCGAGGAGCGGCCAGGCTGATGGAGCAATTTTTGGATTAACGGTTTCGCCTTGCTGGGCGAGTTCATTTTCTTTGAGGGCAAAGAAAACGTAACCAAAAGAAAGCCCCCTCTAGTCCATCGTCGGCTGTGCCGATGCCCTGCGCTACTCAAAAACTAACGGCCGCTGCGGAACTCACCTTTTAAAGATATTAAATCTTCAAAAGCCTCAAACAATCCTCGCTACTACGTGCCGTTATTTTTCTCCGTTGCTCGGCGATTACCAAGAGAATGATACAAAGCACTCCGTAGCTCAATCATGGCACACCCTACTCCCCTTCTGCGCAGCCGAGCACTGGAGACTTTTAGCGGGTTAAGTGAGGATTGTCTGAGGCCGTAAGGCCGAGTTGCCGAACGCCGTTAAAAGTTGAAGCGCGCAGGGTAATCGCGAAGCGATCAAGCAGCAGGGGCGGTTTTGGATTGTTAAGGCTTTTGGGCGACCAAAAGCCTTAACTCGCCGAGTGGGCGAAATAAGATACTTTATAGTGTCAGGTGATTTAGAAGTAATAAAGTTAATAATTAGTATTTATCGCTTGAAGAGCATTCGATTTTATAAATGCCATTTCATCATCGTCCCAAATTGCTGTATACCCTTCTTTATTAAACCTCTCCCCACGAATTTTTATTATTTCACCCGCGTCAGAGCTCCGTATTTCTTCGGGGTTATCCTTTGGCCAAACAATAATTGAAGCGGGCAAGGTAACGGAAAGCTCACCTTCATCAGTTTTTGGTAACTTAAACCAAAGAGGGATATCACGGCTTTGCATTCGTAGAATAGCGTCTATCGAAAAATTAATGCAGAACAAAGCTGTTTCAAAATCAGAAACGGGACGACGCCCAGCAGAAGAAAGAGAATTAACACAACCAGACGCCATGATTACTACACCTGGCGTCAAACGCTTAAACTTCTGATACTCGGTAAGACTCAGTCCGTCCGTAGCAACATCCAATAGTTCTTGCATGGAACTAAGCCGTTTTTCTATCATTTCAGCAAAATTTGAAAATATCGCCTCAGCATCTTGATCCCCGCTCATACGAAGTGATGAGGTTAAATCCTCGCTATCCTTTTCAAGAGGATATTTTCTTTTTGCTAGCTTATAAGCTGTTGCAGAGCAACGTGAAGACTCGTCGTACTCCCCAGACTCAAGTAGATCTTCAGCCTTCTTAATCCAATTTTTAGCTCTTCGATAAAGAATCAGGTCTGCAAGTGACAACGTGCGAAAATCAAGCCCAAGAAAATTTGATAAGACATTGGGGAAGAAGCTTTCAAGGTTAGAGCGAAAATTTTTCACATCACTTGTGCGTGGCTCCGTACCTAGATGTTTAAACTGTACTCTCGCACCATTAAGTTTATTTAATTGGTCTCTATGGGTGAGCTTTTTTTCACCATGCCCATCAATTTGATCCAAAATTGTGTGGAACGTGGCCTGCTTATTTATCCCAATATGAAGATGATCAGCAATAACTCTCAGCATCATCTCCACTGAGTCTTGAAAGGCTAAGATTGCCATTCCAGCAGAGAATGGTCCCGCACGCTCCAGAGTATCTATACCGTGGTAAAAGATATATTTTGCTCCAACAAGTCGCTCATACAAAGGTTTGCTTAATTGAGACAATACTCATCCTCCCTGGCTTAAGATATTTCTAATATTTCATAACGCTAATCAATGCCCCTTTAATATCAGCAAACACCAGCCATAAATTCAAGCGACCCAATCCATTGATGCTTTTGAAGTCACTTAGGGAGAAAGGAAAAAGCAGCGCTGCCTATCTCCGCAGACTGCGCCACTTTCCATTCCCCCTAACAAACCATTCATGTGCGCACTGAGGGCGCTCATGGAAATGCTTTTTACTACCCTATAGATTCCGGCCTACGCCAGAATGACGGGCTCTAGCCACACTTAGAATCGCCGCAGCTCAGGCAGGTCATGCAACCGTCCATCATGATCACGGCTTTGGTGCTGCACTTGTTACACACTGTTGCGCCAGCGGGGTATTGAGCATCGCCCTCTTCTTCTGTCGCGGCTGGTGTCACAGCCTTTTGCGCGGCTTCATATTCAGCACGTTTTTCAGCCAGAATCTGCTTTTGAGTTTCATGCATGGCTTCGTCGACGATCATGCCGATTTTCTTCAGGTGCTGTTCAATCACGTCACCAATTTCAGCCACTAGCGATGGCATGAAACGACCGCCTTTTTTGAAGTAACCGCCTTTGGGATCAAAAACAGCCTGCATTTCTTCCACCAGGAAAGTCACATCACCACCTTTACGGAACACGGCAGAGGTGATTCGCGTGAGGGCAACAATCCACTGAAAGTGATCCATGTTTTTGGAGTTAATGAACACTTCAAACGGGCGACGCTGCTCATGATCCGTGCCTTCATTCAACACGATGTCATTGATCGTGATGTACATGGCGTGCTCAGAATCCGGCGTTTTGATTTTGTAGGTTGAGCCAATCAGCACTTCCGGACGCTCAACACTTTCGTGCATGTGAACGACGTTGCTTAGCTTTTTCTCTTCAGCGGCGGCGGCGGCTTTTTCAGCCTGTTGGGCTTTTTCGTCTTCGCTGATAACTTTGTAACCAACGATTTTTTGATCAATTTTAGTGGCCATTTGGGGCTCCTTGCGAGGGCTGCTGCGCCCTCTTCTTGCTAATGTCTGTAAACGTTTACGATGCGTTGTTTAAGCTGCTGGCGTTAGAATTTACCGTAGTAGCCTTCTTTCATGGCATCGAACAGGTTCGCTGCGCTGTGCATTTCGCCATCGTATTCCACCTCTTCGTTACCCTTAAGTTCAACGACTGAGCCGTCTTCAAGCGTAAAGCTGTAGATGGTGTTTTCCAGATCTTTCTCTTTAACCAATACGCCCTGGAAGGCTTCCGGATTGAAGCGGAAGGTGGTGCAACCTTTCAGGCCCTGCTCATAGGCATACATGTAGATGTCTTTAAAGTCTTCGTAGGGGAAGTCCGTTGGCACGTTCGCCGTTTTGGAAATGGAGGAATCGATCCATTTCTGTGACGCGGCTTGAACATCCACGTGCTGCTTGGGCTTAATGTCGTCGGCTGATACAAAGTACTCAGGCAGTTGCGCTTCCGGATCTTCGGAGTAAGGCATGGCCTTTGGATTGATCAGTTCGCGGTACGCCAACAGCTCGTAGGAGAACACATCAACTTTTTCTTTAGTTTTGCGACCTTCACGGATCACGTTACGTGCGTAGTGGTGCGCGAAGCTAGGCTCAATACCGTTACTGGCGTTGTTAGCCAATGACAGGGAGATAGTACCGGTTGGTGCGATAGACGTGTGATGCGTGAAACGTGCGCCCTTCTCGGCCAGTTTCTCAACCAGCTCTGGATTCGCCTCAGCAACTTTTTGCATGTAGCGGCTGTATTTAGCGTGTAAAACTTTACCGGCTACTTTGTCGCCCACTTTGAAACCGTCTGCGGCCATTTCTGGACGCTTACGCAGCATGCAAGGTGTGACGTCGAACATTTCGTTCATGATCGGCGCTGGGCCTTTTTCTTCAGCCAGCTCCAGTGCAGCTTCCCAACCAACGATGGCCATTTCTTTGGTCACGCGCTCGGTCAGCGCCAGAGACGCTTCATCACCGTATTTCATGCCCAGCATAGTTGTGGTTGAGCCAAGGCCCAAATAACCCATGCCGTGACGGCGTTTGTTTTCGATTTCGTGACGTTGCTGTTCCAGCGGCAGGCCGTTGATTTCAACCACGTTGTCCAGCATGCGTGTGAAAACGCTGACAACCTTGCGGTATTCATCCCAGTCAAAACGCGCATTAGGCGTGAACGGGTCGATTACGAAACGCGTCAGGTTCACGGAACCCAGCAGACAGCTGCCGTAAGGTGGCAGAGGCTGTTCGCCGCATGGGTTAGTTGCGCGGATTTGCTCACAGAACCAGTTGTTGTTCATTTCGTTAACTTTGTCGATCAGGATGAAACCTGGCTCGGCAAAGTCATAGGTGGAGGACATGATGGCGTCCCACACACGTTGTGCTTTAACGGTTTTGTAGACACGACAGGCAACCAGGCCTTCGTCGTTGTGTACGTAGTCTTCAGTGTTTGGAGACTCGCGCCAAATGATGTCATCACCTGCCAGATCAATGCCGTCATTCTCAACTTCTTTAGCAGAAACCGGGAATGCCAGCTGCCAATCGGCTTGGTCTTTAACGGCCTTAATGAATTCGTCAGTGATTAGCAGTGACAGGTTGAATTGACGCAGGCGACCATCTTCACGTTTGGCGCGGATGAATTCGAAGACGTCCGGGTGGCCAACATCAAAGGTTGCCATTTGCGCGCCACGACGGCCACCGGCAGAAGATACGGTGAAACACATCTTGTCGTAGATATCCATGAAGGACAGTGGGCCAGATGTGTAAGCACCCGCGCCAGACACGTAAGCACCCTTTGGACGCAGCGTGGAAAATTCGTAACCGATACCGCAACCAGCTTTCAGCGTGAGGCCCGCTTCCAGGTTTTTGGTCAGAATGTCGGTCATGGAATCATGAATAACAGCCGATACCGTGCAGTTGATTGTTGACGTGGCAGGCTTGTGCTCACGCGCACCGGCATTGGAAATAATACGGCCCGCTGGGATCACACCTTTACGCAGTGCCCAAAGGAATTTTTCGTACCATTTTTCCTGGTTTTTCTTGCCTGTTTCAACATCCGCAAGAGCGCGTGCAACGCGACGGAATGTAGCATCAACATCTGCGTCTACCGCCTCGCCAGTCTTGGCTTTCAGACGGTATTTTTTATCCCAGATATCGAGTGATGCGTCCTGTAGAGGTATGTCCTTTACTTCATCAGAAACAGCTTTTAACGTTACGCTCATGCGATTGCCTCATGCAAAATAGTGTTGATTTTTTAATTTTTATTCTTAGTGCTCTTGGAGACCAAAAACACTACATATTGTGTCAGTGGCAGGAATACTACCCGAATATAGTTTTTAGGGGCAAGCGCTTATTGATAGAAAAAAGCAGTTATTGGCCTTTTTTCTAGACGAAATTAATCTATAAAATCAGATGTTTTTTAAGGTTGTGAGCTAAGCGGCTGTTTTCGTAAGAGAAATTTATGCGGAAAAAATAATTTTAGAAAGTGTGGACTTTTTGGGAGAGTTTTCGACCTGACCGTTGAAAAACAACTAGTGTGGCGTATTTAAAATAGACACTATATCTAGTGTCAGAAAAATCCGACTCAACCTGACACGAATACGATAGCTTCGACATTGATGCTGTTGAAAAAGTACAAAAAAGGCGGCTCCGTATTCACGGGCCGCCTTTTCTATTAGTGCTTAAACCTACTTACTGACTCAGTTCCAACAGCAACTTGTTCAAACGTTGAACGTATGAGGCTGGATCATCCAGTTGACCACCTTCAGCAAGCAGGGCTTGGTCAAGAATGATTGACGCCAGATCAGTGAAACGCTCGTCATTAGTTTCGCTGTTCAGCTTCTCAACCAGCGGGTGCTCAGGGTTCAGTTCCAGTGTTGGTTTGCTTTCTGGCATTGGCTGGCCAGCCGCTTCCATGATGCGACGCATCTGCGCGCCCATGTCGTACTGCCCTACCACCAGACAAGCTGGGGAGTCAGTCAAACGATGGGTGATACGCACATCTTCAACACGCTCTTCCAGATTGGTCTTAACGCGCTCAACCAGATCTTTGAATTGCTCAGCCACTTCTTCCTGTTGTTTCTTCTCAGCTTCGTCTTCTACGCCGCCAAGATCCAGCTCGCCTTTAGCAACATCCTGGAACTGTTTACCGTCAAATTCATTCAGATGGCTAACCAACCAGTCATCGATACGATCAGACAACAGCAGTACTTCGATGCCTTTCTTGCGGAAGACTTCGATGTGCGGGCTGCTTTTCGCGGTGTTGAAGGATTCAGCAACCACGTAGTAAATCTTGTCCTGACCTTCTTTCATGCGACCAACGTAGTCTTCCAACGAAATGGCCTGCACGTCGACATCATCATGAGTCGTTGAGAAACGCAGCAACTTGGCAACAGCTTCTTTGTTCGCGTAATCTTCGGCTGGCCCTTCTTTGAGAACGGCACCAAACTCTTTCCAGAATAAGGCATATTGCTCAGGATCTTTCTTAGCCAGTTTAGCCAGCATATCCAGTACACGCTTGGTCAACGCGCCACGCATCTTGTCGATTTGTGGATCTTTCTGCAGGATTTCACGGGAGATGTTCAGGGAAAGATCGTTAGAGTCGATCACACCTTTAATAAAGCGTAGGTAGTTCGGCAGGAACTGTTCCGCATCATCCATGATAAAGACGCGCTGAATGTACAGTTTCAGGCCGTGCTGTGCATCACGGTTCCACATATCGAAGGGTGCGCGCTTTGGCAAATACAACAGGCTGGTGTATTCCAGTTTGCCTTCAACCTTGTTGTGGCTCCAGGTTAGCGGATCTTCAAAATCATGAGATACGTGCTTGTAGAACTCTTTATACTCGTCGTCTTCCAGTTCACTACGTGAACAGGTCCACAGTGCTTTAGCGGCGTTAATGGCTTCGTACTGAGGTGTTTTAGGCGCTTCGGGTTCTTCGCCGTCTTTCGGCTCAGCAGGTGGTGCAACTTGCTCCAGCATTTCTACTGGTAAAGAGATATGGTCAGAGTATTTACGCACCAATGAGCGCAGGCGGTAATCATCAGCAAATTCAGCTTCGTCAACTTTCAGGTGCAAAGTGATTTTAGTGCCTCGATCAGCCTTCTCAATGGTTTCGATGGTGAAGTCGCCTTCCGCTTCTGACTGCCAGCGTACACCCTCAGAAGCAGCCGCGCCCGCGCGACGTGTTTCAACGGTGACATCATCAGCAACAATAAAGGCCGAATAGAAACCGACACCAAATTGGCCGATTAGCTGAGAATCTTTCTTCTCGTCGCCAGTCAGGTTTTTCAGAAATTCACCGGTACCGGATTTGGCAATGGTACCCAGGTTGGCAATCACTTCATCGCGTGTCATGCCGATACCATTATCAGAAATGCTAATGGTGTTGGCGTCCTTGTCAAAGTCGATACGAATTTTCAGTGTCGCGTCGTCTTCATACAGTGCGTTATCAGCCAGTGCTTCGTAACGCAGTTTGTCGGCTGCATCGGAAGCGTTAGAGATCAGCTCGCGCAGGAAAATTTCCTTGTTGCTGTACAGCGAGTGAATCATCAATTGCAGAAGTTGTTTAACTTCGGTCTGAAAACCAAGGGTTTCTTTTTGTGTTTCAACGGACATTAAAACGTCTCCTGAGGTATTAACAATATTGGCTGAGACGGCGTTGAACGCCCTTCTACAACCGGTAGTAACAAAGGTCAGCCTGCATTCAGACTGACCTGTTTTATGTTCTGTACCGGATAGATGGGGTTGTTGAAATGCTTTTCAAGAGACAATTTTAAAATCACTTTGTCATCTCGCTTGTCCTCGCCAAGCAGAGGAACAGAGCGACACGGCTGAAGAACCTTATAACCTAGAGCAAGATGCCTCTCGTTTGTTTACCCTCAAGGCCACAAACGGGCTGACATAACTCCCGAGCAAACCTTAGTGCTTCTCCTCCGTAAAACAGGAACCTTCGAGCAGCGTTTTGAGCGTACGAGAACGAAATTCGCGACGATAGAGTACCGCAACCACCCAGGTTGAAGCCGCCATAAAGGCATAGGGGTGAATAAACCACATCAACAGGGCAAGACTGTAATAATAGGAGCGCAGCCCCATATTGAAGGAATAAACCGCCAAACTGGTTAGCTTACTTGCTGTTTGCGCGTGCTTTCTACGGTCTTCATCTGAATAGCTGTTGTCATCAAATAATGGCGCACTGCCAATCATGATCGACATAAAACCATACTGGCGGATACACCAGGTAAAGGTGAAGAAGGCGTACACGTAAATAAACACCAGCAACAGCACTTTGCCCTGCCAACCTCGGCTACTGAAATAATCAGTAAAAGGCAGCTCCAACAGGAAGTTGGTGGCGCTATCCGTCGCACCAAGAACGGTTAACAAACCGGCAATAATCAGCAGACTACTGGACGCCAGAAATGTCGCGGTACGTTCGAGGTTCGAGATGACCGAGGTGTCAGCAATTCGGCCATCCCGCTTCATCAATACCCGCATCCATTCATCAATGTAACATTGCAGCGCGCTTTGTAGACGATGCTTGCGTTTGGAGTAATGGCGTGAGAACCAGGCATAACCGAACCAGCACAGAAAGAACCAGCCAATGGCGTAATAATCAAGTTGGTGAAAATCAAACATGGGGATTCAGGAGTTTCTCTTTATAAATTGAACGTCGGAAATATAGGTGAAAATCATTACAACCTAGAGACAATCAGACAACCACTTTGTTCGACCTAAATTTAATTTAATTCAGTCAGTTACACTAACTTCCAAGAAACCTTGCAACATGCTCAACGGCACATCTCGCCAAGGCTTTCGGATTGTAACCACCTTCCAAAACGGAGATGACACGCCCTTGTGCGTGATCATTTGCGGCATGGCAAATCAGGTCTGTAATCCAGGCGTAATCACTCTCAACAAGGTTCAACCCTGCCAGCGGATCATCTTTGTGGGCATCAAATCCAGCCGATACGAGAATCAATTGCGGCTTGTGTCTGATCAGAGCAGGCAGCCAGTCCCGTTCAATCGCTCGTCGAAAAGCATCCCCTTTAATGCCAGATTCGAGTGGCGTGTTGACGATGTTTTCGCGCTCAATATCGACGTAACGATGCGGATAAAACGGATGCTGAAAACTGGAGCACACCAGCACCGACGGATCATCTTTAAATATGTCTACGGTACCGTTGCCGTGATGGACATCAAAATCAAGAATCGCGACACGCTCAAGACCATATTCCGCCATCACGTGACGCGCACCGATGGCAATGCCGTTGTAAATACAAAAACCCATGCTGGTATCAGCCTCAGCATGATGCCCCGGTGGTCTAACCGCACAAAAGGCACGCTGATAATCACCGGCCATGATTTCATCGACAGCTTGAACGATACTACCCGCAGCAAGGTTAGCGGCGTTGACACTGTGAGGACAAAGCTTGGTATCCGGGTCGAGCTCAACAAGGCCCTCCTGCGGTGATGAGCTCAGCACATGCTCAACGTGCGCTAGAGCATGCACACGTAATATCTGGTCCTGCGTGACAGGTTTGGCTTCACGTTCAACCACTTCCTGTATCAAACAGGTGTCCTGAAAATGCTGTTCAATCGCCTGCAGCCGCTCCGGGCTTTCAGGGTGGCCATTGCCCATGTCATGCAAGGCACAATCGGAATGGCTGATAACGGCGGTTTTTGTCATTCGTAATTCACCAACATTGTGGATCAGACTCAGCATGCCCCGCTTTATCGGGTGTTAGTCTGACGTGTAAGGCTAAAGCCTTACCTACAGTTACGGTGATTAACGTTCTAATCGCAACTGGCCCAGGTAATAATATGGTCTTCCCAATCATCAAAAGGCACGTTCTCTTCAGAGATTACTTTCCCCGTGACGGCAATACCCGCCACCAGTACTGTATCGTGTGTCCCTGTAATCAGCGGATGCCAATCGGGTAAATCCTTACCTTCGGCAATCAATCGGTATGCACAGGTGTTCGGCAACCATTTGTATTCCAATACATTTTCTGGCGTAAGCTCGACACAGTGAGGCACCAGCACCGTACGATTTTTATAATCCGTGCAGCTACACTTCTCTTGATCCAGATAACGACAAACCAAATGAGTAAAATACACATCACCGGTATCCTCGCACTCCAGTTTTTCAAGACAGCAACGCGCACAGCCATCACAAAGTGACTCCCACTCCTGCTTATCCATTTCCTGCATGGATTTGCTTTTCCAGAAAGGTTTTACGGTATCGGCCATCGGTTAACGCTCTTCAGAAAATGAGTTTAAGCGTGATGTAAAAATAGTCATTTTCACATCAACTTACTGTTGTGATCGTTGTTATAGCTCTCGATCTTGGGCGGCATTTGCAGGAAATACCCCTGCTCAGCAATCGCCAGTATCACATCATCACGATCAACGCGGGCCAGTTTACGTTCAGGCTTGAGCAGTAACGTCATAGCGTGTTGCGGTTTTCCAAACATGTTAAGTAGCGCTTCAGGTACACGCTCTAGATCTTCTTTTTTATCCACGTAGAGGTACATGCCCTCTTTCTTCGGGCTACGGTAGATCGTACACAGAATAGACATTGTTAAATCCGTCCCTTCATATCAGACAACGCTGATAACAACTCATCGCCAAACAGTGTTTTTTTCCAGCCCGGCAGATCAGCTGGCAAATGAGCCTCACCGCTGTGCATCAACTCTGTGAGCATGCTGACTAATGTTTTACGGTTTAACAGTAACTCGGGGATAAGATCCGCAGCCGTAGCAATTTTGATCAGCAGCGCCTGTAAATCCTTAATAAGCGGTTTAGCGCGAGGTGGCAGTGGTTCGGGGAACGCAGGCACCTGTGGTTGATCCGATTTAGCCTGGGCAACCAGCTCAAGAATCTTCTCACCGTCCTCATGCACCACACGTCGGCGTATATCCTCCGTACGTGAAAGCTCTTTGATGGTCGATGGCAAAACCTGAGCGATATCCAGCAACATAGAGTCCTTGAGGATAAAACCACGTGGAATATCACGGCTGCGTGCTTCAATTTCACGCCATTCGGCAAGGCGTTGAATGATCTGCACTTGATCCAATGTCATTCGATTAGCGCCCTTAACCTTGAGATACGCATCGGCAGGATCGGTATTGCCGCGCTGCTTGTTCAGCAGAACCTCGATCTCCTCCTCTACCCAGCTCAACCAGCTCTTGGCCGTTAACGCCTCAAGCTGCTGGTGATAGACTTCGATAAGGTAAGTCACATCCTGAGCCGCGTAGCTCAGCTGTTTGTCCGTCAACGGACGCTGCAACCAGTCAGAACGTTGCTCGCCCTTTGGCAAGTCAACATCAAAAAGGGTGTCCATCAAATTCTTATAGCCAATCGATAAACCGTAACCAAGAAACGCTGCGCCAATTTGTGTATCGTAAATCGCTCGCGACTGACATTTCAGGAAGGTGTTAAACACTTCCAAATCTTCAGAACACGCGTGCATGATCTTTATGATTTCAGGATTTTCCAGCAGCTCAACCAGCGGTGAAAAATCACTGATGGGCAACGGATCAATCAAAAAACATTTATCGGTGGTGGCGATCTGAAACAGCGCGGCCTGCGGATAGAAGGTGTTAACCCGCATGAACTCGGTATCAAGTGCGATGCACTCGCTTGCAGTCCATTCTCTGGCAGCCTGTTGCAATTCAGCATCCGTGGCGATGTAGGTAAAACCGGTGGGTTGTGAGGTCAAAGGATTCTCAATTGAATTAGTTAAAATTGGGGATTAATTTAAACATGTTTGTTTCGATGCACCGAGTTCTATGCATCAATTAAGGCTTCTGCGCCCCTGTAACGCGTGGGCCAAGGTCCCACCATCAACGAATTCAAGCTCCCCACCAAGCGGCACCCCGTGTGCAATACGGGTAATGGCGATATCCAGAGGTTCCAACTGTGCAGCAATATAATGTGCTGTCGCTTCGCCCTCCACCGTTGGATTGGTTGCCATAATCAATTCTTCGATCTGGTTGTCTTTCACCTGTTTCACCAACAGGTCAATCCCAATGTCTTGCGGGCCAATACCATCAATGGGTGACAGGTGTCCCATCAGCACAAAATAGCGACCGCGGAAGAGATTCGTCTGCTCGATTGCCAGAACATCCGAGGGTGATTCCACCACACAGAGTTTGCTGGCATCCCGCTTTTGATCGGCACAAATTCGACATAATTCGGTTTCACAAAGCGTGCGACACTGCTCACAATGACCCACCTCTTTGATTGACTCAGCCAGCTTTTGCGCCAACCTAAAGGCCCCTTCACGGTCACGTTCCAGCAGATGTAAAGCCATGCGTTGGGCAGATTTAGGCCCTACGCCTGGCAAGCAGCGCAAGGCATCAATCAATTGATCTACAAGCGGACTAAAGGACATATGTGCGGAATCTATTCATTATTTAACAATAAGTTAGAACGGCATCTTAAAGCCAGGCGGAATACCAAAGCCTGACGCCATATTGGCCATATTTTCTTTATTGAGGTTCTCAACACGACGCACGGCATCATTCACGGCAGCAGCCAACAAGTCCTCAAGAATTTCCTTATCTTCGCTCAACAGCGATGAATCAATTTCTACGCCACGCACATCGTGCCGCCCAGTCATGGTGACCTTCACCATGCCTGCGCCAGACTCGCCAGTTACTTCTTTATTGGCCAGCTCTTCCTGTTGCTTCTGCATCTGCTCCTGCATTTGCTGAGCCTGCTTCATTAATTCGCCTAAATCAGGAGTCATTCTGTATTCCTCTTTAACATCTTGTTCTAATTCTGTGTCACTTTGAGCATAAGAAGCAATCAGTCGTTCCCCTGATTAGACGTCTCATTTCACTCAAAATGATTATTTATCGATAGGTCTGATGGATTCGATATCCAGTGTCGCGCCAAATTCAGCAACCCAACGTTGGACGTTTTCATCGTTTTCAAGTGATTCTCGAGCCACCTGTAATCGTTCCGCATTAACACGCTGATCCCAAGCTGCTGGTGTTTCAACGTCAACCGTCCCCGCCTCGACTGTCATTTTTATCGCAGTATCAAGCGTTTCCGTAAGTGCCTGCTCAATACGACTTTGATGACTGGCGTTGAACAGATCAATGTACTGCGGATCAACTTTCAGGCTTATCTGATCATCCACACGTGACTCAAAGGCACATTGCATCAAAATATTGCGCGTCATGCCTTTCAGTGGTGTTTGAAACACCAGCTTGATCCAATCATCGTTTGTATTCAGCTCGGCCAGCGAAAACCTCTCAACGGACCCTGAGCTGCGAACAAGCTCTTGAGTTTTCCCCGGCGTTGCAGCCGTCTCTGATGTTACTGGTTCTGGTTCTGTTGCCACTACTGAAGAATCTGACGCAGGTGCCGGTGATGACTGGCGCGGCGCTTGTGGCTGAGATTTACTCCGCTCATCCGCATAATAATCAGGTTCAATATCAGCTTTACTGGGAATAGCGGCAATTTCGGCCAGCCCGGCAATGTCGTTATCAACCACCAAATCGAGTTTGGCGCGCCCCACCGTTTTGGGTTGGCTGTCCGCACGGGTTTCACCGCGAGCCATAGCCAACGCCTGTGCGGCCTTGCTCTGTCCCGACTGAGGGTTTGACGCAACCGGCGGCGGGGCCATTGCTGTCGGCTGTGTTGGTGCAGCAGGTGTTTGAGGCGGGGAAACCGGGCGTTGCGTGCTTTGTACCGGATTAGCCGTTAGTTTTTTTTTAGGCGCTTCAGGTTGATCGCTATCGACAGGCGAGAACGCCAGCATGCGTAGCAGCACCATTTCCAAGCCAGCCTTTGGCGATGGATTAAGCGGTAAGTCACGACGACCAATCAAGGCAATTTGATAATAGAGCTGCAGGTCTTCAGCGGTAATTTGTGAGGCGTAATCAGCTAGCTTTTGAGCCAGTGTTACGTCGCCTATCACTGAATCCGGTACTGCCTGAACCACGGCAATCCGATGTAGCAGGGAAATCAACTCTTCAAGTACCGAGGAGAAGTCCGGCGAGAACTCAGCCAGCTCGTTAATTTGATTCAGAACTTCAGCGGCATTCTTTTGCAGCAGCGCGTCGAAAACCTGTTGAATACGACCGCGATCAATACTACCCAGCATGGTGCTGACATCGACTTCCATCACCGAATTGTTACCAAACGCTATGGCTTGATCGGTCAAACTTAAGGCATCACGCATACTGCCATCGGCGGCGCGGCCCAACTGCCAGAGTGCAGGCTCTTCAAACTGGATTTGTTCTTCGCCAAGAACAAACTTTAAATGTTCTGCGATACGTTCCGGCGACATGTTTTTCAGGTTGAACTGCAAGCATCGCGACAGAATAGTAACGGGTAATTTTTGCGGATCAGTGGTCGCTAACAGAAATTTCACATGCTCGGGCGGCTCTTCCAATGTTTTCAGCAAAGCATTGAAACTGTGCCCCGACAGCATGTGCACCTCATCGATCAAGTACACCTTAAAACGAGCGCGCGTCGGCAGGTACTGCACGTTATCCAACAGTTCGCGGGTATCTTCCACCTTGGTACGCGATGCCGCATCGACCTCAATCAGGTCAATACAACGGCCTTCGTTGATTTCAACACAGGAGGAGCACTGCTCGCAGGGTTCAGACGTAATACCCTTTTCGCAATTCAGGCATTTAGCCAAAATGCGCGCAATCGTAGTTTTACCCACACCGCGGGTGCCGGTGAACAGGTAAGCGTGGTGTAAACGGTTATGCTCCAGCGCGTTAATCAGCGCTTTGAGCACGTGCTCCTGTCCCACCATCTCTTTGAAGATGCGAGGACGCCATTTACGAGCTAATACCTGATGTTCCATAACAGCCTGATAATTGTCATACGTGCGAAAATTTGAAGGTCATATGCTAGCCGGAATAAGCCATGAAGGCGAACTTTGATGGCACTTTTCTTCAGGTATTTAAGAACAAAATTCGAAGATATAGAGGAAGTAATCGAGAAGCAGGACTTAGCCGAGGAGCTAAAGAGAGATTTAGGTGGCGACTCCTACCAGCCACACCCCGGCACATGAGTCCACTGTTACCGTTGCTCCCTTCCGGGCCTGGCGGAGTTCACAATGTATCATTGCGGAGGGACCAATAGAAGTCACCCTAAAATCGACGGGCATTGTGGCTTAATGAGTCGCGACATTCAAGGCGTCAGAGAAATAAATTCGTGGCGATTGCTGACGTAAGAATAAATTGGATTTCCCCTCCCTCGACCATAATCATGGTAAAGTCATTCCAAAAAATCCAGGCAAGCCTCATTTTATACCCAACAAATAAACTATGACCCCATCACAACTATTTGCACTATTGAGCCAAACTAAAAAGAAAGCTGTTTATTTTGGTCCACAGGGCTTTGTTCTCGCCTCATCAGAAAATGAACTTACAACCTACCAGCAAGGCTTTAGTGTTCTCCCTGATGGTACAAAGCTATCCGGCAATAATGCCGGCGACTGGCAAGATAGCTGGCTGGTTATTGCTATTGATACCGAACTTGGCGACCCCTACTTTATTGACACGAGCGACGGTAAACTGCCGGTTTATACGGCGCTACAGGTTGACAGCTTATGGCAACCAGAGCCCGTTGCGTCATCACTGAATGGTTTTCTAGAATGTTTGGCGCTGCTATCTACATATGGCAATCAGGAAAGCGCGTTATTCGTGCCCGATGAAACAACCATCATTGATAAGGTGGCCTTGGCACAATTGAGCGACAAACTTTTTAAAGCATCAGGCTGCGTGGGGTTCTGGACTTTATTTTTTGAATGTTATTTTGACTGGTTGGAAGACGATGACCAATAAACAAAGCGGTGACGCCCTGCATGGCGTAAAACTGGAACAAATTATTACAAAACTTGCTAACCATTATGGCTGGAAAGAGCTAGCTACTAGAATTAACATTAACTGCTTCAAAAGCGATCCGTCGGTTAAATCCAGCCTGAAATTTCTGCGTAAAACCCCTTGGGCCAGAGATAAGGTCGAACAACTTTATATCAGTACTTTTTCAGAACAAAGCCCGTGGGGAAATTCATAACAAACCCTAGGAGAACAAGTCGTCCTAGGGGTTAATCCGCTGTTAAAGCTACGCGTTGAGCCGCCCAGCGCTAGCGTGCTTTCTACTTCCCTTTAATTTCCTGATAGATTTCTGAGCGTCCGTCCTTACGGAGCAACATCACTGCATAATCATCATAGCGATCACCCATTTCCATGCCAGGACTACCCACTGGCATACCTGGCACGGCTAGCCCAAGTGCATCTTCAGGCGGATTATCCAAAAAGCGCTGCATGACTTCTGCAGGAACATGCCCCTCAAAAACATAGCCCTGGTTTGAGACGGCGGTATGACAAGACTGATCAGAAGAGGAAATACCATACTGCTGCTTAATACCGCTCAGGTCAGCCTGATGATGTACCAACGTTGTAAAACCTGCCCCCTCAACGTGATCAACCCAGTCTTTACAACAGCCGCAGGTTGGGCTCTTATAGACATCAAGCATCACTTTTCCGGTACTTGATGCCTCAACAACCACTGCGTTAGTGGTCGATTGCTCTCGGTTATCGGAACAGGCAGATAAACCAAGCAATAATGTCGAGGCAAATACACCGACAATCAATTTCGATAAAATTTTCATTAAAAATCTCTGACTAAAATAATAATAAACTGAACGGCGCATAGACGTTAATTCGAGACGACCATAATTTACGTGCTAAACAATGTAATCACAACGCCTATGACCAACGCCGGCAGATTTAATCTATGAATGTGAAACACAATCAGCCTTAATCTAATAAATAGATCGTAACTATCTAATTATTCAATTTTATTAACACAACGAGGTTAACTATCCTTCATCTTACTCAAACAACGACTGCATCACTCAACGCACTGGAGATAACATGCAAACAACTGTACCCAACGTCATTTTCAAAACACGTATTCGTAACGAAGCACTGGGTGGCCCTAACCCTTTTGAATGGAAAGACTTAAGCAGTGACGAAATCTTCAAAAACAAGAATGTTGTCCTGTTCTCATTGCCTGGCGCGTTTACCCCCACCTGCTCCACTTCACACTTGCCACGCTACGAAGAACTCTATGAAGAATTTATGGCTCAAGGCGTAGATGCAGTGGTTTGCCTATCCGTGAACGATGCCTTCGTTATGTATCAGTGGGGCAAAAGCCAGAATGCAAAAAACGTCTTCCTGCTACCTGATGGCAATGCGGAATTCACGCGCAAAATGGGCATGTTGGTCGATAAAAACAACCTGGGTTTTGGTCAACGCAGCTGGCGTTATTCAATGTACGTTGAGAACGGCGAGATCAAACAGAGGTTCATCGAGCCAGGCTATGAAGATAACTGTCCTACCGATCCTTTTGAAGTGTCGGATGCAGACACCATGCTGACCTACCTGAAAAACCGCTAAAATATAAGCCGGGGATTAAAAGTTCTTATTCCCCGGCTTTTAGTAGTAATACCCCGTATCGCTTTCTGATAACAGCGCCGCAAAAAAAACAAAACCGGCAATTGCGGACCACATGATCACCTTCGCACGCTGAGGCTGACTATTACGCCAAACAAAAAACAGAATAAGTCCTACAAAAGGAATAATAAAAGCCAGGATGCCAAAACCTAGGGCTGATTTATCAGTTTTTCCTGTCTCAATGGCTTCGTTGATTTCGGCTTTAATGTTATTAACTGAATTGCGTTTACGAGAGACCGGTTCAGGTCTTGGCTTTTCAGTCTCAGGACTCGATTCTGCTTTTGAAGCGATTTCTTTTCTTAACGTATCAACTTCACGACCAATATTAGCCAGCAAATCCTTACGGGCCTCCAGCTTATCAAGCGCCTGGCTTACGCCTTTTGAATCACCACCACTTCTGAAATGATCTCGCAATTTAAACATCAAAGCCGCCTGCTGGTCCTGATCCAGCGGCTCCCTGGAATTAATATCACGTAATAATTCAGACAAATACGAAACCGGTATGGCCGGCGACTCAGGCATAGGGTCTGGCAAAACTGGTGACGGTTCCGCGGTATTCAGGGCGTTAATCAACGATAAAACGCCCTTTTTATTACCTGCTTCTACATCGGTAATTTGTAACTTGGAAATCTCCAACGGTAAAAAGCGCTCATCAAAATCATTGGATATTTTAATAGGAATAATCGTTTTACCCAGCTTATTGGCGTAACTGAGTTCGCGCTTGCAGGCATCGGATTTAAGATAGGCACTGGACAGTGCACACAGATAGAAATCGGCATTTTCAATTTCCCTTAAAATGCGATCCCACCAGGATTGGCCACCCACCAGTTCACTATCAAACCAAACTGAATAGCTTAATGATTTAAGATCCCCCACCACTTCCTGTATGGGTGTTTTGTCATCGCTGCTGTAACTGATAAATATCTTGTTCATGACACCGTCCCTTTCTGAGTCAAAACATAACTTATCAATCAGTATGTTAACGCCAAAACACATCACTAGTCATTACCTAAACTTACAGAGCAATAACACACACCCTGCTATGAATTTTTCAGGTTTAGTGGGTAAACTTGATTTCGTTTAAGACGTTAACGTTGGCGACAAACGTTATCCACTTCTTTGCATCATCCAGAATAAAAGGCCTTCTTTTGATAACAATCATTCCCCCGGAACAGTTTAAAAAAACAGCATGGAAAAACGGTAAAGGTAAAACCACTGAATTAGCAATTAGTGAAGGCGGTACCCTGGACAGTTTTGACTGGCGCCTGAGCATGGCCAAGGTAGTTGAGAACGGTGCCTTTTCCTATTTCACTGGTTATTGTCGCAACTTAATTCTTATTGAGGGCAACGGCATTTCTCTGCAGCACGATCAATCCAGGATCGATCAATTAGGTGACTTGCTGGACATTGCGACCTTTGATGGTGGCTGTACAACCGTTGCGACATTAACATCGGGCCCCATCATTGATATTAACGTAATCAGCAATGCCAACAAATATCATGCCGCTGTTAAGACGTTCCCTGACAAACAAGACGTCCCTTTACGTGCCTGCACACACTGTTTTATCTATTGCCTGGATGCAGATGCGAGGATCTTTTCAGCAGATAATTCCATCGACATCATGTTAAAAACGCAGCATTTGATGCGGTTGAGTCAAACCAATTTCGAACCACTTCGGGTGATCGGTAAAAATATGATTGTGGTATACCTTGATGAGATTACCTGAAAAAGGTATTTCAACCTATCAAGTCGCTGTACTATAGGCGCCAAAATTCTTCATCACATTTATATAATCAGGAATCGCCATGAACAACCCAACTAAAATAAACAGAAGCCGCCGCCTTCGTAAAAAACTGTATATCGATGAGTTTTCAATCCTAGGTTTTGGTTTTACGTGCGAACTAGCCTTCGAAAACGATGAACAGCTTGATAACTTTTTCAGTGAATTTATTGCGTTTGTTGAATCAAGAGATCTTCATGTTTCAGGCGGTTCAGACGATGAAACCTTTGATGGGTTTATTACCTCTATCGGTCGTTATGAATCGGCCACAGAAGAAGATCGCACTGAAATCCAGAACTGGTTATCAAAGCAGGAAAAGGTGTCAGAAGTCCTTCTTGGCAAGCTTGAAGACCCTGTATATGTAGATTAATAGCGTAAGAATTCGTAGCTCTCATGAACTATCTAAACTGCCAAAAATATCTTTTAGGCCGTCCAGAAGCCATCGAGAGCTACCCCTTTGGCGTGGATGTCGCGGTGTTTAAAGTCCATACCAAAATGTTTGCCACCTTGTCTATTGCTAACGGTACAGCACACATGAATTTAAAGTGTGACCCTGATGAAGCCAATGCCTTAAGAGATGTGTTTGACGCCGTAATTCCCGGCTACCATATGAATAAGAAACACTGGAACACAGTGATTCTCGATGGCACCATTCCGACCAATGAATTAGAGCGTATGATCGACCGCTCCTATGGCTTAGTTGTAAAAGGCCTCAAAAAAGCAGAACGTCAAGCCCTGGAATTACGTTATCCCAAAGAGCAGCTTTACCGATAACGCTGAGCACAATTCCTTGACATAAGCCGATAGTTAAACAAACAAGCTATTACACCAGCCACAATACCGGCCAGATGAGCTTGTGGATAAGCCGGCCAACCAGAAGCAACCATTAAAGTACTTTGCTGGCTGCATTCCCAAACCACTTTAATGATACAAACCAGCATCGGTAAAATAGCAAACAAGCCCTTCGTTCTCTGCCAATGCAGCCATAACGCTAATGTGAGTGGTGCAAATAACAGTCCCGATAACCCGCAGTAATAAAGCAATGATGACCAAGGTGAAAGTAATAAGCCGTTGACCGTCACCAAGCCTGACAGCAAAGTGATCAAGAGTAGTTTGCGTGACCTTACTTCCAAGTAACAACCGACACAAAAAAAGGCCAGTGCATCCCACCACAGGTGATCAAAGCTGCTGTGCACTAGGTGCCCCGTTATTAACCGCCACCATTCTCCTTGCCCAATAGCCTCGCTATCAAAACAAAACGCCATAAGTGCGCCAGGCGAAAGTGATAACAACACTGAACATAAGGTAACCGCCATGCTGATCCAAGGAACCGTTAAAACCTTCACCCTCTTCCCCCATTGAAACCAGGGGAAGAGGCTTTGGCTTCGCACAGCGCTATGTTGTGCGGATTTCAACATGGCTAAGCAGCTTTATCGGTAACGGCAGCAGAGACTTTGCTGCGATAGACACTTAGCCCGACTAGAACGATCAGCAACAAAGCCCACGGCCCGATGGCGCCACCACCAGAGCTCAGTCCGGCGCTGGGTTTATTGAACATCGGTTGCGCTTGATCCACACGATTAGTTTGCACCGGTTGTTGCTGACGCTGTTCGCGTGCAGCTTGCTCCGTTAACACACGAGCCTGATTGTTACGATTGATGCCTAATTGCTGAAAAACATCATCAGCCACCACAATCATTGAGGTGTAATCCGTTACCAATCCATACTCCAAAGCAATATCGGTCACGGACTGCTCCGTGTCTGCATTGGCACCAAAGTAGTCCATTTGTGACTGCAAATGCTCAATTTTTGCAAAGGCCCACAGACGTTCCAACTCTGGATTACGTATATTCAATTCCGGTAAAGTCACACGCGTTTGATAGTGACGTTTTTCACCTCCGACCGTGCCCGATAACTGCACGTCTATCTCACCGGCCTGCCAATAGTGACCAAACACGATAAGCTGCTGACCTCGATACAAACTCCCCATGGCTAACGGTGTTACATCCGTTATTCGCTGCCCCTTAATTTTCAGCTGCACATCACGTAATGACTGGTGAGTCATTTTGCTGGTGGCAAGCATCAACTGTCCCACAATGTCATCGGCATTGGATAGGGCCATGGAAAAACCATTGGAGACTTTTGTCATGCTCTGCAGCAAAGGTTTATTAGCGCTATTACCCATAATAAACGTAAACAAACGCACATCACGCTGCTCAAGTAATTTGATGAATGCCTTTTTCTCCGTGGTGCCGACATTCGCGACCCCGTCGGTAACTAAAATAATGGCCGCACTACGATCCGAATCCAGCGTGTTAAGGCCCATTTTTAAACCGGCATACAGGTTGGTGCCGCCTTGAGGTTGAAAGCTTTCCAATTGATTCAACACTGCATTGATCGACTGAGCACTAACCGCTTGAAAACCACCGCTAAAGTCCGTGGCGCTATTATTGAACATTACAATTCGAAAGCGATCTTGAGGTTTTAATTTACCCAGCCCCTGGCGTACACCTTCAACGAGCGTGGCGTATTTGCCCTGCATGGAACCTGAAATATCCAGAATAAACACCCAATCACGACCGACCGTCAGTGGCGCCAAATCGTCACCCGGTGTTAAGGTCAGCATGAAGGTACCTTTAGTTTGTGAAGCACGATCAGTACTGGTTTCCTCTTCAACCTGTGCTCGATAGGCCACCAGATCCAGCGAGGCTGGTAAACCCTGAACATGTCGCCAATACACCAGAATATCCTGATCCAGCGTAGCAACGGGCGTTACAGGCATTAGTGAATTTGTACTCTCTTCTGGTACTACATCCTGTACACCAGCCTCATCAATTACAGTATTAGTCGCTAGGGTTTGGTTACTCAAAGAAAGCGTCCACTCCTTATCATTTATCTGTCGAATCTGAGCATTTGGGTGGTTAGGCAGGCGAAGTGCATCAATCGGATAACTGGAACGAAACGTCAGATCAAAACTAAACTGCTCAAGCACCTGCTCATTGCGCTCCCAGAAAGCCAACTTAACGTCATCAACTCCGCCCTCTTCCAGAGGATAAACATAGCGGCCAATGCCCGTATCTACATGCGCCGGCTGTAAATACACCAACCGAATTCTTACATCAGTTTGTGGTGCCAACGGCGCGATACTGATATCGAAAGTTTTGTAGGCATCCTTTTCAACAAGTGCTGCTTGTTGCCCCGCCTCTTTTTGCTGTTCATACACCTCCCGCGCACGCTGTTTCTCGACAACTTCGCCGATAACCGGCTTGCCGTTTATCCAATAGATGAACTCGCCAACGGCGGCTTTATCTGGAACAGGGAAAGAATAAACCGCCTCCAGCGTTTGTGAATGCGGGTTATGAAACACCTGTTCGACAGTGGTGGTGGCATAACCATCTTCGATCACCACGTCCACGTGGTGCTGGCTAATTTGCAGATCAGGCAACTGACTATTGGCCGGTTTTAATAACCCCGCCGCTGCCACTAAGTTTGATAATGCTAGGGCCACAGTTATGAAAGCGGCACCTAATAAGCGTGAAATTCTCATCGCAATCTCATCCTTTTTTAAATGAATAATGTGTTGCGAGGGGAAGTTTGGCAGCGAAAAAAAAACGAGAAAAGGAACTTGAAAGAAGTCGCGTTCAGCACGACAGAAGGTATCAAATAGCGAAACCTTCAACAGGTTTCGCTTTAAACAAAAAATCACATACTACATTAAAATACTGGCACAACTATTTGTTATACAAAGACTTAATAATAAAAAAATTAACTCTCTTTTCTGAATTCTTCGAACAAATTGTATTGCCATTGCCGCATGGCCAACACAACCGTTGTGCCAAAACGTTGGTCAAATGATAAGCCTTTATCCTCGCGAATCAGGCTATCGAAGTCATGCGCCAGACGTTGAATTTTCTTTTGGAATTTAAGGTTGCTGTTGTTAGACAACAAGCCATTTAGCACCACCAGTTTTTCATGCTCTTTATTGAATCGAGAGCTAAAAAAATCCTGCTGTACCTTGTCATGAAAGAACTTTTGAATCGGGCCATTCGGGAGCCAATTAAAATTAGCTGCCACTTTAAGCTTGATTCGATTACCCGGCATCAACTCGATAATTTTAAGGCGATCAAGCAGCGCGAGTTTTTGTATACATTCGGTTTCTTTGATTTCGTATCGCTGAAGAATCTCGGAGTAGCTATAACCATTGATGACACAGACCACAATCAACAGTAACAGGATATCAGCAGCAATCTCTTTTTCCTGAGCATCCGTCAGTTGTGAGATACGTTGCTGATCCTGAGCCATCTTAACCACGAGCTCTGAAAGTTCTAACTCGAGCATGTCACAGATCAATTCAAGGCGTTGTAAGGTGAAGTTCTCTTCTGCAAACAGGCGTTTGACCGATGCCTCACTCAAATCCAACAGTTTCGCTACATCGGCATAAGTTTTACCATGTGCTTTAAGTTGTTTTTTTAAGGTTTTAACAAGCGCATGTGATTGAGCCAAAACTTACATCTCCGTCAAAAAGGTATCAATATACAATACTTAAAATAGCAATTTTCGCAACCAATCATTTAAAAGTTGCGACAAACAGACCTGCAGTTACAATCAACCCCATAACAAAAACGGACTTACTGAAGATCAACTATCATGAAACTGCATAAGCTCACTGGCGCAATACCTTATCTGATTATCGTCTTTCTCAATGCCTTTGTGGATTTGGGTCATAAAATCACCATTCAAAACACCATCTTCAAGGTTTACGATGGCGACACTCAGGTCATCCTAACGGCCATTGTAAATGGTTTGATCCTTCTGCCCTTTATTTTGCTCTTCAGTCCAGCCGGCTTTATTGCCGATAAATACCCAAAAAGCCATGTTATACGCACAGCTGCCTGGGTAGCTGTTGGCCTCACCGCCGCCATCACCTTCTGCTATTACCAGGGCTGGTTTTGGTCAGCCTTCGCCATGACCTTCCTGCTCGCGATGCAATCGGCCTTTTACTCGCCTGCGAAATACGGCTACATCAAATCAATGTTTGGTAAAGATAATCTGGGCCAGGCCAATGGCCATGTGCAGGCTGTAACCATCTTTGCAATTTTATTTGGCACCTTCGCTTTTTCAATCCTATTTGAATCCTGGTTCCCTGCTGATTCAACGGACCCAAGCAGCATTTTGAAAGCCATTGCCCCCATTGGCTGGTTACTACTGATTAACAGCCTATTTGAGTTGCTGCTGACCTATCGCCTGCCACAGCTAGAAGCGGTCGATACACAGGCCAAGTTTGTCTGGAAAGATTACCTAAGAGGCCGTATGGCCTCCAAAAACCTCAAGTCTGTCATTAATCGGGATGTTATCCGTCTGTCGATTATTGGTTTGGCCGTATTCTGGTCAGTAGGACAGGTCATGCTGGCCGCTTTCCCCGCTTTTGCCAAAGAAACCATCGGCGTCACCAACACCATCATGATTCAGGGTATTCTCGCTGCCAGCGGCGTTGGTATTGCCATCGGCTCATTGTTAGCCGCACGCTGGTCGCGTCATCATATTGAAACAGGGCTGATTCCCGTCGGCGCCATCGGCATTTGCATGGGTTTATTTATGGTTCCGCATCTGGAAACCACCGCTAGCCATGCTGTCAATTACCTGTTTATCGGCATCATGGGCGGACTATTCATTGTGCCGCTAAACTCGTTAATTCAGTTTTATGCCCGTGAGCATGAGCTAGGCAATGTGCTAGCGGCCAACAATCTATTTCAAAACCTTAGCATGATGACTTTTTTAATCACCACAGCAGCCTTTGCTTTGCTTGGCTTCGGCAGTAAAAACCTATTAATTGCGACCAGCTTCATTGCGCTGATTGGCACCGCTTACACCGTTTACAAACTACCTCAAAGCTTAGTGCGCTTTGTGCTGGGCATGGTGGTCTCACGTTTTTATCGCGTCAATGTTCAGAACCTGCATAACATGCCCGAACAGGGTGGCGTATTGTTGCTCGGCAACCATATCAGCTGGGTTGATTGGGCCGTTATTCAGATTGCCTGCCCTCGCCCTATTCGCTTCGTGATGATTAAAAACATCTACGAGCGCTGGTATCTGAAATGGTTTTTCCAACTGTTTGGCATTATTCCCATCGAAGCCGGTGCCAGCAGCCGCAAATCTCTGGAGCACGTCGCAGCGTTATTAAATAAAGGCGAGGTGGTGTGCCTGTTCCCCGAGGGCAGTATCAGCCGGACAGGCCATTTAGCGGAATTTAAACGCGGCTATGAAAGAACCTGTGCACAGGCTAATGATGACGTGGTTATCCTACCTTTCTACTTGCGCGGTTTGTGGGGCACACAATTTTCCCGCTCATCAGAAAAACTTAAAAACAATCGCAGTACCGGTTTATCACGTGACATTATCGTCGCTTTTGGTGAACCACTGAACAAAGATACCACCGCGGATATTTTAAAAAGTCGTGTATTCGATCTTTCTATCACATCCTGGCAGGAGTATTCACAAACCTTACCAACCCTGCCGCACGCGTGGATTGATAGCGTAAAAAGCATGGGCAATAGCATGAGCATTGCTGACACAATGAGTGATCCTCTGTCGGCTAATCAGGCACTTACCGCCAGCATTGCTTTTTCAAGGCGTATTCGAAAACTAAGCCCCGAACAAAATGTTGGTCTGCTGCTACCTACCAGCGCCGCAGGGGTTCTAACCAACATGGCAACGCTGCTGTGCGGTAAAACAGTGGTAAACCTGAACTTCACCGCTAGCCAAGAAAGTCTTTCTGCCGCTGTGAAAGACGCAGAAATAAAAACCGTTTATACCTCCAAGCGCTTTCTCAAAAAATTGACACAAAAAGGCGTCGATCTTTCATTACTGCTCGCGCAGGTCAAAGTCATTTATATGGAAGAACTCAAGGAAACTATCAGTAAGACTGAAATGCTGCGCACCTGGCTGACCGTTAAATTATTACCCGCCAGCTGGCTGCAACGCTTGTACTGTGAATCTCACGATGCCGATCAAACAGCTGCAATTTTATTCTCCAGCGGCAGTGAAGGCACACCCAAAGGTGTCATGCTCAGCCACCGCAATATAATGGCGAATTTAAAGCAGGTTTCAGATGTACTGAATACCGAAGAACGTGACGTCATTATGGCTTCGTTACCCTTGTTCCATGCCTTTGGCCTGACAGTAACGCAATTTATGCCGTTAATCGAAGGACTACCATTAGTTTGTCATGCCGACCCAACGGATGCTTTAAACACAGCAAAAGCCATCGCTAAATACAACGTCACCATGCTATGCGGCACGTCGACTTTTTTCCGTCTTTATACCAAAAACAACAAAATCCATCCGCTGATGTTAAGTAGCTTAAGGTTGGTGGTAGCCGGCGCTGAGAAACTTAACCCCGATGTGCGAGATGCCTTCAAACTCAAATTTAACAAAGATATTTTAGAAGGCTACGGCGCTACTGAAACCACACCCGTAGCCGGCGTTAACCTGCCCGATGCGTTGGATTACAGTGACTGGAAAGTTCAGACTGGCAACAAAATCGGCACCATCGGCATGCCACTGCCCGGCTCGAATTTCAAAATTGTTGATCCTGATAGCTTTGAAGAGCTAGCCACTGGCGAAGCGGGTATGATTTTGATTGGCGGCGCACAGGTCATGAAGGGCTATCTCAATAACCCTGTTAAAACAGCCGAGGTCATTAAAGAAATTGACGGCCAGCGTTGGTATGTGACAGGCGACAAAGGCCACCTGGACGCTGATGGATTTTTGACCATTGTTGATCGTTATTCACGCTTTGCCAAGCTGGGCGGTGAAATGATCAGTCTCAACGCCGTCGAAGATAATGTTCGGCTCGCTCTGCACGACAGCGAAACTGAGCTGGTTGCCGTTAACCTGCCAGACAGTAAAAAAGGTGAAAAAATTGTCCTGTTGTCTGCCTCACCAATCGATGCAAATGAAGTGCGCCAGGCCATGCTCGTGCATGGTTGTAACCCGCTGATGATCCCAGCTGAGTATCATCACATTGAAGAAGTACCCAAACTAGGTGCAGGCAAAACAGATTTCAAAAAAGCCAAGTCCTTGGCATTGGAACTCTTAGCTCAAACCAACTAGGTCGGTAGATATCATGAAAAAAAGCCTACTCGCCCTACTACTGTTATCGTCCTCGGCGCAGGCTTTAGCTGAGGACTGCGTTATTCTGTTGCATGGTCTGGCTCGTACCGCTTCATCCATGGAGAAGCTACAGGAAAAACTGGAACAAGCCGACTATCTGGTTGTAAATGTGGATTACGATTCCCGTAAGCACCCCATTCCTTCATTGGCTGACATGGCCATTGGTGATGGCCTACAGGCGTGCCGTTACAAGAAGGTGAAACGCATTAATTTTGTTACCCATTCGCTGGGTGGCATTCTGGTTCGCCACTATCTAAGCACTAAGAATATCCCCGAGCTACATCGCGTCATTATGTTAGGCCCGCCAAACCAAGGCAGCGAAGTGGTGGATTCATTGCGGGATGTTCCTGGCTTTGAAGCCCTTAACGGACCCGCTGGTATGCAGCTTGGTACGTCCAGCACGGACATTCCCAGGCAACTTGGCCCGGTTGATTTTGAACTGGGTGTTATTGCCGGCACACAAAGCATCAACCTTATTTTATCTACCTATTTACCCGGTACAGATGATGGCAAGGTGACTCTAGAAAGCGCCAAGGTAAAAGGAATGAAGGATTTTATCGCCCTGCCCGTTACCCATCCAATGATGATGAAAAATTCTCGCGTAATTGAGCAAACCTTACACTTTTTACAACAAGGTTACTTTTGGCGCGATTAACTTACAGATAAAAATATATAAGATTCAGATTCGATCATAAATTTCAGACAAAAAAATTCCGGCCTAAGCCGGAATTTTTATCTTACAGAGTCTTATCCGCAGTAGTGATGTTAGCCAAATCCTTTCCTAACATTTATAAAACTACGGATTAAACCGCTAATCTTTACCAAGATTATGCCGTAGCAGCACTAGCTTTCTTGGTAGGCTCAGCGTGAGGCTCAACGTCAGATTCGATACCCCAGTAAACATTGTCCAGACCTTTAGCCTGATCTGCTTCAGACACGTGCAGACCAGTAGTCCACTTCAGGATAGGCACTAGGATAGCCGCTGTAACAATACCAGCACCCAGACATACAGCAACACCAAGCAACTGCATACCAATGCTAATTTCGCCACCCTGGAAGGCATAAGTACCTTCTGTGAAGCCCACGTAACCACCGCGAGGGGTACCTGAGTAAAGAACACCAACCATGATGAAACCGTAAGTCGCAACACCACCGAACAGAGGAATCAGTTTGTGTTCGTCGATGCCCAGCTTTAGAGTCAGCTCGTAAACCATGTAGGCAACGAAAGGCGCCGCAGTAGCAACCAGGAACACAATCCATGGAGAGTAAACGTCGAAGCCTGGCGCACCAGAAACGTAACCAGCCAAAGGACCAAGCAACAGGTAGCTGTACTTACGAGTTTTGTAAGCAATGAGAGCACCAGTCAACGCACCACCAGCCCAAGAAGCTGCGTAGTTGTTGAATGCGATACCAACACTAGTGTCAGCCATAGTCACACTCACTGCCAGTGCTTCTGGGTCGAAGAAGAACAGGCAAGACAGGATGACCATTGGCAGACCAGCAAAGATCAGCATGATACCCGTAGTAGCCAGACCTAGGTTAGTCACGTTGTAAGCCTCAACCTCAGGGTGTGCTTCAAACATACCGGGACGTGCGCCCAGTACTTGAGTGAAGACCAGCGCCATACCAGCAGGGAAAAGGTAAACGAAGCTTGCACCGAAGAAATCGTGGAAACCTGCAACAGTCAGAGGTCCAACAGAACCCCAGCACAGGAAGCTCAGAACAGATGAAACAAGAGTCGCTACAACACAAGTGATGTAGAACGCAGAAGGTTTCATACGCTCAGAAACCGCAAAGTGCAGCAGAATGTTCACGATACCGGCAAATACAGCCAGGAAGAAGATGAAAATCTGGAAGTTATTCAGACCAGGGAATACAGCAGGATCAACATGCTGAGCCCGTGCGTTCACCATATCACCACCAATCCATAGGGACTTGATAGAGTCCATAAAGGCAGTCATAGCCGGATAATCAGGACCTTCATACATAATGTAGTATTGAGAAGCCCAGATAGCGAAACCAATGATGTAGTAAACAGTTACACCGATGAAAAAACCAACCACTTTTTCAACAGTAGCGTTAAAAACGTTACGACGGCGAAGACCACCAGAATCAACTAGCAGCAAACCCACAACAACGAACAGCGCTCCAACCGTGCCGGAGGCGTAAAGAAGGTTTTGCAAAAGCATGCCATTGGTGACCTGCTCTGCAAATATTGCAACTTCAGACATAAAAAAACCCACGTATTAATTAATAATTATATTGAGAGTTAAATCTCTTATTTTTGCGGCGGTGTTCCCCTTCACCACAATGGTTCGTGAATCTATTCTCCATGGGTAAGCAAGTCTATTGCCTCTAGTAATTACCTCCTAGGAGGTAGTCGCGTGAAAAAGCTATATTCCCAGCTGCAGCAGCACTTCCAGAGACTAAAAATTATATGAAGTATATTAAATACTTAGCGACATACTACCTGCTTACCACCCTGGATAAAGCGACCGCTAAACCATAATTAACCCTGCAAATTTTATGGTTACAAAAAGAGTAAATATCTATATCACTTAATAGCGACAAAAGATTTTGACATTCATTTTTTAGGTGCGAAATATTTTTGAATATCTTTATATTTTTACTAAAAAAACTCGGCCAGCCAGAATCGACCTACTCAAGCTAAAAAAATATACTGATGGATGCCACTATAATGTAGCGGGCAAGAAGTACGTTTTGAAGAGGAAGCCCGGATCGATTGATCCGGGCAAAGAGACTAAGAACTAGGAAACTTTATTTAAACCAACACGCTTATCCGCGCCCGCTTTATAGACCAATACATCTTCCATAATGAGATAAGGCAGATCACAGGCATAGAACATGTTTAGCGCATCATAGGGTGAGCACACAACCGCTTCACCGCGACGATTCAAGGACGTATTAAGCGTCACTCCATTGCCGGTGATTTTTTCCAGCGCTTTAAGTAACGCGTAATAACGCGGATGAACACTTTCCTTTACAACTTGCGCCCGCGCGGTACCATCTTCATGAACAACTTCAGGCACGCGGGTTTTCCATTCTTCATTCACATCAAAGGTAAAGGTCATAAACGGTGACGGATGATCCGTTTTAAGCATTTGAGGTGCCACGGTATCAAGCATACTCGGACAGAAGGGACGCCAGCGCTCACGGAACTTAATTTGTTCATTGATACGGTTGGCAACACCTTCCGCACTGGGACAACCCAGAATACTACGACCACCCAGGGCGCGCGGCCCAAATTCCATACGGCCCTGGAACCAGGCAACCGGATGGCCTTCATCCATAATGGCTGCGATACGCTCAGGCACATTGTCGATAATTTCGTAGTCCACATCATCTGCAAACTGCTTACAAGCCAGAACCACTTCGTCATTGGTGTAAGATGGGCCGAGGTAAACGTGCTCCATCTCTTCGACAGGCACGCCACGTTCTTCAGAAATAAACGACGCAGCACCAATGGCGGTACCAGAATCACCAGATGCGGGTTGCACCCACAGCTCCTTAACGTACGGCAAAGCAATGAGCCGCTGGTTTAGCTTCACGTTCAACGCACCACCACCGGAGAAAGCCAGCTTGCCGGTTTCCTTAAGAATATCGCCAAGGTAGTGATCTACAAGTTTCAGCACCACTTCTTCATACAAAGCCTGAATACTGGCGGCATAATCGATGTAAGGTTCATCAGCCACATCACCGATCCGGCGTGGGCCAAGCCAATCGATCAACGCTTTACTGAAATAAAAGCCCTTACCGTCTTCTTTATGGCGTCGTACGCCAACGGTATTTACCAACTTGTTATTAACGGTGAAATTCTTGCCGTCAAAATCAATGATGCGCGACAGATCATGCTTAGTTGGATCACCGTAGGGCGCCATGCCCATTACTTTGTACTCACCGTCGAGCATTTCAAAGCCTAGGTATTCAGTGATCGCACCGTAGAGACCGCCGAGAGAATCGGGATCATAAAATTCTTTAATCTTATGAATCTTGCCGTTTTCACCGTAACCAAAGAAGGTCGTGGCATATTCACCCTTGCCATCCACCCCCAGAATCGCAGTCTTTTCTTTAAAACCACTGCAGTGATAAGCACTACTCGCATGGGCCAGGTGATGCTCAACTGGTTCAAAGGATGTCTTCTTAAAATCAATGCCCAGCTGGTTACACAGCTCTTTAATACGGCCCGCATAACGACGATAACGGCGGTTACCGTTGAAAATTGCATCCAGCGCACGATCAGGCGCATACCAATAACGTTTAGCAAAATGCCAACGCGCTGGTGAAGTAATACTGATTGGGGCAAAAGGAACGGCAACCACGTCGATATCTTCAGGTTTAACGCCAGCCTGCTTCAGGCAGAATTTAGCCGATTCATAAGGCATCTTATTCTTGGCGTGTTTATCACGGATTAAACGCTCCTCTTCCACCGCGGCAACCAGTTTTCCATCAATATAAAGCGCCGCAGAGGGGTCGTGAGTTAGTGCACCGGACAAGCCCAGAATAATCATATAAAAACCTTCGTATTGTTCTTAATTCGTGATCAAAAATCAGCGCAAGTATATACGATTCAGGCCATTATGCAGAACAGATTTCATGAATGGCGTTCTAATTGGTTAGCGCGTGACCCGGATTCTTGTTTTTCCGGGCAAACCTGCCAGAATGCCCAGCAAACCAGAGCCGAGACCCGCCTGATGGCCGACGATAAATCATCCTGCAGCAGCAAAAAAGTTGAACCCAGCTGCTGCAGTAGCGAAAAAAAAGTAGAAACAAGCTGCTGTAGTAGCGAGAAACCTGTTGAATCAAGTTGTTGCGGCTCCCAAAAAACCGCTGAGAAAAAGATTCAACCCAGCTGCTGTGACGACACAAAAAGGGTTGATTACCTGCTGTGGTCAACATCAATCATTATCACCCTGCTCTACGCTCTTCACCTTCTATTCCCTGATGTGGTTGCTGCTATCCCCTACCTCAACAAAGCCTCTCATTCCGTCTTTGAGCTAATCAATACTCTGTGGTGGGGCATTTTGCTGGGTATGTTGATGGTCGGTGTGCTCAGCCATATCCCACGCGAATTTGTCATTTCGCTAATGGGTAAAGGTGGTACTTTCTCCGGATTGATACGCGCCACATTGGCTGGCGTATTGCTGGATTTATGCAGCCACGGCATTCTCATGGTGGGTGCCAAACTCTACGAGCGCGGCGTCAGCGCTGGACAAGTGATGGCCTTTCTTATCGCCAGCCCCTGGAACTCTTTCTCTCTTACCATCATTCTGATCGTCTTGATTGGCCTTAAATGGACGCTGGCCTTCATCGCCCTTTCTATGTTGGTCGCACTGATTACAGGCTTTATTTTTGACAAGCTGGTAGCCAACAAACACTTACCAGCCAACCCAAACCAATGTGATGTGCCAGAAAGCTTCCGCTTTTGGTCAGAAGCAAAAGCACGGTTGAAAGCGTTGAAAATTGATGGCGATTTCATAAAATCCATTGCCAACCACTCAATCAGTGACTCAAAGATGGTGCTGCGCTGGATCTTCCTAGGCGTATTGTTAGCCGCACTGTTACGCGCCTTCATCAGCCCGGATGCCTTTGAGGCCTACTTTGGTCCGACCCTGATGGGCTTAGGATTAACGGTATTGGTGGCAACCATTTTAGAAGTGTGTTCTGAAGGGTCAGCGCCGATTGCCGCAGACCTGATGACGCGTGCAGGATCACCCGGCAACAGTTTTGCCTTTTTAATGAGTGGCGTGGCAACCGATTACACCGAAGTGATGGTACTTAAACAAACCACCGCCTCCTGGAAAATAGCGCTTTTCCTGCCATTGATCAGCGTCCCGCAGATTGTACTGATTGCCTGGCTGATGAATGTAGCAAGTTAACGATCAAGCGGTTTTAATTACTGCCATTTTGATCTGCACCATATCATGCATGGTATAGCCAATACCGCCGATACCGTAACCTGATGAGCGACGCCCGCCAAAAGGCATCCAGTCAACACGGAAAGCAGTATGGTCGTTAACCATCACAGCAGTAGCATCCAAACGCTTCACGGTATCCATTGCGATATTCAGATCTTTCGTATAAACAGCAGCCTGAAAGGCAACATCCAAACTATTCGCCAGCTCAATGGCTTCCATTCGGTCAGTGTAGGAGTACACACAGACCACTGGTCCAAACACTTCCATCGTCGATACTTTTGCATCATGCGGCGGATTGAATAATACCGTCGGTGCATAGGTGCTATTAGTGAGGCGTTTACCACCCGTGATTAATTCAGCGCCCGCCGCAACCGCTTCTTCAACCCACTGTTCAACGCGATCAACTTCACCGCTATTAATTAACGGCCCTACGTCTGTATCCTCGTTGGTCGCATCACCAACTACCAAACTATCAGCGGCAGCCGCCAATTGTTCAGCCAATTCGCGAGCCAATGTGTGGTGGGCATAAACCCGTTGCACCGACACACACACCTGTCCGGCATGGTAAAAACCACCCTTCAACAACGAAGGAATCACTGTACTTAAATCAACCTGACCATCAACAATGACCGGCGCCACACCACCATGTTCCAGTGCACAACGAACACCGGGCGCCAGCTTACTGCGCAGAAACCAGCCAACACGCCCCGAACCAATAAAGGTAAAAAAATTAATACGTGCATCAGTCACTAACTTTTCTGCGGTTTTATTATCGCAGACGCAAACCTGGCACCAGCCCGCAGGCAATCCCGCTTGATGTACCAACTCCACTAACCGTAAACAATTTAGCGGCGTTGCCGAGGCAGGCTTAACAATCACCGGGCAACCCACAGCAATCGCGGGCACCACCTGATGCACAATCAAATTCAAGGGATGGTTAAAGGCACTTACCGCCAACACAACCCCAATGGGTTCGTAGGTGGTAAAGGCCGTGCGGTCCTGTGCGGCGACTGTATGCCCCATTGGCACTTCAGCACCGCGCATTACGTGTGATAATTCCTTGGCTGCCAGATGAATGCCATCTACCGCACGCGCCACCTCAATGCGTGCATCCACCAAAGGTTTGCCACCTTCTTTAGCGATCAGCATTGCAAAGCTATCTGCTTCGGCCTCTACCAGTTGAGCCAAACGCTTTAAAATTGCCGTGCGTTCATGATGCTCCAACCAGCCATCTCGGTTTTTATAACGTGTCTGCGCCCTAGCCAACATCTTCTCTGCGCCATCACCATTTGAGGTTTCAATCGTTTTAATTAACTCACCATCAAAGGGCGATGTCACAGCCAAGGTCGTCATTTGAGATTCCTTTTTATTGAAATAAACAGCGCGAAATTTACAGACTTTTTTGTTACAAAATTCACCGAAAAATTAATCTGCTGCTCAGTCTAAGTCAGTCATAAGGCAATACAAAATACCGACTAGACACTATTCATCCCGTAACGCTTCAATGGGATCACGCCGTGAAGCATTAAGGGCTGGCGCAATACCTGCCAGCAAACCAATCACCGATGATAGCGCCAGTGCGACCAGTAAATAGCCAACATTAAGCGCCAATGGCAAACCTGGAATAAACCATTGAAGACAGATCACTAGCACCACAACCAGGGTCAAGCCAGCCAAACCGCCGATCGTGGCTAATACCACCGCTTCTCCTAGAAATAACAGTAAAATCCGCCCCCGAGTACAACCCAAGGCACATAACAAACCAATTTCTGAGGTTCGCTCACGCAGCGAAATTGTCATAATGGTCAGCACACCGACACCGCCGATAAATAACGAAATACCACCCAAGCCAGCAATCGCCAGTGTCAATATCCCGAGAATTTTATCCAGACTGGCTAACATATCCTCCTGCGTAAACAGCGTGAAATCTTCACTGCCATGTAGCGCAAGCAATCGCTCGCGGATTCGCCTACTCATCTCCGCCGAGGTAGAGCGCTCATTAAATACCACATCAATTTCCATCAGACTTTCACGATTAAAAAGCTGCATGGCCAAATGGGTGGGTATATAAATCACATCATCCAGATCCAAGCCCAGGAATTGCCCCTTGCTTTCCATGACGCCAATGACTCGAAAGCGCATTTCACCCACCCGCACCATCGCGCCCAGCGGGTTTCGATGACCAAACAATTCCTGCTTCATTTTATGTCCAAGCACCGCGTAGGCTCTTGGCGATTGCGGATCATCGGGCGGTAAAAAACGCCCCAACGCCACCTTAAACTTCCAGGCCTTGGATGCATCGTGACCCACACCAAAAATTTCACTGTCTCTAGCCAAGTCACCCGCTTCAATACGCCCGGCTCCGCCCATGATAGGCACAACCTGCTCTACATAAGGTAAATCCCGCAGATGCTCGGCATCTTCAATGGACAATGGCTTAATGGATTTAAGCACACCTGGAATACCCTGCGTGCTCACCTTACCCGGTGTCACGGCAATAATACGGGTGCCGAACTGAGTAAAACTATCGAGCAGGTAGAGGCGCAACCCTTCACCAACAGACGTCAACATGGCAACGGCTGCTATACCGATAGCAATACCCGTCAGTGTTAGCAAGCTGCGGCGGCGGTTACCCAGCAGCGCTTTTAAAACCCATGTTAGCCAATCCAACCAATTCATGTTTGTTCTCGTTTATTGCGTCGCTTTCTGGGTCACTTTCTCTGATACAGAGCATTAACAGGCAATAGCTGGCTGGCCCGTTTTGCCGGTCCCCAGGCAAATCCAAGCCCGGCAACAAGGGCTATCAATAATGCACTGATGATTGCCCATGCAGGTGTATAAAACGGCACATCAGGAAACGTCCATCGCGCCAGCGCAACCAGACTAAGCCCCAGTGTCAGCCCTATCACCGCACCCAGAACGGTTGTCATCAACGCTTCAACCAGAAATAACTGCTGAATATCAACAGCGCGTGCGCCCATCGCCTTCAACAAGCCGATTTCCTCGGTGCGCTGACTAACGCTGATGAGAGTAATATTCATAATAAGCACACCCGCCACCACCATACTAATAGCCGCTATCGCAGCAACGCCAAGCGTCATCGCACCTAACACATCATCAAAAGTGGACAGCATGGCATCGGGGCTAATTACCGTGACATCCTCTTCGCCCTGATGCAGGTCTTTCATGAGCGCGATAACACGTGCCTTGGCATCATCAATGTCATAACCGGGGCGGATTTTCATCATTACCCGAAACAAGCCCGGCGAATCAAACAACCTCTGCGCCGCAGCAACGGACATAATCAAGCTATCACTCAAATCCATGCCAAAGGCATCACCACGTCCCTGTAGAACGCCGACCACCCGACAACGATAATCCCCTGCTCTAACCCAACTGCCGATAACCCTATCACTGCCAAACAACTCGGCTTTCAAAGTCTGTCCAATCAAGCATTGATCAGACGCCCGCTGCACATCAATGAGATCCAGGTTTCGGCCCTGAGCCAGTTGTAATTGGCGTACGGTTATCAGGGCGTCCGTGCTGCCCAGCACGGTAATATTTCGAGAACGCTGTTTAAAGGAAACCTCAGCACTGCCCATCACCAGCGGTGCGATATCGCCAATCGCTGAAATACGGTGGCTGAGCTGTTCAACATCTTGCAGGGTAATATCGCGTGCGGCAGTACCAGTCAGTGGCGGCAAGCCGCCGGTGGTTTCCTTTTTACCCGGCAACATAATCAACACGTCGCTGCCAAGAAAGGCAAACTCACCCAGCACATAACGCCGCGCGCCCTCACCCAACGCCGTCAGTACAATAATCGAGGCAACACCCAGCGCCATGGCCAGCAATATCATCACGCTGCGAAAGCGGTGCCTGATTAACACCTGCCAGCTGAAATGGATAATATCGCTGTGTCTAATCATCGTTAATCAACACCCATCAGTGGTGCTGTCCTCCACAATTTGACCGTCCACCATCACTAAATGCCGATGCGCGCGGGCGCCCAATTTTGCGTCATGGGTGACCATAAACAACGTGATGCCTTCTTGATTCAGTTGCTCAAGCAAAAGCATTACCTCTTCACCAGAGTGACTATCGAGATTACCGGTGGGCTCATCAGCCAATAAAATAGTCGGTTTGCGCACGATAGCGCGGGCAATAGCAACACGCTGTCGCTCACCGCCAGACAGTTGTTTTGGCAAGTGCTCTGCACGGTGGGCAATAGCCAACCGTTCCAGTACATCGTCGGCAAGCTTGCGGCGTTCAGCCGCTTTCACACCCGCCAGCATCATCGGCATTTCAATATTCTCACGGGCGTTGAGACGCGGAATCAAATGGTAGGCCTGAAACACAAAACCGATGTATTGACTGCGCAGCTCGGCGCGTTGAACTTCTGGCAGCGACGCCGTTTCGGAGTCGGCCAGTTTATAGCTGCCACTGTCCGGGCGATCCAGTAGCCCCAGCATATTCAGCAATGTTGATTTTCCCGAACCCGACGGCCCCATCACTGACAGGTATTCGCCCTGCTGCACATCAAGATCGATATGATCCAGCGCATGTACGGCCTGATCACCCAGGTAAAAGGTTTTGCAGACATCCTGCAGCTTAATCATGGATGGCTTCTGCCTCGACGCCTTCCGCTATGCCTGCCGCATCCGGGCTGCGTACCACCAGCTCACCTTCAGCAAGTCCCTCGAGCACTTCGGTAAAGGTCCAATTGCCAATACCAATTGTTAAGGTGCGTAATTGCAACTGTGAACTGTCTTCATCCAGCACCCAGACCTCATCGCCCGGCAAAATAGCCTCGGTGGGAATCTGTAACACCTGCTCTTTACGCTGCAAAATCACGGTAATATCGGCGCTATAACCGACCAGTAACACCACATCGTCAGGAAGCTCTGTCAACTTCACCTCAACCTCTACGGTGCGCGCCTGCTTTTCAATATCCGTCACATAGGGGGCAATTCGTACCACTTCTCCGGCAAATTTTCGTCCACGAAAGGCATCCAGCGTTACCAGCACTGGCAGGCCAAGCTTCACCTGACTCGCATCAATTTCATCAATGGGAGCGGTGACATACAGGCAGGAGTAATCAATCAAATCTACCGCCGGTGGCGTTGCTACACCAGGTGGCGAAGGCGTGACGAACTCACCCACTTCACCATTTATTTCCGCGATCACGCCATCAAACGGCGCGCGTAACTGAGTACGCTCCAGCAAAGCTTGCTGCAAAGCCAGATTAGCCTTCGCTACACCCTCATGATCACGAGCCACTTCACACATCTGTTGCTGGGATTTTGCGGTGGTGATGGCATTATCAACCGCCTCTTCGGAGGCTAATTTGCGTTCGAGCAGGGTTTTTTTGCGACCGGCTTCACGGCGATTAAACTCCGCCATTAAACAGGCTTGCTGACGTTCATGCTGACGGGCACCGATGGTTTTTTCTGCCTGGCCAATATTGGCAATCAGGTCATCATTCCACAATTCAAGCAATAACTGCCCTTCGCTGACTTTATCACCCTCATTCACCAGCAATTGATCAACCACGCCCCCTGAAGACATAGACAGTTTGGACCGCCGACAAGCTTTAATAGTGCCGGCGCGAGTGTTGGATACCGTCGCTTCGACGGCTCCTTTAACCACCGGCACAACCCAAACCTGTGGTTTACTATCATTTGCCTGGCGCCAGCTAAACACGGCAATTAGCAGGACACCAACAACGACAACAGCCATTATTTTTTTATTCACTGATTGCTCCTTAGGTTGCCGTTAAGGCGCGCCTGAAACGTCTCTGTTATCAGGCGATGCTAACCGTTTCTGACAGGTAAACATCCTGAATAGCATTCAACAGTTCTATGCCTTCGCCCATCGGCTTCTGGAATGCCTTACGGCCAGAAATTAATCCCATGCCACCAGCACGTTTATTGATCACCGCGGTTCTAACTGCCTGATGGAAATCATCATCACCAGACGCTCCACCGGAGTTAATCATCCCGACCCGCCCCATGAAGCAGTTGGCCACCTGATAACGCACTAAATCGATGGGGTGCTCAGAGCAAAGACCGTCATACATGCCAGGATGAGTTTTGCCAAACTGGAGTGCTTTAAAACCACCATTACCCTGTGCCTGCTTCTGTTTGACGATATCCGCCTCAATGGTGGCCGCCAAATAGTTAGCCTGCCCGGTTAAGTCTGCCGCTGTGTGATAATCCGCTTCAGGCGTTTTGAATTCGCTATTGCGCAGATAGGCCCATAACACCGTAACCATGCCCAGCTCATGGGCATAGGCAAAGGCTTCGCTGATTTCCTCAATCTGCCGTCGGGATTCATCGGAGCCGTAATAAACCGTGGCACCCACCGCCACCGCGCCTAAATCAAAGGCCTGCTTAACGCCAGCAAACAGGGTCTGGTCGTAACGGTTGGGGTAAGATAACAACTCGTTATGATTCAGCTTAACAATGAAGGGGATTTTATGCGCATAACGCCGCGCCACACTGCCCAGAATACCGAGCGTCGAAGCCACCGCATTACAGCCGCCCTCAATGGCCAACTCAACGATATTGGCCGGATCAAAATATAACGGATTAGGTGCAAAGGAAGCCCCGGCAGTATGCTCAACACCCTGATCAACAGGCAACAACGATAAATAGCCCGTACCCGCCAAACGGCCATGATTAAACAGGCTTTGAAAATTACGTAGTACCTGAGGGTTTCTGTCACCGAGAGAAACAACTCGGTCGATAAAATCGCCTCCCGGTAGCTGTAATGCCGTTGAATTAAGACCATTACAACGATGAGTCAACAATGATTCGGCTTCGTTGCCGAGAATTGATTCAATATTTAGTGCCATTTGCCCAACCCCCTTAAAAATGAGTAACTCCTCTTAGCATACAACTTTCTTCAATCACCTGTATGACACCAGTCATATACCCCTGTTCTACTGTAAGGTCTTATCAAAAAATCAGCCTTTTAACCTTTTCTTGTTGAGCTCCAATTCAGCACTCTGTATAAACCGATAATACCTAACTTTCCTTAAGGAGCTAAAAAATGGACGATTTTGATCCCCAACCCTATATTGAACAAATCACAGAACTGGCAATTGCCTATGCACCAAAGGTACTGCTTGCGTTATTGACGCTGATTATTGGCTTCTGGATTATCAACCGTGTTTGCCGAAGTATGAACAGCGTGCTGGATAAGCGTGGCGCGGACCAAGCGCTCAGCCATTTTCTGAACAGTTTAATTTCGGTAGGTCTAAAAGGTCTGCTGTTAATCAGTGTCGCGTCAATGATCGGCATTGAAACCACCTCCTTCATCGCTGTATTTGGTGCTGCCGGTCTGGCCATTGGCCTGGCACTACAAGGCAGCCTCTCAAACTTTGCCGGTGGCGTACTGATTCTGCTGTTCAAGCCCTACAAAATTAATGACGTCATCGAGGCTCAAGGCTATTTAGGTCGCGTTGTTAAGATTCAGATTTTTAACACCATCCTCAACACCATGGATAACGAACGCATCATCATTCCCAACGGCTTGCTCTCAAACGGTCCTATTCGAAACCTCTTTGCTGAAGAAATACGCCGTGTTGAAAGCACCTTCGGCATTAGTTACGAGGACAGCATTGATAAAGCCCGGGAAGTCATCGCCAAAATTGTTGATGCCAACGACCATATCCTTGCTGATCCGGGCCCTGAGATTTTTGTCTCAGAACATGCTGATAGTTCGGTGAATTTACTGGTCCGTGTGTGGGTAAAAACCGACAACTACTGGCCCGTTCATTTTGACCTGATCGAACAGGTTAAGAAGGAATTTGATAACAACAACATCACCATTCCATTCCCACAACGCGATGTGCATATGGATAAGTAATAGTCCGCCTAAAAGGAATCCTAAGGCTGCCTGCCATGGCAGGCAGCCTTTTTTATTCGTAGACACTGCCGGAAATCGAACTTTACTGACGACCACTGTAAACCACTTTATGGTGTTCACGAATAACCAATATCGGAACTAAAAGCGGAAAATATTACTGCGATATTGGAGAAAACATCGTAACGGTATGATTTATAAAGATTTATAGCTATCCATTTTTGTAACGTTTTGGGGATATAGGTACTTCAGACTTTTTGTATATTGAAATTAGCAAAAAGGACACGTACGATATTGAGAATCACTCGCTAAGGAACAGCGTAAGCCTATGAAAACAAATGGATTCTCGCCTTTATTCCCCACGACGTATATAACATATTATTGGACAAACGGGTCCATATCCCACTGTTAAAGGGCTCAAAATTTCATTAGGGACAATCGTGCTATGGATCAGCAGCAAACCACAAAAACAGTATTCAATCAGAAGCTCCGGCGTGTAATGGAAAACCTGCGCCCTGTTCCTGCTGCCCTCCTTCTGGCTCACCCAAATGGGTTATTTAGTTCCAGCCTTCAGGCATGTCACAATCCAAGGCCAAGCATGCCTAGCGGCATGCAAACGAGTTCTAAATTAACACCGAGCTTCGCCACTTTAACAAGTGGGTCGTGCGGGACTGCGTTCCGCTTCGCTCCTCTGGCCCCTCACCCTAAGCGTTAAGGTGCAAGGATGCATATGAGAATTTTATTTCTTTTATTAATTTCGTTTCTATCTACTGCATTCGCAGGAGACAAATCAGATTGGCCATCTGGAAGCGCTATGTATGAGGGATTCAGCCAAAAGGAAATCCTAGAGAAAAAACAATCTAAAGCAAATGAGCTTATTCTAAAAATCCAAAGTAACCTTGAGGACTATTCTGCCTATAAAGGCGAATATTTAGCCCGTGTATTCAAAGACCATCACGATAGCTGGGAAAAATATGTAGATTCTACCTGCATGGCTGTAGGAGTAATGACTGGTTCTGGAGGCTCTTGGCCAAGTTACTATGCGCTTCGATGCGAAAATAATATGACAGACCAAAGGTTATTTAATTTAACCAATACTTTGCAGTGCATAAAAAGACATACCAAAAATAAACGTAATTACGAAATTCCGGCATGTTTGTATCAAAGTTATACCGTCAAGTATTGAGCACCTTAACAAGTGGGTCGTGCGGGACTGCGTTCCGCTTTGCTTCACTTGCCCCTCACCCTAAGCGTTAGGCCCCCAACATGACTGTGCTCGAACAAGTACTATCCACAGCTCTAATCATCACAGCAGCATATGTTGGTATTAATTTGTATATTTCATCCGAACTAACTACCGACGCTAAAAGCACTTGGGCAGCTATGAGTGAATCCAAGTTTTCGTGCCCAAAAGGAACGGAGCCAAGCTTAGACGGTTGGAGTAAAACAGGATACTCCAGAACGTGCATCAATCTTAAACATGGCAAGTGGGAGGCGTGGGATCAAGGTTACAAACATATTGAAGGCTTCTATGAGCATGGGAATAAGCATGGTACTTGGTCATTCTTTAAAGAGGACGGTAGCATTTATCAAACAGTCGAATATAAAAATGGGCAAGAAGTTAAAGTGGTTAAAGTCAATGAGCAGTGAGCCAAATGGCCTAACAATTGGGTCGTGCGGGACTGCGTTCCGCTTCGCTCCTCTTGCTCCTCACCCTAAGCGTTATGTGTAATAAAGAATGAACTTCAATAAAGTAGATAAAATATTTTCACAATGGGCCCAGGGTTCCGGATTAAATGTGCAAATGGAATATAAAGGCGAAGAAGTCAGATCTACAGACATTCTAGATAGCAACAACAAAAAAAAGTGGCAATTATGGTTAGTGCCAGTTGATTCAGAAGATCAGTGTGTAATCCACTACTGGGATTACAAAGACATTAGCAGACATTCTAAAGTGTCAAATTCAAAATTGCTTCAAGAGCTTACAGATATTGAGAGAAGCATTAAAACTGGAGAAATAAAATCAAGTTATTTGCCTTAACAAATATCATGCGCTCAAAAACACATAACAAGGCGCTCGTTCGGATGCAAACTACGCTGCGCTTCGTTTGCACCGCACAGCTTGGTCGTTAAACCCACTGCAAGGATCGCATAAATGTTCGGTATATTTTTTCTAATAGTTATTCCTTTATGTATATTTTTTTATGTTAAGACAATTATATCTATCGCTAAAAAGTCGAGTGGGTCCAAAAAAAAATTACTATTCGTAATAGCTTTTGGCTTCCCGATCGCATACCCATTTTTATATCTAATTTCACCTAACTATCATGAGTTCAAGTCCTTATGTAGCGATAATGAATATCAGCTATTCAAATCTATTGAGACTGACGTATTCCCGGCACCATATTTTATCGACGGTTATAAGGCTCTCATTGAAAAACCATACAGTTCGTTTACCCGCTACTCTACACTTTATACGCCCACAAAAAACTGGAACTCTGAGCAATGCCTTGAGCTTTGCACTATAAGCTACAAACAAACGCAATGCCTTGAAAACAAATGCTTGGTCTCAAAAGAATTAACCGAAGATGATCAATATATAAAATATAAATCAACACATGACTCTGAGGATCAAAGAGGTATCTTTAATAGTTTGCTTCGCAAATCAACTAAGACGCTGGTAAGTGAAGAACATGGAGTTTTAGCTGAAAGATACTATTACCGCTTTTATCCCTACGGTGCAGGGTGGGCAAAAATTTTAGGTGCTGCCAGTGGGTCTGCACCCTCGCAAGGATGTGAAAGCTATTCAAAGTTTAATTACTATGAAATCACACCTCCAGCCAAAGGGGTTTAACAATTGGGTCGTGTGGGACTGCGTTCCGCTTCGCTCCTCTTGCCCCACACCCTAAGCGTTATGTTCACTAGGAGTCATTAATGGATGACAAAATAATCCGCCTCTATACAAACTTCGAAAAACGCCAACGACTGGATGCAAAGAAAGGAAAGTTATGTTGTGAAGTTTCAGAGCGCTGGCTCCAATTCTCTGAAGAATCTTATCCAGTAAGAGGTACGGAGTTTGTTAGTGTGGACATAATGACAAAAGGAGCAAGCGGCAAAGATCGTAAGCTATGTGATTTAGTTTTAGATAAAAAGTATTTGCTACAAATCTTAAGTGAAATTGAAGCTAAAGAGCCGAAAGAAACATAACAAGTGGGTCGTGTGGGACAGGGTTCCGCTTCGCTTCACCTGCCCCGGGTTCTACCCCGTTTCTACGGACGGTTTAAAAACGATGTAAAAAACTTGAAGCCTTTCTGATATTGAATCAGTCGGAGGCGGATCATGCTTTTTTGGCGCAGCCCCCACGATCTGCTCTCACCCCATCAACAAAGTTCAAAGCCACATACCACCAGTTTTTATAATTACTTGATCTCACTCATTTAAAAACACCAAGAGAGGCATAGAATCCCAAAATTCGATTTGAGTTAGGTCGAAATCCTAACTCGTGTTTTTTATTCGCAAACGTGGATGTGTTCGATGAAACTGGTGTGTCCCGCAGGAAATTATCCGATGTTAAAGGCAGCCGTTGATAACGGTGCAGATGCTGTTTATATCGGCTTTAAAGATGATACCAATGCCCGACATTTTGCTGGCCTGAACTTCAATGATGGGACAGCGCAAAAAGCGGTTAAATACGCCCATGATCGCGGCGCTAAGGTTTACGTTGCGATCAATACCTATCCTCAGCCTGCTGGCTGGAAACGCTGGCAAAAAGCCGTTGATGTTGCTGCTGACATAGGCATTGATGCGCTGATCGTTGCTGATACCGGTGTGTTGGCCTATGCCACCGAGAAACACCCTCAGCTGGATCGTCACCTTTCTGTACAGGGCTCTGCCACTAACGTTGAGGCACTGCGCTTTTATAAGGAACAGTTTGATATTCAACGCGCAGTAATCCCGCGCGTGCTGTCCATGGCACAGGTAAAACAGCTGGCCGAGAACAGCCCTGTCGAGCTAGAAGTATTTGGTTTTGGTAGCCTGTGTGTGATGGTTGAAGGTCGTTGCCTGCTGTCATCCTACGCAACAGGAGAATCCCCAAACACCTGTGGCGCCTGTAGTCCTGCCAAAGCTGTTCGCTGGGTGGAAACAGAAAACGGGACAGAAACACGTCTAAATGGTGTGCTGATTGACCGCTTTGCCTCTGACGAAAAAGCCGGTTACCCCGTAGTCTGCAAAGGTCGCTTTACGGTTGAAGGCAGCACTTATCACGCACTGGAAGAACCAACCAGCCTCAACACCCTTGAGCTTCTGCCACAACTACAAGCGGCTGGCATCAAGGCGATTAAAATCGAAGGCCGCCAACGCAGCACCGCTTACGTCAGCAAGGTGGTCAAAGTATGGCGTGAAGCGATTGATAGCTGCTTGAACAATCCACAAGCCTTTTCCGCCAAACCGCAATGGATGGCAGATTTGGCCAGTGTTTCTGAAGGTACGCAAACCACGTTGGGCGCCTATAACCGCCCTTGGCAATAGAGTAACCCAACAACTGAATACCTGGAGTCTGTATGCGTTTATCCCTCGGCCCGATCCTTTATTTATGGCCTCGCCAAACCGTTGAAGATTTTTATCAGCAGCATATCGACAGTGCGGTTGATGTTATTTATCTGGGCGAGACCGTTTGTGCCAAACGTCGCAACCTTAAACCTGCTGAATGGATTGAGCTCGCCAAAGAGTTGGCTAAGTCCGGTAAACAGATTGTGTTATCAACGCTTGCGCTGATTGAAGCCGGTTCAGATCTAAGTAGCGTCAAACAACTATGCAACAACGGCGAACTGTTAGTAGAAGCCAACGAAATGGGAGCCGTGCAATTAATGGCCGCTCAGAAACTGCCATTTGTCGCTGGCCCAAGCCTGAATATTTATAACGCCTATACACTGAAGCAATTACACAATCAGGGCCTGACTCGTTGGGTGATGCCGGTTGAGTTAAACGCCGCAACATTAGCTGACATTTTAAGTGATGCCCAAGAGCTGGGCATTCGCGACAAGATTGAGACCGAAGTGTTCTCCTACGGCCGCATGCCACTAGCCTATTCGGCGCGCTGTTTTACCACACGGTACCGCAATATTTCCAAGGATAACTGCCAATTTGTCTGCCAGGATTACCCAGAAGGTTTGCCGATGGATAGCCAGGAAGGTGAAGCCTTTTTTAATATTAATGGTATCCAGACTCAGTCTGGTCGCATTCAGCATCTGCTGCCACATTGGCATCAAATGCAGAAACTCGGTGTCGACCTAATGCGTATCAGCCCGCAGCCTCAGCACACGGGCGAGATCATAAAACGATATAAAGAGGTTATTGAGAGTGAATCGCAAGATACTGATATCCATCAATATCTAAGCGCACCTGCCTGCGATGGTTACTGGCGTGGCCAATCAGGCATGGATTATATTGCTACAAGCGAACAGCCGTAGCCCTACCCATTCAATCTTAGCCAGGGCCTGTAATTCCTGGCTTCGGCTAATTAAAATCAGGCGGGTAATGCTTCCACAAAGTCTGCACTTAAATGCAGAACGTGATTAACAACCGTAGGCATTTCATCCATATCAACACTATCGATCAGGTTTTTAACCTCAAGACCAAGCTCAGTATCACCCTCAATCGATAAACGACGTTGGAAAAACAACGTGTCAGGATCTTCACGTCGACTTGCCATCAGCAACATATCCTTACTGTTACCAGCAAAAGTCGTTTCTGCGCCATCAAAGCCTTTAGAAAAACTCAGTTGATTGCCAACCTTAGTGATTGCCCAATCAAAACCCATATCGTTGATTTGCAGCCGCAAGGTAACACCCTCGAGAAAATCCAGATCACCGCACTCTATTTGTTCCTGAAGCAAACGATTACAAGCCTTCTCTGCTGCTTTCAGTTGCACCAACTTGGGTAAATACTTAAACGGCCCCGGCCAAGGCAAGCGCTGAATAATCGGTAAGGCGGCTAATGTTTTCGGAATTAACAGGGCAAATCGATGTGGGGTTGAGACAGCCATGACTAAGTTAACCTGAGGTTTAAAGAAAGTGGTTAATGGTGGCATATTGCAGAAATAAAGGTCTTTGACGCACATCAAGTAGTCGGCAGTAATTCGGTGAGTTTCGGGTGATTTCCTAACTTAAAAAAAACATGTCGCCCATCGTGCGCATGCTCACTGTTTATTGGAGTAAGCGGAAACAACATTGAACGCCTTAAACAATAACAACTCAGAACGGGAGGAAACAAAATGCGTTCTGTTTCCTCCTGTCGTTTTTATCAGTGAATCGCTACCAATTCACTAGATGCTCACAAATCCCTACGGGCATATTGATCACTGAAACTACATCCCTAGCTTGTAAGGCGAGCTGCTCATAGAGTAATCGTACATTGGGTATTCGTACAAAGGATAATCCGAGCGTGGGCGCTCTGCTAACTCGTATTTAGATTGCAAAAAAGCAACCAGATTGATCAATTGGCTGACTGTCAGCACATCGTTGTAGTTACGCATTTTTGAAACGCCATTACTTTGAATTCCTTCAGTCGGGTAACCTTTCGCTAAACGGTGAGAGGGGTTGATAACCGATGTTACCAGCTCTCCGTAGGTTTTAATGCTATTAACTTTTCCGCCCAGTTTGACTGATATTCCCGCCCCTGCCCCAGAAGCTAATTGTTCGACACCATCAATGGTATGACAGGCATTACATTGCATGGATTGATAAACATCGAGCCCCTTTCTGACATCACCATCGGGCAGACTAAAACCTTTTGACGATTTCTGGCCTGCATCACAACCAGCTACAATAGTTATAATAATAACCACGGCTAATACTGAAAAACGCTTCATGACATAACCTCCTTGCACGTAATGTTGCGAGCATTGAATGCCGTTTCACATAAGTCCAGCAATCTAAAAAACCGAATCGCTATCCGCCTCCACTGCTTGCCATTTTGTTGTGCATAAATATCTGTTTAAACATGTAAGAGATCAATCCACAAGATCTCTGGATAAACTCTCCTTGCGTAGTTCATAACTCACCAGACTGGCGAGGTTACTGAGTTGTTCAGCCAGTAATTCCACCACATCATCCAACGCAAGGATACCGATCAACGAACCCGCCTCATTCACAACGGGCATTCGTCTAAGGCCTTGTTCCGCATCAGATTGATTGCTTCCCAAGTACTGTCTGATTCCTTCACACACACGAGGTTTTCGCTCATCAGATCCTCGGCACAAATGCTGACAGGATCAATTTCTTGCGCCAGCACTTCCAACACCACGTCTCGGTCGGTGATGATAACTTCGCGATTACACACTTCACCAACGGTCATAATGCCCCCATCCTTTTCGGTTTAGCTACTTAAAACAACACGCTGAAGGCTGACGTTAACGACAAATCCCAGAAAGTAGCAGCCCTGCTCACCAGCTAAGCGACCGAATAAAACCTGCCGCTTAGCTGGAACTGGTTATTGTTTATTTGATATCAATTTTCACCTTCTTAGCTTGCTCCTGCTCCAATTTGGGTACTTTAATTTCAAGCACGCCATCTTCCAGTGAAGCACTCACCTGCTGTTCATCGATATTGGTTCCGAGCGGAATCTGGCGAAAATAATGGCCATAGTAGCGTTCCTGCCTCACTAACTCGCCGTCCTTTTCTTCCTTGTGCTCATCTTCCTTGCTCGCAGAAATTTTCAACACACCTTCCTGCACATCGACCTCAATATCCTCCTTTTTCATGCCTGGCATGTCAGCCTTAATTTCAAAGGCAGAGTCTGTCTCATTAATATCAATTCGTGGGCTCAAGCTCTTAAATTCACCCTCACCGCTAGTTCTGACAGGCAGAAAAAAACCTTCAAACAAATCGCCGAAACGATCATCAAAAAAATCAAAGGGTGAATGCCTGGTTACTTTTTTCGGGAATAAGCTCATAACACAACCTCCTGTTTAGTTAATGCAACACTGGAAGGATTCCAGCTCTTCCCCAAAAACCAAATAAAGCAACCTCTGTCCAAAAGCTCCGAATAAACAGGCAAATCACAGAAACGGGCTAATATATTACTGACGACACAAAGCCATCCCCGCTTCTAATCAACTTCACCACTGCGCTTATTTCGACCCCACCGCTTTTGCTCCATAAGCAATTATTACTCCCTGTTATACAACGTGGGACTCTATTCCATGTTCCATGTTCCATGTTAAAAATAAATGCTGTTTAGGTGAAAATGGTCGTTACGCTTAAACCCGGCAAACTCTTTTATTCAGATAACGGCAGCGCGGTGGCAAGCTCAAGATAGTGGCGTGCTCTAGCGCCATATCGTTCTCGATCGCGATCCTGTGGATCATTCAGGTGCCAGGCGGCAATCTTGGCACGACGCAGAATCCGATAATTGCGATAAAAATCGAGCAATGGGCTGGGAATCAGCTCCCCGACTCGCTCTTGGTAAGCATCGATAAACCACTGTCCCACACGCGGCTGACCAAGGCGTTCACATTCCAGCGCAATAAAGGCAAGTTCATCTGCCGGGTCTACTTCACGCAGCTGCTGGCAAAACTCAAGACAATCAATAATAACGGGATCGGGCATTAAACAAATATGCTCGGGACGCAGATCACCGTGTCCGTCAATAATTCGTGCCGCCCGGATACGTTCTTCAAAAAGTGCGCGATGACCCGCCAGAAAGGCAAGCTGACGTGAGGCAGAAGCCTTAACCTTGTTACGATTGAGTTTATACTCCGGGCGCAAGAGTTCGCGCCGATCGGACTGAATCCCCTCCTCAAGGCGCTGGCAAAACTCTGTTGTCGAAATTGATACGCGCGGCGCGCTGGCAAAAAAGTCTGCCAGACGCTGTGAAATCACCTGCACATCCTGCTTTTCGACAACACGCCTAGCAATAATACTGTCGAGCATCTGTTGCGCTGGTAGCCGACGCATCACCACCAACCAGTCAACCGTCTGACCAATGCCGTCGAGAGCTAATTCGCCATCCGCCTGTTGAGTCAAGGCAAGCGTGCCCAGATAAACTGTTTCCGCCAGCCTGCGATTGAGCCGCACTTCTTCTTCACAGTAGTAACGCCGCAGGTTCAGCGTCGAAAAATCAAGTTGCTCGTAGCGAATAGGTTTCTTTAGCTTGTAGACCAAACGATCCGTCAGGAACAGCCAGGACATGTGTGTCTCTAGCGCCTCAACCTGGGTAGCATCAGAATAAGTTTCAAGCTGGCTTAGATACGCAACCTTGGTTGCGAGCGCAAGCCGCTTCATGTCACACTCCAAAACCCTGCGATTGTCTGCCCGCGCCACTTTTCAAGGAGTTGCGAACCATTTTTAATAGCGTGCCACGCGCCAATTTCAACATTCGAATTGAGCATCAACACCTCCCAGCTTGCCCTGCCACACCGAATCACGTCGAATACCAGTCGACTAGTCAACGGCTTTTTTGCCCAGCAATCTATCAACGCATGGGCTCATAACCGTGAGCAGTTTGATACCTCATGTCCAGCGACAAAGGTTGCATATCTCAACGCTCGGTCTATAGCCTCAGTATACAACTTGCCTACTAGCAAAACCCAAAAGACATTGTTTCTGTCCTGCTAACAAAAACGGTTACGATAAAATATGTTCATTAAGCGGGCCTTTTTTGGGTATCCCTAACACGCTGTTTTGTGCCGACTCATTATTTCTTGAGTTGAGGGATTTTCGGTAAAAAAAACCTGTCTAATTTCAAAGATCATTTTGTTAATTTGGTGAAACTTAAAAGCCGCCCGGGCTGCGCTGTGACGTGGTGAGATAATAGCGATCGGTTAAAAATACAGCGACTTTGTTCATACAATCCTAACGAGAGGTTGCCACTATGGATAAGAAGATATGGGTTGTCGTTGCGGATTCGACACGCGCCAGGATGTTTAATACCGACATGCCTGACGGTTCTTTAGAAGAGCTACCTGATCTGGTGCATGAGGCAGGCAGAAGCAAGGGACGCGACCTGCTCTCCGACAGCACCGGCAGAGACAGCAACAGCGACCGAGCTGGTTCACACACCATTGGCCATGAAAAGGATAGCAAGGAACAGGAAACATTAACCTTTGCTCGAGAGATCAGTAAAAAACTCGACACAGCCTTCCATCAACAACAGATTCGACGACTCTACCTCATGAGTTCGCCGCACATGTTAGGTTTGCTGAGAAAACAACTCAGCAAGGATACGCGCTCCGTTATTCACCATGAGAGCGGCATCAATCTGGTCAAAGAGGATCCTGCGACAATTCGCACCCACCTGCCAAAACGACTATAGGGTGAATCAAATGGACAAGTCACCAACACCCGGCCCGTTACCTGCCAGCAGTTTATATCAGCACTGCGACCCGGCCTCGCTGCCCTTTTCAAGCACGGCTGAACTGGAGGACCTGGGCAACCACTTTGGTCAGGATCGCGCCATTGAAGCGCTGCGCTTTGGAGTTGGCATCCAGCATGAGGGCTATAACATTTTTGTGATGGGCCACGCTGGCATGGGCAAACACCATATGGTGTCGGACTTCATTCAGCAGCATGCTGACGAATGCCCTCAGCCCTGCGACTGGTGCTACGTCAACAATTTCAGTGCGCCCCATCAACCCCTGGTCATGAAGCTGCCCGCGGGCACTGCCTGCCAACTGCAAAGAGATATGACACAGTGTGTCGAGGATCTACTGATAACACTTCCCAAGGTCTTCCAAAGTATCGAATACAAGGCCAGAGTCACTGAGATTAACGAACAATATGGCGAAAAAGAACAACGTGCTGTAAGCGAGCTTAGCGACAAAGCCAAGCAACAAAATGTTGCTCTGCTGGAAACGCCGACAGGCTACACCCTGACCCCGATCATTGATGGCAAAATCGCCACGCCTAAGGAGTTCAACGCACTATCTGAGGAAGAACAAAAAAACATACTAGAAACCATTAATGATTTTAAAAGCGAGCTAAAGCAAATTCTCAGAAAAATGCCACAGTGGATGAAGGAAGGCCGTGATCAACTTAAAAGTCTGAATCGCGATATTGTCCAAAATACCGTCAATCAAATCTTTAATGAGCTGGAAAATCGCTACACCGAATTGCCGCAAGTCAGCCAATATCTGCAAATCGCAAAACAACATGTCATCGATAATGTTGATGAATTCAATGTCACCACAAACGCCGACGCACCTGAAAATGTTAAGACTATCGCTCAAAACTTTCCTGCCTATAGCGTCAACGTGCTGGTTGATAACAGTCAGAGTGACGGCGCGCCAGTTGTCTATGAAGACAACCCGTCGCTGATGAACCTGCTAGGACGAGTTGAGCACGAATCCGAGTACGGCACCCTCACCACCAATTTCACCTTAATCAAGGCCGGTGCCTTGCACCGAGCCAATGGAGGCTATCTATTACTGGATGCAACCAAACTACTGACCAACGCGTTTTCCTGGGAAGCACTAAAACGCGCATTGCAATCACGAGAAGTTAAAATTGAATCCGCTTACCAGATAATGAGTTTGGCCAGTACCAAGTCATTAGAGCCAGAAGCGGTACCACTCGATCTCAAAGTAGTCTTGATGGGCGACCGCATGATCTACTATTTGTTGCAGGCCTACGACCCGGATTTCAACCTGCTGTTCAAGGTGCCAGCGGATCTCTCCGAAGATATCACCCGTACACCTGAGAACAGTTTATGTTACGCCCGTCTGATTGCCGCTATTCAGCACAAGGAGGGCATCAGGCCCTTGAGCAAGGACGCAGTCGCCCGTATTGTCGAAGATGGCTCACGCCGGGTTAATGATGCACAAAAGTTATCGTTGCACATGATTGACCTAACGGACCGGCTCTTTGAAAGTGATTATATTGCCAGCCAAGACAACGCAGACACGATCTCCAGAGAACATGTTCAAAAAGCAATTGATGCCTCGCTGAGACGCCTGGATCAATTCAAGGAACGTGTTCACGAGAGCATTCTGCGCGAAATCCAGCTCGTAGATACCGAAGGTAAAAAAGTCGCCCAGGTGAATGGGCTATCGGTCTATCAATTAGGCGAATACTCCTTTGGCCGCCCCTCACGGATCACCGCCAAGGCGCGACTCGGCATCGGCAAGGTATTGGATATCGAACGCGAGGTGAAACTGGGCGGTAACATTCATTCCAAAGCGGTGATGATCCTGTCCTCCTTTTTGGCCAATCGTTACGCTAAAAACAAACCGCTACCAGTTTCGGCCAGCTTGGTGTTTGAGCAATCCTATGGTGGCGTCGAAGGTGACAGTGCCTCAATAGCCGAACTGAGCGCACTGATTTCGGCCATTGCCAATATACCCATCACCCAGTGTTTAGCCGTCACCGGCTCAGTTAACCAACACGGACAAGTGCAGGCTATTGGCGGCATCAATCAGAAAATCGAAGGCTATTTTGATATCTGTTCCGCACGGGGGCTTAATGGCCATCAAGGCGTTATCATGCCACAGGCCAACGTCCAACACCTGATGCTAAAACAACCGGTCATTGATGCAGCTGAAAGTGGCATGTTCCATATTTATGCCATCGACACAATCGATGAAGCGCTGTCGCTATTAATGGATTTACCCACTGGCGAGCCAGACACGGACGATCATTACCCGGAGCAATCAATCAACGCCAGGGTAATCACCCAGATTGATGAGTGGATCGAATTAAGCCGAAAATTCAGTACTCACCAAAACGATGATGACAGTGATGACAAGCAAAACTAAACAACGCATTCTAGTCGCGCTGGACTCTCTGGAAGCTAACGAAGAGAGCCTTGCGCTGCTGGTCACCATCGCGGCACGATTGAAAGCGTCCTTGTCTGCACTTTACATTGAGGATAGCCGCCTGACAGAGGCCGCTGGCTTGCCCTTTACCACCGAAATCCACCGCGTTTCCGCGCAGGAGCGAAACCTGCATACTGACACGCTGATACGCTGGAATAAACGAGTATCCACGAAAATACAACACCTGCTTGAGGAGCTTTCATCACACCATAAGATACCCTGGTCATTCAGAATTGAGCCCGGTGAATTCATTACTAAGACGTTGTCACAAAAGGGCTTTGATGTATTTTTCCCGGCCCGTAAACGTGCGGAATTAACGTTGGGAACCTTTGCCATAAAACAAGCCAAAGAATTAAATTTCACGCTGATTTATGATTCATCGCCACAATTTCAGCGCGCGCTAGAAATGGTTCGCATACTCGCCATGGCGGGCATGGCCGCTGATATCACTATCCTGTGTGAAACGGCGCTACCGAATATCATTACAGAGCAACTGCTTCCCCTAAAAGGTATAAAACTGCATATTCGCAACGTAGCGTCCACTCAGACCGAGGCCTTGATATCACTAAGTCTCAATTCCTCGTCACTGCTATTACTGCCAAAACAATATGTATGCTGTTTACCAGAAGGTCAGCTATCAGAGCTATTTACTCGTATTGCCTCGCCAATGTTACTGCTGGACTAACTGTTGAGCAGTAGCATTGGAAGTTATCAGGTTTATTTGAAATTCAGACGGTTACAAAATAAAATCAAAGGCTGTCCGAGATAAGTTCACTTACTCAGAACAGCCCTATTAATTATTTTCTGACTATCAAAAATTGCTATGTAGATGGACCTGTAATTGTTAATACTGGTCAGGAAATTCCTGATCCTCAACAATCTGTGAAACCAACGAATCTTCTGCGCCGGTTTTTGTATTTCCCCACTGATCAAAATAGAGCAATTCATGAAGCGGGGCCCTATCCAGCCAACCCGCTACTTCAAGTTCCGGTTTTTCATAGAAATGAGAAACGTAGCCCAGGCAAAGGTAGGCAATCGGTACGATTTTGGATGGCATCGCCAAGGCTTCTTGCAGTGTTTTTTGTTTGATAATGCTCACCCAACCAACACCAATTCCTTCGGCCCTTGCAGCCAACCAGAGGTTCTCTACCGCACAAACACTACTGTAAAGATCCATGGTTTTGATTGCCGTTCGACCCACCACCACAGGCCCTGTGCGTGAGCGATCACAGGTAATACAGATATTAATCGGTGACTCTAGAATGCCTTCCAGCTTGAGAGATCGATAGGTTTCACCTTTCTCTTTAGCCTGCTCATCAAATAGTTGGGCGGCAGCTTCATTCGCCTCAACAAACGCGCTATGAACACGCCTTTTCACCTCCTCTGAGCGAACCACCATAAAATTCCAGGGCTGCATAAAACCCACCGAGGGCGCGTGGTGTGCGGCATAAAGTATGCGACTTAATACATCGTCTGGAATTGGGTCGGGCTTGAATTGTCCACGAACGTCGCGGCGATTAAAAACCGTTTTATATAAAGCCTGGCGTTCGTCGTCAGTAAAGAAGACGTCTTTTTGGTGTAACGTGTTTTGATCTGACTTTTTTTGCTGTGAATTGGCTAGCTTTTCCATTGTATTCCCCACTCCGGAAAAGTGAGAGCGCGTCTGTCCAAACGTCTCTAGTAGCTAACAGGCCGGTCTTCTGACTTAGGGTCAACTTGTTCAAACACCTTCCCAGTTAATAACCAGTGGCACTTTATACTTTGAACAATCACCATCACAGCGTTGGGCACGCATCGGACTCTAACCGATTTCCCGATTCTCCTTTACCTATTCAAAAATAAGTTCAGGCACCTGAAAGCAAGGAGCGCTTAGTGTTCCAAACCTGCGAAAGGTAGTCATTGATCTTAATCATCCTCAGATAAATTAATGCCGATGTTCGAAAAAACTCAATTAACCTTTGCTGTCGATACACTGAAACAGATTGCCATAGACGCCCCAAACCTCCAGGCTATTGTTTACACAAATGCTACATCCTCAGTCATTTTCATCAGTTGCTTTAGGCAAACAGACATGACTATACTCACTTTAAACGCTTTTCCCGAGACGTCTTTGCAACCAACGAGAAAGCACGTATCCACCTCAAAAAAGGGACACTAACCAGGGTGAAATTAAACGCTGATCAGCTAGTTCGACATATCCACCCCGATGACCTGCAGCTTGATAAGGCCTGCACCCCACCCACCGCCAACCAGATTCTCGGTCAGCCTCGCGCTACGGAAGCGCTTGAGCTTGGCATACGAACTCCACAACCCGGTTATAACCTATACCTTGCCGGTGAAAGCGGTACCGGCCGTATTCGTTACGTTATGGAATACCTGGCTCCGCTGGCAGCCGTATCAAACCCGCCACAGGATTGGTTGTACGTTAATAATTTCGACAACCCCAGCGAACCTCGCGCCATTGCGCTGCCTCAAAAGCAGGGCTCGGCCTTTCTTAAGGATATCGACAAGCTGATTGAAGAGGTACTGGCGACCTTTCCGGATGTTTTTGAACACCCCACTTACTTGCGCAAAATCGCGACATTTCAGAAGCAGTTCGATCAACTCTACGATCAATCCATTGATATCGTTGAGAAAAAAGCGGCCACCATGAAGATCGCCCTTTACCGTCAGGACGGCGCTATTACCTTTAGTCCCTTGATCGACGGTCAAATAGCCGATGAAGCCAACTTTGCCAAGCTAACCGATGAGCAGCGTGACACCTTTCATAAACAGGCAGAAAAACTCGAAGAATTGCTTAACGACAGTTTATTAGAACTACCCCAGTGGCAACGCGACCTGAATAACAAACAGCGCAAGTTGCAACAGGAAACGATTCGCCACTCTCTAAAACCGCTGTTTGATCAAATTCAAAACAGCTATCTGGGTTACGCCGGCATTCTGTTTTATCTGGCTCAGGTGAACGATCATCTACCACGCACCATCGTTGAACACCTTGATGAATCTCAGCAAGAAAGCCAAAGTAACCGCCGCTTACTGCTTGAGGAACTGTACCGTCCTAATCTCTTCAGCGCTCATCGTCGCGCCAACGGTGCACCGATTATTTTCGAGTCGAACCCCAGCTACAACAATCTGTTCGGCAGCATTACCCTATCATCCGAACAAACGTCACCGGCCAGCAATTACCACAACATCATTCCCGGTGCCTTGCACCATGCCAACGGTGGCTACCTGATTCTTGATATTGAAAAAGTATTACGCGACGCCTCGACGTGGGAAGCGCTGAAACGTGCGCTTCGCGATGGAAAAATTTACATAGAACAGCCAAGCTCTGACATGCAGCTGGGCCTTCCTCAAGCTCTAAAAGCAAAATCTATTCCTTTAAATATCAAAGTGATACTGATAGGACCTCGAGAAGTTTATTACGCACTTGAGGAGCATGACCCTGATTTTGTTCAGCTATTTAGAATCCTGGTTGATTTTAGCAGCGACATTGACTTTGATGACTGCAACCTAACCCGTTTTGCCAGTTTATTACAAAGCCGCGCCAATGATTTGGGCCTTGCCCAACTCGGCCCATCAGCATTATCTCGACTGGCCGAACATGCCTGCCGCCTAGCCGAGCATCAAAACAAATTTACGGCTTGTATCGACCACATCATGGAAGTTGCCACCGAGGCCAATCAATTTCTATTGCAAACCTCGGATACAATTCTCAGTAAACAACACATTGAGACAGCGATCAGCGCCCGGGCTCACCGAAACTCACGTATTCATGATCTGATCAAAGAAGACATTCTCAGCGGTAGAATTGTCATTTCTACCAAAGGTTCTGCGGTCGGCCAAGTCAACGGCTTATCCGTCATTCAGGTGGGCGAAAGCAGCTTTGGTTTGCCCATTCGTATCACCGCCACCGTGCACCCGGGATCCAACGGTGTCGTTGATATTGAACGTGAAGTGGAACTTGGACAAGCGGTACATTCAAAGGGCGTATTGTTATTGGCCGGTTACCTCTGCGGTCGCTATGCCAAGGATTTCCCACTCGCTATTTCAGCAAAAGTCGCCATGGAACAAAGCTATGGCTACATTGATGGCGACAGCGCTTCACTGGCCGAACTCTGCGCTCTGCTTTCAGCCCTGATTGTCCAACCCGTCAATCAAAACATCGCCATGACCGGTTCCGTAAACCAACGCGGCGAGGTGCAGGCTATTGGCGGAGTGAACGAAAAAATTGAAGGCTTTTTCGACATTTGTAAAATGCGCGGACTCACTGGTAAACAGATGGTTATCATCCCAGCCAGTAACCAAAGTAATCTGATGCTTTCCAATGAAGTTGTCGAAGCGGTTCGGGAAGGTCGTTTTGGCATTCACGCGATTAGCAAAGTAGATGAAGCATTAGCACTGTTAACGGGAGAAGACCCTGGAGAAAAAGATGCAGCAGGTCAATTCCCGACAGGCTCTATCAATCGACGTGTCGTCGATCAACTAAGACGTTACACGGAAATTGTTCAGAAAATACATGGAAGCCGAGGCTAATTGGCGACTTTTCAAGTCGCCAAAAGCGGCCAACCTCTTAATGTTGAAGCCGCTAAAAGGCACAAAGCTCAGTTCAAGTAGCTTCAGTCGTTTTCTTTTTCTGAACTTTAAAAGTTTGCGACCAGCTGCTGTTTTCCTTTGAAATCAGCCGTTCTATTCGCTGTACAAACAGTGGAAACGATTCATCTTGATCATAGGGGTCAGCGTTAGTGAGATACAGGAATTTTTCGTGTTTCAGTGATTCACTGGTGGTGCGATATTGCTCCCAGTTTTCCTGAAAACGATACAGTCCAATAACGCCGGAAATAACCGCCACCACAATGCCCAGCACACCAGCTATAACCCGGAGGGTATTGCTTTCATCAACAATGTAGGTCACCACAAAGGGGATGCTGGCCGCACAAATCATTTCCAATATACGTAAGCGCTTGAAGCAGCGTTGATTCCAGGCACTTTTCGTCTCATACCAATTAATTTGATCGTCGACTCTCTGCTCAATAAACTCAGAATCATTCATAACATTGTCCGTCGTAGGTTTAACTTACTCCCCTCGTCCTCACACACCTATAACCAGAGTAATCACGAATGACACCCGGTCATTACGACCCGAGGCCCAGAGTTCGTCATTCACCATTATCCATGAGAATTTCTATGCACATTAAGAAGCCATCTTTCTACCTGCGTTTCCTGACCAACTGCACTGACGAGTTTGTAAAGCTCTGCACGTTTTACCAATGGATTTGGGGAGAAATTAACCGAACTGTTCCCCACCAAGCCATTCGAGACGACTATGGCAACACCAGCAGCCCACTTCGAAGCTGCCGTACAATGAACAAACAAAGCCTGTGAGCCAGTACCCGACATATAAACGCGGTCTCTCTCAAAAACTGACCCTTTACAGGAACGGCATAACTTATTCATTTACGCTCTCTGTACACACCCAAAGCGAAACAGACTTCGGTTTATTATACGCCTTTTAAAAAATCCATCATGGCCCTGCATCAATCAGATAAATACACCCTGATAAGGTAATCACCCACAAGCAAACCCTAACCCAAAATAAACAACTTCCAGCCCGCCACGAAAGCTAATCAAAAGCCGCCTTTCGACCCTGCTTTACATTGCATTTAGCCAAGCTGTGGTATAAAGTACGCGCTCTTTTTTGCTGGCTCAAGTCATCGAAAATGCAAAGAAAAACAATTTACTGGTGAGGTGTCCGAGTGGCCGAAGGAGCACGCCTGGAAAGTGTGTAAGTCGTAAGGCTTCGAGGGTTCGAATCCCTCCCTCACCGCCATAAAATAAAGCCCCATATTTTGGGGCTTTTTTATGGGCGCTTGAGCTAGGACGAGAGCCCTCACGGCTCGACAAGCGACAACGACCCGAAGGGCGAGCTGCAACGCAGCGAGTAATTCCTCCCTCATCGCCACTGCTGTGTGGTGGCTCAGCAAGGTATTTGAACACAGTAATAGCGCGTCCGAGAGTGAGTAGGCTACTACGAACAACCTACTCATCAGTTCTCCCCAAGATATTATTTGACGGCAAGATCATACGTTCCTTTTTCTCATAATAAGCTAACTGCACTTGATGCCAATTAAGTCTCGTATTGAAATTTAGTTGTATTCTAAAATTATATTGAACACCTTTCTTTATCTCTAATTAAAGAGGAAATGTAATGCTTGTAAATGAGCTAATGACAAAAGTGGTAGCCAATGTCCCTCCTCATGAAAAGCTGTCATCTACTGTTGCGTTGATGCAAAAAAACTCTTTGTCCTGTGTCGTCATCAGTGAAAAAGAAAAACCCAAAGGAATTATCACAGAAAGAGATATCGTCAGACTATACTCTGAAATGATGACGACTTTTAAAGAGTCCAGCACTAAAGCTTTTGACCCGCCTGTGAATGATGTCATGTCCATAGAGCCTGTATGCATACAGGAAAATGCTTCACTTTATGATGCCCTAATGCTGGCTAAATCCCGCAAGTTGCGCCATTTCCTGGTAGTCGATAAAAAAGAAAAGCTTGTTGGTGTGATGACACAAACAGACATGGTTAATGCCTATTCCGCATTAATGATCAAACAGGAAAAGCTTGAAACTGAAAATAAAATGCTACAACTGCTCTCCTACGAAGATTCATTAATGCAAATCGGCAATCGCCGCGCAATGAAAGTAGAATTAAGTTTTTGTGAAGATTCAAAAAAACGCTATGAAAAAACCTACGCAGTTGCGCTAATCGACGTCGATTTTTTTAAAAAATACAATGACCATTATGGCCATTATGCCGGCGATGAGGTTTTGTCTAAAATTGCTTCGACCGTTAAAGAAAGTATGCGTGAGACTGACCGCCTGTTTCGATATGGCGGAGAAGAAATTCTCATGTTATTACCCGAGGCGCGTAATCAATATGCTTTTATTGCCGCAGAAAGAGCAAGAAAAGCAGTCGATGACTTGAAAATCCCACACGTAGACAGCCCTATTGGCCATATCACTATTAGTGCAGGTGTCGCATCAGAGAACGGTAAAAACTGGCAAGAGCTGGTTGATCGTGCAGACAAAGCCTTATATCGAGCGAAAAATATGGGTCGAAACAATGTCAGCGATTAAAATGTAACTAAACACGTTAAACCTTAAATCGCTTTGGGGTTTTGCCGCCAATATTCACCGCAAACCATCACAAAATAAAATCAATCAGCAAAATTTGAACCGCTGCCAAAAAAGCGGATAATAGAAATCGTTATTTCTCGTTTACTTACTAAGCGCTCACTTGAGCAGGAGGTCAGTATGACCACGTTAGACGAGCTGGTTGACCGTCACGTCACCGAATATAACGCCCGCCTGAAACACTTTGATGAAATGGCCGAAAAGGCTGAATCACTTGAAGAACAACGCGACCGCGATGAATTAGCAGAACTAAAAGCTCACCGCTCACAGTTCGCTGAATTTCTGCAAGAACTAAAACACAGTCCGTCACAGCAATTATTGGATAGTGGACCGATGGCAATTTGGGATGTGGTGGCTGAGCGACTGGAAAAACTGGTCGCAAAAATTATCCACTAAACCCTCAAAAGGGCCACTTTTTACTGCATTCAGAAGGGTCAGGCTCCGGCAAACGGCGACTGCGTCCGTCGGCTGTACCAAGGTAAATAAACCCAATAATTTGTTCGTTTTCAGCCAGCCCGAGCCCCGCCTTAACCGTTTCATCAAAAGCTGGGGAACCTGTACGCCAGTAAGCACCAAGCCCTAATGCGTAAGCAGCTGTAACAATGTTATTAGCTGCCGCTCCTGCGGTAATGATCTGCTCAATCTGCGGCACCTTAGGGTGTTCTGTCAAACAAGCAATTGAGACAATAATCATTGGCGCTCTTAACGGTTTATTCCTCGCCTTGGTCAGTGCTTGTTCGTCGATTTGCGGGTCTTTTTCCTGCGCAGCTTTGGCAAGCAATTCACCAAAAACCTCTCGTCCAGCCCCCTCAATCACTAAAAACCGCCAGGGTTTGAGCATTTTGTGATCGGGCGCTCTCATGGCGGCTTTAAGTAACACATCAAGCTGCTTAGTTGTTGGGGCGGGCTCTTTTAAAAGCGGGCTGGAAACACGATTGTGCAATGCTTGAATAGCATCCATCAGGTTCTAAGTCCTTTGCTGTTTTTCAGTAAATACAGAGCAAAAATAAACAGCCCCACGACAAACAGGGAAATCATCGCAAAGGCAAAACCAACGTTGATATCAGAGACACCTAAAATGCCATAACGAAAGCTATTCACCATATACAGAATCGGATTTGCCATCGACACTTTTTGCCAAAATTCTGGCAACAATTGAATGGAATAAAACACGCCACCAAGGTACGTCAAAGGCGTCAGGACGAAGGTAGGGATAATGGAGATATCATCAAAGCTACGGGCAAAAATACCGTTAATGAAGCCACCCAGCGAAAACAGCAGAGAGGTCAACAGAATAATGGCCAGAGTAATACCTAAATGGGCGATATGCAGCTTGGTGAAGAACAATGATAGAGCCGTCACAATCAAACCCACCATCAACCCCCGCCCCATGCCTCCGACAAGATAGCCCACCAATATCACCCAATTAGGCGTTGGAGAAACCAGTAACTCTTCAATCTGGCGTTGAAATTTAGAGCTAAAAAAGGATGACACCACATTGGAATAGGAATTGGTAATCACAGACATCATAATCAAGCCAGGCACGATGTATGACATATAGTCAAAGCCACCCATGTCTCCGATACGACTGCCAATCAGATTACCGAAAATCACAAAGTACAGCGCCATGGTAATCGCTGGAGGGATCAGCGTTTGTACCCAGATACGGGTAAAACGGCGTATTTCTTTTCTGACAATGGTGCTCAGGGCGATCCAGACTTCCTGTGGATTCATGACTGCGCTCCCGTCTGCTCATCGGGCATATTCTTGGCTACCAACGAAACAAAAAGCTCCTCGAGACGATTGGTCTTATTACGCATGCTTGTGACGCGAATGCCCTGCTCACTCAATACGTCAAACACCCGATTAACATGCTGATCGCTGTTAACGCGAATTTCAAAACTACAGGAATCTATCAGCACAGTTTCAAAACCGGTAATTTGGGGGGCTGCTTGTAAATCAGAATCAACGTCAAATATAAAAGTTTCAGTGTTCAATTGTCGCAGTAGATCCTTGGTACTGGAATCCTCAACAATGCAACCATGATCGATAATGGCGAGATTGCGACACAGGCTTTCAGCCTCTTCCAGATAATGTGTGGTAAGGATAATCGTCGTACCAGACTCATTTATTTCTTTCAGAAACTCCCACATGGAGCGGCGCAACTCAATATCCACACCAGCTGTCGGCTCATCAAGAATAAGTATTTTGGGTTCGTGCACCAGCGCTCGAGCAATCATCAAACGGCGTTTCATACCGCCAGATAACATTCTAGAATTAGAATAACGTTTATCCCATAAGCCCAGCTTTTTTAAGTACTTTTCTGTTCGCTCAACGGCTAATTGGCGAGGAATTCCATAGAAACCAGCCTGTGTCGCGACAACATCAAAGACCTTATCAAACTGGTTAAAATTGAATTCCTGAGGTACCACGCCCAGGTTTTTTTTAGCGCTGGAAAAGTCATCATCGATATCATGTTCAAAGACCTTAACCTGACCCGCAGTTTTTCTAACCAGCGACGTGATGATATTCAGAGTGGTGGACTTACCGGCACCATTGGGGCCCAGTAAGCCAAAAAAATCACCCTCTTCAACATTCAAGTCAATGCCCTTGAGGGCCTCAAAGCCGTTAGGGTAGGTTTTTTTCAAACCACGAATGGTCAGGGCTTGCGTCATAGTGTCTCAACCGAACAGAAGGTTTTTACAGAATTAGAGGGCCGCGCTATTGTAGGTCTAGCACTTTAGATTGCCAAGCTAAGCACCGCATAAAGGCGTTCATTGCCTTAACGTAATTTTCGGCGCAACACTTTACCGACATTAGACTTGGGTAATTCGTCGATGAATTCAACGATTTTAGGGACTTTATAAGCGGTTAAGTGTTCCCGACAAAAGTCCCGAATCGCTTCTTCATCCAAATCCGGACTATTAGTTACTACGACCAGTTTTACTGCCTCACCCGTACTCTCACTGGGTACACCCACAGCAGCACATTCGATAATGCCCGGGTGCAATGTGGCCACATCCTCAACTTCATTGGGAAACACCTTAAAGCCGGAAACCGAAATCATGTCTTTAATACGATCAACAATACGAATATAGCCATCAGCAGCAATGGTTGCTATATCACCCGTTGAAAACCAATTATCACTCGACAGTACTTTAACCGTTTCCTCAGGTCGCTGCCAATATCCAGAAGTCACCTGCGGCCCACGAACACACAGCTCGCCAGCCTCACCGTAAGGCAAGCTTCGGCCTTTTTCATCAACCACCTTCACGTCGGTATCGGGCACTGCAGTACCAATCGAGCCTTGCTGTACTGCACCAACCGGGTTGATCGCAACCACCGGTGATGTCTCGGTCAGCCCATAACCTTCCAATACTTCACAGCCTGTGCGCTCATACCAACGGCGCGAGGTATCTGCCATCATGGCCATACCACCCGCGGAACAATACTTAAGATGACTTAAATCGACTTTCTGAAAGCCTGGGTCATTAAGCAAGGCATTATAGAGTGTGTTGAGGCTCATAAAACCGGTAATTCGATACGTAGTAAACACTTTCGTGAGTGAATCAAGGTCGCGCGGGTTAGGCACCAGTACGCTGTGATTACCTGATGACATGGAGCACAGCAGGTGCAGATTAAAAGCATAAATATGATACAGAGGTAACGGTGCACAATAGATATGGCTCGCTTCCTCAAACACCTTCGGTAAATGGCGTTTAACCTGCCGCATATTAGCGACCAAGTTGGCGTGACTCAGCATAGCACCTTTGGCGACACCCGTGGTTCCGCCCGTGTATTGCAGCAAAGCTAACTCAGATGTATTAAAGATGGGGGGGGAAAGCTCTAAATTTTGACCGCGGCGTAACACTCGTCGCAAGGTATGACTGTGCCTGAAACTAAAAGCCGGCACTGCCTTTTTAATATACTTGACGACAGCGTTCATCAGCGGCCGTTTAGGAAAGGGATGAAGATCAGCAACCTGAGTAGTAATAACCTGCTCAACCGAGGTCTGAGAAACAATGTGAGCGGCCTGATGGGCAAAGTTCTCGAGAACCACCAGAACCTTGGCGCCAGAATCTTGCAGCTGATGCTCCAACTCTCTTTCGGTATAAAGCGGGTTTGTATTAACAATAACCATCCCGGCTCGCAAAACACCAAAAGCAACCACCGGGTATTGCAACAAATTAGGAAGCTGAATGGCGACACGATCGCCGCGCTCAAGACCAGAGTCATTTTGCAGCCAGGCAGCAAAATCTCGACTCAACTCTTCCAAGTCCCGAAATGTCAGTGTATGGCCTAACGAGCTGTAGGCAGGTTTATTTGCAAACCGATCACAGGCTCGCTCAAACACGTCAATAATAGAACGTGTGCTACTCATTCATCGGCATCCCTATAGGTTTTTTTATTTTTTTAAGTATCGCAGGGATTCGTCAAATTGCGAAATATCAACCCATAAAAAAAGCCCCGTAAAAACGAGGCTTTTTTAATTTGGAGCGGGAAACGAGGTTCGAACTCGCGACCCCAACCTTGGCAAGGTTGTGCTCTACCGCTGAGCTATTCCCGCTGAAGAAAGTGGCGTCCCCTAGGGGGTTCGAACCCCTGTTACCGCCGTGAAAGGGCGGTGTCCTAGGCCTCTAGACGAAGGGGACGCAGCAATCTGATCAATCATAAAAAAAAGCCCCGTAAAAACGAGGCTTTTCTAATTTGGAGCGGGAAACGAGGTTCGAACTCGCGACCCCAACCTTGGCAAGGTTGTGCTCTACCGCTGAGCTATTCCCGCTGAAGAAAGTGGCGTCCCCTAGGGGGTTCGAACCCCTGTTACCGCCGTGAAAGGGCGGTGTCCTAGGCCTCTAGACGAAGGGGACGCAGCAATCTGATCAACGGGGCGCATTGTATGGGCGCATGACCAAAGCGTCAAGCCAACAGGTCGAAATTATCACATTTTATTTACAGGATTTATGATTGATTTACTGATATTTCAATCAGCACAAAAAGATAACAATCGACTGATCTGACACAGGGGTCGTTGACTCTGTTTCTGCCAATCATTGAATGCTGATTGAACTGCCGTTAAATCGGCCTTACTCGTGGGTTTTTTATCGACTATATTTTGAGCTTTAAGAGCCGTAACAACATCATTGCTTAACATAAAGGTATCTTTACCAACGATACGCAGGGAATACGCGCCGGAGTTACCGCCTAATTGTGCACCCTGCTTTTTCAACAATTGCCACAGTTCGACAATTGCATCGCTGGGCCAATCAGCCAGAAAACGACCGAACCCGCCCTTAGCCTCACCTAACTCCAAAACCATTGCCGCATTTCGGCGGATACTTTTGATCTTGCCCCAATGCCGGATGATGCGTTTATCCTGCATGGTCTTTTCGAGCATTTCATCACTCATCAACACCATTTTCTCAGGCTCAAAGCCAAAAAAGACCTCTTCGAAAGCGGGCCATTTATTATCTACCACTTTTCGATTCAAACCCGCGCAGAAAATTCGCCATGTCATGGAGGAAAGAAAAAACCGGTCAGGTAAAACCGCTAATTCATCAGCGCTACGTGGCACAGGCAGCAGCGCCTCAAGCGCCTCTGCCCCGCCTTTTCGATTCAGTGCATGCTGATAAATCCAGTCAAAATCGCGCACTTACCAGCCCTGAGTGTGTTGCTCGGTCAAATCCGCCAAACATTCGACAAACAGTGCGTCATCATTAAGCGCGGGAATATAACGGTATTGCTCACCACCAGCCTCTTCAAAAAGTTCGCAGTTTTGTATCTTTAACTCTTCCAACGTTTCCAGACAATCCGAGGTAAACGCAGGCGACATGATATCAACGTTTTTAATCCCGTCAGCAGGAAAGCCTTGCAGGGTAATATCCGTATAAGGCTGCATCCATTCTGCGGGACCAAAACGGGATTGATAGGTCATAATCCAGCGCGATTCACCAAGCTCAAGCGCCTCAGCCAAGGCCTTTGCAGTTCGTCCGCACTCGTCAGGATAAGGATCCCCTGCATCTGCGTAGCGTTTAGGAATGCCGTGGAAGGACATCAGCAACTTATCCACCTGACCATTTTCCTGCCAGTGGTGACGAACGCTGTTAGCCAACGCGGCAATATAACCCGGATGATCACAGTAAGACTTCACAAACCGAAATTCAGGCACATCCCGTACGCAACGCTGTGATTTGAATACCGCATCCATCACTGCTGCGGTAGTCGTTGCACTGTATTGCGGGTAAAGGGGGATAACCAGAATACGTTCGCAACCCTGTTGACGAAGACGCAGAATCGCATCGCTGATATTAGGCTCACCATAGGTCATAGCCAGCTCGACCTTGATACTCTTACCCCGCACATCCAGCAGCTTTTGCAGCGCGGTGCTCTGAGCTTGACTACCCACCAACAAAGGAGAGCCTGCTGGCGTCCAGATTGATTGGTAGAGTTTTGCGACTTTGGCCGGGCGTATCAGCAAAATGACACAATTCAGAATAAACCACCACAATAGTCGTGGCGTATCAATCACCCGGGCATCGCTTAGAAACTCGCGCAAATAGCGCCGTACCGAACCAGTGGTTGGTTCATTGGGGGTACCCAGGTTAACCAACAATACTCCGCAGGGAACGGCGTTATCAGACACAGCTACTCTCCGGCAATCGCTCTAGTTCACAGAAGGCCTTCAAAGCACCATAAAGATAAAAGGGATCATCAGCGCCAGCCATTTCACGAACTGAGTGCATAGCAAAACTAGGCACTCCAATATCCAGTGTTTTAACACCCGTTTCTGTTGCCGCAATTGGGCCGATGGTGCTACCACATCCCATATCACTGCGTACCACAAAGGATTGCACCGGGATATTCTGCTGCTCGCAGAGATGCCGAAACAGTGCGCTGGTTTCGGAATTAGAGGCATACCGCTGGTTGGCGTTAATTTTGATCACCGGCCCCTGATTAATAAGCGGGCCGTGATTACTGTCATGTTTATCGACAAAGTTCGGGTGAATACCGTGAGCATTATCCACCGAAATCATCATTGACTGTGCGGTCATCTGACTCAGTTGAACATGATTATGACAAAAACGTTCCAGCACCACACTCAGGAAAGTACCCTGGGCACCGGCCACTGATGAACTACCCACTTCTTCATGATCCGTGCAGATCAATAACGCTGGCACACTGTTATCGGCATTGATCAGCGCCTGTAAACCCACATAACAGCTAAGCAGGTTATCAAGACGCGCACTGGCGATAAACTCATGTTTCAAGCCTATCAAGGCGGGCGGCTGTGTGTCATAGCAGTAAATTTCATAATCCAGCACCTGCCGTACATCACGCCCCTGCTCTGCCAACTGCGTTAACAGCAACTGGCGAAAGTCTTCAGTACTATCAACAGCCTGTAACGATAGCACTATCGGCATATCCGTTTGCACATTAACCGTACGGTTTTCATTGGCCTCACGATCCAAATGAATCGCCAAACTTGGCACCGTGGCAACAGCCCGCTGAAAATCAATCAGAGCATTACACACCTCACCAGCCGTATTCACGTAAGTAACACGCCCAGCCATGGAAAGGTCTCGATCAAACCAGGGGTTGAGCAACATACCACCATACTTCTCAACTCCAAGTTGATAAAACCCCTGCTGATTGATATCCGGCTGCGGCTTCACCTTGAGACAGGGGCTATCGGTATGTGCGCCCAGCATACGGACACCGGATGAAAGTGGTTCACCCTGCCCGTAATCAAAAGCAATAATAGAAGAATCATTTCGCGTCACAAAATAACGCAACCCCGGTTGCAAATTCCACTCATCCTTTTCATACAAACGCACAAAACCCTGCCCGAGCAACTGCTCCACCATGGTTTTAACCGCATGAAACGGTGTTGGGGATGCCTGTAAGAAATCCAGCAGCCCCTGATTTAATTGTGATTGATTCATTTTTTTAACTAACCGTTTAGGAATTATCGTTCTTCTCTAGTGCAGCGGGCGCCTGAAAGCTCAGCAATTCCACCTCAAAAATCAATGTTGATTGAGGTGGAATGTTCGGACCAGGAGAGTATTCGCCATAAGCCAGGTTAGCCGGCACATACAGACGCCATTTGGAACCGGATTTCATCAGCTGTAAGGCTTCAGTCCAACCAGGAATCACCTGGTTAACGGCAAATTCAATAGGTTCACCGCGCTCAACGGAACTATCGAACACAGTGCCATCAATCAATGTGCCGTGATAATGAGTGTTAACAATACTTTCAGCACTGGGTGATTCGCCCTCGCCCGCCTGCAGAACTTCATACTGCAAACCTGACTCAGTGGTAACAACGCCCTCACGAACACCATTTTCCTTCAGAAAAGCAGCACCTTTTTCCAGGTTAACAGCCGCCAATTGTTGTTGTTTTTCAGCTTCGGCCTGCTGAACACGTGAGATCACCGCAGTGAGTTCCTCCTGAGTGATACGAGGCTCCTGACCATCAACCGACTCACGGATACCTGCCAGCAGAGCGTCAATATCTAACTCAGGCACACCCTGTTGTGCAATGCCACCTCCAATGTTCAAACCCAAGCCATAGCTGAGTTTCTTATAATCCGTGTCTAAAACAGTTTGACTAGAGGTTTCTTCCGGAGCTTTGGCATCGTTACAGCCAGCTAAAACAAGTGTTGAAGCAAGCACGACTGTCGATAAGGTACGTAACATAAAATAATCCCTGATTGAAAATTCAAAAACGCTTATGAAAGCAACGATCTTTCAGCTAACATCTAAAACTGACTGGCAAAACACCCGCGATCAAGGGCCTAAGAACGATTAAATAACCTTAATGGTTATAAAAGCAGACCGCCTATGAAAAGCGAGCGGAACCCTGCGTCGCTGCAAGAGTCCATAGACAGCAAGGCTAAACATTGGTTTCCAGACTATATAAAGTCTTAATGCATTAAAGAGGGCTATTCTAGCCCGAAGGAATGTTACACCGAAATAGGTTATTTATGGGAATATTTAAACCACGCTACTTGGCGATTGCCGCCTTTTCCGCACTGTCACTCGCGCTGCTACCGCAACTTGGCAATGCCGTTAATAACAGTAGCTCAGAATCGTATATTGCTGCCGCTGACCAAGAGCAAAAACTGACCAGCATCGAAATACTCAATGCGCTCAAGTCGAACCACTATACCTATATCGATATTAATGACAGCTTCTCTAACAAATTACTGGATGCCTACCTCAAACAATTAGATACCAGTAAAAGCTATTTTCTGAAAACCGATATCGACGAATTTCAACAATATAGAGATCAGCTCGATGACGCTCTAAACCGGGCCGATTTACGCCCTGCGTTTATGATGTTCACCCGCTACCAACAACGTGTTGAAACTCGCCTTCATTGGTTACTAGCAAGACTCGACGAGGGTGTCGGTAGCTTTGACTTCAGCGTTGCCGAGAATTTTAAACCCTTCAACAAAGATGCCGAGTGGGCCAGTAGTCCCGCTGAACTTAACGAGCTCTGGCGCAAACGTTTAAAGAATAACGTGCTAGATTTACGCCTAACCGGCAAAGCCGACGAAGATATTATCACGCTTTTGAAAAAACGCTTCGATCATCAGCTTAAACGCCTACAGCGCACCAATAGTAACGACGCCTTTGATATTTACATGAACACGGTCACGCTAAGTTACGACCCGCATACCCAGTATCTCGCTCCCCACCAGTCTGAGAATTTTAATATCACCATGAGCCGCTCTCTGGAGGGGATTGGAGCAGTCCTTCAGTATGACCAGGAATACACCAAGGTCGTACGCTTGGTCGCCGGTGGCCCCGCTGACGAGGCTGGAGAACTGCACCCAGCAGATCGCATTATTGGCGTTGCCCAAGGTGACGAAGAGATAATCAATGTCATTGGCTGGCGTCTTGATGAAGTTGTTAACCTGATCCGTGGCCCTAAAGATACTGTTGTGCGCCTGCAAATCATACCCAGTACCGCCGCAGCCAATCAGGCTCCGACTGAAATATCCATTGTGCGTAACCGTGTACAACTGGAAGATCAGAAGGCTAAAAAGCAGATCATCGAAGTTCAAGAACAGGAAAACAGCCGCAAGATTGGCATCATCAACATCCCTGATTTTTATATGGATTTTGACGCTTACCAACGACAGGACCCAAATTACGTTAGCACAACACGTGATGTTCGCCGCCTGCTGGAAGAACTCAAACAGGAACAGGTGGATGGGGTCATTATCGACCTTCGCAATAACGGCGGCGGTTCACTACCAGAAGTTAATACACTGGTAGGATTGTTTATCGATAAAGGTGCTACCGTACAGATCAAAGAACGTAATGGCCGTGTTAACGTTCTTTCCGATTACGACTCTGGCGTCATTTACGATGGTCCTCTGGCAGTAATGGTCAATCGTCTTAGCGCCTCAGCCTCGGAAATTTTTGCAGGTGCGATCCAGGATTACCAGCGCGGCATTGTGCTAGGTAGCCAAACCTTCGGCAAGGGCACAGTTCAAACACTGGTGCCTTTACGTCAGGGGCAACTAAAAATCACGCGTTCTAAGTTCTATCGTATCTCCGGTGCCACTACCCAGCATCAAGGCGTACTACCGGACATCCATTTCCCCGGCATGATTGACGTTAGCGAAATTGGTGAAGATGCGTTAGACAACGCCCTGCCCTGGGACACGATCCGCCCTGTACTTCATCGTAAAAGTGGGCAACTAACACCCTATATCGCACAACTTGAAGAGCGCCACGATAAGCGTGTTAAAAATAATGCTGATTACCAGTTCCGCCTCAATCAAATCAAAAAAATTGAACAGAACCGTCAACAAGTGCAAGTTTCCCTCAATGAGGTAGAACGTAAACAGCAACAAGTTGATTTTGATAACTGGCAGCTGAGCGTAGAAAATATCCGCCGTGAAGCCAAGGGACTCGCTAAAATTAAAAACTTATCTGAACTTGAAGAAAAAGACGCCAAAGATAATGCGGCCAATGATCCCTACCTCATGGAAGGCGCACATATTCTGAGCGATCTTATTGAGCTTAGAGACAAACAAATTGCCCAATATCTTTAATTAAACCACCGGTTACAGAGAACATTATGGGCAAAAATGCCGTCTTTAACGTTGGTCAGCTGGTAAGACATTCGTTATTTGAGTATCGCGGAGCAGTCATCGATGTTGACCCGAAATTCCTGCTATCCGAAGAGTGGTATGATCTGATGGCAAAGAGTCAGCCTCCCAAGGATGCCCCCTGGTATCGCGTTTTAGTCCACGGGGCTCAGCACGAAACCTATGTTGCAGAGCGAAATTTAGTAGCTTGCGATACAAAAGAGCCCATCAACAACCCGGGCATTGAACGTTATTTCAGTGGCTTTAAAGATGGGAAATATATTCTAGATAAAAGCCACACCAACTAGATAAATGAAGCTGCGTGACGAGTAAAGTAAAGACTGAGTCAGGCGCTACGGCGTTCGTTCATCATGGCGTCAATGACCATATCTTCATATAAGATTCGATCTGCCAGCGCTTCACCTAAGCTAGAAAGGTCATGTTCAACATGGCTCATATGAGCAGCAATGTCAGCACCATCACCATAACGGTCGTTAAACGTCAGAATAAGATCGGTGGTTTTTGCAATCAGTTCATAGACATCATTAGCCACACTCATAACCGGCTGGCGGCGCTCTTTGTTCTCATCCAGATGTTGATAAAGCTGAAAATGAGCACTCGCCGTATAATCAATCAGGGCTTGGCAAAATTTCTTCAGCTCTTCAGGAAACTGTTCATTTTCGCCATAGGGACGATGTGATGCTAGACCGGCATACAAACTCAGGGTCTCGGAGCGGGAATTCACCAAACCACTAACGTCCGCCTTGGACTGTGAGCGGCGGTCTTCCCCTTTACGATCGATTTGACTCATATTATCCCTTAATTGCTATTAAAATCGGACTTCATGATAGCTAAACGTCAACCAGCACTACAAGCGCCATTTTGTCGGCGCCCTCTATTTTTACACTGTTTTAACCATTTAAAAAAGCTATTTTTTAGCTGGAGTCTCTTTAACTACCTCTTCATCTGGGACTTTATAACGGATTCGGTTTAAACCATCTAATGCCGCAATGCGATAAGCCTCGGCCATGGTTGGGTAATTAAAGGTATGAGCCGTAAAGTACTTAATGGTATTGCCTCTACCCTTCTGGTTCATAATAGCCTGACCAATATGGATAATTTCAGCAGCCTGATCACCAAAGCAATGAATACCCAAAATCTGCAATGTCTCACGGTGGAACAGAATTTTCAGCATACCCAACCGTTGACCGGTAATTTGTGCTCGCGCTGTGTTTTTAAAGTGCGCTTGCCCCACTTCGTAAGGTATTTTTGCTTCCGTTAGCTCTCGCTCATTCTTACCAACAGAGCTGATTTCAGGAATCGTATAGATACCGGTAGGCACATCGTCAGACTTCCAGTAACTCTTTTTACCCATAATGCCAAAGGATGCAGCACGGCCTTGATCGTAGGAGGCACTCGCCAAGCTAGGCCAACCAATCACATCCCCAACGGCAAAAATATTGGGAATTTCTGTGCAGAAAGCCTTATTCACCTTCAGTTGGCCACGGCTATCTGCTTTTAATCCAACATTCTCTAAGCCCAAACCTGCAGTATTACCTGTACGGCCGTTACACCAGAGTAAAGCCGTCGAATGAATAATTTTACCGGATTGCATATGCAACGTAACGCCTTCATCATCGGCTTCAATTTTGCTGTATTCCTCATTGTGACGAACCAACACATTCTCATTACGTAGCTGATAACTCAACGCATCGGCAATTTCGTCATCCAAGAAAGACAACAAACGGTCACGAGTATTGACCAGGCCAACACGAACACCGAGACCGGCAAAAATAGACGCGTATTCACAACCAATCACGCCAGCACCATAAATGGTTAGTCGCGGTGGCGTGTGATCCATATCTAAGATGGTGTCACTGTTATAAATTCGAGGATGTGAAAAATCGATATCGTCTGGCAAGTACGGACTTGAACCGGTCGCAATAATAAAGTTATCTGCGCTTAACAGAACTTCTTTATGCTTTTCTTCATCAGTAAGGTTAACGTTAATCGTATGCTTATCTATAAAACTTGCAAAACCAAACACCAAATCAATTTTGTTGCGCGAATAAAAATCTGTACGTACGACGACCTGTTTGGAGGCTATATCCTTAGCGTGTCTTAAAACATCCTGATAACAGAAAACGCGTGGCTCACCAATGTCTCGAAACATGGGATTGGTATTAAAAGCGATTGCTTCACTGACTGAGTGACGCAGCGCTTTTGAAGGGATTGTGCCCAAGTGAGTACAGGCACCACCGACAACACGGTGTTTTTCAACCATCGCCACTTTTTGACCGTGTTTGGCCAAATTCATGGCGGCAGCTTCACCACCCGGGCCACTGCCTATGACAATAGTATCGTAGTGTTTGGAGGCTCCAGACATGCTATCCCCTAGCTATTTTTCAGAATTATTTTTATTAGTCTCTGCCGCATTGTAGGTGAGGTCCTGTGCATTTTCATCTACAACGCCGCTATTTTTCAGTTTTTCTTTTTCACACACCTCATCATTACCGCCACAGACATCACAGGCAGATTTCATACCAATAGCACTCAATCCACCACAGGAGCCTGCAATAGGTTTACCACCCATTAACACGCCTACAGCCATAGCCACAATAATGAACAACATGAAACAAAAAGCGATAACTACTAATGTGATCATAATCTTTCCCGGGTCATGTCGACAAAAGCATCTGATGCTTTACCAACAAACCCCTCCGGTTCTTTAACGATAAAATATGCAGCTACATTATACGCCTGCGCGTAGCGCATTGCTTGATCCAAGCCTAGTACTGAAAAAGCAGTCGCCAGTGCATCAGCTTCAGCGGCTGTTATACCAACCACAGTTACCGATGCCAGGTTATGGGTAATCGGGTAACCTGTTTTCGGGTCAATCGTATGTGAGAAGCGCTGACCATCCTTTTCAAAATAATTGCGGTAATCACCGGAGGTCGCCACAGCTCGATCAGTAATATCAATAATGCTATAAACATCGCGCTGATTAGAGTCAGGAGACTCGATTGCGATACGCCAAGGCTTACCATTAGGTTTTAATCCGCGAGTGCGTATCTCGCCACCCACTTCGACCATATACGTCTTAGCGCTGATTTCATCGAGTAAATCCGCCACTTGATCAACACCGTAACCCTTAGCAATTGCCGATAAATCTATGTGTAGTGGTGTTTTTTTACGTAACTTTAATTCACGCCGATTAAGCTCAATTTTTTCATAACCAACTTCTGCCAGCACGGCAAAAATATCGTCTTCAGCCGGCACCTGTGCCGCCTGATAACCCGGCCCAAATCCCCATAAATCTACCAGTCGAGCGACACTGATATCAAAAGCGCCAGCTGTTTTCTCACTGATTGATTGCGAGAGTGAAACAACGTCAAAGGTCTCAGCAGACACAGCAAACCATTCATCTGGTAAGGCACTATTAAAACGACTAACTTCTGACTCAGGCTTGTACGTAGACATAAGCTGATCAACGCGGTTTAGACGGGCAGACACCTGGGCGCGGACATCTTCGAACGTCAAGGCTGAAACCTTGGGCGGCAAGTACTTAACCGTATACGAGGTACCCATCACCTGACCGGTAAATGTATTTAAAGTGGGCGTATTTTCAACTGAGGGCTCTTCACCACAGCCCTGTAAAAATAGGGCGCAGAAAAGAGCAAGGGGGATAAGACAAAACAACGGCGCCATGGTACGTCGTATCGTGGCGCCGTGTTGATAGATATGATTAACCGCCGAAATCATCAAGCAGAATGTTCTCTGGTTCGACACCGAGATCTTCCAGCATCTTGATCACTGCCGAATTCATCATAGGAGGTCCACACATGTAGAACTCACAATCTTCGGGGGCTGGATGGTCTTTCAGGTAGTTCTCGAGCAACACATTGTGAATAAACCCTGTATAGCCTGTCCAATTATCTTCTGGCATCGGGTCTGACAGAGCCACTTGCCATGTAAAGTTTTCATTCTCAGCAGCAAGCTTATCGTATTCATCAGCATAGAACATTTCCCGTAGGCTACGTGCGCCGTACCAAAAGGACATCTTACGCTTGCTTTTCAAGCGATTAAGCTGGTCAAAGATATGCGAGCGCATCGGCGCCATACCAGCACCACCACCAATGAAGACCATCTCAGCGTCAGTGTCCTTGGCAAAGAACTCACCAAAGGGACCAAACACGTCAATCTCATCGCCAGGCTTGAGGTTGAACACGTAGGATGACATTTTACCCGGCGGGAAATCGGTACCTGGAGGTGGGGAAGCAATACGAATATTGAATTTCACCAAACCTTTTTCATCAGGGTAGTTAGCCATAGAGTAAGCACGTACAGTGGTATCAGAAACCACAGATTCGTACTTCCAGACATCAAACTTATCCCAGTCAGAACGGTACTCTTCCTGAATATCGAAATCTTTATATTTCACATGATGAGGTGGCACCTCCAACTGTACATAACCACCAGCGCGGAAATTTACGTCTTCGCCCTCTGGCAGCTCAAGAACCAGCTCCTTAATAAAGGTCGCTACGTTTTCGTTGGAGCGAACTTTACAGCGCCATTGTTTAACACCAAATACCTCTTCAGGTATTTCGATTTTCATGTCCTGTTTAACAGCAACCTGACAGGATAGACGGTGCCCTTCACGAGCCTGTCCACGCGTAAAGTGACCTTCTTCAGTTGGCAGCATGGAGCCACCGCCTTCCGTTACCACACACTCACACTGAGCGCAGGTGCCACCACCACCGCAGGCTGAGGACAAGAAGATGCCATTACCAGCCAGTGTTTGCAGCAACTTATCACCCGCAGGTACTTTGATTGATCTTTCAGGATCACCATTGATTTCAATGGTAACGTCACCGGAGCTGACAAGTCTGGAGCGAGCAACCAAAATTACCGCCACCAAAACCGCCACAATCGCGGTAAACATACCTACACCAAGATAAATTTCCAGATTCATATTAAGCCTTTCGTTTTATCCAGTTGACGATTTACAGCTGTACGCCGGAGAAGGACATAAAGCCCAACGCCATTAAACCAGCGGTGATAAAGGTAATGCCCAAACCACGTAAACCGTGGGGAACATCGCTGTATTTAAGCTTTTCGCGAATACCTGCCAATGCAGTAATTGCCAGCGCCCAACCAAAGCCGGAACCCAGGCCGTACACGACACTTTCACCGAAGTTGTAATCACGCTCAACCATGAACAACGAACCACCCAATATGGCACAGTTCACGGTAATCAACGGCAGGAAGACACCCAGCGCGTTATAAAGTGCAGGCACATAGCGATCCAGAAACATTTCCAGAATCTGCACCAAGGCAGCGATTACGCCGATGTAGCTCAACAAACCCAGAAAGCTCAGATCAACTTCTGGGAAGCCAGCCCAAGCCAACGCACCCTCTTTCAGCAAATAGGTAAAAATCAGGTTGTTTACAGGAATCGTGATGGTTTGCACCACAATAACGGCAACACCCAGACCAATCGCTGTCTGTACCTTTTTGGACACAGCCAAAAAGGTACACATGCCCAGAAAGAAGGCCAGCGCCATATTTTCAACAAATACAGCCTTAACAAAGAGACTTATATAGTATTCAAACATGATTAGTGGGCCTCATGCATAGATGTGTTCTGGGGAGCCAATTCGTATTCCTTGGCTTCAACCTGATTGGGTTTCCAACTACGTAATGCCCAAATCAGCAGGCCAATCACGAAGAATGCACTGGGTGGTAATAACATCAAGCCATTCGGCACATACCAGCCGCCTTCGGTAACGGTTGGCAGAATTTCAATGCCAAACAGTTTCCCGGAACCGGTCAACTCACGAACCACAGCAACGGCGATCAACACCACACTGTAGCCCAGACCATTACCGATGCCATCCATGAAACTCAAGCCTGGCTTGTTTTTCATTGCAAAAGCTTCAGCACGCCCCATCACGATACAGTTAGTGATAATCAAACCCACAAAGACCGACAGCTGCTTACTGATACTATAGGCATAGGCCTTCAGAATCTGATCTACAACGATCACCAACGAAGCAATAATAATCATCTGTACGATGATACGAATGCTGCTGGGAATGTGGTTACGAATCAACGCAATCGAGAAGTTAGAACAGGCTGTTACCAGGGTTAATGCAATACACATAACCAAAGTAACCTGCAGGTTACTGGTAACCGCCAGCGCCGAACAAATACCCAAAATTTGTAACGCAATGGGGTTGTTCTCAAAAATCGGCTCGACTACAACACTTTTTGCACTGTCAGTCATTACGCACCTCCCGCACGAAGATTTTTCAGATACGGTCCAAAGCCATTCTCACCCAGCCAGAACAACAACAGATTTTCCACACCGTTACTGGTCAAGGTTGCACCAGACAATGCGTCAACCTGATGAATAGCTTTTGGATTTGAGGCATCAACTGAACCTTTAACCAAATCCACAGCAAGAGTACCGTTAGCATCAAACATTTTTTTGCCTGGCCACAACGCTTTCCAGCGAGGGTTATCAATCTCACCACCCAGCCCCGGCGTTTCAGCATGCTCGTAGAAACCCAGACCCGCCACCGTATTAGCATCCGCCTCAAGGGCCAGGAAGCCGTACAAAGTGGACCACAAGGCATAACCTTTAATCGGCAGGATAATGCGCTCAACTTGTCCTTCTTTTTCAAGCAGATAGACCGTCGCGTACTTAGCACGACGACCAATGCTGGCAATATCATCGTCACTGCTTAGTTCGTCGGATAACTTGGGGTCTTTAGCGGCTTTACGCTGATCGTAAGTTGCAACATCAACATCCGTCACATAACGACCGGTTTCCAGGTCAACGATTTGAGGGGTAAACTGCTCGAACAGCACGTTTACGTCCCGCCCTTCCGTTTCAATTCCCGCAGCCAATAGAATATTGGTCTTTTTATCCAAAGCCTTATTAGCCTGCTGTAACGGTTTCAACAGAACCGCTGAACCCGCCACAATAATCGAGCACACCAGACACAGCAGCAAAGCAACGGTAATGGTGCTTTTAATAGAGTCTTTATTACTAGACATTACGCAGTGCCCTCCGCTTGATATTGGCCTGGATCACGAAGAAATCGATCAACGGCGCAAACAGGTTAGCAAACAGAATGGCGAGCATCATGCCCTCCGGGAAAGCCGGGTTAACAACTCGAATCAGCACAACCATAATGCCAATCAGAGCACCAAATACCCACTTGCCTGTATTGGTCATTGAAGCAGATACTGGATCTGTCGCCATAAAGAACAGCGCAAAGGCAAAGCCACCTACAACCATGTGCCAATGCCAAGGCATTTCGAACATTGGGTTGGTATCAGAGCCAATCAAATTAAAGAGCAATGACAGACCAATGGTACCCAGCAACACACCGGCAACGATGCGCCATGAAGCAATTTTGGTCCACAACAGGTAGAGACCGCCAATCAAAATAGCCAGCGTTGATGTTTCACCCATGGAACCAGGAATTTGACCGATAAAGGCCTGACTCCAGGTCGCAGATACTGCGTCCATACCGCCCAGAGCAGCCTCACCCAGAATAGTCGCACCCGTGAAACCATCGACTGCTGTCCAGACTGCATCACCGGACATTTCCGCCGGATAAGCAAAGAACAGGAAGGCGCGACCCGTCAATGCAGGGTTCAAGAAGTTTTTACCGGTACCACCAAACACTTCTTTACCAATCACCACACCAAAGGAAATACCCAGCGCAGCCTGCCAAAGGGGTACATCCGGCGGCAAAATCAGTGCTAATAAGACGGATGTTACGAAGAAACCTTCATTAACTTCATGTCCACGTATCGAGGCAAACAATACTTCCCAGAAACCACCGACCAAGAATACCACCGCATACACGGGCAAGAAGTACATCGCACCATGAACAAAGCAATCCCAAACACTGGTCGGACTATAGCCAGCAAACAGTGAAATCAAACTGCCGCGCCAGCTATCAAGCTCAGCAACACCCATCGTCGCCATGGCCTCGTTAGCTTGCAGGCCAACGTTGTACATACCAAAGAACATTGCTGGGAACGTACATAACCACACAGTGATCATCATACGTTTCAGGTCAACGCCATCGCGTACGTGAGCTGCCGCTTTAGTTACCGAAGGTGGTGTGTATAAAAAAGTATCAACTGCTTCGAAAAGTGCAAACCACTTCTGATGCTTGCCGCCCTTGAGAACATGGGGCTCAATTTTGTCGAGTATTTGTCTCAATCCCATGATTACCCTTCCTTCTCGATGACAGTCAAATTATTACGCAGAATCGGACCGTATTCGTATTTGCCTGGACAAACATAGGTGCACAACGCCAGATCTTCTTCATCCAACTCCAAACAACCCAGTGCCTGAGCCGCTTCAACATCACCCACGATAATGGCGCGTAGTAACTGCGTAGGCAGAATATCCAATGGCATCACGTCTTCATACGCACCCGTTGGTACCATCGCACGCGGGCTACCGTTGGTGGTGGTGGTGAAATTAAATTTCTTGCCAGGATTAAATTTGGATAGGTATACGTTTAGCACCGAATGCTTATTTGCACCGATACTCATGTACCCCAGAAAATCGCGCTTCTTCTTCTCACTAATAACGGAAACCTGCACCGCGTAACGACCCAGAAAAGCCATTGGACCGCGAGCAGACTGCCCGGAAAGAACTGAACCGGAGATAACACGGCTAACTTCTTGTCCTTCTTCAGTTTGACCGGCAGTGATTTCAGAAATACTTGCACCCACCTGCGTTCGAATCAAACGAGGCTGGCTAACACGCGGACCAGCAAGCGAAATAACTCGATTTGAGTTCAGTTCACCGGTAGTGAACAGTTGCCCCACAGCAATCACGTCTTGATAACCGATATGCCAAACCGTTTTACTTTCAGACGCTGGGCGAAGGAAATGAATGTGCGTTCCAACATTACCCGCAGGATGTGGACCACTGAACTCTTCAACGCTTACCTTGGCACTACCAACGGGAATGTCACTGCCGGGCGCCTTGGCAACAAAAAGGTTACCCTCAGTCAGCCTGCCAATCACTTCCAGGCCTTGAGCAAACGCCTTGCTCTGCTCAGCAATAATTAACACCGGATCAGCAGCCAATGGATTGGTATCCATGGCCGAGACAAAAATCGCGTCAGGTTTGCTAGCCAGTGCAGGCACTTTACTGAATGGACGAGTGCGGAACGCCGTCCACAAGCCCGAAGCCACCAGATTCTCAACAACCTGCTCACGTTTTAGCGCAGCTAAATCTGCCTCAGCGTATTGAGCAAAGGCTTCTGCTTCATCACCCTCAACATCAATAACGATCGATTGTAGCGCACGTTTTTCACCACGGTTAACCGCAGCGACTGTACCCGCAGCGGGAGCGGTATAACGAACACCTTCAGTCTTCTTATCCGTAAAAAGGAGCTGCCCCTTTTTAACCTTATCGCCAACCTGAATTGCCATAGTGGGCTTCATACCCACATAGTCGCGCCCTAGAACAGCGACGGTCCTGACTGTCGGGCCATCATGAATGACCTGCTCAGGCGCTCCGGTTATTGGCAGATCCAAACCTCTTTTGATTTTGATCATATGCGTAGCCAAAATTATTAAAAGTATAAAAACGTACAAAGCCCTTCAGCTAAACAGCTGAACGGCTCACAAAATTTCTTGATTAATCTTGGCGGACCCCACGTCCGCCACACGAGCCAATGATAAGTAAAAGGCTCAATTAGGTATCTTCACCAGGGTAAACAGGCAATGTTGCATTGGTAATCTGTCGCAAAATACGCACTACCTGACAGGCATAACCAAACTCATTATCGTACCAAACATACAGGATGCAACGTTTGTCATTGGCAATAGTTGCTAATGAGTCAAAAATACCCGCTGCACGTGATCCCACGAAATCAGAAGAAACCGCTTCCGGTGAATTGCTGTAATCAATCTGCTTTTGCAAGCTTGAATGCAACGCCATATGGCGCATGTATTCATTAATTTCTTCTTTATTGGTCGCTGTCTCAAGGTTCAGAGACAGGATCGCAATCGATACATTAGGTGTCGGCACACGTACGGAGTTACCCGTCAGTTTACCCGCCATTTCAGGCAACGCTTTAGCCACCGCTTTTGCAGCGCCCGTTTCAGTCAACACCATATTCAGAGCAGCACTGCGACCACGACGATCACCCTTATGATAGTTATCAATCAGGTTTTGATCATTCGTGTAGGAGTGAATAGTTTCAACGTGGCCGTCAACAATACCGAATTTATCACCAATCGCCTTCAGAATGGGCGTGATGGCGTTAGTTGTACAAGAGGCTGCTGAAAGAATCGTATCATCATCGCTGATCATGTCGCTGTTAATGCCATGTACGATATTTTTGATGTCACCTTTGGCTGGCGCGGTCAGTAAAACCTGCGAAACACCTTTTGACTTAAGGTGCAAAGACAAGCCGTCTTCATCACGCCAGATACCTGTGTTATCAACAACAACAGCATTTTCAATGCCATAGCTGCCGTAATCTACTTCGTCCGGTGAATTGGAATAGATCACATGAATTTTTTGACCATTGATGATCAACGCATTGTTTTCGCGATCAACTTTAACCACACCCTTAAAAGAACCATGTACTGAATCTTGGCGTAGTAGGTTGGCGCGTTTCACCAGATCGTCGCCACCACCTTTACGAACCACGATGGCTCGCAGGCGAATACCCATACCACTGCCAGTACCATCGCACAGAAGCCGCGCCAACAGGCGGCCGATACGACCAAACCCATACAGCACCACACCTTTTAGCTGACCTTTATCTGCCGCTTCAGAGGAAAGCGCATCGGCCAACTGGTCTTTGAGAAAATCACTTAACGATTGGCCGTTACCGTTTTCTCGGAAACTAACCATTAATTTACCCACATCGATGTGAGACGGAGCCAGTGGCAGGCTATTGAGGATTTCCAGAGCTGCCAGGGTATCAACTGGAGCCAGATGAGAGTGCTCAACATTTTCTGCAAAATCGTGCGCTTTAAGAATCTCATTCACGGTACGCTTTACAACCAGGCGACCAAAAATAGAGGTCTCGACAGATTTATCACGGTACAGGCCGCCAATAATTGGCACCATGGCCTCAGCCGCACGTTCCCCTTCTTCCCAACTCTGCAAGTTCGAATCAAGCATCTTTTCTGTCACTGATGAGCACCTTCAAATTTATGATTTGTAAGCCCTGTGCCGCCTGTTTCGCTACAGGCCAGCGCAAGAGTAGTCAATAGTTTATTAGGTTGGCATTGACGTCAGTCAATTCGCCAACAAAAAGCGGCGGTATTCTCTCATAATCGACTACATATCTCTAGGCCATGTTGGCACAATTTCTGCCCCACATATTACGTACAAAAAGCCCTTAAACAATCTTTAAAACAATCAATAACGGACAAAAAAAGCACAAATTTCATCATATTCACGACGCTCATTTACGCGTAAACTAGCCGGTCTCTTTTTGCACCCGTATTAATCAAAAAAATAGACTGTTCATGTCAAGCCTCATCGCTATAAATCATAAAGCCAACCAAGCCATTTGCGGAGCCTTCGAGGCCGCCTCCAGCCTAGCCATTTATGAAGCCAGCCGACAACACCCTGGGCTGAACGTTGTTATCACCCCTGATTCACGCAGCGCTGATCAACTGAGCGCGGAATTAGGTTTTTTTGGTGCTGACAACTCTTGCGCATCAACCCTGCTAACCTTTCCTGACTGGGAAACCCTGCCCTACGATTCATTTTCCCCTCATCAGGACATTGTCTCGCAGCGTCTGCATACCCTGTATCAATTACCCAAGCTGAGCAGCGGGATTTTGGTCATTCCCATCACCACACTGATGCAACGCACGCCACCTGTTGAGTTTGTGATGGCCAACAGTCTGTTACTGGAACCGGGGCAAATTTTCGATATTCAGGCGACCCGTGAGTGCCTGACTCACGCGGGTTATCACGCTGTTGATACCGTTTACGAGCATGGCGAATTTGCCGTGCGCGGCTCCATCATGGATGTCTTTCCGATGGGCAGTAGCAGCCCCTATCGCATCGACCTGTTTGATGATGAAGTAGAGCAACTGCGCACCTTTGACCCCGAAACTCAACGCAGCCTGGAAAAAGTAGACGAAATCCGTATTCTTCCAGCGCGCGAATTCCCGATGAATTCCGAAGCCATTGCACTGTTCCGTCAAAACTGGCGCGAACGCTTCGAAAGCGATCCAAAAAGCAGCTATATCTACCAGGAAGTCTCTGCAGGCATCACACCCGCCGGCGTTGAATATTATCTACCGCTGTTTTTTAACAACAGCGCAACCCTGTTTGACTATTTACCCTCAAACAGCCAACTGTTTACCTTCAGTAAAATTGACCAGGCTGCCGAACACTTCTGGCAAGAAGTCAGTACGCGCTATGAAGATCGCCGTTATGATGTGCAGCGCCCATTGCTTGCGCCCGCCGACATTTATCTTCCCGTCAACGATCTATTTTCCGCACTCAAACCGTTACCACGAACCAAGCTTGAAGACACCGAATATGTCGGCACCAGCAGTAATGATATTGGCAGTTTGATGCCGCCCTCATTCAGCATTGATCATCATGCTGAAAACCCATTACTAGAGCTCAAATCTTATCTGCAAAATACATCCCAGCGCACGTTATTCTGTGCCGAATCAGCGGGTCGCCGTGAAGTATTACTGGAGTTACTGAAACGCATACAAATCACACCCGTTGAACATAGCAATTGGCATGAATTTATCGCCGCCGACTCAGCCATTGGCATCACCATTGGCGCGATTGATCGCGGCCTTGCATTAGCCGATCCAGCTCTGGTTATTATCAGCGAATCTCAACTGTTCGGCAGACAGGTTTTACAGCGCCGCCGCCGTGGTAAATCACGTGATTTCAGCGACCAGATCATTCGCAACCTAGCCGAGTTAAAAATTGATTCCCCAGTCGTTCACATCGATCACGGCGTGGGGCGTTATCGGGGCCTAGAAACATTGGATGTCGGCGGTCAGTCCGAAGAATTTTTGACCCTGGAATACGCCAACGAAGCCAAACTTTTTGTGCCCATTGCCTCGTTACATTTGATCGCCCGCTACACCGGCGCCAACGACGAAACAGCTCCGTTACACAAATTAGGCACCGACAAGTGGGAAAAAGCCAAACGCAAAGCTGCTGAACAGGTACGCGACACCGCCGCGGAATTATTAAAAATTCACGCCCATCGTGCCGCACGCCAAGGTTTTGAGTTTGAAATCAACGAAAATGATTACCATCGTTTTTGTGCAGGCTTTGCCTTCGAAGAAACACCCGATCAACTAGCTGCTATTGAAGCTACTCTGAACGACATGGAATCCAAACAACCTATGGATCGCCTTGTTTGTGGCGACGTCGGCTTTGGTAAAACCGAAGTTGCCATGCGGGCTGCCTTTGTTGCCGCGCAGGCAGGCAAACAAGTGGCGATACTGGTGCCTACAACGCTGCTCGCCCAGCAACATTATGAGTCGTTTAAGGACCGCTTTGCCGAGTGGCCAATCAATATTGAGGTAATATCCCGCTTCCGTTCCGGCAAGGAGCAAACCGGCGTCGAGAAAAAGCTCGCCAGTGGTGAAGTCGACATTATTATCGGTACCCATAAGCTCATTGGCGGCAGCGTGAGATTTAAAAACCTGGGGTTATTGATTATTGATGAGGAACACCGTTTTGGTGTTACTCAAAAGGAAAAACTCAAAGCGCTGCGTGCCGAAGTGGACATCCTCAACCTCACCGCCACACCGATTCCGCGTACGTTAAATATGGCAATGGCAGGCATTCGCGATATATCCATTATCGCCTCGCCACCAGCCAAACGCCTCTCCATCAAAACCTTTGTTCACCGGCAGGATAACGGCATCCGCAAGGAAGCCATCAACCGTGAATTACTGCGTGGCGGTCAAGTCTACATTCTGCATAACGATGTCAGCAGTATTGAACGCAAGGCCAAGGAAATTGAAGAGCTGATTCCCGAAGCACGCGTCGGCATCGGCCACGGCCAGCTACGCGAGCGCGATCTCGAAAAAGTGATGACGGATTTCTACCACAAACGTTTCAACGTACTGGTGTGCTCCACCATCATTGAAACCGGTATCGACATCCCAACAGCCAACACCATTATTATCGAGCGTGCCGATAAATTTGGCCTGGCGCAGTTACACCAACTGCGCGGCCGGGTTGGCCGCTCACATCACCAGGCCTATGCCTACTTGCTAACACCGCCACCTAAAAACATGACCAGCGATGCCCAGAAGCGGCTTGATGCGATCGCGAGTGCGCAGGAACTAGGCGCCGGTTTCATGCTGGCGACACATGATTTAGAGATTCGTGGCGCCGGCGAACTGTTAGGTGACAACCAAAGCGGTAACATCCATACCATTGGTTTTGCGCTTTATTCCGAGCTACTGGATCAGGCCGTCAACACGCTGAAGCAAGGTAAAACCATTGATATTGAAAAGCCCCTGCGGCACGGTGCTGAAGTCAATTTACGTCTACCTGCACTCATTCCAGAAGATTATCTACCTGATGTACACGCACGCCTGGTGATGTACAAGCGAATTTCTGAAGCTAAAGACGATCAGGAGTTACGTGAGTTACAGGTAGAAATGATTGATCGCTTTGGCTTGTTAGTCGACCCGATTCGGCATCTGTTTGAAATCACTTCCATCAAAATCAAAGCTCAAGAACTGGGGCTACGAAAAATTGATGCCAATGAGCAAATGGTGCGCGTCGAATTTGATTCCGATACCAAGGTTAGCCCGGAAATATTGGTTTCATTGATTCAAACACAGCCAGCGCAATACCGGCTGGAGGGTATGGACAAACTCAGAGCCAGTAACAACATGCCGACACCCGAAACACGGTTTGAAGGTGTGAACCAGCTGCTTGCACAGTTATCGACTTAACGCCAACGGCCCGATATGATTAGCCCTATGAATCAACTTAGCAAAACATTACTCATCACCTTTATAGCGCTGTGTGCAGCATTAAACCAAGCACAGGCCAGAACACCCCATTGGTACCAAATTGAAGTGGTGATTTTTGCGCAGCCCACGAATCCATCTGTCACTGAAGTGTGGCGTGACACCTTTGCACCCGACTACGCCACCAACGCCATCATACTGGCGACAGACAATGCCCCAATAAAATCTGTTAATCCAGGAACTGAGATTGAGGTTGAAGTCGGCGCCTTTCAGTCATTACCTGCATCGCAGCGCAAACTCACCGCTGCCGCCAAACGCATAAAGGGCTCTGCCGATTTACGTCTGCTAGGCCATCTTGCCTGGCGTCAGCCCGTGCCAAAGGACGAATTAGCGCACCCGATTTTGATTCAAACCGGCCAACAATTTAACAACGAATTTGAATTAGAAGGCACTCTGACCATTAGGCGCGGGCGTTATTTACATGCCCTCACCGACCTGTTTTTTTCCCGCTTTGAACCAATGAAAAGTGAAAAAGAGCTGGATTGGACAATTTTTAGTGACGACGATCTGGAGTTCGGGCAACGTGAATGGAACCCCCGTTTTAACGAAGCAGAAACAGCAGCCGCTCAGTTTGTGCGTGCCACCACAGCTCACTTGAAACAATCCAGGCGTATGCGCTCCGGTGAGCTGCACTACATTGATCACCCGCTATTTGGCATACTGGTTCAGATTACACCCTACAAACTGCCTGACCCGGCCATGGACCTGCAACCATTTTCTTTGCAGAGCCTGCCAACCCAACGCCCGCTTCCAGACTCAGCGATCAGCCCTAATCTGTAGTTTCTTTAGCTGACGTTAAGCCTTGTACGGCTTGTTTAAGGAGCGTTTCTACCTTCGGCATGGTTTCGGCCAGCTGCATACGGATCTGCGACAGTGACAGCGGTTTATCGCTGCGCCCTGAGGCGCGGTTGACCACCACGCATACCGAGGCGTACTCCAGCCCCAATTCCATTGCCAGTGCCGCCTCCGGCATCGCTGTCATGCCAACAAGATCACAACCATCACGTTCCAGTCGATTGATTTCAGCGGCCGTCTCAAGACGCGGCCCTTGGGTACAGCCATACACGCCACCAGCAACAACCGGCACGTCAATTGTCTGCGCTGCAGCCAGTAATTGTTGACGAACCACGGTATTAAAAGGCACGGCAAAATCAATGTGTTTAACAGGCTTTTTTACACCATCAAAAAAGGTATCTGGGCGCCCAAAGGTATAATCAATCAACTGATCTGGCACACAAATAGCGCCCATCTGCATCTCTTCAGTAATGCCACCTACCGCATTCACCGCGATGATTTTTTCGATACCCGCCTGCTTTAACGCAGCAAGATTAGCACGGTAATTCACCAGGTGCGGTGCGAAGGTGCCCCCTTCTCCGTGGCGGGCGAAGAAGATCACCATTTCGCCACCTAATCGAGTATGAATCAACGGTGCATTAGGCTCTCCGTAGGGTGTACTGGGCCACTCGCTATCATAAACCTGCATAGCGGTCAGTGTAGAGAGGCCGGTGCCGCCAATAATAGCAATGCGAGGGTGTTCAATCATGAAATATCCTTAGATCTGAGGCTCAGCAAGTTCAACGTTGCGAGCAGCTTTAGCGACCGACATTTGATCCAAATGCAGGGTATCCGGCAAATGAATCGTCGACGTTGGGTAGGCCACATCGGCACCATGCTCATCAATGATCGCCAGAATTTTCAGCAATACATCCTGCTTAACATCGTGGAAGTGAATCCAGTCAGTTGTTTTAGTAAAGGTGTAAATAAAGAAATCCAACGACGAGGCACCGTAACCGTTAAAATTTACAATCAATGTTTTGTCTGTATCAATTTCCGGGTGTTGCATCAGCATTTTTTTAACCGCAGCAACAATCTTTTCAAGCTGAGCAGAGTCGTCATAACGCAAGCCAATCGTTTCATAGATTCGGCGATTGGTCATCCGGGATGGGTTTTCTACCGTAATATTAGTAAAGGTTGAATTCGGGACATACAGCGGGCGTTTATCAAAGGTACGAATACTTGTCAGGCGCCAGCCAATTTTTTCAACAGTGCCTTCAATTTCACGATCAGGCGAACGAATCCAGTCGCCAATTTTGAAGGGGCGATCCAAATAGATCATCAAGCCACCAAAGAAGTTAGCCAGCAAATCCTTGGCCGCAAAACCAACAGCAATACCACCAACACCGCCAAAGGCCAGAATCCCAGAGATGCTATAACCCAGCGTTTGCATCAGTACCAGAGCTGAAGTAATGATGACAGAAATACGAATCAACTTGCCAATTGCAGTTACCGTGGTGTGATCCATCGGCTCGTCGACTTTATCCGGACATGTCAAGGCAACCTCGGCGCGTTGAATAAAACCGACTACAAACCAAGTCAGCAAGACCACCACAGTGACGTCACGAAACGGCCCTACCAACTCAAAAATTGCGGCTTCGGTTTTGGTGGCAACGATTTCTGCCGCCCAACTAACACCCAACAGCCAGATCAGCACACTGAGTGGCTTACGCGCTGCCAGAACCAACGCATCATCCCAGTAATTTCGGGTGTTTTCGATATGCTTGGTCACTCTATTAAGCAGATACAGCGCAACAAAATTAGCCACCGCTGTTACAAATACCACCATAAAGACCGAAGCCACCAACGCGCCCTCGCCCTGTAAACCCAGCTGCGATAACAGTGCGTTCAAATCCATAACCTTTCCCAACCTAACTAAATTTTCAAAATTAGTGTGATTTTATGCCATTAATATCAGGCCACAGTTTCGACTAATTGTTGCACGGCTTCAACCGTTGCCTGCCACCGAGATGAAGCATGCAACCTGTCTCTTACTAAAGCGCTTTTCCCTGTCAGCCGCCCTAATCGATGGCTCGGTTCGATTGCCGCCCCCTCAAGATAATCAAGCACCTCCAAGGCAGCCGTTCTGTCATTACAGACCAGTACCATATCGCACCCGGCATCCAATGCAGCCTTTGAACGTTCGGCAAAATTACCGGCAACACTGGCGCCTTCCATGCTGAGATCATCGCTAAAAATCACGCCATCAAACCCCATCTCCTGCCGCAGCAAGGTTTGTAACCAATATTGCGAAAACCCTGCGGGTTGGGAATCAACAGCGCTGTAGATTACATGCGCGGGCATCACTGCATCATAGTTTTTAGCCAAGGCTCTGAAGGGTTGTAAATCCTGCGTATCAATCTCTTCAAATGAACGTCCATCAATCGGAATAGCGATGTGCGAATCTGCTTTTACGCTGCCATGGCCCGGGTAATGTTTAGCTGTCGCTACCATTCCTGCTTCATGCATGCCGTCGATAAACGCCCCACTCAGTGCAATGATGTCATCGGCACGATTGGAAAAAGCGCGATCACCAATAACATCACTCAGGCCGCAATCAATATCCAACACCGGCGCAAAACTCAGATCAATACCCTCCGCCAGCACCTCGGCTGCCATTAGCCAACCTGTTTGATGAGCGAGTTGCAATGCAGCTTGAGGATCTGTTTTAAATAACTCACCGAAACAAAACATAGGCGGCAACCGCGTGAAACCCTCTTTGAGTCGTTGCACGCGACCGCCTTCTTGATCCACAGCAATGATGATAGCCGGACGCGCAGCACGAATCTCATCAATCAACTCAGCCAACTGAGATGGTGACTGATAATTACGAGCGAAAAGAATGATCCCTCCCACTTGAGGATGAGCCAAAAGCTCTCGATCCTGCGCTGTGGTATGCAAACCATCGATATCAAGCATTAATGGGCCAAGAGACATAGTGTTTTTCCTGATTGAAGTCGGCTTATTCTAAAGATACGCTTCTTGATTACCAACCTATATCGGAGTTCAATCGACCGATAAAAAGATGAACTTACAAATCATCAGCTCATCCAATGCTACACAATAAAAAACAACACGATTCGTTAAAATGAGAGCGAGGGAATGACAATGGTTTTGTTAAAAAACGGCTTATGGAGTCTAATATTAGCCGGGGCGGCAACTCTGCCGCTGAGCGCTTTAGCTGGCTCTGTTGACCCTGAACAGGTGGTTCGCCCAGCAAACAGCACTACGGCAATAGCTAGCCAGGAGGAATTGCTGAGCATGGGCGAAACCCTCTGGAACGACAAAGCGCTCGGCAGCAACAATTTATCCTGCGCCTCCTGTCACAAAAACAATGTCAAACGCTTCAAAAAAACCTTTCTTGAGCCCTACCCACACATGGTCAAGATGGCCAAGAAAAAAGCGGGGCTCGATCAGGTCACCACAGAAGGCATGGTACAACTTTGCATGATCGTGCCAATGAAATCTGACCCACTACCTTGGGATTCCGCAGAGCTTGCCGCATTAAGCACTTATATTGAACAGGTTGTACAGCCCGCCTACATCGAATCAAAGGCGAGTAAATAAACCTTAACAAGGCGCTCACCCATAAGGTCAGTACCCTGTTTTTTTTTTGAGTAACTATTCAGTCGGCAAAGTGCCGATATAAGTCACCACATGTTCAATATCTTCATCACTTAATGTCATCGCCATTGCCCGCATCATCTGCCCGTTATCATCCTCCTCATGCGCGCCCCTAACACCTGCACGGAAATTCTTCAGTTGCGTGACCAGATACCAGCTGTGTTGTCCAGCCAGGCGCGGCGCTTCGTTATCCTCATCACCCATCGCCTGCTCGCCATGACAAGCCATACAATTCTGAAATACGGCTTCGCCCTTCTCAATATCGCCATCGGCGTTAACCTGAGACACAAACATTGTCGACACCAACACCACGACTAGCAGTAAATGCATGAAAGCTATTCCTCTCTTGATTTAGATTATTGTTGTATTCAGGTTAGGTTAAAGTAGGTGAAATGAAGCCCACTCAGTACAGCTAAAGACAATCACTCCAAAATATCAACGCTACACCCGGGTTCAACCCGATCAAATAATTCAATCAACTCGGTATTGCGCATGCGAATACAACCGTGGGATTTGGCAATACCCATCAATTCAGTATCCGGGGTTCCGTGAATGTAAATAAAGCGACGCATGGAGTCCACGTCACCGAGACGGTTCTTACCCGGTTCACTGCCGCAAAGCCACAAAATACGCGTTAGAATCCAATCCCGCCCGGGCATTTCACAGGCGAGTTCCGCACTGTATATTTCACCGGTAAAACGACGTCCGACAAAGACCGCATTTTCGGGCAAGCCCTCCCCAATTTTCGCGCGCACAATGTGCCGACCGCGCGGTGTTTTTTCACTCCCCGATTGCTCACCGGCACCTTTTTTGGCCGTTGATATAAAGTAGCTGGCCACCACATCCTCACCAAGATAGAGGTTCAGAATTTGCTGGCTTATCGATATTTCAATACGCGTTATAGCTGTCATTATTCTGTCCGAAAAATCGTCTCTGTTATTGCTTGCTAATGGCTAATTATTAATCGTTAACGCACTGTGAGAGCGGATAATATCCATAACATCGTCAGGGTCATCCGCCAAGGTAATGAGGTCACGATCGAACTGCGAAATACAACCCTGCCCCATCAGCTGATCCTCAATCCAATCGACTAAGCCACCCCAATAATTTTTGCCCATCAAAATAATAGGAATTTTGACGATCTTTTCAGTTTGCACCAATGTCAGAGCCTCAAACAACTCATCCATAGTGCCAAAGCCACCCGGGAAAATAACAAAGGCAATGGCGTGTTTAACGAACATGTATTTGCGAACGAAGAAATAGCGAAAATCTAGCGTCAGATCCAAATAGTCATTCGCACTTTGCTCAAAGGGCAACTTAATATTTAAACCGATAGAATGACCATCGCCTTCATCATCCGCTTGAAATGCACCGCGGTTAGCCGCTTCCATAATGCCAGGACCACCGCCAGTAATAACAGCAATACCCTCTTTTGCAATGGCATTGGATAACTGTACAGCTTTTTCGTAGTAGCAGTTGCCCTCATTCAACCTGGCACTGCCAAAAATAGACACTGCACGACCAACCTTGATCAAACTTTCAGTGCCATCAACCAACTCAGATTGAATACGCAATATACGCCACGCTTCGGGCAGTTTATCTTCGTGCATGAATAGATTCCTCACTCGGCAAAAGTGTCGTTGTTATTATTGCCGCCGCTCGAACAAGGGCTCCTACCTACTTATCTTAGATACTAAACTCACCAAAGAATCAGATTTTTATTTAATTAATGCCGACGAACTGCGGTTCCACACATGAAGTAAGCTGTATATAATTACAGACTGTATAAACACACAGGAATTATTATGATCAAGCTTACAGCTAGGCAAGAGGAAGTACTGGAGTGCATTCGGAATGCCATTCAAACAACAGGCTTCCCTCCCACCCGCAAGGACATTGCTCTGGAACTGGGTTTCCGCTCCGCCAATGCTGCTGAAGATCACCTCAAAGCGCTCGCCAAAAAAGGCGTCATTGAAATTGTGAGCGGCACCTCCCGTGGCATTCGGCTGCTTACAGAAGCTGAGCCAGAACCCGAAGGCTTACCAATCATTGGGCGTGTAGCCGCTGGCTCACCAATACTTGCCGAGCAGCACATCGAACAATACGCTGATGTGCAAGCCCAGTTATTTTCACCACACGCGGACTTCCTGCTCCGTGTCTGTGGTGACAGCATGATTGATGCAGGCATCTTTGATAACGACCTGGTGGCGGTCAAAAACGCACAAACGGCTCACAATGGTGAAATTATAGTGGCGCGCATCGAAGACGAAGTGACCGTTAAGCGCTTCCAAAAAAACAAAGGTGAAATACTGTTAATCGCAGAAAACGAACACTACAAACCCATTCGGGTTGATCAAAACAGCGGTGAATTTGCCATTGAAGGACTGGTTGTTGGCGTAATTCGAAACAAAATGTGAAAACGATGAGCGCCCGCCAAGGACAGTAAGGCGCTCAATTTAATAATCAGAAAATTAATGCACCGTACGCGACAGCATCTCATCTTCGTCTGATTCAATTTCTTCACCATCCTGCAACTGACCAACTGCGCGAATACCCGTGTTAATCATCGCCTTGGCAACATCCACGTATTGTTCCTGTAGAAAGAATTTCACCTCTTCAGAAAAAGTAATACGCACCAGCGGCTCGCTTTCAGCGTCAGCATCAGAGCGCTGCAGGGCGATCTCGCCATCGGAAAGTTGCACAATTTCGTAATAAGGGCTGCTCATGCGGGAATGCTCACAGAAAGTAATCGGGATATCAAAGGCGGGGCATTCTAGCACCCTTTCCAGCGCAATAAAAATACGCCCGAAGGGTGCTATTCAACTTTCATTGGGCCAACTCAAAAACTCAGCCCATAAGCAAACGAACTAATCGTCAGCTTTTTTCTCCTTCGGTTTTGCTTTAGCTTTTGCCTTGGCTTTCGCTTTTGGTTTCGCCTTAGGCTTTGGTTGCTCCTCTTCCCAGCGGCCATTGCTGTAAAATGCCCGCCAACCAGTAGGTTTTTTATCCACCTCTGTCATCACGTACTGTTCTTTGGTCTTACGACTAAAACGTATCATGGCCGGGTTGCCATCAGCATCTTCCGTTGGGGCATCTAGCAGAAAATGATATTTAGGGTCAATTTCTGCCTTGTGCGGAATCAACTCAACAACCAGCGGGGCGCGAGTTTCACGATTACGCGGGAATTTACTCGCTGCCAGGAACATACCCGCCGCACCATCACGCAATACGTAGGTATCCTCGACATTTTCACAGGCCAATTCAGGCATAGGAACTGGATCCATTTTTGGTGGTGCAGCCTCACCGTTACGCAATAGCTTACGCGTATTCTTGCACTCGCTATTGGTACACCCAAAATACTTGCCGAAACGGCCAGATTTGAGCTGCATTTCAGCAGTACACTTGTCGCACTCTAAAACCGGGCCGTCGTATCCTTTAATTTTAAAGGTGCCAGTTTCAACTTCAAAACCCGAACAGTCCGGATTATTACCACACACATGCAGCTTACGTTCGGTATCGAGCAAATAGCTATCCATAGCCGTATCACACTGCTTGCAACGACGTTTAGTGCGCAACAGGCGGGATTCAGCCTCTTCGTCCTGATCCGCATCCACCGCCTCATCACCGGGCGTTAGATTCATGGTTTCCTTGCAACGCTCTTTTGGCGGTAAAGCATAGCCAGAGCAGCCAAGGAACACGCCCGTACTACCGGTACGAATCTGCATATGTCGACCACACGCTGGACAACTGATATCCGTTTCGGTGGGGTCATTGCCTCGCATACCAAAGTCGGCATCATTAGCGGCATCAAGACGTTTTACAAATTCGCTGTAGAAACTATCCAGCAGTTTTTTCCATTCCATTTCGCCATTAGCCACCTGATCGAGGTATTTTTCCATCGAGGCGGTAAAACTGTAGTCCATCAATTCAGCGAAATTTTCGGTTAAACGATCGGTAACGATGTCACCAATTTTGCCGGCATAAAAACGTTTATTCTGCACCGACACATAACCGCGGTCCTGAATGGTGCCAATAATCGCAGCATAGGTCGAAGGACGACCAATGCCACGCTTTTCAAGCTCTTTTACCAGAGAAGCCTCACTGTAACGAGCCGGTGGTTTGGTGAAATGCTGCTTGGGTAACAATTCAACCAAATTCAATTTTTCATTAAGTTTCAGGTCAGGCAGAACAACGTCGTCATCCTTGCCGGACATCACCTTCAGAAAACCATCAAACTTAAGAATACGCCCCTTGGTCTTCAACTCAAAATCAGCCGCATTCACTTGAATACTGGAACTGATAAATTGTGCGTTGGGCATCTGACAAGCCACAAATTGACGCCAAATCAGCTCATACAATCGCTCTGCATCACGCTCCATGTTACTCAGCTGAGTGGAACGCATGGCAACATCTGAAGGACGAATCGCCTCGTGGGCTTCCTGAGCGCCCTCCTTTGATGAGTATGACAACGGCACATCAGGCAAATATTTTTTACCGTATTCATCGAGAATAAAATCACGACAAGTTGATACGGCATCAACACTTAAATTTGTTGAATCGGTACGCATGTAAGTGATGTAGCCCGCCTCATAAAGGCGCTGCGCCATCATCATGGTTTTCTTCACACCAAAGCCCAGTCGAGTACTCGCAGCCTGTTGTAAAGTCGACGTAATAAAGGGGGCTCCAGGTTTGGAGGATGTTGGACGATCTTGACGATTAACTACTTCAAAGGTGGACTTTTTGAGCGTTTCCAGCGCGATATTGGTCTGTTCTTCACTGGTCGGTCGAAACGTTTGACCGGCCTGTTTAATCACCTCAAAACGTACATTGCCGTTATCGGCCGTTTGTAAATCGGCATGTACATCCCAGAACTCTTCAGGATTAAAGGCGCGAATTTCACGTTCACGATCAACAATCAAACGCACTGCCACCGATTGTACCCGACCAGCTGACAAGCCACGTGCCACCTTTGCCCACAACAGTGGAGAAACCATAAAGCCAACCACACGGTCTAAGTAACGGCGAGCATGCTGTGCGTTAACACGGTTAATATCTAGTTCGCCGGGTTCTTCAAAGGAAGCCTGAATGGCTTTCTTGGTAATCTCGTTAAAGGTCACTCGCTTGTAACGTGAGCTATCACCGCCGATCACTTCCTGAAGATGCCAGGCAATAGCTTCTCCCTCTCTATCCAAATCGGTCGCGAGATAGATAGTGTCAGCATCTTTGGCTAGGCGTTTAAGCTCACTAACAACTTTTTCTTTGCCTGGGAGCACTTCGTAGCGCGCTTCCCAGCCATTTTCAGGGTCAATCCCCATACGGCTGATAAGCTGTTGCTTTGCCTTTTTCTTTTGATGCGCGGCCTTGGTCTCGGGATCCATTTTTCGGGTTTTAGCCGCTTCCTGAGCACGCGTCTTTGGGTCCGATGTGCTGGCAGAGCCACTCACGGGCAAATCACGAATATGACCAATACTGGACTTAACGATGTAATCGCTACCCAGGTATTTATTAATTGTTTTTGCTTTTGCTGGTGACTCAACAATAACTAAAGACTTGCCCATGATAATCCGCTTATATCTCTACACGATTTAACCGCTGTATTAAGGCAAAGTCTGAAACTAACCCCATCGCCCTACTCTTTTGCAATATACGAACCTCCCTATGACTGACACTGTCAAACAGCAGCCAACCACTTGAATTCGTAGATAAAACCTTGAAAAACTGAACTGCTGAGCCAGTTAAAATCGGCCTAAATGCTTTTTTAGCTTAAGCCACTATTTATAAAAGACACAATAGCTGCGCGTAAATTTTACCGACAAGATGTTTAATCTGCGGCAATCCCGTATAATCGCCCGCCAACGAAACAGTGATGGATTTGAAAAATAATGACGAACTCTAGTGCACTTCGTACTGCCGTTGTAGGCGTTGGATATCTGGGCAAATTTCACGCCCAAAAATATGCGTCCCTTGAAGGCAGCCAACTGGTTGGTGTGGTCGATAACAATGCTGAAAATGCTCAGGCTATTGCCGCTGAACATGGTGTTGAAGCATTCACAGATCATCGCGACCTATTTGGTAAAGTTGACGCCGTCAGCATTGTCACCCCCACCACTTTGCACCACAAAATTGCCAAGGAGTTTCTAAACCAAGGCATTCACGTGCTGGTTGAAAAACCCATCACCGTCACACCCGAAGAAGCCCGCGACCTGATCCAGACAGCCAAGGAAAACAACTGCATTTTGCAGGTTGGTCACCTTGAGCGCTTCAATGCTGCCATGCTGGACCTGGACACAGTCCTGCACAATCCACGCTTCATCGAAGCCCACCGTCTAGCACCTTACAAACCCCGAGCGACCGACGTAGACGTTATTCTCGACCTGATGATTCACGATATCGATATTATTTTATCGACCGTGCGTTCTGAGCTGATTGATATCGACGTCAGCGGCACCAAGGTTCTTTCCAATGCTACTGATATCGCCAACGCTCGTCTCACCTTTGCCAACGGTTGTGTGGCTAACGTTACAGCCAGCCGTATCAGCCTCAAGTCCGAGCGAAAAATGCGTATTTTTCAACCTGACGCGTATATGTCCGTCGACTTCCAAAACCGTATTTTCAGTTATCACTGTAAAGGTGAAGGGGAAATGTTTCCAGGTGTTCCTGACATCAACAGTACGGAAAATATTTACGAAGATGGGGATGCCTTGCAAACTGAAATTGCAGCCTTCATTGACTGCGCAAAAAATGGCAGCGAACCACTGGTTTCCGGTGAGGATGGATTGCGCGCGCTAGAAACTGCCACCCGCATTACGCAGATGCTGAAAGAGCAGGAGCAAGGCTAGCCCTCTCCTGCCCCAACCAACGTTAATTCAGTCCCTAGTAACGATAGGTGTAGGCAGCCATGACCGTATCGTAGCCGTCATTGTCACTGTCTAAACCGGCATTTGAAATGTGCCGGAAACTAACACTAAGGTCGTGTCGCTGATCACTACCGAAGCGAACCCCAAGACCTAGGCGGTTATCAAATTGAAAGTGTATGCCAAGATCGTCACCGTCAATTTGGGTCTCGCTCACATATGCCAGCCCCAGCCCGTACTCAACATAAGGCTGCAAACCATTTGCGTACTGCTTAAAATCATAAATAAATACCGGGCCGATACTGAAAACCTGTAAGTCATCATTAGAACCGTTGTCAAAATCCCAGTCACTCAGACTTAATTGCCACTGTCCTTTGACCCGACCATCGAACCAGGTTTTATCAAAATCATCCAACACAGCAATTTCGAAACCGTCACTGGAATGATCGCCATTTCCAATTGCTACCCTTACCCCATCAAGCGCATAAAGATTCATTGAAAAAACACAAGAAAATGCACATATGCCGATGGAACTCATTATTTTTTTCATTCTGAGCCTCCCAGAGTTTTTCCGAGCAAAATCAGATCGTTAATTCGCAGAGCAGTGTTTATTATCCTCCGTTTTAACAACCGAGCCAAATCGCTCGTGAAAAAATAAAAATGCACGATCAAAATCACTGTGTGTACCGAACAATTCTTTATCTAATAAACGCTAAATATATACCAAGGTAGTATTCAGATGAGGTGTCATAAGCATTATAATGCAGCGCATTTTGCCAAATATATGATCATCATTGTTCACGTGGAGAAAACGTCTTGCAACTCAATCAGGCCAGCAAAGAACAGCTACAGCAATGGGAAGCTCAACTGGAAGCCCGTTACACTGAATTAAAGGATCAAAAGCTGAACCTGGATTTAACACGCGGCAAACCTTCCTCGCAGCAGCTGGACCTGTCCAATGCACTAGATGGCATCCTGGCTGGCGATTACAAATCCCTGAATGGTACAGATACACGCAACTATGGCGGTCTTGAAGGCATCGAAGAAGCGCGTCAACTCGGTGCAGACCTGCTGGGTGTTTCTTTGGATGAAATTATTGCTGGCGGCAACAGTAGCCTGACCATGATGCGTCAGGCCATGACCTTTGCATTCCTGTTTGGTCCAGAAGGCCCCGGTACCGCTTGGCAGAATGAAGGCCAGATCAAATGCCTATGCCCTTCACCTGGCTATGATCGCCACTTCGCCATCTGTGAAGATCTGGGTATTGAAATGATCCCCGTCAGAATGACCAGCGAAGGCCCAGACATGGATCAGGTTGAAGAGCTGGTCAGTAATGACCGTAATATCAAAGCTATCTGGTGTGTACCACGCTTTTCGAACCCAACCGGCGTCGTCTACAGCGATGAGGTTGTTGATCGCATTGCTCAACTGGGCAAACTGGCCTCCAACAACTTCCGTATCTTCTGGGACAACGCCTACGCGGTACATGAGCTGTCAGACAACCCACCAGTGCTAAGCTGCATTATGGAGCAATGTAAAAAACACGGCACTGAAAGCACTATTTTACAGTTTGCGTCCACTTCAAAAATTACCTTTGCTGGCGCAGGCATCGCCTTTATGGCAGCCTCAGGCAATAACCTGAAAGAGTTCAAAAAACGTCTTGGGGCGTCATTGATAGGCCCAGATAAAGTTAATCAACTTCGTCACATGCGCTTTCTGCCAAATATCGACGCACTAAAAAAGCACATGATCAAACATGCCGACTTGCTGCGTCCTCGTTTTGCCGCTGTACTGGAAAGCCTGGAAGCTGAATTTGGCGATAACGATCTGCTCAGCTGGGAAACACCTGAAGGTGGCTACTTTGTTTCCGTCGACACGCGCCCTGGCTTGGCTAAGCAAGTGGTGAGCCTGGCTGACGAAATCGGCGTAAAACTCACACCTGCTGGCGCCACCTTCCCCTATGGAAACGATCCACAGGACAGCAACATTCGCCTTGCGCCCTCCTTCCCAAGTTTGGAAGATGTCAGCGCAACCATGAATGTTTTCAGTACCTGCGTAAAGCTCGCTTCTGTACGTCAGGCACTTGCTGCTAGCTAGCCCGTAGCCGACAAAAAAGGCCGCGACTCCCTCAGGAGCAGCGGCCTTTTTTATGGGTCATTAATATTGAAATATCAGGTTAACATTGCCGCACCACAGGCAAACAACGTCATCACAAATAAAAACCATTTAAGCGCTTTCTGACTAACCTTAATCGCCAGTTTAACTGCAAAGTGCGCGCCCAACATGGTGCCACAAGCGAGTACTAAACCGGGAATCCACTCAACCTGACCGCGTACAATAAACACCACCAACGCAATAAAAGTAAAACCAATGGTGCACAGCATTTTCAAGGCATTAGTACGCACCAAATCATAGCGCAGAGAACCAGCAATGGCGGCGATCAACATAAAACCCACCCCCGCCTGCACAAAACCACCATAAATACCGGCCACAAACAGAATCCATTTAGCCTGCGGTCGATTACTCAATCGCTGTACCGGCTCCCCATCTTCAGCCATCACTACGGAAGGCCGAATCAAGATAATCAACGCCATGATAACCATCGCACTTAACAACACTGGCTTCAAATAGGTATTAGGCAAATAAGAGGCCGCCAGAGATCCCACCAGCCCGCCGCCCAGCGTCATGCCGACAATCGGCAGCGCATCGGTCAAATCCAGCTTACCGTGTCGCTTGAAACCACGCACACCCACAACACACTGCAAACCAACGCCCAAACGATTCGTCGCATTGGCCACATCGGCAGGCATGCCCATCATCATCAACGCGGGCACCGTCAAATTAGAACCACCACCCGCCAGCGTATTAATAACCCCAGCAATCAGCCCTGTGATGACTAAAATAATGTAATAAAAAGTGGGATCCATTGCATGGCTACTTTTGTTAAGGTGAAGGCGAAATAACGTGCAAAACCAACGCTATTCGGAAAGGGGCGATGATAACAATGGGCCTGTTTTAATGAAACTGAATTTTATCCAGCAAGGCCAACCACAGGGCTCGGCGCCAGCCGTCATTCTGCTGCACGGCCTGTTTGGCTCACTAAGCAACCTGACCAGCGTTGCTAAGGCTTTAAGCGACGACTTTTGCGTATATCAACTGGATTTACGCAACCACGGCCGCTCGCCCCACAACGACAACATGTCCTACCCGGACATGGCTAACGATATTATCGAATTCATGGATGACCACCACATTCAACAAGCGCATATTTTAGGTCACTCGATGGGCGGCAAAGTCGCCATGCAGGTAGCACTGAACCACCCAGAACGTCTTCTTAAGTTAATTGTTGCCGACATCGCCCCCGTCACCTACGCACAACACCACAATCCGGCGCTGGATGGCCTGCAAGCCCTTTCGCAAACAAAACTTGAATCTCGCAGACAAGCTGATGAGATACTCGCCCAATGTATTACCGAGCAACCCGTTCGAGCTTTTCTTTTGAAAAACCTCTACCGAGAACCATCAGGCCTATATAAATTACGCCTTAACCTATCCGCCATCCTCAATCATTATGAAAGTGTCAGGGAAACACTGACCGGCAAAGCCTTCAATGGCCCCACACTGTTTATAAAAGGCAGTGAATCCGCCTATATCCAGCAAAAGCATAAAGAAACGATTCTTAATTTGTTCCCCAATGCAAAGATAAAAGTCATCAGCGGTGTGGGGCATTGGCTACATAGCGAAAAACCAGAAACATTTAACCGCTTGGTTGAACAATTTCTGAGCAATTCGTAAAGTCTTTACAATCTCTTCCCAAACCTCCTTGACTCTGCAAAGCAGATCGCTAAAATAGCGCTTCCTTGAAACGAGCAGCAATTGCCCGATTTAAGGTGTGTAATTGAAAAGCGGGAATAGCTCAGCGGTAGAGCACAACCTTGCCAAGGTTGGGGTCGCGAGTTCGAACCTCGTTTCCCGCTCCAATTACTCGTTGTACCAAGGTAGTTTAGGTTAAAAGGCGCGGTAGCAAAGTGGCTATGCAGCTGACTGCAACTCAGTCTACGCCGGTTCGATTCCGACCCGCGCCTCCACCCTAGCCCGGGTGGTGAAATTGGTAGACACACAAGACTTAAAATCTTGCGACTTAACGGTCGTGCCGGTTCGATTCCGGCCCCGGGCACCATTAACGACAAGGCTTTCAGCCATTTCAGAATTCTAAAAACCTTTCCGAAATATCCATAGTAGACGCATAGTAGACGGGGAAATCTGGTTCCCCAACGAATATATAACCTCCCATTTCCAGATCACAATAAAAATACTACAACAAATCATGGCGCCACTTTCAGCAAGATAGCACCCAATAAAATCAATACTTATACCTTTTTTGTTTTCTTGCTGGAGCTGTTTTTGCGATTCGTCATGCATTTTACTCGGCTGTCTGGGCGATATTATTAGGGCTGCATGACTACCACGTAGCGCTGCCACTCTTCTTTGTTAAGTTTTGATTGGAATAGAAAAAGCACTTAGCATATAGGGGCTCCAAGGGTAAACAAACCAGAACTTCCACTTATTCGAATCATTGACAATAATGCTGTTACGGTAGATTGTTGTTCGCTATCAAAAAATTAAAGCCCTAAAAATCACATAACAAGTGTTATGCGTATACGTTAGGCCTTAAAACACACTGCTATGCAGTTTTCGACATATAGGTATTTATGAAAAAAGAACTCCAAGACAAGGATTTTGAGCAAGCGGCTAAAATTATAAAAGACCGAATATTTGTTCCTAGAAGTGCAACAAAAGTTACGGTTTTTCTTTGTGGTGGAGAGCTATCGAATAGCCAAAATGCACGCTCAAAAATGGCCGAAATATTTTCAAAATACCCAAGATATGAGCTTCTGTATCCTGAAGACATGTTTGATGATTTGCTGGCTGGCCAAGGGCAGCATAGCCTATTGAAGCTTGAAACCATTTTGGCTGATAGTGTTGACTCAATTGTATTGTTTCCAGAAAGTCCTGGATCATTTGCTGAGCTAGGTGCTTTTTCTAATAACGAGGCCCTTGCAAAAAAAATGGTGGTAGTTTCGAGCAACAAATTCAAAAGTGACAAAAGCTTTATAAACTACGGCCCTAATAGATTAATAAAATCATCTAAAACCGGAAAGGTATTAAACATCAGCTATGCAGACCTTTCAGACGATGAAGGAAAATACAAAATATATCGACGAATAAACGATCACGTTACTAATATTAGAAAAAATCATCCTGTAGAAAAAAATGTAACGAATATATTAGAAACCGAACACTTCATCCTTCCATGCATATACCTTCTCGATAGCGTCGACAACCTAAGCCTCTTCAAGCTCATGAAATTTGCCACATCCCAAGATGAATCATTATCTCAGATAGCAACTAGATCCGCTCTAGGGAGACTGGTTAAAAAACGATTTATAACAAAAGCATCATCAGGCTATCAAGTAACATCGATTGGAGGTGAGTATGTACGGAGCACATTCAAATCCTTATATCTTGATCAAGCTAGAATTGAGTTAATGAACACAGAAAACCGTAGAAACGCATCAGTTTCTTATGATAGGGTCAACCGTGGCGCACACCTTTAGCGAGTGAGGTTTTTTTAACTCACTGGATAGCGTTTCGCAATCCTGCAAATAATCTAGAACAATGCCGAATATAATTGTGTCGGGTAAGAAAAAGTCTTTTCTTACCAGACACACTTAAATCCGTTTCTTTAGTCGTAAAGGTGCTGCGCCACATGTCTTCAGATAATATATATCGCCTAAAAAACTTAGGGCTACCTGCCCTTAAGCAGATAGACGACCTCGCCACAGCAACTCGACTGTCTCATGGGAAAATAAATCACTTAGCGTATCGTGCTGAACATTTATACAACACATACGACGTCATCAAAAAAAGTGGTAAAAAAAGAGAAATTGCCCAGCCAAATAGAGAACTGAAAGCCATTCAGGCGTGGATATTAAGAAATATACTAGACAAACTATCCTCTTCCCCTCATTCAAAGGGATTCGATGCTGGAACGTCAATCTTAGAAAACGCTGCGCCACATCAAAGCGCAAACTATGTATTAACCATGGATTTTGAGGACTTCTTTCCCAGCATTTCTGCAAACAAAGTGTTCGGGGTTTTTCACTCAGTTGGGTACAGTAAAAAAATAAGCTCTATTTTAACTAACTTGTGCGTCTTCAAAGGCGGATTGCCTCAAGGAGCCCCCACTTCCCCAAAATTAGCAAATTTGGTCTGCGCAAAACTAGATGCTCGGATTTATGGCTATGCTGGCCCAAAAGGAATTGTATATACACGCTACGCTGACGATATAACACTTTCAGCGCAATCTGTTCAAAAAATACAAAAAGCAAAAGACTTTATAGGCACAATTATTACCGATGAGAACCTCAAAATAAATCGCTCTAAAACGAAGCTTTGCGGCACTAAAAGACAGAAAAAAATTACTGGTTTGGTAGTGTCACAGAATAATGTTGGTATCGGCCGAAAGAAGCTACGTGAAATAAGAGCCAAGATACATCACCTGTTCACAGAAAGGAGTGATAACTACTCACATTTGAACGGATATTTAGCGTTTACTTATGGCGTAGATAAGAAATCCTATACCAAACTTTACCGCTTTATAGACCAGATGAAACTGAAATACCCAGAATCAGCTGCTGTGACTAAGCTGCATAACAAACCAAGCAAGGCCGACGCTGAAAAAAACGCCTCTCCATAAGGCCTTAAATCACAGTTTTTAATATTTGGAGTGAGAATAAAAGCTCTCAGAAGATCGGCAAGGACTTTTACTTTCCCATTGATTGTTATGTACCACGCTTTAAGACCACCTCACGATGATAATTCAGATACTCTCGCTGCTTGGTATTAAAGGCACCTACGTTTTTTGTATCGATGAACCAAGCGACCAAGACCTCCTTCGAAATAAGCTCGCCAATAATAACGTCGCCGTTATCTTTAAAGCTGATATAGCCTTTATCAAATAAATGGTCGATATGTGGAGTGTAGTGGTCAACTAAATTTGGCCACGGTTTTATATTCAATCCGGAACTTTCGTTCAGATTCATGGGGGCTATTCATTCAACGCTCAAATCAACATCAGAATAATCATATTCGAATTGATAGCGATTCACGGGCAATCTTCACCATGACACTTTCCTTGTGTTTATGAAGCTCAGATCATGCTGTATATTCCCTACTTTAGTAATATTTCATATTCCAAAAAACTCTTATAATCATCCTTTAATAACGTCAGGTTATTTTACATATGTTTTTATCTTTCATCCCCCAAGCCAACTAACCATATGAAACTATTTAATAATTTATATCTGGCCTGATTCCTGCTTAACAACTCATATACTTAAAATAATTGTAAGGAAATACAAATGAAAGCCCGGTCAGTTGCGCTAAAACTTAGCTTCATATTTACGTTTATATTTATGCTTGCGAGTCAAAACACATACGCTGTACTAATCAATACTCCGCCGCCGAGCGGCTACATCGTGACAACAAGTAATCAACTAGAATGGGTTTATGCTGCTCCTGTGTCACCATTTCATAGCCTTATCGGTGCTAGACCTCAAGAACTACATGGCTTCACCATTGCTACAGCAACTGATTTTAGCTCGAGTTTTCTGAGTTTGGCGGATTTAATACAACAGTTTTCAATACCATCCACCACCTTTAGCGGTTCAAAATGTGCGTCACCATACTTCACAGATAGTTATAGTATTTGTAATGGGCAAGATGTGCATAGAGGATACATTTGGCAGAATCCTTGGAATGTAGCAAGAAGCACACACCTCGCTTCCGAAACCTTCATGGTTCGAGGTAGCGCTAGTGTACCCACACCCGCTACTCTAGCTCTACTCGGACTAGGCCTTGCTGGACTGGGTTTAGCACGAAGAAAAAAAGCATAAACAATAACCTTAGTTAGCTTTAAGCCCCGCCACTGTGCGGGGTTTTTTGTGACTGCTAACTTTTAATTTTAACCATCTAAAAATATGACTAGGGCGGCGGTCATCAGACATAGAGCCACAGACTTTAGATCCGCCCTCCCCCTATGGGGTAACCGGGCAAGCAAGTATGGGAAAGCCTGTAACTATGCAAAAGCTGCTTAGTGTTTACTTATGGCGTAGATAAGAAATCTTATACCAAACTTTACCGCTTTATAGACCAGATGAAACTGAAATACCCAGAATCAGCTGCTATGACTAAGCTGCATGACAAATTAAGCAAGGCCTGCGCTGAAAAACACGCCGCCCCATAAGGTGTTAAATCACAACTTTTAATATTTGAAGTCAGAGTAAAAGCTCTCAGAAGATGGCTAGGAACTTTTACTCTCCCCTTGATTGTTATGTACCACGTTTTAAGACCACCTCACGATGATAATTCAGATACTCTCGCTGCTTGGTATTAAAGGCACCTACGTTTTTTGTATCGATGAACCATGCGACCACTTCAGGCCCCGGCACCATTATAAACAATCAACTCCCCAGCAAAATTCTTCATAAAATCCACGAATCCGTAATTGCTTTGCTTTAACATAGCAGAATACGTGCTGCCTCCGAAGGAGAAAGTAAAATGCTGTCGCTCAAGCACCCTCTCACTTTTGCTTCCGTAAGTTTATTGATTTTTAGTGCTTATCTACCGGCTCAGGACAACCGTTACTTTAATATCCAGCAGGCAACGCATATCAGCGCTGGCTGGATCGCCTATACCAACGGCGAGCTGTATCAATGCCGCTTGAAGAAAACAAAAGCGCCAAGCTGTCTTCAGGCCACAGGACTACCCTCGGCAATGCAAAGCGTTTCGCTACTTTGGGCGGATGGTGATGAAGCGTGGGTGAGCTATACGGATGGGCAGGTATATGGATGCCGCTCACAACCGGATAAAGCGCCGCGTTGCTTGGTGGCAGGAGGGTTGCCTTGAGAGTAGTTTTAGCTGTACTAAAATTTCCAGAAAAATGGACAAAACATAATCCAAGTCCACTCACAAATAACCCAGTCAAAATTATTATTCTAACCCCAGTCGACTAGAGATAACCCGAAACATAATAGACGGCAATTCATAGAAAGATATAAATACCGAGGTGCGACATCTTGTCGCACTGGAACAGATTACGGATCTTTAATTGACCTAAATCATGCTCGCCAAGGCCAGAGCAAAATATGATGTCTTTGCTCCTCTCCCTATTCATACAGGTTATCAAAAGCGTCCGAAATTTATATTCATAGATTAACTGTACGTCCACAAACGTTAGGCTTTCAACAGTCACCTCGGAGGTGAACCATGTATATATTTAAACGCGCATACTTCGCTGGACTAGTAATTATTTCCGCCAGTGTTTTTTTACCTACCAACGCTCAATCAGGAGAAATCCCTTCACGAGGCCCAATTCCTTTCGCCGCCTATGATAAAGATAGTAATAATTCAATCAGTGAAGAGGAGTTTAATTCAGTTCGCTCAGAACGTATCGCTACAAAGGCTGCTCAAGGAAGCCCTATGCCTGGAGCAGCAAATGCCCCGTCTTTTTCTGATTTCGATACAAATGACGATAAACAGTTATCACAGGATGAGCTGGCTGCCGGACAACGGGTTCAAATGGAAAAACGCCAAAGCCAAGGTATGGGCCAAGGTATGGGCCAAGGTATGGGCCAAGGTATGGGCCAAGGTATGGGCCAAGGTATGGGCCAAGGTATGGGCCAAGGTATGGGCCAAGGTATGGGACGAAATATGCCCACCTTCTCTGACTACGACCTTGATGGGAATGGGGTAATACTTAAGAAAGAATTTAATGACGCCCGCAGCAAAAGGATAAGTGAAAAGGTGCAGCAGGGTTATCAGATGAAAAACCTTGGTGAGGCTCCGTCATTCTCTGATATTGACGCCAACAAAAGTGGGGGAATAAGCCCTGAAGAGTTTGCCACTCATCAATCACTGCAACGCCAACAAAAAGCACAATAAATAAGCCATGCTTGGGGGAGTTTTAAAGGCTTTCCCCTATATCAAAACTCTTCAAGTTTGCGTTTCATAAGATGCACACGAATAGATCACCAATGAAACCAATAATATGGAAGTAAAAAACCACTCTTTAACTACCTGGAAAGCTCATTCATCAGTGTCACTGACACCTCAACCGCAAACCCAGCCAACAGCTCATTTAACGCATTTACATAGCCTTGATAACCCTCGCCGCTTTCAACGCTCCCCCGGTAACGATGAGTGCTCATAACCGTTTGTCCGTACTCGCCCAACAACGACCAACTGAGGCTTAGCTCTACTTGACCATTAATTTCACCGGAGAAGCGGTCAACAAACACTCGCAGCTGGTATTCGGGGCGAAAACGGTTATCCCAAGGCGAAGCCCATACAGCTTGATGTTGCAGGTTGGTAGCGATGCTGTTCGCCAGCACGCGGGTAAAAGTCGGCTCAAGTTCACCGGCCCAAATATGGAAGCTGGCGACATTAACACCGGTTTCCGAGTGACGGCTGACAATGCCGGGGCGGTCGAGCAGTTGCGGCAGTGTGATTGGCCCAACGCCGAGCGTTATCTTGTCATCGATTTTGTTTTCCATGACCGTAGCCTGCGGGGTTAAGTCGTAAAAATACGTAGGCGGTTGCGATGCGCAGCTGGCAAGCAGCACGGCACAAAATGTGACTGTCAGGGCTAGCAATTTTTTCATTGTTTATCGTCTCCCTTACCCCGTAACAATGCATCAGGATAGCGGTAGAGTTCATCGGTTAGTTGCTCCATGGATTTGGATGCGTCGGAGATATCATCCAACGTTTCATTCAGTGCATGGCTTAAAGCAGAATCAGGTGCCATTGTCTGATCAATGGAGCGCAAGGTCTGATCCAGTTGCTCGAAGGTACTATCCAAACCATCAGTAGCCTTTTTCAGGTTATTCATTAGCGCCGCGGTTTTATTGGCGACATCACCACTTTGCAAGTCTGTGGCAACGCTGCGTAACGATTTGAGGCTGGCCTGTAAATCCTTGCCGATATCCTCAATAGGCAGGCTATGCACCCGCTCCACAATGGCCGCTAACTGGCGGGCAATCTGGTTGTATTCGTTATCGGAGGTGGGCAGCTCAGGATATATGCCACTTTGCACAAGCTCTGCGCCTTTACCCACATTGGGTACCAAATTCACAAACAGTGAGCCGCCAATCAAGCTGCCGGAGTGCAAACGTGCCTGCATGCCATCACGCACCAGGTCGCCAATCTCCTGATAAACCATCTTCCGACTAAGCACGTCACCACTGCTCATACGCTCCGGCTGAATGCCGATCACAACATTAATATGCCGGCCCTGCGCGACGTTACTTTCAAACGCGATATGCTCGACTCGACCTACCTGAATGCCAAGATATTCAACTGGCGCTCCGACCTTGAGACCACGCACAGAACCCGAAAAACGTAACAGGAAGGGATAAGAAACTGTAATAGCCCCTTCGCTCACGGCATCACGATCATCAAACAGGTAAAAGGCATGGTCAGGCTCAGCCAGCGCAGTCTCAGCCTGCAAAGCGGGCGGCGAATCAAACTCGACACCGCCAGAAATTAACGAGTTGAGAGAGCCCACTTTCAAATCAATACCATTAAGGCCAATGCTGGCACCAAAACCGCTAACATTCCAAAACTGGCTTTGTCGCTTAACCAGGGTATTGTAGGGCGCCTTTACAAAGAAACGCACCTGCACTTTGCCCTGCTCCTGCAGTAACTTATAACCTGTGACTTCGCCAACGGGGACATTACGGTGATAAATGGGTGAACCAATATTCAGCGTACCCAGTGTCTCAGCAACCAACAGATAACTACTGCCTTCGTCGTAGGAACGCACCGATGGTGGCTCTTCCAGCCCCACAAACTGAGTTTCCGATTTACCTTCGCCATCACCGGCTGAATCCATTTCGATATACACGCCAGACAGCAGTGTTTCGATACCACTCACCTCACTTAATGAAATGCGCGGCGAGACTACCCAAAAATTACTTTGATCAGTGATCAGGCTCGATACATGTCGATCCATCTCAACCACCACCTGTACGGTAGTAAAGTCATCGCTTAATCGAATTTCCTTTACCTGACCAATTTCTACATCACGATAACGCACATGGGTTTTGCCGACGGCTATGCCGGAAGCATCTTTAAACTCGATTTCAATCAGCGGGCCTGAGGCCTGCCACGCCCTGAGCGCCAACCAAACAGCAATCAGCAACGCCAAGAATGGAATAAACCATACTGGTGACAACGTTTTAGTTCGAGACATCTGCGGCTCATTTGTCATTATGTGCGTCCCACAACAATCTTGGATCAAAGGTTTCGGCAGCCAGCATGGTGAGCACCACAACACCGGCAAAGCAAACGATGGCACCGTTGGGCTCTACATTGGCTAACACGCCAAACTGCACCATCGCCACAAGCAAGGTCACAACAAACACATCAATCATCGACCAGCGACCAACGAACTCGGTAACGCGATAAACAAAGGTTTGTCGTTTCGGGTTACCCTGCTCGCCTTTGCGTATCGCCCACAGTAAATAACCAAGGGTAATAATCTTGCCGATAGGCACCACGATACTGGCCACAAAAACGATCGTCGCAATGCCAAAATTACCGGATTCAAAGAGATGTATAACGCCGGAAAAAATGGTATCACGGCGCTCTTCACCCAGTTGTACCGTCGTCATAATGGGCAGTAAATTAGCGGGCAAATACAAAACAGTCGCCGCTAACAACAGCGCTAATGTGTGTTGAAAACTATCAGGAATTCGGCGCCGGACTTTACTCTGGCAACGAGGACAACGACTCAGGGATTCCCCCACTATCGCGTCACAACAGTGACAAACAGCCAGCTCTTCATGCGCGTTGGTCACGAAGCGGTTTTCATATTGCAGCCACTGCCACAGTTCGTGTCGATCAAGGTGCATGTGCGTGTAGATCAACACTAAAATTAACGCTGCAAAGGCGTACAAACCGGTGCCGGGAACCAGGAAGGCAATATCGCCTAATTTAATGGTGGTAATCAGTACGCTGATGAAAAAAATCTCCATCATATTCCACGGCCGGGTAATAAATAACAGCTGCATCACCATCGATAAGCCAACGGGTTTCACATTAAACCAGCGTGCAAAAATGATGTAACTCAGAGACAACAACTCAACGAGCGGTAACAGAAAAATAGTGACGAAGACCAGTGAAGCCAGAATAAACTGGTCGCGATCAAGCAGCGCCAGCACGCCACTGAGCAGGCTGCTCAAGTGCTGTGAGCCAGCCGCCTCAAGTCCAATAAAAGGGAAAGAAACGGTCATGATAAACAGTACTAGCCCCGCCACAGTAAAAGCGGCAGCCCGAGACAACCAGTTATCGTGACTGGCTTGTAAGACCGTACCGCAAAAGGTGCAACTAAGCTGGTAACTGGGCTTGCAGGCAACGCTATCAAAACAGTGATCGCAGCCATGACAAACAATCAAATCAACATGACTGGCGCTAATTTCTGATATCCCTGAGGGTCTGAGGGTTGATGAATGCTCCTTCATAGTCTGAGCATAACCGAGATCATGCTCATTGGCACTAGCGATAAAGCGCTAACAACTCAGCCAGCATGACGCTTAGCCATTAATATTCCCACAGGCTTCATTGGCTGGAACAGCAATATCCATCAACGCGGGATTAGGCAAATGTAAGCTTCCCATCAACTCAACGTAGGCCCGCTCATCAGCAACTTGTAGACGTGGATTATAGGCCCGCTCCTCAGCCAGGGTGCTGACGGTCCAGCCTTTATAGTCATGCCCCGGAAAAACAAGGGTATGGTCAGGATAGGTCAACAGCACATCGAACAGACTATGATATTGCTGCCCAGCGTCGCCATTTTGAAAGTCCGTGCGACCCGTTCCGCGAATTAACAGAGTGTCGCCGGTAAACAACATCGGCTGCTTATCACCCAGTAAATAGAAACTATAGGAGTCATTGGTATGACCGGGCGTGTACAGCACTTTTATATGCAGTTCGCCCACATCGATGATGTCGCCATGTGAAAAATTACTTGTCACACAACTTGCGGCGGCCTGCTCACCCAACATGGTGTTACAACCGGTCTTGTCACGTAACGATCCCAGCGCAGTAATATGATCCGCGTGAGTATGCGTATCCATCGCCACAACCAGCTTGAGCTGTAACTGCTCAAGCAGCTTCAGGTAATCATCGACTTTGGCGATAACAGGATCAATCAAGACCGCCTGTCCTGTTGTTTTATCACCAACCAGATAGCTATAAGTACACGACACAGCATCGAAAAGTTGTCTAAATATCATCATAACCTCCGGATAATTAAATCGAATTATTCAGCAGTTGATTAACCATCATTAGCATCGCAACCACTACCAAGCTTGCAGCAAATACGCGTTGTAGCTGTGGGCCAGCAACCTTATGTCCCACCAGATTACCGACAAACATGCCGAGCAAACCACCTGCCGACAACAACCCTAACAGCTGCCAATCCAGCTCCGAGGATGTCACGGCATAACTAACAAAACCAGCACCACTGACCACCGTAATAATCAGCAGTGAAGTACCCACCGCTTGTTGCATGGAAACCTGAGTCAAAAACAACAACAGCGGCACAATCAAAAAACCACCACCGACACCAAACAAGCCGGTTAACAAACCCACCGCCAAACCACCTAGCACCAAACTACCAACACAGGGGAAATGCCATTTAAACTGGCCTGTTGGGCTGACCCGGCAAACCGGCTTCAGCAACTCGCCCGGCGCTATTTTCCCTGACCGTACAACTCGCGCCCTCTCAGGATTTCGAATAGTCTGCCGCCACATGCGAGCAGCAATCACAATGGCCAAGACACTGAAACCCGCTATCAATAGCGTGGCAGAAACTTGATTTCCCAACCATTTACCGAGCGGCGCAAGCAGAGCCCCGAAAACAGCCAGAATCAATGCTGGAACCCAGAGAATCGTCTTATAGCGCCAATTATTAACCGTGCCATATAAGGCGCTGATTGCGACGGCACCAAGGGCAATACCAACCGCCTCACTCACTGGCAGTGACAGCAACAGAATCAATAGTGGCACGGCGAAAATAGACCCACCAGCCCCCGTTAACCCCAACACCAGTCCAATCAATACACCAATTGATAGCGTCATATCATCTACCTGGCGGCATTATTCCAAGGCATTCTGGCCAACAACATGCCCATTGCACAGGTATCAGTAATGCCTGCAAAGATGAGCCCTGCACCAACAAAAGCAGATAATCCGTAAAATCCTGCGTTCAAAAAGGTGCCTAACAAGACGCCCAGCAGTACCAACACTCCCGCAGCGATACGAACTTGTCGCTCCAGAGGCATTACACCACTTTTACCTTTACTCAAAGAACAGCCGGCTTGTTTCAAAGCCTGGATACCACCCTCAATAACCAGCAGAGGATTGTCAGCCTCGCCCTTCAACTTATCAATGGCACTGGTGGCTCGTTTTCCGGTACCACATAACAGATAAACTGGCTGCCCTGCTGCTTTTTTTTCGGCTACACAGGTCTGCATTTGCGAGAGGTTTAGCTCATGCAGTGGAATATTCACACAGCCATCGAGATACTCATTACCCACCTCAGCGACTGTACGCACGTCTATAACCAACGGCATATCCCCCGACTCAAGTACACGTAGAAACTCATTTGCAGAAACGTTGTTAATATTCTCAGACATTTAATCCAACTCCTTATAAATGTGGACAATAAATAGATTGCAGCACTTCAATCACCTTGATGGCTTCACTGCCACGCAGGCTGTAATAAATAGTTTGAGACTCTCGACGCGTGCCAACCAAACCCGCTTTCCGCAGCGATGCCAAATGCTGTGATAAGGCGGACTGACTCAAAGGCATCATATCGTTTAACTCTCCCACCGAGCGCTCACCATTAATCAAGCTACACAACACCAGTAAACGATGTTCGTTGCCCATTTTTTTTAGTAAATGAGCCGCCTCCTTGGCATATTCCAACATCTCTTCCATTTTGCTTAGTTCAATATTGTTAGCTGCTGCCACCTGTTGACCCTCTAAACTGTAAATACGCCCAAATAATATATTAGAAATAACTAATTTGTATATATCTAATTTAGATGTTTCTAATATAAAGGGCTAAAAATATACCCTGTTAACAATAAAACACATCGACAGGCCATTTAATCAAACCATAAAGATTAACAAAGACACACGCTTAACAGCCCGCTGATGAGTAACACGAACAACCTTCCTCTTGACTTACCTACAAATAGCTATAAGATGCACCTCAGCTAGAAAGAAAGCCTCTTGTTCAGATCTCCATTTCGTTGTTTTATTCGTAACTCTTCGTCCTGCAGCTTCTAAGTACCAGTCTCAATTTTTCGCTATTCAAGCCTCTTGCAGGCAATCTTATATATTCAGGATTATTATTATGTCTAATACAACTACCGGCACTGTTAAATGGTTTAACGAATCTAAAGGCTTTGGTTTCATCGAGCAAGAATCTGGTCCAGACGTTTTTGCACACTTCAGTGCAATCGTTAGCGAAGGTTTCAAAACTCTTGCTGAAGGCCAAAAAGTTGAGTTCACAGTAACTCAAGGCCAAAAAGGTCCACAGGCTGAGAACATCGTAGCCGTTTAAATTTGCTGCCATCGGCTAGTTTTTAACGAAACTACCCCGGCAATTGCAGGTTTAAATCAAAAAAGGGTAAGCCTTCCGGCCTACCCTTTTTTATTGCCTGCTAGAAATCGACAAGCTGTATTAGAACGCTTTGCTGACCCGCATCCAAACACTTCTACCCGGCTCAGCTACCTGGAAGGACGCCGGATTAACCGTATCATCACGGCTTTCATGAAGCGTGTATGCCTTATCCAATAAATTATCGACACCTGCCAATAAGCTAAGGCCTCCAGCAAAAGCATATTCCACATGGACATCCAGCACGCCATAGCCCGGAGTTTTACGAACATCCTGTCCGCCACAATTTGCTGAACCGCTCAGGCAAACATCATTCTGCTTATCTACTAACCGTAGAGATGCGCCCGCTTTTAAATTATCGCGACTATAGTCCAGTGACGTTGTCAGCTCCAACGGTGAGATACGAGACAGCTTAGTTCCATCATCCAAATTATTACCAACGATCCAAACCAACGTGCTTGCTAGCGCCCAGTTATCAGAAAGTTTTTGTTTTACTTGAAACTCCGCACCGAAAAGTTCGGCTGAAACATTGCGATAGACATCACGTTGCTTCATACCTGCCGCTACCGATTCACGTAAAATGTAATCATCCACCCGGTTATACCAACCCGTCGCACTCCAATTGGTGTTCTCCTGAGTGCTATGTAATGCAACCTCTAACTGGTGATGCTTCTCGGGCTCCAGCTCAGGATTACCTATCCAGTCACTCATCGGCGTCACGCGCGCAAGGTAACGCTCGGTCGCGTCAGCGGTACGAACACTGCGCGACAATACCGTATCAATCGTGTATTGCTCATTCAAACGGTGTGTCCAACCAGCAAAACCACCCACGTTATCTTCCGTTTTTTCCTCGCCCGCACCTGCTGATGCACCAGCCATCGCCCAAATCGTTTGGGATGACATAGGTGCCATACCATTAACAACCTCATCACGACGATTAGCCTGCGCACTAATGTGGTCATAACGCAAACCGGCCTTTACCACATCATTCATATTGAGGACTTTTTCACCTTCAACAAATAAGCCTTGCTGATCAATTTGAGCATCCGGCCACAACAAACGTAATACAGAACCTGTCTGATCTTGCAGCTCTGCATCACGATCACTATTCTGCATATCAGCACCAAATTTCCAATCAACATCCATCAAACGCGCATCAAAAACCAGCCGTAAACCATCGGTATCAGACGTTGAAGGTGCCTGGCGCAGTAACATGCCGGCCGGACGTAGCGAGTAGTTGTCCATATTATGGTCAACTTCGGAACGGTAAACTTCCAATTTCATTTCGTTTATAAACGCTGACTGAAACTGATGAGTAAACTTCAAGCGGCTCGTTTCTGCATCGGCAAAGGGACTGTCCATACTAGCACCGGCAAACAGTACATCCTCCTCTTCCGCCTTTTCGAAGCTAGCTTCTAAACGCGAATAGCTACCCAACTGCCAACCCGCCAGCAGTGCATTCGTCAAACTTTCATAGGAAGACCGCACTTCGTTACCATCGCCATCATCATAATTATTACCCGACGCTTTATGGCTAATAACACGTACAAAACCATTATTAGAACCGACGGCTAAATCTGCGCCTAGCTCATAACGATCACCATTGTCACGATAGCTGGAAGACAGATCCCCTTGATAGCCCTTCTCATCAAAGCTAGGCCAGCTACGTTCAAATAATACGGTTCCACCTGAGCCACCTGCACCATATTGAACAGTCCGGTTGCCCTTAATAACCGTCACCAAATCATAACTATCAACTGACGTGTAGGCCGTAGGTGGATCCATACGGTTAGGGCAAGCATTATGAATAGTCGCACCATCGAGCAAAATATTAAGCTGGGTCTGGCTTTGCCCGCGAATAATCGGGTCAATTGCCCGCCCGCCCATACGAATCCCAGACACACCCGGCAGACTTTTTAACAGCTCGCCACCATCTGTCGAAGGCGACGCCTGAACCTGAGTCATCTCCTCCTGAGTTTCATTCTTTGTCTGCGGCAAGCCCGACGTAATTTCAATCACCAGGTTGTTATCCCCGGCAGCCGCTGTCCCTGTAAACGCCACCACAGCCAACGCGGTTAAAACTTTATTACTCATAGATAAACACCCCCAAAAATTTGATAGCGACACGCCATTAACTCAATTGGCGGCAATTATAAGTAGCTAAGAAAGCGTTGGGGTGTGACACGTTGTCGCACCATTGACGCACATCAATAAATTTTTGTTTGAAATGTCTAGTGCATGAATCCCCCTCAATCGACACAAGATTTCCCTCCTTAAGATTGCCTTAAGGTAAGCACTGTAGATTCACTCTTGGACACATCCCCAGTCCACTGGCAACAAAGTCGTCAGCACATTAATCACAACTTCTCAGGTACACTCTTGAATAATCAGACAAACAAAATTCAGCGCTCAGAGGCCGCTAAACTATGGTTATGCCTCAAACCCCTGGTTATATTTGCTGTAGCTATCCTTGCTGCGCTAATGCTATCCCGAGTGCTACTCGTTATATGGCAATGGCAGCGGGTCAGCGAGGCTGGGATGTTGGGCAATATTCTCATTCAGGGACTGCGCTTTGACCTGGTGCTACTCGGCATTACGCTGCTTATTCCTGTTTTATTATTACCGCTATTCACCACCAGCCGCTGGCTGATGAATGGCTGGAGAATACTCCTTAAGATATACCTGCCCACCATACTGGTTCTGATCACCTTTATGGAGTGCAGCACGCCCTCCTTTATTAACCAGTTTGATTCAAGGCCGAATATCTTTTTCCTTGAGTACCTTAATCACCCCATGGAAGTCGGCTCAACACTACTGGCAACCCAGAAACTACCTCTTACGCTGGCATTTTTGCTGTGTGGGTTTATTGCCTGGTTTTCAGTGAGAACAGTGAAGCGTCACAGCTCGTCAGCGCAGCCCCTGCGCGTTATAACGGCTTTACTGATGACCCCCGTACTACTAATTGCCTGCTCTGGAGCCATCCGTTCAACACTGGATCACCGTCCGGTCAATCCCAGCACGGTAGCGCTATCGAATGATCCACTGGCGAATGACCTGGCGCTCAACTCATCCTATACCGCGCTTTACGCAGCCTATGAAATGCGCCAAGAACCCGAAGGCGGCTCAAGCTACGGCGAAATGGAAGAACGGGACATACTCAATCTTGTTCATAAGGAAATGCAGATCGATGCCCATGACTATATTTCTAAAGAACTTCCAACACTGCATTATCAGCAAGCCACTCGCACGACAAAGCGGCCACTGAATCTGGTTATTATCCTGGAAGAAAGCCTGGGCGCTGAATTTGTCGGTTCGCTGGGCGGCCTGGACTTAACGCCCAACCTTGATCGACTCGCCGCTGAAGGACTATGGTTCGAAAATCTATACGCCACCGGCACCCGCTCTGTGCGCGGTATTGAGGCTGTTGTGAGCGGTTTTACACCGACACCGGCTCGAAGCGTCGTTAAACTGGGTAAGTCCCAGAAAAACTTTTTTACAATTGCGGAATTGCTCTCGCAACAGGGTTATCAAACAAGTTTTATATACGGTGGCGAAGCCCAATTCGACAACATGGGCCGCTTTTTTATGAACAACGGTTTTCAATCCGTTGTTGACCAAGATGATTATGTTAACCCTGTTTTCACAGGCTCATGGGGCGTTTCTGACGAAGATCTGTTTAATCGCGCCCATGAGCAGTTTAGCCAAGCCGGCGATCAACCCTTTTTCAGTCTGGTGTTCAGCTCCTCGAATCACTCGCCTTTTGAGTTTCCGGATGACCGCATTGACTTAAAAAATGAGGAAAAAAACACCGTCAACAACGCGGTGAGATATGCCGATTACGCCATTGGTGAATTTATTAAAAAAGCGCGTAGTTCAAACTACTGGGAAAACACCGTGTTTATAATCGTCGCCGATCACAACTCGCGTGTACGCGGTGCCGAACTGGTTCCCGTTGACTACTTCCACATTCCTGGCCTTATTTTTGGCGGCACCATTAAGCCGGCCGTATACCAACCCGTCGCCAGTCAAATAGACCTGGCACCAACACTATTGTCATTGATGGGCATTTCCTCAACTCACCCTATGATCGGCCACGATCTGACACGCCCTGATATGCAGCAGCAGGTCGGCCGCGCCATCATGCAGTACAACGCTACTCAGGCTTACATGGAAGGTAATCGTGTGGCGATCATGAGAAAGGATATGCCCATCGCAGAATTCACCTATCAGGATAAAGAACTGATAGGGGCACCTGCGGACCCCGTTCTAGCAAAAAAAGCGCTGGCCCATGCTAACTGGTCGTCCATGGCCTACGATAAAAAATTGTACCGAATCAACCTGGACGATTCCGAAGCCACAGGTACGCCAGCAATTCTATCAAGCCGATAACCGTTAAAGGCGCGTTTAAGTTTTCTTAAACGCGCCTTTATCATCTCAACGATCAACTAATATTTTTTAGGCCACCTAAGATAAACATCGGTTAAGCCTCAGCCCTGATTTTGTATCACCACTAAATCTACAAACAATTACGGTCAACCGGTCCACAGCCCAACGATCCAAATACTCGACGCTAAAACCATCGCCAGTAAAACGGCTAGCGAACCTAAATCTTTAGCCGCTTTGGTTAGTAGATTATGCTCTTTTGATATTCGATCCAGCGTGGCTTCTATCGCTGAATTAAGCACCTCAACAATCAGCACAAAAAGCACACTCAAAATCATTGCCAGCCGAACCCAAACGGACTCAACCAAATAGATAGCGGCTGGAATAGCCGCCACCAGTACAATCATTTCTTCGCGGATTGCCGCTTCACTTTTGAAGCCAAACTTTAACCCATTAATTGAATTGCCTAGCGCGGCTTGCCAGCGTGAAACACCTGACTTTGCCTTGCCTTGATCCGCGTAATAGCTCTCTTTATCTCTCATACCAATCATATCTTCTATAGTTTATTGTCGACCGTTAAATTACTTTTATCTGCAACCAGAAAAGGCTTAACCATAGGAATTTTCCAATCAATTGTATCGTAATCTTTTAATGTAGCTGGAGATGAAGGATCGCCAATCCAGCGTGGATGTTGGACAAATTGATCTGATATCAAACTACGTGAATAATCCATTTTCTTAAAAGTAATACCGATCATATCGCAGAGCGTATAAATAAAATCTGCGCTACTAAACGATCGGTCGACAGAATGGCGCCACTGTTTTATATCGTGGTTAACCTTAAAATCAGCAGACGCCCAGGTAATGAAGGGAACCGTGTACATAGCGGGCGTTGGAGCCCCTTCATTTCGACCACTGAAGGGCTTACCAGGCGTATCATAAACCTCCTCACCATGATCAGAAAAATAGACAAATAGCGCATTGTCCTGGCTATCGCGCAGCCCGTTTATCAACTCAGAAACCACATAATCGTTATAGCTCACCGCATTGTCGTAGCTATTGTAATCGTACAGATCACCCGCCCCCACCCAAGCAGGCGCTTTAACATGATCAACAAATCGTTCAAAATCTTTCGGATAGCGATTGTCATAGCCACGATGGGTTCCGAGCAAATGCACCACGATCATCTTTTTCTTGGCCGGATGCGCTAGAGCACTCTCAAAAGGCGAAAGAACGACGCCATCAAACTGACTGGCATTCTGCTCTCGATTGTTGTTCAGATAAACCTGATGATCGGCCATCTGCGACAGTGTCGTTAACATCGTATTACGGCGAGTTTGTGTTTGCTGATTCGTTATCCAGGTAATTTCATAACCAGCTTGCTTGATCATATTCAACAATGTTGGTTTCTCAAAAAAGACATCTAACTGTCTTGAGTCAGCAAATGAAAGGACCTGCTGCAGAGATTCAATTGTATAAGGCCGAGGAGAAACAACATCATTGAAGACGACGAGTTCGTCACGAATGGCATTCAATTTTGGTGTGGTATCCCGTCCGTAGCCATAAAGACTCATTCTATTTCTATTTGTCGACTCACCGATAACCAGCACCAAGGTATCAGGTGCAACACGAGTATCGACTTTAAAATCAGGCAGCGCAGATACACTGCGATTTTTATTCAGCAGCATTTCCATATCTGAAAGCTGGTTCTGATAATGCAAATAACCAACAACAAGATTCCATGGCGCTGTAGGCTCAAGACGCTTTTCGAGGTGATAGTAAGCAACGTCACTGCCGTGCTGCCTAATTAACAAGCTATTCAAAAAAGGCCAGCCGACAACCAAGGAAAAGACCACAGCGTAGATGGCGCGACCGCGTGGTTTCAACATCACGGGTGAGATCAAGCGCCACATAAAAATCGGGGTTAGACTAAACGCCAGAAAAACGAAAGGATGCCACCACCGTAGATAGGAAAGAATAAACTCTCCTCCCTCAGCGGGATTTGATTCAAAAATAATAAAAATAGCGCTCTGCGAAAAGTCCTGGCCATAGATCAACCAGTAACCGACACCGACCAGAGAAGCCACCCACAACACCAACCCTATGCCTGCCGCTAAGAGCTTGCTTCGCTTTGGCCATAACAGGAGTGGAATTAGCCATAAAACACTCATCAACAGAGACTGGCGCGCACCGACCAGTCCTGACATACCCGAGGAATAGACCAACAGCTGGTAAACAAGCGAAAAATACAAAAAGAACAAATAAGCCCATAAAAGTGGATGACGTTGAGCAAATGCGCGCATAGAAATAAGCCTAAAGTAAATTCAAGTTCTGCAAAGTAACAGCTATTACTTAAAGCAATCTTAATAACGGTGTTTTTACATAAATTATGTGATTCTTGATTTATGCACGCCACTTCACGCATGGGCTGTTGATCGTTGAGTAACGCCAACATCTTTGTATTGATAGTTACTGACGGTTCTCGCGCTATTTTGAAGCCGATAAAATATCGAGATTTTTATTATAAACCTCTGACTCCAGCTCCATGAGCCCGAGTAACGTATGGGACACATAGTCGTGACTAAGTTGCTGATCTTTCTTAGCTTTGACAGGCGACAAATCAATATCCATACCCTCGCCAAACCACATCAGAGCAGGTACATGCTTTTGCTCTTTAGGCGCCAATGAATAAGGTAAACCATGTAAATAAATACCATTTTCACCCAGCGACTCACCATGATCACTCACATAAAACATCGCTGCCTCAAACGCGGGGGAATTTTCTTTTAATAAGCTGATAATTTGCGCTAAAAAATAATCGGTATAAACAATGACGTTGTCATAGGCGTTATTTATTTCTTGCGCACTACAGGTTTCCAACTGATTGGAAAGGCAGGTTGGCGTGAACACGTTAAATGCTTCAGGGTAGCGTTTGAAATAGGCTGGGCCATGATTTCCCATTTGATGCAATACAATGAGAATATCGCCGCCTTTAACGCTGTCGATATAAGCCTGCAAACCAGCCAGCATCCCCGTATCCCTACATTCCAAATCACAGTCGGGGTTCATGGCTGGTGTCATAAAATCCTGATAAGTAACCCTGTCAGCAACATTTTTTGAATTGGAATTATTATCTCGCCAAAGAACACTCACACCGGCGCGACTGAGCACATCCAGGACGTTATCCATAGCGTTCGCTTTTGCTTTAGTAAATTCCTTCTGATTAAGGAACGAGAACATGCAACGCACAGAAACCGCCGTTGACGTTCCGCAACTGTAAAAATCGCTGAAACTTATGACATCTTCTTTTTCAAGCAGCGGATTAGTTTTTTTCTCATAACCATTCAAGGAAAACCGGTCAGCCCGAGCGGTTTCGCCAACCACCATAACAATCAACTCTCTATCCGTATCTGTCTCGGGAATATGAGCATCTTCACCGAAGTATTCAAAGGCCTGCACTTCTCCAAGCGAGACTTCTTTATCGAGATATTTCCCGACCGCATAAATATAAGACAAAGGATTAGCATAATATCTGACAGGTTTATGCTCCCTGATAAAAGAAGAATAACTGGCACTAAAAATAAATAGTGAAGCAGCCACTACGGATATTGTGCAAGTCAAAAACACGCCTTTATTGATCAGCTCTCTGGCAAATGACCGGTAGATGATTTGTGTTTTATAAATCAAAATAGCGGGCACGACGCCAAGCAGAAAAAAATATATCACTAGTTTAAAGCTGAACAACTCAGAAGCTTCACTCACATCCGTTTCAATCATGTTCTGCAGCATAGTTTCGTCGATCATCGTCCCATAACTATCCATAAAATAGCTGGCAAACGAAGACAACAAAACAACGAGAATAAGAATCGGTTTAGTCGTGTATTTTGAACTAAAAAGGGAAAAAAACGCTGCTGAAGTGGCCACTAACAAAATGAAAACAGAACAAATAAACCATACATTTTGTCCCGTCAGCAGGTAAATCCCCAGTAACTTTGTAAAAAAGGTACCGTTATAAAAAGCTGTCAGGGAAATAGCTACAAGCAGAATCAATTTCTGCTGACCTATTGCGATTTTCATAGTAGAGGTTTTCTTCGAAAAATTAATGGATTTCTAGCTCATTCAAACTAGGTTGGAGGGATAAGGTTAACGTTACTTTCGTCGGAAAAAATTCAAATGTAACAACGCTAGAATTTTCTTATGCATATTTAAGAAAACTAATACGGCTAAGCCCAGAAACATCAGATGAACCCACCAGAGCCCTAACCATGGGCTGATGTTATTTTCTTCCACCGCCGTTTTCATGCTGGATAAAAGTACGAGGTAAGCGAAATAGAAAAGCATTGCCGGAATAATAAAATAAAACCGACCCTGCCTGGGGCTGACACGGCTCAAAGGTATTCCTAATAAAGCGATAATGGGCACTAACAAAGGCAAGGCAATACGCCACTGCAACTCGGCAACTTTACTTAAATCATCAAGATTGAGTAACTCTTCAGTTGCCATACCTCGCGTACCATTTTCTTTGATTTCCTCGGGAGGTGCGGACAATTTGATGCCAAAGGTATCGAATTTTGTGACTCGGTAATCACGGTTTCCAGGATCACCTTCGTAACGGTATCCATTTTGTAATATTAAGTATTTTGAGAAAGTATCCTCCTTTATTTCAAGATGACCTCGCTCTGCCGTTATTTGGAAATTTGCCCCCTTATCACGTGTTTCTCGGGCTAAAAATACGTCCCCCATTACTTTGCGATCATCTGATAATTTTTCTGCGTACAAGGTCAAACCGTCTTCACCCATCGGCGAGAAACGCCCGGCTCTTAAGGTTTCGAAAACAGTTCGATTAGCATTTTCTACAAATAGCTGGTCGACTTTTCTTAACCCCCATGGCGCTAAGAAAAAGCTCAAAGAGGCAACAACAAATGAAATCAGCAAGATTGAAGCCATCGCATATAGCGACAACTTTTTTAAGCTCATACCACTGGCGGAAAAAACAGACATCTCGTTATCAAGATACATGCGCCCAAAAACAAGAAGAATGGCCAACAGCAAACTAATTGGCAGAACCATCAACAAAATATCAGGCAGTCGAAAAGCTATCAGATAAAACAAAAATTGCGGGGCGATATCACCACTGGCAACCTCGGCAATGTATCTAACTAATCGGCTCGTCAGGAGAACAAGCATCAGCACAAAGGCCACTGCGGACAGTGTTACCAGCAATTGTTTATTCAGATATTTAAAAATTATCATGCAATACAGCTGAGAAATAACAACGTGAAAATTCCCCTAAACGGGCTCATAAAATAAGCGTCCATCTTGCGCGAAGAAGCTTAAGGTAGTCTTAAGCATACTCATCGATAACTTTAATTATTCTCACATGCCCTCAAACAGACGAGGAATACCGACACGTCAACACCCCCAATTTCAAACACCCATTCGTGATTCAGAATAGGTTCCGCTCCCTGTTTAAATACGCATTATTCAAAAAAATTCCGTTTAAGACTCCCTTAAGATTCACTTGCTAACCTGTCCATTATCAACTGACACATCTTTGGGATGGACCGATGCCAACAACAATTGAAACGAACGCAGAGATCAGCCGAGTCAGACCCGCTTTGGGCCTGCAACGCTTACTAACGCCCGGCCCGTCACTTGACCTGCACGATCAATATTCAGCCGGAAGGGAGACAATTGAGGACTATATCGGACAACAGTTCAACGCCATCCATGGTGCAAACATTCGCGATTTCATGCCGCTCTTCCTGAGCATGAGCTGTTGTTCAAAACCTATTACCGCATTAGGTGTTCGTCCTGCTGAAGATCGTGACCTTTTTCTTGAGCAATACCTGCCAAGACCCATCGAAACTTTTGTAAGTAAGGTCGCTGGAGAGTTTATTAGCCGTAACAAGATTACCGAAATCGGGAATTTAGTCGCCACGCAGCGCGGCGGTAGTCAGTTGCTTTTTCTGATGTTGTCGGCGGTACTGCAGCAAACCCATTTTGAGTGGGTTGTTTTTACCGCAACACCACAAGTTCACAAAACCATGACACGCATGGGCATGCAGCTGCACGAGCTCTACGAAGCTGACCCTGCCCTGTTAAAAAAATCTCATATTTCCGAGTGGGGCAGTTATTACGACAGCCGCCCCAACGTTGTGACGGTAAGCGTAGAGGCGGTGATGGACATGCTTAACCAGCGCAAAACTTACGCAAGTGTGATCTCTCTCTATCAATCACGCATCCAGGCGCTTGCCGCAATTCTCGATCAACAGGGCTGTCATGTTGAACATTCTCTCTCAGCTTGAAGAAACACTACCGGCGGATCAAATAATCGCCCGAGACTCACTATCAGCCATCACCCGTGAAACACTGCTTCAGGAATGCAGGAAATTGGCGAGTGAGTTACAACACCTGAGAATTGAGCGATTGGCCCTGCACGGCGATAACAGCATGAACTGGATGATCGTTGATCTTGCCTGTCAACTTGCCTCTGTTTGTCTGATTCCTTTGCCGACATTTTTTTCGAGCCAGCAAATTAAGAATGTATTAGAAACCACCCCTGTTGATGCCATTCTTTGTGAACAGCCCGACACTTTCACATCCTTGCTTGGCGAACAAATAACGACGCAACAGTGCTCACCACTTAGCATTTACAAACTGCTGGTATTAGGCAAACAAAATAAAGTCGCGCAGCTGCCCAGCAATACTCAAAAAATCACCTTCACATCCGGTTCAACGGGCAACCCTAAAGGCGTTTGCCTTAGCAATGAGCAGCTAATTATTCAGGCAAAAGCGCTTGCCAAAGCCGTTAACCTGGATAAACCACGTCACCTCTGTCTGTTGCCGCTTAGCACGCTGCTGGAGAATGTAGCCGGTATTTATTGCACGCTGCTAGCTCAGGGTGAAGTCATTATTCCCACGCTTGCCGAAATTGGTTTTCAAGGCAGTTCCTCGCTCTCCCCTGAGCGTTTTATTTCAGTGATCAGTGAATATTCCCCAAACAGCATTATTGTTACCCCACAATTATTGCTGGTTTTAATCTCCGCCGCTGAGGCGGGGTGGGAAACGCCTGAATCACTGGAATTTGTTGCCGCGGGCGGTGCCAGAGTTTCTCCTCAACTTCTGGCACGCGCCCACGCACTCAACATACCCGCCTATGAAGGTTACGGGTTGTCTGAATGCGCCTCTGTCGTCAGTTTAAACACCCCGGCACATAACGATAAAAAAAGTTGTGGTAGGCCTTTACCGCATCTGACTATCAACATAGAAAACAATGAGGTGGTTGTCAGTGGCAACGCCATGCTGGGTTATGCCAATGAGCCCGGAAGCTGGGGGCAAAACCGCATTCATACCGGTGACATAGGTTATTTAAATGAACAGGGCTACCTGGTCATTAACGGGCGAAAAAAGAACCTGCTAATTTCCAGTTATGGCCGCAACATTAATCCGGAATGGATTGAGAGCGAATTATTAACCAATCCCTGCATCGCTGAATGTGTTGTCTTTGGCGATGCACGCCCTTACTGCGTTGCCCTAATCAGCGTGCGCGGAAATGCCGATAGCGAAATCATTCAACAATTGATTGATCGCTGTAATGAGCAATTACCCGATTACGCCCGCATATTAAATTGGCAGCTGTTAAGCACGCCCTTAAGCCGCCAACAAAATCTGCTCACCGCCAATGGCCGCCCACGACGCGAAGCCATTGCCGAGCATTATGCCGAATTAATTGAATCCCTATACCCACAAAATTTAAAGGTAGAAAACCGATGAATTTCTTTGACCGCCTGCAAGATGAAACAAAACTCGAACGTCAACAGCTACTGTCCGTACCACTGATTGAAAAAGCCCTAAACGGCACGATCAGCCTGGATGAATACAAAAGCTTTCTGCAGGAAGCCTATCACCACGTCAAACACACCGTACCACTAATGATGGTGGCTGGTTCACGCATCCCGGAAAGTAAAGAATGGATACGTGAAGCACTTGCTGAATATATTGAAGAGGAAATTGGCCATCAGGAATGGATTCTTAACGATATTGCCGCCTGTGGCTTCGATAAAGATGCAGCTCGCCACAGTATACCGAGCACCGCCACGGAGCTGATGGTCAGTTATGCCTACGACACCATTCTACGAATTAACCCCGTTGGCTTCTTTGGCATGGTTCAAGTACTCGAAGGCACCAGTATCAGCGTTGCCGACAAAGCAGCTAACTGTATCCGTGAATCATTGAGTTTACCTAAAGAAGCCTTCTCTTATCTTTATTCGCATGGCGCGCTGGATATAGAACACATGCAGTTTTTTGAAGACCTGATGAACAAAATTGATGACCCACAGGACCAAATACAGATCATTCATTGCGCCAAAGTTTTCTACAAGCTATACGCCGACATCTTCCGTTATGTAACAAGCAACCACGACGTTTCACCCAACATTGCAGCTAACTTCTGAGGTCCGCCATGCGACTCAAAGATAAGTATCTACTTCTGACGGGGGCATCCGGTGGTATTGGCCAGGCCATTGCCCGTGAACTCGACAAAACCGGTGTCCGCCTTTTACTGACTGGTCGAAACAAAGAAAAACTCGAAGCGCTGCAGCAAAGCCTGAGTGGCGACCATCAGTTGGTTATTGCTGATATCAACACGCCAGAGGGCCGTGATGCCATCGTTGAACGCTGCCAACAGGTAAATCTTAAATTATTCGTCAATGCCTCGGGGATTCTCGATTTTCAGCTCTACGAACAACAGGATAACCACCGCATCGAGAGCATGATGGCGACAAATTTGTTATCGCCCATGCTGCTCTGCCAAAGCCTGATTCCAATACTCAAGGAACACAAGGAAGCCGCTATTATCAATATCGGCTCCATTTTTGGCAGCATTGGCCACCCCGGGTTCACCGCCTACTGCGCCAGTAAATTTGGACTCAGAGGCTTTACCGAGGCACTGCAACGCGAATTGGCTGACGGCCCGATCAAGGTCAGTTATCTCGCACCACGCGCCACCAAAACTAACCTGAACTCCAGCGCCGTTAGCGAACTGAATGAAGCGCTTGGCAACACCACTGACAGCCCCGAGCAGGTTGCCCGTGAAGTCATGCATATTCTTTCCGATAATCAAAAGCAGCGTTACATGGGTTGGCCAGAAAAACTGTTTGTGCGTTTGAACGGTCTTTTCCCCGGCATTGTTCATGGTGCGCTGGTTAAAAAACTGCCCATTATCCGCCAATATGCACAACGTTAATTAACCGGGATACCGCTATGAATTTCCGCAAACACGCGTCAACGCTTTGCCTTTCGGCACTTCTTTCAGCGCTGGCTAGCCCCGCTTGGGCTGACCTCGATTCAGACATTAAAGGGTTACAAAAGCATTGGGCGGAAGTGAATTACAATCTGGAAGGGAAAAACCAGCTAACCGCCTTTGAATCACTGATCAAAGAAGCCGAAGGCGTTTCAAAAAGATATCCTGATGCCGCCGCTGCCTGGTTGTGGAGTGGTATCATCAAATCAACCTACGCTGGCGCTAAAGGTGGCTTAGGGGCATTAAAATTAGCCAAGGTTTCCAAAGCAGAGCTTGAACAAGCCATAGAAATTGAACCGCAGGTCATGAATGGCTCAGCCTACACCAGTCTTGGTACCTTATATTTTAATGTGCCGGGTTGGCCGCTCGGGTTTGGCGATGATGACAAAGCCGAAGAGCTGCTGCTAAAAGCGCTTGCCATAAACCCCGACGGGATTGATAGTAACTACTTTTACGGCGATTATCTCTTTAATGAAGACCGTTACCTTGAAGCTGAAAAATTTCTACTCAAAGCCCAAGCCGCGCCTAAACGACCAAACCGTCCTTTGGCCGATGTGGGCCGCCAAAAAGAAATATCAGCAGCCCTGCTCAAGGTTCGTGAAGCTCTCTAACCATTACAACTGAATTTTCTGAAGATGCAGATACTGTTAGTCGAAGACGATCATCCCTTAGCCAAAGCATTACAACAGGCCCTACAGGAACAGCAGCATACCGTGAACGCTGTCGGCTCTGGCGAAGCTGCGCTTCATATTATCAACACAGAAACACCGGATATCGTCATTCTTGATCTGGGACTGCCAGATATTGATGGTATCGAGGTGCTTAAACGAACGCGCAAAAAACATCCCGATCTGCCTATTTTAGTGCTCACTGCACGCTCGGAGCTGGACGATAGAATTATCGGTCTGGACAGTGGTGCCGACGATTATCTCGCCAAACCTTTTGATATGACGGAGCTATTCGCCCGTCTGCGCGTGCTGGAAAGACGTCTCAGCACCGCCAACTCCACTGACATCTGCATCGGCAAGGTCATACTAGACAGCAACAATAACTCGGTCACACTCAATGGCGAAGAACTGGAGCTATCTCGCAAGGAATACATGTTACTGAAAAGTCTGATGGAAAATGCCGGCCGCATCCAGACACGTAGCACCCTGGAACGGCGTCTTTATAGCTGGGATGAAGAAGTCGCCAGTAACGCACTGGAGGTACACATACACCACCTGCGTAAAAAACTCGGCAGTGACTTCATCAAAACCGTTCGTGGCGTAGGTTATAAGGTAGAGGTAGCGGCCCGTTAGCGCTATTTTTTATGTCGCTGTTATGTCTAAAACATCGTCAAGCAAGGCATGAGGAGAGAAATTTGGTTATTCCAAATGAGCAACGAATAACACAGCTTGGCGGGGTTTTAGACTTAACCCGAAGGGCTGGGGCTGTTTTTCCCTCCCTCTGCGTTATTGCTCGTTTATGTAGTTCACTACACAGCGCTCACAATGCCTTGCTGAAGAAAAAAACAGCCCCCAGCAGCATCATAAAAAATAGTGTTAACGGGCCTAACACCTGATGAAATCTATCCGCGTCTTTCTGGTGGTGGTCATTTTGGCCGTTTTCACATTGTTCAATTTCATCGCAGCCTTGCGTGGCTATCAATCCAGTATGGAGAAAGCCGACCAACTGTTTGACCAACAGCTGCTGGAAACAGCCCGCATCATCGCCAATATCCACACCGAAAACACCGCCAGTAATATTGATCACAACAGCCACATTGCCTTTCAGGTTTGGCAGGGTAACCAACTTAAAGCGTCCTCTTCCAATACACCAAACTCAGCGATTGCGCCCTTAATCAGCGGTTTTAATTACAGCAATTTTGACGGCTACCGTTGGCGAACGTTTGCTTATAAAAACACTGAAACGCCTTATTGGGTGCTGGTCGCCGAACGTACCGATCTACGTTTTACCTTAGCTGAAAATGTTATTCAGGAATCCATTTTCCCAACACTAATCGGCTTACCCGTAGTGGGTCTTTTGATCTGGTTGATTGTTAGCCATGGTTTAAGCCCGTTACGCAGGCTCGCCAATGAAATGGGTAACAAACAACCCGGTGATTTGAGCCCGCTATCAATCCAGGCCCCCCAGCAGGAACTTGAGAAGATTGTCGATTCATCCAACGGCCTGCTGGATCGCCTGGAATCCTCACTGCAACGGGAAAAACAGTTCGCTTCCGATGCGGCCCACGAGTTACGTACACCCATTAGTACCCTCAAGGTTCAGCTGTATAACATCAAGCAATCGCTCGTTGATACTGAGCATGCTGAGGCACTTGAAGCTACCGCACAACGACTAGAGCATATTGTCGAGCAAATTCTGTCGCTCTATAAAAACTCACCTGACCAATACAACGCCACATTCATACCTATCGACCTGTTGGCGCTCACCGAAGAAGTGTTAGCAGAAGAATATCCATGCTTCGATGCCAAACATCAACACTTGGAGTTTTCCGGCTGCCCCGCTGTCGTCATGGGCGACCCATTTGCCCTCAAGACCCTGTTAAAAAACCTGCTCAGTAATGCCTGCAAATACACACCTGCTGAAGGTCACATTAAGGTCAGCATGAAGGTTCTAGACAGCCATCTATTGCTCAGTGTTGAAGATTCCGGCGCAGGCATTGCCAAGGAACAATATCCCTTTATTTTCGAACGCTTTTATCGTGTCGGTGGCGACCGCCATCCCTCAGGCGAAATCGGTTGTGGGCTGGGTTTAGCTATCGTCAAACGGATTGTTGAATTGCACCACGCTACCATCAGCGTCATGCCATCAGACTTCAGTACGGGCACAGCCTTCAAGGTTCTGTTCCCTCTCAGCCACTCTGAAAACCCGATAACTCATTCAGGCCAGTCCTAATATGATCTGCCCACGGCTCAGACCAAAATCACACTTCCGGCTGTTGATAATACTGCTAACAAGCCTTTGTAGCGCCTCGCTAGTGGCCGCAACACCGGTGATCGAAATATCGATTAAAGACCACCTTTTTTACCCCTCGGAAATTGAAATCCCTGCCAATACTAAGGTGAAACTCTTTATCAAAAACCTGGACCCTACCGCCGAGGAATTTGAAAGCTATGAACTCAACCGTGAGAAAGTGATTAGCGGTCAAAGTAAAACAGTCATTTTCATTGGTCCCTTACCGCCAGGTGAATACCCCTTCTTCGGTGAGTTTTTCCCGAAAACAGCCCAGGGCAAAGTCGTTGTTAAAGAAGCGGATAAATAAATGGGCCGTCAAATGGAAACCTTTGCACGAGCCGGAATGTTGTTTACTGATAAGGCAAAAACGCACGGAATGAGGGGGGTTATGCTTATAAATGACCGATTGAGTACGTTTTTAACGCCGCCAGAAGACAAAAGAACAATCGTGCAAAGGTTTCAAATGGATAGACCATGCTTATAAACTCTGTCATTTTTGTATTACAGGAGACGCTGGAAGCAGCGCTTCTCATCAGTGTCTTGCTGGCCGTTAACTACCAACTGAACCAATCGATCCGCTGGCTGTTCGCCGCTTTTGCTGCCGGGGTGGTCTTTTCATTTCTATACGCGTTCAACATGGCGGAAATTTCCGAATGGTTTGATTATGTCGGTCAGGAAATCACCAATGCCACGTTACAGGCTTCAATTACCTTGTTTATTGGCCTGTATGCGTTATCCCTAAATAGATACAAGACAAGTAGTGAAGACACCTCATCGTCTTCAACACGCCATTCAAATCGGCTTTTCTTTATTGCAGCAACAGCAAGCGTCACCTGCGCAATCACCGTTGAAGGTTCAGAAATATTTATCTATATGAGCGGTTTCTTCCAGCCAACAGCCAACCTGCAAACCGCAATAATGGGCAGCTCAATTGGTTTTGCGATTGGTGTCAGTATCGGCGTTTTGCTGTTTTATATTTTGCGTAACCTACCCTCCTCAGTGCTACGCCCAACGGCACTTTTCTTGCTCGCTCTGTTTGCTGGCAACATGTTTTCACAAGCCGCATTACAACTGACCCAAGCCGACTTAATCCCATCAGCCCATGCAGTTTGGGATACCTCGCAGTGGCTCTCGGAAAGCTCCGTTTCAGGCCGCCTGCTATATGCGCTGATCGGCTACGAGGCTACGCCATCCCTAGCCCAGATCATCAGCTATATTGTAGGCGCCGCCTCCGTATTGCTCTTCGCTCAAATCAAACGACACCGGAAAACCAACACACCATGATCAGCAAAACATTCCGCTGGCTAGCCAGCTGCGCCCTTTTCAGCCCACTCGTCTGCCTTGCCGATGGCGCCGTTATCGACAAAATTTATCACCCCTATGTTCAGCCTCTGGAGCAGGAAATTGAATGGCGAGCCATTCATCAGGATAACCAACCCGGCTCAGCCGATGATATTCAACTGCACCGTTTTGCCTATGGCCGTTCCTTGAATGACCGCTGGTTCGTTGAGTTTTATTTAATCGGCGAAAAATCAAAGGACGACAGTTTCGAGCTCGAAGCCTATGAAATTGAAGCGAAGTGGCAGCTTACCGAGCAGGGTGAATTCTGGGCCGACTGGGGCATGCTCTTTGAAGTTGAAAAGGAACACGAAGAGGACACCTGGGAAGTAGCAACCGGCCTGATCGCCGAGAAAGAGTGGGGCAAGTGGAGCACTGCCGCCAATTTGATCGTTGCCTACGAATGGGGTTCAGATATCGACGATGAACTGGAATCATCACTCGGCCTGCAAGCACGCTACCGTTATTCACGTATCATCGAGCCAGCGATTGAATTTTATAAAGGCGAAGAAACCCTCGCCATCGGTCCAGCCCTACTTGGCCAGATCAACCTGGGCATCAAGCGACAGGTGAAATGGGAAGCAGGAGCAATCTTCGGGTTGGATAGTGAAAGTCCCAATCGTACGTTACGGTTTTTAGTCGAGTTTGAATTTTAAGCGTCATCAATCGCTTGCGGTCATTGGGTTAATCATCGAAAATCGCTTCCGAATCCAACACAAAGCTTAAAGGCTGAGTAAATGCAAAATCTTGAAACCCTGATTGAACGAGCCATGTACCGCTCTCGCTGGCTCCTGGCACCTATTTATCTGGGCCTTTCCCTTGCCCTGTTAGCACTTAGCATCAAATTTTTTCAAGAAGTCTGGCACCTGCTACCGCACATTTTAGAGCTCAAAGAAGCCGACATGGTGCTGATCATTTTGTCACTGGTTGATCTGGCCATGGTGGGCGGACTGATAGTCATGGTGATGATGAGCGGTTATGAAAACTTCGTTTCACAATTGAATGTCAGCGAGGATGAAGAGAAGCTCAGTTGGCTCGGCAAAATGGATTCTTCATCCTTGAAGATGAAAATTGCTGCCAGCATCGTGGCAATTTCCAGTATTCACCTACTCAAAGTATTTATGAATGTTTCCAACGCATCGACCGACGCTGATTTTAACCGCTTGATGTGGTACGTGATTATCCACTTGACCTTTGTCGTATCAGCTTTTGCCATGGGGGCGCTAGATCGTGTCAGCAAAAAACCTGAGCCGCCAGCCGTTGAGAGCAAAATCTAATGGATTATTTGCCCTGTGTTGAAGTAGAACCGACCTCCCCGGCCACTGCTGCCGTTATCTGGCTTCACGGCCTTGGCGCTGACGGCCATGATTTTGAAGGTATCGTACCCGAGCTAAAATTGTCACCGGATGCCGGTATTCGTTTTATCTTCCCCCATGCTCCCTCTATCCCCGTCACCATCAACAACGGCTTTGTGATGCCTGCTTGGTACGACATTCTCGATATCAATATTGATCGTAAAGTGGATAAAGAACAGTTATTAAAATCTGCGGCTGCTGTACAGGCGCTGATTGACCGGGAGATTGAGCGTGGTATCGACAGTACCCGTATTGTCGTCGCCGGTTTCTCTCAAGGCGGTGCAGTGGGTTATCAGGCGGCCCTCACCTACGCCAAGCCATTGGCAGGCTTATTGGCCATGTCCACCTACTTTGCCACCCAGGCCAGCATTCATATCAATCCGGCCAACCAGCAATTACCAATTGAGATCTATCATGGCACGATGGATCCCGTGGTACCTGAGCAATTAGGTCGGCAAGCAGTTACACAATTAAGCAGTATGGGACTGACAGCCAATTACAGCACCTATCCCATGGAGCACAGCGTGTGTTTGGACCAGATCCGTGATATCGCTGCTTGGCTGCAAAAGGAATTACTGTAGTCCACGATCTACGTCTAATAACAGCTGGCACAACGCGATTGCTAAGACAGCTGTTATTGCCTCGTTGACAAGAATAAAACATCGCCCCTCCCCCAACGTCAGATAAGAAACCTTTATCGCTCCTGATAGCTGAAACAAGCGCTTGTTTTTGTGGCATAATACGCGCCGCATTTATCCCATATTTTCTCGGGATTATTCAATTAACTTATAAATCGGAATATTACCTTGCTAGCCTGCTCAAATATCACCATGCAATTTGGCGCCAAGCCACTTTTTGAAGACGTATCCGTTAAATTCGGCGATGGTAATCGTTACGGCCTGATCGGCGCCAACGGTTGCGGAAAATCCACCTTCATGAAGATATTGGGCCGTGACCTGGAACCTACCTCCGGAAATATTTCAAAAGACCCTAACGAACGCATAGGTAAGCTGAAGCAGGATCAATTTGCCTACGAAGAATTCAGCGTTCTTGACACCGTCATCATGGGCCACGAAGAGCTTTGGAAAATCAAAGCCGAACGCGACGCCATCTACGCGAATCCAGAGATGACAGAAGCAGATGGCATTCGAGCTGGCGAACTAGAAGCTGAATTTGCTGAAATGGACGGTTACAGCGCGGATTCGCGCGCCGGTGAATTATTACTCGGTCTGGAAATTCCGGTTGAGCAACACTACGGCCCCATGAGCGAAGTAGCGCCAGGCTGGAAATTACGCGTATTGCTGGCACAAGCACTTTTCTCCGAGCCTGACATCATGCTGCTCGATGAGCCAACCAACAACTTGGACATCAACACCATTCGTTGGCTGGAAGATATCCTAAACGCGCGTAACTGCACCATGGTTATCATTTCTCACGATCGCCACTTCTTGAACAGTGTGTGCACACACATGGCTGACCTGGATTACGGTGAGCTACGTGTCTACCCCGGCACCTACGATGAATATATGACAGCATCAACTCAATCACGCGAGCAGCTGCAAAATGAAAACGCCAAGAAAAAAGCAGAAATAGCTGATCTTAAAGCTTTTGTAAGCCGCTTCTCGGCCAACGCATCAAAATCTAAACAGGCAACTTCACGCGCCAAAAAGCTTGATAAAATTGAGCTAGCGGAAATTAAACCCTCCAGCCGTCAAAGCCCCTTTATTCGCTTTGATCAGGATAAAAAGCTACACCGTCAGGCGTTGCAGGTAGAGGGACTAAGAAAAAACTACGAAACTGAATTGTTTTCTAACTTCGACTTAACCGTCAACGTTGGCGAACGTATTGCCATTATCGGCCCCAACGGTATTGGCAAAACCACCCTGCTGAAATGCCTGGTTGGCGATGAAGAACCTACGGCAGGCGCCATCAAATGGTCTGAAAATGTAGATCTTGGTTATTACGCACAGGACCACTCTGGCGACTTCGAAGAAGACAAAACGTTGTTCGACTGGATGGATTATTTCGGCAAGCCCAGTGATGACGAACAAATCATTCGTGGCACGCTCGGTCGCTTATTGTTCTCCTCAAATGACATTGGGAAATCCGTCAAAGTGATTTCCGGTGGTGAACAGGGCCGCATGATCTTCGGTAAACTGATGCTGCAGCGTCCCAACATTATGTTATTGGATGAACCCACCAACCACTTGGATATGGAATCTATTGAAGCGCTTAACCTCGCACTGGAAAACTATCCAGGCACACTACTTTTCGTCAGCCATGACCGTGAATTTGTATCCTCGCTGGCAACCCGTATTATCGAGCTGTCAGCCACGGGGATTACCGATTTCCATGGCAATTATGATGACTACCTGAAAAGCCAGGGTGTTTAAGGCTAAGTAATCACGCCAGCCAACACAAAGCCGAAAACCATAAAAAGCCTGACCTTTAACGAGGCCAGGCTTTTTTGTGCCCAGTATTTGTGTCCAGTAATAACCGCATCCCAAAAACTTCATTTAGTCATTTATCCCTGCAACCAAGAAACAATTGTTGCCCCCTTGCAACTCAACGCATCAGAAACGAAGATATACGCTAAACTTCTACACCAATGTAGTCATCACTTATCAAGATTGCCCAACTATTCTGAATAAGAGAATTCTTCCCAATGAAAGCAGTGACGCTCCGGCCCAGTTTTAAAGGCATTCGCCATTTAGTCCTCTTCATAAGCCTTTTACTTAGCTGCCAAACTAGCATTGCCAGCAGTGATAGCAACGCCAATGGCTATTATGAAGACGCTCTTAAGCACTACAATAATGAGCGCTACAACGAAGCCGTCATTCAATTAAAAAATGCCTTTCAGGAAAATCCGCAATTCCTCCCAGCGCTGGTTTTACTCGGAAAATCTTATCTGGAAACAGGTAACCCAGCTGCTGCCGAAACAGCGCTGAGCGACGCCATCGAACTTGGTGCAGATCCTTCACTGGTAATCATCCCGTTAAGTAACGCATACCTGATGCAGTTCAAGCACGACTTACTGCTTACCCAGACTGTTGATAAAACGCTCCCTCGAACCATTAAAGCTGAACTACATATACTAAGAGCTCGTGCAGCACTTGAAATAAACAATGTTCCCATGGTCGACCAGTCAGTTGCCGCTGCAGAAAAGCTGGATCCATTTTCCGCCGATTTACTCGCTCTCAAAGCTACTTTATTGATGCGATCAGGAAAACTGAAGGAAGCGGAAGAATTAAGCACCCGATTAACTGACATTTACCCGAACAGCATTACAGCCTTGCTAACCAGCGCTTCGCTCAAACACCTGAAAGGAAACCTAGAAGGTGCCCTTGCAGGCTATACCGAAATCATCGCCCAAGAACCCAATAGCCGTGACGCACGCATTGCCCGAATTGGTCTGCTTATGGATTTGAATCGGGATGCTAACAGCGAAGGCGATTTCACTGCGTTAACTGAATCAGGCACCAGTGATCCACGAATCAGTTATTTACGTGCTGTAAGTTTTGCTAAAGCTGGCGACGAGATTGGTAGCACAGCAGCGCTCAATGAAACCCTCAATATTCTCGACAAACTTGGATCGGAGATTTTTGGCAGAAATCTTCAGTTATTAATGGTGGCAGGCATTGCCAACTACAGCATGAACAACTTTGAGTCCGCTCGAAGTCATCTTGAAGCCTATGTGCAGGCATCTCCAAACGAATTGGCGCCCCAGCGGATTTTAGCCACGGTTTATATGCGTACAGGAGAATTCCGTAACGCCGTCAATATACTCAAAAATATGCTAGCCATATGGCCTGATGATCCTCAGTTATTGAACATGCTCGCTCAAGCCTACGACAAAGCAGGCGACCATCAACTCTCTATATTGACCTTTGAAAAAGCGCTCAATCAAAGCAAGGACAACCCGCGTCTTCAGGAGCAGCTGGCCATTTCAAAAATGAACGCAGGCTTTCTTGAACAGGGTCTCAGCGAATTAAACAATCTCTTTTTTGCAGACGAGCCAAACACATCATCCGGATTAGCGTTAGCTGTCACCCTGCTTAATCAGCAAAAATATAACGAGGCGATTAAGATCACCAGAGAACTGGTCGAACAGAATCCCGGCGATATAGCGAAACAAAACCTACTCGCCATTTCACTTGTTGGTCTGGGTGAGTTAGCGGAAGCAAAAACTCTCTTTTCTTCAATTCTTGAATCCGATCCAAACAATGCTTCCGTAAAACGGAACTTAGCAAAGATTGAAATACGCCAAAAGAACTTTGAAACGGCCAAAGCACTTTTAGATGATTTGCTTTCAAAAAATAAAAACGACCCACAGTTAATGCTTGAAATAGCACGCTATTATGCTGCTCGCGAGAACCTGGTCGAAGCTTTGCGCTGGGCAAAAAGCGCTGCCAGTGCAGCGCCAAACTCATTTACAGAAAGCAGTTATCTTATCGACCTATACCTACAGAATGGGGATACGCAGGAAGCCCTCAAAGTAGCACTCGATCAAGAAGCCCTTCATGGAAACAATCTTTACGTGCTGGAGTCTCAGGTAAAGGTCTTACTCGCGACAGAAGAAAAAACGAAACTACTTTCCTTATTAAGACAAATGGCAACCGAAGCTGATTTTAATACTCAGTGGTTATTGAAAATTGCCCGTTATCAGATCCTTGCGAACTCGTTGGATGAAGCCAGTTACACTCTTTTTCGCGGTTTACAGGGCAACCCAAACCACTTTGAAACCCGTGTATTACTAACTGATATAGAAATACAACTGGACCGCCTTGAACAAGCAATGGAGCGCGCAAAACAACTGATTAACGACTTCCCCCAAGCCCCTGATGGCTACATGCTGGTCGGTGATATACGAATGGAACGCCGTCAGTTCAAGGATGCTTTGCCCAGTTACCAAAAAGCGTTGGAAACAGGCAATGATTCAAAGTTTGCACTTCGCCTGCACATCGCCCAACGTTATAACAGTGAAGATGGCAAAGCTGAAGCTACCCTTACGAACTGGCTCACAGAAAACCCGAATGACGTAACAGTTAAAAATGCGCTTGCCGAATTTTATCTTTCCACAGCTAACTTCAAGGCTGCAAGCGATATTTATCGTGAGTTGATCACAGCAAACGTCATTCCACCGGCTTTATACAACAACTTGGCCTTTGCCTTGTACAAACAAGGCAAATTAGATGAAGCGATTCGTTATGCACACAAAGCCTATAAACAGGTGCCTAACGATCCGATGGTGAACGATACTTTAGGCTGGCTGCTCGTTGAAAATAACGCGCCCTCAGAAGGCTTACCCTTTCTACGTGAAGCTGTGACACGTGCCTCAGGCAACCCGGAAATCCGTTACCACCTTGCCGTTGCGCTGCACCAATTAGAACGCAACAAGGAAGCACTTATCGAACTAAAAAAAGCCGTGGATTTTAACCTCAACTTCGAAGGCTATTCCGATGCCATTAATTTACTGAAAATCCTTGAGACAGGTGCGTAACAAACAACTGTCGGCTTTTTTTACAAAACAATAAAAATCAGACTATTACTTTCATAAACACCCACTTAATCTTTTAAAAAACAAATAGTTATATAAAACGGCACACTAATTGCTTTTAATTTACTCAGATATTTTATTTGCACTGATAAGAAACAAAATTAAGGACGGGCAAACAATATGACCCCATTAAAGTCACTAAAAAGAGCAATCGGAATCGGCATTACGGTACTGTTTTGCAGCGCATCAGCTCAAGCGGCAGTAACATGGACGACGTGGAACCTTAAAGATGGAGGCACCCCTAGCAGCGAAAAAACAGTAGGTCCGGCAGGTAATCAAACCACTGTTACCGCTTGGGGCAACACCAGCGGAACTGATGGCTCAGCAAATGCTGAATACCGCCCACTTGATTTGCACGAATACTCTGGTGGTTTAGGTGCTGGCCCAGGTAGCAGCCCTCGTCATGCGATTGGTGACTATCGCGTTCATGAGTTCATTTTGCTTGAGTTTGACATGCCTACCACGCTGACAGACTTACAAATTGGCTGGAAAGGCAATGATAGCGATATGACCGTCATGGCTTTTACCGGTGGTTCTTTCACTCGCTCTGACATGTACAACAGAAACTCGGATCTAACTGATAACTCGGGCGGAACTCGAGGCCTGACCAATGCGGGCTGGGACCTCATCAGCAATCCGATGAATGTCCAAGCGAATGTATTAACCTCCATTGGCAACAACACCAATGTTTCTTCCAGTTACTGGCTGATAGGCACCTACAACAATCACCTTAACGGCACCAATAGCAACTCTTACAATGACTTCTTCAAACTAAAATTAGTCAAAGGCTATAAAGGTGAAAACAACAATGTCCCTCTGCCAACTACTGCAGCGTTATTAGGCTTAGGTCTGTTAGCTCTTGGCCGCAAACGTTATAAAGTCGCCTAGTCAGCAAGCAGCATAAAATCTAGAAAGGGGCGTTTATCGCCCCTTTCTTTCGTCCGCAATTTCTCCCTTGCCCTTGATCAGACGCAAAAACCCATACTAATTCACACCTCCAACGCCCGTTTTTCAAAATCTTTACTACACTTTTCCAGATGCCAAAAAAGTATAGTTTTGAGCATCTGGAGTCTTGAGCCACAAACAATGAAAAATATAAACGGCCAGCTCCACAATTAATCTTTCATACAAGGGGCAGTGTTATGACGAGTGAAGCAGTAGGTTTTGGCTCGACAATCGAGTCGTCGCCTGGCGAACTTAAACGTTCAATTACCTGGAAAGGCGCTTTCTGGGTGGCCGCAGGTGTACCGGCTCTGGTACTTTTTTCGATTGGAGGTATTGCCGCTACGGTAGGCGCTCCTTCTTGGATGGTATGGGTCATCTCAGTAATATTCGGTTTCCTACAAGCCTTTACCTATGCCGAAATCGCCGGCATGTTCCCCAGCAAATCCGGCGGCGCATCGGTTTATGGTGCTGCAGCCTGGCTGCGCTATAGCCATATCATTGCCCCCATTTCAGTATGGTGTAACTGGGTAGCCTGGACGCCAGTACTGGCCATTGGTACAGGCATTGGCGCCGGTTACATTCTTACTGCATTATTCCCTGCTGACTCAGTCATCAACACTTGGGAAATCACGCTATTAAATCTCGATGGTCTCAAAGAAGGCTTGAGCTTACGAATTGATGCAACCTTTATAGTCGCAACAGCTATTCTACTGGCAGTTTTCGCCGTTCAGCATCGCGGCATTTCCAAGCTTGCAAAAATTCAAACCGTGCTAGCACTTGCCGCACTGATTCCGTTGATGATCATCGGCCTAGTACCTCTTCTAACGGGCGACGTGGTCATAGCAAATTTCCTGCCGTTCGCCCCTATCGCCTATGATGAAGCCGGCGCGGTTATCCTCGACTCCACTCAATGGGAATGGTCACGCGACGGCTGGACTTTGTTCCTTGGCGGCATGTTCATTGCGGCGTGGTCAACCTACGGTTTTGAAACGGCTATCTGTTATACCAGCGAATTCAAAAACCCGGCCACCGATACCTTCAAAGCTATTTTCTATGCTGGCCTACTGTGTATTGCAGTATTCACGCTCGTCCCCCTGTCTTTCCAAGGCACGTTAGGCGTAGAAGGTATGTTGGATGAAAGCATTGTAGACGGCACCGGTGTAGCAGCCGCAATGGCAAGTATGGTGGGCGGTGGCGCCCTTGTCGGCAATGTTCTGGTAATCATGCTGGTGTTTGCACTGATCCTTGCGGTAAGCACCTCAATGGCGGGCTCATCTCGCACCCTTTATCAAGGGTCTATCGATGGCTGGTTGCCTAAATACCTCGGCGAAGTCAACGAACATGGCGCGCCAACCAATGCAATGTGGACGGATTTAACCTTCAACCTGTTACTGCTATTAATGTCTGATTACCTGTTCGTACTAGCGGTATCCAACTGTTGCTACATTGTCTTCAACTTCTTAAACCTGAACTCTGGCTGGATTCACCGTATTGATAGCGCTCATGCAGTCCGCCCATGGCGCGCACCAAGCTGGTTGCTCGCAATTGGTGTTGTGTTGTCATTTGTGAATCTAGTCTTCCTTGGCGCAGGCGCTAACGTTTGGGGTTCAGGCACGTTATTAACAGGTATGGTGATTATCTCGCTGATTATCCCGGTATTCCTCTTTAGACACTACGTGACTGACAGAGGACAGTATCCAAGATCAATGCTGGAAGACCTTCACGTGGATATGAACGATGACAAATCCTTCGAGAGGAAAGCAGGTATTTTACCCTATATCACTATTGCGGCTGGTATTGCAGTAGTCGCGGCATCTAATATCTATTTCGGTTAATTTAAATTACAAAAAAACCGGCCTGGTCTAAAAGACAGGTCGGTTTTTTAATATAGAAACAACGCGTTGACTCAAGACAACGTCATACTCATCACCATGTTTCCCGCAACACACTTACAACACATAATTTACCCTTATGCCTATCAATAATTGTCGTGTGGGCCATCAATAACGCCGGCCCAATAACTTCATTCACTTATTTGATGGCAAAAAGATTGAACATCCTACTTGTATCCAGCTCTTCAATTAAAATCTAGCTGTTTTAAGCGCTAACGATTTCTTTATCCAGGCACTCCACCAGAAAGTCGATAAATGAACGTACCTTAGTTGAGAGATGCCGACTACTGGGATACACCGCCCACACTCCCAAGTCCTGAGGCTGGTATTCATCCAAGACAGAAACCAAAGCGCCCTTTTCAATATCCTCTAGCACATAAGCTGCCGGCATCTGTGATAGTCCCAACCCTTTTCGTGCGGCTTCCAACAAGGCGCGGGCATTATTGCTACGCCAGTTACCTTCAATTTTCATGTCGGTATGACCGTAACGCCCTGCTTCTGAAAAACGCCAAATATTCAACGCACCAGCCAGGCAGTTATGTTGTTTCAAATCCTCAATGCTTTGAGGCTCACCAAACTGCTTGAAATATTCAGGGCTACCCACCACATGCAATTTGCGAGTTGCGATACGTCGCGCGATCAAACTGGAGTCTTTAAGGACACCAAAACGTATGGCAAGATCGTAGCCTTCAGCGACTAAATCAATATTGCGATTGGTAAAAGATATATCAATATGTACTTCAGGATTGAGCTTCATAAACTCCACCGCTATTGGCACCACATAAGTCTCGCCAAAGGCGCCAGCAGCAGTCATTTTAAGCGTGCCACGCGGCCGCTTCTGCATATCGAAAACAGCGTGTTCGGCCTCTTCTAAACCAGTCAAAATTTCGCGACAACGTGTATAGAAGGTCTTACCGACCTCTGTTAAAGTAATCGTCCGAGTTGTGCGGTTGAGTAATTGAGCACCCAAGCGATTTTCCAGATCAGTTACATGCCGGCTGACAAAGGATTTCGATACATTCAAATGTTGAGCAGCCTTGGAAAAACTGCCCTGATCAACAACATGTACAAATGCTTCAAAACCATCCCAACGACTCATTATTGTTGCCTCAACGAAACAGTGTTATCAATCGTTTACATCTTATCATTTGCGGCGCAACAATCTATACTATTGCAAATTTTTAGATTGGCCTTAATTCTCAAGCCTTGCAGCAGAGAAACCAGGCTCATCAAACATATTTAAATAAAGTTTAGTTACACACATATGGAGTCACACAATGAAAACTCGTGCTGCGGTTGCCTTTGAAGCGGGAAAACCATTAGAAATTCTTGAAATCGACCTGGAAGGCCCAAAGGCCGGTGAAGTACTGGTTGAAATGAAAGCTACGGGGGTTTGTCACACCGATGCCTTCACGTTGTCAGGTGATGACCCCGAAGGTGCATTCCCAGTTGTTCTAGGCCATGAAGGCGCGGGTATTGTGACCGCCATCGGTGAAGGTGTTACGTCTGTTAAAGTTGGCGACACTGTGATTCCGCTATACACGCCAGAATGTCGCGAATGTGAATTCTGCCTAAACCCTAAAACCAATTTGTGTCAGAAAATCCGTGCCACACAAGGCGCGGGCTTGATGCCAGACGGCACGACTCGCTTCTCACACGAAGGCAAAGACCTGCTGCACTATATGGGCTGTTCTACTTTCGCTAACCACATCGTGGTACCAGAAATTGCACTGGCTAAAATCCGTGATGATGCACCACTCGATAAAGTTTGCTACATCGGTTGTGGTGTAACAACAGGGGTTGGCGCGGTAGTTTTTGACGCCAAAGTTGAACCCGGTTCTACAGTCGTTGTATTTGGCCTAGGCGGTATCGGTCTGAACGTTATTCAAGGCGCCAGACTGGCCGGAGCCAGCCGTATTGTTGGTATCGACATCAACGAAGGTAAGGTAGGTATCGCCGAAAAATTTGGCATGACCGACTTTATTAACCCCAAAAATGTCGACAACATCGTTGATGCAATTGTCGAGTTGACTGGCGGCGGCGCCGATTACAGCTTCGAATGTATCGGTAACGTTAACACCATGCGTCAAGCACTTGAGTGCTGCCACAAAGGTTGGGGCGAGTCTTGGATCATCGGTGTTGCCGGTGCAGGCCAGGAAATATCTACTCGTCCATTCCAACTGGTAACGGGTCGCGTATGGCGTGGTAGTGCCTTCGGTGGCGCACGTGGTCGTACTGACGTACCAAAAATCGTTGACTGGTACATGGATGGCAAGATCAATATCGATGATTTGATCACCCACACCATGCCTCTGGAAGATATCAATAAAGCCTTTGACTTGATGCACTCTGGCGAAAGCATTCGCTCCGTAGTTATCTATTAACCGATAGCTACTAAGTACGATCAGTTTAAAAGCTTAAGAGGGGCTGGGTTTTACCCGGCCCTTTTTCCTTGTATTTAACGTCATGCCGGATTTAATCCGGAATGACTAAACGAAAGGTATTCCCATGAGTTTAGAAAAAGTAGGCTCCAATAAATGTTTCGGCGGCAACCAGCTGCAATATATCCACGATTCAGCCGTACTGAGCTGCAACATGCGTTTTTCCATCTTCCTGCCACCACAGGCAGCTGAAGCTAACGTACCCGTTATTTATTGGTTATCAGGCCTAACCTGCACCGATGAAAACTTCGTACAAAAAGCCGGCGCACAGCAATTTGCTGCTGAACATGGCGTGGCTATTGTTGCGCCAGACACCAGCCCGCGTGGTGAAGATGTACCTGACGATGCCGAAGCTGCCTATGACTTTGGTTTAGGCGCAGGCTTCTACGTCAACGCTACCCAAGCGCCGTGGAACAAGCACTACCACATGTACGATTACATCACCAAAGAACTGCCTGAAGTAATCAATGCCAACTTCCCGGTTGACGCCGATCGTAAATCCATCATGGGTCACTCAATGGGCGGTCACGGTGCATTAACCATCGCACTGAAAAACCCAGGCAAATACAAATCCGTTTCTGCCTTTGCGCCTATCGTTGCACCTTCACAGTGTCCTTGGGGCGAGAAAGCACTCGGCAACTACATCGGTTCCGATAAAGCCGCATGGGCTGAATACGACACCGTTGAGCTGGTAAAAACGGCAAAAGAACGTTTACCGCTACTGGTTGATCAAGGTGATGCGGATAACTTCCTGGTAGAGCAACTCAAACCTGAGCTACTGACAGAAGTGTGTGAAGCTAACGGCCACCCGCTGGAGCTGCGTATCCAGCCTGGCTACGACCACAGCTACTTCTTTATGGCATCATTTATGGGCGATCATGTGGCGCATCACGCCAAAGCCTTGAAAGCCTAAAATTATTGAGGGCTTGTTCATTTGAGCAAGCCCTCAATTCTATTCCACCAACAATCTAGTTAAGCCACTTCTTTATTAAGCCCTGCAGGTGTTGTCTGCATGGCAACAAAGCCTGACAAGGCTTCTACACGGCTTAACCATGCACGGATATTCGGATAATTACCTAAGCCAACACCACCTTCTGGCGCATGAGCTATGTAACTGTAGTTAGCCAAATCTGCAATCGTGGCATGATCTGTTGCCAACCACTCACGCTCAGTTAAATGAGCATCAAGAGTACTCAAAAGAGTATGGGCATCGTCTATCGCCTTGGCGTGATCGAGTTTTGCACCAAACACATTAACAAGTCGCGCGGCAGCAGGACCTGAAGCCACGGGGCCAGCAGCTACCGACAGAAAACGCTGCACTTCAGCGGCTTCAGCGGCATCTTCTGGCAACCAGTTTCGGCTTTGATCATATTTGTTGGCCAAATACACCAAAATGGCATTGGAATCAGCTAGGATAACGTCGCCATCCTCCAAAACGGGTACTTGCCCAAAGATATTTTTTTGCAAAAAATCGGGCTTTTTATGCTCGCCATTTGCCAAATCAACATCGTAGGTGTGTACATCTAGCCCTAGTAAGGAAAGAAACAATTGCACACGGTGTGAATTACCCGACAAAGCAAAGTGATAGTGTGTGATATTAGACATGCTAATGACTCCTTTACGTTTATTTAGTGTTACAAACTTCATCTATTTCTATTTTTTGAACTTTCACGTAATAAGTTTTTCGTAAGATATAAACCCTCCTCATTTACTAAATATCGAGCACCAGAGACATACTTTTAGCGCGTGACACACAGGGGCACATCAGCTGACCTTGCTCACGTTCATCCGCAGTCAAAGCGCTATCACGGTGATCAGGTTCACCGCCAATAACTTTTACCGCACAGGATTTACACTCCCCGACTCGACAACTGAAGGGCGTATCAATACCAGCCTCCAACATCGCATCGAGGATTGTTTGATCGGCAGCGACCTCTAACTCCTTGCCGGAACGTCTCAAACTAACGTGCACCGGTTTAGCGTCTGCCTGAATCGTTGCTGTAAAACGTTCGCTAATAATTCGACTTTCTTCGATATTCAAAGATTTCGCCGTATCGATAACGGCTTCGATCAGTCGACCGGGACCACAAACATAAAACACGGCATTACTAGGTGCCGATTCCATAATCGATACAATATCCATGCGCTCACCGTGCGATGAGCGGTAAATACTGATGGCGTCACCAAACTCTCGAACCAAGCGATCACGAAATGCCATTTCCTTTTCGTTGCGGCCTGCATAATGAAGCTGCATGTCGTTGTTTCGAGCTTGCAGTGCCTGCGTCATTGCCTTGATTGGGGTAATACCAATGCCGCCAGCAATTAACACAGCTGGCTTTCCATCAGCGTGTAATGAAAAGTTGTTCAGTGGCATTGAGCAATGCAGCCGCAAGCCAAGCTCGAATAAGGCATGTACTGCACGTGACCCGCCCTTGCCCTCGTCTTCACGTAACACGGCAATTTCATAGGCATCACGGCGTGCGGGGTTTGAGCAAATAGAGTAGTGACGAACCGCTTCTTCACCATTTTCAAGCTGTACCGGGATTTGTAAATGTGAACCGGCTTGTACTGCAGGCAAGTCAGCGCCATTCGGGGCACGTAATTCATAAGCGCGAATTTCAGGAGTGAGCTGACGCACGCCAGATATCACTACATCCAGCGGTCCATCACCAAGCTCACTAGGCCGGTTATCAGAAACAGCACCCGCTTTTAACGCGCTGCTTTCTTCCAACAGGGGTGCAATGAGTTCATCGACCTGAACCTCAGTGTAACGAGGCGTAATATGCTGCGGACAGTTCCAATCAAAGGCCTCAATGTCGATCAGAAAACCTCTCTCAATACGCGCTCGATAGTCATCGACTTCCAGTTGAGACAAAAGCTCCGTTTCCTCCGGCTCCACCACCCTTACTCGACCCAACACCTTCAGGCGAGTCCGATTCGGGTAATCCATCAGAAATAATGAAACGCGATCATTTTTACGGAAATTACCAACACTCACATATTGGCGATTGCCACTAAAATCAGCAAAGCCCAGCGTTTTCTCATCAATAACGCATAGAAATCCAGCCGGACCACCGCGGTGCTGAACATAGGGCCAATCAGTTTCGCTGACACTGGCCATGTAAAAGCTGTCGCGAGCAGCAATAAATTTTGCTTCACGTGGACTAAGCGAATTATTTATGTCTTCCCCCTTGTCCATTGCCGCATAGCCGGCACGACTTCCTTGCACCACTTGCTCATCACGAACCGTATCGGTAAATGCAATTTCTGCGAATTTATGTGCCATGACGTTCACCTACAAGTAACTTGGTTATCCCATACCAGCCTCGATCAGCGGGTGATAAAACTATCTCAAATTCTACTTGAAAGAAGAATGGTCAATTTTTACAATTAATTATTCCATTTATAGAAATAATAGGCAGGATCAATAAGATGGATCGCTTCCATTTAATGAGTGTTTTTATCGCTGTAGCAGAAACAGAAGGTTTCGCCGCTGGCGCACGTCGGTTGCATATATCACCTCCTGCAGTGACTCGGGCGATAGCAACATTGGAAGAGCAACTCGGTATAAAACTCTTTAACCGAACCACTCGATATGTACGTACAACAGAGGCAGGACAACGCTATCTGAACGATGCTAAACGTATCCTGGCAGATCTAAAAGCGGCTGATGAGGCCGCAGCCGGTATCAATGCCGAGCCCCTTGGACATCTCACCATTACGGCACCCGTGATGTTTGGGCGAATGCATGTTATGCCGGGCATTATTGATTACCTTGAGCGCTATCCGGGTACTGAAGTTTCCTGCATTTTTTTGGATAGAGTCGTCAACCTGCTTGAAGAAGACATCGACGTCGGTATTCGCATCGGAGAACTTCCCGATTCCAGCATGCAGGCTTTGCGCGTCGGCTCAGTACGTATGGCGTTATGCGCTTCCCCGGATTATTTAAAACGCAACGGTACTCCGCAACACCCAAAAGACCTGCTTCAGCATTCAACCATCGCATCCAGCGCTGGCGCCAATACAACTGATTGGCGCTTTCATCAAGGCAAAGAAGAGTTCACACAACGCTTACAACCGCGTCTTAGCGTAACAACCAATGATGCAGCAATTACGGCCGCCGTTCAGGGTCTAGGCATAACTCGCCTGCTGTCTTATCAAATTGCACCACAAATTGCCGATCACAAACTGCAGAGCATTCTCGAAGACTTTGAAGCACCACCGCTACCTATTCATATCGTACACAGAGAAGGTCGCTACTCTTCAACCCGAGTTCGTAGCTTTATTGATTTGCTTGCTGAGCAACTACGAACAAATCAAACAATTAGTTAAGCGCTTCTTAATGTAAATCACTCAATCAATAGACCAATTTGTGTAACTATAGGAATGACTAACAACTCACTGTTCAATCCATTCGCCAAAACAAGACTGATCACATGCCTTCTCATGAAACCAACAAGTTCAACCTCTTCGGCTACGGCTTCCGCCCCTTCTTTCTCGGCGCAGGCATTTTTGCCCTAGTCTCTGTTTCCCTTTGGTTTGCCTTTTTCCTAAATCTGTTCACCTTACCTGTAGGACCCATTTCAGGCTTTCAGTGGCACGCCCATGAAATGATCTACGGCTACGCCATGGCGGTCATTGCCGGATTCCTGCTAACAGCCGTGAGTAACTGGACCGGCCTACCGACACCCAAGGGCGTTAAGCTGGCGTTAATATTTAGCTTGTGGGCCATGGCACGGTTATTCTTCAGCCTCGGAGAACCATATCTACTGGCATCAGCAATCTGCGATTTATTATTTAATGGCATTTTATTGGTTCTTTTAAGCCGCTTAATTATTCAAAGTAAACAGCACAAACAGTTTGCCGTGGTAGCAAAGCTTCTTATTTTGTTTATCTGCAACCTGCTGTTCTTCCTTGGCGTATACAGCTATGTAGAAGATGGTTTCTTATGGGGTATTTATGGGGGACTGTATACCGTTGTTGGTCTGATACTGACGATTGGTCGACGTGTTTTGCCCTTCTTTATCGAGCGAGGAGTTCCTGAGCAAGCCCACGTATTCAACTCAAAATGGCTTGATCTCTCAAGCCTGTTTGCCGTCTTAGTCTTTTTTGTCTCCGAGCTGGTATTCAAAACCCCAGGCCTTTCAGCTTGTGCCGCTCTGGTTATCGCAGCTGTTAACGGAGCACGTTTAATTGGCTGGCACACACCAGGCATTTGGAAACGCAGCCTGCTATGGAGCATCTACCTGTCCTTCTGGTTTATTTGCCTGGGCTTCCTACTGATCGCCACGAGTTATTTCTTCGACACGCCCAAGCACCTAGCTATTCACGCCCTGTCCTATGGCGGTATCGGTCTCGCTACACTGAGCATGATGTCTCGTGTGGGTTTAGGTCACACGGGACTCGATATCAGCAAACCCGCCAAAGCAATCAGCCTAGCCTTCATCTTATTTATCGCCGGTACGATTATTCGGGTAATACTGCCTTTACTCAATATTTTTGACTACCTAGCCCTCATTAAAATATCGCAGCTATTGTGGATCTCGGCCTTTATTATTTTCACGCTGATTTATCTGCCAATACTCTGCAAACCTAGAGCAGACGGCAAACCTGGCTAATAAAATAGTCCTTATTTAATATGCGGATATTGTGTTGACTAACGGCTCAACACCCCTATAATGATCATCAGCTTGAAAGTAAGCCTTAATATTTATGTACACCGTTTCGATGTCTTAGCTGTTAGTACCTCGTCCTGTATTTCATAAGTAAATAGCAACACTTCCAGCACAACCGCTCAATGCCCTATTGGCAACGAGCATAATTACTCTTGATTTAAAGGAAAGATGATATGTCTTCTACTACTGGTACAGTTAAATGGTTCAACGAAACTAAAGGCTTTGGCTTCATCGAGCAAGAAAACGGCCCAGACGTTTTCGCTCACTTCAGCGCTATCCAAGGTGACGGTTTCAAAACTCTTGCTGAAGGCCAACGCGTTCAGTTCGACGTAACTCAAGGCCAAAAAGGCCCACAAGCTTCTAACATCGTTGCTATCTAAGTCCTAACAGACTTATTTGCAGCAGACCTCCTAACCGAGGTTTGAGCTTGTAAAGTTAAGGGTAAGACGTTTTCGTCTTACCCTTTTTTATTGCCTGAAATAAAACGCTCTAAAACCTATTAAGAACTACAGGACAACATTGAACATCCGGCCCTATGCCGTGCCCAATCGGGCCGCTTCTTGGCAAAACGTTCTTTTTCCGGCTGGTCATCGTAGGGGTGACGTAACACATCCAATAGCTCATTTACTTCGCTGTAATCGCCCTCTTCCGCCTTATCAATGGCCAATTGCGCCAGATAGTTACGTAGCACGTATTTTGGGTTTACCGCATTCATAGCGACTTTACGCTCTGTATCGCCACGATTGTCCTGATTCAGACGATTAATATAAGCACGCAGCCATTCACCCGTGCGTGATCTAATTTCATCGTTAAGCTGTTCTGGCTTGTAATAAGCCACTTTTAACGGCGCCATCAGCTGTTCATCGCTAGTATTATCGAGATCAACGTCCGTTTTTATATCCGCCAAATGACGGTAAAACAGTGTCATATCAGTTTCGGTTAATAGCAGCACTTTTTGTACTTCATTGATTAGCGCTTCATCAGTTTTAACATTGAAACACTCAAAACCGAGTTTAGCAGCCATCATATTTTGCCAACCTTTATTATAGGTGCGAGCGTATTCCAGCAAGCCTTCCTGAAAAGGCTCAACGACTTTCATCATTTGATAAACTGCGTTAGCCAGCTGCTGTAAATTCCACTGGGCGACCTCCGGCTGCTTGCCAAACGCATAACGTTTGCCCTGCGCATCGGTGGTGTTAGGCGTCCAGCCAGGATTGTAATCCTCCAGCCAACCGTAGGGACCGTAATCAATCGTTAAGCCTAGAATCGACAGGTTATCGGTGTTCATTACGCCGTGCACAAAACCAACACGCATCCAATGCACCATCAGCTCAGCGGTGCTGCGGCAAACTTCAGCAAACCATTCTCCGTAAACCTCAAAGGCCTGTGCTTCGTTAGATAGGTCAGCGCCGTCGGTTAATAGGTGTGGGAAGTCTGACTTGATGGTGAAATCCAGAAACTGCTTTAGCTCTTCTAATTCGCCCCGGAAAGGAAACAGTTGAAAACTGCCCATACGGATGAAAGACGGCGCCACCCGGCAAACAACGGCACCAGGCTCGTATTTAGCATCACCATTGTAAAACATATCCCGCACCACCTGCTGGCCCGTTTCCAGCAAGCTCAACGCCCGCGTGGTGGGTACACCGAGATGGTGCATCGCTTCACTACAAAGAAATTCGCGCACGGAAGAACGCAGCACGGCCAAACCGTCGGCACCACGAGAATAAGGCGTCAGGCCAGAACCTTTCAGTTGCAGCGTCCAGTGTTGCCCCTGCTTATTCTGTATTTCACCAAGATTAATAACACGGCCGTCACCTAACTGCCCCGCCCAGTTACCAAACTGGTGTCCGCCGTAACACATCGCGAAGGAGTCCATGTCTGGTAATTGTTTATTACCCGAAAACAGGTCAATAAAAAGTTCACTTTCACAATCCTCACTATCAATACCCAATAGTTCAGCAACCTCGCGTGAATAGGCCACCAGTTTCGGCGCCGGTGCCGACTGCGGTTTAACGCGAGAGAAACAGGCACCACTAACCTGTCTTACACGATTACCTGTTTCAGGATCAGCTGGAAGTTGCTTTGTAAAACGATTAACAAACTGAAGTTTTTCGAGAGTGTTTACTTTGTTGGCCTGCGTCATAAGATCTTTTTGAGTCTGAAGGTGGATAAGAGGAAATTAACGAAACTAAAGAGTAGCTTTTGCGGAATAAATTGCCGGCTGGGGCGCATGATACTGACCACTATCATAGAGCGTTAATTCCCAGTCTCCGGCCAAGACATCATTTTTAAGAATGTAGGTGCCGCCGTCATCGGCACAGATTTTAAAATAGCCGTAATCGGTTGCCAGCCATCGGTCGATAACATCAATGACCTCAACTTTTCGTGTACCGATATAAAATCGCCGGGGTACTTTTTCACACTTGGCGGCATCACAATAAACACGCACTTGTAACAGCTTTTGAACATCGGGCATGGCTGCACTCCATTCCACCTGCTCACGTGGTAGCTTTGATAAGCTCTAATATACCAGTGTGGCTGCCTTTTTTCAGCCTGATAGTTTTAGCTTAGTGGTACCTTCTCTTTGATATGCGAATGGCGCTCATAACGTTCCAGCGTTTCTTCGGTGCGCCGGTAACCAAATTCAACCAGCTCGGAAGCTCGGTGAAATTCAAAAAAAGTACAAAGGTTGCTAGGCACCTCGACGAGTAGGTCGGGCCGGTAAGCTGCCAACTTAAAATGAGTCATCACAGTTTGAACCGTTGCCATTGATTTATAAACCAACTCGAAGGTGCTTAGCTCACCATCCTCTGAAAACTTGCTACGCCGGCGTAGGTTACCGATATAGTCACCAATCACCTTGCGATAACCACTACCCTGAGCTCTTTCGTTCTCTTCACCGGCGTCGCCCTCATCACTACTACTCTCATCTTCACTAAGGCTCGCATGCCGCTCCTGTGGCGCGTTAAGATCAACAGCAATGGTTAAGGCCGTGTGGTCATGCAACGTAGGTGCGATTGGCACCGGGTTAATCAAGCCGCCATCAACCAACAGCATGTCGCCTTTAACCACGGGCGCAAACACCATGGGCACCGCCATTGAGGCACGTATGGCATCGAACAAAGAGCCTTTATTGAGCCATACTTCGCGCTGTTCGTTAACATCACTGGCAACCGCCGTAAAACCAATAGGCAGATCCTCAATATTTGAGTCTCCAATCAGCTCCTTGAGCACACGAATAATGCGATCTCCCTTGAACAACGACCGCGTAGAAAAGGAGAAGTCCAGCAGACCCAATACGTCGCGACGTTGTAGGTTGCAAAGCCATTTTTCATAAACATCAAGCTTACCAGCTGCATAGATACCACCAATCACGGCTCCCATAGAAGAACCCGAGATGTAACGGATATCAAAGCCACGATCGACCAAACACTTAATCACCCCGATATGGGTGATACCTCGAGCGCCACCAGAACCCAGCACCAATGAAATAGGCATTTTCTCTGCAACCACGGAACGTCTCCTGAAAAAAAAGCAAATAACTCACGTTAAGTATAGGTGTAGTTACTCCGGATTGCGCCGATCAAGCCCTCTCATATTCACTCAAAACAACAAATATGAGCAGCGCCTCAACTGAGTATTTTCTCCACTAGACTAGGAGTTCAGTCCCTTCATTAACGTTTTAATTAACTCTGTCAGCCGGTTTTTTCTTATACGAGGGATGAATCACCAGCAGGGCCGGCAAAATGGTGAGATTTGCCAACATCGCAAACAACATTGCTAATGCCGTTAGCAAACCAAAATAAATCGTCGGTACAAAATTGGAAAAAGCCAACACTGAAAAACCAGCGATAATCGTAATCGACGTAAAATACATGGCTCGGCCGATACTGGCATGACTGCGCTTAACCGCTTCACGTACATCACCGGTCGCATCAAACTCTTCTCGGAAACGGTGTAAGTAGTGAATAGCATCATCTACACCAATACCGATGCTAATAGCCGCAATGGTGATAGTCATCATATCCAAAGGAATACCCGCATACCCCATAAAAGCAATTACCGAAGCTGCCGCCATCACGTTAGGCAACAGCCCCAATAACGCCAAATTGAAGGACCGCACCAATAATGCAAACATTGCCAACGTCGCCAGTAACACATAAGCCAGCGTAGAGGTCTGTGAATCGAACAACTGCTTGAGCATATTATTGAACAACACCATCATGCCCGTGACCCGGATCTCATCTTCAGAAAAACCAAGTGTTTGAGAAAACTGAAGCACTTGGTCGACCATTTCATCACGTGAAAAAAGTGGCCCACTCTCCTTGATACGACCACTGATACGCATTTCACCACTGGCTGGATCGGCATAGGGGTCAATCAACTGTTCGCGAATCGTACTCGGCAAAGCCTCCAACACCACAGCCAGTTGCACGGCATCCAATGGTTTCCCCTCGTTATGATCGCGCGCAACTTTATCCAGGGTAGCCAGTGATATCACTTTGCCCGTTTGCGGCATTTCTTCCAAATACAGATGAAGTGCCCGCATCGCTTGCAACTTGTCTGGAGTGAACCAGTATTTCTCGGGGAATTCGTCTTCGTCCTCAAAATAGAAGGGGTCGTCCTCGTCAATTTCTTCACTCTCGTGAGGCTCAAACTGAACAATCACTTCAAAAGGCACCGTGCCGCCCAAATGCTCATCAATGTATTGCATGCCTGCACGAATTTCTGTGTCATCCTTAAAATAATCAATAAAACGATTATCAAGACTAACCTGATACAAACCGCCACAGATCACTAGCGCCAAAGCCAGGGTAAAACCCAAAATAGGTCCCGCCCTGTGACGAGCCAAATGGCTCAGCAGGATATTAATTTTAAGTGGTTTAGCTATCGTGGCACTGGCTTCGCCACGCGAAAACATCAGCAATAACGCAGGAAAAAAGGTGAAGGAGATCAACAATGCAAAGGCGATGCCCATGCACATCATCCAACCAAAATCCTCGACCGGCAGAATATCGCTGGAGGACAGCGATGCAAAAGCCACCATCGTGGTAAGCGCAGTATAAAAACAAGGCGCAAATTTGCTAAGCATTGTCTCAATGACCAGTGCCGCATGAGGTTGCTCCGGTTGCGAGGCCAACAGCTCGCGATAACGAACAATCAAATGAATACTGAAAGACAGTGAAATGATCGCCAATAACGCCAAGGCGTTAGAGGACACGACTGTGATGGGCTGCCGGATAAAGCCCAGCCAGCCAATTAACAAAGCAATAGTCAGTGCGCTGCTAAATAGTGGTAATAACACCCAGCGGATACGACGAAAAAACACGTACAGCATCACGATAATAATCAGTCCTACCGCAGCACCAAAAATCAGCACATCATTTTTCACGTAAGCAATCATATCAGCCGCAATCATCGGCACACCGCCCAGATACAGCTGGGCATGATCTCGATAAGCGTCACGAATAGCACGAACCTCGCCGATCAATTGTTCACGCTGCTCCGCGTAACGGACTTTTTCAGCCGAATAACGGGCCTCAATATCATCCAATTCGGGATTACTGAAATGGCCATTCTCTCGCCCCTGTTTACGAAGAGCGCGCAGACTTTCCAGTTCACTGTCAAATTTCAAACCAATACGCAACGCCGTGGTATCTGCAGCACGAGACACCAGTAAATCAGCATACAAAGGACTCGTGCTCAACTCCGTACGGGCCAAAGAATAATCAACCTCGGAGGAGCGTAACGTTCGCACCTGACCTGCTTCTCGCAGCTCGGTACCGGTCACATTATCCAGTAACGGCGCATCGAGAATACTGAACACAGAATTAACATTCGCCAACGCCTCAAGCTGTTGCTGAATTTCAGAAAGGTCTGTCAGTGTTTGCTCAGAGAAGAGTTCGCCACTACGAGGCGTATAGGTCAGAAATAGCGCCTCTTCACCGCCAAAACGCTGTTCAATTTGGCGGTAATAAGCCAGATCCGCATCACCCTCCACCACCAATGTGTCAGATGAAGCCTCAAAGCTAAAACGCGGCCAGAAACTCGCCGCCAGCAGGCATAACAGCAGCACAAAACATAGCATCAAACGTGGATAATTGAGACTCTTGAGATAGAGAGAAGACAAACAGAACTCCGCTGAATAGAATAAAGCATTGAAAAGCGCCGCTTATTAAACGACTTTAATTATTTTGCTGATGATAATGAATGCGATAACGCATTAAAACCATGCTTTTCTCAAATTGAGAAAGCTTACCCTTTTTATTGTCAAACCATGCATAAGTAACTTATGGAGCGGGCTATGAACGACCCTATCTGGCAGCCCTCGCAGCATCGTATCACACGTGCAAATCTCACCAATTATCTGGACTATTTGAGTGATAACTACGCACTCATGTTCACTGATTATTCTGAACTTCATCAATGGTCTATCAACCACCGTGAACAATTTTGGGCCTCAATCTGGGATTTTTGTGGCGTTATAGGCAACCCCGGCGAGCAAGAACTGATCAAAGGTCACGGCATGCTGGAGGACCGTTTCTTCCCGGGAGCCAAACTTAATTTCGCTGAAAACTTGTTACAGCGAAAAGATCACGCCGATGCAATGGTGTTCTGGGCTGAGGATAAAACCGGCCAACGCGTTAGCTGGAAAGAGCTTTACGATGAGGTTTCCCGGTTACGACAGGTGCTGCTCGAACTGGATGTTAAATCCGGCGATCGCATTGCGGCTTATATGGCTAACACTCCACAAACAGTTATTGCCATGCTGGCATGTAGCAGCCTGGGGGCCACCTGGTGCTCCTGCTCACCAGACTTTGGCGAACAGAGTGTGATCGACCGTTTCGCTCAAATTGAACCAACGTTGCTATTTGCTCACAGTCATTATTACTACGCCGGAAAAAAGATTAACAACCATAATAAAATCAAAGTAATATCGAACAAACTTAAAACACTTAATGAAGTTATTATCGCACCCTACGGCACAGATCCGCTTACCTGTAACACAGCTGATATTGAGACCAATCAATGGCTATATTGGCCGGATCTACTGGCAACCCACCAAACCCAGCCTATTGAATTTGAGCGTTTTCCTTTCCACCATCCGTTATATATTTTGTTTTCAAGTGGCACCACTGGCATCCCGAAATGTATCGTCCATAGTGCGGGCGGCACGCTACTGCAACACCTCAAAGAGCATCAGTTACATTGCGACGTCAAACCCAATGACCGACTGTTTTATTACACCACAACCAGCTGGATGATGTGGCATTGGCTGGTATCCGGACTGGCCAGCGAAGCCACTCTCTTGCTTTACGATGGCTCCCCTACCCATCCCAACGACAGCATGTTGTTCATGTTTGCCGACGCTGAAGATATGACGCTGTTTGGCACCTCGGCAAAATACATTGATACACTGGCAAAAAGTCAGGCCCGACCCGCACAGGTTCACAACCTGGAAAGCCTGCGCACCATCACCTCAACCGGATCGCCCCTCAGCCCGGAGCATTACGACTATGTTTATCAACACATCAAAACTGATGTGCAGCTTTCATCCATCTCCGGCGGCAGCGACATCATTTCCTGCTTCGTGTTAGGCAACCCTTTGAGGCCCGTTTATCGTGGTGAAATAACCTGTGCAGGGCTAGGCATGGCTGTTGAAATTTATGATGAGGCGGGTAAAAGCATCAAACAGAAAAAGGGCGAGTTAGTGTGTACGAAAGCCTTCCCGTCCATGCCCATTGGCTTTTGGAATGACCCGGGGGGCAATAAATACCACGCGGCCTATTTTGACCGTTTTGCTGATATCTGGGCACATGGCGATTTTGCAGAAACCACCGCCCAGCAAGGGTTTATTATTCATGGTCGCTCCGACACCACGCTGAACCCTGGCGGAGTGCGTATAGGCAGCGCAGAGATCTATCGACAAGTCGAGCAAATCCCTGCTGTGCTAGATAGCGTGGTCATCGGCCAGCCCTGGCAAGGCAGCGAGCGTATTGTGCTATTTGTGCAGTTGCGAGAAGGCCTCTCTCTTGATGCGTCACTTATCGAGCAGATTAATCATCAAATCAGTTCATCTGCCACACCACGCCATGTTCCAGCATTGACCATTCAGGTCGACGGTATCCCCCGCACTCACTCGGGAAAAATTGCCGAAATGGCGGTAAAGGCAATAGTTGAAGGCCAATCGGTAAAGAACATCAAGGCGTTAGCCAATCCTGATGTGTTGGAAAGCTATAAAAACGCTCTCCTCACCGCGAATTCATCAGACTAGAACTTCAGCGATCAATCGCTATCCAAAGTAAAAGTGGTTTTAAACGGCGATACTTATGATCTCAGCACAAACCAGCTTCAACCCCGAACAGGGCTTTCTTCCCTCGGCAGATCCTCTGACAAAGCTGTCAGCCGATTTTAACGAATGGGAAGCCGTAGCGGCTCAGCTACCCAAACTGCTATTAAGTGACCAGCTACACGGCTTATTATCCGGGCTGCAACCCTTCCCCATCAACAAGTTGCACAGCCCAGCAGAAATAGAGCGCGCCATGATGATAGTGTCATTTATCAACCATGCCTATGTATGGGGCGGACCCAGACCAGCCAGCGTTTTGCCCGCAACACTCGCTGTGCCCTGGTATCAGCTCTCGCAAACGCTCAACCGACCGCCCGTGTTGTCCTACGCTTCCTACGCGCTGCACAACTGGCGACGCCTGCAAACTGATCGTCCGATACAACTTGGCAACATCGCCCTGTTACAAAACTTTTGGGGTGGCATTGATGAAGAATGGTTTATTCTCATTCATATTGATATTGAAGCGCGCGCCACTACCGCCGTTGCAAACCTGTTACCCGCTCAAACAGCTGTCTCAAAAAACCAACCGCAAACACTTTTACAAAGCCTACTCAACATTCAGCGCTCGCTGGAAGGCATGTATCAAAGCCTTGCCCGTATGCCAGAACATTGTGATCCCCTTATTTATTACCAGCGCGTCCGGCCGTTTATTCATGGTTGGGCCAATAACCCGAGTCTACCCGATGGATTACGATACGAAGGTGTGGAAGCTTATCAAAATAAACCCCAGAAATTTCGCGGAGAAACCGGCGCGCAAAGTAGCATTATTCCGGCGCTGGATACCCTGCTGGGTATTGAGCACGAGGATGATCCATTAAAAGAATATCTATTGGAAATGCGCCTTTATATGCCACAGGAACACCGGTCATTTTTAAAAAAATTAAGTGAAGGACCGGCATTACGTGACGTTGTGATCCGCGAAGGTAAGAACGCCCCCATGCTGGTCGACGCTTATAACAACTGCGTTACGCTAGTGGAAGATTTCCGCACCCTGCACCTGCAATACGCAGCAAGCTATATCCATCAGCAATCACAATCAGTCGGCGCAAACCCCACCGATATCGGCACCGGCGGCACGCCTTTTATGCGCTACCTGGATAAGCATAAAAAAGAAACCGGCCGATTTTTAATTAATGTGGATTAACCTTTAACAGAAGATGTAAATAACGGGGGATGTAAAATCAGCCTTCGAACGCAATTGCAAAGTGTGTTTTTAGGCACTTCAGGTAATCACTTTCAGAAGCCAGCTCACGCTGCTCACGCTTACCACCATCGATAATACTAAGCGTCATACCATTTAACGTCACACGGCCTGTCTCGGTCATCAGAGTCACTAATTGCCCCTGCGTAAAGGGCGACTGCTCGGAACTTTGATGAAAACGATACATAGGCGCAAAATCCACCAACGCACAAACCTGCATGCTAAACACATAACGTGGCTGCCAATCGCTCTTCGCAGATTTGTAAAACAGTGCCGGCTGGTCATGATGAACTCCCAGTCGATAACTGTAATTTTCCGACGAGTATTCATCCATGGAACCAATCAACATCGGTTGCGGGCAGGATTGTCCCAGCCCTACATCCACCAGATACTCCTGTGCGCCCTTTTCCCCAGCCAGAGAAACCAGCACCAGCATATGATCAAACTCTTCCGTCAGTTCGTCACCCATACAGATACGCGCTGAAAGTAACTGCACCTCAAAACCCAACGCACGCAGCATGGCAAAAAACAGACCGTTACATTCGTAACTAATCCCGCCACGACGATCTTCAACAATTTTTTCATAAAAAGAAGCGAAAGATAAAGCAGGTTTTTCATCGAAATGAATATCAAGATTTTCAAAAGGCACCGACAACAAAAAGGCGCGTTGCAGACCCGTCAACGTTTCAAGGTTAACCTCAGTTGGACCTTGATAACCGATACGTTCAAGGAAGGGGTTGATTTCCAGACTTGTCATTTTAAGACGCCTTTAACACGAATAGTTTATTGTCAGTGCCAGCAAGCACTTTGAAGACACACCTGATGCCACAATCGCGGTTATGTGTTCGCTTGAGTGGAAGGTGCTTTGCAAGAGGTTCGAATTACATTTCGCGAGTCAGGTCAGGCCAAGCCGCTTTCAGATAAATAATCATTGACCACAATGTCAGACCAGCGGCAAAAAACATACAAACCAGGCCCCACTGCGCAGTGGTCGTTCCCGGCACAGCAAACAACAGGATGATAATAGAGATCATCTGCAACGTAGTTTTTAGCTTACCGACATAAGAAACCGCCACACTGGTTCGTTTACCCAGTTCAGCCATCCATTCACGCAACGCTGAAATCACCACCTCACGACCAATAATCACCATGGCGGATAATGTTAACCAGACGCTGGCGTATTCATCCACCAGCATGACCAACACGATCGAAACAATAAGCTTATCCGCAACCGGATCAAAAAAAGCACCAAAAGGCGTGTGCTGATCCCACTTACGGGCCAGATAACCATCCAGCCAGTCAGACAGCGCAGCAATCACAAAAATGCTGGCCGAAGCAACGTTGCTCCACTCGAAGGGCAAATAATAAACTATCACAATGACCGGTATCAGCATGATACGCAGACTAGTTATGATATTGGGTATGCTCATGGGGAGTTTATTTTTGATAATTTCCATCCAGTTAGGGCTGATTTAGACTTACCGATAATGTGTTCATGATACTGGATCAATAGTGATTATTCATTACGCAGCGAGGCATAAATTTCCTCCGCCATAATCTTACTGATACCCGGCACCTTGGCAATTTCTTCAACACTAGCGCGTTCAATTTCCTGAATGCCGCCAAAAAAGGTTAGTAATTCACGACGGCGTTTAGGCCCCACACCTGGAATTGACTCCAGTGGCGAGGTACGCCGGGTTTTACCGCGCGCCTGACGATGACTGGTAATGGCAAAACGGTGAGCTTCATCACGAATATGCTGGATCAGGTGCAGTGCCGGAGAGTCTGGTGGCAAAACAATTTCACCACTGCGCCCTGCCATATACAAAGACTCAAGCCCGGCTTTACGCGTCACACCCTTGGCTACACCCACCAGTAGCACTTCGTTAATTTCCAGTTCAGCCAGTGCATCCTCAGCCATTCGCAATTGCCCTTTGCCGCCATCAATAAACAGAATATCCGGTAACTTACCCTCTCCCGCTTTCAGGCGTTTATAACGCCGTTTCAGGGCCTGCTGCATGGCTGCATAATCATCGCCACCAGTGATGCCTGTGATGTTAAAACGCCGGTAATCGGCCTTCAACGGCCCGTTATTATCAAACACTACACAGGAAGCAACCGTCGATTCACCAGAACTATGACTAATATCAAAACATTCCATACGCTTGGGAATATCATCAAGCAAAAGCGCTGCCTGCAAGGCATGAATGCGCCCGGCATAATCCATATTGTTGGCATAACGGCCCTGCAGGTTTTGCTCCGCATTATTAACCGCCAACTGTAACCAGCGTGCCCGATCACCCCGTACTTTCGACGTAATAAGAACTTTACGGTTAGACGTCTGCTCCAACACCTCACGTAACATCGTTTCATCTTCCAGCTCAGCGTTCAGAATAATTTCCTTGGGAATTTGATGTTGCGCTGAACCGGCCAGATAAAACTGCGGAATAAAACCATCCAATAACTCAGACAATGAACTCACCATGTTCACTTTGGGATAATAGGTACGACTGCCCAAAATTCGGCCACCCCGGATAAATAATACCTGCACACAAATGCCCATCGGGCTAACCAGGCCGGCCACCACGTCCACATCGCCACTGTCGCCAGAAACATATTGTTGCTCCTGAATACGGCGCAGTTGAATCACCTGGTCGCGCAGTTCTGCCGCTTTTTCAAAATCCAGTGTCTCTGAGGCCCTCTCCATCTGAGCCGTTAATTCAGTGATAATTTCCCGATCCTTACCCTCAAGAAACATCTGCGTGTGACGTACATCCTCGGCATAATCCTGTTCAGAAATGTATTCAACACAGGGCGCTTTGCAGCGCTCGATTTGGTACTGAAGACAAGGCCGTGAGCGGTTCTTGAAATGACTCTCGTCACACTGACGTACCTTGAAGGATTTCTGTAGCAAACTGAGTGTTTCACGCACTGCGCTGACATTGGGGAAAGGGCCAAAATAGCGGACATTTTTTCGTTTCGCGCCGCGATGCAAACCCAAGGCCGGATAGGTATCCTTGTCAGTCAAAAAGATAAAGGGATAGGACTTATCATCCCGGAGCAGGATATTGTAAGGAGGTTTAAGGCTTTTAATCAGGTTTTGTTCAAGTAACAGCGCTTCCGTTTCGCTGCCTGTCACCGTCACCTGCACGTCTTTCGCTTTACCCATCAACGACTGGGTTTTAATACTCAAGCCAGTGTTTCTGAAATAGCTGGATACACGATTCTTTAGATTCTTGGCTTTACCGACATAAAGCACTTTACCTGCTTCATCCAGCATCTGATACACACCAGGACGGCGTGTTAGTTCGGCAAGAAAGGGCTTTGAATCAAAGGATGACAAAACGTAAACCGTGAAAAGCGTTTATAAAACGCATTAGAACAATATTTGAGGGGTTGCTCAGCGTGCGCAGCCAGTACAAAAAGGCACGCCAAACAACTTTAATAATAAAGCTTTATCTAATTGAATATAAATAATTACCCATGCCCTGGATGCTGGGTAATATCGATAACCGCACGCAAAATATCACGTTGGCTGATTTGCCCGACCAACTCACCATCATCCATCACAGGAAAACGTTTTCGGCGTTGCTTTTGAAACTCAACAGCGATATCGACAATATCATCTTCAGGGCTGATGGTCGCCAATTCAGTGCTCATATAATCAGAGACATGGCCACCCGCTTCGGTGTAATAAATATCCTTGATAATCGCAGTAAGACAATCACCCTCCGTAAGCATACCAACCAGCTGACCATTATGATCAAGCACAGGCGCACCGGAAATACGGTTAGACTGAAGCGTTGCAATCGCCTCAAAGATATCCATCTCAGGAAGGAAAGTAATCAATTTCGTGGTCATGTAATCCTTGACTTTAATTGATTTCAGCATGAAGTAGATCCTTACGTTCTTTCATTAATTAATAGGCATAGCGATAAGCTAAAGTTTGCTCATTGTGCTTAAGTTTTACGCTGTTAATACGCGCCCGTCAAGCTATGCAGGGTACTCGATACACATGCTTAATTCAGCTTTAATTGTTCAGGCATCATTGCCAGACACTCAAATCCTACTCAGCCCGGCAGCCTGTATCAGGTTAATCACTGGATCAGGATATACACCTAACCAAATCAACAAAGCCACTAACGCGACTAATACCAATTGATCACCCGGAGCGATACGCATTTGCATGGAATCAACCTCACTGGTTTTTTCATCACGCAAAAACATCACCACAATTAACCGCAGATAGTAATAAAGTCCAATCACACTACCCAACACCAGTGCTGCCAGCAGCACCCACATTGATGCCTGCACGCCTAAAACAACGATATAAAACTTACCGATAAAACCGACCGTCAGAGGAATACCGGCCAGCGACAACAACATCGCGGCGAAGATCATAGCCAGCCCGGGCATACGCCAGAAAAGACCGCGATAATCATCAATCTGATCACAATCCTGGCCATTGCCAGCCTTCGATAAGGCTGTCACCACACCAAAGGCTCCCAGCGTTGTCACAAAATAAGCGACCAGATAGAAAGCAACCGCTTCACTGACTAACGCTGTACCCGCTTTTGCATGGCTGTCCACCATAGTCGCGCCAGCTAAAAGCACCACCAGCAAATAGCCAATATGCGCGATCGATGAATAAGCCAATAGCCTTTTTACATTGTTTTGCAGTAACGCCAACAGGTTACCGCCCACCATCGACAATATTGCAATAATACTCAGCGCAATACATACCGTCGGATGGGCAAAAGCATTGGTATCAGCAAACAGCCGCAACACAAAGGCAAACATAGCCCCCTTGGAAACCGTCGCAACAAAAGCCGTAATTGGCGCTGGCGCCCCCTCGTATACATCGGGTGTCCACAGGTGAAAAGGCATTAGCGACAGTTTAAAACAGGCGCCCGAGAGCAACAGCGCAAAACCCACGGCCACAATAGCGTTATCCATGCCACCCGGTTCACTCCAGATTTCACCCAGTTTGGCGAATTCCAGCACCCCAAACTCGGCGTACATCAAGGCAATACCAAATAGCAGCAAGGCTGAAGCCACGCCCGAGAGAATCAGGTATTTCATGCCGGCTTCCAGTGACGTAGCGCGGGCAACCCCAAACGGTGCCAGATAAGCCACCAACACATACAGGGAGACACCTAGCAGCTCCAGACCAATAAAAAAGCTGGCAAAATGACGACTGGATACCAGCACCATCGCACCGAGAGTCGCCGTCAGCAAAAGGATGTAATACTCAGCGGTCAGATGCGATTGCCCTGCAGGCTGCTCAACCGATTTCCCGGCCGTAGCCAGGTAACGTCCAGACAGCAAGGTAACCACCATGCCCGCCAACACCACCAAACCACTGTAAAACAACGCAAAACGATCAATAATCAACAACGGTGTAACTTGCAATGGAGCCAGCTCATCCGCCCATACCAGCGCTGCCAGCACGAGCAGCAGCCCCACTAGCGTCATCCCGTTCAGCAATCCAGGCTGGGGCTTGAAGGCGGCCAGCAGCATCACCACCACGGCCGAGGCGGCGATCACAATAATTGGCAAAAGCGCGATTAATTCTAGTTTTCCCATCAGTTTGCCTGTTGTTAATCCTTGCTTAATTGCACCATCAGATCAGACACGGGGGTTTCGATAACGGGAGCAACCACCGGCCCCTGTGACACCAGATCCAAAACCATTTGTGGATACAGACCCAATACAATTGTTACCACCGCCATCATGGCCATCATCACAATTTCTCTTGAAGAAACATCTACAACGTTTCCTTCAACCCGCGGCTTTCCATGAAACACTTTTTGGATAACCAGTAGCGTATAAACGGGTGCCAAAATCAGTCCTCCAGCCGCAATCACCGTTAACCAGCTATAACTTTTAAACGCACCGACCAGTACCAGAAATTCACCAATAAAGTTTGCCAACCCCGGCATGCCAAGCGCAGCGACAGAGAAAAACAGCACCCAAGCACCCAGGCGTGGCGCGCTATTCCAAAAGCCGCCCATCTCTCGCATATCACGGGTATGGATGCGTTGCTGAATCGCACCGGCAAAGGCAAACAGCGCTGCTGAGGTCATACCATGTGCCAACATGGTCATCACCGCGCCCTGCATGCCCAGCTCATTGCCAGCGTAAACACCCACCAAGACAAAACCCATATGACTGATACTGGTATAGGCGATCAAACGTTTTAAATCGGTTTGTGCAAAGGCCACTGCCGCACCGTAAATAATACTGACCACCCCCAGCGTTATCGCCATAGGAGCAAACTGTGCCGAAGCCTCAGGAAACAGCGGTACCGCAAAACGAATGATGCCATAGGCACCGGTTTTCAACAGAATGCCCGCCAGAATCACGCTGCCCGCAGTGGGTGCCTGGGTGTGCGCATCGGGTAACCAGGGGTGTACTGGCACCGCTGGCAACTTCACAGCAAAGGCAATAAAGAAGCCCAACATTAGCCAGTGAGCCACTGTTTCTGATAGGGGCGTTTCCAGCAAGACAAAATAGTTAAATGTCAGCACACCGGTAGCCTGATAGTGGAAATACACCAGCGCCACAATGGCCAGCAGCATGAGCAAGCCACTGGCCTGGGTAAAGATAAAGAACTTCATCGCCGCATAGACGCGATTTTCATGCCCCCACACTGCGATAATGAAATACATGGGCACCAGCATCACTTCCCAGAAAACAAAGAACAGGAACAGGTCCAGCGCCGTAAATACACCCACCACCCCGGCCAATACCCACAACAAGTTAAAGTGGAAAAAGCCGCTGTTACGCTCGATTTCCTGCCAGGATGACAGCACAGCCACAATGCCCAGAAATAGCGTCAGCAGCACCATCAGGAAGCTCAGCCCATCCATGGCAAAGATCAGTGCTACACCAAAACGACTAATCCATGGAATATTGATCCCCAAAAGCCATTGCCGACCGGCAACCTCCAATCCTTCGCTATTGGCATAGGCCATCAACAACAGTCCCAATGCCACAATCAGCACAATCAATGCCACCCAGCGCACATCGGCTAACCTGGCACGATCAACCAGCCAACACAGCAAACCGCCAACAAACAGCAGGAGAATGAGATAAATCAGCATCATCGCATCACCCCCAGCCCCACAAAACCAACCACACCCAGCACAATGACAGCGGCATACCAGCGCACGCGCCCGGTTTGGGTAATGCTCAGCATGCGATGCAGCCAACGCATCAACCAGGCAATCAGCCTGTAGCCGCTATCCACCACGTCGTTTTTATTGAAATCCACAATAAACATAAAGGGCGCAATGACAAACGTTTCATAAAGCCAATCAAAGCCCCAGCCACTAAACCAGAAACGTTTTAGCAGCTGTCCAGATCGCGCGGTACTGACCCGCTCGATAAAGTTATTTCGCCGATAGAAACACAAATAAGCAATCACGATACCGACGACCGGCGTCAGCGTTGTAATCCAATTCATCACACTGCTGCCATGACCCGCTGGCAGGGCTGGAAACAACTGAGCAAAAGGCAAGGGAATCCAGCCGCCCAACAGTGATAAACCACACAGCGCCAGCAACGGCAGACGGATCGCCATGCCAAAACTTTCCAGAGCCTCGCCCTTTTCTTCCCCAAAAAAAACAATAAAGATCAACCGGAAGGTGTAGATACCGGTAATTAATGCTCCTACCACACCCGCCAGCCATAACCACTCACCCGAGTGTTCAAAAGCAGCAGCGGCCAATAAAATCTCATGTTTACTGAAATAGCCCGAGGTCAGCGGCAGCGCCACCAATGCCAAACTGCCAATAATGAAACACCAAAAACTCAATGGCAGGCGTTTACGCAAACCACCCATGTTGAAAATGTTCTGCTCATGGTGCACCGAAATAATGACCGCACCAGCAGCAAGGAACAACAAGGCCTTGAAGAAGGCATGGGTCATCAGGTGGAAAATGGCCGCCGACCAAGCCCCCACGCCCAGTGCCAGAAACATATAACCGAGCTGGCTCATGGTGGAAAAGGCCAGAATACGTTTGATATCTGTCTGAGTCAGCGCCGTAAAGCCTGAAATCAGCAACGTTGCCGCGCCGATAATAGCAATCACCACCATCACCTGCGGCGCCAGTAAAAACAGCTCATGCATACGAGCAATCAGATACACCCCCGCAGTAACCATGGTCGCAGCGTGGATCAGAGCACTGATCGGTGTTGGACCCGCCATCGCATCAGGCAGCCAGGTCTGCAACGGTAATTGGGCCGATTTGCCCAGCGCTCCGCCCAACAACAACGCTGCCGCCAACACAGGCAACCAGGAGCCCGGTAACCACAAGGCATTAGCCTGCTGGGTGATCGACTGAATATCCAACGTTTCCAGATGCATGAAGATGAGGAACAAACCAAGCGCCATGGAGGTATCGCCGATCCGCGTTACGATAAAGGCTTTACGGGCGGCATAGCCATTTTCGGGCTTGTCGTACCAGAAGCCAATCAACAGGTAGCTACACAAGCCAACCCCTTCCCAGCCCAAATACAGCACCACCAGATTGTCGCCCAGCACCAGCAGCAACATTGCTGCTACAAACAGATTCATGTAGGCGAAGAAACGGTTAAAGGCGACATCATCCGCCATATAACCCACCGAATACAGGTGAATCAAAAATCCGATGCCGGTAATAATGCCCATCATCACCAACGACAGGGGATCAAGGTAAAGCGTAAAACCGACGTTCAACTCAGCAACGCTGAACCAGTTCCATAGCAATTGCCTAAACGCCTGCTCCTCTGCTGGCAAACTCAAGAAGGGCAGCGCAATCAGCAACGTCATTAAGGCTGCCAAGCCAATAGACCCCACGCCGACGCAGGCGGCTAATCTGCGAGGCAGGCGCCCGAATACCAGCAGGGCAAAACCCACTAACGGTAAACTTGGCACTAACCACAACAGATTCAGCATAATCCTTAATCGCCCTCTATTAAGATTCTCAGCCCTTCAATTTACTCAGCACATCCAGATCTAGCGTTTTAAAGCGTTTGTATAATTGCAACACCAGCGCCAACCCCACCGCCACTTCAGCAGCAGCCAATGTCAGCACCAGCATAAACATGATTTGTCCGTCGGCCTGAGCCCAACGCGAACCGCCGGTGATAAACGCCAAACCAACAGCGTTAAACATGATTTCCATCGACATCAATACAAAAATGATATTCCGGCGCACCAGTACGCCCAGCAGTCCTAAACAAAATAAAATGGTGGCTAACAACAGACCGTGTTCAATGGGTACGCCAGTCATTGTACATCCTCCAATTCTTTCACCTGCTCTGTAGTTTTCTCTTTTACATGCAAAGGCCTACCCAGATGATAGGCACCTACCAGTCCCACCATCAGCAGCATGGAAGCCAACTCCACAGCCAACAGGTAAGGACCAAACAGGCGTATGCCCACCTGCTTGGCGGATATCACCTGCAGACCCGCCATATCACCGCTATGACCCAACAGCGTCAGCACTTCCAAAAACAGCACCAGACACAAAATTCCTGGCCCAACCCACATACCCAGCCTCAGCCACTGTCTTTCCTGCTGCACCGTTTTATTACCCTGATTGAGCATCATGATGACAAACACAAACAGCACCATAATCGCACCGGCGTAGATAATGACCTCCAATCCAGCAGCAAAGGGAGCGCCTAACAGATAAAACAGCACAGCCACCGCCAATAAGGACACAATTAAATACAACAGCGCATGCGCAGCATTGTGGCGAGTAATTGTCATCAGCGTGGAAAACACCGCCACGGCAGAAGCCATATAAAAAAGCACAAGTTCAAGTGTCATGGCATTAAACTCTTCACGTCGATAGGTGCCGCCTCATTATTGGCTTCACCTTTATCCTTACCGGCAATGGCTTTGCCGGACACCCGGTAGAAGTTGTAATCGTGGTATTTACCCGGCCCATCAATCAATAAATGCTCCTTCTCGTACACCATGTTTTGCCGGTCGTATTCACACATTTCGAAGTCCGGCGTGAGTTGAATGGCATGGGTTGGGCAGGCCTCTTCACACATGCCACACATCACACAGCGCGAAAAATTGATTCGGAAAAACTCCGGATACCAACGACCGCTATCATCTTCGGCCTTTTGCAGGGCGATACAATCCACCGGGCACACAACCGCACACAGGTTACAAGCAACACAACGTTCTTCGCCGTCAGGATCTTTGGTGAGCACAATACGTCCCCGATAACGCGGGTGCAAATGCGGTTTTTCATCCGGGTACTGCACAGTATCCAGCTTGGTGAAGGTATGCTTCAGGATGGTCCAGATGGTTTTTAGTTGGCTTAGCATGGCATCAAGCCTCCCCGCCCAGACTGAGAAGAATGCCGCCGGTCACCAATAAATTAACCAGCGCAATGGGCAACATGACCTTCCAGCCAAAGCTCATCAGTTGATCGTAACGTGGCCGAGGCAATGAGGCTCTCATCAGAATAAAGAAACAAATAAACACAAAGGTTTTCAGGATAAACCACACCAACGGCGGCAATACGGGTCCCATCCAGCCACCAAAATAAAGGGTGACGATCAGCGCGGAAATCAACGTAACGCCGAGATACTCGCCGATAAAAAACATGCCGAATTTCATGCTCGAATACTCGGTATGAAAACCGGCGGCAATTTCATGTTCTGCCTCGGGCAAGTCAAAGGGTAAACGGTGACTTTCCGCAAAGCCGGCAATCAAGAACACCACAAAACCAATAAACTGCGGCACAATAAACCAGCCATCAGCCTGGGCTAGTACGATCTCGCGCATATTAAATGAGCCGGACATCAACACCACGCCCATCAGGGATATGCCCATAAACACTTCGTAGCTGATCATTTGCGCCGCGGCTCGCAAGCTGCCAATCAAGGCATACTTGCTGTTGGAGGCATAACCACCCAACAACACGCTGTAAGCTGCCAGCGCCGACATCGCCAGGAAAAACAGGATACCCACATTGAGGTCAACAACACCCACACCGGGTGCAAAGGGAATCACAGCAAAGGCCATTAACATGGTCACCATGACTATCGCTGGCGCAAGGATAAACACCGGTTTATCGGCGAAGGGGGGAATCCAGTCCTGTTTGGTAAAAATTTTAATCATGTCGGCTGCCACCTGCAGCAAACCGAAAGGACCCACACGATTGGGGCCACAACGATCCTGCCAGATGCCCAACAAACGGCGTTCCAGCCAAGTCAACATGGCAGCCGTGAACACAACAGCCAGCAAAATACCAAAGATGCTCAACAGGGAACCTACGCCAGTCATGACCTTCCCCCTGAATTTGCGGGATTAAGGTCAGTGACAATCACATCAACTTCAGCACGACGTTGCCAGTCCAGATCCTTTTTCACCTGCACTCGTTGCAGGTAAACAAGCCCCGCTGTCTGCGCTAAACCGACCGGCACACCTACCGACCCAGCAGGACTGCTTTGATCAATTTCCACCTCCAGATGAATGCTGCGATCAGCGCAGTCAATGATGACACCATCACCCTCATCAACCGCTAAACCCGCCGCATCATCAGGATGCAACAAAACACAGGGTTCAGGGCTACGCGCCACAATGGCTGGGCTCAACGCACTCAACTCTTCACTGGCAAAAATACAATGCTGCGGCAATAACAGCCATTGGCCACTTTTACTGTCAGCTGTTGCCTGTTGCTGTTGTTTTTCTAACGCCACCTCATACCATTCGCTACGTTGCTTCCTTGCTGTTTCAATAAGGCGAACACCGGGATCGCCACCTTGCAACGGGCCGTTAATTTCTTGCTGGAACTTGCCCACAGATTGGTTGGAGTTCCAGCCTGGAGACCAGTATGAGGGCGTTAGCGCAGACGGCCTGACGCCAGGTTTGGCAACGGCATAACCTTCCATCGTAAAACCCAATGCTGAATCCGCATCCACGGGCTGTTTTTCTTCACTCACACTGACATCAGCGTGCATTGCCGTGCGCCCGCTGTAACGATGAGTTTGACGATTAATCTTCTGGCCACTGATTCGAAAAGCCTCTCCGGGAGCGGCTGCCACAATGCCCTGTAAAGCAGGCACTGATTTTTCACAGTCTTCAGTCACTTCATCGACATGTTGCCACTCGGGCGTTTTCGAGCCCTTGCGCAGCGCAATCATGTCGGACAGCCATTCCCAACTGGCTCGAATATCATGCTTGGGAAGATTCACAGCAAAATGGCGCTGAGCACGCCCTTCACTACTCACCAGTGTGCCTTCAACTTCTGAGAACACACCCGCTGGCAATACTAGATCAGCTTGGGCTACTGATTCATGAAGATGATGATCCAACACAATCACCTTCGCTTCGCTGTTAAATATCACCTCAATTTCGTTGCTAGGACCACGACGGTATAAGTCATTTTCCAGCAGCACCACGGTATCGATGTCACCGGCTTCCACACGTTGCATCGCTGCTCTTATCGATCCACCCCGCTCTGCTTCAGAGTGCAACAAAGTCACTCCCATACTATTGCTTTCCGGCAGGCACAGATAAAGATCCGTGCTATCAATCTCTTGTTCGATGTCCTCTTTTACTCTACCTGCCAGCGCCTGAGCAACATTCGCTGTAGCCTGTAACACAGCCGAGCTAAAACAACCTATACCAGAAATAATCAGCGGTTTTTTTGCAGTCCTCAAGGTCTCAGCAATTCGCTGAACCATCGCCATGTCATCTTCACTCAAACCTTCAACTTTCGGAGCGGATGAATCAATCGCATGAGCAATTGCCGCTCCCAAACGCGCAATCGCAGCCGGTGAGCCGTTAAAGGTTTCTGCCGCAATATCATCTATCCCCGTTGATGACAAAGTCGCTATATAGATGGGCGTTTTTTTATCCTGCCGCGCTTCGCGAATCGCCGCATCTTGCCACAGAGGGACGCGCAATTTTTCAGCAATCTGCTTACCAATATTAGCCGCTGTTTGCCGCAGGCTTAGAGCCAAACGTGGGGAAGTATTGAGCACATCCTCACCCAGCACTAATACGGCATCAGCCTGCTCTACTTCCTTGAGCGTAGGAATTCGCACGGGGGCTTGCTGGAGGATATCCAGTGCTAATTGGTGCAGTTCAGCTTCTTGAGCGCTCATGCCAGTGTAATAATTAGCCGCCCCCACCAATTCGCGTAGCGCAAAGTTAGATTCCAAAGTCGCCCGTGGTGAACCGATCCCCAACAAGCGTTTGTCCGCTGCAATCAACTGCGCTAATTGATCACGTGTTTCGCTACGTGTGAGTTCAATTTCCAGGCGCTTATTCTGCTCGTTGCTCTGTAACTGCAGCGCCAGGCTAATTCGATCCGAACGATTAACAAAGTCATAACCAAAGCGACCTCTATCACACAGAAAATAGCCATTCACCTGGCCGTGATAACGGTTCACTATACGGCGTAAATCACCATAACGTTCTCCAGGGCTGGTATTACAACCCACGGCACAATGCACACAAATAGACGGCGCGGTCTGCAAATCCCATTTACGGCTGTAGTGCTCACTCAGGGTTTTATCCGTGAACACACCGGTAGGACACACCTCAACCAAGTTGCCGCTGAACTCACTTTCCAGTACGCCATCCTCGTGGCGCCCGAAATACACATGATTATGTGCCGCCATCGCCTGCAGATCGTGGCCTCCTGCATAATCCTGGTAATAACGCTGACAGCGATAGCAGGCAATGCAGCGGTTCATTTCATGATTAATAAACGGGCCTAGATATTGGTTACGATGGCTTCGTTTCTTGCCCTCATAACGGCGCTCGGTATGACTGCTCATCAGCGTCATATCCTGCAAATGACATTCACCGCCCTCCTCGCATACAGGGCAATCATGCGGATGATTGGTCATTAAGTACTCGATGACCTGGCCACGAAAACCTTCTGCGCGATGGTCATTAATGGAGATGCGCATACCTTCACTAACAGGCGTCATGCAACCCATCACAATGCGGCCGCGTTGTTCGTGTGAGTCTCCCGCTTCAGGGTTAGGGTTATCTTCATACTGGATCAAAGCACATTGACGGCAAGCACCCACTGAGCCCAGAGCCGGATGCCAGCAAAAATAGGGCAAATCCAGGCCCAACGACAGACAAGCCTGCAACAGGTTGTCGCCCTCAGGAACACTGTAAATTTTGCCATCTATTTCAATGTTAACCATCTTCGCTCCAACTACTTACTTATGAGCCATTCACCCTTTCAATATTTCTTAACTATTTCACGTACTCTTTCCATCAAGCCCACGGGCAACACTTGCCATTAATGTGCGCCTTAAAATCATCTTCAAAATAACGTAACGCGCTTTCCAGCGGGCCCATGGCGCCGGGTGCATGAGCACAGAAAGTATGTCCGGGCCCCAACGCATAAACAGCATCGTTGAGTACATCCAAATCCTCAAGACGGCCTTTCCCCATCTCAAAGTTCACCAAAATTTGCTCCACCCAGGGCAGTCCATCTCGACAGGGGGTACACCAACCACAGGATTCCTGCGCAAAGAAATGTTCCAGATTACGCACCATGCCCACCGGGCAGGTTTTATCATCGAGAATAATCATTGTGCCAGTGCCCATCCGGCTTCCCGCCTGACCGATGGTATTAAAATCCATGTGAAGATCCAGGTGCTGTTCAATGAGAAAGTTGGTAGAACCGCCCCCAGGCAAAAAACCCTTAAGCTGATAACCGTCACACATGCCACCCGCATAATCTTCCAGAATCTCACGCGCCGAAGTACCCATCGGCAACTCCCAGGCACCGGGCTTTTTAACCCGCCCGCTGACACCAAAAATTTTAGTGCCCGCATCCTCTGAAGCACTCAGGCCTTTGTACCACTCAGCACCATTTTTAATAATGTGGGGTATATTGCAGATAGTTTCCACGTTATTAACCACCGTGGGACGGCCCCACAAACCGCTAACCTGTGGAAAAGGTGGCTTGGCGCGCGGGGTCGCTCTTTTGCCCTCCAGGGAATTCAGTAATGCCGTTTCTTCACCGCAGATATAACGGCCAGCACTGGTATGCACATGGATTTGTAGATTAAAACGACTGTGCAGGATGTTTTCGCCCAGCAGGCCGGCCTGATGACATTCGCGAATGGCCTCATTCAGCAATGCCGCACTCACTGTGTATTCGCCACGAATAAAAATATACGCCGTTTCGGCCTGAATGATGTAAGCGCTGAGGATAATGCCCTCAATTAACTGGTGAGGGTCACCCTCCATCAACAGGCGATCTTTAAAAGTGCCGGGCTCCATTTCATCCGCGTTGACGACCAGGTATTTTGGACCGAACTCTTTATCGCCCGCTCCATTTACACTGGCTTCCTTGCTCATGGGCACAAAGCTCCACTTCATCGCCGTTGGAAAACCAGCGCCCCCTCGACCACGTAGATTCGATTCCTTAAGTAGCGCCAACAGTTCATCCGGGCGTTTTTCCAACAGCGCCATGCGCGCAGCACGGTAACCACCATTAGCTTCATATTCCGCCATATTAGGCGGAGATTTACCGGGCCCGATATTTTGTGTGAGCGGTCTATCCATCAGCCTTTCCCAACCTCTTCATGCCCTTGGCCATAATGAGCAATAATCTGTTTCACCTTGTCCTCATCCAGATGTTTTTCGAGTCCGCCGTCAACCAACATCACCGGTGCGCAATCACAGGCACCCTGGCAGGTAACCGGTAACAGCGTGAATTCACCATCAGCCGTGGTTTCTCCATAACCGACACCTAACGACTTCTGCAATTGTTCACGAATGCCTTCACAGCCCATCACCCAGCAACTAACGCTGTCGCACAACATAATCACGTGTTTGCCGACCGGGCGACGAAAGATCAACGTATAAAAGGTTGCCACACCATCCAGTTCCGCAGGCGACATATCCAGCAAATCAGCAGCGGCCTTCAGACTTTCATCAGATACCCAGCCACGGTGCTTTTGAATAATTTTCAACGCCTCAATGGACGCGGCCTGTTTCTGCTCATAATGCGACGCCTCAGCCTCAATTTCGGCGATTTCCTGTGGACTGAGTGCGTTAATGTGCTCCATTACCTTGTAACCTGTTTATTCCTGTTAACGATCAACATCGGCCATCACAAAATCAATGCTGGCAATAATAGCGATCAAATCCGCCACATAGAGCCCCCGGCTCAACAGCGGGATCATCTGTAAATGCGGAAATGACGGTGTCCGAATCCGTGTCCGGTAAGACATGCCGCTACCATCACTCACCAGGTAATAGCTGTTGAGCCCCTTGGTTGCTTCTACTGCCACGCTTACCTCATCGGCAGGCACTACCGGACCCCAGCTGACATTTAAAAAGTGCTGAATCAGGGTTTCGATATCGTTGAGCGTGCGTGGTTTGGGTGGTGGCGTGGTCGCCGGGTGCTCGGCCTTATACGCACCCTCCGGCATATTATTCAGACACTGCTCAACAATACGCAGGCTCTGACGAATTTCCTCAACACGCACAGCACAACGATCGTAACAATCGCCACGGTTGCCCGTAGGCACTTCAAACTCGAAGTTTTCGTAACCTGAGTAAGGGCGCTGTTTACGATAATCCCATTCCAGACCGGTGGCCCGTAACCCCGCACCGGTTGCACCCCAGTCCAATGCTTCGGCGGTGCTGTAATCGCCAATACCCTGAGTGCGTTTTTTGAGGATACTGTTGTTCATGACCATGGTGTCATATTCTTTAAGACGCGCTGGCATATAGTCGAGAAACTCGCGGATCAATCGATCCCAACCAATCGGCAAATCTGCCGCCACACCACCGATACGGAACCAGCTGCCGTGCATGCGTGCACCGGTAATCGCCTCAATAATGCCAAACAGCTTTTCCCGATCGATGAACATATAGAACACGGGCGAAAGCTGCCCGACGTCCTGAGCAAAGGTGCCATAGAACACCAGATGGCTGGCGATACGATACAGTTCAGCCATCATCACCCGAATAGTCTGAGCGCGCTGTGGCACCTGAATGCCCGCCAGCTTTTCCACCGCCATCACATAGGGGAAGTTATTCATCACCCCGCCGAGATAATCGACGCGGTCCGTGTAGGGAATATAGGAGTGCCAGGTTTGGCGCTCGCCCATTTTTTCTGCGCCACGGTGGTGATAACCAATATCAGGCACCGCATCAATAATTTCCTCACCATCAAGTTGCAGCGCTATGCGAAACACACCGTGCACACTGGGGTGATTGGGCCCCAGATTGAGAAACATATATTCACTACCGTCGCTCTCAGTCTTCATGCCCCACTGAGCGGGATCAAAGCGCAACGCCTCCTGCTCGTAATCGGTCTTTTCTTCATCGAGACTGAAAGGCTCCATTTCGGTAGCCCGCGCAGGATGATCTTTGCGTAGTGCATGACCTTGCCAGGTAGGCGGACACAAAATGCGCCGTAAGAAGGGATGTCCAGTAAACTCAACACCAAACATGTCCCAGGCTTCGTTTTCATACCAATTGGCGTTAGGCCACAGATCGCAAATACTGCTAACTCGAGCATCGCCCTCTAATAGAGGCACTTTAATACGGATATCTTCATTGCGCTCAATGGAGATCAGGTGATAAACCACCGTGAAATCACTGGCAGGCTGGTCATGGCGGTGGTTACGAACACGCTCATCGATACAAGTAAGGTCGTAGAGCATGACATAGGCTTTAGAAACGGCCTTTTTCAGGTAGGAGAGTACGTCGCGTATAGCCTCACGATGCACCCAGACAGTAGGCATCCCATCACAGGTTGGTTGCTGCGCCAGAATTGCTGAACCAAAGCGGCGCTCAAGATCGTGGCTCACTGCCTGCTTTGTTGCTGAGTCCACGGCCGCCTCCACGTTCATCTCAATCAGCTCCTATAGCTCATCCGGTGAACGAAGTATTTTTACGGCTTGCCGCTCTTCCATCAGCATATCCCGCTGACTAACCTTCGGCGCTTTCTCAACGCCTTGCGGCCCCACCACCCAACTTAACGGTCTTTTTTCCTGACCAATGGCATCCTGCAACAGCATAAGCCCTTGCAATAAAGCTTCAGGGCGCGGTGGACAACCCGGCACATAGACATCCACTGGCAGAAACTTGTCGACGCCTTGCACCACACTATAAATGTCGTACATGCCTCCGGAATTGGCGCAGGAACCCATGGAAATTACCCACTTGGGTTCCAGTAATTGCTCATAGAGTCGTTGAATCACAGGCGCCATTTTGCGAAATACCGTACCGGAAATCACAATCAGATCGGCCTGCCGAGGAGTTGCACGAATCACCTCGCTGCCAAAACGAGCAATATCATGACGACTGGTAAAAGCAGTAGCCATTTCCACATAACAGCAAGACAAACCAAAATTGAAAGGCCACACTGAGTTTTTACGGCCCCAGTTGACCATATCATCCAACTTAGCCATTAATAGACCACGGCGGATTGATTCTTCATCAAAATCTGGACCGGCACCCGGTGCCGAGTCAGCCTGGCTGAGACTCCATCGCATAAGCAGTCACTTCCTGTTGTTGCTAACTGTCTTTAAAACCTACTCGCGGGCGATCTTTTTTCCAATCCAGCGCGCCTATGCGCCAGATATAAACCAATGCCGCGATTAAAATACTGATGAAAACAACGACTTCGACAAACCCAGGCCAACCCACTTCGCGAAATGAAATAGCCCAGGCAAATAAGAAAACAGCTTCGAGATCAAAGATCACGAACAGAATAGCAACAAGATAAAAAGGAATAGTGACGTGATAGCGAGCGCTACCGAAAGAGACGATGCCCGATTCAAAGGGCTCGTTTGTGGCACGAGTGTGCTGCCGTTGCCCCAAAAAATGAGACAACACGAGCATAATGGTCACAAGACCCATCACCGCAAGAAAGAAGATGAGTAACGGCCAAAGTTCTGTAGTTTCTGCAACTGCTGAGTTCACGATCAACGTTCCCCACAACAAATGCCTGTGATAGTTCAGGTGACGATTAAAGCACCACTTACAACCACATCGTCAAACCATCCTGGCGACGCCAAACTACCTCAAACGAAAGACATATTTAAACTTAATCAACGTAAGGCTTAGCTCAAGTTAGCATAAGAATCAGAACAGAAGCCAGAGCTAATTAAAGAGCCGCTGATGAAGTCGCTAATAGCGTGATGCAGATCACAATTATTTATCGAAAATGCTTTGCAAAAGCTTCTATGCAAAAACGCTGACAAAAGAAGTAGATACTTTACGGGGTATAAAAACAAAAAAACCGGCACAAGGCCGGTTTTTTTAAATATGGCGGAGGGGCAGGGATTCGAACCCTGGGACAGTCGCCCGTCGCTGGTTTTCAAGACCAGTGCTTTCGGCCACTCAGCCACCCCTCCGAAGAGGAAGGCATATTACCTCAACCGGATAAAGAGTCAACACTGTTCCTTTGAATTTCAGAATTTTCTTAGTATGATCTGCTCTGTTTTAAAAAGCGTACTATGAAAATGACGACTGCACTTGAAACAGAGAACTTTGTACCAATTTACTACTCATAGTCCTTGATCGTTTTATTTATGGAGTTTAGACATGCCAACCAATTTTGATGCCATTGCGCCAAGCAGAGAATCTGTTCTTGAGATTAACAAAGTATTGCGCAACACCTATAGCCTGCTATCCATGACACTGCTGTTCAGTGCTGGCGTAGCCTATGCCAGCATGGCACTTAACCTGCCTCACCCTGGTCTGATCATTATGCTGGTCGGTTTCTACGGTTTGATGTTCGCCATTCACAAGTTCCAAAACAGCTCCCTCGGCTTGGTTTTGACATTTGTATTCACCGGTTTCCTGGGTTACACGCTAGGCCCAATCCTGAATATGTACCTGCAGTTGAATAACGGTGGTCAATTAATTGCCTCTGCACTGGGTCTGACAGGTTTCACGTTCCTGGGTTTATCTGCCTACGCGCTGACGACTCGCAAAGATTTCAACTTCCTGAGTAACTTCATGGTTGCTGGTTTCTTTGTACTGATGGGCACCATGGTATTAGGCTTCTTCGTAAACATTCCAGGCCTGCAACTGGCCCTATCAGCTGGTTTTGTACTGTTCTCATCTGCAGCGATTCTGTACCAAACAGGTCAACTGGTGAACGGTGGTGAACGTAACTACATTCTTGCCACAGTGACTTTGTACGTTTCTATCTACAATCTGTTCCTGAGCCTGCTACACATCCTTGGCGTATTCAGCGGCGACGATTGATCGATAACTGCTAAACGCTTACAAAACCCCGTTTCACGAATGTGTGACGGGGTTTTTATTTTCAACCTCTGAATTTCAGAATAGAACCGATATGAAATACTCGCTCGCGATCTACGGTGCGCCCTACTCCAGCCAAGCGGCTGATACCGCCTTCAGTTTTGCTGAAGCGGTTATCGCGCGCGGCCATAAAATCTACCGTTTGTTTTTCTACCTCGACGGCGTTCACAACGCTTCAAACCTCGCTACGCCACCGCAGGATGAAAACGATTTGCCTGCCCGCTGGCGAGAGCTGATCAAAGCAAATAACATCGATGCAGTTGTCTGCATTGCTGCGGGCCTTCGACGTGGTGTATTGGATGAAGTAGAGCAGCAGCGTTATGAGAAAAGTGGTAACAATCTCAGTGAAGGTTTTACGTTATCTGGCCTAGGCCAACTAATTGATGCTGGCACTAACTCTAACCAACTCATCACCTTTGGAGCTTAGGGCCGACCGATGAGCATTAATAAATCTTTTCTCATTGTTAACCGAAAAGCGCCCTTCGGCAGTGCATTTGCCAAAGAAGCGTTAGACGTCGGTCTGATCGCAGCAGCCTTCGGACAAAGACTATCGCTTCTATTTATGGATGACGGTGTCTACCAGCTGTTAAAACAGCAGGATCCAAGCGACATAAATCAGAAAAACAGTTCACAGACCCTACCGATGTTAGAGATGTATGACGTCAAGGATATCTACGTTGAGGCCGAATCTTTACTGGCCAGAAACCTGTGCGCTGACGACCTCCTGATTCCTGTCGAAGTTATCGACAAGGAAACCACCTCTGAATTACTTGAGCAGCAGGACATCCTGCTGAATTTCTAATGATTCTTCACACTGTTAACAAATCGCCGTTCCAAAACAACAGCTTGGATTCCTGCCTTCGCGTTGCAAAGGCAGAATCCGGTATTCTGCTTATTGAAGATGCTGTATACGCCGCCGTCGAATCCCAAAACGGGATTCTCACTGAACAGGTTTTATCTCTGCACAAACTCTACGCCTTAATCCCGGACCTGAAAGCCCGTGGCCTACTCGAGCGAGTAAAACCAGGCATTGAACTGATTGATTACGACGGTTTTGTAGCACTGACTGAAAAAGTCAAAAGTGTACAAAGCTGGTACTAGCTGTGCCTGAAATAGCCAAAGACAAAGAGGGATACCTCAAAAACCTCTTAGACTGGTCGGAGCAGGCCGCCGAAGAAATTGCCGCCGCCGAGGGTATTGAACTCACCGAAGCGCACTGGGAAGTCATCAACTTATTGCGCGCTGTGCACCAGGAATATCAGCACACACCGATAACACGCGTATTTGTGAAATTAATGGCCGACCGACTGGGTAAAGATAAAGGTCGCAGCATCTATCTGATGAAGCTATTCCCGGAAACACCTATGCGTAAATCCTGTAAAATTGCCGGATTACCCAAGCCCACAAATTGTATGTAACAACTCAACGAAAACTCGTTATTTCGTCTACTCATGCACGTCTAAAAAGCGACAACACCCTCAAGTCTGCAATTAAATGTAAAAGTTTGCATCTAAGTATGCTTTTGCTCTTTGAATATCCCGAGAACATGGTATTATCTCGCGCCTCTTAACTCGAGATGAGTTGAGACCTAATGGCTAAACACGACAGCCATAACAGTTTATGCATCCGTAGCTCAGCTGGATAGAGTACTCGGCTACGAACCGAGCGGTCGGAGGTTCGAATCCTCCCGGATGCACCATATTAAAAAGCCCGCATTCTCGGATAACGAGAGCGGGCTTTTTAATGCCTGAAAGATTCAGAGCACAAACACAAAGATCGCGACTTATTCGCTCGACTCTTTAGCCCCTTCTTTCGCAAGAAACAGCCAGGTTTTCACCACCGTATCTGGATTCAGTGAGACACTCTCAATGCCTTCGTCCATCAGCCACTTGGCTAAATCCGGATGATCCGAGGGGCCCTGCCCGCAAATACCGATGTATTTACCCTGTTTACGGCATGCTTGAATCGCCATGCTCAGCAAAATTTTAACCGCCTCATCTCGTTCATCAAAAAGGTGAGCGATAATGCCGGAATCTCGATCCAGCCCCAGCGTTAACTGCGTCATGTCATTGGAGCCAATGGAAAAACCATCGAAGTGCTCAAGGAATTTTTCGGCCAACAATGCATTACTGGGAATTTCGCACATCATGATCACCCGCAGGCCATTTTCGCCCCGCTTGAGGCCATTCTCTGCCAACAGATTTATTACCGCTTCGGCTTCACCTACCGTGCGTGTAAAGGGCACCATCACTTCCAGGTTGGTTAACCCCATTTCATCGCGTACAAATTTAACGGCTTCACATTCCAGTTTGAAACAATCGGCAAAACCCTCCGAGATATAGCGCGATGCACCACGAAAACCCAGCATCGGATTTTCTTCATCTGGTTCATACAATTCACCGCCCAACAGATTCGCATATTCGTTGGATTTAAAATCTGAGAAGCGCACGATTACAGGCTTTGGCGCAAACGCTGCCGTTAATGTTGAGATCCCCTCAATCAACTTCTGCCGATAGAAATCAACCGGACTGTCATAACCGGCAATATACTGATCAACCTGCTCTCTGAGCGCACCTGACAGGCTATCGTAGTTAATCAGCGCCTTGGGGTGTACGCCAATCGTGCTGTTGATCACGAACTCTAGGCGCGCCAAACCAACGCCGGCATTAGGAATAAACTGGAAATCAAAGGCACGATCCGGCGTTGCCACATTCATCATGATTTTGAAGGGTAAATCCGGCATGTCATCCAGATCAGTCGTGTGTATCTCGAAATCCAGTAGGCCATCATAAATAAAACCAGTGTCACCTTCGGAGCAGGACACCGTCACCTCAGCGACGCCGGCCAGCTTTTTGGTCGCGTCACCACAACCCACCACTGCTGGCACACCCAGTTCACGGGCAATAATCGCTGCATGGCAGGTTCGCCCGCCGCGATTGGTGACAATGGCGGAAGCGCGTTTCATCACCGGCTCCCAATCCGGGTCGGTCATTTCCGTCACCAACACGTCACCGGCTTGCACCTGATCCATATCAGCCAGACTATGAACGATCTTCACCTTACCACTGCCAATACGTTTGCCAATCGCGCGACCCTGCGCTAACTCCACGCCGGTTTCTTTCAATTCATAGTTTTTCAGCTGCACTTTCGATGAACGGCTTTGTACGGTTTCCGGACGCGCCTGCACGATATATAACTTGCCCGTCACACCATCTTTGGCCCATTCAATATCCATGGGGCGCTGATAATGCTGTTCGATAATTAACGCCTGACGCGCCAGTTCATGGACCTCATCATCGGAGATAGAAAACCGCTGGCGATCAGCTTCAGGCACATCAATGGTTTTCACCAGCTCGGCGTTATCATCCGTGTCGTACACCATTTTGATAGCCTTGCCGCCTAAAGTGCGACGAAGAATGGCTGGACGACACTCCTTCAGCGAAGGTTTGTAAACATAAAACTCATCGGGGTTAACAGCACCCTGCACCACCGTTTCGCCCAAACCATAGGCCGACGTAATAAACACCACGTCGTTGAAACCAGACTCCGTGTCCAACGTAAACAACACACCACTGGCTGCGGATTCACTGGCCACCATAATTTGCACCGAGGCCGATAGCGCCACCTCGTTGTGATCAAAGCCCTGATGTACGCGGTATGAAATTGCCCGGTCATTAAACAATGAGGCAAACACTTCTTTAATCGCTGTTAAAACCTGCTCGCGGCCACGCACATTCAAAAAGGTTTCCTGCTGACCAGCAAAGGAGGCATCCGGCAAATCTTCAGCGGTTGCAGATGAGCGCACCGCCACGGCTAACTGCTCGTTACCAGCCTGTAGATCCGTTAGGTAAGACGTAATTTCCGCCTCAAGCGCCGGTTGCAACGGTGCATCGATAATCCACTGCCTGATCTCATTGCCGGCCACTGCCAATGCATTCACATCGTCGGTATCAAGATCGGCGAGTTTAGCTTTAATCTTCTCAGTCAGGTGATTTTCAGCCAAAAAGTCCCGGTAGGCATCGGCAGTGGTGGCAAAACCCGTTGGCACGGAAACACCCAACGTGCTCAAGTTACTGATCATCTCGCCCAGCGATGCATTTTTACCGCCGACACGGCCCACATCGTTGATACCCACCTGCTCCAATGAAACCACCCAATCGCTCACGTTACCTCCCGGTTATTTGTTACTCGCCAATACATTCAGCATAGCTCGGCTGATGACAACTAAAAGCCACCAAAACCATTTTCTCAACAGTTCCTCAGAACCAACCACATGCTACTTGATTAAACCGGAACGCATCTATGCTGCTTTCGTAGACATTGTGCACATAAAACTCACACCACAATAATTAAAGCCGCAGAAAGACAAATAATTTGCCCGTTTTTAACCTCAACGAATTGCCATTCAGTTATGCTCTTATTCATACGCCTTTTTCAGAGATCTGCAACCAATGAAACGCCAGGTTTATTTCATATCTGATGGCACAGCCATTACCGCCGAAACATTAGGAAAAAGCCTGTTAACCCAATTCGAGCAAGTCGAGTTCGAATTCGTCACCCTGCCCTACATCAATACACCCGAACAGATTGCCACAACCATTGGGCTGATCGAATCGTCTCACCGTAATCATGGTACTCTGCCAATTGTCATCATCACCATTGTCGACGCCAAACTCAGACAACAATTCAAACAATGTAACGCATTTATCGTCGATATCTTCTCGGCATTTTTAACGCCGCTGGAAATGGAGTTGAACGCCCCCTCGACACATACTACCGGCAAACAACGCGGCATTGATCATCATCAGTATGCCGAGCGTATCGATGCCTTACACTTTGCAATTGATAACGATGATGGCGCCATCACCCGTGAATATGATCAGGCGGACATCATTCTGGTCGGCGTTTCACGTTGCGGAAAAACGCCCACCAGCCTCTATCTTGCTCTGCAATTTGGTATCAAAGCAGCTAACTACCCGCTCACCGAAGAGGACTTTGGCAACTACCAACTTCCAAGCGTCTTAAAAACGCACAAAGATAAACTCTATGGCCTCACCATCACCCCGCAACGTTTGCAAAGCATTCGCCAGCAACGCCGTGCCGACAGCCAATACGCCTCAATGAAGCAATGTCAGCGTGAAGTAAGAGAAGTAGAAACCATCTTCAGGAGTCAGCGCATCCCCTATATGGACACCACTCACGCTTCTATTGAAGAAATCTCAACACGTATCATGGAAGCCGCAGGCCTACGTCGCTAATCATCAACCCTGATTTTGATAAAAAAGGTTATCCCGTTGCGACTAGAATCAAACAAGATGATTACCGTAATAAGAAGCACTCACCAACTAGCCTAAGGCGCCAACAAACCCGATGATTTTTGCTCCAGATGTTTTCCCACTTTGGCTTTTGATACTCACTTCAGTGGCCGCCGCACTGGGCCTTTTAACGGCCATTATCAAAGCGCCGTGGAAACTCGTATTGCATAGCAACGAGCGCCAACACCTAATATTTGGTGCCAGCATTCTGCTCGGAATATTCGCAATAATGCGCGTTGAAACACTGGAAGTGATCACTTTCCACCCCTTGGTAATGACCGCCGTCACACTGATGATTGGTTGGCATTTTTCAATCATAGCGGGCGCTATTACCCAGCTGGTGTTATTAGTAGCAGGCGTTGATGACTGGGGCATGATAGGTCCAAATTTCCTAGTCACGGCAATCATCCCAGCTACCGTAAGCTACGGTATGCTAAAGATCAGTCAGCGTATTACCCTGAGAAACCTGTTCGTATTCCTTTTAGGCGTAGGCTTTCTCGGTGCCGCCTTCAGCTCCATAGCGGTCGTCACCTTAACGCTCACCCTGCTGTTCGTGGCAGGCTACGATCTTCCTATCAACGAAATTGCCAACGACACCCCGCTTTTATTGCTGTTAATCTTTCCCGAAGGTTTTCTGAACGGCACGATTGTTACTGCCGTAACAGTCTTCAAACCGCACCTGATGATGACGTTTAATGAGGAGTTTTATCTAAGTAACTCAGATAAAAGAGGGTGAATTAGAAATCTGACTAAACAAGCAAAATGAATCGCATTTAAAATTGGCAGTGACTGTCATACAGTGAATTACCCATTATTGTCAGCCTTTCTTGCGGAGCTAGAGCAATCTTATTACCGGTTCACAGTACCACTGTTTGTATCATCAGCAGCCCTACTTATTTCAATTGCAGCTTATGTATCAAGCAATACTTAACAAGCGACGTGTGGAACTGCGCTCCTCGACGCCAATCAGAGAGAGTATATGAAAAAAGTACTAGAAGAATATAAAGAGTTTGCGCTTAAAGGCAATGTACTTGATATGGCGATCGGTATCGTTATAGGCGGAGCTTTTGCGACGATAGCATCGAGCTTAGTCGCAAATATTATCGCGCCAGTTATAGGTTTTTTGTCAAGTGGCGTGGACACAGCAGATTTATTTTTTGTTCTAAAAGAAGGCGGGGATGGCGCGCCGTATTTGACTCTAGATCAAGCCAATAAAGATGGCGCCGTCACGCTTAGTTATGGTCTTTTTATTAATAGTATTTTTAGCTTTCTTATTGTTTCCTGGATTGCATTTATACTAGTAAAGGCCATTAATAGAATTAACCGGAAAGAAGAAAGAGATCTATTTAAAAAAACAAAGGATTGTCCCATGTGTTATTCCGAGATCCATAAGAAAGCAACGGTTTGTCCTCAATGCACATCCAAACTAGAAAGCGGTGCCTAACAAAGCCAACCACAATGTGTATTAGACCTCCACATTACGTGCTTCAGCCCGAGCTGACGGCGTTATTGGATAATTCCTAGTAACATCATGATTTATCACTGAGCAATTTCTCACCGTTTTGGCGATACAGGTACTTCAGACGCGTTGTATATTGATATCAACAAACAGGACTCCTTTTATTCGCGTTAATTGTAACGCTATACGATGTTTAGATTACTGGGGCTTGCCAATACCCATCAGCCCCTATGCTTAAGAGCGCTGTATCATGATTAACGTTTTCTTATTAATGCTCGGCATTGGCTTGCTTACCGTTGGCGGTGAGGCATTGATTCGAGGATCATTGGCTACCGCTAGTCGGCTCAAGGTATCTCCATTGCTTAGCGGTCTCGTTATCGTAGGTTTCGGTACCTCGGCACCAGAGTTGGTGGTCTCTGTAGATGCAGCATTAAATCAAAGGCCGGATATTGCTATCGGCAATGTTGTCGGTAGCAATATCGGCAATATTTTACTGATTCTAGGAACATGCGCGCTTATAACTCCCCTGGCAGTAAAACCTTTGGCGCTACGACGGGACGCTGTCACTGTTGTTGCGGCGAGCATATTATTTCTGGTTTTGGTCGGAGGCAGTGCGTTGGGACCTACAGACGCTATAATTTTCCTGACGACACTAGCGGCTTACCTGGTATGGGCTTATTGGAGCGAACGCTTTCACGCTGCACCTTCCGCGGAACTTCATAAAGCCGAAGCCAAAGAACTTACCGCTTTACCAAAGTCAGTTGTATGGACTGTCACGACAGTGATTATTGGATTAGTGTTGTTAATTGCTGGATCACAAGTGCTACTTATGGGGGCTGTCGGGATTGCTGAACACTTCAGGGTTTCCGAAGCAGTTATTGGCTTAACCTTGGTAGCGATTGGCACATCCCTACCGGAGTTTACAATTTCAGTGATTGCAACACTGCGCCGACACGCGGATGTAGCCGTTGGTAACGTACTCGGTAGCAATATCTTCAATTTGCTTGGAATTCTCGGTGTATCAGCGTTGCTACAACCACTTCCAGTCCACGCAAGAATTCTGCAGTTCGACCAATGGGTAATGCTCGGGGCGTCTCTGCTACTGCTGTTTTTTTTGTATACGGGACGCCGTTTAAGCCGGTTAGAAGGTGGTGTACTCTTAACTGGTTACGGGGTTTATATCGGCCTGAGTTTTATTACATTCGGTGGTTAAAACCAGATGAATGTATACTGATAACCAATATGCGCTAAGCGGCCTACCAAGCCGTTGCACCAAACAGCAAGTTTAGTCGTTAAATATCACAAAGGATTGAAATTGGAGCTAATCGCATTATTAATGGGCCTAGCCTTTAATCTATACATTGCTCGCTAATGTTAGAGCGGCGGCTTACCTTATTTACCAACAAAAGTCAGATAGGGCTATGGTTGGCCTTATTTACGTGGTTGCAGAAAACTAACAGATGAAGAAACCGAACATCTCAATAAGCTTGGGCAATAACATTTAACAAAAAATGAAAGGGAAATAGTGCAGCACCCAGCTTAGCTCCACTACTCCCTCCCCCAAACATCACAACTTCAACTTATTGGCCACGTAATCCGCATCTTTATCACCGCGACCTGATAAGTTAACCAAAATCGACTGGTCCTTGCTTAACGTTGGTGCTTTGCGCATAGCCCAAGCAACTGCGTGAGCGCTTTCCAGCGCAGGAATGATGCCCTCTACACGTGACAGTGTCATAAAGGCATTAAGACACTCATCATCGGTGACGGCTTCGTATTTAACCCGTCCGAGCTCTTTTAGATAGCAGTGTTGAGGCCCGACACCGGGGTAGTCCAGACCTGATGCAATTGAATGAACGGGCATGGGTTCGCCATCGTCTGTTTCCAAAACATAACATTTCATGCCATGTAACGTTCCCCGCTTTCCTAAGGTCATTGTGGCTGAGTGCTCATGAGTATCGAGCCCCTTCCCTGCTGGTTCAATGCCAACCAGGTTTACATTTTCATCATTTAGAAAGGCGGTAAACATTCCCATGGCATTCGAGCCACCACCTACACAGGCGGTGACATAGTCGGGCAAACCATTATATTTTAACAGGGATTGTGCGCGGGCTTCGTCACCAATAATACGCTGAAAATCACGCACCATTTTCGGGAATGGATGTGGGCCAACAACCGAACCAATCGCATAGATAAAATTCACTGGGTCTTTTAGGTATTCCTCAAACGCGCTATCTACCGCATCTTTTAGGGTTGCCGTACCGCGGGTAACAGGAATTAAGGTACAGCCCAGAATTTTCATTTTTGTGACGTTCGGGTGCTCCTTCTCAATATCCACCTGCCCCATGTGTATTTCACAGGGAATACCAACGAGGGAACAAGCCGTCGCCAAGGCAACACCATGCTGCCCTGCCCCGGTCTCAGCGATCACTTTGCTCTTGCCCATGTACTTCGCTAGCAGAGCCTCACCGAGACAATGGTTAATCTTATGGGCACCCGTATGGTTAAGATCTTCGCGCTTGAGATAGATCTGAGCACCACCAAGTTGCTCGCTTAGCCGACTTGCGTAATATATAGGACTAGGTCGCCCTACGTAGTCAGACAATAGCTGGGCCAGTTCCTTTTTAAAGCTGTCTTGTTGTCTAATCTCTTCATAGGCTTTATCAATTTCATCCATGATTTTTTTCAGTTCAGGCGGAATTTCTTGCCCACCGAAATCCCCAAAAAAACCATTTTCGTTTGGCATTTCTGCGTATTGATACTTAGTCATTGCGTCCCTCAAGTTACGGCTATATTTGTGTTTACTGTCATCGACTATTCAATCGCTAATCTATCACTGTTTATGCCTCATTAAATTGTCTTAAGGCAAGTATTTCACTGTGGTTTAACCTGCCAAATAAAAACCTGTTGTTTAAAATTCTCAGTCAATATAACCGCATTACGCACGGATTAATTTGTGCAGATCTTTAACCTCCATGGACCGAGTAAAAACCCAAAAATCAGCCGCGCGAATAATCTGCTACTTCAAGCCTAATCAGCAAAGGAGTAGCATCTACTCATGGGCAGGATGCTGAGATATCTACGAGCGTTGGTGGATTTGCTTTTCGGTTATGACTTTTTTGTCTCCTACGCGCATGACGATGGTTATAACTATCCAAGCGAGCTCACCAATCAGCTGGAGCAAAAAGGCTTCAAGGTCTTTCTTGATTCCCGTGAATATGTACCGGGAGACGACCTTCAGATAGCGACACGCCGCCGCATTCGCATGAGTAAGAAGTTGGTGGTGATCGCCCGTCCCGTCGCGCTTCAGTCACAGTGGGTTCTCAAGGAAGTTGAAACCTCCCTTCAGTCCGGGCGTGTACCGATTGTTATTGATATCAACGCCACCATTGAAAACGCCAGCCCAAGCAACACCGTAAAAACACTACTGGAAGATAAACTGCATATCCGCGAGATGCTGGATAAGCTTGACGCAGATCCGTCACCAGAAGCCCTCTCCCAATTAGCACGCAGCTTTTCAGCCACCCGTCAGGAAACCAAGCGACTGCGTTTTGTCTCGGCTATCGCGGTGTTTCTGTTTTTACTGGCTGGCCTGGCTATCTGGCAATATCAAGTGGCGGAAGCTGCCCGTATTCAAGCCGAGCAACAACGTGATCTGGCCCAAGGACGTGAGCTTGCTGCGCTCAGTCTAACCGAAGGTGCAGCTGACCCTGAATTGGGCGTTTTACTGGCTCTGAAATCCATCAAAATAGCACCAACCGAACAGGCTGAAAAAGCGTTACGTACCCTGTTACCTGATCTCTTTGCCGCAGGCATTCTAACCGGACAAAAAACACTGGTGTTATCGGCCAGATTCAACGCCTTAGGTAATCAAATCATCACCGCTGGCGGCGATAAAATTGCCCGAATTTATGACACTGGCTCCAAACAATTACTCTCTGAACTGAAAGGCCATGACAGCATTATCAGCGATGCTCACTTCAGCCCCGATGGCAAAGTAGCGGTGACCGCCAGTGAAGATCACACAGCACGAATATGGGATGTCAAAACTGGCGAGTTAAAAGCAATACTTGAACACCAACACTGGGTGTTTACCGCAAATTTTTCAACTGATAACCGCCGAGTGATAACCGCCGAGTTAATCAATCGCAATCAGGTACGCAGCTATCTTTGGGATGCTCTCACTGGCAAGAAGCTGCAACCAATTAATGGGTACGATGGTTATATTAGTGATAATGGCCGCTGGTTAATGGCTATTGAAGGTAATAATCTGGTGTTGTTAGACACGCAAAATAACCAACCCGCATCACAAATTAATACATCGCCAGGCAGCTGGATCCCTGGAGGAATCAGTGCTGACGGTCAGCTGTTTGCGCTTGAATCATCGTCAAATGACATTGAGGTATGGAATTTTCGCAAGGGTGAAATGCTGCACCTATTAGAAGGCCACGACGCCAACCTATCAAGTGTCACCTTTTCTGCCAATAGCCAATGGTTAGCGTCAGCTAGCGATGATTTCACCACCCGACTTTGGTCACTCACTGACAAAGATAAAAACGTCATCCTCCGTGGCCATAACGACCGAGTAACCGCGCTCGCTTTCAGTCCAGATAACCGCTGGCTTGCAACAGCCAGCGCAGACGAAACCATTCGTCTCTGGGATGTGTTATCTGGCCGTGCGGTCGCACAAATGCGCGGCCATAAAGACAAAGTCGTTGCAGTGGAATTTCATCCCTCCCTGCCGCTACTGTTAACCGCGGGCGACAACAATGCACGCCTGTGGCGAATCACCAATGAACAAACTATGCGTCGCTTTGCAAACGCAAAAAACGGTTATCACCGCGCAGGCTTAAGCCCCAACAATGCATTATTAATAACGGCAGGTGTTGCTCAACCTGATCTTTGGGGGGCAAAGACTGGCGTAAAAATCAGTCCAGTCAGTGGCCATTCATCCATTCCCGTAGATGTTGATTTTCATCCTCAGGGACAGTTTTTTGCAATCGCTGGCTTTGACGGGGAGATAAGAATTGGTGATGCCGCACAAAATAAAATTGTTAGTGGCTGGCGCGGTCACGACAAACCAATTTTTGTCGCCCGCTTTAATCCAACCGGTGAGTTGCTAGTGAGCGCCGGCGAGGATAATACCGCTCGCCTTTGGCAACGCGGAAAAAAAGAACCCCTTCTGATTTACCAGGGCCATAACAATACCGTCAAGGACGCGGTATTTTCAGCAGACAGCAAAACCATCGCAAGTGGTGACTATGATGGTCAAGTGCATGTCTGGTCGGCCAAAACCGGTGAACGAATAACTGATGCGGTCACTTTTCCCAGCAGAATTCTACGCTTGTTATTTCACCCAACTGAAGACCTGATGCTTGTCGCAATGACTGATGATCTGGTGCAATTGTACTCCCCCTCATTACAAACTCGACGCCCACTTGGTCATCCCAATGGTTTCAGCGGAGGGGCATTTACACCAGACGGCAACTATCTCATGACCGGCGACCAACAAAACCATCTGACACTTTGGGATATCAAAACGGCTCAACCAATCAGCACTCTGCGTATCGCCAACGGTCCGCTCTCTTTTGCGGATTTGAGTGATGACGGTAAATGGTTGCTTACCATTGAGGCCGATAAGGCCGTTCGCCTTTACCCATGGGAGTTACTGGCGCCCTCTGGGGATTTGATAAAAATTGCTGAACAGCGATTATCACGCTCATTGACCTTCGAAGAGGGTGATTATTAACTACATTCTCATTTTAAAGACCTAATATAAACACCGGATATTAACGTCATAACTAATGGCGTCGAACACGACCTAATCAACTGGTATGGCGTTAGCAATACCCCCTAAACCATCCAGACAAGGAGTCAACGTGGGAATATTCAATCATCTTATTTTCATCAAGGACGAAACATGCGTTTAATTTTCCTACCTCCTCCGCCATTACGAAAAACCAAACGCTGCAAAAGATGCTCACTCGCCTACTTGGCAAAAAAACCAAACTGCCCACATTGCTTCGGAATAAATGAACTAGAACTTGCCGACCTAAAACACAGATATGAACGACAAAGAAGAGCGGCTAGTAATCTAGGTAAGTGGTTCGCGTTTATTGCCGTTATTATCTTTCTGGCATTAATTCTTATAAATGCCTAAACAAACCCACCAACGGTTTACACTGCCTCTCAAATTTTAAGCATTACTCCCGGCTTTCAAATTTTGATAAAATCAGATTGTTTCACACCCAGCAATCAAGGAGGCACATCATGTCTGATACTTGGGAGCTACACGGAACTGAATTCAGCAACTGCAATTGTGATTGGGGTTGCCCCTGTCAATTTAACTCACCCTCTACCCACGGAAACTGCAAATTCACCTCTGGCGGTCATGTTGAGAAAGGGCACTTTAACGGTATTTCACTTGATGGTCTGAACTGGGCCATTATCGGTGCCTGGCCCGGCGAAATTGCTGAGGGCAATGGTCGCCAGCAAATCATCATCGACGAAAAAGGCTCACCGGAACAACGCGAGGCATTGCGAAAAATTCTGTTTGGTGAATCCACCGAACCGGGTGCGACGCATTTCAATATTTTCGCCAGCATGTGCACGGAAATGTTAGAACCCTTGTTTTTGTCCATTGATTACGGCATTAACGTTGCCGAGCGTACGGCGCACATCAACGTACCCGGGATGATGGACGTAACAGGCAGCCCTATCATCGATGAGTTCAGTGGCAAACCTTTTCATGCTGGTATTAAGCGTCCAAAAGGTAGTTTTGAATATAGCTACGCAGAAATTGGAATGGGTTCATCCAAGGCTCACGGCGAGCTGGCCATGGAATTAAACGATAGTTATGGGCAGTTTAATGAGCTGCACTTTAACCAGAACGGCATTATCGATAATTAGGTCAAACTAGAGGTGTCACGGCCATGCCATCTTCCTCTAAATTGCCCCGACCATCGCTACGCCAGTTGGACAGAGCAGCACTGTATCTGTCGATAGCCGGCATCGTTGCTTTGTCCTGGTGGTATCTCATTGATATGGCCTCTGAGATGTCTGAAATGAGCGGTTCAACTTCAACAGTGGCCTCCATAGACATGCAGTCCTCCAGCCTGCAACACTGGACGCTGCAAACCTTCTGGATGATGTTTGTCATGTGGTCGGTGATGATGGTAGGCATGATGCTACCCTCTGCCTTGCGCACCATCCTAATTTACGCGCGCGTTGCACAACAGGCCAGTAGCTCAATACTCTTCGCCACGTTCTGCTTCATCAGCGGTTATCTCATTGTTTGGACAGCCTTCAGCCTAACAGCAACCGCCGCTCAGTGGTGGTTTAACCAACATGCGCTTTTATCACCCATGATAGTTTCAACCAGTGATTTGTTTGGCGCGAGTTTGCTGGTTGCAGCCGGTATTTACCAGTTAACTCCTTTCAAGGAAAGCTGCCTAAAACACTGCCAGTCCCCCGTCGTTTTTATCCAACGAACCTTTAAAAAAGGCTATCTTGGTGCTGCCAAAATGGGGCTTCATCATGGCTTTTTTTGCCTGGGCTGTTGTTGGCTGCTCATGGGGCTCTTGTTCGTTGCTGGAGTCATGAATTTACTGTGGATTGTATCCATCACACTCTATGTTATGTTCGAAAAACTTTTGCCCACCAATCAATACACCATTCGAATATCTGGTCTTTTGATGATCATTGCTGGCTTTTATTTGATCGCATTTCACAGTTAATTCCTTTAACTTGATTCAGCTCAAGTTGTCGCAAATGCAAATCGTTATTATTAACTAAACCAGTATTAGCAAATCGAGCCAAGTTAAGTGAATAACCCAGAACAGTTTGATCCAAATCTACACATCGAGATTACTGACGTTACAGAAAACTCGCGCGGCCTGCTTGGTCGGATCGAAGCATTTTTTGTTCGCCAGAAAGATCGCCTGGTATGGGTCCACGCCATCATGTTTGTTGTGTTTGTTGCGCTTATTTTTCTGCCGTTATTCCTATCTGAACCCTCCGAACAAGCTGGCCCGCTTGACCACTTCACCGAGTTTGCTAACTACGCCATGTGGGGGCTGTGGTTCCCGCTGGTTCTGTTATCCGTTGTTTTTACCGGTCGCAGCTGGTGCGGGCTGTTATGCCCGATGGGAGCAGCATCAGAGTGGGCCAATAAAAAAGGTCCGCAATTTGCCATTCCTCGCTGGCTGAAATGGCAAGGCACGCCGATTGTTAGTTTCCTTCTGGTTACCACGCTGGGCCAGACAGTCGGCGTTCGAGACCACCCGGAAGCCATTGCTCTGGTATTCGGCGGCACACTGGGCATGGCGATTCTAATCGGTTTTCTGTTTGGCCGTAACAAGCGCTCCTGGTGTCGGCATGCCTGCCCCATTGGCCTGTTACTCGGCGTTTTCTCACGAGTGGGTGCGGTGCAGTTTACACCTAAACGCCCCAAAGCCGGCTCTGAAAGTTATACCGAAAAGGGTATCTGCCCAACCATGATCGATATTTCCCGTAAACAGGAATCACGTCACTGCATCGAGTGCTTCCGTTGTGTGAACCCAAAAGCTAAAGGCGGACTGGCATTGAAAGCGCGCCGCCCGGGGTTGGAAATTGAAAACATTCACGACCATAACCCTAACGCTGCGGAGATATGGTTCCTGTTTTTAGGTATCGGTAGTGCGCTGGGCGGGTTCCTGTGGTTAGTGCTGGATCTCTATCAACAATGGCGTCTCGACCTAGCGACCTGGTTCATTGATCACAACCTATTCTGGATTGGCGATGCCGGCCCTTGGTGGCTAATGAGCGTACACCCCGAGCGCCGCGAAGTTTTCACCTGGTTAGATTTCATCATGATCGTTGGTTTTATGAGCCTGTGCGCCATCGCTCTGACTGCAATCCTCTGGAGCACGACGGCACTTTGCGCAGGGCTTTCTAACAAATTATCCCAGTGCGATGCATACCCTCCTCTGACGCTAAAACAACGTATGGTTGAATTGGGTTATCAATATGCGCCGGTTGCACTGATCTCCCTCATTTTAGGACTAGGAGCCGAGCTGTTTGAACCATTACGCTTAGTAGGCTTAGACAATGCAGGAATCGGTTGGGTTAAAGGCTCACTCTTTGTTCTCAGTCTGCTGTGGAGCATCTTCCTCGGTTATAAAATTCTCGGTCGTCAGGGCGTCGCACCTAAACACCGATGGATACCATTGATTCCCGGCATTGCCGGTAGCAGCATCATTGCCGCCATTTGGTGGCTGGCGCTTTTCGGTTAATCCCCCAACCTATTTTTTCGTATAAAGAGAAAAGAAACCTGGCAACAATCACCCAAATAACAAACACGAACGATTATCACGAACAACGAAAGAGGCATAAAGATGTTACGTCGTAGAATTTCCAGCGCACCCCGTTGTGCCAAGTCAGCAGCATCAACAACCATCAAACAGTCTATTACCGGTTTAATATTGGCCAGCGCTGCTTGCACGCCTGTGGTATTCGCTGGGGATGTCGAAATTGGCGCCGTTGAACAAAACGGCATGGAAATAGCAGCAGTTTATATTCAGCCTGTCACCATGGAACCCATGATGCCCGGCATGGGGGAGGCAGATATTCACCTTGAAGCCGATATCAAAGCCCTGGCTGACAACCCCAACGGTTTCGATGAAGGCGCCTGGATCCCTTATTTGACGGTTAGCTATACCATTAATAAGCAGGGTTCTGACTGGAAAACGCAGGGCACATTCATGCCAATGGTCGCCTCTGATGGCCCGCACTATGCGCAAAACATCAAACTTGACGGTGCTGGCCGCTACCACCTGAGCTATCACATCGACCCACCACCCCGCGCCGGTTTCTACCGTCACACGGACAAGGAAAGCGGCACTGCTCCCTGGTGGCAGCCAATTGACCTGGAATGGGATTTTGTATTCGCTGGCTATGGGAAAAAGGGCGGTTATTAAATCATCATGAAAAAATATGGGCTCCTTTTTCGGAGCCCTAATTCAATAAAACGCCTTTAATTAACCTACTTACCCATTGATTTTTCATCCCTTAAAAATCTCCCTCCTCAGAGTACCAAGACTCATCGTCACCCCATCGCTTTTATTAAAGCATTCTGTGTATTACTATCCTTCTCACTTTTTTTGACTGTTACCTCCTGTTTATTTTCACATCACTCCCTTATTGATTAAAAAATCTAAAGACTAAACACTTTACAGTGAAAATGAGAACTATTATCATTTGCGCCAGCTAAGCTATTCCCTCTAGGGGGTTACAACACCTGCCATGGCTTCGTTTTGTTAATGATCGAAGACTGAAAATATTTTCATCGGTAGTAAAAACTAAGATCTTTGACGCGCTGATTAATTATAAACACTAACGTTCAAATCTGAAGGAAGCACAATGACAAGTACGTTTTCATTAAAACCTAGCCTGGCGCTTGCCAGCCTACTCGCCGCTGTAACCGCTCTTCCGGTTTATGCAGATGCAGAAAACGAAGGATTTTCCGGCAACCTGAGAGCAGGTTACATCAGCTCAGAAGATGACATGGGAATCCGCACTAAGAGTTCTGCCATTGGCGGAAAATTTGGTTACGTTTCTCCACAATGGAGCGGTTTAAACTTTGGTGCAACTGTCTACGCGACAGAAGAACTGGGCAAAGATGATGAAGGCTCATTTTTTGGTGCTGATGGCGACGGTTATAGCATTCTTGGTGAAGCTTACTTGCAAGCAGCACTGGGCAACACCGCCATCAAAGGTGGTCGTTTCGAATACGATTCTCCCTATGCCGATACTGACGACATTCGTATGATTCCTAACACGTTCCAAGGCGTCGTTATAAGCAACACAAGCCTTGCCGATACCACTATTCATGCCGGCCACCTGACCAAATGGGCCGGGGTAGATACTGGTGAGCCAGAAAAGTTTAGACACCTGACCAATTACGAAGGCGTTAACTTTATCGGGGCTGAATATGAAGGCTTCGATTCTGTTGCGCTGCAAGCCTGGTACTACGATGCCGAGGATTTTGCACAGCTGAGTTACCTGGAAGCTATTTACAGTGCAGGCAACGTCGAAATGGGTCTTCAGTACGCCGACCAGAATGATGACTCATCTGACAATTCAGGCCCGGATGGAGACACATACGGTATCTACGGCAGCGTTAGCGTTGCAGACTTCACGCTGACAGCAGCCTACAACGATGTCGATGGCACAGTCTCTAACGGTTTTGGTGGCGGTCCTTTCTTTACCTCTGCCGATGACCTCACCATTGATGGCACAGAAGATCAGGACGCACTGGCCTTGGGTATTGAGTTCGGCGGCATTGAAAACCTGACACTGGGCATGCTGAATGTTGATTTTGGTAAAGGCGAAGACGAAATAGACTACTATGCAGCCTACGAAGTAAATGACTGCCTGAGTTTTGAACTGGTTCACGCTGACTTACACGATGATGGCCAGTCGACACGTTTGATCGCTAACATGAGTTTCTAAACACTCGCTCAAACGTGCTATAAAAGTGCTATAAAATGAGGACTGCGCCATGAAAGGCACAGCCTTTTTTAATGCCTGAAACAGTGGTGTATCATCAAGTTTCGCGTTAGATTGAACGCATAATAGTTAATCCACATAGGTCTATTCATGGACAACAATCAGTATTTTTACCGTTCGGTTATTTTCACCCGCAAAAACAACCAAATCGCTTTGGCCGATATCGAAAACCCCAAACAAATCACACCACTGGATGGCTGGTTGGGCACGGTGATTTCGCTGGCCGATGGTCAACATACCATCCAGGAATTAATTGGTTATATGGCCGCACAATATCCGCAGGCGCCGGACAATCTGGAGAAAACCCTGCATTCCGTCATTGAGCGGCTTGTCGATGGTAAGATGATTCAGCTCAGCGATAAAGCGGTTGAACTGCCCTACTACCTGGCCTCTCCCGTCGAAGAACTGGATTTGGAAAAAGCCAAAATACTCATCAAAGAAGACGCCTTCACGCTACACTAGATTGCACGTTTACTGCTCCAGCCTTACTTTTGCACGTTTAAATCCCATTGAGGCAAACAATGAAAAAGCTGAAAAATGAAAAAGAACTACTCAAGAAGGCTATCGCTGATGGCGTGAGGTACGGCGAAAAACGTGGCGTTGTTGAGTTTGAAGCCACCGATTCTGCTAACGAAAAAATCCTCTATATCTATCGGCTTCTGGTACATGACAAGGTGATTCAGCCCATTCCTGAAGACCAGGTATCACTCAAGACCATCAGCCATAAACTGGCCATTTGGGCGTCAAAAAACAAATAACCAAGCTAACCGACGGGAAGTCGGAATATTGAACCCAATCATCTGGACAGTCTCGCTGCTAAATTTGCAGTAATGTCTTTATGACATTCGCCTGGTATGCCCATTTAAAGGAGCTGAATAATAAACCCTGGATTATCGCCGCGTTGGTCAGTTGGGGCATCGCATTATTTGAATACCTGTTTCAGGTCCCCGCCAACCGAATAGGTTATACCGTTCTATCCGTTGGCCAACTGAAAATTATCCAGGAAGTCATCACCCTCAGCATTTTCGTACCCTTCTCTTTTCTCTATCTAAAAGAACCACTCAAACTGGACTATTTGTGGGCCGGTTTATGTTTGCTCGGAGCGGTCTTTTTTTATGTTTCGCAGCAAAATAAGTTAACGAAAAGTTAATGATCCCAAACGGTTAACTGTTTTAGATCTTTCTCTTTTCGCGGCAGGAAAGTCGCCACGCCATACCCCATCACAAACATCAGCAGATTACCGATAATGCCGGTGTAATAGAGATCAAAGGGCACACTCAGACTTTCCGGCACCAGACCATTCTTAGCCAAAATCGTCCAGGCAGTGAAAACCATGGTAAATATAATACCGACCCACACCGAGCGTGCATCGCCCTTGCGCGTAAAAAAGCCCAGCAGGTACATGCCCAGCAAACCTCCACCCAACAACGACACCAATACGGTCGCAGTATCCTGCAAAGTTTTAGTTTCAGCATGCGCAAGATAAATAGCGCCAGAAATCATAAAGACCGCGGTAATCGTCGCGACCACCCAGGCAGCTTTGAGGTAATGCTTATCCTCTTTGCCCTTATTCAGATGGCGACGATAAATATCGACAATCGTCACCGTAGAAATCGCATTAATACTCGAATCCAGTGATGACATCGCCGCAGCTCCCGCCGCCGCAATCACCAGCCCTACCAAGCCCGGTGGCAGGTAGTTGGTAATAAAATACGGTAGAATCGCTTCCGCTTTACGCTCACCATTGAGCATTTCTGTCGCCTCAAGCGTGGGAAATTCCTGGAAGAAGACAAACAGACTGGTACCCAAAAACATAAAAAATGCCCAGATCGGCAGACTGGAACACACCGCCACCCACATCGCTTTACGCGCTTCCTTAGTGCTTTTTGCTGCACAATAACGTTGCACGGTATTCTGATTAGCACAGTACTCCGTCAGCCACACCGTCAGCCCCAGCAATAACATCATGGTGCCGGTTTTATCGAGCAGGGAAATATCCCAGGACACCGGCTGCAGCGTACCCTCCTTTAGCTCAGCAAAGGCAAACTTGCCCTCACGAGAGGCCACTTCAAATATCTGCGCAAAACCACCGGGTAGTTCAGATACCACAACCCACAGACAGAAAATTCCGCCAAATACCAGCACCACGGTTTGAACGACGTCAGTCCAGATCACCGCATCAATACCACCAATAATGGTATACAGAGCCACAAAAAGGCCGCTGATAACGATACAGGTGGTGGCATCAAGTCCGGTCATTTCCTGCATTAACAGCGACAGTAAATACAGAATAATACTGATACGAACCAACTGACCGGTAATAAAGGCTACCGCACCATACACCCGAATAGAGGGGCCGAAGCGGTGTTCCAGGTATTGATACGCGGATGTGATTTTGCCACGTCGAAAGAAGGGTAAAAACAGATAAGCCGCTATTACTATGGCGAGCGGCAACATCAGATTAGGCAGATAACGTAACCAGGCTGTTTTAAAGGCATCGCCAGGATAAGCTAAAAAGGAAATCGAGCTAATGGAGGTGCCCACCAGACTCAGGCCAATAACCCAACCGGCAAAAGAACGCCCGCCAACAAAATATTCTTCCGTGCTGGTGTTTTTACGGGAAAAATAAAATCCCATGCCCAGCATGCCAAACAGGTAAATCAGCAACGCTGTAATATCGAGCCAATGTAACGACATAAAACACCTTTATTATATTATTTCAATTCGGCGCTGCGCATTGTTGAGGCTATGGCGATCAGATGCAAGTTATGTGCAATTATCCCGCGGGAATTTTCATAAAACCGTCACAAATATGTCATCTCAACGACATAAGTCCTTACTATAGTTCAAACTATGCAAACGCCATCGAAGCTACTTCACAATCTTCACCAGTTTGATCTACGCATCATGCTCTGGTGCTCACAATCCCGTAATTACAGCCTTCTCATACAACTGGCCAAACAGATTTCTCGCTCTGGTGATGGTCTGTTGCAGGTTCTTCTTCCCGTGGGCCTGGTAGCCCTTAATGCAAATAACAGTCTACTGCTGATCAAAATGGTGGTGGCTGGTTTTTTAATAGAGCGTCCCCTTTACTGGTTACTAAAAAACAGTCTCAAGCGGAGACGCCCTCCGGACGCTATCCCCAGTTTTCAGGCAGTCATTAAAGCCTCCGATAAGTTTAGTTTTCCTTCTGGCCATACCGCAGCAGCATTTCTATTAGCCACACTGGTATTATTTGTTTACGGCAGTACTGCCTGGGTTTTATTGCCCTGGGCTATCTGCGTCGGTGCATCGCGCGTTGTTTTAGGTGTGCATTTTCCAGGCGATATTTTGGCTGGCGCGACGCTGGGCACCAGCATCGGCTTTTATACGGCCTCTCTTTTTGTTTAAGCCATTTAAACTGCGTAAAGCACGATGACTCAATTAAAAATTCTTTACGGCGTTCAGGGCACCGGCAACGGTCACATCAGTCGGGCACGTATGATGGCAAAACACTTTGCGGAACGGGATGCTGATGTCACATTTTTGTTCTCCGGGCGCGATAAAAACCGGTTCTTTGCAATGCATGAGTTTGGCGAATATCTGCACCGCCGTGGCCTAACCTTTAGCACTGAGGACGGCAAGGTCAAATATGCCCGGACTATTTTCGACAACAACATCTTTCAGTTTTTTAAAGACGTGCGTGAACTAGACATCCATCAATACGATGTTGTGATTTCCGATTTTGAACCCGTAACGGCTTGGGCTGCAAAATTAGCCGGTAAAACAAGTATTGGCATTGGCCACCAATACGCCTTTGATCACGCCGTGCCTATGCGGGGACAAAACCTGGCAACTCGCTTTGTCATGCGCTATTTTGCACCGACACAACACCGCATCGGTCTGCATTGGCATCACTTCGGACACCCGATTTTACCGCCAATGGTCGATACGCAGCTCGCCCCCATCAGCTCGGATCAAAGTTATCACCTGGTTTATTTGCCGCTGGAAAACCAGGTGGAAGTCACTGCATTATTGAATCAATTACCCGATCATCGCTTTATTCTGTACGCACCCAGCCTCGAAGACCATGAGCATGGCAACACCCTGCTACGTAAAAACTGTCTTGAAGGCTTCAAGCGAGACCTTGCCGGTGCATCAGGCGTCATTTGTAATACCGGCTTTGCACTCATTTCAGAATGTCTGCACATGGGGCTTCCAGTACTAACAAAGCCACTAGCGGGACAAATGGAGCAACAATCCAATGCCGCAGCGTTAGAGCAGCTTGGTCTGGCCGTCGTCATGGAAACGCTGTCTAAAGTAACCATTGGCAATTGGTTGCTTACCAGCCAGAAACAGCCATCCACCCACTACCCGGATGTAGCCAAAGCTCTGGTTGACTGGCTATTAGCTGGAAATTGGGATAAAGCCTCACTGGAGGTTCTAAAAGCTCAATTATGGCGTTAATGCTCAACGCAGCCTTGCTCACCTAAATAGCGTTTACGGCGCGATGCTTTCAAATACTTAATATCCACTGCTACCAAACCGTCAATACAGCCTGAAAAGTCCTCGTCGACATTAAAGTCTACAAACTGCACACCACCGGGCTCACACACCTCGGAATACTGTTTGTAGAGCGTTGGAATGGTCACATCCAGCACCGCCATATCACGCTTTAATCGTGAAAAAGCTTCCTGGTACTCAACGCCTGGCTCGTCCTTAGCCACTGTTTTTGTTGGCTGGTAGGGATTTCGAGCCACTGCCCACTTTGTGTCGGATGGGAAGTGTTGGCGATAAAACTGTGTCATGCGCGCCTTGGCCAACGCCGGAAAACGGTTACTGATACTCACCGGTCCCAACAGATAGCGTACTTCAGGAAAGCGCTTGAGGTAAGCACCGATACCACACCAGAGATAGTCCAGACTGCGTTTACCCCAATATTTGGGTTGTACAAAACTACGACCCAGCTCTAGCCCCTTGTCGAGATAAATACTGGATTCAGGCTGATAATCAAACAGGGTATGGGTATAAAGTGCATTGATCCCCTGCTCGGTAATCACCTCGGCGGTTTTCACCATACGGTAAGCGCCCACCAGCTCCAAGTGCTCATCGTCCCACAGAATAATATGATCGTAGTAACTGTCGTAACGATCCCAATCACGACGTTTACCACTACCCTCTCCCACAGCCCGAAAACTCACCTCGCGTAGTCTCGCTATTTCACGCATGACAGCCGAATCGCCATCAAAGTTGTACAGATAGATCTGCTTTTTATCACCCGTACTGCCGAGCAATTCGCATTGTCTAATTTCATCACGCAGAAGCTGCCGATTCTCGGGGTGCGCAATAGTTTCCAGACAATCGTTGAATAGGGTATTGGGCATATTTTTAGCTAAGGCATAAACATGCCTTTTAAACAGCTTGGCTTTAGCTGAGAGGTCAAAAGGGAGTTGGCTGTAGGCGTCATAGCTAACCGGCTTACCAATATAAACTCGGATGTCACGACGTGCCTGTTTGAACATTTCCCGCACTAGCCACAGTGAAGATAGTGGCTGACCAAGAAATGAAAGGCTGTAAAAAAATGCTGAATTACGAGCATCCACAAACACCGGCACAATCGGTGCTTTCGCCTTATCAGCGAAGCGTAGAAAACCGTTACGCCATCGACTATCTCGGACGCCAAGAGGACTAATGCGAGACACTTTACCCGCCGGGAAAATCAACACTACGCCCTGCTGTTCAAGGTGTTGTTCAATCGCTTTAACATGCTTACGGCCAGTTCCCTGGCTCATGTTATCAACGGGTAACAACAGTCTTTGTAATGGTTTGATAGAAGACAAAAAGTCATTGGCAACCACTTTCACATCTCGTCTCACCTCACTGACCATCTGCAACAGCGCCAACCCGTCAAGACTGCCTATCGGATGATTCGAAACAATGACCGCACTGCCAATAGCAGGAATACGCTGCTTATCGCGGCTGCTGACACTGTAGCTAAAATCAAAGTAATTCAGCACCTGATCGACAAAATCAAAGCCCGTCAGATTGGGATACTTTTCCTCGAACCACTGAAATTCACGTTCATGGCACAGATAACGCAGAACGGCTAGTAGTGGTCGTTTCAGTTTTGGGCTTTTATGTTGTAGTGATGGAAAGTTTTCAGCGACAACACTTTCAATGGAAATCATGCAGGTACTTCCTCGGTGCCTTTTATCACACATAATTTGGACGCACAGCTTAACCAGCGTTCATGACAAAATGGCGACACGTTAGCGCGAACAGTGCATCCCAGAACATTTTAAAGAGAATTTAAAAGGATTATGATATCCGGGCAGATCGGCTGCATATTCAGGAGATACCAGCATGAAACTCAGTGCCCGTAATGTTTTAAAAGGTACCGTCAGAGGCATCGCCACCGGCGCCGTTAACAGTGAAGTCACTATTGAAATTGGTAACGGTGTGGAAATCACCTCAATTATCACCAATAAATCCTGTGAAAGCCTCGGCCTTCGCGTTGGTGGCGAAGCCTTTGCAGTGATTAAAGCATCAGATGTGATGCTCGGTGCCGAGTAGCTTTACGCACTCAGATGGAAAAGAGTCCCATTAGGCACTCTTTTGAGAAAGGAAAATAACCGGCGTATGAACATACTTAAAACCTGCTTAACTTTAAGTCTTCTATTTTTTCTTTCAGCTTGTACTTCTGATGCCAGCAAGAAACCAATAACCTCAGCGAATGAAACCTGGCATTTATCCGCTTCTGGAGAACCTCAGCGTTTAATCATTACGGCTAACAATAAAAGCGAGGTTTACCGAGAAACCCGTGTTGTGGACGGCAAAGCGGCTCCCGCACACATCACCTGCCTTTTTGAAGCACCATCCCGTCTATCCTTTTTTGCTGTTCTAGCGAACGCTCAAGAGATCTGGGAGATGTCCTACGATCCCGATGCAGACCCTGTTTTTCCAGGCTTTGTGCATAATTACCGCACCGGCCAGGTTGAAGGCATCATTGTCGAAAAACAGCCCTTTGCTCGACGGCGCCTGTATCTGGACCTGGACCACAACACCTTAATCTTTTCCCCAAGCCACACCGAAGTCATTGGTTACGCAAAGGACGGCAGTATGACTGTCTACAACCTCGACTCAAGAAAGCCCGCGAGCAAACTGACCAATCAAATAAATGTGTCGCTATTGGATAGCCAGTTCGCCATCGTCGATGACGAACTGGTCTTCATTCTCAATTTTCTTGATGGCAGCCAGCAAATGTTTTCAACACATTCATGGCATAAGATTGACGCTAAAACTGTTGCCGATAGCACGCTGGTAGCGACTGATATTTGCACCAATTAGTACCTACAAGCTTACCAAGCCGTAACAGCACAGCAACTCACTGACAGCCTATTTAACAATAATTTTCCCTACCATTTTAGGATGAGGACCACAGCGATAATCATACTCGCCGGGCTTATCAAACGTTTTGTCCAGGTACTCATCAGGGAATAAATAATCAGATTCCTCTTCTCCGTATTTTTCAAACCAGACGCTGTGATACTGACGCTTTTCCTTATTCATCCAGCGCACGGTTTGACCCGCCTTGATCTCAAGAACCTCTGGAATAAATTGATATTTCAACATGGTAACTTCAACCGTCTCTGGTGCATTTTGAGCGGCTGCTGAGCTACCAGTTTCTGACAGATTATTCGCACAGGCTCCAACAGAAAAAATCAGTAAGACTAACATGAGTATTTTATGCATGGTTACGCTCCTTTGGCTGCGGCTTATAAGTAACAAATAAGGTTCAAATAGTTTAACAAGATTTTATGTCTAGCCCCTATAAAACAAAAAGGCAGCCAAAGAGATGATTCTCTGGCTGCCTTTCATTGTGTTGCGAGCTAACGCACAAGCATGGAATAAACTACATTCAGATTCATTCCATGCCTATCGATCAAATACTTCTACTGCTTAACCGCATTGATCTCTGCATCCGCATTATCCAACGCCAGCTTATAACCCAGCGATACATGGTGATAACGACCTGACGTGTAGTCATCGTGAATCGCAAAACCGAAGTTGTAGACAACACCCGGTTTGATACTCACGTCACCCGCTTTGCTGGAATTCAGCTTACGTTTAACCACTACAGACCAAGTGCCACCTTTCAGTGATGCTTCAACTTCAGCACCCTGACCACCGTGCATGGAACGCTTCTCAAGAATATGGCCATCTTCAACGGTACGATCACCTGACTTGTAACGCACGAGATCCATATATTGATTGGCAGCAATTGCAGCAGAAATATCTGCGTCGCCCTTGAGCTTATCCCAGCCACCTAATGCAGCCCCATTACGGCCTTTAAGATCAATTTCTGTACGTGACTCAGCAATATACTTGGTCACACCTGAATTAAGATCCAGACGTTTAGCTAGTTCAGATCCACTCAAAACACTCTTCTCTGGCTCAAATGGCATGTTATTAGCATCCGCATGACAAGTCCCCCAGCAACCAGCGCGATCTGCATACTCTGCATCATCCGTCGCAATCATAAAAGCCAGTTTCATTGGATTTTTAGGATCCATCTTACCGCCGTTAACAAAAGGCACTGGTGCATGCTTACCTTCGGCCCAGCTGAAACGTAAATACAGATTCTCGTTGTCATGAGTCGCATCAATTTTCACTGGAATGCTGCCACGTTTGCCGGGAATCACATTAGGTTCAAGATCCTTTTCACTTTCACCGCTGACAATAGACTGCCCCAAAGCTGCAGTTTCTTCGCCATGACATTCAATACAACGATCACCTTTGGTGAAAGCACGTTTACCACCATGCTTACGACCTAAGATCCACTCCATAGAAGCAGTACCCGGGTAGAAGACCGTAATTTTACTGCCCTTGGCTTTCGCCCAGTTAACGTTGATATTGCCACCAGAAGCATCAGCGCTGGAACTTTTTGCTGAACCTCCCACTGAAGCAATTGCTAGTGCAACAGCCTCATCAATTTTCTGCTGAACTGCAGCTTCATCAGCTTCGATTTGGGCGGCAATTTCAGCGTCTTTTTCCTCAGCCCGCTTCAAGCCATCCACATACATTTCTGGGATTTCACGAATGTATTTAGGGTTTGGCGCTTCCAGTTCTTCCAGCTCTTCGTCAGTCAACTTGTCTCTGACGTCATGATGGGCAATCCCCTTGTGACAATCGATACAGGTTTGCCCTGTTTCAAAAGCATTCAGGTGTTGTTTACGCGCACGCGGTTTCTGGAATTCAGGATTCATGGACTCAAAGTTGTGACAGTTACGACACTCACGAGAATCCGTATTTTTCATTGCTTTCCAGACATTTTTTGCCAAGTCCAGACGGTGCTCATCAAACTTCTCTTCTGTATCAATTTTTCCCGTAGCCCAGTAAAACAGTTCTCTCGACGCTTTAATCTTACGGACGATTTTGTGAATCCAAGGTCTAGGTACGTGACAATCAGGACAGCCAGCCCGAACACCTGTTCGGTTAGAGTAGTGAATGGTCGGTGTGTATTCTTTATACACGTTGTCTTCCATTTCATGACAGCCAATACAAAATTCTGTGGTATTGGTTGCTTCCATCGCCGTATTGAAGCCGCCCCAAAAGATGATACCAGCGACAAATAAGACGATTGCTCCAAGAGTTGAAGCGCCAAAAAGAAGACGGCGTGACCAAAAGCTAGATTGATTTGATGTGTTGTTGTTCATAATCAGCTCTGAAATTTCCGCTCAAAAAAAAAGGGCATAGCAACGGCAGTTGCCATGCCCTGTATCACCAGTTTTTTAAGACTGATTAGGTTTTGTGGTTAGCACGGTTGTAAACGTTGAACTTACCAGTTGGTGTAGTTAAACCTTTGATACGAGTGATCTCTTCAAGAGTCTTCGCATCGTAAACTACGATTTCACCGGTTGGGTTCTTGTTATCCGTACGGTTCCAGACTGATACCCAAACCTCTGTACCATCTTGGTTAAACTCCATGTGCAGTGCCGCTTTACCTGGCTCTTCAGTCACACGAATTGTTTTAACGATTTCATGCGTTTTCTTATCGAAAACCTGTACAGATTGTTGAACCTCAGGTTCTGGGTGCTTCAGCTGATCAGCCCAAACGTACTGAGAATCTTCATGTGTACGGATGAATGCACCAGCACCGTCAGTTTCAACTTCGTAGCACAGTTCCCATGCTTTGTCTGGGTGACCAATAGGATCGTTACCCCAAACAGAAACCAAACCAACACCTAAGTGCGTTGTACCGCCTACTGGGCCACATTCTTCATCTAACCAGTTAGCACCTGGACCAGGGTGAGGCAGTGTATCTACGTCGATCATCGCTTCTAACTTACGTTCTTTGGTATCAACAACAACCATTTTGTTAGAGGCGTTAGCCGCGATTTGGAAATAACGGCCCGTTGGATCGAAGAAACCATCGTGCAGGAATTCTGCAGAGCTGATTTGATCAATACGCAGGTTATCCAGATCGGTGTAATCAACTTGCCACATTTGACCCAGTTCTTTCACAGCAACCATGAAAGTTGGCTCGTTTGGCGTAGTGTAAATAGCCGCTACACGTGCTTCGTTAATGAACTCGCCTTTAGTGTTATAACCACGTGTTGAAACAACTTTCAGTGGGTTTAACGTTACCGCATCCATAATCACGAAGTGCGAAGGCCAGTAACCACCGGCAATTACGTACTTGCCGTCACCAGAAACAGCGATGTCACGTGCGTCATAGGCCATCTTGGTTTCAGCAACCAACATTTTTTCAGGTGTTTGCCACAGATCGATCTTGTTAACCTTCCCATCACGACCAATGGTGTACCAGAAACGACCCACGTCTTCTGCGTGGTCTGTTTTATGGTGCTCAGTACCTTTAATTACGTGTACTGCGTAGCCCGTATTGATGTGCGTAATAACTTCTTTAGTATCGCCATCAACGATAGCAGCTTTACCTGCATCACGTTCGATAACAACAAAGAAGTTTTCCCAGTTACGACCATGAAGAGGCTTGGCTGGGTAATCTTTGGGGGCAACGTATTCTTTAGTGTGAGAACGCATCTGTTCCAGCGACATTTCTGGTGGAACTGGAGGTGTCATCTGAATGAAGGTCGCCAGATTAGCAATTTCCTGCGTCGAGAATAAATCGTCGAAGTTGTTCATGCCGCCTTCCGTACCCAGAGAAATGATCTTCTCTAGACGCGCCTGGCCTTTTTTCAGCATATTTTCAGGCTCAAGGTTTTTGCCCGTTGCGCCCTTACGCAGAACACCGTGGCAACCTGCGCAACGTTGGAAATAATGTAATTGTGCTTTTTCAAAGTCAGCTTTAGACAACGTTGGTTCGGCTGCAACGGCGTGTAAACTTAATCCGCCTGCTGCCATACCAATTGCCATACCAATCGCTGATAGTCCGTACTTTAACGTCTTCATTGGTTACTCTCCCGATATTATTTTTTTAACACGTTCTGCTTAGAAACTTAGAAATTCTGCGCTTGAGCGCACTATTAAACATTTTTTCAGGCAAGCACCTGACTGAAGTCAATTTTAGAAAATTAGTAAAAGTTTTTTTCAAACTAATGCAAATCCAGGCCTTTATTCAGCTCAAACTGGGTTGAGGACAGCGAGCAAAAAAAATCAAAACGAAACAAACAGCACTGCTTCCTATAGGTTAAATAGGCAGTGCTGCGATAAAACATTTAGTGGCTTGTACCTTCTGAGCGAGTAATTTTGTTATACACATTATATTTGCCAACCGGCTTTTTCATTGGCAGATGCTTAACTTCTTCCAGTGTTTCGGCATCGTATACAATCAGTTCACCATCCATCTCCCAAATGCTCAGCAACGCAAAGCGTCCATCCCGGGTGAACTCGATATGTCCGGATGTTTTGCCCGGAACAGGTTTAAGGGTCTTAACAATTTCCAATGTCTTTTTATCAATGATGTGCATGACATCTTTATTCGGTCCCACAAAAACATCGACCCAGGCATAGCGTGAATTTTCATGACTACGCATGAAAAAGCCCGGGCCCAGAGTTTCAATTTTTTTAATGGTTTTCCAGTTTTTAGTGTCGATAAACGTAACGGTATGTTCCTTCAGATTTGGCGTGGCGAGAATCACCGTATCCTCGTACTGCCAGGTAATACCTGAGCCCAAATGCGGCATGCCAGTAAGATCCAGATCAGCCACTTTCTTCTGCCCCGTCAGGTTAAACACCTGACCATTTTTGGCATTACGAGCAGCGCCCATGATGTTGTCGTACTGCTGATCAAAAAAGAAATCATCCAGGTAGTCATCAAGTTGAATCCGATCAACCACCGGATTAACTGTTGCCGATGAGTCCTCATCAAAACGGATTTCCCAAACCTGCTTGAAATCCTTCAGGGCTGCGACAAAACTTTGCCTTGGCGCGGCCGCATAAACGGCACTGACACGCGAGCTATTACCCTGCTCATCCGTCACCGGAATAATTTTCATCAAACTCAAATCGGTGGCATCAAGCAATACCAAGGTATGCGGCAGGTAATTACCCACCAGCACATATTTATCATCCCCCGATACCGCCAGATTACGCGCGTTGATACCCACACGAGTTTCTGCGACAACCTGCAGGTTATACATGTCGTATTTAGTCACCCAGCCGTCACGTGATGCAAAATAAACAAAACGGCCGTCGGAGGTGTACTTAGGGCCACCGTGCAGCGCATAACGCGATTTAAAGCGATGAATGGTCTCGAAGGTATCACCGTTCAATACCGAAACATGATGATCCCCCGCCTCAACCACTAAAAAGACATTCAGCGGATCGGCGTCATAAATTGGACGAGCGGTTTGTGCATCACCTTCAACCAGTTCCGGTTTATAAATGACGTGATGCGCCTTGATCGTTTGCTCATCCCAATCAGGTACTTCCGGTAACGGTGTGTAGATAAAGTCAGCCAGACTTGCGATTTCATCCGCTGTTAATACCGCCCCAAAGGCGGGCATTTGAGTAGCAGGCAAACCGTTGCTAATAGAGGCTATCGCCTGCTTTTTCCTAACACGTTTCAGATTTTCCGGCAGCAATGCCGGGCCAAGAAGACCTAAACGATCAGCGCCATGACAACTGGCGCAGTTTTGTTGAAACAGCACCGTCTGATCATTTTCTGACGCAGCAATGACTGCCGAATGAAGCCCAATAGACGAAAGCAACAAGGTAGCCAGTGCGATTTTTTTACTCAGCAAAACGAACCGTCCTTATGTCCAGATCAAGGGGCTCGGGTTTTTCATGCTCGTAATCTTCAAGCTTGATATCAAGCTCCTGATCATCAAGGTAACAAGCGGGGTCTTCCCACCAGGGATCGCCGGTGGTTTGGAAAGCACGCACGCGGGTATTACCACCGCAGACATCTTTAAAACCACAAACACCACAGCGCCCTCGCAAAGTACGCGGCTGCGCTTTAAAGCCCGCCATCAAAGGATCGGATGTATCCTGCCAGATTTCAGAAAACGGCCTTTTCAGCACGTTACCCAGATTGTAATTCCACCAGAAGGTATCTGGGTGTACATTGCCCAGATTATCAATATTGGCGACATTCACACCGGAGGAATTGCCACCCCATTGCGCCAATTTAGCCCGCATGTGATCATATTTTTCAGGGAAACGTTTCTTAACCCAGTGCAGGAAGTAAACACCATCGGCGTCATTGTTACCGGTTACAAACTCACGGTGACGACCCGCACTGACATCTTCCCAGCATTTTTCAAATAACAGATCCAACGCGTCACGGGTAATATCAAAAACCGCATCATGACCACGGTGACGATTACCACGTCCGCCGTAGTTAAGATGTGAAAGATAAAATTTATCGACGCCCTGCTCATCCATTACGTCTAGCAGGAACGGCAGTTCATGGGCGTTATCCTGAGTAATAGAGAAACGCATACCCACTTTAATACCCGCTTCACGGCACAATTGCAGACCTTTAAAAGAGGCATCAAAGGCACCCTGTTTCTGGCGAAATTCATCGTGTGTTTCCCGCACGCCATCGATGCTGATGCCTAAATAGTCATAGCCGACGTCAGCAAGCCCTTTGATATTACTTTCATCAATCAACGTACCGTTGGTCGACAGCGCAACGTAAAAGCCCATTTTCTTAGCGTGGTGCGAAAGCTCCAGAATATCCGGCCTCAACAACGGCTCTCCGCCCGAGAGAATCAACACAGGTACCTTGGCCTCTTTCAGGTCATCCATCACATCAAAGACCTGCTGCGTGTTAAGTTCACCCGGGAAATCAACATCGGCGGAAATTGAATAACAGTGTTTACAGGCTAAGTTGCAGCGGCGTACCAAATTCCAGATAACAACTGGACCCGGTGGATTGCGCTTGGGGCCCAGCGGTGTGGGGTTGACTAATTCCTGCATATATTGGGAAATACGAAACATCACTTACACTCCAAGTTCAAGCTCCAATGCGAATGCCGGTTTTCTTCAAAATCCGGGTGCTGAATAAAATGTCATGAGCCCGACAGTGTTCACCCAGCAAGACTTCAATTTGTTTGGCTTTTTCAAAAACTTCATCACGATTACGGCCATGAACCATCGCAAACAGGTTATAGGGCCATTCGGGCAAAAAACGTGGGCGATGATAACAGTGGCTGACAAAACTCAGATTACCCACCGCCTCACCCAACTCTTGAATCTTTTCATCGGGCACATCCCAAACCGACATACCATTGCCGGTATAACCCAGCTTGTAATGATTAGGCACAGCACCAATCCGTCTGATGCGACCATCATCCTGCATCGCTGACAGCCTCGCCTTGATCACACTCACATCAACGCCAAGTTCATCAGCTATCTGCTGATAAGGTTCGGCAACCAATGGCAGCCCGGACTGCGTTGCCAGAATAATTTTTCGATCAAGAGGTGTGTGGGCATCTTCCATCGTTTGTGTGTTCGTCTCAGATTTCAAAATGCAGCCCCACGAAAAATTCTTGTAACTTGGGCATATTACGCACCGTTAAACCCGTATCCGCCTCAATTGCGTCGAGTGTTTCATCCAACTCTGCTGGCGTTTCAGTGGCCAGCACAAACCACATATTCAATTCGTGGTCACGCTGGTAGTTATGCGCTACCTGAGGGAAGGCATTCACTTTTTCAGTCACCGCATCAAAGTCCTCTTCAGGCACAGCGATGGCACATAGGCTAAGGCCGCCGCCAAAACGATCCGCGTTAAAAAGTGGACCAAAACGAGTCAGAATTTTTTCATCCATCAAACGCTGTACGCGAGCGATTAAGTCTTCTTCCGTGGTGTCCAGCTGTTCAGCCGCAACGGCAAAGGGGTGATCACAAATAGGAAAATCACGTTGTAACTCATTAATGATTTTTTTATCCAGCTCATCGAGCTTATTAATGTCGCTCATGAGACTACTGCCTTTTCCTTATTAAAATATTTTGCTCCGCGTTGTTTAAAACGCTTCAAAGAGAAGAGAATTTCATGGGGGGTATTATCAAGCCCCAGCTTTTCCGCCATACGACCAATACAACAAGTTACTTCATCTCGGTCCTTGCCATGAATCATGCTGAACAGGTTATAGGGCCAAGCGGGTTGAACTCTTGGGCGTTGATAGCAGAGCGTTACATCATCCTCAGCACTGAGTTGTTTGCCTCGCTCATCCACCTGATTATCCGGCACATCCCACACCACCATAGCGTTAGCGCGATAACCCAGTTCATGGTGGCGAACCACAACACCCAAGCGCCGGATAATTCCCGCATCCTGAAGTACCTGGATCCGGTTAATCACCGCCTGCTCAGTAAGCCCGAGTTGTTCGGCAACAGCTAAATAAGGTCGTTCGATTAAGGGGAATCCTGCCTGAATTGCCGCGATTAACGGCTTATCGTTTTCATCGTCGAAATCATACGGCTTAATTTCAATACTGTTTTTCGGCGCTTTTTTACTGCCTTCAGTATGCAGATTAAAGCCCAGATCAATATGGTATTCCTTCAACAACGGCAGGCTCATCACCTCATAACCACTAACACGCTCAATCGAAGCAAGCGCGGTAGACAAGGCAAACTGGTCTGGCGCAACAGCCACGAACCACAAATTGAAGCTATGTTCGCGTTCGTAGTTGTGATTAACCTCGGGAAAGCTATTCACCTTGGCTGCAACAGTTTCCAGCTGATCAGCAGGTACACTCATCGCCGCCAATGTACTGACACCTAACATATTGGGTTTAAACACTGGACCAACCCGGCTAACCGTACCACGAGACAATAACTCAGCCAGCAAATCCAGCACTGTTTGGGTATCGGTATCCAGTTCACTGGCCAGCTGAGCATAGGGACTCGGAACGAGCGGAAAGTGACGCTGAAAATTATTGAGTAAGCGTTTCTCAAGATCACTCATAGCATCACAGCCCGATTTTGTGAGCGCGATTGGTGAAGAAGATGCCGGAGGGTTTTTCTACCGTTAATGTCTTCAGCTTTTCAAAGCCTTCCGTTTCATAGATTTGCACCTGATCTTCATCACGTACAGACACCCAAACCTTGTCACCCTTTGGCGTAAATTCCATATGCAGCACAGCTTTACCCGGCTTTAAGGTCTTAATAATTTGCTGTGTTTCGGTATCAATCACTTGCAAGGTATCGTTATTCGGGAAGGCAAAATTAACCCACATGTGACGACCACCAGGACGTGCCATCACAAAGATAGGCTGGCCATGCACCGGAATCTTGGCTTTTTGTGTCCAGGTTTTGCGATCAACAACGATCACTTGGTTGTGGCCAACGGCTGGAACAAAGGCATAATCACCGGCAACCGCCCAACCTTCCAAGTGCGGCATTTTATATACCGGCAGCTTTTCTTCACCACGCCCATAATCATCGAGAATATGGCGAACGCCCTTTTCAGGATGCCATAAATCCAGCAATGCCATGCCATCTTCACCAAACAGGCCCGCGATATAATAACGGCCATCGGGTGTGATCAACGCATCGTAGGGCTGACTACCAATATTCGTGAATTTAGTAATTTTTGGCTCGTCCGGTGTTGTTACATCAGCTATCCAAATTTCATCGGATTCATATAAACCGAACACGAATTTATTACCCGGTGCGTCAACTAATCCAATAACTTTTGACTGGACGTTATTCGAGCCAATGGCCGGAATATCCGCAACCAACTCAAGCGTGTCAGTATCAAAAATGCGTACTCCGCCTGGCTCATAGTTAGAAACAGCGACTAAACGGCCATCTGCCGATACAGCCCCACCAATGCTGTTGCCGCCCTGCAAAACGCGTTTATCAATTTTACCCTTGAGAATATCCAGCTTGGTTAAACCACCATCGCGGCCAAACACATAGGCAAAACGCTCATCACGCGAATAAACAATCGAGGCATGGGACAGATCACCCAAACCTTTAATTTGATAAAGTGCAGAGTCACCTGAATGCTCAACGACCTGAACGCTACCGGTTGCACGCTCGATAATGACACCTAAATCACCTGTCCCACGCTCAGCGTAAACTGCCGTGCTTACGGAAGACAGGCCAAATAAACACAGCATGCTAAAGCGTTTAAATTGATGGGAGGCAACGTTGAGCCAATCACGTTTATTCACGAACAAGTCCTTCTTTAAGTGTGCTAACCAACCATTGAATATCCCTGTCACTGAGAATGGGTTTCCAGGGCGGCATCGGTGTATTCGGGCGACCGTTGCTGATCACATAAATCAAATAATCTTCAGGCTTATTAACTAATGCTTCAGGCGTTAACGCAGGGCCAAGACCACCCTTTAGCGTCATACCGTGACAGGAGCCGCAGTCATGTAACAACAGATGCGTTAACTCATCCTGACGCTCATCAGACAATGGATTTCCGCCAGCATGGCTCAACGAGGTCAACGCCAGCAGGAACAAGAAAAAGACTTTCTTCATCGGATTACAGCCTAACCTGTCGATTGCTGTTGTTGATCAACAGCAGGCACAAACCAGTCCAGTGTTTCTGCAAGGCTAACCACTTCGCCAATGACAATCATCGCAGGCGGTAAAATACCTGCCTCACGGGTATCGGCGACTAAACTCGATAAGCTGCTAATAAGTCGGCGTTGTTGAAACGTCGTGCCCTGTTCAATTACCGCCACGGGCGTTTCTGCAGGGCGACCAGCCGCCAGAACCGCGTCGACAATGGGCTCCAGATTACCGATACCCATATAGATGGCCAAGGTGCAGTTTTTGTCCTGTATCGCGCTTTGATCAAGTTCTAATGTCTGATCGGCACGACGATGGCCGGCAATGAAGCACACACCATTGGCAAGGCCACGATGTGTCAATGGCACCCCCGCGTATGCCGAGCAAGCCATGGCCGAGGTAATACCGGGGACGACCTCAAATCTCACCTTGTTTTCAGCAAGTACCAGCGCCTCCTCACTACCACGCCCAAACATAAAAGGATCGCCGCCCTTTAAACGAACAATATGGCGATGATCTTTGCCCTTGGCAAGACTAACCAGCAGCTCATTCGTTTCGCCCTGAGGCAACGCGTGGCGTCCTGATTCTTTGCCAACGTATATTTTGGCAACACCGGCCGGGATCAAACTAATAATCTCGTCGGAAACCAGGCGGTCATAAACGATCACATCAGCACCTTCAATCAGGCGCAGTGCTTTGACAGTTAACAATCCCGGGTCACCAGGACCCGCTCCAACCAGATAAACACAGGAATTATTCATCAGCTACTCTGTCCTTTTCATCGTTATCTGAAGAGGGTCTAAAGGGGCTATTGCCACACAAAAAGAAAACCAGGGTGCTTAAAATTCGGCAATAGCTAAACCCATGTCATATCATCCATACAGGAATCGAAATGACACACGCAGCTTATTAACAAGGCCATTTACGAGCCTTGATTCAAATCAATAACAGCTCGCGAGTGCCTGTTGGGGAAGGAAGTAAAAGTACAAAAAAGGAGGTTACAGGGAAGTTCCATGGCAGACGTTCTGGAATGGAAGCTCCCTGTCAAAATACAGTAAATCAGCCTTATCGAGCGCCGTACCAATCAAATTTTTCTCGTAAGGTCACCACCTCACCGACGATGATCAATGCCGGTGGTTTAACGTCAGCCTCTTTAGCCAATTCGGAAATAGTCGCAAGCGTACCAGTAACGACGCGCTGCTCAGGCAGAGTGCCCTTCTCAACCAGTGCAATAGGCATGTCAGGCGACATACCGTGTTCAATCAGCCCTTGGCATATCAATGGCAAACTAATCAGCCCCATGTAAATAACCAGTGTCTGATGCGTATGCACCAACTCCTGCCACGGTAAATCACAGGAGTCATCCTTAAGGTGTCCAGTAACAAAACGCACAGATTGAGCAAAGTCACGATGTGTTAGCGGAATACCGGCATAGGCAGCACAACCCGAAGCAGATGTGATACCCGGCACTACCTGGAAAGGCACATTTTCAGCCATCAGCTGATCAATCTCTTCACCGCCACGGCCGAAGATAAAGGGATCACCACCCTTCAAGCGTAATACCCGTTTGCCTTCTTTAGCTAATTTAACCAGCAATAAATTAATTTCTTCCTGTGGCAACGCATGATTTTTACGGGCTTTTCCCACGTATACACGATCCGCATCACGTCGGCATAAATCCAGTACGCCTGCTGATACCAAGCGATCGTAAACAACCACATCGGCCTGCTGCATCAGGCGCAGCGCTTTGAACGTCAGCAGGTCCGGGTCACCCGGGCCACCGCCCACCAAATAGACTTCACCCGTTTCCCGCTGTTCAGGATCAGCGGCAGCCAGCGCCTCTGTCAGCAACGCTTCTGCTTTGTCGTCTTTACCCGCAAACACCATTTCAGCGACAGGTCCCTGCAGAATAGTTTCCCAGAAACCTCGGCGCTGATTAATCGTTCCAAAACGCGCTTTTACCTGCTCACGGAATCGCCCGACTAAACTACCCAGGCGGCCATAGCTGGCGGGAATAACGGATTCAATTTTGCCGCGTAACAGCCTTGCTAACACCGGTGATTGACCACCACTGGACACGGCAATCACCACGGGTGAACGATCAATAACAGCCGGGATGATAAAGCTGCTCAATCCCGGATTATCCACCACATTAATGGGCAGCCCACGCTGTTTCGCATCTTCAGAAACTTGGATATTAACCGCGCCGTTATCCGTTGCCGCAATCACGAGCGTCACGTCAGTCAAATACTCGGAGCTATATGCCACTTGATGGTATTCACCATTATTTTTTTTGATTAGCTCCTCAAGGGCATCACACAAATCCAGTGACACGACACGTAAGATAGCGCCAGCACGCATTAACAAATCAGCTTTACGCAGAGCAATGTCACCACCACCAACGATCAAGCAGCGTTGACCCTTGAGGTCATAAAATATCGGTAAAAAATCCATCATTTAGTCTTTTTTATAGTGAAGGAAATTAAGTATGACGGCCAAGTTTATAGCAGTTAAAACTTGAACCTTAGGCTGCTTTATACGCTTTATCCGGCCAAATTAATTAGCTGAAATCAATTCGGCATTATTCATATAAGGGCGCAGCACCTCTGGAATGGTCACACTGCCATCGGCATTCTGGTAATTTTCCAGAATCGCCACCAGCGTGCGACCCACCGCCAGACCAGAACCATTCAGCGTATGAAGCAGCTCTGGCTTGCCGGTTTCAGGATTACGCCAGCGCAACTGCATCCGACGTGACTGGAAGTCCAGGCAGTTACTACACGAAGAGATCTCGCGGTATTTATCCTGACCCGGCAACCATACTTCCAAATCATAGGTTTTAGTTGCCGAGAAGCCCAGATCACCGCCACACAAGATCACTTTACGGTATGGCAGGTTCAGGCGTTGCAGAACCGTTTCGGCACTGCCGGTCAATTCTTCAAGCGCTTCGAAGGATTTAGATGGTTCAACCAACTGTACCATCTCCACCTTTTCAAACTGGTGCTGACGAATCATGCCACGGGTGTCGCGGCCATAACTGCCCGCTTCGCTACGGAAACAAGGAGTATGAGCTGTGAAACGCAATGGCAATTTAGCCGCATCGACAATCTCGCCACGCAGCATGTTAGTAACAGGCACTTCAGCGGTTGGAATCAAATACCAGTTGTTGTTATCGGAGCTAACCTTAAACAGGTCTTCCTCAAATTTGGGTAACTGGCCCGTGCCGTAGAGCGATTCATCATTAACGATATAAGGAACGTACACTTCCTGGTAGCCATGCTCCTGCGTATGCAGGTTCAACATAAACTGGATCAGCGCACGGTGCATTTGTGCAACCTGACCAGTCATGGTGGCAAAACGAGAACCCGTTAATTTGGCGGCAGTTTCGAAATCCAGTCCACCTAAACCAGCGCCCACATCAACGTGGTCTTTGGGTTCAAAATCAAAGCTGCGTGGCTCACCCCACGTCAACACAATAACATTGTCTTCTTCATCAGCTCCCTCGGGGACAGATTCGTGAGGAAGATTCGGCACGCCGCTGAGAATATCATCAAGCTGACTTTGCACAGCATTCAGTTTGGTTTTGCATTCATCCAAACGCTCGCCCATGGTGTTCATTTCCGCAATCAGTGGAGCAATGTCTTCACCAGCGGCTTTAGCTTTGCCCACATTTTTTGAGCGCGAGTTGCGGTCGTTTTGTAGCTGTTCAGTTTCCGTCTGAATTGCTTTACGTTCGGCCTCCAGCTCCGTGACACGCGCCACGTCCAGCTGGTAATTCTTTTTCTTTAATTGGTCCGCAACGTCCTGAAGATTAGTGCGAAGTAATTTTGAATCTAACATGAGTTATTCCGATGATATTGATGTGGAAATTTTTATAAAATTTGTTTGGCCAGCAACATGCCCGCCGCAGTGGCCAGCAAACACACCAGCACACTACTGAAAATATAGGTCAGGGCCACCGCTAAGCGCCCTTCTTGCAACAGGCTTACTGTTTCCAGCGAGAAGGTGGAAAACGTCGTGAAAGCGCCAATAAAACCCACCATTAAAACCGCATGCCACTCAGAAGCAACCTGCAACCGCTGCACAATGACGATGTAGCCAATCCCAATCAAGAAAGAGCCGATCACATTGACTACTAGCGTACCGTAGGGAAAATTGCGTTCAAACAATCGAGAAACAAAGCCTACCACCCAATAACGGGATAACGCACCCAGAGCTCCACCAATCGCAACAGCAACGACCTGATTCACGCTCTAGTGCCTTTACTTATATCGCTTTTGATCACTGCTTTTATCCAACTCACGCAGGTAGTCCAGCTTCTGTTTAATTTTGCTCTCAAGCCCCCGCTCTACAGGGAAATAATACTGCTCATTATGCAAATCTTCGGGCATGTAATTTTCGCCCGCAGCATAGCCGTTTGGTTCGTTGTGAGCATACCGATATTCCATGCCATAATCCATGTCTTTCATCAGCTGCGTCGGTGCGTTTCGTAGATGATTAGGCACCTCGTAACTGGGACCACTTTTGATCTCAGTTTTAACTAAATTATAGGCCTGATACACCGCATTACTTTTCGCAGCACTGGCCAGATACACCACCGCCTGAGCAATGGCTAACTCGCCTTCGGGACTACCTAAACGCTCAAAGGTCTGCCAGGCGCTCAACGCAATATCCAATGCTCGCGGGTCCGCATTACCAATATCTTCACTGGCCATACGTAATACACGACGGGCGATATAAATAGGATCACAGCCGCCATCCAACATGCGCATACACCAGTATAAAGCCGCATCGGGTGAGCTACCGCGCACGGCTTTATGCAGCGCCGAAATCTGCTCGTAAAAAACATCTCCACCTTTATCAAAGCGGCGCGTGCTTTCCTGTAAAACTTCCTGCAACGTGGCGTCAGTAACAACCGTTTGATCACCCTGCGTTTCGCCCAAATCCACAGCGATTTCCAACAGGTTCAATGACCGACGGGCATCGCCATCGGCAGCTCGGGCGATATTCGCCAGCATCTCATCGGCAATTTGAATATTGCGTTTCCCGTACCCTTTTTCCGGCTCTAACAAGGCACGCTTTAACAGCCCCACAATGCTGTCTTCATCCAACGAACGCAGCACATACACACGCACCCGCGATAGCAATGCATTGTTGAGTTCAAAGGAGGGGTTTTCCGTGGTGGCGCCGATAAAAATAACGGTGCCATCTTCAACGTAGGGCAGAAAAGCATCCTGTTGCGCCTTATTGAAGCGATGAACTTCATCAACAAACAGCAGCGTTTTACGGTTTGATTGTGCCTGCGCCATTTTAGCGCGCTCAACAGCGGCACGGATATCCTTTACGCCAGCCATCACCGCTGACAGCACTTCAAAATTGGCATCGGATAATTCGGCAATCATTTTTGCCAATGTAGTTTTACCCACGCCCGGCGGCCCCCACAACACCATGGAGTGAGGCATACCCTCCTCTAACGCCGCCCGTAATGCTTTACCGGGCGCAAGGATATGATCCTGACCGAGGTAATCAGACAAGTTGCGCGGCCGCATTCGAGCGGCGAGCGGTTCAAAACTAGGGGTGGAAAATAAATCGGCCATAGGAAAAGTGGTTTATACCTGCCGTGGGAGTCACAGCAAATTCTGCAATGGCGGATAATACCAGACCTGCGCAGCCCACTCTAATAGTAAGGCAAGGATTATTGCGTTATGACATCCACACCCTCAGGCGGAGTGAACTGAAACAGTGTTTCATCAAGTTTTCCGTTGATTTGCACATTGTTGAATTCGAGACTGGAACGGTTGCCCAGCGAATCAAGCATATGCATCTGAGTCAGCGTATCTTTGCTGAAGGTCAGACGTAACTCTTCAAAAAGACTATCGGGCTGCTTTGGAATCAAACGAAATTGCCAGCTAGTATCATCAAGCTGCACACTGTCGATATCATAACTATCCGACAGCCCGTCAACCTCTCCGCTGAACAGCATGGCCGGCGTATCACTCAAACGCTGAGCGACAGCCTGAACAGTTACCTGCTCAAGGTCAGGGTCGTAGGACCACAGCTGTTCGCCATCCGACACCAACGTCTGTTCAAAGGGCGCAAACGTCTGCCAATAGAATAAACCGGGGCGCTTTACCGCCATTTCGCCTTGCGTGCTTTGTTGCACGACACCGCTACTGCTGAGTACCGTTTGGGTAAAATCTGACTGAAATACTCGCAAATCCTTCAGCTTGTCTTGTAAGTGCTGGGTAGCATCAATCTCAGCAGTTGCCGCACCTGATAATAACAACCAAGCAAAGGCCAACATCCCGCTGGTAAAGCGCAGGGTAAAGATCTCTTTCAGGTTTCTAAACATAACGTTATTTTCGATGAAATTATTAACTTCGAACCGGCGGTGGCGCCAACACTTCACGACTACCATTACCGCTCATTTCAGTCACAACACCGGCAGCTTCCATCGATTCAATCATGCGTGCAGCGCGGTTATAACCAATTTTTAATTTGCGTTGCACCGCTGAAATTGACGCGCGTCGACTTTCGGTAACAAACTGTACAGCCTGATCGTAAAGCTCATCCTGCTCAGCATCAGCAACACCATCTTCCGAGCCACTATAGCCAGGCATCATTGCTGCGTCAGAAGGTCCTTCTAGGACCTCATCAATGTACTCAGGTTCACCCCGTTTGACCCAATCATTCACCACGCGATGGACTTCTTCATCGGCCACAAAGGCGCCGTGCACTCGCACCGGCACACCGGCACCCGGCGGCAGATATAACATATCACCGTGACCCAACAGCTGTTCAGCACCGCCCTGATCAAGAATGGTGCGCGAATCAATTTTGGACGATACCTGGAAACCAATACGCGTTGGCACATTAGCCTTAATCAGACCGGTAATCACGTCCACCGAGGGGCGCTGGGTCGCTAAAATCAAATGAATACCCGCTGCTCGCGCTTTCTGAGCGATACGCGCAATTAACTCTTCAACCTTCTTACCAACAATCATCATCATGTCGGCAAACTCATCAACCACCACCACGATGTAAGGCAAAGTCTTCAATTCAGGCGCTGTTGGCTCCATGCTTTCCTCAGACTTCCACAGCGGATCAAGCAACGGTTCCCCCGCTTTAATGGCATCCTTCACCTTGCGATTAAATCCGCTTAGATTGCGCACCCCCATCGCCGCCATCAGACGATAACGTCGTTCCATTTCCGCCACACACCAACGCAGGCCGTTGGCGGCATCTTTCATGTCAGTAATTACCGGCGCCAGTAAATGTGGAATACCATCGTAAACCGATAGCTCCAACATTTTTGGATCAATCATAATCAAGCGCACTTCTTCCGGTGTTGCCTTAAACAACAAGCTTAACAACATGGCATTTACGCCCACCGATTTACCGGAACCGGTCGTACCTGCCACCAACAGGTGGGGCATTTTGGCGAGATCGGCCACCACGGGCGTACCACCAATATCGTGGCCTAACGCCAAGCACAACGGCGAACTAGACTCATCATATTCTTTACTGGAAAGCACTTCGCTGAGGCGCACAATTTCGCGATCTTCATTGGGAATTTCGATGCCTACCACGGATTTCCCGGGAATCACCTCCACCACCCGCACACTGATAACAGCCAGCGAACGCGCCAAGTCCTTCACCAGATTGGTGATACGACTCACCTTTACGCCCGCTGCCGGTTGTATCTCAAAACGGGTAATCACCGGACCCGGTTGTACTGCCACGACTTCAGCGATAATGCCAAAGTCTTTCAGCTTTATTTCAAGCATGCGCGACATAGCTTCCAGTGTTTCCGGCGAATAACCAAAATCGGCAATTTTCTCCGCTTTATCCAATAGCGCAATGGCAGGTAATTCGCCCTCAACTTCGCCATCAAAAAGCGCTACCTGGCGCTCTTTTTCTACCCGTTTACTGGTTTCCTTAACAGGTGCGATAGCTTTAATCTTGGGAGGTTCACGATGCACATCCTTTTTGATTTCCACCTCAAACGTGCGCTTTCTGACCTCCTGAATTTCCTGAGAGGCTTTCTTTTCGTCACTGCGCTGCTGTCGACGGCGATAAACACCCGTCACAAAACCAATCACCCACAGTACGGAGCCACCCAGGCGATCCATCAATCGCAGCCAAGACATACCAGTAAATACCGTCATTCCAGTGAAAAACAACGCTAACAGAATTAGCGTGCCACCGATGGGGTTAAAAGCCGACAGAAACAAATCAGAGACCACTTGCCCTAAAATACCACCGGACGTTTCACGTAATAGACCGTGATACTGCTCAAAATGCTGTGTTGCCAACGCAGCACCAGCAACCAAGACCGAAATAAAGCCCGCTGTATGCAAAGAGAAAAGTGGCCAACTAAACAATTGATTACGGCTACGATCACGAATAATCAGCCAGGCACGATAGGCCAGCATGACAGGGAAAAGGTAGGCAAGATAACCCAGTAACGACAACAACACATCGGCAAACCAGGCGCCAGCGCGCCCACCTGCATTATTCACCTGTTCAGCCGGATTGACGCCTGTATAGGTCCAACCGGGATCCATGGGATCATAACTAAACAGCGTTAATAACAGATAGCCACACAGGGCAAGTAAACCAATCAGCGCGCCTTCCTTGAGACCATGCGCCAAGTGACTGGAGAAATGGGCAGCCTTTTGCTGTCGGGCGTCATCTTGCGGTGTTTTTTTAGCAGTCTGTTTTTTACTTTTTTCCGTCAATTTCTACATCAGCCTGTGGTTTGCAATGGATGTCAGCCCCTTTACGGAGTATCGAGCGACTCAAAGTGTAATGCATCACTCTATGTTTAGCACCGCATTTCTAGAGTGTCCAATAAGCGCTTGGTTCCCTTTAATTACGGGCCTCAAGGACAATTTAAACTCGTCTTATATAGCCAAATACACTTTCAAAGCATGCCTTAATGACAAAGTATATTAAAGAAAGTTTTACCTTCATACTCAGATCATTGAGGATCATAGTTAATGTGCATTGTAAGGTTTGAAGCACTTTTTATGAACCGTTACAGAGAAGCTATGCAATAATCGAAACGACGTAAAAAAATAATAAGATACCTGCCCAGATAGACGACAGGGGGAGGATAAAATGCAAATAGTCAGAACGTTAGCAAGAAGGATAGTTCGCAGCATATATTTAACCCTCAGCCTATGGCTGCTATTTATACCTATCTCTTCTTTTGCCAACCCGGAATACCTTGCAGCAGAGCCCAGACTAAATTTGGCCTTGCCCGATAACTACACCACCCCGCCTCCCGGGGGTATACAGCACAACCTTAATATCACTGCCAACATCCATCAGGGCGCCCTAAGCGGCCTCAAATTAAGCAAAGCTCGCAAGCTCCCCCTAGGATTAATGCGCGTTAAAGTCGACAAAACCATGAAGGTGCGCGGCTGGGAAGTTAAGGATAATTTCTATATTGGCCAAACCCGTGTCGGTGAAGACTGGGGGCTTGGTATGGTGATGACCCGTGGTAACTTCGCCTATGGGCTCAACAATAAAGGCGTGGGAATGACCTACAAAAGCGAAAATTCTCGTTACCGCCTGAACATGCAGGAAATATCAATGAAAATTGACTTCTAACTCCCGCCAAAAATGCGTTTAAAGTCTGGCAAGGAGTCCAGCATCGGCTTACCGTAACGTTTCGTCAGGATGCGATTATCAAGCAATGTAATCCTGCCACTATCATCCTCTGTCCTCAGCAGACGCCCACAGGCCTGTTTTAGTTTGATTGATGCGTCGGGGACACTGATCTCCCAAAACGGGTCTTTACCCTGCTCCTTGAGCCATTCCGTAAGCGTCGCCTCAACAGGATCATCCGGCACCGCAAAGGGCAATTTGGCAATGATAACGTGTTTGACATAATCCCCCGGTAAATCCACGCCCTCCGTCAAACTGCCCAAGCCAAAGATCACACTACCTTTGCCTTCATCGATAACACTGCGATGACGACGCACTAGCTCCTGCTTGGAATAATCATCCTGTAACAGGACCAGCGGCTTAATTGACTCATCCAGCCCTTTGTAAACAGCTAGCATCTGGTAGCGAGCGGTAAAAATCACCAGAGTCGCTGACTGCGGATCAATAATGTCATTTAACTGCGCAATCAGTGACGCTTCAAACTCTTTACCATTGCGCGGATCGAGCGCGGTTTTGGGCACTTCGAAAGTGGCGCATTGCTGGTAATCAAAGGGGCTTGGTACCACATGGTATTTGGTGGCCTCGGGTAAGCCCATACGCGTGCTGGCGCGACCGAAGTGCCCCATCGCCGACAGCGTTGCAGACGTAAGGACGGCGGCAAAACATTCCGACCACAGCATGCTTTGCAAAATTTGTGACGCCATCACCGGGCTACTGCACAGCTCGATATCACCCTGCTCATGCTCCAGCTTACTCATCCAGCGCGCCGTCGGCATTTCACCCGATTCATCCGGTGTGGCATAGCTTTGCCACAAATGCATGCCAGCTTCACTGCGATTAAGCGGAATCGACAGGCGCATGTAGTTCTGTTCAGCAATTTGTCTTAACTCACCGCCTTCATCCTTAGCCTTGTCGAGCAGCATGTCACCAACCATCGCCAAGGTACGGTTCAGCTTTGAAAATAACAGCGTCAGATTTTTAGCAATAATGCGCAGATCAGGTGGCACTTCGCCACGACTGAAACGCAGTGTTCGCTCTTCGCTATCCGTCACTTTGCTATTCCACAAGCCTTCGATAATTTCCTCAACAAAGGCAAAGTTATCTTCCATCTGTTTAAGAATGGCCGGCAGTTTTTCTGTCTGCTCACCCAACACAGAGTCATAGCCCACTTCGCTTGATATTTGGGTCAGTAACTTGGGAATCTGTTTTAACCACTGCTTGGCGGCTGACAAGCGGAATTGCCCGCTGAAATGGTTAAGCGCCTTGTCCGGCAGATGGTGGGCTTCATCAAATACGTAAATCGTTTCTTCCGGTTTCGGTAACAACGCGCCGCCGCCCAATGAGAGATCGGCAAGCACCAAATCATGATTCGCTACAATGACATCGGCATCCGCAATTTGCTGACGCGCCAGGAAATAACTGCATTCGGCAAAATGCGTACAGCGCCTATTGGTACATTGGCTATGGTCCGTCGTCACAGGTTGCCACTGTTTATAGGGAATCATATCGGACCAGTTGTCGCGATCACCATCCCACTCGCCTTCGCGGAACTGCGCTTCTAATTCTTCGTACAAATCCACCGTATCATCGTCTAAGCGTTGCGCCAACTCATCCTCAAACAACGCCTGTCCCGGAGCCATTTCAGCATGATTAGCCAACGCATTTTCCAATTTGTACATACATAGATAACGCCCACGCCCCTTGGCGATGGCATAACTAAAGGGCAAGCCGCTGTGCTTAAGCAAATCCGGCAGGTCTTTCTGGATTAACTGCTCCTGCAACATAATGGTGGCAGTGGAAACCACCAGTTTTTTATGCTTCTCCAATGCCAACGGCAATGACGCCATCATATAGGCCACGGTTTTACCCGTACCCGTACCGGCCTCAACCACACAGACATGAGACTCGCCAAGGCGCAACCCTTTGGCGTCGGTTAAGATCCCCCCCAACATTTTGGCGATTTCGGCAATCATCAAACGTTGCCCATAACGGGGCCGGTAGCCCTGATTTTTAATCAATGTTTTATAGGATGACTGAATTGACTGCTTTTGAGCATCGGTGAGCATTAAAGGGGTTTATCCAACAGGTAGGAACATCGCCTGCGCGATGCTATGGAATATTTTATTGATGGTACGGTTTGCTCGCCCGACAATAATTTCGGAAATCATATCCTGATTAGCAATCATCTTGCCAAACAGACGCTCAAAACTGAGATTAATGGTGCCACTGGTGCTGTTTGTCAGTAATAACAAACGCCCGGAAGCATCACGTTTATGCGCCAATCGCCAGGCCACAATCTCGATATTACGTGCGCTGTTATAGAGTTTTTGTGGGTCCAGCTTATCCAGCATAAACAGCTCGCGCCTCTCACCATAGGCCTTAAACAACATGCCTCGCAAACCAGTACCCAACGCAAATACCCGATCACCGCGATAGGTCTCATCAAATGCTAGTTGCATCGCATCGATGCTGCCCTTACCACCCAATTCAGAATAATTTAATGCGGTAGGTAAATTAGCCATTTGTTGAAGTCGTCGCCTTACTGTTTGACCAGGCATCTTGGCAAGTTCTCGCGGGTTACGCTTATAAAGCTTAACCACCAGCTCATCAACCAACTTATTAATACGGCGAATATGCATATCCGACACGAGATCCGTATCCGATTTAGCAACATTCTTGATTTGATAACTATTGGAACTGCATGCGCAAAACAACATCAAACACACAGCAACAAATAACAACCGAAAACGAACACCCGACGTTGAGAGTGGAAAAAGGCCAGTTTTGGTTTTATTAATCACTTGCATTAGCATAGCCTTCGAACGATCACATTCACCGGCATCATATAGGACAGCACCAAATGGAACAACTTGATCAAATTGTCGCCCTCATTGCCCTTACCATGGGGGTTGGCTGGGCCAGCGGAATCAACCTGTATGCCACCTTGGCAACCCTCGGCATTCTTAGCGTGACCGGTAATATGGTGCTGCCCGAAGAGCTCAATGTGCTATCAAACCCTATGGTGATTGCCGCTGCGGGCTTGATGTATATGGTGGAATTCACCGCCGACAAAATCCCCGGCGTCGACAGTCTCTGGGACAGCATCCATACCTTTATTCGTATTCCTGCGGGGGCCGTACTGGCTGCAGGAATGGTCGGGGATGCGGGTGCAGGCATCGAACTGGCCGCCGCCATTGTCGGTGGTGGCCTGGCAACCACAACACACGTCACCAAAACCGGCAGTCGAATGCTGATCAACACCTCCCCTGAACCCATGACCAACTGGATCGCCTCTATCACCGAGGATGTCGTGGTCATACTAGGCATATGGACAGCTGTTCAAAATCCGTGGTTATTCCTGCTGTTACTGGTGCTGTTCATTATCCTGCTGATCTGGTTGTTACCAAAAATTTGGCGAGCCCTGAAAAAAGCAGGTCGAGGCATTAAAAGCCTATTCATTAAACAAAAAGAAGAAGCCACTGAAGTCCCTACTGGTGCGGCAGCCGAATCGCCAATTGATTTGCCGCGACTTGACCGTTAAAGAGAAATCAATCAGTTAAACAAATACTCCCCCGGCCTGAATTAGGTACGCATTAAGGTTGGGGGCGACGTCACAAACATGTTCATGCACAGAAAAAGCGAACGACATTGCCTGTGAAAAGTTCTGTGTGAAGCTGTTGCCGCCATGGGTAAGGCGTAACGTCTAACACAACGTCTCTGGTTATTCTGAACTTATTGGGCGATCTGGCTGGCCGCAAGTCAGAACTGATTGGTGGTTGTGCCGAAGGTGCTGGTATCAAACCTACACTATCTGAACCTATACAAATTCGTATCGATTCACTGAGTTCGACAATGCAGCTATTCTTGCTGACGCAGAATCTAAACTGCGTTAAATCTTAGCCCTCAATTAGCTTAAGCTGTTCAAAAAGGTCGGTAACGAAAATTGCCGACCTTTTTATTGCCTGTCATTTATCCTATCCCAACACCACTCAAACCCACCCTCTAAAAGTAATTAGTTACCTTTAATTACTCATTAAAAGCTGTTCAAAAAGTCAATTGCAGGGTACTTTTAGCGGCAATTAATTTCTATTGATGAATGCACTATGACCATAGGTTCACTACCCAGAAAATCTAAACTCATTATTGGCTGGCACGAGTGGTGCGCCTTGCCGGACCTTCAGTTGCCAGGTATTAATGCAAAAATTGATACGGGGGCTAAAACATCCTCATTGCATGCATACAAAATTAAGCCCTTTAGCCAAAATGGCGAGACGTGGGTAAAATTCCGCGTTCACCCGGTACAACGGCGTCGCTACCCTGAAATCGAATGTGAAGCGCAGGTGGTTGATCAGCGTGTCGTCACAAGCTCCAACGGCACCAAGGAAACCCGTTATGTCATCAAAACTACACTGATACTGGGCGCACACAAATTCTTAACAGAAATCACCCTCAGCAACCGGGATGAAATGGGCTATCGCATGCTCATTGGCCGTCAATCACTGTCACAACGTTTTGTGGTCGACCCCAGTTTATCGCATACTACCGGGGATTATGATGAAAAAGACCTCTATCCCGGATACTACCCCACAAAAGGACCTCTATGAATATCGCAATTCTTTCGCGAAACAAATCACTGTACTCCACTAAACGCCTGGTAGAAGCCGCCGAAGCCAGAGGACACACTGTCAGAGTGTTAGATCACCTGCATTGTTTTATGGATATCGCTTCGGACAAGCCCAGTATCCATTACAAAGATGAAGAGTTTGGCCCCAATCATTTTGATGCGGTAATCCCCCGTATTGGTGCCTCAGTCACCTTCTACGGCACAGCGGTGGTGCGTCAGTTTGAAATGATGAACGTTTACGGCGTTAATGAGTCGGTGGCTATTTCTCGTTCACGCGATAAGTTGCGCTCACTGCAGTTACTATCTAGACGCGGTGTGGGCATTCCTGCCACTGCATTTGCCCACTCCCCTGATGATATCAAGGGACTAATACGCGAAGTTGGTGGCGCACCCTGTGTGATTAAATTGCTTGAAGGCACGCAAGGTATTGGTGTGGTTCTGGCCGAAACAAAAAAGGCCGCAGAAAGCGTGATTCAGGCCTTTATGGGATTGAAAGCCAACATCTTGGTTCAGGAATTCATCAAAGAAGCAGGCGGCGCAGATATTCGCTGCTTCGTGGTCGGCGGCAAAGTGATTGCTGCGATGCAAAGACAAGCACCCGAAGGCGAATTCCGCTCTAATATCCACCGTGGCGGTACCGCAACACTGGTCAAATTAACACCCGCTGAACGACGCACTGCCATCAATGCTGCGAAAGTAATGGGGCTCAACGTCTGCGGTGTTGATTTACTGCGCTCTGAACGAGGCCCACTGGTTATGGAAGTGAACTCATCACCTGGTCTGGGAGGCATAGAAGCTGCCACTAAAAAGAATGTTGCCGGACTTATTATCGAATTTATCGAAAAAAATGCCAAACCAGGCAACATTAAAACCAAAGGTAAGGGCTAACATGGCGCGCGCTCCTTTTAGTATTTGCGGAGAAACTATAGCCCCCGGGAGCCGCGCAACCTTATCGCTGCCACTGCCCAGCCAGTCGTCCTACACGCCGCTGTCGATACCGCTGCATATTATTCACGGCAAACGTGAAGGACCGGTAGTGTTCATATCGGCTGCACTGCATGGTGACGAAATCAACGGCATTGAGATTATCCGCCGTATTCGTCATACCAAAGCCATCGATCAACTACGGGGTACGCTGATCTGCGTGCCCATTGTTAACATCTATGGCTTTTTTAACCACACCCGCTATTTGCCCGATGGACGTGACCTGAACCGCTCCTTCCCTGGCTCAAAAACCGGCTCTTTAGCGTCACGGGTGGCGCGTATCTTTGCCGAAGAAGTGGTTGATAAATCAACTCACGGTATCGATTTGCATACTGGCTCCAACCATCGCGCTAATCTACCCCATATTCGAGCAGATTTAGATAATCCGGAAACAGCCATTTTGGCAAAGGCGTTCGGTTCACCCGTCACCATCAACGCCAACCTGCGTGATGGCTCACTCAGACAATATGCTCTGGAGAAAGGGCTCTCAATGTTGCTCTACGAAGCCGGTGAAGGACTACGTTTCGATAATTTATCAATTCGCGCTGGCGTTAGAGGCATTTTGAATGTGCTGCGCTGCCTGGAAATGATCCCCAAAACTAAAACCAAAAAAGTCCCCAATGTACTTGAAGCAGATTCCTCACAGTGGGTAAGAGCACCTCAAGCCGGCCTGTTCCGTATTGAGACGGCACTTGGCACACGGGTAACCACTGGACAAGTGCTCGGCCGTATCGCCGACAGTATCGGCGACAACGAAACCAACGTCACCTCCCCGGTCACCGGCATTATTATCGGCCGAAATAACTTACCGGTAGTCAATGAGGGGGACGCTCTGTTTCACATAGCCCGCTTCGATAACTCCGCAAAAGTTGAACGTGCTATCGGAAGTTTTCAAGATTTACACATCGAAGGTCTCGAGCAAGGGGATTACCCCGATCCCGCGGTTATCTAAAAAGCTGAACTAAACACTCCCCGTGAAGACTTGCCGCTGAATGCCGCTATCTTGGTGACATAATCGGTTCTCAGGACCGCTGGTACGTCTTCATCTTTACATCTAACATCGAGTTGGCACGAATGCGATTGATAATTTAACGAATCGAACAATGCCATTGGGCGGAAAACACCGTCCCTATTAGTTAGGAAGTAAAGTTCATCACTTCAGGAACCCTGTTAAGCCAAACTTTTCGTTATCCTCTGATAGAGGCCAAATACTGGCAGCATGGTTTTCTTAAACCGTTATTAGCGACGCCAATCATTTCGAACTATTTCCACCAAGTGAGTCCAACCCTAGCGTAACAACTATTTAAATTCACCAAGGATAAAATCATGAAAAAATTACATCGCAATACCGCTATGTTACTCATCATGCTAATGGGCTTGTTTCAAATTCAAGTGACTCACGCCGCCATGGTGACAACTAATAGCGCGATTCAAACACAACAAGTACAAATGGATCGCGCACAGATCCTCGACCTGTTTGCTCAGGACAATTTACGTAATCAACTGACACAAATGGGCATTGACGCAGACCAGGCATCTGACCGTATTGCCAGCATGACCGACGCGGAAATCATGCAGCTTAATGAACGTCTTAAAGACATGCCTGCCGGTGAAGGCGTTGGTAGTGTCCTACTGATCGTCTTTATTGTTTTCGTGATTACCGACATGCTCGGCGCGACAGATATCTTTACTTTTATCCGCCCTATTGCTCGATGAGCAAAGGCACACTACGCACACTGAAAGGAACCTGCCAATTGGCGGGTTCTTTGTGTTTAGTGTTGCTCCTCAACGCCTGTTCAAGTACGCCGATGACAAAGGCACTGCTGCGCGATAATTCATTAAGCCAACAATATGTCGAATTGGAAAACGCACCCTTTTTTCCTCAGCAAAAATACCAATGCGGCCCAGCAGCACTGGCTACTGTATTACACTTTCAAGGCCAGACAACTCAGCCAGACGAACTGATCAGCAAAGTTTATATTCCGGAAAAACAGGGCAGCGTACCGATTGAAATGATTGCCGCCGCACGTAGCTATGAGCAGCTGGTATATCCACTATCTGCCAATTTGGAAAATCTGTTACTGGAAGTCGCTGCCGGGCATCCGGTATTGGTCATGCAGAACCTTGGTTTTAGCTGGCAACCGCAATGGCACTACGCCGTCGTGATCGGCTACGATCTAGACAACCAGCAACTCATACTACGCTCCGGCACAGAGAAACGTTTACGCTTACCGCTGAAAACCTTCGAGCGTACCTGGCGTCGCGCCAACTACTGGGCTCAGATTATCCTACCTCCCAGACAGATACCTGTCACAGCACAGGCTCCACGTTACCTTAGCGCGGCACAAGACCTAGAAGCTACCGGACACATCAGTAGCGCATTGCAAGCCTACCAATCAGCCATCAGAAAATGGCCAACCAACCCACTGCCCTCTCTGGCACTGGGTAACGCCTACTATGCACAACAGGATTTTCAACAAGCCGAACTAAACTTCCGCCAAGGGCTGGCAATTAATCCGGAAACAGCTGAGCTATGGAACAATTTAGGCTATTCGTTAATAGCTCAAAATTGTCGTCGTGAGGCAATTAAAGCGGCTCAATGTGCCATAAACCTACAACCAGAAAACATCAATTACCTCAGCAGTCTACAAGAGTTACTACGCACTCAAGTACAATCAAACACACACTGCAAGGACGTTATCTGTGGCCTAAAATAGCACGTGGATCAGGCGCTATCTCATCGATCGATTAAACAAATAGCGATTTATCGGATTGAAAAAACGCGCAAAACCATCGGTAAATATCACCGGACTATCTAGCACCGTAAAACATAAACAACCATCATCACTTGTTGCTGCATGGGAGTCATCCCGTGTCCGCACAACAAAATCACCCGGGTGGTATTCACCAACATCATCTTTAAAACAACCATCCAGCACCAAGGTAATTTCAATGCCTTGATGTTTATGCTGAGGAATTTGGCTACCAGGCTTCATGTATAAAAATTCACATTGCGCGTTTCGATCCAACGCCATCGGAGCGTGATTAATACCGCCCGGTAATTTTTTCCAAAGCAACTGCTCGCCAGCGACTTTGGCTAAAATCTCTGGCACCAATACACTGTGCTCAAGTAAATGTATTTTTTGACTGGTTACTTTTTTAACCGGCTCATGGACTTGTTGGGACTGCATTAAAATAGCATCGAGCATGCCATCGAACGCTGGTGTTTTAAGCTCATCTGACGGTGTTTCACTCCACTCAACGGCGGCCTGATCAATCACAGAAGCCGTTTTCCCCTCACAGCACTCACACAACTCGAGGTGTGCGGCAATAGCCGCACTGATTCCCGGTGATAATTCGCCGCGATGAAACTGTTCGATTAACTGGGCACTGGGGTGGTGGTGAATTTGAGAGCTCATAAGTCTCTCCCTAATTGAGTTTTCAATTTGCACAGCGCGAGACGCAACCGAGATTTCACTGTACCGAGAGGAATATTAAGGGATTGAGCCGCTTCCTGATGACTCTTACCCTGTACAAATACCTGTACCACTACATCCCGCTGAGCGTCGGGTAACTGACCATAAAGATTCCTCAACTCTAACTGTTCAAGGAGCTCAAGTTGTTCTTCGCGATCATCGTCTACTGCTGGCATATCACCTAGGGGCCATAAATCATCGGCGCTAATACAATTTGGCTGACGTTGCTGTTTACGTAACATGTCAAAACAGCGGTTGCGAGCCAAGGTAAAAATCCAACTTTGAGCTGAGCCTTTATCAACATCATAGAGTGCCGCTTTCTGCCACACAGCCAGCATAGCCTCTTGCACCAAATCACGCGCAAGCTGCTCATTACGTAAAATTTTCATGCCCTGTGCAAAAACCTTTGGCGAGAACGTTTTGAAAAGTTGATTAAATGCCTGCCGATCAGCCTGATTAGCAACCGCAACTAACAAGTGCTCTACCGATAAACCTGTTGCCCTGTTAACAGCGTCTGTGGTTTTCACCTGCATAGTTGTTCTCTTTGATGATCGTTCATCAATACTAGCGTCTGATGTTTGGCTACACAATTGATACATATGAGCTGGTAACGCCGTCCATCTTAAAACAGATCACCCAAGTAAAAATATTTCTATCGCGTGAACCAAAAACCCAGGACTGGCGTAATTAAGTAAATACCAGCATTTAAACGAGTATGAAATGACTGAACAGACAGGAAGCAAATCAACAAAAAAGGCTCATGTGATATCCATTAATGAGCAGTTTAGTTCGTGTCAAAACACCAAAGACAGGATCATAAGAGTTTATGAATCACTCTGCAGTAATTCACTCGATGAGCTCTATGAACTCTACAGCAGTGATGTTTACTTCGAAGATCCAGTACATGCCATTCAAGGCATAACCGCTTTAAAAAACTATTTTGAGAAACTCTTCGCTAACGTTGAAAAGTGCCAATTCAGGTTTCACAACAGCATTTTAGAAAAAGATAAACTCTGCCTCTACTGGACTATGACCCTGCAACACAAATCCTTGAACCGCGGTCAAAAAATATTTGTTGAGGGCTCCAGTTTTCTAAAAGTCCGTGACGATAAAGTTTATTACCACCGTGATTACTTTGACCTGGGAAATATGCTGTACGAAAACATACCTTTACTGGGCTCTGTTGTGAAGCGAGTCAAAAAAGGGATCATTGAATGAACATTCTAATTACCGGCAGCACCTCAGGCATTGGCAAGGAACTAGCACTCAGTTACCTGCGACAGGGGCATCATGTCGTGTGCTGTGGTCGCAATAGTCAGGCGTTAGAAAAGCTTCAGAAGAATTACCCCAATCAGGCACGAACACGCTGCTTTGATCTTCAGGATTACGAAGCCACTCAGCAGCAACTAAGCACAATCCACGAACTCGACCTAGCTATTCTTAATGCCGGCACCTGTGAATATATTGATATGCCGCTTTTTGATGCAAAGGCCTTTCAACGTGTCCTAAGCACCAATGTGATTGGTGTCGCCAACTGTCTTGAAGCGTTAATTCCAAACATAAAAAAAGGTGGTCGCTTGGCATTTGTCGGCAGCAGTGCTAGCTACGTAGCCTTGCCACGCGCAGAAGCTTACGGAGCCTCAAAAGCAGCGATCGTGTATTTAGCCCAAACCTTAGCGATGACCTTAAAACCACAGGGAATTAACGTCAGTTACATTGCCCCCGGCTTTGTTAAAACACCACTCAGCGATCAAAACGACTTCCCCATGCCCATGCGTATTGATGCAGCCGATGCCGCTTCACGCATCATTGACGGGCTCGCCAAGGGTAAGGATGAAATACATTTTCCAAAACGTTTCACCGGCCTGTTAAAACTGATCGGCTCACTACCAACAGCCTGTCAAAAGCGCCTGATCTCAGCACTGGTTGCACCCAGAAACTCATAAAAACAACAAAAGAAAACGCTAATGGACTGCACAAAAAAAACATCAACAAACACCATCAAAGGCAAACAGCGAATTGCCGTCATTGGCAGCGGCATTGCCGGTTTAACAACGGCCTACCTGCTTAGCAAAAAGCATGAGGTGAGTGTCTTTGAAGCCAATGATTATATTGGCGGCCATACCCATACCGTACCGGTAGAGATGGCCGGAAAAACACATTTTGTAGATACCGGGTTTATCGTCTGCAATGACCGTAACTACCCGAACTTTTTACGGCTGATGGAAAAAATCGGTGTGGCATTACAAGACACCGAAATGAGCTTTAGCGTCACCAATCACCAGCTTAACCTTGAATATAACGGCCATAGTCTTACCACGCTGTTCGCGCAAAAACGCAACCTTCTATGCCCCTCTTTCTACCGGCTTATTAGCGATATCTTACGGTTTAATAAGGCCGCAAAAAAACAGCTTGCAGCTGCAGATGAGACTGGCAGAACACTAAACGAATATCTCGACGCCATGAACATGGGCGAGTTGTTTCGAGACAACTATTTATTACCGATGGTGGCGGCAATCTGGTCCTGCAGTGTGCGGCAAGCCGGTCAATTTCCACTCTATTTATTGCTGCGATTTTTTGATAATCACGGATTACTGAGTGTCAGCAACCGTCCGCAATGGCATGTATTAAAAGGCGGTTCACATGCTTATATTCCGGCATTAACTTCACCCTTTAAGGACTCTCTTAACCTCAGTACGCCGGTTATCAACGTGCGACGCCAGCAGGACAAAAGCGTCGAAGTCATTACCGAAAAAGGCGCTCAATCATTTGATCATGTCATCATGGCATGTCATAGCGACCAGGCTTTGACGTTACTGGAGCAGCCCACCAATGCCGAACAACAGGTGCTTGGCGACATCCATTATCAGGTGAATGACGTAATACTACACAGTGACATTCAGGTCATGCCAAAACGACAAGCTGCGTGGGCCAGCTGGAATTTCCTGGCAACACAACCTAATGATGACGCCCTACCCTGCGTCACCTACAACATGAATATTTTACAGGGTATTAGCAGTGCTGAGCCCTTACTGGTATCGCTGAATGCCTGCAACAAAATCGCTGAACGTAAAATCATTCAACGCTTTCAATACGCCCACCCGATTTTCAGCAAGGAATCGGCACTAGCTCAGCAGCGTCGCCATGAAATCTGTGGTGTCGATAATATTCATTATTGCGGCGCCTATTGGTACAACGGTTTCCATGAGGATGGTGTGCGCAGCGCGCTGGATGTGTGTGAACGCTTCGGAGTTTCATTATGAAACATGAAAACCTTGAATCGGACTTAAACAATGGTGGTAAAGAAGAGTTTGAAAGCGCCATTTATCAGGGCTTTGTCAGGCACCGTCGTTTCACCCCAAAATCGCATGAATTTAAACAATCCTTATTCATGATGTTGATTAAGCTTGATGAACTACCTCGCCTGATATCGCGTTTCTGGCAGTTAAGTGACAAAACACTCAGCTGGGCGCGTTTCAAACGTCAGGATTATATCGGCGGCCAACTCACCGCTAATCAGAACAAAAGTCTGTCGGTTAGCGACGCGGTCAAACAAAAAATTGCTGAATTACAGCCCGACGCAAACACCGAACAGGGCGAGGTTTTTTTACTCGGGCAACTGCGTTATTTCGGCCTGTATTTCAGCCCGCTCAATCTTTATTACCTGCGCGTCGATGGCCACTTCCGTTACATGCTCGCCGAAGTCAGCAACACACCCTGGAATCAACGTCATTATTATCTGGTCGACCTGGATAACATCAAGCCTCATGAAAAAGCCTTCCATGTCTCGCCGTTCAACCCAATGGAGCAGCATTACCACTGGAAAATAAAAGCCCCACAGGCTGGTTTGTCAAAAACCATGCTGCACCTCGAAAGCCGGCAGCAGGATATGGCAACAGCGAAGGAAAGCACGGTTTTTGACGCCACCATGGTTTTAAAACGAAAACCACTGAACCAAGCTGAATTAAACCGCGTATTACTAAACACGCCCCTACAAACAGTCAGCATTGTGCTTGGCATTTACTGGCAGGCACTAAAACTTTTAATCAAACGCGTACCCCTCCATAACCACCCAGGCACGCAGCCCCAAAAAAACACCTCAAGCCACGTAAGGACTTCCCATGAATGAACGCACGTCCCTATTACAGCCTGATAACAAATTACAGTTTCAAGGCGCTAATGTTCGCCTGAGTAGCATGACAAGAAACGCCCTGTTCAAATTGCTATCTAAATCAGATGATGGTTATTTAGCCATTAGGGAAAAAGGCAAGCTAGTTGCTGAATTTGGAAACTCATCAGATGAATTACACGCCGATATTGATATCAGCAACCCACGTTTTTATTCCCGCGTGCTGCTGGGCGGTAGCTGCGCTGCTGGAGAATCCTTTATCGATGGCTGGTGGACAACATCAAATCTCACCGCCCTGGTACAGTTTTTTGCTCGAAATCTAAGTACCTTAGACCGCTGGGAAAATCGCTTCAACTGGGCAATCCAGCCTTTCAAAAAAATAAGACAGCTCGGTCGACGTAACAGCCACACACAGGCGAAACAAAACATTCTTGCTCATTATGACCTGGGCAACGAGCTCTACAGACTGTTTCTTGATGAACAAATGCAGTACTCATCGGCAATCTATAAATCAGCAACCGATAGTCTTGCCGAGGCGCAGAACAATAAGCTACATCGTCTTTGCCAACAATTGGAATTATGCCCACAGGACCACCTGCTGGAAATTGGCTCTGGCTGGGGCGGTTTGGCAATTTTTGCCGCTCGCCACTACGGCTGTCGAGTGACGACAACAACCATTTCAGATGCCCAATACGATTATGCCAAACAAACGATTATCGACGCCGATTTAGACGATAAAATCGAATTACTGAATCACGATTATCGCCAACTTGAGGGCAGCTACGACAAAATTGTCTCGGTGGAAATGATAGAAGCGGTCGGTGAAAAATATCTGCCCGTGTTCTTCAAAAAAGCCAATAACCTGCTAAAACCCGGTGGCAAACTCATGCTGCAAGCCATCACCATTGCCGACCAGCGTTTACACAGCTACGCCAACGACGAAGATTTTATCCAGAAACATATTTTCCCCGGCGGATTTTTACCCTCGATCAGTCTCATGGGGCAATTAATCAGCAAACATACCGAACTGGTAATTAGAGATCTGCATGACATCGGTCTCGATTACGCCCAAACACTGGCGCACTGGCGTGAACAGTTTCTTGATAACCGGAATCTGTTATCACAAAAGGGCTTTGACGAACGTTTTATGCGGTTATGGTTATTTTACCTTGGCTACTGTGAAGGCGGCTTTCTTGAACGTCGCATCAGCACTGTGCAGTTGCTAGCAAGCAAAGATAGCTAGGAATAATAGTGTGTCGTGATGAACTCTCTGATGTCCTCAAAATGGCTCAACATTGTTCTTTTCAATCTATTCTGGGTTGGCTGCGTCGTAGGAAGCTATCAACTGATCTGGCTGGTTGCACCGCTTGTGCTGGCTTATTGCCTGTTACTGGTTACCTTCACTCAGATCAATCTAGCTCAGCTCATCGTGCCTGCCCTGTTGGGTATATTGGTCGACTCGCTACTCACGCTAACAGGCGTTTTTGAGTTCAAGCCTAACTCCCTCATGCCTCTACCCCTTTGGCTGATGGTGTTATGGCTCGTCTTTGTCAGCACCTTGCCATTGTCATTAGCTTTCCTTAAACAACGAAAAATATTAACTGTTTTGGCCGGAGCCACAGGTTTCCCACTGAGCTACGCCACAGGTGAGCATCTGGGCTCAGTTGCCTTTGGCGTGGAGTACTTTGCGGCTCTGGTTTTTTTATCCCTCATCTGGACAATTGGATTACCACTGCTCGTTTATATAAGCGCCAAGTTAGGACAGCTATCCCATGCTTAAAGCTGCGTTAAGAATATTGGTTCTATTAACCCTCCCCTTCAACATTCAGGCTACAACACAACAGGAATCTTCGTTATTGGAAGTAGGGTCAGCGACATTAACAAAACTGTTTTGGACGATCTACGACAGCCGCCTATTCACTACCAGCGGAGAATATCGTGGTATTGAATCAGACCTGGTATTGGAAATTGTCTATCAGCGAAAAATCTCTAAACAACAGCTCATAAACAGTACACGAGACGAATGGCAGGCGTTATCACTCTACACTGAGAGTTCCAGCGAGCAATGGCTAAATGAGTTAGAACAATTCTGGCCTGACGTTGATAAGAGCGACACCATTGAATTAAAAGTGAGCGAACAACTCAACAGCCACTTTTATTTTAATGGCAATGCGATAGGCACCATCAATGATGCGGAGTTTACTCGACGTTTCTTAGCCATTTGGCTATCACCTGATAGTCGTTATCCAAAGCTACAACGTCAGTTAACCGGCGTAGAAAAATAGATGTTAGCATTTTAGCCTTCACCCAGCTCGCTAGAAATAATCGCTAATACCCTGCAACACATGACTAACCGCCAATGACGCCAGTAACATGCCCATAATTCGACTAATCACAGCTGAACCATTGGCGCCGATGAAACGATAAAGGTAACTAGAAACGACCATCAACAAAAAAGTAACCAGTAAAATCGTCAACATGCTGAGGGTCGTTACAAGCTGCTCAACCAATTCAAAACGATCCTTCTCGGTCAACATTACCGCGGCCAGCATGGCGGCAGGGCTGGCAATAGAGGGCACAGCAAGAGGAAAAACAGCTGTTTGATTATACTCTTGCAGGGCGTGTAATTCAGTTTCAGGTTTGCTGTCGCCAAAAATCATACTGATGGCGAACAAAAACAGGATAATTCCGCCAGCAATTTGGAATGCTGCCAGCGGAATATCAATACTGGTCAATACCAGCTCACCCGCCACCACAAAAAACACTAAAATAGCGGCCGCAATCAGCGTCGACTGCCAGGCAACTTTGAGGCGCTGGCGTCGCGCCAAACCCTGAGTAGCAACAATAAAAACAGGGATGGTGCCAACAGGATCTATGGCAGCAAAAAAGAAGACAAGATTTTGCAGAAAGCTGTTAGCTAATTCGCCGCTCATAGCCCCACCTAAATATCATGGCTATCCTTGGGGACTTTATGCACAACCCAGTAACCAATGCTCATCGCTAGAGTCACGGCACCAATAGCGTATACATAGCTGGGTTCGATTTCATCAAAATCAAGAATAATCACTTTTCGAGCAATGGCCATCAGCGCTGTGGCCATGACAATTTTGACATGAATAACCTTCTCATCCAGATAAACAGTGATGTTAATAAGGATTTCAATAGCAATAAGCACCGCCATAAAAGCGCCAAAGGTCGCCAGCATATCCGAAATAGTTAAGATAAATCGCGGCGGAGCCATCAGCTTTTGATAAACCGTCCAGCCAACATCAACAACACCCATTAAAATAACAAACACCATTAAAACAGCCAGTACTCTTACAGAGTGGCCAACTGTTTTGTAGACACCGGCGATTAATTTATCGTCCTTGTCATATTTCATGAGACATGTTCCCTTAACAGATGAAGATTATTTTACTAACGTTTGTTATTTAGCATCACAGGAATAGAGGCGTTTGATCGCCGCATAAACCGCACTACGTTCATCCTTAGCAGGATTTTTGATTTGCTCCAGCTGCGCGATCACACGATCAATAACCTGCTGTCTCGCAATATTTTTACCGATACAGAAATCAGCATAATAGGTAACCGGCAACGGCCCTTTGGCTGAACCTACGCGTGTTGCATAGGCGCGTTCAAAAAACTCCGAACGATCTCGTACCTTGTTGATAATGACACTATCGGTTAATTCAGCGCCGTCTATAAAACCGTTGATATAAACTCGGCAGTTATTCTTATTTAATATCGACACACCATTAACAGTTTGTAAACAAACTGCGTCGGCTAATTTTTTTGCTGGCAGCTCCTCTGGAATATGAGCAGCCGTTGCCACCGCCGCCAGCAAAACGCTCGATGCAGTAAAAATTTTAAGCGATGTTAATACTGGAAGTTTTTTCATTTCCCACCTCTGCTAATGATTTGTTTGCCGTGGCGCGTGAAATAACAAACCCACCCAACAGCGCCGACATAATTGAACCTATCAAAACACCTGCTTTAACGTTGGCCTGATAAGCCAACCCTTGTTCTTCAAATGCCAGTGATCCAATAAATAAACTCATGGTAAAACCAATACCACACAACAAACAAACACCGTACAGCTGCGTCCAGCTGGAACCATCCGGTATTTTTGCCAGTCCAGCCTTAATCGCTAGCCAGCAGATGCCAAACACACCCAACTGTTTGCCCACAAACAGACCCAGAGCAATACCCAGCGTCATTGGGTTCAATAAGCTCTCCATGCTGACGCCAACTAATGAAACGCCAGCGTTTGCGAAGGCAAAAACCGGTAAAATCATAAAAACCACCCAGGGGTGTAACGTATCCTCAAGATGGGCCAGCATTGGCTTCCCATCAACATTATTACGTTTGAGAGGAATAAACCAAGCAATGATAAAGCCCGCTAAAGTGGCATGTACACCTGATTTAAGCACCGCGGCCCAAACCACCAGCCCCACTAATAGATAAGGTGTTAGGCTACGAGCACCAAAACGATTTAAGGCAAATAACACCAGTAAGCCACTGGCAGCAACAGCCAATGATAGGGTCGACAACTCCTGTGAATAGAACAAAGCAATAATAACGATCGCGCCGATATCATCAAAAATGGCAACGGATAACAAAAACAGTTTCAAGGACAAGGGGAGATGTTTACCAAACAAACAAAAAACGCCCAGCGCAAAGGCAATATCGGTCGCAGAGGGGATCGCCCAGCCATCCACAGCAATTGGATCATTATAAGTGAAGGCATAATAAATTAGCGCCGGGCCAACAATACCGGCCACAGCACCAACTCCCGGCAACACCACCTGTGACGGGGAAGACAAATGTCCTTCCAGAATTTCACGCTTGATTTCCAGCCCCACCACTAGGAAGAAAATAGCCATCAGGCCATCGTTAACCCACAACAGTAACGGTTTGGCAATTTCAAACCCACCAATGGCAACCGTAACCGGCACCTCCAAAACGAATTCATATAGTACATTCGCGGGCGTATTTGCCAACATGAGGGCAAAAGCAGCCGCAAAGATCAGCAACACACCACCGACGGCATCATGCTGGATCATTTGTCTAAATACTTTGGGCATTTTTTATACCTGACTTATTTACTTGGTTATTATATTTAATCATAGCCGCTTTTTATAAACATCGATAATCGAATATTTTTTACCTATCATCAGTCCTAGATTAGGATGATAGGTAAAAAAGCATACTCAATGACAACAAAGCCGCATAAAAATTAACGCATAATACTGACAATAAAACACACTCACATCTGCTAAAGATAGCCACTTTAACCAGCGATTCAAAAATCATGACCCAAGCTAACGCACTTAAGTATTTATCTCATTACCCGGTACAAATACGTCAGCAGGCTCAGCGCCTGCTCGATGAAAAACGACTTGGCGATTACTTGTTGAAAAATTATCCGACAGCGCACAACGTCACCTCAGCCAAAGCGTTATATGACTACACTCTCGGCATAAAAAACACCTTCATCCGCAAATCCAATCCCCTCAGCAAAGTAATTTATGATGACAAAATCCACGCGGTCAAACATGCGTTAGGGCTTCACACCTATATTTCCCGTATTCAGGGCAACAAACTCAAAGCCAAACAGGAAATCAGAATTTCATCCACCTTTAAGCGGGTGCCTGAAGCGTTTTTGAAAATGATCGTGGTGCACGAATTGGCACACTTAAAAGAAAAGGAGCACAACAAAGCGTTCTATAAACTATGCCAGCATATGGAGCCCAGTTATCACCAGCTGGAGCTTCATCTAAGGCTCTATCTCACACACATTGAGTTACTGGGTACACTCTACTAGGGTCTGTTAATAAGGACTCAACGAGGTATTTCACTACCTGAGTGATCAAACTCCGCTTCCAACTCAGTGATCTCATCTTCATCGCTTAAACCACCCTTCGTCAGCGTCTGCTGCAACATAATTTCAGGATCAATTACGCCTTCCAGCTCAAGCTCAGCGTTAATTTTATCGAGATCACGAATTTCCGACAGTGCCGGCAATTCATCCAGCGTTTTCAGATTAAAATAATCAAGAAAGGTTTTGGTCGTCGCATACATGGCCGGGCGGCCGGGTACGTCACGATGCCCCACCACGCGCACCCATTCGCGCTCCAGCAGCGTGCGGATAATATTAGAGCTGACACTCACGCCGCGCACCTCTTCAATCTCACCGCGAGTAACGGGCTGGCGATAGGCAATCAGTGACAGTGTTTCCAGCAGTGCTCGGGAATAACGCGCGGGTTTTTCTTCCCAAAGGTGACTAACCCACTCACTTAAATCTTCGCAGACCTGAAAACGCCAGCCACTGGCAACTTCCTTAAGTTCAAAGCCTCTACCTGCAAAATCATTGGCTATTTCTTTCAGGGTAGACCGTAATTCAGCGTTACTGGGAGCTTGTCCTTCCGGAAACAAGTGACTCAACCGTTCCAGCGTCAACGGTTCGCCAGCGGCCAACAATGCACCTTCAAGAATTCGTTTTTGTTGGGAAACGTTAGCATCCGTCATTGTTGTATTAAGCCCCGGTCCGCGCCTTAAGATGAATCGGTCCAAACAGTTCATTTTGTACGATATCGACCAATGATTCCTTGATCAACTCCATCATTGCCAAAAATGTCACGATCACACCCTGACGACCCTCTTCGGGCGTAAACAGCGAAATAAAAGGCACGAACTGATGGCCCTGCAAGCAATCGAGAATATGCGCCATTTTTTCGCGGGTGGAGAGCTTTTCTCGCGATACCTCATGCTGCTGAAACATATCAGCACGTGCTAAAACCTGTGACAACGCCAACAGCATTTCACGCAGGGTAACATCGGCCAAGGGTTTAGTGCTTTCAAAATCTGGCGGTTCAGCAATGGCGACATACAAATCACGGTTCAAACGCGGCAGCTCATCAATATCTTCAGCGGCCTGTTTATAGCGCTCGTATTCCTGCAGACGACGAATCAACTCTGTGCGCGGATCACCATCATCTTCTACTTCATCGGTGTGACGCGGTAATAAAGAACGAGATTTTATCTCCGCCAGCATCGCGGCCATTACTAGATATTCCGCCGCCAGTTCCCACTGCATGGATTTCATCAAACCAATGTATTCCATGTACTGTTTGGTAATTTGCGACACATTGATATTCAGAATATCGAGATTTTGTCGTTTGATCAGATAAAGCAATAAATCGAGCGGCCCTTCGAAAGCTTCAAGAAAAACTTCCAAGGCATCCGGCGGGATATAAAGATCTTGTGGAATTTGGGTATAGGGCTGCCCTTCCACCATTGCGAAGGGCATTTCACTTTGTGCTGGCTGAAGGGACTGAGCCGGCTGAGACTGAACAACGTTAGATTGAAGAGCTAATCCCGCCTGCTCAGCACTTTGCTGGACACCGTTTTCAGTAACATCATTGTTATCAGACGGTTCAGACATAAAGATCCATTAGCCAGACTAAACGCTAGCGCCAAATCAGCGCTTAACGATAGCTAAGTCCCATAACTTCGCGAACACGTTCCAGCGTTTCACGCGCTTCGTCGCGAGCGGCTTCATTGCCATCGGCAATAATACTTCGCACCAGGTCAGGATTATTTTCGTATTCCTTCGCACGCCGTCGGATGGGAGCGAGTTCCTCATTTACTGCCTCGATGATGGGCTTTTTACATTCCAGACAACCAATACCGGCACTACGACAACCTTCCTGAACCCACTCTTGCGTTTTATTATCCGAGTAAACCTCATGCATCTGCCACACAGGACATTTACCGGGATCACCGGGATCCGTCAGACGAATACGCGCTGGATCAGTCTGCATAGTACGAATTTTACGCTCTACTTCGTCCGGGGCTTCGCGTAGCGCAATGGTGTTGCCGTAGGATTTAGACATTTTTTGACCGTCCAACCCAGGCATTTTCGATTCAGGTGTTAGTAGTGCTTGTGGCTCAGGCAAAATCACCTTACCGCCGCCCTCAAGATACCCCACCAATCGCTCACGCTCATTTATTGAGATATTCTGCTGTTCATTAATCAAAGCACGGGCACGTTCCAACGCTTCATGATCGCCCTGTTCCTGGAACTGACCTTTCAGTTGCAGGTAAATCTTGGCAGCCTTTTTACCCATTTTTTTAATGGCCGCCTCAGCCTGCTCTTCAAAACCAGGGTCACGGCCATATAAATGGTTAAAGCGGCGGGCCACTTCACGCGTTAACTCCACGTGAGACACTTGATCGGCACCCACGGGCACTTGACCGGCGGAGTACATTAAAATATCAGCACTTTGTAACAGCGGATAACCCAGGAAGCCGTAGGTTGCCAGGTCTTTCTCTTTGAGTTTTTCCTGCTGATCCTTGTAGCTTGGCACACGTTCCAGCCAGCTCATCGGTGTCATCATCGACAACAGCAAATGCAGCTCAGCATGCTCGGGCACCCTGGACTGAATGAAGCAGGTGGCAGAACCCGGGTTCACACCCGCAGCCAACCAGTCAATCACCATATTCCAGACACTATCTTTAATGATGTGCGGATCTTCGTAGTGCGTGGTCAGGGCGTGCCAATCAGCAACAAAAAAGTAACATTCGAACTCATGTTGCAGTTTTACCCAGTTTTTCAGTACGCCGTGATAGTGACCCAGGTGAAGATTACCGGTCGGTCGCATGCCGGAAAGTACGCGCTGTTCTGAATTGGCAGCCAAACTAAACTCCTAGAAATTAAATCGTATGGGGTATTAAAAACGCATTATAGCGGGGATTGGGGGCGATGATAATGGGCTATTTATTTGTTACTCAAAGTCACTCACATCGCCCATACCAACTCGCACAACCTCGGGCACGTCATCGGTCATTCTAATCACGCTGGTGGCTTCCATTCCGCAATACCCGCCATCAATAATCAGATCAACCTGGTGCTCCAGTGTCGCACGAATATCGTAGGGATCAGTCAAGGGCTGATCATCGCCTGGCATAATTAACGAGGTGCTCATCAATGGTTCACCCAATGCTTCGAGAAGCGCGAGCGTAATATTATGATCCGGTAGACGCAAACCGATGGTCCGGCGCTTTGGATGCAGCAAACGGCGCGGCACTTCGCTGGTGGCGTTGAGGATAAACGTATACGCACCAGGCGTATGGGCTTTGAGTATTCGATACGTCGTGTTATCCACCTTGGCGTAAGTAGAAACCTCTGACAGATCACTACACACCAGCGTGAAGTTATGTTTGTCATCAAGGCGTCGAATCTCGCGAATCCGGTCCACCGCTTTTTTATCACCGATGTGACAACCCAGTGCATAGGCGCAATCGGTGGGATACACAATGACCCCGCCCTGGTTGATGATCTCCACGGCCTGCTTGATCAGGCGTGCCTGCGGATTATCGGGATGTATCTGAAAAAACTGGCTCATAGAAAGCTCTTATTAAATTAGTGTTTCTTGGTTAGCGGGAATTGACCATAACTCCCACACCGGCCGACATGCCTTTGGTAAGGGCACGACTCTCCCCAAATCACACCACTGTGTATTGGGATTATGAAAATCACTACCACAGGAGGCATAAAAATCGAACTCGTCACACAGGCGAGCAAAATACTCAGTGATATCCTTATTCTGCGAACCGGATACAACTTCCATCGCATCCCCGCCCGCTTCTTTAAAAAAGGTGAGTAAGCGCCGTAACTTTGACCGTGTGAGCTTATATTTATCCGGATGTGCCAACACCGCATAGCCACCAGCAGCATGAATCCAGTCCACCACCTCACCCAGCTCCGGCCATTGGCTTTTCACATCACCAACTTTACCAGCACCCAAGTATTTATTGAACGCCGCACTGTGGTCTTCTACATAACCCTGTGCAACCATATAACGCGCAAAATGCGGCCGACCTAATTCACTACCACCAGCAATTTCCTTGGCGCCTTCATAGCAGTTTTCAAACCCCAGTTTCGCCAGCTTTTTACCAATCAACTGTGCACGTTCCACACGTTTGAGCGATTGCCCCGCCAAGGCCGATGTTAAATCAACATTGTGCGGATCGATATTAAGACCCACAACGTGAATACCAACGCCGCTCCACTGTGTCGACAGCTCAATACCCGCCACAAATTCCAGCCCAAGCTTCTCTGCCGCTTCACCCGCCTCAGCCAAGCCAGCGACGGTATCGTGATCCGTCAACGCCAGCATATTGACACCATTAGCATAGGCTCGTTCTAGCACATGCTGTGGTGAAAGCGCGCCGTCCGAGGCTAAGCTATGACAATGTAAATCGACTTTCATAAAGCTCATTTCAAAGGGAATTATTTATGCCGCTAGAGTAACACCTAACCCGCTGTGCACATAGCGCTTATCTCCATTCAAACAGAGCATATAACCAGACATAATCGATGTCATTCCGAGCGACCTGTTAGTGATTTTATCCACAGTGGGCAAAACCTTTATCTTTCATGGATAGTGCAAACAAAATCCGTTTGCACTATCCATTTGCAACCATCAAGCGGCTGCATCTAATAATGCTTTGGCGTATCATCTTCGGATAGCCTTGAATTTCTATTTCTGGAGACCCCTATGTCTAACACCTTCGATAATATCCTTGGCACGGTTGGCAACACACCTATCGTCAAAATTAATCGCTTGGCACCCGACAACGTTAATCTGTATGTCAAAGTCGAAGCCTTTAACCCCATGGGGTCGGTCAAGGATCGCTTGGCGCTGGGCATTATCGAGCACGCAGAACGTTCCGGCACTCTGAAACCCGGTCAAACGGTTGTGGAAGCCACCAGCGGCAATACCGGCATTGGTCTGGCCATGGTCTGCGCACAAAAAGGTTATCCGCTGGTCGTCACCATGGCCGAAAGTTTCAGCGTCGAACGCCGTCGCTTGATGCGTTTTTTAGGGGCAAAGGTGGTACTAACACCGGCACCACTCAAAGGCAGCGGCATGTTAGCTAAAGCGGTAGAGCTCGCCAAAGAACACGGCTGGTTTCTGGCACGCCAGTTTGAAAACGAAGCCAACGCGGACATGCACTCCAACACCACTGCACCGGAAATTCTGTCCGCCTTTCCAAATGGCTCGCTGGATTACTGGATTACCGGTTACGGTACTGGCGGCACCCTTAAAGGTGTTTCCCGAGTGATGAGAAAAGAAAGCCCGAACACCAAAGTCGTGGTGTGTGAGCCAGCTAACGCCGACCTGTTAAATAGCGGTACAGCACAACCCTTTACCGATTCAGGCGCACCCTCCACACACCCCAGTTTCAATCCGCACCCGATGCAGGGCTGGACACCGGATTTCATTTCCAAACTAACGGATGATGCCGTATCTCAGCAGTTGATTGACCAAATCATCACTGTCGCGGGACCTGATGCCCTGAAATGCTCACGTGACCTTGCCCTGCAGGAAGGCATATTCTGCGGCATCTCTTCAGGTGGCACCTTCGCCGCAGCACTGGAAGTTGCTAAGCAGGCTCCAGCAGGCAGCAATATTCTTTGCATGCTGCCAGACACTGGCGAACGTTACCTCTCCACGCCACTGTTTGAAGATATTTCCGCCGAAATGAGTGCAGATGAAATTGCACTTTCTCAGTCAACGCCTGGCTATCAATTTGATTAGATAAATGATGACTGACTATCAATCCTGTCTAAATATGTTTTTTAAGCAAAACTGATAGTAAGGCAATTATTTCTTTAATGAAGTACAGGTAAGCCCGAGTAGCGCCTCTGCCGCGCTACAGGCTGAATTAGACAAGCAGTTTGGTTCGCTGGAAGATTTTTATACCGCCTTCAGTACGGCCGCTAAAGAACAGTTTGGCTCTGGTTGGACCTGGCTGGTAAAAGATGGCAATAAGCTGGCAATTGTCAGCACCGGTAACGCAGCAAACCCGCTAACGGATGGCTTAGTGCCGTTATTAACGCTGGATGTCTGGGAGCACGCCTATTATCTTGATTACCAGAACAAGCGCGACGAATATATTGACAGCTTTCTTAAACACCTGCTGAATTGGAAATTCGTTGAGCAAAACATCAATGCCGCCCTCCCCCAACCCCCCACGGAATTTAAATCCCTTGAAAATTTTTACCATGAAAAAAATCAGTCAATTGTTTTTGCAGGGGCTGGTGGCCATATTACCCATCATTATTACCCTTGCCGTCGTATTCTGGCTCGGCTCTATTGCAGAACAAACATTGGGCGCGGTGATTCGCTGGCTCTTGCCAGAGCAATGGTATTGGCCCGGTTTAGGGGTGTTGGCCGGGGTGATGTTTATTTTCCTGATCGGTGTACTGATGAATGCCTATCTGTTCCGTAAATTGGGCAGCTGGGCCGAAGCCGTATTGAGCAAAATTCCGCTGGTGAAAACCATCTACAACAGCGTACGAGACATCGCCCGTTTCGCCTCGCCCAATCAAAGCAAACAGGATCTAAAAAAAGCAGTACTGGTGACCTTTAATGACAATATTCAACTGATTGGCTTTATAACGAATAGTTCTCCACCTGTGACGGGGGATTTAGTTGCAGTGTATTTACCAATGAGTTACCAGATTGGTGGCTTTACCCTATTCTTACCGGAGTCACAGTTGCAGGATCTCGATATGAGTGTGCCGGACGCCATGCGCCTGGCATTCACTGCCGCTATCACCTCAACCTCCAAAAACTAATAGCTGACAGCGCCGTATCAACGGCGCTTGTTTTTCAATGCCTTGTCAATGAGGGCAACATTGCGCAGGTTAGCTTTATAGACCATGTCAAACACGTCACCAGCAATAGGGATAGCCCCCACAATCACATCAACCAGTAGATTCCACAGCATACGCATTATCGTTGGCAAACCGACACCCAAGCGCCAGCCACGGTAGACAATCAGCAGCGAAACCAAGCCGCTGGCAATATCGCCAATACCGGGGATGAGGCCAATCAATGAGTCTAGGCCGATGCGAAATTCGGTAAAGGGAATTTTGATGCTTGCATCCAATAATGTTGCCAGCCGTTCCAGACGTTCTTGCTCAGCCTGTTGTTCATTGCTGAACTGGTGGTCATTGGTTTGCATAAAAAAACCTGATAGAAGCGATAAGACGAATCTTGTTTTCTATGCGCTGGAGCGATTGGCCTCATCAATCTGGTCATTTAATGTCCAGTAATCATAGAGATAACCCAACAAAAAAAATCCTGCCGTGAAAAACCAGATAATGGCAGTAAACCATTTACCAAGATAGAGCCGGTGCGCACCAAAAATGCCGAGGAAAGTCATCAAAATCCAGGCGACATTGTAGTCCTTTTGCCCCGAACGAAAGCGCTGATCTGCACTGCGGTCCATGCTTGGAATCAGAAAAAGGTCAACGATCCACCCGATCAGAAAAAAACCCAGCGTGAAAAAATACAAGGTGCCACTGATTGGGCGACCATAATAAAAACGGTGCGCGCCCATAAAGCCAAAAATCCACAAAATATAACCTATGGCCTTGCTGTGTGTATCTGATGAATTCAACATGGACATCACTCTAGCATGTCGTACTTTATCAGGTAAATTTGACGCTAAACGAAATAGCGCACATTAGCCGTGTCACTACTCGACAGGAAAACAACCGCGGCCGGAATCGCCGATGATATTCAATAGTTTTACACTGACAACCCTGCCACTTCCAACCGCCAACCCATTGCTACTACCGTACCGTGAAAACTGGTGGATATATGGACTGGATTCTCCGCGATTACAACTTTTCTATTGATAGTTATTTCTTTAACTAGCCAAGCTCCCCTCCAAGTAATACGCTGACTATCAACCCTACCGTTAAACGGTTACTTCAAACAGTTTGAGGAAATGAATTAATTCATGAATGATTCCGCTCCCGCAAAACTTAACATTGGTATCAGTAGCTGCTTGCTTGGCGAAAAAGTTCGCTTCGATTCCGGCCACAAGAAAAATTCTTATATCACGAGCGTGTTGGCAGACTATTTCAATTTCATGTCTTTTTGCCCCGAAGTCAGCATTGGACTTGGCATACCCAGAGAAACCATCCGTTTAGTCTCAATTGATGACAAAACCCGCTGCGTTGGTACTAAAACGAGTGACTTAGATGTCACTGAACAGCTTTACGAGTCCGCTGAAAAACGTAAACGCTGGCATGAAGAGTTATGTGGCTACATTCTAAAAAAAGATTCACCCAGCTGCGGCATGGAAAGAGTCAAAGTCTACAAAGAGGATATGCCCTCTCGAAAAGGCATTGGTTTGTACGCTGAACGTTTGATGCAAAACTTCCCCAACTTACCCGTCGAAGAGGAAGGTCGTCTGGAAGACGCCCGGTTACGCGAAAACTTCATTCAGCGTGTTTATATCTACGCTCGCTGGAAGGCTTTAGTCAGCGAAGAAATCAGCTTAGCCAAACTACAAAGCTTTCATGCTCAGCATAAATATATTTTCATGAGCCACAATCAGCTCAAAGCTAAAGCGCTTGGCGCTTTATTAACCGGCACCACCGCTTCCGATATAGAGACACTCGCTCAACACTATCTAACAAACATGATGGTGTTGCTAAAAATAATTGCTACACGAAACAACCATGTAAACACTTTGCAGCACATTCAGGGCTACTTAAAAAACCACCTCGATGCTGACGATAAACAGGAGTTACACACAGCAATCGGTGAATACCGCAAAGGTTTACTGCCCCTGATTGTGCCCATCACATTGCTACGCCATCACTTTAGGCGCAATCCAAACACCTATATCACTAACTCCTATTACATGCAGCCTCACCCAGGCGAATTGATGCTGCTGAATAATTTATGACCGAAATTCACGTCAACGACAGCATGCAAAAAGGCTATACCTATTCGCTTATTGAACCTGAGGGAGAGAACTTTCAGTTTGAATTTGCGCCCGATTTAACACCCAAGACGATGCTTAACCTCGGCGTGTTTGGCGGAAAATATCTAACCGACTGCCAGAATGAGTTTCCTGCCGATTGGTTTATAAGTGCTCAACTGAGTCATGACAGAAAGGACATAACACTCAATTACTTTGCTGTTGACGCCTCCCAGCCTTTAAGTGAATGGCAGTCTAAAGGATGGATACACCCACAGGACCCACGCGGCTGGTTTCAGTGGTACTGTCGATATTATTTAGGTCGGCGGACTGATGACGATCTTCGTCAAATAAAAAGGTGGCGCGCTTTCCGGCGCCATAAAGGAGCCATCAAAAAATATTGTGAACCATTTGACTTTGCTTGTCGTAAAAAACAACGACAAGCGCTGCTGCATTGGGCTTATGATTCAAGAAAACTGTAACTCATAAAATTAAAAAACCCGATAACAAATGATTACATCAATACTAGTATAACTACTAGTATCATGATTTTTTCCTTACATTAAAATCCGACTCAACCTTTTCTCTGATGGTGAGTGTGATAGAATCGCTCGTTGACAAAAAAGGTCGTGTTCTAAAACACTGCAAAAACAGAGCGCCGTTAGTTATCCCTATCTCTCATAGGTTATCGAAACAGCTTGGCTCGCTTTCTGGTTGATCTCGAGCTTTTGTGAATTATCAGAAATGAAAATGTGTAAATACTTAAAGGTACTTGTAAATGACGAATAAATTAATCTCACCACTTTCTGGACTTCGACGTCTGGTTGAAACAGACCAAGTTGGCGCTGTTGAGCACGACTTCTTGAACGGTAAAGATCACGTTTGGTCTCCGCACAACAAGATCATCAACGTAACGCCTGGCCCAGCTTTTGGTTCTGAACTGGTTACTCAGTTCTCTTCCAACCAAACTCGCGGCATGCGTGGTCCTGGTGTTGCTAACTTCTTCACAGCAGTTCGTGATGAATACGCAAAATTAGTTGATATGCAAGAAGGCGGTCGCGCTTTGTTCTTCACAGGTTCTGGCACGTCTGCTACAGAAGCGGCGGCTGGTGCTCTGCGCACTCCAGAAGAAGCTGGTTCTGACAAGCCAGCCATCGTAACGATGGAAATCGGTGCGTTCTCTACTGCCATGGGTAACTGTGTTGAAAACCTGGGCCGTAACGTTATTCGTCTGAAAGGCGCAATCGGTGAAGACCTGCCATACGACCAGTGTCGTGAAGTTCTGGCTGCTGACACTGAGCACACCATCAAAATGGTTATGGCTCCACAAAACGAAACAGGCGCTGGTGTAACAACTGATCCTAAGAAAATCCGTGACTTGCTGGACGAACTGAACCACCCAGCACTGGTTTGCATCGACGGTATTTCTTCTATTGGTAGCATGCCTTGCTCCATGAAAGAAATGGGTATCGACATGCTGTTCGGCTGTAGCCAAAAAGGCATCATGGGTACGCCTGGTATCGGCATGCTGTCTCTGAGCGACCGTGCTGTTAAGCTGGTTCTTGAGCACGACAAGCAACTGGCAGACGCTGGCATCAAAAAAGGCCAACACTACCTGCACCTGAGCAAAATGATCAATGCGATGGACACTGCTGGTCTGCACCTTGAAACACCGGGCAACTACGCACAGTTCGCAACAGCTCTTGATGCGATTGCAATCGAAGGCATCGACCGTGCTTGTGAGCGTCATAAAGATTGCTCTGAAATCTACCGTGCTGCAGTACACGGCGGTGGTTTACAGCTGGTAGCAAAAGACATCAACACAGCCTCTAACGCTGTAACAGCTATCCAAATCCCAGAAGGTTTTGGTGAAGCAAAAATCATGGAAGTACTGAGCATTATGTACTTCAAGCACGCTGTTGAAGCAGCTGCTATCCCTGGTGCTCCTGACCTGGGCTGGCGTCTGTGTGCGACTGGCGGCATTCAGCCACAGCACGCACTGTCTGCCTCTATCGCCTTCCTGAAATCAGTTGAAGAAGCTGGTATTCCGGTTGACGTTAACAGCGGCATCCTGGCTGCTTCTGAAGCATACAGCAACGTTGTTAAGTATCACCGTCCTCTGCCGGGCATCGATACATACGGTCGCTAAGCTAAGCCCGTCGATCATATTGAATAAGCTGAGCAATCAGCACTATTCAATTAGGATCTGAGTAAAAGCCCCTGGACACTGTTCAGGGGCTTTTATTTTGCCCTAAAATTGGTAACCCCAATTAACCAGGCGATTGAAAAACGTTTTCGAGGCAGGTGATACAAGGCAAAATCAGACGAAAAAGCGCAGTTTATAAGTCATAAATGAGCAGAGCCTGCCCCGCTTTATCGAGTATTTTGAGTCTGCTTTTAACGCCGTAGCACCCCCGCAGATAGTTTTTCAGGAACCTGCCAGAGGTCGTTAAAATTGTCCATCACTCTCTTTTTCGGATTAATCCTTACCGCCCTTCTCCTCTGGCTGTCATTCAAGCAGCTACAAAAACGCCAACGCCACAAACTCTTCTTAAAACCGCTAAGCCCCGAGTGGATTCAGATTCTTAAACAGAATGTCTCCATCTATTCGCTATTACCCGAACCGCTGAAAAAAGAACTGCACGGCAGAATCAACATCTTCCTCAATGAGAAAGAATTCTTTGGCAACGGCGGATTAGAAGTATCAAACGAAATACGAATCACCGTTGCCGGCAATGCCTGCCTGCTCCTGCTTAAACGTGACAAACGCTGCTTCCCCGGGTTTAAGAGCATTCTGATGTATCCGGATACCTACGTCGCCAAGGAAGTTAAGCACGATGGCATGGTTGAATCGCACGAACAAAGCACCCGTGCCGGCGAATCCTGGCACCGCGGCCCAATCGTGCTGTCATGGGCAGATGTAATGCGCGGCTCACTCGACCCGAATGACGGCCACAACGTCGTACTCCATGAATTCGCCCATAAGCTGGATGAAGCCAACAACACCATGAACGGGCTGCCCGTGCTTCGCGACCACTCCCACTACGCCGAATGGGCAAGTGTTCTCAGCAAAGAGTTTGATGCGCTGCTGATCAGAGCCAATCGCGGCAAGAATTCCGTCATCGATGCCTACGGCACCGTCTCACCCGCTGAATTTTTTGCGGTCGCCACCGAATCCTTTTTCGAAAAACCCGTGCAGATGAGAACTAAACTGCCCGAGCTATACAAACAGTTGGAACGGTTTTATGGCTTAGACACTGCATCTTGGCGCTCATAAAATTAGCGTCATCCTCGCGGACAAGGTGAATTGCAGTTTCTGCAAGAGAAGGTGCCCTGGGGCAAGCGGGGATCCATAACGAACTAACGTCATCCTCGCGAAGGCGGGGATCCACAAGGTATTAAAATATATAGATTCCGGCCTGCAAGGTGAATTGCGAAGCAAGAGAAGGTAGCCTGGGCTGCGCCGGAATGACGAGAAAGGGCTTAGTCAGTTACGCCTTAAAAGTGTTACCTAAACTTATGATCTCCTGCGACCTACACGACTACATTGAAATTGCCTGCATGTACCGGCCGCCCATCGAGTTACAGCTAAAAGATGGCTCAACCCAGCAAGGCACGGCGATGGATATTGCAAAGAATGCGAACGGTGAAGAATGCCTGCTGCTCTCTGATAACCAAGACGATAGCTCAACTGAAAGCTGTCAGGTCGTGTTAGATCAAATCAGAACCATACGCGCTCTGGTTTCAAACCCGCATTTTGATGTGGTTAATTTTCCCACGTAAACATCGCACTTAGCGGCAAGATTAAATAGCCGCAAAAAGAAAAGGGTTTTATACTCAGCCCACAAACAAGGATTCAAGCCAGGGATTTGGTGGTCAAAACAGTATTCTCACTGCCAACCATTACAAGCGTTTCACGCTTACCCAAAGCCCTCTGCTTATAATTGTTATAACAATTATAAGCAGTCCATAGCTGGGCGCTTTTACGACGGAACTGAAGCTTTAGCCCTTACATAGGAGTTATGCGACGATGCCGCTCATTAAGCTGTTAGGTGACAAAACCAAATGGACATCGTAGAAAAATTTGTACACCTTCATATCGATTATATCGAAGTCGTACTGAGTCCTGCCGTATCTAGAGCATCCCACGCTGATCATGAGCTATCAGGAAATGCAGCTCTACAAAAACAACTTAGGCAAACCACTTTTGGATTGTGTGTTATATATCATATGGCTTTTGTTCAATCTGCACTTGGTGATAATTGGAATGGTTTAAAACGCTTTGATTCAGCTGATAGAGAAGGTTTTAATATTGATTGGTGCATGTTCGATACCATCAAATATATAAGGGACTGCTTTGCACATGACCCGGATGGTGAGCTATTCCCCTCCGAACAAAATAACACAAGTCGATTTTTGTCTAACATCGATAATTATCCAGATTTAAAAGTTGATGTAATAGATAACAAACTTGCTATTTCGTCTTCAACTGTCCAGCAATCCTTTAATTTTTTTGAGAGCATGCTTCGTGAAATTATCACCTAACAAGTGGGTCGTGTGGGACGCTGCACCGCTTCGCGCCTTGCGCCCCACACCCTAAGCGTTAAAGGAACAATGACACGTGAACACTCAGCAATTAACCGAGAGAGTAGATGAGCTCATCGCATTGGGAGACGAAGCACTTCTTACGGAGTGGGCAAGGAATATCGGAATGCGTACGGAAAAGCACTTCGTAGACCTGGAACCTTTCTATAAATTTCGCGCTTCCTGCATCTCCTTCATCCTGAAGATCTTCGGCCCTGAGCACCCATATTTCACAGATTTCTCTAAGCTAGTTGATTCGGCCCAGCCTAGTTGCGTAAAGCGAGGAAAAGGTGTCCTACAGGCCATTAAGAACGAGATTGAGAATGGCTGGTTAAACACAACAAAAGGCCTAATATCTGCTGATATTTTCGGCGATTTCTTAGAAATGGCCGAACATTTGCTTGAAGAGGGGTATAAAGACGCCGCTGTAGTAATCGTTGGTAGTACGCTGGAGCAACATCTTCGCAACTTGGCAGAAAGCAACGCCATTGACACCAAAGTTGAAAAAAAAGGAAAGGAAGCCCCTAAGAAGGCTGACACTCTGAATTCTGATCTCGTTAAGGCTGGCGTGTATTCAAAACTTGATCAGAAAAGCGTCACCTATTGGCTTGGCATAAGAAATGATGCAGCTCATGGGAATTACAAAGCCTATAACGATGATCAAGCAAAACTGTTTATTCAGTCAGTTTCAGAATTTATGGGAAGAACCGAGGAATGATCCCTCTAGCAAGCAATTCCATTAAAGGGGTCAGATCGAATATTTTGATCAGCCGTAACACTTAGTATTGAAAATTGAAACTGGGCTAAACCCACCCTGCTTCACGAGCCCCACACCCTATGCTTTATAGGCCAATCGAGTAAACATGCAAGAATTAGAAATCCCCTCACTAAAATCTCTATTCATCGAAATGTATTTCGAAGAAACTTTACTTAGCACTGGTACTGCAACGCTAATATCTAACGATAAAGAATCGCATTGTACTCTGATAACAAATAGACATAACGTCACTGGAAGAAACCAGGATACGGGAAAATGTTTAAGTAAATATGCAGCGGTACCAGATAATATCGTAATACATGTCCATACCAATTCGGACGAAGTTGGCGAATGGAAAAAAATTAAATTACCTCTATACAGAGAAGATGATTCACCATACTGGATTGAGCACCCTCGTTTAGGTGAAAAGGCTGATATCGTAGCTCTAAACCTAACTTGGGGAAGTGATGTAAAAAAAGTGCCGTACTACATGAAACTCGACCTTGATAGAGTTGGTATGGTGGTTGGGCCTGCAGAAACTGTTAGTGTAATTGGGTTTCCATTTGGACTTTCATCATCAGGCAAACTTCCTGTGTGGGCTACGGGGTTTATGGCACAAGAAATTAGCCTAATAACACCAGACGATCCAGTCTTTCTAATAGATTGCCGAGCTAGGCAAGGCCAATCAGGTTCGCCTGTCATTGCATATCGAACTACTGGCTATAGGCACGTGCAAGATGGTCGGGTTGTTGCAACTATGACCCCTAATAAAAAATGGGAATTTCTAGGTATATATTCTGGGCGAATTAATCCAGAGTCTGATTTAGGTAAAGTTTGGCATGTTTCCGCACTTGAAGAATTGCTTGAAGCGGCAACAACAGATGCTGTTAACCGGAAGCAAACTTAAAAGGGCTCAGATCGAATATTTTTTGATCAGCCATGACGCTTGGCGTTGAAAGTTGGAGCTGACTTAAACCCACCCTGCTTCACTCCCCTTTCACCCTAACCGAAAGCCTTATCACCACCCATAAAAAAACACCAAACTACTGTTGATTTATACAGTTATTTAGTGTTTTATAGTTCGTGCATCCAACAAAAAAGGAGCGCACAAAAAGCAGTTTTTTAACTAAAAGTCGCAACCCCTGAGTGCTGTAACACCCAGAGGCTGCTAACCAAAACAGACTTACTAGGAGTCCATCATGGCTAAACGGAATGTTACGCTACGTACCCGCTCGCGCAAAGAAAAAGCTAAACAAAGAAATCAGCAACACCAGAAAGATCAAAAAAGCCAAAACCCACCACCACCGCTAATGCAGCACAGCCCCGACGGTGAATGGCTCATTTCAAAAACGCTACTTGATACACCGTCACCCATCCACAATCACTTTATCGGCTTACTCCACAACGACACGCTGGTTAACGTCCGGGATGGTATTGAAACAGTCACCGCCCTCCTCGGCTTGGATAACGACAACAGCATTTTCCTCTCAAAATCCTACTACGGCGCCTACTGGATGATGCTCAACATGATAGAAGCGCTACAGTTTGAGATTTACCACCGCGACCGGCTAAAGCCCACACAAATCTAAAAAATAAAAGGCTACCTCCCCAAAAGCCCCTCTTATTTCAAGAGGGGCTTTTTACCCTGAGTAAGCTAAGTGTCAAATTAGATAACAACAAGCTCCCTTAGCCGTTAATAATATTTGATATAAGCACTCGCCTTTTTATGTCAGGATTATTTACATCACGATTTAAAATTTAACGCAGAAAAACATAACCTATTGATATAAAAGTATTTTTAAAGCTGGCCCGGTTATTGCTTAGATTTCTCAAACAATCAAAGGACTATAAAAATGAAAAAAACAATCAAAGCCCTATTAGCTACACTGGCACTTAGCGGTTTCGCAGGTGCAGCTCAAGCCACATTAATCGGTGACGAGGTTGGTTGTAACATTACTGGCGGCGGTTCTTTTAGCTGTAACACTGCCACCAACACTGTCGTTGATCCAGGCGTTGAGTTTTTTGTGGGTGGCGGTCAGTTTATCTCCGTAGACATCAGTGCAACATCAGTAGCGCTTAACTTCTTAAATACAGGTAGTCTAGGCGGAACCATTATCAATTTGACCGGTTTGGACTGGGTTGGTATGCCCCTCGGCGAAATTACTGGCATCGAGCTAACAAGCAACTCAGGCGTAAATGGGCTGACCGCTAGCGATCTTTCATTCGGAGCGCATAACATCTCTATTAACCTGATTGGAACAAGCTTCTCTCAAGGTGCAACAGCTCTGATTTCATTAGCGACTAACCAAAATGTACCCGAGCCAGCCACGCTGGGTCTGCTTGGCCTTGGGCTTGCTGGCTTAGGCTTTGCACGTCGTAAAAAAGCATAACAAACAGGGTTTATCGACAACGATAGCTTACTTAATTGAGTGGAAAGGCGGCGTAATTGCCCTCATTTTCACCTCAAATAAAAAAGGCCTGTCACATAAGTTACCGGCCTTTTTTATTGCTATAAATAAACGGGATCAGCCCTCGTTTATTCCACTAGCTTAAACTTACTCGGCAATACCTGCAGATGCCTGAACTTTTCCACCCCCAACCATCTGCATTAACACCTTCCCAACCACAAAGATCAGCAACCCAGCCATAATCCCCGGCGCGCATTCATAGATAATGCCTTTGAGCTCAAAGTGGCGCCACAGCAGCATCACGATGGGGCCACCCAGCATCATGGCGATGGCCAGTTTCTCGGGGACTTTTTGTTTGAGGGCATACACAATCAACAAAGGTGCAAAGGCACTGGCCAAGGCCGACCAGGCAACTAACACCAGTGCGAACACACTTTGATTACCGCTCAGCGCAATAATGAGCGCCATGACAGTGACAAAAACAGTGGCTAACTTAGTCACCATGTAACTTGAGTAACGTTTTGGTAGCAGGTCATTGGTAACCGCCGCCGTACAGGCGAGGATTTGTGAATCCGCGGTGGACATGGTGGCGGCGAACAAACCTGCCAGCACCAAACCAACTAATACCTCTGGCAGTAATTGCCCCGCTAACATTGGCAGCGCCAGTTCAGTATCAAAGCCGTCTGTTTCAGGAATTAACAGTCGAGCGGCCAGTGCAGTGAAGATCGCCATGCTGTAGAAAGTGACATACCAGCCGTAATAATAACCACGCGCTCTTAACATCTCAGTGGGCTTATCCAGCGTCATAAAACGGATCATCACGTGCGGCTGGCCAATGATACCGATACCACCAAAGATCCAACCCACTACAAAGAAAACCGGCGCAGCAGAACCCAGCGCTGGATGATTAGCCGGGAACCAGTCCGTATAGGTCGGTGACACGTTTTGCAGATCACCAACAAACGCAGACAGCCCACCAATTTCACTGATACCAATAAACAGCATCAAGGCCATGGCCGCAATCATCACAAAAGATTGCGCGGCATCCGTCCAGATAGACGCTCGGATGCCGCCTGCAAAGCAATACAACAACACGATGACGCTGCCGAGAATCGCGCCTACTGAGTAATCCCAGCCGAACACCACATGCATGGCTTTACTGCCGGCATTCAGCTGTGCCGCCGCGTAGGCGCCTACAAAAGCGAGTGTAATCAGGCCACCGATAACGCGTAGTACTTTGAAATCCGTGCCATGCCAGGTACTTAAAATACCGGCAAAGCTAAGTGCATGCTGTTTTTCAGTTTGCACACGCAGCCGCTTATGCACGAAGGTGGACATCAAAAAATCACCGGTGACCAAGCCAACCATCAACCAAATCGCCTGCAGGCCAGCCATATAGGCAAAGCCAATCAAACCAACAAACATATAACCGCTGTTAGCGGTTGCGAAGGCTGACAAGGCAACCAGCCAGGGTTTGACGCTTTGGCTGGCAAGCAAATAATCCTCTGTCGTTTCCCGCCGCTTGCGCATCGACATTAAACCAATGACAACAAACACCAGAAAGAAGAAACCAAAACTGACCAGAACCATTCTAATTACCTATTAATTACCCGCTGAGCACCCTGCTATATCAGCGGTTATAAAATATGGGCGTAAAGTCTACCTTGTTTAAACTTTACTTCCAGCCGAAACCAACGAATAGTAAGCCTTGAAGTCATCGGTACATGACTGATTACAACGTGTTATTGCTCACTATTCCTTTTCGCAGAAAGTTAAATGGAAGTATTCACTCTCTTAGCAATGCTTATAATTTTCCCCTTCGCAGCAACGTTCGTTGGGGTTATCTATTTGTGGATGTTTTATAAGCTGAGAACGAAATCATCACTGCTGGCGGGCGTGCTTTGGGTTTTGTATTCGATCTATGAATATTTGATGTATATCCGTGTACTATGCACCGGCGAGTGTAATATCCGCATTGATCTACTTCTTATTTACCCGGCACTGCTTGTCGTGTCGTTAGCGGCAACGATTCTGTATTACTATGAAAAAAGCAAAATAAACAAAGCTGAAAAACTCAGTGAAAGTTAAAATCCATGAGCCTTATTCTTTTTCTGAATATAATTCCTCAACTCAATAACGATAACTTTAATGGCATCTAAACGTGCTCGTCTGAGCCGCTTTCTAAGCGCTAAAACGGGAATCAGTCAAAAAGCATTTCGCCCGATTTTGGCACAGGGCCGGGTACAAATTGATGGCCATGTGGCCACCGATAGCCAACAGCTTGTCGATGAGTTTTCCCACATCACATTTGACGATCAGGTGTTGCAGGCAAACTCCCCCGTCTACCTGATGATGAACAAACCCAAAGGTGTCGTCAGCGCAACTAAAGACGAGCAGCACAAAACGGCCATTGAATTATTGGAACGACCGGACCGGGAAACGCTACACATTGTCGGACGTTTGGATTTCAATTCAACAGGCTTATTACTGCTGACCAACGATGGCCGCTGGTCTCGACGTTTAATGAAACCGGAACAGAAGGTGCCTAAACGCTATCGCGTGACACTCAAACGTCCTCTCAATCAAAACACCATCGACGCCTTTTACGCGGGCATGCACTTCGCCTATGAAAACATCACCACACGCCCTGCCACACTCAAAATTATCAGCGACTATGTGGCTGAAGTCGACCTAATCGAAGGGCGTTATCATCAGATCAAACGTATGTTTGGGCGCTGTGATAACTATGTCTTGGCGCTACACCGTGTTTCTGTTGGCAACCTCTTACTGGACCCAGCCCTCGCTCCTGGGGAGAGCCGTGACCTAACAACGAGTGAAGTAGCGTCCATTAGTTGTCCAATAACAGACCACCTGAGATGATGCGAATCTTCGATCACCTTCCCTACTTTATTTTTTGAAAACCCAACTCAATGCACTTACTATGACCCATCTCAGACCAGCGCCCTATAAAGCATGGTAGAAAAGCGGCGTAGGATTTATTAAACATTACAGACAACAAAAGAGGCTCCATGAAACTTGAATCCCTAGCGTTACATCACGGTTATGAATCGGAAGGCACAACCAAATCAGCTGCGGTTCCCATTTATCAGACTACCTCTTATACCTTTGATGACACCCAGCACGGTGCCGACCTGTTTGATCTGAAAGTGCCGGGTAACATTTACACTCGCATCATGAACCCAACCACCGACGTGCTTGAACAACGTCTAACCGCAATGGAAGGTGGCGTAGGCGCGCTGGCCGTCGCTTCAGGCATGGCCGCTATTACCTATGCGATTCAATGCCTGTGCAGCGTCGGCGATAACATCATCAGCACCACGCAGCTTTACGGTGGTACCTACAACCTGTTTGCCCATTCATTCCCAAGACAGGGCATTGAAGCGCGCATGCTGAAAGCCGACGATTTTGAAGGCTTTGAAAACGCCATTGATGAAAACACCAAGGCTATTTTCTGTGAATCCATTGGCAACCCGGCGGGCAATATCGTTGATATCCAAAAACTGGCCGAAATCGCCCACCGTCACGGTGTACCATTGATTGTTGATAGCACCGTCGCAACGCCTTACCTGTGTCGCCCCTTCGATCTCGGTGCAGACATTGTTATTCACTCCCTGACCAAATACATTGGCGGTCACGGTACAACACTGGGCGGCATTATTATTGATTCAGGTAAATTTGATTGGGTTGCCAACAAAGACCGCTTCCCGGTCATGAATGTGCCTGATCCTTCCTACCACGGTGTGGTATATACCGAAGCCTTTGGGCCAGCCGCCTTCATCGGGCGCTGCCGAGTCGTGCCACTGAGAAATACCGGCGCCGCTATTTCGCCACAGAGCTCCTTCCAGATCATGCAGGGGCTTGAAACACTTGGCTTGCGCATGGAAAGACACTGCGAGAATGCTGAAAAGCTGGCCGCCTACTTGAAAAATCACAACAAGGTTGAGTGGGTTAATTATGCCACCCTGCCCGACAGCCCCTACTTTGAAAACTGTCAAAGAATCACCGGCGGTAAAGCCTCTGGTATTGTGAGTTTTGGTATTAAAGGAGGGCGTGAAGGTGGTACACAGTTTATCGATGCGCTGCAAATGATCCTGCGACTGGTGAATATTGGTGATGCCAAATCACTGGCTTGCCACCCTGCTACCACCACTCACCGTCAGTTAGACGATGAGGAATTAAAAGCGGCAGGAGTGAGTGCAGATCTTGTGAGAATTTCAGTCGGCATTGAAAACATCGATGATATCATCGCTGATGTCAGCCAAGCGCTGGATAAGGTTTCCTAACAGTCCTCAGCTAACAATCTGCTGTGGTACGTAAAATGTATCACAGCAGTTGAATCACCCTACTGATTTCGGTAATGTCGAAGCTTACTGAAGCTGTTAATCAGCTCTGAACGTACCCGAATCATTAAAAACATAACGGCTACCCTGTTCATGATCGAGAGTCCTCTCAGCATCAAACAAGTAACTGTACGAATTATCGCGATTATTTTGTTAGTCGAATTTATAATTATGCTTCTTCTCGCTGTTATCCCTTTCAGCATGAATATCTATTTAGAAGCAGTCATTGATATTGTTTTATTAGCACTCTTCTCCACTCCTCTTATTTACGCCTGGGTCATCAAACCCTTCGTTACCGACCTTAGCGACGCATTCAATAAGATCAAAGCGCTGGCCCATACAGACCCACTAACACAACTCGCAAACCGACGACTTTTATCCATTCATCTCAAAAAGATAATTGCCGAAACCATCCGCCATGAGTTTCACGGTGCTGTCGTGTTATTTGATTTGAATGGCTTCAAAGCTATTAATGATAACTATGGGCATGATGCAGGTGATGCCGTACTCACTAAAATTGCTGAGCGACTAAAGGATAATTCACGTACCGAAGACATTGTCGCCCGTTTGGGAGGGGATGAATTTGTTGTCATCATTCATCACCTAAACAACACCGATCAATCGTCACACATCTCTGCATTACAAACAGCCAATAAACTGGCTGACATAGTAACCCAACCGATTGAGTTTAATGGCTCCACGTTGCAGGTTACAGCTAGCGTTGGCGTTAGACTACTTGACTCCGAAGAGCTCGATACAGAAACAGTCATGAAGGAAGCCGACATAGCTATGTATCATTGCAAACAATCCTTTGATAATTGCGCTGTTGTCTTCGATAAACAGAGCAAAGACAGTAAACCCGTTTCAGCCGTGGGACAGCTCCAACCTTCAGCCCTCTCATAATGCCGTAGTCAGTATTTCGCCAAACTAAATTTGCCGATCCTCCTGTCAAGAAGTGCGACGCTACGATTGTTCATCGTGGTTACCCCGAAAACTAATTCATGTATCCTGTGATGGTACACAACAGGAGGACATCGCATGCTGAAGTTTCACGTTGACCTGCACAGCACCAATCCAGAAGACAATTCCCAAGACGTCAAATTCCACGCCATCGTTAATGCCGAGAACGCCGAAAACGCCAAGCAAGAGGCCTTAGCTGTGATGCAAAAGGAGCAGCCTCAACTCAAAACCGAACCTGACTGGCAATGGTCCATCTATGAATTCCCTATGGGCTAATCTATCAAGAGGCGAGCTGCTGAACTGCCTGCTTAGCGATTGAATTAAGGCCGACGCCACCCTGGTGATAATGCTCGACAATTTGTTTTTTCATGGGCCGAGCCCAGAAACGGGCTACGTGACTGGCAACTGCATCTACATCATTGCCATCACCGACATTATCAGCAATCTGATTGATCATTTTGACCAGTTGGTCGAGCTGATTATTACTCATAGCTTTTCCGTACTCCTAATTTTGAAAGCGGCGCTTTCCCATCACGGGCAGCACCTTGTGTTGCGTCGCTGTACACCACATGACGTTGCGTTCGGGTAAAACCAACCAGGCTTAAACCAGCCGATTCGGCTAAACGAATAGCCAATGCCGTTGGTGCAGAGACTGCGGCCAACAATGAAATACCGGCTGCACAGGTTTTCTGTACCATTTCATAACTGGCGCGGCTGGTGACCAGAACAAACCCGTCATGCCTATCAAACGCTGAACGTTGCAATGCACCAATCAATTTATCCAATGCGTTATGACGTCCCACATCTTCACGCAACAGTACAATTTCACCCTTAGCATCACACCAGGCTGCGCCATGCGCTGCGCCGGTCAGTTTACGCAACTGTTGGCGGTCGGCAATCTGCGCGGCCGCGCGTTGAATCGCCAAATGATTAATGCGTTCAACGGGTTCGACCTGATTAGCCGCATGAATCGCTTGCTGTAAAGACTCTGCACCACACAGACCGCAACCGGTACGGCCTACTAAATTTCGGCGCTGTTGCTTGAGCTGCATTAGACGCTGCGAACTGATGGTCATCGCAACCTCAATGCCATCGCAATGCTGCTTAACCGCCATGTCATATAGCTCATCCGCGCTTTGCAACACGCCTTCGCTAAGGCTAAAGCCCAGGGCAAAATCTTCTAAATCACTGGGCGATGACATCATCACCACATGAGAAATGCCGTTGTAACTCAAGGCAACGGCAACCTCCTCCGCCACCTCATCACTGCTTTGTGCCACTTTACCCTGCTGCCAGCGTTGCATGGGCAAGGTCGCATGGCTTAACTGCAAACTCTGAGAGGACGACACTGCTGTGCCAGAAACAGTGGCGCAATCTCCGTCATGCCTCACTGTTTCCAGATAAATGTCGCCAAGCGCCAACATTATTTCACCCCAGTGGTGTTTTGATCACCCGAACGCTCTTGTGATAAAGAGGCCTGCGCCACAAAATCCAGTTGCTGTGCAGTGAATTTTTCAAAACGCTGCTGCCAACTTGATGGACTGCTCACCTTAGTCACCTGCACCGCTGTCACCTTGTACTCTGGACAGTTAGTTGCCCAGTCAGAGTTATCAGTGGTAATCACATTGGCGCCACTTCCCGGATGATGGAAGGTGGTGTACACCACACCCGGCTGCATACGTTCGGACACCATGGCACGCATCACCGTATCACCGGCGCGACTCTGAATACCCAGCCAATCGCCATTCTTGATACCACGCTCTTCAGCATCATGCGAATGTACTTCCAGCACATCCTCGGCATGCCAAGCCACATTATCGGTACGTCGCGTCTGCGCACCGACGTTGTACTGGGACAGAATACGACCGGTGGTCATCAATAGCGGGAATTTACCATTAGCACGCTCATCGGTAGCGACGTATTCCGTAATAGCAAACTTACCCTTACCGATATTGAAAAACTCTTCAGTGTGCATAATCGGCGTGCCATCAGGCGCGTCATCATTACAAGGCCATTGCAGGCTGCCCTGTTCGTCAAGACGGGCGTAACTGACGCCGGTGAACGTCGGAGTCAGGCGGGCAATCTCATCCATAATCTCGCCTGGATTTTCATAATCCATGTCATAACCCAGCGCCTTCGATAAACCAACAGTAACTTCCCAGTCTTCTTTGCCCGGCAGCGGCGCCATGACTTTACGCACACGATTGATGCGGCGCTCGGCATTGGTGAACGTCCCATTTTTCTCCAGGAAGGTCGTCCCAGGCAAAAAGACATGCGCAAACTTGGCTGTTTCGTTAAGGAAAATATCCTGCACAATCAGGCACTCCAACGACGCCAGCGCTGCTTCAACATGCTGAGTGTTGGGGTCAGACTGGGCAATATCTTCACCCTGGCAATACATGCCCTTGAAGGTGCCATCAATAGCGGCATCAAACATATTCGGAATACGCAGTCCCGGTTCCGGATCAATGCTCACACCCCAGGCATCCTCAAACAACTTGCGCGTTGTATTATCAGAGACGTGACGATACCCCGGTAAATCTTGCGGAAAAGAGCCCATATCACAGGAACCCTGTACATTGTTCTGACCACGCAACGGGTTCACGCCGACACCCTCACGGCCAATATTGCCCGTCGCCATGGCAAGGTTTGCAATGCCCATCACCATGCTGGAACCCTGACTGTGCTCCGTTACACCCAGACCGTAGTAGATAGCACTATTGACCCCTTCGGCGAACCAGCGCGCAGCGGTACGCAAGTCAGCAGCGGGAACGCCCGTTACGGCCTCTGTTTTTTCCGGTGAGTGGCGTTCATCACTGATAAATTCACACCATTCGTTAAAGGTATCCGCATCACAGCGACCTTCAGCAAAGGCTTTATCAGCCAGCCCCTCAGTAACCACCACATGTGCTAATGCGTTGATCACCGCCACATTAGTACCCGGCATCAATTGCAAATGCTTGGCATCGGCTAGATGCGGTGTTTTCAGTAGGTCGATACTGCGTGGGTCAACGACAATCAGCTTGGCACCCTGGCGCAAGCGTTTACGCATCAATGAACCAAAAACCGGGTGCGCATCCGTTGGATTAGCACCAATCACCATGATGACATCGGATTTGAGCACCGATTCAAACGTCTGAGTACCGGCTGATTCGCCCAGTGTCGCCTTCAAACCATAGCCCGTCGGCGAATGACAAACTCGCGCACAGGTATCAGTGTTGTTATTACCAAAGGCCGCGCGAATGAGTTTCTGCACCAGATACGTTTCTTCATTGGTACAACGCGAGGAGGTAATACCACCGACACTTTCACGACCGTATTTTTCCTGAATGCCTTTAATTTTGTTGGCTGCGAACTCATAGGCCTCCTCAAAGGACACCTTGCGCCACGGTTGATCAATACTGTCCCGAATCATCGGATCGGTAATGCGATCCTTGTGTGTCGCATAGCCAAAGGCAAAACGCCCCTTAATGCAGGAGTGCCCTTGATTCGCTTGCCCGTCTTTATAGGGCACCATGCGAACCACCTGCTCGCCCTTCATTTCAGCCTTGAAGGAACAACCCACACCACAATACGCGCAAGTCGTGACCACGCTATGCTCCGGCTGGCCCATTTCAATCACACTGTTTTCGATTAATGTCGACGTCGGGCACGCCTGTACACAGGCACCACAGGATACGCAATCAGAATCCATGAAGGCATCGTTCTGGCCTGCCGAAATTGTGGATTCAAATCCGCGTTTATCAACCGTTAACGCAAAGGTGCCCTGTACCTCTTCGCAGGCACGTACGCAACGCGAACAAACAATACATTTGCTGGGATCAAAGGTGAAATAGGGATTAGAGGTGTCTTTTTTGGCATCAAGATGATTGTCACCATCAAAGCCATAACGCACGTCACGCAGTCCTACGGCACCGGCCATATCCTGTAACTCACAATCGCCATTGCTAGGACAGGTCAGACAATCAAGTGGGTGATCGGAGATATACAACTCCATCACATTACGACGCAATTTAGCCACGGATTCTGTTTGAGTGTGAACCACCATGCCCGCCTCAACCGGCGTAGTACAGGAAGCTGGCATACCACGACGACCTTCAACCTCAACGGCACACAGACGGCAGGAGCCAAAGGCTTCCAGATTATCGCTGGCACACAGTTTAGGAATATTAATATCGGCTTCTGCTGCTGCGCGTAGCACAGAGGTACCCTCAGGAACGGTGATTTCAACGCCGTCAATTTCCAAGGTCACTAATGTTTCAGAAAGTCGCGCTAGCGTACCGTAGTCTTTATTTGGGTCAACATATTGCAGCATTAAATCTCTCCCTGCTTATTTGGTGTACGTTCAAAATCTTCTGGAAAATGATTAACCGCACTCATCACCGGAAACGGCGTCATACCACCCATGGCACACAGCGAGCCGTGCAGCATGGTTTCACAGAGATCCTTGAGCAAAATCTGATTCTCTTCGCGGTTCTCACCGCTGCGGATTTTGTCGATAACCTCCACGCCGCGCGTAGAACCAATCCGGCAAGGTGTGCATTTGCCGCATGACTCCGCAACACAGAACTCCATCGAGAAACGCGCTTGCTCGGACATATCAACACCTTCATCAAACACCACAATACCGCCGTGGCCCAATACCGCATCAATCGCAGCAAAGGCTTCATAATCCAGTTCCGTATCCCATTGGCTTTCCGGTAGATAAGCCCCCAAAGGTCCACCCACTTGAATCGCACGCATGGGCTTCCCACTGGCCGTACCACCGGCAAAATCATCCAGCAACTGACGTAGCGTTGGGCCAAAAGCCAGTTCGACAAGACCACCCTGCAGTACGTTACCAGCCAGCTGGAACGGCAACGTGCCGCGCGAACGACCCATGCCAAAATCAGCGTAGGCTTTAGCGCCTTCGGCCAGAATGAACGGCACGGCTGCCAGCGTCAGTACGTTATTCACCACGGTGGGTTTTCCAAACAAACCTTCGATAGCAGGCAACGGTGGTTTGAAACGCACCATGCCGCGTTTGCCTTCCAGACTTTCCAGCAACGACGTCTCTTCGCCACAAATGTAAGCCGCCGCACCCAATCGGACTTCCAGATCGAAGTCTTGACCACTGTCTTGAATGTTCGAGCCTAAAAACCCTTCCTCGTAAGCGTTGGCAATCGCTTCCTTAAGTATCTGATGGGCCACCGGGTATTCGGAGCGCAGATAGATGTAACCTTGATTGGCACCCACGGCTAAGCCAGCAATGACCATACCTTCGATCAGCATTAGCGGATCACCTTCCATCACCATGCGGTCGGCGAAGGTCCCCGAATCCCCCTCATCAGCATTACAGACAATGTATTTTTGTGGCTCTGAACAGTCATGCACCGTCTGCCACTTAATCCCCGCCGGGAAAGCAGCGCCACCCCGTCCACGCAGGCCGGATTTTTTTACCGCATCAACAATGTCCTGAGATGATTGTTGTAACGCCTTGCTAAGCCCAACAAAACCACCATGCTGCTGATAATCGCTGATTGATACCGGGTCAGTCACACCGACACGGGCAAAACTCAGGCGCTGTTGTTTTTTCAGATAGGGGATTTCTTCTGGATCACCTAGCGACAACGGATGCGATTGCTTGCCAGTGAACAACCCTGCTGCAACCAGCTCATCAATATCCTTGCTGGTAACAGGTCCGTAGGCCACACGGCCCTGCTCTGTTTCCACTTCAATCATAGGTTCCAACCAAAAAAGCCCGCGAGAACCATTACGCACGATGTCAACATCGCCGGAATAGTTCAAAGCTGCCAGCGCAAGTGCTGCGGCAACCCGATCACTCCCCAGGGATAAGCTGGCTGTGTCACGCGGGATATACACTTTGGTAGAAACTTTCGTCATCACTTTGCTGGTCTTTTTCATGAGATCACCTCCACAGCAATCGCCGAAGCGTCATCAATCAATTCATCAAAACGCGCCGCATCAACGCGCCCAACAATCTCATCACCAATTTTGACTGTTGGTCCACAGGCACAGTTGCCGAGGCAATAAACGGCATCGAGACTAAAATCGCGGCTTGCTGTCATGCCGTGATAATCAATGCCCAGTTTTTCTTTTGCATAATTTTCCAATTCGCGTGAACCGCGCGCCTGACAAGCTTCAGCCCGGCAAATTTCAATACGCTTACGCGCTGGTGGACGCTGTCGGAAATGGTGATAAAAACTGATCACCCCGTGCACTTCAGCACGTGTTTGATTCAAGGACGCGGCAATCATCCCTACCGCATCCTTAGGGATATAACCCTGAGAATCCTGAATGGCATGCAACATAGGCAACAAGGCGCCCGGTGCATCTTTCATCGAACTGATAATTTCTTTTACCCGTTGAGTATCCCACTGAGCCTGCTCGCCCATCGCAATCACCTTTTCTTTAGCACGAGATTTAAAATCAGATTAAATATGTTTATCAATGCATATATAAACAATATCCACCTAAAGATAATCCATTTAAATAAGCAATGGCGCCGAATTATATAAGCGAATTTTACATATTAAATATGCAATTAATTTCCTATTTAGAATTTAATTGCTTATATTTGCCTTTCGCAGGTGCATTGCTATTTAATAATAGGCATGGACCTAACCGAGACATCCCGTGACCAGTGAGTATGAAAAAGGCATTGTGGAGCTATCGATATTTGCGCTATTTGCTGAGCAGGCAGATTTAAAGATTCTTGATGGCAGCCCCAGGAAATCCGACCCTAACGAGGGTAAGCCAGATATTTTCTGCGTGCTTGACAGTGGCCCCACCTATTTCGAACTGACTGAAGCCTGCGCACCTGAGTTTGTAGCCGCTGTTTCCAATGGCTCCAATAAACACGACGAACCCTCGGAATGGCACACAGATGTATCAGAGGAAACCGTACAAAAGAAACTGGAGAAAACTTATCAGGTGTCGGAGCCGGTGGAGCTGTTAATTTATACGGCAGGTCGTACCGCACTGCCCGACGAAGAAATTATCGACAAAGTTCAACTAGTACTGAGCAATGGCCCCGGCCCTTTCCGCCGTATTTGGTTGTTTGGTGAAAAGATTACCCAACTATTCCCAACTAAACCGATCCAATAAAAAAGTGCCGCTGTAACATTAAATAATGAGCAACACCCCGGATGAAATTAATAAACGCTCTGGTATGATGCACAGCAATCACCTCTCAACCTGCAGGCAATAAGACTGAAGTTTTCACCACTCGAATCAACAGAAAACAACCAAACTACCGAGCCAAAAACGGCCACAGAAAAACCTAACCCAATCCCCTTTCGCGACGCTCTTTGGTACTGGTTAAAACTGGGCTTTATCAGTTTTGGTGGCCCGGCCGGGCAAATCAGCATGATGCACCAAGAGCTAGTGGAAAAACGCCACTGGATTTCCGAGCATCGCTTCCTGCATGCACTCAATTACACCATGGTTCTGCCTGGCCCAGAGGCCCAACAACTCGCCACCTACATGGGCTGGCTGATGCACGGCGTTAAAGGCGGCATCGCAGCAGGTGTGCTATTTGTGCTGCCCTCTTTATTCCTCTTAATGGCGCTGACCTGGGTTTATCTGGCCCACGGTGATGTGCCTGTGGTGACAGGTATTCTCTACGGCATCAAACCCGCCGTCACAGCCATCGTGGTATTTGCTGCTTACAGAATTGGCTCTCGGGCATTAAAAAACAACGTACTACGCGCCCTGGCTGTGCTCGCCTTTATCGCCATTTTTGCCTTTGATATCCCCTTCCCTTACATCGTGTTGATTGCAGGCTCTATCGGTTTATTTGGCTCCCGATTAGCACCGGATAAATTCAAAATTGGCGGAGCCATTGATTCCAAGCAGAGCAGTTACGGCCCCGCGATCATTGATGACAACACCCCCATCCCGCCACACGCCCGCTTCAAACTCAGCCGTTTTATCGGTTTTGCCTGCGTAGGCCTGACGATTTGGCTGATAAGCATGGCCTTGCTATTCGCTAGTTTCGGCTGGGAGGGTACTCTCACCCAAATCGGCTGGTTCTTTACCAAGGCCGCGTTACTAACCTTCGGTGGTGCTTACGCGGTATTACCCTATGTCTACCAGGGCGGCGTCGAGCAATATGCCTGGCTAAGCGGTCCACAAATGATCGACGGCCTGGCACTGGGCGAAACCACTCCCGGTCCACTCATCATGATCGTAGCTTTTGTGGGCTTTATGGGGGGATGGACCAAAGAAATATTTGGTCCGGAAATGTTGCCTTTGGCCGGGGCTGCTGGCGCTGCAGTCGCGACGCTATTCACCTTCCTGCCGTCATTCCTGTTTATTCTACTGGGCGGTCCATCAGTGGAAGCCACCCGCCATGACGCCAAGTTCACCGCTCCATTAACCGGCATCACCGCCGCCGTCGTGGGCGTGGTCATCAATCTAGCGGTATTCTTTGCCTACCACGTGCTGTGGCCGCAGGGTTTTGATGGCAGTTTTGAATGGTTCTCAGCGCTGATTGGCGCGGCTGCTTTTGTGGCATTGTTCCGATTTAAAATGGGCGTGGTTAGCGTCATCGGCCTATGTGCGTTAATTGGTTTGATTTATTCGTTAGCGCTTTAAGTAACCACAAAAGCCAAAGGTAGCTTCGTTGCTGTAAAGCAACCTTATCAAAAGATTAACGAACCACACTAGCCATCAAAAATATATCAATAACCAATGAGCCGCTGCAAAGCCTTTTGAAGGTTCAGCCGCGACCACCCTACCTAGCAGCACTTGATCTTCACCTAAAATCAACTTTCATTGAGCGAAATTAACGCTCTCACTAAAACAGGCACCAAATAATAACGTCATTTTTTTGTAACGATTAGTCCCTAAGGTGCTGGTAATTCCACCATCACTGAGAGCACTAATATGAAGCTTAAAACGTTATCCTTAGCTGTATTAACCACCGCCATGGCCGCCAATGCTGCAGCACAGGTTTATGATGAGACCTCTCTTCGCGTAGCAATTGAAGCAGCTAATTTTGATAGCCGCATTGGAAAAATTGTTTTTGAAAGAGATTCATTTATCCAACTTTCCGCACCTGTTATCTACACGGGTTCACAGCCGCTAAAACTAATTGGGAAAAACGCCATCATCGATGGTTCCAACGCTGGCAGTTTCACACTGGATCAAGATCTGACGGCCATTACAGAAGATGGCACGCTGATATTTAACACCGCTGCTGACATCACTATTCGTGACCTGACTGTTGCCAACAGCGCTACACGCGGAGTCGTCGTTAACATCCCGGAAAGTGCCGAAGGTGAAGACATCAGCATTAAGCTGCGCAACGTTAATATTATTGACTCTGCACTCTTCGGTTTGCACATTGATGACAACGCTGATGAATTTGACGACGGCTCCACAGGCTCAGCTATCGGCATTGATCTAAAAATCACACACTCAAACTTTATTGGCAATGGTACGGGTGCGATTGATTTCGACGGCGTTCGAGTCGATGAACGTGGTGAAGGTGATATCAACGCCCTGATCACCCACACTCACATCGATGGCAATGGTGGCGACGGTATTGAGTTGGACGAAGCCGGCAGCGGCGATGTTGAAGCAACCATGATCAATGTTTCCATCAATAATAACGGCTTCTACAACGAAGAAGACCTGGACGACGGATTTGATATTGATGAAGCCGATGAGGGAGATATTAATGTCAAACTGATACACGTTAGCGCCAACAATAACAGAGACGAAGGCCTGGACTTTGATGAAGCTGGCGAAGGCGACATTGAGCTAACACTGCGTCACGTTAAAGCCATAAACAACAACGATGAAGGCATCAAAGCAGACGAAGAAGATGCTGGCGATATCGACATAAAGATCAAACACACTGACGTCATTGATAATGGTGATGATGGCATTCAGCTCACTGAACTGGGCGAAGGAAAAATCAGCGGCTCACTAAAGCACATCAATGCTGCAGACAATACGAAATATGGCGTTAAAGCAGAACAATGGGTCGCTGAAGATGAAGCCGCGTCGATTGAAGCAGCGGGCGAGATCAAAACAAAAAATGTTGCTCTATTAGACAACGGCAAAGGTGATGAGATCAAAACCAACAACATCATTGTTAAATAACCATTAATGACCGGCAAAAAGCCTCGCTCGCGGGGCTTTTTTATAAAGCCTGACTTTATTCTCTCCACATCAGCGACACAAAGCCCTAAACTTGCAGCTCTATTTGCCAAGCCGGGACCTATTTGTGACCAATAATGATATTTTGCGCCGTATCCGCTACACCTTTGATTATGACGACTCCAAAATGATGGCGTTGTTTGACCTGGCTGGCCTCAAAGTCACCCGCGAACAGGTCAGTAACTGGTTAAAAAAAGAAGAAGATCCGGACTACCAACTTTGCAATGACACCCATCTGGCTATCTTCCTCAATGGTCTGATTAACGATAAACGCGGTAAAAAAGACGGCCCCCAGCCTGAACCTGAGAAACGTTTAACCAACAATATTATTTTCAGAAAACTCAGAATCGCACTAGACCTGAAAGACGACGATATTCTCGAAATTTTGGCACTAGCGCCCTTTGCCTTGAGTAAACCCGAATTAAGTGCATTGTTCCGCAAAGCCGGCCATAAACACTATCGTGCCTGTAAAGATCAAATTTTGCGCAATTTCCTGAAAGGCTTACAACATAAATACCGTGAAGATTCGAAAGCCGAAACCGGCTTCAAGTGGAATTAAACGCGACGTCCCCGCTCGTCTAAAGCTCTCCGTGAGGGTGGAAATTAAACTTCCGCCCTCTGTACCTACTTATCTAAGCATCGCCCCGGTTGCTAGCACAACCACATCCATAGATTTTTAAGATCGTAAAGTTAGAATCAATCAATTATACAAAATAACTAGCGCTCTTTATCTTATACCTCAGAGCAGGCCATGCTGGCTGCCAACATCACTCTGACGATAAGCACATGAGCAGCATTACGTTAACAATCTTCCATCGGCGCGCCCTGCGCCGATAACAACAGCATCAGTGCCGGTGAACGCAACTCGCTGACCTTCGATAATCACAAAACCTTCAAAAGCTAGCGCATTTTAATCGCAAACACTTTCCAGCACATATCGTTCACCCCATGGTGGTGGCTGATTTATATACCACACCTCGACACTACGCTCCTGCCACATAAATATGGCAGAACCCCCTATTATTTCCCGCCCGAAAACCAAACGCGCTCACAAAACTAAATTGGCACGGTTTTAGCTTTAGAGAATAACAATTAACCATTTTTGACTTTTTTCACTAACAAAAACGACAAGAACACGTTTTCCTGTCAATTGTTTGCCAATACAGCAATCACAAAAATATAAATGACAAAAAACCGTCAGCAGAAACATAACAAAGGGTCCGCGTAATGAGTATTTCAGGTATCTCCTCTTTATCGATCAATGTAATGAGTCAGCCGCAGCAATTTGACGCCCTAATCAACAGCCTAAATAGCAACCCCTTCAACAACAGGGTGGCCGACGATAATTTCGTGCCCCGCAACGACATTGCCAGCGAAACCGAACAACTGTCCAATCAGCTGGACCATATCTTTGGCTACCGCAAAGAGTTAAACGTCGAACAAAAAAAACAGGTGAATCGCCTATTTGATCAAATTGACAATATTCTGCAAAGCAATGCCAACACCGGACCAAACAAAGAGCAACAATCACAACTGGATAAACTCTTTGATGAAGTTGATAACATTTATCAGGCGCGCAGCTATGAATCATTAACGCCTCAGGAACAACAAATGGTTGATCGCCTGCTGGATCAGCTTGATATGAGCCTTGCCTGATCCTCTTTTGCGTTAGGAGTACTCCGATGTTGACAATAGACGTTTATGGACGGGGACAATGACTATCCCTTTTTTTATCTGCTTTCGCTAGCCGCCATCAGCGAAGCAGCTATTGATCACGGCCAGCAGTACACGTAGCATAGCTCGCTGATTTATTAGCCTTCCTCCCAACACAAGGTTTGCCATGAACTCCTTTTATTATCTGTATCTACCTCTGTTGAGTTTACCCCTGCTGCTGATGCTCTTTCGCAAGGTGGTTTTAAAAAACAAAATCAAGCAGGAGTGGCTGGTACTGATCAATATTGTGCTCACTTATTTATTGATCATCGCCGGAACCATGGCAATTGAATACTATTATGAGATGAAACTAGCTGGTTTTGATCTTAACGGTGACGGTGCTTTCATCGGCGCAGAGCTAACGTCCGAACAAAAGGCTGCCCAGAATGAAGTGGACCGGATGTCTGCCAGAACACTGGCTCCGGCCACTGGTTTGATTTTCGCTTTCTTCTATTCAGCGCTGTTTTATTGCGTGTTAATTTTCTGCGAGTCCATCAAGAAGAAGCGCGAAGAAGGCGAATAACATCTGAAAAAATTGAGTGTCCGAAGCTGACAGGCTAATCATTTAAAGTGAGCTAACTGCCGTGAAAAAGCACCTTCATGGGCACCACTTCGACAGTTGTACGATAACCCGTTTCGTACAGGTCTTCTTTTTGCTGCTGACTCAGGCTAAAGGTAATCGGCGAACTATTCCCTGTCTCAACCACCACGGTGTTATGCCAAAATTCATCATGTACATATTCACGCGACATGGTGGTCATAAACGTGCGAATCAACAACGTTAAATAATTAACGATCGGAATATTCGATTTCGAGTAGCGCTCACCGCTGGTCGAGCTGCGTAACCGAAAACAAATAGCCGGCGTACCATCACCCGCCCAATCACGTAATAGCGCATCCTCAGACAAAATACTGCCATCCACCAAAATATGATCTTTGTATTCATTAAAGGTGAAGATAATCGGGATCGACATAGAAAAGCGGACCGCCTTTGAAACTCTTAACTCCGGCGAATTTTCCTTGCTAAAAACAACTGGTTCACCTGTCGCCACGTCACTGGCAACAATGAATAAATTCATATCGAGGTCTTTAAAACAGATGCCCTGCAATTGGTCATCCATCCACGCCTCAAATACATTGCCCGTCGACAGGCCTCCCTTGCTAATCAAGGTGATCAACGATTGCCCCAGAAATTGATTAAACTGAGTTTCCAACGCCAGGGTGTACAATTCCTGCAAAGGTTTGCCCGCTGCGTAAAGCGCTGCAACAATACTGCCACCGGAAACGCCCACCAAATGATCAAAGGTTAAATCGAGATCCTGTAGGCCCTTTAAGATTCCAACGTGCGCGGGAAGGCGTGTACCGCCACCCGCCAGAATGGGTAAAACGCGTTTGTTACCATCCATTGGCTGTCCTTGCTTAGAATTATTGTTATATCAACGATTATTGCGACGTCCAGATTAACTATAGCAGTCTTCAACGAGAGGCTAAAATCACCCTAAAATAACGTACCGGGTGATGCTCATCAATACGTTAACAAAGCATCAAACCGCATTACTAGTAAGATAGTAATCTCTCCGCTAACAAACAATAAATGTGAGATTTTGTTTAAGCGATTTTAATTATTAGAAAACTGTCTGTTTTTTTTACAAAAATGATAAAAACAAAAAAAAACGAAACAGAAAAAACCATTAACATGTTGTTTTTTAACGAAACTTAAAATGTGGAATATTTATTGCTTTAATTTAAAATGAATAAAAATTTCTATGATTAGACGAGGGATTGCACCATGAAAAAATTATTTTACGGCCTTGTTGGCGCGGCAATGCTGAGCTCATACTCAGTTCACGCCCTAGCAACGCCAGTCGATTTAGGCTTATCATTGGTGATTGATGTTTCCGGTAGTGTCGACACAAATGAATACAATTTGCAGATGGATGGCTACGCAAATGCTTTTCGCGATGCAGGCATTCAATCAAATATTCTCGGCGGCACGAACGGGGCTATCGGTGTAAACGTAGTCTTCTTCGCATCAAATTTTTTCACTACTGCTTTAAGCACCTATAGCATCTTGAACAGCGCAGCTAGTATTAATTCTTTTGCCGACACCCTAGATAACTTTGTTCGCCCTGGCAGCGGCGGTACGGCTATTTATACTGGTACCAATGAGGCCGTTAGACTAATGCTTGCTGCAGTAGCTAATGACACAATAGAAACAACCAACTTGGTCATTGACGTATCCGGTGACGGAACAAGTAGTTCGGCGAGCGACCAAGCGGCTCGCAACAATGCTTTTGCTAATAACATCACCATCAACGGCTTGCCAATTGGTTCATCAACAATCACTAATTACTACACCAATAATGTGATTACCTCTGATGGCTTTGCAATTAACGCGAGCAGCTTCAACGACTTTAGCGGCGCTGTTCGCACTAAATTAAATGTTGAAACTGGTGGTGGCGAAATTCCTGAACCAGGAACGCTAATGCTACTGGGTCTTGGCTTAACTGGCTTGGTTTTTGCTCGAAAAAAACGTAGCTAATCGCACAAGCTTGCAACAAAAATGCCCGCATATAGCGGGCATTTTTTCCTGAGTTCTCTTTACGAAGAATACAGACCTTCTACTCTCCTTAAAATGACTGCAATTACCCCAGCTTATTATCAATCCACGCACTAACATTCGCCAATAACAGATAATTAATCGGCACCATTATCAAGGTAATCAGGGTCGCAAAGATAATCCCGAAGCCCAGTGATACCGCCATCGGAATCAAAAATTGTGCCTGTGTGGATTTCTCAAACAGCAGCGGCATTAAACCAATAAAGGTTGTTGCAGATGTCAGCATCACCGGGCGAAAACGCACCGTACCCGCCAACAGAATTGCTTTCAGCAAACCCACCTTTGAGCGACGGCGCTGATTAATAAAGTCCACTAGCACCAGACTGTCATTGACCACCACCCCTAATAACGCCATCAAACCCATGATGCTCATAATAGTGAGGTTCAAGCCCATAATCCAGTGCCCCACCATGGCACCAATAAAACCAAACGGTATGACCGACATTACAATCAGAGGTTGGCTGTAGGATTTGAAAGGAATCGCCAACAGGCTGTAAATCACGAACAGTACAAACACCAGCCCCCAGGCCAATGACCCAAAAACCTCACGTTGTTCACGAGCCTCGCCTTCCAGTTGATAGGTTATGCCGGGGTGTTGCTGCAACAATTGATCAATAAAAGCGGTTAAATCCTGCTGTAACACTCCCATATTGACGATGTCTTTTTCAATATCTGCCCGCACATTCACCGTGCGATAATGGTCAATCCGGTAGATGGTTGCAGGACTCCGCCCGGAAGAAAAACTCGCCACATGGGACAGCGGTACGGCGCCTCCAGACGCTGTTGTAATCAATAGCCCTTCTAGGTCAGATATCGCCTTACGCTCTTGCGCCGGTAAACGCACCATGACACGCACATCATCCCGGCCTCGTTGTACCCGTTGAGCTTCCACGCCAAAAAAGGCGTGCCTGACCTGACGAATAATATCTGCCCTAGAAAGCCCCAACGCATGGCCCTGCTCCGTCAATTCAAGCAGTAATTCTTCTTTACCGTTACTGAGGTTGTCATTAATATCAAACACACCGGTATAGTCGTTAAGGTGTGCACTAACCTGCGCCACTACCTCGGCCAAACTCTCCATCGACCGGCCACTAAACTGTATGTCGATAGGATCGCCACCACGTGCCAATTCAGCACGGAATAACAGCGATTCGGCACCCGGTATCTGACCAATGCGTTCGCGCCATTCCCTCACTAACTCAGAAACACCAATAGTCAAATTTCTTTCTTCGGGTGGTGTTATTTCAAAACGTACATTGCCGACACTTGCGACCCCGCCACCGGCGCCCGTAGAGCCGAGGATATTAAGAATCACGCTGTCACCATTTTCCGGATCACGGTACTTATCCTGTAGTTCCTCAGCCGCAACGATCATTCGATTAACATAGCGATCAGTCACATCAAAAGCCGTGCCCACCGGCATAGCGAGTGTGGCCTTAACCGTTTCACTGGGCACACGCGGAAAGAACGTAAAGTGCGTCCAACCACTGGTTACCATACTCAGCAATAAAATGAAGCTGCCAATAAATATCGCCAATACAGAAAAACTATGCCGCAAACTAAGTTTGAGCAGTGGTCGATAATATTTAAGAACCGCCTTTTCGAAACCATCAGCAAAACGTTGCTGCCATTGTTCCAACCGGTTATGTCTGCTGGTCTGATGCGGCAGTTTTACATGTTTAAGGTGTGCCGGCAGAACAAATTTAGATTCAATCAGTGAGAAAAATAAGACCGGAATAACCACTAGGGTGATTTGCGCAAAAATAGCCCCTCGCACACCTTCCACGAAGGCCATTGGTAAAAATGCCGCCACGGTAGTCAGTACGCCAAAGGTCACCGGCACAGACACTTCTTTGGTGCCATTGATCGCTGCCTGCAACCCCGTTTCTGAGGCTCGCATGTGGCGATAGACATTTTCACCCGTAACAATGGCATCATCCACGACGATGCCAAGTACCAGAATGAAACCAAACAGGCTAATCACATTGATGGAAACACCCAGCAGGTTCATCACAAAAAAGGCGCCCATAAAACTCACGGGGATACCTATAAACACCCAGAAAGCGATGGCGGGACGTAAAAAAAGTGTCAACAGTAACAGCACTAAAACACCGCCCTGCGCAGCATTTCGTAACAACGTACCCAAACGATTTTTTACAATTTGAGAATCATCATCCCAGTAACTAATGGTTACGCCTTCAGGCAGCTGAGCCTGCACGCCATCAATATAGTCATGCACTTGATCCGCCACCTCGATGGCACTTTGCTTGCCTATTCGATGCACCTCTATCAGCGCAGCGGGCTCACCATTAAAACGTGTCCGTAATGGCACCTCTTCAAAACCATCATCCACTTCGGCAATGTCACCCAAACGCAAAATACTGCCATCGGTGTTGGTTTTGATAACGATTTGTTCGAACTCATTACGGTGATAAGCCTGCCCTCTGGAACGAATTAAAACATCGCCACCCTCTGCACGCAGATTACCGGCTGAAAAATCCAATGAACTATTACTGATAGCATCACCAATTTCCGCCAACGTCAGGCCATATTCCCGCAACCTGTCCTGAGGAACCGCAATAGTGATTTCATAATCGCGAATAGCACTGATATCAACCTGAGACACGCCAGGCAATCGTAACAAATCATCACGAACCTGCTCCGCGTATTCGCGCAGCTCATGCTCACCGTAACGGGTGGCTACAGTCACCGCGATAACCTTGCTGCGGTGTTGCTGCAGGCTCACAACCGGATTTTCCGCCTCCACAGGGAAGGTGTTAATGGCATCAACACGACTCTTAATATCTGCCAGCAGCTCGCGTGCATCGTAATCATCATCGATTTCAATGGTGATGGTGGTACTACCCTCAGCCGAACGACTAATGACCTTATCGATGCCTTCTAGATCCAGCAGGGCTTCTTCGACAGGAATCGCGATGCTTTGCTCCACATCCTGCGGTGTTGCGCCACGCAAAGTGATATCAACGGTAACAATATCGGTTTCAAGCTGGGGGAAAATCTCTAACGGCAGCTCCTCCTTAATGGAGAACACACCCAGAAAAACAATGGAAATTAATAATAGATTGGCGGCAACATGATTACGTGCAAACCAACTGATCATTATAAGGCCTCAACCACTGGCACAGTTTGATCAGATACATCGGCCGTACTGTCAGCGCTAACATTCACAATTTTTACAGCCGTTCCTGATGCCACTTGTCCTAACGGTGTCACCACCACCTGCTCACCTGCCTGCAAGCCATTTTTCACCAGCGCATCCTTGTTATTTTGCCAGGCAATCTCGATATCCCGTCGACGTAGCAATCCCTGCTCAACAACATATACATAACTGCCCTGATAGATGGCATTATTAGGAATCACCAGCGCCTCAGATAATTGCCGTCCATTAATCTCGGCACTAACGTACTGACCAATCTTGAGCGGCTGACGATCGCGTGCGGCTTCACCATAAGGGTCATCAATTTGTGCAATCACATACAACTGCTGACTGGCTGCATCAATAGCGCCCTCAGTGCGAACAATTTGTCCCAACCAGTGCTCCGCTTTACCTAATTCTGAGATTAGCCGAACAGCCGGCAACGTTTGCTGTGCTCTGTCGCCAACGCGTAGACTTTCTGGCAAATCAATATAAACCAGGTCATGATTTTTAAGTGGCAAACGCACTTCAACAATATCGATCGCATAAATGTTCGCGATTGATGTATTTGCATTCACCACCTGCCCAACATCGACCTTTTTCTCCAGCATACGGCCTGCATAGGGTGCTACGATTCGAGTGCGCTCAAGATTAGCCAGCGCTGTATCCAGCAACGCTTCAGCTGAAAGTACCCTGGCCTGTGCCGCCTTCAATTGAGGTTCACGTGAGACCAGTGTCGGCGGATTGCCTTTATTACCCAGCCGAATCCAGTCTTCCTTGGCCTGCGCAACCTGAGCTTGCTCCTGCACTAAGGTTTGCCTTGCTTCAGTCAAGCTGGCTTGAGCATTACTAACGCTGGCCTGGTAATCGCGCTCATCAATTTCCACAAGCACTTCATCCGCCTCAAAAAAACCACCATTACGAAAATTCGGACTGATGCGCACAATTTTGCCAGACACCTGCGATACCAGCTCACTTTGAGTGCGTGGCTTGACGGTGCCATAACTCTGCAACACCACTTGATAACTCTGTTGACGTAACTCAACAACCTCAACGGCCAATTCTCGGGCCTTTAGTGCAACGCCACGTTCACTTTGTGGCGGATTTAGTTTCACCAATACGGCAAACCCTACCAACACAGCCAAGATCACAACGGGTAAAAATTTCTTTGGCATTAATTAATCCGCTTAAGTCACTAAAATTTAAAAAAAGCATACCATTTAGACCCACCTGATGGCGTCCTAACATCGATAATATATTTCACTTAATTACATCACAGAAAACCGATCTGATAATGCTTTCACCAACACTAGCCTAGACCTTCTAATTCGTTAGATTCTCACTTAGAGAAACAAATAACCCATAAATGTCCCAATATGGTTATCATTAGCATTACTTGATGTCATAAGTATCTTAATAAGCGTCCTAAATTAGGCTGATCGACATCAAGAAAACAGAGAAATCCGCTCTCTCTGAAGGTAGCCTAACCAAAATATTGAAAATTCTTATCTATTCAGCAAACTTCTCGCATTTCACATGTCTATAATAAGTCCTTTATAATCGCCCAACCTCAACATGTCCGAAATCCGGATTCACATAAAGCAGACTTCATGAAAAAAATACTTTTCGACTTCTTCCCCATCGTTATCTTTTTTGCAGTGTACAAGTACACGGACAATATGATCACCGCGACTGCCGTGCTCATTCCAGCCACCATTGTACAGGTTGCCTACTCCTACTGGCGCACCCGTAAAGTCGAAAAAATGTATCTGGTCACACTGGCTCTCGTTGTACTGCTAGGCGGCGCCACTATCATCTTTGAAAACAAAGCCTTTATTCAGTGGAAACCCACCATTGTTAACTGGCTGTTTGCTGCGGCTTTTTTAGGCAGTCAATTTATTGGCAAGAAAAATATTCTGCAACGCATGATGGGCGGTCAGCTTGAATTACCACAGGCCATCTGGTCACGCCTCAACTATATGTGGGTCGCGTTCTTTATTTTTAGCGGCGCCATCAATTTATATGTCGCCTTCAGCGGCCAGTTCTCCGAAGAAGCCTGGGTTAACTTCAAACTCTTCGGCATGCTGGGACTTACGCTGGTATTTATCATTTTGCAGGGTGTTTATCTAACTCGCCATCTTGAAAATAGCCCGTCTGAAAAAACCGAACCCAACGAATAACATCACCTTATACTTTTTAACAGGAAACAAATATGTCTCTTTTTTATGCCATTATCAGCCAGGATATCCCTAACAGTCTGCCTCTGCGCAAAGAAGCTCGCCCAGCTCATGTTGCACGTTTAGTTGCACTGAAAGAAGAAGGCCGCCTGCTCATCGCCGGACCACATCCAGCCATTGATGCTGCCGATCCCGGTGAAGCAGGTTTCACCGGCAGTCTTGTCGTTGCCGAATTCGAATCACTGGACGCTGCACAGGCCTGGGCCGATGCGGATCCATATATTGAAGCGGGTGTTTACGAAAAAGTAACCATCAAACCCTTCAATAAAGTGCTTCCCTAGCGTCACTGCACCGAAAGTTCCGCTGCATCAACCCTGCCACTAACCTAAAGAAAGAGTGTGGAATCTAACGTGAAAAAAATAGTATTTGTATTGGCCGCTTCGCTACTTAGCCAACCCTTGCTAGCGGCAACCGCCTATGTGACGGATAGCTTCCAGGCACCGTTACGCTCGGGACACTCCAATGCCTATCGCATTATTGCCTACCCCAAAAGCGGCACCTCATTGCAAGTGTTGGATGTAAACAAGGAAACCGGCTACACCCAAGTAAAAACCTCAAACGGCACCGAGGGGTGGATACTGACACGTTATCTGGAAAACACACCAATCGCCAAACACCAGTTAGCACAGGTACAAAAAAAGTTAGCAGCCCTAGAAAAGAAAAATCAGGAGTTGGCAAGCGGGCAGAACAACGCCAGCAAGACGGCATCAGATCTGAACCGTCAAAACAAAGCGCTGCAAGACACCAACGCTAAGTTGGAAAAAGAGCTTAACTACATTAAGGATGTGTCCGGTAACGCCATCAGCATCAATCAACGAAACCAGCAGCTGATCGAGGAAAACCAGCAACTGAAAAATGAAAAAGACCTGTTGAGCTCTGACAATGAGCGACTCAAGGACGATGCAAAGAGTCAGTATTTTATGATGGGCGCTGGCGCGATTTTATTGGGCCTGATACTGGGTCTGGTATTGCCGTCACTCAAACCAAAACGTAAAGATTCCGGTTGGGTTTAGATGACAACGATGACGAACATACTCCGTTACGGCCTGCTTCGCTCCGTACTCCTGCTAATAAGTCTGGGCAGTGCATTGCAGGCACAAGCCGAATCACCGGCCGCTCAAGCGCCAAATCCCCAGGTTGAAATGCGCACCAGCATGGGTACGCTAGTGATCACACTACTACCGGAAAAGGCGCCTAAAACTGTTGCTAACTTTCTGGAGTATGTCGATGCCGGCTTTTATGACAACACGGTTTTCCACCGCGTTATTCCCGGCTTTGTGATTCAGGGCGGTGGTTTTATGGCGCATATGCGCCCCAAAAAAACCAATGCACCCATCATCAACGAATCCGATAATGGTTTGGCAAACCGGCGCGGCACCTTATCCATGGCTCGACTGCCGGACCCAAACAGTGCCACTTCCCAATTTTTCATTAATCTGGAAAACAACGCCAGCCTCAACGCCAGCTTTAACAAACCCGGTTACGCCGTGTTTGCTGAAATCAGCGAAGGCTTACCCATTATCGACATGATCAGCCGCGTACGTACAGGCACCGTCAAACAGTATCAAAATGTGCCACTGGAACCCGTTATCATTCTTTCCGTACAAAGGAAAACCTGACAAAACCGCAGAGAAACAAAAAAGCCGCTTACTGACTTATTAGTAAGCGGCTTTTTAATAGCAAAGAAACAGTCTACGCTCTCAGCCAGACAATCCCTTAAGCATGCTTGGCACTGATCAGCTCAATAGAATAACCATCCGGGTCCTTCACGAAGGCAATCTCAGTACTACCGCCCTTCACGGGGCCCGGTTCACGAGTAATCACACCACCCTTTTCGCGAATCAAATCACAGGCCGAATAAACACTATCCACTTCGATAGCGATATGACCAAAAGCGCTGCCTAAATCGTAGTCCGCCACACCCCAGTTATAGGTAAGCTCCAACACCGTTTCGCTGGATTCATCACCGTAACCGACAAAAGCCAAGGTGTATTTGTATTCTTCGTTGTCGGATTGCCTCAGCAGGCGCATGCCCAGGACATTCGTGTAGAAATCAATAGCGCGTTGCAGGTTGGTAACGCGCAACATGGTATGCAGAATTCGCATGGATCACCTCATAAAAAAGCAAAAAAATGGGAAGCGGTTTAGCGCTTCCCATCATTTTAATGCAACAGCAAAGACCGGTCAGACAGCGTCTATAACTGGCTACGACCTTTACTAGCAGCAATACGTAAACGCAGTGCGTTCAGCTTAATAAAGCCTTCTGCGTCTTTCTGATCATAGGCACCAGCATCATCTTCAAAAGTAGCAATACTCTCGTCAAACAAGCTGTCTTGTGATCGACGGCCAACAACTGTGACGTTACCTTTATAAAGTTTAATACGCACATCACCGTTAACGAAGGTTTGTGTTTCATCAATCAGTGCTTGCAAAGCTCGACGCTCTGGCGCGAACCAGTAACCGTTGTAGATCACTTCAGCATACTTAGGAATCAGGCTATCTTTCAGGTGCGCCGCTTCACGATCCAGGGTGATTGACTCGATTGCACGGTGAGCCTTCAGCATGATGGTGCCACCCGGTGTTTCGTAACAACCGCGAGATTTCATACCCACAAAACGGTTCTCAACGATATCCACACGACCTACACCATTCTCGCCACCGACTTTGTTCAGGTAAGTCAGCACGGTCGCTGGCGTCATCGCTTCGCCGTCAATAGCAACGATATCGCCCTTCTCGTAAGTCAGTTCCAGATAGGTTGGTTCATCAGGTGCGTTTTCAGGCGAAACACTCCACATCCACATGCTGTCTTCTGGCTCAGCCCAAGGGTCTTCCAGAATGCCGCCTTCGTAGGAGATGTGCAGCAGGTTGGCGTCCATGGAATAAGGCGATTTTTTGCCTTGCTTGTTCTCAACCGGAATACCGTGTTCGTCACAGTAAGCCAACAATGTTTCGCGAGACGTCAGGTCCCACTCACGCCATGGTGCGATCACTTGCACACCGGGCTTTAGTGCGTAGGCGCCCAGTTCGAAACGAACCTGATCATTACCTTTACCGGTCGCGCCATGCGCAATGGCATCAGCGCCGGTTTCGTTGGCAATTTCAATCAGACGTTTAGTAATCAACGGACGCGCGATAGATGTACCTAGCAGGTATTCACCTTCATAGATCGTATTAGCGCGGAACATCGGGTAGACGAAGTCACGGACAAACTCTTCACGTAGGTCGTCGATATAGATTTCCTTGACGCCCATAGCTTCGGCCTTAGCACGCGCAGGCTCAACTTCTTCACCCTGTCCCAAATCAGCAGTAAAAGTCACCACTTCACAGTTGTAAGTTTCCTGAATCCATCTACAGATAACAGAGGTATCGAGACCACCGGAATAGGCCAGTACTACTTTTTTGATATCAGACATCGTCGCTCCGAAAATTTGGTAAAATCACAGGGCGCATATTCTAAACGCGAAGCGCTTAAAAGCATAGAGTTAACAGGGATTTATCGATGCTTGGGCTGCTTTTTAAGGTAGCGAGGAAGGAATATCTACTCACGATCCAGGCGTATCGTTACACGACGGTTACGAGCACGACCTTCATCGGAATCATTGGCTACCGCAGGATAGCGATCACCATGCCAACGTGTCACAATTTTCTTTGAGCTAATACCCTCTTTTTTAAAGTAGGCCATCACAAGGTCAGCCCGATATTTAGAAACGTTAATATTGGCTTTTTTATCGCCAGTCGCATCAGTATGACCATCAATCACTACACGCTTAATATGCTTATCCGCTTTGACATAGCGAATAATTAAGTCCAACTGCTCAAGCACTTCCGGATCCAGCTTGGTTCTGCCCGACGCATAAAAAATAGTGGATCGCTCTATCTGCCGATAATTAACCGGCAATAGATTACGCACACACTGAGCATAATCAGCAAAGGCTGACTGAAAATTAACAGCCGAAACAGCCACTTTAACTGCCGGGAAACCCGCAGCCACATCACTTTGTGTCGAAATAGTCGGCATCAGGCCTTCGCCGAGCTTCGCTAACATAAAGTCCGCGTAGGGCGCCTTTACTGTCAAAGGAATAAGATCATCTACGACCCACACATCAGCAATATTGTGAGTATCTCCCGCTGGCTTCCAATAGGGACTTTCAGCAGAAACCTTCGCTTCGCCCGGCGCCATGGTGCTATTACCGCCTCGCAGATGGAACTGTAAACCATAACCCGCCCGATTGCTGAACACACCTTCACCAAAATTTGGAATCGGTTGCCATAAACGGCATTCCAACTCTGAACTTTGCACGTACCACTCACTGTTTTCGAGCCCAGCATGATAGGTAATGGCATATCCAGGAAGAGCTACCAGCGCCACCAGCATGCCAATCATCCATCCTGCCAAAGTATGAAGTCGAATGTTATTCATCGTTCACCAATCAAGCCCATAGAAAACAACGCGCAAATGCGTTAACTGTTCTGTTAATCGGCCCTGCAATTAAAAACTTTAATACCTTATTAGGTTTAAATAACGATCTATAACTGCTCACCACCTATCAAAAACTCCTACCGAAGCGAGACGCTTTCCGGTAGGATGCAGGCTCAATTTCAACCCCATTTAATACTCAATTATGATCCGGCAAGCTATGACTACACTGACTATTACCCGCCCTGACGACTGGCACGTACATGTTCGCGATGGCGACATGCTGGCCACCACTGTACCCGACATTTCACGTTACTTTGGTCGCGCCATTATCATGCCTAACCTCAAGCCACCCGTCTCTACCTGCGACGAGGCACACGCCTATCGCGAGCGTATTATGGCGCAGGTGCCAGCCGGACGTAGTTTTGACCCGCTGATGGTGCTTTATCTTACGAATCAGACATCGCCTGCGGAAATAGCCAAGGCGGCACAAAGTCCTTCGGTGAAAGCAGTAAAGTTCTATCCGGCAGGCGCAACCACCAATTCAGAGTCAGGCGTTTCGGAGCTGGAGAGCTCCTTCGATACACTGGCTGCTATGGAAGAACACGGCATTCCCTTCCTAGTTCATGGTGAAGTCACAGACACTCAGATTGACATCTTTGATCGTGAAAAGGTCTTTATTGACCGCACCTTGTCACCATTGACTGAGCGTTTTCCAAAGCTAAAAATCGTGATGGAACACATTACCACTGCCGATGCGGCGCAGTTTGTTGAATCAGCGCCCGCTAATGTAGGTGCGACCATTACTGTTCAGCATTTACTGTATAACCGAAATGACATGCTGGTAGGCGGTATTCGTCCACACCTGTACTGCTTGCCCATTCTAAAACGCGGTACACATCAAGAAGCACTGTTAAAAGCCGCAACCGGTGGCAACAGTAAATTCTTCCTCGGCACTGATTCTGCGCCACACCTGCGCCACACGAAGGAAACCAGCTGTGGCTGTGCAGGCTGTTACACTGGTTTTGCGGCGATTGAGCTCTACGCTCACGTATTTGAAAAAATGAATGCGCTGGACAAACTAGAGGGTTTTGCCAGCCACTTTGGCCCTGACTTCTATGGCCTGGCGCGTAACAGCGATACCATCACGCTGACCAAAAAAGATTGGCAAATCCCAACTGAAATTGCTGCAGCCAATGAGGTAATCACACCATTGATGGCCAGCGAAACACTGGGTTGGCAAGTACTTTAAGGAAACCCGATGTCTGAACCAAGCCCAAAAACCTCATCACTTATGGCTAACCGCTTCCGCGGTTATATGCCGGTTGTCATTGATGTGGAAACCGGCGGCTTTAATGCCGCCACCGATGCTTTGTTGGAAATTGCCGCCGTGCCCATCCAGATGGATGAACAAGGATTACTTTACCCCGGTGAAACAATCTCCTTCCATGTTAAGCCCTTTGAAGGCGCAAACATTGAAGAGGCTGCCATTAAATTTACCGGCATCGACCCTTTCCACCCTTTACGTATCGCCAACACCGAACAGGAAGCATTGGAAGCGATCTTCCGCAGCGTGCGAAAATCGCTCAAAGCCTGCGGTTGTAAACGCGCCATACTGGTCGGGCACAATGCCCACTTTGATCACGGCTTTGTCACCGCGGCAGCCGAGCGTTGCGACATTAAACGTAACCCCTTCCACCCCTTTTCCAACTTTGATACGGTGAGTTTAGCCGGCTTGGCATTGGGGCAAACCGTACTCGCAAGAGCCTGTGAAGCGGCGGCAATTGATTTCAACAATGATGAGGCACATTCAGCCCGTTACGACACAGAAAAAACGGCTGAACTATTCTGTTACATTGCCAATCGCTGGCAGGAACTGGGCGGCTGGCTCGGCGACTAACGCCTATCTTTGCTACTTTTCAACAGACATAAAAAAACCCGGCCTTTGCCGGGTTTTTTTATAAACTTTTGAGAACTTAACTTGCTAACCCTTACAGGTTATCAGCATTCTCAGACAGATAAGCAGCAACGCCATCAGGAGAAGCGTTCATACCCTTACTACCTTTTTTCCAGCCAGCAGGACAAACTTCGCCGTGCTCTTCGTGGAACTGCAGTGCATCAACCATACGCAGCAACTCATCAATATCACGACCTAAAGGCAGATCGTTAACAACTTGGTGACGCACTTGACCGTTTTGGTCAATCAGGAACGTACCACGGAACGCAACACCTGCTTCAGGATGCTCAACACCATAGGCCTGGCAGATTTCATGCTTCATATCTGCAACCAGCGTGTAACCAACTTGGCCAATACCACCATCGTTGATAGGTGTGTTACGCCATGCATTGTGAGAAAAGTGGGAATCGATAGAAACACCGATCACTTCAACACCGCGTGCAGTGAAGTCTTTCAGACGGTGATCAAAGGCGATCAGCTCGGAAGGACATACAAAGGTGAAGTCGAGTGGGTAAAAGAATACAACTGCGTACTTACCTTTGGTGGTTGCTGACAGGCTAAATTCGTCAACAATTTCGCCGCTGCCTAAAACAGCAGAAGCAGTAAAATCTGGGGCAGGTCTGCCAACTAAAACGCTCATGGGTCAATCTCCGTAAAATATGATCTAGATCAAAAACCAGACCATTGTATTACATGGTTAGCTTGGGTCAATCGCTTTTCACAAACAAAAAACCCGCACAAATTGCGCGGGTTTTTAAGGGCTTACAGATATTCAAGTCTTATTCAGCAGCTTCTGATGCCACAGCGTCCTTGATCATGGTTTCCAGCTCGCCCTGCTCATGCAATTCCATAACGATATCGCAACCACCAACCAGTTCACCTTTAATGAACAGCTGAGGGAAAGTCGGCCAGTTAGAGTAACTCGGCAGTGTCGCACGAATTTCTGGATTATCCAGAATATTAACGAACGCAAAACGCTCACCACAGGACATAACCGCCTGACTAGCCTGAGAAGAGAAGCCACACTGTGGCTGCTGGGGAGAGCCTTTCATGTAAAGAATAATTGTGTTGCCTTCAACCTGCTGTTTAATCGTATCCAATACATCCATAACTCACCTCAAAATAATACCTAATACAAAGCGTAAACCAAAAGCCAGCGCCCAAGGTTTAATATCGGGCGGAATTGTACAGATATCCTCGGCGCTTTAACAGCCCAAGAATCAACGCAAACTCAACAAGCCAACAAATAACCTTCCGCGCCGCAATAGACCACCAAAAATCTAAAAAATGTCCTTATTTATGCGAAACAAACACATCTACAGCAAAAACTTGCCTACAATTATTATGAACAGGCAATAAAATAGCTTTATACAACGCCTTCGCGTTGTCTTTAAGCCCAGTTCTTTATATTATTGCTCCAAATATTTCAGCATTTGGGCAGCATGGGCTGCCTTTTTGCGTTTTTTAGGATTAAAAAACATGGCAAGTTCATCCTTGATGGCCACTTATAACCGCGCTGACACTGCTTTTGAAATGGGGCAAGGCGCTTGGTTATTCGACACCAACGGTAATAAATACCTGGATCTACTCAGCGGCATCGCCGTGTGTGGACTGGGGCATAACCACCCTGCCGTCACTCACGCCATACGAGATCAGGCCGGACGTTTGCTGCACACATCAAACCTCTATGAGATCCCGTTACAAACCGAGCTGGCAAATCGCCTGACCGATATATCCGGTATGGACAAGGTTTTCTTCTGTAACTCCGGTGCCGAAGCCAATGAAGCTGCCATCAAACTAGCTCGCCTGCACGGCCACAATCAAGGCATTAACACACCGCACATCATCGTTGTCGACAGTGCCTTCCATGGTCGCACCATGGCAACACTGACAGCCACAGGTAACCGTAAAGCTCAAGCAGGATTTGAGCCACTGGTGAGCGGCTTTATCCGCGCTCCCTACGACGATGTGGAAGCCATTAAATCCATCGCCAGCAGCGCCCAAAATGTAGTGGCAATTTTTGTTGAGCCGATTCAAGGCGAAGGCGGCGTACATGTGCCCGCCGCAAATTACCTAAACGAGCTGCGCAGCATTTGCGATGATAACAACTGGCTATTGATGCTGGATGAAGTACAAACAGGCAACGGTCGGACCGGAAAATATTTTGCCTATCAACACAATGGCATCCTCCCTGACGTGGTAACCACGGCAAAAGGTCTGGGTAACGGCGTACCTATTGGCGCTTGCCTGGCGCACGGCAAAGCTGCTGATGTATTCCAACCAGGTACTCATGGCTCAACGTTTGGTGGTAATCCGCTGGTTTGCGCCGCCGCGCTGGCAACTGTAGACACCCTAATTCACGACAAACTGATTGAGCGTGCAGAAACATTAGGCAAAAGAATTGTTGATGATTTGGTAGCCAGCTTTGAAGGTGCCAACTACATTACCGACATTCGTGGCAAAGGTTTGATGATCGGCATCGAGTTAAACGAGCCCTGCTCCGAGCTGGTGATGCTGGCCAAAGCCAAAGGCTTGCTAATCAACGTCACAGCCGGCTCAGTGATTCGTTTACTGCCGCCTCTTACTCTAACGGATGAAGAGGCCGACCTTGCCGTTGACGCCATTAGCAAATTAATTAAGGTTTACGCCGGTGATGACCGTCAAGGTCAACGCCGCGCCAAAGGACGTGACAGCTCTGACCGTCGCCAATCGTCTGAAAACGACTAGTCAGCCCACAGAGATCCTATGTCAAACAAGCACTTTCTAACACTCTGCGACCTCACCGGCGCAGAGTTCGAGCAATTACTACAACGCGCCATTGAGCTGAAAAAAATGCAGCACGATGGCGTTATTTATGAGCCATTGAAAAACCGCGTAATGGCGATGATTTTTGAAAAATCATCCACTCGCACCCGTGTTTCCTTTGAAACAGGCATGACTCAGCTCGGTGGTTCAGCGCTGTTCCTATCGCCCCGCGATACGCAACTCGGTCGCGGCGAACCCATTGAAGACAGTGCTCGTGTGATGTCACGCATGGTCGATATCATCATGATACGTACCTTTGAACACAGCAAATTAGAACGCTTTGCCGACTACTCAAAAGTACCTGTCATTAATGCCCTGACCGATGATTACCACCCCTGCCAACTGCTGGCCGATATGCAAACGTATGTTGAACATCGCGGTTCAATCAGAGGTAAAATCGTCACGTACATTGGCGATGGCAATAATATGTGCAACTCCTACATTAATGCCGCTCACCTGTTAGGGTTCAAGCTACACATTGCCTGCCCGGAAGGTTTCGAACCAATGCCATCACTGCTGGAAAAACACAAAAGTCACGTGAAAATTTTCCGTGACCCCGCAGAGGCAACCCTAGGCTCTCACTTGGTAGTTACCGACGTTTGGGCCTCAATGGGACAAGAAGAAGAGCAGCTGGAGCGCGAGCAGAAATTTGCCGGATTCCAGGTTAACCAGAAGCTAATGGATCTTGCGTCTCCTGATGCGCTCTTCATGCACTGCCTGCCCGCCCACCGAGGCGAAGAGATCAGCCATGAGATGCTGGATGACCCTCGCTCTGTTGTCTGGGATGAAGCAGAAAATCGTCTGCATGCCCAGAAAGCACTAATTGAACACCTGTGCCGAGACCTACTACGCAGCTAAGTATTTGCAAGCAAACCGCATAGCAGGTGTCGCCAAACTTCTCTGGTGGTGCGACGCCTGCCATTAAATACCCACAATAAAATCCCTGTTAATTTTGCCGCAATCCTCGCAAAAGCGTCTATCCTTTAGTTACATTGATCATTTTTAACTCGTTTTCAGGAAAACAGGGAAATGCACGCTATGCAACTCGAAGTCGTTGGGGATTCTGATACCAGCGCAGACAAAGTTCTGTCGCAGATTGAGGACGCCATCAAAAAAGACGAAATAAAACTGCCGGCAATGCCCGACATTGCCATGAAAATCCGCGATGCCTTCAAAGATGAACAGTATGATATTTTAAAAATCGCTAATATTGTACAAACAGAAGCAGGACTAGCCGCTTACGTTCTCAAGGTCGCCAATAGCCCGTTACACCGTGGCCCTATCCCGATCAAAACAGCCAAGCATGCGGTTTGCCGTCTCGGCCAACACTCGGTTCAAAGTATCGTTTTAACCTACACGCTGCGCGCCATGTTTGAAACAGATTCACCGCAATTAAAATCGCTACTGCAAAAACAGTGGGAACAAAGCACCTGTCTGGCTGCAATTAGCGCCCTGCTGGCTGATCGCTGTGATGACTTTGACCCGGACCAAGCACTGCTCGGTGGCTTGCTGCAAGACATTGGCTGCCTGCCCCTACTGGATTGGCTAGCAAACAATCACACTGACGGCGAAAACCTTGAAGCCGCTTATAAAGACCTAACCGACAAATATGCCGCTCGTATCGGTGAGATCATGCTGCGAAACTGGCAGTTTGATGAGGAACTCGTCGACGTGGTGAAATCACGTGGCGATTGGAACCGCAGCTCAGGCACTGATGCTGAGGTCGATATTGCCGACATTGTAACCATTGCCCGCCACCACCAGCACATGGGCCGTGGCGAACTGAAATCCTGTCCCACTATCACCAGCATTCCAGCCTATCACAAGCTACCCTTCAAGGAGCTGACACCGGATCAAAGTCTGCATATCCTAGAAGAAGCCAAGGAAGAGATTGAAGAAATCCGCCAGATGCTGATGTAAGGCAGTTATCTTTCGAACTAAAAGGCCCGCATTATGTGGGCCTTTTTTGGTTAACGCTTAACACCCGCCTGTTTAAGTAATGCCGCCATGGTACCCTCTGCAGCCTTGTTCGTTTGCTGAGAAGAACGACTAGCCTGTTTTTTCTGCTGCCCCTTTTTCGACTGCCCTTTACCTGCTGGTGCTTTACGCGGCGCACTAGTGTTTTGATCAAGCTTATCCTCGGCACGATCCGTTAAACGCATACTCAAACCAATACGTTTGCGATCAATATCCACCTCCATCACCTTAACCTTGACGATATCACCCGCTTTTACCACTGTATGCGGGTCCTTAACAAACTTGTCCGCCAACACAGAAATATGTACCAAACCATCCTGATGCACACCAATATCCACAAAAGCACCAAAATTGGTGACGTTGGTGACAGTGCCCTCCAGCACCATGTCAGGCTGCAAATCCTTAAGGGTTTCAACACCCTCCTGCAAGCGCGCCATTTTAAACTCCGGACGAGGATCACGGCCAGGCTTCTCCAATTCTGCAATAATATCGGTGACAGTGGGCAAACCAAATGTGTCATCACAGAAATTTTCCGCTTTCAAGCTACGTAAAAAACCGCCATCGCCAATCAGCCCTTTAATTTCACGGCCGCTTTGATCAGAAATGCGCTCGACTACAGCATAACTTTCAGGGTGCACACCCGATGCATCAAGCGGATTCTCACCATTATTGACACGCAAAAAACCGGCCGCCTGCTCAAAGCTCTTATCGCCAAAACGCGACACCTGCATCAACGCCGAACGACTGTCAAAAGCACCGTGCTGCTCACGAAAAGCGACAATATTATTAGCAAGGCTCTGATTCAAACCCGACACCCGAGCTAACAGAGGGCTTGAAGCAGTATTCAAATCCACTCCCACACCATTCACACAGTCCTCCACTACAGCATCCAGACTCCGCGCCAGCTTTACCTGACTGACATCATGTTGATACTGACCAACACCGATCGATTTAGGATCAATTTTCACCAATTCGGCAAGCGGGTCCTGCAACCGACGGGCAATGGATACAGCGCCCCGAATGGTGACATCCAACTCGGGGAATTCCTGCGCGGCAAATTCAGAGGCAGAATAAATCGACGCGCCCGCCTCGTTGACAATCACCTTCTGAATAGCCAACTCAGGGTTTGCCTTGAGCATATCGCCGACAAATTTATCAGTTTCACGCGAGCCCGTACCATTGCCAATGGCGACCAAGGTAACGCCGTACATCTTACAAAATTTTAACAACACCGCTTCCGCTTCCAGCACACGTTTCTGGGGCGGCGTGGGGTAGATCGTGTCGTAATCCAGCAGCTTACCGGTTTCATCAACAACCGCTAATTTAACGCCGGTACGTAGCCCTGGGTCCAGACCGACAGTCACTTTACGACCAGCAGGAGCGGCCAGCAGCAAATCTTTTAAGTTTTTACCAAACACATTGATCGCTTCCAGCTCCGCCCGTTCGCGTAACTCATTCAGCAACTCCAGCTCCAAATGAGTTAGCAATTTGATACGCCAGGTCCAGCGCACGACCTCCTGCAGCCAACTATCGGCAGCACGACCTTCATTTTTGATCTGCCAGTGCTCAGCCACCATTGCCTCACAGGGGTGTGTCTGCGATTTAACTGGCTGCGCGCCCTTTTCCGGCGCTAACGTAATCGAAACCGAAACAATGCCTTCTTTTCTGGCTCGAAAAATTGCCAGCGCCCGATGTGAAGGCATCTTTGCTAAAAGCTCAGTGTGTTCAAAATAATCGCGAAACTTAGCACCCTCCTGCTCTTTACCTGCAACCACTGAGGCGCTGATATAACCCTGCACCTTAAGAAAATCACGCAATTTTCCAAGCAGCAGCGCATCTTCGCTAAAACGCTCCATCAAAATATGCTTGGCGCCTTCAAGAGCTGCCTTCACATCGGCTACCGCTTGCTCCGAATTAACAAAGGATTCAGCCGCCTGCTGAGGGTCCATCTCGGGATTTTCCAACAGCTGTAACGCTAATGACTCCAAACCAGCCTCACGGGCAATCTGCGCCTTGGTTCGTCGTTTTTGTTTATAGGGCAGGTAGAGATCTTCCAGCAGAGTTTTTGTCTCTGCCGCGTTAATATCGCGTTTTAACTCAGCGCTTAATTTACCCTGCTCATCAATGCTCTTAAGAATCGTCTGGCGTCGCTCATCCAACTCTCGTAGATAGCGCAAGCGTTCATCCAGCGTGCGCAGCTGTCCATCATCCAGGCCGTCAGTGGCTTCTTTACGATAGCGCGAGATAAAAGGCACACTACTGCCTTCATCTAGCAAGGCCACCGCAGCAGCTACCTGATGTTCTTGAACCTGAAGCTCAGCCGCCAAACGGCTATTGATAGTTATCATGAGTAGACAATCCTGAAACAACAATGGGATTCACAGCACCAAAGAAAACGTGTGCCAGCAACAAAGAATTGAATTTTATAGGTAGCTCTGACTATCTGCCAGCACTCGACAGTTTTATACTGACATTCCACCTTCACAACGAATGACCGCCATGCCCAGATTCAGCCTACTTCTCAGTTTGCTTGTTATCTTCCCATTGACGAGTTGTAGCAACACGCCACAAACGGTAAAACCCGCCATTCAGCATATTGTTGTGGTGTGGTTAAAAGAGCCGGGCAATGAACAACACCGGTTACAACTACTTAAAGCGTCACAACGATTAACAGAAATACCCGGTATTCTGTCAGTTCAGGGGGGTAAGGTAATAGGCAGTGAGCGCTCTGTTGTCGACTCCAGCTTTGATATCGTTTTGGTGATGCGAATACGCAACAGAGAAGTATTAAACAACTATGTGCAGCACCCATTACATCAACAGCTGTTAAATGAAGTTTTTAAACCTTTAATTGAACGTTACCGGGTCTACGACGTCGAAGAGCCTTAATTTTACATATAGCGTAGTTTAGGGCTAAATGAATCACATAGCTCAACGGCTATGTTTTCTCGGTCCTTTAGAGTAACAATTGTGATTGGTCGCTGAGACACAAGCCCACAGCTGATCTCAATTATCTGTGCGGGGCTGCTTGCAACTGGATTGTTGCATTCCGATAATGAACGGGTATCCGATTCAAAACTAACCATTTAAAATGTCCTTTTCATTAATTTGCTTTTTCTTGACGCCATGTTGCAGAAACTTTATGACAATTTTATGAAAGCCATGAGCCATTTTTTTAGACGATCAAACACAGCCTCTGTTTTGGCACAACTGACGCCTGGTTTAAAGCTACCGGTCTTGATTGCTATTGTATTGCTGACCTCAGGCTGCGCCACAAGCCAATTCAAACAGCGTGAAGCCACTCTAAATCAGCAACAGCAAGAGCAACAACAACTGCAACAAATACTGGCGGAACAACAGCTGCAATTACAAAAAGAGAGTGATCGCTTGAGCGCCCTGGAAGAGACGCTTAACCAGGAACAGAAACGCCTGGATGTACTCAAAAAATCACTTGGCGCCAACACCAAGGCTAAAAGCATCCCGTCCCGCGCCACCTCACATCTCATCATTGGTGAATTAGAAAACGTCTATCTGACCCCGCCCGATATTCTATTGCCCGCACGTATTGATACCGGCGCCAAAACCTCATCACTTAATGCCCTGGACATGGTCGAATTTGAACGAGATGGCAAAGCCCATGTGCGCTTCAACATCATTAATCCCACCAACGGTAAAAAAATCGAAATTATTCGAAGCATTATCCGCCACATAAAAATCAAAGAGCATGAGGGTGAATCACAGTCCCGCCCCGTGGTGACAATGCGAGTTAGACTGGGCAACCTTGACCAACGTATTAGAATGACCTTGACGGATCGCAGCGAGTTCAAAAATCAGGTGCTGATTGGTCGCAACTTCCTGCAAGATTTCGCCATTGTTGATGTCAGCCAGAAATTTCTGACGAAACCCGTTATTAACAACGATTAAAGCGAGTCTAACGCATGCATAGTCGCCCTAAGTTTCTACTATTTGTTCTGCTGCTGCTAATCACAGGCTTTGGGCTCACACTCTACAAACACTTTGCACTTGGATTTCCACTCTGGCCTGGAGAAAGAACTCAGGTCTGGACTATCGAAGCGAAAATTGAATTTATGGCGCAGGACGAACCAGCGCTGGTTTCCTTTTCATTACCCAACAACCCACCCGGCTTGGTGATACTCGGTGAGGATTTTGCTTCACCGAATTACGGCTTTACCGAAATCAAACAGCATGACCAACGTCGTGCACAGTGGAGCTCACGTCGAGCTAATGACAAACAAACCGTCTATTACCGCCTTGATGTCTATGAAAAGGCCGGCGAAAACGAAGGTCTAACAAGCCAGCAGCCCACATCCATCCAGTCTCCGGAGCTCGACGAACCCTTCCGCACCGCGGCTAACACGTTGGTCGACGACCTGAAACAACGTTCCTCAGATACCCGCACGTTTACACTGGAACTACTGCACACGCTAAATGAGGAAAACCCAAGCCAAAATGTTCGCTTGCTTCTGGGTGATCGACCCGGTGAAAATTTCAAAGCCACGCTCGCCATTGATCTATTAAGCCTAGCGGACATTCCGGCCCGTAAAGTACGGGGCCTATTTCTGGAAAGCGGTCGCCGCCGCCAGGCTTTAAAGAGCTTTATTGAAATTCACGATGGCAAACAATGGCGATTATTCAACCAATCCACCGCCGAAGAAGGTGTTCCCGAGCACTTTATTCTCTGGCAACGTGGAGGCCTTTCTCTTTTGGATATCGAAGGTGGGCGCAACTCGAATGTGTATTTCTCTATCATCGAGAATAGCCACTCAGCTCGTAATATAGCCGTGCGTTACGGTAAGGATGAACAAGCGACTCTGGTGGATTTCTCCATTTACAGTCTACCGATCGAAGAACAAAACGCTTTTAAATCCATTCTGCTAATCCCCATTGGTGCCATTATCGTAGTGCTAATGCGCATTTTAGTCGGTATCCGTACTTCGGGCACCTTTATGCCCATTTTGATCGCTCTGGCCTTTATTAAAACCTCCCTACTCACCGGCCTGCTTATCTTTATTTTTGTAGTCAGTGCCGGCCTGCTGATTCGATCCTACCTGTCGCACCTCAACCTGTTACTGGTGGCACGAATATCGGCGGTCATTATTGTGGTTATTGCCTTAATGGCAGGCATGAGTATCGTCAGTCAGAAACTGGGCTTTAGTCAGGCACTTACCGTGACTTTCTTCCCGATGATCATTCTAGCCTGGACCATCGAGCGTATGTCGATACTATGGGAGGAAGACGGTCCTAAGGAAGTACTCATTCAGGGCGGTGGCAGCCTATTTGTAGCGACGCTGGCCTACCTGTGCATGACCAATCGTGTAGTTGAATATCTGACCTTTAACTTCCCCGAACTGCTGTTAGTAAACCTGGCCTTTATCCTGCTGCTAGGTCAGTACACGGGTTACCGCCTCTCGGAATTACGCCGCTTCCAGCCCATTGCGGAAACTAACAACCCCGCTAAACCTATCATCAACAGTGATCAAGAAATGGCCGACGATAATGTTCTTCGCAAGTCCTAAACAACTACGCGCCCATGGCATTATGGGGATGAATCGTCGCAACGTGAATTATGTTGCTGCTCATAACCCGCGCCATCTCTATCCGTTGGTAGATAACAAATTAAAAACCAAATTATTGGCAGAACAGGCCGGCATCGCGGTCCCCAAACTGCTCGGCACATTGTGTTATCAGCACGATGTCAGAGGCCTACACAGTCAGCTGCTACCGCACGAAAAGTTTGTTATCAAACCCTCCAAGGGTAGTGGTGGCAAGGGCATCTTGGTGATCGCCGAACGCGAACATGAAATCTACTTCAAACCCAGTGAAGAGGCCATCAGCCACGAGATGCTGGAGCATCACGTCACTAATATTCTCAGTGGTTTGTACAGTTTGAGCGGTACCCCCGATGTCGCCATGATCGAGGCGATGATCGAAGCGCATAACATTTTTGATGCCTATAGTTTTGAAGGTGTGCCGGATATCCGCGTAATTATCTTCAAGGGCTACCCGGTGATGGCAATGCTACGACTTGCCACCCACGCCTCTGACGGCAAAGCGAATCTGCACCAGGGCGCGGTGGGTGTCGGCATTGATTTGGCAACCGGCAAGGCGCTGCATGCCGTACAGCATGACCGCCCCATTTATCAACATCCAGATACGCAGCGCGAATTCAGTGAATTAGAAATCCCTGATTGGGATAAGTTACTGCCACTGGCCGCCGCCTGTTACGAAGTCACGGGGTTAGGCTATCTGGGCGTGGATATTGTGATCGATAAAAACCGCGGGCCGTTGATTCTGGAATTGAATGCCCGTCCAGGTTTGGCAATTCAAATGGCGAATGGCACAGGCATCACCCCGCGCCTGCAAAAAATTGAAGCCCTTAGCCACCAGCAACGCACGCCCGAAGAACGCGCGAAAATCAGTAAAGAGCTGTTTGGTAGGGCGCCCTAAAAAGACGCCCGGAAGTCTCAGCTAGAATAAATCTTTCAGTTTATCGCCCAACTTGTCATCAAGCTTTTGCAGCGCTTCACCTTTTTTCTTGTCGATGGCTTCCTGAACCTTTTTCTTACCCAGTTCATCCACAACCGCTTTAGTGGCGGCTTTAGTCACCAGACGCACCACTTCATCCACAATGGCCGACACCGAACCATCACTTCCGCCCTTGCCCAGATCCTTAAGATGAATGTCCGGGATAGTGGCGCTTTTCTGTTCTTCTTTGCCCAGCACAGCGACCGATGCATTAACCTGCGTGCCGTTGATATAGAGATCGTCGATCACAAGCTGCACCGCGCTAGCACTGCCTTCACCCGCATCAGAACCGCCGCTGCTCGCGCCACCAATATTCCTTTCCACATTACGTTTCAAGACATCAATATTGGAGGTCTTATTCACCTGTTCGTAGGTAAGCTCGGCGCCATCAATAAGGATCTTTTCAATGCGAACCTGCTCGGAAAACAAGCTCCTTATATCCAGTTTCACTGACACTTCACCCACCCGGAAGGCCTCGCTGGATTTGAAACCTTTAGGGTTGCCAACCACTAAGTTATTAATACTGGCATTGCCGGACAATAACGACACATTCACGCCGCTGACTGTAACCTTGGTACCGGTAATATCAGGGCCATAAGTCTCCACACCATTTTTAATCAGCGACCCGGCCTGCGAGGCAATCACCACCACGGCAATAACCACCAGCAGCACTAGAATACCCACGGCAATTAATAATTTTTTCATAGCAACCTGCTCCTTGTGCATTTATTCAACCATAGTCATACAAGCACCCAACAAATTCAAGTGACAAAACAGCCCCAAATAGGCAGTTGATCCTAATCAAGTCTTCAGGTCTAATAATCGAGACTCTTAGGATAAGGAGGTATCCGAATGCCGCTTGCCGAACTACCGAATGTCCGTATTATGAAAATTACCCGAGAGAACATGTCTCAGGCGCAATCGTTACTGTGCGATGCTTATAAGGATAATGAGTTCACCCGCTATATGTTCAACGCCGAACGCAGCGGCTATGAGCAGCGGCTGAGGGGCTTCATCCACGAAGAGTTATTACTGCATTTTTCCCTCTCTAATATTTCCATAGGACTCGCACTCGATGACCGCCTGGTGGGCGTTGCCATGGTCAGTCGCGCCGACTTACCTCTCAGCATGGCTACCAACTGGCGCTGGCGCATGGGTATGTATTCGGTAGTTGGCGTACTTTATACCGAACGCCTACGCAGTTATTACAAGACCGTACAAGACTCGTTAAAAGATAAAAAACATTACTGGATCAGCCTTATGGGGTTGCACCACGACTTCCAGCACCACGGTTATGGTCGCGTATTAGTCGAAGCGATTCATCAGGAATGCGAAAAAGAAAGCAACTACTGCGGCATTAGCGTCGATTCGGTTGACGCACAGTACAAACACTTCTTCCAGTCCCTTGGCTATCAAAAGGAAGCAGAATTTGACGTTGGAAAAATGACAATGGATGTACTGTTTCACCCTCGTGGTAATGAGCTAGCCGCTCACCCCACCCAGGCAGCGGATGAAACGGCTGAAAACGCGTAACTTGACGGTATAGCAGCCATTCGCACAATCATTACTGGCTGCTATACTTGTTTGAAAACAAAATGTTAAAAAACCTTTTTATAACAAAGTACCTATAACAATAATCCAAACAGTAAAACACATTGACCGATATAACTTCGCAAACCGTGATCAACGATAGCCGCATCAATCCACGAGTTCCCCTCTGCACGTCAGTGAAAATTGATCTGCCGAATGATAGAAGTGTGCAAATACAGTCTGAAAATATTTCCCTGAGCGGCCTCATGCTGATAGCCACTCAAGATGAATTTGAAGCCATGCTGTATCGGAAAAATACAGAGGGGAAAAACCTACAACCTGAACTACACGCCACCTTCACCTTGCCACGCAAAGATGGCAAAAATATAGCGGTTGATTCACGCTGCCGGGCTATTCACGTGCGCCGCGCGTCTCAAGACAAATATTATATCGGTCTTAAATTCCTACAACTAAATCAGGCTGCTGCTTCAGTAATTCAGCTTCACATCCAAAACAACCTATAACGCGCGACACAAACAACATGGGAAAACCCCGCTCCTTTACCAAACGTGCGTTGATTGGTGGCCTATTGGTCATCCTGCCAACGGCCATTCTAACGTTCTTCTTTCGCTGGTTATTTCATCTCGTTACCGACCTGATCTCACCCGTGTCCGACCTGTTAATTCGTCGTTACGACTTTCCCCAGCTGACCGCTGACATTCTCACACTGGTAATCATCATCGTGCTGTGTTTTGTGGTGGGCACACTGGTCAGCACCCGTGTCGGGCGTTGGGCGCACAACTTCTTTGAACAAAGACTGGAACGTTTTGCGCCGGGTTATCGCATGGTGAAGGAAATCGTTAACCAGTTTCTCGGCGAGAGTGAATCATCCCCCTTTAGCAAGGGACAAGTGGCGAAGGTCAAACTGTTTGGTGCCAATATTGAAACCACCGTGACCGCACTGGTCACCAGTGAACACGAAGATGGACAATTCACGGTGTTCGTCCCCACCGGCCCCAACCCCACCTCCGGTATGATCTATCACTTACCCGCCGATCAGGTGGAATTACGACCCGACATCAAAGTCGACTCAGCCATGCGCACGATTATTTCCTGTGGCGCGGGTTCGGATGACTTGTTTTCTTCACAAAAACCGCGCATTGAAACCTCAACAAACGATAAAAATAACGTTTAACCTTTAGCATTTTGAAGTCACAAGCTCTGACAAACCCCACCCCGGCGTGGATCACCCACCCCGTCAAACAATCCATCCCGAACTTGTACTGAATGCACCCCGCCAAAAAACAGGTTTAATGCATTCCAACACTTATGCTTCGGGTACTGATCAAACAGCGAAACCAACGCTTCATTGGCAAAGCCATACTCAACATTGAGTAAATCATTCTCGAAATGAAGCCGCGGCAGACAAACGGCCTCATGTAACGATTTATCAAAATCCGTCAGGTTAATAATCGTTTGCAAAATAGCAGTGCGAATACGATTAGAGCCACCCGAGCCTAATGCCACAACACCTCCTCCAGGTTGATTAATAACACTGGGCGCCATCATTGAGGTCATGCGCTGATTCGCCTGCCACTGCTGAAAGCCGTGCGGATTCAAATCCTCTTCGCCGAGCATGTTATTCAACATGATGCCAGTACCCGGCACCATGCGCCCACAGCCTTCACCATTGGAAACCGTCAAGGTGGCAACATTCTGCCAACGGTCAATAACACTGATATGAGTCGTACCCCGATGCGCTTTACTGCGCCCAATAATGGAATCTCGATATCGATCAAGCAACTGATCATCCAGCAATACATCCACACTGGGATGACCATTGGTGTCGTCGATATGCGCTTCAATACGTGCCTGATTAGTTTTCCCCATCACTTGCGCCAGCTGTTGCAAATGCGCCAGTGATCCGTATTTAATCAGACCTGGAGCAGCCGAATGTTCACCAACCTGCTGCCAAAGCCGCAGTGCGAAGGCAACCAGAATACCCCCCGAGCTAGGTGGTGGATTGGTAACGATCTGACAATCCCGATAATTAAGCGCAAGCGGTTGCCGACAAATGACCTCATAATTCTCCATATCCGTACGCTGCAGATGCCCGCCACCTTCACGGCATTGAATCGCAATTTGTTGCCCTATATCTCCCTGATAAAAAAGCACATCTCCCTCAGCAGCCAGAGCCTCCAACGTATCGGCCAGTTGCGGCATACGTAATAAATCGCCTTCGCCAACCAAGTTACCCGAACCATTACCAGAAAAAAGTACAGCCACTTCCTCTGAGGCCGTTAAAATCGGTGAGACAATACTGAAAATATAAGCCTGTAGCGCATTCAGGCGTATACCTGCCCGAGCCGCTGCAATCGCAGGCTGAACCAATTCAGACATAGGCATAGAACCCAACTGTCGGTGTACCTCAAACACACCCTTAACAGCACCCGGCGTGGCAATAGCCCCCAAACCAATATGGAATTCCTGCCGAGTAGTGCCAAAATCCGCCCAGATAGGCTTGAAATCGAGACAATCTGCGGACTGTTTATGGCAGGGTGTTTGTACAAAAAAATCGAACAATTGATGTTGCCCGGCAGCGGTTTGTGACAATAAAAAACCACCACCACCCAGTGAAGACAATACGGGCTCAGCAACACAGGAGGCAAAAAACGCGGCGATTGCGGCATCATAGGCATTGCCGCCTGCCGCCAGCACCTCGCAGCCTGCATCAACGGTAACCGCATGTCCTGCGGCAATAGCGCCCTTTTTACCCGCACTGTTCTGTGTATGAGTTCCTGCGTTCGTGTTACTCATGTTATCCATCACTTTCGCAACGCCTCGTAATCCCCTAGTATTAATAGAAACACCTGCTTCAAGTTTTGTCTATTCTGGGAAACCTTTTGTGGGCACGAGGTATGGGCAGCAACGTACAAACCAGACGATTTAGTAAATCCGATTACGCAATTTTCTCCGAGCGTTTGCAGGCTAACTTGCAGGTACTCACACAACTACTGGAACGTCCCGGTTTTGGTGTTGGCAAAGCCTCCTTTGGTGCCGAGCTTGAACTGAGTTTGGTCAACCGTGAAGGCAAGGCACAATGGCTAAACAAAGAACTATTAGCACTGGCAAATGACCCGCTGCTGGCGCTGGAAATTAATCGCTACAACCTCGAGTACAATCTCCGTCCTGTCGCTGCGGCTGGAAAACCCTTCTCGAAAATGGTCAAGGCCATCGATCAAAAACTCAAATTGATCAGCAAACTGGGCAAACCGTTGGACGTTCAACCGCTGACTATTGGTATTCTGCCGACCCTGAGCCGACGCGATATCAGCTCAACAGCGATGACCGATGACAATCGTTACCATGTACTCAACCGGGCACTGAAAAAGCTTCGCGGCCATGCACTTAAAGTGGATATCGACGGTCCAGAGCCGTTACAAATGTCGCTTTCAAATCTCAATATTGAAGGTGCCAACACCTCGTTTCAGGTACATCTGCGGGTCAATCCCGAGCAATTCGCTAACTGTTATAACGCCGCTCAGCTGGGAACCGCGGCGATGCTTGCCATCAGCACCAATTCACCGCTGCTTTTGGGTCATCGGCTGTGGGAGGAAACCCGCGTTATTCTCTTCAAGCAATCCGTTGAATCTCGCGATATGCAACGCAAGCGTTATGTTGGTCCAAGCCGCGCGGGTTTAGGCAACTGCTGGGTAGAAAGTAGTGCATTAGAATTATTTGAAGCCTCAGTGAAAGATTATCCAATCCTCATTCCTGAACACAGCAACGAAGATTATCAGCAAATTTTGAGCAAGGGCGGCATTCCAAAGTTGGCCGATCTGCACATGCACCATGGTTCAATCTGGCATTGGAATCGTGCTATTTACGATTCTGCCAACAAAGGCCACCTACGCATTGAACTGCGCGCCCTGCCCAGTGGACCGACCAGCCTCGATATGGCCGCCAACGCGGCTTTTAGTATTGGTATTACCCAGGGAATGGCAGCATCTATGCCCGCCTTCAGCCGCCAGCTGCCCTTTTCTGCCGTGCAAAAAAACTTTTACGCTGCCGCCAAGCACGGCCTGGATGCTGAATTCCTTTGGCCAAGAAAAACACGCGCCAGTGCTGCGCCGCTTTCAGCTGTTAAAGTGATTGAAAAACTATTACCCATTGCAGCCAAAGGCTTGGCCGAATTAGCGGTTGAGGAAAGTGAAATTGATTATTACCTCGGCATTATTAAAGCGCGCCTTAAAAGCCGCCAAACTGGCGCACGCTGGCAGCTCAAAATATTGAAACAACTCGAACAACATCAGCCTCGCAAACAGGCATTACAGCACCTGTTACAGCACTATCTGACGAACTGTGCCAGTGGTCAGCCTGTGCATCTGTGGCACACCTGAGGACGAAGATGGAGCACAACATGCCAAATAACGAAAGCGACCCCATTCAATACTGGGAGGCGCCCTCTGCCGCTGAAATTGGCGTTACTATTGAGGAATTTCTAGAGCAGCTGGCCGGCCCCACCTGGATTTATATTCCCGGCCGAGATCACAGCCGCTGCCGCGTCATCATCACCCTGCTACATGGCAATGAACCTTCTGGATTGCATGCCATTCATGCCTGGTTACGCAACGGTGATATACCGCAAACTGATTTGTATTTTTGTATTGCCTCGGTCAAAGCCGCCCGCCACCCACCCGGTTTTAGTTATCGCATGCTACCCGGTCACCGTGACCTCAACCGCTGTTTTCGCCCACCTTATAAAGATACCGAAGGAATACTGGCCGCCAACATCTTACATCGACTGTGTGCCGTACAACCTGAAGCGGTGCTGGATATTCACAACACCTCGGGATCCGGGCCTTCTTTTGCCGTAGTCACCAGCACTGACTCTCGCCATGTTGCACTCAGCTCGCTATTCACCCAACACCTGATTATCACGGATCTAAAATTGGGCGCCATTATGGAGTTCGAAGAAGGCAATTTCCCCGTCACCACCATCGAATGTGGTGGCTGCCACGACCCACACGCTCACCAGTTAGCCATCGATGGCGTCCGCCGTTTCGCCCTCAAAAAAGAGTTGTTTGATGACAGCAGCATGAATGCGAAAATGGTGCGCTACCAACATCCCTTACGGGTAGAAATGATTGAAGGCAGCGAAATTGCCTATGCTGATCACGCCATCGATGGCCCGGATCTCACTCTGCACAGCGATGTGGAGCATTACAATTTTGGTGAAACCCCGGCACAGAGCGTACTGGGCTGGCTGGGGCCTCGCGGCATCAGTTGTCTGACAGCACGTGACTCTATGGGTTGTGAACATATCGAACATTACTTTGAAATACGAGACAACCAGCTACTGACGCGCCAGTCGTTAAGGTTATTTATGGTAACCAAAAACCCCGATATTGCGCTGTCCGACTGCCTGTTTTATCTGGTACCGATGAATGAGCAGCATCGGCATGACAAAAAACATTAATTCTCTAAATCGCTTAATTCAACGCTGTACCGGACGTTTATACAATTTTCGTTGTAGCGTTCTGCGGTGCATTCCCAACGCCCGAGCGGTCGCAGAAATATTACCCTCATGCTCGGCTAACACCTTTTGAATATGCTCCCATTCCAGGCGATTCACTGAAATAGGTGTCTCCTCAACCGCTACCTCTTCACTACCCTGGGCCTCAAAGGCGGCCAGAATTTCATCGGCATTTGCCGGTTTACACAGATAATTACTGGCTCCCAGTTTAATAGCCTGTACCGCCGTAGTAATGCTGGAATAGCCAGTCAACACAACAATATTCAGCTCCGGTAGCGCCTTCAATAATTGTGGAATCAATTGCAGGCCTGAGCTACGAACCATTTTCAAATCAAGCGTCACCCGTTGTGGTTGAAAGCTTTCAACCAACGCCATCGCCTCCACAGCATCATGAGCCTCGCGCACATCATAGCCACGCCGGCTAAAGGCACGCGCCAGTACCTGCGTAAATACAGGTTCATCATCAATGATCAATAGTCGGGTGCCTTGCTCAGTCATTAACACTCACCTGCGGCCAGACAATGGGCAGTTGTAATTCGGTCAAGGTTCCACCCTCATCGTGATTGTACTGGGTTAACAGCCCGTTAAAACGGCGTACCGTCGCATGGGATAAATACAATCCCAGCCCCAAGCCTTTACGCTTGGTGCTGACAAAGGGTTTACCCAGTTTTTCCGCCAGTTCCGGGGCAATACCGGCACCAAAATCACGAATACTGAACTGCATATTTGTTTGATCCCAACGTAATTCAATCTCAATGCGTTCGGGACTGGCATCAGCAGCATTATTCAACAGGCTCATAATAGCCTGGCCCATGGTTTCATCGACATCCAACTCGGGTACCGGCGCAGCACTCATCAACTGATAGTCATCATGAGCATCGGGACGCATCAAACGCCAGCGTTCCAACTGTTCGTCAATATAATCCGTTACAGGTTGTGTAGCTGTTTTCTCCTGCGCATCGACACTAAATTTATCGACCATCAGCCGCATCGACTGCTTACAAAGCTGTAACTGACTTTGCAGCAGCTTCAAGTCATCCTGCAGTTCACTATTGTCGGCATAGTCCTGCTGCATTTCACCCGCTAATACCGAGATCGTCGATAGTGGTGTACCCAATTCATGGGCCGTACCGGCGGCTAGTGTTGCCACTGCCAGCAATTGTTCGTTATGCAGCGTCGTTTCACGCTGCGTAGCAAGATCAGCCTCCTGCTGCCGAATGGCCTGCGCCATTTTTACCACAAAATAGGTAATTAACAGCGCACTGATCAAAAAGGTCAGCCACATACCGACGATATGCAAATTAAAGAGATTGCCATGCATCATCGCCGCCATATCGTGGCCCGGCAGAATCAGGGGCTGATAATAAAACAACAACGCACTATAGGCGGTAAAGGTCACGCCTGTCATACACCAGGTATAGGACCAAGGCAGCGTCGCCGCGCAAATGGTCAGAATGACCAGATAATAGGAAATAAAAGGGTTAGTGGAGCCACCAGAAAAATACAGCAAACATGTCAGGGCGGCGACATCCACTAACAATTGAGCGAAATACTCGGCGTCAGTCACCAGCCAGCCATAACGCAGACGCCACAACGAAGCGACGGCCACCAGCGCCATCAGCAGCATTACAATCAACATACCCGCATAGTTCACAGACGCTTCAAGGTATGCCCAGGCAAACAACACGCCAGCCAATTGCCCCAGTAATGCAATAACTCGAATCCATGCCAAACGCCGCATATTATCGCGGGCCGCCGACAGTGGTAGTTGTTTCGTCAAAAACATAGCTAAAAATCAAACAGGTTAAAGGGTTAAATTAAGATGCCACAGTATAACAGCAGCCCCTGCGACAAGTGTGCGGCATAGGTGCGACAATTTGCCGCATTTTTAAGGTAAACGCGAATCACTATAATTCTCCATTAATATTTTAAAACTTGGAAACCTCAAAGCATGTCTGCACGTAAAACTTATCCGCTCCTCTTAACCACCGCCCTCACCTCATCACTGGCAAGCACTACTGCCTTTGCACACTGGGAAGGCAGTCGCCCCGATGCCCACGCACCCATCGGCGTGATGGCTGACCACACGCACAAAGCTGGCGAATGGATGTTTTCCTACCGGGCGATGCATATGGAAATGGACGGCAACCGTAATGGCAAGAGCCGCCTAAGCACCAGCGAGGTGCATAATCAGTTCATGGTTGCTCCCGAAAAAATGGACATGGAAATGCATATGCTGGGCGCCATGTATGCGCCAAATAATGATGTCACACTGAACATCATGGTGCCCTACGTTAAAAACAGCATGGATCACATCACTCGCACCAGCGTTAAGTTTGAAACAGTCGGTGAAGGCCTGGGCGACATCAGTCTGGGTGCTATTTTCAATCTGGCATCAAAACACGTTGATGGCGACACCCCCGTTCAACACCGCTTTTTAGCAAATATCGGGGTTAGCCTGCCGACCGGTGACGACGATATTCGTGACCATGCAGCCAACCCTAACGTTGAGATTAAACTGCCCTACCCTATGCAAGTTGGTTCTGGCACCTATAACCTGATGCCCGGCCTTACCTATCTCGGCCAACAGGTTAACGGTAAATATTCCTGGGGCGCACAGGCAATGGCAACTATTCACATTGGCACCAACGATGAAGGCTGGAGCCGTGGTGACAAACTGCAAGTGACCGGCTGGGTAGCACGCCTGTTGTCAGAAAACATCAGCGCTTCTGTGCGTTTGAATGCGCAGAAATGGGATCGCATCGACGGCCGTGACAACGACCTAACGCCCGGTATGGTACAAACTGCCAACCCCGCTCTTCTAGCTGGCAAACGTGCCGATTTAAGCTTGGGTTTGAATGTTAAAATTCCTGGTACTGGCCACCGTTTTGCCATCGAAGTGGGTAAACCCGTTTGGCAGAACCTTGACGGTCCTCAACTGGAAACCGATATGATTGTCACTGCTGGTTGGCAGTGGGCACTGTAACAACGTCCGTAATCGTTACCATGAAACCATCACGAAAACAGCGGTGTGCGCACCAGCCAAGCACCGCCGTTTTCGCGTCAACTCTATTTCCCTCTTTTAATTCCCAAGACCACCTGCCCCAATCCCGCGTTTTAGCTTAGAATCACCCGGTTGTTGACTATTTAAACCGGCCGCAGATCAGACCATGAACACTCTCAGCACTGAACAGATTCTCGACATCGACCGCCAGCATGTCTGGCACCCCTACGCCTCTATTACCGAGCCGCAGCCTCAGTATGTCGTGTCATCAGCCAGTGGGGTGCGTTTAACCCTCGCTGACGGCACTGAACTAATTGACGGCATGGCCTCCTGGTGGTCGGTGATTCATGGTTATAACCACCCGGTGCTAAGCGCTGCCATGCAGGCACAGGTTGAAAAAATGAGCCATGTTATGTTTGGTGGACTGACCCATGAGCCTGCCGTTCGACTGGCAAAACTGTTGGTCGATATAACGCCTAAAGCACTCCAGAAAGTATTCTTTAGCGACTCCGGTTCAGTCGCCATTGAAGTCGCCATTAAAATGGCCATTCAGTACTGGCAGGCCAAAGGGCAAGCCGATAAATATAAAATGTTGTCGCTGCGTTCGGGTTACCACGGCGACACTTTTGCTGCCATGTCGGTTTGCGACCCGATTACCGGCATGCACGAGTTATTCAGCGGCGTCTTACCTCAACAGCTATTTGCCGAAGCGCCACAATGCAAGTTTGACGGTGAGTGGAACGAAGAAGACATCGCCAGCCTGAAACATCAACTAGAGCAACAACATCAGCACATCGCTGCCGTGATTCTCGAGCCTATTGTGCAAGGTGCCGGTGGCATGCGATTTTACTCACCTCATTACCTACGACGTGTGCGTGAACTTTGCGATGAGCACAACGTATTGCTAATTTGCGATGAAATCGCCACTGGCTTTGGCCGCACCGGCAAGCTGTTTGCCAGTGAACATGCCGGCATCACAGCCGATATTTTGTGTTTGGGCAAAGCTATCACTGGCGGCACTATGACGCTGGCCGCCACGCTCACCACCGAGCAAATCAGCAGCACTATCTGCAACACCAGCCCCGGTGTTTTTATGCACGGCCCAACGTTTATGGGCAACCCGCTGGCCTGTAGTGTTGCCGTAGCCAGTCTGAAGCTATTGCTCAGCAGCCCCTGGCAACAACGTATCGAAGCACTCGAACATGGACTGAAAACCGGCCTCGCACCTGCTCGCAATCTACCCCATGTTGCCGAGATACGCGTATTGGGCGGCATTGGTGTGGTGGAAATGCAATCAACCGTGCGCATGCAGGAAATCACGGCAGCTTTTGTTGCAAAGGGTATCTGGGTACGCCCCTTCGGAAAATTGGTTTACCTAATGCCCCCCTACATTATCAGCGCCGAAGACTTACAACAATTAACCAACGCCCTGATTGAGGTCATTTCTGATACCTCATTATTCCAAAGCTCAGACATAAGCTAATAACAGAATATTCCTGCTGCATAGCTGCAGGCGGGCGCCAATTTACGTATAATCGCCGCCTGTTTGAAGGCACTGCTGTAAAGGCTCTTAGAAAGTTTAGGGATAGATAAACTATGTCAGAATCATCCATCATCAGCGACAACGATTTAGTCGCGATTAACGCCGAACTGGCGAACAAATCCTCCGATGAAATCATCCAATGGGCAGCCAACCTTGGCAAACGTACCATGATGACCACCACCTTTGGTGATCATTCAGCGGTGATTCTGCACAAGGTCACCCGCATCATTCCTGACATTAAAATCCTTTGGGTGGACACCGGTTACAACTCTTCAGCAACCTATCGCTTTGCCGATAAGCTGATGAAAGATCTGGATTTAAAGGTCGATGTGTACACGCCAGAAATGACTTCTGCACGCCGAAATGTCTTGATGAAAGGAATCCCCGAAGTCGGCGAACCACTGCATGAAGAGTTCACTCGTCAGGTAAAACTGGAACCCTTTGAACGCGCTATTCGTGAAGCCCAACCGGAAATATGGATCACCAGCCTGCGTCGTGAACAAACTGAACACCGTAAAAATATGGATATTGTGACCCAATCCAAAGAGGGCTACCTAAAAATTGCGCCTATTCTGGACTGGACAGAAGCCGATATGGATCAGTATCTGGAGGATCACAATCTACCTAACGAGCCCGATTATTTTGATCCCACTAAAGGCCAGGAAGACCGTGAGTGTGGTTTACACACCAAGTTCTAAACCCATACTTTACTACTAATTGGCAAGGCACTCGCCTTGCCTTAATTTAAGTTAACCCCATACCTCAGATAACTTCTGCTCACCCTCGGTGAGCACCTTCCACATTGCGTCAAACACCTCATCGTGCAAGCCCTGCTCGCGCAGCACCGATTGCACCTGCTCCATATCGTAACCCCCCTTTTCATGCAGCGTGTGTAGCGAAGCACACAAACGTCCGTAATAAAGCGCTCGCCCCAGAGGACTCAGGTCATTCACGTCACCCTGCTTCTGATAAGCCTTCAGCGTATCAACAAATTCGCTGGACAGGTTCCAGCTTTCAATCACCGCTGCCGATACGTTATCAGCGTAATCGCGTTGCAGCTGATTAAGCACCTCAATTTTAGGATGAGCCCCGGAATAATTCTTATAGACATCCAGCAACATCTGGAAAATAACAATATGACCGATGCTGCTTAACAGACCCACCAAGTGCGCAGTAAAACTATCACAACTACGCGTTTTACGCGCATAAGCCTGCGCCGCATTAGCCGCCAACACTGACTGCAACCACACCCGCTTGGTAAAGCCAGGGAAATAGGTTTTATCCGTTTGAGCCACTGGCTGTAGCACCAGCGTCGAGGTCAAAAAGCGCAGACCATCAATGCCTAATACCAAAACCGCGCGACCAATACTGTCGATGGTACCCTCGGACAATTTATAATAGGGGCTGTTGGCCACTCTTAGTAGTTCTCCGGCAATCACCGGATCCTGACTGATCACCTTAACCAACCGCTCTTTGGTACTATCTTCACTGTTCACGGCGCGAATCAGTTTAGGGATAATCATTGGCTGACGCGGGAAATACTTATTTTCCTTTGGCAAAGTTTCAATGTGTTTCTGAGCTTCCTGCAACGCGCGGTGGTGATCACCCTCAATGACATCTCGCAACTCACGCGTCACATCCAGCAACAGCTGTTTATAGGCTTCCTCAACCTTATCGGTCGAAGGAGTATGGAAAGAAATACGTTCACTCAGCTCGGTATAGTCAGCAATCGGCGTCGTTTCCATCGCTTCTTTTTGCAGCTCTTTTTCCAAGTCCTGTTTCCAGTTTTCGGCGCGCACATCCAACGGCAAAACAACTCTGGTGAGACGTAACAAAACTAAACACACGGCAGCAAACAACCCGACTAAAGCGACATTGCCAGCAGCATACAAAGTACCCGCCTCATTAACCCAGCCGATATTTTTCAACGAGACCAACAGGTAAATCAGTATGGTGACAGCCGCGAACAATAATCCCAGCCCGGCGCCGATACGTCGCAGAGCCGGTATCAATAAAAAGCAGAGGGTAATTAACTCGATATTTGCCACCGCGTAGGCGCCATAACGACGTAACTTATCAATGACGTTATCTAGCGAAGCTGACATTTGCAGCCAGTCACAGACTTGATTGAAAACGATGCCCGTTTTGAATTCAGCAATTAGTTTCAGCAACAATGAAACCAACAGCAACGCGACACCTAAAACAATCACACCATTAAGCGCTATTTTTGATTTATTCGATTGGGTTGTCATAGTGTTCTTTTACTTATTGTTATCGTTTATAGACTAGATCAGCTTTCAAGGCATAGCCAATGAGAACAATGCCTTATCCATAATTCTTACAAATATATTTAAAAAATCGCATCCTGTTACTGTGTTTGCTTCTCCTATCGGCCTTAATAAAATAATCTGAACTTTACGTAATAAACTCGCTACAAATTGAGTGGTGAACTATCTTGTAATTAGAGTAACCTAATAGTTAAGAAGAAAGCTTCAATGCCTCGGTTGTTTGGGGAAGTTTTTATGAAAACAAATCACGAACCATTACCCCTGCTGGATCCCGGCAAAGTTCGCGCAATACTCCATAAGATTTCTCTACTAGGCGGTCTCAACGACGTGCAGCTGGAAACCGTTTTCGGCGAATTACGCACGCTCAGCTATAAAAAAGACGATGTCATTTTCAAGCAGGGCTCCCAGCCTACGTTTATTTACATCGTACTCAATGGTCAAGTAAAAACATTCAGCGACTATAAAGGCACCACCCTTGAACTGCTAGTGATAGAACCCGGCCAGTGTTTTGGCCAAACTTCGTTGATTGGAATCCAACCCCATTCCGTTACTGCCGTGGCAATGGAGAATTGCGAGGTATTAGTGCTATCGAGTGAAAGTTTGCTGAATCTTTTTGAAAAAGATATGGAGCTATACAGCATGCTGGTGCTCAATATTGCTCGGGAAACCTCACGTAATTTAAGAAATTATCGAGAGCATTTTATTGAATATGCGATGACCCATCAGCAGATCACTTCCTAAGTGCTACTTAACTAGTGGGGCAATAAAATCCAGCAGCAACTCTGCTTCAAAGTCAGCCGATTCAGAGGAGCCAATCATGACAGGTATTTTATTTGATCTTGATGGTGTTATTTATCAAAACGGCCAACTCATCCCCGGCGCAGCCCAGGCCCTCAACTGGGTGAAAAAATACAACATTCCTCATTTATTTGTTACTAACACCAGCTCCAAACCCCGCTCTGCCATCGTTAACAAACTCGCTAGTTTTGGCATTACTACCGATCCACAACATATTCTCACGCCGCCCATTGCCGCCAACAATTGGTTGTCCAACAAACTAAAGAATCCACGGGTTGCGCTGTACGTTGCTGAAGCCACCAAAGCCGACTTTACTGGCTGTAAAATTGCCAAATCTGAAGAACAACACATTGATGCCGTTGTGATTGGCGACCTGGGTGACCAGTGGACCTTCCCGTTAATAAACACAGCCTTCAAACAGCTCATAGCTTCTCCCGAAGCGCAGCTTATCGCCCTTGGCCTGACCCGCTATTGGAAAACCTCTACGGGATTACAGCTTGATGTCGGCCCCTTCGTGAAGGCACTGGAATATGCTATCGGTAAAGAAGCGATCGTGTGTGGCAAGCCATCCTCCTCATTTTTTCAGACCGCAGCACAACAACTACAACAGGCTCCAGAGCAACTACTGATGATTGGCGATGATATTCAGGGTGATATTAACGGCGCACAGCAGGCAGGCTTAAAGGCCATACAGGTTCGTACCGGAAAATTCCAACCCGCAGATTTGCAGCAAGGCATCAAACCCGATGCTATCATTGACTCCATTGCCGATTTACCCGACTGGTGGGAAGCACACATTGACTCAAGCCCTTAATAAACCAAGCATCATTATCTACTACTGCAACGGCTGTCGCTGGCTACCCCGCGCCAGCTGGATGGCGCAGGAATTACTGACCACCTTTGCTGACGAGCTCGCAGAAGTGACACTACGCCCCGGTGCCAGCGGTCAGTTTGACATTCATCTCAATGAACAGATCATCTGGTGTCGAAAATCGGATGGTGGATTCCCGGAATTAAAAATGATGAAACAAAAGATCCGTGATGAAATAGCACCGAAAAAGTCATTAGGCCATTCAGACAACAACTGCGGGCCGCTTGACTGCGATACAGGTAAATCCAGATAAACAATACCCATCAATTAGCTGCTGATGCGTCACCTGCAATAGGTTAAACTTGCCGCAGTTAAACGCATGGAAAATACTCTATGAGCAACACACAGATTCACCCGACCGCCATCATTGCCGACACAGCCAAGTTAGGCAGCAACGTCACCGTTGGCCCCTTCGCCATTATTGAAGAACAGGTCACACTGGGCGATAACTGCACCATTGACGCCCATGCCATCGTGCACGCCTACACTAACATGGGCGATAATAACCACGTCTATCCACAAGCAGTGATTGGCGGCCTGCCACAGGATTTAGGCTTTGACCACAACCTAGTTACCACCACCGAAATTGGCGATAACAACAGCTTCCGCGAAGGCGTCACCATCAGTCGCGGCACTGCGGCCAGCGGAAAAACCCAAATCGGCTCGAACTGTTACTTTATGAACAACGCCCATGTTGCTCATGACTGCATCGTCGGCGATAACAATATCTTCGCCACCAGCGCCACCCTGGGCGGTCATGTAGTTGTCGGCAGCCGCGTCTTCTTCGGCGGCGGCGCCATGGTGCACCAGTTCTGCCGCGTTGGCTCCTTCGCCATGATTGCCGGTGTGATTGGCATCCGCAAAGATGTCATGCCCTACACATTGGTCGGTGGCCAGCCGGTGAAACACTACCGCCTCAACACCATTGGTCTACGTCGCGCTGGCATTAGCGGTGATCGATACAAAGCGCTATCACAAGCATTTCGCTGTCTGAAGGATAATCAGCCGCTTGATGAAAGCATTGCCGATACCGAAGAAATCTTACACCTGAAGGACTGGCTCGCTGAAAAGACCGATCGTGGCATTTACGGTTTTGCTTCACCGAACCACGACCAGTAGAGACACGACATCCTCCACTCGATTGTCATTTCGACCAACGGGAGAAATCTTATGACTTTAAGTTGTGAAGATTTCTTTCGTTACTCGAAATGACAGAAATCATAATTAATCGCCATGTGGAAAAGCATTAAGTCCCTGCTAAAACCCAGCGATCCTGACAGCTACAAACGCTGGCAATGCCTGGCCTGCAGTTATGTTTATGACGAAGCCAAAGGCTGGCCTGACGATGGTATTACGCCCGGCACGCGTTGGGACGATATCCCCAAAGATTGGGTTTGCCCAGAGTGTGGCGCCGCCAAAAGCGACTTCGAAATGATCAGAATCGGCTAACAAATGACGCCTCATGGCTCCGACTAAAGTCGATTAAGCGTCCACTTTTTTCTAGGTTATACTGCTTCTTATTCACGAATAAGCTAACAGGAAACCAACCCATGTTTAACGCCCTCGTCGCCCAACAATCCGACAGCACCATCACCTGTAGCTTTGAACAATGGGACAATACCCAATTACCCGATCACCCGGTACTCGTAAAAGTTTCTCATTCCAGCATTAACTACAAAGATGCCTTGGCGGTCACTAACCGTGGCAAAATCCTGCGCAGTTTTCCGATGGTGCCCGGCATTGATCTCGTAGGCAGCGTCGTTGAGTCCGCAAATTCAGATTTTCAAGCAGGTGACACCGTGGTGCTCTGCGGCGGCGGATTAGGTGAAGACTACAGCGGCGGTTTTGCTGAATATGCACGTGTTCCGGCCGAACCACTGGTTAAATTGCCCTCTGCCATGAGCCCTGAAGATGCAATGGCCGCTGGCACTGCGGGCTTTACCGCCATGTTATCGGTACTGGCCTTACAGGATGCGGGCATCACGGTTGATGCTGGCAATATCATTGTTTCAGGTGCATCGGGAGGCGTTGGCAGCGTCGCCATCGCTATTTTGTCACGTTTGGGTTATTCGGTTACGGCTATCAGTGGGCGTCCCGAACACAGCGATTTTTTGAAGCAGCTAGGTGCCAGTGACGTTTTACCCAGAGACGAATTCCTCGAACCTGCAAAACCATTGGAGCGGCAACGCTGGGCTGGCGCTATTGATACGGTTGGCGACAACCTTCTGGCCAAACTACTCTCACAAATCGACTATGGTGGCGCGGTCGCAAGTTGTGGCCTAGCGGGCGGTTATAAACTTAACACCACCGTGATGCCCTTTATTTTACGTGGCATTAAACTGCTCGGCATCAACTCCACCTACATTAACCACGAACTACGACAACGCGCCTGGCAACAACTGGCAGAGGTTTTAGACCATGATTTCTGGGCCGGCATTAGCCAAACCATCGGCTTCCAAGACATTCCTGAATACTCAGAAAAACTACTAGCGGGTGAAGTGCGTGGGCGTGTGATTGTCGACATGGGTAACCACTAAGTAGCCATCAAAAAAACTCTGACGTGCTTATCCGCTTTAACGAAGGACAAACAGAAAATACGTTAGTGCTTCATCTAGGCAGAAAGGGAGATTAATCATCTCCCCTTCTGCCCTTCACACAATCACCGGCTCAAGAAACCATCCACCGCATCCATGAACAACTCAAACTGGTCATGATGCAGCCAATGTCCGGCGTCGGCAAAATTCACCACGTCAGCCTGCTTAAAATAAGCGGCACGACCATCTTTAGCAGGATCACTCGCCCAACTGTCTTCGCCTCGCATTAATAACACCGGACAATCGATATTTTCCCATAGCAGCTGACTATCATGGCCACTCATATCAAAGGGCTGATGCGCGCGCAATAACGGATCGAATTTCCAGCTGTAACTACCATCATCATTCTCACGGCTGCCATGAATCGCCAGATGACGCGCATAAGCTTCGGTTAGATGACTATTTGCCTCATGCATACGCTTGATCGCCTCTTCCTGACTGGCATATCGGCGATGCGGCCGCTTGGCAATGCGCTGTATCTGTTTTACCCAGCGCGCCAGTTTTTGTGCCGGTGGAGCTTCGTTTTCCTCCAGCATTTTCTGGGGAGGCACCAGGCCTTCAATAATCACCAATTGCTTCACCTTCTCAGGAAAAGCGCCCGCATATTTCAGCGTAATCGCCCCCCCCAATGAGTGACCAACGATAGATACCGGCGCCAACGCCAACTGATCAACCAACTCGGCCATATCGTAGACATAATCAGCCATTGAATAGGCATTACCCAGTGACCAGTCTGAATCGCCGTGTCCTCGCAAATCCGGCGTAATCACGCGGAAATCCTGGCACAGCTTTTCAGCCGCCCAATCCCAGCTGCGACAATGATCAAAACCGCCATGCACCAACAACAAAGGTGGTGCATCTGCATTACCCCAATCACGGTAATGCAATTTCAAACGTTGCGAATTAATTGTTTTAGATGAAGCAAGTGTTGTCATTAGAGCTCTCAGCGAATTGACCCAACAGGTCAAAATTAATACCCTGCAAATTATTCACCCATATTGGATATCTTGCGAGGAGTTTTTTATGTCCAAAACAACAGGCAGCCTCTACACCAAAAAAGCCTTTATCTACGAATGCAGTCTGCGCGGTTTACAGGGCAGCCTCGCCAATCCAAATCAGCAAATATCCATTGCCAGTATCGTACGTGATGCTGAAAAGCTGTGGGAGGAATTGCAGGAGTGGGAAGAGCAAAACCCAGATCAGGACTAGAGCCCTTCTTAACAAAGTTAAACATCGGCAGGGCTACGCACCCCCTTCCCACCCTTATTGAGGACGTGCGTATAAATCATCGTTGTAGCCACACTGGCATGCCCAAGCAGTTCCTGCACAGTACGAATATCATAGCCGGATTCCAACAGCTGGGTCGCAAAGCTATGACGCAGTGTATGACAGGTGCAGCGTTTCGTAATCCCCGCCGCTCTAGAAGCATTTGAAATGGCCCGCTGGACTGGTTTGTAATGAATGTGGTGACGCCCCTGATGCCCACCACGCGGGTCAATTGAAAGGGAGCTAGAAGGGAAAATAAATCGCCAGCGGAAATCTTTGCCGGCATTAGGATATTTACGCAATAACGCGCCTGGCAGGCTAATGAATGTCATGCCATTGGCCATATCACACTCAAATAATTCACGACTTTTTGTTAATTGACTAGCCAACCCCATAACAGCTCGCTCAGGCAGCATCGTCAGACGATCCTTATTGCCTTTAGCACCACGAACCGTTAGCTCCTTACGTTCAAAATCTACATCCATGACACGAAGCCTTAATGCCTCGTTCAAGCGTAACCCTGCACCATACATCAACAACGCCAGCGTAAAATAAGGCTCTTTTAAGCAATGCAGCACTTCTTCTACTTCAGCTTTAGTCAAAACAGTGGGTAAGCGCTTAGGCTTTTTCGGCCGAATAATTTCCGGTAATTCCGCAAGGTCTATATCAAGAATCTCACGGTATAAAAACACTAGCGCATTCAGTGCTTGATTTTGGGTAGCGACCGCAACATCCTGATTGACTGCGAGATTGGTTAAAAAAGCAGCAACTTCATCCCCACCCATGTCCTTTGGGTGACGTTTATTATGAAAAAAGATGAACCGTTTTACCCACTGACAGTAGGCTTTTTCCGTAGCCAGCGCATAGTGTTTGTAGCGTAATCTTGCGCGTAATTGATCCATTAACTTTGGAGAGTTCATGGTATTTGCCTCCTTGCAAACACTGTTTATTCATACAGCAAAATAAATTAATAGCGGAGCTCTGTATAGAAAATATTACCGCAATATTAGGCAATCAATAATAACCAATTGATTTATATGCGTTTTTAAATGTCCATTTTTATAACAAATTTGGGGGTATGGGTACTTCAGGTATTTTATATATTGAAATCAGTAAAAAGGACACGTACGATATTGATATTTACTCGCTAAGGAACAGCGTAAGCCTATGAAAACAAATGGATTCTCGCCTTTATTCCCCACGACGTATATAACATATTATTGGACAAACGGGTCCATATCCCACTGTTAAAGGGCTCGAAAATTCATTAAGGGAAATCAGTGCTATGGAACGGCAGCAAACCACAAAATCAGTATCCAATCAGAAAGCCCCGCGCGTAATGGAAAGTCCGCGCCCTGTTCCTGCTGCCCTCCTTCAGGCTCACCCAAATGGGTTATTTAGTACCAGCCTTCAGGCATGTCACAATTCAAGGCCTAGCATGCCTAGCGGCATGCAAACGAGTTTTAAAGAAGCAACGAGCTTCGCCACTTTAACAAGTGGGTGGTGCGGGACAGGGTTCCGCTTCGCTTCACCTGCCCCACACCCTAAGCGTTATGTGTCATGAGCGATATGCAGAAAACTATTGAACTAGCCCTGATCGAATTGAAACGGTTCAACCTACCATGGACTAAAATGATTGAAGCTCAACTGAAGTATTGCGCTTTGGTCATAGATAAAAACGTCGACCCTGCAAAACTGGAAGAATTAAACATGGGTTTAATCGCAGTACGTGAAATCGATGAGAGAGAGCCCCTCCACTCTTATCTGATGGATATTCAATATCACATGCAGCACAAGTACCTGCCATTTTCGGCTAAGGTTCGCCTTGGAATTCAGCGCAAGTGAAACACATAACAAGTGGGTCGTGTGGGACTGCGTTCCGCTTCGCTCCACTGGCCCCACACCCTAAGCGTTAATGTGCGCTAGAAAGCATTCAAGTAAAGGTATTGGTGTTAGGCAAGGCGTAGACTGAAACGTCGCGGTCGAGGAAGGCTGTAGTAATATTCAAAAAATTAATCAGCGAATGCGCAGAGCAAAGAAAATAGAAAAGGCGGCAGTAGAAGGTAAGTTGAGAAAACTCCTGGTTAACTCAATCTACGCAATTGGAACTGCCGAGACTTCGAATCCTTCGGTCACCCTTTTGCCGTGGCTCAACAGATCCGCACACATTAACAAGGCGCTGCAGACGGACCAAAATGGTCGCTACGCGCCCATTTTGGCCGCTGAGCGCGGGCGTTATGTCTTATGAAAGATAATCGAGCACTCTATAAATTTGAAAAGCTACAAATGGGAGCTCTAGGGATAGCGATACCATTAATTATTGCTATCGTCGTAGGATATTTATTAGTAATAGAGTCGGCGGCTGTTTTTCCTGGACGCTCTCAACTTATATGGTTTCATGGGTATCAAGCGTACTTTGTTTCCTGCCTTTGGTTCGGCCTTGCTGTGTTTCTGTTTGGGTATAACTTTATGCGTTTGTACTATCTCCGTAGAGCAAAAAAAACGATATATTTTGCTTATGTGGGGATTACTCTTATTTCAGTGGGGTTGTTGTCATCTATTTTATTTGTGCTGGTGTAATAAACATAACAAGTGGGTCGTGCGGGACTGCGTTCCGCTTTGCTTCACTGGCCCCTCACCCTAAGCGTTAAAGGGCTCGAAAATTCATTAAGGGAAATCAGTGCTATGGAACGGCAGCAAACCACAAAATCAGTATCCAATCAGAAAGCCCCGCGCGTAATGGAAAGTCCGCGCCCTGTTCCTGCTGCCCTCCTTCAGGCTCACCCAAATGGGTTATTTAGTACCAGCCTTCAGGCATGTCACAATTCAAGGCCTAGCATGCCTAGCGGCATGCAAACGAGTTTTAAAGAAGCAACGAGCTTCGCCACTTTAACAAGTGGGTGGTGCGGGACAGGGTTCCGCTTCGCTTCACCTGCCCCACACCCTAAGCGTTAGGTCGTTTCATGGAAGAGCAAAAATTACATTATGGCGAGCTACCAACATTAGTACGTTTAATTTACATACTCGTAGCTTTTGTAATTGTTTCTGCTTTTATACAGGCAATCTCAATGCAGCTCATTGCAGATTCCTCGGCATCAGGTACCGCCGTATCTTTCGCAGCCCCTGTCTTTATACTAATAACGTCTTTCAAGCTAATACGAAGAAAGAACCGCAAGAGCTACTACTCCGCTCTCGCAATACTTGCATGCAGCCCAGTTATAACAGCCTATGCAGTTTTTAATTTGGAACACCTTACATCAAGCTATCCCATAGCCTTAATTTGGTGGCCAATAACTAATGCTTTAATACTATTCGCATGCATTGCTTCATTGTTTTCTCCAAGGATAAGGGAGTTCTATTATGAGTCCACAACCTAACAAGTGGGTCGTGTGGGACAGAGTTCCGCTTCGCTTCACCTGCCCCACACCCTAAGCGTTAAAGGGCTCAAAATTTCATTAGGGACAATCGTGCTATGGATCAGCAGCAAACCACAAAAACAGTATTCAATCAGAAGCTCCGGCGTGTAATGGAAAACCTGCACCCTGTTCCTGCTGCCCTCCTTCCGGCTCACCCAAATGGGTTATTTAATGCCAGCCTTCAGGCATGTCACAATCCAAGGCCAAGCATGCCTAGCGGCATGCAAACGAGTTTTAAAGAAGCAACGAGCTTCGCCACTTTAACAAGTGGGTCGTGCGGGACTGCGTTCCGCTTTGCTTCACTTGCCCCTCACCCTAAGCGTTATAGGTTTCCAGTATGAAATTATTTGGTTATCCCAAAGAAGGGCGTGACGAGCCACAATCAATTGAGTTAAGTGATGTTACTGTTGCAGCTAAGCCCGAAGAGTTAAGAAAAATTGCTAAATTTTTCGAGCAAGCTGCCACTGATATTGAAGAAAATGGCACTGATTTTGAACATGAGCATTTACAAGACAACCAAGAAGGCTTTGATGGTAACCCTGATATTCAAATATATAACGAAGCCCTCCTATAACAAGTGGGTGGTGCGGGACTGCGTTCCGCTGCGCTCCTCTTGCCCCACACCCTAAGCGTTAGTGCACTATGAGAATAATTTTCGCAATCCTAACTCTCCTTACAGCGACCCCGTCTTTCGCGGAAGAAGTATCTGTGCGCTTTGGTATTATTGAAATATCTGAGCGTATTGGGCCAACAAACTTTAGATTCGGCTTTGTCAAAGAAGCTAACTTTGTGCCGCTATTAACAATGGAACAAGGCGGATTGTATGGCGTTGAGTACTCAGCTCCGGAAAGCTTTAAATACAAAGTCCAAGTAAGAGCCATCTTACCTCCCGGAGTAACAGAAATGAGTGGTGATGTAGTTACTACTGAGCAAGATAAAACCCAAACAGTTATGGTGTTTCAACCGAGAGAGTATAAGGGTACGGTTGTGGAGCCTTTCTTATTCACATCAGGCGATCCTGAGGGCAGTTACAAACTCGAGGTGAGCGTTAATGGCAAGCTTTTCAAAACCTTGGAATACCAAGCTTATGTGCCAGCCGCACACTAACAAGTGGGTCGTGCGGGACAGAGTTCCGCTTTGCTTCACTTGCCCCGCACCCTAAACGTTAGAGCCCATTAATTATGGCAAGGAAGCAAACTTTCTCTCTTAAGAATACAGCCAAATTTTCAATGGCTAGCACTTTGGTACTTGGGGCTGCCATGGTTATATCTAGTCAGGTCAATTACACAGCTATTCTGGGACCTTCTGCGCTAGCTTACATGCTAGTTAGTTTAGTTTTCTCTATTTCAGTTTTTTTGTTGTTATTGCGTCACTATAAAATCACATCAGAAAACGATATTTTAATGCGTGTTATCGCCATAGTTGGTGCGGTAATTTGTTTTGGTATTTGGGCGGTATTAATTTATCCAATGGTAATGTTGATACCATGAGCTCTAACAAGTGGTTCGTGCGGGACGCTGCACCGCTTCGCGCCTTGCGCCCCACACCCTAAGCGTTAGGTGCACAAAACTTCAGAGTTTATTGGTAAAAACCAAAGCAGCCCTGTTTAAACTTTGGCGCAAAACGTGCCAAAATCCTTGGGCAAATGCCAGCCGGAGGCAACGCAGTAAAATCCGGCAAATTGGAAAACGGGGTTCCACTGGACGGCCCGCAGCCAAAAGTAAATTGGCAGCCTTCGTTCCTGGTGGCATCAAACAACAATTGAGCAAAGGGAAATTGCGGTGCCACATTCTTCAAAAGCCAACTTCGGCTTTATCGCAAAAACAGCATCGGCAGTTCTCGGGCACCTAACCAGTGGGTCGTGCGGGACTGCGTTCCGCTTCGCGCCTTGCGCCCCACAACCTAAGCGTTAAATGTAAGGTATATCATGAGAATAGCAGTACTAATTTTAGTTTTCTTAATACAGGGTTGCGTTAACTTACCAAGATGTGAGGACCCTATCGTTCCTAGTGCATCAAGCTCATCTCGTATTATCGTATACCGAGAATCAAAATTAATGGGATTTGGCGCATTCCAATATGTGGGAGTAAACCAATGTCTACTGGGCATGCTAAAAAACGGTAGCTACCTTCAATATGAACTAGCTCCAGGAAAAAATCTTGTTTCCGTATATAACGATGTTGGTGTTAAGAGGTTTGAAATGGCGCTTATGTTAGAGCCTCAAAGTACAGTTTTTCTAAAATTTCGTTTCGACGTAACCGACACACTGGTATCAACTGGAGCTATTTTAGTTGCGGGTAAAGAAAGTCTAGAAATAGTTACTAAAGAACAAGCCTTATCAGAGCTAAAAGAACTAGAAAACATTTAACAAGTGACTATGGCGTCAATCCCTAAATTATTGACCCATTTCAGGATTCCACGGCACGCCATCTCGGATCATCGCATTCAGGATCACCACCATCTTTCTGACGCAGGCTATGATCGCTGTTTTCTTGGCTTTGCCTACGGCTAATAACCGCTGATAAGTTGCTTTAAAAACCGGATTACATTGCATCGCTGACATCATGGCCATGTACATCACGGTACGTATTTGAGCGCGCCCGCCTCGTATTCTTCGCTGCCCCTGAAAGCTACCGCTGTCTCGATTGATCGGTGCCACACCCACCAACGCGGCGGCTTGTTTATTGGTTAAACAGCCCAGCTCCGGCATATTGCTGATTAAACTCAGCGCCACCACAGGACCGACCCCTGGCACACTTTGTAACAGTGCATTCTTGTGCTGATATTGCGGGCTGCTTTCGATTAATTTCATCAGTTGATGATCAATCTTTGCCAGCTGATTTTTGAGCGCTGTCAGTATGGGCTTGATACTGCTGAGAAGTTCTTTGGGCATAATCTGGAGTCGATTTTTCTCCATGGTTTGCATCACCAAAAGCTGTTGCCTGCGCGACAGTAAATCGCTCATACGCCGCATATCATCTGGCCTTAACGTCGACAGTTCGGGTTTGATCACAGCCCCGTAGTGGGCAATCAAGCGTACATCGAGCTTGTCCGTTTTCGCTACTTGCCCCACTGCACCGGCAAACTTTTTAACCTGTGCCGGGTTGGCAATCACAAAGGGTAGCTTCGCCTTGGCACAGGTCATGATAAAGGCGTGTTCAAGTCGTCCCGTGGCTTCTATCACGATACGTGTGGGCTTGTGTTTTCGAATCTCATTCACGGCATCGGCGATACCCTTTTCATCGTTTGAGGCGGTAAAGTAAACGTCCAATGGGTGGATATAAATATCCAGTTGCTGCTTGCCGGTATCGACCCCGACAGTGATTTCATTTTGATTCTTTGGTGTGTTCATAATAAGCTGACTCTGCCTTGCTGATACGGGCTCGAGGCCCAGTTGACTATCCGAGTTTATGGCTTGGAGTCCACTGCCGCGTTCTTACTTGTTAACGGTCTCTCATTTGAGGAGCCAGCGGGTCGACGAACTGCGACAGGGAAAAGCTTTAGTTGCTACTAAAGCCTGGGCCTCACTTTACCCGGAAACAAGGATGTATTATCCATACAAGTGAGGCGTGTGGGGCTGCGTTCCGCTTCGCTCCTCTGGCCCCACACCCTAAGCGTTAGCCTTCGCCGAGGTCGTTCTAATGATACATAAGTCGGCATGTCATAGCCGTTCGAGGCACGAGTGTTTTCTTCCTTAATTTCAAGCATAATCGCCTTTAGCGTCGCTGCCTTAGTGATCGTCATCGCGGGTAGCCAGCTGGCCCGGTGGGCTGATACGTTGGCCGACCGAACCGGCTTAGGCGAAGCACTCTTCGGGGTCTTTCTGCTGGCTGGAGTTACCTCGCTGCCTGATTTCGCCGCGACTCTGAGCGCGGCAGTAGACCACAGACCAGATTTAGCCATGAGCAACGTTATGGGCAGCATGGCCGTGAATCTGGCATTTCTTGGCGTAGCTGACATTGTCTACCGAAAAGCCAACCTGGAGCACGCAGCCGCCTCACCTGCCAACCTGATGCTGGCAGGATTACTGATTGTTTTGCTGACTTTACCGCTGCTCGCAACCTTTACGCCGACGATCACCCGGTGGGGCGTGCACCCGATCACGCCAGTGATTATCGTCGCCTATCTGTTCGGGATGCATTTGGTTCACCGCACGGAAGCACGGCCCATGTGGTTCCCTCGACTAACCCAGCAGACAGTTTCAGACGAGCCTGCAAAGCATCATCGTGGCCGTACGGCTACCGTGTGGCTTGGTTTCATCGGAGCGGCTGTGGTAACCAGTATGGCCGGCTGGACCTTGATGGAGGCAGCAAAAAGCATTGCCGACCAAGCTGGACTGCCCGACACTCTGGTCGGTGGCCTGTTCACAGCTTTTGCTACTTCAACTCCGGAGTTGGTGACCACCATCGCAGCAATACGAATTGGAGCACTGACCCTGGCAGTAAGCAATATCTTCGGTACCAACTGCTTCAACATGCTCGTTGTCGCTGCGGCTGACGCGGGATATGCTCAAGGCTCCATCTACCATGACATGGCACCGGTTCAGATGACGTGGGGCTTGGTAAGCATCCTGATGACCGCCATCCTGTTGCTGGGATTGGTGCGACGAGAGACCTATGGAATCGGTCGAATCGGATTCGAAAGCGCCCTGATCCTAGGTGTTTACGCCATCGCAATTGGCGTCATTGTGGTGAGCACCTGAATCATCCCGCTGAATTACTGGAATAAGGACAGTTACGAAAGCTGCCCAGCAAAGGCTAACAAGGCGCTCGTGTGGGACGCTCCTTACGTCGCGCCTCACAGCTGAATCGTTGGGTGGCTGGCAAAAGCCAGCTTGCTTTTGTTTAAAAAATGCGCTGTTTAAACTTCAGCGCAAAACGTGCCACAATCTTTGGGCCGCTGCCGGTCGGAGGCAGTTGAGTAAAATCCGGCAAATTGGACAAAGGGGTTTCACCTGAAAGTTAGCTGCCAGAAAACGGTCGCAGCGTTCGTCCTTGGTGGCCTCAACAAAAAATCGAGCAGAGGGGATTTGCGGTGCCACATTCGTCAAAAAGCCAACGTCGGCCACGTCGCCAAACAGCATCGGCAGTGCGCCGCCACCCGACAAGTGAATGTGATCCCACGTATTTAGCTGCATACATATGGAGCAAAGGTGCGTTTGTAACTTAACAAGTGACCAGGGTGGCAACGCCTCTAACTTTAGCCACTTGAATCCAATCTGTACTCTATGCAATTATGGTCGGGCACCTTGATGGGGAACTATTTTATGACCGATTATTTAACTTAAGGCGCCATCCACCAGAACATCATCAGCAATTAAAGACAAGCTTTCCCTCAGCGTAGGAAACTTACTAGCGAGAAAGGAAACACCATGAACAATGATGTAAACACCACCAAAGAACTGACCCAAGACTCTAAGAACATGGCCATATTATCCTGGATTGGAACCTTGTTTTTTGGCTTTATTCCCGGCTTGGTTTTATATCTTGTAAAAAAAGACGACCCCTATGTAGCGGATCAATCAAAAGAATCTTTGAACTGGTCAATTACAGCGATTCTTGCATACCTTGCCGCAATGTTACTCAGCTTTATTGTGATTGGTGTTTTCCTCATGCCTATTATTGGGATCTGCCATTTAATTTTTTGCATTATGGGTATTATTGCAACATCAAAAGGCGATAACTTCCGCGTTCCATTCGCCATTCGCTTAATTAAATAAACCCGCTGAATGACATCACGAGCCTACTCATTAAACGTCGGGGATCTGTCTCTTCTGCACACGCCACAGCACTGCCTGAACTGAACGTTTTTATTCAATAAACTTAGAGCCGGCTAAACATTCCCCTAAGCGGCCTGTTAGAAAAAGGACCTCAAACGGCCATGAACCCCGTCATACAGGAAGAAACGACAGGTTGTGCTATTGCCGCTAGCGCAGCTCTGGCGGGTATCACTTATTGTCAGGCAAAACAAACAGCCAATAGTTTAGGCATTTATGCCGACGACCAATCACTGTGGTCAAACACGCAGCACATACGGCGTTTGCTATTAGAATTGGGAATTCACACCAGTCCACAGGAAATACCTTTCAAAAGCTGGAAGACCTTGCCCGGCATGGCCTTGCTGGCCATCAAATGGCATAAAAAAGGTGACCAAGTCTTCTGGCATTGGGTCGTTTTTATTCATGAAGGTGACGATGCCTATATACTGGATTCTAAGCGCGCCTTAAAACATCACATTCGCAGAGATTTTGGTCGCATCAAACCCAAGTGGTTTATTGAAGTGAGCATTTGAAATAAGAGGCCTTCAGACGATGTCAGACATTTATGGTTTCAACGCATACTCACCGAAAGAAATAGCCGAACTTGTAAAAACCGCTGGCGTCAGCAAAGCTCAACTACCCTTTTTACAAACCTTGATGCTCGGCATTCTGGCTGGCGCTTTTATTGGCCTGGGCTCGGTATTTTTTACGCTGGTAAAATCCGATGCCTCTCTTAGTTTTGTTGTCAGTCAGCTACTCGGTGGCCTAGTCTTTTGCCTAGGTTTGATTCTGGTGGTAATTGCCGGTGCGGAGTTATTCACCGGCAACAACCTGCTTGCGATGGCTTGGGCAGACAAACGTATTAATACGTCTACATTGCTCAGAAACTGGGGCATTGTTTGCGTTGCTAATTTTATTGGGGCGGCTGGACTGGCATTGCTTGTCTTTCTTTCAGGTCATCCGGAAATGAACGATGGCGCTGTCGCTGAACAATATTTAAAAATCGCCGAAGCAAAGTGTTCGTTGCCTTTCTGGAACGCTTTTTTCAAGGGCATGCTGTGTAATGTGTTGGTGTGCATGGCAATTTGGATGACGCTGGCCGGGCGCAGTGTCACCGACAAAATCATGGCCATTATTTTCCCCATTACCGCCTTTGTCGCCGCCGGTTTCGAGCACAGTATTGCCAATATGTTTTTTATCCCGATGGCCATGCTGATCAAAACTTTTGGCAGTGCTGAGACGGTTGCTCAAAGTGTTTCCTGGGCAGGCCTGTTCAGTAATCTTGTGCCGGTCATTCTCGGTAATCTAATGGGCGGTAGTGTACTGGTGGGGCTGGTGTACCAGGTGATTTATCGCCGCACACCAGAGTAATATCTAAGTTTCTTGCTTCGCATCTTTGTAGTACCTTATGGCTGCAATTTCCTAAAACAATAAAAATCGTTCGTCGAGGGCATTCCAATGGACAACAAATTAGTACTTATCATTCTTGCAATACTACTGGCACCTGTTGCCGTTTTCCTAAAAAAAGGCGCGGGTAAAGACCTTCTTATCAACGTCATTCTGTGTTTCTTGTTCTATATCCCGGCAGTGCTGCACGCACTTTGGATTGTCACTCAATAACACGTTCAACACCGTCATAGGAGGCAGGTTATGAAAGGACATGAAAAGGTTAACTACCTGGAATTTCCTGCCTCTGATCTCGACGCCACCAAAACCTTTTTTGAAGTCGTTTTTGGCTGGTCATTCACCGATTTTGGGCCTGATTACACAGCCTTTTCCGAAGCCAGTGTTGATGGCGGGTTTTACCGTGCAGACATGGCATCAACAACGGCCAACGGAGGTGCACTGGTGGTGTTTTACAGCGAACGACTGGAAAGCACACAAGCCAAAATAGAAGCCGCTGGCGGTTTGATTATCAAGCCTATTTTCGATTTCCCCGGCGGACGGCGTTTTCATTTTTGCGAGCCCAGCGGTAATGAGTTTGCGGTGTGGTCTGACTTACAGGCATAATCTGCCGCCCTCCTCACCTGCCAAGCCGGACAACATTATGCCCGAACTAAAAACCCTGTTGCTGTTTCTTGTCACCGCCATTGCTGAAATCGTCGGCTGCTACCTGCCGTATCTGTGGTTACGTGAGGGAAAAACAATTCTGGTATTGATACCGGCGGCAATCAGTCTAGCGCTGTTTGCCTGGTTATTATCCTTGCATCCAACGGCGGCCGGACGTGTCTATGCGGCCTATGGTGGGGTTTATATTTTTGTGGCGATTTTGTGGTTATGGTCGGTGGATGGTATCAAACCCACCGTTTGGGATTTAGTGGGTTCTGGCGTGGCACTCATCGGCATGGCGATTATTATGTTTGCGCCGAGAAATGTATAAAAGACATTAAAGCTAAAGACGGCGAGAACCAGAATTCATGTTCCAGTCCCCGTATTTATAGCCAATTGATTCAGGCGCAGCCAGAGAGTGCTCTCTGGCGTCATCGCCGTAGCCCATCGTATTTGCCGTAATGACTTAACCTTACCGATTGCCGCTCTGTCCTGACTTGGCAGCACTGGAACGGTTACTACTGCGGCGCGCACCACCAGCAGGTTTGCTACCCGCTGGCTTACTATCGCCCGTATGACGTTTGTTTTTACCTGCCGGCTTATGACCGCGAGCGGTATCTCCGGAGCGCTGACCATCACGATGCCCCTGACTCGGTTTCTTAGGCTTTTTCGGCTTAACCGGGCGACGATCAAGATGGGATTCCGGTACATCATGAACCGGCTCAAAACCATCAATCAATTCGCGACGCAGCAACTGCTGAATCAAACGTTCAATCGCTGACAACTCGCTGAACTCGTCGGCACTGACCAAAGAAATAGCTTGTCCAGTGGCTCCTGCTCGGCCTGTACGACCAATACGATGTACATAATCTTCTGCCACATTCGGCAGATCGAAATTAACCACCTGCGGCAATTGTTCAATATCCAAACCACGCGCAGCAATATCCGTTGCTACCAATACCCGCACTGCGCTACGTTTAAAGTCTGCCAATGCTTTGGTACGCGCACCCTGGCTTTTGTTGCCATGAATAGCTGCGGCCGTAATACCCGCCTCTTCCAGTTGTTTGGCTATTTTGTTAGCGCCATGTTTAGTGCGAGAAAACACCAACACCTGCTGCCAGTCACCGTCACGGATTAGTTGAATCAACAGGTTGGTTTTCTGTTTTTTATCGACCGGGCAAATCCACTGCTCGACGGTTTCAGCCGTGGTATTACGTGGGCTAACTGAAATTTCAACCGGATCATTGACCAGCCCCTTGGCTAGTTGTCGAATTTCATCGGAGAAGGTCGCCGAGAACATCAGTGTCTGGCGATCTTTAGGTAAAAACGAAATGATTTTTTTAATGTCGTGGATAAAACCCATATCCAACATGCGATCCGCTTCATCCAGAATCAGTACTTCTAACTGCTGAAATTTCACCGCACGCTGATTATACAAATCCAACAAACGCCCTGGCGTGGCGACCAACACATCCGCACCGCGGCGCAAGCGCATCATCTGCGGGTTGATTTTCACCCCGCCAAACACCACCGCTGAGCTCAATGGCAGATATTTGCCATAAGTGGCGACACTCTCAGCCACCTGTGCCGCCAATTCACGGGTCGGCGTTAATACCAGCGCACGTACCTGATTAGCTTCGGCTGACTTGCCTTGCATCAGACCTTCCAATAGTGGCAACGTGAAACCTGCCGTTTTACCAGTGCCCGTCTGTGCCGCCGCCATCACATCACGGCCAGAAAGGACAGCCGGAATGGCCTGTTCTTGGATGGGTGAAGGTGTGTGGTAGCCCTTTTCGGTTAGCGCTTGAAGAATTTGGGGTAATAGGCCAATAGAGTCGAAATTCATGTGTTATCTCATTGAAAGTAAAGACGCCGGCAGGTCACGCAGCGGGCGTGCAGCTTACAGGATTTCAGCCATTATTGACATGACTCAACGAAGTCTTTACCAGCCATTGCCTTATCGGTAATAGCGATGGATACTGAACAGATCGAGGCTCATTGTAATAGGTAAACGACATGGAAATCACCACCGCCATTTCATCAGACATTCCTCAACTGTGCTTATTGCTGAACGTGTTATTTTCCCAGGAGGCCGAGTTCAAACCTGACTCGGAAGCTCAAAGCCGGGGACTTTCAGCCATTATCGACAACGCTGAAACCGGCGATATTATTGTCGCACACGATGCCGGACAGATTATTGGCATGGTCAATCTACTTTACACCGTTTCCACCGCGCTCGGTGCGCGAGTCGCTATTCTCGAAGACATGGTTATCTCGCCAAATTATAGGGACAAGGGTGTCGGCTCGAAACTGCTCAAATATGCCCTGGAGTTTGCTAAAAGTCAGGGCTGCCAGCGCGTCACTTTACTGACCGATGACGATAATATTGGCGCTCACCGTTTTTATGAACGTCATGCTTTTAAGCGTTCGACAATGGTGCCTTTTCGCTGGTCGCCTTAGCAAGCTGCTGAAAATCTATCTGCGTGGGTGCTACGGCGTTAAAATCAGACTCAAAATGCTCATTTATGACCTATAAACTACGCTTTCTCGTCTGATTTCGCCTTGTATCCCCTGCCTCGAAAACGATTTTTAGCAACCTGCTAGAAACCTGCAATCCATAAATAAAACCTGCTAAAGTTGACGCCTTATTTTTTATCCGCTCAATGAGGCCCGTCATGTTTTTAGCAATGAACCGTTTCAAGGTTGCCCTTGGCAAAGAAAATGACTTTATTAACATCTGGAAAAATCGCGAATCCTATCTCGACGGCGTACCCGGCTTTATCAGTTTTAATTTGCTGCGCGGCGAAACCACCGAAGATCATACGCTGTTCTCCTCTCACGCCACATGGGAGTCTCGCGAAGCCTTTGTAGACTGGACCAAGTCCGAGTCCTTTCGCAATGCCCATAAAAATGCGGGCGCCTCGAAGGATATCTACAATGGTCATCCTAAGTTAGAGCTGTTTGATTCCGTGATTTAATCAGTGCCAGCCACTGTAAAATCTAAATAAAACCTCGGCCTGATTACTTACGCTAACGTTTGCACCCTCTTAACGAGGGTGTTCCACCCAAGGAAGTACAGCCATGCTGCCTGTCACCACTTTCTATGCATCCCTGCTAGCGCTATTATTTGTTTGGTTATCGCTTAACGTCATCAAGCTAAGACGTCGTTTTCAGATCCGCCTTGGTGACGGAGGCAATAATGAATTACAGGCCGCCATCAGTGCGCAGAGCAATGCAGCCCAGTACATTCCCTTCGCATTGCTGTTAATTGTGCTACTGGAAATCAATCAAGCTCACCTGCTCTTTCTACACCTGCTAGGACTCATGTTACTCAGCGGACGAATCGTTCACGCTCGGGGTATTTTGAAAGAGCAGATTCCATTACGTGTCAAAGGTATGCAACTGACATTATTTACCTTGATTGGGAGCGCTGTGCTCAACCTGCTCTACCTGATCTTTTAGCGGTCCTGAAGTCGAGGAGGACAGATGCCGGCGCCAAACGCATGTTAAATGGCACGTTCCATAAACGCTTATTCGTTTAGAACCTGAAAATCATCTGCTAGAATACTCAATCGATGACGGCCCAGTCCGGTTTCAGCCCACGAAGTGTCAAACTATGTGGGTTCGCTGCAATTGCGTCCAGTCACGCTACAAGAAAGCACCTTTGTAGCATGGTATTCCCGTTGGGACTCCCCGTCGTAGGATGCAGTGAAATTCTGCTCGGGTATTTATATGTCGCTGTTGCAAACACTGGCGGCCAGCTTCTCAAATAACAACAAAAACACAGCGATAAAGGGAATCAGTTAAGGCATGCCTCACAACGAACAGCTCATTGAGCAAATGCGCGGCATGGCCCGCGACGGCAAGAAAGCCTCACAAATATTACGTTTTCTGGTAGTCGATCAAAGCATCGAAGATCAAGTACGACTAATGGAGCTGTTCCGCGATGCCTTTAAAACCTCGTTGGGTAGCGTCACCGCTATTGGCGCTTGGTGGCACGAAGGCGAGCGTGAGCTGGATGATGAAGCCATCGATAGTTACATTGGCTATGTTATTAGCGACTTTCTGGCGTTACATTAGCCACTCTTTCACTCTCAAAGCGGCATATTAGCCTATGAGCAAAATCACTGAACATTTCACCCCAGGCTGGCAAAGCCTATTTAAGCACCATGGATTCGGTGATTTCGAACAAATCTGGAATGCCTCGCTAGGCTTTGTTGATGAGCCGAATATCGGCCGTGGTGGTCGCAGCGAAGTAGGGAAACTTGTCCTCAGCGCAGACGATGACAAAGAACTTATCTTTTACGTCAAACGTCAGGTTAATTACGTCAGTAAAACCCTGGCTCACCCAATTGCAGGCATTCCTTTAACGCTCAAGGAATTCAAAAACGTCGAAGCTTTCAAAGCTCAGGGCATCCATTGCCTGGACACTGTTTATCACGGCTATCGTCGCCACAATGGCGAGCTTCAGTCCATTCTTATCACCCCTGAACTACAGGGCTACCAAGATCTGGATCACTACCGCCCTTCATCCATCAAGGAATCAAGACGCATAACCAAAGAGCTCGCCCGGGTATTATCAAAATTACATGCGGCCGGTTACCGACATGGTTGCCTATACCCCAAGCATATTTTTGTAAACCCGGATAATGTTGAGGCCCCCGTACGTTTAATTGATCTGGAAAAAGCCAGCCGCTCGCCCCTGAAAGAATATAATCAGTTAAAAGATCTCACCACCTTGCAACGCCGAGTTGAAACCAATAAAAGCTGTAATCTTTACTTTTTATTATGTTATTTTCAGCGTAATAAACATGACGAAAGTATTCGTCAGTTCATACAAAAAATGGATACACGACGTGCAAAACGAAATAAAGGCTGACATGATCTGTGTTATCAATATCAAACGGTTCTTACAGTCTTGTCCGAGCCTAATTCAATAAAACAATCGCACCACTGCCACGGGAAAAAACTATGCCTTACTCACCAGAGCTCATCGAAGAAGTGAACATCCTGGCACGATTCAATCTCAGCACCACGCAAGAGGGAATTAAAGTGCACTCATCTGCCGCAGAAGGCGTTATCACCGCTACCCAACGCCTCTATGATAAAGGCCTCATTACGCAACCAGACGGCGGCTACCTGACGCCACTGGGCCTCAAAGCAGCAGAGCACGTACAAAGCGCGCTGGTAATCCTAACACCCACCCATCACTAACCTTATTTAGAAAAAGTTTTACTGGAGTACTGAATGATCATTAAAGGTAAGGTCGTTGTCACCCTGCACTACACAGTCACCGACGACAACGGCCAACAGGTGGACGCCTCCTCCGAGTACGAACCCCTGGTCTACCTGCACGAAACTCACAGCCTATTGCCCGGTCTTGAGCAGGGTCTAGAAGGTCATAAGGCTGGCGACAGTGTTCAAGTGACCGTACAACCTGAAGATGGCTACGGCTTACACGACCCCACTCTTGTTCACAAGGTACCACTGGATGCGTTCTCAGAATTTAACAACCTGAGTGTCGGTATGCAGTTTGAACTGGAGAGTGAAGAAGGACACGGCGAACAATTTACCGTGACCGCCATTGACGGCGATGAAGTGACCGTAGATGCCAATCACTCACTGGCAGGCAAAGTACTTCACTTTGATGTACGTATAGAAAGTCTGCGCGAAGCCTCCAGCAAAGAACTTGAAATCGGCAACGTCCTGGAAGGCGTCGCCTGATCACCACCTCATCAATATCGAAAAAGGAATTGGCGTAAGCCAAAAGCCATGAATCAACTGAAAGAACTATTTCAAAAAAATCGCGCCTGGGCTGCCGCCATTGTTAAGGAACAGCCTGATTTTTTTGAGCAATTATCACGACAACAGGCACCTGAATATTTATGGATTGGCTGCTCCGACGCACGTGTACCAGCCAGCGAAATTCTTGGCTTAATGCCCGGCGAGTTATTTGTACACCGCAATGTAGCCAACGTTGTTGTACATACTGACTTCAACTGTTTATCTGTGATTCAGTTCGCCGTTGAAGTACTCAAAGTTAAACACATCATGATCGTCGGACATTACGGTTGTGGGGGTGTAAAAGCTGCTGTGTGTAACGAAAAACACGGTTTAATTGATAGCTGGTTACAGCACATTAAAGACGTCCAAAAAAAGCACAACAGTTTCCTCAGCGAGCTCGAAAACGAAAACAGATTACACAATTACATGTGTGAGCTGAACGTTATCGAGCAAATGACCAACGTCTGTCATACCAACAGCGTTTTGGACGCATGGAATCGCGGCCAGCCTTTATCAATACATGGCTGGGTTTATGGTCTCAATGATGGTTTATTGCGAAATTTATCTGAATGTTTTTCAAGCTCTGAAGAGGTAGAACCCAACTACCAAAACGCTGTATCCGAGATCAAAAAACGCATTGGTGCATCGGTACAAAAAGACAGAGCTGCGCGCAATGCGGAAAAGCAGGCTAACGAACCCGTAAATTTAATCCATGACGATAACGATTCTGCGCCAAATAGCCCCAGCTAAAATAAACTTATGTTAATAGCACTGCTAACATCAGCCATTCTTGTCATGCTGACCGTACTGGTTCATTACGAGATGCTACAACGTATGTCGTTATTGCTGCCAAAAATTCACATTCGCCACCGTCTCCGAGTCATGGTTGCCGTGCTCGGAGCGCTGGTCGCCCATGTTATTGAAATCTGGATTTTTGGCCTTGGCTATTACCTGTTAATAAAAAGTGAATTGATTGGCACGCTAACAGGCAATTTTAATGATTCACTGCTCGATTGTGGCTACCACTCATTCGTCACCTATACGTCCCTTGGTTTTGGCGATATTATCCCAACCGGTTATCTGCGCTTTGTCACGGGTATCGAAGCACTGGCTGGCCTGGTGATGATTGCCTGGACGGCCTCCTTCGTATATGTTGAGATGAGACGTTTTTGGGACGATTAACATCTTTTTCTGGAGCCTGACATGACCATCAACCCGCTGCGTTGCGCCCTTTTTTCATTTGCCCTGATGTTTAGCGGCCAAACCATTGCTGAAATTCAAACCCAGGTTATTAACTACAAAGATGGCGATAACCAACTGCGGGGATATTTCAGCTGGGATGACAGTATCGAAGGCAAACGGCCGGGGGTACTTGTGGTACATGAATGGTGGGGATTGAACGACTACGCCCGCAAACGCACCCGCATGTTAGCCGAACTTGGTTATGTCGCCTTGGCCGTGGACATGTACGGCAAAGATCAGGTTACCCAACACCCCGAACAGGCTAACGCCTGGATGTCTAAAATCACCGAAAACGTTGATAATTGGCAAAAACGTGCGAATTTAGGCTTAGAACAACTCAAAGCACATAAATTGGTTGATGATCATAAAACAGCCGCCATCGGCTACTGCTTTGGCGGCGCCACCGTGTTACAACTGGCCTACAGTGGTGCCGATATTGACGGTGTGGTGAGCTTTCATGGCTCGCTACCTGCCGCCACAGAAGCACAATACCCTAACATCAATGCCAAAATTCTCGCTGCCCATGGCAACGCAGATCCCTTTACGCCCGCAGAGCAAGTTACCGCCTTTAGTAACTCGTTAGAAGCGGCAGGTGCGGACTGGCAATTACTCAGCTTTGGTGGCGTAAAACACAGTTTCACCAATGAGGGAGCGGCTAGTTATGGCCTTGATGCGTTGGTTTATGATGCTGATGCGGATCGACGTTCATGGCAGGCTATGCAAAACTTTTTTTCTGAGATTTTTAGCGACTAAGCATGCCCTGCTGCGCCATGACACTCCGAAGCAGGCTGTAAGCTACGCCCGCCGCCAGGATATTGGCAAATGCCGCGCCAATAAACATGCCCGTTACACCGGCTATCTGGAAACCAATAAAAGCCAACGGCACGTATAACAAAAGCAGTCTCACCAGAGTGGTCAGCAATGCCAGTTTCGGGCGCCTTAAAACATTGAGCGACACCATCACCAGAATGACCACACCGTGGGCGCCGTAGGTAAGGGGCATAATCAACAAGAAAGTGCGAATCACTTGCTTAACCTGCTCATCGCTACTGAACGTTGCGGCAATAGCTTCTGAGGTCAGCAACAACAACAGATAAACAACCGCTTGGAAACCCAGACTAAAACGCAGGCATATCATCAAGGCAGAACAGGCTCGCTCCGGTTTGCCTGCGCCAATATTCTGACCAATAAACATCGGTAAAACTGACGACAAAGCCAACACCAAAATCAGAGCAAGCGACTCAACTCTGGAACCAACACCAAAGCCTGCAACCGCCTCGGCACCAGATTGAGCAATGATCGCCGTTAGAACCGCTGCCGCACAGGGTGTCATGATATTGGAACCCACTGCAGGCACAGCAATCGACAATAATTTGCGCCAATTAGCCCACAGTTCAGAAAAATCCGGCCAATTAAGCAATAAAAGCTTTTCTTTACGCCACAAGGTTAAGAACGAAACTGTCCAGGTCAAGACAACCGCCAACACCGTTGCCAGTGCTGCACCTGGCACACCCATTTCAGGAAACGGGCCAACACCAAAAATAAGCAACGGATCGAGAACTGCATTACTAGCAGCCATCAAGGTCGATAACCAAGCCGAAGCCTTTACATTGCCAATAGCCCGAAACGCATTATTTGTAACCAATATCAGCATTAAAAACGGTGCGCCCAACAACCAATAATGCATATAACCTTTGATATCAGGCATAACATTATCAGTCGCGCCTAACAGGTTAAATAGCGGTTCAATTACCCCTAAAACAAAACTAGCCATCACTAATGCAAAACAGAGTGTGAAAATCTGAGTATCCGTAATCAGTCTTGCCGCGCGCGCATGCTCCCCGCCACCAATTAAACGCGACACCAAAGCACCAAGCGACATACCGATACCCAAACCAGCACTGAGAACGGTAAAGGTTACCGGCAGCGTAAAACTCACGGCCGCCAACTCCTCAGTACCGAGCAAGGATACAAAATAGCTATCGACCACACCCAGCAGCATCATTGAAATAATGGCGAGCAACATGGGCACTGTTAATTTAACTAACAGCGGCCCAATGGGGTCAGAGGTGATCGCTTGAACGCGTTGCTGCGCTTTGGCTCTAATAGGTTACTCCTTTACTGGCAACAATCATGGTCTTCAAATTTTACGACTTATTCTTTGCGTCCAGACGCGCCAACAAACTGGAAGTATCCCAGCGACCACCGCCCATTTCCTGTACATCCGCGTAAAACTGATCCACCAACTGGGTAACAGGTAATTCAATGCCGTTGTTATTGGCTTCACGCAGAGCAATAGCCAAATCCTTGCGCATCCAGTCCACGGCAAAGCCAAAATCGTATTCACCATTGAGCATGGTTTGATGTCGGTTTTCCATCTGCCAGGATTGCGCCGCGCCCTTACTCAATACTGCCATTACCGCCTCACCATCCAAACCCGCAGCTTGCGCAAAATGTAATCCTTCAGCAAGTGATTGAATCAAGCCTGCCACACAAATTTGATTCACCATTTTGGTCAACTGCCCACTACCAACCGGCCCCATAAGACGCACAGATTTTCCATAGATATCCATTACGGCTGAACCATGAATAAAGTCCGTAGGCTTGCCGCCCACCATAATACTCAGCTGACCACTTTCGGCGCCCGCCTGGCCACCGGATACCGGCGCATCAAGAAAGGCAAAACCACGCTCACGCGCCGCTTCATCTAATTCCCGGGCAATTTCCGCAGACGCTGTGGTGTGATCAATAAACAGACTACCCTTTGTCATCGCATCAAAGGCGCCGTTTTCACCCAAAAGCACGTCTCGCAGATGATCATCATTCCCCAAGCAAGACAAAACCACAGAGGCGCCGCGTGCAGCTTCGGCCGGTGTTGGCGCCATCATGCCAGCATATTGTCCTACCCACGCCTCAACTCTGGACGTTGTGCGGTTATAAACGACAACTTCATGTCCTGCATTGGCCAAATGGCCGGCCATAGGAAACCCCATGACACCTAAACCTAAAAACCCGATTTTCATTGCTTATATCCTGATAGAGAAATTTGCCTCATGTCATGAGCGCAGGCGAGACAAGGTAAGAATTTGCGAAAAAGTGGAGTTTATACCTTATAAATGAGTATTTTAAGCCAGTTTTTAACGCCATATTGTCAAGAGCAATAATGATGCAAAGCTCTTTAATAATCGTCAGTTCCCGCCAGAGCGGCTTTTATCTGTTCAAAACTATAGCCGCGTTGCGCCAGAAATCGCTGCTGTTTAGCTCTATTTTTCGCGTCTGTTTCCGGATTTTGGCCGTATTTTTTCTCGAACACGACATGCACCTGCTCAAACCAATCTGTCTCATGCAAAGCCATATACTGCGCAGCCAGATCATCAGACACGCCTTTTTCTTTTAATTCCGCCCGTACCCGCACCGGCCCATAGCCACCATTGGCTCGCATACGTACAAAGGCTTCACAGAAGCGCTCATCGTCAAGCAGATTATCATCAATCAACCGATCCAGTGCTTGCTCCAGCAACTCCCGATTTTCTACTCGCCCCTGTAACTTGCGCACCAACTCCAAGCGAGAGTGCTCGCGCCGCGCTAACAGATTCATAGCGGCAAATCGTATGTCTGCTGTGGTTTCTAATATCCTGATTTTTTTGTTTTTCATCGTATTTGGCATGACTTAATGAAGAGCTCTTCGACATATTCTGCACAGGCTTTTCCCTACGCTAGAATAACGGATCCAAAACAAAAAAACGGCAAGCCTAAGCTTACCGTTTTCATTTCAATCCATCAGAACCGAAGCCCCTTTCACTCGGGTTTAGAACTCAACCGCTTCCAGATTTTCAACAGCAACTGGCGTTTCTGCACCATTTACATTGCCCAACAACTCAGCACGCAGCTTGCCTTCAAGCTCTTCAGCAATAGCGGGGTTATCAGTTAAATATTGCGCCGAATTCGCTTTACCCTGGCCGATTTTTTCACCGTTATAGCTATACCAGGCACCGGCTTTACCTACCAGATTCTGCTTCACACCCAAATCGATCAGCTCGCCCATACGGAAAATACCTTTACCGTACATAATCTGGAATTCCGCTTGCTTAAAGGGAGGTGCCATTTTGTTTTTCACGACTTTAACGCGGGTTTCATTACCCACCACTTCGTCGCCTTCCTTAATCGCACCGATACGGCGAATATCCAACCGAACTGACGCATAGAACTTCAATGCATTACCACCCGTTGTTGTCTCAGGGCTACCGAACATGACACCAATCTTCATCCGAATTTGGTTAATGAAGATCACCATACAGTTAGAGCGTTTCACGTTACCGGTCATTTTACGCAGCGCTTGAGACATCAAACGTGCCTGTAGCCCCATGTGGGAATCACCCATGTCACCTTCAATTTCCGCTTTTGGTGTCAAAGCCGCGACCGAGTCAATAACCAGAATATCTACTGCACCTGAGCGAACCAACGCATCAGCAATTTCCAGCGCCTGCTCACCGGTATCAGGCTGTGACACCAACAGATTATCCACGTCAACGCCGATTTTTTCAGCGTACCCAGGATCCAGGGCGTGCTCCGCATCAATAAATGCAGCCGTGCCACCAAGCTTCTGAGCTTCCGCAATTACTTGTAATGTCAGGGTTGTTTTACCTGAAGATTCAGGGCCATAGATTTCAACGATACGACCCTTTGGTAAGCCACCTATACCCAAAGCGATATCAAGCCCCAGAGAACCAGTCGAGATAGCCGGAACGTTCGGACGTTCTTGATCGCCCATACGCATAACTGAGCCTTTACCAAACTGCTTGTCAATTTGCGACAGCGCCATGTCTAGTGCGCGTTGCTTGTTCTCGTCCATTGCCATTGCCTTTGCCTCGTCTTCTATTCTGTCTGGTGTTCTGTGTTTGATCTGATTAGGGCGGGAATAAGCCGAAATCAAAATACTGTATAAACGAACAGTACTATGCCACAGTTATTTAACAGCGCCTAGCGCTAATTTTAGCTTTTAACCTTTTCTGTCAGCAGCTCGATCAAACCATCAATCGCCACCTCAATAGCCTGGTATCTTACCGCTTCACGATCACCCTGAAAATGGAAACATCGACTACTCGCTATTCGCCCTTCCAACTGCCACGACAACCAAACAGTACCGACCGGCTTATCGATTGAACCACCACTCGGCCCTGCCACGCCACTGACAGCAACCGCCAGCTTTGCCTCAGAACGAGCAAGCGCGCCAGCGGTCATTTCTACAACCACCGCTTCACTAACTGCACCATGGTTTTCTATCGTCTCCAGCGGCACACCCAACATCTTATGTTTGCTGGCGTTGGAATAGGTCACAAAACCGCACTCAAACCACGCTGAACTACCAGCCACCGCTGTTAGCACCTGAGCTATGCCGCCACCGGTACAGGATTCCGCCGTCGCTACGCGTAAGCCTCTAGCGTTTAACTGTTGCGCCAGCATTTCAATCTTCGCTGTTAATAACTGTTGCATGAACTGTCTATCAACCCACCAATTTTTGATTCAATTTACGAATTTACAAAAAAGACAATTAATTTCAACTTATATATTGCAAATGATAATCATTCTCATTATTATTCTTTCCACGTTATCTCCTCCCAACAATAACGTATTTAGCAACTCACATTTTGGTTGCCAAATGGTGGACTGGCTCACCCCTCCAAACTCTGGAGTCAGTCCACCGCCTTTTTTCCTTGGATCCAGACTTCCATTGAAGGAGCATCGCATGAACCACCCCGCACTAGAAATCGATTATGACCCCAGCGACGAATTAAAACTACGCTACGAATTACTTTGCCAGCAGCAACCCAGCCTGCGTACCCGTGATGCAGCCAGAGCGCTGAATGTGCCTGAAGCCGAGTTGATTGCCGCCTGCGTCAACGACAATAGCTTCCACTTGGATAACCGCCCTGAAGCCCTGCTTACCGCTCTCGAAACTGTCGGTGAAGTGCTCGTCGTTACCCGTAACGAAACCGCTATTCTTGAGAAGAAAGGCTACTTCAAAGGACTTACATTTAATACCCAAAATGGGTTAAATACTGCACAATCAAATAATAGCGGAATTGATCTTCGCCTGCTGCTAAACAGCTGGCGCTACGGCTTTCTCGTTATCGAGGAAAGACACATCGGCCGCAATAAAAGCCTGCAATTTTTTGATCGTAAAGGCCAGGCCGTACAGAAAATTTACATGACACAAAACAGCAATGAACCGGCTTTCGCCAAAATCATTTCGCAATTCATTTCCAGCCAACAGCCGACTTATCTCGACCTGGTCCCAGAAAAAGCTAGCGAACAGTTGATGCCAGAGCGGGATATCAAATGGCACAAGGTACGAAAAAACTGGCAGGAAATGCAAAGCAGTCACGATTTCTTCCAGCTATTGATTGGTATCAACGTCACGCGCCAACAGGCCTATGACAATGTCGGTCGCGATCTGGCTTACGAAATCCTACCCAACGCACTTCAGCATCTCTGTGAACTGGCAATAAGAGAACAGCAATCCCTCGCCTTTGCCGTCGGCAACAACGGCGCCATGCAGTTCCACAACGGCACCATTCAGAAAACTAACGAATACGGTCGCTGGTTTAATATCCTCAACGAGGACTTTAACCTGCACATCAACACCCACCGCCTCACTCAGGCCTGGGTGATAAGAAAACCGCATAAGGCTGGCCCCATCACCTCAGTGGAATTCTTTGACGACAACGACCACCTCGCACTGCAAATCAGTATTGAGCGTAAAGAAGGCACACCCGAACCCACCCAGTGGCGTGAGCTGGTATCCCAGCTAGAACCTCGATCATTAGAAATCAGTGCATTGAACGTTTATGATGCAACAGTTGGATGATCAACTATAATCACCAAATACAGCCCCAATCAGGGGCTGTATTTGACTATCCCTTACTGACGAACGCCTTCCACATGCAACTCCAGATAAACCATTTCTGAAGCAGGCCCTAGATCTTTGCTAATACCAAAGTCTTTCATTTTAAACTCAGTCGTTCCGGTAAATCCTGTGCGGTAGCCACCCCAGGGATCATCACCTTCACCCAACTTGGTTACAGCGATCTCAATGGACTTGGTCACACCATGTAGTGTGAAATTACCCGTCATCACCGCACTGCCATCATCCTTCATGTTGAACGCCGTACTCTCAAACTTGGCCGCCGGGTATTTGCTAACATCCAGAAAATCATCACTACGCAAATGCTTATCACGCTCAGCGTGGTTTGAATCAACGCTTTTGGTACTGATGTTAACCGAAACTTGGGATGCTGCCGGGTTCGCTTCATCGAAGCTAAACTGACCATCAAAGGTATTAAAACGACCTTGCAACCAACTGAAGCCCAAATGACTAACCTTAAAGTTAATTGAGGCATGGGCGCCTTTGTCGTCGATCACATAATCAGCCGCGTATAGCCCCGAGGATGTGAATGTAGCACCAGCCAATACAGCACCGGCAATTAAAGATTTTATTTGCATTTTCATTGATGGATCTCCAGTTATTTTTTATCCCTGCTTCAAAGCTCTGCCAGTAGACACCAGCATGCGTGAAAGGGTTTTATCTTTGTTAATAAAATGGTGTTTTAGTGCAGCCAGTGCATGGGTGCCAGCCAAAACAATCAGCGATGTGGTGACCCAATAATGAATCAGCCCAGCCACATCTTCCTGGTTTTCGATTACCGCGGGTAACGCCGGAACTTCAAACCAGTTAAATACCGCGATGGCGCGGCCATCGGCCGTCGAAATCATGTAGCCAGACAATAACGCAACAGCCATTAAAAAGTAGAGGCTCGAGTGCACTATTTTGACCACCCGCTTCTGCACTACCGAATGAACCAACACTTTTGGCTGAACCGTCATCATGCGCCACAACAAACGAACGATCAGCAACATCATCAACATCACGCCGATACTTTTGTGCCAATGTGGCACTGTTTTATAGGCCGCATCGTAATAACCCAGGCTGCCGATATACAAACCCAAGGGATACATACCGATAATAATCAGCGCCATCAGCCAATGCAGACTAATAGCAGCTAAGCCGTAACGCGCTCGCGTGTTTTTAATTGAAATAGCCATGACTGCCTCACCGAGTAATCAATTACTGCTTCCAACGCTGAGCTGCTGCTGCCACACGGGCACCTAGAATCTCAGCTGTATCACGGCCAGCCTGTGGCGGCGTCACTTCGGCACCCTCATCAGCATTGCTCTGTGCCATCGCACCGAGGTAACTGCCAATTCGGTTTAAATCGGTTGCGTCACCCTGACTGCTGTTATTACCCGGCATCAAGCCCAAGCTAATCCAGTTCATGCCCTGCTGAGCTGCGTAGACAGAGAGCTGGATCAAGGTGTTTAACTTATCACCGCTCTGGCTGGATGAATTGGCAAACCCGGCCGCCAGCTTGTCTTTCCAACCACCTTCAAACCAGATTTTCGAACTGGCATCCATAAAGGTTTTGAACTGGCCGCTAACACTGCCCATGTAGGTCGGTGAGCCAAAAATAATAGCATCGGCGCTGCTCAGTGCATCCCAATCAACCGCATCAATATCAGCCACGGAAACGGTCAGCGCTGTTGCTCCGGAATTTTCAACACCGGCCGCCACGGCTTGTGCCAATACTTCGGTGTGCCCATAACCACTGTGGTACGCCACCGCCACTTTCACTTGTTCATTCATTTTAATGCTCCTTTCGGGTGATCAATTCAAGTTCGCTTCAGGACTCACAACTTACTAAAAACTTCAGTTCCCTGAGCAGGTGAATGCACTATAATCAGCAAAACATTATTCATCTAATGCATTATTGAGATTACCGTTATGCGCGAAGTGAATTTAAGAAGCGTCGACCTAAACCTACTGGTTGTACTGCAGCAACTACTGGAAACCCGCCACGTCACTCGTGCCGCCGAACTTCTGCACATGAGTCAGCCTGCTGTCAGCCGGGCGCTGCAACGCCTGCGCGACACCTTCGATGACAAACTGCTGGTGCGCACCACACAGGGCTATGACCTCAGCGCCAGAGGTCAGGAATTGCTACCGCGCTTGCAAGAGTTGCTGAGCGGCATCAGCCAGCTAGTCGCCGAGCCAACCTTTAATCCAGCCACTGCAGAAGATGTAGTGCATTTTTATGGGCTGGATTTGGAAGTGGCCTGCTTTCTGCCGCAACTCATGTCGGCCATCAGAAAAGAAGCGCCAAAAATGCGCCTGGAAATTCGCAGCGAACCGCGCGATCAGTTTGAGATGCTTGAGCAGGGAGACGTACATTTCACCATTACCGGCATGACGCCAAAAACAACAGAGGATCAATACCGACGGCTGCTACTCGCGCAAACCAGCACCGTGTGCCTGATGAGTGCCAACAATCCGCTAGCCAATGGAAACCTCACGCTGGATAAATATGTCGCCGCCAGTCATGGCCTGGTTTCAATTACAGGCCTGGGGCCCGGCATGGTCGATCATCGCCTTGCCGAGCTTGGTCGCAAACGGCATCTAGCGTTACGCCTACCCAATTTTATGACCGTCGCAGATTACTGTGAAAACAGCGATTTGCTGTTCGTACTACCGGAGATCGTAGCCCGCAAAATCGCCAGCGGTCGCAACATTGCCATCAAACCCGTACCCGATGAGCTCAGCTCGCGAACCGTCAGCTTCTCACTCTATTGGCACGAGCGTTACCACCGAGACCCGATGTGCGTGTGGATTCGTCAGAAAATTATGGAGAACGTTCAGATCGGCTAGATAAAAAGACCTTCTCTGGGTCTTTTGGGCGGCCTACTAAAACGGACAGGGACAAACGCCTTTCACCCGCTCCCCCGTCACCGGGTGATCAAACTCCAGCGTCGTGGCATGCAACATCAACCGCGGCGCCATAAAGAACGCCTCATTGGTCGCATACAAATCACAACCCAAAATGGGATGCCCGATTTGCTGACTGTGAATGCGTAACTGGTGTGTTCGCCCTGAAACGGGCGTGAACGTAACTTTGGTCGCAAAAGGCGTAGTGAGCCGTTCAACCACCCGATAATTCGTCAGCGCGGCTTTACCGGTCTCAAAACAGATCTTTTGTAGGGGGAAATTAGGCTTATCCTTGGCGATAGGGAATTCAATCTCCCCCTCATCATCGGCAAGATGCCCATGCAGCAACGCGGTATAGCTCTTATCAACACAGCGCGCCTGAAACTGCTTGGTGATATGCGCGTTAATCGGCTTGCTCAGCGCCACCACCATAATGCCCGAGGTACCGAAATCCAGCCGATGCAACATGGTCGCTGCGGGGAAATCCTGCACCAAGCGGAAATGCACAGAATCTTTATTGAGTGGATGCTTACCCGACAGAGTCAGCAGCCCCGACGGCTTATTGATCAGCAGCAGGCACTCATCCTGATACAGAATTTCAATATCATCGTGACAGACAGGCACGATGAAGGGATCAGCTTGCGGCTGCATGAGAAACTCTACTCGCCAAGTCGTTAAACTAGTCCTTTTTATCGATGGTTATTTCTAATGACTTGCTGCTTCCTGCAAACCACTTCTGCACATACAGCGTACCCATAATAGGTGCCTTCCCTTCTTCAGGCTCTTCCTTGTAACGCACGCTATTCTTGGTTTCTTTCTCGTAACTAAACTTCACAACTGTCTTCGACATCGTATCTCATTCTCTATTCGTTAATACCCAACAACTCGACATCAAAGATCAGCGTTGAGCCACCAGGAATTTTACCCGCCGCTCGATCACCGTAAGCCATTTCCGCAGGGATAAAGAAACGCGTCGCCTCACCCACCACCATCAATTGCACACCTTCCGTCCAGCCGCTGATCACCTGATTCAGACCAAAAGAAATCGGCTTGCCGCGTGTCACCGAACTATCAAACACCGTGCCATCCAGCAGCTTGCCTTCATAGTGAACTTTCACCTTATCCGTCTTCGCTGGATGCTCCGTACCCGTGCCCGTTTGCAACACTTTATACTGCAAACCGGAGGCTGTTGTTATCACCCCCTCCGCCGTTTTATTGGCTTCCATAAACTCAGCGCCAGCCTTCTTGTTCGCCGCAATTACCTCCGGCTTGGCACCCGCCGAAGGGCGCGCAAAGTAGTAGCCAATCAAAACAACAGCAATCACTAAAATAATAATTTTCGTCACAGTCACTTCCTAATAATGAATTTGATAATTACGTCGTCATACCGGACGCGATCCGGTATTCATGGAATCTTTACTCGCACACAACAAGAGAACATAACTTTAACAATCAAGCTTAACTATCTGATTTTAAAAATAAGAAAAAATGTATTTAAAGTGAAAACTAAAAGAAACCCATCTGACCTTCATCATCAACCGTAATAGTAATACCCGTTTTTACGCGCGTCTTCGGTGCAACCTTTTCAGCAACAGGCTTCAGCTCTTGAGGCTTCTCCTCAACAACCACCGCGGGTTTTTCAGTCGCTTTTTCAACCTGTTTTTGAGCTGATTTTAACTTTGCTTGGGTAGGCTTTTTCTTGGGTTCTGCCTTCGGTATTTCAACGTCAAACAGCTTACGGGCAATCTTCACCAGCTCCGCATAAACCAAACAATCCGGGTTAGCCTGGTAATGTTTCTGATTCTTCTCAGCAGAAACCTTCAACACCCCCGCCTCAGCCAGCTTTGCCAACTCACGCGTTACCGTACCACGCCCCACTGCCGCAATACGCACAATCTCATTGGTGTAAAAACTTTTACCCGGCGCACCAAAAAGTAAACCCAGCACACGTTGCTGGGTTTTGGTGAACAGAGCATTGCTTAAAATCATGGAGGTCATAGGTGTTTTAAAAAAGGAAACGAAGGCCCAATAATAAGACCCAATTTAAGTCTTATCAACAACTACTTTTTGAGTAGCTCGTCTAAAGTTAAGGAATAACTGGGAGAGAACGTCTCTAAAAAATAACGCACTTCAGGTAAGTCAGTCGCCTCCAACTTACACTTAATATCTTCTGCAGCCTTAGAAAATTCCGAATTCCCGGCAGAGACTTCCATCTGACATTTTATATAGGCTGAGATTGTATCAGCCGCCTTAATAATAGCGCGATGCTCTTTCGGTATTTTTTCCTCAATCATCACGGACTCATAATCGCCCTGAAGATCGTCCGGCAACAAACTCACCAATTCTTGCTCGGCTTGTCGTTCAATCGATTTATAGGCCTGCGTAATGGCAGCCGAATGGTATTTGATTGGCGACGGCATATCGCCCGTTATCACCTCGCTGCAATCATGATACATAGCCGCAACAACAATCGCGTTCACATCTAACGCGCCACCGAAATAACGGTTTCGTATCAACCCCAACGCATGCGAGATTGTAGCAACCTCCCAGCTATGCTCCATCACATTTTCCACGACCGTATTGCGTTTCAAACCCCAGCGCTGCAACCATCGAGTTTTACTTATGTATGCATAAAAATGACTTTTCATAATTGATTACTTAAATCTTAGAAAGCGTGATTTATAAAAGCAGGAATGGATCTGCTGAAAAATTAAGACTCTTTTATATAGAAGAGCTAAACCATATGAAAGGTTTAGCTGTAGTTATAGATGAAACGGATAATTCTCAAAGCACTTTAAGTGTAGTAGCTCAGACTTAATCTGACAGTCCGTTTTGTGCCAAAAGCAGCCACTCAACACTTTAGGGAAAAGGTGAAGAACCAGCTCACGAATCATAACATGCGCATGCACTGTTACATTCTGAAAGAAAACTGCAAAAATGCTCAGCCAAACACTAACTGAAAAACCTCGTATTGCTCAGTACCAGTGCGACAATATGCCACACTTCAACCCCCGCCTCCTTTGTTAGACTAGTACCGATTTTTATAACGCCTGTTTATCAAGTTAATTCCGCATAAACACCACAAAACTTTGAATGTGATTCGCCAGATTTATAGAAGCTCTGACAAACAAACTATGAAGCCTTCTGATAAGAAATATTTTTGGACTATTACATTTTCGATCTTAGTTCATGGTCTGGCTCTCGTGGGGCTGCTTGACCAAAAAATAGTTGCAACAACACTGGACGAAGCGATTCCGTCAGAAACATCTGTCAGATTGATTTATTCGCCACCAGTCGAAAAACCAGCGACCAAGGTAGTAAAGAAAGCCGAGCCCAAACAGCAACAAAAAACAGCCGTAAAGGCCAAAACAAAACCGATAGCCAAGGTAGGAACAAAAGCAGAAGCAAAAGCAAAAGCAAAAGCAAAAGCAGAACCAGAACAAATATCCGCATCTGATCCCTTGGAGCCAGCACTGCTGACGCCCGTTCCTCAGACGCCAACAAGCCAGTTAGTTCAGGACAATAAAACACCATTACCTTTGTCTGGACAGAAGCACTATATGGCTGTTTTGCTAAACCATATTGAAGGCCACAAATTTTATCCAAACGCAGCGCGTAAAAGAGGGCTAGAGGGCTCGCTCCAGGTTTCATTTCACCTTCTAGGCGAGAACAAAATTGCAAAACTGGCTGTTGAAGGCCGTCACAAATTACTACGCAAATCTGCAGAAAAAGCGGTGCTTAGCGCACTACCAATGCCCGACATTCCAGACCAGCTGGAGCTCCCTATGCAGGTGGCTTTTCTGATGACCTATAAATTACGTTAGCTCATGCCTTCAATTAATAACGCTTTCCCCTTTAAATTTTACAAATCGTACTAGGAATTCCTTAAATGAACACAAGAGGTTTAATTTGGCCTGCCGCAGTGATAGCACTCAGCCTTAGTCTGTCAACACAGGCCGCAACCGGTCTAAACAGCCCCTCAATGAGTGAGATTACCGTTACTGGTACCCGTGAAGCGGTACTCAAATCAGAAACCCCGGGTACGGTAAACAATATAACTACAGCTGAAGTAGAAGAGATTAAACCTGCGCACCCAGGTGAAGTCATAAACCGTATGCCCGGCGTTCATGTCAATGTTACCGGTGGCGAAGGACACATGACCTCTATCCGTCAACCCATCACCACCCAGGCCTTGTATCTTTATCTGGAAGACGGTATTCCAACGCGCTCTACCGGCTTCTTCAACCACAACGCTCTGTATGAAATTAATGTGCCACAAGCTGGCGGCATTGAAGTATTAAAAGGGCCCGGCACAGCTCTTTTTGGTAGCGATGCCATTGGTGCCGTGATCAATGTGATGACTAAATCACCACCGCTGGAACCAGAAGTCAGCCTGGGTGCCGAGGCCGGTGAGCATGGCTGGAAACGCCTGCTGGTAAGTGGCGGTAATAGCGGCGAAAATGATGGCGTTCGTGCCGACCTTAATCTAACTCACACCGATGGTTGGCGAGATGCGACGGAGTATGACCGTTATAGCAGCACACTGCGTTGGGATCGCTATTTGGATAACGGCGCAAACCTGAAAACAGTGTTTTCAACATCGAAAATTGATCAACAAACTGCAGGCTCCTCGCGCTTATTGAGAGACGATTACCGCCACAATCCGACCTTGAACTACACGCCTATATCCTTTCGCAAGGTGGAGGCATTTAGGCTCTCTACGGCTTATGAACAGGAGGGGGCCGACGACCTGCTGAGTATTACGCCTTATGTTCGACGCAATACTATGGAGCTGCTACCTAACTGGGCGCTTAGTTATGACCCCACCGTCTATGAAACCGAGAACGATTCCATCGGTTTGTTGCTAAAATATCGTAAAGATATAGCGCCATACCAAACCCGCATTATTGTGGGAACTGATTTTGATTATAGCCCCGGCAGTCGAATGGAGCACGAAATCACACCGACCAAGGTGGGTAATTTCTACACCAGTTTTACTCAAAATGGCCTGCTGTATGACTACGACGCAGCGTTCTATGGAATTTCGCCTTATCTACACGTGGAAACCTCACCGACTGAAAAACTTCGTTTAAACGCCGGATTACGGTATGACCACATAGAGTATGACTACAACAACAATCTGAGTGTCCTCACTACCGGCAGCCATCGTCGCCCTGATGATACCCAAGTCAATTTTGATCATCTGAGCCCTAAACTCGGCGCAACCTATGCCATCTCACCCAAGCTCAATGGCTTTGCCTCATACCGTCATGGTTTCCGTGCCCCCTCTGAAAGTCAGTTATTCCGCCAAGGGAAATCGACCAACACGGTTAATCTTGATGCCATCAAAGTAGACAGTTATGAGATTGGTCTGCGGGGTCAGGTGAACAATGACATCCGCTACGAGGCCTCTGTTTACCTTATGACAAAGGATGACGACATCCTGACCTTCAGGGAAGCAGATGGTTCGCGCACGACCATGAATGCCGGTGAAACGCTGCACAGGGGTATCGAGCTTGGTTTAAATGCAGACCTCTCCAATGAGGTTAATTTGAATGTTTCTTTTTCCTATGCAAAACACACCTATGAGGACTGGAAGCCAAATACCACAACAGATTTTAGCGGCAATGAAATGGAGTCGGCTCCGCGCCGCATCGTCAATACTCGCTTGAATTATCGCCCCGCTATTCTCAACGGAGGCCGCGGTGAACTTGAGTGGGTTCAACTTGGTAGCTATTGGATGGATCAAGCGAACACCCACCGGTATGACGGGCATGATTTGCTAAATATACGTGTAAATTATCTGTTCAGTAAGAAATTTGAAATCTACGGGCGTATAACCAACCTGATCGATGAGCGCTACGCAACTGCAGCTTCCTACTCTCCGGCTGCCTTTGGTAACCCGGAAAAGTTGGAATTCGCGCCAGGGCAACCGCGTACATTCTTTTTAGGTGTGAACTACACATTTTAACCGAGAAAACACCGTTAATTTTCATCACGAAGCCAGCCACCTTGTCTTCAAGCAACAACAGCCAAGGTACCTCTTCCCTTTGAGTAACAACGATCAGGTATGACATATTCATTAAAACGATTATTATTTTTAGTCTTGCTGTCGGTGGCTTTATGCACCTCTTGCGCATCCCAGACAAACGTTAATCCGGTTTTGTCCGCAGTTCCCTCTGCGCATAGCCATCTAAAACCCTCAGAAGCTGAAGCATGTAACCCTGCCAAAGCGCTGGCCTCATTGCGTTGTGGGCAGGCTCCCAGTGCCACCTTTGATAACAAAGGCCGCTTGTGGGTAGCTTGGGCTTTTGCCGGTCATGTCTACGTTAATTATTCGGATAATGAGGGTATAACCTTCTCGCTCCCGGTTGCAGTAAACAAAAGTCCGGAAATGATCTCCGCCAGCGCTGAAAATCGGCCCAAGATAAAGCTGGATGGCAAAGGACGTGTACATGTTTCATGGACCAAGCCCCTGGCAAAACGTTTTACTGGCGATATCCGCTACAGCCGATCCGATGATGGTGGCCGATCGTTTATTGATCCTGTAACCGTTAACGATAACCTTGACCCAATCGGTCACCGTTTTGACTCGCTCGGCGTCAATGAAGAGGGACGTGTTTATATCGCCTGGCTGGATAAACGTGACAGGGAAACTGCTGAGCAGCGGGGCGACAGTTATTCTGGTGCCGCTCTTTATTACAGCTATGCTGAACCAGGTGCAGACACCTTCAAGCCCAACATAAAAATAGCTGACCACAGCTGTGAGTGCTGTCGTATTGCTCTGGATATTGATCCTGATGGCCTACCCGTCTTGATGTGGCGTCATGTCTACGGTAACAATATCCGTGATCACGCCCTCGTTAGTTTTCTCTCACCCGACAAGCCGGATACCCCGGTACGGGTCAGCCATGAGCAATGGCAGATCGACGCCTGCCCTCACCATGGTCCGGCTTTATCCATCTCCAAAGAAGACCGCTATCATGTCGTTTGGTTTAATGATGCCAAAGATAAACAGGGACTCTTCTATGCCTACTCACTGGATGCGGGGCAAAGCTATTCCCCCCCGATAAATTTTGGCGACTATACCAAAACAGCCGCGCACCCCTATGTCATGGTGGTTGGCAACAATGTATATCTGAGCTGGAAGGAGTTTAACGGTCAAGAAACACAGGTTCTGGTGCAGCAATCCAAAGATGGCGGAAAGAATTGGAGTTTGCCGAAAGTCGTATCAACTACCAGCAATGCATCTGATCATCCCCTGCTAATGAAAAACGACAGCCAGGTATTCCTTTCCTGGCAAACATCCAATGAGGGTTACCATGTTATTGCTATTGAAGAGGAGCTTATCCAGTGAGACATAAATTCTACCTGTCAGTATTTTCCATAATGCTGTTAATGGCCTCTTCTTTGCTGTCATCAAACAGTCTAGCTGCAAATTCCAGAGACTTTGTACAAGGCAGCTATGCCCAGATTACTGAGGCACATAAAGGTCACTCTTTTTTCGTATCACTCTGGTCCATTGACTGCCCACCCTGTAGAGAAGAGCTGCCTGAGATAGCTGACTATTTTTCTAGGCACCCGGAAATTTCATTAGTTTTGATTTCCACCGACGGTAAGGCCCTCTCTGAGGAGGTTGAACGCATCCTTCAACAGAATGGCTTGGCTGATGCGGAGTCCTGGATTTTTTCTGAATCGTTTGTTGAGCGATTGCGCTACGAAGTGGATAGCACCTGGCATGGCGAACTTCCGAGAAGTTATTTTTACTCACCGGGACAACCTCGACAAAAAATTAGTGGCCGTATTAATTTCAAGCAAGGAGATGATTAAATTTGATACTGGCAAATTAACCGTTTTTATTACGGCAATCCAACTCTTGATTTATATCTTTAAGGGAGGCTTCATGCACACGAATACTGACGCCATACTAACTACATAGTGAATCGCTATTAGTTTGCTAGATACCTCTCAGCTAGAAATGGACTGCTCAGAGTCAATGAGTGCGTAACCTTGAGAGTGCAGGACATCGATTTCTCTCATAAAATCATCACTGTCCGTAATGCCAAAGGGAAACAGGCACGAGTGATACTGATACCCAAGCGATTACTTAAACCGCTTGAACAGCACTTGCTGCAACGACGAAGGCTCCACATTGATGACCTCAATAGTGGAGCTGGCCATGTAGAGCTACCCAATGCCCTAGCCCGCAAGTACAAAAATGCTTCGATTCGATTTGAGTGGCAATACCTGTTCCCTTCCAACACACTTCGCAAAGATTTCAGTACAAATGTTATCAAGCGGTGGCATTGTTCAACATCAACTTTACAGAAAGCCATCCGAAAAGCAGTGCATTCGATTCAGCTTAATAAGCGGGTAACCTGCCATACACTACGCCACTCCTTTGCAACCCACCTTCTAGAAGGTGGAACAGATATTCGAACGATCCAGGAATTGATGGGGCACAAAGATGTTCGGACAACAATGATCTATACGCATGTACTTAAAAATAATATGCGCCCGGTAACAAGTCCTCTAGACCTGTTATAACTGATTTCAGGAGGCAAGGACGCCTCTTAGCAAATGTCTGCTTTGGGTCGAAAGCTGTCAGATTAAGTTTGAGACACCAAACTTTAAATATCTTAACTATTCATCACTTAACCATCATGTATCTGCCTATGAACCCCCGAAAACCCCCGCAACCAAGGCTTCAGTTTAACTAACCTTTCAGGAATTTCACTCAACGCTTTTTGCGCTGCTGCTTGATCAACAAAACTGCCATAAATCGCCTTATAAACGATTTGGTCATTCTTCTGCTGAGGGAAGTACGCCAAGGGCGCGAGGGGTTGCTGGCTTTCCAGCCAGCCGATTAGCTTTTCTTTGTCATGGCTGAAGTTGATTTGAATGGTGTAGTTAGTCGCCGGTTGGTTTTTGATCCAGCTCTGATCATGAATAACCATGGCCGCGGGTGTGGTGACGGTTGCGGTAGTAATAACAGAGCCGGTCTGACTCTCTGTTTCAGACTGAGTTTCTGTTACAGGCTTACTTTCTAATTCAACCTGAGCTTTTAATACCGGCTGAGCGTCCAATTTAGCGAGCCGTTGCTGGGCCAATTCATGGCCTTGTTTAGCGGCTTTGCGATACCAAATGATCGCCTCATTCATATCAGCCGTGGTGCCTTCACCACTTTCAGTAAGTGCCGCCAGGTTATATTGCGCTGAGGGGTAACCCTGTTTCGCCGCTAATTTGAATAGGCGGTAGGCTTCGGCATAATCGAGCGGCAGGTTCTGCCCTTTGGTATAGGCCAGCCCGAGGGCATATTGAGCATCACGAAGGCCTCGGGCAGCGGCCAGCCGGAACAGCTCGATGGCTTTGTCATGATCAACGGTGACGCCATTGCCCCGCGCATACATCAGCGCGAGGTTGTATTGGGCTTGAGGCGCTCCGGCATCCGCCGCTTTTTGCCACCAGTAGACGGCCTTGCCGTAATCACGCTCAACATCCTTGCCGTTCAGGTAACGCACACCCAGATCGTATTGCAGCTTTACGTTACCCTGTTCAGCGGATTGCTCAAACCAGTAGATCGCCTGCTTTATATCGCGCTCAACACCGAGGCCTCTGTCGTAAATTGCGCCCATGTAGATTTGTGCATTGCTGTGTCCCGCTTCGGCCAACGGTTTAAAAGTGTATCGCGCTAGCTCATAGTCTTTCGCCTGATAGGCCTGAAGTGCCCGCTCAAGTTCCTGCTCGATGTTTTTCTCGGCCGCGAAACTGGCCGAATTAACACCAAAAGCTATCAGAAAACTCAGGGATAACACTATGTGTCTGTATACTGATTTCATATCAAGCGACTTAGTGGATTGTTAATAGATGGTCTTCGGAGACCCGTACATGCTGAAGAATAAGTAAGTAGGCCGGAAAAGCAAAGCGTCTTCCGGCAAGATATAACGCCTGATGGCGTCCAATGAAATGCCTGATGATGCCTGCGGCTTATCATGCCTGCGTTAATTTTCTAAAAACCCTGATGCACTTGTCTGGTAACACCTAATAACGCTCAATGAAAAGCCTGATGGCGCCTTTGGCTTATCAGGCCTACGTTAACGCTTTACAATCCGTCAATCCACACCGTCGCCCTTAACAGCCTAGTCTCGCTTTATACGCACATCGAGTGCTTGGCTGGTATTGAGGTGGACATCACGTTGCGGGAAGGCCATGACAATGCCGGCTTCATGGAATTTATCGTTGATGGCTTCGTGAAGCGCAGTCAGGGTGGGCATCCGGTCATCCTGTAAGCCCACAAAACACCGCAACATCAGCTGAAGTGTGCTATCCCCAAATGCTTCGAAGACAACGGAGGGTTCCGGGTCATCCAGTACGGCATCATTTTCCACTGCCGCTTCATTCATCAGCGCCATAGCTTTCTTCACATCGCTGTCATAAGCGATGCCCACGGGAATTCTCAAACGAGTGGTTTGATCCGAGAGCGTCCAATTCAACAGGCGGCCGGTAATAAACTCTTTGTTGGGCACCAATAGCTCCAACCTGTCCCAACTACGGATAGTGGTCGCGCGAATCTGGATGCGGGTCACCACACCATCGGTGTCGCCAATGGTAACAACATCACCCACGCGGATGGGGCGTTCGAAAAGAATGATAAGACCACTGATGAAGTTGGCTACGATCTCCTGCAAACCAAAACCGATCCCTACGCTCAATGCCGCTGCCAGCCACTGAACCTGCGACCAGCGCGCGCCAATGATACTGAGGGCAAGCAACACACCGATAGACGCTATGGAATAACGGGCCAATGTGGTAGCAGCATAACGGCCACCCGAGGTGGTCTTAAAGCGCTGTAACAGGATGATTTCCAGCAGGGCCGGAAAACGTTTTGACGCCACCATGGTGACAATCAGAATCGTCATGCCTAGCAGAAAATCGCGCAGCGTTACGGGAATCAACAATTCTTGATCACCAGCCGTCCCCGTGTAATGCCAAAGTGAAATGGTATCAAGCCAACCGAATGCAGGCAGGATGTCTGACCAGATAAACCATAAGCCGACCAATGATAAAAGCGGCAATGCGGTGTTTAGCAGTTTGCGACTTTCATCACTCAGTGCGAACAGGTCAATCTCAGGCTCTTCAACCTGATGCTGGCTGCTTTCGACACTCACTGCTTCACCCGATTGCTGTGCAGCTTCCGCTGCTTCACCAGCTTTAAGTGCAACGCGGCGACGCTCGATTGCGGCTTCAAAAGCAAGTTTGCGACGCGTCATCAATAGCCAGCGCACCGCCATCTGATGGATAACAATAAGGCCAAGCAGCAACCACAGCGTTTCGACCAAACTACCGGTTAGGATGCCTGCCGTGTAGAGGAAGCCCAAAACGGCCAGTACAGCCAAAAATACAGGTAATAACAAGGCCAGCACTAGCCACAACATTCGAAAGCGAGCTAGCGCACTTGTGGGGTTACGTTCCAGTACATCCTGCAGGGTGGTCTGGTTGGGGCTAAACAAACGGTAAAAGAAGTACGCCAATGCCATAACCAAAACAACAAACGCCAAACGGCCAAGCCCGCTACCGAATTCAGCCGAGCTAAAGCGAGTAATCGTAATTGCCACTAATCCTGCCGGCAGAAACGTGAGCATCAAGATACGAAGCTGGTAACGTAGCGCCTTCGTACTGCTTTCTGGCCAACGGAAATGCACCTGCGCCAAGCCGCCGGGCAGGCACATTGTGCGGAACGATTTTAGATAGAAAAATGCTGGTGACAACAGGATAAGGCCGTGCGATAGCGCTTTAGAAAAATCAGTGCCCTGCGGGGATGACGACAGCTGCCAGCCCGTGATACCCGTCAGCAGTGGCCAGGGCGCAGCCATCAGTAACGTTAATGCAAGAGCCTTGAGCGTATATCCAAACTCATCGTTTCTTGCCTTGATAACCTTTTTGCCGGTTCGCAGAAGTTTTTCATGCAGTAACCGGTATTTGATAAGCAGAAACACAGAAACAAGCAGTGCGAGAAACATCACCGGACTCTGCTTTAAGCGAGACAGGAGAATCTGACTCACCTCTAACCAGTGACCAGGTGCCAATAATTGATAGATTTCTGAAGGGACGGCTAACATCATATCAATGCTAGGCGGTGGCGCGCTGCGAACCCACAGCAGGTGCTCGGCAAGAAAGATATCGAAGGCTTCAACCGCATCAATTAAGCGGTTCTGGTTGAAATCCAGTTCCCCCAAGGCTCTCAAATAAGCTTCATTTTGCGAGGACTCTTTGCCAAGCAGCTCTCGCCGTTTTTCTACCAGCTCTTCAAGATCCCCTCTGATCAGTACAATCTCATCCTCTCTAAGCCCGCTTGTCAGCTGCTCAACATAGCCACTAATACTACGAAGACGTCTGAGTTCCTCGTTGTCCTGTATCTGCTTCAAGCCGGCGGCAGCAATCAGTTCTTCCCTTGCCTGAGCCTCCTTCCTGATCTTTCGCTCATCCGGTAACAGGCGGCGCTGTTCGAACAATATCTGACCAAAGGATTGACTGAGTCCGGCCACCTCGATTTTTTCACGAATTCTACGCAGTTCATCTTCGGTTCGTTTTGCAGCTTCGAGAGCCTCTTGACCAGCGATTGTTACGTTACCCAGTTCTACCGAGAGGGTCGTGAGGTAATCGGAAAGTTCGGCATTCTTTTGCGCCAACGCCTGAATAAGCGGATGCTTGTCAGCCGTTTCGCTGCGGGTAACTTCCGCCTCTGTCCGGGCTTGCTCGGCCTCAGATTGACGCTGCTGGCTGAGCAACTCTTCCAGCAGTTTTATTCTTTCATTCAATTGGTTGAAGCTGAGCTCAGCCTTTTCTTGCAGGATTCTTAAAAGATTTACGCGTATCGGCTGACTCAACAATTCCTGATCCAGCATTTTGAGCTCTGCGCGTAATGCCTGTTGCTCGGTCGTCAAGCTCCACCGCTTCGCCTCGGAAAGTCGTGGTAATTCGTCAGCAGATACTACTTGTTCAAGTTCGTTATCGATAACTTCCTGACGGTTTCGTATGCTGTTGATTCGTTCCCGTATAGCCGTGGGACGCTTGGCTTCCATGGCCAACTGTTTTTCAATTTCATTGAGTTTGATACTGACTTTGGCTTGATAGACTTTTTCATTAAGCAATGCTTGCTCAATGTCAGCAATAGGACTGCTTTCAAAAACCTTGAGCGTTACCGCCAGGTCTTTCTGCTTAAGCGTTTCCAACGCTTTTCGAGCAACTTTAAGCTCAGAAGGTGTCTTTTTCAGGGCTGAGCTAAAGGACTTTCCCGCTTGTAGGCTGACGCGCTCTTTCTCTAAATGACTGAGCGATTTTCGATAATATTGGGTTAAGGTGCTCTTTAAGACCTCATCCAACTCCGTTGACGCCTCAACCTCGTTAAGTTGTGCCGTAATGATATCTGCTGTCGCAGAAACGACTGGATTTTCTGCCAAAGAAATACTGGGAAATAATAAAAGAAACGACAACACGCATAGACGAGAAAAAGAAAACAAAGGCGTCAGGGTTAGCATTTTTTCAGACCGCTACGCTTCAGAAACTGCGTTAAGGCAGAGGGTCGTATTGAAATCATTCTTATGATCCACAAGTTCGTTGCACCCCAAATGGGCGAAATAATTGGCCAAGAAAAAACGATATAATCGTCACGGGCTTCGTTGCTCAAGCCTTTATGGCTTCCAGTGAGACCGCTGTCCACCTACAAGTTCAACGACTTATTTTAAATAAAGTATAAGCGCTATTTATTGTTGAGACCAACGGCCTGTAGCGCTTATCCAGCGCTGAATTTTTCAAACTATCGCGAATTGATCTCCAAACAGGACATGCAAATAGCAGCTGGTCGCTAACCGATACCCGTCTTCAAAAATATTCTCCCTTCACCGCTTACCGAACCCAAAGCATTCACGTAAAATTACCGCCTTTCGAGACACTCAAAACAGGTTCACCGATGACTAAGGTCAAAGACAAGTCCACTCAGCATACGCCGATGATGATCCAGTATTTAAGGATCAAGGCGGAGCATGCCAACGAGCTGGTATTTTACCGCATGGGTGATTTCTACGAACTGTTTTTTGAAGATGCCGAAAAAGCCTCCCAACTACTGGGTATTACGCTGACAGCACGCGGGCAGTCGGCAGGCAAACCGATCCCGATGGCCGGCATTCCCTATCATGCGGCCGATGGCTATATTGCCAAAATCGTCAAGGCTGGTGAGTCGGTCGCGATTTGTGAGCAGATTGGTGATCCGGCCACATCAAAAGGCCCCGTTGAGCGCCAAGTGATGCGAGTCGTTACACCCGGCACGCTGACGGACGAGGCCTATCTGGATGAGCGCCGCGACAACTTAATTGCTGCGCTGTGTGTTTCTGAGCCGTCCGCGTCAGAACAAGAAGACGCTAAGCTATACGGATTAGCCACGCTGGATATCACCAGTGGCCGCTTCAACGTCATCGAAATTAATTCAGAAGAAGCCCTGTTAGGCGAGCTGCAACGTTTAAACCCAGCTGAACTGCTGATCAATGAAGAACTGGAAATTTCGTCCATCAAAGAGCGCCGAGGGCTGCGCAAACAGGCTCCCTGGTTATTTGATGCCGAAACGGCGCAGCGCCTGCTAACCCAACAGTTTCATACCAAAGATTTATCCGGCTTTGGCTGTGATGACCTCAGCGTTGCCCTACAGGCCGCGGGTTGTTTGTTGCAGTATGCCAAAGATACCCAGCGCACGACTCTGCCACACATTCGCAACCTTGCTGTTGAACAACGCGATGACAGCGTGATTCTGGACGCCGCAACGCGTCGTAATCTGGAAATTGACACCAACCTGACCGGCGGAATCGATAAAACGTTGGCCAGTGTATTTGATAAAACGGCAACGCCGATGGGTAGCCGCCTGATGCTGCGCTGGTTGAATCGCCCGTTACGTAGCCAGGCTGTGTTGAAGCAACGCCAGGCAGCGATTGCTGATTTGATTCATCAGTACGCCTACGAACCATTGCACAATGTATTGCGCCAGATTGGCGACATCGAACGTATTTTGGCGCGTGTGGCATTACGCTCCGCTCGCCCGCGTGATTTATTGCGCCTGCGCGAAGCCTTTGTGCGTTTGCCGGAAATTCAGGTATTGCTGCACGAGAAAAGCACACCGCGCCTAAAACAACTGGCGACACAGATCAGCGAATTTCCAGAGTTTTCCGATTTGCTGTCCCGCGCCATTATTGATAATCCACCAGTAGTTATTCGTGACGGTGGCGTCATCGCTAATGGTTTTGATGCCGAGCTGGATGAGCTACGCACGCTGAGCGAAACCGCCGGACAGTTTTTGATTGATCTCGAAACGCGCGAAAAGGAGCGTACCGGCATCAACACCTTAAAGGTTGGCTACAACCGGGTGCATGGCTACTTTATTGAGATCAGCCGCCTGCAATCCGAACAGGCGCCGGTGGATTACATTCGCCGCCAGACGCTGAAAAATGCCGAGCGTTTTATCACGCCGGAATTAAAGGAATTTGAAGACAAGGTATTGAGCAGCAAAAGCCGCGCCTTAACCCGCGAAAAAATGCTCTACGAGCAGCTGATTGAGCAGATAGCGTCTGAGTTAGCACCGTTACAAGACTGTGCCGCAGGCTTGTCTGAACTGGACGTACTGACCAATTTAGCCGAACGTGCGGAAACCCTGTGCCTGGTTGCACCAGAGTTAAGCGATCAAGCAGGCGTTAGTATTACTCAGGGCCGCCACTCAGTGGTTGAATCCCTTCAAGATGCGCCCTTTGTACCGAACGATGTGCAGCTAACAGCGCAGGAACGCATGATGATCATTACCGGCCCGAACATGGGCGGTAAATCGACCTACATGCGCCAGACGGCGCTCATTGTACTACTGGCCTATACCGGCAGTTACGTACCGGCACAATCTGCGGTGATCGGTCCGATTGATCGCATTTTCACGCGCATGGGCTCCTCCGATGATCTGGCCGGTGGCCGCTCGACCTTTATGGTGGAAATGACAGAAACCGCCAACATTCTGCACAATGCCACATCCAACAGTTTGGTGTTGATGGATGAGGTAGGCCGTGGCACCAGCACCTTCGATGGTTTATCACTGGCTTGGGCAAGCGCGCAGCATCTAGCCATGCAGACACAAGCCTATACGCTATTCGCGACGCATTATTTTGAACTGACCACGTTACCGGAATTAACGGCCAACGCGATCAATGTGCATCTCGATGCAACCGAGTACGAAGACCACATTGTGTTCCTGCACAGCGTACAGCCGGGACCCGCCAGCCAGAGCTTTGGTTTACAGGTCGCGAAGTTAGCCGGTGTGCCGGATCAGGTGATTGATGAAGCGCGTGAAAAACTGGTCTCGCTAGAGCAGCAGGAATTAAAAACTCAGACCGTGCAGAGCGTAAATAGTCCAGAGAACAAACAACAGGTGATGCAGGCGGATATGTTCAGTTCACCGCTGCCTCATCCGTTAGTCGAAAAGGTAAAAGACCTGGAGCTGGATAACTTAACGCCGTTGCAGGCGCTGCAATTATTGTATGATTTAAAGAAGCTGACTAAATAGGTTTCACAAAGATCGTCGTACTGACGCAAATCATTCCAAAAACCGCCAGAATCCTTATACTCGCCAACAAATTAGTTTTGCCGATTTATTCGGTCTGAGCTACCCTTTCACCTTGTGTTAGCGCGGCAGTAGTTTTAAAATGCGCGCTGCAAAAAAATCGAGTTTGGAGAATCACGCCCATGACATTTATTGTCGCTGAAAACTGTATCAAGTGTAAGTACACCGACTGTGTAGAAGTTTGTCCGGTCGATTGTTTCTATGAAGGTCCAAACTTTCTGGTTATTCACCCGGACGAGTGTATTGATTGCGCTCTGTGCGAGCCAGAGTGTCCAGCCGAGGCCATTTTCTCAGAGGATGAAATCCCTGAGGGTCAAGAGGACTTCCTGGAAATCAACGCCGAACTGGCCGAAGTATGGCCGAACATCAGCGAGCGCAAAGAAGCCTTGCCTGATGCTGAGGAGTGGGACGGCAAGCCAAATAAGCTGGAATTGTTGGAGCAGTAATTTCTACCGGCATTTCACGCGTTATAAAAAAGGTGGCTTAAGCCACCTTTTTTATTGCCCATCTTTTGTGAATAACACCCACAAAAAAGGGCGACAAAGTCGCCCTTTTCTTTGAAACTTTAAACTATTGGCTAAACAGTACTTCGCTGCTCAAACCTTCTTTTTCCATCACCGCGCGCAAACGTTTCAGCGCTTCCACTTGAATCTGACGAACGCGCTCACGCGTCAAACCGATTTCACTGCCAACCTGCTCCAGCGTGCTCATTTCATAACCCAGCAAACCGAAACGACGTGCAATCACTTCACGTTGCTTATCAGACAACTCGCCCAACCAATGAGTCAGGTTGCCGTGCAGGTTATCGTTTTGCAGTAATTCAGAAGGATCGGTGATATTTTCACCGGTAATGTTTTCCGCCATCGATCTTTCAGAGTCGCCACCCATTGGGGCGTCAATGGAGGTCACTCGCTCGTTAAGCTTGAGCATGCGTTTTACATTTTCGACTGGGCGGTCCAGCATCTCTGCGATTTCTTCAGCACTTGGCTCGTGATCCAGTTTCTGAGTCAGTTCGCGCGCTGCGCGCAGGTAAACGTTAAGCTCTTTAACCACGTGAATGGGCAGACGAATAGTACGTGTTTGGTTCATCAATCCGCGTTCGATCGTTTGGCGGATCCACCAGGTAGCGTAGGTTGAGAAACGGAAACCACGCTCGGGATCAAATTTCTCAACAGCACGGATCAGCCCGAGGTTACCCTCCTCAATCAAATCCAGCAATGTCAGGCCACGGTTCACATAACGACGGGAAATCTTAACCACTAAACGCAGATTGCTTTCGATCATGCGTTTGCGGCCAGCCTCATCACCCGAAAGAGCCAGGCGCGCGTAAAACACTTCCTCCTCGGCACTTAACAAAGGAGAGAAGCCAATTTCATTCAAATAAAGCTGAGTGGCATCCAGAGATTTTTTACTGTTCAAATCTTCTTTGATTTGGTCATCACTGACGAGTTCTTCCTGTTTCTCTTCAACAGTTTCCTCATCAAGCAAAGCTTCTTGTGTGTCGACCATGGCCTTATCCCTATTTTTATGAACCATTGTTATAAACCCCAATACTGCCGATCTTAATCTCAAAATAATTAGATGTGAACCCACTTATCAAAAAAAAACTATAATTTTTTCACATAGTTACCGCTATCTATTAAAGTAACTTCCTGAGTTTTGTATCGTGTTAGGGGTTATCAATCCTATTTAGGCAGGTAGCCGAGCGGGTTTACAGGCTTGCCATTTTTACGAATTTCAAAGTGCAATTTATTTTCACTGGTACCGCTTGAACCTATTTCGGCAATTTTCTGCCCAGCTTTAACTTTATTTTTTTCTGTCACCAGCACTTTTTTATTGTGAGCATAAGCACTTAGGAAAACTTCAGAGTGTTTAATGATGACCAGATTGCCGTAACCAATCAGCCCACTACCGGCATAAACAACCACTCCATCAGCCGCGGCTTTAACCGTTTGCCCAGCCTTACCTTTAATATCAATACCTTTATTACTGACGCCATTAAACCTGCCAACAATGTTACCTTTAACGGGCCACTGCCAAATAATCCGGCCGGTTTTCATTATTGGCTGCGATACGGTTTTTTGTTGAACGGGCACTTTACTCTGCGAAGCTTGCTGCCCCGTCACCGTTGGCGTCCACTTCTTAGCCGCAGCCATCTTGGACAGATTAATACGCTGCCCCAGATAAATGGTATAGGGCCAACGAATACCATTCGCCTTTGCTAACTCACGGTAATCGCGCCCATAACGCCAGGCAACGGAGTAAAGCGTGTCGCCCCTGCGGACAATATGAATGCCCTTGGTAACTGTTTTAGGACGTTCCAAATTATAGATAGGCGCGTAATTATTATTCGTGCAGGCTGACAACAAACTAAACAATAAACCGCACAACGCTAACCCCAACCATGCTCGCAGGGAATGACGACTATTATCGCTCTCTCTAACCTGTCGACTTTGCATTGTTAGTCAGGTTAATCAAAAACACAGTCAACAAACCTAAAACCAACATCAGTAGCACACCGGCCAACTGAGGATCAGCTTGAGTCATCGCCTGATATTGCGCAGGCCAGACATTACTGTTGCCCGCTTCATGCAGCTGTACTTTCCAGGGCCATACCTTATTAAGTGAGCCAAGCATAAAGCCTGTCAGTGCCGCTAACGTCGCGGCATGAAAATGCTTTAACAACCAGGACAGCAGGTGGGTAAAACTTAGCAATCCAGCAGCACATCCCACCGCAAAGGAGCCCAACACCAAACCATTAAAATCATGTACCGCATCAATGACCGGCTGATACATGCCCATCAACAGCAAGATAAAACTGCCGGAAATACCCGGCAAAATCATCGCACAGATCGCGATCGCGCCGGCAAAAAAGAAGAACAGCGTCGTCGGCTCTGTTTGCACACCGCTGACGCGGGTAATCTCAAAAGCCAGCCAGGCAGCCAACACAAACATCAGCGCATTAACCCAGTGTTTAAAGTTAATTTGACACCCCATGGCAATGACGGAGGCCAAAATCAAACCGAAGAAGTAGGACCATACCAGCAACGGATGATTAATCAGCGCCCAGGAAATAAATTTGGTGAATGAGAAAATACTGGTGAGAATGCCACCAAAAAGAATTAGCAAAAAGGTCGCATTGACGTGCTGCCAAAGCGCTTTAATCTGACCGTTAAAAAGCAACCTCAAAGCCCCTAGGTTAAAAGAGGTCAACGAATTAATCAGCTCTTCATAGATGCCGGTGATAAAGGCTACGGTGCCGCCCGAAACACCAGGCACCACATCGGCAGCACCCATACCCATGCCTTTAAAAAAGACACTGATGCGTAAGGGTTTATTCATTTTATCGGCGGCATCCATATCAGTTAGTTTTACCTCATCCATTTAGCGGATAACCCCGCCCAGCAAGGGAACAAACTTTACGGCTTCCAGTACATGTCGCTCAAAGCCACCTTTCTCATCACGCTGAATATAGAGCAACTGTTGATGCTCATCAGGGCCAACAGGGATCACCAACCGACCATTAGGCGCTAGTTGCTCTAATAGCTCGCTGGGCACTTCACGCGGAGCTGCGGTCACAATAATCGCATCAAAAGGCGCTTTCTCAGGCCAGCCCATACCACCATCAGAATGCTTCATTTTAACATTGCGCAGCCCCAACTGATCAATGCGAGAACGTGCCAACTCCTGCAACGGCAGGATACGTTCAACACTGAATACCTTATCCACCAGCTGCGCCAGAATTGTGGTCTGATAACCGGACCCCGTACCGACTTCCAGCACTCGCTTGGGTGTACCCATCGATAACAGCGCTTCGGTCATTCGAGCAACAATGTAAGGTTGCGACAGCGTTTGGTTAAAACCAATGGGCAGAGCTGTGTCTTCATAGGCGCGATGAGCCAAGGCTTCATCACAGAATATATGGCGCGGCGTATTCAAAATCACATTGAGCACCTGCTCGTTGGTGATTCCCTCTTCGCGCAAACGATTGATAAGGCGCTCACGGGTACGCCGCGAGGTCATACCAATGCCGCTCAAGTCACTGTTAGTCAAACATATTCCCCATTAACTCTAGTACCGGTTCAGCTGTTCTACGCCGGCCGGCCTCGTTCAGGCTCGTGGTAATCAACCACTTCCCGAATCACACTGGTGGCATAGCCCCCCACAGGCAAACTAAAGGCCACCTCGATTGTATTGCTATTATCCGACTGCTGCTGCCAAGACCACTTCAACTCAGTCACCGGCAAGCATAACGGTCTGCGTTCCTGTTTTAAACCCGCGTGCTCCAGGCCATGACACCAATCCGAAAATTTTCCGATAATTGCCGTTTCCAGCTCACCAACACGCAGCCCTGATGCCAGCCTACCCCGCCCCCACAACGGCCCCGTTGGCTTGCTAGTATCAAGATCAGAAACGACATCGCCGGCTTCAACATTTAACCAGCTGCCTTCGTCAATGCGGGTACGCAGCACCTGATTGAACAGGTATGAGCGAGCAGCGGAAATATATAACCCACGCAACTGACGATTTTTTACCGTCTGCTTATCCACCAGTAATCGCTGGGCAGCCGCAAGATTACCACCGCTAAAACCAAAGCGTTGTGGACCAAAATAATTGGGGACACCTTGTATTTCTATTTGCTGAAAGCGTTGCTCTAGCGACTCAAAGTCGCCCGCACACTGCCTGAGTTTTAAACGAAATTGATTCGCGGCATGTTGACCACGCCGTAATTTTTGCTGATGACGACTCACCTGTAATACGTCAACCTGCCCATTCTGGAGCTGAGACCAATCCACTGCCTCACCTTTGGGACGATAAACACTGAACCACTGAGTCGTCACCGCATGACGATCTTTAAGGCCAGCATAGCCGACGTCCATCGGCTTAACACCCGCAAGCCGGGCAATATCCTTCGCCAGCTGGGCGGTATTTAACCCGGTTTTACGGATATGCAGATATTCGTGCTCACCCTCACCGCTCAGCTCAAACCCCAATACTTCATCAACCTGAAAATCTTCAGGTGAGGCACGTAGCAATCCTTCGATTAAAGGTCCACCATGGGCATATTCACAGGTTAAAGGGTACATCGGTTCGGTCATCAAGATATACTACTCAGCAACACCACGGCATGACACGCGATGCCTTCCTTACGACCAGCATAACCCAGGCCTTCCGTGGTAGTGGCTTTGATATTCAGTTGCGAGAGCTCGCAGTTTAGATCAGCCGCCAAATTATCACGCATTTGTGCTTTGTGCGGGGCCATTTTGGGGGCCTGTGCCACCAGCGTAACATCAGCATTGATCAGCTGATAACCCGCCTCTTTCAAACTGAATACCACATGACGCAAAAGCTCTCGACTATCAGCATCTTTGTATTGTGCATCGGTGTCTGGAAAATGCTCGCCAATATCGCCCATCGCCGCCGCACCCAGCAAAGCATCACATAGCGCATGGATCAGCACATCACCATCAGAGTGTGCGAGTAATGGCCGATCGTTGGCAATTTTAACGCCGCCAATGGTTATCTCCGCATCTATTTGTGCCTCACCAAAACGGTGTACATCAAAGCCATGTCCAATTCGCAAAATACAGCCTCTAGCGTTCTAAATGATTAAGAATAAATTCGGCCAGCGGCAAATCTTCTGGTCGGGTGATTTTTATATTATTAGCACTACCTGCCACCATCTGCACCGAATGGCCACACTGCTCCATAGCTGAAGCCTCATCAGTGACTAATTTATCTTCTTCAAGACAACTATCGATAGCCGCCAATAACTCACCCAGTCGAAACATCTGCGGCGTGAAGGCGTGCCAGAGGCGGCTGCGATCCGGTGATTTTTCCACAACTCCCTCGGAGGTTGTTTGTTTCATGGTATCGCGCACCGGCATGCCCAGCACAAAGCCATCGACTGATGCATTTTCAGCAGCTTCAAAGAGACTATCCAGCTCATCATGACTCAAACAGGGACGCGCCACATCATGCACCATCACCCAGTCAGCGGGGCCAGCATAGGTCATGAGTTTTTTGAGACCATTCAATACCGAATTGCAGCGCTCTTCACCACCGGCTACAGCGATCACACGAGGATCGCCAGCAAGTTTTAAGGTAGGCCAATATTCATCGTGTTCGGTAACACTCACAATCAGACCTTTAACCTTGCGATGGGCGAGTAACTGCTTGAGGGTATGTTCGAGCACCGTCGCACCAGCCAATGGCAGATACTGCTTAGGGCGATCAGCCTGCATGCGCGAACCAATACCAGCGGCGGGCACAACTACCCAGCAACTTGAACTACTCATTGCTCTGCCTCATTTGCGGGTCCGACCAACTGATAAAAGGTTTCGTTATCTTTGATCATTCCTAACTCGCTACGCGCGCGTTCTTCAATGGCATCAAGGCCCTGTTTGAGATCCGAAACTTCGGCTTTTAAGGCATCATTGCGGGCCTGTAACTCACTGTTAATGACCTGCTGGGCTTCAAGCTTACCCTTCACACCCCACAGTTCAGCCATACTGTTTTCACCAACCCACAGACGGTATTGCAGACCGAGAATAAAAACCACCAGCAATACCCAAAGCCACTTCATGGAAATAACGTCATCCAGTAACAAATTAACCAAAGAAGGAATAATACAGAAGGATCACTCTTTAGGGCATACCCAAGGATTGGATATTTATATGAATATGTCATTCCCAGCGCAGATAAAGAAGCCTTAACTCATTATCAAAAATTCTCACCTCTCAGCCAAAGCAGCAATAATGCTAACAAGAGCGCTTCAGACATAAAAAAGAGGCTAAAAAGCTCCTTTTAAACTCAACCAGCTATTCAATCAGCCAGCATAAGATCAGAACTCACCTGTCTCATGATTCTATCCTGCAACAACCTGTATTCGGGCTTGAGAAACTTATTTAAATTTTCCGGCGTAATAAAAAAGGGAGCACGCATTCCGTGGTAGTCGACAGCATCCCCCATTTGCTCAAAATATAAACCCGTGCTGTTTAATGCTTTCACCAATCCAGGGTTAATCATGATGAAAATGTAATCCAACTTTTTCAACACAAACAAAGAGGCCGCAATTAAATAAAGTCCAACAGCAATATTAGGAGATTGACGTCGGTCATCAATTTTTACGCTATAACTGCGATTTTTGCTAACACACTGCGTTTTTTCCTGCCCGTCCTTTATCCTGCAAAAATCCCCAGCGCGCCGCCGAAAAGACCTAACAACAGCCAATCTTGAAACTTCGGCAAAACTGCCTCGCGAAAGTTTTTTTATATCCATGATGCTGCGATCAACAGCGTCTAAACAATACTTTTCGAGCGGTATTAGCAGGTCAGGTCGATTAGGAGGAGGTAGCACCATTCGCATCGTACCGACATACTGATTACTGGCTTTATGTTTTAGTAAATAGTGTAACGAATAGGCATCAAACTCATCGGCTTCCAGGTTATTAGGAGAACCACTTTCAAGCGCTAATTCAGCACAATACACGTCATAACGAATTCGATGCGCCTGAAGCCTCAGAGCATTGTTACTGGCAATCACTGGTTGAAAGTAGTTAATAAAACAACCGGGGGTTTCCATCGCTTATAATCCGTTGTCGATTAACAAGATCGAGAGATTAAGCTTACGCCGAACAACCGAAGTGGCATTTAATTTAGCCACCACTCCTTGACCAATAAAACACAACTCCAAACTAGGGCAATAGGATTATTTTGCAGAAGACTAACACTTTGTTGCTCAACGAAATACCAACAAGACGAGAGTTAAGATTACCAGACTTCCAATTTCATCTAACAACTACACAGCCAGCCACTCATTCTTTCAAGCACAAAAAAGGGGCTAAAAAGCCCCTTTTAAAATCGCGATCAGATTAGCAATTACGCCTGACCTTTGATCTCCGAACGACCTTTGTAGCTAGCCAGACCGCTAAGTTCTTCTTCAATACGCAGCAAGCGGTTGTACTTGGCAACACGATCAGAACGACACAGTGAACCCGTTTTGATTTGGCCCGCAGATGTCGCCACCGCCAGATCAGCAATCGTAGTATCTTCTGTTTCGCCAGAACGGTGAGAAATAACAACAGTGAAGCCTGCATCCTGCGCCATTTTAATGGCTTCCAGAGTTTCAGTCAGAGAACCGATCTGGTTGAATTTAATCAGGATAGAGTTACCAATGTTGTTTTCGATACCTCGTTTCAGAATCTTGGTGTTAGTAACAAACAGGTCATCACCAACCAGCTGTACACGATCGCCGATTTTCTTGGTCAGATCGTCCCAACCTTCCCAGTCGCTCTCGTCCATACCGTCTTCAATAGAAACGATAGGGTAACGAGCTGAAAGATCAGCCAGGTAATCAGCAAAGCCTGGTGCGTCGAAGGTTTTGCCTTCGCCAGACAACTGGTACTGACCATCCTTGTAGAATTCTGAAGATGCACAATCCATCGCCAGGGTAATGTCTTTATCCAGCTCATAGCCAGCGTTAGCAACGGCTTCCTGAATCACTTCCAGTGCTGCTTCGTTAGATGGCAAGTTAGGTGCAAAACCACCTTCATCACCAACAGCAGTGCTCAAACCACGACTACGTAATACAGCGGCCAAGGAGTGGAAAATTTCAGCGCCGTAACGCAGCGCTTCAGCAAACGTAGGCGCGCCTACGGGCTGAATCATGAACTCTTGAATATCAACGTTGTTATCCGCGTGCTCACCACCGTTGATGATGTTCATCATCGGAACCGGCATAGAGTACTTTCCAGGTGTACCGTTCAGATCAGCAATGTGTGCGTACAAAGGAACACCTTTAGCCTCAGCTGCAGCCTTAGCAACCGCCAGCGAAACCGCCAGAATTGCATTAGCACCCAATTCAGCTTTATTTTCAGTGCCATCAAGATCAAGCATGATCTGATCGAGTTCAGCCTGTTGAGTCGCATCACGACCCAACAACGCTTCACGAATGCGCGTGTTTACGTTAAATACGGCTTTTTGAACGCCCTTGCCAAGATAACGAGACTTATCCAGATCACGCAGCTCCAGCGCTTCACGAGAACCTGTTGATGCACCAGAAGGAGCAATCGCAGTACCCTTTGCGCCAGAAGCCAACGTTACGTCGGCTTCAACTGTTGGATTGCCACGTGAATCCAGTACTTCTCTTGCTTTAATGTCGATAATGTTCGTCATAATGACCCGAACTCCTAGTAGTAAATTCTTAATAACAAATACGTTAATTACAAACAGCGCCTAGCCGCAGTAAGTCAATGCTTACGCAGTATCTATAGACTGAAAACTTTTAACCAATTCATCAATGGCCTTGGCTTGGACCAGGAATGGTTCTAACTGTTGTAGCCGTAACGCGCAAGGACCATCACATTTGGCGTCATCCGGATTCGGATGCGCTTCCAAAAACAGGCCTGCCAAACCTTGTGATAAACCGGCTCTTGTTAACTCTGTTACAGCTGCACGACGCCCATCCGCCGAATCAGATCTGCCACCTGGCATCTGTAGCGAATGCGTTACATCAAAAAACACAGGATAGCCAGTCTGCTTCATGATTCCGAAGGCCAGCATATCCACAACCAAATTATTATACCCGAAAGATGAGCCACGTTCGCATAAAATCAATCGATCATTGCCCATATCCTCACATTTTTTGAGGATATGCTTCATTTCATGCGGCGCCAGGAACTGGGCTTTCTTGATATTGATAACCGCAGAGGTTTTCGCCATCGCCACAACCAGGTCAGTTTGACGCGACAAAAACGCAGGTAACTGAATAATATCGGCCACTTCTGCAACAGGGGCAGCCTGCTCAGGCTCATGTACATCAGTAATAATTGGCACGCCGAAGGTGGTCTTCACCTCCTGCAGAATTTTTAAACCTTCATCCAGACCCGGCCCACGAAATGAATGGACCGAGGAACGATTAGCCTTATCAAAGGATGCCTTGAATACGTAGGGAATATTCAGCTTATTGGTAACTTCAACGTAGGTCTCAGCAATTTGCATTGCCATATCACGCGATTCAAGCACATTCATACCGCCAAACAGCACAAAGGGTAACTCGTTGCCTATAGCGATATCACCTACTTTAATTACCTTTTGCGTCATATCCCAATTCAACCTTAACTATTTTTTTCTGCGTTAAAAGCCAGCGCAGCATTAACAAAACCACTAAACAACGGATGACCGTCGCGGGGTGTCGAGGTAAATTCAGGGTGGAACTGACAAGCAACAAACCAAGGATGATCAGGCACTTCAACCATCTCAACCAATGAACGATCCTGAGAGCGGCCGGAGATAATCAAGCCCGCATCTTCCAATTGTTGCAAGTAATTATTGTTCACCTCATAACGGTGACGGTGACGCTCAACGATTTCTGCCTCACCATAACACTCACGCGACTTTGTGCCGTCCAATAGATGACAGCTCTGTGCTCCTAATCGCATCGTGCCGCCTAAATCTGAATCTTCACCACGTGTGGCCACACTGCCGTCGGCTTGTACCCATTCAGTAATCATCGCCACCACAGGGTGTTTGGCATTACGATCAAACTCGGTACTGTACGCACCTTCAAGACCAGCCACATTACGCGCATATTCAATGACCGCAACCTGCATACCGAGACAAATACCCAGATAAGGGATTTTGTTTTCGCGGGCATACTTCACCGCTTGAATTTTACCTTCCGTGCCGCGCTCACCAAAACCACCCGGCACCAGAATCGCGTCGACATTCTCCAGACAACCAATGCCATTGGTTTCAATATCTTCGGCGTCAATATAATCGACCTTCACCTTAGTGCGACTATGAATACCAGCATGATCCAGGGCTTCGTTCAAAGACTTGTAGGCGTCCAGCAAGTCCATGTATTTACCAACCATGGCAACACGAACTTCCTTCTCGGGATTCAGCTTGGCTTCAGCCACCTGATTCCACTCAGTTAGGTCGGCTTTGGGACAATCCAAGCCAAATTTTTCAACGATAATATCATCAAGACCACGCTGCTGTAACAGGCCCGGAATACGGTAAATAGTATCCGCATCTTCCAACGGAATAACCGCACGAGCCTCAACGTTAGTGAACAAGGAAATCTTGTCACAAGCTGAACGATCAATGACATGATCAGAACGACAAATCAAAATATCAGGCTGAATACCGATAGAGCGCAATTCTTTAACAGAGTGCTGCGTTGGCTTGGTTTTAGTTTCGCCTGAAGTCGGGATATAAGGTACAAGCGTCAAGTGCATAAACAACGCTTTGCTAGAACCCAATTCAACTTTCAGCTGACGAACAGCCTCAAGGAACGGTTGTGACTCAATATCGCCCACCGTACCGCCGATTTCAACAAGCGCAATATCAGCGCCCTTGGCACCTTCGATTACACGCCGTTTAATCTCATCAGTAATGTGAGGGATAACTTGTACAGTCGCGCCCAGATAACCACCCTGACGCTCCTTTTGCAGAACGTGGGAGTAAACGCGCCCAGTTGTGAAGTTATTGCCCTGGCTCATTTTGGAACGCAAGAAACGTTCATAGTGGCCAAGATCGAGGTCAGTTTCAGCGCCATCTTCGGTAACAAAGACTTCGCCATGCTGAAAAGGGCTCATTGTGCCCGGATCCACGTTGATGTAAGGATCCAGCTTCAGCATAGTAACATTCAGGCCGCGTGCCTCGAGGATGGCGCCTAAAGAGGCGGCCGCAATGCCTTTACCCAGCGAGGACACAACACCGCCGGTGACGAAAATATAGTGCGTCATTTATTAACCGTTTATGTGGTTTAAGGTGTGTTCAAGATGGGGGTGTAGACTACCAGTTTCGCCCCCTCATCTCAATTGAAAGCTCAATAGAATTGAGTGAAACTTTTATGACGTTTACCGTGTAAAACAACCGAAAATAATCAAGGGCGAAACCACCGAAATGTATAACCCGACTCGCCAGCTATGGCCTGAAACCCCTCGCAAACACACAAATCAGCCACTGCCGCCAACTCATTATCGATATAAATCAACGGCACCCGATCGCGTAACCAGGGCGGAACCTGCAGCTCATTCAATAATTTTTTCAACAGCTTGCCATGCCCTCGCCCGGCTAATCGACAATATTCTCCACCTTGGCGAAATCTCACAGTAACAGACGCGCCATCTGGCACAAGCAGCCCCCGCTCGTCGCTTGTTACAACACAAAGCTTACCGGCTCCCGGCAACACGAGCGGCTGCGGTAACGACCATTTAAATATGGCCTGCGCGTCGTATTCAGCAAGCGGCTTTAATCCATAGATAACACCCTTAAAGCGGCGCACCTCAACGCCAGGCCAACATAGCAAAGGTTTCGCATCTGTCGCCGCAGCCACTACCTCATCAATAACCTGCTGCAAGTGTTTAGCTCCGGACAAAGGCAGACCGAGTTTTTTCAACCAGCCTCGTAGCAGGTTACGCTGCAAAGCAGGTTCAAAACCCTGCAGCCAGTCACAGGCAAGGCCACCCTGATTCAAAGCCATAGCTGGTTGCAGTTCGCGCTCAACAAAGTAATCCAAGGCGACCGTCGCCTCAGCACTGATCTGAGCGTTACGTGCAAAAGTTTCATGCACATGCGGCCAGCGCTCGATCAATCGAGGCATCACCTCATGGCGCAGATAATTCCGATCAAAACGGGTATCAGTATTACTATCATCCTCAACCCAAGCTAACTGGTGCTGTTGCGCATAGACCTCAAGCTCAGCTCGTGAGAAATTCAGCAATGGCCGCAACAAGCGACCTTTGCCCAATGAACGCTGGGCAGGCATGCCAGCCAAACCCTGCGGACCCGCACCACGTAACAGCCGCAACAACAGCGTTTCGGCCTGATCATCGGCATGATGCGCTAGCGCCAGCACGTCACCGTCATTAAGCAACTCGGCAAAAATCTGATAACGCGCTTCACGCAGTTGATTTTCCAGACTCGCCCGAGCTTCTTCCAGCTTTACATGCCTGACGATCAGCGGAATCTGCAACTGTTCACAGATGCGCTGGCAATGAGATACCCAATCATCAGCACAGACATTGACACCGTGATGCACATGTAACGCTTCGAGCACAAAGGCAGCGCCCAAACTATCACGTAACTGAGCAAGCGCATGAAGTAATACATGCGAATCGAGACCGCCACTGTAGGCGACAATGATTCGTTGATTTTCTTTAAATGAGGGGAGTGAGCCGCGGGTGAGAAGCATTATTTTTGCGCCTCAATACTAAGGAGGAACTAAATGAAGCCAGTTACTAATCGGCTAACCACTTAGAATGCCTTTAAAAATAGTGATTGTTGGATGAGAGCGAGGAAGCCCCCGCGCAGAACCGACGTGCCTATAAAATACACGAGGGTTCGAGCACGGAGCTGACACTACTATCGCATAGCCAGTACATTTTTAAAGCGTATTCTTAAACCTGGATGCCGTAAGACATATACCGCTGATAACGACGCTCCACCATATCCTCTGTGGAAAACGCTTGAACCTTGCTAAGGGTCTCCTTGAGCTGACCTTTAAGTGTTGCACACATTAGGCCGATATCGCGGTGCGCACCACCTAGAGGCTCAGGCACAACAGTGTCCGCCAATCCTAACTGATTCAATCGTTGGGCCGTAATGCCCATAGCCTCAGCCGCATCCGAAGCACGCTCAGCGCTACGCCACAAAATGGAAGCACAACCTTCAGGTGAAATGACTGCGTAGGTTGCATATTGCAGCATCATCAACTCGTCACAGACGCCGATTGCTAACGCACCTCCGGAACCACCTTCACCAATGACAGTGGTGATGATCGGAGTTTTTAGACGCGACATCACCGCCAGATTATAAGCAATCGCTTCAGCCTGGCCACGTTCTTCTGCACCAATACCCGGATAGGCTCCCGGCGTATCAATAAACGTCAGGATCGGCATATTAAAACGTTCCGCCATTTCCATCAGACGACAGGCTTTACGATAACCTTCAGGGCGTGGCATGCCAAAGTTACGTGCTACTTTTTCTTTAACCGAGCGACCTTTCTGATGACCAATAATCATCACAGGCTGGTCATCCAGACGGGCAATACCACCCACAAGGGCAGCATCATCAGCATAATGACGATCACCATGTAACTCGTCAAAATCATCAAAAATTCCGTTAATATAATCCAGCGTATAGGGTCGCTGTGGATGTCGAGCCAATTGAGCAACCTGCCAAGCACCCAGATTACTGAAAATGCTTTTGGTTAGCTCGCCGCTTTTGGCTTCCAGCTTACTGATTTCATCGACGATATTTAAATCGTTATCACTTCCAACCAGGCGCAGCTCTTCAATCCGCACTTCTAGTTCTGCAATTGGCTGCTCAAAATCTAAATAATTTGTATTCATTTATTCCTGATCCGTGCTGTTTTCAGCTAAATGTGGAGTGATATCTATTGCCGCAATGGTAGTAAGAATTGCCCAAAATGACAACTTGCTAGACGACTAATAGGTTAATTTAACCCGGCTTTCGCCAAAGTTTTCCTGCAAGCTAAGCAGCAATTCGTCGCTGGCCGTTACTCGCCAGTCATCGCCTAGCCGCAAACGCGCTTGAGCGGATAGCGTCGTATAGTCCAGCACACAAGGACAACCTTCACTGCGATAGGGCATCAATAAGTTTGCAAGCTGTTGATTTACCTGCTGACAATTACTCTGATCCACCGTAATCAACAACTCTTTTGCGAAGGCTGTACGCGCAGCACCAATATCATAAAGTGTTTTGGCGCGTACTTTTAAAGAGCCTGAGTAATCATCATTACTCACTTCCCCTTCCACGACCAGTACCGCATCCTTCATTAAAATATTTCGATAACGCTCGTAAACTTCACCAAACACAGATACTTCCATACGGCTGGTACGATCATCCAATGTGACAAAAGCAATCGTATCGCCACGCTTACTTTTCATGGTGCGTAAAGCGACCACCAGCCCGGCAATTTTTTGATCAAATTTACTGGCCTGTAATGCGACCAATGGATCCTTGGCGATTTTACGCAATTCCGCTTCATATTCGTCAATAGGGTGCCCCTGTAGATACAATCCCAGGGTTTCCTTTTCTGCCTGCAATCGTACCTTGTCTGTCCAGGGCTTGATACGCGCATAACCCGCATAAACATCATCATCCTGAGCCGCATTCGAGCCAGGCATACCACCAAACAGATCAACCATACCGCTGCTCTGATTTTTGGAATGCTGGTCAGCCACCTTCACCGCCTCATCCTGACAGGCCATTAACACGGCACGGTGTGCGCCTAAATTGTCCATCGCGCCGGAACGGATCAGCGCCTCAAGCGCACGGCGATTCACACGCTTTAAATCAACACGGGTACAGAAATCGAACAGATCCTTAAAAGGGCCGTCCTGCTGTCGCGCTTCGATAATAGCACCCACGGGACCTTCGCCAAGACCTTTAATCGCCCCCAAGCCATAAACCACCTGATCATTGAGATCAACGGTGAACTTGAACTCGCTGATATTGACGTCAGGCAGTACAATCGGTAATTCCATCTGGCGACAATCTTCAATCAAAATGACAACTTTGTCGGTGTTTTGCATATCCGCCGACAGCACCGCCGCCATAAAAGGCGCCGGATACTTATGTTTCAACCACGCGGTTTGGTAAGACAGTAAGGCATAGGCCGCCGAGTGCGATTTGTTGAAACCGTAACCCGCAAATTTTTCCATCAGGTCGAAGATATATTCGGCCTGCTTTTTATCAATACCGCGTTTATCCGCGCCCTCCGCGAAAAATTCGCGCTGCTTAGCCATCTCTTCGGGCTTTTTCTTACCCATCGCACGACGCAGCATGTCCGCCTGACCGAGACTGTAGTTCGCCAGCACCTGGGCAATCTGCATCACCTGTTCCTGATACAAAATAACCCCATAGGTATTACCCAGCACTGGCTCAAGTTCCGGGTGCGGGTATTCCACTTTTGAGCGCCCATGCTTACGACTGATAAAGTCATCAACCATGCCCGATTGCAACGGGCCGGGACGAAACAGCGCCACCAGGGCGATAATGTCCTCAAAGCTACTGGGCAGCAGGCGTTTGATAAGATCTTTCATGCCACGTGATTCAAGCTGAAATACAGCGGTGGTATTGCCCGCCTGCAGTAGCTTGAAAACCGCATTATCATCGAGTGGAATTTCGGTAATATCGAGAAAGGCTTCGTCTTTTTTCTCATTGAGCTGGTTAATGTTTTTAACCGCCCAATCAATAATCGTCAGGGTTCGCAGACCCAAGAAATCGAATTTAACCAAGCCAACTTTTTCGACATCATCTTTATCATATTGGGTAACAAGGTTACCGCCGGTTTCATCACAATAGAGCGGAGAAAAATCCGTCAAAACCGTGGGCGAGATAACAACACCACCGGCATGTTTACCGACGTTACGGGTAATTCCCTCTAGTTTGAGGGCCATTTCCATGATCTCCGCGACCTCTTCATTTTCGGCCACAAAATCACGCAACACCGCCTCTTGTTCCATCGCCTTGGTTAGCGTGATTCCCACTTCGAAGGGGATCATTTTGGAGAGTTTGTCCGCCAAACCATAGGGCTTACCTTGCACCCGCGCTACATCGCGCACCACCGCCTTGGCGGCCATGGTACCGAAGGTAATAATCTGTGATACCGCGTCACGACCATAGGTACGTGCCACGTAATCAATCACGCGGTCACGACCATCCATACAGAAATCCACATCGAAATCGGGCATCGATACCCGTTCCGGGTTCAGGAAACGTTCGAATAGCAAGTCGTATTCCAGCGGATCAAGATCGGTAATTTTTAAGGCATAAGCTACCAGCGAGCCGGCACCCGAACCCCGCCCCGGGCCCACCGGCACATCGTTATCCTTGGCCCACTGGATAAAATCCATCACGATTAGGAAGTAACCGGGAAATCCCATCTGAATAATAATATCCAGCTCAAATTTCAGGCGATCCATATATTCCTGATGACGCTCGGCGTAATCCTCCGCCTGAGGATCAAGAATACGCAGCAAGCGCTCTTCGGTGCCCTCTAAAGAAATTTTGCGGAAAAACTCATCCATGGTCATGCCATCGGGCACGGGATAGTTTGGCAGATAGTTTTTGCCTATCTCAATTTCCAGGTTACAGCGTTTGGCAATTTCGACTGTGTTTTCAATCGCTTCGGGCAGATCGGAAAACAGCTTAATCATTTCGGCACTGGATTTTAGGTACTGCTGCTCACTGTACAAATGCGTCCTGCGAGGATCGTCCAACGTGCGGCTATCATGAATACATACCCGTGCCTCATGCGCCTCAAAATCTTCAGAATAAATAAAACGCACATCATTGGTCGCCACCACCGGCAGCTCAAACTTATCGGCCAGAGCAACTGCTAGATGCAAATAGCGATCTTCGTTCTCGCGTGAAGTGCGTTGTAGCTCAATATAAAAACGGTCAGGGTAAAAGCGTTGCCACCGCTGAGCCAACTCTTCAGCATCGGCATTTTCATCATTCAGCAGCGCTTGGCCGATATCCCCTTCTCGGGCACCGGACAACATGATCAGACCATCATTTAATTGCTCGAGCCATTCACGTTGAACAATCGGTCGTCCCTGTCGCTGCCCCTCCAGATAGGCTCGAGAAATAAGCTTTGTTAGATTGCCGTAACCAACCTTGTTAAGTACTAACAACGTCACACGATAGGGCTGACCATCGTTCTGGGCGTTATCAAGCCACAAGTCCGCACCAACAATGGGTTTAATGCCGGATTGGCGTGCGTTGCTATAAAACTTAACCAACGCACACAGATTACTCTGATCAGTAACAGCAACGGCAGGCATGCCATCCTCGGCAACCGCTTTGATCAGCGGCTTCACACGTGTTAGCCCATCAATCAGAGAAAATTCAGTGTGAACACGTAAATGTACGAAGGTTGCTGCGGTCATAAATAAGCCGAGGTTTGTGACAGATTAAAGGATGTTTAACTGTTCGGGCTCTAGGAGTAAGTTTCTCACAGGCCCAAAGGAACGACGGTGAATCGGCGTCACACCCAATGTTTTTAACGCTTGCATATGCTGTGCTGTAGGGTAGCCCTTGTGCGAAGCAAAGCCGTAACCCGGATAGATCTCTTCGAAGGCGACCATTTCTCGATCACGTACCACTTTCGCCAAAATAGAGGCAGCACTGATCGCTGGCACCAAACTATCACCTTTGATTATCGCTTCACTGGGGTAGGGTAACTCCGGACAACGATTACCATCCACCAGTACTCGATCCGGCGGCATTTGTAGACCTAGCACCGCGCGGCGCATCGCTAACAAACTGGCCTGCAAAATATTCAGCTGATCAATTTCCGCTTCACTGGCTCGGGCAATACACCAGGCCAGCGCATGCTTCTGAATCAGCGGAAACAACTTTTCACGACGTTTTTCAGTCAGTTTTTTGGAATCGGCCAAACCTTCAATGGGGTTGTTGGGATCCAAAATAACGGCCGCCGCTACAACCGCCCCAGCCAAAGGCCCACGCCCTACTTCGTCAACACCAGCAACCAGCCCCGACAGATCGCCTTCATACTGCAACATTGTCTGACTCGCTGGTATTGGTTTGTTCGTTAGAGACAGGGACACCAATTTCAGCAAGCACCGCTTCAGCGGCTTTCACACTGGCGTTCTGGCGCAGCTGTAGATGTATATCCATAAAGGTATCCGTTTGCTCTTTAGCTGCCTGCTCGTCATTCATGTAGGTAAACAGTGCCTGCGAGAGCTTTTCAGGGTTGGCTTCGTCCTGAATAAACTCTGGCACCATTGGCTTTTTAGATAACAGGTTTGCCAGCGCAATATGATCCACCTTGATCATTTTACGGGCGATGCGATAGGTCATTTTCGAGACCTTATAGGCCACAACCATCGGCCGCTTTAACAAAGCCGCTTCCAGCGTTACGGTACCCGAGGCCACAAGTAACACATCCGCCGCCGCCATCACTTCGCGTGATTGACCGACACTGATGCGCACATTTTTCAGCTCAGGAAATCCAGCCAACTGCTCAACAATCAAGTCTTTTGTCTTATCGGTCAGTGCCGCAATCAAGACTTTGCAGTCCGGCATTTGGCGTTGCAAATGCAATGCTGTATCAATAAAAGTTGCCGCCAGCTTTTTTACTTCACTGGAGCGACTTCCGGGTAACAAAGCCAGCACTTTGTCATCCATCGACAAGCCTAATGCTTCACGTGCTGGCTGCTGGGGCGTTTCCAGATCGATCGTATCGGCCAGCGGATGCCCAACAAATGTAACAGGCACATGATGATCACGATAAAAGGTTTGCTCAAAAGGCAGTAACGCTAACACCTGGTTAACACTTTCAGAGATATGTTTTACGCGATTCTGGCGCCAGGCCCACACCTGCGGACTGACATATTGAATGGTTTTAATACCGGCCTTTTTGAGTTTGCTTTCCAACTGCAAATTAAAGTCGGGCGCATCAATTCCCACAAATACGTCGGGTGGATTTTCAATAAAATAATTAGCCAGGTTTTTACGAATCTTGAGCAATTCGAACAGACGGGAAAGCACTTCAAACAGTCCCATCACCGATAAACGCTCCATCGGCACGTGACTCTGAAAACCTTCAGCAATCATACGTGGGCCGCCGATACCCTCAAAAGTGGCATCGGGGTAGCGCGCCTTAATTGCTTCGATCAAACCAGCACCGAGAATATCACCCGAAGCTTCGCCCGCCACAATACCAATGCGCAATGGTCTGCTCATAATTTATTCTTCGGATGATAAAAAGCCTGCAACAGGCTTAGGAGTTGCTGTTAACGTACAATACCGCGTGTTGACGTCAGTACTGAATCAATCAGCACATCCAGCTCAACACCCTGATAAGGTAGTTTTCGGACCTCTGCGATAGCGTCCTGAACCGTCAAACCTTTACGGAAGATAATGCGGTAAGCTCTGTGCAGAGCCGTTACAGCCTCTTTACTAAAGCCTCGACGACGCATGCCCTCAACATTAATACCATGCGCTGAAGCGGTATTACCATTCACCACGGTATAGGCAGCCACATCTTTGAGAACCACACTACCGGCACCACAAATACTATGCGCACCAATATGACAAAACTGATGAACCGCTGAATAACCACCCAGCACAGCATAATCGCCAACATGCACATGACCTGCCAACGAAGCGTTATTGGCAACAATGGAGTGATCACCCATCATAACGTCATGGGCAACGTGTACATTCACCATCAGCAGGTTGTCATTGCCGATTTTAGTAATACCATTATCTTGCACCGTACCACGGTGAATCGTACAGGATTCACGAATAACGTTGTTATCGCCAATTTCCAACAAGGTCGGTTCGCCCTTGTATTTTTTGTCTTGGCACTCTTCACCAACACTGGAGAACTGAAAAATACGGTTATTCGCACCAATTTTAGTTGGCCCACCAATCACTACATGTGGGCCAATAACGCAGCCTGGACCGATACTGACATCTGGCCCAATAACCGTCCATGGTCCGACTTCAACGTCCGAGGCCAACTCGGCGTTTGGATCAACAATAGCACTGGGGTGAATCAAATTAGACATGTTTCTAGAGTCATTGCAGATAATAAAACGATCTTATTTTTGTCTGTCGGCACAGATAATAACGCCGGAACTGACCAGTTCACCATCAACGGTGGCTTTACAGTCGAACTTCCAGATACCTCGCTTTTCAGCCACGATAGAAGCTTCAAGACGTAATTGATCACCCGGTACAACCGGTCGCTTGAAACGTAATTTTTCACTACCCACAAAATAGTAAATAGAGCCATCACTCGGTTTTTTATCCATGGTTTTAAAACCAAGAATACCCGCAGCCTGCGCCATAGCTTCAATGATCAACACACCGGGCATCACTGGCGTATCAGGGAAATGACCATTAAAAAACTCTTCGTTTACAGTGGTGTTTTTATAGGCAACTATCGACTTACCCTTCTCCAGCTCCACAACACGGTCTACCAGCAAAAAGGGGTAGCGGTGCGGCAGGTATTCCCTAATTTCGTCAATGTACATCATACCTATTGATCCTGATCTCGAAGTTTAGTGATCTCTTTTTCCAGCTGCCTGACCTGTTTGGTCAATGCATCCAGATGCTTTAAGCGTACTGAATTCTTTTTCCACTGCGGTGTGGGCATCATAGCAGTGCCCGAAGAGTAACTACCCGGCTGACTAATTGACCCTGTCACAAAGGACATCGCAGTAATAAATACCTGGTCACAAATCTTCAGGTGACCCGCAAAACCAACACCACCGGCAACCATACAGTGACTACCAATCTCGGTACTACCCGAAATGCCTACACAGGCAGCAATAGCCGTGTGCGAGCCAATCCGAACATTATGGGCCACCATGACTTGGTTATCAATCTTAACACCTTCTCCGATCACGGTATCCTGTAACGCACCGCGATCAATGGTGGTATTGGCGCCAATCTCCACGTCATCGCCAATTAACACGCTGCCAAGTTGGGCAATTTTTTCCCAGCGCCCCTGCTGATTAGCAAAACCAAAACCATCAGCACCAACCACCGCACCGCTATGAATAATGGCTCTTTCGCCAAGACGAACACCATGATACAAGGTGACATTTGCAGCCAGCACAGAATCTTTACCAATCTGCACGTCGGCACCGATGAAACAACCTGCGCCAATCTCAACGCCTTCACCAATGACTGCGCCCGCTTCGACAACCGCGTTGGGGCCAATTGCCGCTGATGCAGAAATAGTAGCCGTTTCAGCGACCTGCGCCGTCGAATGCCTACCCACTGGTAACACGGGCCGACCATCAAAAAGGCGAGACAGTTTAGCAAACCCTAGATAGGGATTATCAGAAATCAGCACATTTCCAGAGACATCATTGGCATGTTCGGCCGTTACGATAACAGCCGCAGCCTTGCTGCTTTTTAATACTGCAAGGTACTTACGATCCGATAAAAAACTGATATCTGTGTCACTGGCATCTGGAAGACTCGCCAAGCCCGTCACCCGACAAGCTGCATCGCCCCTTAACTCAGCGCCTAGTTGATCCGCCAGTTCAGCCAGCGTGTATTCGACCTTTTTTTGCATATTTAAATCAGTTAACGCGCGTTAAGGGTTGGCATTAATAATTTCAGTAACACGCTTGGTCAGATTATCTTTTTCATCAACGATCAACGCCGCCTTAAGGTGCATCAATACAGTGTATTCACCATCCGCCATTAGCTGGGTTACAGCATCCTTAAATTTAGGTGCCAATTTGTTCATTAATTCCTGCTGGCTTTTAACCTGCGACTCTTGCAACTGCTTAACGCGCTGTTGGTACTCAACGGCTTTAATTTCGATCTCATTCGCCAGATTACGCTTTTCAGAATCACTCATGACGGCGGCGTCTTGTTGCAATTTTGTTTGCAAGCCACGCACGGTGTTTTCCAAATCCTTCACTTTATTCTGCTCAGGTGCAAGACGGCCTTTAAGCTCAGCAATTTTATCTTTAGCCGGTTCTGAATTCAGGATAGCCGCATCGGCATCCACAAAGGCGATAGACTGCTGTGCTGAAACTGCGCCGGCCATCAACATGCCCGCCATAAACAATCCAATCATCAATTTTTTCACGTTACATTCCTATTAACAGTTTAAATTTAATATCTCAAAGTCGCGGCGCTTTGAAAGCAAGTCTAGAAAGAGGTTCCGAAGGAGAATTGGAAAAACTCAGTCTCTTCAAAGTCGCCTTCATTCAGAGCACTAGCCAGGCTCACACTTAAGGGGCCAAAACCTGACAACCAGGTAGCCGCAATACCGACAGAATAACGTAATTCGCCCGCATCAAATTTTGAACAGGAACGACTAGTCGCCGAACACTCTGTTTCAAATACATTACCCACATCAAGGAAAAAACCAGTCTCAAAGGATCGGGTATCCTTAACAAACGGCATGGGGAACAAAATCTCAGTACTTCCGGTCACCAGCACATTACCACCGAAGGCATCTGGATCCTGGTCAGGGTCAGCTGAAGCAGGCGTGCTTCGTGGCCCAAGGGTATTATTTTCAAATCCTCGAACGGAATCAAAACCACCGGCGAAGAAGTGCTTATAAAATGGCAAACGGTTGGTGCTGCCGTAAGCATCCCCATAACCTAACTCGGTTCTCAGGCGCAGAGTAAACGCGTCCGTCAAAGGAAACAAAATCCTTCCTTTATAGGTTAGTTTGTAATAACTCAAATCACTGCCCGGCAAGGACAACTCCAACGCCAGCGTCTGAGAGGCGCCTCGATCAGCAAAAACCCCCCGATTCAGCGTGGACTCGTTCCAACGACCGGTAAAGAGAAAATTACTGTACTCATCGCCTTCCGCCGTCAAGAAACTACTGATTTCCTGTACGGGATAGGTACCTGTTTGAATTGAGGTATTTTCAAAACCAAATTTAAAGGACAAGTACTCTGTTTCTGACAGTGGGTAGCCATAACTGACGTTACCGCCAAAGGAATCGGTGGTATAACTGGATACATCGTCTTCCTCATAATCATATTCCCGGAAGAACACATCAAAGCCACGGCTGATCCCATCAACAGTGTGGTAGGGATCTAAATATGAAAAGTGGTAACTGGTCCGTGAATCACTTTTATTGGCGCCGATGGAAACGTTTTTACCCGTACCCAAGAAATTCTTTTGAGTAACATCCGTACCCAACGTCAAACCAGAGCCTCCTGAGAAACCCACGCTTAAACTTACCGAACCCGATGGCTGCTCTTCAACTTGATAATTAACATCAATTTGATCGTCCGTATCCGGCACCTTAGGTGTTTCAACATTAACACCTTTAAAAAAACCTAACCGTTGCAGTCGTATTTTGGAGCGCTCAATCTCTTTATTTGAGGCCCAAGCAGACTCCATCTGACGCATTTCCCGACGCAGTACTTCATCATTGGTTTTGGTATTGCCGGTAAAAGTAATACGTCTTACATAGGCCCGTTTGCCAGGATCAACAAACAGATTAATATCAACGCGCTTTTCATCTTCATTGATTTCAGGAATCGCATTAACGTTCGCGAAGGTATACCCCTCATCACCCAAACGATCAGTTAATGCTTCTGTTGTTTCTGTCAGGCGCTCATTGGAAAAAACATCACCACTGTGCACCTTAAGTAACGGCATAAATTCTTGTTCAGATACCGTAAGATCACCACTAAAACTCACGTCACCAATGGTATATTGCTCGCCTTCAACCAAATTGACGGTAATAAAAACATGCGCTTTATCGGGTGTAATGGATACTTGTGTCGATTCAATATTGAAATTGATATAACCATTATTCAGGTATTTAGATCGTAACCGTTCCAGGTCACCGGCCAGTTTTTCGCGAGAGTACTTATCATCGTTTTTATAAAAACTATGCCAATTCGTGGTGCTCAGGGAAAAACGATCCAGCAGTGTTTCATCATCAAACACTTCATTACCGACAATATTAATGCCTTCGATGGTTGACGGTTTACCTTCATAAATACTGATGGTTAAAGCAACGCGATTTCTTTCCAGCTCCTTCACCTGAGTCTCAACTGTTACCCCATAACGACCCTGTGAAATGTATTGTCGTACCAGCTCCTGTTCAAGTCGTTCAAGGGTCGCACGCTGGAAAATATCGCCTTCGCTCAATCCAGATTGTTTCAGACCTTTCTTAAGATCATCCGTGCCGATTTTGTCATTACCTTCGATTTCAATCGCACTGATAGAAGGACGCTCATCGACAACAACGACCAGTACATCCCCATCACGACCAATCTGGATATCTTTAAAGTACCCCGTTTTAAACAGGCTACGAGTGGCCTCAACGATATCTTTTTCATCAACATTATCACCAATGTTGATGGGGAATGCTTGGAATAGCGAGCCAGCAGAAACACGCTGCAAACCCTCAAGACGGATATCGGTAATTACAAAGGCATTAGCTTGGGCCAGGCGCACAATCGCAACCAAAAAAATCCCAAGCCCTAAAAGAAAATACGGCAGTCTTTTCATTGTTATTTCGCTTTTTGAAGGGCTGATTACATCAGCCTCATAAAATCGTTGTAAAGTGCAAAGAACATCAGGGTCATGATTATACCGATACCAATCCGTAATCCCAGCATTTGTACCTTTTCCGGTACTGGTTTACCTCGCACAAGCTCAGCAAGGTAATACATCAGATGGCCGCCATCAAGCATAGGAATTGGAAGAATATTAATCACCCCTAGGCTGATGCTTAAATAAGCCAGAAAACTCAGGAAGGTCTCAAGCCCATGCTCGACAGAATCACCCGCCACCTGGGCAATAGTAATTGGGCCGCTGAGGTTTTTAATTGAGATCAACCCGGTCAGCATTTTTTTTATGGAAACAAGGATAAGTACCGTCATATCCCAGGTTTGCTGCAACGCTTCACCAAACGCTACCGGCAATGAGCGCTTACTATCCCGGCGCATCTCCTCTGGCCACTCCGGCGGCTGCACTGCAACACCCAATCTTCCGGTAATACGCCCTTCGTCATCGGTATGCGTCCCCAGTATCACCGTCTGAAAGAGGTTATTACCGGCACGCTCAATTTCCAGCAATACTTTTTCACCGGGACGCTTTTGTACATAATCAACTAGCTCACTCCACACTCGTACGGGTGACCCATCGACAGATAGCACCAAGTCCTGAGGCTGCAAACGGGCAACATCAGCAGCACTACCCGCCACTACTTGAGAAACAAGTGCCGGAACCACAGGGCGAAAGGGTTTAATTCCCAGCCCACCCAATACATCGGGTGTTTCGGTCTCAGCTAACCAATCCTGTAACGGAATAGACAAACTTTGCGGACTGTTTTTGGCAAAAGGGCTGACCTGTAACTCAATGACATCACTATCACCCACATGATTCAGCAACTGCATGCTGACCTTCTGCCAGGAAGTCGTCGATACGCCGTCAACGGACAGAATTTCATGCTGCGCCTGCAATCCCGCCTTGGCGGCAAGAGAATCAGGCGTAACCTGCCCAACTACAGGCGCCACCGAAGTGGTACCCGTCATAAACATCAGCCAATAGGCAAAAATAGCAAATAGGAAGTTAGCCGCAGGCCCCGCCACCACGATAGCAATACGTTGACCAACAGACTTACGATTAAAGGCCTGAGACAATTCTTCATCAGCAACAGGGCCTTCCCGCTCATCGAGCATTTTGACATAGCCACCCAGCGGAATCGCTGCAATCGTGAACTCAGTGCCATGACGATCCACTTTTGTATAGAGCGCCTTACCAAAGCCAACCGAAAAACGCAGCACCTTCACACCACAACGGCGCGCCACCCAAAAATGGCCGTACTCATGCACCGTAACCAATAGACCAAGCGTAACAATAGTCGCCAGAATAGTTTGTAATAAATCCATTAATGGGCTCTTGCGAACTGATTTTTTAAAAGCGTATTTGCCAGCTGACGAGCGCGCTGATCTTCAGCCATGACCATCTCAACGCTATTGGCAGTTTGCTGTTGATACTGTTGCAGCACGCTATCGACCAGCTGATAGATACCCGTAAAGGACAAACGTTCCTCAAGAAACGCAGCAACCGCCACTTCATTAGCTGCATTAAGCGCTATTGGCATGGAACCACCAGCCGCAATGGCACTAGCGGCAAGCGACAGACAGGGGAATTTTTTATGGTCTAGCGGCTCAAAATCCAACTGTGCGATTTCCGCCAGATTCAATGATGACACACCGGAATCAATACGCTGCGGCCAGGAGAGTCCATAGGCAATGGGAATACGCATATCGGGGTTACCCATCTGAGCCAACACAGAACCATCCAGATACTCGACCATGGAATGAATAATGCTCTGGCGGTGCACCAGCACGTCAACCTTGTCGTGGCTGCAATTAAACAACCAGCAGGCTTCGATCAACTCAAGCCCTTTGTTCATCATGGTGGCTGAATCGACAGAAATCTTTTGCCCCATACTCCAATTAGGGTGAGCGCAGGCTTGCTGCGGCGTGATATGTTCAAATTCTGAAAAGGGCGTATCTCGGAAAGGTCCGCCAGATGCGGTCAGAATAATACGACGCACACCTATTGGTTCAAGCCCATGACGATGCTGCGCCGGCAAACACTGATAAATGGCATTATGTTCACTGTCGATAGGCAACAGCTCGGCGCCACTTTGCTGCACCGCCTCCATAAACAGTGCGCCGCACATAACCAGCGCCTCTTTATTGGCCAACAAAATACGCTTCCCGGCCCGCACAGCTGCCAACGTTGGCAACAAGCCAGCGGCACCCACAATCGCCGCCATTACATAATCGACATCACTGTGTTCGGCAACCTGCGCCAAAGCCGCTTCACCACTCAACACTTCGGTTATATGGCCGCTATCCTTCAGCAACTGGCGTAATTGACTCGCAGCAGCTTCATCACGCATCACCGCATAACGCGGCGACACCTCACGTACCTGCCGCGCCATAACCTCAACATTGCTGTTGGCGGTTAAAGCAAAAATTTGAAACTGTTGAGGGTGACGAGCAACCACATCCAGCGTACTGACACCAATAGAGCCCGTGGAGCCCAGTACAGTGATCTGCTTCACATCACCCGACATCTGTTAAAGATGCCCCATCTGAATCAGCGCAATGGTGTAAAGCGGCAAGGCAGCAACCAGACTGTCGATACGATCCATAATACCGCCATGACCTGGCAACAGCTTACCGCTGTCCTTCACACCACGATGGCGTTTAACCATGCTTTCAGCCAGATCCCCCGCGATAGAAACCATCGTAATCACGACGGCCAGCAACATAAACAGTAGCCAACTACCTGTACCGGCACTATCCAGATAACCGGAGAAGAATAACATCAACAGCGTAACAACAATGGTAGAAACCATCGCGCCGTAGGCACCAGCCCAGGTCTTACCAGGGCTAACCTCCGGAAGCAGTTTACGATTCCCCCACTTACGGCCCGCGAAATAGGCACCAATATCGGCACCCCACACCATCGCCAGCAACAGAAAAATCAAGAAAACACCCTGCTCGTTCTGTTTGAGCAAGTTAAGACTTAGCCAAGAGAAACACAGAATAAACAGGCCCATAAAAGTCCGCTTGGCACTGCTGCCCCACATTTGCGCACTGTCTGGGTAACGTTTAACCCACCAGAAAATGATTCCCCACAGCACCAACGAAGCATGCAACAGACTCTGCTGCACATCCGGCGTAAAATCCCACATTGCCTGAAACGCCAATAACACAGCACCACTAAAAAACAGCCGTGACCGAGTTGGAAGCCCAGATAGATCCCCCCATTCCCACGCACCCAGTGCCAAGACAATTGCGGTGAAGATTGCAAAGTATTCGGGAGAAAGGAAAATAATGGCGGCCAGCACCAATGGGCCGAGAATCACGGCCGTGATAATTCGAGTTTTAAGCACTCATGTCCTCACTGTTGTCACTGCTGATCTTACGGGAAGTTTCGCTTCTAACGGCGTCAGCGTCATTACTGGTTCGCCCAAAACGACGATCACGGAGTTGGTAATCCGCCACTGCTTCAAAAAACTGATCATAGCCAAAATCTGGCCAATATTGATCTGTAAAATAAAGCTCTGAATAAGCCATTTGCCACAACAGGAAATTACTAATACGGTTTTCGCCACCCGTGCGAATACACAAATCCGGCATCGGCAAGTCACTTAAACACACTCGTGATTGCAAACTTTGCTCGGTAATATCAGATAGCTCCATCTTCCCCGCACAAACATCTGCCGCTAAAGACTGGGCAGCTTGGGCGATATCCCATTGGCCGCCATAATCAGCAGCTATAACGACAGTACAACCGTCATTATTGGCAGTCAGTTTTTCGGCCTCAAGAATACCCTGCTGAATTTTGTCACTGAAACGTGAGCGGTTACCAATCACCCTAAGGCGAAAATTATTTTTATGAATCTTTTTAACTTCGTGACGCAGCGCGGTTAAAAACAAGCTCATCAACGCATTGACTTCGGTCTCTGGACGGCGCCAGTTCTCGCTACTAAAGGCAAAAAGGGTTAGCACCTCAACCTTCAATTCGGCACAGGCGCGCATCACTGAACGCACAGACTCCAAACCGGCCTTATGCCCAGCTGCGCTCGGCAAGCCACGCTGTTTTGCCCAGCGATTATTACCATCCATGATGATTGCAACATGACGCGGCACCATTTCCAGGTTAACCAAACCACTCTGCGAATCATTAACAGCTGCCTTGTTACTCATTATGCCTCTGTTACCACTTGCCAGACGTTGAACTGATGATGCATTAACATTAGTCCGTAAAAGGAACAGCCCGGCTATTGCCAGGCTGAAAGGGTTTGCCACCTACATCCGGCATAAAACCCGGTCGCTAGATCTCTTTTAAATCAGCTTCTTTGGCTTCAAAAGCCACTTCAATCTTAGCGATATATTTATCAGTGATCTTTTGGATTTCATCGGAAGCTTTACGTTCATCATCTTCGCTGATTTCCTTTTCCTTGAGCAAATCCTTAATATCACCGTTAGCGTCACGGCGTACGCTGCGTACTGACACACGTGCCTGCTCCGCTTCAGCTTTAGCCTGCTTGACCATATCCTTGCGTGTTTCTTCTGTCAGCGCCGGCATTGGAATACGGATAATATCGCCCGTGGTTACCGGATTAAGGCCCAGGTTGGACTTCATGATAGCCTTTTCAACTTCCGGGATCATCGGCTTTTCCCAAGGGGTCACCATCAGGGTACGACCATCATCAACTGAAATATTGGCCACCTGATTTAATGGGGTATCGGAGCCATAATAGGAAACACTCACACTATCCAGAATACTAGCATGTGCACGTCCCGTGCGAATTCGGTTAAAAGCAGCAGTCAGTGCAGTTAGCGCCTTTTCCATCCGCTGTTCAGCGTCTTTTTTGATTTCGTTAATCACAGCTTTCTCTCTCTAACTATTCAATCAATATTTATTCGGCCGGCTCAGCGGTCGGCCATTTCCTTCACTGCTAACTCAGCAGTAATCAATGCCTAATCAATCAGGGTGCCTTCGTCACCACCCACAACGGCTGTTGTCAAAGCACCGGGCTTGTTCATATCAAACACACGCAACGGCATACTTTGATCCTTGGCCAGACAAATAGCCGTCAAATCCATCACGCCCAGCTGTTTTTCAAGCACCTCATCATAACTCAGATGATCGTATTTTGTAGCGGAAGGGTCCTTCAATGGATCGGCACTGTAAACACCATCAACTTTGGTCGCTTTTAGTACCACGTCGGCATTAATTTCAATGCCCCGTAAACAGGCAGCCGAATCAGTGGTAAAGAAAGGATTACCTGTTCCAGCTGAGAAAATCACCACATCACCAGCATTCAGATAACGCATAGCATTGCGGCGATCATAGTGATCCACGACACCACTCATAGGAATGGCTGACATCACTCGAGTAGCAATATTGGAACGCTCAAGCGCGTCACGCATGGCCAACGCGTTCATTACGGTTGCCAGCATACCCATGTGATCACCGGTCACACGATCCATGCCCGCTTTACTGAGAGCGGCCCCCCGAAACAGGTTTCCGCCTCCGAGCACAACACCAACCTGCACACCGATACCAATCAACTGACCGATTTCCAACGCCATACGATCCAGCACTTTAGGATCAATACCAAAGGCTTCCTCGCCCATCAGGGCTTCACCGCTTAATTTGAGAAGAACACGCTGATATTTGGATTTATTGTCAGGTTTAGGCATGTCTGGTGGAACCCTTAGAGATTAAACGGAAAATTATTCAAAGAACTTTGCACAGGCGTCATCTCAAAACACGGATAAAACCTAGGCAAAACCCTCTGTCATACAAGCAGGGCAGCTAATGCTGCCCTGCTTAAAGATGCCTTACAGACTAGCCTGAGCAGCTACTTCTGCTGCAAAATCAACCACTTCTTTCTCAATACCCTCACCCACTTCAAAACGAGCGAAAGAAGCGATTTCAGCACCGCCTTTCTTAACAAGCGCGCCAACTTTAACATCAGGGTCTTTAACAAACGCCTGTTCAGTCAAGCTAACTTCAGCCAGATATTTACGCATACGACCGTCGATCATCTTCTCGATAATTTCAGCCGGCTTACCACTTTCCTGAGCCTGAGCCGTGTAAATTTCACGCTCTTTAGCCTGCGCATCGCCAGATACGTCAGCAGGATTAACAACCAACGGGTTAACCGCTGCAACATGCATTGCAACATCTTTACCCAGCTCATCGTTGCCGCCTTTCAGAGCAACCAGAACCGCGATACGATCATTACCGTGAACATAGGCGCTCACAATACCGTCTTCAGCTGACGCTGTTACAATACGACGTACGCTAACGTTTTCGCCAATTTTCTGAACCAGCGCCTCACGAGCGACTTCCAGATCACCAGCCATCAATGCTGCCACGTCAGTTTGCTTGCTTGCGAAAGCTGTATCCGTAACCAACTGAACGAACGCACGGAAACCTTCATCACGTGCAACAAAATCCGTTTCGCTGTTTACTTCAACCATCAGGCCAAATTTACCATCTTCAGACACTTTGCACATTGCAATGCCTTCAGCTGCCGTACGACCCGCTTTTTTAGCCGCTTTCATGCCACTGGATTTACGCAGTTCTTCAATCGCTTTATCGATATCACCGCCGTTTTCAGTTAACGCTTTTTTACAATCCAACATGCCCAGACCAGTACGGTCACGGAGTTCTTTAACCATTGCTGCAGAAATTGCCGCCATTTTCCTAAACCCTTTCACTTAAATTCAAAAACTTGATTAAAAAAAGGGAGCTCGCAGCCCCCTTTTCTAACACCGGCCCCTAATACTGAATCAAGGCGTCGGCATTTGATGCTTAGCTAGCTGCAGTTTCTGCTGCGTCGCCTTCAACACCTTCAACTTCAACAAACTCAGATGTGCCCTCTGGCGCAACATCAGAGCTTTCCAGAACGTTATCAGCAACTGCTTGAACATAAATCTGGATAGAACGAATCGCATCATCGTTACCAGGGATAACGATGTCGATACCATCTGGGTTGCTGTTAGTATCAACTACACCGATAACAGGAATACCCAGCTTGTTTGCTTCGTTTACAGCAATACGCTCGTGATCAACGTCGATGACGAACAATGCGTCAGGCAGGCCGCCCATTTCTTTAATACCACCGATGCTGCGTTCCAGTTTTTCCATTTCACGAGTACGCATCAACGCTTCTTTTTTAGTGATCTGCTCAAAAGTACCGTCAGCTTGTTGAGCTTCCAGGTCACGCAGACGTTTAATAGACTGACGAATCGTTTTGTAGTTAGTCAGCATGCCACCCAACCAACGGTGGTTTACGTAAGGCATGTTAGCGCGAGTCGCTTGGTCTTTGATGATTTTGCTGGCAGCGCGTTTTGTGCCAACAAACAGAATTTTGTTTTTGCTTGAAGCAAGCTTACGAACCATCGCCAACGCATCGTTCAATGCAGGTACCGTGTGCTCCAAGTTAATGATGTGAATTTTGTTGCGAGCACCAAAAATGAATGGCGCCATTTTTGGGTTCCAGTAACGAGTCTGGTGACCGAAGTGTGCACCTGCTTTTAGCAGGTCTCTCATGCTTACGTCTGACATATTAATTTTCTCTATTTGTAGTGGGTTAGGCCTCCACATACCCCATAATCTAACCGCTTGAATCAGCTCACTTGAGCCTATGATTCGCGCAGCACCCAAAATTATGTGACGGTACGTGTGCGTCATTAAAATAGCAGACAAAAACGCCTGCCGTTAAGTCGCCTCACATATCGGTAAAAGTCGAAATACAACCTCGACTCTCGACACCCCTGTTAAAGCGCGCTGTTTTATACCACAACGGACCCGCAATTTAAAGTTTCTTGCGCAATTCACAGCATAAATATCAGTTAAAAAGACAAGAGGTTTATGGTACAAAGTACGGCTTGCATGTGCGACGTCGCAAAGCCGCGCAATAGCCTTCTAAGCCACCTGGATACTCTGGATAGTTCATGACTGTTTCAATCAAAACCTCTGAAGAAATCGAAAAAATGCGTATTGCCGGCCGTCTTGCCGCCCAAGTCCTTGAAATGATTGAAGAACACGTCAAACCCGGCATATCAACCGGTGAACTGGATCGTATCTGCCACGATTATATTGTCAACGAACAACAAGCCATCCCCGCCCCACTCAACTATCGCGGCTTTCCTAAATCCATCTGCACGTCAGTTAACCATGTGGTCTGCCACGGCATTCCAGCCGACAACAAAACCCTCAAAAATGGCGACATCGTCAACATCGACATCACCGTCATTAAGGATGGCTACCACGGCGACACCAGCAAAATGTTTTTTATCGGCAAACCCCTGGGACATGCCGAGCGTCTGGTGCAAATCACACAGGAATGCATGTACAAGGGCATCCAACTGGTCAAGCCCGGCGCCAAATTGGGCGACATCGGCCATGTCATTCAGCAACACGCCGAAGGCAATCACTACACCGTTGTACAGGAATACTGTGGCCACGGCATCGGAGCCGTATTCCATGAGGATCCACAGGTTTTACACTATGGACGCGCTAACACGGGCATGGAGTTGAAGGCTGGCATGACCTTCACCATTGAACCCATGATCAATGCAGGCAAGCGCCATGTTAAATTATTAAGTCGTGATGGCTGGACCGTGGAAACCAAAGACAAGCGTCTCTCCGCTCAATGGGAGCACACTATTTTGGTCACCGAAACAGGCTACGAAATTCTGACTCTTCGTGACGAGGAGCGCGGAAAATTTGGCAATCCAAACTAACCATCGATGCTGACGCCTCACTCCCACCCGTTAAGCCATTAGAGCCTAAACAAATATGACACCAACAGTCACAAGGGAAAGCATTCACCAGGAAATCTTTGACGCAAAGACTTTCAGACAACAACTCAAGGACGGCAACTCTGTCATTAAGACCTATAGCGAGGCTCTACAAACGGCCCGCAACCGTCTTAACGAGCACTTTATACAGGGCACCGAAATTCGTCATCTAGTGCATGGTTATGCCTGGCTAATTGATCAGCTACTAATCACAGCCTGGAACAACCTCAACTGGGCAAGCGACGACAAAAGCATCAGCCTAATTGCCGTTGGCGGATACGGGCGCGGTGAACTACACCCCCACTCCGACATTGACCTGCTAATCCTGTTAGCAGAAGACAGTGAAAAACAGCACCAAAACAACATCGAACAGTTCATCACCCTGCTATGGGATATTGGTCTTAAGGTCGGCAACAGTGTACGCAGCATCAGCCAGTGCCAGGAAGAAGCACAACAGGACATCACCGTTGCTACCAGTATGATGGAATCACGCTTACTCACTGGCTCAACTGCATTGCTGGACGAGATGAACGCCATCACCAGCCCGTCAAACATTTGGCCGCCGCACGAATTTTTCGCCGCAAAACGGCAAGAACAACGCGATCGCCATGAAAAATTCAATGACACTGAATACAACCTTGAACCGAACGTAAAACAGTCACCTGGCGGGCTACGTGATATTCAAGTCATTAACTGGGTCGCCAAGCGCCATTTCGACAGCGACAACCTGAACGACTTAGTGTCCAGCGAGTTCCTTACCGAAACTGAATTCCAGCTGCTCAGCGAATGCCAGGAATACCTGTGGAAAATCCGCTACGGTCTGCACATGTTTGCTGGCAGAGCGGAAGACCGCCTGTTATTTGATTATCAAAAAGAGCTCGCAAGCCTGTTTGGCTTTCAGGACAACGACGAAGCGCTGGCCATTGAACAGCTGATGCAGCAGTTTTACCGAGTCGTGATCCGTACCCTCGGCCTCAATGACATGCTGCTACAACACTTCGACGAAGCGATTTTACGCATCAAGGAAAAACCCGTCGTCAGCCAAATCAACGAGCGCTTTAAAGTGACCAATGATTACATTGAGGTAACCAGCCCCACTGTCTTCAAAGAAACACCCTCGGCACTGCTGGAAATTTTTGTCCACATGGCTAAGCACCCGGATATTCAGGGGGTTCGCGCATCCACTATCCGTTTAATTCTGGCGCACCGCTACCTGGTTGATGAAACCTTCCGCGCCAACAGCGAAAACACCGCGCTCTTCATGTCACTTTTACGTTCCACCAGCGGTGTCTGTACCCAACTACAACGCATGCGACGTTACGGTTTACTGGGGTTGTATCTACCCGAATTTGGCCAGATTATCGGCAAGATGCAGCACGACCTGTATCACATCTACACGGTCGACGCGCACACTATGCTGTTACTTCAAAATGTGCGTCGCATGTTGCTGGGGACCAAAGAAGCTGAATTCCCGCTTTCCACGCAGGTCAGCCAACAAATCCCGCACATGGAATTACTTTATATTGCAGCCCTTTACCACGACATTGCCAAGGGTCGTGGCGGCAACCACGCCATGCTTGGCGGCGTTGATGCACGCGACTTTTGCAAACGTCACGGCATCGATCAATGGGGCACAGAGCTGGTGGGTTGGCTGGTAGAAAACCATCTCTATATGTCCATGACAGCGCAGCGCAAGGACATCACCGACCCGGATATTGTGCAGGCCTTTGCTGAAAAAATGCAGGATCAGTTACACTTGGATTACCTGTTCTTGCTCACAGTGGCGGACATCAACGCCACCAACCCAACGCTCTGGAATAGCTGGCGTGCACAACTGCTACGCCAACTCTACACTGCCACCAAACGCGCACTGAGCCGCGGATTGGATAATCCCATTAAACGCGAAAGCGCCATTGCCCAGAAAAAAGAAAACGCGTTAAAACTACTGCCTTTCAACCCCAGCATTATTTCTTTTTTGTGGCGACCGCTGGCAAGCGACTATTTTATTCAGCACGATGCCGAAGATATTGCCTGGCATACCCAAGCTATTCTGGAGCATCGAGAACCCGAAATCCCACTGGTGATGTTCAAGGAAATGAGCGACCAACATAATGTTGGTGGCACGCAGATTTTTGTTTATTCGCACACCAAACATCATTTATTCGCCACCACCGCTGCGGTACTAGAACAACTCAAACTCAACATCCTAGATGCACGCATCACCAAAACCAAGGATGATTTCAATCTCAACACTTACATGGTGTTGGAACAAAATGGTCGACCACTGAGTGACGACCCTGAACGCCTGGAGGAAGTAAAAAACCGCCTTGTTAACGCCCTGCGCCAGCCTCAGAACCCACCCCCTGTGGCGCGCCGTCATACACCTCGCTGGCTCAAGCATTTCACGATGCCCACGCAGGTGAGTATTTATGACGATGAGATTCAGGGTTACACCATTGTTGAAGTGGTCACTCCTGACCGTCCCGGACTGCTGGCACGCATCGGCCGTATTTTCCTAGAAAACAAATACGAGTTACAAAAGGCCAAAATTGCCACGCTGGGCGAACGCGTCGAGGATGTCTTTTTCATTACCACCAAGGATTTAATGCCTCTGGCCGACAGCGATTTACATGAAGCGTTGAGGGTAGAAATTTGCACTCAACTCGATGAATCGGCACAATTCGCACCTGACAATAAATCAAGCTCCAGCATCGCGATTTAAAAATGGTGCAAAATCAGCCAACAAGACACACAGCATGACCACACTTTTCGGCATTAAGAACTGCGACACCATTAAAAAAGCCTGTAACTGGCTGAGCGAGCATGGCATTGAGTTTCAATTTCATGACTACCGCACAGACGGACTAGAACAGCCTCAACTGGAGCAATGGTGCCAGGAACTTGGCTGGGAGCAGGTACTCAACCGTCGCGGCACCACCTGGCGCAAGCTGCCAGATGAAATTAAGGCGTCGATTGACGAACCATCAGCCATTAAACTGATGCTCGAACAACCGGCCATGATCAAACGCCCGTTATTGGATACGGGCAAGCAACGCGTACTGGGGTTTAAAGCCGCAGACTACCAACAACTTTTTGACCAACAAGTTTAACCACAGGATTTTATTATGAGCTATTTCAGTTTCGCTATTGGCGTTGGCGTACAAAACAAAAAAGGCGAATGGCTGGACGTTTACTACCAGCAACCGCTATTAAACCCAAGTGACGCGCTAATTAAAGCTGCCGCTAGCGCTACCGGCCATAATGGCGGTAATGAAGCCATTACGTTAAACAAAAGCCAACTAAGCAATCTAGCTGCTGCTCTAAATACCGCGGGCGAAACTGCTCAAGCTGAATTGGCCGGCACACTGCAGAGCACTGAACAACCAGTGGTTGTAACCTTTATTCAAACAGACGAAGCACCCGCTTCCGTACCTGAATGTTACCTAAAGCTACACCTGTTAACCCACCGCTTGGTTCTGCCGCACGGCACTAACTTGACCGGCCTGTTTGGTCTACTGCCAAACGTTGCCTGGACCAGCGAAGGCGCCATCGCCATTGACGAACTGGCGGATCGTCAGCTTGCAGCTCGCATGAAAGGCGGCGTTCTGGAAGTATCTGCCGTAGATAAATTCCCTAAAATGACCAACTACTTCGTACCCGCAACGACACGCATCGCTGATACCGATCGCGTACGTTTAGGCGCACACATGGGCGATAACACAACGGTTATGCACGAAGGCTTTATCAACTTTAATGCCGGCACACTCGGCGCCAGCATGATCGAAGGCCGTATCTCCGCAGGCGTTGTAGTTGGTAAAGGCAGCGACTTGGGCGGTGGCTGTAGCACCATGGGCACACTATCCGGTGGCGGCAACATTGTGATTTCTGTTGGTGAAGAGAGCCTGATTGGCGCCAACGCTGGTCTGGGCATTCCTCTGGGTGACCGTTGCATCATTGAATCTGGCTTGTACATCACGGCTGGCACTAAAATCATGCTACTGGATGACAGCAACCAGGATGTGGAAATTGTGAAGGGGCGTGATCTAGCTGGCGTTGCTGACTTGATCTTCCGTCGCAACTCACTAACAGGGCGTGTTGAAGCCAAAACCAATAAAACCGCGATCCAGCTTAACGAAGCATTACACGCCAACAATTAATAGCGTGTAATGGTGCAAGCATAACCCGCTAGCCAAATAGGCTGGCGGGTTATTTGCTCTAAACCATCAACCTATCTCTCGCCTTCCGCTAACAGCAAGCCCTAGCAACCCAAAAGTCAATAATAACCAACTTGGCGCAACAGCTACTTCACCCTGGGTGACACTTGGTGCAGAAAACTGCTGACCCGCATTAAGCACACCAAAACTACTTTCGCTTGCTTGCCACTGAAACGAGTCAAAAACATTACCAGTTAACTGCAGTGACATACCAGCTGCCGTTTGTGGTGTCTCGGCAATGCCAATATCATTGCTTAATACATTTACGGCAACACCACTCAACGCCATAAAAGCGCCCTCATAACTAATAAATTGCTGTAGCTGATTGCCTCCATCAACCAACGCAATACCATCGGGAGAACCATTTTGGATTCCCGCAAAAGCAAAGCTCAATACGCCGTAGCCATTTTGCTGATCGACGAACACGCCGCTCAAAGCCAGAGACGCATAACTTTGCCCATTACTACCGTTATAAAACCACAATCGCCAACCCTGTAAATTTGTGCCAGCCAACCCGGCAAGCTCGACGCCTTCACCAACATCACCGCCGACATTGTCATAATGCAGTTCATTGATAAATACAGGCATGGCCCGCGCACCTGAAGACATCAGGGCAACAAACATCAAACAGAGAAAAATAAAACAACTGGCAGGGTTGAAACCCTGAAGAGGGAATGCTCGCATAGACTGCTCCTTGTCATATCGAATGTTGACGTTATCCTCATCCGTAGGATAACGGTACGAATATACCCCGCTAAAAATAAAAACTCAAAACATCGGCTATCTAGAGTCAATAAAACAGGCTCCTCAGTGGTTCGCAATCCCTCGTAAACTGGTATAAAGTTAGCCGTCCAAAATTCCCCCAACACCAGTCAAAACAAGTAGCCTTTATGTCCAGCAGCCCCGTTCTAGTATTTGCCAAAGACCTGATTTCACAACCTTCGGTAACGCCCGAAGATGCCAATTGTCAGGAAATGATAATTGCCCGCCTGGAAGCCGTCGGTTTTAACATCGAGCGTCTTAATTTTGGTGATGTTATCAACCTATGGGCCGTCCATGGTGAATCTGGGCCAATCCTTGCTTTTGCCGGACACACTGACGTCGTACCCACCGGACCAGTCGAAAACTGGTCATCGCACCCTTTTAAACCAGAAATCCGCGATGGTTATCTCTATGGCCGTGGTGCTGCCGACATGAAGGGCAGTATTGCCGCGATGACAGTAGCAGCCGAGCGTTTTGTCACTGACCACCCCACCCACAATGGCCGGTTAGCGTTTTTAATCACCAGCGACGAAGAAGGCCCCGCTGTCGACGGCACCGTTAAAGTCATCGAACACCTCCAACAACAGGGCGAACAAATTAGCTGGTGCGTGGTCGGTGAACCGTCCAGCACCAACAAACTGGGCGACGTCATCAAAAATGGTCGTCGAGGTTCACTTAATGGCGAATTACATATTCAAGGCAAACAAGGTCATATTGCCTACCCACATTTGGCCGACAACCCCATTCACGGTGGCTGTCCAGCATTAACCGATTTAATTGCTGAACACTGGGATGAAGGTAACGAATTTTTCCCCGCCACATCCTTTCAAATTTCCAATATCAATGGCGGTACCGGTGCCACCAATGTTATCCCTGGCGTACTGTCGGTCGTTTTCAACTTCCGTTACTCCACTGAAGTAACCCAACAACAGCTGCAGGAGCGCACTGAGGCGATTCTTGACCGTCATCAGCTGGCATATCAGCTAGAATGGAAATTAAGCGGCCTGCCCTTTCTCACCGAGCCAGGTGATTTAGTCGATGCAGCACAACAGGCGCTCATTGAGGTAATGGGAAGCAAAGCTCAACTCTCTACCAGCGGCGGCACCTCCGACGGTCGCTTTATCGCCCCAAGTGGAGCACAGGTGATTGAACTCGGCCCCTGTAACGCAACGATCCATCAAATTAATGAATGTGTACAGGTGGAAGAACTCGAGCAGACAGCTGACATTTATCAACGCATTATGGCCAACCTGCTCGACTAATGCCTTACCTCAGCCGCCACGTTAAATGAATCAAGAAAAGCCACAACAGCAACCAGAGCAGGCCCGTAGCCTGAAAGGTTGGCTACTGAAACGCGCCGATAATCATCGCGCCAATCTAATGCTGCTAATTATCGGGGCAGGTATCTTTTTTTCAGGCGTGGGGATTGTTTTCTGGGCCGACACTTATATGCCGGTATCGATGAAACAAGAGCTGGCGGGTCTGGGAGGAATGGTACTAGTGGCGGGCGGTGGCATCACCGCCCTGGTAGGTTACCTAGGATTAAGTATTTTGCGTCTGTTCAGGTTTTTTAATGACGACCCCTGACAACGCAAAATAACTCAATCTTTATTCGTCGACAGAGACGTCTTCAGCCTGCAAACCTTTATCACCATCAACTACCTGAAACAGCACACGCTGACCTTCACGTAGAGTACGGCGTCCGTTACCACGCACCGAACGGTAGTGAACAAAGACATCTTCACCCGAATCACGGGTAATAAAACCAAACCCTTTTGTCACATTGAACCACTTAACCGTACCCTGCTCGCGGTTATCTGGCTGTGATGGATCAGCGGCAGCTGTAGGCGCTGGCACTCGCGGTGCTTTTTTTGTTGCTGATTTTGTAACTGACCCTGTCAGGCCCATGATCACACAACCAACAAAAGCCAGAATATAAACTCCGACGTAAACTGCTGTATCTGAATTCACTTCACTCATACCGACTAACCAATCCAGCAGAAAAGGTGAAGGAACTGCCACCAAAAAGGCGATCAAAATGCTGCGTACAATAATATTCAATGTCATAACCCTTTATTTAATCCGCAACCAACAAAAGTTGATCTATAATTCTTTATCCTATACGAAATAGTGCTTATACCGAAAAAGCACTGCCCAGTCACTACCCGGATGGGTAATAACGTCGAATATCTGTAGAGTTGCCAATTCAGCATGGCAAATCAGGGAAAACAGCACAACCAGGAGACCTGACTTGCAATACCCAGAAGATGCCGCTAAAGCCGCCAACTACCTGCGTCAAGCCATACCCTTAATGGTCAAACATGGCGTTGAGCCCAATCCTCGCAATTTTTCTCTGTGGTATGCCTATGTCGCCAAGAGTAACGAGAAACTTAACAACGAGCTCGATGCCATTCTCGCCGAACACGGCACCTGCCCAGCAGGACACAGTGCTGACCTTTTTCGTCGCTATATTATTGATGACGAGGTGGATTTCAGCCATAAAGTTCAGGCCCAGCTTGGCGAAGTGATCAACAGCTTATCACACCAATCCTCCGCTATGTCTGAGGGGAGCGAAAACTACCAATCATTTCTCGAGCAGGGCATTGAGAACCTGCAACAACATCACAACGAAAATGATATTAAAACCATGCTGTCATCGCTGCTGGACCAGACTCGTCGAGCCAACGAAATGACCCAGACATTCCAATGCCAGATTAACGAAGCTCACGTTGAAATCAGCACATTACGCAGAGAATTACAGTCCGTACAAAAAGAAGTTTCGCTTGATGCGCTTACCAAAATCAATAACCGCCGCGCCTTTGATGAAAGGTTACAACAGGAAATTGATCAACAAAATTCCGGCTCCAAAAAACCACTAACACTCATTGTAACGGACATTGACCACTTTAAACGCTGTAACGACACCTACGGTCATGTCATGGGCGATAAAATCCTACAATCCTTTGCTAAGGTGCTTGAGCATTGCTGCGATGATATCGGCTTTTGCGCCCGTTACGGCGGCGAAGAGTTTGTCGTTATTCTCTCGGATTATGATCTGGAAACAGCTCAAAATATTGCTGAAAAAATTCGCACCACTATCGAGCGTATGAAAATCAAGCAACGTGACCAGACTGAGGCCATTGATCAGTTAACCACATCACTAGGGGTCGCTCTTTATCGTACAGGAGAAACGGCGGAGAGCTTTATCGATCGTGCAGACAGCTGCCTATATCAAGCCAAACAAACTGGGCGCAACCGCACAGTGGTTGAAAGCCAGGATTCATAAAATATCAAATTAACCACAGTCTGATAGCTGAAACTGTCAGGCTGTGGTTAACATTACCACTATAAAAATATTTAGAACTAAGGCAGTTTAAGTTCGCCCTCAAGTTTCTTTTTCATATCATCTACATCAGCTTCAGTTTCAGAACCTGACATTTCCTCTTGTACTTTATTCACAACGTCATCAACCGCCGCTTGGCCCGCGTCTACGGCGTCAGACACCGTTTCTTCAACCATCTCTTTGGCTTCGCCTGCCATTTCTTCGACTGATTCAACCACCGCATCTGCTGATTCTTTAATGCCGTCAGTCATTGCTTCTGTCGTCTCAGTGACTGCCGGTTCAACCGCTGTAGAACTGGCGCTTTCCTTTTCCCCGCTACAGGCCGCCAACACCAGAGAAAGACAACCAATACCTACCGTGGATAGTAATGCTTTTGTTTTCATAAAATTCTCCTATTTTCACTCAACGACAACCTGATTAGTCATCGCAACTATGACGCTGGCTTACTTAAGACAATGGTAATGTCACTCCAATGCTTGAGTATGATAAATATCAAATCGTCCAGACTTACCCTCGACCACATGATGCGGTTTCAGTTCCGTAATGCAAGGTGCTAACCGAGGGCGTTTAACCACCACCCGACGTGTCGCCACCTTCAGCGCTACTTCAAATAATTCACGGGTATCCATATCTGCTCCCAGCAGCTGTTGCAACAAACGCATTTCTTTTTTAACACTCGCTGTTTTACTGCGTTCCGGAAACATAGGATCAAGATACACCACTTGCGGGTAATCGTCAGGACTTAATGTCTGCATAAACTGACAGGCATTGGCTTGATGTAATTGCATACGCGCCACGACACTAGAAACGTCAGCATCACGTCTAGCGCGTTGCAGGGCATCCTCCAACATCAAAGCCACCACAGAACTACGCTCCAGCATTGTTACCGCGCAGCCTCGTGACGCCAGGATGAAGGAATCTCTACCCAAGCCGGCCGTCGCATCCAATACCGTTGGCGTGTTGTCGCCCTTAACGCCAACAGCATTCGCCACCAGTTCTTTCGTGTGCGAACTTCGCTTACCGCGAAAACCCAACGTGCCACCGACAAAATCAATCAGAATTGGATTGGGTGCTTTTTTGCCCGATTGTCGCAAGCCGATACCTGCCTCATCGACCCAGATTAATAACGGAAATGCTTCCGTTGCCGATAACTGACTGCCGTCAAGTAACGGCAAACTCATTTCTTGCGCAACAACAGCAGACTTTTCAAGGCATGCTTCTGACGCAGCAAACACGGCCAGCGCTGGCTGCACTTTTAAGGACTGAGTATCAGTCATGGGGAAAACCTAAAAATCTAGACAATCACATCAAGGCGAGCTAAACCCGCATCAACGACCGAACCATTACCGGCAACTGTTTGATAACTTTCCAGCGCACGCTGATGATTGAATGGTAAATCTTCATCACTCAGTGAACGCAAATTAACGCGCTCGAAAGAACGTTGTGGCGCTTCGAATTGAGGTTGGGTTTCGTCAAGTTCAACGACCGCCGTGACAGGCACCGATAAGGTGTCATCAACCAACTCGGCAAACACTTCCCGAGTATCATTGGTTTTTTCAGCACTTCCGTTTAAACGGGACTGCTGAGTAACCGGCGGAATAAATGAGGAAACAATTTTCATGCTGATTTAAACCAAAAACACTTAAAAAGTTTGGTGAACCTAGATTATAGGCTAAACGAAAAAAACCAGCAGTATGATACCCAAAAATAATCGGTAAAGCACAAAGGGCAATAAGCCGATCTTTTCCAGCATGCGTAAAAACCAGCCGATACAGAGATAAGCGCTAATAAAAGCCACTAGCGTACCCAACAATAAATGGCCCCAGGACACTTGTTCGGAAGACTGGCACAGCTCCAGCACTTTAAATGTGCCCGCCAGTAAAATCACAGGAATCGACAATAAAAAAGAAAAACGTGCCGCTGCAATACGTGTCATACCCAGCATCATCGCAATCATCATGGTCGACCCCGAACGAGAAGTACCAGGAATCAACGCCAGTGCCTGCGCTACGCCAATACAAAGAACATCACGCACCCTCAAACTGGAAATGGATCGATGATGTTTAAAACGACTTTCAGCCAGCCACAGGCCAAAACCAAATAAAAGAGTCGTAATAGCAATCACCAGCGTGCTACGAAGATAGTTTTCAATTACGCCACCCAGCAGCAACCCCGCCAAGCCCACAGGGATAGTGCCTAAAATAACATACCAGGCGAGTCGGCTATCCTGGCAATGCTCCCCCCTGGTGATCGAGCGTAACCAGGCTTGCAGCATGTTGCTAACATCCCGGCGAAAATACAGCATAACCGCGCCCAGCGTGCCCAAATGGACAGCCACATCAAAGGCCAACCCCTGATCCACCCAACCGAATAACTGAGCGGGTAAAATCAAATGCGCTGAACTGGAGATCGGCAAAAATTCCGTTAAGCCCTGCAACAACGCTAAAAATACTGTTTGCAACCAATCCATGTTAAGGCTCTATTCCCCTACCTTTCGCCAAGCCGTTTTACCGCGCAAATAAACCGGTAAAGCCTGCTCCGCGGGCACTTGTAAACCCGCTAGATAGTCATATTGAGCCAGCGTGATGATATCCTGTGCCTGCACATAAAAAGCGTCATCTAAAACCGTTACACAAGGCATCACATGAGCGGGGAACTCGGTAGCAAATTTAAAACCATCACCGATGCCAACCCACTCTGACTCAACCTTCAGCAAAGATTGAGATTGATCCAGTTCAGCAGGTGCCGTCAGTTGTTCTTCCCCAATCAATAACGCTCGTCCATCGACCACCTTATAGCCCGCCCAGTACAACTCTGCCATTCGCGCATCCAGAACAGTCAGAATATGATCACTCCCGTGGCGCCGACAGACACCTTGCGCCAAAGCGGCCAGACTTGAGATTGGCAGTGTCGGAATATCTGCAGCAAAGGCCAAGCCCTGCACCACACCAGCACAAATACGTAACCCAGTAAAAGAACCTGGGCCACGACCGAAGGCAATCGCATCCAGCGAGTTTATAGGCAACTCAGCCTCAGCCAATAACGATTGCACCATTGGCAGCAATTTCCGTGCATGCAGGCGGGGGATAACTTCAAATTGCTCCAGCACCTCGCCCCCCATGCTTAAAGCAACAGAGCAGGCCTCACCCGAGGTATCAATCGCAAGAAGTTTAGTCATAGCAGGTAACAAGGTTGTCGTAAGTTAAGGTGGAATGAATCAATCGCAGGACTGCAATAGATAATTGCGTTAAGGGCTGCTCTAATAGAGCTAGGAACAGGACCAAACCTGCTCTGCGATGGCCTGAAATTTTTTCACCGACAAGGCTCCGCGGGCATTGTTCTTACTATCCTGCTGTTCAGCTAAAACCTTTAGAAGGTGAGACTTTGAAATCGAATAAATCGCCGTGCTCTGATAACTTTCGTTCATCATCACCAGCAACACCACATCCCAATTGGCCTCAAGATTAAGTTGTCCAACACGCTGACCGGCTTTTTTCGGATCAAAGATAACACGGCCTTTAATCTGTATACGCTCAACACCCTGCTCAGTATCGCGCAAAGCATCAACACCACTTTCAGACTCATCAAGAGAACGTAAACCCAGCAAACTAATAGCATCAAACTTGGCCAGCTCAGCGCTGACCGGTAGCGTACTTCCCGTCGAGCGGCGATACTCGGCAGCCAGGCGACGCGTTTCATCCATCAGTTTGTCGAGTTTATAAACGCCCATTAGCGGATTAGCGGAGTTGGTAATTTGCAACGCTGCAAATTAACTCAGCGCAGCAGCAACTTGCCCAGTAATATCTTCAACGGCACCAACACCCTGAATGCGATGACACCGAGGTGCACCTTCACCACTCCAATCTTTATAATAATTAACCAAAGGCTCCGTCTGCTTGTGATATATCTCAAGACGATGTCGAATAGTCGCTTCGCTATCATCATCACGCTGGATTAGCGCCTCACCCGTCACATCATCCTTACCTTCTACCTTTGGTGGATTATGAATTGTGTGATAAATACGTCCCGACCCCGGATGCACACGACGTCCGCTAAGGCGTTTAATAATATCTTCGTCAGCAACATTAATAGTCACCACATGGTCAATTTGCACACCGGCATCCTTAAGCGCCTCAGCCTGAGGAATGGTACGAGGAAAACCATCAAACAAGAAACCATTGGCACAATCATCCTGAGCAATACGTTCCTTAACCAGAGCAATAATCAGCTCATCAGAAACTAACCCACCCGATTCCATAATACTCTTAGCCTCAAGACCCAATTCAGTGCCCGCAGAAACAGCCGCTCGCAGCATATCGCCGGTAGCAATTTGGGGAATACCAAAGCGCTCGATAATAAATTGTGCCTGGGTACCTTTACCAGCGCCGGGGGCCCCTAACAAGATTACGCGCATAATAATGACTCTCCGATATTTTTTGTTACCACCTGCTCGTGGAGGGCACGGCAGGTCTTTAAATTGGCGACAACTATAGCTTTTTTTGTTTCCAAAAACATCTGCAACTGCCGAATAAGTGGTTACGGAATAACCTTGTTAATAGAAACACCCGGCCACGGACTACCACAATAAGACTTTAGTCTGTTATAGCCCCGCTTCTTTAGCTGCATCCCAACCAGCATCAAGCTCCTCAAGGCTCATATCTTCCATCGTTTTACCCTGCGCCTCTGCCAACTGCTCAATATGTTTAAAACGGCGTACAAACTTCTCATTGCAACCGTTCAACGCAGCCTCCGGGCTAATTTCCTTGCGCCGCGCCAAATTCACGCAGGTAAATAATAAATCACCCAGCTCCTCCGTAATATGCGCCTGATCTTCATTGGCCAACGCCTCTTCAAGTTCGTCAACTTCTTCACGAATTTTGGCGATCACCTCTGAGGTCTCGGACCAGTCGAAACCCACATGGGCAACACGGCGTTGCAATTTATTGGCGCGCGTTAAGGCAGGCAGTGCTCGTGGCACGTCATCGGTGATACTGAGCTGCGTCTTCTCGCGACGTTCCTGCTGTTTGATAGTTTCCCAGTTACGTTTAATTTCAGCTTCCGTGAGTTGTAATTCCACTACGCCGGCTGAAGAGAGGGTACCATCAGGGAAAACATGGGGATGACGACGCAGCAATTTGCTAGTGATAGCATCCACCACATCGTTAAAATCAAAATCGCTCTGCTCGGCACTGAGCTGGGCGTAAAAGACCACCTGAAATAACAGATCGCCCAACTCTGACTTCAGGTCGCTACTGTCATTGCGCTCGATGGCGTCAGCCACTTCATAGGCTTCTTCCAGCGTGTGCGGCACAATGCTGGCGTGATTTTGTTTTAGATCCCAGGGGCAGCCATGCTCAGGGTGACGTAAATCTCGCATTAATTGCAGCAGGTCATCAAGCGAATGCATAGCACGCCACCTATGAAATAATTAAGTATCAACGATTAAAGCGAGCAACATCTACACTCACTATCGTTAGTGGTAAATGATGCTCTGATGTTTTAGCCAACCACTTTCATGACGGCCAGCCGGGTCGTGATGTGTCCAGTGCACGACACCACCCTTGGAATTCCACTCGTACTCCCCGTAGAACTCAATGGTGTCACCTTTACGCAAGGTATTTATACGCGGCGCCAAATCAATATTATGAGTGATCAGCAACGTTTGTCCGGAAGACAACTTAAGGATAAACTTTTGATGTTTACTGCCCTCGGTATCATCATGTAACGTCTTAATAACAACACCCTTGCCCCCAACTTGCAGATCACTCTGGCGGTTTTGAAAGGCAGCACTAATCTGTTGATCGTTGCTATCACTTTGCTGCGTACTAGCGTGCAATATGTTCGGATTTTTTATACAGAATCCAGACACCGCACAGCCGATAATAATTACGATAAGTATTTTTTTCATATCTTCCTTGATAAATTATCGAGCGATTAAAACCTTATATCGCCTAAGTCAAACAATCCTGTTTAATGATCCAGCCGGCAACGCTTAACTTCGACCAGGTTAGGTAACTGGCCAATTTTATCTAGCACTCGTCCCAATAACACAAGCCCTGTTACTTCGATCGTCATGCGGAATTCCACTAAGCCCTGTCGACGATCCATCTTGGTACTCATGGAGGTAAGATTTACAGATTCCCGGCTCAGCACACCGGTAATATCATGCAGTAAACCATGACGGTCGAGCGCCCTGATCAGAATATCAATCGCATAACGATGCTCAGCATCACTATCCCAATTAACCTGCACAACATGTTCGGGGTCTTCCTCAGCCAACCGTAAAATATGTTCACAGTCACGGCGGTGAATCGTGACACCAAAACCTTGATGCACATAACCTAGACAGTTATCCCCTTGCGTAGGCTTACAACACTCCGCAAGCTGCGTCATCGCATCACCACCGGCTTGCATTGCACTACCCTGCAATCCCACCGTCATGGCGTTTCCTGCACTCTCCGACACCGGCAACTGTAAAGCCAGCTGTTCACGGTCCTCATGAGCGGTCAACTGACGTTGCAGTGCGCGTACAACCTGTTCAATCGACAAATCACCGGCACCTAAATCGGCAAACATATCGTCGCGATTTTCGTAATGCAGCGTGTTAACCAGCTCATCAAAATCAATGTCGATCAAGTCAAAACGCTGAATCTCGCGCTCAATCATCACCTGTCCGGCATCAGCATTAACTTCCTTATCCTGCAATTTAAACCAATGCTGAATTTTACTCCGTGTGCGTCCAATTTGCGTATAACCCAACGAAGGGTTCAGCCATTCACGACGCGGAGTGGCGTGTTCAGCGGTTAAAATTTCCACCTGATCGCCCGTATTCAACGCGTGGTTAAGCTTCACAATCACACCATTAACGCGTGCGCCACGGCAATGATTGCCCACCTCGGTATGCACCCGATAGGCAAAATCAATCGGCGTTGCATTAGGCACCAAATCCACTACATGCCCAGCGGGCGTGAACACATAAATGCGATCAGTTTGTACATCCAGGCGCATTTCTTCCGCCAGGTGACTGATATCGCCCACTTCCTCATGCCACTGTAAAACCTGCCGTAGCCAATCGATTTTTTCTTCGTAACCGTGGCTCTTGCCTTTGCGGTCAGCGCCCTTGTACTGCCAATGAGAACAAACGCCGAATTCAGCCTCTTCATGCATGGCGTGGGTACGAATCTGCACCTCCATCGCCTTACCTTCAGGACCAATCACCGCCGTATGCAACGAACGATAACCATTGGGTTTGGGGATAGCGATATAATCATCGAACTCATTGGGCACCAATCGCCACAGTGAGTGCACGATACCCAGCGTGGCATAACAGTCCTTCACATCCGGCACCAGCACACGCACGGCACTGGCATCGTAAACCTGATCAAAATCGATGTGCTTGTTATCCATTTTGCGCGCAATACTGTAAATATGCTTGGCGCGACCGGTCACTACCGCATCGATCTGCTCATCACGCAGTTTGCCTTCCAACAAATTAATAACACGGGAAATATACTCTTCACGATCCAAACGCCGCCCGTCCAGCAACTTGGCAATTGAGGTGTAACGTTCAGGGGATAGATAGCGGTAGGCAATATCCTCCAGCTCCCACTTGATATAACCAATACCCAAGCGATGTGCCAGCGGCGCATAAATATCGCTCACCTGACGGGCGATACGTTGCTTAAATTCTTCCGGCTCATTTTTGATGGCACGAATGGCCCAGGTACGTTCGGCCAGTTTAATCAGCGCGACGCGCACATCATCAACCATCGACACCAGCATTTTACGAACGTTTTCGACCTGATCCTGGCCACCAAGACTGGTTTTGTCCTGAGACTCCTGCGCTGCCGTAATGGCATCCATCTGCTGTACACCGTCAACCAGTCTGGCAACAGTCTCACCGAATTGTGATTCAACCGCTGACAACGGCAGGCGACCCTCGCGTACGGCACGGAACAGAATACCTGCCACCAGACTGTCGCTATCGAGTTTCAGGCCCGCCAGAATTTCGGCGATTTCAAGCCCCGCAAAAAAACAGTTCCCGATACGTTCATCGCTACCGCTTTTTTGATGTGCCTGTTCAGCCTGCAACGCAACATCCTGAGCCAAATCGCACGCTTGGCGCACCATGGATGTGTCATCAAGCCCCAGCGTATGCTGTAGCTGGTTAACCCATGCATCGGTATTGATATAACCTTGCGTGGGATCCGGCTGTAGTTTCCTTACTTGAACCATAAATCAGCTTACTTCTTATTTGAGATCGCTATTTATTGTGGTAATCAAAAACGGCAATGGACTCTACATGTGCAGTCTGCGGAAACATATCCAACACACCTGCCGCTTTCAAAGTATAGCCGTGCACTGCCAATTCGCCGGCATCGCGTGCTAATGTGGCCGGATTACAGGACACATAAACAATACGCTTGGCCTTGAAGCGGGCAATTTTTTGTACCATTTCCAACGCGCCGGAACGCGGCGGATCAATCAAAATCTTATCAAAACCCTGTGCAGACCAAGGCTGATGCTCAAAGTCCTGCGTCAAATCGGCAGCAAAGAATTCCACATTATCGAGGCCGTTATGACGAGCATTTTCAAAACCCCGTTCAACCATCGCCTCGCTACCCTCAACACCGACCACAGCCGCACCCGTGCTACGTGCCAACGGCATCGTGAAGTTGCCCAAACCACAGAACAGATCCAACACCCGCTCATCAGGCTGAACATCAAGGTATTGCAGTGCTAAATGGACAACTTTGCGATTAATCTCGGCGTTGACTTGAGTAAAGTCCATCGGATGGAAACGCATCTCTACGTCAAACTCTTCCAGGCGATAGGTCAAGCGATCATCGCCAACGTCTGGCCACAGTTTATGGACCGTATTAGGACCACCGGGTTGCAAATAAACATGGAAATTCTGCGCTTGAGCAAACGCGGTTAACGCCGCCAGGTCAGATTCGGACAAGTCTTCCATGTGACGGAATACCAACGCCACAACCTCATCACCAATCGCCACTTCAATTTGTGGCAGGCTGCGATAGGCATCCAGCGACATAATAAATTCGCGCAACAGTGGAATCTTGTCTCCCAGCCGCTCATCCAAAACATGGCACTTACTGATATCTGTGATGAAGTTACTGCCCTTCTCACGAAAACCCACCAGCACTTCATCACGCTTAGTCACATAACGCACACCCAAACGCGCTTTTCGGCGATAACCGTAGCTTGGCCCTGTCACCGGATCCAACAAGATTTCCGGCTTCTGCTCACCAAAATGATGCAGATGCTCCATCAAGGTCGCCTGCTTAAATTCAATCTGCGCCTGACCATCAAGGTGCTGCAAACTGCAACCACCACAGATAGCCGCATGCTCACATTGCGGCGTCACACGCTGCACCGAGGCGGTCAAAACTTCTTCAACCTTGCCCTCGTCATAACGCGAGCGGCTACTGGTGATCAACGCTTTAACCTGTTCACCGGGCAAAGCGCCTTGAACAAACACTTTCTTGCCGTCTCGTGAAGCCAACCCACGGCCTTCGTGAGTCAAACCTTCGATGGATAGTTCTACCGATTCGGGCTCTTTGTACTTTCTTCTGCGTCGTGCCATGTTCTTCTTCTTAAATTAGGAGCTTGAGCCACGGAGCTTCACGCAGCTATAAATTATTTTGTTCTTTGAGGCCGCTGAATAACGTAGCGAGCGAAACCAAGACGAGGCAAAAACAAACGAAAAAGCGGAGTTTACTTATAGTAAATGGGCATTTTGAGTCTGTTTTTAACAATGTATTGGTGAGCTCAGTAGTTATGCAGAGGTCTCTTTAAAAAACGTTGGTCGACAGATAACGGTCACCACGGTCACAGATAATGGCGACGATAACAGCGTTTTCAAGCTGTTCAGATAATTGCAACGCAGCAGCCACGGCGCCGCCGGAGGAAACGCCACAGAAAATACCCTCTTCCTTGGCTAATCGACGCATCGTCACTTCGGCATCTTCCTGCCCGATATCCATCACGCGATCGACGCGCGCACTATCAAAAATCTTCGGCATGTATTCAGCAGGCCAGCGGCGAATACCGGGGATACTGGCACCCTCCTTCGGTTGCAGGCCAACAATTTCAATGTCAGGGTTTTGTTCTTTCAGATAACGCGAGGTGCCCATAATAGTACCCGTGGTACCCATGGAGCTAACAAAGTGAGTGATGTTACCGTGAGTTTGCTGCCAGAGTTCCGGCCCGGTGGTTTCGTAATGCGCCAGCGGGTTATCCATATTGCCAAACTGATCCAGCACAATGCCCTTACCTTCAGCCTGCATTTGATCCGCCAGATCACGCGCACCTTCCATGCTCGCTTCCTTCGGCACCAAAATCAGCTCCGCACCGTAAGCCGCCATCGCCGCCTTACGTTCTTCACTCATGTGATCCGGCATGATCAGTACCATCTTGTAACCCTTGATCGCCGCCGCCATTGCCAACGCAATACCCGTATTACCACTGGTCGCTTCAATCAGCGTATCACCGGGTTTAATGGTGCCCCGCTCTTCAGCGCGTTGAATCATGCTCATCGCCGGACGATCCTTCACCGAACCCGCAGGGTTATTACCCTCCAGTTTCAGCAAAATGGTATTGGTGGTATCACCCGCCAATCGTTGTAAACGCACCAATGGCGTGTTGCCAACGTAGTCTTCGATAGTGGGATATTCAGGAGTTTTCTTGTCATCAACTGACATAGTGATCAGGCCCTTTTTAACGTGGGCGCTATGATACGGATAAACGAGGAATAGGCAAAATAATCAGGCGAACTAATTTTATGTCACAAAGAGATAAGGCACCCAAAATACAGGCCAAATTAACGGGTTTTACTGCTTACGCACAATACACAAGGAAGATTAACCTTGATAGCCTACGTATAGTGTAATTTCTAACGTTTCAGACATGGAGAGTCACCTATGATCAATGAAAACTTTGAGCTACATCGCTCGGCCCTTAATGCTTATTTTGATAATTTAAATATCAGAAACTTACAGCCTTCAGATGAATATTTACCTTATGAATTCGATTTCATCGACTGCCATCAATGGCTAGGGCTTGGAAAAGCAATGGTTAAGGATGAATTACAGGAGCTAACCAATATATTGAATCATTGGCAAGGGCTCTTACTACAGTGGCAGGCTTGGAACAGTGTTATCAAAGACTATAACGAAGGTGACGCTTGGTTATTACGAAGTGAGTTTCTCGAATCCATCGCCCATCATTGTTTACTTCAACCTAGCGCTATGAGAGATACGTTTACCTTTGTAGCAACCAACTCAATGCATCAAGTTCGGTTGGCATGTGAAGATGACTATATAGATTTTTTAGAAGGTGATCCGACAAAACCCAAAGAAATCCCCAAACGCCTGAATAGAACACAGAAAGAAAAGCGTTTAACAAAATTAATTTCCGTGTGGGACGAGTCAATAAATTTTATGACATCACTGCGGGCGATTAATGATAAAGCCTATCAAGAGAAAACATCGAACTACCGGAACCTAGTTAATCACTCAATTGGACCACGGCTTGGTATTGGTGATACACGCAGAGTAGTCCGCTCTGTTGAACAAGCCACAGAAATGGCAAAGCAACCTGATGGGAAATACAAGCCGGAACTAATACCAGATAAAATGGCTGCCAGCTATACGTTTGGTGGAACTGAACCGCTTGATATGGAGAAAGCGCGTGTAGTAAATCTTGAACAATATTCCCGTGCACGAGTGTGTTATGAAAACTACATAAAACTTTTAACTATCGGCCTAGAATTAAAGGACTAGGTATTACAACTTTAAGGAGCAGATCGAATATTTTCTGGGTAAGCTTTGCTTAGCAATACTTGACCAAAGCGCAAAAAGGGGACGCATTTATTTTTAAAGGTCTTTTGCTGACAATCGTTTCGCCCTGCTGGGCGAGTTCATTTTCTTTGAAGGCCAAAGAAAACGTAACCAAAAGAAAGGCCCCTCTAGTCCATCGTCGGCTACGCCGATACCCTGCGCTACTCGATAAATAACGGCCGCTGCGGAACTCGCCTAACGGCTCAAACAGTCCTCGCTACTGCGTGCCGTTATTTTTCTCCGTTGCTCGGCGATTCCCAAGAGAATAAAAACAAAGGTGCTACTTAGCCGACTCTTGGCACGAACCAATCTCCCCTTCTGCGCAGCCGAGCACTGGAAACTTTTAACGGATTAAGTGAGGATTGTCTGAGGGCTTTTGCCGCAGGGAAAAGGCCGAGTTGCCGAACGCCGTTAAAAGTTGAAGCGCACAGGGCAGTCGCAAAGCGACCAAGCTGTAGGGGCGGTTTCGGATTGTTAAGGGTGTTGGGCGCCCAACACCCTTGACTCGCCAGCAAGGCGAAATAGATGTTTTCTAACATGGAAAGAATGGAGCCAGCTCGTAGGCCGGGATGACAAGGAATTATTGTCGACTTAACCGCGCGGACAAGCATCTAACATCAACATTTTCATTTCCGCGATGGCTGGCTTCAAGCCACTAAAAATAGCCCGCGCCATAATGCCATGCCCAATATTCAACTCATAAATCCCAGGAATCGCGGCGATTTCCTCAACATTGTGATAATTCAGACCGTGCCCCGCATTTACAATCAAGCCCTGTTTGCGCGCGTAAGCAACACCCTGTGTGATACGTTTCAACTCCTTAACCTGCTCAACCTCACAAGTAGCATCAGCATAGTGTCCGGTGTGAATTTCAATATAAGGCGCACCGCAACGCACGGCGGCATCAATTTGGGCTAGATCGGCATCAATAAACAGAGAAACCTTGATACCGGCAGCGGTCAATTTTTCGGTAACGTCTTCGATACGCGATTCCTGAGAAACCACATCCAAGCCACCTTCAGTCGTCAACTCTTCACGTTTTTCCGGCACCAGACAGCAATATTCCGGTTTAATCTCTAACGCAAAAGCCACCATGTCATTAGTCGCCGCCATTTCCAGGTTCATGCGCGTTTGCAGCACTTCCTTGAGCATGCGGACGTCACGCTCCTGAATGTGGCGGCGATCTTCACGCAGGTGAACGGTAATGCCGTCAGCGCCTGCCTCTTCGGCCTCAATGGCTGCCTGCACAGGATCCGGGTAGCGTGTGCCTCGCGCTTCACGCAGTGTTGCCACATGATCAATGTTTACGCCTAGCAGAATACGGTTTTTAGCAGTCACGGAATGATCCTTTTAAAATTTTGTTGAACAGTTAAGTGCTCTTCATAAATAAAGTTTTGCTGCTTAAGGGCTTGTCGCCCAGCAGCGGCGCTAGCGCTAAACGCATCAGACGTTTGGCAGCGCGTAATGTTTCATCGGCACTGTAATCGTCCTGCGCGATGGCGGCAAGATCAGCGGCTAAAAAACAGCGCGGTTGTTGCGCTTGCGTTGGAACGGTTGTCAGCGGTAACCACTGGGAATCGGTATCAAGATAAAAGCAGCGTGATTGATCCGTACTTTTTTCAGGAAAACTCAGCCAGTAGCCTAGCGTTTGCAACAACTGTCTTTCAAAACACCGTAATACGGGTTCGACAGGCTTTACCTGAGCCAGTGCCAACAGCGCCTGCTGATAATCGTTGAACAACGTTTCGCAGGGTTCTTCGGCTTTGATCAGACGTACCAGCAACTCATTGAGATAAAGACCACTGAACAGCGCTCTCCCCTGCAAGGACATAAACTGGTTGTCGCTTTCCAGCAGCTTCAGGGTTTTCAGTTCACCCTTGCCGAACCAACTAATCAGTAAGCGGGCAAAGGGTTGCAAGAGACTACGCTGGGGAGATTTAGGCCGCCGTGCGCCGCGAACAACGGCGCTAATACGACCCACATCGGGCACGAGAAAATCAACAATTAAGCTGGTTTCGCGGTAGCTGCGCGTGTGTAGCACGTAAGCTTGATGGAGTTCAGCAGACGAGTTCATTGAAAATCCGGCTTGAGCCTCGAGCAGATTATTGAAAACATTTTCGAGGCAGACGACACCGCAGCGCCCGTTTTTCCGTTACTTGCTACGATCCTCGTAACCAAGACTCTGCAACGCGCGCTCATCATCAGCCCAGCCACTTTTAACCTTAACCCACAGCTTAAGCATCACTTTAGAACCAAACATGTCTTCCATATCAAGACGGGCATCGCGGCCAATGTTCTTAATTTGTTCACCCTTGTTGCCAATGATGATGCGTTTCTGACCATCACGCTCCACCAGAATCAGGGCGTTAATGTGCAATACTTTACCTTCAAGCTGGAAGGTTTCGATTTCAACAGTCACTTGGTAGGGCAGCTCATCCCCTAAACGGCGCATGATTTTCTCACGCACCAGTTCGGCGGCCATAAAACGTTCGCTACGGTCGGTAATCTGATCTTCAGGGAAATAGTGGATACCCGATGGCAAACGATCTTTAATGATCTGCTCAAGACGATCAACGTTCTTACCTTTAAACGCAGAAATGGGCACGATTTCAGCAAATTCCATGTGCTCAGATAGCGTCTGTAAGTGTGGTAATAACTGCTCTTTATCGTCCAGTCGGTCAACTTTGTTAACGACCAAAATTACCGGACAACCAACACGTCCAACCTTTTCCAGCACCAACGCATCTTCATCGGTCCACTGCGTCCTGTCGACGACAAATACCACCAGATCAACATCGGTCAAGGCGCTAGATGCCGCGCGATTCATATAACGGTTCAGCGCGTGATCACGCCCTTTATGCAAGCCCGGCGTATCAACATACATCACCTGTACATGATCTTCGGTTTTGACACCGAGGATCTGATGGCGCGTCGTTTGTGGTTTACGCGAAGTGATACTGATTTTCTGGCCCAAAATATGATTCAGTAATGTGGATTTACCCACATTAGGACGTCCGACGATCGCCACATAGCCGGCTTTGGTGATACTGCTTTCTTTGGGTTCGGCAACTAAACCTGCGTTGGCTCGAGATGCCTTAAGCATTTCCTCGAGGTCTTTATTTTCACTCATTGTTTTTTCTCAATAGATCAAATGCGTCCAACGCTTTTTGCGCCGCAGCCTGCTCGGCGTGACGACGACTGACACCCTCAGCCTCGAACGGTTCCGGTATCGACTCCACGTCACAGGCAACATGAAACACCTGCTCGTGGTCTTTACCTGATGTGGACAGTATACGGTAATTGGGTAACGCTTGTTTCCGCGACTGCAGGTACTCCTGTAGACGGGTCTTCGGGTCCTTGAGGGTATCATCTAATGTCTGAGCATCTAGTCGGCTGGCAAACAGCGCAAGAATCTTCTGCTGGCAGGTATTGACGCTGGAGTCCAGGAAAATGGCACCAAGTACGGCTTCAAAGGCATCCGCCAAGGTTGAATCACGGCGGAAACCACCACTTTTCATTTCACCCTGACCAAGCCGTAAATATTTACCCAGCTCAAGTTCACGGGCGATTTCAGCCAGTGTTACGCCCCTGACAAGGCCAGCTCGCAAACGACTTAATTGTCCTTCACGAGCATGAGGGAAACGTTGGTAGAGGGCATCGGCTATCACCCAGCCCAGAATGGAGTCACCAAGAAACTCAAGGCGCTCATTGTGGCCCTGACCAAAACTACTGTGTGTTAAGGCAGTTTGCAGTAGCGTCTCATCACGGAATTGATAATCTAAAACCCGCGATAATCTCGATAAATCCTGACTCACTTTTTCTTTTCTAAGTGATGCGAAAATTTGGCGACAATATCTAAATTGTAAATAACCGAGACTCGCGCCTCATAATTCACGTCGATGGTAAGTATGCCTTTGTTTTTCTCTATCTGGAAAGACTCATCTTCCAGATCATCTGTGTAATCTGCCGCCAGTTTCCGGCGCACAATACTACGAATTTCGCCCTTAGTTTTTGCATATAAATCCTCTTCTTCTTGCAACGAGGCGACCGCCTTACCAATAGCGTAATCATTAATATACAAAGGCACTAATTTCATGGCTAGCAGCATCGCAGACACCACCAAAACGACAGCCATCAATATGCCAAGCCCGCTCATTCCCTGCTGTTTTTTATAATTCATGTAAGCTCCTAAGGACAATCTGCTGCCCGACAACCGTTAATTTGTATGGTTATAAATCTAGTCTATACCGCCAACATTGGCAAAGCTTGGCAAGCTCCAGAATTTATCCCAATGCATCCACACCAGCTGAGCCTTACCAACAACCAACTCATCGGGTACAAAGCCCCAGAAACGACTGTCGTTGCTATTATCTCGGTTATCACCCATCACAAAATAATGGCCTTCTGGTACCAGCCACTCTTGACCTGGCCGGGCAGGCGAATAATTTCGATAAATTTGGTGATTCACATCACCCAACTCTTCGAGCAATAACTGAATTTTTGGGTTGGCGGGTGGTAAACGAGCAATCAGCTTTTGCGAAACAGCCTCGCCATTAATATAGAGTTCTTTTTGCACATAACCAATACGATCACCCGGCACACCAATCACTCGTTTGATATAGTTGATGCTGTTATCACCGGGAAATTTAAACACCAGTACATCACCGCGCTGCGGGTCATTTAAAGAAACTACCTTGCTACCAACCACTGGCAAACGCAGGCCGTAGGTAAACTTATTAACCAGAATAAAATCGCCCACCTTAAGCGTCGGCAACATCGACCCGGAAGGAATCTGGAACGGTTCATACAGGAATGAGCGTAATACCAACACCACCGCCAGCACGGGAAAAAAGGACCGCGAATACTCAACCCAGGAAGGCGCTTCAGGCTCGTCGTCACCTTCATCGCCAGCCTCTGCTTGCATACCTGCTGCAGTCGCTGCCCGTTTACGGCGTGGCGCCAGCCATAAAATATCCAGCAACCAAATTCCACCACTGACAAACACCAACATGACCAAAATCAGCGGAAAATTGAATTCAATACCCATAAGAAGTCCCGTATCCTTTATTAGCTCAACCTGACGTATCGAACGTTATCTTTCAACTTTAAGAACAGCCAGGAATGCTTCCTGCGGGATTTCAACATTACCCACCTGCTTCATGCGTTTCTTACCTTCTTTTTGCTTTTGCAGCAGCTTTTTCTTACGGCTAACATCACCACCGTAACACTTGGCCGTTACGTTTTTGCGTAATGCTTTTACGGTCTGACGCGCCACCACCTGGTTACCAACAGCGGCCTGAATAGCCACATCAAACATTTGACGAGGAATTAATTCTTTCATCTTTTCAGTCAACGCCATCGCCTGCTTACGAATGTCATCACGATGAATAATAATCGCTAACGCATCAACGCGATCACCATTAATCAGCACATCCAGACGCGACAAGTGTGCCGGCTCAAAACGGACAAAGCTGTAATCCAGAGATGCATAACCGCGACTCACCGATTTCAGTCGATCAAAGAAATCCATCACCACTTCATTCATCGGCAATTCATAGGTCAGCGATACTTGTCCTGCCAAAAACTGCATATCCTTCTGAATGCCACGTTTTTCAACACACAGTGTTATCACGCTGCCAAGATGAGCCTGAGGTACCAGAATATTCGCCTGTACGATTGGCTCACGCATTTCCTCAATAATCGACGGATCCGGCAATTTCGAGGGGTTATCCACCAGCAAAACTTCGTTTTTCTTGGTCAGCACTTCATAAATTACGGTTGGTGCTGTGCTAATCAGATCGAGATCATACTCTCGTTCCAAGCGTTCCTGAATGATCTCCATGTGCAGCATACCCAGGAAACCACAGCGGAAACCAAAGCCCAGGGCATCAGAGCTTTCAGGCTCATAAAACAACGACGCATCGTTGAGGCTCAGTTTGGAGAGCGCGTCACGAAACATTTCATAATCATCGGAACTGACCGGGAACATGCCCGAATAAACCTGCGGTTTAACTTTCTGAAAGCCTGGTAACGCCGCGGTATCAGGAAACTTGGCGCTGATCAGCGTATCACCCACTGGCGCACCGTGAATGTCTTTGATGCCCGCTACCACAAAGCCCACTTCGCCCGCTTCAATAATATCCTTATCAGTACGTTTTGGTGTGAAGATACCGACGCGATCTACCTGATAGCTCTGGCCGGTGGATTTGATATGAATTTTATCTTTCTTGCGTAACACGCCCTGTGTAACACGCACCAACGAGACAATGCCTAAATAATTATCAAACCATGAGTCAATGATCAATGCTTGCAAAGGCGCACTACGATCACCCTCAGGTGGTGGTACCAAAGCAACAATTTCTTCCAGCGCGTCTTCGATACCCATGCCACTTTTGGCACTCACCGGTACGGCGCTCTGGGCATCAATACCAATCACTTCTTCGATTTCCAACTTAACGCGTTCTGGTTCAGCCTGCGGCAAATCCATTTTGTTAAGCACCGGCACCACTTCCAGCCCCATCTCTAGGGCGGTATAACAGTTAGCCACCGACTGTGCTTCAACGCCCTGCGCAGCATCAACAACCAACAACGCCCCTTCACAGGATGCCAGCGAGCGTGAAACTTCGTAGGAAAAATCGACGTGCCCCGGCGTATCAATAAAGTTGAGTTGGTAGGTTTCGCCGTTACGCGCCTTGTAATACAAAGTCACACTTTGGGATTTAATGGTAATGCCGCGTTCGCGTTCAATATCCATGGAGTCCAGCACCTGGCTGGACATTTCACGCTCACTTAAGCCGCCACAATGTTGGATAAAACGATCAGCCAGCGTCGACTTGCCGTGATCAATGTGGGCAATAATAGAAAAGTTACGAATATGGGTAAGATCAGTCACAAAAAAGGCGCCAGAAAGTATCAAAAATTTGGCTGGCAAGTCTACAGTATTTGCACCCTAACCGCTATTGAAATGGGATTAAAGCAAGCGGTTGAATTATGCAGGGTTCACATGGCAAACCCTGCACAAAAAGTAATATTTATCGTTATTCAGATATTTTTAGAGGTAAGAAAATTGGGCGCCCCTGACGTACAACACGGACAGGCACCATCGTCCCAGCGTCCAAATCAACAACAATGCGAGCCAACTCGGCAACCGAGCTTACCTGTTGACCATTGAGCATGGTAATCACATCGCCCCGACGCAAACCTGCTTGAGCCGCATCACCGCGTTTAACAGCCAACACAACAACACCTTCATCAACACCCGTGCGCTCACGAAGCTGGTCATTAAGGTTATCAACCTCCATGTTCAAGCGTTCAATCTCACCACGCTTTGAGGATTTACTATCCTTTCCTGCAACGATTTCCTGAGGCAAATCACCCACCACGACTGACAGATTCTTCTGTTTGCCATTGCGAAAGACCTTAACGGTCACTTTGCTACCAGCTTTAGTGCTACCCACTAAATGCGGCAAATCCGAAGACAACTCCACATCATAGCCGTCAAAACCAAGAATGATATCGCCCACCGCCAATCCGGCAGCCTCGGCTGGACCATCCGGCACAATACGTGTCACCGCTGCCCCTGATGCCTGACGCAGGCCGAAAGACTCAGCCAATTGACGGCTAACATCCTGAATCTCAACCCCCAACCAGCCACGACTCACTTCACCTTTACTCTTGAGCTGTTCAACCACATCCATCGCCACGCTCATAGGAATAGCAAAGGACAATCCCATATAACCACCTGAACGGGTCACAATAATGGTATTAATGCCTACCACTTCACCGTCAAGGTTAAACAATGGGCCACCGGAGTTACCCGGGTTAATCGCCACATCGGTCTGGATAAAGGGCACATAACTATCGTGGAAAGAAGTACGGCCCGTAGCGCTGACAATGCCCGCTGTCACGGAATAATCAAAACCAAAGGGGGAGCCAATCGCCATCACCCACTCACCGACTTCAATATCTTCCGGCGCAGCCAGCTTCACCACGGGTAAATCATCGGCGTCAATTTTTAACAACGCCAGGTCGGAACGTGGATCCTGACCAATCACCTCAGCCTCGTACTCACGGCGATCAATCAGACGCACCAGCACTTTATCGGCCCCTTTTACCACATGATTATTGGTGAGAATGTAACCATCCTCGGAAATAATAAAACCGGAGCCTAGCGAAGGCGCTTTGCGTCGCTGCGGCTGATTAAACTGTGGTAATTCACCAAAGAACTGACGAAACAGCTCTGGCACCTGTTGATAGATTTCGGGATTTTGCGCGGAGGGCTGCACCTGCACTTCCTGCACGGCGCTGATATTAACCACGGCGGGTTTTAACTCATTCGCCAACTCAGTGAAATCAGGTAAAGATCCCGCTCGCGCTGTCAGCGAGAACACAATAGCAATTAGAGCGAAGGTCCAAAAACTAACCTTGTGGGTCATACGCAACATAATATCTCCAGAGTTCAATGGGAATATAATTAAATCTGGCTCTATGACAGGCGTCTGAGCGGGTAAGTTCCAGCTCAGACGTTAAGAAAGTTCTAGGGCTTGAGCGCAGGCTCACCACGCGGCCAGGCATTTAATACTGCCTGAATTAGCGTTGCCAGAGGAATAGCGAAAAACACCCCCCACAAGCCCCAAATACTACCGAAAAACAGGACCGCCACAATGATCGCCACCGGGTGCAGGTTTACCACTTCAGAAAACAGGAACGGCACCAGCACATTACCATCAAGCGCTTGAATCACCCCGTAAGCCATCATCAGATAGAAAAACTCCGATGTCCAACCCCACTGAAATGCACCAATCAACGCCACCGGCACAGTGACCACTGCGGCACCGATATAAGGCACAATCACCGACAGCCCTACCAAAATAGCCAACAGCGCAGCATAATTAAGCCCCATGTAGGAAAACACCACGTAGCTCGCTGCACCAACAATAACAATTTCAATGGCCTTGCCGCGGATATAATTAGCAATCTGGGTATCCATTTCCACCCATACTTTGTTCATCAACGTGCGTTCACTCGGCAGCATGTTGGAAAACCACTGGCTGATCAGATCTTTGTCCTTAAGGAAAAAGAACACCAGAATGGGCACTAAAATCAAATAAATCAGGATCGACACCAGATTGGTAATCGTCGATAAAGAATGGGATAACATCCACTGGCCCATTTGCGCCAGCTCGTTGCCCGCCGCACTCATCCAGCTTTTGATCTGAGCCTCAGAAACCAAATCGGGATACTGTTCAGGTAAGGCCTGTAACAACGCCTGTCCCTTCTCCAGCATGCGTGGTAGTTCACCAAACAAGCTCACCATTTGTCCCCACACCAGTGGTAACAGCAAAAAAATCACCGCAAACAAAGAGCTGATAAACAGCGTAAAAACCACTGATATGGCAAGCAGATGCGGCACTTTCCGTGCCGTCAGCATATTAACCAGCCCTTGCATCAAAAAGGCCAGCACCACGCCGACAAATACCGGACCAAGAATACCGCCAATGGTCAAAATAATGGCAAAAACAGCCACCAGCAGCACAAACAGGATCATCGCCTCTTCATTAGAGAAGTAGCGCTCAACCCAACCTTTTAAGACTTTAATCATGAAAGCTACCCGTTAGCTATTAAGCGCCGCGTTCAATCAAATACCAATACACATCATCCACTTGCCAAGCATCTAGCATCGTGTGACTGGAATGATCCATATAGGCCTGAAAATCCCGTTGTGAGCCAGGATCCGTGGCGCTGACTTTGAGCACCTCACCTTCATTTAATTCCATCAGTGCCTTCTTCGCCTTTAACAGGGGCAACGGGCAGCGCAAACCGGTGACATCCAGCTGTGCGGCTTTATCGTCTGAACTTTTATCCATGGCGGTCATTTCATCGCTCAAAAAATCATGATCGAGGCATAATACAAGATTTACCCGCTGTGTATAGAGAGTCAATCAAACAGACAACAATTCGGGGAAGGTTTTTAAATAGCAGCGCTGGCACATCCCATTCGATACTGCCATTATGACCCCCAAATTTAACACGTCTGCGTCGGCAGATGGCATCGAGCTGAAACCTTGGCTCACAAACAATGTCCCAAGTATGCTGGAAAGACCTAATTCCACGGCCAAAACAACTAAATTATCGAAACCCAATAATCGCATCTGATTTTACTATGCCTCACACCTTTTTAACATTTGTACTGTCCGCACTACGCCAACCCAATCTAACAGGTCTGGCTGTAAGGTTAACGCTGTCTCTGGGCCTTATGTTATCCGCTGCCAGCTCTTTGCATGCCAATGAACATAACAACCTACCTTTGTTGGGTGATACCGCTTCTGCGAAGGTTTCGCTGCAACAGGAGCATGAACTGGGTCGCACATGGTTAAAGGCGCTGCGTAGTAATACGAAAGAGCTGGATGACCCGCTGCTCTATGACTATCTCGAACACCTGTTATACCGATTAGCCGAACACAGCCAACTACAGGATCGCCGTCTTGAGCTCGTAGTGGTGGAAAGTCCGGCCTTAAATGCTTTTGCGGTACCTGGAGGTATCGTTGGCGTTAACGGTGGACTCTTTCTTTATGCCCGTAACGAGCAGGAATTTTCCTCCGTACTGGCACACGAACTGGCACACCTGAGCCAACGTCACTATTCACGCGCTGTCGAAGCTGCGGAACGTAATTCATTACCCAATATGGTTGCACTGCTGGGTAGCATCATCATTGCCGCAACCGCCGGTGGGGATGCGGGTATTGCTGCAATTTCAGCCACTCAGGCGGCAATGATTGATCAGCAATTACGCTTTAGCCGTAATAATGAGCAGGAGGCTGATCGTATCGGTTTTCAAACGCTGGTTAATGCTGGCATTAACCCCCGCGCCATGGCGTCGATGTTTGAGCGAATGCTCGCCGCTCAACGTCTGGCCGGCACCCGTCCGCCCGAATTTTTATTAACCCACCCCGTCACTGAATCCCGGGTTGCCGATGCCCGTAGCCGGGCCGAACAATTAACGGCAATTAACTTTTCTGGCTACAATGATCTCGAATATCAACTGATGCGTAATCGGGTACGACTGGCCTTTAATAAGTCACCCGCATACGCCATCAAAGAATTCTACACGGAACTCAACAAAGCAGAGGCTGACGCCAATGAAACAGCCTCTGCCGCTGCACGTTACGGCCTAGCCCTGGCCTACGCCAAAGCGGGGCAAAACCAGAATGCTCAACAAACACTACAACCACTGCTGGACATCGAACCTAATCGCATCAGCTATATCATTGCTTACTCACAGGTTTACTCATCAGCGACCGATCAACCCGTTATTGAAGAGCTACTTACCAAACAACTGGCACTCAATCCAGACAACTACCCGCTGTCTATTGCACTGGCAAACAACCTATCGCAGCAGAAAAAGTATCAGGCAGCTCAAACCCTGTTGGAGAAAATCAGTAAACAGCATCCGCAAAATCCTGCCGTGTGGCTCAAACTTGCCGAAGCCAATGGCTTTAATCACAACAGCATCGGCGCCCACTTGGCGAGCGCCGAATACGCAGTGCTTACCGGCAACATGGATCAGGCACTAAAACAGCTTGATTATGCGCTGCTAAAATCAGATAAAAACTTCCTGCTGACCACCCGAATTGAGCGGCGCAGAACAGACATCCAGGAATATCAAAAACAACTTAAACAGTTTTAACGCGGTGCCTTTCACCTTTAATTATGCGGATTTAGTTATGGACGAACGTCTGATCGAAATTGAAACCAAAGTGGCTTATCAGGAGCACACCATCAGTGAACTCAACGATGTCATCTACCGACAACAGCAACAAATCGACCAACTGGAACGTATTTGCAAAGCCCTGACAGACCGCATGCAAGACATGGCCGAAACCTCAACCTCCGACAAAGGCGGTTACGAAAAACCGCCCCACTACTAAGTTGAAAATAACGAAAAAACACACCTCTTAATAACCCCGCGTTAAAAGTGCTAGAATCTCCCCATTGACACTGATGATAGCACCCCTTACATGCGCAACCTGTTCTTCCACAAAACCTCTGCAGCCCGGCAGCAAACCAGTCCCGCTCAAGGCTATCATCAGGCCATCGAGCAAAATCAAATCAACTTCGATAGCGCGCAGCTGCAGGCCGTCAACGAACTGGAGAGGCTGTTCAACGAACTAACAGCCGCCCGCTCAAAACAAAACATCTGTCAGGGCATTTACCTATGGGGTCAAGTGGGCCGCGGAAAAACCTTCCTGATGGATTTATTCTGCCAATCCTTACCTGAAGGGTTGGCCTGGCGTATGCACTTTCACCGTTTTATGGCTTGGGTTCATCAGCGCCTACAACATTATTCTGGTCGCAAAGATCCCCTGAAATTCGTCGCACAGGACATCGCAAAAAAACACCGACTATTGTGTTTCGACGAACTGTTTGTCAAGGATATCGGCGACGCTATGCTGCTCGGCACGCTGTTTGATAACCTATTCAAACTACGTGTCACACTGGTCGCCACCAGTAATATTCCGGTTCAGGATTTATATCTCGACGGCCTGCAACGTGATCGCTTCATGCCGGCTATCAACGCTATTGCTGAGAAAACCAACAGCCTCCACCTGGATGGGGGTAAAGATCATCGCCAACGCACACTGCAATCCGCGCCAATCTATTTCAACAAATTAACGCAAAGCCTGTTACAGAAACTGGGCTTACCGCACCCCGCTGATAATCAGTGCCACATTGAAGTGCTAGGGCGCACAATCCCAACCCAAGGCGTCAATGACGACAGCCTGCACTGCTCTTTCAGTCAACTGTGCGAAGGTAACCGCAGCCATCTGGATTACATTCATCTGGCCCAACGTTATAGCAATGTCCTGTTAACGGATATTCCATCCTTAAGTGGTCAGACCTATGAACGCATCAAGGCGCGCGGCACCGAAGAGGCTACCCTCACTGCCACAACGACCGGTGCTCGCGAGGTTATGCTAGGTAGAAAAGACGATGCCGTAAGACGCTTTATCAGCCTGGTGGACGAATTCTACGAACGTAAGGTTAACCTCTATCTGGTTAGCCAAATACCGCTGGAATCACTTTACACCCAGGGCAGTTTAACCTTTGAGTTTCAACGCACTCAAAGTCGCCTGACAGAAATGGCCTCACACGAATATCTGCAACTTGCCCATAAGCCCTAGAACAAAAACCAAGCCATGACACAAACCACTATCAAAAATGTTGCGATCTTAATGGCGATGCAGGGAGAAGCTGTCCCCTTTCTTCGGCACTTTGACATCCCAGAAAGACCCGGTCTGGTAGCCGATAAGCTACCCTTCAAATGTTTCCAAAAGCAAGTCGGCAATCTGCAGCTGACAGTGATGACCAGTGGTATGGATACCACTCACGGCGTTGACAATATTGGCTGTGAACCAGCCACCCTGATGGCCTATGAATGCATCAGCAAACTAAACCCGGATATAATCATCAGTGCAGGCACGGCCGGCGGATTTGCCAGCAAAGATGCAGAAATTGGCACGGTCTACGCCAGTGAAAAATACTTCGTTTTCCATGATCGAATTGTGCCCATGCCAGGATTTGAAGAAGCAGCGGAGGGCTGTTACCCCGCCCTGAACGTTAATCAATTAGCCAAAGATTTGGGCTTAAAAACCGGTGTCATTTCATCCGGTTCCTCGCTTGAGAAAAACACAAAAGATCAACGCATTATCGACAAATACAACGCTGTCGCCAAAGAAATGGAAGCCGCTGCTATCGCTTGGGTGGCATCACTGCATCAAACGCCTTATTTTGCTATAAAATCGATTACCAACCTGGTTGATGAAAGCAATCTGTCCGAAGACGAATTTATAAAAAACTTTGATTATTCAGTGTCTGCTTTAAATTCGACGCTGATCGACATTATCAATTATCTTCAAGATAAGAAAGTTAGCGACCTTGGCGATTAAATTAGACAGATAACAGCCTTATCCAGGCAGCTACAGCTCGCACTGCAACCCTGAAATATGGTTGAATAGCGCCCCTGACTTCATACTCTTTTCACACTATCGGCCATTACCCTCATGCCTCTGTTACGCCTCGATCAAATCAATGTCCACTTCGGCACCCACATTCTGCTTGATAACGCCAATCTGACGCTGCACAAGAACAATAAAATTGGTCTGCTAGGTCGCAACGGCGCTGGTAAATCCACGTTGATGAAAGTCATTGCCGGCATGATTACACCTGACAGCGGTGAACGCTGGTTGCGTCCTGGTATTGAAGTTGCCTGGCTGGATCAATCTCTGCCAAATGCCGACGAGCAAAGTGTTTATGACGTCGTGGCGGGTGGTCTGCACGAAATTGGCGAATTATTGAAACGCTATCACCACGCCATCAGTGATGTTGATAATTTTGACATGGTCGAGCTAGAGCGCGCGCAGGAGCAACTGGAAGCCAAAGATGGCTGGAGCATGCAATTACGTGTCGATACCGTCATTCAGCAACTGCAATTACCGGCCGATTCATTGATGAAAGAGCTGTCCGGTGGCTGGCGTCGCCGCGTAGCACTGGCGCGAGCATTGGTGCGCGAACCGGATATTTTGCTACTGGATGAGCCGACCAACCACTTGGATATTCCCGCCATTGAATGGCTCGAAGAGCAACTGCGTAATTACCGTGGTGCACTGGTGGTGATCACCCACGATCGGGCTTTCCTGCAAAAAATTGCCAACAACATTGTCGAGCTGGATCGTGGGCACCTCAGCCAACTTGAAGGTAGCTACCAAAACTTCCTCACCATGCGCGAGCAACAACTGGCGGCCGAAGAACGTGCCAACGAACTGTTTGATAAAAAACTCGCCGAAGAGGAAGTCTGGATCCGTCAGGGCATTAAAGCTCGTCGTACCCGTAACGAAGGTCGTGTACGAGCGTTAAAATCCATGCGAGATGAACGCAGTCAACGCCGTGAACGAACCGGCAAAGCCAGTATTAATCTGGACGGTGCCGAGAGCTCCGGTAAAATCGTTGCGGAACTGGAGAACATCAGTTTCAGCTTCGAGGATAAATGCATTGTTGATAATTTCACCTGCAACATTATGCGTGGCGACCGCATTGGTTTTGTTGGCACCAACGGTGCAGGTAAATCCACACTGTTAAAAATCATTCTCGGTCAGCTGACACCACAGCAGGGCGAAGTTAAATTCGGCACCAAATTGGAAATCGCCTACTTTGATCAGTTACGCCAACAACTCGAACCAGAAAAAACGCTAATCGAAAATATCTGTGGCGGCCGTGAATTTATCGAGATCGACGGCAAAAGCCGTCATGCCATTGGTTATCTTGGCGACTTCTTGTTTAGCCCAGCACGCACCCGCACCCCCGTAAAAGCCCTGTCTGGTGGCGAACAAAACCGCGCCATTCTTGCCAAGTTGTTCAGCCAACCGGCTAACCTGCTGGTACTCGATGAGCCGACCAACGACCTCGATATCGAAACCTTGGAGCTGCTGGAAGAAATTCTGCTCGACTTCAAAGGCACGGTATTACTGGTTAGTCACGACCGAGACTTTATGGATCACGTGGTCACCAACCTACTGGTACTTGAGGGCAACGGCAAAATCACTAATCATGTCGGCGGCTACAGCGACTGGATTGGCCGAGGCGGCAAACTGGACGCGCTGGATGAAATCCAATCCACCACGCCAGCCACAGAACCGGTTAAAGAAGAACCGGCTCCACAAGCCACTCAACAGCCCGCCAAGAAAAAGTTATCCTACAAGGACCAGCTTGAGCTGGATAAACTGCCCGCGCAAATCGAATCTCTGGAACAACAGCAGCAGGATTTGGAAAACCAAATTTCACACGCTGATTTTTACAAAGGCAGCGCTGAACAAACACAAACCGTTCTCGATTCACTGGAAAACATCCAGCAGCAACTGGAACAGGTTTATGAACGCTGGGACGAACTGGAAAACCAGTAATCGCCAACACAATAATAGCGACAGGCAAAAATCATGGCTGATGAAAACAACCCCAAACCGGGCGTCTACAAGCACTACAAGGGTAACCTCTACGAAGTCATCGCGGTGGCCCGTCACAGCGAAACCGAAGAAGAGCTGGTGGTCTACAAAGCCTTGTACGGCGACCGCGGCACCTGGCTTCGTCCTCTGAACATGTTCTGCGAAGAAGTAGAAATTGACGGTGAAACGCTGCCAAGGTTTGAGTTTATTGAGGATAGTCCGGCTAATAACGACTAGCCCCGCCGGGCTATTTACGCGTTAACCTCACCATGGCCACCTCAAAAAATAACAGCAGCTTCCCCCTGCTCAAAGAATCCCTCAATCACCAGGCCGTTCAACAACTCGCCGATTGTCTGAGCGATATCCAACCAAATTTTGATCACTCAGCCTTTAGCCAAACCGCCAATCATGGGCTAAGTAACCTGGAACTAAAGGCTCGCGTTTATCATTTAATTGATGCATTACATCAGCACCTGCCACAGAATTTTGAACAGACTGCACAGATCTTGCGTCAGGTAAAACAGCATCAACTTGCAGCAAAAGATCCCGCAATCAGAGCTTTTATTGCTTGGCCGTTAATTGACTATGTTGCTGTGCACGGCTTACAGCACCCCGAAACAGCACTGAAAACCCTGGCTCAACTTACCTCGTTATTTTCCGCCGAATTTGCGATTCGTCCCTTTATTGAACAGCACTATGAGCTAACGTTTAAGTATTTACACAACTGGTGTGATAGCGAAGACTTCCATCAACGTCGTCTAGCATCCGAAGGCACCCGCCCGCGTCTGCCGTGGGGGCAGCAGCTACCGCAGTTTATTATTGATCCACAACCGATTTTACCATTGCTGGAAAAACTAAAGGCCGATCCAGAGGATTATGTGCGCCGCTCGGTCGCAAACAACCTCAATGACATTTCCAAGGACCACCCTCAAACAGTTCTGAGTACCTGCCAACGCTGGCTAACCGATTCCTGCAAGGAAACACAATGGGTTGTGCGCCACGCCACACGCACGCTGGTTAAGAGGGATGTGCCCGAGGTATACGCATTATTGGGATACACCGAGAAGCCGCAACTAGAGATAAAACTCACACTCGACAGCGACGTATTAAAACTAGGGGAGGAACAGACATTCCAGATTCAGCTGACATCGACCGCTAAGAAACCACAAAAGCTACTAATTGATTATGCCATTTACTTTATGAAAGCCAACGGCCAGCAGAGCGCCAAAGTGTTTAAGCTAAAAACGCTGGAACTGGGCAAAGGAGAATGGGTGACGCTGGAAAAAACCCACCGCTTTGTGCCTCTTTCCACACGCCGGTACTACTCCGGCGAACATAAAATAGAAGTAAAAATTAACGGGTTGAGCTTCGGCAAGGAAGCCTTTCAGCTCAACACATAAAACCCTCCGCCACATGAAAGGCGTCAGCCTTTCATGTCAGGCCAAAGCCAACCCTACACTTACAGTCGGGGCAATAATGCCTCAGGCAGTTCGTAAAGCCGCTCTTCATGACTAATTGGGCAAACAAAGGACAACGAGCTGGCTGCCAGCTGCAAATCCTGATCATCCCCCTTTGCCTCGCCGTACAAGCGATCACCAATAACCGGAAAACCAGCCTCAGCCAGATGGCACCGAATTTGATGCTTGCGACCCGTTTCAATGGTCACCTCCAGCAGCGAACGCTCCTTGGCAGCGTCAAATGCAAGGCAGCGTGCATGACTGATTGCAGTCTTGCCATCAACGTTAGTCGTAAAGGTGTGTTTCTTTGCCCACGCACCGGTTTGTTCCGAAAATTGCCCGGCAACGATGACCTGATAACGTTTATCGATGTGCCGTTCTTCAAACAACTTCGTTAAAGCCGTAGCGGCTTTTTTCGAATGAGCCACCAGAATCAACCCCGTTGCAGCACGATCCAAGCGGTGTACCAAAAAGGCTGGACGCTCAGGTTTCAGGTTGACTTCAACCCAGCGGTACAAGGCGCAGTGATCACCCCATTTAGAGCCCTGCGAACGCATACCGAAGGGTTTATACCAAACGCTGTAGGCACCCTCATCTGCAATGAGCTGCGCGTCAGCTGGCACTTCGGCCAACACCTTTTCATCGTAATACAAATACAGCGTATCACCGGCTTTCAGCTTTTTGGGTACGCGGCGTATGCGTTGGGCTTGCTTGCCTCCGTATTCACAAAGAGAACGCCACACCGCACCTTTGCTCATCGCCTGTTTGATTTGCTGCTTGGACAGACCAGACTCAGCGGCCAACAGGTCTAATGCTGACTGTGTGTCGTCTGTCAGAGTAACCTGATATTCCATCGGGGAGGAAATCAAGCGTTGCCCTTCACACGCATTTTGTTCTCAGCGGCAAAATTCAACATCCGTTGCAGCGGTATCATGGCTTTTTTGCCGAGCTCAGGATCAACAAATACTTCATTGCTGCCCGTCTCCAGACATTCCGCCAGATTTTCCAAGCCATTCATCGCCATCCACGGGCAATGCGCGCAACTGACACAGGTTGCTCCTTTACCCGCCGTCGGTGCGTCGATAAAGGTCTTGCTGGGGCACATCTGATGCATTTTGTAGAAGATGCCGCGATCGGTAGCAACAATAAACATCTTGTGAGGTAAATCCTGTGCCGCTTGAATAAGCTGTGACGTGGAACCCACCGCATCAGCAATTTCAATGACAGCCGCTGGCGATTCAGGGTGTACCAACACCCCCGCATCCGGATAGATTTCTTTCAGATCATAAATCGCTTTAGATTTGAATTCTTCATGCACAATGCAGGCGCTGTCCCACATCAACATATCAGCGCCGGTTTCTTTTTGTACATAGGCGCCCAGGTGTTTGTCCGGCGCCCAGATAATTTTATGCCCTTCGGCTTGCAGGTGATCCACAACGTCCACCGCGATGCTTGAGGTCACCACCCAGTCTGCACGTGCTTTTACGGCGGCCGAGGTGTTGGCATAAACAACAACGGTGTGATCCGGGTGCTCATCACAGAAAGGTGCAAAGGTTTCAATCGGGCAACCCAAATCCAGCGAACAGGTCGCTTCCAACGTCGGCATCAATACACGTTTTTCCGGTGTCAGAATTTTGGCCGTTTCGCCCATAAACTTAACACCAGCAACCACCAACGTCGTCGCGGGGTGCTGATTGCCAAAACGTGCCATTTCCAACGAATCAGACACACAACCGCCAGTCTCTTCCGCCAATTCCTGCAACACAGGGTCAGTGTAATAGTGAGCCACCAAGACCGCATCTTCCTGCTTTAGCAGTCGTTTGATCTTGTCTTTATATTGCTGACGCTCATCGCTGCCCATGGCCTTGGCTTCATTGACCAGCGCCAGCTGAATTTGGGTGGCTAATTGTTCTGCAACTTCGGTAGACATAGGGCGATCACTTTTAAATCAATAACAAAGAAGGTGGGCGATAATACTATAAAAATGGGGACGCTGAGGAAAGTTTCAAGAATAAGGACTGATGTTTCGTTACGCCGAAAAAGGCGTAACACAAACGCCAGACATAAAAAAACCACCTGCCGGTGGTTTTTAAATGGTGGGCCGTGCTGGATTACTCGTGCGTTGCACTCGCCCTTCGGGCCGCCGTCGCTCCGCTCCAGCGTTATCTCGCAGCAAGCTGCTCGGCTCGAACATCATTCTCATCCACTTTCATTCACGCATAAAAAAACCACCTGTCGGTGGTTTTTAAATGGTGGGCCGTGCTGGATTCGAACCAGCGACCAATTGGTTAAAAGCCAACTGCTCTACCAACTGAGCTAACGGCCCCCAGAAGAGATGCGTATATTAATGATTTAAGAATTTATGACAAGCCTTTATTTGAACTTTTCTTACATTTCTTACAGTTTTTTTCCCGGACCATCGTCGTTAGAAATAAGGAGTCGGATCTGTCAGCCCTGCGTCATCAAATCCTTTGATTCTTAACCGACAGCTATCGCATTTCCCACAGGCTTTGCCATCATCATTTGCCTGGTAACAACTCACCGTCAAACTGTAATCAACGCCCAGCTCAACACCTGCTTTCACAGTTTCAGCTTTGCTGAGATGCATCAATGGTGTTTTGATTGTAATCGGCTCGCCTTCCACGGCCGCTTTGGTCGCCAGATTCGCCATCGTTTCAAAGGCTTCGATAAATTCAGGTCGGCAATCCGGATAGCCAGAATAATCTACGGCACTGACACCTATATAAATTTCCTGCGCGCCGAGCACTTCAGCCCAACCTAACGCAAAGGAAAGAAATACCGTATTACGTGCTGGCACGTAGGTAATCGGAATACCTTCCGGCTCATCTTCAGGCACATCAATGGAGTCATCGGTCAGTGCAGAACCACCGATGCTGCCCATATCAATATTCACTACTTGGTGTGCAACCACGCCCATGGATTTAGCGATACGCTCAGCAGCAGCAAGCTCGGCATTACAGCGCTGACCATAATTAAAGCTGAGCGCATAACATTCAGCGCCAGAAGCCTTTGCCATCGCTAAGGCAGTGGTGGAATCAAGGCCACCGGAGAGAAGAACTACTGCTTTTTTTGTTGTCATTGCTTATTTACTAAAATTAAATGAACAGAAAAATAATGGGAGTTTTTTGAGTACAAGGAAGCGCCGCACACAGAGACCGAGTGTATAACAAATACATCAGAAAACGAGTACGGAGTTGGCACCGTAATCGCTAAAATCCTGTATTTTTATAATGATTTAATGGCCCGGCTCATCATTCCATAGGTACTTGTGGAGTTGAAGCTGAAAACGCACCTGCAGACCATCTTCCAGAATCCATTCAGCCAACTGCGAACCTGTCAGCTCTGCGTGACTAGGTGAAAACAAGACTTCATCAACGCGATCATTCAGTTTGTATTGGTCGATCTGCATTTTAGCCCAGTCGTAATCCTGACGATCACAAATGACAAACTTCACTTGGTCATGAGGATTCAATAATTCAATATTGTCATACAGGTTACGGTGGCACTCCTGCGAAGCCGGCGTCTTTAAATCCACCACCTTTACTACGCGATCATCGACACCCTCAACGGTTACCGCACCACTGGTTTCCAATGACACGTGATAACCGCGTTCGCACAATTCAGTTAACAGCTTTAATACATTAGGCTGCGCCAGCGGCTCACCGCCGGTCACGGTCACGTGACGAGAGGTATATTTATTTACCTCGGCCAGAATCGTATCCAGTGTCATCTGCTCGCCGCCACTAAAAGCATAAGCCGTGTCGCAGTAAACACATCTCAACGGGCAGCCGGTAAGACGTACAAACACTGTCGGCAAACCTACGGTAGAGGTTTCACCCTGTAAGGAGTTAAAGATCTCGGTAATTCTGAGTTGCTCGGAAGCCATGACAAACTATCTTGGAGGAATTAAAACTGGAAGGTATCGAAAAAGGTACTCTAAAGCCAGCGCTTTAAAGCTGTGCATCTCGCATTTCAGCTTCGGCCAAGCTGGCAGCTGAGGTACCGGGATGCTGATTGATCACATCCTGCAATAACACTTTAGCCTGCGTCTTATCGCCCATTTGCAGGTAAATTTTACCCTGTTTAAACTTGGCATCGGCGGCTTTTCTATGGCTTGGGTATTGCTCTAGTAGCGTCTCAAATGCCTCAAGTGCCTGTTTTTGCTTGGACTCAACCAACAGTACTTCGCCAAGCCAGTAATAGGCATTGCCCGTATAGTTTCCGTTGGGGTAATCCTTGACCAGCTGCTCAAAGGCTTTACTGGCCTCAGCATACTGTTTTTGCCGCACCAAAGAAAAAGCTGTTTGATAGGCTTCTTTTTCGCTGACGATGCTGTCCTGCGCTGGTACTGCTTCAGCTCCAGTTGCGACAGGCTCTTTTACGGCGTTCGTTGCAGGTTTTACCTTCTCAACAGCTGCGGCTGCAACGGGCTCAGCGGGCACATCTGCCGCAGTCCGTTTGGCCGGAGCCTGATTGAGCAGGGTAATACGTCGATCAAGATCAAGATAGCGATCACGCTGCTCTTCACGCATGCGCTTAATCTCATAAGCCTGCTGTTCAACGATCCCACGTAACTCCTGCACCTCCTGTTGTAACAGCTCTTGCTGATACAACGTTTCGGCAGCCTGAGTACCACTGGCGCTCACCGTCGCGCCAGGTTGTAATTGCCTAACGTCAGCCGGACGACTTACGCCAGAAGAGTCAACAACGGGAATAGGATCGGCTGCAAAGCTCATACTGGAAGCAGAAACCGCCAGCACGAGTGTTGCAAAAACAGCAGGTTTAATCATCATCAAAAACCAGCTTAGCCGCCGTAACGCAGGTCAACGCGACGATTCAGACTCCAGGAAGTCTCATCGTGCCCCATGCTCGCCGCACGCTCTTCACCGTAGCTAACTGTTTCAATTTGCTGATTGGAAACACCCAGAGCCGTCAGGTAACGAGCAATAGCTTGTGCACGACGCTCGCCCAGAGCCAGGTTATATTCACGCGTACCGCGCTCATCAGCATGACCTTCCAGAACGACATTACTACCGCTTTGAACCAAGTAAGCCGCATGAGCTTCCAGAGCAGCACGTGCTTCTTGTTTGATCGTTGTTTGATCGAAGTCGAAGTAGAAAGTAGTGATGTTCAACAGTTGCTCTGCTTCAGCGGCTGCGCGAGCAGCATCGGCAGCAGCTTGCTCTTCGGCACTCAGCGCAGCACGATCACCAGCGCCGTATGCACCTTCGCCATTAACGCCTGCGCCGTTAGCGCCCGCGTCAGCTCCACCACCAGTAGTAGAACAACCCGCCGCCGTTATAGCCAAACCCAGTAATGTTACTTTAAACAATGTTGCTAATTGCATAGTCATGCTCCTGACAAATATTAAAAAATACATAATAGGTAAACAAACATCCCAACCTGATGGTCTTTTATAAAGGCGACCAGGCTGGTTCACGTACGTCACCGAATTTGGCCGGGCCACGGGATTTTACCCGCCCATCCAGCGAAACAAACGCCAAAATACCCTTGTTACGGTCATTCGTTGCGTAAATTATCATACTTCCATTCGGTGCGATACTCGGTGATTCATCTAAATCCGTTTGTGTTAGTACCCGCAAACGGTTGCGTTCTAAATCCAGTACCGCAATATGAAAAATACCCTGCCGACGATGCACCATGACCAGATAACGACCATCACTACTGAGTCGACCACGGGCATTATAGTCACCCTCAAAGGTCAGACGCTCCACCTTACCTGTTTGTAAATGTTTACGATAAATCTGTGGTTTACCACCACGGCTGGAAGTAAATACCAATGACTTGCCATCAGCAGACCAGCTGGGTTCGGTATCAATACCAAAATGGCGTGTCACACGGGTAAACTGGCGCGATGCAATATCATAAATATAGACTTCTGGATTACCGTCTTTAGACAGTGTCATCGCCAACTTGCGACCATCCGGCGACCAGGCTGGCGCACTATTAATACCTTTGAACGAAGGCACTTTCTCTCGTTTACCTGTGCTCACGTCCTGGATATAAACCGCAGGACGACGGCTTTCGAAGGATACATAGGCCAGCTTGTTACCATCAGGCGACCAGTGAGGTGACATAATCGGCTCACGCGAATCGCGAATCACCTTTTCTCGGAAACCATCAGCATCGGCGACCAGTAATTTGATGCGCTCACTGCCGTCAGTCTTACGATCTACGGTCACATAAGCAATACGCGTTGAGAAGGCACCTTTAATGCCGGTCAGGCGTTCATAGATTTTATCGCTAATCAGATGCGCTGCATCACGTAGCTGATTAGGTCCAGCCTTAACATCACCTTCAACGATGCGTTGCTGTTTATAGACATCAAACAATTCATAGTGAACACGATAACCGCCTGCCTCATGAGGCGTTATCTGCCCAATCAGCAGAAACTCCTGATTAAGAATACGCCAGTCACGGTAATACACCTGATCTGCACGCGTCGGCAAACTCATCATATTACGTTGATTGAGGGCTACAAATTGACCACTGCGGGACAAATCCGCCGACACGATCTGGGCAATGTCTTCGGGTAAAGTACCTGCACCTTGTCCGCCAAAGGGAACAGCCGCAATGCGCGTTGGGTTATCAACGCCCTGAGTGATTTCAATTTCCAGTGCTGCCCAGGCAGGCCGCAAAAAGCCCACCACCATAAACAACACCAATGTGATACGCAGAAGTTGTGATGTCACCTATCTAAATCCTCGGGTCTGAATTTGATTATTCGTTTACGGAAGAACTTATCAAACACTCGCGGTTCAAGTTGCTGTAATTCTTCGATTTTCCCTACTCGCTCAACGGCCAATACCGCTGAACGGTCAAAGGCTGCATCACCACTGCTCTTATACAAAGCCACCGTATTGACTTCGCCGGTGGGTAAAAAATGCACCACAACCTTGGCGATCATGCCGTTACGCGCACTCAGCGGAATATGCCAATTCTCCATAATGCGCTGCCTAACCAAGCCCTCGTAGGACTGGGCCGCAACCCGGTCATCCTCTTCCTGAGCATCTGCCATTTCATCAGCCAAAGACTGGGCTAATTGCTGTTCACGTAGCTTGGCTTCACGGGCTAGCTGCTGTTGGCGCTCAGCTTCCTGCTGACGGCGCTGTTCCTCGGCACGTTTTTGTTCTTCTGCTTTTTTCTTAACATCAGCCTTCTTCTTGGCATCCGATTTTTTTTGCTCGTCCGCTTTCTTTTTAGCGTCCGCTTTACGCTTGGCATCGGCTTTTTTCTTAGTATCAGCCTTCTTCTTGGCATCCGCTATACGCTTAGCCTCGGCTTTCTTTTTAGCGTCCGCCTTACGCTTAGCATCAGCTTGTTTCTTGGCTTGCTCCTTTTTACGCGCAGCAATCGGATCAGCCATGGTCAAAACCTTGGCCTGTACGACCTGCGGTGGCGGCGGGAGTTCCCTGTCACTGTCACTTTCCCAATTAAAAGTAAACGCGCCAATGACCAGAGCATGCACCAGCAATGCCTGGATAACGGGAATGATATAGGAGCGCACGATCAGTTACTCAACCAGAATAGCAATCAAGAGCTACTGCCCCGGCTCAGAAATCAGACCAACATTGGGCACACCTGCACCCTGCAAAGTAGTCATCAAAGTAACGATTGTGCCGTAAGGTACCGCCTTGTCGCCACGAACGAGGACAGGCGTCGTCGGCTTAACGCGCATCAATTTACCAACCTTCTCAGCGATATAGTCAATACTCACTGGCTTTTCAGAATCCGTTCCCAGATCAATGTAGTAACTGCCATCGGCTTTTACCGATACCACAACCACATCCTGGTTATCCTTCATCTCCAAAGGTTCGGAGGGTGCTTCGGGCAAATCAACAGAAACCCCCTGCGTCAGCATCGGCGCAGTCACCATAAATACCACCAGTAATACCAGCATCACATCAATGTAGGGCACCACATTGATTTCAGAAACCGGTTTACGTCGACGTCGAATACGGGCCATGATCAGTCGCTCGTTACAGCTACAGACGCGGGAGTACGAGCACTGGAATCATGTACCTTGCGATGCAAAATGCTGGAAAACTCTTCAGCGAAAGTTTCGTAGCGACCGGCCAGATTATCCGCTTTCGCTGAATAATTGTTATAGGCTATCACCGCCGGAATGGCCGCGAACAGGCCCATTGCCGTAGCGACCAATGCTTCAGAAATACCTGGCGCAACGGTTGCCAATGTTGCCTGTTGCACATTGGCCAGACCACGGAAGGAATTCATAATACCCCACACAGTACCAAACAGACCGACATAGGGGCTGATGGAGCCAACCGTTGCCAGAAAAGACAGGTGCTTCTCGAGCTTTTCCTCTTCGCGAGCCAGTGCCACGCGCATTACACGCTGCACACCGTTGATGATGGCATCAGCATCGCCGGCAATACGTGATCGCAGGCGGGTATATTCCTTCAGACCGGCGCCAAAAATATTCTCAACGCCGCTGTTAGGATTAATACGGGCGTTGATTTCCACGTAAAGCTGGCTTAGATCGATACCAGACCAGAACTGCTCTTCAAACTTATCCAACGTTTTCTGTGCACCACTCAAAAAACGCGAACGCTGAAAAATCATAACCCAGGACACCAGCGAAGCTAGCACCAACAACAGCATGACCAGTTGCACCAGCAAACTGGCATTGGCCACTAGACTGTAGAGTGACATTTTTTCGACCAAAACTATTTCCCCTTAACTAAGCCCCAACGGCTAACTATTTTTACAAATAAGCCTGCAACACAGCGACCATATCGTCATCTATTGCGCAGGGTTTCATATTTTTTTTCAGTACACAGACAGCTCGAACGTCTGTTTCAGCCAGCACCTCTTGAGAGCTAGCGCGAATAACGCGCTGACTAAAGGTCACACTGCTGCGTTTTATTGAGCTCATGGATACCGTCACCTGTAGTTCATCATCCAGCACCGCTGGCGACAGATAACGCGTATTGGCTGAATGAATCACAAACATATTGCCCTGCTGAATCATTTCAGCATGATCAAAACCAAGGTGACGCAGAAATTCTGTCCGCGCCCGCTCCATAAATTTCAGGTAATTAACGTAATAGACGATGCCACCGGCATCCGTATCCTCGATGTAGACCCGCACTGGCCAGCTAAATTCCATACTCATATCACTCTTTCATCTGAGCCAAATTTAATCATCGGTCGCCGGCGTTAAACCAAAATGCAGATAAGCATGTTTGGTAACAATACGGCCACGCGGCGTACGCAGAATATAGCCCTGCTGAATCAAATACGGTTCCAGCACATCCTCAATGGTGTCGCGCTCTTCACTAATCGCCGCCGCCAGACTGTCTACGCCCACCGGACCACCATCGAACTTTTCAATCATCGCCAGTAACAGGCGTCGATCCATATTATCAAAGCCCACGTCATCAACATTGAGCATCGCCAACGCTGCATCAGCAATTTCATTGCGAATAACGCCATCAGCTTTCACTTCAGCATAATCACGCACCCGTCGCAGCAGCCGGTTAGCTATGCGAGGTGTGCCACGCGAACGACGAGCAATTTCAGCGGCACCCTCTATATCAGCAGGTACATTGAGCAGATTGCAGGAACGAGAAACGATATGAGTAAGATCTTCGACGTTATAGAATTCCAGACGCTGTACGATGCCAAAACGGTCACGCAGCGGAGAGGTCAACAGACCGGCACGGGTAGTCGCCCCCACCAGTGTAAAACGTGGCAAATCCAGTTTAATGCTGCGCGCAGCCGGACCTTCGCCAATCATAATATCCAGCTGATAATCTTCCATCGCCGGGTACAGCACTTCCTCAACAGCTGGACTGAGGCGATGAATTTCATCAATGAAGAGGACATCCCCCTCCTCCAGATTAGTCAGCATAGCCGCCAGATCACCAGCTTTCTCCAACACCGGCCCAGAGGTGGATTTAATAGACACACCCATTTCCTGCGCGATGATATTCGCGAGTGTCGTTTTACCAAGCCCGGGCGGGCCAAAAATCAACGTATGGTCCAGCGCCTCATTACGCGCTCGAGCCGCATGGATAAAAATTTCCATCTGCTCTTTAACCGCATTTTGACCGACATATTCGCTAAGCGTCGAGGGACGAATGGCATAATCGATGCGTTCTTCCGCCATGGCCTGTGGCTGAGCAGAAATAATACGATCCGATTCAATCATGCGAGGTTAGCCTATTCAGGGTTAAAATTGCCGTTATTATAAACCCGGCGCTGCCATTGTTTCACGACCAGTTATCTCGTCTTTATGTACTTGCCATTGATCTAAGTGCCAAGCGGATCATATCCTGGCTGCTCAACTCATCGTTTGCGACCGCTTTGATCGCCTTCTCGGCATCCTTGGGCTTATAGCCCAGCGACAACAAAGCACTGATGGCCTCATCGGTGGCATCATTCTGATTGGGCATTAAACCACTGCTTTCAAGCTGCATACCGCCCTCAGTTGCCATTGACCAATCCTTGAGTTTATCGCGCATTTCAATCACTAAACGCTCGGCGGTTTTCTTGCCAATGCCCGGCACCTTGGTCAGCGCCGCCACATCATTGTTATGCACCACGCGAACAAAATCACTGGCTTCAATACCGGAGAGAATCGCCAACCCCAGCTTAGGACCAACACCGTTAATTTTAATGACTGCGCGAAACAGCTCACGCTCTCGCGCCTCATAAAAACCGTACAACAGCTGAGCATCCTCACGCACCACAAAATGAGTATAGAGGCTCACCGGATGATCTATTTCAGGTAAACGATAGAAGGTGTTCATCGGCACCTGCAGCTCATAACCAATACCCTGCACATCCACACAAATATCGGGCGGACTTTTTTCGATTAAGACACCTTTAATGCGACCAATCATTCCGAATCCTTTTGGGGCAGCTATTTATGTTGCAAACGACTGTTGCGGTGCGAACCCGCGCCAGCCATACGAATCAGATTTTGCTCGGTATGCGCGTGGCAAAGAGCAATCGCCAGCGCGTCGGCGGCATCGGCCTGTGGGGTTTTATTGAGATGAAGTAATGCAGTCACCATGTGCTGCACCTGCGTTTTATCGGCGGCACCTTTACCAACCACGGCTTGCTTAACCTGACGAGCTGAGTATTCAAACACCGGCAGCTCTTGGTTGGCACCCGCCACCATCGCCACGCCGCGCGCCTGACCGAGCTTTAAAGCAGAATCCGGATTACGTGCCATAAAGACTTTTTCGATCGCCATGACTTGCGGTGAATAGGTATCAATGAGCTCCGTCACACCCTTATAAATCTGGTGCAGACGCTCAGCAAGTATATCGCCTTGAATTCGAATACAGCCGCTGTCCACATATTCATACGCATTGCCGACCCAGTTAATAATGCCATAACCAGTGATGCGTGAACCTGGGTCAATCCCGATGATCAGGGCCATGTTAGTTTAATGAAGTCCTGTAGTTGGGGCCTACGCCCCACCGCCATAAAAAATCCATCATGCCGGACTCGCTTGTACCCTTCAACGGGGAATCCGGCATCTAAGGATTCCGGCCTAGGCCGGAATAACGAATATAAAGTTAATCGTAAACTTCGTCGGGTATTTCGGCGTTATGGGAAACACTTTGCACATCATCCAGCTCTTCGAGCATATCAATAAGCTTCATCACCTTGGTCGCAGTTTCCACATCTAAATCAACACTGGTGGATGCCACCATAGTTACTTCAGCATTCGCCGGTTCCAGACCTGCTGCCTCTAACGCATCCTTAACGGTAGTAAACTCTTCCGGTGTTGTTACCACATCAATAGACTCATCGTCATTGGTGACGACATCATCAGCGCCCGCTTCCAGTGCCACTTCCATAATGGCATCTTCATCGGCACCCGGTTCAAAAGTGATCTGTCCCTGCTTGGTGAACAGGTAAGATACCGAGCCGTCAGTACCTAGATTGCCGCCAAATTTGGTAAAGGCATGACGCACTTCAGCAACGGTACGGTTACGGTTATCCGTCATGGTTTCCACCATGACCGCAACACCTGCCTGCCCGTAGCCCTCATAGGTAATCTCGTCGAGGTTTTCACCCTCACCACCGACACCACGATCAATAGCGCGCTGCATAGTATCTTTCGGCATGTTCGAGCTTTTCGCACGATCAACCGCCAGACGCAACCGTGGATTATCGTCCACGTTGCCACCGCCCGCGCGGGCAGCAATGACTAATTCACGAATATAACGGGTAAACACTTTACCACGTTTGGCATCCTGCGCCGCTTTGCGGTGCTTAATGTTGGCCCATTTACTATGTCCAGCCATTACCAATCTCCAATCTTTTCAACGCAAGCCCTGACTCTCATCAGAGCTTCTTTCATCTAATAAGGTTATTCAGCCGCGGGCTTTTCTTCAGTCACCGGCTTACGAACACGAATGCTCAACTCGCGTAGTTGATCAAGGCTCACTTCGCTCGGCGCATTGGTCATTACACAGCCTGCACTCTGAGTTTTAGGGAAAGCAATCACGTCACGAATCGACTGAGAACCCGTCATCAACATCACCACGCGATCCAGACCGAAGGCCAGACCACCGTGCGGAGGGCAACCGTATTTCAGGGCGTCCAGCAGGAAGCCAAATTTGTCATTCGCTTCTTCATCACCAATACCCAGAATACGCAGAACCGTTTGCTGCATATCTTGATCATGAATACGAATCGAACCGCCGCCCAACTCAGTACCGTTCAGTACCATATCGTAAGCGCGAGACAGGGCTTCAGCCGGATTCGCTTCCAGCTCTTCTTTTGAGCAAGACGGTGCTGTGAAGGGGTGGTGCAATGGCGTTAATGCCCCGCTATCCAGCTCTTCAAACATGGGGAAATCGACAACCCAGCATGGCGCCCACTGACGCTCGAACAGGTCAAGATCTTCAGCCAGCTTCACACGTAACGCACCTAGCGCTTCGTTTACAACCTTAGCCTTATCAGCGCCGAAGAAGATGATATCACCCGTTTCAGCACCCAAACGATCCAGCAACTGCATGACCACATCATCCGGCATAAACTTAATGATCGGAGACTGCAGACCTTCCAGGCCCAGAGACAGGTCGTTAACCTTAATCCACGCCAAACCACGCGCACCATAAATACTGACAAATTTAGTGTAGTTATCAATCGTACGACGCGCGATGCTCGCACCACCCGGTACACGCAACGCAGCAACACGACCCTTAGGATCGTTGGCTGGACCACTGAATACTTTAAAATCTACCGTCGCCATCAAATCTTTGATATCGACCAGCTCTAGGCCAAAACGCAAATCAGGGCGGTCACTACCATAACGGTTCATGGCATCGGCGTAGGTGATGTGCGGGAATTCACCCAGATCAACACCCAACTGGTCCTTAAACACTTTAACCATCATGCGCTGTGTGATGTCGATGATGTCGCTCTCTTCCATGAAGGACGTTTCAATATCGATCTGCGTAAATTCAGGCTGACGATCAGCCCGTAAATCCTCATCACGGAAACATTTCGCAATCTGGTAGTAGCGATCCATACCGGCCACCATCAACAGCTGTTTAAACAGCTGAGGAGACTGCGGCAGTGCAAAGAACTCACCGCTGTGAGTACGGCTAGGTACCAGATAATCACGTGCACCTTCAGGGGTAGCACGAGTCAGAATAGGCGTTTCAATGTCCAGAAAACCTTCATTATCGAGGAAATTACGGATATTGCTGGTTACCTTGGAACGAAAGCGCAGGCGTTCGGCCATTTCAGGACGACGCAGGTCAATGTAGCGGTATTTTAAACGTACATCTTCGCCAACACTCACATGTTCATCAAGCTGGAAAGGAGGTGTTTCAGCACGATTCAGGACAATCAATTCTTTACCCAGCACTTCTATGCCGCCGGTCGGAATATCTTTATTCACAGTGCCTTCAGGACGTGCACGAACGCGGCCTTTGATTTTCAGCACGTATTCACTACGCACTGTTTCTGCCAGCGCAAAACTTTCAACCGTATCCGGGTCAAAAACGATCTGCGCCATACCTTCACGGTCACGCATATCAAAGAAAATTACGCCACCATGGTCGCGGCGACGGTGCACCCAACCACAAATTTCCACTTCCTGATCAATCAACGATTCATTCAATTCGCCGCAATAATGACTGCGCATGCTGTTTCTTCCGATTACTGAATTAAAATTATGGGTTTTATATCTCTGCTCATCCCGGCCACTGCCGGAATGACACTAAACTATTTTTTTAACTTAGCTAGCCGAAGCTTTGCTATCCGACGCAGGCTTTGAGCTTTTGCCGCTGGATTTGAAATCAGTTTCATACCAGCCCGCGCCCTTGAGACGAAAACCAGCCGCTGAAATCACTTTTTTCAACTCCGATTTTTCACACTCAGGACAATCTATTAGCGGAGCATCGCTGATATTCTGCAGCTTATCCATCTGGTGACCACAGGATCCACACTGATATTCATAAATGGGCATAACTCTCTCCCGTCCTCAATTAACCAAGTCAAATTTCAGAAATAAAGACCGATCGGCCCCTGAAATAAAAGGGCGGATTGTACCCTATTTTTGTATGCTGCGAATAGTCACTGACCGCACCTATATGTTAGCTATCCTGCTGATTCACAAAAGCAAACCTGACACGAATCAGAATCAGCGCAAAAAGCGACCAATTTTTTGTTAAAAATCCGAAGAATAGCTGTCTATAGCCCCACAGCTATTTTCAAAATAGCGACTGTATCTTTCAATCGTCCAACCATAAAAGGCATGCCAATGAGCAAAATTCTTATCATTGCCGACACTGCGGATAAAAAACAGATCGCACTGACGCGTGGCACAGCGTTAGCAAAAGCCATGGGGGCAACTATTGAAGTCGTTGCCTTTACCCATGAATACCTTAAGACTGCGTCAGTAAAGCCCGCGTCACAGGCCAAATTAAAAGACCACCTAATCAAGGCTGCCACAGCTTGGCTTGAGAATGAGCTAAATAAGATTAATTGCGGCGATCTAAAAATCGTCAGCAAAGTGGTGTGGAGCAAACAATTACACCAATGGGTAAACAAACGCTGCCAACAACAGGATTACATGGCCGTCGTTAAAACTGGGCATCGCACCAATACCTTTTACCACACATCCACTGACTGGCACCTGTTACGTGAATGCCCTGCCCCAGTGTTATTAGTCGCGGAAAAAAAATGGCGCAAAACGCGACCTATTCTTGCCTCGCTGGATTTAAGCAGCCGGAAAAAAAGCAAACAAAAACTCAATCAACAGATTCTGCAAACTGCAGCTTTGTACGCCAGTAAATTCAATCGAGAATTACACATAACACACGCACTGCATATTTCAAGGGTATTACAGGATCTCGATCTAATTGACAGCAAAGCACTCGCCAGCGAGCGCAAAACAGAACTTGAACCCACTATCGAAAAAATCTGTACGGAATATGGACTCGGCAAGCAACAGATTCACATACTTGCAGGCGAGGTGCACAAAGTGATTCCCAGTGTGGCGGATAAAATCAAAGCAGATTTGGTTGTGATGGGCACCACAGGCCATCAAGGCCTAGCGGCTTATCTACTCGGCAATACGGCTGAAAAGGTACTGACCCACTTACGGACAGATGTGCTGACTTTAAAACCTACTAAAAATTAAAGCGCGCCGTGATCAACCAGCAACGCATGAATTGATTCAGCCATCAGACGATAACCTTTTTCGTTAAAATGAATAGCATCGGATTTATAACGACGATCACGCAATAAATCAGCAATCAACTCATCCTCAAAAACCAGCTGATACTGTTCCGCCAACTCCCGATACAAAGAAGCCGTATCAGAAAAAAGACTTTTGGCTGGCACACCAATCAATACAACGTCCACCCCCGAGCGTTGAGCCACCTCAATCATTGCTGCGAGATTTTCCTTAATTCCGTTCGCACGCCTGTTGTGCAGAATGTCGTTTCCGCCTAGCAAAAGGATCATTAGATTAGGCCGTGTATGTTCAAGAACATCAGACAACCGCGCTAAACCACCCGTCGTCTCTTCACCAGAAATGCCGGCACTGATGACCTGCCGACCAGTCAATTCAGCAAGAATACTCGGATAGCTATTCTTCGGATGAGTACCAACACCTACAGTAAGGCTATCACCAAACGCTAAAATCGTGCCGTTAGGCGGGATAGGGGTTAGTTTATCCTCACCACAGCTCGATAATAAAAGCGTTATAGCTAAGATAGAGATAAGACGAATAAACCCTTTGTTTAAGAGCCCAGACATTGATTGCTCCCTTAGTTACCTAGAGGTTGAAATTGCTCCCCTAAAACATCACAAACAGTTCGCCCCAGTGCTTCCAAGCTATCGCTTTGATACTCAATCGCAGGCTTTGCCCCCCAAACTGGCCCCGGCCAAGCAACATCCGTTTTATAGCGCACAATATGGTGCACATGCAGCTGCGGCACCATATTACCCAACGCAGCGACATTAAGTTTATCGGCGTTAAAGAGGTCATAAATCTGTTTGGAGAAGTAGCTGGACTCCCACAGTAATTGTTGCTGATCCGTTTCAGACAATTCAAAAATTTCTCGGATATTTGCCCGCTTTGGCACCAGAATAAACCAGGGGTAATTCGCATCTTTGTTAAGCAGTACTTGAGTCAGCGGAAAGTCGCCTAACACAAGGCAGTCTTTAGCTAACTGAGGGTGCAGTTCAAACATTTTGATTCCTTAGATTGGTTTATTCACAGAGCCTAGAAAGGTAGTATCGAGCATAATGTCTAACTCTCAAAATTTCTCCTTCGAATACCTCAAAAGTATTGATCAAATTGATGCTGATGTCTGGAACGCTATTTGCGCCAGTGATTACCCTTTTCTGCGCCATGAATTTTTCGCGGCGCTTGAGCATTCAGGCAGCGTCGGTGGAAAAAGTGGCTGGCAAACTTACCATTTAACGGCCTATCAAAACGGCGAATTAGTGGCCGTGATGCCGCTGTACATCAAAACCCATTCCTACGGCGAGTATGTGTTTGATTGGGCCTGGGCAGATGCCTATCGCCGTTATAACGTAGAATATTATCCCAAGCTGCTGACGGCGATTCCCTTTACGCCAGCCAGCGGGCCCCGGCTGTGCACGACCCCAAACACCAATAAATCAGCGCTCATTACAGCCATTGTGAAAGATATTCAAGCTCAAACCAACAGTGGTCAGTTTTCCTCCTGGCACCTGCTTTTCCCTGAAAAGAATGAATTTGAAGCATGGCAACAAAGTGATCTACGCCCGCGCAGCGGTTGCCAATTCCATTGGTTTAACAGGGATTATCAAAACTTTGATGATTTCCTTAGCGAATTTACCTCACGCAAACGAAAAAACATCAAACGTGAACGTCGTCGAGTTATTGAGCAGGATATTGCCCTATACACACTAACAGGCACCCAAATCAGCGAAAAACACATCCGCGACTTTTTTGTTTTCTATCAAGCCACTTATATGAAACGTGGTCAGCAAGGATACCTGACACTGAATTTCTTTTTGCAATTACGCGCCGCTATGGCGGAGCAAATGGTCTTGGTTATGGCTGAGAAAGACAGCCAGCCGGTCGCCGCTGCACTGTGTTTACGGGACACCGAAACACTTTATGGCCGCTACTGGGGTTGTTTGGAGGAATATGAATGCCTGCATTTTGAAGCCTGCTTCTATCAAGGCATTGAGTTTTGCATCGCCAACGATATCAAACGTTTTGACCCCGGCGCACAGGGAGAGCACAAAATTCTTCGCGGCTTTGAGCCAGTAAAAACCTGGTCTTTACACTGGATCGAACATGAAGGCTTCCGGGAAGCAGTTGATCGTTTTCTCGGGCAGGAAAAACTGGGCATGGCACAGTATCAAACACAAGCGACAGAGATGCTGCCTTTTAAGAAGTGAACCGACTGGACATCTCGACAGTGGTTAATCCAGCTTCTCAGCCACCGATATATCCACTAATTTGCCGCCGTTAAACCTAAGCACCCGTAGAAACCCTTTATAAGCGTTGCTTTTATAGGTCCATTCTTCGACTTTCAAATCATCATCGCCGGAGATTATTTCGGCAAAAAACGGTTCACCACAGCGGACTAACACCGTCACCTTGCGATCACCAACACTGACAAAATCGTTATTGCATTTGAAACTCGACGCCTGTACCTGTCCGGCACTCAGAACAAATACGAATAGCGACAAAAACAGTTTAATCTTCATAATGAACTTCCCACCCATCTAACTAGTCCGACTCTCGCGCTATAATCGAGTTCACATGTTTAACAGAGCCTATTTTAATGAACAACATTTTCAGTGCCCTGCCCGACAACCTGGATGCAGAGGTTTTTGAAACCTTAATTGATAGCGACAAACTCACCATCGAACGTATCGTTTCAAAGGGGCACACGTCACCAAAAACAGGCTGGTACGATCAGGAAAGCAACGAGTGGGTGATCGTGCTACGGGGGGAAGCGAAGCTCGCTTTTGAAAACGCCCCGGAAGAACATTTGAAGGCAGGTGATTATACGCATATTCCAGCCCACACTCGCCACCGGGTTAGCTGGACAACGCCAAAACAAGAAACGATTTGGCTGGCCATTCACTATTAAAAAACCAGCCAGTCTAATTACCGGATTTTTTGCCACACCAGCAAGCGATTATTAGCCGGCATTTCGTGATCTTCAACCAGCTGTAAGCCCACGCCATTTGCCAATGACTCAATCCATTCAAAATCACGAATCGCACTGTTTGGATTTTGAGCGTACAGCCAATCGTTAAACCGCGCATTGCTTTGAGCGGTAAATTGACCGCCGTAATTAAACGGACCGTAACAACAAAACTTACCACCATCACCCAACAGCTCGCCCAGCTTAATAAAAAAACGTTCAACTTCTGCTTTCCCCATAATATGCAAAGTATTAGCGGTAAAAACTGCTTGAGAACTGGTGATTGGCCAATGTTCATCAAGCACATTCAAAGCCAATGGGCGTTTGATATTGCTTAGCTGCGCATCATCCACCCATACATTAATACCGGGCAAGTGCTCTGCAACATCCGATGGCTGCCAATGAATATGCGCTAAGTGCTTGGCAAAATAAACCACATGCTGGCCAGTACCCGTGCCAATTTCCAACACATCACTGACATCAGAAAAAGCCTTTTTTAATACCTCAATAATTGCGGCTTTGTTATTTTCACAGGCTTGAGAGTAGGGTTTTTGAGTCATTGATAATCCAAACAAATTTCGGGTTGGCGTAATATCTTGCTTGAGCTATCCGACTGGAAACTCAAGCGCTGGAAACGTACAATGCCTGCTTTTGCGAACCACTTCAATTTCACGCTTAAATTTAAGGTCGACACCAGCCCATGCGCGCAACTCATTTCCTGATCAACACCCTCAAAGAATCCCCAGCCGATGCTGCCGTTATCAGCCACAAACTGATGTTACGTGCTGGCATGATCCGTCGTTTGGCTGCTGGCCTGTACACTTGGACACCACTGGGTTTACGCGTATTACGAAAATCTGAAAATATTATTCGCGAAGAAATGAACCGCGCCGGTGCGCTGGAATTGCTGATGCCAGCTGTGCAGCCTGCCGAACTGTGGGAAGAGACTGGTCGCTGGGGCCAATTTGGTGACGAGCTATTACGCGTAAAAGATCGCCATGGTCGTGAGTTCTGCATTGGTCCAACACACGAAGAAGTGATTACCGATTTAGCCCGTAACGAGCTAAGCAGTTACAAACAACTGCCGGTGAATTTCTACCAGATTCAAACCAAATTCCGCGATGAGCGCCGCCCACGTTTTGGCGTGATGCGCTCACGTGAATTCCTGATGAAGGATGCCTATTCCTTCCACCTGGATGCTGAAAGCCTGCAAGAAACCTATGACGCCATGTATCAAGCCTACAGCCGCGTTTTCGAACGCATGGGCCTGATGTTCCGTGCCGTAGACGCCGACTCCGGTAGCATTGGAGGTAGCCAGTCTCAGGAATTCCATGTACTGGCGGAATCCGGGGAAGACCTGATCGCCTTTAGTGACACAAGCGATTACGCCGCTAATATTGAAACGGCTGAAGCTTTGGCTCCCGCTATTGAACGTCCCACTGCATCGGCTGAACTGGCAACGGTTGATACACCTGACCAACACACGATTGACGAGGTCTCGGCCTTCTTCAGTGTGGCGGCTAGCCAAGTAGCCAAAACGCTTCTGGTACACGGCGAGCCGACCGAAGACAACGAAGCCCCGCTCATCGCACTGGTACTTCGCGGCGATCATGGCCTGAACGAAATCAAAGCCGAGAAACACCCGCTAGTAAAAGCCCCTCTGACCTTTGCCAGCGACGAAGAAATTGCCACCAGCATGAATTGCGATCCCGGCTCACTAGGCCCGGTAAATGCCAACATCCCGGTGATTGTTGATCGCAGTGCAGCGGTTTTGGCCGATTTTATCTGCGGCGCCAACGAAACAGGCAAACACATGACTGGCGTTAACTGGGAACGTGATTGCAGCATTACCGAAGTTGCCGATATCCGTGAAGTGGTTGAAGGCGATCCGTCACCCTGCGGTGAAGGAAAACTGGTCTTCAAACGCGGCATTGAAGTGGGTCACATCTTCCAGCTGGGTCAGAAATACGCAGCCGCCATGAATGCGACTGTCTTGAACGACAAAGGCCAGGCACAGGTAATGACAATGGGTTGTTACGGTATTGGTGTAACCCGTGTGGTCGCGGCGGCTATTGAGCAAAACAACGATGATAAAGGGATCGTTTGGCCAGCCGGTTTAGCGCCATTCCAGGTGGGCATCGTGCCGATGAACTACGATAAATCCGAACTGGTAAAAGAAACCGCGGATCATGTTTACCAGGAACTACAGAATCTGGGCATCGACGTCTTTATGGATGACCGTGACAAGAAGACCAGTCCCGGCGTTAAGTTTGCCGACATGGATTTGATCGGTATTCCACACCGCATCGTCATCAGCGACCGTGGTCTGAAGGAAAACCAGATTGAGTATCAGGAGCGTCGTAGCCAGGAACGTCAGGACTTGCCAGCCGATGAAGCCGTTGCTTTTATCAAAGCGACACTCAACGCTTAAATAACACTGATCACGAGCATAAAACTGCCCGCAGCCGCGGGCAGTTTTGTTTTATGGGTTTAGAGCTGGTAAAGCGCCAGTCGGCTGATACGCTGCTCAATCGCCGCAAGATGCTTTTTATAAAACTCACTTTCAATCCCGCCACGCTTTTCAAATTCCAGCTGGCCAATACCCTCCGGCAAACCTGAAATTGACGGAAAGAACACAGCTTCGTTAGTTAACTCTTCAGACATTTTTTGCAGTTGTTCAGCACTGTCCTCATCAACCGCAAATTCGGCAAAACGAATACCCGCTCGATCAGCCGCTAAATCGGCAAAACTAAAACCTGAACCACCCTGCTCGGTATCCAGCAGTTCCTTAAATTCACCCAGCGAGAAGCTCACACCACTGTTGGACAGCACCTGCAACGCGGCCGAAAAGATAAAATGGAGCCGCAGATCACTGCGATTCGCCAAACCAATATGACCTTGCGCGGGCCGACAAGCACTGTTATCCAGCGCGCCAATCAAGCTATCGAATTTATGGGAGCCTAAAAACAATGCCAGTGCCAACAATGCCGCACGGTTTTCTTCCGCCACTTTTCTGCTTGCTAAACTGCGTTGCTGGGCATAATTAAAGAGGTAGCTTAGATAAGAACCCAATGCCTGATAGCCGCCCACAGGTGCCTGCTGGTGGAATGTACACAGTTGCTGATAATAACTGCGTACCCGCTGCGAATCGTCCTCGCCAAATTGAACCTGCTCTTTTAACCGGTTGACCTTATGCCGGAAGTTGGCCACAGGATGATAAACCACCGTCACCCGTGAATTATTGACCGTCAGTGATTCAATTGCAGCAATCAGTTCCGTGCCCAAGGTTTCACCTTCCAGCGCACGATTCAATAGTGATTCAGCGATGCCAAGAAAAATTTTTCCCGATAAATGTATATCCCCTATGCTCAGCGTGCTGACCTTCAGACCATCACTGAACGGCTCAATAGTTGCCGTTACATTGATATAGCCACCAAAGGGGTTTTGAGGCAGGTGTAACGTGATGTTTCCCGTTAAGCCGCCGGCATCGATACGCGCTTGCGCCTTTGCACTACGAAACCCGCGCACAGCAAGTGCTAAACCCTCATTGAGATCAGCCTCGGACAGAGTGATTCTGGAGCTTGGCGATGAAGCGGGGCGCATCAAACCGCGATAAAACTGTTTCGCGATACTTCGCGCTTTAATAGCGCTGTTGGAATCCACCTTAGCGGTCTCTTTCACAAGCGGATTATCATCACTGATCGCGCTCAACAAACCTATTGGCAGAAAAATCACAACCAGGACAAAAAAAATCAGGCTAATGCGCCAAAAACCAAACCTTTTTGGGGGGCCAGAAGTGCTCACGCAAGCCACTCCTGATGCGTCAAATTAACCGCTAGGCTACTTGGGTTTAGGGCGAAATGCGGTAATAAATTGCTCATTGGCTTGCAGATAATAGCCTTCAATCAAATCAATACAGTAAGGAATCGCCGGAAAAACCGCTTCCAGACAATCAGCAATGGCGCTGGGTTTGCCCGGCAAGTTTACAATCAATGACTGTCCGCGGATACCGGCTATCTGGCGTGATAAAATCGCGGTTGGCACGTATTTCAGTGATACGGAACGCATTAGCTCACCAAAACCATCCATAATCTTATCGCACACCGCCGCTGTCGCTTCAGGCGTAATATCACGTTTTGCCGGTCCAGTGCCGCCTGTTGTCACCACCAGATGGCAACCCTGCTCATCACACAATTCACGCAGTGCTTGCTCGATCTGATCCTGTTCATCAGAAATCACCCGTTTGACCGGCTGCCAGTCATTGGTAATAGCGTTGCCAATCCATTCTTCAATGGCTGGACCGCCAAGGTCTTCATACTCACCGCGACTGGCGCGATCAGAAACGGTGACGATACCGATGTTAATAATGTCTGTCATTTGAATTATCCGAGTTGCTGTCTGAAGTCAGACGCCATAGTCAGGCAATCCCATTTCATGAACCTTGATCCAAGCCAATAAAACTCAATTAATTTAACTGAGCGCTTGAATCAGACAACGTGTCGATCAGCGCTTTAGGTTGCTGATTAATGGTCCAGTCATAATCAATAAATTTCACCTGATAATCCGCGGGCACCTTCATCTTGGCATAACCATTCACATAACCGAGCAGGTCCTTTGCTTTACCCGAAGGCACAAAATCTTCAGTGTAAAAATCGAGAATTTTAGACACATAGAGGATGCGTTTGTTGGCATCCACACGAATATGTTTATCTTTATTAAAAAACTCCTGTGCGGCACGTTCCAGTTGTTGCTCCAGTGTTTCAGCTTTGAAAGGCTGCATCGGTAAGCGTGGGCAATCACGTACCATGCAGTTAAGCGCGAAATGAACGCGTGGCTCACCGAATAATCGAATCACATTATTCTCATAATCCTGAAGTGATGTTTTCTGGCCACCAATCACCACGGAGCGAAATTTAAAGAAACGCAGACGTTTAAAAAAGCTGTCAAAATCAGCAGGTATATTTTCACTGATAACACCGTACATCGCTAACGCATTGTAGGCATTCAGATGATACGCCAGCACTTCGTCTTGAGTTGTAAATAGTTCTGGGTGAGAAGCAGGACTTGCGGATTCAATAAAGCGTACAAAACGGGCAAGATCATCAGACTCTTCAGCCAACGCACGAAAATCCGTGCGTCCCTGTTCATCAACAAAGTGTTCCAGCGTTCGCGCCCAGCTTGCCTGAGCAGCTTCATATTGTTGCAGGTCAGCTGCCTGCATCGAAGATGCCATAACACACAGCACAAACGCACAGAACAAAGATTTAGACATAAAGATTTCCCTGCTAGTGACTGAGCTAGCGTCTATAAAAAATCGGGGTTCAAAAACCCCGACAAATAATCATCTACCGAATGGACACAAACGATTTAGTGGCTGATGCGTGCTGTGCCACTGCTGGTTAACAAACGAACTCGATCCCCTACCTGAAAACTTTCCTCGGCTGCCTGCACGACGGATACCGCATTGCCATTATCCAGTTGCACGGTTATCTCCAAACCATCCTTTTTCGTCACGCTATTCTCCACCTTATTGCCGATCAGACCGCCTGCGACACCGACAACAACCGCCGCAATGGTACTGCCTCGACCATCACCGATACCGCTACCTGCAACACCGCCAATCACTGTGCCGGCAGCTGCACCAACACCACTCTGGGTACCTTCAATTTGTACCGGCCTAATAGAAGCAACCGTACCCAATTGCACTTGCTGAACAGAAAGCGTCTGATCACGGCTATAGGTTGTTGCTGAAGGGTTAGTGCCGCACGCAATCAGAAACAGACACACAGGAATAACAATCAACATTTTGTATTTCATCGCAGCAACCTCCCGATAATTTATAAAGCGACAATTTGCCAAAGCTAAGACCCTCTTAGCCCAGTTAGGTTCGTCCGTAGTTTGAGTTAAACGTCTACCCAGTATGTCATGCCAAAAACCATAGCCCAAATAAAGCACGATGAAATTTTCAGCCACTAGACAGCGCTATTAGGGCAACCAGCAATAAATTCGTCTACACTGTAAAACGTCTTCTCCACAAGCCCGACACGCCATGCGCCTATTTTCTTATAATCTGCTAACGCTAAGCTTATCGCTGCTGTTACTGGCTTCTACACCAGTGCAGGCAACCCAGGTGGACTCCGAGCTGCGCAGCGTACTCAAACAAACTATCAATCAAGCCGACAGCTTTGAGGATCGTTTTGATGCGGAAGTCTGGTTAGTCGATATGTCAGGTCGTCTGCAACGCTTCATTAAAAATGACAAAAGACGTTTAGCGTTATTGCGAGCGGTGCACCGTGAAGCGACTCGCGCAAACTTGCAGCCCGAACTGGTGCTGTCGGTTATTCAAATCGAAAGCTATTTTGACCACTACGCCCTGTCCTATGTCGGTGCACGCGGACTGATGCAGGTCATGCCCTTCTGGAAAAAGGAGATTGGTCGTCCCGATGACAACCTGATGGATATCGACACCAATCTACGCTACGGCTGCACCATTCTCAGCTACTACCTGAAAAAAGAAAAAGGCGATATGATCCGCGCACTGGCGCGCTATAACGGCAGCTTGGGTAAAACCAAATACCCCGAAAAAGTATTACTCGCGTGGGAACGACGCTGGTATACCAATAACTAAACACTCGCCATTCCAATCATCTGAGCCATCCCCCAAAAAATTGAAACAGACACTGGTTATTCAATCCCACCGCACACCTCTACCTTTTTCCTGGCTGCAGGCGTGTGTGGATTCAGTTCAAACTTGGACAGCCGGCAGCGGGTTCGACTACCAATGGCTCGGCGACGATATTTTTGATTCACTTGATTCCGAGCTCATCGAGAAAACCAAAACACAAAAGGTTATCGCCAGTGATCTCGCCCGCCTCAAGACCATGCAACAGGCGTTAGCAAAGGGCTACCAGCGCGTCATCTGGTGCGATGCTGACTTTCTGATATTCAATCCACAAGAATTTATCCTGCCAGAAAGCTCATTCGCGCTCGGCAGAGAAGTATGGGTTCAGGAGGATAAAAATCAAAAGCTACGCGCCTACACCAAGGTCCACAACGCCTTTATGATGTTCTGCCAAGGCAATTATTTTCTGGATTATTACACTGCCAGCGCCGAACAACTGTTACGCGCAAATCAGGGGCGCATGCCACCACAGTTTATCGGCCCCAAACTATTAACTGCACTGCACAACATGGTGGCTTGCCCGGTTATGGAGACGGCGGGTATGTTAAGTCCGTTGGTGATTCGGGATATTTTGACGGGTGACGGGAAAGCCCTGCAGCTCTTCAAACAAAAATCGGCCAGCTTTCCAGCAGGTGCAAATCTTTGTAGCTCGGTGACCGATGAGGCGGGTTTTAGTGAGGCGCAGATGCAGGATTTAATTGATAAACTACAACGCCAAATTTGAGACGTAACCGCGGAAAATAAATACAGCCTCTTTTCTTTCCTAAAACCTACATGTCAGACTTCGGTCTGACATGTAGGGCTAAAGCCTCACCCACAACCCCACTTCTCAACCCATTCCTAGCACCAAACCATTCATCCCCTTCTGCGCCGCCGAGCACTGGAGACTTTTAGCGGATTAAGTGAGGATTGTCTGAGGCCGAAGGCCGAGTTGCCGAGCGCCGTTAAAAGTTGAAGCACGCAGGGTAGTCGCGAAGCGACCAAGCAGCAGGGGCGGTTTTGGATTGTTAAGGCTTTTGGGCGGCCAAAAGCCTTAACTTGCCCAGCAAGGGCGAAACAAAATACTCAAATAATCTGGAAAAGTGTTACCTGACTCCACTTTGCTGAAAATAAATGCGCTCCTTTTTAATTTTCAATTTTCGTGATATTCAGCTCCCCAAATATTTCGTAGTACTCTTTTGAATCACAACTTCCATCAAACGTATACGGCGGGCTTCCTTGAGGAAAACCAATAGAGCGACTGAGCCATCCCCCTTTGGCGTGATACATTTTGTGCATGATCAATACTTTTTCATCGACAGAATCAAGCCATTCTTGCGTTAGCTCACGAATAGGAATAATTTTATTTATAGTTCTTACAACCGCTTGGTTCGGTACAACCTCTTTGTTTCTAACCCCGTCCTCATCATAAACCAGCATGTTTTCTGGCGTACACAATGCTCGAAACTGAAACCCTCCGGCAATATCGTCTGCAACAGGCGCTATAAACACCAGCACAAACAAGACCCTACTCACTAGAAATTTTTTCACTCCGTTCTTCATCTTACGAACAACAAAGCCTGTTAATCTTGCAGCCCCAAAACCCCAGGCCACTAACACCAGCAAAAGAATAATACCGCTCATGCTGCTATCTCCATACGGTTTATCACATCCCTAAGCCCTGCTGCCCCCAGTATCGAAAAGGGATTCGCATTTATTTTCTTTACCTGTAATAAACAAGCTATTTGATGACTACTGAAACCACACCAGAAGTGGCGGGGAATTTTTGATGGGGAAAATTGGGGATATCTAAACATTACTCTCTTCCTTGATAGCATGGGGCGATTAGTAAACTATAAAAACCTTTTAGGGAAAAGCGTCCTTTTTCCCGATATACCGATAATTAGCCCGTGATAAATCCTGCGATTAGTTGGTAATCCAGCTCTACAGCAACCACCTCATCAACACGTGCCAACTCAGGCCCTTCATGCAGCCAGCGCTGCACTTTAGTTACCGCATCCGCATCGCCGCACAACAATACCTCAACACGGCCATCACTGAGATTTTTAGCCCAACCTGATACACCCTGTTTAAGCGCCTGTTCCTTGGTAGACTGACGAAACCAGACACCCTGAACTTTGCCAGAGACAAAAGCATGCACACAGATCTTTGCCATCAGTTAGTAGCCTCCTGACCTTTCTTCATAGCAATCTCAATACTCTGCTGAGTTTGCGGCCCAACCAATGTTTTCAGCAGTTTCCCCTGTTGATCAAATACGTAAGTAGTGGGTAAAACCTGCGGCGTTAGTTCCTTTAACCGTTGTTTTTGCTCGCTGTAAATAACAGGGAATTGTACCCCTAACGCGCTAATCTGCCGCTGTAATTCATTCAGCTCAGGCCGATCAAAATTCACACCCAAAACACGTTGATTCTCTGTATTGTGCAACCGGTTTAACTCGGGGATTTCTTCCAGACAGGGCGCACACCACTCCGCCCAGAAATTCACCACCAGCCACTGGCCGTTATAATCCTGCCAGTCAAAGCTGTTGCCTTCGGCATCTACAAATTCCGGTTGTCCGCAGGCACTGAGCAAGCCTGCACAAACCAGTACCAGCGTAAGTCGTGTTAGCCACTGCTTTATTTTCACATTGATGGTCCAAAATGCATTAAAATCCGCAATCCGTATTGATTGTATGTTGTCAGGGGCTATTAGAGAAAGCCCTGTTTTCTGGAGAGCAAATCCCATGAGCCGCGTCACCATTTACCATAACCCTCGCTGTTCCAAGTCACGCCAAACACTGGCTTTACTGGAAGAAAAGAATATTGAGCCAGAAATCGTTCTTTATCTGGAAACACCGCCCAGCACCGACGAACTCACTGACCTATTAGCCAAACTCGGCATGTCCGCCCGCGAGCTGTTGCGTAAGGGTGAAGATGCCTACAAGGAAAACAACCTCAGCAATCCTGACTTGAGCGATGCCGAGCTGATTAAAGCCATGCACGACCACCCCAAACTGATTGAGCGTCCTATTGTTGTCGCCAATGATAAAGCTGCCCTGGGCCGCCCACCGGAGCAGGTTTTGGAGATTTTGAAATGGCGGATGTAAAACCCTACGTCCTGGTTCTTTATTACAGTCGTCATGGCGCCACCGCCGAAATGGCGCAACGCATTGCGCGTGGTATTAATGAAGTAGAGGGCATCGAAGCACGCCTACGTACTGTGCCAGCCATCTCGACGATCTGTGAAGCAGTGGCTGACAGCATTCCCGAAGAAGGCGCGGTCTATTGCAGCGAAGAAGATTTGCGCCACTGTGCTGGTCTGGCACTGGGCAGCCCCACCCGTTTTGGCAATATGGCAGCCCCGCTGAAATACTTTATCGACGGCACTTCCGGCCTGTGGCTCAGTGGTGCATTGATCAACAAACCTGCCAGTGTATTTTCCTCCACCTCCAGCCTACACGGCGGCCAGGAAACAACCTTGCTCAGCATGATGTTCCCACTGTTACATCACGGCATGGTCATCAGCGGTATTCCCTACAGCGAATCCGAATTAATCAGCACCCAAAGCGGCGGTACGCCCTATGGTGCAACCCATGTTGCAGGCAACGACAGCAACCTACCGCTAACAGACACTGAGCTATCGCTGTGTCTGTCACAGGGTAAACGTTTGGCTACATTAGCCTTAACACTAGCAGGAGGAAACTCGTGAACCTGAGCAAACGTGTGCAAGTCAGCCGTCTAGTTACGCTAACCAGCTATGCTGCGCTGTTAGCAGCATTAATCACCAGCTGGATTGCCAAAGAGCCATCACTGGGCACTTTAGACGTACTATTAATTCAAACAGCACCTCTACTCGTCTTTCTGCCCTGGTTACTACGTGGCAACAGCATGGCCCATCTGTATATGTGCTGTGTGCTCTTACTTTACATCATCATGGCGACAACAAATTTAATGCAAGGCAAGGAGCCACTCTTTTCAGGCATCGAAACTGTCGCCAGTATCACCCTGTTTACAGCCACCATGATGTTTGTGCGATACAGCCGTATGAAAAGAGCTGAACAGGCAGCCTCCTAATCACCAGACATAAAAAAGCCCCGTTTCGCACAGCGACGAAACGGGGCTACTATCCTCTAACTACGCTAATTACATAACAAAGCTTATAACTATGGCGCTAATTGCCGTCAACAGTGCCAACACGCCCACAGTTTTCGCTGAACTTATTTTACCCTGCACGACATTTTGAGATTCCTCAACCTTTTGCCAGGCAATTTCTGCCGCTTCGGTGCGTGCTAACTGATTTACATTTTCCAGAGCGTCGGACATTTTCGTATCTACGGCCGTTTCAATCCGTTGACTCGCCTCTTCAACCATTTCTTTCGCAACACTTTGTGCAGCCTGTTGCGCAACACTTGAGGCCTCAGTCATAGCTTCTCGCGATACTTCTTGCGCAGTAACTCGAGACAGACTTTCCAGCTCATCCTGAAGCTCAGGTGACGCCTTTTTAAGATGCTGATTGGCTTTAAGATCGCCAATATTGGTATACACCTCGGCCAAATGTTCATTCATTTCACGGTGTAGAGTTTCTTCAACCGCCTTCACGCTCGCCTTAACATTGGTTTCAAGTACTTCGTGGCTAATCTCTTCAGCAACCTGCCGAGCCTCATTATGTACAATGTCGGCAAAATCCTGCTTCGCCTGCACCATCGCTTCGTCAATATAACCCTTAAGCATACTGCGCACGACAGAATCAAAATTCGCCATCACCATTTCACGCATTTCAGGGACTTTATCAGCCACCTGTCTGGCAACCCGGTCAGCAATTTCACGCTCAGCCACTTCCTGCGCAGCCATCGTTGCAACACGCTGAATCTCTTCAACGGGAACCACCACATCGTCAAGAATTGGCATGACCGATTTGTTAGTTGGTTCTTCAAATTCACTTTGATCCACCACATAGGCACCAGCAACCTGTTCAAAAAGTTGTTCGGCGGTTGCTTCAATCGTTGTTTCGGTTTTGTCCTCTGTATCAGACATATCATTTGCTGCCTGACAAAGTTTACTCAACACCACTTCCAGCGAACCAGGAGTAGCCGGCTTGGACAAGATATCAACCGCACCTATAGCCTGGGCTTGTGCCGCATAGGCTTCGCCATCCTTTGAGGTGCACATCACCACAGGAATGCTAGCTGTATTTGGCTGATTTTTTATAATTTTAACCGCCTCGAAACCATCCATGCCTGGCATGAGATGATCCATAAAAATCACATCTGGATGGTGATCATTTAAAAACCCCAGCGCTTGCTCGGCATTTTCTGCGATATCCACTCGCAGACCATTACGCTCCAATAATTTCCGCAAGGCAAAACGTGCAGACTTGGAATCATCAACTAACAACGCATGATTCAACATAACGGCTCCATTCATCATCAAGGCCTATCTATGACATTTACTCAGAGGTAGATGACGGGTTTACCTTGATATAAAACTAATTAGAAAACAGCACCTTAGTTAAAAGGTAAGCAAAAGGTCAAACAAGCAGAGACAGCGCATTTAGCGCCGGATGTAGGACCAACCTGTTTAAGTCTAGGTCAGGATCGGGGAGTCGGCAAAAAATGCCTTAAATAATTTAAAGGGTATTAATTGGCAAGACTGGTGTAACTAGCGCTCAAATCTTCAATGAAAAAGTGCTTTGGGGTAGTCTCAAAAAGCAACTCAAGCTCAGCGGTATAATCACGACTTTCTCCCGGCTCAAGCGCTCGCTTATCAACCACATCCGCACTACCTACATGAACCCCAAATTCATCAAATAAAAGCACACGAAAGCTGGGATTTATTTTTTTGATCGCCGAATTTTCAGCCACCACCAGGTACTTATAAACGTCCTGTTTACCCTGTTTTATTTTGGTGAAAACGACTTGCTTGATAAGGCCCTCATTGATCTCCAGCATATTATTGATTTCAAGGGGTTGCAGATTGGGAAATCGTTTCTGAACAAGCTCATTAAGTTCAGAGCGGGATTTTTCTAACTGCGGTTTCAATGACTGGATTTCCTGCTCAGAAATTAGCAGCTTACGCTCTAACGCCATATTGTCGCCACCAAGCGATGATATTTTGCTGGCACTGTAAATAGAAACCACCATCAGCACCAGAAGCGTTACTCCAAGTGTAACGCCTAGCCCCAATATTTTTATTCTGCTACGACTTGAGCGCCCCGTACGAAGGTATCGATCGTGGCTCATTTTATCAATGACGTGGTCATCTGGTGTGTTACGTTGAAAGTCAGACATCTTGTCCCCAACAATATTTTTCTTATTTCGCTTCAGTGTAGCAAAACTCAAGTAATTAGGAAGCTTCCAATTGTTCCAGCAACGTTAACAATGCAGACTCATCGCACACCTCTATACCCAGCGCCTCCGCTTTGCTAAGTTTTGAACCGGCACTCGCTCCAGCAACGACACAATAGGTCTTCGCTGACACACTGCCACTGACCTTGGCACCCAAAGCAAGCAAGCGCGCCTTTGCTTGATCTCGAGTTAAGGTTTCCAACGTCCCGGTTAGTACCCAGGTCTGGCCAGCCAATGGCATGTCCTGAACGGTTTTTTTCTCAATAGTAGGCCACTGTACACCTTCAGCCAGTAACGCCGTAATGATTTCCTGGTTATGACTTTGCTGGAAAAAATGCACAATATGGCTGGCAACAATCGGCCCAACATCATCCACCTCCAATAGCTGTTCTTCGCTAGCCTGCATCAACGCATCCAGCTCGGCAAAATGGTTGGCCAGACTGGCTGCCGTTGCTTCACCTACTTCACGAATACCCAACGCATAAATGAAACGCGCCAAGGTGGTTTGTTTGCTCTTTTGCAGCGCATCCAGCAGGTTTTGGGCAGATTTATCACCCATGCGCTCCAGACTGCTAACTGCCGTATGTTCCAGGTGAAACAGATCAGCAATACTGTTGATCAATTGCTGCTCGACCAGCATATCCACTAACTTGTCGCCCAAACCTTCAACGTCAAAAGCTTTGCGGGAAGCAAAATGTTTAATAGCTTCCTTTCGTTGTGCTGCACAGTACAGGCCACCGGTACAACGTGCGACTGCCTCACCTTCAACACGCAACACATCGGAATCACACACCGGACATCTCGTGGGAAACACTATCGCCTGACTATTTTCCGGGCGCTTTTCGAGCACCACCTGCACAACCTGAGGGATCACATCACCCGCACGACGCACAATCACCGTATCACCACAGCGTACGCCAAGACGTTCAATTTCATCTCCGTTGTGTAAAGTGGCATTACTAACGGTTACACCACCCACAAACACCGGTTCCAAGCGGGCAACTGGCGTGACGGCTCCTGTACGGCCGACCTGAAACTCAACGTCCAGTAATCGGGTTATTTCTTCCTGTGCAGGAAATTTATAGGCAATCGCCCAACGGGGCGCTCTTGAGACAAAGCCGACCTGTTGTTGCAACGCCAATGAATTGAGTTTGAAAACAATACCGTCAATTTCATAATGCAGCTGATCGCGACGCTTCTGTAAGTTTTCATAATATGAAATACAGCCTTCAATGCCTTGCACCACAGCCATTTGATCATTAATCCGAAAACCCCAGCCATGTAATTGTTTTAACACATCACTGTGATTTTCTGGCAGTTCACCACCTTCGACCACGCCAACACTGTAGCAACACATTTCCAGTGGACGGTTAGCGGTAATTCTAGAATCAAGCTGCCGTAAGCTTCCCGCAGCAGCGTTACGCGGATTCACAAAGGGTTTCTCATCCTTCGCCAAGGCCTGCTCATTAAAGGCTTCAAAACCAGCTTTAGGCATATAAACTTCGCCGCGTACTTCAAGCCGTTGCGGCCAGCCACTGCCCATCAATTTCAAAGGAATAGAAGGTACGGTGCGTAAATTTTGAGTAATATTCTCGCCAGTTTGCCCATCACCACGTGTTGCGCCACGCACAAACAGCCCATCTTCATACAACAAACTGACAGCGATGCCATCCAGCTTAGGCTCACAGGCAAACTCAAGTTCGGCGCCATCTTTCAAACGGTCTTTAATGCGACGCTCAAAATCCCGCATTTCATCGTCATCGAAGGCATTATCAAGCGATAACATACGCACTTCGTGGACGACTTCACCAAAAGCGGATAACGGCTGTGCGCCAACGCGCTGAGTTGGAGAGTCAGAACGGATCAGTTGGGGGTTTTCATTTTCCAGTTCTTGCAGACGGCGCAACAGGCGATCGTATTCAGCATCGGGCACCGATGGATCATCCAACACATAATAACGATAGTTATGCTGATTGAGTTCGGCGCGTAACGCCTCAATTTCCTGTTGAGGATCAGAAGATGTCATTTAGAGGTTAACGCTGTGTCTGACGCTCATTTAGCGTAATAGGGATAACTGACGACGCTCAAAGTCGCGAACTTTTTGACGTGAGTGCTCAATCGTCTGACTGGTCATGGCACTGTGCATTTCATCCTTGAGCTCGCCATTAAGGTTTTTCACCACACATTGGGCCGTCTCATACATGTAATCCAAGGCCTTCATGCTATTTTTCGGACCCGGCAAGCTCAAGAAAAAGCTCACACCCGGCGTCGAAAAGCTATCCATTTCATCCAGATTAAAGGTGCCCGGCTTAACCAAGTTAGCCATGCTGAACTGAATGGCCGCCCCAGCGCCCTCTTCTTCGCGATGGAAAATATCCATTTCACCGTAACGCATGCCACAGGCCAGAATAACGCGCATCAAGTCAGCACCGTTAAAACCACTATCATCCTTGGCAAAAACGTTCATAACAATCACCTCTTCAACCTCCTGAAAAGCCGCTTTTTGGGGCTCAGGTTGAGGGGCTGTATCGACTACCGGATTTTCGTCAATCACCGGCTCAGTAACAGCTTCCGGTTGAATTGGCTCCTGGGCCGCTGGGGGAATCTCATCGCTAGAAATATCGTCAGCGTAAGCCGTTATTTCCGGCTCATCATCATCAGCAAACAGTGGATCAGGGCGTAACTCGTGCGCCACATCAAAGGCTGAAACTGGTTTTTCTAATGGCGCTGAAGCGGAATCAGTTTCAGTATCGCTGGAGCGATTTACCACTCGCGCGCCACCATTAGGCAGTTCGCCACCAAAATAATCCATGCGGTCTTCGTCTGAATATTTCTGACCTTTTTCGATCGACAGTTTAATACGGCCTCGCGAACCTGAGCGCACCCGACGATAGCCGTCAATCAGCACACCGACGATGACAATAACACCGACAACAATAAGCCACTCGCGTAAACTAAAATCCATAAACCATCAATTCTGCTATTCAGTTAATCAAAACCCGCATTAAGCTGCGCTTAAATCGCAACTAACTCTGCGGCTTCATCTACATTCACGGAAACCAGTCGGGAAACACCCGGTTCGTGCATGGTCACGCCCATCATATGGGTTGCCATCTCCATGGTCACCTTGTTGTGCGTAATATATATAAATTGTACCGTTTCCGACATCTCTTTTACGATTCGGCAGAAACGACCGACGTTGGCATCATCCAACGGCGCATCAACTTCGTCCAGCATACAGAACGGTGCGGGGTTTAGCTGGAAAATCGAGAACACCAGCGAAATCGCCGTTAATGCTTTCTCACCACCGGATAACAGCTGAATGGTGCTGTTACGCTTACCCGGTGGCCGTGCCATGATGGTGACACCCGTATCCAGCAAATCTTCGCCGGTTAATTCCAAATAGGCATGGCCACCGCCAAACACCTTCGGAAACAAATCCTGCAGACCATTATTAACCTTGTCGAAGGTTTCCTTAAATTTGGTACGCGTTTCACGATCAATTTTGCGAATCGCATTCTCTAGCGTTTCCAGCGCTTCTTCAAGGTCTTCGTTCTGTGCATCCAAATAAGTTTTACGCTCCGACTGCGTTTTGTACTCATCAATGGCTGCCAAATTGATCGCACCCAGCCGTTGAATGCGGTTTTGTAATTGCGTTAAAGTATTTTCCCAGTTCGATTCAACGGCCTCTTCGGGCAGTTGTTCGACAAGTGTTTTAAGATCCTGTTTCATTTCTCGCAACTGACTTTCCAGATTTTCACGTTGCACGTGTAAACCCTGCGCCTCAACCCGGCTGGACTCCAGCTGATTGCGTACCGATTCCAGACGTTGTTCAGCCTGGTGACGCTTTTCGTCCAGCTGCCTCAAGTCAAAGGCCACCTTATCTACCTGAGCACGTACTTCGGACAGCTGCTTATCCAAGCGCAGGCGTTTCTCTAACTGAATTTCAAGCGTCTCTCTTAGCTCATCCATCGGCATTGCCGACTCGCCCATATCCTCACGCAAACTCGTTTCACGTTCGCCCAGGTGCTGTAATTGCGTATGCAAACGCTCGACACCTTGATTGAGAGCGTCCAACTGAGTACTGATGGACTGCTGTTTCAACGCGGCCTGATGGGCCAGCTCACGATCATGACGAGCGCGTTGACGCACATCATCCAACAGCGTACGACTGCTATCTCGCTGTTGCAACAGCTCTTCCTTGCGCGCAACATCCTGCTCCATTTCCTCCAACGCCTGCAGCCAGGTTAAGCGCGATTCAGCCAACTTTTCCTGTTCCTGCAACAGCTGCTCACTGTGTTCATCAAGATCATGATCCAAACGCTGTCGACGCATATTCAGCTGTTCTATGCGTGCCTGCTTGGCACTCAACTGCGAAGCCAGGTCCGCATGTTGTCGCAACAGAGAATTCAACGCCTGCTGTGCGGTTTCACGCGCCTGCTCGGCATTTTTTAGTTGCAACAAACCGGCATCCAGATCGACGCTTTGAATTTCGATTTGCTCATCTAATTCAGCAATGTGTTCATCCAACAGCAGCAATTCCTGCTGTCGCTCCAGCACGCTGGCCTGCTCATTGCCCTCACGGGTAACACGAATCCAGCCACGTCCCAGCCACAGACCATCACGACAGACGACGGATTCGTGGACGGCCAATTGGTTGCGTTGCTGTAATGCCTCGGCTAAATCATCGACCACATACACACCCGCCAGCAACGAACTGAGATTCCAGGACGAATTCACCTTGCTTAGCAAACTATTCAACTCACAGTCAGCTGTCTTGTCCTGAGATTGATCGGGGTTTAGCAGCGTAATACTACCCTCGGCCAGATTAGCCAGGGCATTGGAAAGGTCTGCATCCTGTTGCACACAGACACCCTGCAGATGATGCCCGAGTACTGTTTCCAGCGCCCGCTCCCAGCCGTTTTCAACCTGTAGATTTTGTGCCAGTCGCGGCAAACGATGCAGCTGGTTTTTCTCCAACCACTGCACCACAGGCGCATCAGTTTTACCTAACGCCGCCTGTTGCAGCACTTCCAGGGAACCGTGACGCCCCTGCTGTTCCTGCATGGTTCTACGTGCCTGATCTAGCGACTGGCTCACCCGCTGATTTTTTTCTCGCTGTTGTTCAATCTGCTGGGTTAATTCGGTAACACGTTCTTTGTGTTGCTCGGAGCGTTCATCCAGCATCGCCATTTGTTCCTGCAATGCCAGAATATGACTATCTTCCGGGTTCTCAGCAAAACTGACTTTTTCCTGCTGCAACCGTTCAACTCGCTGCTGCAATGTCGCAATGCTTTGTTCCAGGTGCTGAATGCGGGACTGTTCCACCTCGGCGCGTTGGCGCGGCTCGGCGGCCTGCTGGTTAAATTCGTCCCAGCTTTGCTGCCACTGCTGCATAGTGGCCTCAGCTAATTCCAGCTGTTCAGCACTTTGTAATTCCTGCTCAGCCAGTAATTCCATTTCCGGCGCCAACTCCAGCAATTGCTCCTGCAATATTTCCATCTTTTGCTGATCCGATTCCAGGTCATCGGCGGCCTGACGTTTTGCCGCTTCGGTACGTTGCAGCTCAATTTCCAACTGCTGAGCGCGTTGCTGTTGGTGCTGAATAGTTTGCTCCTGCCGCGCGATTTCTGTACCCACCTGATACAGCTGGCCCTGCACCTGCTGTTGGCTATCACTGACTTCAGCCTGCAGGACACGTTGCTTTTCAATGTCTGTTTCGATGGTGCGCTGCTCGGCATGTACGGCCTCAAGCTGCACCTGCTGCTCACTCACCAATTTTTCCTGCCCGGCAGCAACTTCATTCAGCGCGCGCCAGCGGATTGCTAACAGCTCACCTTTGGCGGTACGCTCCTGCTGACGCAGTTCGGTGTATTGTTCGGCGGCTTTGGCTTGACGTTGCAGGTGGTGAATCTGACGATCCAGTTCTTCACGAATATCATTGAGACGATCGAGATTTTCTTTGGTGTGACGAATACGGTTTTCGGTCTCGCGGCGACGTTCTTTATATTTCGAAATACCCGCCGCCTCTTCAATAAAGTGACGCAATTCCTCAGGTTTAGCCTCCACAAAACGAGAAATAGTACCCTGTTCAATAATCGAGTAGCTGCGTGGCCCCATGCCAGTGCCAAGGAAGATATCCTGAATATCTCGGCGGCGACATTTGCTGCCATTGAGGAAATAACTGGATTGCAATTCGCGGGTCACTAAACGGCGTACAGCAATTTCGTTGAACTTGCCGTACTCGCCAGTCAGCGAACCATCACTGTTATCAAAAATCAGTTCGATGGAGGCCTGTCCCACCGGCATACGCGCCGAGGAGCCACTGAAAATTACGTCAGCCATGGAATCACCGCGCAGTGTTTTGGCAGAGCTTTCGCCCATCACCCAGCGCACAGCGTCAATAATATTAGATTTACCACAACCATTAGGACCAACAACCGCGGTCAGGTTGTTGGGGAATTGCACCGTTGTTGGGTCAACGAAGGATTTAAATCCGGCTAATTTGATGCTTTTTAAACGCATTAGCGACAGAACCCTACAACGGTTTTAATTATAAATAAGTTCGAATAGTGTAGCCCAAATTATTCAACAATGTGATCAATTACAAGTTCAATGGGCGCCTGTTGGGAGCTAACATTAACAGGCCTAAAACTGCCCTGCAAATCCCCCGCTTGAGCCATTGGCTGACCCGATTTTGAGATTCGCGCTAGCACCTCTACTTCGCCAACCGACGAAAGCTTTAATTCAGGCCTCATCGCCATCTCATCGTTCAAGGTTACCGTCGCAGGCAAGTCTTTCACCCGTAGTTTATGCGCTGCCAGGGGCATCTTCGGCCCCGTTACAGCTCGGGCTAATACAAACACAACCTGCTCAGGGTCAACTTGACCAACCAGCGCCTCATCAAGACTAACCATTACGGTCAACTGTGCGCCCGCTACAGCCGGAAGCTCTTCACCCATTAATGCTCTGGCACGATCAATGCCCAATCGTAATGCTTCAGCACCCTGCGCATCGGGCGCCACACTTAATGCTGTCTGCCAGGCCGCAATAGCCTTTGAATAGAATCCGTTCTCGAAAGCATTAATGCCTAACAAACCCAGCGCACTCACGTTACGCGGGTCCACTTTCAAAGCACGCTCAGCAACCGCAGCAACCTCAGCCGTAACTTTGTTTTCACTCATAAAAAACAGGATCTGAGCATACTCGGCAAGCAACACCGAATCTTCACCAACCACTTCTAATAACTGGTCATAGGCGTATTTTGTTTTATCCGCACGCCCCTGCTGAAAATAGATATTAGCGAGTGCGTACCAAACATCTGTCTGCTGAGGATTATTTGCCGCTTCCTTTTCCAGTAACGTTACACGTTCATCTGGCGTCATTTCAGACAGCTTATGCACCAACGTCTGTTGCGCCGCCATCTCTTGTAACGTCGCACTACTACCCAGCTTCAGGTATAGACCTAAGCCGCCCACCAATACCATTACACTCAGTAGCACAGCCGTCAGGCTCAAGCCCTTATGCCCGGTCTGGCTATCAGGAGCAGTTTCACCACGCTGCTGAGCAACATCGCCCAGTAGATTACGCTCCAATTCAATTTTCAGCGCATCAAACTGGTTGGAATCAATACGCTCGGCCTGCAAGTCAGATTCCAAATCCGCAACCTGAGATTCAAACGCCTGAACATTTAAATCCTGGCGACTCATAGCCGCGGGTTGATTGCGTCGCTGCATAAATACCGGCCACCAAACAAAACTAAGTGCGGCTAACAGCAGTAACGCAACAAGCAGCCAAAAATCCATCATTTCAATCACGCTTGTTCGACTCCACTTCGTTAGATGTTTCTGAAGCGTCTAACAAGGCTTTCAGATTTTTCTGTTCATTAACATCCAAGGTCGCGCTTTGCACAGTACTACGACGACGCTTAACCAATACCAGCACCACAACCAATCCGATCAATAACAAAAATACAGGCGCTAACCACAACATCAAGGTATGGCTGGATAGTTCCGGGCGATACAAAATGTACTCGCCGTAACGTGCCACCAGAAAATCCTTAATCTCCCGATCTGACTTACCCTCTTTAAGTAGACGATAAACTTCACGACGCAAATCCGTTGCAATCGGTGAATTTGAATCACCTAACGACTGGTTTTGGCACTTAGGACAACGCAACTCACCATTTAATTGATGAAACCGTTCGCGCGTTTGCTCATCGGCAAATTCATAGGTATCGATAGCTGCCAAGCTGGAACCTGATACCACTAAGCCGACCAACAACAACACCCGAAGACAAAGCTGCCTCATCCTTCACCTCGCAGCTGATCGACTACAGGCTTCAAACGCTCAAGCCAAACTCGCTCGTTAACAACGCCAACATGCTTATAACGCACCATGCCCTGCTGATCGATCACATAGGTCTCCGGCGCGCCAAACACGCCTAAATCAATACCCAATGTACCCATTTCATCAAACACACTCACCACATAAGGGTTGCCCAGTTTTACCAGCCAGTTATTCGCATCGGCGCGCACATCCTTATAGTTAACCCCGATAATAGGGATCTGACTGGCTAGCTTCATCAGATAGGGATGCTCTTGCATACACGAAGGACACCAGGTGCCCCACACATTGATCAAACTAACTTCACCAACCACATCGGCCCGTGTCAGCATCCGTTCTTCAGAAGCCAATGAAGGTAAATTAAACTCCGGGACCGATTGATCAATCAAAGCCGACGGCATTTTATTAGGATCCAGCATCAACCCTCGGCCAAGCAGTACAGCCAATACAATGAAGATTACCAACGGCACAAATAAATAAACACGCTTCATTAAGTGATCTCCGCAACCGGCGCGTTTCCAGCAACCGCCTGAGATGAATTAGTCGTACAGGCTTTGCGCTGGCGAATGCGATAACGCTTATCCAGCAATGCTAGAAAACCACCCATCGACATCACCAGAGCACCCAACCAAATCCAGTTAACAAAGGCTTTGTAATGTACCCGTACGGCCCAGGCATCGCCTTCCAGGCGCTCACCCAGCGCCACGTATAAATCACGGGTAAAACCGGGTTCGATAGCGGCTTCCGTCATCGGCGAACCACTGGCACGGTAAACACGTTTCTGCGGTAGCATCAGGTATTGTTCCTCACCATCAAGGTAAACACGCACCCGACCTTCCTGTGCGTCAAAGTTAGGCCCTTCAACCTGATGAACGCCCTCAAACACAAAGTTATATTCCTGTAACTGGACCCCTTCACCTGGCGCCAGCTTCACATCGCGCTGATCACTGTAAATAGAGGTAAAGGCAACACCCACAACACACATGGCAATACCCAAATGCCCCAACTGCATTCCCCAGTAACTGCGTGATAAACGCTTCAAACGGCTGCTCACAGAGCCACTGCCCTGTCGCATTTTATCGCTCACATCCAGCAGGCCTGTTAAGGTAATCCACAATGCTAACAACACCGCAAAAGCGGCAGTAATATTGAATTCAGCACCATACAAAAATGGCAAAAACACAGACAACAGAACACTAACGGCAGCGGCAATCAACAACAGTTTTTTGCTAGATGCCATAGTGGTTTTTTTCCATTTTGAGCTGGCAGAAAAACCCATAAACACAAACAGCAAACTCATCAGCGGCACAAACATGGCATTGAAGTATGGAGGCCCTACCGAGATACGCCCCATGCCCAGTGCATCAATAATCAGGGGATACAGAGTACCCAGCAGCACGGTAATAGCGGCCACCGTAAGCACTACATTGTTAACCAGTAACAATACCTCTCGAGACCACCAGCCAAAGAGCGGTTTACTCAGCACCGCCGGTGCCCGCACAGCATAGAGTGTTAACGAACCACCAATGACCAATATCAGGAAGATCAAAATAAACAAACCACGCGCTGGATCAGTCGCAAACGCATGTACCGAGGTCAACACACCTGAACGCACCAGGAACGTGCCCAACAGACTTAGCGAGAAAGCAAAGATGGCCAACAGCACTGTCCAGCTTTTGAAGGCACCACGTTTGTCCGTAACTGCCAACGAGTGAATCAGTGCTGTACCCACCAGCCAAGGCATAAAGGAGGCATTTTCAACCGGATCCCAGAACCACCAGCCGCCCCAGCCTAATTCGTAATAAGCCCAGTAACTTCCCAACGCAATACCTAGCGTCAAAAACACCCAAGCCAAATTTGTCCAAGGGCGCGACCAACGTGCCCAAGCCGCATCCAATTGACCACCCAGCAACGCAGCAATCGCAAAAGCAAAGGCCACGGAGAAACCCACATAGCCCATGTACAGCATCGGTGGGTGAAGAATCAGACCAATATCCTGTAGTAACGGATTCAAATCTGCGCCCTCAGCTGGCATTTGTGGCAAATAACGCTCAAAGGGGTTAGAGGTAATTAACGTGAACATTACAAAACCGACGCTTATCATGCCCATCACAGCTAATACTCTGGCGACCAGCTCATCGGGTAATTTACGACTGAATACGCTAACTGCAAACGTCCAGCCACTCAGAATCAACGCCCATAACAACAATGAACCTTCGTGAGCGCCCCACACAGCACTCACCTTGAAAGCGACGGGCAATGCTGAATTAGAGTTTTTTGCCACATAGGCAACCGAGAAATCATCACCTACAAAGGCAGCGATCAAACAGGCAAAGCTGATTATTAAAAAGAAGAATTGCCCCCAAGCCAGTGGACGAGCATAACTCATCCACAGCTGGTCAGAACGTGCGGCCCCGACCAATGGCACAACAGCCAATAAAACAGCCAGGCACAATGCCAGAGCAAGAGAAAAATGTCCGAGTTCAGGTAGCATCAGAAGACTCTAAATTCTTGGAGAAACAATTAATATTCAGCGGCAGGTTTGTTTTGTTTTTGCGGATCAACACCTGCCTTTTCCAGCGCTTCAGCGACTTCCGGCGACATGTAATTTTCATCATGTTTGGCCAGCACTTCCACCGCCATCAGACGGTCACCCTGCATACGTCCCTGCGAGACAATGCCCTGCCCCTCACGGAACAGATCGGGCAGGATACCGTCAAATTCAACCGTCACGGTTTCAGCATAATCGGTAATTTGAAATTCAACTTTCAAGCTATCGGTGTCACGCTTAACACTACCTTCCACCACCATACCACCAGCACGAATCAGCTGATCCTGAGGCGCTTCACCTTCAACAATCTGCGTCGGCGAATAAAACAGGTTGATGTTTTCCTGCAGGGCAAACAAGCCTAAACCGACAGCAAGACTGATACCACCCACCACAAATAAAACAATGAACAGACGCTGCCTACGAATTGGATGCATGGAGCTCCTCCCGACGCAGCTGACGAGTCTGCTCAACAATGAGTCGTTTACGTTTAAAAATAGGTGTTATCAAATTAAAGATAAAAATCACCGCTGTCAGGCCATAAGCAATCCAGACATACAGCCCGTGCCCGCCCATCGCTAAAAACTCAGAAAAACTGTCGAAATACATCTAGGGTCTATCCCTTATCGCTAATAATGTCTTTAACCCAACCGGTACGCCGTTCACGATCCAGCAATTCAACGCGCGCGCGCATGAACAGAACCACCGTAAAGAAGCAGTAAAAACCCGCTACCATAATCAACAGTGGTACCCACATTTCTGCAGGCATGGTGGGTTTTTGAGTCAATGTCAGGCTGGCTGGCTGGTGCAACGTGTTCCACCATTCAACCGAATATTTAATGATGGGAATATTCACCAAGCCCACCAGTGACAATAACGCACTGGCTCTGGCCGCCTGATTTCTATCGGTGAAGGCTGATTGTAAAGCCACCACACCCAAATATAAAAACAGCAAGACCAGCATCGAGGTCAAGCGTGCATCCCAGACCCACCAGGCACCCCAGGTCGGCTTACCCCAAACGGCACCCGTTACCAATGCCAGCAGAGTAAAGGACGCGCCAATCGGCGCGCAGCATTTGGCCATGACATCGGCCAGCTTCATTTTCCAGATCAGACCAACCGCACCAGCAAGCGCCATCATCACATAGCCGGATTGCGCCAAAAATGCAGCGGGCACGTGAATATAGATAATGCGATAACTGTTACCCTGCTGATAATCAGCTGGCGCAAACATCAACGCCCAAACCGTACCCACAGTCAACAACAACAAGGCGGCAACCGCAAACCATGGCAACCAGCGACCACTGATTGCGTAAAACCATTTAGGCGAACCTAACTTGTGAAACCAACGCCACATTTTCTATAAAAACCCTTTCACTCTTCGCGGAAAAACACTAACCACTCAAACTAATACGTAATGCTGTCGCAATTGCCAGCGGTGCCAACACCACCGCCAATGCCAGCAAGGCACCCAACAAGGCCAAATGTCCGACGATCGGCAAGCCAGCTGTCGCGGCCTGTACAGCACCGGAAGCAAAAATCAGCACCGGAATATACAGCGGCAGCACCAGTAGTGACAACAACAGGCCGGTTTTTCTCAATCCGACTGTCAATGCACTGCCAATAGCACCGATAAAACTTAATATCGGCGTACCCAACAACAGCGTTATCATCAACGCCTGTACACCATCGGTCGACAAAAACAACATCATCGCCAGCAAGGGTGATAACAGCGTCAGCGGCAAACCCGACAGCAACCAATGTGTCGCCACCTTCGCCAAAATTGAAGCGTACAAAGGCTGTGGCGATAACAACATTTGCTCCAGCGTGCCATCCTGAAAGTCTGACTGAAACAACATATCCAGTGACAACAATGTTGCCAAAAGTGCCGAGACCCACAGCACACCGGGGGCTATTTCACGCAGAAAAGCACTTTCCGGCGTCACCGCTAATGGAAACAACGTGACAACCACCACAAAAAATATCAACGGGTTAATCAGATCGCTGGGATGACGAAACGCCGCTGTCATATCGCGACGAATCATAGCAGTAAAGATACCGCGCTTAACTTGCTTCACGTCAACTTGAGTCGTCATTTTAACTCCAGTTTTCGCAGACCCGGTACATGCTGAAGGTCCTGGTGGGTCGTTAAAATGACGGCTCCGCCCTGCTGTGCCTGATGAATCAATAATTCTTCAATCGCTTTCACGCCAGACTTATCAATCGCAGTAAAGGGTTCATCCAGAATCCACAATTTGGCTGGCAGCAGATACAAACGCGCCAAATTAACTCGCCGCTGTTGCCCAGCAGACAGCGTGTAACAGGGCACGTCTTCGTAACCCCGCAAACCTACTTTGGCAAGCGTCTCATCAATTTGGTCATCACACTCAAGGCCCGCTAATGCGGCATACCAGCGCAGATTTTCCTGTGCCGTCAGCGCCTGTTTAATACCAGCGGCATGTCCCAAGTACTGCATGTGCTGATAATAATCTTCACGCATCTTGCGAATGGGTTCACCCCGCCACAACACATCGCCTTCGCTCGCTTCACTAAGCCCTGTCAGCACGCGTAACAGGGTGGTTTTACCACTGCCGTTTGGCCCTTCAATTTGCAACACTTCACCGGCGCCGACATCCATATTCAAAGACTCGAAAAGCACACGATGATCGCGTTCACAGCACAAATTGATGCCTTCTAATAATCGTTCGCTCACTCGTTGCCCGCAGTCTCTTTCCGGTTCGCCAATTTCAAAGCGCCTATTATATAGAAATGCGCCCCACATGATATAGTCAGGCCATGGATATCAAGCTACCGCCCAACAGCGCCCCCAGCGGACCAAACACCACCGCATCTTCAACGACAGAGCTATCAGCCAGCCTGCAACAACTGCCGCGCGGCACGCTTTTACTTGCCGTCGTACAATCCAGCACACCGACTCAAACGCAAAACCAGGCAACGACACAATCATCACCCCAGACACAACAAACTGCACCGCAAAACCCATTACTTTCACCCAATTCAAGTCCAACTCAAACGACTAGCGCAGGCATCACTCAAAACCGCGCCTTTAACGTGCTCCTCAACATCAGCGGTAATCAGGTGCAAACCCAAAGTAATTATGCCTTTAGCGCCGGCCAGCTATTAAAGGTCGAAATCACCGCTAACGCCGCATTACGTGTTGTAGAGGTGGCCAATAAAACGCCGCCTCTGGATCAGACGCTTGTACAGCTTCAGCAGGGGCTACGACAGGCGTTGCCTTTACAGCAAAGTCCTAAGGTGTTGTTAAATAACCTTGCGCCACTGTTTCAACTATTGGAGCAAGCATCCGCCAGCCAGGCTAAAGGACAAATACGGGAATTGCTGGCAACCATTCCTGATCTCAAACAGTTGAGTAATCCAGCAGCATTAAAAAACAGCGTTAATCAAAGCGGCGTATTTCTGGAAGCAAAAATAAAGTTGATTCAGGGGCAAATTCAACAGCTATTGCAAAATAGCTCCTCGCAAATCAATCAGAGCAAGCAAGCCTCATCATCACTGAACCAGAGTACAACCAGCTATTCAGCGCCAAGCAGCAACCAGTCGACTTCACAACAACCTCAGTCGACCACCCCTCAGTCAAGCTCACAACAAAACAACCCGTCACGAACGGTCGAGGCCCGTGAGTTATTACAAACGTTGTTACGCGATAATCCGCAGTTAAGCCGACAATTGGAAAGCGTTATTGGTCAGGACTTTAAAGCGCAATTATTAAAACTCAGCAGCGCCCTCTTGCCATTACTGGCTCGCGCCGATAATACCTCCGCTGCGACCAACCCCGCTGAAACAGCATTATTGCAACGTATTTTACAGGTGCTACCGAACACCCGTGGCGCAACGACACCCGGTTCAAATCTTAACAGCTTATCTTTATCAAACCTGCCCATTAATACCCAACTGTTGCACCTTTTAAATCCAAGTTTGGCGACTAACCAGCCACAGCAGCAAGCGGCCAACCCATCAAATACTCTCGACCTTGCCGTAAGCACCGTGTTACGGCAGATTGCCGCCAGCCTGGCACAGGTGCAGGCCAGTCAATTACAAAGCATCGTGGCCCCCCGCGCCGATGGTGATAGCGGCCAGCTGCTGAATAACTGGAACATTGAAATACCGGTTTTTCTGGAGGGCCAGTTCAAACCCATCCAATTACACATTAATGAAGAACGTCACCCCGACACATCGGCACAGAACAATGAGCAACGGCGAGTTTGGAAAATCACGCTGGGATTTGATTTTGAAGAGTTAGGCGAGTTCTTCGCCACCCTGCGAATTATCGACACCAACATTTCCGCCACCTTTTGGAGTGACCGACCTGAAACACTGCAACGCATAACCAGTGAGCTACAACATCTAAACAAATCACTGCATAAACTGGGCCTCAATGTGGAAGAACTCGAGTGCCGACATGGCAAACCCATCGTCCGGGAAACCCGCCTTGATCAACAATTAGTGGATATAAAAACATGACCCGCGGCCCTCAAAACAACAAACCTCAGGCCGTCGCACTTTATTACGATGGCGAAAACACCCCAACAGTGACCGCTACAGGGGAATACGATATTGCCGAACAAATTATCGCCATCGCCCGTGAACACGGTGTACCGCTCTACGAAAATCCACAGCTAGTGGATGTGTTGGCGCAATTGGAACTGGGAGAATCCATTCCTGAGGCCCTTTATCTCGCCATTGCCGAAATCATCGCCTTCGCCTATTACATTCAGGGCAAAAAGCCACAAATGACATAAATCAAAAAACACATAAATCTACTTGATAACCTTAATGAGAATAATTACTATTAACTTATTCGAAATACAGACGGGTTATAAAAATGTTTGTTTGTGTATGTAATGCAGTCACTGACTCACAAATCATTGAAGAACTGGATAACGGCGCCAGCAGTATGCGCGATATTAGTCGTCGCCTTGAAGTTGGCCGTAACTGTGGCCAATGCTGTAAAACCGCCAAGCAGGTTATCAAGCAGTACCACGCGGAAAACAAGATGCTGGATGATCTTTGCTACGCAGCTATCTAAATCCCGCCCCGACAGCTGTTACATATTCAAAGGTTCGCAAAGACCGCGGCAATCCTATTTCCCACAATCTGCCATCTCATCCCCATCAAATCAACAGCTTACAATGCTAACGAGAAGCCTTCTCTCTAGCATTAACACAACCTTAAAATTCAATGACTTAGATCATCAATTCTTCTATAATTTTTAGCCTATAAAAATACAAAACCCATTGTGGAGCAGAGAAATGAAAGGCGAAAAAGGTGTACTTAAACATCTCAATGAAGTCCTCACATCAGAATTAACCTCCATCAACCAGTTTTTCCTGCATGCACGCATGTTTAAAAACTGGGGCTTGAACCAGCTCAACGAAAAGGCCTACAAAAAATCCATCAAGGACATGAAACAGGCCGATGAACTCATTGAACGCATTCTTTTCCTCGAAGGCCTGCCTAATCTTCAGAAGTTAAACAATCTTCGAATTGGTGAACATACGGAAGAAATGCTGAGCTGTGATATGGCTTTTCAGCTGGAACAACTACAGGTATTACGCACCGCGATAGCTCATTGTGAAACGGTTCAGGATTATGTTACCCGCGATCTGCTGGAAGAAATTCTCGAATACGAAGAGGAGCATCTTGATTGGATCGAAACGCAGGAATACCTGATTAAAAACGCAGGGATTGAAAACTACCTTCAATCACAAATGTAACTAAAACCAGTTAACAGGAGACAAACCATGAAAGGTAGCGCAAAAGTCCTCAAGGAACTCAACAAACTGTTGGCTTTGGAATTAGCAGCCATCGACCAATATTTTATCCATGCCCGTATGTATCAAGATTGGGGTCTGGAAAAATTATTCGAACGTATCAACCATGAATCTGAAGATGAGCGCTTGCACGCATCCCTGCTGATCGAGCGTATACTATTCCTTGAGGGTACACCGGACATGTCCACCCGTACGGGTTTAAATATCGGCAAAGACGTACCCGGCATGCTGAAAAACGATCTGCAACTCGAGTACACAGACGACAAAGCACTGAAAGATGCTATTAAGCTATGTGAAGCAGAGAAGGATTATCAGACCCGCGAAATTCTAGAGAAATTGCTGGAAGATACGGAAGAAGACCACGCCTACTGGCTGGAACAACAGCTTGGACTGATCAAAAAAGTCGGCCTGCCAAACTATCTACAATCACAAATGTAATAAGAGCCTAGGCTTCACCAAAAGACCGCTTTCAGGCGGTCTTTTTTATGCCGTATGAAACACCTTGCTCTTGAAACCAAACTTTTAAGCCGCATATCTGCAACTCAATTCTCATTATTACTTTTATTATGAATATGCAAACCAGAACGCTGCAAAACCACTTTACCAAGTTGCATAGCCACAAAGCTTTCGAAGTCTTTGTTATCAGTGTCATTATTATTTCTGCGTTGTTGGTCGGCGCGAAAACCTACAATATTTCATCTACTGCCCAGCAAATTATCACCCTTTTAGACTGGGCCATTACGCTCATTTTTTTAGTTGAAATCAGTATTCGCTTTATAGGTGACGAGCACAAATCACGCTTTTTCTTCAATGCCTGGAACCTGTTCGATACCTTGATCGTCATTGCCAGCCTGATACCCATAGAAGATAGCGAAATGGCGTTGTTAGGCCGAACCATCCGCATTTTCAGAGTACTGAGAATGGTCTCCTTTGTACCGGAATTACGGCTTTTACTCAACGCGCTGGCCAGTGCTCTGCCACAACTGGGTTACGTGGTGGCGCTGATGTTTATTATTTTCTACATCTACGGCGCCATTGGCAGCTTCCTGTTCGAAACCATCAACCCCGTATTATGGGGCGATATCTCGATTTCCATGCTGACGCTCTTCCGTATCATGACATTTGAGGATTGGACAGATGTCATGTACGAAACAATGGAGGTCTACTCACTGAGCTGGCTGTTTTATTTATCTTTTATTTTCTTCACCGCCTTTGCCTTTCTGAACATTGTTATCGGTATCGTGGTGAACGTCCTAGAAAAAGAAAATGAGCAAGCACGACGAGAAGAAAGCAAGGAGGATGAGATAACCCTCGAGACGCTACAGCAGCAGCTAACGGAAATTAAAGCCCTGCTGGCAAGCCAAAATACGGCATCTGTAAAATCCGATAACCCCTAATTTCAGGCATAAAAAAACGGAGCTGCAAAATCTCGCAGCCCCGTTTTCAAATCGAAAAACTAAATCGCTACAAACGACACATTACCTTTCCCGTAACGTGGAATATCAATTTCCATGTTTGAACGATTTTCAGTGCTATTTGCAATAGCCGCAAACGCCTCAGGTGCGTCATCAACCGCGTAGCATTTATCCAAGCGCAGATGCGGTGTTTTGTCATTCATAAACAAACGCGAAAAGATATTCATCACTTCCTGAAAATTATCCAGCATCATCGGTTCGAGTTTTTTATCTTTAACCGCATCTTCTGCTGCACCAGGCGGCAGCATGGTCATGGAGCAGCCAGCAAAAGCAGCAAACTCAATATCACAGACACAGGTCGCAACAGGCACATCATTGTCATCAATAAAGGCCCCCATAATTGCACCCGATGTATTGCCATCAATTGCTTGTCCCGGGCCAATTCCAGCACCATCAAACAACATCATCAGGTAACTTTTCAATTCAATTTCATTTGGGATGTTAAACGCAGTTGCCATTCTTTACTCCTAAGGGTTCTATTATTAGTTACAAGTCTGCGTAGGGGCCCAGCGCTTCACGCACTGAATCTTCTGTAAAGGGTTTGGCAATCAGGAACCGAGCACCGGCATTTGTAGCTCGTTCACGCATCTCTTGAGACGCCTCTGTCGTAATGAAGCCAAAAATGGGGTTCACATTCTCTTCGGCTAAACTTTCCAGCACCTCAATACCTGTCATGGTTGGCATATTCCAGTCGCACAGCACCATATCAGGCTGCTCTTCAAGAATCTTGGCCAAGCCTTTATCACCATCATCGGCTTCAATAACATCGGCACCGTCAAGCCCTACGAGACGCAACATACGTTTCACCATCATTCGCATTGCAGCACTGTCATCAATAATCAAAATCTGCACGGTTGTTTCCTTCTGTTGTGATTAAGTAGTCAGTGATTAAATGTAGACCAAGTTAACGATTTTGTTGGTCAGAATAATCAATAATTTTTCCGGCAATATCATTCAGTGCTAACACTTCATCGACGCAACCCAGTTTCACCGCTTCGCCAGGCATACCCCACACCACACTGGTCTTCTCATCCTGTGCGATCGTCACTGCACCAGCTTCTTTCATCTCTTGCAAGCCATCGGCGCCATCACGCCCCATGCCGGTCAGAATAATACCCATGGCATGACGCCCCACATTAGCAGCGACAGAATTAAAGAGTACATCAACCGAAGGGCGATGCTTGTTCACTGGAGGCGTATCCTCCAAACAGCAAACATAGTAGAGACCATCCTTTTTAACCGATAAATGACGACTGCCCGGTGCGATATATACATGGCCATTACGGATAACCTGCCCGTCCCTGGCCTCTTCAACGGTCAGCTGGCAGGTCTTGTTCAAACGATCGGCAAAGGATGCACTAAATGCTTCAGGAATATGCTGGGCAATCACTATGCCAGCTGTCGACGTGGGTAATGTTTCCAACACCGAGCCCACAGCCACCGTACCGCCCGTAGAAGAGCCGATAGCAATAATACGTCGAGCATTCTCATATACCGATGCTGACTTATTACTTTCCGAAATCGTTGGTGAATTATTTTCCGTTATAGTTGGTGCTGTTCGTTGGCGCGTGCTGGAAACTTCGGCTCGATTGGCCAAGCGCTGAACTAAAGCACTTACCTTGACCATTCCTGCAGCCTTAACCTTTCGAATCACCTCTTCGGCATACTGAGCCATTTCAGCCGGTGACGTGGTCTTTGGTTTACCCACATAATCCACGGCACCAATTTCCAGCACTCGCAGCGCCATCGCAGCATTACGTTCTGTCAGCGAAGAAATCATCACCACCGGCATTGGGCGCAGGCGCATCAGGTTTTCTAAAAAAGTAGCCCCGTCCATACGCGGCATATTGATATCCAGTGTAATCACATCGGGATTCAATAATTTAATTTTGTCTCGCGCTTCGTACGGATCGAGCGCTGTTCCAACCACCTGAATATCATCACAGGAATTAAAGATGTAGGTCAGCAGTTTTTGAAAAGCCAAAGAATCTTCAACAATTAGTACGCGCAAAGGCTTCATGCAGTGTCGCTCCATAAATTATTCTGACATTCCCTGTCGTCTTATTGGTAGGCTCGACAATAAACGTTACGGCACCTTGTTCAAAAACCATCATGAACTACCCGGTAAAGGTCGATGTGTGAGTTCGCACTCATAACTTTGCTCTCGTTGAAAAATAGTATCGTTATTAAGACTCTTCAACTTTTTTACTTGTACTCGCCCCGTATCCGGGAAGAAATTTACCTTGCGGGGGTAAGCATCACCGACATCGATACCCATCAACGTCAGTTGTTTATTGGCAATATACTCATTAATAAAGGCAATATTCTGACCACCTACATCGCCTTTACTCGTCAGAATTTGCCCGCCGCCAAACACCTTAACTTTTAGCAAATGTCTTTTAGCGCCATGTTTAATCATGCAGTTAAGCAGGTTTTTCATAGCCCTGTCGCCGTAGCGGCCACAACCATTAACGTGCCAGTCACTGGAAACGCCTTCCCCATTCAAGGAAGGCAGCATAAAGTGATTCATGCCACCAATACCATTTTCAAGATCATAGACACACACAGCGATGCAGGAACCCAATACCGTGGTGATCGATTCTTTATTACGGGTAACATAGAATTCGCCGGGGACAATTTTAGCGACAACCGCATCATTTTTTGTGGGATCGAGATACCGATTCACCTTCTCAAATCCAGGCAAACAAAGCGGCATTTTTGTAGTTGAACTTTTGAAAAAATTCACACGTTACCGTCCAGTCTTTTGCTTAACATACATACTTTTACCCATCAGCTCATAGGCAATCGATGTGTTGTGCAAATTTTCTGAATGGCCAAGAAATAGATAGTCACCCTCGTTTTGCACTTTATGAAAACGCTCGACCAGCTTTTTCTTGGTTTCAAAATCAAAATAAATAATAACGTTACGGCAAAAAATAACGTCGATCTTATTTCGAATCGGCCAGGGCTCAATCAAGTTTAAATGTTGAAAGTAAATGAGGTCCTTTAAACTTTGCTTAGCTTGATAACGACCTGCATTTGAGCCTCGGCCTTTTTTAAACCATTTACTCACCCAATCTGGCGGGAAACCTTCGAGGCGTTTTTCTTCATAGACACCTCGGCTAGCCTGTTGCAGGATATCGGTATCAATATCAGTCGCCAGGATTTTTATATCCCAGCGGTCAATATCCAGCAGCGCTTCCCGCAGTGTAATGGCAATCGAATAGACCTCTTCCCCCGTTGAGCAACCAGCGGACCAAATCCGCAGCTTACGGTGACCGTGTCTTTTATAGAAATTTGGCAGGATCTCATTTTTCAGGTATTCAAAATGGTGCTTTTCCCGAAAAAAGGAGGTTAGATTGGTGGTGATTGCATTGGTAAACAGTGTTAATTCTGAACCGCCCTTGTAATCAATCAAATCACAATATTCAGAAAAACCTCGTAATCCCAGTTCCCTGATGCGAGGAGAGAAGCGACGCTTAACTAATTCGCGTTTGGCTTCTGTCAGAGCAATGCCCGTATGCTTGTAAACTAACCCACACAGCTTGGTAAAATGCTGGTCGGTCAATTCAATATCTTTTCCCTTCATAATTGTTACAGCGACTCTTCATCCGTTGACAAGCTTAAGCCGTGATTCGCTTGTTTTCACAAGCGAATCACATCCATCAGGCATTTCTACTTACTTGAAGGGGAGGACTAAAACTCTTCCCAGAACTCATCATCACCCGAGGCCGCCTTAAAGGGCGTAACATTTGAGCTACCACCGCCTGCGGGGCCTGGTGTCGATATCACCGCTGGGCGACTTGGCGCTCTGGCACTGGCTGAGGCTCTCGGTGCAGCAGCAACCCGTGCCGAACCCGCACCACTTAAACCAAGATCAAAGAACATCATTTGACGCTCAAGATCAGCCGCCTGATCACCCGTTGCCTCACTGGCTGCGGCCACTTCCTCAACCAATGCAGTATTTTGCTGAGTCACCTCATCAATTTGGGTGATCGCGCGATTCATCTCTTCAATGCCCAACGACTGCTCTTCACTGGCTGCAGTAATTTCAGAAACGATATCAGATACTTTTGTTACCGACGCAACGATCTCTTTAAGCGTCTCACCAGAGTGGTTCACCAACTCTGAACCTTCATTGACTTTACCAACACTGTCCTCAATCAGCTCTTTAATTTCCTTCGCGGCCGTCGCACTGCGACCCGCCAGGTTTCGAACTTCACCAGCAACCACCGCAAAACCACGCCCCTGCTCACCGGCACGTGCCGCTTCAACGGACGCATTCAATGCCAACAGATTAGTCTGGAAGGCAATCTCATCAATCACACTGATAATGTCCGCAATCTTGGTGCTGGACTCATTAATCGTATTCATCGCTTCAATCGCGCGACTAACAACTTTACCGCCCTCTTCAGCCGTCTCGCGGGCTACTGCAGACAACTGATCAGCCTGACGCGCATTTTCAGTATTTTGTTTAATCGTACTGGTGATTTCTTCCATACTTGCCGCTGTCTGTTCAAGACTTGCGGCCTGATTTTCAGTGCGACTGCTAAGGTTCTTATTACCTTCGGAAATCTCATTGGCAGCAATTTTAACCGCACTTGTTGTTTCCTGAATATTGCCCACGACACCAACAAACGTGTCAGCCAGTTTATTTACATCATTTTTGAGAACTTCGAACTTACCTTCATAGGGTGAAGTGATCCGAGTTTTCATATCGCCGGCGGCCATGGCATCCAACATATTCGCCACTTCATCAATAGCACCCAAACTTTGCTGCATATCTTTTAACGATTGCAATAACTGAGCTAACTCATCGCTTCCTCGAACATCAATATCCGACGACAAGTCGCCACGTTGAATATTATTAAATGTTTGAATAGCTTGGTTGATTGGCCCGGTAATACTGCGATACACCATGTAAGCCATAAATAGCGCAATCAATAAACACGCCAACACAATTGTGCCATTGGCATACATCTCAGCACTCAGAACGCTGACACGGTCTTCCAATAGTTTTTTCAACTCTGGCGATGTTGCGGCATAAAGACTGTGCCACGCAGATTGAGCACTATCAGCTTGGCTGGCAACGGCATCCATACTGATAGACTGTTTCTTTGCCTCACTTTCAACCAATTGGATAAACGCTTCTGCCTCACTTTCCAACCCTCTTAGCGCAGGTGCAAGCTGACCCTGAATATCTGTATTTTTACTAAAGGCCGTTTCCATACTAACGCGGGTACCAACAAGTTTTTGTTTGGCACGATCCAAATGCAACATTACATCGACCAGCGGAACTGCTCTGTTGCCACCTGCAGCACGTTTACGCATTAAATTACGGACGGATTCAATTTCACGATGGAGCTCTGGCAATTTAATCACCATCGCGTCCATCAGGTAATAACTATCCAGCTCAGGATCGAGAATCAAATTTGAAGCATCACCAATAGTCACCATAAAGGCAGTCAGTTTTTCTGCCAGACGAGTACCTGAATCCGCTTGGCCGCCACCTCTTACACCGGACCACTCACTCTTGATTGCCGCCCAGCTACTCGCCAGACCAAGCGCATCACTCTGCGCATTTTCAATGGCATCAACTTGAGTCATGGCGTTATTAACAGCTGATTCCTGACTGCTTGCCTGCTGACGGAAAAGGTTCTTTTGGCTAGGCATGACGACCGCCGATTCTGCCGTTAACAGCGCCGTATATTTAGAAACCTGTTGCAGCACATCATGCACAGGCAACAGATAATCCACACCACTGACTTCCTTAGCAGAAAACTCGACGCTATCGCTCTTGCTGCCAAAATAAAGTCCCGCAAATAACACCGTGGGGATACAAATAATCACCAATACCAGCAGGAATTTATAAATTAATTTCAGGTTTCTCAGAACACTCATTTTTTTGTACCCACAAAATTATAGCTAGAATAAGCACTGCCCTGTGCGTCTAGATTAGCATTCGCCAAAACACGACCAAGCAACCCAATATCCATCAAAAAACTGTCCATTAGACCACCAGCTCACCAGGCACCATATCCAGCACGCCCGCATTCACCAAACTGTCAATTTCCAACAAAATCACCATCTTGTTTTCAATCATGCTAAGGCCACGAATATATTCCGTGCTGATCGAACCGCTGAAGCTGGGTGATGGCTTAATGTCTCGCGCATATACGTTATAAACCTCAGACACCGCATCAACGACCATGCCAACAACACGTTCGCCATCATCGCCCTTGACCTTAACCACAATCACAACCGTGGTAGGACCATAATCAACATTATCCAATTGAAAGCGTTTACGGAGATCAACAATCGGTACCACTGCACCCCGTAGATTAATAACACCCAGCATAAAATCAGGCGTATTCGGAATGGGCGTCACTTTACTCCAACCCTGGATACCCTGAACCTTTAAAATGTCGACGCCATACTCTTCATCATTAAGGATGAAGGTCAAAAATTGCAGGGCATTGGGATTTAAATCGATTCCGCCGTCCTGATGTGCTTGCTCTTCGTTCATATTCAAATCACCTGAAGTTATATGTTGCTAGGCCGATGCCTGCTGCTCTGGCTCATCTAATTCGTTGAAACAACGTTGAGCCAGGCTGGGAATATCAAGAATTAAGGCAACAGAACCATCGCCAAGAATAGTTGCACCGGCCAACCCGGAAACATGTCGGTAATTATTTTCTAATGCCTTAATTACCACCTGCTGTTGATCTTCGAGGTCATCAACCACCAAGCCATAACGTCTACCGGCCGTCTCAATAACAACGAGCAACTTATCATCAAGCTCATCAACATCCATCGACATATTTCGGTAGTAACCACCACAAATGGCTCGCAAGTCAGTAATCGGTAAAAAATCATCGCGCAGGCGATAAAGCATTTGATTATTGGCGACGACATTGACGCGTTCGGGGTTGATAAAAACGGACTCAACAATGGATAACAGCGGTACGATATAGGTTTCTTCACCAACACGAACCAGTTGCCCATCAAGAATTGCCAACGTCAAAGGCAGACGAATGGTAAAGGTACTTCCTTGACCAATTTCCGAATGCACATCAATACGTCCACCCAGATCCTGAATATTACGACGCACCACATCCATACCAACACCGCGACCAGACAGATCACTGATCTGATCAGCCGTAGAAAAGCCAGCCTGGAAAATCAGCATATAAATTCGGTCATCAGTAATTTGCTCGTCTTCACCCACTAAACCGCGTTCAATTGCCTTGGAAAGAATTTTGTCGCGATTAAGTCCCGCACCATCATCGGTAATTTCAATGACGATATTGCCTGCCTCATGATAAGCGCTGAGTCGTAATAAACCCTCTGCGGGTTTACCCGCGGCAAGCCGTTTTTCAACCGTTTCGATACCATGATCTAGGGAGTTTCTTACCAGGTGCACCAACGGATCGCCGATTTTTTCCAAGACGGTTTTATCCAGTTCTGTCTGCTCACCCAGCAATTCCAATTTAACTTTTTTACCCATGTTACGGCTCAAGTCTCGAACCAGCCGGGTAAAGCGGCTAAAGGCAACTTTAATCGGCAACATGCGGATTTGCATGGCCGCTTCCTGTAACTCACGCGTATTGCTTTCTAGCTGTGCCAGACCGTCACGCAAATCGGAAAGATCGTTGACGTTAAATTCTTTTTTAAAACGCCCCAACATCGATTGAGTAATTACCAATTCGCCGACCAGATTCAAAAGACTATCAACCTTGTCTACATTGACACGAATAGAGCTGCCAGACTCTGAACCACTCTTTTCTGCTTTATTCGTTTCAACCGCTTTTGCTGCAGGCACAACTTCAGGAGCTATGTCCTCAGGGTCAGGAAGAACTGCAATCTCGGTTTCAACGTCAGGGACAACCGCAGCTGTTTCAACGGTAGTATCGGTTTGGGTATTAACGTCAGGCTGGAATGGCTCTACCGAAGTTTCACTAACAGGTTCGGCGTCAGATGTTACGTCGAGCCCGATTACAGACTCGTCAACGACAACCTCTACTTCAACGTTATCGGTTGATTCAACGGAAGGCTTTTCTTCTACTGCAGACTCTGGGGGCACCACAACTTCCGGACTAGGTGCGGCAGCTACTCCCGTGTCAGCTTCGCCATTCAACACCGCCACAATTCTCGCCTGCAGTGCACTGATACGTGGTGTATCATAATCCGACTGGGCATTAATGGAATCCATCATGCCACGCAGACAGTCTACCGACTCTAACAACAGCGTTATGCCATCTTCGGTAACATCACGTTCACCACTGCGCATTTCATCCAGCACAGTTTCAACCCAATGGGTAAAATCCGACACTTCAACAAAGCCAAAGGTACCACCACCGCCCTTAATAGAGTGTGCGGCACGGAAGATATTATTAATGGTTTCCATATCCGCTGTGCCTGGCTCAAGCTCAAGTAGCCCTGACTCCATGACATCCAGCCCTTCTGTACTTTCTTCAAGAAAGATCTGGCGGATTTCGTCCATACCTTCGTCGTCAAACATGTTCCCTGCCTAATTTGTGATTATGGTTTTTATCTAACAATACGCACCCCGGACATGAACCAGAAAATCCATTTGCGCTAAGCATTTTGGCACTATTCAAATGTTCAGAATCCGTTAATTTAGCTACGTTACAGACTAGTACAGAATCCAAAGGGGGCAATATAAAAGCGTTTATATTCCCATTGTGTTCGCTTTAAAATCCCTTTTGCTTTGTCGTTCTAAGCGATGGCCGACTCACTCACAGCTGGCTCATCGCCCAAACCGTAATATCGGCGGTGTTTATCATAAACTTTAGCTAATTCTGGCTCACCAACAAGATTCCCTGGCTCATCTCGATAACTACTCGCGGAATTAACAACTTCGCCTTGCCAATGCTTCTCAATGGCCTGCCTCTCGGGCTGCGATTTAAACCAGGAAATAAAGTCGTTAATTGTTTTCAATAATGTAAATGAAGAGGCCTTCGAACGAACAGCCATCGTGTAATAATAAGGTACCGGTGCAAGATTCTGCGGCAGAATTTCCATTTTACCTTGCCAGGGGCTGGCAGGATCAGAGCAAGCCCAGTAATAAATCGGCAAATCAACACCGAAGGCATCCACCGCGCCCTCCGCTAAACAATCATGGATACGCGATTGATCATTGTAGGCAATCAGATTAGCCAACCGGACTTTGCCACCCGGTTTATCTGCGTTAGCATCCCAACGAACACCCGCCTCTTCCAGCAAGGTAAACGCACCAGGATCATTAATAATACCAAGCACTTTGCCATTCAGGTCAGCCAGCCCACGAATACGCTCATCACCTGAACGCCGCGCTAACACCCAGTTCAAACACGTATATTGTTCTGAATAAGCCACGTCCTTATAGCTTTCATTTGGCGGCAAGGTCATGCACATATCGACTGCTGGCTGGCCTTCTTGGGGCCCAACACTTAATAATTCAGTAATCGTATCCCAAGGGGTTTCCACAAACTCACACTGCACACCCAGATATCGAGCAAAAGCTTTTGCATAATCAATATCCAGCCCCTCCAAAGGGGCATCTGGACTCTGTCGAAATGACAAGCCAGTAAACGAGGGCTCCACAGCAATACGAATTTTACCGCGTTGAAGAATATCCTCTAGCCTATCAAAGGCTGGATCCGTATTAATCTTTAAATAGTGCAGCTGCTTGGTCAATGTAGGCAACATCTTGTCAGTCGGCTGATGCAACGCTTTAAGCAATGTGTCTGTGGCCTTACAGGAGCGATCAAGATTTGTTTTAGCACGCCCCAAAACTGTACGACTAATATCCAATACTTCAGAAATCACCTGATTATTATCATTGATGTCGTCCATACGCTGCCCCATGCGCTCAAACTCATCCTGCAGCGTTTCAATCAAGCTATTCACACCGTCCACAGCGGTTTCCAGCGATTGTCGAGAGTTTTCAATCACCTCTTTCAGATTCTGCTGAACCTCACCCAACTCAATGTATTCTACCGCCGCTTTGGCTTGCTCCATGGTATGTTCGGCCAGCTCCCGTACTTCCTGAGCAACAACGGCAAATCCCTTTCCCGACTCGCCGGCATGCGCACCCTCAATTTTCGCATTTAACGCCAACAGCGATAACCGTCGGCCAATATCCCCAATATTAGCGAGCACCTTTGTAGCTGCCTCAGCCTTTAAATTCAGTTCTTCATTGATTTTAACTAGGCCACGATCAATACCAGTGCCCACGTCCGTCAACATAACGGAGGTATTGTCTTTCAGCGCAGAAGAGGAAGAGATACTGTTTTCAATGTTATCGCGGGTACTTTCCAGAAAACTACGCTGTCGATTAATGCGCTGAAAAACCTCATTAATGGCCTGCGACTGATCTTGCTCACTTTGCTTGGCAAAATACTGTAAACAACCCGATTCTTCAGTTAAATCAACCATGCCATTGATAACATGTTTACGCTCACCCAGATATTCACTGACTTCGCGGATAGCCTTTTCAATGGGGGAGCTACCCTTTGGCAATTCAATCTCTTGTCCTTTAGCTAGGGCAACCAATACCTCAGCGAGATACCTTTCTCTATCCTGAGCTTCAGCCTGAGCATTAACCTCAGCCTCTTTTGACCGCTGTTTATTGCTCCCTACAAAGAACTTATTAATCATCAGTATTTCACCTAGTTATCATTCAAGTCCGTTTGTTGTTCACGTCCGCCTGACTATTCCATAGTGGCAAAACTAATTCCAAAAACTGCCCTAGGCAGCCCTCGCTATTCCATCGGTAAGAAGAGGATCACGCCAACACCCTATCTAAATAGGTACCAACTCAACTTAAGGAAAAATCTACTCGAGTAATCAAATGCGTATATGACCAATCGGCCACAGAAATTTTTTCTTAACCCTAAAATTAGCAGGCATTAAAAATTTTGCAGGGGAAATGAAAACAAAATGGAAAAATAAAATAACTCGACCGTCACCAACGACACGCATGACAGCTCATAAAACAGAGGCCTATCAACCATTGCAGCCAATAGCCCTCGCGATAAAATTATGTGGCGGTTTACTAATCGTCTAAACGGAAACCGATTTTAATAGTCACCTGCCAATGAGCCACTAACCCATTCACAATATGACCGCGTGTTTCCAGAATCTCAAACCACTCAAGGTGATCCAGGGTTTTTGAAGCTTTTGCAATAGCATTACTCACCGCATCATCACTGCCCTGTGTTGAGCTGCCAATTATTTCAACATACTTATAGGTATTTGCTGTCATAGCGTCCTCCAATCAAACGTTGTGCGCAGAGTTTGTTTAGTAAAGAAACCAGCATCAGGATTATTAGCAATCCATGGCTAAAACACTACGCCTATAGCCTTCAGCTGACAAGTCAGCTAAGCAACGCCTGATACAGCATATTAACCGCCAGCCCGGTCAGCATGTAGTTCAGCCATTTAGTAAACCGTTCGGAATTAATTTTGCCGCGTAGCAACAGACCAAACCAAGAGCCGGTAACCGCCCCCACAATCATAAATACCAGCAGCCAGCCGTAGCCGGTAAAGGAAAAACCAATCAGTCCAAAAACAATAATTTTGACAAAATGACTAAAACCCATAAAAAACGCATTGGTTGCAACCACCCTATCCTTGTCGCCCGCCAATCTTTTAATCAACAATGGCACAGCCAATGGTCCGGTGGCACCTATCAGCAATCCCAGCCCACCCTGAACCAAACCGACAATATAAAAATTTTCATATTTACGAATAAAACGGCTAAATGGTGGCACCCAGATATTAAACAAAATATAAAGCCCAATAAGCACCGGAATATAGCGAGTAGGGATATTCGCCAATACCAGAGAAACCGCCGAAATACCCAGCAGTGATCCGATAACAAACGGCCCAACCAGACTCCAGGCTACGTCTTTAAAAGAAAAAAGCATACGTGAAGAATTACTAGCCAGCTGTACAATACCGTGAATAGGCACAATAGCACTGCCCGGCAGGTAAATAGGCAAAACCGCAATCAACAGAGTCCCACCACCTAGCCCTATCATGCCCGCCAGGGTTGATGTCAGCAGTGTATAAAGTCCCAGAATCAATTCTGTTTGCATATCATGCTCAACCAGCGTGTGGGCTTGGCATTATAAAATACTGCAATCAAAACCATAAAAGGTGTCCCGATTGCAAATAGTTCTCTAGATTCAGGCTCTGATAATTTAATATTCATCTTAGCTGCCTATAATACCCAGCTGACGCACTCATAACAGACGTAGAGCATTTCATGGAACAACACTTTTTTGAACAACTGCTCGCTATTCTAGGTGCATCGCTGGCAGCAACCGTATTACTCAGGCGCTTGAATCTGCCAAACATCATTGCCTATCTAGTCGCAGGCTGCTTGATCGGCCCCCACGTTATGGGCTGGGTCGCAAATCCCGCCGATTTCGCTTTTTTGGCTGAGTTTGGTGTGGTGTTCCTCCTGTTCTCATTAGGACTGGAATTCTCTCTACCCAAACTCATTGCGCTGCGCTCCTCGGTATTTGGACTAGGGAGTGTGCAGGTGATTTTCTGTACCTTATTATTTGGCGGCACCACTTGGTTATGGGGCGCTAGCATTGAGGCTTCAATTATTATTGCAGGCGCACTGGCGTTATCATCCACTGCCATCGTCACTAAGGAACTTAGTGCGCTGAAACAGGTGCACAGCCGTCACGGACAGCTATCAATAGGCGTGCTGCTGTTCCAAGACTTGGCAGCGGTCTTATTTTTGATTCTAGTGCCCATTCTAGCGGGCGATGGAAGCAGCTCCCTGTGGAGTACGTTGGGCTGGGCCACGCTCAAGGCACTGCTATTGATTGCGCTGTTATTAAGTGTCGGTAAATGGCTACTGCCGCCTCTTTATAAGGAGGTGGCACGCGCTCAATCCGAAGAGGTTTTTGTACTCAGCACGCTGGTGATTGTGATGCTGGCGGCCTGGGTCACTCACACTTTTCACCTATCAATGGCATTAGGCGGCTTTGTCATCGGCATGATGCTGGGTGAAAGTCACTACCGACATCAAATCGAAAGTGATATCCGCACCATCAAGGATATTCTGCTGGGTCTGTTCTTTGTCACCATTGGCATGACGGTGCAAGTAGAATTACTGCTGGAATACTGGCCTCGCATCCTTGCCTTTACCGCTGCGCTTATCTTAACCAAAGCACTGCTGATCAGCTTTATGGTTAAGCTCGCTGGTGACAACAAACACAACGCCTTGCAAACGGGTCTTAATTTGGCTCAAGCAGGTGAGTTCGGCCTGGCACTGCTAGCTCTGGCTATCATGCACAAGGTGGTCCCTGAACAGCAGGCCTCCTTTATCATCATCGTTGCCATCCTCAGCATGGCCGCCAGCCCCTTCCTGATTCGCCACAAGGGGCGGGTCAGTCGTAGCCTGTGGAACCTGTTAGGTGGCCCCGGCGACCGAGAAGAAGATCATGTTATTGAGCTACCTAACCATGACCATGTCATCATCGGTGGTTTCGGGCGCGTTGGTCACACACTAGCCAACCTGCTACAGGCCAATGACATTAGCTACATCGCCGTCGATCAGAATGTCGAGCGTGTCAGCCGTGAACGTCAACAGGGATATAATGTCGTTTATGGTGACTGCACCAATATAGATATTCTACACAGCTGCCACATTAATAGCGCTCGTATAGCAATCTTAACGTTCCACACCATCGAGATCGCAAAAAATACCATTGAGCATATTCGTTCCGCGGGGCTGGAACTACCGATCATCGTGCGTTGCACAGAAAACGGCGATTTCAGTGAATTAATTGCTCTGGGTGCCGATCAGGTTATCCCAGAAATGCTTGAAGCCAGCTTGGTCATTGGCGAGCAGGTATTACTTCAGCTAGGGATCAAAGAGGACGATATTATCGAACAGCTTAAGCAGGAGCGTTGCGAGCAACTCAACCTGAACCCTTGAAGCTTACCGCCCACTTCAATGAGCGGGCGGTTAAGAAAGGATGAATTTACTTTTCAGAGCTAGATTCATTGCTGGTCGGGGTAAATAAGGCTCTGTTACCTGGATACATCAAGTTCAGAAAAACGATAAAGGTAATCGCAAACTCAGTCATTTCTCCTCGTTTTGATGAATCCGTCAGTCCTTCGACAATAATCAGCGCCACCACGTAGGCAATGATGTGATAATTCTGGGGCACAGGAAATGCCAAACGATCAAGGAATTGCCGCACGCCAGCACGGCGACGATACAGAGGCGTCAGAACGGCCAGATACAACAGGAAAGCAATACCTAGACCCTTTGCAAAAATCAACTTATTGATTTTCACACCATTAATCTTAAGGTTATGCAGGTTCATTTCACCCTGGGCATTATGCTCCTCAAAAAATTCGCTGGTTTCAACATTCAAAATTCGCTGCCCCCAGGAAATCTCTTCACCGGCACCAAAAATAAACACCACCGTCACAAAGGCTAACACACCAATAAATAACGGCTTTTTCTTGCCCCACAAGGTGACCATACGATAACTGGTAGCGCCAGCGCAAAGCACCAGACCAAACACCGTTAACCATTCAATAAAACCATCTTCACGCACATAGCTTTCACGAAACAGCGCATGATCATAATGCGACAAACCCATACCAATGAGCAGCAACACAAGCACCATAGCCATAACCAGCTTTTCTATACGGGACAACACCATTTCAATACACCTGTCAGTTTGAGGGCTGGCGGTGGAACAACCGGCACAACCCACATTTTAATAACGCAAACAATGAATAAACTACCACCAGAGGATCAATCACATAATCCCATAAATTTAGTGACGGTAGCAGTTTAAGATAATAGGCCAACACAGAAGCCAAAATAAGCACCAGCAATAAATACCAGCGCTTCAAGACACACAACACGGCCCATGCAAAAAGGTAGCCGGATAATAACACCGACCAGGGTGCTGAATAACCCAATCGATAAGGATCAAACATCGTCAGTCCACCCGCCATGGGGTATAACAGCAAACCGCTCAACACAAAAAAGCTCGCAGCTGCTAGCCACTGTTGATCAGACGACCAATACGCTTTAATGGTTTCATAGCGATTTCCAGCAATACTGAAAAACAGGAATCCCAATAACAGCAAAATAGTGGCAAGACTTAAATAGCTGCTCAAAGAAAAAATATAGCCACCAACCACCAGTCCGTTAAAGGAGACCATGCCACTGCCGATCGCCACCAACAGTAAAACCAGCAAACCTTTTCTGGGCAGCCAACGACGAGACAGTTTTACAAGCAGAGCCACCCACAGCAGGGTAGCGGCAAAGATTCCGATATTCGTCCACATCAGCATCATTTCAATGCCTCCAGACGTTCATAAAGCCATTGCTGGTTGAAACGAACGTGTTTGATACGCTCCTTATTCCAGGTATAAAGCACATGAAAATCGCCATTAATTGATTGGCGTAAGGACGGATAAGCAAATTGATGCTCAAATTCAGGTGTATTTTCTTCCTGCTCAAATTCATGCAGCAACTGCCAGTTTTTCCCTTCATTTACACTGTAGACCAATGACAAATTGTTACGTTTATCGTGCTGATTATTAAGCACCAGCAACATGCCACCATCATCAAGTCGTAAACCCGTCACTGCGGCGTTAGGATTCGGCAAATCACTGCGTACGACCGGCGCCCAGCTCTTACCGGCATCATCTGTCCAGGTTTCGAACAAGGTACTATCTGGCAAATCCGTTGCATTTCGCATATAGATACGCGCGCTATCCGCATCGCTAGGCAAAACAATTGGCTGCAAACTGTCACGTCCGGGCATCAGGCGAACCTTATCCAATACCTCGCCGGTAGGACTGAGGTGCAACAGCTCACCAAATTTACCAATCATCTCATGGTATACCGGCAAACCAATACTGCCATCGGTATACAGAAATGGCTCACCTTTAACCAGCGTACTCAAATTAAATATCGGCGAGGTCACTAACCGAGTGGGCTCTGACCAGCTCAGACCGTCATCCTCAGACGTAATATAATTAATGGTGCTACCAGCCCAGCCACCCACAGACACCGTCACAAAAAACAGCCAGACCCGTTCCTCGCTATCACGAAAAGCAACCGGATTACCCACTTTCCGGAGATAAACCCCTAACTGCTGAGCCATATCCAGACGCTCAACCAGTACACGCTCATCGCGCCATTCATTAGTCAGAAGATCCAGCTCTGCTGTATATACAGATACATCCTTAGCCCCCTCACGCTTTCCGCCATACCAGAAGGCGCGCATATTACCGCTGGCCAACCTAACCATAACCGCACTATGAACCTCGCGTGTTGCTCCGGATGAGGCAAACTGTTCACGGTAAGATATCGACACCTGCTCAGCCGAGGCATCAGTCAACTGCGCCACACCCTCAAGACTAAAGGACGGCGACGGCACGTGGTTTAATGATTTCAGTAACAAGGGTAAAAACACAATTGCTACCAATAAAAGCAGACCTATACGCATTACAGGTGTTTGATTCCCGAGAGTAAAAATAAAAAAGGGTGCCTATTGTCGTCGAAACACATCCAATAGCAAGTAAAGAGTGAATTTAGCGTTTCTCAGCCAGAAAAAAAACCACTTGCAAACAGGTACAAAAAAACCCCGCCTGATTGCTCAAGCGGGGCTTCCGGTTCTCCTTTTTAGGGAGAAGACTTCGAGAAACTGACTAACTCACCTTACAAGCTAGGTGTGAAAGGTAGAGACTCCTTAGCCGATACAGCATCCTGTGAAGACTGATACGTTTTGCTTTGAGTACCGGTAGCAGTGAACTGCTCTGGGTTATTAACACCGTCCAAGTATGAATCAGTGTAAGCACCGTATACACCGGGATTATCAACATAACCGCGAGTCAATGGATTACCGTCACCATCTTGGTCGCCAGAATTCTCAGCACCATTGATAGTCGCGTTTGGCAAATACTTACTCGCATTATTCCAAGCTGCGCCATCCAGATTTGCGAAAGCTTTGATATCCAGCATCACAGCATCACATAAAGGTGTGATTTCCTGATAGTTATTAGGCCATGCTGCACCATAGTAACCAGCACCGTAATCACCACCCATAGCAGGGCACGCGCCGTTAGGAATAGTATGGTTATCACCATTAGCATCTTGACCACCAGGGTGATGCGTACCAAACAGGTTAACCGGCGTGGCGTGACGTTTACCGTGAGATCGACCACCATAATAGCCGTCATCATCAGCCTGTTGTACTGCAAACTTAGGATGAGTTTTTCTCAGGCGAGTATTAAACCAAGGTAAATTTTCACCATTGGCTTCACGCTCCATCAGGTGCTCATAGTAAGCGCCATCCGGACGAATATAACTGAAGTTACGGCCATGCGCATTGCGGTCATCAAAGACAACGACATAGAACAGATACTCTTCGTTAAAGAAGGGACGCTCCACCAAATAAACTTCATACGGTGTTCTTTTCGAATCAACTGCCTGCCAGTCAATCACATCCACATCACCAGAGGTATTTACCCATGCATTCGCATCAGGGAACAGCTCAAGACGCAGCACATTCAAGTAGTTTTCCTTAATATCCAGACCAGCGCGCTCACCCAGTGGACCCACTTTATTAGCGCCGTCTTGTGCGAAGGCAAAACGCATAGCCGCACGGGCATTTGGATACTCAGGGCCAGACATCGTGCAGTACCAACCAGGCAGATCAATTGGCGCATGGTTATCATAACCACCACCAGCTTTACCATCATATTTAGCATGACTGATGGTTAGGTCGACATAGTTCAGATAATCATCAGACGTATCTGCCGTGCCGTTATCATTTACTTGATTGCCGTCAGCACGGTACGTGCTCCAACTACCCGCAGGATCATGGTGCGTATAGTTAGCTTCCAACGCAGCCAATGTCGCCGCGTCAGGATTTTGTACCGAGCCTAGTGCAGAAGCAGGTAAACCCGTACCGCCATTTTTCAGGTACTCACGTACCGTGCCGTTATCTTGATAACGCCACATACCGTGCTTACCTTCACCAATCATGGTGGCAACCATTTCATTTACATTAAAGAAACGGTAGGTATCATTGGTTTGCATCTGACCGTAATAAGCTGGCAGGTGAGGAATGCCAGAATCAGTTGTTTTGGTTGAATCCTTGCCATTGTAATAGTACGGATTCAGTTCATTCAGGTTGGCATCACCCGAATTAACACCACCGCAATCACCGCCCGCAAAGGCTGATGACGACGCAGCTGCACAAAGTGCAAGCCCAGTTGTAAGAGCAAGCTTCTTAAACATAAAAATTCCCCTTGTCGTATATCTTTGCAATCAGGATCATTCCTGTTGCAAAATTTATAGGCGGTATCAATCTCGTTGAGTTCGCCCACCACCCCTTAACCACTATCGATTTACAAAATCAGTCATCGAAACATTGGAAATGTCGGTTACCTAAGTTTGATAACTTAACCTCTCCAGGGATGAATTCAGAGTAAAGTGAGAAGGTGAACACGCCCATGAAGAAAAACAAACAACACGTGATCAATTGTTAAATCTTATTAACAAAACTGTCGACAAACTTTACAGCCGACCGACAACGAAGCAGAATGCCTTCCCGTAAGCAGCCAACTATTGCAAAGCAAAAAAACCCATTAAAGCTGCCACAGCGCTTACCAGGCAAGGGTTTCAAAGACCTGCAAACACGTTAAATAGGCGCGACTGGCTTTCAATTTGGCGGAAACGGGGCACTGAGCTATACCTGCTCATAACATTAATTTCGTGAAAAATTCACATGGCAGAACGTACATACCATTTACTGATCGTTGAAGATGAACCTGTTACCCGCACCAAATTGGCCGGTTATTTCAAATCTGCTGGCTACGAGGTAACGACGGCGGGTACCGGTGAAGAAATGCAGCGTATGCTCAGAAGACATCACATTGACCTGCTGTTACTGGATATAAGTCTGCCCGATGCCGATGGTCTGGAACTGACCATGGAGCTGCGTAAAACTTACGAGCTAGGTATTATTCTGGTTACCGGTCGAGATACTGAAATAGACCGCATTCTAGGGCTTGAAATCGGCGCTGACGATTACGTCACAAAACCCTTCAATGAACGTGAATTACTGGCACGCGTAAAAAGTGTGCTGCGCCGCTTGAGCATTCAGGCCAGCTCCCTACCAGAGCAAAACAGCCTTTATTTTGCCGACTGGGAAATCAACCTGACACAGAGAAAACTTGCTAACAGTTCTGGTGAGAAAGTACATCTGACGCGCGGAGAGTTTGAGTTGCTGGCCGCGCTGGTTAAACACCCTAAAACGGTGATGTCACGTGATCGCCTGATGGCACTGGTCACGCACCGCAGCTGGCAACCCGACAATCGTACCATCGATGTACTCATCAAGCGGCTACGTGAAAAAATTGAAAAAACGCCAAAATCACCCGAGCTACTGCTCACTATTTATGGTGAAGGTTATGTGCTTGCCAGTGAGGTTTCAAGCTCACCACAGGAAGAACTGCCTGATTAATCACCAACCCCACCGCCAGTCCCAGTGACGTGTTGTTGCTGAATTTCAGACCACACTCGCCCAAGCATTCGGCACGTCTGCTCGTAAACCGCCTCAAAACGTTGCCACACGTCTATAATTTCGGGGCTTTCATCCAAAGCCATGGTTTCCAACTCTTGAGCAAGTTGCCACAGGTCATTGAGGCCGATACTACTCGCCGCCCCTTTTAGCTTATGCGCTTGCTTGGCAAGCGTTCGCCAATCTTGTTGCCCCAGCGCTTTATCCATATCGACAACAGTTTCATGGCTAGAGCTGAAGAACATTTCCACCATGTCGTTAACGACATCAAAGCCGATCACCTGTGCATCGCGCAGTAAAACCTCATGGCAATCCACCCGTTCAACGGGCGGTACCTGATAGACCTCAGACTGATCGGCCAAGTTATAATTAAAACTACGCTGCAGCACTTCATTCAGCGTTTCCTGCTCATAGGGTTTCCCTAAAAACGCCGTGATGCCCGAGCGCTGATAATAATCCACCTCTTGCTTCAAAACATGAGCAGATATAGCAACAATCGGTATCTGCGCTTTCTTTTTGTCCTCAAAGCCGCGAATAGCCTGTGTTAACTCCAGTCCATCCATACCCGGCAAGCTGATATCTGTAAGAATAATATCGAAATCAGACGCTACTAATTGATCAATAGCCGCTTCAGCTTCCGTTACCGAGGTCACCTGATGCCCAAATTCCTCCAAAAACGACTGACTCACCATACGGTTAATATCATCATCCTCCACCAGCAGCACCTTAAGCTGCTGATACTCAGCCACAGACGAATCTTTCAAAGCATGCCTCAGTGCCTGCGATCCTTCACCGGCATAATCAAGGACCAACTCCACGGTGATACAGGCACCACCTGAAGCGACTTGCGAGGCATGAATTGCCCCTCCCATTGCCATGATCAGGCGCTGACATATCGCCAGGCCTAAGCCAATACCCCCCTCTTTCTTGGACAACGACGTATCAACCTGCGTGAATGGCTCAAAAATCGCTTCAATCATGCCCACATCAATACCAATGCCGGTATCAATTACATCAAAACGCAGCCCAACATGATTCTCATGACGATCAATAACGGCAATCTTGAGCGTCACACTGCCTTGTTCGGTAAATTTGATCGCATTAGTGATCAAGTTCAGCAGCACTTGACGCAATTTACCCGCATCACCCATTAATCCTCGCTCAATACCAGCATCAACCTCAGCCCTGAGCTGCAAGCCTTTTTCTTGCGCTGTAGGCTCCATCAGTGTAACCACCTCATCAGCCAGCGCATGCAAATCAAAAGGCCGTTGACCAACTTCAATTTTCCCTGCCTCAATGGAAGAAAAATCCAGCACATCATTCAAAATATCAAGCAGCGAGCGGCTGGCAGAATTAATAACATTGGTGAAATAACGCTGTTTTTCTGACAAACGGGTTTTATCAAGCAACCGCAGCGTACCAAGGATGCCATTCATCGGAGTGCGGATTTCATGACTCATCATAGCGAGAAACGTCGTTTTTGCTCGACTGGCCTCCTCAGCCTGCTTACGAGCGACTTCATGCTTTGCGGCCACCGCTGTTAAATCCTGATTGGTTTTTTGAAGCTGCAAAGTCCTTTCTTTAACCGTTTTTTCCAGATCCTGCTTATGCTTCTTTAGATCACTATCCAGACGCACCTTTTCAATCGCATTCTCCTTAAAGATCTGAACCGCATAGGCCATTTCGGAAAGTTCATCGTTACCGCTAACATCAATATCAATCGAGTAATCCCCCCCCGCGATGGCATGCGTCCTCGACTCCAACGCAGTAATCCGTTTAATAATGCCTCTCACGTATATAGAGAAAATGATGAGCAAAATAATGGGAGTCAACACACCAAACAAGCCCAACGCCAAACGTGCACGATAAACCGATTGCTTGGCTTTTTCCGTTGCCAATTCAATAACCTTCTGGCTCTTTTGTAACAAACTTTCGGTGATCTCATTAAGCACCTCGAGTTGCGCGTGATTATTGCTGCTGAGGCTATCACTCTTGGCGAGCGCATTGATAATAACGTCGCGCGTCGTTCGAAAGGCGTAACGACTACCAGGCTGCAATGCAGAAACCAACTGCGCTTTCAAATCGTTGGCCTGTTCAAATCGACCGGGATCATTAATATCGTTAATCCGGCGTTCCAAAATCGCCAATGATGCTTGAATATCGTGATCAATACGCGCGACCATCTCTGGATTCAGTTCGGTACTGAGCTGTTGTATCTGATCCCTCAAAATGGACGAGCGCAACCTTAATTCAAACATCCGCTCCAGGTCATCGAACTCCACTTCAATCAAGCGATCCAGCACTTCATAAACCTTCTCGGGCTCGGCCGCTGGCTCAATCAAGTCGTAGACCGTCGAAAGTACTGCTGTCGTGGACGCTCCGGTGTTGGCCACCAGGGACTCAGCAATTAAAGATAACTGTTTAACAACCTTGATCGAGTTTTGAGTCAGCACGCGGTTTTGACGTTCATGCTTCAGGCGGATCATAACCAGATGATTTTGTTGCGTTACGTTTTCAATCACCTGATTAATGGTGGTTTTTAATTTATCCACCTGCGAAGAACTAAAACCATGGCGATCAAACTTTGCTAACAGCGTGTGAACCTCTCGAATACGCGATTTGATATCTAAAAAAACGCGGTTGCGCTCCGCCTCATTATTGACCTTAACCAGCTCGGGCGCACTGGCGATAATACCGGCGCTGAACTCAGTCAGTCGCTGTGCTTCTCTCATGGCAGGAATCGCGTCCTCAATAACCGTTTTCTGAGTATCGGCAATATCCTGAAATCGATCCCAAAGCACAGCAGAGGTGATAATCGAAAGCAGAATCATGCTCACAAAGCCAAGAAACAGCTTATTCCCGATACCAAACTTAAACCCCATTTGACTTGCCTCTACCCATACAATGACTTAATTGTGCCGTTATAAAGCAATAATAGACTCAGCATCGTGCACCGAATGAGACACGAAAAAGCTTGTCACTCAATTCGACACACCATAGCACGACAACTAACCCGTTTAACAAAACAGTCGTTTTCGACTCACCCGCCATAAAGCCCATTTACGTCAAACAGCTTTCTATACATATAGCATTCACATTCTACGAGTATGATGTACCCTTAGCACACTAGGGCATAAGCTATCACCTAATCACAGAGAAACTATGCGATTTTTCCCCCTTATATTTTTGTTCACCCTATCCATTTGTCACGCAGAAAGCAGCGGCTGGCCCGTGGTGGTCTGGCAACAACCGTTTAATTACGAAAGCCCCAGCAAATCCATCAAATATCAGCCTATTACCCACACATCAAAACCTTGGCGCCTATGCATTGCCTATCCTCACCTCAAGGATGCTTACTGGTTGAATGTTAATTACGGCATGGTAGAGGAAGCAAGACGACTGGGTATCGAAATTCAAATTGTTGACGCCGGAGGATACCCAAACCTTGGCCGTCAAATAGAACAAATAGAAACCTGTGCAGACCAGGGCAACAACGCTCTGATCATTGGCCCGGTCTCCTATGACGGACTAACAGCAGCAGTCATACCCATTGCAGAAAAAATACCGGTGCTGGCAACGGTGAACGATATGGCCGATCAAGGCATTTCGGCAAAATCCGGAGTTTCCTGGTCACAAATGGGGTTCATGCTGGGTCAGCATCTTGCTAACAAACACCCAAAGGGTAGTAAAAAAACAAAAATCGCCTGGTTACCTGGGCCGGAGAAGTCAGGCTGGGTCTATTTTAATAACGCTGGCTTTCAATCCGCCATTGCCGACAGCGCCATTGAAATCGTGGTAACAAAATGGGGCGACACCGGTAAAGAAATTCAACGCACCCTCGTCCAGGAAGCCATCGAGGAGCATCCGGATATCAATTATATTGTTGGCAATGCACTGATGGCCGAAGCCGCCATCAGTGTTATTCGAGAGAAAAAACTCAGCGGTCAGATAAAAATTCTATCCACCTACCTGACACCCGGTGTTTTTAGAGGCATCCGCAGAAACCGAATTATTGCCAGCGTAACGGACTCTCCCGTATTACAGGGGCGATTATCCATTGATCAGGCCGTCAGAATTCTTGAAAACAAACCCTACCAAAAACATGTTGGGCCCAAGGTGGTGCTACTGGATAATCACAATATCAACAGTATTGATCTGAAACAGGAATTTGCACCACCATCGTTTCACGCCACATTTAGGGTAAATGGCCGCTAATACGCATTGGCGAGATGCCCCAAAAAACTCTTTAGCCTACCAACAAATACCCCTTGGAGAATGGCTTTAATCCACGCTATTTTGCTGTGGTTATCACCCAGTTTGGCGTGTAACTGCGAAATAAAATCAACACCAAACGTGTTTTGACCATCGCATACCGTTCTTCTCTACGGTGCTTACAGATACATCCTGTTAACAACTTGAAACAATTGCTGCGATTAATTCTAAACCGCATTAATAATTCATACATAATCTTACCCTACTATCAGCTCTGGATAGGGTTAGCAGTCCAAAACCCATACTAATCAGCCATAATTCTTCCGTTAAAAAAGACTCTGTAAAACGAAGGAGCAGCCTTGAACTGTTAAAGCGACCTCAAACAAAACTCAAGACAGTTAACGACAAAACTGTTATTTTCAGAACAGGTGAAATAAGGAATCATGTGGATACCAATAGCCTACACAACAACGTTGTAACCTTGGTAGCTCAGCCTGCTGTGCTGATTTCTGCTACCTTGCTTGTTGTGGCTGTCTGTCTTTTCAGTACGTACCAACGTTTATCTCCACCAAACTTTGACCACATTCAAACCACCGAAAAAACCGCTGACGTCACAACTGAAAGCCCGCTAGACAGCCATGACATTGTTGCCATGAACCTGTTCGGTTCAGCACAAGTCTCTGCTAAACCAGAGCAGAATTATCAGGATATTCCCGAAACCAATCTCCGCCTGTCTCTAAAGGGCGCTTTCGCCCACAGCGTGCCGGAAAAAGCCAGCGCTCTCATTGCACCGGATGTGAACAGCGAAGCTGAATTATTTTTCATTGACGCGTCCTTACCGGGGGGAGCGGTACTGGATAAAGTCTATCCAGATTACGTCGTGATTCGCCGTAACGGTCAACTTGAAAAACTCCAATTTCTAAGAAGCCTCCCTAACCAAAAAGGTAGCAACAGTTCCACCTATGATTCATACGAACCACCCGCACCGGCTCAGAGTTCATATGTACAACCACAACAAGATCAAAACAATTCAGTGCAATATGAAACAAGTCCCACGGGCAGTTCGAGCAATAACTCAAATAATCCAGGCTTAGCTGAAATCCGTGAACGAATCAGACAACGGTCCCAACAATAACAACAACGCGCCCATGCCTATGCAACTTTCCACATCAAAAAAGATAAACCGGCTCTTACCAAGATGGCTCTCTGCAACTTTGCTCAGCCTAGCCATTACCCCCTTTAGTATGGCCGAAGAGGTTAGCCTGTCGTTAGAAAATGCCGACATTAAAGATCTTATTCAATGGGCCTCCAAACACATTGATAAAACCATTATTGTTCACCCCGCCGTTAAAGGACGGGTCTCAGTGCTGGCAGGCTATCCGATTGATGAAAAAGAAGCCTATGATGTCTTCATGTCAGTATTACAGGTCCATGGCTTCGCTGTGGTTGAAACGGATCAATCCATCAAAATTTTACCGGATGCATTAGCCAAACAATCCAGTCCCGGTTATGCCGGACCAACAACACTGGATGAAGAAATTGTTGTGCAACTGGTTAAAGTCAGAAATGTCGCTGCAGCGCCGCTGGTATCGCTATTAAGGCCACTGATGCCACAAATTGCACACCTTGGTGCCTACCCCCAGAGCAACACACTCATCATTGCTGACCGCGCACAAAACGTCGCTAAAATCGTCAAGATCGTCAAAGATATAGATCGCGTTGGCACCATCGACATTGAAGTGATTCCTCTGCAATTTGCCAGCGCTAAAGACATCGTCACCGTAATCAGTAAATTAATGGGCCAACAACAAACTGAGCCAAGTCATAACAAACTTACCTATGTTGCTGATGAACGTTCAAACAGCATACTTCTTACTGGCGACCCCATCAGCCGCAAACAAATCAGCAAACTGATCGATAAGCTCGACCAACCTCTTTCCGGTGACGGTAACACTCAGGTTATTTACGTCTATTATGCCAAAGCTGTCGATCTGGTCCCGATTCTGCAAAGTGTCAGCGGCAGTCTGCAAAAAGCCGAAAAGGATCAACCCTTCGAGAGTAGCGAAGTCAGCATTCAAGCCAGCGAAGCGAATAATGCGTTGATTATCACCGCACCACCGGCATTGCTAAACACCATGAAAGGCGTCATTCAAAAACTGGATATTCGTCGCCAGCAAGTATTGGTCGAGGCCGTGATTGTCGAAGTGAACGACAGTGTACTGGATGATTTGGGCATCCAATGGCAAACCTCAACACCCGCTAATGGTGAGTTTTCCGGCTTTAGCGCCATTCCCACCAATGTACCCAACACCGCACTACCGGCGTTGGGCAGCGGCCTGACTCTGGGTTATTTCAAAAATAACTCACTGCGCGCGCTGATACGCGCACTGGAAACGGATAGCACAGCCAACGTTCTATCCACTCCAACTATTGTTACGCTCGACAATGAAGAAGCCGAAATACTGGTAGGCTCCAACGTGCCCTTTATCACCGGCTCCAACACCAACGAGTCCTCTCCAACAACCAACCCCTTCCAGACCATTCAACGGCAGGACATTGGTATTACCCTGAAGGTAAAACCGCGCATCAATGAAAACGATTCGATGACACTGGCCATCGAACAAACCGTGGAAAGCATTGGCACATCAACCGTGACAACAGCCGACATCATCACCAATAAGCGTAATATAAAAACCAACGTGTTACTGGAAAACGATCAGGTGCTGGTGCTTGGCGGGTTGATCTCAGATGAGGTGAGTAATGTTGAAAGCCGCGTTCCTGTACTGGGACATATTCCAATACTCGGACGTTTGTTTAGAAGCACCAGCACCAAGGTGGAAAAGAAAAACCTGATGGTGTTTATTCACCCGCTAATTTTGTCGGATCGAGACACGAGTAACTCGCTCACCAGCGAACGTTACAACAACTTGCGTAACAAACAACAACAGTACAATGATAAACGTGACCGTATTTTCATCCCTAAACAGCCACCGTTATTGCCAGACTTTAACGAATACCTGAGTCCACAAACAACGATTCCAGATCCAGTTGAGAATAGCGGTGCATCAAACAAAGCAACCGAGCAAAACAGCTCCAATCCTAAAACGTCCGCTCTTGCTGATTCCGCTCAATAGAAATGACAGAACTCTCAGACTTGAACATGGCAGAAACAGACGGCCAAGACGTGGCACTCCAGCCAGCCAAGCCCCCTACTCGGCTACCCTTTAACTTTGCTAAACGCCACGGCGTGTTGGTTGACCCTGCACCCTCAACACCCTGCAAAGTTCTCTGCCTGCCGAAAATCAAGCCCGTCATCCTGGCCGAGGTAAGACGCTACCTGAATACAGCTCTGCAATTCGAGACCGTTGATCCTGCGTTATTTCAGGAAAAACTCAGTCTGGCCTATGAAAACAGCTCCGATGAAACCATTCAGATGGTGGAAGGCCTGGGCGATGACATGGATCTTGCCAGTCTGGCCGACTCGGTGCCCGAAACCGAAGACCTGCTGGAGCAGGAAGAAGATGCCCCGATCATCCGTCTGATCAACGCCCTACTCACCGAAGCTGTCAAAGTTGGCGCCTCGGATATTCACATCGAAACCTTTGAAAAACGTTTGGTTGTTCGCTTCCGCGTTGATGGCGTGCTGCGAGAAATGGTACAACCCAAGCGCGCTTTGGCACCACTGCTGGTATCGCGTATCAAGGTTATGGCACGCCTCGACATTGCTGAAAAGCGCGTGCCTCAGGATGGCCGTATCTCTCTGCGTGTTGCGGGCCGTGAAGTTGATATTCGTGTTTCCACGATTCCCTCCAGCAATGGCGAGCGCGTGGTATTACGCCTGTTAGACAAACAAGCCAGCCGTCTTGATATCGAAATGCTGGATATGACTGAGCGCGATATCGCGACCCTGCGTGAACTGCTACATCATCCCCACGGCATTATTCTGGTAACCGGTCCAACGGGTTCTGGTAAAACGACCACGTTATATGCCGGGCTTAGCCAGCTCAACGACAAAAGTCGCAACATTCTCACGGTCGAAGACCCCATTGAATACAACCTTGAAGGCATCGGCCAAACACAAGTAAACACCAAAGCCGACATGACCTTTGCCCGTGGTCTGCGCGCTATCCTGCGTCAAGATCCAGATATCGTGATGATTGGTGAAATTCGCGATCTTGAAACGGCTGAAATTGCCGTACAAGCCAGCTTAACCGGCCACCTGGTGTTATCCACTCTGCACACCAATAATGCCATTGGCGCCATCACCCGACTGCACGACATGGGTGTGGAGCCCTTTTTACTCTCCTCCAGCCTAATCGGCGTCATCGCCCAACGGCTGGTGCGAGTGCTCTGCCCTGACTGCAAACAAGCCCACGAACCCGACGCTGCAGAGCGTGACAAGCTGCATTTAGGAGATGACGAAAAGGTCACTATCTACCGCCCCAAGGGCTGCGAAAAGTGCAACCACACGGGCTATCGTGGTCGTACCGGTATTTTTGAACTGGTGGTCATTGATGACACGTTACGCACCTTGATTCACAACTGTGCCGCCGAGTCCGAGTTAATCAAACACGCCCGCCAGCACAGTCCCAGCATTCGCACCGATGGTCGCAGCCGTGTCTTAGCTGGCATTACCAGCTTGGAAGAGTTACTGCGCGTCACGCAGGAAGGTTGAGGAGCCTCCAGACATGGCAGCCTTCGATTATATTGCCCTTGACGGGCTGGGACGCAAACAAAAGGGTGTGCTGGAAGCCGACAGTGCACGACAAATGCGCCAGCTACTGCGCGACAAGGGCCTGACGCCGCTCTCGGTTGAACAAAGCAGCGAAAAGCAGCAACGTGAAAAATCCATCGGCAACCTTTTCAGCCCACACATCAGTGTGCGTGATCTAGCATTACTGACTCGCCAACTGGCAACATTGGTACAGGCCTCGTTACCTCTGGAAGAAGCGCTTTCCGCTGCTGCCCAACAAACATCCAAACCCAAGGTGCGCAGCATGTTATTGGCTGTGCGCTCCAAAGTAATGGAAGGCCACACGCTGGCTAATTCATTAGCGGAATTCCCGCGTGCCTTTCCTGCCATTTATCGCGCCACAGTGGCCGCTGGTGAAAAATCCGGTTTCCTCGACCAGATTCTCAATCGCCTGGCCGATTACACCGAAAGCAGCCATGAATCGCGCCAGAAAATCATGATGGCGTTGCTCTACCCGGTCATCCTGCTGGTACTGAGCATTCTGATTGTCACCGGGCTAATGGTTTATATCGTGCCTGATGTGGTGGACGTTTTTATCGATACCGGTCAGCAACTGCCCGCCCTGACGGTTGGACTGATGGCGTTGAGTGATTTTATTGGCAGTTACGGTCTGTATTTGCTGCTAATACTGATCCTGCTGGTCTTTAGCGCTCGCTACCTGCTCAGACAAGCGCATATTCGCCTGCAATGGCACAAACATTTGCTGAACATACCGTTAGTTGGACGCCTGGCAGCCACCATCAACACCGCTCGCTTTGCCAGCACGCTCAGCATTTTGACCGCCAGCGGTGTGCCATTAGTGGAGGCCATGCGCATTTCTGGACAGGTGCTCTCCAACGAATGGCTCAAACAACGCGTCAATGAAGCCACTCAACAAGTCACCGAAGGCAGCTCGCTACACCGGGCATTACAACAGGCTGAATATTTCCCCCCCATGATGGTCCACATGATCGCCAGTGGTGAAGCCAGCGGCGAACTGGATCAAATGCTGGAGCGCGTAGCGGCTAGTCAGGAACGTGATGTCCAGAACTTTATCGGCATCGTGCTCGGGCTGTTCGAGCCCTTTATGCTGCTCTCCATGGGCTTAACCGTATTACTGATTGTGTTGGCGATTCTGCTACCGATCCTCAATCTAAATCAACTTGTGACTTAAATCTGTAAGGGCTATTTATGAAAAACAACCATTCCAGACACATGCAGGGTTTTACCCTGATCGAAATTATGGTGGTGATCGTGATTCTTGGTGTACTGGCCGCACTGGTCGTGCCTAATATTATGGGCCGCCCAGATGAAGCCCGCATCAGTGCAGCTAAATCCGATATCAAAGCCATCAGCAATGCACTCAACCTCTACAAACTGGACAACTACAGCTACCCTTCGACCGATCAAGGTTTACAAGCGTTAGTGACAAAACCTTCTGGTTCTCCGGAAGCGAAAAACTGGAACCCGGACGGCTATCTCGGCAAATTACCCAAAGATGGCTGGGGTAACGAGTACCTGTACTTAAGCCCCGGGGCACATGGCCGTTTTGATCTTTATTCATTGGGCGCCGATGGCCGCGAAGGTGGTGAAGGTGTCGATGCCGACATCACCTCCTGGGAAATCGAGCAGTAAACCGGCGTATTTATGAAGAGCAGTGCTGTGAAACCCGCTCCCGGCTTTACACTGATCGAAATCCTGATCGTCATGATCATTGTTGGTGTGATGGCTAGCATGGCAGTACTGGCCATTGGTGGCGACCCACACCAGCAGCTTAAAAAGGAAGCACAACGCATTCGTTTAGTGTTGCAACTGGCCGCCGATGAAGCGCTGCTTCAGGGACAGGAATACGGTCTTAAGTTAGCTCGCGAGAGTTACCAAATAGTGCAATTTGATAACGAGAAGGAAGAGTGGGCGGAGGCGAAGCTTGAAGCCTTTGCCGCTTACAAATTACCCAACGACATAACTCTGAGCCTGCAATCGGAAGGTTCCAGCGTTGACCTGACGATACTCAATAAAATCGAACAGCAGCAAGATCAAAAACCAAGCGACGAGAGTACGCTAAAACCCGCCCTGCTATTGCTATCCAGCGGTGAAATGACCCCCTTCACGCTGCAACTACAGTCCGCCGATGCCGAGTATAAAATGCAGCTGAGCGGTGACGGTTTAGGCGACATTCGTTTAGGTAATCAAGATGCCATCTAAACGACTTTATACCGGCTTTACCCTGCTGGAAGTGATGATCGCACTGGCGGTATTTGCCATCAGCGCCATCGCCCTGCTCTCCCAAAGCAATCAAGGCATCACCCAAGCCCGCTACCTGGAGGAAAAATCCTATGCCCTATGGATTGCCGAAAATAAACTCACCGAGCTACGTCTTGCACAGGAGTGGCCGCCAACGGGGGAAAAGAAAAATCAAGTAACGCAGTTTGACCGCCAATGGTCGATTAAAACCGCTGTCAGCGATACGGGTGAAAAGTCGCTACGCCGTGTTGATGTTGAGGTTTCACGCGCGGGTGATCAAGGCAGCTTATCATCGCTACGCGGTTACATCGGACAATACTGATGAAAAGCCCACGCCACCAACATCGCGGATTCACCCTGCTGGAGGTACTGATCGCACTGAGTATTTTCAGTCTTATCGGGCTGGCCGCCTATCGTATGCTGGATATCGTCATCCTTTCGCAAAGCAAGGTGATGTCTCATGAAAACAAAATTCGTTCACTGGAACGCGCCATGCACATTATCGGCAGCGACGTTGAACAACTGGTCAATCGACCAGTCCGCGACAATTATGGTGATCAACTCAACGCATTAGCAATTGGCGAAGAGAGCTACCTGATCGAATTCACCCGCCAGGGCTGGCGCAATCCACTGCAATTACCCCGCAGCCAACTGCAGCGGGTCGCCTATGAGCTGGGCAACATGAACAAAGGCCTCAACACCACAGATCAACAAAGTGACAGCGGTATTCACCTGCTGCGCCACTACTGGCCGATGCTTGATCGCAATCAGGAAAGCAAACCACAAACACAGGTCTTACTAAGAAACATCAATGATCTGCAATTACGCTTCATGGATCAACAAGGTGAATGGCATCGCGAATGGCCAGTCAACCCCCTGATTGGTGAACCCAGCAACGGGTTACCCAACGCACTAATGTTAAAACTGGATAGCTCGTCACTCGGTCAGATTGAGCGAATTTATCAACTCAGCGAATATTCAGCTGAGCGAATCAAACCGGCAACCAACAATGGCCAAACGAGCACTACGCCGCCAATTCAGTCCATCCCCGTTAATAGCTCTGGGGGAAAACCATGAGACGATGGCACAGGCACAAGCAACAGGGCGTAGCACTGATTACCGTGCTGCTGGTAACCGCCGTTGCTGCGGTCATTGCCAGTGAAGTGGTGTCGCGCCTGCATTTTCATATCCAGCGTAACCAGGCGCAACAAGCTCAGGCACAGGCCTATCAATATGCCTTGGGCGGCGAAGAACTGGCACGCCAACTGTTATATGAGGATCATGAAGAAAATGAATTTGATCATCGTAATGATCGCTGGGCCAAACTAAAGCCTCTTTATGAATTTGATCAAGGCCAACTAAAAATCCAGATAGTCGACCTTAACTCACGCCTCAACATCAACACGTTAATCACAACCGATGGGCAAATCGATGAAACCGTCTACCAACAGTTTCAAATTCTGTTTAACACACTGAATCTTGAGCAACAACAACTGGATGTGCTGGTGGACTGGCTTGATAAAGACAGCCTACCAAGCGGGTTAGGCAGTGAAGATGATTTTTATCTGGGGCTGGATTCGCCCTACCGCACCGCCAATCAACCAATGCAGCACCTTTCCGAACTGCTACTGTTAAAAGGCTGGGGAAACAAACAGTTAATGTTGATCGCACCTCATATCACGGCGCTTCCTGCCAGCACGAAAATTAACGTCAACACCGCATCAGCCCCTGTGCTGGCAACACTCGCAAAAGATTTAAGTGTTCAAAAAGCGTCCGCATTGATCACCCATCAACAAACGGGTGGTTTTGACTCGCTGGAGACCTTTATTGCCCACGACCAGTTAGCAGGCCTTGAAATTAATACCTCGCTGGCCAGCGTCACAAGTGACTACTTTCTGGTTTATGTCGAGTCCATTTTTGCCAACAGCCGCATCCGATTACAAAGCATGTTATATCGAGACAACAGCAGCGGTGACATCAGCCTGATTTCACGAGACCGTAATTCGCGTTTTCTCTGGCCCAAAGAAACAATCAACGAGAAAAATAACTGATGGTTACTCAGGCATTAAGATACACTTTAATGAATAAGGTGGTTAATCTGTGACACACACGCTTTTCATTCAACTGCCATCGGCAATGCAGACCAGTGAACCCACTACGGTAAACTGGGCGCTCTTCGATGCAGAGCAAAAAGTGGCTGGTGCATCTGGCTGCTCACTGGCCGATACCGTTGCGCAAACGGCCGACGTCCCCGATAAACTGATTGTCGCATTGGTACCCGGTGCAGACATACTGCAAACCCAGCTGGCAATCCCGGTGGGCCAAAAACGCCACCTGCAGCGCACCTTACCTTTTTTGGTGGAGGAAGAAGTTGCCACCCCCATTGAAGAAATGCATCTGTGTGCAGGCGCCATTAAAAACGATCAAATTCAGGTATTGGTCGCCAGCCACAACGCCATGAAAATCTGGTTCCAGCAACTAAAGGCGCACCGGATCGAAGCAGACTGGCTGTTACCCGACAGCGCCACATTAGGGGCTGGCAACCAACTGGAAATTTTACTGGATTCTCAGGGCGCGCACTTCTACTGCCCACAACAGCCCGTTATCAACACAGAGTTAATCAACTTAACCTTCGTCGCCGATACGCTCATCGATCAGCTCCCTGATAACAAAAAACCCGCCATTGGCAGTCTGCTGGTCAGTAAACAACTCTCAGAGAAAGAACAATCGACCGTTGCGGCACTGGCAACCCAATTTGAGGTAGCGGGCATTTCGTTGCAACAGCAGCCTATCGAAAGCCGCTTTGATTTTTGCTGTACACAACTAGTGTCACGATTACAGCAAGGCAAATCAGACAACTTGATTAATTTGCTTAACGGCGACTACCGAAGCACCAGCAAACGCCAGAATAACAGGACGCCAAAATGGGGCATGCTGGCAGCCGCCGTTACGCTATGCATATTCATTAAATTGTTACTTGATGTGGGCAGCGGTCTGTACCTGAATCATCAAAGCAATCAGCTTGATGAACAAGTCAACGCCCTCTATCACGACCTGTTTCCGCAAGATAAGCGCATCATTAACACCAAAGTTCAAATGCAAAACCACCTCAATGGCCAAACCGGCAACATTGGCGGTTCCAGCTTTATGCCGTTGTTTAGCTATGTTGCCGAAGCGCTGGACAACCAGGACGACATCCAAAGCACCCAGCTTCAACAGCTGCGTTACAACGATAAAAACCAGACCTTGATGGTAGATATTAACGTCAAGGATGTACAACAGCTGGAACAGCTAAAACACATGATCGAAGCCCGTAACGTCAATGTCACCATTCTCTCTGCCAACAAAGAACGGCAGTGGATCAAGGGTCGCATGCGGTTAGCTCTGTAAGAAATGGAAAAGGAAATTAGAACATGACAACGCTTACCCTCAATAACCTGCAACAACGCTTTACCGCGCTATCCCCAAAAGATCGGTTAGCATTGACCGTGCTTGGCGTTTTCTTATCGTTGCTCATCGTTATCTATTTACTGATATTGCCAGCTAATCGCTTTGCCATCGATGCTGCCCAACACCATCAGCAACGCGCAGAACTGCTGGCCTGGATGCGAGCCAATGAAACCCCCGCCAGAATGCTAACTAGTCAAAATAGCGATCAGCCACGTCCTTCTCAGGGACAATCCATACTCAGTCTGGCGTCACAATCGGCACAGACACATAACATCAGCTTTAAACGTTTTGAGCCCTTTGACGAAAATGGTTTACGAGTCTGGCTGGATAACATCGCCTTTAACGATATGCTGATGTGGCTAACGCAGATGCAGGATCAATATAGCATTGAGGTACTTCAAGCCAGCGTTGACCGCGGTAAAAGCAGCGGCATGATCACCGCTAAACTAGAATTAATACTGCCGCTGTAATGGCTTAACACCTCGCACAAACCAGAGAAAACTTACCGGCAAGGCTCCCAGCTCTGGAAATTTTGTTTCCGGCAGTAATAGCAGAACCTACCCTTACAAGATGTAACGAGCGCTCGGACAGGTACAGGGCGCTTTTATACGGGGTCGGAAATTAGGATTAAAAAAACCGGAACGTCGAAAATGAGGGGCGAAGTCCCGGTTTGGAAGCATTAAGGATTGATATCAATGAAACCCTTTTCTAGATTCCAGGTATACACTGATTTTTCATCACCCACTTTTACTGCCGTTAACTTACCATCAACAGGTGCCTGAAATTTAAAGCAGGACCAGCCCCACTCTTCGCCCCAATATTCACAATATTGATCACGCTCATTGGCTATCCAATTGACGTTATAAACCTGATCACCGGCAATAAATACCACCACAGTACCATCAGCATGGAAGTTCTGCTTAAACTTGCTGCCGTCATAATCACCATGCAGTGAGTTGCCTGTTACTAAATCCCGAATTGCTGCTGAATCAAGATAATCCGCAGCAACAGCCGAACCACTAAAACCCATGGTTAATGAAGCTGCCAGTGCTGTAACCGTCAATGTTGATTTGATCATGTATTTCTCCTAAAAAGCGTTCTGCAAAAATATTGGCGCCCAACAATGTTATGGCGTGCAGACACAGTAGAGATCAAAAATGAACGACACTAGTCAATAAAAACAACAGCTCATGACGTATTGTTACGAACTGTTAACGGCAGATTAACGAGAGACTGGACAACATCCGGCATTGCCCATACCCTACACCGCAAATTTCTCTCTAATTATTATTGGTATTTGCCATGAGCACAGAAACTGACCTGCACGCGCGCAGTAACTCTAAATGCGAACTTTGTTCGGCCACCGAAAATCTGTCCGTGTATGACGTGCCGCCCAACAGCAACGGTGGTGTCGATCAATCAGTATTGATCTGTAACACCTGCCAGGATCAAATTGAAAACCCGGCTAACGTCGATGTGAATCACTGGCGCTGCCTAAACGACAGCATGTGGAGCCAAGAAACACCCGTGCAAGTAATGGCGTGGCGTATGCTGACCCGTTTACGGGCTGAAGGTTGGCCGCAGGATTTACTGGAAATGCTCTATCTGGATGACGAGACGTTAAGCTGGGCGCGGGCGACTGGTGAAGGCCTGGATGACGAAGATCGTGTGATACACAAGGACAGCAATGGCAATATTCTGGAAGCTGGCGATACGGTAACCTTGATCAAAGATCTAGAAGTAAAAGGTGCCAACTTCACCGCCAAGCGCGGCACGGCAGTACGTAATATTTCACTGTCACCGGATAACGCTGAGCACATTGAAGGCCGTGTTGATGGCCAACAAATTGTGATCTTAACCAAGTTTGTGAAGAAATAATTATAAAATAATCAGAGTGCCAGAACGGCACTCTGTAATCTCGGACTACCCGTCAGCTCTTTTTGGCTGTTAACGTAGATGCCTTATAACTAGCGGCAAACAGCGCCATACCCACCAACGAGATGAATCCGAGACCAATAACCCAGTCACTGTTCTGATTGTCAGATTCGGATAACAGGTAAACAACACCCAGTCCAACAACCCAAAGTACAAAGCCAATAAGGCGTAACAGGATCGAGCGGCTATCAGGCGATAACCAGGTACCGCATTTTGGACAACGCATATCATAACCATAAAAGTTAAATTTACGCTCTTTTACGTCGTAGTTTTTAAACTGATCGTGGCAGCTGCCACAGGTCATTGGTTTCATAATTAATTACTCAAAATTCAGTTAGTCTTAATCGACAGCGCTTACAGCCCCAAAGAATCGAAGAACGCATTCAGCGCCACTTCTTCGCCTTGTTCCCAGGCTTTTAATGCGGCAGTACCGATAATAGCAATATCGCCATGCTCACCAATAAAGTCGATGTCGGCTTTTTCGCTAACGCCAAAACCAACACCAATCGCCACATCGGTAAACTTGCGGCAGCGATCAAGAAACGTGACCAGATCCTGACTCATATCCGTTTTTGTACCCGTCACACCTTTACGTGCGACACAGTACACCAGTCCTTCAGACGCCGCACCCAGTTGGGCCAGACGCTCATCCGTATTTGTCGGCGTCATCAAAATAACCGGCGTTAAATCAGCCGTTTTGGACAACGCATGCAACTCAGTCGCCTCTTCAATGGGCAGATCCGGCAGAATATAACCACAGCCGCCGGCAGCTTTTAAACGGTTAATGAAGTTTTCATGGCCCATTTTGAAACAGGTGTTGTAATAACCCATCATCAACACTTTAAAATCAAAGCGTTTCGTCACTTCAGCCATAAACTCAAAGCACTGGGCAACAGTAGTGCCGCTTGCGACAGATTCTTGATTAGCCTTCACAAACAGCGGGCCATCCGCAGAAGGCTCGGAGAACGGAAACTGCAATTCCACAAAATCCACGCCGTGAGCGGCCATGACTTCCAGTTCCTTCATGTTTGCTTCGAAGGACGGATAACCACATACCACATGAGTCATCACCAGCGGTGTGCGAATAGCTTTGCGCTCGGCGATATAAGTATTAAGCGCCATATTCTTTGGCCTTTTCTTTAATGAATTCTTTCCAGTGATTATCGTCAAGCGCATCGGCAACGGTAAAGATATCTTTGTCTCCTCGACCCGATTGGTTAATTAGAATAATCTCGTCTTTGCCCATTTTTGGGGCTTCCTCAACCGCCTTGGCAAAGGCGTGAGTACTTTCCAGCGCAGGGATCAAACCTTCAGTCTTCATCACCAGCTTAAGGGTCTCACGGACTTCGTCGTTAGTGGCTGCTTCAAAACGTACTCGCCCCTGCTCCCATAAATAAGCAAAAATGGGGTTAATTCCAATGTAATCAAGTCCGGCTGCAACTGACTGCGTTTCCAACATATTGCCTTCGTCGTTTTGCAGGAAGTAGGTTTTGAAACCCTGCGCCACACCCACGGAAGCGTCATGATAAGCCAGACGCGACGCATGTTTTCCCAAACCAGGTCCCAACCCACCCGCTTCACAGCCAATCAGCTCAACATCATCGTCGAAGAAACCCTGGAAGATACCCATGGCATTTGAGCCACCACCCACACAGGCAAACACTTTATCCGGCAAACGACCACCCGTTAGTTCTTTAATCTGACGATTAGCTTCCACACCGATAATGGACTGAAAGTAACTCACCATTTCCGGGAAAGGATGAGGGCCACAGGCAGTACCGAGCACGTAGTGCGTATCAGCCATATTGCTGACCCAGTCACGCATACATTCGTTAATGGCATCCTTTAGAGTACGCTGCCCGTCTTTAACGGCAACCACTTCTGCGCCCAGATTTTCCATCCAGAACACATTCGGGCGCTGACGTTTAACGTCCACTTCACCCATGTAAATTTTACAATCGAAACCGAATTTAGCGGCCATGGTAGCAGTGGCAAAGCCGTGTTGACCGGCACCCGTTTCGGCGATTACACGTTTTTTACCCAAACGCTGGCAAATCAAGCCTTGGCCCATCACGTTATTGATCTTATGGGAACCCGTGTGATTAAGATCTTCGCGCTTCACATAAATTTGCGCGCCGCCCAGTTGTTTCGACAGATTTGGCAAATGTGTCACGGGTGTCGGCCGACCGGAGTATTGATGCATCAACTGCTCATATTCAGCCCAGAAGGAAGGGTCGTTTTTACACTCACGGAAACACGCCTTGAGTTCTTCCACGGTCGCGGTAAGAATCTCCGGTAAAAAGGAGCCGCCAAACTGACCATAGTAGCCTTCACGGCCATCTTTAAAATCAAACAAATCCATACAAAATGCCTACAGAAACACAAATGGGTGGGGACTTGCGGAGAGTTAACGCCCCGCACAAAAATCCGGCCTGTTAGCTTAACGCAAAGGAATGAAAATACAAGCGTACATGGAGGCTAGACCGCCAAGACTTTAGTCTTACACTTCGAATAAAACCCGCCTCAAAGCAGCCATCAACCCAATACGTTTTGTGCAAATACCGTCAAAATAGCAATGGGACACACATAACGAATATAAACCGGCCAGATACGCCAGAAGAGGCTCTGCTCAGCCTGCTCAAAGCCCGCTTTAATTTCGGTCAACACCTGATTACGGTGCCAAATCCAGCCAGCAAACAGACACAACATCAATCCCAGCAACGGCTGCGCATAACGGGTAGTCAGGTTAATCACCAAACCAAATAGCTCACCAAAATTAAACACGATGACGGCGCTGATAACAGCAATAATCCCGCTCACCAAAAATGACGAAGCACGACGCGACAAACCATGCACTTCGATGACGTAGGAGACGGGCGCTTCCAGCATGGAAATAGACGACGTCAGCGCAGCGATTGTCATCAGCACAAAAAAGGAAAAACCAATCACTACGCCACTACCACCCATGGTGTCGAACAAGGCAGGAAGCACAGTAAAGATCAGCGTATCTTCAGCAATAAGGTTGCCAGCGGGATCAAAAATCTGCACACCACTATGCTGCGCCACATACATGGCGGGGATAATCAACATACCTGCCAGCACCGCAATACCGATATCAATCAGCGTAATTGCACGTCCCAGCGAGGCAATATTTTCCTGTTTACTGATGTAGGAGCCGTAAATCAGCATGGTGCCAACACCCAACGACAAAGAGAAAAAAGCTTGGCCCAACGCATTGACGATCAACTGGAAGTTAAAGCTACGCCCAAAGTCCGGCAACAGGTAAGCCTTCAGCCCTTCCATCGCCCCCGGCAGCGTCATCACGTAGGCGATCAAACCCAGCAGAAGTACCAATAATAAGGGCATCAGTCGCGATGACCATTTCTCAATGCCGTTGCGCACCCCGCCGCTGATAATCAAACAGGTCATTAGCATAAAGGTCAGCATAAACACCAAATTACGTTCTGCGCCAAAACCGGTGAGCCAACTTGCAGCCTCGTCAGCACCAATCATTGCGCCCAGTGGAGCCAGCGCAAAGGCAATCATCCAACCCGCCACAATACCGTAGAAGGCAAGTATCAAACTAGCGGTGATAATACCGGCAAACCCGGTCAAGGAGCCGATAAAACGCGTTAAGCCATTACTGGAAACCTGCCTTAGGGCGCTAACAATATTGGCTTTAGCATGACGGCCAATAATCAGCTCCGCCATCAGCGCCGGATAAGCCAATAGAAAGGCCATCAGTAGATACATCAGTAAAAAAGCCGCGCCACCATTACTGGCTGCCTGAGTCGGAAAACCCCAGATATTACCCAGTCCAACCGCTGAACCGGATGCCGCCAGAATAAAACCTAATCGTGAGCTGAATTCGCCGCGCGCGCCTGCCATCAAATTTGATCTCTATTAGCTGATTTGGAAGAAGTATAACCTACCCGTCAAAAACCAAAACGGAGTGCCTTAGCACCCCGTTTTATTAACAACTCACACAAAATAGTTTTGCTACTTTTTAGTTGTGACGTACTTTAGAAGCTCAACCACTTGCTCGGGCGTTTGCGTCCAGGCTAAAGCTGCTGCATCCACTTCTTTCAGTGGATGAATAATGTCTTCGGCGTGCAAAGTAATATACGGCGTACCCATTGCCGCCGCATAACCGGCATCAAAAGCTGCATTCCACTGTTTGTATTTATCACCAAAACGCACCACAACAACGTCAGCAGCTTGAATCTGAGTTTGTGTACGAATACTGTTAATACGGGCTGACTGATGATCCTTCCAGAAAGGTTTATCATCCGTGCTCAACACATTACCAATATCATCGCTGGCAGCATGATCCGTGACCGGTGAAGTGAATTCAATCGGAAGATCCAGCGCCGCGGCACCCTGTTGAATTTGTTCACGCCAGTCAGTGTGAATTTCACCTGATAAATAAACAGTCCAGATCATAGTGCTCGCTCCAAAAATTCTTCTATGCTGAGCGGTACAACTGCACCGCGAATGGTGCCGCATAATAGCAAAAACACCGGTAATAGAAAAATATCCCGGTGTTTAAAAATAAGTCCTTCGATAAATCAACCCGCGTGACAAAAAGCTACTCTTGCCGCACACCTTCAATATTCAGAAATAACTCAATTTGCCTGGATTCAGGCCCCAAAATACTTTTGAAACCATAATCACTGGTATTAATCGTGGTAAAACCAGTAAAACCGTGACGATATCCTCCCCAGGGGTCTTTACCTTCGCCTATCTCACTCACTTGAATTTGAATGGGGTTGGTGTGGCCATGCAAAGTAAAATCGCCTTTTAATACCATGCTCCCATCGGCTAATATTTCGAGGCCGGTGCCGATAAATTTGGACACCCTGTATTTGCGAACATGCAGAAAATCATCGCCGCGTAGGTGTTTATCACGTTCGGCATGATTGGAGTCAATACTGGCCGGATCAATATTCACTTCTATGCGGGTCTTTTCTGGTGACTCGGCGTCATAACTAAACTCTCCGTCGAATTTGTTAAAACGCCCTACCAACCAGCTATAGCCCAGATGCTTTACTCGAAACTGAATAGAAGCATGGGCGCCTTTGGTGTCAATCACATAATCAGCGCTCATAGCACTGTCACTAAAACCAATGCTTGCGGCAACCAGCAGGCTCGCAACAAATAATTTTCTCACCTTATAAGTCCCTATTAGCGTTATCCCTTCCGACCCAACATCTTCAGCAATGTTCGATCACCGTTATAAAAATGGTGTCGTAACGCCGCTATTGAATGCAAAAAAGCACAGCATATAATCATCCAGGCCAGCGCCCAGTGAACCCAACCCGCAATATCAGCCTGTTCGTCAAAAGCTGAGATCAGCGCCGGAATTTCAAACAATCCAAAAAATGACACACTGGCATCTTCTGCAGTGGAGATAAGGTATCCGGCACCAATCATCAAGATGATCAACACATAAAACAGCCTGTGCATGGCCAGCGCCAATTTATGCTCCCAATAACTGTAAGTAGCCTCGGCTACGGGTTGTTGATCCAAATAACGCCATATCACGCGAATCAGCCATAAAAAGGCCACCAGCAAACCCAAGCTTTTATGTAAGTCTGGCGCATCGTGATACCAGCTATCGTAATAATCCAGCTCCACCATCCACAACCCCAAACCAAACAGTCCGAATATCAGCAACGCCATGACCCAATGCAGAAACACAGTAACCAATCCATAGGTTGTCGGGCTATTTCTCAGCATAATCACTCATTTTTAAAATTCAGTTGGGAGGGCCAATGTGTAAAGACGTCATCACTTGAACGATGAAAATAACAATCAGGGCGCTTGCTCACCTGTTTCATTCAATAACAGGGCTTCCAGCTCAAAGACATGTTCATCGTAGACCGCTAACTGACGCAGGGATTCAGCCAGGTGCAGTAAATATTCCTGATTGGTTCCACTGGGCCCGGCACTACGTTGAATGTGGGCAGCGATTTCGGATAGAGGGGCGTCGCCCAAATAAGCGTCATTGTACTCGGTGGCGATGTAAACAATGCCCTCGAGTTGGCAACCATCGGTAAACTTAAGAGGCACCAGCACCCGTTGATAACCGTCTTTTTCACGGAAATCCAGATGCGCCAGGACACTGTTTTCGACCCGGTAAGCCATGCCATGACAAACAGCATCCTCCTCTGGCACCAGTGTCACAACGCGGCCCGGCGCCTCAGGTAAACCACGATGATCATGGGAACCTTGCCAAAAACGACGCACCCAGCCAGAAATACTGGCAGGCTGACTTTCGAGGTAGGGGAAATCGACTTTGTAGATCAATGACCCATAGCCAAAAATCCAATGACTAATGTCTTTCATCTGGCTCGTGCGGTTGTTGGCCAGGATCACTGGCCTCTGTTTGTTCATCCCCGAATGGGTTGATGGACGGAGTCTGAGATTCGCGAGCGCGCTCCAAAGCTTGCTGAAAATCGTCACTGCCAAGGTCTCCGCTAAACCGCAGTTCGTCATCATTCTCTAACCGCGACAACTCAGATTCCAGAGCCCTCTGCTCCAAATCAGTGGTCGGCTCCAGCTCAAAAGCCCCTTCAGACGTAGCGTCTGGTCCGTGTTGTTCATATTGAGAGGCAGTAGCGATTTCCGGTTCACGCTCATCGATCACCGGTGGCGACGTTTTTTTATGAAGCATTTCCACCAGCTCAGCCTCCGAACGTGACAGCCCGCAGTGCTCGACCAATTCATTCACATCCGCACCTTGACTGACACGACGTACCGCGTCGTTATAGGGCAAATTACCCATATCACGCTGCTGCAACTGCTCCTGTTGCTGCACCGTGCTTTTCAGGTTGCTTTCGACCTTTTGTAGCTGACTGGCAACGCCGAAAGCGCCATCCATCATAGCCGACAGCTCTTTTTCAAGCACTTCAATACGCTGATTCAAGCGCTGCTCATTATCCTGCGATTCGCGAGCACTGCGTTTGACCTGCATAAGCGCAGCCACAGCCACGAGAAGGGAGAACAGGGCAACACCTAAAAGCCATATCCACATAGAACTAACCTACCACAGCCGCCATCAGAGCGCCCTTAACGTTATTCATCATCTTGAGTGAACAGCAATCCGCCGCCCTCCAGCTCGACCGATTTGACGCGGTCTTTTTCCTTCAGGAACGGCGTCGCGCCGCTTTCTTCATTTTGCTCAGAGGCTTCAATCGCCTCACCCACTCCGGTTAAGGCCCGGCGCACATCCAGATCACGCGATACGATCAGCGCCACACGGCGGTTTTTACCTCGCCCTTCGACACTATCATTGCTCGCAATTGGCTGAAACTGACCATATCCGACCGCAGCCAAGCGGTAAGGGTCAAGGCCATTCTCCGCCAGCAGCCTCACCACCGCGGCTGAACGTGCCGCTGATAATTCCCAGTTAGATGGAAAAATACCCGATTGAATCGGCAGGTCATCGGTAAAGCCCTCCACGTGCACGGGATTTTCATAACCGCTCAGCACACCGGAAATTTCCTCCAGAACAGGGAATGATCGGGGATTCAAATTAGCGCTACCGCTGTTGAAAAGTAAGCCGGAGCTAAGGGAGATCTCTATCCAGGTTTCTGAACCACTAATGGTAATTTCACCCTCTTTAACCAGATCACCAAAGGCTGACTCAACCTGATCTGAAAGCGCGCTCAGCAAGGTACCGATATTGTCGCCATCACCTTTTGTCTCAGCTTTAACATCACCATCCTTATTCACTCGGCCGTCAAAATCAATGATGCTGTTCTTACTATGATCGCTTAGTTCAATTAACTCAGAACTACTATCCTGCTTTCTCTCTTCAACAGCAAAAGCACCAATCAAGGTCTCTGACAAGACCTTGTATTTACCTTCGTTCACTGAAGAAATGGAGTACATCACCACAAAAAACGCAAATAACAGCGTCATGAAATCAGCATAGGAAACCAGCCAGCGTTCGTGGTTTTCCTGGTCATGACTGGTATGTTTATCGCGCCGTGGCATTGTTTGTTTTATCCGGTCCTAATTATGGTCTAGATAACCCTGCAACTTCATTTCAATTGCACGAGGGTTTTCACCATCAGCGATAGCAATAACACCCTCAATAATCATTTCATTGTACTGGTATTGTTGCTGCACCACGCCTTTGAGTTTACTGGCAACAGGTAAAAATAGCAGGTTAGCCAGGCCAACACCGTAGATGGTGGCAACAAAGGCGGTAGCGATACCAGAACCCAGCTGACTGGGATCAGCCAAATTACGCATCACATGGATCAAACCCATCACCGCACCAATGATACCGATAGTAGGTGCATATCCACCCATGCATTCAAAAAACCGGGCGGCTTTTAAATCACGGCTTTCAATTAAATAAAGGTCAACTTCCAGTGCTCGGCGAATGGCATCAGGTTCCGTGCCGTCAACCAGCAAACGCAAACCCTTTTGGGCAAAATACTCATCTTCAGTCTCAACAATCGCCTCCAGCCCCAGCAGACCTTCCTTGCGGGCTGTCATACTCCAGTGCAGAATTTTATCGGACATTTGATGAACACTTTGACCGGGTGGGTTAAACACCCAGAAAAGGATTTTCCCAGCCCGAGAAACGCTCGACCAGGATGAGTGAAGAATGGCAGCCCCTAAGGTACCGCCAATGACAATCATGGCAGCAGGTAGATTAAACAGCGCGGAGACATGTCCGCCCTCAATAAAATTACCCCCCAACACCGCTGCAAAGGCCAGAATAATGCCAATAATACTTAACACATCCATGGCATCTCCTCACTCAAACTCAAGCTTGACCGTTTCCTTTCAGACATATCAAACATTCCCCCAATCGGCCAGGCGAGTGCGTAAACGCAATGCCGCCTGACTGTGGATCTGGCTTACTCGCGACTCACTCACCCCCAACAGACTGCCAATTTCCTTGAGGTTCAACTCTTCCTGGTAATATAACGCCAGCACCATGCGCTCCCGCTCAGGCAAAGTTTCGATAGCTTGCGCCAAATTGTCTTTAAACGCCTGTTGCTGGACATCATCAAACGGCGACGGTGTGGAGCTGGATGCCAGTTTTAACGAGGAATCGTCCTGTTCGGTAACTTCATCGTAGCTGAACAAACGTGTACCCGCGCTATCCTGCAAATAAGAATAATAATCTTCCAGCGGGATGCCCATTTCCTCAGCCACCTGCTGGTCCGAGGCATCACGGCCTGTGCGCCCTTCAACGACTTTTATCGCCTCAGAAACTCGTCGCGCATTGCGATGCACCGAGCGCGGAGCCCAATCATCCTTGCGCACATCATCAATCATGGCGCCACGCACCCGGATTCCGGCAAAGGTTTCGAAACTGGCACCCTTGCTAATATCAAACTTCTGCGCAGCTTCCAGCAAACCAACCATGCCTGATTGCACCAGATCATTGAGCTGCACCGTTGACGGCAAACGCGCCAACAAATGATGCGCAATCCGCTTCACCATCGGCGCATGCTGTTCAACCAGCAAGGTGGTCCGATGTTGCTGTTGATCATCTGAGTACATAGCCAGTTTATGCATAAGTATCATTCGAACATTCAGGCTTCGGTGCCAGTTCGACTTTGAATCAGGCGTTCAATAAAGAACTCCATATGCCCTCGAGGCTCCTTGGGTAGTGGCCAGCTTTGAATTTCTACTGCCAGATCCCGAAACGCCACGGCAGATTTAGAGCGCGGATAGGCGGTGAGTACCGGCTCCCTTTTCTTGACCGCTTTTTTCAACATCTCGTCATAGGGCACTTCACCCACAAAACGCAGCGCCACATTTAAAAATTTATCCGCCACCAAACTCAATTTGCGAAACATCTGCTGCGCTTCTTCAGACGTGTTAACCATATTGGCAATCACGTTGAATTTAAAAATATCGTAATCACGGTTTAAAACCTTGATTAATGCGTAGGCATCGGTGATCGAGGTCGGCTCATCACACACGACTACTAACACTTCCTGGGCAGCCTGCACAAAACTGGTTACCGAGGAGGAAATACCTGCGGCCGTATCAATCACCAGAATATCCAGCTGATCATCAATATCGCTGAAGGCCTGAATCAAACCCGCATGCTCAGCATCGCCCAGCTCCACCATGGAACGCACACCCGAGGCAGCAGGGACGATTTTTACGCCTGCTGGACCTTCTACCATGATATCCATTAATGAGCATTCGCCCTTCAACACGTCTTCCAGTGTTTTATCGGCGTGCAATCCCAGCAACACATCCACGTTTGCCAAGCCCAAGTCGGCGTCAAGCAACACCACACGGTTACCCAATTTGGATAACGCCATACTCAGGTTGACCGATACATTGGTTTTACCAATGCCGCCTTTACCGCCGGTAACAGCAATTACTCGTACGGGATTAACGCTACTCATTGAGCTACCGCCAGTTGTTCAAATGGTGTCATCTAACTGATTCCAGCCTACGCATGTTGTCGTTCAACAACCGGCGCAGCTTTTCTAATCGTATTGAAGGGAACACCGCCCAGATGTTGAGTTTTTGGTTGTCGACCGCTGAGGCCTTGCACCAACTTTTCAGGGCGTGCTTTTCCTATGTCATCGGGAATTTTCTGTCCATTGGTAATATAGGCCACCGGTAGCTTATTTTCTACCACGAGGCTTAATACTTCCCCTAAACTGTTGGTCTCATCCACCTTCGTCAGCACACAACCGTCCAGCTGAACACGTGCCATCAACTCATAGACTGATTTAAGCACTTTACTTTGGCTCGTGCTCGGCAGTACCAGCAGCTTTTTAATCGCCACTTTTGAGTGCTGCAACATATCCAGTTGCTGCATGCGTTCCACATCACCGGAGTGAAAACCGGCAGTATCAATCAATACCATCGATTTGTGTTTGAGCGAGGCCAGCACATCATTCAGCGAGTTGTATTCATCAACCTGCCGCACCGGCACATCAATAATACGGCCCAGCGTCCGAAGCTCCTCATAGGCCGCCAAACGATAACTATCTGTGGTCACCAACGCCAGCTGATCAGGACCATACTTCAATGCATAACGTACCGCCAATTTGGCAATAGTTGTGGTTTTACCTGCGCCACTGGCGCCCAGTAACGCAATCACGCCACGCTGACTCATGGGGCTTTTATCCATAACCGGAATATTGGCGGCCAGGTCCTGCAAGCACCCTTTCCAGGTTTCCTCAATGGTTTCAGCTTGATCTTGTTGATGCGCCAACTTGCGAGCCAACCTGCTACTGATACCCTGCCCGACAAGGCGCTGCACCGCAGCGGCCTCCAATGGATTTTTCATCGCCCAGCGTTCGTCACTGTTGTGCTCCATTTGATCCTTGAGCAGCAATCGCAGGCTGTCAATTTCTGAACGCATGGCATTAAGCAATTCATTATCAAGAGAGCTGCCCCCAGTCTGTGATTGAGGTTGGCGTGCCTGAGTCATCATGTGCGCAAAGGTATCGTCAATCTGCGCCTGCCCAGAAGCAGAAGGGCTACGGCCCGCACCAAACTGATTTTCAATGACGCGACGTTGACGAAAAGCATTACGCGGCTGCGTTGGTTTTGCTTGCTCGGCGACCTGCGCCGCAGACTTATCGGTTGCCGTAGTCGTATCAGCGACACTGTCACGAGACGTCTTAAAGGCACCGCGAGCATCGTAGAGACTACTCAGTTCAACGCGATCATCCGCCAGCGCATCTGAAGCGGAAGACGCTACTGCGTCGCTCTCGCCGCCATCAACGGAGGTGATGATTTCCACCCCGCCATTAACACGTCGGTTCGATAAAATGACCGCATCTGGCCCCAGCTCGTCGCGAATTTGTTTTAGCGCCTGGCGCATATCTTCTGCCACATACCGTTTAACGCCCATACGTTGCTCCTCGCTTGCTTGTTTCATCGTTCTGTTCTGCCCTACTGAATCATTCAATTCGTTGCTCAACTATCTCCAAAAACAACGCCATTATTTATATTAACCACCAACCGTTGCCACAATGGTGACTTGACGGTTATCGGGAATTTCCTGATAGGAAAGCACCTGTACATTTTCCAACCCGAAGCGTACAAAACGCGCCATCAAAGGCCGTACTGGCGCAGCGACCAACAACACCGGAGGTTTACCCGCCAGCTCCTGCCGTTCTGCCGCCTGCATTAAAGAGGTTTGCATTTTTTCAGCCATACTAGGCTCCAGCACGGCAGAGTCTTCACCGACATCACCGAGTTGTTGAGTTTGCTGCACCGACTTCATTAGCAATTGCTCCAAACCCGGCTCAAGTGTCATCACTTCCAGTTGCTCACTATTTCCGACGATGCCCTGCACGATGGAACGCGACAGCGCCACGCGCACGGCTGTTGTTAAGGTGCCGGGGTCTTGAGTTTTCAAGGCAATTTCAGCAATAGCTTCAGCAATGGTGCGAATATCACGAATGGGCACACGCTCTTGCAGCAAGTTCTGCAAGACCTTCAGCAGCACACTAGCGGAGACCAAGCCAGGCACCAGCTCTTCAGATAATTTGGTGGAGGTTTTCCCCAGCACATCTAGCAGTTGTTGTACTTCCTCGTGGCCCAGCAATTCGTGGGCATGTTTCTGCATAATGTGATTGAGGTGTGTCGCCACCACGGTGCTGGCATCCACTACGGTATAACCCAGCGATTGCGCAGTGTCCTTCTGGTGACTATCGATCCACACAGCCTCCAAACCAAAGGCCGGGTCTTTACCGGGAATGCCATCCAACGAACCAAACACCTGTCCAGGGTTGATCGCCAACTCACGATCAGGATGAATTTCTGCTTCAGCCAATGTCACCCCCATCAGGGTGACGCGATACACATTTGGCAACAGATCAAGATTGTCGCGGATATGCACGGTAGGCATCAGAAAGCCCAAATCCTGCGACAACTTGCGACGCACACCTTTAATACGCGCCAGCAGCTGTCCGCCCTGATTTTTATCCACCAAGGCGATTAGACGATATCCGACCTCCAGACCGATCATGTCGACGGGTGACATATCATCCCAGCTCAGCTCACGGTTTTCTTCCTGCGCCTGCGGCTGCGCCTCAACAGGTAATGTAGATTCTGCGACAGCGGCCTGATCAGCCAATTCTTTACGATGCATAATCCAGTAACCACCCGCAGCGGCCATTAATGCCAGCGCCAGAAATGCAACATGAGGCATGCCAGGCACAATACCCATCGCAGCAAGAATACCCGCCGCAACAAACAGCGCTTTTGGCGATGCAAACATTTGCGCCGCGACTTGTTTGCCCATTTCTTCGGCGGTGTTAACACGCGTCACCATAATGGCGGCTGCGGTGGACAGTAACAGACCAGGGATCTGCGCCACCAAACCGTCACCGATGGTCAGCAACGAGTAATATTCCATCGCCGTGGAGAAATCCAGATCGTGCTGCGCCATGCCCACAGCCAACCCACCGATAATGTTAATCGCCAGAATCAAAATACCGGCAACCGCATCACCACGGACAAACTTACTGGCACCATCCATCGCACCGTAGAAATCCGCTTCGCTGGCCACCTCGGTACGACGCAGCTTGGCTTCATCCTGCGTAATCAGGCCTGCGTTCAAATCCGCATCAATCGCCATTTGTTTGCCAGGCATCGAATCCAGCGTAAAACGTGCGCTTACTTCCGAGATACGGCCCGCACCTTTGGTTACCACCACAAAGTTGATGATGATCAGAATCAGGAACACCACCAGACCAACCACATAGTTGCCACCGATCACCACTGAGCCGAAGGCCTCAATCACTTTACCGGCTGCGTCACCACCCTCATGGCCATTTAGCAACACCACCCGGGTCGAAGCCACGTTCAAGGCCAAGCGTAATAACGTTGCGACCAGCAGAACCGTTGGAAATACCGCGAAATCCAAAGGCCGCAGGGAATACACACCAACCAGCAACACCACAATCGCCAGCGTGATATTGAATGAGAAAAACACATCGAGAATGAACGGTGGTACGGGCAGCGTCATCATCGCCAGTACGACAAGCAGCAGCAAAGGCAGCAGTAGATTGCCCTTACGCATACCGCGTAAATTTGTCATTACCATCGATTGATCCATGCTTTGCACTGCTACCCTGTTTATTTGTTATTAATTAGTATCAATTTTTTGACGCTTTTTACGTCGATACCTTTGCAGAGTAATTAATTGCAAGAAGTGATCCAGCTTTTGAAATGCCAACAACTTTTTTAACTGCTCCGAAATAATCACGCGATTACAGCGAGTTAGCGACTCATAATAAAAGCAGATAGGTTTCACAGAAAACATCTATTAAGATGAGCAAAACGTAACAACAGCTCACTTACGTTTTTTTGACGGCATCAAAAATACGCTTTGTCATTTCGTCCAACGAGAGAAACCTTAACGTGAAACTCACCCCCGCAGACTTGCACATCTGGCACATCCCGTTTGGAGGCAAGGCGCTGCTGGAACAAGACTTTCTACCACTGCCCAGTAAGGAAGAAATAGCTCAGACTGCCCGTTTCACCCACCCCGAGCTACTCCAGTGTTACCTGAAAACCCGCTGGGCCATGCGCGACATTCTCGGCTACTACCTCAACATCCCCTCTGACCAGGTACAGCTGCGTTATGCCGAATTAGGCAAACCGGAATTAATCCCAAACACACACCCGCTGGACATTCGTTTCAACCTCACCCACTCCGGCGGCGGCGCATTGTTCGCCGTCACATTAGGTACCGAGGTTGGCATCGATATGGAAAAGGTGGCACAAAAGCCCCGCCCTATCAGACTTGCCAAGCGCTACTTCACCGAAGAAGTCGTAAAACAATTAGAGGAATTATCCGAAGCCGAGCAGCAAATCGCCCTGCTCAATCTGTGGACACAATATGAAGCTTACAAAAAGGCTCAAGGTGTGGGATTACGAGGCGGTGAAGGTTTATTGCCGCTGGATTTTCAAATGGAGGCTGATCACTTCCACCCCTTCCCCGACGACAACGGTGTCGCATCCGGCTGGCTGGTAGCGCAACTCAATCTGGCGGAAGATTATGTCGGGGCCGTGGTGATTGAGAGCAACCACAAACTAACCCAAGTAAACCATGTTGATTATGACGCCTTTGCTTTTCCCTAAGACGAAGGATTGCTCACCACCTTCCAAGACTAAAAGCCCCAGGCATTACGGCTAACACTGAAATACTCATACGAGCCGAGGGAAGGGTATTCAAACATCTGGGAAGGACCCGCCATCAAGCTTTCTCGTCCTAACACTCAATCTGTGAGACTGTTTAATAACAACCTCATTGCAATTATTTTTACCGCTTGAATTCCCCTAGCAACAGGCATAAAGTCAAAGAGCGTCTACGCAAACTCTGAAGCAAATAATCAGAAATGGAGAAGGCGCTGTTAGCCCTCTCCCTAATCTTGGTGTTGTCAGGAGGGCATATTATGAAATTTTTAGACCTCACCAAAAGATACACCCACCTCACCCTATCCTTTCTTCCTGTAATGATTCTTTGCAGCTTGCCTCTCACAGCACAAGCAGAAGATGACGATCAAGCACTGTTTATCCCGAGCAATAGCGCCGCTAAAAACTTTTATGGCGGTATCGGCCTCGGTTACGGTGATAACAATTATCCCCGTTCTAATCAGGACGGCTCTGTCTCAGGAACCAGTGGTGATAGGCACGATACGGTATCCGACTTTTATGTCGGCTATCAATTCAATGACCACGTATCCGTACAAGCAGGTCATACCGACCTAGGTAACTCAGACTTCAAGGGTACTTCGTCTGGCGGGCCCTCATGGGACGCAGGTCCTGTTAGCGCAAAACACGACGCTGACGGCTGGGAACTTGGTGTCATGGGACGCTGGCCCGTTGCTCCTCGTTGGTATGCCTTAGGCTATGTTGGCTGGATGTGGTGGGAGTCCAAAGAAACCTTTGTGGAAACCAGCGGTACCACCGTAGTGAAAGAATCCGGCAGCGATGTAACCTACGCCTTAGGTTTTGAATATGATATTGGTCTAAAAGATCGTGTCGTTTACCGCTTTATGGGTTCACACCACGAAGTCGGAGATTACGGTTATGACGTTAATACCGCAACCGCTGAAATCGTTTACCGATTTCCATAAAACAAGCACAAAAAAACCGGATCACACTATTTGATCCGGTTTTTGTAAACCAAGCAGCCTTTACTCTAGATTAAGAGGATTACTTTTTAATCCTGATCTACGGGTTTTTTAGCTGCCACTTTTTTCCCGGTAAACATCGCAGAAACTAATCCGTTTCCTTCCCTGATTTCGGTGAGAACAACAGCAGCAACATGTAGAAAAATTGCCGCCAACAACGTGTAAAAAACATACACATGCGTGGTAATGATCGGCTGTCTAAAGGCCCGCATTTCAGCATATGCGTCTGGATTTACACCTTCCTTAGATCCTGGGATGAGGCTAGCAATCTCCTCACTTGTTGCGCCCTCTCCTGCCACCCACTCAGCAATTCCATTTCCAAACGGGGGAAAATATAAATCGGTACCCGCCAACACCAAGCCTGTTATTGCTTGCGTTGTCAGCAACAAAAAGAGCAGCACGACCATAAGCTTGCCAATAGGGTTATGGCCTAAATACTGTGGCGCTTCACCTGATTTAACGCCCTTTGCATAAGCTTTAACACTACACCAATAACCCCGACCAATAGGTAAAATGGCTTTCCAGCGTGCATATTTATTGCCAACAAATCCCCACACAATTCGCCATAGCAAGTTCACTGAAAAAACATAACCAATATAAACATGGATCGTTTTCAGTAAAATTTTACCGTCGCCACTCACACCCAGAATTTTATTATTAAAAATAACGAGACCAACAGCGATAAGGCCCAGGACACAAATCACATTAATCCAGTGGAACCAGCGAGTAGTACGATCCCATACTGAATAATACCGGACAGACGTATCGGTTGAAGAAATTTCGGCCATGCTTTCCACACCTCAGCAAACAACAATTAAAACGACCTTACTTGAAGTAAGACAATAACTCATTCTAGCAACGGCCACCTTAATTCAAACTTAATAATGACAACTTAATTTTTTTATTTTATTGCCAGCCATGTCACCAGCCCATTGATCACAGCAGGTCAATACAGAAGAAAACATCCCCTACCAATTAAATTGGCATAGCCCCTGCATTATTTCAAAAAAATCCTTAATACGGATCCTAAACAGACAAAAACGGAAAAGCTTTTCCGCAAAACGGCAAATTAAAAACAGGAGGAAAACATGGCAACGCTGGCAGTGGCGAAATCTCTAGACGAATTGAAAAATTTATATCGTCACTATGCTGCAATACATCATCCCGACAAAGGGGGTTGCACATCGCGCATGCAAAATCTGAATCACCAATACCGGGAGATGAAAAAACGGTTAAAAAAAGCTGCGAATGATGAGAGCCCATGTCCTAACAGTTTTTCCTGCCTTCGAGTAGGCGACCAGCTTTATGTTAATGCTACACGTGTTGAAGTGCTTGAGGTTAGCGAGCAATCCTTTCGCGTCATTGCTGTTGGGCGTAACCGACAGGCCTCCTTTGATAAACGCACAGGACTAGGCCGCAACCCCCGTCTTCGCGCCAGCTTCCAGCCATTACATAAGTCCACCCGCCATTGCAGCTAACATCAAATTCCAGGCACAAAAAAGGGGCCTAAGGCCCCTTTTTCGAAAAACGAAATTGCCCCTATTCTAGTGGAGCAAATCGCAACAAGCTAATTAGCGCATTTTAGACGCGATAAAAGGTATTTCTGAAACAGTTGCAGAGCAATCGATTGCACCTTTAACTTCAACAGCAGTACCCACTTCGATACCAGGCTTCAGGTAGCACAGAGCAATAGACTTGTTCAGACGAGTAGAGAACAGAGCCGCTGTTACGTAACCAACTTCTTCACCGTTAGCGAAGATTTTTTCGCCGCCAGCAATTGGCTCACCACATGCAACATCTGCATCACAAACGATACCAGAGAAGATCTTAGTTTCTTTGCCTTTACGCGCTTCGTTAGCCGCTTTACCGATATAATCGCCTTTTTCTTTACCAACAGACCAACCCAGGCCAGCTTCCCAAACAGATTCATTTTCAGAAACGTCGAATGGGTGGAACAGCAGAGCTGCTTCGATACGCAGCATGTTCAGGCCTACGAAAGACAGTGGTAGAACGCCTTTGTCTGCGCCAGCCGCCAGGATGTCGTCCCACAGGTCGCCAACTACGTCAGCAGTAGCGATGATTTCGTAACCACGCTCACCAGTGAAACCAGTACGAGAAACGATTGCTGGTTTGCCGAAAACAGTGGTTTCGATTTGGTGGAAGAACGCTAGTTCACTGATGTTGTCAGGTGAGTTAGCATCCAGAATTTCGTGAGCGATTGGACCCTGCAGAGCAATGATGTGCAGGTTGTCGTCATGTTCAACGGTTACGTCTTTACCAGCAGTCGCTTTAGCCATCGCTGTATCAGAGTCACCAGTACCAGAAGCCATCAGGAAGTGATCGTCAGCCAGACGGTAAATGATCACGTCATCGGCAACACCGCCTTCTTCAGTCAAAATTGTAGAGTAACCGGATTTACCATTGTAGATAACGTCCATGTTACGTGGCAGCAAGTAGTCAACAACAGCTGCGGCGTCTGGGCCTTTAATGTGTTCACGACGCAGGCCGGACAGATCAATCAGAGCAGCAGCGTTACGACAAGCATCAGCTTCTTTGTCTGGATCAGTAGCATAAGTCCAAGCTACGCCCATGTCGTTCCAGTCAGCCATAGTTGCGCCAAGAGCTTCATGACGGCTAGTTAATACAGATACGCGATTTCCCATTAAAATTTCCTCTACTTTATATGGTGGTAATGTCTTTCAGCGCTCAACGTAATTATTTGTTGTGATTGTTAAGCTGCTAATTGAATTATTCAGTAACCGAAGTTACCCGGCCCAAAATTTGGGAATACGAAGAATAAACGCCATTTTTCAGGAAATCCACCCTTATCTTCATACCACACAAGATAATTCCCCTTTAATTAATAAGGAAATTGATATTTATCAAAAATAATTCCGGGCCCTTATAGGTATTACGAAGGAGGTACTATTTTTTATATACTTTTTGGTAATAAGTGCTAACTATCATTAATCCCTTTTCAACTCATCAGGGATCGGCAGATCAGGCATTGGCCCAGGACGAGGGCCTTTGCGTTTTTGGAAGCTCTGTAATTGGAAAATGTAAGCTAGCACCTGTGCTACTGCGACATACAAGCCAGCGGGAATTTCCTGTTCAAGCTCCGTACTGTAGAACACCGCTCGAGCCAGAGGCGGCGCTTCTAATATTGGGACATCGTGGGCCTTGGCAATTTCACGAATTTTAAACGCGATATGATCCGCACCTTTAGCCACCAGCAGCGGCGCACCCATATTATCGGAATTATACTTCAGCGCCACGGCATAGTGTTCCGGGTTAGTGATAACCACGTCCGCTTTTGGCACCGCAGACATCATCCGCCCTTGAGCCATATCATATTGCAGTTGCCGGATGCGAGACTTCACCTCAGGCTTACCCTCGGTGTTTTTCATCTCATCCTTCACTTCCTGCATAGTCATTTTAAGCTTTTTGGCGTGACTGCTAATTTGAAACGGCACATCAATCGCGGCAATCAAAATCATCGTTGCACTCATACCCAGCACAGCCCAACCGACAATTCGCAAGGTATTAGCCATAGCGGGAACGGTGTCCATTTTAGCAATCGCCAGCATATCATCGGTCATGAAATCGAGAATTATTAACGACAGGGTCGCAACCAGCATAAACTTGGCAATGGTTTTAACCAGCTCCATCAAAGCACGTTTAGCAAACATGCGTTTGATGCCCGCCAGCGGGCTAATACGCTCCCCTTTGGGGGCCAGCGATTTACCCGACATCACCCACCCGCCTAATGCAACTGGGCCAATAATAGCCGCCAATCCCACCACGATAAAAAAGGGTATTAGCACCATCATGCTTTCAGCCATTGATTGACCGAGATGTATCAGCATGGATTGCGGATCGAAAATATCATCCCGAGAAAACTGGAAGTTAGCGCTCATCATGCCCGACAAACCCGCAGCAATACTGTCGCCAAAAGCTATCAAGGCACCGGCACCGCCCAACAAAATTGCCGTCGTATTTAGCTCCTTCGAGCGTGGAATATCCCCCTTGTCTTTCGCATCCTGTAAGCGTTTGGGGGTCGCCTCTTCGGTGCGTTCCTGACCACTGTCTGATTCAGCCATAAACAGCTCCAAATGCAGGGCATGTCATCTCAAGAAACAGCAAGTGATCGCTTGCATGAGATCTCAAAAGATTTCTCCCTTGGGTCAAAATAACAAAAAAAAGACTCATCACAACCCCAACAGCGAACGCATCATCATCAGGCTTTGTTCCGCCAATTTATCGAACTGGGGTACGAAACGCGTCAGCGTTACAAATACAATCATCAAACCCGTCAGCATGGAGATCGGGAAACCCAAAGCAAACACATTCAGCTGCGGTGCCGCGCGATTCATAATGCCAAAGGCAAAGTTAACCACCAGCAGCGCGCACACAGCAGGCAGAGCAAGTACCAGTGCACTAGCAAACATCCACGAAGCCCACATCACCAACTGCATAAAAATGCCAACTTCGAAAATTTCCGTACCGACAGGCATGATTTTAAAGCTCTCAATAAACACTTCGATAACAACCAAATGTCCGTTCATGCAAACAAACATCAACATTACCAACATCAGGTAAAACTGACTGAGCACTGCCACCGATACACCATTGACCGGATCCACCATGGAGGCAAAACCCAGCCCCATTTGCATAGCGATCATCTGCCCAACCAGAACAAAAATCTGAAAGAACATCTGGAAAATAAACGCCATACTGAAACCAATCAGCAACTGCTGGCCAACCAGCAAATAGGCTTCGAAGGACAAGCCATCAACAACCGGCATTTCGGGTAATAAAGGAGCCACCGCAAGCGTTACCAACACCGCTAACCCCATCCGTACACGGGTAGGCACCAACTGTGAAGAAATAATCGGCATAAACATAAAAAACGCCGCAATACGAAACAAAGGCCAGAGAAACCCGGCAATCATGGACGTTAATTCGGTAACGGGCAGCTCTAACACGAGAAAGGTTAACCGTTATCCAATGATGTTCGGGACATCGGTCATCAGGCGAGTCATGAAGTCCATCAGCTCACGAATCATCCAGGGGCCAGCAACCATAATAGAAATCAGCGTCATCAACAGACGTGGTAAAAAGCTCAACGTTTGCTCGTTAATTTGTGTCGCCGCCTGAAACGTACTGATAACCAAACCCACCAACAAACTAGGCAACACGAGAACTGACACCATAATAATCACCAGATACAAGGCATCACCAAATAAACCCGCAACAACCTCAGGGGTCATCGATTTTCTCCTTTCATGCGTATTGTCATGATTAAATCCCGTAACTGGCGGCCAGTGAGCCAATCACCAGCGCCCAGCCATCCACCAATACAAACAACATGATTTTAAAGGGCAGCGAAATAATCACTGGCGACATCATCATCATACCCATCGCCATCAGGACACTGGCCACCACCAGATCAAGCACCAGGAACGGAATGAACACCATAAAACCAATCTGAAAGGCGGTCTTTAGTTCACTGGTGACAAAAGCCGGCACCAAAATAGAAAAAGGAATATCTGCAGGCGTTTCAAATTCTCCCGCTTCAGCAATGCGGGAAAACATCGCCAAATCAGTTTCCCGAGTTTGCGCCAACATAAATTCCCGGAATGGTTTAGAGGCAGCATCCACTGCCTCCATTGGCGCCATTTCACCATTCATATAAGGTTGCAGGGCCGTTTCATTTGCCGTGTTAAAAACCGGCGCCATAATAAAAAAGGTCAGAAACAGTGCTAACCCCAACAGAATCTGGTTGGAGGGCGTTTGTTGCAAACCTAACGCCTGTCGCAAAATCGAAAACACAATAATAATGCGGGTAAAGGAAGTCATCATCATGAGCAACGCTGGCAGTAAGGTCAGCGCTGTCATCAAGAATAGAATCTGCAGCGTTACAGTATATTGTTGAGAACCGTCCTCGTTTGTGGTGAGGGTTAGCGCAGGAATACCAATAGCATCTTGCGCCATCGCCTGCGGTGCAGACATCAACAAAAGAAGGGGAATTATCAAGGTCAAACCACGTCCGGCCTGTTGCAACAATTGCGGCAACAACACACTCGCTAGCAGACCCCGTTTTACGTGAAAGGGTTTAAACATAGGCACCAATAAAATGTCACTTTTGCGTTAAATTAGCTTCGTGACATCATCTGATGCAATTTCTGTGCAAACTCTGAATTATTTTTAGTTTCTGTGGCATCAACCACAGGTTCATCAAAGGTGTGCAAGGTAGTAATCTGCTGAGCCGTAATACCCAGCAGCAACTGTTGACCACCTACTTCCACCAGCGCCAAACGCTCACGGGTACCAACAGGCAGCACGGAAACCACCTTGATAGCCCCGCCACGCGAGGTGTTCATGCCGCTAAAACGTTTTACAAACCAGCCACAGGCAAACACCAAGGCCAATACAAATGCCAGTCCAGCCAGTACTGTAACCACCTGCCCCGCACCGATACCCGGCTCAGGAGGTGACGTTTCAGCCGCCCAACAAAAAGGACTGGCGATCGCCATTAAAATGAAACTGAGAGACTGCAGGCTACGATTCATTATCTTGTTTGATGGTTTTTTGACACTCAAGAATTATTTATTTTAACTTCTGAATACGTTCAGAAGGACTCACAACATCGGTCAAACGAATACCAAATTTTTCATTCACCACCACCACTTCACCGTGTGCGATTAACGTACCATTGACCAGCACGTCCAACGGCTCCCCGGCCATACGATCCAACTCAATCACAGAGCCTTTGTTCAGCTGCAACAGGTTGCGGATCGTAATCTCTGTATTCCCCACCTCCATAGAAACGGTTACCGGGATATCCAAAATAACATCCAGTTCAGGTGACAAATTCACCTCACCACCTTCGTCCTCTAATTGCTCAAAACCGGCACGCTCCACCGCGGGCTCAGCCTGCTGAAACTGATCAGCAATCGCTTCTTCGGGGTTATTTTCGTCTGACATAATATTCTCCAGGCCCTCCTTTCGGGCATTGCAGCTTTTCTTAGGAAGGTCGTCCAGATCGTTTAATCTGTTTTTTTATCTTCAGTGCCAAGTGATCATTTGAGGCGCCCACGCTTGCTTCAAAAACAGGCACGCCATTGGCCATTAAAATGCTGCTATCCGGCATATCGATCGGTATCACATCACCCGGTTTGAAATTTAAAATTTCACGCAGCGTAATTTTTCGTTCAGCAATACGACAGCTAATTGGCACACTGGCATAACGAATATCTTCCTGCAAAGACTCCGCCCAATTACCGTCCAAATATTCAGTATCCGCCTGTACCCCCGAATCCAACGCTTCGCGTACTGGTTCTAGCATGGAATAGGGGATCGCCACCTGAATACGGCCACCTCTGTCTTTTATTTTAACCTCAAAGGTACTCAACACGACCACTTCACTGGAGCTAATGGCCTTGATCATGGCAGGGTTATCTTCACTTCCCATGTATTCAAAATCAATAGCCATCACCGTGCTCCAGGCTTCTTTCATATCCACAAAAACCTGGTTCAACACCTTCTGGATAATACGCTGTTCGGTCATCGTAAACTCACGCTCGCTGATGTCGTTGTCGTGAGTACCGCCGCCGAAAAATCGATCCACCAGATTAATCACCAAATCAGCATCCAGTACAAACAGCGCCGTGCCTCGCAACGGATGGATTTTCACCAGACTCAAACTACTGGGAATACCGAGCATCTGCGTATATTCAGAAAATTTGATATTTTCAATTTTAGCAGCTGTCACCACTGGCGTTTCACGCAGCAAATTGAACATACTCTGCTCGGTATATCGCACAAAACGGTCATTGATCATCTCGAGCGTTGGCAGACGACCACGCACAATATGGTCCTGACTAGTCAGGTCATAACGCTGCACTCCCCCTGACGTCGAAGGTGTGGGCGCAACCTCATCAGTATCCACTTCGCCTTCGTCGACACCGTTCAGCAGGACATCAATTTCATCCTGTGATAACAGCTCTTCCTCAGACATGGGCGCTCTCTAACATTCGTTACCGACTCTCGTTAATAAGTATTTAATCGTTTGGGACAGGATTTACTGCATCACAAAATCAGTAAACAACACCTTCTCAACCGTCAATGCTTCGTTTTTTGACGTAATAAAAGTTTGCACAACAGACAGTGCTTCTTTATTTAAATCCATACGGCCCTGGGCACTTTGCATGTGATTCAGGTCCTGCGCGCTAAACAGATTATTCAAGACGCTTTTCACCACTGGCCCATGGGTTTTCAGCAACTTGATAACTTCTGCTTCTTTCGTCTTAATCGTCACATTGATCTGCAAATAGCGCTGCTTACCACCCGACATCACCGTGACAATAAAGGGCTCGTCAAAACGATGATAAATGGCCTGAACATGTTGGGGCTCCAACGCCTCTTCCGCTACCGGCTCACTACTACCACCCACTAAAAAAAACACACTGCCCGCACCAACACCAATGCCTAGCAACACCGCGGCAATAATAATAATTAACTTGCCTTTGCCCTTTTTCTCAGTACCTTCTTCAATTTCTAACTCTTCGTTCTCAGCCATAATGTCTAAAACCAACTCTCGTTTTTATAGTCTCTTTGAGCCTTCTTTTATACGCTCTTAAATTTCCTGCGCATCACTTATCTCGCAGCCCGTTCCGGGATATTGGCGGGTAATAATACCCACCTCCTTAACTATAGCAACCAAACGAAAATTTAGGCGTAAAAATCAACTAAGCCCTCGGATTCTATTCGCCTTGTTTCAGCTGTTTCAGCTGTTTCAGCAACACCATCCAAGTCATCTTTCTCTCCTGCCACCGAACCGCCAGAAGTATTATCTCCATCAGCCTGTGCCTGCTCAGATTGTGACTGATCAGAAACATCAACATTCGCGAGATCAAGACCACTCGATTCCATCATTTCACGCAACCTCAGCACACTACTTTCCAGTGCCTCACGCACCGCTGCATTCTGACTGCTAAATTGCACCGTGGTTTGCTCGCCCGCAACATTAATGCGCACATCAACCGGCCCCATATCACGAGGATTAAGCTGTAATTCAGCTGAGCTAATACCGCGATTCACCAGCCACATAATACGCTGCGACATGGCTTGCCCCCACTCGGGCGTTCCCACCGCCTGCTGTACACTCGCCGATACCACTCCCGGTTTAGTCTGAGCCAATGCCTGTGAAGCCTGGGTTAACGTATTCAAACGTGGCTGGCGGTCAGCCGTACTATCGGCCGCATTTAAGGCATCAATCGATGCCCCTTTAGCGCCACCGGTCGATCCAGCATCAACCTTAACGGTGCCAGCGGCCAGCTGTTCACGTAACACTTTAAAATCTGTCACAGCGCTCAATTGCGCCAAACGATCCTGCGGTGCTTGTTGACCTGTTTGCTCGCCACCAGTCCCCGTAGCCTTGCTTTGAGTGGCGGCGTTCACGTCACCTTTAGTGGCACCATCAATGGTTTCATTCAAACGGCTTTGTTTAAATTCGCGTGACACTTCAGCAGTAACAGCTGACGCCTGTGCCGCGCGGGCTTTCACATCGGGATCAGCGTTCTGGGAAGCAGTCTGTTGTTTAGTCGTTTCAGCTTGCTGAGATTGCAAAACCACCGCTTCGTCAGCGGACAACCCTTGTTGATCATCAGATTGCTGCTCCGCATCTGCCTGTGCCGTATTGACATTTTCCGCCAATATCACGTCAGCCCCCGTATCTATGTCGCTGCCGCTAGGGGCGCCAACTTCGACGATCACCTCCGACACAACATCCGCGCTAATGTCAGCTGACGATTCGTCACCCAGCTCGGCGTAATTCATTACAGCATCATTACTCTCATCATCGACCGCGAGTTCAGAGCCATCAAATTTGACGCTTACCTCAACTTCTTGAGTCAACTCAAGATCTGACGCCTGTTCTTTACCCGCCGGCGTTTCAGCAACCTTTCGAGCGGCTATAGAAACCTCATCCTGTCCGTGATTTGATGGCTCAGAGTGCGGCAAAGTCTTGCCGTCCGAAGACGCGCTTGTTTCCGCCCGAGATTGTTTTAACGGTGTGTTTTGCTGCGCCTGAGCCGAACGATTTTCATGACGTGCAGGTTGCTCTGCTGACCTCTTTTGCTGCGCTGATTGACGCATTTCGTTATCATCACGGCGCTGTTGTCGATACACGTCCTCAAAGGAGTTTTCCTTTCTATTCAAAGCACTTAACTCAGAACTCTGACTAGATGATTGGCCAGTACCACGACGTTGAGCCAAGTTTATCGAAGGACTGTCAATGTTCAGCAAAAAATCAACTGGGCGGTTCGTTGCATTCATTATTTTCTCCAGCACATAGCTTTCTGCGGGTTTGCCGCTTATCCAAAATAATTCCCTGCTAGATACGCTGCAATTGATGGGCCAACTATCAAAAAGGGATAATAAATAAGAGAAAAACTAGGTGAGGGGCTTAGATAAAGCCATTGTTACGGCGCAAAGCCATGATTTGTTGCGCCTGCTCATCAAGCATTTTTTGCTCGCGTTTATCTTCTTCCTGGCGCTCCTGCTGAACATTACGTTCAATCAAGTTATCCATGCGTTTCACCGCGCCACGCTGCTGAAACCATTGATTCTGAGAGAAATTTTCCTGCTGACGTGCCAACTGCAGCTGCTCTTCCTGCTGCACAATCGCCGTGCTCAAACGATTTAGAAATTGATGATAGCCCTGCAAACGAGTCGCCGTGATGCCTTGCGTACCCTCCTGACTAACCATACTTTCATATTCCGAGCGATAATCCACCAGCTGTTGAAGTTTTTCGGCCTGCACAGCGACGGCTGAGCGCGCTTCACCCAGTGCTCTAACCTGTTCCTGCTCACGGTTCTTCTCTAACTTAAGCAGCGGCGTTAATCGCTCTGATTTTTTCATCACCCAGCACCTGTTATATCAAACTGTCGCATAAACCTATGAATCACTATTGACCGGGAATCGGCCCAAGTATCGTTGCCAAATCATCATTGCTTTGCTGATAATCCACGGCCTCATTGAGGCCCTGCTGTAAAAACTGCTTCATTACCGGCATACGCTGAATAGCAAAATCCGTTTCCGGGTTACTGCCAGCGCTATAGGCTCCAACACTAATCAAGTCGCTACTTTGTTGGTAATGGGCATACACCTGGCGGAACTGCTGAGCCAGTTTCATCTGTTCTGGACTGACGACCTGAGGCATGACGCGGCTCACCGAAGCCTCCACATCAATAGCCGGATAATGACCCGATTCAGCCAGGCGCCGTGATAATACAATATGGCCATCAAGAATCGCTCGTGCAGCATCGGCAATGGGATCCTGTTGATCATCGCCCTCCGTTAGCACCGTATAAAATGCAGTGATCGAGCCCTCACCCGCGGCGGCATTACCTGCACGTTCAACCAGCTGCGGTAGCTTTGCAAACACCGAGGGCGGATAACCCTTGGTAGCAGGTGGTTCGCCAACGGCCAGCGCCAGTTCACGCTGAGCCTGTGCGTAACGTGTCAGCGAGTCCATTAGTAATAAAACATTTTTACCCTGATCACGAAAATACTCAGCAATGCTGGTCGTCAGCATGGCAGAACGCAATCGCATCAACGGCGAATCATCGGCAGGTGAAGCCACCACCACGGCCCGCGCCAAGCCTTCAGGACCCAGACACTGATCAATAAATTCCTTCACCTCTCGTCCCCGCTCACCTACCAGACCAACAACCACAATATCGGCCTCGGTAAAGCGCGTCATCATGCCAAGCAGCACACTTTTTCCCACACCACTACCGGCAAATAGGCCTAAACGTTGCCCTCGACCCACAGTGAGCAGTGAGTTTATGGACCGAATTCCCACATCCAATGACTCATGAATAGGATGCCGGCGCAAAGGGTTAATGTATTTACCTTCTAGGCCAGTTTTAGCGTCCGCTTGAATAGGGCCTTTATCATCCAGAGGTTCACCAACACCATTGAGCACACGCCCCAATAGCCCATAACCCACCGGCACTTCTTTGGAACGCTGCACAGGACGCACGCGGGCACCGGGCTTGACACCCTCAACCGTACCCAACGGCATGAGAAACACACGATTATCCGCGAAACCCACCACCTCGGCTTCCATACTGCGGCCATGGGACATATCAATCTCACAATGATCGCCCAACGCGACATTACAACCGACCGCTTCCAGTGTCAGTCCAACAATGCGAGTCAAACGTCCTTCAACAACCGGATCAACTCGCTCGGGAATACGGTCACTAAAGCTGTTCAGACGAGAAGCGAGATCCGTGTGCATTACACTGGTCCCTGCGGTTGCTCAGAGGGTCCGCCAGCTTGGCCTGTCAGTTGTTGGCCAAGCATTTTTTCCAGCATCAACTGGAAACGTGTATCGAGCGTAAAATCTACAAAACTGTGTTGCGAACGAATGATACAGCCACCGCTGACCAGGCTGGGATCAGCCAGTACTTGCCAGCTTTCGCCCTGCTGGCGTGCAGCATCGGTCAGCATCTCCACATCGGAAGGATGCACCATAATACGAATATTTTCACTGCCCTCAGGCAGTTCGGCCAAGGCCTGACGGGCGATATTCAGCATTACCTGTTCGTCAATTTGCGGCAGGTTTTTAATCAACGCCCGCGCCATGCCGGCAGACAAATGTACCAACGCCAGCTCCAATTCCTGTTGTTGCTGTTGCAGGGGATGGATCATTTGCCCCATCAAATGATTGATCTGCGCCTTCATCTGATTCACTTCGGCTTCAGCCTGCTGCAAACCCGCCTGGCGACCCAGCTCAAGACCTTCCTGATACGCCTGTTCCTGAATGGCCTGCGCCTTGGAGGCTGTCATCGGCCCCTCAAAAGGGTTAACGGGTTTGACGCTACTGTTTAGGGTACGGCGCTTGGGTTTACCACCCAGCTGTAACAGCTCACCCACAACCTCCAGCTCTGGCATCTGCCAGGCTTCGCAATGCTGTGCCTGTTCTGCGGGAATAACCCCTGGTCTATCTTTGTTTTCACTCATTTAAAGTCGCTCGTCCCTAGACCATGTCATCGCCACCGCTGCCCAGCTGGATTTCACCAGACTCAGCCAAACGACGTGCCACCATTAAAATGGCTTTTTGGGACGCTTCCACTTCACTCAGACGAACCGGACCTTTGGCCTCCAAATCATCTTTGAGTAATTCAGCCGCGCGCTTGGACATGTTGCCGAATATTTTTTCCTGCACCATTTCATCGGCACCCTTGAGCGCCACAATCAATTCTTCAGAGGACACCTCGCGCAGCAACGCCTGGATACCTCGGTCATCAACATCAATCAGGTTATCAAAGATAAACATCAAATCCTGAATTTGAGTGCTCAATTCCGCATCTTTACTGCTCAGTTCCTCAAGCAACTGCGACTCAATGCTGCTATCGATGGCATTCATGATGTTGGCGGCTGTTTTCGCGCCGCCCAGACTGGTTTGCTGAGTCGTGGTGCCCGTTTTTACCTGGCGTTCAATAATTTCATTGAGCTCTTCCAACGCCGTAGGCTGAATAGTTTCCAATTTAGAAATACGGATAATCAAATCCAGACGATCCTTTTCCCCAAACAACGCCAGCACACCGGCGGCTTGGTCGGAATCCAGATAGGCCAGCACAATGGCCTGCACCTGGGGATGCTCAAAACGAATAATATCAGCCACCGCCAGCGGCTCCATCCATTTCAACGTATCAAGTCCGGACGTATTCCCGCCCATGAGAATACGCTCGATCACACTGTTAGCTTTGTCTTTACCCAGCGCCTGTACCAACAGCTTTTTAATATAACGGTCGGACCCCATAGTCAGACCCGTTTCATCCTGGATATCCTCCATGAAACCCGATAACGCACCATCCATCTGCTCTTTATTAATATTTTGCAGTGTCGACATGGCCGAACCAATCAGCTGAACTTCCTTGGGCTCCATATGCCGCAAAATTTGCGCGGCGTGGTCCTCACCCAGACTCATCAGCAGGATGGCGGCATTTTCAACCGTTTGAAACTCGCTTTTACTCATCAACCTTAACCCACTGTTTTACAACCTGTGCAGCGCGCTGCGGATCACTATCAATCATACCCTGTACATTGGAGAGCGACATGCTGCCGGCGCCAGGTCTTGGCAACATTGCAGCCGCGCCACCCATTTGAGGAGATTGTTGCATCGCCATTACCTGAGCAGGACTCGCATTAACCACAGCTTCCGCCTGTTTTGTCGCTTCCTGAGCGCGAGTTGTAGCGTCGGCCAATGCCTTCTGTTGCTGACCATTATTAGCCAGTGATTTCATTATCGGACGGATTACTACAAATACCAGAATCAACACTAATAATGCCGCCAAACCCTGTTTAACCACCTTCATAAACCAGGCTTGCTGCCAAATGGGGATTTCTTCCACCTCGGCCACTTCTACTTTCACCGGAATAAAGGGCACATTAATCACCGTCACAATATCACCACGCGCCTCATCAAAACCAACGGCACCTTTCACCAGATTAGTTAATCGTTCAATGTCGGCCTCAGCCCAGGGCGCGGCTTCATCACCACCGGCAGGGATTGTATTATCGACCACCACGGCCACAGACAGTCGCTCCACCTTACCCTGCTGATAACGGGTGTGACTGATTTTTCGATCCAGCTCGTAATTACGGGTTGCTGACGTGCGGCTGTTTTGCGGCGTACCGGCAGCCGTTGCCGCACCAGTTCCACCCGCGCCCACTTCAGGCACCGAAGTACCACCCGGAGGTTGATTAGACAGTGCGCCCGGCACACCACCGGCGCCACCTGAACCACTCCGTTTTTCTTCCAGTGTTTGCTCACTACGCAACACCTGCTGCTCGGGGTTGTAGGCTTCCTGTGTTTCCTCCTGAGCGGTGAAATCCACATTGGCAGATACTTCAGTGCGGAATTTATCAGCGCCCACAACTGGCAGTAAAATACCTTCAATCCGGCCGTTAATAACGGCTTCAAGCTTGCGGGTATATTCAAATTGATGAGCAGCCAGTGCGGCATCTTCAGTTTCACCGGTATTGGACAACAAACGACCATTTTGATCGACGATGGTGACATCCATCGGGTCAAGCTGCGGCACACTGGAAGCCACTAGATTGGTAATCGCATTGACCTGCTCGCTACGTAGCGAATGGCCGCTCATTAGATCAACAAATACCGACGCCGAAGGCTTGCGAGCATCACGTACAAAAACGGTGGCCTTTGGCAGCCCAAGATGAATACGCGCCGAACGCACACTTTGCAAACTGGCAATGGTACGCGCCAGCTCACCCTCAAGACCACGACGATAACTGATGTTTTCCATGAACTGGCTGGTGCCAAGCCCTTGCTCTTTATCAAGTAACTCAAAACCAATGTTACGGGTATCAGCAATACCCACCGCGGCCAGCTTCATCCGCGCCGCATGCAGTTGATCAGCGGCAACCAGCAGTCCACCGCTACGGCTATCAATTTTGTAAGGGATATCATTGGACTGAAGTATGCCCACCGCCTGATTGGCGTCAATGTTCTGCACGTCTGTCAACAACGGCGCATAATCCGGCTCCTGTGACCACAGCACAACCCAAAAACCCAGAGAAATACTAGCCGCCAATCCCACCAACAGAAAAACCTGCCGGAAAACCCCGACACTGGCAAAACCCTGCACCAAATTATTGGTAGGCGGTGACGCCATTGCTGCGCTGCCAGAATTCATGTTTGTGGTTGCAGGTAAAGTAGCCATAATTTTATCTTCTAGATTTTGTGTTCTGTTTGTAAATTGTTAAGAGCATCTAAAAATAGTGATATTTTTCGTGAGAGCACGGAGCTAACGTTGCAATCGCGGAAATAGTGCATTTTTAGAGTCCTTAAATTGGCATCTTCATAACGTCTTCATAGGCCGCAACCAGACGGTTACGCACCTGCGTCATAGCCTGAAAAGACACACTGGCCTTCTGCATGCTGATCATCACCTGGGTCAGATCAACACTAGGGTCGCCCTGTGCATAGGCAGTTTGCTGAGCACCCGCCGCCATTTGTGTTTCGTTAACATTGTTCACGGCATTAGTGAGCATCTCACCAAAACCGGGACCGTCAGTTTTTTCCGGGCCACGGTTCAACTCGGCAGGTTTGTTAATTTGCCCCTGCGCCTGCACTTGCATGTCACGCATTTGCATCAAAACATTGTTGATATCGGTTCTTACATTCATTGTTATTATCCTCTATCTACCCGTTAGCAGGCGTGCATTGCTGCATCCAGGTCAAAACCGGATTCGCGCATTTTGGCAAGTTTGTAACGTAAGGTGCGTGGGCTAATACCCAGCTTTTCCGCAGCCTGTTTTTTGCGTCCGCTTTCATTTTTCAAGGCATCCACAATCATCTGAAATTCATGACTCTTCATGCCGTCCCCCAGCTCACCCGACTGCTCTTCAAAAGCGGCAGTATTTGCGCCTGAGCCCGCCGGCACGTTGGTAGCTGGTGAAGCAACAGGCATTCCTGGGCTGGCATGTAAGGCTGAAGGAGCCGCTGCTAAAGGTGCTAACAGGGTAAACATCAGATCATCAGCCGTCACCGATGGCCCTTGCTGCAGAATCAACGCACGCTGAATGACGTTATCCAGCTCACGGACATTACCGGGCCAGTCATAGCCCATCAGTTTTGTTTGTGCCTGTGCGTCAAAAGCTACGCGTGCTTTGTTCATTTTCTGGCAATGCATGTTTATCAGCCGCTTGGCCAGCGGCACGATGTCCTGACGGCGTTCACGCAACGGCAACCATTGCAGCGGAAAAACGCTGAGACGGTAATACAAATCTTCGCGAAATTTATTATCTGCCACCTGTTGGCGCAGATCACGGTTAGTGGTGGCAACAACACGCACATTCAACTTAATAACTTTTTTGCCGCCAACCCGCTCTACTTCTCGTTCCTGCAAAACCCGTAATAATTTGGCTTGTAAACCTATTTCCATTTCAGACACTTCATCCAGCAGCAAAGTACCACCATTGGCTTGTTCGAACTTGCCAGGGTTGCTGGTGTATGCGCCGGTAAAAGCACCCTTTTCGTGACCAAACAAGGTGGCTTCCAGCATATTTTCAGGGATCGCTGCACAGTTAATCGCGACAAACGGGCCGTCTGCACAGGGGGAATTATTATGGATATAACGTGCCAGCACCTCTTTACCTGTGCCACTTTCGCCGGAAATCAATACGGTAGAAGGTGTTGCGGCCACACGCTGAGCCAGCTCAAGTAATTGCTGGCTGGAAGGTTCAACCGCTACCGGCTGCTTTAAGTCCTGCTGAGAACTGCGACCACTAACATAGCGTGAAACAGTCTCGACCAACAGTTGCGGTTTGAAGGGTTTCAGCAGGTAATCCACTGCTCCGTTACGCATAGCGTTAACCGCGTGACTGACATCGCCATAAGCGGTAATCAACAGCACTGGCAGCATGGGATATTTCTGTTGCAGACAACCCAACAACTCATGGCCGCTCATACCACCCATATTGACATCGCTAACAACCATATCGACGGACTGCTTTTCCAGTGATGCCAGTGCCGCTTCAGCAGAGTCCGCCTGCATCACCGCAAAGTTAGCCAACTCCAACGTGTCGCACAGTGCTTCACGCAAATCAAGGTCATCCTCGACAACCAAAATTAAACCTGTATTCATCGTTGTACTCACAATGCTTCCTCCACATCCGGCTGTGTCGTCAGCGGCAATACCAATGTGATTTCGACACCCTGCTCGACGTCAGAATTAATAAGGAATTCGCCTTGATGCGCCTTCACAACACCTTCGACGATGCTAAGCCCTAAACCGGTTCCATGTGATTTTGATGTCACAAAGGCTTCACGCACATGTTCCTTAATTCCATCGGGAATGCCGGGGCCCTGATCAGAAACCCGAATGCGAAGAAACGTATCAATGATGACATCCAGCTCAATATTGATGACGGCGCCTTTGCCAACCACCTCAATCGCGTTATTAACCAGATTAAGAACGGCTCCAATCAACGCTTCACTGTTGCATTGCAACAGGCGTCCACTGGCCTGATTTTCCAACTGACATGTCGATTGACTGGTTGCCAGCGGCGCCTCCATTGCCGCCTCAAGACCACTAACTAATTGCTCGGTGGTGATCAAATTATCCAGTGGTAGATCGCCCTTGGCGTAGATCAGCATGTCACGCACCTGTTGTTCCAGGTGGTTCAAACGCGACATCAATTTACCGGCAAAGCGTTGTTGCTGTTCAGGTGCCAATTCACCCGCCAACAAGTGCTCGCCATACAACATGGCGGCAGATAAAGGCGTCCGAATTTGGTGTGCCAGCGAGGCAGCAACTTTACCCAACGCAGACAAGCGTTGATGACGGCTAAGGCGCTCCTGCAAGGCTCGAGTTTCGGTCATGTCCGTTAGTACAATCAGCTGACCCGGCTCGCCATCCAGTGAACGCGTAGCAATGCTGACACGACGTCCGTCCTTTAATGAAACCTCATGACCATCATCCAGACGCGGTGCAAACACGCGTTGAATGACCTCTAACCAAGACTCACCTTCCAGTGGCTCGCCCAGCAGATCAATCGCCGCCGGGTTACACTCCTGCACGCGTCCCCGCACGTCCAGCACCACGACACCAACGGGCAACGCACTCAGCAACCCCTCAAGACGACCTGTAACTAACTCTCTGGCTGCCACTTCCGTTTCACGGCGTGCTTCCGTGTGCGCCAGTTCGGCTGTCAGCTCATTTACCTGATGCTCCAAGGTTTGATAAGCCTCGGTCAACTGTTGTGACATCAGGTTAAAGCTATCAAACGCCGCTTGTAGCTGGTTCTGCTCGGACGTACGCTCAACGCCAGCGAACTGCGCAGCTGCAACTGATTGCAGTGCCGCCGCAGGCAGCTGTGCTGAGGTTTCTTTTAACCGCGGTGCCGTTGATGTTGCCATCGTACTGTAGTCTCCTTCGCCCCTGTCATCTAATTGACGACCTTACGGCGATATTCTTGTCTACAGACTGTTTTGCAAGGTTTGTGCCTACAAAGAAAGAAACACGACAACTATCTTTTTATTAAAATAAATTCAACAAGTTACAAGAAATCAGAAAGAAAAAATAATTACAGAAATGTGCCAGAAAGGCAGTTTTTTGACGGACTTTACAGTTTGCAAATATACGAGCTCATCTCAAAAATCACTATTTAAAGAAGAGCTACAGGCACAAAAAAGCCCGCATGTTTTTGCTAACGGGCTTTTAAAATGATTTTTAGGTTTACTCAGCTTAGCGCTGCAAACCGTATTTGCGGATTTTTTCCACCAGCGTGGTACGTCGTATCTGCAATTTTTCAGCCGCACGCGCCACCACAGAATCAGTATCATCCAGCGCCTGAGCAATCAGGTCACGTTCCAGATTACTGAGATACTCTTTAAGATCGATGCCCTCATCAGGCAGCACCGTGGAAGTAGATACCTCAACGGCGGCTTCAACAATGGGTTCGGGGCTATCCAAAAATAGCTGCTGAAACTCCTGTTCTATTTCTTCACTGCCATATTGGAATTTCTGCGGCAGATCATGAATACCGATGACTGAGTCAGGATGCGTAATCGCCAACCGTTCAACCAGATTTGCCAGTTCTCTCACATTGCCCGCCCAATTATGCTGACACAGTGATTTAATTGCCGAATGGTTAAACTTAACGACGCCTCGGCCATCAGCCTCCATGCGATAAAGCAGCTCATTGAGTAGCAGGGGAATATCCTCAACGCGATCACGCAGGGCTGGCATCTCGATGGGAAACACATTTAAGCGATAATACAAATCCTCACGGAAGCTGTTATCGATAATCATCTGATCAAGATCTTTGTGTGTAGCGGCAATAATACGCACATCGGCCTTCAATTCTTTGGTACCGCCAACCCGTTCATAAACGCGCTCCTGCAAAACACGCAGTAATTTAACCTGCATATTGAGCGGCATATCGCCGATCTCATCAAGAAATAATGTACCGCCATCGGCCATTTCAAAACGGCCAGGACGGGTGCTGATAGCACCGGTAAAAGCACCCTTTTCATGGCCAAATAATTCGCTTTCCAGCAACTCAGGCGGGATTGCGCCGCAGTTGATTGGTACAAAAGGCTTCTGCCGACGCGACGAGTTATAGTGCAGATTACGCGCCACCACCTCTTTACCGGTACCGGACTCACCCGTAATTAACACGCTGACCTCTTTATCCGCCACCTGCATCATTAAACGCCGCACCGCCTGAATATGGCCACTGTTGCCCACCAAACTGCGAAACAACTCCACTTCACGACTCTGGTTGCGATCGCGCATTTTGTCGTATTGTTCGCGATAAAGCTGAGCTCGGTGCAAACTGTCCAATAACTGGTTGTAACCCACCGGCAATTCAACATTACCAATCACCATACGTCGCAAGGTTGCATCAGCCGTCTCATCCAGCGCTTGATCGCCCATCAACAACACCGGCAAACCCGCGTCCCAAGCTGTTAAATCGGCCAGCAGGGTTTGTAAATCGAAATCTATTTCAACACCGCCCACCAACACAGCGACCACCTCACTGCTCTGCTCAAAACCCTCAGTCGCCTGCTGCTTCCAATCGCGAGAAGTCGCCACAGCAGTAGAATGGCCCAAAAAGTGATGTATTACCTGCAGGTTATGACGACGTTGATCATCATCATCAATAATCAGAACTTTAATTTCTTTGCGCATTAGAGGTGGCTTATTGTTATTAAGGCGTGGATTCAAAATTTTGACGCATTGTAGCGTCAGACACCTTAAATTTATACCAGGAATGACTAATGTCAAATTTGTGACGCTGTTTATTTTGTGTTGATGCCGCTAGGAATACTTAGAGGCGAGAATACCTAATACAAAAAAATATCTGAGACGTGCTGTGAGCTCAATGAGTCAACGAAACACGTTATTTTTCTTTAGTTCGAATAATGGCGCGTTGCAATTTCTGCCACGATTAGATCAGTGCATATAAACCTTAGTTTGTTTTTTATATCTCTCATAGTGCGAGCTGAACAAAACGACCGGTTGCGATCACAATCAAAAACAACCATCGTTACTGGTCAACAAAAAATGGGGCAAACTATTAAACGCAGCCCCAGTAAAGCTCTTTTATTACGGCTAATTTCAAACTGTCTGTTTCGTCAGCCCCTGTTTCACCTTAACTAGATAATCTCGGGTTTCTTGCGGCATCTGCCCCAGCCCTTTGCGATCGACATTGCCCGGCCCCCAGTTATAAGCGGCCAGTGCGTGATCGAGATCGCCGTCGTACTTATTGAGCAACTGCTTCAGGTAGCGGCTTCCGCCGAGCAGATTCTGCTGTGGGTCAAAACTGTCGGTAACCTCAAGTTCTCGGGCGGTCGCCGGCATCAGTTGCATCAGCCCCTGAGCACCGGCAGAGGAGACCGCATCCGGGCGAAAATTACTTTCGGTGCCGACCACCGAACGGATCAATTCTGGCGCCAGGCTGACCTGCTGGGCAACCCCGTCGATCAGTTGCTCGATCTGCTCACGACTGCTTTGCGTCGAGGTCGGCAGACTGGACGGATACTCCCGAGGCGCAGAGGCATACAGGTCGAGTTTTTGACTGACTGCAGGTGTCATCTCGAACCGGCGGGCGGTCATTCTCAACAATGCGGAAAGCGAGTCTTCCGAGAATCCCAGGTTCGGATCGAACAGCCCCTGTAATAACTGCAGATTCGCCAGACGGGCCAGTGCGTTTTCCTCCCGAGGTGCTGTCTGCGCTGATAAAGCGCTGGTTGTAGCAGCGCCGAGCAACGTTTCGAATGATTGCTGGTGCGACCGAAGCACGGCGACTGGAGGTTGCCCGGGAATGTTAGCTTGGATGCTGGCGAAGGCCTTTAACGGATCGATACTCATAATGATTGCTCTTCTTTTACTGCGGTTTCAGCACGATAGATCGCTGAGTCATGCACTTACCAACTAGCAAAGCAAAAAGCGTACCAGCAATAAAGCGCCAGAGTTCAAGCAGATGCCTTTATCCGGCAATCCTGGCAGCCGCCTCAACCCCTATGATTGATCTAATTCAGTAACCACTCCCCCAAACTAATAGCGATTCAACCGGTCATTACAGCTAGCTCTCGTAATGAGAATTGGCAAAGTTTCAATTCACCTTATAGAAAGACATTATCAAAGATAACCGACAAATGAAGGTTATGATCCGGCTCCCGTGTTTTAATACCCCCCTTTTGGCTGAGTCCAGCTATCAAGTATTTTTATTTGGACACAACTTATCAACGGCTACCAAAGAGCTAATTAAGAAATTTCACACGACAAGAGAAGTCATTATGAGCGTAAGCAAGTTTGGAAAGGGGGTTATGATTTTTGGGCTAATTATTGCGCTAATATCTGGCATTACATTTATAACTCAACCCAGCGAAACCGATACGATAAAAAAATATACCGCTTATGGTTTTAGCCCTATCGGTAACAAGGCGGACAAAGCACGAATGTGGTCGTCAATAGGATGGTCGACAGGAACGTTATTTGCGATCACGGGAGGTTTGGTTTTTTTCGCATTCCGCGAGAAAAAAACGCCAAAATCACCCGCACCACAGGACTAATGGAAACGGACTCAACGCTTCGTATTCATTGACTATCAGTTAAATTTGACACCATTAACGATGTCAACAATCGCCGGATGCTTAAGTCGACGTTCAGGGGAAATCACATAGTAGTGCTCTTTAAATTCCTCTGTTCGGCCAATCACTTCGACTTTGTATTGTGAAGCAATGGTTTGCTCAATGAGCGTTGGCCCGACAAACACACCATAACCAGCCTGACCAAAAGATTTCATCAATGCACTGTCATCAAACTCAGCAACAATATTGGGTACGATGTTATATTTCTCCATCCAGGATAACAGGTGCTGCCTAACCGCAGATTTTTTCCCCTGAAGGACAAAAGGTTGCCCGGATAAAGAGTCAGGAAAACTGTCCCGGCATGATGAAGCCAGCTGCTTTGCCGCAAAAAAAGTCATGCCGCTTTTGGTTAGTTGGTGATTGTAGGCTTTGACCAAACTACCTGCAGGGAGCGGTTGATCCGTCAACACCATATCCAGCCGGTTAATCGCCAAATCCGCCAATAAACTCTCTTGATCGCCTTCATTACAAACCAGACGTACGGGATCGTCCATATTTAACGCGGGAGCAAGTAATTGGTATGCGAGCGTTTTGGGGATGGCATCAGTAATCCCAACGGTGAGTGTTTGCCAATGACTAGGCTCCTGAGTTTTAAGCACATTCTTAAGCTCATCACCCAGCTGGAAAATGTCCTGCGCATAGCTGTATATCAATCGCCCCATTTCAGAAAGTTGTAATGTCCGTCCCTGACGTTCAAATAAATCGAATCCAATTTGCGTTTCAAACGTCGTGATCTGACCACTAATGGTTTGCGGTGTCAGATGAAGCCTTGCGCTGGCTTTCACGATACTCCCTTCAGTTGCGACAGTATAAAAATAATAAAGGTGGTTATAGTTCAGGCGCGTCATCATTCTCATCCTTCGTCTTTTACGATGCTTAAGCAAAAATTATTCGAATATATCTTACCCTTTAAGCAGATTAGAATGCATTTAATTAGCTAAATAAATAGATATTATGAGTCCTCAAAAAGTCGCCTTATCGATTAAAGCTTTATTCCTACATGAGTCCGCAGCAGGCGTTTTGCTTGTTGTAATGGCCGTGTTAGCGATGGTGTTGGCGAACAGCCCTATTGCTGGTGTTTACGATAGTTTCCTAGCCACGCCGCTGCAAATTCGAGCCGGAGATCTTGATATTTCAAAACCGCTTTTATTGTGGGTCAACGACGGTTTGATGGCGGTTTTTTTCTTTATGGTTGGCTTGGAAATCAAGCGTGAAGTTCTGGAAGGTAATCTGTCCACGCCGTCACAAGTCGTTCTCCCGGGTATTGGCGCAATCGCTGGAATCGCTGTTCCTGCTATCATCTACTTTGGCTTAAATAAGGGAGACGCTGTTGCCCTACAAGGCTGGGCCATTCCATCAGCAACTGACATAGCTTTTGCGGTAGGCATCTTCAGTCTTTTTGGTAACCGTATTCCAATATCGCTAAAGCTGTTTTTGTTATCCGTAGCCATTTTTGATGATATCGGCGCCATTCTTATAATCGCTATTTTCTATTCAACAGAGCTATCAACACTATCTCTCGCCGTTGCCAGCACAGGTTTGATTTTATTGCTTCTGCTTAATCGCTTTTCGGTCAGGAGTCAGGCAGCTTACATTGTTATTGGCGTCATTGTCTGGGTGGCCGTATTGAAGTCTGGCGTGCACGCCACCCTTGCTGGCTTTGCCGTTGCCTGGTTCATACCCCTAAAGCTCAAAAACCAGGATGGTCATCCGATGCTTCCACATTTAGAGCATGCCCTGCATCCCTGGGTTGCTTTCGCTATTTTACCGCTGTTCGCTTTTGCCAATGCCGGCGTATCCCTTGCAGGTGTTTCGATGGCCGCATTACTCAGCCCTATCCCACTTGGCATCGCTGCGGGGCTTTTTATTGGCAAGCAAGTAGGGATATTTGGTGCTTGCTGGCTAGCAATTAAACTGGGAATCGCCAAGCTGCCCGATAAAGCGACCTGGATGCAGTTCTATGCCGTAACCGTGTTGTGCGGTATCGGCTTCACCATGAGTTTATTTATCGGTTCTCTGGCTTTTGAAAACCAAAGCATTGCCTACATGGTTGACGTTAAATTAGGTGTCCTCGTGGGTTCGTTATGCTCAGCCATCATCGGCTCCATACTGATCGCTCGCTCTCAACCGCGCCAAGAAAAAATCGCTCTTAAAGCAAGGAAGGTGGTTTCATGAAGGTAATCAATTCGTTCTTAATTCTATGGTCTTTTATTTTTTATTCGGCTTCCGTCAGCGCTGAAGATAGACGCGATGATACGCCAGAGTTATTCAACTCTTGCCAGTCATTATCTGTATCACTAGAACGGCCTGAATCAAATGCCTGTCGTTATTACATTCAAGGTTTTATTGCAGGTATGCGTGTTACGGACACGATAAATTCTGAACCGCACAGTGAGGTGGATAGCCAGTGGTCATCGTTCATGGAAAGAGCCTATCGCACGCGAGTTAGTAGTAAGGAAACCCCAAAACAACCCCTACGATTGAACTACTTCTGTTTGCCCAATGACGAACCATTTAAACAGGTGCTTAATGCCTTATCGAAGCCGCTTCAAACCATACCTGAATCAATAAGAACCGAAATTGTACTTGAAGAGAAACTGTTCCAAAGGCTGAAAGAGACATATCCCTGTACTGAATAGCGGAAACGTTTAAACAGAAATTTATTTTAACTCAGACACAATAACGATTAACGGAGAACGCGCGATGCTAGCGTCTAAAGTTTTAGGGACAAATGCCCAACAAGAATCCTTGGCGGTCAACAAGGTCCTACGTAACACCTACGCTTTACTGGCCATGACACTATTATTTAGTGCTGTAACGGCGGGGGCTGCGGCAGCATTACAACTGCCGCACCCTGGCGTCATTGTGACACTGGTCGGGTATTTTGGATTACTTTTCTTAACCTCTCGATTCCGTAACAGCAGCATAGGCCTACTGTGTATTTTCGCTTTAACAGGGTTTATGGGTTACACACTGGGCCCAATTATCAACGCCTATTTAGCCATGAGTAATGGCACCCAAGTGGTGATGACCGCACTCGGCGGAACAGGTGTTATCTTTTTAGCTTTGTCGGCCTACGCCATGAGCAGCAAAAGGGATTTCAGCTTTATGGGTGGTTTTCTGACAGTCGGTATTTTAGTCGCCTTCCTTGCCGGTCTCGGAGCCATGTTCTTTCAAATTCCAGCCCTATCACTTGTCGTTTCGGCCATGTTTGTCGTGTTAATGAGCGGCCTCATTCTTTATCAAACAAGTGATATCATTCGCGGTGGTGAGACAAATTATATTATGGCAACAGTTACCCTCTATGTGTCGATTTTCAATCTATTCACCAGCTTGTTACATCTGCTTGGTTTCATGAATGCGGATGAATAGCGTCGACATTAAAGTGCCTTGAAAAAAAATTATAAGGAGAATAAACAGTGAAAAAACTCGCGCATTTATTTGAAAGAAACCAAGCCTGGGCAGACGCCATCAACAAAGAAGATCCTGGTTTTTTTGCTCGGTTATCCAAGCAACAAACACCTGAATATCTCTGGATCGGCTGCTCAGATAGCCGGGTGCCCGCAAATCAAATTATCGATCTTCCGCCCGGAGAGGTATTTGTCCATCGCAACATCGCGAACGTTGTTGTCCACACTGATCTGAACTGTTTATCCGTCATACAGTTTGCTGTAGAGGCCTTAAAGGTGAAGCACATTATTGTTTGCGGCCATTATGGCTGCGGTGGTGTGAAGGCATCGATGGAGCAGCAAGACCATGGTCTTGTCGATAACTGGCTCCGTCATATCAAGGATGTTAATCGTTTTAATGCCCATAAAATGGAGGGGCTTGATGGTAACGAGAAGCTTGATCTACTCTGTGAATTAAACGTTATCGAGCAAGTGGCCAACGTCTGCAACACAACAACGGTTCAGGACGCTTGGAAACGAGGTGCAGAACTATCAGTACACGGCTGGATCTACAATATTGAGAACGGCATCTTAAAAGATCTGGATGCCTGCGTATCCTCTAATGACCAATTAACCTGATACTGGAATAGGACGAAATAAAAATACTCCGATGTCCTGCTGCTATCTTTTCAAAATATTGAATTGCGATCTAGAGTTATTGGAAGTAAATGGCTGTAAAGGGGTGAAATGAAATGCAAAGGTTCAATAGTATTCTTTTTGTGGTCACACCTGATATTCACATTGAAGATGCATTTAAGCGTGCGACTAAGCTGGCTGACAATCATCAAGCTAAGCTTACAGTTGTGGAAATCATTGATGACATGCCAAAGCATTTCGAACTACCGGGCAGCACCGTCGACCCCAAGACTTTGCAGAAAACACTCATTGCTGAACACCTGCAGCAACTTAATCAGCTAGTTGCCTCAAGTAGCAATAAAAACAAAATCACGACAAAAGTGCTTACCGGCACTTCTTTTATGGAAATCATCAGAGAAGTCCTGCTTAACAAGCACGATTTGGTGGTTAAAGTTATCCAAAGCGAAGCCCAGAGGTTTCAACGACTATTTGGCAGTGATGATATGCACCTTTTGCGAAAGTGCCCCTGCCCTCTGTTATTAATCAAACCCGAGGCAGGAAATGCCTACCGCCGAATATTAGCGTCTGTGGATGTTGATGATAATTACCCACCGAAAGAACTAGATGCCAGACACCGACTCAATGTTGAAATTCTCCAATTGGCCAGCTCATTGGCTCTATTTGAATCATCTGAGTTGCATGTAGTTCATGCCTGGAGAGCGATTGCTGAAGGAATGATGCAAAGCGGGTTTATTAAAAGTTCTGAATTAGACGTGAGAAATTATGTACAAGAGGTGAAGCAACAGCACCAACAAAAAATGAACATGCTTATGAGAGAGGTTGCAAATAAGTTAGGTGACGATGCGATGAAATACCTCAACCCCCAAATACAGTTGGTAAAAGGTCTCCCTCGTAAAGAAATACCCGCCTTTGCCAACAAAATTAAAGCCGACCTTGTCGTTATGGGAACTGTTGCTCGCACGGGAATTCCCGGATTTATTATGGGTAATACGGCAGAAACTATTCTCAATCAAATCAACTGTTCCGTGCTTGCAATCAAGCCACCGGGGTTTGTGTCACCAGTTAAATCAGGCGATTAATATCCCATTAATCGCCTGATTTCGGATCTACAGACTGAGGTCATTTGTAATTCTTTCAAAGAACAGTTTTTTAATTAACTCAACGCGTTTCCTGTTCGCACCCAAATCACCATACCCGACTCGAGAAGCTGATCGCATATGGATTAGCTTCTGTTTTGAATCAATCCTCATTTCAACGTCATCCACAAATCCAAATAACGGTGAAGAGAAGGTGGCCGAAATATATGTTTCATTATGTGTTTGAATTTCACCTTTTAACTCTCTGATGATGTCCTTCAAAACTGTCAATGAATCACCTTCATAACTATCGGATATAGGAAAAGGTTGGATGAAATGGTCAGTGTCATCATTTTGTTCACTGCACACACAATTCGGCTTGTCAGGACATTTCTGTAGTTTACCGTCAAACAATCCCGCAGCATTTCCAGATTTAGAAGTTTTGCCGAGGACTATTAAGGAAATAACACTAAACATGATTAAGATGGTGATAATAATCAACGCTATTTTCATACAATCCTCATCTTAGTAATAACGCAGCCCCGCACGCCCCACGTTTAACCCTGAGGTAACGAAGTAAACGGCGAGTGTACGTATAGCAATGATAAACAAGTGTTTCATAGTCCTTTACACATAACAGTGTGCTATACGAACCAATCCCCCACATAACACACAGCATATAATTTTAAGTCTGGAGTCATATCATGAGTAATCAAAATCATACTTTAACGAGTCCATGTCAATTTTGAGGCTGAGCGAGAGTCCTGGTTCGTATACTTACTTTAGATTCTTAATACTAAGCGCCTTTTCTTTTCCTATCAAAGACTTGCCAGAAAGGAGAGCAAGCTAATCAACTCCAGAGCTTAAAAACCTTCCAACACGATTTTCCCAATCGCCTTGCCGCTTTCGAGATTGGCATGGGCCCGTTTCAGGTTTTCTGCGTTGATCAGGCCATAGTGTTCACCCAGCGTAGTTTTAATGCATCCTGCATCAATAAGATCCGCCACACGATTGAGCAGATCACGCTGCTTCTCAATATCGTCGGTGTTAAACATGGAACGGGTATACATAAATTCCCAATGCAGTGAGATGGATTTCCTTTTCATTTTTTTGATATCCAGCGGTAACTGAGGATCATCAATCAACCCAAATTTACCCTGTGGCGCCAGGCTCTCTATAATTTCGTCGTAGTGCTGATCTGTCGCATTTAAGCTCGCAACATGAGTAACGTTATCAAGACCGATGCGCTTAAGTTCTGCACTTAACGGCTTGCGGTGATCGATCACGTAATCAGCGCCCAGGTCTTTGACCCACTGCTGGCTTTCAGGACGCGAAGCAGAGCCAATAACCACCGCATTGGTCAACTGAGCTGCCAGCTGCACCATAATAGAACCTACCCCACCGGCAGCACCGATGATCAAAATCCGCTCATCGCCTGTTTTTACTGGCTGCGTAACGTTTTCAAGACCCAATCGATCAAACAGCATTTCCCACGCAGTGATTGTAGTCAATGGCAGCGCGGCAGCTTCAGCGTTAGAAAGTGACTGCGGCTTGTGACCTGCGATACGTTCATCGACCAGGTGATATTCTGCGTTTGTTCCCGGACGAGTGAGATCACCGGCATAAAAAACTTTATCGCCCTTTTTGTAACACTGTGCCTGCTCACCAACCGCGATGACTTCACCAACCGCATCCCAGCCGATAACCTTATAACCACCGTCTTCAGGCTGAACATTTGCACGAATCTTAGTATCAACCGGGTTTACCGAAATCGCATCAATTTTAACCAGCAGGTCACGACCGCTAGGCTTAGGTGTAGGCAGTTCGATGTCGATCAGAGAATCCTGGTGGTTAATGTCGAGTGACTTCTGGTAACCAATCGCTTTCATGATGTATCTCCTTTTTGATGGCGACATTGTGGATCATTATTCATCAACTAAAAACAGGGTTTCCCTTTAATTATTTTCCGGAAATATTCTGACAATGAACATTTCCGGTTTAACGCTTTGCCAGCTAACTTATTTATCCAAACCGAAAACAAGCGGTGCTAGCAATGCGAATGCTGCGGAATGTACATCTGGATAAGTACACCGACGCTTTATCAGACGTGTGATTTCATTAAATTTTATTTTCCTACGCAACTTTAAAAGCCCTACAACACTATGACATGCTTCACTGCTCATCACGCAAAGGAATCGCCATGAGCAACCCGCAAACCGAACGTCTCAAGGTACTCAGTGCTGGCATCATCAGCCTGATACTGATGTTGGGTATCGCCAGATTCGCCTACACGCCTTTGTTGCCGCTCATGCAACAACAAGCGGGGCTGGGAGTCGCAGAAGGCGGCTGGATAGCAGCCATCAATTACATGGGCTACTTGAGTGGTGCAATTATCGCCTCTCAAATCAGCAACATCGTTCTTAAAGATCGTCTTTATCGCATAGGCCTGATGCTTGCCCTAGCGACCACCATTGGCATGGGGATGACCGACAACCTGTGGTTATGGGCAAGCCTGCGTTTCATTGCGGGGCTGAGCAGTGCCGCAGGGCTACTTTTAGGCTCGGGCCTCATCCTGCACTGGCTGATCCGCCATGATCACCGCAGCGAACTGGGCATCCATTTCGCAGGAATGGGGCTAGGGATTGCATTTTGTGCGATCGCCGTCGAGTTGATGCACCCTTATTTTGACTGGCGCGAACAGTGGATACTGCTAACCGCAATCGGCATATTGATGGCAATTCCTGCCTGGCGATGGCTACCCCGTCCCGAAGTCCAACAGGTCACAAACAAAGGCTCTGCGATGGAAGACCGTCCGCCCAGCTCAGCTTTTTTACGCTTATTCATGGCTGCGTATTTCTGTGCTGGCGTTGGTTACGTCGTGAGCGCGACGTTTATCGTCGCCATTGTTGACCAGCTACCCGGTCTGCAAGGCAAAGGCTTCTGGGCATTTATGGTGCTAGGACTGGCAGCTGCACCAGCCTGCATCATCTGGGATCTGATCGCGCGACAGGTGGGTGATATCAACGCACTCATCATGGCCTTTGTGTTACAAATCATTGGCATCCTATTGCCGGTCATCTCGCCCAGCCTCAGTATGACGCTGCTTGGTGCCGCCCTATTCGGTGGCACATTCATCGGCATCGTCAGCCTGGTGCTCACAATGGCAGGCCGCTTCTATCCAACCCGCCCGGCTAAGATGATGGGCAAGATGACTATATCCTACGGCGTCGCACAAATCCTGGCACCGGCGATCACAGGCCTTCTAGCCGAGGATAACGGCAGCTATAACGACGGTCTTTATCTGGCTACATTCATGATGATTGTCGGCACGCTACTGATGTTAATCCTAAAGGCGCGACATCAGAGCGAACTGTTTGGAACGAACAACCGTTGCGAGGGAAACTCCTACAGGCGACCTCAGCGTTGAGCCGGCCTAACGCCTAAAAGCCTCACACGCCAATCTTCGACCTCATTGGTCTCAAGTCGTTGTGTCACTTTATCCATCCAGCTCGCAGATAACCGGCTTTGTTGTTCAAGTTTTAACAAACCATCCCTATTAAGGGGATCGCCAAAGAAAATGGCACAGACCTCACGCAATGACATGGGTTGAGATTCACGCTCAACCAACGCCAAAGGCTCATGCACCCCCACCATGCCCGGAACAATCACACGATATAACCAACCACAACGACTAACCGCCTGCATATCGACTGCAAAGCTCTCAATACCCCAACGCTTATTAAGCTTATAGCAAGGTGACCTGGGCTGACTCACTTCAATAACTGCCTCGCCCCATTGATAGCGGTCTCCCAAGCAAACAGTCTCTTCACACATGCCGACGGAACTAAGGTTCTCCCCCATTCCCGGCGCTTGCCACTCACGACCTGTCCCATATTTAGCACGCCAGAACGCATAATGCTCGGCAGGATATTGGTGAAGTGCGCGCTCTGCGCCTCCATGATGACGGCTATCCGCACATTGATCGCCATCCAATCCATCAAAAGATAGATAAAGACGCTCTTCAACGGGAGATTTATTGATCGCTGTTTCAAGACCGTACTGCTTCGCTACTTTCCCTCGGTAAACACCGCTGAGATAGTTTAGTTTGGACATGCTCTTCCCATTAGTTACGAATGCTAATTAGGCGTGCGCCGAAGCTCTTCTTGCTAAAGCCAAAAAGAGCCATACGCCAGCATTAACTACCGGTATTTACAGCTAAAAACTGCACTTTATATTGGCTTGGCGAACAACCGAAGAATTGAGAAAAACGACGACTGAAATGGCTGAGATCATTAAAACCTACCTCGTAACAGGCCGTAGTCACGCTCTTACCCGACCGGATTGCCTCAGCCGCGGTTTTCAAGCGTAGCTGTTGCTGATATTCACCCGGTGAGCATCCCAGCTGTTTCTTAAACGCCACATACAACTTGCTTCGACTCATGCGTGCATGCTGACACAATTGGTCGATATCCAGATGCTGCGACAGGCTATTTTCCAAAAAATTAAGTGCCGCCGTCATACCACTGGCATCAGGAACCTGATGACAATAATTCAACAGCACCTCGCGGCCCTGTTGCCTTAGTAGTTTTATAATTAATTCTGATACGCCCAGGTCCACCATAATTTCTTTATCAGGGTGGTCTTGGGTAAACAGTGAAACCAATTTTTCAAGCAACTGTTGGGTATCACTGGTGTGGTGGTTATGTATAACCAGCGGCTGGTATTCCCAACTATGATCCAGATTTTCCAACGTTGTTAAATCTCGCATTCGCTCTGAAATTGCTTCGATGCGCTCTCTGGAAATCTCAATCGTTAGGCAGGTTGTAGGCTTTTCATCATTCGCCTCAGGAAAATCAATATCGACAAAACCACCCGGCGGAATCACGTAGGATTCATGCGGTAAAAAAACCTGCCCCGAGTCTTTTTCGGCACCGTGCATAATTTTTTTACCCGTAACCATTCCACAATACGTCAGCTGTCCGGCATCAAGCCTGACCCCGTAAACCGAGCGATAAGTATCGTAAATACTTAGCGCTGCTGCAGGGCCGTCGAATGTCAGTTTGTTTTCAACTAACAACTGCCGTTTATTGCGTCGTTGTTCTAACGAGAATTTTTCAGTCTGCATCGTGTCTTACCATTGAATGGCCAGTCTCCGGATTTTGTGACTGTTAAGGACTCTGAGTCAAGTCATTGAGAATATGAGACAAGTAATGTTTTTATGCTCGGATCTATTCTTAATCCCTGTTTTCAGCGAACACAATTAGGTGAATATCATGATTTATGCTCAACCAGGCAGCGAAGGTTCCATCGTTTCATTAAAGAGTCGTTACGATAACTATATCAATGGCGGCTGGGTGCCACCGGTCAACGGCGAGTATTTTGACAATATCACCCCCGTCACGGGCGATGTGTTCTGCGAAATTGCCCGCTCCTCAGAAGCCGACATCAACCTAGCGTTAGATGCTGCACATGCGGCAAAAGCAAGCTGGGGCAAAACCTCGGTGACTGAGCGCGCCAATTTAATGTTGAAAATTGCCGATCGCATCGAAGAAAACCTTGAAATGCTAGCCGTTGCCGAAACCTGGGACAACGGTAAAGCAGTCCGCGAAACGCTGGCAGCAGATGTACCATTGTGTGTTGATCACTTCCGTTATTACGCTGGCTGTATCCGAGCACAGGAAGGCACCATGGGCGAAATTGATGAAACAACCGTGTCCTACCAATTCCATGAGCCATTAGGCGTTGTTGGTCAAATCATCCCCTGGAACTTCCCGTTACTGATGGCGGCATGGAAGTTAGCACCCGCACTGGTCACGGGGAACTGTGTCGTCCTTAAACCCGCCGAACAGACGCCTTTTTCAATTCTTAAACTACTCGAAATCATTGGCGATTTATTGCCCCCCGGTGTTCTTAATGTGGTTAATGGTTACGGTAAAGAAGCCGGGGAGGCATTAGCCACCAGCACCCGGATTGCGAAAATTGCATTTACTGGTTCCACGCCTGTCGGCGCTCACATTTTAAAATGTGCCGCTGAAAATATTATTCCCTCGACTGTCGAGCTGGGCGGCAAATCACCCAACATCTTTTTTGAAGATATTATGCAGCAGGAAGACGATTTCATTAGCAAATGCGCCGAGGGAGCCGTGCTCGCTTTCTTTAACCAAGGCGAAGTCTGCACCTGCCCTTCCCGCGCCCTCATTCAAGAAAGTATCTACGATGAATTCATTGCCATCATCATTGAGCGTGCCAATAAAATCATTCGAGGTAATCCGCTGGATACCAACACACAAGTGGGCGCGCAAGCCTCACAAGCGCAATTCGACAAAGTGCTCAGTTACATGGATATTGGCAAACAGGAAGGGGCCGAATTGTTACTGGGCGGCAAAATTGCTCAAGTCGGTAATGAATTTGATAAAGGCTTTTATATTGAACCAACACTGCTCAAGGGCACCAACAGCATGCGCATTTTCCAGGAAGAGATTTTTGGTCCCGTCGTCTCCGTCACGACGTTCAAAGATGAAGCCGAAGCGCTGGCCATTGCCAACGATAGCGAATTTGGTTTGGGTGCAGGCCTGTGGACCCGTGATATCAATCGCGCTTACCGAATGGGCCGAGGTATCCAAGCTGGTCGTGTTTGGACAAACTGCTACCACCTTTACCCGGCCCATGCCGCTTTTGGGGGCTACAAAAAATCCGGAGTCGGTCGAGAAACCCATAAAATGATGCTTGATCACTACCAGCAAACAAAAAATCTATTAGTGAGCTACAGTACCAATCCATTAGGATTCTTCTAAAGCATCCTCAACTGCTGTTAGTTAATCAGTTCTCAATAATGGCCAACACTCCGTAGAGTAAAGAGGAAAATAGAGCATGAGCGCAGATCAATCCGGTCTTTTTTCCTCAGCCCAATATCATCCCTTCTGGTGGGAGGCGGCGCCACTTTGCCAGCAGCAAACGCGTAATTTTGCGGACCTAAAGGATATCGATGTCGCCATTATCGGCGGCGGATTCACGGGGGTTTCTGCTGCTTTGACACTGGCAAAGGCAGGGAAAAAAGCGGTTATATTTGATCAAGGTCCCATCGGTTTTGGGGCCAGCACTCGCAATGGCGGCCAGGTTGGCAGCGGTAATCAGAAAATCCCCATTGGTACGCTGGAAAACCGGTTTGGCGCAGATAAAGCAAAAATCCTGCTGAACGAAGGCGTGCAAATGCTTGCTCATTTGAAGCAGCTTATTGCTCAGGAAGCAATCGACTGTGACTTGCAGGAGGTCGGACGCTTTAGGGGCGCAGTCCGTCCAGAGCACTACGACGCCATGGCCCGCGAGATGGAAGCTTTAAACAAGCGCACCCATGTCGAATTTCACATGATTCCCAAGTCTGAACAGCATCAGGAAGTGAACACTGATTTTTATCATGGCGGTTATGTTTTACCCGGGGATGGCCTGATTCATCCAGGGAAACTACATCAGGGTATGACAGGCGGAGCCCAAGCCTCGGGGGCCATACTCCAGGCGCACACCACCGTCACCGAGATAAAGAAAACCGCACAGGGATTCCATCTAAAAACCAGCGCCGGCTCGATTACCGCGCGTAATGTGATTCTCGCCACCAATGGCTACGGCGGTAGCACCAATTCAAACATTGAACGGCAAATTATCCCCGTGGGCTCAGCCATCATTGCTACCGAAGAGCTCTCAACGGACAGAGTAAAAGAACTCTTACCCCGAATGCGGGCCTATGGAAATTCCGCCAGAGCCTTTCATTATTTTCGCCCCTCCCCGGATGGAAAACGTATTTTATGGGGTGGTCGCGTTGGCCGCTGGGGAGATCATATGATTCAAGGGGAGAAACAAAAAAACTGGAAAGCTTTTCGGCATCTTCGCGACGATATGGCCAACGTCTTCCCGAGCCTGAGTAACGTTCAGATCGAATTCTGCTGGTCAGGTTTAATCGGTTATAGCTTTGATGACATGCCCCACATTGGTGTTAATGAGCAAGGTATTCACTATGCCTGCGGTTATTGTGGGACCGGCGTCACCCGATCCGTTTATCTCGGTTCAAAAATTGCCGAGCAGGTAATAACTCATCAAACCGGCAATACGCCTTTTGGCGATGAACCGCTGCCCAGCCACCTTTTTCAAGCAGTTGCCCCTCAAATGGTTCCCGTCGTTGAACGCTGGTATCGTTTACGTGATTGGTCGGGGCTGTAAATTACTAATAAAAATAACACTTACCCCGCCATTCCGATTTCAGTGGTTGGATACGAGGTTAACCACTATGGTTATTTTTCATCGTTTGAGCGTTGACATAATCACACCCAAGTTAACCTGAACCACGCAAAACCTATTCCCTCATTTGCAGACGTTTTTCCTGATACTGCAATATCACGCTGTAAATCACAGGCAGCACCAACAGGTTCAGAATCAACACCGTCAGCATGCCACCCAACATAGGGGCCGCGATGCGATGGGTAACATCCGAGCCCGTGCCGCTGCTGAGCATAATAGGAATTAAACCGGCCATGGTGGAAATGGCCGTCATCGCCACTGGCCGCACACGTTTTGAGGTGGCTGATAAAACCGCATCCTTGATGTCATTGGCCGATAACAGCGCATTACTTGCTGCTCGCCGCTTGCTGATTTCGTTATCAATAAAGCTCAGCACCAGTACACCAATCTCTGCTGCCATACCAGCCAGCGCGATGAAGCCCACCGCCACTGCCACCGACAGGTTGTAATCATTGACATAAACCAGCCAGATGCCACCGATCAAGCCAAAAGGAATCGATAGCATGACAACCAGCGGCGCAGTGACATTTCGAAAGTTTAAATACAACAGCAGGAAAATAATCAGCAGTGTCACCGGCGCGACAATACGCAACCGCTCAGCCGCACGCTCCATGTACTCAAACTGCCCGGACCAGGACAGCGTATAACCGGCCGGAATTTTCACCTGTTGCGCTACAAGCTGCTTTGCTTTAGCGACAAAACCACCAATATCCGAGGTGGTAATATCGACATAAATCCAGGCATTGGGTCGTGCATCTTCACTCTTAATCACTGGCGGACCGCGATTAAAATTGATATCGGCCACCAGTGCTAATGGGATTTGCTCGCCCATCGGCGTCGGGATCAACACGCGTTTTAAAGACTCCAAATCATCGCGCAATTCTCGCGGATAACGCAGGTTCACCGGGTAACGCTCAAGGCCTTCAACAGTTTCGGTAATATTCATGCCGCCTACGGCACTTTGAATGACATCTTGCACAGCGCCCGTGGTTAGCCCATAACGCGCCGCGCGTTCACGGTCGATATCAAAATCGAGGTAATAACCGCCCACGGCGCGATCACCAAAGGCGGAGGTCGTTTCCGGCAAGGTTTTAATGACCTGCTCGATATTCTGCGACAACTGTTGCAGAACGTTTAAGTCAGGCCCCGACACCTTAATACCCACCGGCGTTTTAATGCCGGTCGACAACATATCAATGCGGGTTTTGATGGGCATGGTCCAGGCATTAGCCAAACCGGGAAACTGTATCGCCAGATCCATTTCCTTCATCAATGCCTGGGTTGATTTGCTGGGGTCCGGCCACGCATCCTTAGGCTTGAGCCGCACGGTGGTTTCGATCATCGACAGCGGTGCCGAATCGGTTGCCGATTCGGCCCGCCCCACCTTGCCAAACACCGACTGCACCTCGGGAAAGGTCTTCAATATTTTATCGGTCTGCTGTAATAACTCCCGCGCTTTGGAAATGGAAATACCGGGGAAGGTGGTGGGCATGTACAAAATATCGCCTTCATCCAGCGGCGGCATGAATTCGCTGCCTAATTTGGAATAGGGATAAAGGGTTAGCGCTAACAAAACCGCGGCTAATACCAGCGTTAACGTTCGCCATTTCATCGCGGCTTTCAGAGCTGGCCCGTGCACAGCGTGTAACAAGCGGTTAATCGGGTTACGTTGTTCGGCAATGATTTTGCCTCGCAGAAAATACCCCATCATCACCGGTACCAGCGTCACTGATAAGATAGCGGCGGCGGCCATCGCGTAGGTAGCCGTGAAAGCCAACGGACTGAACAATCGCCCCTCCTGCGCCTGCATGGTAAAAATCGGCAGGAATGACACGGTAATCACCAACAATGAAAAGAACAGCGCAGGCCCCACTTCCCGACAGGATTCGCCGATGGTTTTCCAACGCTCGTCGGAATTTAGCTGGCTACCTTTCTTTTCCGTGGCGTTGGCTAAACGGCTGTGGGCATTTTCGACCATTACAATCGCGCCATCGACCATGGTGCCAATGGTGATGGCAATACCGCCTAGCGACATGATGTTGGCGTTTAATCCCTGTATGCGCATCACGATAAAGGCCATCAAAATGCCCAGCGGCAAAGTGATAATCGCGACAAAAGCCGAGCGCGCGTGCAGCAAAAACAAAATGACCACCAGACTGACGACCAGCAGTTCCTGCAACAGCGACGTGTTAAGACTAGCAACGGCGCGTTCGATCAAATCACCGCGGTCATAAACAGTAACAATCTCCACCCCTTCGGGCAGACCGGGTTTCAACTGTTCCAGTTTATCGCGTACCGCTTGAATGGTGGCCAACGCATTTTCGCCGTAACGCATGACGACCACACCGCCAGCCACTTCGCCTTCGCCATTTAAATCAACCAGACCACGACGCAATTCCGGACCAATGTGGACATGTGCCACATCCTGCAATCGAATAGGCGTGCCATTGGCATCGACACCAACCGGAATACTGTTGAGGTCAGCAATCGACTGAATATAGCCCAGCCCGCGCACCATATATTCGGTTTCTGACATCTCGATCAGACGGCCACCCACATCCTTGTTGGATGTTTTGATGGCCATTTTAATTTTATTAAGTGGAATGCTGTAACGCAGCAGAGCGTTGGGATCGACCTCCACCTGATACTGCTTAACATAACCGCCAACCGAAGCAACTTCAGCCACGCCTTCTACAGTTTGCAGGGGATAACGTAAATACCAGTCCTGCAGAGAACGAAGCTGCGCTAAATCATGCTGCCCGGTCTTATCAACCAGCGCGTATTCGTACACCCAGCCAACACCGGTGGCATCCGGTCCTAACGTTGGAGTAACACCCTGCGGCAAACGGCCACTCACATAATTGAGCGACTCCAGCACCCGCGAGCGAGCCCAGTACATATCCGTGCCTTCGTCAAAAATGATGTACACGAAGGACACACCAAAAAACGAATAGCCTCGTACTACCTTGGTTTTAGGCACCGACAGCATGGCTGTGGTCAAGGGGTAAGTGACCTGATCTTCGATCACCTGCGGTGACTGGCCAGCGTATTTGGTAAACACAATGACCTGCACATCGGACAAATCGGGAATGGCATCGAGTGGCGCATTTTTGTAGGCAAACAAACCCACCAGGGCAATAATTGTTGCCGCAATCAGCACCATAAAACGATCACGCAGCGACGCATTAATAATGGCATTAATCATGTTGATGCGCTCCGTGATCAGTCATAGCGTCATCGGACATAACCTTCTGCTCCGGCATACTGTCGTGTTCCATCAAGTTGCTATCATGGGTCATCTTCATATCCGACGGTATTTCCATCATCATTTCAGGTGTCCTTTTCATCGCTTCATGGGCAGGCATCTCCATCGGCACATAGTTCATTCCTTCGTGATTCATCGCCTCATGATTCATCAGGCTGTGATCCATAGCCTCGGCACTTATTTCACTATCACCCGTTGCCGTTTCTTTCAGGCTTTTCATCATCTTAGCGGTGGCTTCACGTAATTTTGATTCCGAATCCAGCAGGAATTGGGCAGAAGTCACCACCTCTTCACCGGCCTTGACACCCTCAAGTACGGCAACCTGCCCCTCCGATTCAATGCCTAACGTAACGATTCGAGGTTCAAACTTACCAGCACCACGTACCACAAATACCTGCGTTTGCTGACCAGAACGAATCACCGCTTCGGCTGGAATCACCACTGTATCAGGCTGGCTATCAGCACGAATAATCACTTCAGAAAACATGTTGGGGCGCAGCAATAACGCTGTGTTATCAAACACCATTCGCACTTTGGTGGTACGTGTTTTGGATTCGGCATAGGGATAGATGTACGCCAGCGAGCCGCTAAAAATTCTGCCCGGCACCGAGGCCAGTGTCATCTCAACCTTGTCGCCCTCTTTAACCCAGGGCAGCTCGTTTTCGTAGATGTCGGCATAAACCCAAACCTGACTGAGATCTACCAGCATGTAGAGCTCCGTACCGGGGCTAACGTGCTGGCCCTGGCGTGAACCAATATTGATGACCGTACCCGTTACCGGAGAGTGAATGTGCAAACTCTTTTTTACCTGCCGGCTTTTTTCCAGCTCATGGATTTGATGCTCCGGCACATCCAGCAGCTGCAAGCGTTGGCGAGAGCTTTTAACCAACGCCTGGGCTCCGCGACGTATTTCTTCGAAGGGGCTTTGCTCCAGCGCCGCCAAATTATTCAGAGCCAGTAAATATTCCTGCTGGGTCGACACCAGCTTGGGAGAATAAATACTCAATAAAATGTCGTTTTTATTAACCTGCTGGCCGGTTTTATCGATCCGGATTTCCTCAATCCAGCCTTCAACCTTTGGGTGCAAACGCACCATACTTTCTTCGTCAAAATCAACACGGCCAACGGCGCGAATAGTGCGACTGATAGCTGATTTTTTTGCTATGGCCGTGCGTACACCCAGGTTCTGCACCACCACTGAGTCAATTTCCACGGTGCCTGCCGATGCCGTTTTATCCTCGCCATCCGCATAGACGGCAATATAATCCATGCCCATAGAATCCTTAGCGGGCACCGGCGAAGTAATCGCCGCATTCATGGGGTTACGATAAAACAATGGCTCGTCCTTACTCGCAACTGTTACCCCAGCCGCGCCTGACTCAGAGTCTAAGTCCGATAGCCAATAACCCGCACCCAAACCAACAACCAACATCGCCACAGCGACCCATAACGTAGTCTTATTCATAAACAAATTCCTCACCAACGGCGGCCTGTAAACGGGCCAAAGCTTGTTTGGCATCGCTCAAGGCTTTCCAATATTGAAGTTGGTAGTTAAAAAGAGTGACCTGGCTGCGCACCAGATTAAGAAAATCAACTTGGTTAACCTGATAACCGGCCAGCATCGACGCAACAGTTTGCTGCGCCTGTGGCACGATGCCACTTTCAAACAGACTGAACTGTTGCCGAGCGCGCTGATAATCCACCACAGCCGATGAGATTTCGGCCATCACCTGACCTTTTTGGTCTTGCAGCGCATAGCGGTTGCTTTGCAACTCAAAGCTTTTCTGAGAGACCGCTCTGGACTGTTTTCGGCCGGCGTACAACGGAATTTTTACAGCAAACATCAACGACACAAAATCGGAGCGTTCACCACCACGTGGCAACGGGTTATCGCCTGTGCGATCACCATACGTCATGCCAATCGTGAAATCGGGGTAATAATCACGTTTCGCCAAGTCCAAACGACTTTGAGCAGCATCAATATGACGACTCATTTTTCGTAACATAGGACGCGCCTGCTGCGCCTTTTCAAAAAGTACTGACTCATGAGCAAGCGCAGGCATCTGCTTCGACACGTTATCCGCAAGTAAAACCGGCGTATTGGGTGAGCGATCCATAAAGATATTCAGCTGAATGGCCTGTTGCCGCCGTATCGCCTGCAACTGGATTTTCTGATCCATTAACTTGGATAACTCCAGTTGCGATAACAATACGTCCTGCTGTAAGCCTTCACCGGTTTCATACTTGGTTTTAGCGACACTGATAAACTGGCGTAACAACGCACGATTGTTTTCCACCGTCGCCAACGCGTGATCCAGGTAATACAACTGCCACCAACGTTTTTTTACTGCACTGGCGAGTTGCAGTCGCATCTCGGCCACTGAATGACCAGCCGCCTTAGCGTCAAACTCCGCCGCCTCTTGCCGTAACGCGCGTTTACCCGGAAACGGAAATTGCTGACTCAAACCAATTTGTAATTGCGTCATAGCTTCCTGGTCGCGATCAAAGCTATCGGTGGGGAAGTTCATCGCATTGAGGCTCAAGGTCGGATCAGGCAACGCGCCAGCCTGAGCGGGCACGTCAAGCATCGCATGGTAACGCGCCTGCATCTGCGCAAGACTCGGATTATCCCTAACGGTAATTTCAACTGCCGACGTCGCGCTTAAACCAAATTCAGTCGTTTCACTGGCATAAAGAAATTTAGCCATTAAAAATAAGCTTAGGGCAGCCATCGCAACGATAAATTTTGAGGCGCTGGAATTAATGTTCATGATTGCCGTGCTCACGTGTGATTGTTGGTTGCTCGACAGACTGCTGCATGCCCGCGGATTCATGCGCATGATTTTCTTCCATGTCACTCCCAGCATGATGCCCCTTACCCTGCGCTTGCTTGCGCAACACAGCATAGGTTTCAGCATTCAATTCAGGTAACACCTTCAATAGAGCGACAACAGGCCATAGAGACTCGTCATCATGTGACAGCCCCCAAGCGGGCATACCGGTCATTTTTATACCGTGTTTAACGATCCAAAAAAACTCGCCAGATGTATGGTGATGTGCCGATGTATGAAGATCGGGAGCGGGCGGATTTAAACCCTGCCCCATTGGGCTTGGTTTTTTATCGGGCGCGCCATGACAGGCAACACACATTGCCTCAAAGTCATTAACGCCTTCAAGTATCAAGCGCTTTTGACTCAAGTCTGGAACCTCGATGCGCTTTCCCTGCCTTTCAACAGAGGCGTGCATGGTTGAACTCATCAGCCATTTTGTTAAGGCGTTGTGCGGTGCCGCTGCACTGACGTTAAATAATCCGCAATAAAGAAACAATCCAACAGCAAGAACGCCGAGAATCGATGTGATTAATAAAGTAATGAATACTTTTTTCATGAGCCAATCTCTATGCTCATCATCGCCCAGGAAAGACATATATCCGGACGAATGATATTTTAAACAGGGAGCTTAGAGACTCCCGCTAATAGACTTGTGATAGCAGACAGCGCCAATTTTCAGGCGCAGCTATCCTGTATTAACGGAAAATGGGGGGACGGTATAAAGAATTGGCTAGCTGTTTTTCAACTAGCGAGGCATGCTCGTTTGTCAGTAATAACAGATTGGCGATAAACACCTGTTGCGCCACTGGCACAACAGCGGTAGTACAGCCACCTAAACTGCAATCACAGTCTGTATTACATTCCGGTGAACTGGTGTCGGCAGACATCATGCTCATCGTCTGGGAATGATTCATATGAGCAGCGTCCATCAGCTGCTCTTGACGCTCAGGTTGTGAACCCATAGATTGACAGGACATAGTTACAGACGCGACAGCCTGGCCGATGAATGTCATCATCAACACCGCTAGGATAATTTTTCTGTACCTTGGTAATCGCATTATTTTGTAACTTATTTTTCTTAGTGTTCAGTAGAAACCAGGCCCACACATTAGTTCACCTAACGTCGAGACGAGAATACTATAGCACTCGAAACAGGGACACAACCTTGCTCAACCCGCAAATCAACACCATTAAAATTCATCAACCACTAGCTTTTCAACGCTACTCCTGCAGCCACCTTTACAGTTTTTGCTTCAGAGCGTTCGATCATTTTCACGATAGCGGATTGTATGACTTCATCCTCACGGACATCTGATTTACTTTGAAACCGCTCTTCCATAGCGTCGGAGCCTTCTTCCGCTACAAACCTGACAACGACCTCGTCGGCTAAGTCTTTACTAGGCCCGGTATATGCAATTGAAATTTCCGGATACCCTTGAAACCCCATCTTTACTTTTTTAGCGATTCTCTTTTTAGATTTTTCTAAGTTCATAATAATGTCTCAGAGAAGATACAAGGCCAAACGTTAACAACCGTCGAGCAATCTTAGTACTAGGATTTACTTTTTGCCTTCGCCCATGGGTCGATATTAGTCTCCGTAGAGGTACTTGAGGCATTCGATGAATCACGATCACCTTTCCAAGGGCGATTATTGTCTCGGTTGCTTGAATGCTTACTTCGTTGGGCATTAAAGCGTTTACTCGAACCCGCGCGATGCCCGCCCTTTCGATCCCATTCAGCCGCTTTCTTTTCACGCTGTTCGCGCAGCCGCTCAGCGTCGTCCAAATTCAATTTAGCTGGCTCACCTGTCTTTTGGTCGTCTGGAATAATCCGATCCCTGGGAGACAAGGCTAACTGACTGGAAGATGCTTTGGGTAAACCTTTAAACTCATACAAATAGAACGCTTCAACTTTTTCCCGCGCCCAATCCGTTTTTTTAAGAAACTTCACACTCGAATCAATGCTCGGATTGGTCTTAAAGCAATTGATGTTTAAATAGGCAAAGAGAATCTCAAAACCATAGTGATCAACTATTTCAACGAGCAAATTTTTTAAACCAACGCCATTCAAAGGGTTGTTCTTATAATTGATCTCATCGCTCATACTAATGTCCAGCCAAGGGGAAATGGCATCATTATACCCGTCACCGCTCAGACAAAACACCGAAAAGAGCTATACCCAGCAGGACTCTATGAGCAGGTAAGTGCCCTAATAAACAGTGGCCACTTTAAAAGTATATCTGGATCACAATGGAACTTTGCTTCAGTAGCTCTTGTCATAGCGTGCTCTGAAATGAATAATGCACACTGTAATTTTCTCAAACACGGAATATAAAACCTGCATGTTAAAGAAATGGTTATCCCTGATGCTGCTCGTATTGATTGCTTGTCAATCAGTATGGCTAATGGCGGATACCCACCCCTTTGATCAGGTGAGCACAGGACATACTGAAAGCAGCCATATGCATGGCTTTGCTGATAAAGCACACCCCGACGTTACGGGTAACGCTTCACAGGATTCCAACCCAGACCTAGATGGGCATCATTGCCATAGTTCTGCTCACCTCTTTATTTCGTTCTTTTCTATAAACATTGCACAACCAATCATCGCAGCTAATCTGCTCGATTATTCCTCAACTCACAAGTCGCCCTTTCTTCCTCTCGGCCAACGACCTCCGATCGCTTAACCCAATCCATTTTTAAATTTTAAATTGGGCTGTTTGGTAGCTGCTTAGTTACATACGCCCGCATTTTGTATTGGATTAAGAGATTCATGAGAGTTGACTATGAAATTTTTTATTGCTGTTTTTTTATCAAGCCTTATCACACTGCCAGCTTGGGCTGGCGCAAATAACTCGGCCTCTGTAGAGATTGTTAACCAACCGTCAAAAGCATGGCGTTTTTCAGCTGTAAACGCTTACCCCAAAGATGGCTCTGTACGCGTAAAAGGCCATATTATCGCCGACCGTCGTTTTGGACTCCCCAAAGGACATGTCGATATTGCAGCCTACTCCCCCGCAGGTGAGTTAGTCGTAGCGACAACTACGAATTACAAGCCTCGTATGTTGAGATATCGGGCAGGACGTAAAGGTAAAGTTCGCTTTTCCACGACAATTACTGACACGTTGCCCCAAAACTCAGCGATCAAAATTGCTTTTCACTCAAGCAATAAGAGCGTTAACGCAAGCTCTGCTCACCACAACACGATAATCCAGTAAACCCATCAGCCCTCACCTGAAAGTGGCGGGCTAGTATCCGTGTGACTGGAATCTTAGCCTTCGATGGGCTTAACCGTTGTTTTTATTTAAAAAGAGTTTTCTATGAAAATTTTACGATGCAAGCGCGTACTTGCTATTGGCGTTATCTATTGGCTTTCTTCAGGTGTTGCTTTTTCCGCAACGTCCAGTGAAGCAAATCAAAGTCAGGCTTGGCAAAACTGGCTGAAAAACCAAATTGAAACCCAGCCTGAAATCATTGCAGCAAAACAACAACTTAAAGCACAGTTATTGTTAGCCGATGGCCGCACTCAGCCACTCTACAACCCGGAACTCGAAACGGAATTTGAACGCCTGGATAGTGCTGACAATTACCGAATCGGTATCAACCAAACTCTGGACGTTTGGGGGAAACGTAGTAATAGGCGGCAAGAGGCTGAATTTATTCGCCTCGCGGCAGAACAAACCTATGCACAAACCTATCAGGAAAAACTCGCTGAAGCGCTGTCGGTGCTGGCAACTTATCAGGCATCAAAAGCCCGTTACCTGTTAGCCCAACAGCAGGAGCAACAAATTAACACCTTGTTCCAATTAGTAAAAAACAGACAAGAGGCTGGTGATCTTGGTCAGATTGAGGTCAATTTCAGCTTGGCGTCCCTTGCTCAAAGACTCAGTGAAACAGCGCAGGCAATGGCCGATTTCCGAACGGCTGAAACACAAGCATGGGAGTTATTTCCGAATTTACCCAGTGATAAATCAGTAGTACCCACACAACTATGGCAGGTAAATGCTGGTCCAGTCTCTAGTGAAAACTCACCTAACTCCCTTGACTCACACCCTCGTGTTTTATTAGCCAAAGCCCAGTGGAATATTCAAAAAGAAGCCGCTGAACTAGCTCGCCTCGACACCAAAGCGGACCCAACCCTTGGGATTAATGCGGGTCGAGATGGCGATGAAGATGTTGTTGGTTTGACCTTCTCGATTCCCCTCAATGTGCGCAATAACTTCAGCGCGGAACGCAGAGCGGCAGATGAGCAAGCATTATCAGCAGAAGCCGCCTATCTCGCCGCACGTCGCAAACAGCAATACCAAATACAAGCGGCATCTAGCATCGCTCGGCAATACCAAAAACAACTATTACGTTTGCAATCCTTGCTGCAACAAAGCAATGAAGAAAGCCTGAAACTGCTAGAGAAACAATGGCGTACCGGTGATCTGAGCACAAATGAATATTTAGTAGCGTTACAACAAAACATGGCTGGAGCACTTTCCGGAATTGAACTACAGGAAAAATTCCAGCTTGCGGTCATCGACTGGCTAAAGGCCAGCGGACAAGTGAAAACACGCATTCTGCCATCAGCGCAAAACCAAATTTAGGTACGAAGACAATGAACAAACAACTCTTAACGCTGGCATTATCAGCCGCATTTTTTATCTCATCAAACACGGCATTTGCCGAAGATAAACACGAGCATGACAACGACGGTCATCATGAAGCACATCAGCATCAATCAGAAGCAGAGCATGACGAACATGATCATGACGAAAAAGAGAACCAAGATCACGGTAATGAGGAACATGCTGACCACGACGGAGAAGGTCACGGTGACGAAGAGCACGACGAAAGCGGTGTAGCTCTCAGCTCCACTCAAGCAAGCCTGGCCAACATTGAAGTTCAAGTGTTAGAGCCACGTAAAATGGATTACCAGGTCTATGCTCCCGGTGAAATTCAGGCGAACGGTTACACAAATTACCTGGTTTCCCCGCGTGTTGAGTCGGTGGTGTTAAAACGACACGTCAGCCTGGGTGAGCACGTTGAAAAAGGACAAGCGCTTGTCACACTTTTCAGCGAAACAGTGTCTGACGCTCAGGCGGCTTATCGCGAAGCACATGCTGAGTGGCAACGTGTTAAGTTGCTCGGTAAAAAAGCAGTGGGGGATAAACGTTACATTTCCGCTCGCAGCACGTTTGAAGCCACACAGGGAAAATTAGCGGCCTTTGGCTTAAGTAAACAAGCCATCAAAGATCTGCCAAAAAAGAAGTCGTCCGTATTAGGGGTCTATACCCTGAATGCATCGACTTCTGGCGCGGTATTATCGGATGATTTTCATCAGGGCCAACTAGTCTCCGCCGGGGGCAAGCTGATGGAAATAGCCGACGAGCAGGCGCTTTGGGTCGAAGCCAGAATTTCACCTCAAAAAACGCTGCCGCTACCCACAGGCACACAAGCGCTGGTCAAAGTGGCAGAGGGCACATTCCAGGCACAGGTCGCTCAGGAAGCCCATATTATTGATCAAACCTCTCGTACACGAGTCATTCGGTTATTAGTGGATAACAGCGCTCACCGTTTACATCCAGGCATGTTTGCCGATGTCTTCTTCCAGTTTAAAACCAATGCTCCCGTGTTGGCTGTTACAGAAGATGCCTTGATGCGAGGTGCCGACGGTGATTGGACGGTTTTTGTTGAACATGAAGACGGGCAATTTGAACCTCAAGAAATTGCGTTAGGCCGCTCGCTGGGCGAATACCGCGAAATAACCGGCCTGGAATCCGGCACACGCGTCGTCACTAAAGGTGCCTTTTTTGTCGCCTCACAAATCGCCAAAGGCGGTTTTGATCCACACAACCATTAATCTACCGAAAGGAACCTCGCATGTTTAATCGACTTATCGATTGGGCGGTGACCAACCGGTTATTGGTGGTTATCGCTTTGCTGACATTAATCACAACGTCAGCGTTTATTATCCCCCGTTTAAATCTGGATGCTTTTCCGGATGTCACCAACGTTCAGGTGGCCATCAACGCTGAGGCACCGGGTTTAGCTGCCGAAGAGGTGGAACAGCTCATTACCTTTCCTATTGAAGCGGTAATGTATGCGTTGCCGGATGTAGAAGAAGTGCGCTCCATATCCAAAACAGGACTATCGGGTATTACCGTCGTCTTTAAGGAAGGCACAGATATTTACTTTGCTCGACAATTGGTTTTTGAACGCCTGCAGGCAGCCAAAGAGTTGATTCCTGAAGGTGTTGGCACCCCCGAAATGGGACCAAATACCTCAGGACTTGGACAGATTTACCAATACCTTCTGTCAGCGGAGTCCGATTCTGGCTATGACACCATGGCACTGCGCAGCCTCAACGACTGGGTGGTCAAGTTACTGTTGATGCCGGTCGATGGTGTGACCGATGTTCTGTCCTTTGGTGGTGATGTACGCCAGTACCAAGTCAATATCAACCCCTCACGCCTGTTGGCTTACGACCTGTCTCAGCAAGATATCATTGCTGCTCTGGAAAGAAACAACAGTAATGCGGGCGGTTGGTATATGAACCGCGGTCAGGAACAATTGGTTATTCGCGGTACGGGTTGGTTAAGCAGTGGCCAGCAAGGTCTAGAAGAAATTGGTCAGGTACCTTTGAAAAGTATCGATGGCGCAGTGGTAACGGTAGCGGATGTTGCCACCATCGAACTGGGTAGCGAAATTCGCCAGGGTGCAGCCACCATGACCCGTAGAGATTCAGCTGGTGAACCTGAAGCGTTAGGTGAAGTGGTTTCAGGTATTGTTCTCAAGCGAATGGGGGCCAACACCAAAACCACCATTGATAGCATCAACCAACGTATTGAGCTGATTAACCAGGCATTACCGGAAGGCGTCAACTTTGAAGCTTTTTACGACCAAGCAGACCTCATAACTCAAGCTGTGGATACGGTGGTTAATGCGCTGCTGCTTGCCTTTATCTTTATTGTCGCGGTACTTGCACTATTTTTGATGAACCTGCGTGCCACCTTTCTGGTGCTCATATCCATCCCTATTTCCATCGGCATTGCGCTAATGATAATGGCTTGGCTTGGTTTATCTGCCAACCTGATGTCATTGGGTGGTATTGCTGTGGCAATTGGTATGCTGGTGGATGGCTCAGTGGTCATGGTTGAAAACATGTTTAGGCACCTGAGTCACCCCGATGCTCAGCATGACAGCCACCGTAATGAACATCTTAAGGCTAAGGATGAAGACCCTCATGATGTAACACGTGACCAACAGGGCATCGCCCTGCGCCTACAGGAAGCGGGTAAAGAAGTCGCAAGACCTATCTTCTTTGCAACGTTAATTATCCTCGTCGTATTTATGCCTATGTTCAGTTTTGAAGGTGTCGAAGCTAAACTGTTCCAACCTATGGCCACTAGCATCATGCTGGCGATTGTCTCAGCTGCATTAGTCGCGTTGATTGTCGTGCCAGCATTGGCAACGTTCCTGTTTCGAAAAGGCATTCGAGAAAAGGAAAGTTTCATCCTGAAGCCGCTTGATCGTCTTTACCGACTGGGGCTTTCATGGGCAATGAAACACACCAAAGTAGTCCTGGGCGTCGCTGCCGGATTGGTCATTGTTGCGCTGACCTTGGTGCCACAATTAGGCACCGAGTTTGTACCGGAGTTAGAAGAGGGAACCATTAATTTGCGTGTCACACTGGCGCCTTCCTCCAGTCTGGAAACAGCCCTCGAAGTCGCACCAAAACTGGAAGCCATGTTGCTGAAATTCCCGGAAGTCACCTACGCATTGAGCCGCATCGGTCGCGCTGAAATCGGTGGTGATCCAGAACCCGTGAATAACATTGAAATTTATCTTGGCTTGAAACCACCGGTCGAATGGACCAGTGCCGACAACCGTTATGAATTACAAAGTTTGATGGAACAGAAGCTGGAACAGCACCCGGGTTTACTGCTTAATTTCTCTCAACCCATTGCTACTCGCGTAGATGAGCTGCTATCCGGTGTAAAAGCACAATTAGCCATTAAGTTGTTTGGTTCCGATCTGGATGTACTGGCAACTAAAGGCCAAGAGATCGAGATGGCAATCAAAGATATCGATGGCGCTCGTGATGTTGCCATGGAGCAGGTCGTCGGTGAATCACAACTTGTCATCACTCCCAACCGCAGGCAGCTTTCCCGTTACGGTTTGTCCGTCGGTGATGTCATGACGCTGATTCAGGATGGCATCGGTGGTAGAGAAGCTGGCCAGGTCATAAATGGCAACGAACGCTACGATATTTATGTGCGTTTAGATGAAGCTTTTCGTGAAAACCGAGAAGCCATTGCCGACCTGCGTTTGCAATCACCCACCGGCGCTTGGGTGCGTTTAGGTGATGTTGCCACCGTCACCATTGAATCCGGACCTCCGCAAGTACGTCGTGATGATGTACAGCGCCGCGTGGTGATTCAAGCCAACGTTCAAGGCCGTGATATGGGCAGTGTCGTTGCGGATATTCGCCAAGTAATTGCCGATCAGGTTGAGCTGCCAGCTGGCTATTCAATCGATATTGGCGGCCAGTTTGAAAACCAGGAGCGTGCGCAGAAACGATTAGGCATTGTCGTGCCGGTTTCTCTAGCGTTGATCGCATTACTGCTGTACTTCGCCTTTGGTTCAGTCGGTCAGGCTGCATTGATTCTGGTAAATGTACCTCTGGCTGTGATTGGTGGCGTGTTTTCTCTCTACCTTTCCAACCAGTATTTATCGGTACCCAGCTCGGTAGGCTTCATCACCCTGTTTGGGGTAGCGGTACTGAATGGCGTGGTTATGGTGGAGAGCATCAACCAGCGAGTTAAAGATGGCTTACAGGTTAAAGATGCCGTTTTTGATGGCGCCACTTCAAGGCTCCGCCCTGTATTAATGACTGCTATCACATCAGCACTGGGGCTGATTCCGATGTTGTTATCAAGCGGCGTCGGCGCAGAAATACAAAAGCCTTTAGCAACAGTAATTGTTGGCGGATTAGTCACTGCAACATTCTTAACGCTATTCGTTTTGCCCACACTCTACAGCTGGTTTTCAAAATGGAGATTACAAGAAACTAGATAGGTAACGCTAAAGGTTGCGCACTAGTGCGCAACCTTATTTATCATGCTTTCCATTAATCAAGGCTGCCAAATAGAATAAGCAGGTTACCCGTCAGGTTTCTGACATATCCACCGATAAACAACTCGCAGATAGCGTATTGATTAAATTTGAGGGATATAGCGTGTTTAAACAGGGCCTGATCTAACAAAGCCATTTATTAATACGCCTGGTAATTGAATTTAAACAACATCAAATTTTTTGGTGCGTCCAAATCTGCCCCTTCCATTAGTCACCCCAACTGTTGTTCTAAAAAACCTATCGAAATCATCTAAAAAATCAACTTTTGCAAATAACACTCGAGGTCGATACTGCCAATTAAGAAATGGTTTGCGTGCTGTCACCTGCCCCTCGCGTTAATTGAATGGCCCGGATGACGACAGTGAACAAAACCATTTCTTCAGTGCATGTATTTGGAATAAATCTGAAGTCGATGGAGAGTCCCATGTTTAAGCAAACGAAACCGATGATCGCCATCCTAGCGATGACACTCACCCCGCTAATGAACTCAAACACCGCTTTTGCTCAAGGCGAGCCCCGCTCAAATCAGTTCTGGTGGCCAGAACAATTAAACCTTAGCCCACTGCGTCAGCATGCGGCTGAATCCAACCCGCTCGATGAGAGTTTTGATTATGCCGAGGCCTTCTCAAGCCTTGACCTAAATGCCGTTAAAAGTGACATAGAAACGCTCATGACAACGTCTCAACCCTGGTGGCCCGCCGACTATGGTCATTACGGGCCGTTTTTTATTCGCATGGCCTGGCACAGTGCTGGCGTATACCGTATCCAAGATGGTCGAGGCGGTGCCGCCGGTGGGCAGCAACGTTTTGAACCGCTGAACAGCTGGCCAGACAACGCCAACCTTGATAAGGCACGACGCCTACTGTGGCCGATCAAACAAAAATATGGCCGAAGTATTTCATGGGCTGATTTAATGGTGCTGACGGGCAACGTGGCACTGGAATCCATGGGCTTTAAAACCTTCGGTTTTGCCGGTGGTCGTGAGGATGACTGGGAGGCCGATCTGGTTTATTGGGGGCCGGAAAATGAATTCATGGCCGACGAGCGTTACAGCGGTGATCGTCAATTGGAAAAACCTCTTGGCGCAGTACAGATGGGCCTGATTTATGTCAACCCAGAGGGACCGAACGGTAACCCAGATCCCCTGCTAGCCGCTAAAGATATCCGCGAAACCTTCGCACGGATGGCCATGAATGATGAAGAAACCGTTGCCCTGATCGCCGGCGGCCATACTTTCGGTAAAGCGCATGGCGCGCGCAAGCCGGAAAACTGTGTTGGCGCTGAACCCGCAGCAGCAGGCATCGAAGAGCAGGGCTTTGGTTGGACAAACACCTGTGGCACGGGTAACGGCAAAGACACCATCACCAGCGGTTTAGAAGGCGCCTGGACGGTTAGCCCCGCACAGTGGACGCATAGTTATCTAACCAACCTCTTTGCCTGGGATTGGGTAAAAACCAAAAGTCCCGCTGGTGCCACACAGTGGATTCCCGCAGATGGTCAAGGTGCCGATATGGTTCCCGACGCACATGACGCATCAAAGCGTCACGCACCTATTATGTTCACCACAGATTTAGCGCTGAAACATGACCCTGCATACCGGAAAATCTCTCAGCGTTTCCTGAGCGACCCCAAAGCCTTTGAGCTGGCGTTTGCCAAGGCATGGTTCAAGCTGACACACCGCGATATGGGCCCAACCACGCGTTATTTGGGAGCCGATGTACCGACTGAAGCACTGATCTGGCAGGATCCACTGCCTCAAGCCGACTATAAGCAAATCAATGATCGGGACATTAAAAAGCTAAAGACGATGATTCTCGATTCAGATTTAAGCATTCCTGAATTAGTGAGAACTGCCTGGGCTTCAGCGTCCTCCTTCCGCGATACCGACATGCGTGGTGGTGCTAACGGCGCACGCCTCAGCCTTGCGCCGCAAAAGGATTGGCCAGCCAACAACCCGGCAGAGCTGCTGAAGGTCCTGACTCAACTGGAAAGTATTCAGACTGCTTTTAACGATCAATCAAGTAAGAGAAAGGTATCCCTTGCTGACCTCATCATTTTAGGTGGCGCTGCGGCTATCGAACAGGCGGCTAAAGACGCGGGACACGATGTAGAAGTGCCATTCACACCAGGACGTGTTGATGCAACTCAGGCGCAGACTGACGTCGGTTCATTTGCTGTGCTTGAACCAACCGCTGACGGTTTCCGTAATTACTTCAGTGCTAACAACCACAGATCGCCCACTGACATGCTGGTTGACCGCGCCGACATGCTAAGTCTGAATGTGCCTGAAATGACCGTTCTGGTGGGCGGCCTACGTGCTTTAAACGCCAATGCCGCTGGCTCTGTACACGGGGTGCTGACGGATCGACCAGCCACCTTGAGTAACGACTTCTTCGTGAACCTGCTGAGCATGTCGACACAATGGGTGAAATCATCCACGGAAGGTGTTTATGAAGGCCGCGACCGCTCGAGTGGGGACGTGAAATGGACAGCTACGCCGATTGATCTGATATTCGGTTCTCATTCCGAGTTACGAGCGGTTGCAGAGGTGTATGCCGCCGACAATGCCCACGAAAAGTTTGTAAATGACTTTGTAGATGCATGGGTGAAAGTGATGAGACTGGATCGCTTTGATCTCGACAAACGAGGCTAATAAAAGCAGCCCAGAGAATCCGTGCTAGCCTTGCGGATTCTCTGTTTTTTAAAACACCGCTAAGTAAGCCCGCATGCCACAACTCGACGATTCCGTAAGAAAGTATAAACTCCGCTACCAACAATAGTCACACTGCCTAGCAACGTGATCGCATCGGGCCGCTCATTAAATATCGCCACGCCCAAAATCAATGCAAACACTAGCCGGGTATAGCGGAAAGGCGTCACAACCGATACCTGCCCCGCACGCATTGCAACCGTGAGCAAATAATAAGCAACAACGCCAAATAGCATTGCGCCCGCAATCTGAAGACCGGAATTTAAATCCGGCCAAACTGCGGGCCCAGTGAATAACTGCATAACCACGCCGGTGGGGATAAGAATAAAAAAACCATAGACGCCTAGCTGCATATTGGATAATTCAGCGGGTGCTGCACGCGTCGCAAGATCTCGTCCGGCAAAACCCAGCATGCCAACTACAGCAAACAGTGAAGCTGGCTCAAAGCTTTCCAGCCCAGGGCGAATAATCATCAACACACCAACAAAGCCGATCAAAATGGCCATCCAGCGCGACCAGCCTACCCGCTCACCAAAGAAAATAGCTGCACCGGCAACCACCACCAACGGCGTGGCCTGTAAAATTGCCGAAGCACTGGAGAGCGGCGTCAAGGCAATGGCAAGTGTAAAACCAAAGCGCCCCGCTATCTCACACATCACGCGTGTCAAAATCGCGGGAGATAAGATCGCACGGCTTAAAATAGTTTCTCGTCTGTTCAACGTCAGCACGATAAACGCCAGCGTGCCACCCAAACCAAACAGCATCAGTATTTCACCGACCGGCACGGTGCTTGAGGCGGCTTTGATGAACATATCCTCAAGGGAAAAAGCCGCCATCGCCAGCACCATCGCAATACTGCCGCGTGTGTTATCCACAATGTTTCCTTCGTTAATGACGTGGGTTAGTGTCTTCCGGGGCCAATGAAACGCGTTTCTTCGGCGACACTGCTGGCTTTATCCCAGGAGCTGATAACAAACGCAATGGGAACATTCATGTCCGTTAATAACGCCGGATCAATCAACACACGCAATAATACGTCCGTCTGTTTACCGGATGCTATTTCAACATCTGTTTTCCCTTTCAATACAGCACTCTCCAGCCCCTGTAAAGAAACGCGGTAGTGCTGAGGTACTTGAGCCATATTCAGAATACTCAAGGTGTAAACATTTTCGATCAGGCCTTCATTAGTTTGCTGATACAGATGACCACGATCACGCGTGACATCAGCCTCGATCAGATCGCGATCAAAAAGAAGAAAAGCAAACAGGCCAACCATAGTGAGCAGCACGGCACTAAAGCTAATCAGCTTAGGCCTCAGTACACGGTGTTCCTTTTTATGCAGCAGTTTGTTTTCGGTGGTGTAGCGAATAAGACCCTGCGAATAATCCATTTTATCCATGACCTCGTTACAGGCATCAATACACAGCGCGCAATTAATGCACTCGTACTGTAAACCATCACGGATATCGATACCCACCGGACAAACCTGCACACATATTTGACAATCAATACAATCGCCCATGCCTTCGGCTTTGTAGTCCAATTCCTTTTTACGTGCTCCCCGAGACTCTCCCCGTTCGGCGTCATAGGACACAATCAGGGTGTCACTATCAAACATCACCGCCTGAAAACGCGCATAGGGGCACATGTACTTGCACACCTGCTCACGCAACCAACCGGCATTACCGTAAGTGCCAAGCACAAAAAACATGATCCAAAAAGTTTCCAAGCCGCTCAGGTTAAAGGTCAGCATATCCGGAACAAGTTCACGCATCGGCGTAAAATAACCCACAAAAGAGATGGCCGTCAGCAGCGATACGCCGAGCCAAATACCATGCTTGGCTGTTTTACGTATAACTTTATTCAATGACCAGGGAGCCTGATCCAGTTTTATGCGCGCATTGCGACTGCCCTCAGTCACTTGCTCGGCCCACATAAAAATACTGGTCCAAACCGTTTGCGGACAGGTATAACCGCACCAGACACGCCCCAGCCAGGTGGTAACAGCCAACAACGCCAGCGCTGCAATAATCAATATCGCGGCGAGTAGTATCAAGTCCTCAGGCCATAGCGTCAGGCCAAAAATATGAAACTGGTCATTGGGCACATCGAACAGCACCGACTGTCGCGTATCCCAATTAATCCAGGGCAATGCAAAATACGCAATGAGTAACGGCCAGCCGGTCAACAGTCGCACACGCTGAAAAAAGCCGCTGACTTTACGGGTGTAAATTTTTTCGCGTTTTTCGTAAAGATCGAACTCTTCGGTTTCTACTTGCTGAACAACCGCTACCTGTTCCGTCTCAATATTTTTCAGGGGAATTCTAGCGTTCATGGCCCGTGCTCCAACTACTGATTATGGCGAGCAGTATAGGGAAACAAAAAAACCAGAACAGGGACAAAAAAATAAATTACTATAGGCACAGATAGATTTAACGACCAGGCCTAAATACGATGAAAGAGTTCCGTTATCAAGTTCTCTCAAAGCAGCTCACGCAGGGCATCAAATCCGGTCGCTGGAAATCCGGCGAACGCTTACCGTCGGTGCGTGAATTATGCCTGAGCCAATCACTGTCAAAGGCAACAGTTTTACACGCGTTGCATCAGCTTGAAGCCGAGGGATTGCTTGAGGCTCGGCCTAAATCAGGCTATTTCGTCAAAGCGGCCAAACAACATAAACAAAGACCGCCACAACCCTCACTCAGCAAGCCTACGCCGCAATCGGTCAATGTGCCGACACTTTTTCGGGACATCATGAAACACAGTGCGGCCTTTGATATCTTGCCCGGCGCCGGTGGCAATGAGGCATCGTCACACATTATTGAGCTTAATCGTCATATCAGCCGGGCAATGCGCAATCACCCTGAAAACAAAGCCATGTATTACAACGAACCCGCAGGGGACTTGGCGCTGCGATCACAGATCACTGAACGTTATCGGCAATTTGACTTGAGCATCAATCCAGATCAATTCTGTATTACGTCAGGTTGTCAGAATGCGTTATTCCTGGCGCTCATGACGACCTGCAAACCCGGCGATAATGTCATCGTCGAATCACCCGCGTTCTACGGCGTCTTGCAGCTACTTGAACAGCTGCAACTGAATGTCATTGAGGTACCCGCATCGGCCGAAACAGGCCTCGACATTAACGCCTTCGAATCAACCCTCAAAACCTGGCAGGTAACAGCCTGCGTTGTGACACCGGCTTTTGCAACACCGACTGGCGCAACCATTCCCGATCAAAATAAGGCTCGCCTGATGACCTTAGCCGACCACTATGACATCGCAGTGATTGAGGATGACATCTACGGCGACCTCTTCTTCGGTACTCGCCCCACGCCTCTTAAGGCCCTCGACAGTCAGGAACGCGTCATCCTCTGCAGTTCCTTTTCAAAAGCCCTGTCACGAGATCTACGCATCGGCTGGATTTCAGGCGGACGCTGGCATGAAAAAATCACCCAGCTCAAACTAGTAACACACCTTGCCAGCAGTCAATCACTACAACAGGGCCTGGCAAGCTTTATGGCCGAAGGCTGTTATCGCCGTCATCTGGGGCACTATCGCCAACGTCTCAAACAGCAACGCGATCAGTTAGTTGGTGTCATTCGAGATTACTGGCCGAACTCCACGTTATTTAGCGTTCCGGAGGGAGGGCTAGCTCTATGGTTGGAAATGGATTCATCACTCAATATGCAAGCCGCCTACTTAAGAGCACTGGAAAAGAGCATTATTTTAACGCCCGGTTCTTTGTTTTCGGCAACCGGACAATATCAAAACTACCTGCGGTTAAGCTTTACTCACCCGATTACGGGCGCTAGAAAAAAAGCCCTTCAGACATTGGCCGCAATCGTTTTAACCACGGAATGACTTAATATCGATTCAACAACTACTATTCTTTACAGGCAACTTACCCATCGTCATTCAAGGTAAAAATAGTTTGTCGACGCCCTGAATGTTAAAAACTCTAACTCATTGATAACCAAAAACCATTATCAGCCCCCCTAAATAATACTACCGTCACATAGATAAACCTCTCTTCCTTCTGGTTGATTTCTACCGTGCAGTGTCTAAAGTTATAATTAGGATTCAAGATAATGCCCTGCCTGGAATTGCTTAGGGCGACCACCGCTACCAAATCAAACCTGTTATAGATAACGCCATGAAAGATTCAAACAAACCAGAAGCGCTACTACTCCAAGAAGTTCAGCAGTTACGCAATGAGTTGACTCAAATAAAGCTAACGAACGAAAAGCGTACAACTGAGCTTTTAAAAAGTGAGGAGCGGTTTTCTCTGGCCATGCGCGGTGCCAATGATGGGTTGTGGGACTGGAACCTTGAAACCAATGAAGTTTATTACTCGCCCCGCTGGAAAAGCATGCTGGGTTATAGTGAAAATGAACTTGATAGTACTCTAAACACCTGGGCAAGCTTGGTTCATCCCGATGATAAGGATTGGGTGTTAGAAAAGGTGCGGGATTACTCTGATGGCCGCGCCGACTCATTTGAAGTTGAAATGCGAATGCAGCACAAAGATGGCTATCAAATTTTTGTGTTATCCCGTGGGTTTCAAGTCCTTCATGAAACAGATAAAAAACCGATTCGCCTAGTTGGTACCCACGTCGATATTACTGAGCGAAAAAAAGCAAAAGCCTTTGATGAAAAGCATGCCAAAATACTGGAGATGATTGCCAAAGGATGTCCCGCATCTGACATCTATGACGCAATCGCCTTAATGTATGAGGACCTTCACCCCGGTCTGCGATGCTCAATGCTCGAATTACATGACAATATACTTTTACATGGCGGCGCGCCAAGCTTGCCGAAAGAGTATTGCAAAGCGGTTAACGGCCTTGAATACGGCCCCGATGTTGGCTCCTGCGGCACATCCACCTATACCGGCAAGCGCGTCCTTGTTGAGAACATCGACACAGACCCGAAGTGGGCAAAAATCAAACATATAGCGCTCCCGCATGGTATGCGTTGTTGCTGGTCCGAACCCATCAAAAGTTCCTGCGGAAAAGTTTTAGGCGCCTTTGGCATGTATTACAACCATACGGCGCTGCCTGATGAAGAAGAGTCAAAAAATCTCACCTCGGCGGCAAGACTTGCCGGAATTGTCATGGAGCGGGATCAAACCCAAAAACGTTTGCGAACATTAGCCTATACCGATGAACTCACAGGACTTGCCAGCCGCACTCACTTCTATCAGTACCTTGATGAGTTATTGAAAACATCGGGGCGACACCTTCATCGATTTGCACTGTTGTACATTGACCTTGACGATTTTAAGAGTGTTAACGACAGTCTTGGCCATGATGCTGGCGACCTATTACTTAAGACAATTGCCAAACGGTTGCAAAATACCAGCCGTGAAATTGATTTTGTTGCACGCCTTAGTGGCGATGAATTCTGCATCCTGATCAAAGAAATCGATGATGATTATACGTCCGCCCATGTTGCGCTACGCTGTCTTGATACGGTATCTCAACCCGTTGAGTTCAGTAACAGAAAGCTTACGCCCGCTTGCAGTATCGGTATCGCCCATTACCCAGATGACGGGAAAGATCTAACAACCTTAGTAAAGGCTGCCGATACATCACTTTACGCTGCCAAGGAAAACGGGAAAAATCAGTATGCCTTTTACAAACCCGAGCTAACGCTTAAAGCCGAGTATCGCTTCCAAGTTGAGGAGTACCTCCGGGATGCGGTTGAAAAACAACAACTATCGCTGGTTTATCAACCTCAAATTAATGTGAACACCGGTGAAATCATTGGTGTTGAGGCGTTATCTCGCTGGCACCACCCACAATTGGGTCAAGTTTCTCCAATAGACTTTATAAGCACGGCAGAAAGAATCGGGATTATTAAACCGCTGACTGAGTGGGTATTAACTACCGCCTGCCGACAGGCCGTCGCCTGGAAGAAACAAGGCATCCCGCCTATGCGCATGGCAGTCAATATTTCTCCGTCGCATTTCCTTGAAAAAGATATCGTGCCATTGATTAAAAGAATTCTGGATGAAACGGGCATGATTGCTGAAGAGCTGGAGTTAGAAGTTACGGAAAGTGTCGTTCAAACCGACCAACGCAACCTCGCAATCTTTCAAGAACTAAAAAATATTGGCGTTCAACTGGCTATTGACGATTTCGGAATCGGCTATTCCTCGTTCGCTTCGCTTAAACATTTAAAGGCTGATAGCCTTAAAATCGACAAATACTTTGTTGATGACATGCTTGTCGATAAGAAAGCCCTGACACTAATTAGCTCGATGATCGAAATGGGGCAAAACCTGGGTTACGAAATTATCGCGGAAGGCGTTGAGACATCAGAACAACTTGATATCCTGAAAAGCCTTAATTGTGAAGTGGTACAGGGCTACCTGTTCAGTAAACCCGTCACCGCCGATCAAATCTCGGCGGTATTGATAAAAACCCCTTTCTATCCCTTAACAGCAGCATTGGCCTGACTACATTCCGACGTTCCATATCGCCTGCAACTGCCAACAATATCCTTATCGCAGAAACGGCAAAGTGCATTACTTTCAGTTAAGGTAATGTATTTATAGGACACATCTATGCCAATTTCCTGCAGCTTTTTTAACGTGCGCGAGAAGGTTTCTGGCTTCATTCCAAGGTAGCTAGCTATCATTGATTTCTGGCAGTGCAAATCAATATTCAATGTATCGGGGTCTTGTTCCATTCTCAGCCTTAAAAAGTAATAGCCCAAGCGATCGAACGGCACTTTGGTGACAATGCTCTCGATTTGTTGCATCGCACTTTTATAACGCTGCGTAATAATACGTAGAACATTCGTGCACAACGGTCCACCTTTCGAGACCTGTTGCTTGATGATATCAACCGGAATGAGCAGTAACTTGCTACGCTTCAAGGTCTCAGCACTGGCTGGAGATACGCCTTCCATGAAAATAGCGGACTCCATAAATGTATCGCCTGCTTTTAACATGCTAATGGGCGCTTCTTTACCTTCCTGCGACGAACGAAAGACTTTAACGCTACCTTCAATAATAAAATAAAGAAACTCCACTACATCGCCATGCTTAACAATTTCCTGCTCTGCATCAACCGAACGAATCACCGAATAAGACAGCAGATTTTGTAAGGCGTCCTCTGAGAGCCCTTCGAATATCGAGGCTTGCTGTAACTTAACAAAGCCAGGCTTATCCATGACAACGCCGCCCACAGATTTTTTTTGCTCAGGGTTTTTATCTTCTTGCTTAAAGGCCATTTCAATCAGCCCCGCTTTTTCTGCCTCACAAAGCTGTGCCAAAACCCCTAACTCTAATAGAGAAATAAGATTATTTTCTTCTTTAAGATCGATATATTGGTGCTTCATTTAAACCATCCGTCTAAATGTTTCAAATAGCAGAGCAAATAACCTTGTTTTGATTAGTTGGCTCTCTCATATACAGTCACCTTAACTAATACAAACTTCATGCCAACAAATAAACTATTGATTTAAAAGAACTTAAATAGAATGTTGTCAAAATAACAGCCACCAAAAAGAGGTCATTGCGACAACTTTTTAGTCAAAACAACAACAACAGCTCAGCAATACAAACAATGAGACAAAACGTGAATAGGGAAGTATCGGAGGAACAAGAATCTCAAATCCACAAGACTGAGATTCTCAAAAAAACTAAATAAAACGTTTTTCGCAAAAAGGACCAAAAATTATCGTTTTCAGCGACATAAAATGTCCAGTTTCTGCCAGATTCTCACCATCGCCAACGTATCGAGGCGACAGTAGGCCAACAAATCGTGACGAATAGTTTCGCGCTGACTTTGATCCTTTAGCAAATGCAGGTTAGCGAAGGTATCCATCGCCATGCCGCCGTCCTGAATACCAAGCTGTTTGTAATCCAGCTCGGGATCATTAGGAAACAGCGCAGGTAATATCGACTTGATTGAAAAACTACCGTTAAAATCCGGATGGTAATACCCCAGTTTTCGAAACGGCACGATCAAATCGACAAATCGCGGCACCAGTGTCAGTAGCGCTTCGCGCAGATCAGGAAAGAGAGTCGCCAGTTCTTTGATACGCGAGATTTCAAAGGATTGATTGAAAGCCATGATAGAACCACTTTTCGGCAAATCCTCAAGCATGCATTCTGCCAGCTCGCGACGTGGATCGCTGTGTTCATCAGCTAAATATTCCTTGTGCATCAGCGTGCCCCCTTTTTCCATGACATGCAATGAATACTGGAAGGGAATTTGCCCATAGGCACACTGATGATCAAAACGCGGAACGGCATTTTGAAAACTCTCGAAATCAAAAAAGCTAATTGGGTAACTAACAGTTTTTTGAAAGCGCTGAATGATCGATTTATCGATAACCGCCTCTCCGCTGGCGGCCGAATCCACCTGCAAATGTTGGGTAGCGTTCAATTTGTAATCGGCCGGGATTGCGGCGTAATCTAATACGCCATTTTGATACAGGGCAAACTTATCCTTGCCGCTCATACGATAAAGGTTAAAAACCGAAGGTGAAGGGATATGCCGCCAGCATAGTCCTTTATAGTCACAATCATAGGGATCTGAACACTGCGGACCGATATCAATTTGCGGTTCGTCGCAAGCCAACACATCGACCATCTGCGCAATATTTTTCCCAATTTCAACCTGACAATTTAACACGCTATCCGTGACGTCATTAACCACCAACAGTTGTTCAATATCCAGCTCACCAAGTCGCTCATATTTGTTATTGATATGTACGATAAACACCCTGTTAATCGTTAAAACATCGGCGAGCGCATAATATTGAATCGCAGCATCATTCAGATAGACGGGCTTGACAGAGGTCGAAGCTTTCACCTCATAGATATCCCAACCAGCTGCCGTTTTGTGCAAAATATCCGCCATGGCAAACACGCCGTTTTCCTTAAAAGCGGCTTCGTAAATCGTCTCTTCACCCTGCTCAATCAGTTCAGCCGTTTGATCGATCATTCCATCAAAATTGTCCGGCGTGAATTCAATTTCAACACCTCCCGGAAACAGCTGTTTAGCGCAATCCCCCACCGTATGGCCGGTATTGAACAGCGCGCTCTCCTGTCCGTGCGCAACATCTCTTAGCTCTGGACGGTTTTTATAGAGCCAAAGGGATTTATGACACTGCAAACCACGTAGGTATTGGGATTTACTCAGTAACATGTAAACAGACAGGTCCTTATCTTAAGATCATTGAAAGCTCCGCAAAGAGTACGGTGTTCTCCTCAATATCACCACCTCTAGTCACGCATTCATGTTCACAAAAATTTAAGCCGCACTAATCGGCGACAGTAGTATTCACGCGTCAGGGCGTTTATGCTGCCTGCTTCAGCAGAGCAACGACCAATCATTATGAGTATCGAGTTACAGCAGCGCCTTCGCAATCACCTTGAAAGCTACGCAAGAAAAGGCGAAACCATCAGCTATCGTCAACTCGCCGAACTTGCTGAAATACCATCGCCACAAGTTATTCGTCAACTGACCGACTTACTGGAAAGTATTATTCGCGAGGATCACGCCGCAGGCATTAAAAGCTCTGTCGCCAGCCTCGCCGTCAGCCAGGCAGTACCGGCGATTCCCCGTGCGGGCTATTTTATACTCTTACGTGAACTAGGTATTTATAACGGAGCCGTTGAAGGCGAGTCGGCAGAAGCTTTTCACAGCAATTGTCTACAGCAAATATTCACGCGATTTTCTTCGTCATCATGATTAAAAAAACACTCGAAGAAAGCACGCACGACAACTGCGCTAACACGGTTATTGTGCTTGATTTCGAAACCACCGGCTTGTCTCCTAGGCAAGGTGATCGCGCTATTGAAATCGGCGCGGTACGTATAGAACAGGGTGAAGTAACCGGGCATTTTCAGCAACTAATGAACCCCGGCTTTCGTATCAATTCCTTTATTGAAGACTTTACCGGCATCAGCAATAAAATGCTGCAAAGCGCTCCGCCCTGCGGTGACGTCATGGATCAGTTTGCCGATTTTATCGGCAATCATAATCTGGTCGCTCACAATGCCTCCTTTGATCGCAGCTTTCTGGATGCTGAGCTAAGCCTAATCAACCGACAATACAGCGGCTCATTTGCCTGCACCCTGCTGCTGGCAAGACGTTTGTATCAAAACGCCCCCAACCACAAACTCGGCACACTGGTTAAATTCAAAAACATCCCCAACGACGGTGTGTTTCACCGGGCCCTGGCGGACTCCCAAGTGACCAGCAAACTGTGGCTGATGATGCTGGACGATATTAGCGACCAACACCAACTACCTACTCCCACTTTCCCGCAGATGTTGAAATTATCCAAAACACCCAAAGCATCTGTGCATAAATTTCTTGCCGGCTGCAAATAGCCCAGTCAAAACCCAGCAGAGAATTCACAACAAAATGGCAGCCACCCCAGCACAGACAATCAGTATTTTTGTTGATGTACAAAATATCTATTACACCTGCCGTCAGGCCTATAAAGCCAGCTTTGATTACAACAAATTCTGGGCAGAAATAACCAAAGGGCGTGAAGTTATCAGCGCCATTGCCTACGCCACTGATCGCGGCGATGAGAAACAAGCACAATTCCAGAATATCCTGCGCGCGATTGGTTTTACCGTAAAACTCAAACCCATGCTCAACCGCCACGATGGCACAGCTAAAGCCGATTGGGACGTCGGCATCGCACTGGATGTGTTTGAAGCAGCAGAGCACTGTGACACGGTGGTTTTAGCTTCCGGTGACGGCGATTTTGATGTCCTGTTACAACGCATCAAGCAACGCTTTAATACCGAAACAGAAGTGTATGGCGTGCCGCAACTCACCTCGAACCAACTGATTAAAGAAGCCAAAAAATTCAGAGCCATCGATGAAACGTTATTATTAAAGCCATCTAACCCATGACGTTAAAACACCCCGCCTTCACCCGTTTTGTACCACTGCTGTTTGTGCTGCTGTGGAGCACCGGCTTTATTGGCGCCAAATACGCCTTACCTTACATCGAGCCCTTTTATCTGCTGTTCATTCGGATGCTCATGACGCTCGGCGTATTCGCTGCTCTGTGTGTCATATTTAAAGCCAAGTGGCCCAGCTTCAAGCAGGGAGGGCATCAAATGGTAACTGGGCTATTGATCCATGCCTGTTATTTGGGTGGCGTTTTTGCTGCTATCAAATGGCAGATGCCTGCCGGTATCACGGCAATTATTGTTGGCCTTCAACCGCTATTAACGGCGCTACTAGGCTGGCAATGGCTAGGGGAACGATTACGCGCAGTGCAATGGCTGGGGTTTATACTTGGTTTGATCGGTGTGCTTCTCATCTTGCTCAATGGCCAGCATACCAACAGTTTTGAGTTACGCTTTGAGGCCATTGCGGCTTTGCTGCTGGCACTCGCCAGCATATCCATTGGCACGCTGTATCAAAAACGTTTTGGGCAAGGCGTCGATATGCTCAGCGGCTCGATTTATCAATACCTAGCCACAGCAATTGCCATGGGTATTCTGGCATTCGTTTTTGAAGAGCGAGCTGTAGAGTGGGATATCCAGCTAATTCTGGCGCTGGGTTGGCTGGTATTTGGCCTGTCAGTTAGCGCAATGTTGCTATTGATGTTGATGATTCGCGAAGGTGAAGCGGCCAAGGTCGCCAGCTATTTTTACCTGGTGCCACCGGTGACAGCCGTTGAGGCCTGGCTGCTATTTGGCGAAGGCCTTTCGATGATTCAGGCCGGAGCCATCGGCATTACAGTGCTGGGGGTCTATCTGGTACTTAAACGGCAGTGATCGTCAGCGTTGCGCCCTGCCAGAATTAGTCTACGCTTAACATTAGGACGAATTATTTCCGCCTCTCCAATGACTACCAGGCACCACCATGGATGACTTAGTAAAACCCTCTGCAGAAACTCTCCAACCCTCATCCTGTCTCAAAACAGCCTCAATGTTGCAAGAAATTGCAACCGCCACTTCAGGCTGTATTTCGGAGCAATATTTCACCGCTCTCGTTAGCTCGTTATCCACAAATCTTGGCATGGAAATGGTTTGCATTGGAGAAATCACTAACGATCCAACCCCAGCAATTCAAACAAAAGCAGCTATTTTTAACGAACAGTTCATTGATAATTTCCGTTATGAGCTAGCAGGTACGCCCTGCGAAAAAACACTCAACAAAAAAAACACCTGTTATCCAAAGAATGTGCAACACGTATTCCCTAATGATAACTGGCTCAAAGACATGGCTATTGAAGGTTATATCGGCGCCGCATTAATAGCCTCCTCTGGCATGCCAATGGGCGTCCTTGTGGCATGCAGCCAATCACCAATACAAAATACTGCCGGTGTTAAAGCTTGTTTTGACATGGTTGTGGCCAGAACAGCGGCCGAAATGGAGCGCATGATAACGAAAGAAAGACTGCTCGAACTATTCCAGGTAGTGGAACAATCACCCGTTGTAATAGCAAAGGCAGATATCAACGGCAACCTGGATTATGTAAATATAAATTTTGAAACCGTAACAGGCTATAGCAAAGAGGAAGTAATCGGCAAAGACCCTCGATTTCTCACAGAGGGAGCGACAAGCGACGAAGTTTATAAAGGAATTTGGGACAACATTACCCAGGGAAAAGTCTGGTGCGGGGAGATTCTCAATACCCGAAAAAATGGGTCTCATTTCTGGGCCAAAGCCACCTTTGGTGCATTAAGAAACAGCAATGATGAAATAACCGGGTATATCTCACTAAAAGAAGAGATTACAGCGCGTAAAAAAAGTGAAAAACATCTGCGTTTAGCGGCATCGGTTTTTGAAACCTCAACCGAAGCCCTGATTGTAACCGATGTTGATATGAAGATTCAGAAGGTGAACCCGGCTTTCAGTCACATCACCGGTTACAAAAAAGAAGATGCCATTGGTAAAACCCCGGCCATACTGAAGTCTGGTCGCCATGACAGAGACTTCTATACTGACATGTTTAGCGCTCTTAACAGCAATGATATGTGGGAAGGCGAAGTCTGGAACCGACGAAAAAACGGAGAAATTTATCCCGAATGGTTGAGAATCTCCATGATAAGAGATGACTTTGGAAACCATGAAGGTTATGTCGGGTTATTCTCCGATATCAGTAAGCGCAAACAAAATGAATCACTCATTCAGCACCAGGCTAATTTTGACGCGTTAACCGGCCTAGCCAATCGCAACCTCTTCCATGATCGCTTCTGCGGCGCCCTTGAGATGGCAGAAAAAAATAACACTCATGTGGCAATATTGTTTATTGATATCGACCGTTTCAAATATGTAAATGACACACTGGGCCACTCGACAGGGGATAAATTGCTTCAAGAAGTCGCAAACCGACTCACCAATAATTTGCCAAGACCTAGAACTGTTGCTCGATTTGGCGGCGATGAATTTGTTGTCGTTTTGCCAAATGAGAGCAATCTGCACAGCATAGAAGACACCGTCGTTAAAACGCTAAAAGAACTAGAACGTCCTCACCAAATTAATGGCGACCAGATTTTTTCCTCGGTCAGTATCGGGGTGTCGGTTTACCCCTTCGACGGTAAAGACACTGAAACACTGCTACGCAAAGCCGACAATGCCATGTACAAAGCCAAGGGCAAGGGACGTAATAATTTTCAATTCTTCACCATGGAAATGGATATCGAAGCGCAACGGCGTCAGGAATTAGAACGCAAGCTTCATAGCGCCATTGAAAAAAAGCAGCTGTTTCTTACTTACCAACCGATCATAGACCCTATCACTGCCACGATAGTTAGTGCTGAAGCCCTTATTCGCTGGCAGCATCCTAAAGATGGATTAATTTCACCCGACCAATTTATTCCGCTTGCCGAGGAAGTTGGCCTTATTGTACCTATTGGCGAATGGGTATTACGAGAAGCTTGCCAAGAAGCTATGCGCTGGGAAAGCATCTCAGGGAAATTACCCGGTGTATCCGTCAACCTATCCAGCGTACAGTTTCAGAAACAAGATATTCCGAGTTTGGTAAAAGCCATATTAATTGAGACCCAGCTTCCCCCAGAACGACTCACATTGGAGATTACCGAAAGCCTGTTGGTTACTGATGACAACGATACGCTGCGTCAGTTACAGGAAATCCGAGCCTTGGGTGTTAGCCTGTCGATTGACGACTTTGGCACCGGCTATTCTTCGCTAAGTTATCTCAAGAAATTTCCGGTCTCAACCCTCAAGATCGATCGCTCCTTCATTATGGGACTGCCCCATAATCCTGAAGACGAAGCATTGGTCTGCGCCATTCTGGCTATGGCAAGCAGTTTGAATCTGGCCGTTGTTGCTGAAGGGGTCGAAACACAAGATCAGGCAAATTTTTTAAAACAAAAAGGCTGCCAATATCTGCAGGGCTATTATTTCAGCAAGCCCCTATGCAAAAAGGACTTTGTAGCTTACCTGACTGATTCTTCACAATAAAAGTCTATCTTTATGGTAAGTGTAAAGGCCAAAAAGCCTTTGGCATTAACCCTCACTTAAGCTCAGTGATTAAAAGATTCTGTACCTGCTGCTGACTAATATCAGCCAGGCTATATTCATCCAATGTATCGATAAAAGACTCCATGGCCCTGTTCAGTATCGGTTTTAGCCGGCAATGAATCTTGAGACGGCACAACGGCTGACTGCAATTAACCGGGTCCAGTGTCACTTCCATCGCCCGAACAACGGCGCCCAGTGAAATCTCCTGCTCGGAACGGGCCAATCGAATCCCCCCATACTTCCCTCTCAAGGTCGTGATAAAGCCCGCTTTCCCCAGCTGTTGAACCACCTTGGCTAAGTGATTAAGAGGAACCTGGAATACCTCGGCAATTTCCCCAACCGTGCTGAGCTTCTCTTCATTCGCTGAACAAAGATAGATTAGCACTCGAAATGCATAGTCTGTATGGCGAGTTAACTGCATAAAAAATCTCATAAAAGGCGACAATTTTTAATTATGCATTTTATTTGCATCTTTTTAAATAAGCATCTAACATGCATCTTAATCTAAATACGCATCTCAAATACCGATTAAGGAAAACTAATGCTTTCAAACACTGAAATCGATCTGATAAAAAATACTGCCCCAGTACTGGCAACTCATGGTGAGGATATTACAGGACGTTTTTACGAGCTACTGTTTGAGAAAAACCCGGAACTTGGCAACATCTTTAATATGAACAACCAAAAAGGCGGAGACCAACAGCAGGCTCTGGCTCGCGCTGTATATGCTTTTGCCGCCCATGTTGATAATTTGGAAGCCATACTGGGTCACGTTGAACGCATCGCTCAAAAACACGCCAGCCTAGGCATCATGGCTGAACACTACCCCCTGGTCGGCGCCGCTCTTTTACAAGCAATCCAGGAGATATTAAATCCACCCGCTGAAGTGATTGATGCTTGGGCAAAGGGTTATGGCGTGCTAGCGAATGTTTTCATTGAAAGAGAAGCCGAGCTATACGCGCAAAAGGCCAATCAACAGGGCGGCTGGAAAGAAACGCGCACCTTTACGGTGATTGCCAAGGAACGGGAAAGCGAGCTGGTGACCTCCTTCTATTTAGCACCGCAGGATGGCAAAGACTGTGCAGATTTCAGACCAGGACAATACATCTCCGTCTACCTGACACCCGAGGGCAGCGAGCAGCAACAAATACGTCAATACAGCCTGTCGGATAGCCACAAAGGTAATTCATATCGTATCTCCGTGAAACGCGAAGCACGTAAAAATCAGCACAACTCGGTTTCCAACTTCCTGCACGATCAAGTAAAGGTAGGTGACAGCCTAAACATCAGTAACCCCTTCGGCGAATTTTATCTGCAAAGCTCGACGAAACCCGCCGTATTGATCAGCGGTGGCGTTGGCATCACCCCCATGCAATCAATGCTGGAGACACTCGCCGCCGAGGATTCTGGCAGAGACGTGCATTTTGTCCACGGTACAGAAAACAGCACCTACCACAGTTTTGGCGCTCGTTTGCAACAATTAAGTGCCGAAGGAAAAGTAACACCACATATCTTTTACTTCAATGCCAGCGAATCAGATTTGAGCGAGCAGAATTTCCAGTACCACGGCAACACTGATTTAACGGCCATCGAAGCTAAACTGCCTGTCGATGAGGCTGAGTTTTATCTGTGCGGACCGCTGGCCATGATGAAAGCTGTTTACTTGCAACTGAAAATGCTCAAGGTGCCCGACAGCAACATTTTTTATGAAGTGTTTGGCCCAACGAAATCTTTGGCGGATTAATGCCCGCTGGTAAACAGCTGCAATGAGCTCACGTAAAAGCATTCATTTTTTTTGAGGAGAACAACATGAAAATATTAACCATCGGTTTATTAACAACGGCCCTTACTTTCTCCGCTTTAGCGAATGGCGATATTGTGGTTGCTGAAGAGACAGACACCATCATAGGAAAAGGTGTGGGTGGCTGGGCTGGCGTTTTGATTGGCGGCGCTGCCGGAGGGCCACTGGGCGCGTTGGCTATGGGTGTCGCAGGCGCCTGGGCAGGCGGTGAAGTGCAAGAAGGTACAGGGCAGAGCGCAAGAGCCTACCGTGTTAAATTAGAGGATGGCCGTGAAAAAGTGGTGCGTTCGCCCAAGCAAACCTGGCAGCGTGGCGATAATGTCGAGATAGTCGGCAATCGTTTGGTTGCCTCCACGCAATAACAGGCACGCCTAGCTAGCCTTTATGCAACCTCTCAACCAGCGCCGGGATTTCAGCTGGGTGCATGATCATGTGGTGTGGATTAATACCCAGTTCGGCATCTAGCGGGCGCTGGTGCTGAATCCACACCGAGGTAATACCGCTGTTATGGGCGCCGGCAATATCCGAGGCCAGACTGTCACCCACATGGATAACCTCATGGGCTTCACAATTAGCCAGCCTAAGGGCCTTCATAAAGATCGATGGAAACGGTTTTTCCTCCGGTTCCTGCCCACCGATGATCACGTGATCAACATGCGCGGACATATTCACACGCTCAACCTTGGGAATCTGCGAGAACTCCGGTCCATTGGTAATCACCACCAACGTAAAGATTTTACGGGCCTCAGCCAGCCACTCCTTGATGCCCGGATAAAAATCAAAGCCATCGATACGGTCTTGATCGAACTTATCTTGTAGCGCCTGCGCCGAATGATCACAAAACCCATCAATGCCTCGCTCCTCCAGCAAATCACGAATCAGCTGCACACGAAATGCCTCTTCGCTTTGCTGCTCGATAATTGGCATATAACGTGCGTGCTGACTACCCGTCCACTCGCGATAAATGCCCGTCACGTAGGCTTCGGCAAAATTCTTTCCGTCAAAGCCGGCACCGTATTTTTCTATTAATGCCTGCGCCATCAAACGCTTCGCTTGCTCATTGGCACCTGGCGTATCACACAGGGTTTCGTCCATATCAAGGAAAAGGGCTTTTAACATACGAGGCTCCGAAGCATTAAATAACGGAGTGCATAATAACGTAAAAACGAGCCAAATGACTCATTCAGTGTAAACAGAAACCTAACTCGTCTTTGCCCTTACCGTTGTAGCGACAGCCTGCAACACCTCATCACAACTATCCCTTTAATCTCTGCGTTTAATCATGATACAACAGGAAAAAAAGGGCGATAATCAACGTATTGGAACAGCATTATTCGCAGCAGCCAGCTGACAACTTTTTCGTATCATCAGGAAAACACACTAATGGGGATTTTTGAACGGTACTTATCCTTATGGGTTGCTCTTTGCATTGCGGCAGGCGTAATTTTAGGCAATTGGCTGCCGAACGTCTTTGTGCTGGTCGCTGCGATTGAAATCGCCCACGTCAATTTGGTGGTCGCACTGCTCATCTGGATAATGATTTACCCCATGATGGTGCAAATTGATTTTTCAGCCGTAAAAAATGTCAGAAAATCCCCAAAGGGCTTACTGCTAACGCTAACGGTTAATTGGCTGATCAAACCCTTCACCATGGCAGCCCTTGGCTGGCTGTTCTTTAAAGTACTGTTTATTGACTGGGTCGACCCACAATCAGCCAATGAATATATTGCCGGCATGATCTTGCTGGGCGTTGCGCCTTGCACGGCGATGGTGTTTGTCTGGAGCCAACTCACCAAGGGCAACCCAAACTACACGCTGGTGCAGGTATCGCTTAATGACATTATCATGGTGTTCGCTTTTGCTCCCATTGCCGCCTTTTTATTGGGTGTCAGCGATATTCAAGTGCCCTGGGAAACGCTGCTGCTTTCGGTTGTTTTGTATGTGGTTTTACCGTTATCGGCCGGTGTTTTTACTCGACATCATTTAGAAAAAAACGGAGGAAAAGAAAGACTACAAACTTTTCTTCGGCATATTAAGCCCTGGTCGATATTAGGTTTATTATCAACCGTTGTGCTGCTATTTGGCTTCCAAGCGCAAATGATTATTCAGCAGCCCCAAACCATCGGCCTAATTGCAATTCCTCTACTGATACAGACCTATGGTATCTTCGCGATCACCTTTATCGCCGCACGCACGCTGAAATTGCCCTATAACATTGCCGCACCCGCTTGCTTAATCGGCACTTCAAACTTTTTTGAGCTCGCTGTGGCGGTGGCTATTTCACTTTTTGGGCTGCATTCAGGCGCGGCGCTGGCAACCGTTGTCGGTGTCTTGGTAGAAGTACCGGTAATGCTGTCATTAGTCTATATCGCCAACCGCTCCCAGCACGTATTTAGCCGCTAAATAGATGCTGGGTGCGGAGGGAATCAAACTCGAAGAGATAAATAACACGACACATGACAACCTAAAACCCGGTTAAACGGCCTCCTCTGACCGAAGCCAGGGAATAATTTTTTTAGACAGTGCCTGTGCACTGAGAAAGGCTGACTCCACATGGCCTTCGATCAACCAATCTCCGCAAACGCCAAGCTGTAAGCTTGGGTCAAGCAAGCAGTCTTCTTCGGGCGCAGATAATGTGGCGGCATAACGCCAGCGATGCAGCTTTTTGAATTCAACACTCATCAACGCCTCGCCCAACAGCTGTTCCAATTCAGAAAATAGTTGTTCTTCGATTGTTTCCTGATCATCGTTGATGTGCTGTTCGGCCCATTCATTGGTGGAGTGAATAACCAAACTGCAGGCGTCACCTCTTCCGGGCTTGGAAGAATCAATAGCAATCCAAGCAATACAGGAATTTTTAACCACAGCAGCCTGCCAATTGATTTTTGGCGCCTCGCTCAACCCTAACATCAAGCAATAACAGCCCGTCATTTCGGCGCCTTTTATCTCGCTATATCCTTTAAAAATATCCGGCACTAGATTCGCCGCCTGCGGCGAGGGTATCGCACTAATGACCCAGTCAAAAGGGCCATGTTCGGTGTCGGTTGTATCCCTCAAAAACCAACCGTCTGACGTTTTTACCAAATCAGAAATTTGAATTTTTGTTCGCGCATTTTTCCCATCGGCCAATATTTTACCGAAGCAATTCATCTTCGGTACCGCCACATAGTGCGGCTCAAACCAGTCGCGTTTATAAGGTTTTTTAGTGCCGTCGAGCGTCAACACATGGGGCTGCCATTGTTTCAGGGAACCCTTGGCAAGTAATGGCTTTAAAAATGTTTTGAATGCTCGTGAGCGCGCGGTGAAATATTGCGCGCCATGATCAAATTGATACTGATCGGCATAACGTGTCGACATTCGCCCGCCAACACCCCGCGCTTTTTCAAACAGTGTGACATCGGCATGATGCTCAAGAAAGCCCGCTAGGCTCAATCCCGCCACGCCTGCGCCAATAATGGCTACGCTTGGTAATTGTTGTGTTGAACTGGCCGGCTCTATCATCAAAAACCCCTGCTTAATGTAATTTCATCTTCGGCTTTACAGCACTGCCAATCTTCTGCGCCAGCATCACTGCGCCCGCCTTGAACCAACCGTGAATAGCAACCTGATGCATGCGATACAACGAGATATACACCAATCGCGCAATACGTCCCTCCACAAACATTGAGCCACTGGTCAGATTGCCCATCAAGCTGCCGACGGTGCTGTATTTGCTCAAATTCACCAACGAACCATGATCTTTGTAAATATAATCACGCAACGGTTTACCTTGCTTGGTAGCCACAATATTGCCATACACCAGGCTCGCCATCTGGTGGGCAGACTGGGCGCGCGGCGGCACCCAGGAACCATCGGGTTGCTGACAGGCGCAACAGTCGCCTATCACATAAATGTTTTCATCAACCGTACTCTGCAAAGTCGGTTTAACCAGAATCTGGCCGACGCGATTGATCTCGAAAAAATCCAGTTGCCGAATAAAATCCGGCGCCTTGACACCCGCCGCCCACACCATCAAATCAGCGTTAATCAATTCGCCTTCACTACCGGCAGTATTGGCAACAAAACCATTTTGCGTAGCACTGGTGACACGAACATTCTCCTTCACTGACACCCCCAGCTTAGCTAATTCAACTCGTGCTGCATCCGCTATTCGCTCTGGCAACGCGGGTAAAATACGCTGGCCCGCTTCAATGAGGTCAATCTTCAAACGTTTTGCGGACATATCTGGCATGCCGTAAATTTTTAGCAGGTCTGCCACGTGATATAACTCAGCCGCCAGTTCCACACCTGTCGCGCCACCACCCACAATAGCGAGTTTTAAATCACCATCGCAGGACTGCTGATTGGTCCGCATAAACTGATTTAACAACGCGCGATGAAAACGACCCGCCTGCTCGTGTGAATCAAGAAAATAACTGTGCTCAGCAATACCCGGCGTACCAAAATCATTACTCACACTCCCCACCGCCATCACCAACGTGTCGTAGGAAATTTTGCGCTCAGGCAACACTTCCCGGCCCTCTTCATCAAATAACGCCTGCAACTGAATGCACTTCGATAACGGGTCCAAACCAATCATAGTGCCAATCTGGAACTGATAATAATGGGCGCTGGAGTGAGCGCGATACACAACACCATCGGTATTAATATCCAGCGAACCCGTCGCCACCTCATGCAATAATGGCTTCCAGATATGTGTCCGGTTGCGGTCCACTAGAACAATATTCGCCAACTTCTTTTTGCCGAATTTATGGCCGAGCTGCGTCGCCAGTTCAAGTCCGCCGGCCCCACCGCCGACGATAACAATTGTTTGCATGGAGAACTCCTGAGTTATAGGCATCCTTTATAACAAATTTATTTCTTTGCTGGGGAGATAAAACGCAATACGCATGAGGCCAACCACCAGATTTTTTAGTTCTACAAAAGGGGAAGTCCTTTCGGCATTCAGGGCTCCCCATCGTCGCTCAAAATTAACAAGCGACTAGCTCTCTACAAATGCCCGCTCAACTGCATAATGTCCCTTTTTCCCCTGTTTCGCTTCTTTATAACCACGCTCAACCAGCAAGGCCGTTAAATCATTCAACAGGGTCGGGCTGCCACATAGCATAAAACGATCATCCTCCAGATTCGGTTTAGGCAAACCCAAATCACGAAACAACTTGCCGCAGACCATTAAATCCGTCAATCGACCATTATTTCGAAACGGTTCCCGAGTGACAGTGGGGTAATAACGTAACTTCGCCTTCACCTGTTCACCAAAAAATTCATTCTCCGGCAACTCATTTTCGATATAGTCCTGATACGCAAGATCGGACACGTTGCGCACACCGTGCACCAAAATCACCGTGTCGTATTTTTCATAAATTTCCGGATCTTTGATAATGCTCATGAAAGGTGCCAACCCTGTACCCGTGCAAAGCAGGTAAAGATGTTTGCCCGGCAGCAGGTTATCCGCAATCAAAGTACCAACCGGTTTTTTACCCACCAGAATTTGATCGCCCACCTGTAATTTTTGCAAATGTTTGGTCAACGGGCCGTTCTGCACCTTAATGCTGAAAAACTCCATTTCATCCTCATGATTGGCGCTGGCAATACTATAAGCGCGCAACAGCGGTTTATCCTCAATCTCCAGCCCAATCATGGTGAAATGACCGTTTTTAAAACGTAAACCCCGATTGCGGGTGGTTTTAAAACTGAACAAGTTGTCATTCCAATGGTGAACACTGGTAACCGTTTCGTAATTTGAGCTACTCATGACGCTAATCTCTGCTTGTTGATTTACAGCTATAATAGTTACAAGCCGCATATCTGAAAAACAGGTAATATTTATAACGCTTATCTATAAAATCGATTTATTATTTAATACGTCCACCCTGAAAAGGTCATTCTGAACGCAGGTTAGGAATCCCGAAGCGGGAGAGCCCTTCCCACGTGTCAAGATAACAAAACAATTCGAGACAGCCGCCATGAAATACAGCCTCAGACAACTGGAAGTTTTCACCGCACTCTGTCATTCACAAAATATGACTCGCGCCGCTGAGCAGCTCGCCATGTCCCAATCCGCCGCCAGCAGCGCTCTCAAAGAACTAGAACAGCAATTTGATGTACAACTTTTTGATCGCATAGGCAAACGCCTTCAAATTAATGAACGCGGGCGCCTGCTTAGGCCATCCGCCGAGGCCCTGTTGGAGCAGGCTCGAGAGGTACAATCACTTCTGGAGGGCAACAGCACCAGCAGCTCACTAAACGTGGGGGCCACCCTCACCATTGGTAATTATCTGGCTGTGAACATCATGGCCAAAATGATGCGACAGAATCCCGCCGCCGAGGTAAAGCTCAGCGTTGCTAACACTTCGCAAATCACCGCCAAGGTTCTCAATTTTGAGTTGGACATTGGCCTGATCGAAGGTGAAATCCAACACCCTGATTTAGACATCATCGAATGGTGTGACGACCAACTAATGGTGTTCTGCGCACCTGACCACCCCCTTGCAGAAACCGGCATGCTGAATGAAAAACAACTCAAACAAACGCCCTGGATACTACGCGAACAAGGTTCCGGCACGCGTCAGGCCTTTGATCGTGCCATGCAAGGCCTCTTGCCTTCACTGACCGTCGCCCATGAATTGCAACACACCGAGGCGATAAAACGCGCTGTAGAAGCCAACTTAGGTATTGGCTGTTTATCGAAAGTTACATTGGAAGATGCATTTAATCGCGGCAGCCTCGTGCCACTCGTGGTTAAAGGTCGCGACTTTTCCCGTAAATTTTATTTCGTATTACACAAAAAGAAATTCCGTGGAGCGAGCATTGGTCAATGGATAGATCTGTGTCGATCAAATAATAATTAATAACCCCTTCGCTTTTCTCCAAGTAAAGAACACAGCCCCTATCAGGAGTTACTTCCGTATTTTTAAAAATACGTGACGGTTTCCATTCTCAAAAAGTAATAACTACCTAAAAACCCTTTAGAATGTTTACTTATAGTAAATATATTTGCATCACAGTAACTTTTGCAGTACAACTCTTGATATCAATCAATTGTCTGACCCGAGCTTTAATGAAAAAGTGAGGGCTTTCTTTTGGACAACAGGCTAATAAAGAGCTGCATCATGAATTGGGAAGAGTACATAAACCAGATGGGAAAATGGGATCAAATCACCATAGATCCCAAAAGCTTCGTACAGCTTGAGCACTCCACTCCCGTGACGCCAAAAGAGTATCTGGCGTTTGCAGACAAGGACCTTCTGCTTGCAGACACTCGCGGACTTGTTAACGCCCTATCAAATGCAAAACGCGCCATTAACTGTCAGATAACAAGCTTGCTCACAGTTCTTGGGCTTCAAAATGCGGGCGATCTTCAAACAAAATTTCACCGCTTCGAAGAAATTGGAATCCTCGCCTCCAGAGTCAGCAAAAAAATCAATAAATTAGAGAGCTTACTGGACAACCAGTTTTCTAAACCCAGCCTCGAAGACGCAGAGGAGGCCATCGATATTGCCACCCTGTTTGTCGAAGCCACCGACAAAGTATTCCAGGAATATATGGACTCCTGGTGGATAACAAAAAAAGGCTGTAAAAAACGAAGCAGTACGCATCGCTATAAAGAGGGCAATAAGACATTCATCGTCAATGACAACTTACCGCAAACCGGCTATTCCGATGGCTTATATATTCAATACGATCAAGAATCTGGTGATTATGGCATATGGGGGTATTTAGAGGGCTGCGAAGTTTTTGAAGCTGAAGTCAGCTGCGGATCAGCGCTGGATATCGAACTGATAAAATATTCTATCCTTACACCCTATAACGCGACTGATTCAGAGTTAAAAGATTTAGCCGCCAAATTTGTTAGCGACACGATGAATAAAGAAGGGATCCGTTTACATGAGAACAACGGATCAAAATAACTAAACCGCAGTTGTTGAGCGTAACGGCTGGCCTCTACCGGCCGTTACGCTCGCAATAGCAACGGTTGCCCTCCAACAACCGTTGCTAAAAGAGGATCAGTCACTGTCATGGCTAATCCTCTCTTGGGAGTAGAGGCTGCCCTAACGGCCACTACTCTTACTTCCCTACTTGGCCCGCCTTGTGCGGGCTTTTTTTTGGGAGGGCAATTCTATAGAGCCCTGATGTTTTAATCAAATTGTAGCGATATTTCGTATAAAATTTTAAGCCGTCACAAAGTTAACATCCACTCAGATTAGATAATACGTGTCAATTTTCGCTCAGAAAACTCGTAGCAAGAGAAATAATTAAATGAAAAACTGCACCCAATGCGGGAAATGCTGTATCAAATACAGCGATGGCGGGCTTTCTGCAACGGAGAGTGAAATCGAGCTGTGGGATATTTTCAGGCCTGATATTTACCTATATGTCAGCAATGGCGAAATCTGGATGGACCCGGTGACAGGAAAACAAATTGAGCGCTGTCCCTGGTTACAAGAAGAGAAAAGTACCTTGTCAGGGCAAATACTGTACACCTGCGATATTTATTACGACCGCCCTGAGGACTGTAAACATTACCCGGTTACGATTGAGCAGATGATCAATGATGACTGTGAGATGCTGGAAGCGCAGGATTTGGCAAAACCAAAACACGCGCAGAAAACTTTAGATAAGTTGATGCTTGATAGCCGCCCACCCTTTGAACAAATTGACTAGGGTTGAGCGCTTACAATACTCAGTTTGCCGAAAAGGCTTGGTAGAGCGCGAGCAGCGCGAGCAACAGAAAAAATCCGCCGCTAAATTTATGAATCAGTCCCAGAGGAAGTCGCTTCAACAACCGCTGCCCTACCAGAACCCCCAGCGCGGTAGTAGCCAACAACGCCAGCGTTGAGCCAATCCAGACAGGCAGACCGTGATAGGTTGAGGCTAACCCTGCAACAGCCAACTGCGTCTTATCGCCAAATTCAGCGACAAAAATCATTAGCAGCGCGGTGACAAACAAGCTGTGACTACTACGAACCTCGGTGCTTTCGTCTTCCGCCTCATCGTCCTTCATCAGCAATGATTGAATACCAAAAAAACCAAACAAACCCGCCACGATCAATGCCAACCAGAACGCAGGAATCCAGGAAGCGACCACTGCACCAAAAAGAACAGCCAACAGATTGAGTATTGCGAAAGCCGTTACCGCACCCAACAGCACAGGCCAATGGCGATGCTTGGCTGCCAATGTCATACAAACCAGCTGACTCTTATCGCCAAACTCAGCCAAAAAAACCAACAGAAAAGACGCGCCAGAAATAGACAGTAGTTCAACCAGTGAAGGTATTTGCAGATCCAATAGCAATGCTCCAGGAAAAGACGGGATTATAGCGGTCGGATACTGTGGAGAGAACAAAAAGCTTATCCGGCCAGCTTTTTATTAACAGGGCCTGGATGATCGTCTGAAAGTCAAAGTGATCTTACTTAAAACCCGATTCTCGCATGCGTTTATTTTGCTGCTTGAGGTTTAATCTATCGGAACATCCAACTTTACCACCGCATCGCCCACGCGAATCATCCCACCTTTAATAATTTTGGCGCAGATACCGCCATGACCAAGCATGGCAGCAACCGCCCCTTTACCAAGCGCGTGTTCCATACGCAGGCAAGGGTGACACTGAGCAGAAGCTTCAAATTCAGCTTCACCAATGCGAAAACGCTGATGCCGAAGCGCCATCATATTAATACCCGATACCACGAGGTTACGTCGCAAAATCGCAGGATCAATTGAAACCATCCCCAGCAACTTAGCAACAACGTCGATATGTTCCTGATTAATCACCGTTACCTGCCGCGCGGAACCGGCCGTGCCCTTGCAGCGACGATCTCCAGCCAACCCCATATCAACAAGGGCTTCAACCTCATCGACCACCAGTAAATCCACCTTGCGCGCAGGGCGCAAACCAATCCAGTCCAGGCGGCCGGGTTTAAGGTCCTGAAGATGTCGGCTTAATAAACGGCCTACGGTATTCATACTCACATCGTTAGTCTTCAGCGGCGCGGATAAATTTGATGGAGATGGAATTAACGCAGTGGCGGGTATTTTTTTCCGTCAGCCGCTCGCCATCAAAAACATGGCCCAAATGCCCACCGCAGTTAGCGCAGACTATTTCTGTACGTCGACCATCGGCATCAATATTGCGAACAATAGCACCGGCAATTTCATCGTCGAAGCTGGGCCAGCCGCAGCCGGAAGAAAACTTGTCAGTGGAGCGATAAAGCGGCGCATCACATTGCTTACAAACAAAGGTGCCTACTTGGGAAAAATCGTTATATTCACCGCTAAAGGGACGCTCAGTGCCCTTGTGCAGAATGACCCGCTGCTCCTCCGGACTGAGTGGATTAAGCTTTGATTGAGAAATCGTCATACACTGGTTCTCCTAAAGATATTGCCAAAGGGTAAGTCATTTTTTAATTATGTGATACAGCATCTGAGCTGCACGTTCGCCGCGCAAAGAACATTTAATTAAGGTTTGTGCCTAATTCTGATATGGCAGATACTCAAAGTTAACGGGTTTGTTAAATCTATCGGGAGAACGCTATGAACGAAGATACCTTAAACATGCAGGTTAGAAAATTCCTTAAAAAAGTCGGTATCACATCTCAGCGAGAAATCGAGCAGGCGGTATACAAGGCTATCGAAGGTGGCGCATTGCAGGGCAATGAATCACTGGATGTGCATATGACTCTCTCCATTCCCGCGTTGGGAATTAATCATCAAATTGATGGTGATATAGCGTTAGAAGAGGTTTAAAAATGAATGCTCATCAGTTCGAATTCACATCGATCGACGGCACAGCACTGCCACTATCCAGCTTCGCTGGCAAAACAGTTCTGCTTGTTAACACGGCATCGGAATGCGGCTTCACTCCCCAGTACGCAGCACTTCAGGAATTGTGGCAAAACTATCGCGATCAAGGGCTGGTGATCATTGGCGTACCCAGCAATGATTTTGGCGAACAGGAGCCTGGCAGCGAGGCTGAAATCCAAGCCTTCTGCAGCAAAAACTATGGCGTCGACTTTGTGATGACCAGCAAGGAAAAAGTGCTCGGCGATGACGCCCACCCCCTCTATCAGGCCATGATTGAAGAGCTGGGTAGCGCGGCAAAACCGAAATGGAATTTTCATAAATACCTGTTTGATGCAACAGGCGAGCTGGTTGAAATCTGGCCACCCAAGGTTGAACCCCTATCGGACGAGATTAAAGCAGGCATTGATCAACACCTGCCTAAGAGCTGAAACAATTCGCACCAAGGGAGTGACTACAGATGGAATTAAAACTGCCCGATTATATCGTGCTTATTGTCGAAGATCTCGACCGCTCACTGGCGTTTTATACCGAGGTGCTTGGCATGACGCTCAAGCATCGTGCAGAAGCCTTTGCACAACTGGAGACCGGCGCAACCCGACTGGCGCTGTTTACCCGCGCGGCGATGTCAGCCACGCTGGACATGAAACTCAAAGCGCCAGCCGATGACGCTCCCGGTTTTGAACTGGGGTTTAAGGTGGATGATGTGGACGCGGCCTATCAGGAACTCCGTGATAATGGCGCACCGGAAGTGATTGCGCCCACCACCCGTCCCTGGGGCCAGCGCACCGCCTATGTACGCGACCCGGATGGCCATTTGATTGAGCTGGCGCAGGACCCGGTTAAACCAGGCTCACGCTAGCCAGCACATTCACATAACTCTGCTGGTCTCATTTAAGGCCGCATGCACCACGTAACGTAACGGCCCACCAGCCGTGATCGCATCAAAGGGATAACAGGTCACCAGAACCAACTGATTGTGGTTGATGTCCGTTAACAGCTGCTCTTTGCTGCTGTCCACAACATGCAGAGCGTTAACCAAATATTGGTGCTGTTTGCCTAGCCTATCCGTCAACTTTATCAGATCACCTTGTTGTAGCTGCGCCATAAAACGAAAATGGGTATCGCGGTGTCCGGCAATAATCGTTGAACCGTCTTCACCCGGAGTGGCACTACCGATGAGATAGCCCGGCCCGAAGGCAAGCGAACTACCCTGAGTGCCCTGCAACACATACAGGTCAACATCATGGCTGCCTGCCTCCAATCGGGCCACCGGCCAAGTATCAGCCCAGGGCCAGGGTTTGACTACCGCACCGGTTTCCAAGGTTTGTGACCAGGCATCTTCGATCAACTCCTGAGCCAACTCGGCCTTTGCATAAATCCAACCGCTATCGGCCAGCAAGAAACCACCCGCCACCAAGCACAGCGCAATCACCGCCTTTCTCATCAACTTCAGCGTCAAAAAGATCATTTCGTACCTCCGCTCACCGCGGTCTCCTCACCTCTCATGCCAGCAGGTGACCAGACCTTAGCAATCGCGGCGATCAACAGCAGCAACGCTCCCCACAGCAAACCGAACTGCGCACCCGTCGCCGTTTGCGGATAAGCATAGTTTTGCGCAGCCTGACCTTTGGCTCGGGCGTTTAACACCGCTTCAGCTGTCAGTCCCTCTTCGACGGGACGGCTAATGACTTGCTCCACGGCAATAAAGCTGGTGTAGGGCGTAACCAGTTGGTGCGTTAAGGCAACATCGAGCACCGCTTGACGCACGTCCGGTTCAGGCCGGCCCGTGGTTTTATCATCCAGCAAACTGGCGATCTTTTCTCTAGCCCAAAGTGTTGCGACCCCGGAATGGCTTTGTACACCATTAAGCTGAATATCCTGCTGCCATTGCCTGCTTGCGGTTTTGCCAGATAAAGACACAACACCCTGTAAATCGCTGATTTTTACCGCCACCAGCAACGGCTCACCGCTGTATAAATCCGGCAGGCGATTTGGGTAACTCTCTATGTTTACACCCTGCGGCCAATTCATCTGAATATCGCTGACGATGGGGTTATTCAGCTTGTTAAACAGGTGGCTCATCGTTTCCTGCACGTCAGAAACCTGGCCGATATGGGTAAAGCTACCACGACCAAACTGCGCGGCTTTACGCATAAAATGCGAGTTAGGCGCAGAACCAATACCAACGGTAAACAAACGACTATTGCCAAGCTGGCGATGAATCGTGGTAAAAAGCGCCTCTTCGTTACCCACCGCGCCGTCGGTGATAAACATCACCTGTCGCACAAAACCTGTTTCGGCGTCATCGCGTAATGCAGCCTGTAACGCCGACAACATTTCCGTACCACCACCGGATTGCAACCCGCTCACATAACGGCGCGCGTAATCAATATTTTGTGCATTGGCAGCTACGGCGCCATTAAACAAGGTATGGGTGGTAGAGCTGAAGGAAATGACATTAAAACGATCCTGCGGATTGAGCTGCGTCAGCGCAAACAACAGACTGTGACGAGCCTGCTCAATAGACACACCATCCATCGAGCCGGAGGTGTCGATGACATAAATAGCTTCTTTGGGCAACACGGGTGCGCCTTCTGCATCGCCACTCTTGACCGGCGGCACCATCATCAACAGCGCGTATTTTTCACCCTCAATCTGCTCGCTAAAAACAGCGGCGCGTGGTGCGCCACCCGACTGGGGACGCCAGTTGAGAGTAAAGTCCTGTGTCATGGACACGTTACCGGCAGCGAGACGTAGCTGGTAACGGTTGTCTTTTCGCGATAGCACAATGTTGTGATAGGCACTTTCAACTGTTTGCAGCGGCATACCCATATCCAGCTCAGCGGTCACCGTAATAGGATTGACCGGCTGCTGAGGTGTTGGCATTTTTGGGTTGATGAAGGGCGTAATCTCATTGGCATCCGACACCTGGTCGGTATTCAGCGCCCAGCCCGACGCACCCGCAACAAGGGGGCCGACCTTTTCTGAATCATGGTCAAGCAACGGCGATCCAGGAATATAGCGCGGCGTAATGGTCATCGGAAAACGTAAACTGAACTGGCCCTGATCATAGGCAACGGTTTCGATGTAATCGAGCTGCACGGTGATAACCTCACCGGGACCGATGTTCGCTACGTTTGAGGTGAACATGTTGGGCCTCTGCTGGCTAACCAGGCTGGCCTTTTTACCTACCGCCTTGGCTTCGTGATAAATCTTTTTAGCTTCTTCCTTCTCCTTGATCTCACCCTCAATGACTCGCTCACCAATCACCATGCGCATGCGATTCACGGCCGCTTTATCGGGCAACGGGAAAACGTAAGTACCCTCAACCCACTTTTGAGTGTTGTTCTGAAAAGTTTGAGTCAGTGCAACATGCGCCACCATGCCGCTGACGTTGATGTGCACCTTGCTTTGTTGTGTCAACGCGGGTGTTAATTCATCGTCTTCTAGCGTTTTTAGCAGCATTTGTCCGCCGCTAACGCCCTGCTCTTCCGACTCACTGGCATGCGCGGAGAGCCACAATAAACTGCCGAGTAGTGCAACCATAATCAGCGCCGCATAGCGCGGCCATCGGCTGTTGGCGGGTTTGGCAAAAGGGTCATTCTTTTCGGTAAACAGTGGGCGGTTACTGCGTCGGGAAATAAGCATGGAGGCTCCATTTAAATTGTTATTCTCAGCAGCAAGTAAACTTCCCAAGGCAGGCTATTTAAGGGTTCAAAACGGGCGGAATTCTGAGCAATTGTGATGAATTGTGGCAACGCCTTCATTAGCGCGCTGTCTAGGCTACAATGACTCAAAAATAACAATAGGAACGCCAGCCGATGGCCAAGCGCATCGCGATTGTAGAAGATGAAACCAGCATTGCGGAGAACTACCGTGATGCCTTTATGCAGCACGGTTACGAGGTCAGTATTTATTCTGATCGCCAGTCCGCTATGCAGGCCTTCGACCAAATATTGCCGGATTTAGCATTGATTGATATCGGTCTTGGCGAAGAGGTTGAAGGCGGTTTTGAGCTATGCCGAGATTTGCGCAGCCGCTCAAAAACCCTGCCTATCGTTTTTCTCAGCGCCCGCGAAAGTGAGTTTGATAAGGTTTCAGGCCTGCGCCTTGGCGCCGACGACTACCTCACCAAAGACATCAGCTTGCCCCACGTAATGGCGCGCATTGTCGCCTTGTTCCGACGCATCGAAGCGCTCACCCAACCCGAAGCACAGGAAGAGATCATCGAACGCGGCAAGCTCGCCCTCAACAAGGCCCGTATGACCGTAAACTGGGACAACCAACCACTCGACATTACTGTCACCGAATTCTGGATTATTCGTGATCTGGCACGTTATCCCGGTCAGGTGAAAAGCCGCCAACAGCTGATGGATGCCGCCAATGTGATTCTCGACGACAATACCATCACCTCTCACATCAAACGTATCCGCAAAAAATTTCAGGCGCTTGATGGCAACTTTGACGCAATAAAAACCGCCTACGGCATGGGCTATCGCTGGCATGCTGAATAGAGGAACAGCGTGAATCTCAACAAACAGCTGGTTTGTGTCAGCCTACTGCTGCTCAGTCTACCCTGGGCGGGCTGTCAGTATCTCAAGGAAATGGATCATTCCCTACGCCTTGGTCAAGAGGCTAATCTGGAGGCAACCAGCAAGGTGATCGCTCAGGCGCTGGCGCAAAATCCCGAGACCTTGCACCCGCACGGACAAGCCAGCAACTCACCCGTCAATGACAGCGCCTTTTATTGTCACCCGCTTGAGGCTCCCATCTGGGCCGATGGTTATGACGAAGAGTGGTTGGAAGTACCCTGGACAGATTACCGTTCTGAAGACGGTCAAAACTCGGTGCGCTACCGCTGCGCCATCTTCGGCAACAGCCTAGCATTATTTTTCTCAGTACCCGATAAGCAGGTCATTTATAACAATCCGATTCAATCACTGGCATCCAACGGGGATCGTTTGGTGTTGGCAACCGGCTCAGGGCGTAACTACATTTTTACCGCTGTGGCGCCCGGCACCCTGACTGCGCGCTATTTAAACAACGCCGGAAAGACCTATCGCGAATCCCGCATTGATGCCGCCTGGGCAGATCACGACACGGGTTATCAGCTGGAAATTAAAATGCCTTTGGCATTAGCACAGGGGCGGCTCAGTTTTAAAATTATTGATGAGCCCTCGCATGAAGGCAATCATTATGGGCCATCGCTGGAGACAGACGAAATACCCTGGTTTGCCTATCAGGCTCCAGCCGCTAAACAGGCTATTGAGGCCTTTAGCCAGCCTGGTTTACGGCTTCGCTTAACCAGCCCTGCGGGTTGGCTGATCGCCAGTGCAGGTAACCCAGAGTCTCAAGGGGCGCAGCAGGCCCACTGGCTATTAAGCAAACTCTACCGGGCACTGCTTTCATCAAGTGATTACGCCAACAACCATTATCAAAACGGCGTCAATTATGCCGGACATCAGGCGTTTAGCGACGCGCAACAAGGTACCGTAACCAGTCACTGGTACCGAGATCCACAGCGCTCAGACCATCATATTTTATCCACCGCTATGCCCATCAAGCATGATGGAGAGGTAATCGCTATACTGATCGCCGAACAAAGCAGCGAGCAAACCGCTGGTTTAACGGACCAAGCATTCAGCCGCCTGTTTTTACTCAGCTTTTCCGTAATCAGCCTAACGGCTCTGGCATTGCTTGCTTACGCCAACTGGCTGTCCTGGCGTATTCGCCGTTTACATCGCGCCACCCAACAAGCGTTACTCGACCCCAAAAATATCATCGAGCACCACCCCATCAGCCGCGCTAATGACGAAATTGATCATCTGACGCTCAGCTATTCCGAGTTAATGAAACGCATTCAGGCATACACCGATTACTTGCAAACACTGGCACGAAAACTGTCCCACGAATTACGCACACCGCTGGCGATTATCAACTCCTCGCTGGACAATCTGTCTAGCCAATCGTTGGACGAACAAAGTCAGACCTATCAGCAGCGCGCCAAAGACGGCGCATTACGCCTGGGAAGCCTCATCACCGCCATGAGCGAAGCAAAACGTGTCGAGGAAAGTATCGAGCAGGCGGAGCTGGAGACAGTCAACATTGCCGAGTTGTTGTGTGAAATTACCGAGGCCTACCGAGACACCTATCAAGGAAATCGCTTCAGGCTGACAGGTATCGACAGCACAACCATTAAAGATTCAGTCAATCAACTGATGGCCTCACCAGAGCTACTGGTACAGATGCTCGATAAACTCATCGACAATGCCTGCAGCTTTGCGCCGCAGGACGGCGAGATTGAAATCAGTTATCAAACCAGCGCCGACAATTTCCACATCGCTATCAGCAATGACGGCCCGCTATTGCCTGAGGCGATGCAGAGCCAGCTGTTTGACAATCTCGTTTCAATACGCGAAACCAGCAGTGATAACGCGCACTTGGGCATGGGGTTACACATCGTCGATTTGATCGTGAAATTTCATGGCGGCAAGATCCACGCGTATAACCGTGACGATAAGTCCGGTGTGGTGTTTAGTCTGTCGCTGCCCAGCTCTGGCTCAAAAAACCCATAAAAAAGCCCGGCAGTGCCGGGCAAAACGTGGATCATCTAAAATCTTAATAGGCTCATGGCATCGTGTTTTGTGCAAAACTCTCTTGCACCACCTCACTGCTCAGTTGCACCTTCACCACACGCTCCAGCGCGTAACTATCGTAATCTCCCTGCGCTGCAGAGGATTGGCTGGCACCATGTGAATGTGCGCTAAAGCGTTCAGCCGCAACCCCCTTCGCAACCAAAAAGTCCTGTACGGACTTAATACGACTATCCGTAAGGCCTTGGTTATAATTTGCATCACCACGCGGATCTGCGTGGCCATCGAGACGAACCATTAATTCCGGGTGCTCAATCAGCAAACTGGCGAGAAGACTCATTTTCAACTGTGCGGCAACCGTTAGTTCGCTGGCGCCTGTTTTATACAGCAATTCCAGCTGTAATTGCTCAAGGGCCGTCTGCTGAGACTCATACTGACCAGCCATCTCAGCCGCCAGTTTCCGCGACAACTCATCGGCCTGCGCCTTTGTTCGGGTTAACTCTGCCTTAGCATCTTCAACTTGACCGGCTATTTCAACTTTTTCACCCAGCCAGCTACCAGCAATCACGCCCACCATTGCGCCTAAAGGCCCCGCTGCGACAGCCCCCGTGACAAAGCTACCCCAAATCACCGTATCGCGTTTAGCCTCATCGGACATTTCAATGGACCTAGCCTCCGCCACAGATGCAGTACCCAGCGTTAAAACGGCACACATTAACATTACTTTTTTCATCATCAATTCCTCTTTTTCTACACGACTGATTAATAATCTCAGGGTTATTAAACCCTTCAAAAGAGGCTGTCAGCGGTAAAATACAGGCAAGCTAGTGAACAATAATGATGAATTATGGCAGACGTTCTTTTTAATGGCTGCGCCAGCGAAGCACTGACTACTGCTACCGATGATTGCCCTCTCGCTCTTTTAAAAAGCCAGAAACACGCCTGCCTATTCGGTGTCGTTAGGCCATAACAACACCCGCTCGTTGATCATGGATTTCCTATCTTGCTGAGTCACTCAACAGCCCCGGTAGATCCTCCTAGGAAAAATCACACACAAAAAGCAGTAAGAATTGATGGCAATCAAACTGTTGCGACCCAAACAATATATCCTTATCAGATCAAAGCAAGATAATGGTTTTGCCTTTCTCAAGGAGCGACACATGGGATTCGAGTCCATATTTGATGCCAGCTACAAACGCATCTTGAGCGACAGCAAACACGATATCGACTTTTTCGAAGCCTTTTATCACCGCTTTCTCGGCATCGACGAAAATATCGCCCTGCGTTTCGCCAGCACCGACATGACAACACAGCAGGGCATGCTGAAAAAATCCTTTTATAGTCTTTTTACCTTTTACGCCAGCGGACAGGCTGATGATGCTATTCGAGACATCGCTGAACGGCATAACTGCAAAAATTTGGATATAAAACCCGAGTTCTACGACTTGTGGCTTGAATGCCTAATTCAAACCATCAAACAATATGATGATCAGTTTAGCGATGACGTCGAGCTTGCTTGGCGATTAGTAATGACGCCCGGCATTGTCTACATGAAATTCAAATACGATAAGGGTTGATCCTGTCGATCAATCCTTATGATTATCTTTATTTTGGGGCAACAATACCCAAGCAACATTAAACATTGGCATCCTCACCAATAAGGTTTTAGGTTCAGGCCGTCGACATTGTTTTCTCTTTTTGCGCTGCAAAGCTCTAAACACCTGTCATAATATGCAATATTAAACCTGAAAATACCGTTCTCTAATGACTAAATTTGTTCGATTTTCACTCATCACCGTATTCGTCCTTCTGTCTCCAGTCACCCTGGCTGAAGATGACCCACATCTCTACGGCTGCTATTTTTCGCAAGTAAGAGAACCTGGCCAGTGGGTAACATCAACCGCGGCCCTGCTTATTGAAAAAGCACCCGACGGTATTCTTTTGCACGGCAGTGTATCCAGCTGGCATAACAGCTGGATCAGCACGCCCGATGACGAATCACCGGTTTTACTTAAAAAAACCGCAAACAAATTTGTCTACAGTGGGAACGTTAACCCGAACAACACCAGTGTTCGCTGCGAATTGGTTCTGCATTACGACAAAGAAAACATTTATATTCAAAAGCACGATAAGGGCTGTGCAAAGGAATGGAATACCGGTGATGGCATTGGGCCAAGCGAGATGAAAATCGAGTATAAACAAGCCAGCGCCGATATGTGCTTGGCTTATTTAGGCATTATCGAAAAAGACGATTCAGAAGATAAAGCCAAGAGCAAACCGTAACTCACAGACTAGTTATTTTGTCCGTTATAGTCCGGCAATCGCAGTAAATAAATACTCACAGCTAGCCCGATACAAACCAACATCACGCACAACCAAAGTTTGGCGACCATCCAGCAGGAAAAGCCCATGCTCACCCAGATAATGGCGATAGTGCGATATTTGACGCGTTTGGGAATACCTTTACCCGCCTGAAAGTTATCAAGAATCGGGCCAAAATAACGATGATGAATCAGCCATTGATGCAGGCGTTCAGAGGAACGACCGAAACAATAGGCCGCAAGCAAGATCAGCGGCACAGTAGGTAACAGAGGAACAAAAGCACCGATAACGCCCAGCACCAAAGAAAGAACACCGGCAATTATCAGCAGAATACGTTTAATGGGGGTTAGCAAAGATCAACCCCGGCTCACTAACAAACGATATCATGTCCAATGAAGCGAGAAACCTCTCGGGAGCCCCCTTAAGATTCCTCACATTCGTTGACCCAAAGAGCACCGGCGAAATAACCGTTCGGCTTTCTAACCAACCCACACTCTAGCGTTGCGGAACATGCGCATCCACGCAGCATCTTCATTCCATTCAGCTGGATACCAGGAGTTCTGCACCGCACGGAATACACGTTCTGGGTGCGGCATCATCAGCGTCACACGCCCATCGCGGCTAGTAATGCCACCCAAACCTTCTGGCGAGCCGTTAGGGTTTTGCGGATAGCTTTGCGTCACCTTACCGTAGTTGTCGACATAACGTAGCGCTACACCGGCATTTTCAGTCAACAATTGCAGGTCGGATGCATCAGCAAATTCAGCGCGTCCTTCACCGTGTGCGATAGCAATCGGCATACGTGAACCGGCCATGCCCTTCAGCAGGATCGACGGAGATTCCTGTACTTCCACCATCGCAACACGCGCTTCAAACTGTTCCGACTCATTACGTACAAAGTGTGGCCAGTGGTCCGTGCCCGGAATCAGCTCATGCAAGTTAGACAGCATCTGGCAGCCGTTACAAATACCCAGCGCAAACGTATCCTCGCGTTCGAAGAATGCCTGGAACTGGCTACGTGCCTGCGCATTAAACAGAATGGATTTAGCCCAACCTTCTCCTGCGCCCAGTACGTCACCGTAGGAGAAACCACCACAGGCCACCAGGCCCCGGAAACCATCCAACGTGGTGCGACCAGAAAGAATATCGCTCATGTGAACATCAACAGCGCTGAAACCAGCACGATCAAAGGCCGCAGCCATTTCAACCTGACCGTTAACACCCTGCTCACGCAGAATGGCTACGCGTGGACGATTACCCGAAGCAATCAGTGCGGCAGCCACATCGTCGTTCACATCGTAGTTCAGCTCAGCGTGTAAACCGGGATCTTCAGCATCCAGCAAATTATCGAATTCCTGCTGAGCACAATCAGGGTTATCACGGCGTGCTTGCATCCGATAACTGGTTTCCGTCCACCAACGTTGTGCGTCAATACGTTTTAAATCCAGCACCGTGTCGCCATCATGCTCAAAAACGATGCGATCATCCTGATTCAGTGCACCAATTACCTGAGTACAATCTCCCAAACCTGCCGCACTCAATTGGGTCAGCACCTCTTCAGTGTCACCCTGACAAACCTGAATCACCGCACCCAGCTCTTCAGCAAATAGCGCATCAACCAGTTCTTCTTTCGTGTCTGCCAGAATATCGCAGCTAATGGTAATACCGGTATGACCAGCAAAGGCCATTTCACTCAATGTCGCAAACAAGCCACCATCAGAACGGTCATGGTAAGCCAGCAATAACTCATCGTGGATTAGGCCTTGAATCACTGAGAAGAAGGCCTTCAGGTCCTCCGCATCGTCAACATCAGCGGACTCGTTACCAATTTGTTTGAATACCTGCGCCAATGCCGAGCCGCCCACACGGTTCTGGCCACGCCCCAGATCAATCAGGATCAAATCCGTTGCGCCCTGATCCGTTTTTAATTGTGGCGTCACGGTATTACGCACATCAACCACAGGCGCAAAAGCACTGATAATCAACGATAGAGGTGCTGTCACACTCTTATCTTCACCGTTATCTTCATCTTGCCACTGGGTGCGCATGGACATGGAATCCTTACCCACTGGCACGGCAATGCCCAGCGCTGGACACAATTCCATGCCGACGGTTTTTACGGTCTCAAAAAGGTTTTCATCTTCGCCCGGGTGGCCGGCAGCGGCCATCCAGTTAGCAGATAATTTGATATTACCGATGTCGCCAATGTGAGCGCTGGCGATATTGGTAATCGCTTCACCAATCGCCAAACGGCCAGAAGCGGGTGAATCGATCAAGGCAACCGGTGTACGTTCGCCCATGGACATCGCTTCACCGTGGTAAGTATCGTAGGCACTGGTAGTCACCGCAGCGTTAGCCACCGGCACCTGCCAGGGACCAACAAACTGATCACGGGCAACCATCCCGGTAATCGAACGATCACCAATAGTGATCAGGAAGCTTTTGCTGGCGACCGTTGGCAATTTCAGCACACGCTCAGCGGCCTCAGCCAGATCAATTACACTGGTATCAAACTCAGCCTTTTTAAAGGTTGTACGCTTAAAACTGCGTTGCATTTTGGGTGGTTTACCCAGCAACACGCTCAACGGCATATCAACGGCTTTATTGCCAAAGTGGTCATCTTCAACCACCACCGACTGCTCGTCAGTCGCCACACCAATGTCGGCGTACAGGCAGCGTTCACGTTGGCAGATCGCTTCAAAGCGATCCCAATCTTCAGGTTTAACCGCCAGTGAATAGCGCTCCTGCGATTCGTTACACCAGATTTCCAGTGGTGACATGCCCGGCTCATCGTTGGGCACATTACGCAGTTGCATACGCCCGCCCTTATCGCAATCCGATACCAGTTCCGGGAATGCATTGGACAAGCCGCCCGCACCAATATCGTGAATAAAAGCAATCGGGTTCTCATCACCTAGCTGCCAGCATTGGTCAATCACTTCCTGACAACGGCGTTCCATTTCAGGGTTTTCACGTTGTACGGAAGCAAAATCCAGATCTTCGCTACTGCTGCCTGACGCCATAGAAGACGCCGCACCGCCGCCCAGACCAATCAGCATCGCGGGGCCACCAAGCAGCACTAAGCGTGTGCCGGCAGGAATGGTGCCCTTTAGTACGTGAGAACTGCGGATATTACCCAAACCGCCAGCAATCATGATGGGCTTGTGGTAACCACGCACTTCGTCACCAGCCGCACCGGGTACATTTTCTTCGTAGGTACGGAAATAACCACACAGGTTAGGACGACCAAATTCATTGTTAAACGCCGCGCCACCCAAGGGGCCTTCGGTCATAATATCGAGGGCAGATACAATACGATCAGGCTTGCCGTAATTGCCTTCCCAAGGCTGTTCGAAGCCAGGAATATTCAAATTAGAAACAGAAAAACCGGTCAGACCCGCTTTCGGTTTAGCGCCTTGACCCGTCGCACCTTCATCACGAATCTCACCACCGGAACCCGTCGCCGCACCCGGGAACGGCGCAATGGCTGTTGGGTGGTTATGAGTTTCCACCTTCATCAAAATATGGATATCTTCGTCGTTGGCGCTATATTCCTTGGTCGCAGGATTCGGGAAGAAGCGACCGGCACGAGAACCCGCAATCACGGCTGAGTTATCACTGTAAGCAGACAGAACGCCTTCACCGCTAAGATTGGTCGTATTACGAATCATGGCAAACAGCGACTTATCCTGCGCTTCGCCATCAATGGTCCAATCGGCATTGAAAATCTTGTGCCGACAATGCTCCGAGTTCGCCTGCGCAAACATCATTAATTCAACATCGTTGGGGTTACGCCCCATCTCTGTGAAATTTTCCATCAAGTAATCAATTTCATCATCCGCTAACGCCAAACCCAGACGTTGGTTGGCTTCGGCCAGCGCTTCACGACCGCCACCGAGAATATCAACAGCTTCTAACGGTTTCGGCTCAGCACGCTGAAATAACTGCTCGGCATCTTTCACATCGGCCAGCACCGCTTCAGTCATACGGTCATGTACCGCGTCCAGCACTGCTTGACGAGCGGCTTGATCAAGTGAGCCCGCCACGGAATAAACAACGCCGCGTTCAACACGTCTGATTTTTTGCAGACCGCAGTTGTGGGCGATATCGGTCGCCTTACTCGACCAAGGTGAGATCGTGCCAAAGCGTGGCACAACCACAAACACTTCGCCTTCAGGCTGCTCAGCAGCCAATTTTGGCCCGTAGGTCAGCAGTTGTTTTAAAACATCTAATTCAGAGGTTGATAACTCACCATCAACGTCCGCCAGATGAACAAATTCGGCATAAACACCGCTGACCTGAGGCACACGAGCCTGAAGCTGTTCAAGTAGTTTGGCTAGACGGAAAGGAGAAAGGGCTGGTGCACCACGCAGTTCGAGCATAATTAGACGGAACCTTTGGACGAAAACAGGATTTTCAGGAAGGCGTAATGATACTGAAATCGGGCTTTTTCTACCAGCGTAAAGCCCTGTTTACAGAAGAAATTTAGCCTTTTCGAGCCGCGCGTCGGGCTGCGAAGAAACCACTCATAATCGCAGAGCACTCATCAGCCAACACACCTGAAACGGTTTCAATGCTGTGATTAAAATGGGGCAACAACAATGTATTATCATTACTACCCACCACACCGGACTTTGGCTCCATTGCGCCAAACACCAGCCGCTTGATGCGCGCATGGATCAAAGAGCCAGCACACATGGTGCAAGGCTCAATTGTCACGTAGAGCGTACACCCAGAGAGCCGGTAATTTTCGATACGTGAAGCCGCATCACGCAGCGCAACTACTTCGGCGTGAGCCGTCGGGTCGCAGGAGGAAATTGGCTGATTAAAGCCTTCGCCAATAATTTGGTCGTCTTTGACAATCACCGCACCGACTGGCACCTCACCCAGCGCTTCGCCCTGTTTGGCGAGCTCTAGCGCGTGGCGCATGTAGTGTTCGTCGGTTTCGGTTTGAGAGTTCATTCACTTACTACCGGCACATATAAGTGCCTTAGAAATCTTGGCTATTTACGTCAGGGCAAAGCGCTGGTGCGCACACAAGCGCAGTGTACATTCAGCACATGAGCATTCGAGCACATCAGCAACACCTCCATGGCGAAAATAGACTGATTTATGAGGCGCTTATTCCCATTCAATCGTAGCAGGTGGCTTAGATGAGATGTCGTATGTCACTCTGGAGATACCTTTCACCTCATTGATGATACGGCTCGATACTTTTTCTAATAATTCGTAAGGCAGATGCGCCCAGCGAGCAGTCATGAAATCGATGGTCTCTACGGCACGAATGGCTACCACGTATTCGTACTGACGCTGATCACCTACAACACCCACGGATTTAACCGGCAGGAAGACGGTGAAAGCCTGACTAGTCTTGTGGTAATAATCAAAGTTATGCAGCTCTTCGATGAAGATCGCATCTGCTTCGCGCAGGATATCAGCATACTCTTTCTTAACTTCACCCAGGATACGCACACCCAAACCTGGGCCCGGGAACGGATGGCGATACACCATATCGTAAGGCAGACCCAGCTCAAGGCCGATTTTACGCACCTCGTCTTTGAACAGTTCGCGCAATGGCTCAACCAAACCCAACTTCATGTCATCTGGCAGCCCGCCCACGTTGTGGTGCGATTTAATAACGTGCGCTTTACCCGTTTTCGCTGCAGCAGATTCAATCACGTCGGGATAGATGGTGCCCTGCGCCAACCACTGCACATTGTCGATTTTGCTGGATTCTTCATCAAACACTTCGATAAAGGCATTGCCGATAATTTTACGTTTCTTCTCAGGATCATTTTCACCTTTCAAACGCCCCAGAAACAAGTCCTGCGCATCGGCACGAATAACACGAACACCCATGTTACCGCCGAACATTTCCATTACCTGATCGCCTTCATTTTTACGCAGTAAGCCGTTATCAACAAACACGCAGGTCAGCTGATCACCAATAGCCCTGTGTAACAACGCAGCAACCACCGAGGAATCAACACCACCAGACAGGCCTAGTAGCACATGATCACTACCGACCTTGTTGCGTACAGTTTCGATAGCATCCTCAATGATTTGGGCGGGCGTCCACAGACCTTCACAGCCAGCAATCGCTTTTACAAAATGCTCCAGCATACGCAGACCTTGCAGCGTGTGTGTTACTTCCGGGTGAAACTGCACACCGTAAAAACGCCGCGTGTCATCACACATGCCAGCAATCGGTGCACTGCCGGTAGAAGCCATTACCTCAAAACCGTCTGGCAGCTGCGTGACTTTGTCACCGTGACTCATCCACACATCCAGCAACACGTTACCATGCTCGTCAGTATGATCAGCAATGCCTTCCAGTAAACGGCTTGGCGTATCAACCTTAACCTGCGCGTAACCAAATTCACGCTCGTCGGAGCCTTCCACCTTACCGCCCAACTGTTCGGCCATAGTTTGCATGCCGTAACAAATACCCAACACCGGCACACCCAACTCAAACACAACCTGCGGTGCGCGTGGCGTAGTCGCTTCTGTTACCGATTCAGGTCCACCGGCCAAGACAATCGCATTGGCATCAAAAGCGCGAATATCAGCCTCGGACATATCAAAGGCGTGCACTTCGCTGTAAACACCAATTTCACGAACACGACGCGCAATAAGCTGCGTGTACTGGGAACCGAAATCAAGAATCAGGATACGTTCAGCGTGGATATTCTGTGTCATAGTGGCTTATCTGCAATTGGAGGCTAATGCCTGAAATTTTGACAGCAACCCCGCTAGATAACGGAGCTGCCTTTGAATAGAGTCATAACTAACTAACAGGCTTAACCGATACGATAGTTAGGCGCTTCTTTCGTAATAGTCACATCATGTACGTGGCTTTCGCTCATGCCCGCACTGGTCACTCGCACAAACTCAGGTTTGGTACGCAGTTCTTCAACATCACCGCAACCCGTGTAACCCATGGTGGCACGTACGCCGCCCATCAACTGATGGACAATCGCGGCCATTGGGCCTTTGCAAGGTACGCGGCCTTCAATACCTTCTGGTACCAATTTCTCAACACCGGCATCTTTTGATTGGAAATAACGATCACTGGAACCGTTAGACTGACCCATCGCACCCAGCGAACCCATACCACGGTAAGCCTTAAAGGCACGACCTTGATACAGCTCAACCTCACCTGGCGCTTCATCAGTACCGGCTAACAAACTGCCAATCATGATGGCAGACGCACCAGCAACCAGCGCCTTGGACAGATCACCGGAGAAACGAATACCACCATCGGCAATCAGTGGCACCCCTGTGCCTTCCAATGCCGCAGCAACATTTGCAACAGCCGTCACCTGGGGCACACCAATACCCGTTACGATGCGCGTAGTACAAATTGAACCTGGGCCAATACCGACCTTCACACCATCAGCACCCGCTTCAACCAGCGCTTTTGCTGCGGCACCAGTCGCGATGTTACCGCCGATCACCTGTACCTGCGGGTAATTTTCTTTCACCCAGCGAACACGGTCAATCACACCTTTTGAATGACCATGAGCAGTATCCACCACAATCACATCAACACCCGCTTCAACCAGCGCTTTGACGCGATCCGGCGTTTCCGGGCCAGTACCAACCGCAGCACCAACACGTAACTGCCCAGAGCTGTCTTTACAGGCTTCCGGGAAAGCTTTGGCCTTGAAAATATCTTGAACACTCATCAAACCAGACAGCTCAAAACTATCATTAACCACCAGCACTTTTTCAATGCGGTGCTCATGCAATAATTGTTTAACCGCTTCAGGCGTCGCGCCTTCCTTAACGGTTACCAGTTGATCTTTCGGTGTCATTAATTCGCAGACAGCACGATCAAGGTCATTTTCAAAACGAAAATCGCGGGAGGTCACAATACCGACCAAAGCACTGCCATCAACAACCGGGAAGCCAGAAAAACCATGTTCACCGTTAAGTTCCAGCAACTCACGAACCGTCGTGGTTGGCTTAACAGTAACAGGATCCTTCACAACACCCGTTTCGTATTTCTTAACCGCGCGCACTTCACGCGCTTGCTGCTCAATGGAGAAGTTTTTATGAATAATACCGAGACCGCCTTCCTGCGCCATAGCGATAGCCAGATTACGTTCGGTAACAGTGTCCATAGCGGCCGAAACCAGCGGAATATTCAGCTCGATTTCGCGGGTCAACTTGCTTTTTAGGGACACATCTTTGGGCAGGACTTCCGAGTAAGCAGGGACGAGCAGGACGTCATCGAAGGTCAGTGCATCTTCAGCGATACGCAACATGGCGGGTACAACCTTTCCAGTTAAAAATTGACCCGCTATTATAGGGGGCCAGGCCTTTCAATTAAAGGGATTTCGGTAATTTGTCTACACTGCAATTTACACAAGGAAAAGCGACTTTATCACGCCCTCTCAGGGGTTCCTTAAGCGCTAACGGCTGATATACTGCTTTTCAGTTCTTCTCACATCAAGCAGCCCCATACCATGAATAATAGCTCCAACGCCCAACGTGAAATCATTACGGTTTCAGATCTAAACCGTCGGGCACGCTCTCTACTGGAAAGCGAATTCAAGCAAGTATGGGTTGAAGGTGAAATTTCCAATTTAGTAAAAGCCGGCTCGGGACACTGGTACTTCACCCTCAAGGATGACAAAGCTCAGGTGCGTTGCGCCATGTTCACCAACCGCAATCGCAGCCTGCGCATAGCCGTTAAAAATGGCATGCACGTTATTGTTCGCGCCAAGGCCAGCCTCTATGAAGGGCGCGGCGATTACCAGCTTATTGCCGAAAATATGATTGATGCCGGGGAAGGCAAACTACAGCGTCAATTTGAGGAATTAAAACTAAAACTCAGCAACGAAGGTCTGTTCGACGAAGCCCACAAACGACCTATACCCACCCTACCCACACATATTGGTGTCGTCACGTCGCCCAGTGGTGCAGCGATTCGCGATATTTTAACGGTGCTAAAACGCCGTTTTCCAGGCATTCCCGTGTCGGTAATCCCCGCATTGGTACAAGGCAAAGAAGCCGCGAGCGAAATTGTCGCGGGAATTAAACTCGCAAATAGAACACTTACCAGCAGTACCCCCATCGACGCATTAATTGTCGGCCGCGGCGGTGGCTCACTGGAAGACCTTTGGCCCTTTAATGAAGAGGCCGTGGCACGCGCCATTTACGCCAGCGACATTCCTATCATTTCCGCCGTTGGCCATGAAATCGATTTCACCATCGCTGATTTTGTCGCTGATGTGCGCGCACCAACCCCATCGGCTGCCGCTGAGCTATTGAGTCCGGATCAACAACAATGGCAGGCCGCGTTGTTTAAAGCCAGCACCGCCCTGACTGAAAATCTTCAACGCAGGTTGCGACAGGCAAAACAACAATTAAGCCATGTTTCAAAACGCCTACGCCACCCAGGCCAACAACTGCAGGAGCAGGCCCAGCGATTGGACGATATGGAGTCACGCCTAAAAACTGCGATTACAAATCGGCTTAAACTACAAAAGGCGCTACTCGCCACACAAACAGCAAAAATGGAAAACTGCCAGCCCAGACATCAAATTGCCCGCTTGAACATGAGCAACCAACAGCTGTCTCAACGCTTACAAAGAGCCATGCAACAGCAACTATTCGGACTTCAACAACGGTTGAAAAGCAACGGTTTAGCGCTTCATACCCTTAGCCCACTACAAACGCTTGGTCGCGGTTATGCCATTATCAAAGACCAACAACAGCGTATTGTGCGCAGCAGCAAACAACTTAAGGTGGGTGACAAAATCAGCGCTCAACTTGGTGAAGGAAGCGTGCAGTGCGCCGTTGAGACGATTAAGGAAAACAGCAATGGAAATTAATCAGCGTATCCGACTTTTAAAAAAGACCCTGCTTTTTCTATTATTAGCGACGACCTGCGGGCGACTTGTCGCCAGCAATCTCCCTGAGCACAGCCCGGTACCCGGTGGCATTGCCGTCATTCAACTACCCATCCAACCACTACCGAACACACCGCCGCCAGCGGCCTATTATCGTGATACCCGGGTTATTCTCGCTGCCGATGACCAACAGGTTTGGCACGCCATTATCGGTATTCCTTTAGCGGCCAAACCCGGCACCCACCAGCTCATTCTCGATCAAGGTAAAAAAATCGCCTTTACAGTACAACCAAAAACCTACCAAGAACAACGCATCACGCTAAGCAATAAACGGCAGGTTAACCCCGCACCCATGGACATGGAGCGCATTGGTCGCGAAAAAAAGATTATGGTGGCGGCATTTACGAATTGGGACAACCAGCTAACGCCTTCGTTAACACTACTCAAACCGGTGACTGGTCCCTACAGCAGCCCCTTTGGCTTGCGACGATTCTTCAACGACCAGCCTCGCAACCCCCATAGCGGACTGGATATCGCCGCCGCCGAAGGCTCGCCTATTCAAGCGCCAGCCGACGCTATTGTAACGGCCACCGGTCATTATTTTTTTAATGGCAACACCATATTGCTCGACCACGGCCAGGGATTAATTTCGATGTATTGCCATCTAAGCCAAATTGACGTCAAAGAAGGCGATCTCGTTCAAACTCACGATATTATTGGTTTAGTTGGCAAAACTGGCCGTGTCACCGGCCCTCATCTACACTGGTCAGTCAGTCTCAACAATGCACGCATCGACCCATTTCTACTCATGGAGCAAAGCCCCAACAACTAGATCCGGTACTAGCACAATCAGCAAAAGGGGCTATTCTTAATGGGTGTTTTAACCGGTTCGATGTGATAGCACCTCGGGCCTGACGACAACTAAAAAAACAACGTCCATGCCAGCTATCCGAAGCGCTTCAATCACCACAAAATTCAATCGTGTAGTCATCACTTTGGCCGTACTCGCCGCTGCCTTCGTGTCGGCCTATATGATTCTCACCACCTACCAGCGTGACAACCAACACTTCATCAATGAAGGCATAAACACCGCCACTCCCCGCGACCACAGCCTGGAAAAGGCCATTTATTACCAGGACAAACCGGTATTAAAGCAGGCCGTAAGAGCACTATTCAAAAACAATAACGCCACCTACGCACAGGTTTATAACGCTCAGGGAAAGCTGATTTTTGATCGAACCCTGGCACCATCCCAGTTACCGGATATTACAAAACAACTCAGCAATATTGATAACAGCACATTCAGCTTTACCGACAGTATCACCCAAACCGAATACCTGGATGTCTTGGTACCGGTATTTTCCGCTATCAACCCGATTTACAAAAACATCACACCACAAACCTTTATAAGCACGTTACTTGACAGCGAGGACGCTCAAAGCCGCTACATCATGGGCTATGTGCGCCTTGGCCTGGATAAAACCCTGTTTAAGGAAGAGCTACTGAAATTCACAATCCATGTAGCGATTGCAGCTCTGCTTTTCGTACTTATTTTCGCCTTCGCCGCACTTTTTATGACCCGTCGCATTACCGCTCCCTTGCAGGCACTGGTTAACGTAGCCCACGGCATATCCGAAGGAAACTTCGACCAAAAAATCCCAAAAGATAGCACCCACGAAATCAAAGAAGTCGCGCGCAGCCTAACCCATATGCAAAAAAGCATCAGCGCCTATAAAAACAAACTGGACACCAACCAACAGTTATTAGCCCGCAAGGTTGAAGAACGCACCCAACAATTAACACTCAGCAATGAACAACTGAGTCGCGCCACCAACGAAGCACTAAATGCTCGCGACACGGCCGAAACAGCCAACCGTGCAAAAAGCGATTTTCTTGCCACCATGAGCCACGAAATCCGCACACCGTTAAATGGTGTGCTGGGCATGTCGGACTTACTATCAAAAACCGACCTGTCCATGGAACAACAACGCATCGTCGACGTCATCACCGAATCGGGTACGGGGCTACTGGAAGTCATCAACGACATCCTCGACTTCTCAAAAATCGAAGCCGGTAAGCTGGAACTGTGCCCAACGCGGGTCAATCTACGCAGATTCATTGAAGACATTATCAACATGTTTGCTGGTCTGGCGGACGAAAAGGGCTTATCACTGATCTATGAGCTAGCGCCATCTATCGCACTCGACATAGAAGCTGACGGAGTGCGCCTGCGCCAGGTGCTGACGAACCTGCTAAGCAATGCCATAAAATTTACCCATGAGGGCTCCGTGAAGCTCAAAATAAGTGCCGGCGCCTACCCTGAACAGGATTTTTCGGTACTGCATTTTGAAGTTGAAGATACGGGTACCGGTATTGAAAACAGCAAGCTATCACACATTTTCAACGCATTCAGTCAGGCAGACACCTCAACCACACGAAAATATGGCGGCACCGGATTAGGCCTGACAATTAGTCAACAGCTCATAGAGTTAATGGGTAGCGATATCAACGTTAACAGCACCCTTGGCAAAGGCACCCGTTTCTGGTTCCAGCTAAAAGTCAAAACTCAGCCCGAAGAAAAAAACACACCTTCGTCCCATGTCGAGGTGATGTCGTCGCTAAATTTATTGGTTATTGGCGACAATGAAACAGTGTGCAAAACACTCTGTGATAATCTGGACTTTTGGAAAATCCGTCACCAGCATATCACCTCTCTTGATGACGTCAGCCACACCTTGCTATCGACCGACACACCCTTTGATTTTGCCTTTTTACAGCAAGATATTAATACTGATACCGATGTCTTGGATTTCGCCCTCAAAATCCGCCAGGACGAAACTGTTGACGTACCACCCTTTGTGTTAATGGTGCCACGTTCCGCCACGCTTGACGCTCTCGCGCTGCAGGCCGCTAATGTTGTGCAGCTGCTCAACCGGCCACTACACCAATCCGAACTCTATAACGTCATCATTAATTGCGCTAATCAGGAAATCAGCTCGCTAACACCCGGTAACTACAACCATGGCGTCGAACCGGAAAACGCCCCACCGCAACTCAACGCCAAAATACTGCTGGCTGAGGACACCGTGGTGAATCAGGAAGTGGCCGTAACAATGCTTTCCTGGCTAGGCTGTGAAACGACGGTAGCGAGTAACGGACAGCTCGCCGTCGAAGCCTTTGCGGCGAATAAATTCGACCTGATACTGATGGATTGTCAGATGCCGGTGCTGGATGGTTATTCCGCCACCGCAGCCATTCGCAAGCGTGAAGCCTTTGCCAACACCACGCAAGGCACCTCGAACAAACGTATCCCCATTATCGCCCTCACCGCCAATGCGATCGAAGGTGAACGCGAAAAATGCCTCGCGGCCGGTATGGATGACTACCTGACAAAACCATATACCCATGCAGAATTACAAGCGATCCTCATTAACGCCCTGCAACCCGCAGACAAAGAAACCGAAGCCTCAATAGCAGAATCTAAGCCGCCTTCAACACCCGAACCTCAACCAACCCGCAGTAATAACGGCACGATTGATTTCACAACACTGGAAACCCTGCGCTCACTTCAACAGCCCGGTCAGCCTGATATTGTCGCTAAAATTATTCGCACCTATCTGGATGAGGCTCCGCCTTTATTAAAGAAACTGGCCAATGCCGAAACGGCTCACGATACAACGGCACTCTATCAGGCGGCCCATGCTTTAAAATCCAGCAGCTACAATGTCGGCGCGTTGGAGCTGGCCAAATATTGTAAAGAGCTGGAAGCCATCGGAAGAGACGGTGCTACCGCCGGTATCACCCCGCTGATGTGCGCCATTGAAACAGGCTACCGCAAAGCGGCCGTACAGTTAGAACTGGAGTTAGAAGCATCAAATGAGCAATCAATCTCAGCCTGAAACCGCACTGGCACTGATAGTCGATGATGACACCACCGTGCGCATTGTCATGCGTAGCGTACTGGAAAGTCATGGTATTCGCGTTAACGAAGCGGCCAATGGTATCGAGGCCCTGCAACGCTTTGATGACGAAACGCCTGACATTGTCATTCTTGACATCGAAATGCCGGAAAAAGACGGGCTGGAAGCCTGCGCGGATATTCGTCAGCACAGCAAGGGAAAACTCGTTCCAATCATGATGTCCACCGGCATGGACGACACTGAATCCATTAACCGAGCCTATGATGCTGGCGCCACAGACTTTGCCGTCAAACCCCTTAACTGGCCCATTTTCGGCCACCGCATCCGCTACATGCTGCAAGCTGCACGGGCAATACGAGAACATCATGCTGCACTGAAAACCGCCATTCGGCTCGGTAAAGTGGTGGAAAGCTCATCCAATGAAGTTTATATCTGCAACGATCACAGCCTCACAGTACAGCAAACCAATGGTCGCGCACGCACCAATACCGGCTATCCCGAAGCAGAAATTAACCAGCTAAGCCTTGCAACATTGTTACCCGAGCTTACCGAAACTCAACTGAAAGAAATTGTTAATGACCTCTACAGCGGTGAATATAGTGAACAACTGATCACCACCACAATCATGCGTAAAAACGGTATCCCCTACCCTGCAGAGATCTCGCTGCAACTCTCTCGCGAAGATGACCATAACCTGCTGGTTGGCATTGCCCAGGATATTACCGAGCGGAAAGAGGCTGAAAACCGCATGCGCCAGCTAGCCTATTACGACACATTAACCGGCTTACCAAACCGCCAACTGTTCGCTGAACAGCTCGAAAATATGCTCACAAAGGCTAAAAAAACAGCCCGTAAAATTGCCGTTTTATACATCGATATCGATAACTTTAAACGCATCAATGACTCCCTTGGGCACAGCATTGGCGACAAATTATTGCAAGAAATAGCCGATCGCCTGAACAAATGTATTGTCGACAACGCACCGATCGCCCGCCATATCTCCAAGCAAACAGAAATTGCCGTATCACGCTTAAGTGGCGACGAGTTTGCGCTCGTTCTGGATTTAGTAGACGACACCACCATTGCCGGCACTATCGCAAAATACCTGCTCAACGTACTCAGCCGCCCTATGCATCTCGAAGGACATGAACTGGTTGTCACACTGAGTATCGGCATCGCTGTCGCTCCCGTTGACAGCGACAGCGAAGAAAATCTACTCAAACATGCCGACACCGCGATGCATCATGCAAAAAAGGCAGGCAAAAATACCTTCCAGTATTATTCCAGCACGATGAACAGCATGGGCCGTGAACGCCTGCAACTTGAAGCTGAACTGCGCAGAGCGATGGAACGTCAGGAGCTAACAGTTTTCTATCAACCTCAAGTTGATATTCAAACAGGGAAGATGGTTTCCGCTGAAGCCCTGGTTCGCTGGAATCACCCTCAACATGGCCTGGTTTCTCCGGCTCACTTCATCCCGCTTGCCGAAGAAATGGGGTTGATCATTGATATCGGTGCCTGGGTGCTCAATCAAGCCTGCAGTGACCTCAAAGCCTGGCAAGCAAAAGGGCTATCACTCGAAAAAATTGCAGTTAACTTATCCAGCCTGCAATTCAAACAGTCAGACCTGGTGACTCAAACCCATAGAATTTTACGGGAAACAGGATTAGAGGCTAAATACCTGGAACTGGAATTAACCGAAAGCATCATCATGAATGATGCCGACACCACCATTGAAATCCTGCACGCATTAAAGGAGATGGGTATCCGCCTGTCCGTTGACGACTTCGGTACTGGCTATTCATCGTTGAACTACCTCAGCAAATTCCCGCTGGACGAATTAAAAATTGATAAGAGCTTTATCGTTGATGTTGATAACGACAGCCATAACGCCAGCATCGTCACCGCTATTGTTGCGATGGCAAACAGTTTGGGATTGGAGCTGGTTGCTGAAGGGGTGGAAACTGAAAGTCAGTTGGCATTTGTCAGGGAAAGAGGTGTTCGAGTGGTGCAGGGGTATTATTTTAGCAAGCCGGTGCCCGCGGGAGAGTTTGAAAACTACTTTTAAAGAAAGTAAGGTTGATGACCAATGCTGCGCCTTAAACTCAAGAACCTGTGAAAAGCACTATGTTTAGTTTGAAAAACGATCAATACGACTTTTATTATTTGCTTGGCTTCGTGTTTTTATTGTTTGCAATTGCACCACTTTTCTTTCAACCAAACTTTGGTGGCAGAGGCCTGGATCTTACCTTCAATATAGCTGTCTGGGCTGTGGCGATTGTTATCATTGTATTCTCGATACTGTTGATGGCGGTGAGAACGGTTACCCGACTACCGCATCACTATCTGTATTTTATAGCCGTTCCAGCAGTTATTATCCTCAGCAGCCTGATCACCGGGGTGTCCCAACCAGCGACCTTCTTTTTTCGAGAGGTGTATGTCTTAGCCGGCCTGTTGTTTTTGTTTGCTCTACTTCAATTTAATTTAAAAAAACATCCGGTTGAGTGGACTTTGTTGACGATAGTTTTGTCAACTCTGACCCATTCCGCTATTGGTTTCATACAAATTTTCGTACCAGAAATATTAGGGCAATGGTATGCCAGCAACCACACGGTCTTGCCACACGGTGTTTTTCAACAAATCAATACTCAGGTCTCTTTCTTAGCAACAGGGATTGCCATTGGTATGTATCTGTTGAGCAGGCCCATAGCTAAACAGTTTCCATGGGCAGTCTCTGGTCTTCTTTTTTTATCGCTCGGCTTAAACTCGTTTGAGATCGCTTATTCTGGATCTAGAGTGGGCTTATTAGGCCTCATCCTGTCACTGGTATTACTGGCCGTATTTCGCTTCAAACAATTAATGAGCAATAAAATACTGGTGATTTTGGCGATTATTGCCATGTCGGCTGGTGTCTTTTCGGGCAATTCAGGCTTGGAGAATACGTTTAAGAAAACGGCGAATATAACGGAAGGTATGAGCGGTGATGTTCGAATCAATATGTACCTAATCGGGTTTGAATTAGTGGCACAAAAACCGATGCAGGGACACGGTATAGGTAGTTTCTTGCGGGTTTGGAACCAACAAACCGGCGACTTCCATGCGAGGCATCCTGAAGCCGTTTTACCACCTTACATTGAACACCCCCACAACGAATTGCTATTCTGGATTATTGAAGGTGGCCTGTTAATTATCATCGGCATTCTCGCGGCTACCGTCGCGGTGGTTCTGGCTTTGGTCCGATGTGGGAAGCAGCGGTCGGCTGGGTATGTGGCGATGTTGCTACCGATTACACTTCATACTCAGGTCGAACAGCCATTTTATATTTCATCGCTGCATTGGTTTGCCTGGTTATTTCTAATATTCATTGTAATACAGCACCGAACAATGACAATCAATGTAGTACTAAGTGCAGCTGCGAATCGATTATTACAGTGCACTAGTGTGTTGATCTTGATTGGTTCATTGTATTTTTTACATCATACTAGCCGCGCTCAAACAGATATTATTCGTTATCTAACCAAGCAGCAGAGTGAACCTCCTTACCTTGCAATTGCACTGAATAATTACTATTTTAAATACCACGCTGAAGAGCTGGCGATGCGCTCGATGCTCTATACCGGCTTATCGACCAATGATGATGACTTGGTTAACCGCTACATTCATTGGTCAACAAAGCGTATTACGATTCGTCCCGAGTTAAAGCTCTTTGAAGATTTAATTGGCGCGCATATTCACCTGAAGGACGACCAATCCAAATGCAATGTGATCCGACTCGGCATGAGCCTATACCCTCAAAATACACCGCTGGTCAACCTCAATCAATCTTGTATCAAGTCACCCGCCATATCCTCTCAATGAGAATTAATCTCATTTTACAGTTTTAATACAGTAAACCTTTAGATTTCCTCGTCGAATACAATCATAGGGCGTTGCAAGATACCGCTTCAATTTTTGGAGTATTGATTAAGTTTATGATAATTGGAGTCACCCATTAGCTGACTCCGGTCAACATGACGCAGAAATACTTGAGTTCAAAATACCCCACATAATTTATCCAATTAACTCAGGCCTTATATTCACGTCCGAATTTTCAATCTTAATACCGCTTCATAAAGAAGTGCGACAGTCACCCACCTGGATCAAGACCTTGGTAATACGCATCATTCGATGATAGTTATCACCTTGGTAGTCAAACACCCCAGAAAACAATCGGTGTCCGACTTGTGTCCAATTGTCCAAGGACAGGTGAATGACTAATCACGCCCACCTTTTGGCGACGCCTCAACAAGCTCAAAGTCTATCGAAAATAACGCAATGGATAGGGCGCACTATGTACGATATTTCAATAGTACTTATAGTCACACAAGACGTTATGGGAGGATCCTTTCAAATCCTACCTAATTCAGGAAGATCAGCATCTATTTTACTGTTATCGCTATATCGAACTAAATCCAGCGCGTGCGGGAATAATAGGCCATCCAGCAGACTATCGAAGGTCAAGTCACCATACAAATAGTTGGGTACTATTAAGTAGGTCGAGGGCGCATTATCCTTTATACATGGCGCTAGCTAACATAGCTCCTTAACGCCAGACACGGTATCAAGGGTTATTTACTGCCCGCAAAGGTAACAGGATGGCACCGGATATACCTTTAGCAACTAACAAATACTTAGTACTGGGTAGCGATTGATTCAAAGATGAAATCGCGGCTCTGACAAGCCAGCTTGTTAGGCTTCAAAACCAGGACCTAAACCAAATAAAGGATTGAACTGAAGAAGGAGGTAAGAGTTTTTACTCTGGCCCCAAACTGTTATTTGATTGTGCAAAAAAAAAGCCCCAGCGTAAACCGAGGCTTCTTCTATTCAAATCAGGTTAAATCAATCGTGTCTAACCCCTTTGATTCGCCTTGATTACGGACAATCACCCTGACCTGGTTTCAGGCCCCGAGTGACATTACAGATAGTGCCGGTGTTCGTCCAAACAATGTTGGCACCACCAGCTGCTAGCGTAGGGGTGTCAATTATTGTTAAGTTGGCACCTGCAGAAGTAGTGGCCCCTGAGGTCATTGTAATTACACCATTAGTAACGGATGTTACTGCAGTAATATTTTTAGTCACGCCAATTGTTGGCACGCCATTTGATCCGGCGTTACACCCAGTAAACGTACCAAGCTCTGCATTACAGACTGCAATGGCTGTTTTGGTAGAAGCAATTTCTGTCATAGCTCCTGCCGCCCTTGTTCGGGAGGTATAATCATTATAAGCTGGCAACGCGACAGCCGCCAAAATACCAATAATCGCAATCACGATCATTAATTCAATTAAGGTAAAACCTTTCTGTACTTGTTTCATTGGGAGAGCTCCTTGGTTTCAAATAACAAATTCACGATAATAATTTGTCTCACAACAGGTATAGCAACGCCTGTGCCAAACGCAAGAAAAAACCAACAAAAACTCGTAACACCATGATTAATATAAATTAAAAACATCAAAGTAAAATCAAACAAAAAATTCATCCATGGACCAAATCATCAACTAAGTGACATTTTCTGTCACTATCCCCCTATCCCGAACGCGCAAAATAAAACTCCTTTTCATTTGCAGTTATTTAAATCCGAAATAGGTTTTTTGCAAAAAGCTGCTATGCTTTCCATAAATAGAATTCTTAATTTCTCAACTCTAGCTGATTCACACATATGGCCCCACAAGACACTACAGCCACACACCTTAGCGGGTTAGCCAAACGTTTGGTTAATGATGAAATCCTCAGCGAAAACCAGGCCATTGAGGCTTATCAGTATTCCAAACAAAATCGTATCCCCTTTGTTACCCACCTGGTTCAAAGTGGCTTAACAAGCAGCCTGTCAATCGCAACGGCTGCCTCCGACGAGTTTGGTACACCGGTACTTGATTTGTCTGCATTTGACCCCGAGCTGTTTCCAAAAGAGCTAGTAGACGCGAAATTAATTCGTAATCACCACGCCCTGCCCTTATTCAAGCGCGGCAACCGTTTACATGTTGCGGTCTCTGATCCTACCAACCTTCAAGCACTGGATGAGTTCAAATTCAACACAGGTATAACCACCGATGCCATTTTGGTTGAAGAAGCCAAGTTAGCAGAAGTCATTGAAAAATTTCTGGATGACGAAGATGACGCGCTAGGTAGTCTGGATGATGCGGATCTTGAAAATCTGGACCTTGAAGATACAAGTGACCAAAGTGATGACAAAGATGATAGCAAAGGAGCTGATGAAGCGCCTATCGTTCGCTTTGTAAACAAAATTCTTTTGGATGCTATTAAAGGTGGCGCATCTGATATTCACTTTGAGCCCTATGAAAAGACATACCGTATTCGTTGTCGCACAGATGGCGTTCTACACCAAGTATCAACCCCTCCTCAGAACCTAGCACCAAGACTCGCAGCTCGTCTAAAAGTGATGTCCCGCATGGATATTTCTGAGCGCCGTATGCCGCAAGATGGTCGTATTAAGATGAAGTTATCCAAACAACGTGCAATTGATTTCCGGGTTAACACTCTACCTACACTGTGGGGAGAGAAAATCGTACTACGTATTCTTGACCCCAGCAGCGCAAAAATGGGCATTGATGCACTTGGTTATGATGATGACCAAAAAGAACTGTACATGAACGCGCTACACCAACCCCAAGGCATGATTTTGGTAACTGGGCCAACGGGTTCCGGTAAAACCGTATCTTTATATACGGGCCTCAACATCCTAAACACACCTGAGCGCAACATTTCCACGGCTGAAGATCCTGTGGAAATAAATCTGGAAGGCATCAACCAGGTTCATGTAAATCATAAAGTCGGACTCGATTTTTCAACGGCTTTACGCTCTTTCCTTCGCCAGGATCCCGATATCGTTATGGTGGGTGAGATTCGAGACCTGGAAACCGCTGAGATCGCAATTAAAGCAGCCCAAACTGGACACTTGGTACTTTCTACACTACATACTAATAGTGCGCCGGAAACATTGACTCGTTTACGTAATATGGGGGTGCCTGCATTCAACATTGCAACATCCGTAAGCCTAATCATTGCACAGCGATTGGCAAGAAGACTCTGTGAGCACTGCAAAAAACCTGCAGATGTACCGCATGACACATTGATTGAAGAAGGGTTTACTGAAGAGTTACTGCAAGGTGCCAAAATCATGGCTCCAGGCAATGGTTGCAACAATTGCTTTAATGGCTATAAAGGCCGTGTTGGTATTTACGAAGTTGTCAAAGTAACCCCAGAAATTGGCCGCATCATTATGGAAGAGGGTAATTCCTTAGAAATTGCCAAGCAGGCTAACAAAGAAGGCTTCCGTAATTTACGTGTATCCGCATTGATGAAAGCCGCACAAGGCATTACCAGCCTAGAAGAAGTGAACCGAGTGACCAAGGATTAAACATGGCAAGCGAAGCAGCAAAAAGTTCGACATTCGTCTGGCAGGGTACAGACAAACGCGGTCAAAAAACTGATGGCGAGATGAACAGTGCCAGCATGGCATTGGTTAAAGCGCAGCTACGCAAACAGGGCATCGCTCCCACCAAGGTACGGAAAAAACAATCTTCTCTCTTTAGCGGCGCCAAAAAGAAAAAAATTACGCCCGGCGACATCACCCTATTTACTCGCCAAATGGCGACCATGATGAAAGCTGGCGTCCCACTGGTTCAGTCCTTTGATATTGTCGCCGACGGGCTAGACAATCTGACCCTTAAAGAGTTGATCGCCGCTATCAAAACAGATGTCGCATCTGGAACCAACTTTGCTAACGCCCTGCGCAAACATCCACGCCAATTTGATGAATTGATGTGCAACTTGATTGAATCAGGAGAACAGTCTGGCTCACTCGAAACGATGCTTGACCGGGTCGCGGTATACAAAGAAAAGAGCGAAACGCTGAAAAAGAAAATTAAAAAAGCGATGACTTATCCAATAGCCGTAGTAGTCGTAGCCATTGTTGTCACAAGCATTTTGCTGATTAAAGTAGTGCCTACCTTTGAAGAACTTTTCGAGGACTTTGGTGCTGAACTACCAGCATTCACCCAGATGGTTATCGGGATCTCAAATTTTTTACAGGCCTGGTGGCTAATTTTTGTCGCTGCACTAATCGCATTTATATTTGCTTTCCGCGAAGCCAAGTTACGCTCACAAAAAGTGGCTGATGCGGTTGATCGATTTGTCCTCAAAATTCCGGTGATAGGAGAGATAATCATCAAGTCAGTTTACGCTCGTTTTGCCAGAACTTTATCCACCACCTTTTCAGCTGGCGTCCCTCTTGTAGAAGCGCTAACCTCAACTGCTGGCGCTACCGGCAACGTGGTTTATCGAACAGCCGTTGAACGTGTAAGAGAAGATGTTTCCACTGGCCAGCAACTCAACTTCTCCATGCGCAATACCGGCGTATTCCCCAACATGCTACTACAAATGACCGCCATCGGTGAAGAATCAGGCGCATTGGACGAAATGCTAGATAAAGCAGCGGAATTCTATGAAGAGGAAGTAGATAACGCCGTCGATAATCTTACTGCTCTCATGGAACCCATAATTATGGCTGTATTAGGCGTACTAATTGGCGGTCTGATTATTGCCATGTACCTTCCCATCTTCAAAATGGGTCAAGTCGTATAGCGAACTGGATAAAAGTATAAAGAAGCCTTCACGCCAATGCAGTTTTTTGATTTTCTGGCCCACAACATACCGGCTGCTATCACTGTCGCCGGCATTCTTGGCCTGCTAGTGGGCAGCTTCCTGAACGTTGTTATTTATCGCTTACCCGTGATGATGGAGCGAGAGTGGACTTCTCAGTGCAAAACACTGCTAGCAGAAGACGATGCGTGTAACACAGAAGATGACCTGACAGCCTTTAACCTGGTAACGCCTAACTCACACTGCCCAACGTGCGATACCCCGATCAAAGCATGGCAGAACATTCCTGTTATCAGTTATTTAATGCTGGGCGGAAAGTGCCATCACTGCAAAACACCAATCTCAAAACGCTACCCTATTATCGAACTTATTACAGGCATATTGTCCTGCCTGGTAATCTGGCACTTTGGCGTGAACTGGCAAGGCACCGCCATGTTGCTGCTGACGTGGGCGCTAATCACACTAACGATGATCGATTTTGACCATCAGCTATTACCTGACAGCATAACCCTGCCCTTTTTGTGGCTAGGCTTGATTGCCAATAGCATGGGGCTTTTCTGTTCCTTGCCAGAAGCTCTTTGGGGCGCAGTCTTCGGCTATCTTAGTCTGTGGTCTGTTTACTGGTTGTTCAAGCTGGTTACTGGCAAGGAGGGCATGGGCCACGGCGATTTTAAACTCTTAGCTGTGCTAGGTGCCTGGTTCGGCTGGCAGGTGCTGCCGATGATTATTTTATTATCATCCCTGGTCGGTGCCATTGTTGGCATATTCCTTCTAGTCCTAAAAAACAAAGGTAAAAGCGTACCGATCCCCTTTGGCCCTTACCTCGCTGCCGCTGGTTTTATTGCCGCTATTTGGGGCGAAGAGTTAACGCGTACTTACCTGAATTACGCAGGACTTTAATCCTCTCGCGAATACCACTATTACCAAACCCGAGTTCTACCGTATCATAACGCCATGATAATCATTGGCCTGACAGGCGGCATTGGCAGCGGAAAAACCACCGTCACAAATCTATTCTCCGATTTAGGCATCACTGTTGTGGACGCAGATATTGCCGCGCGTGAAGTGGTAGAAGTAGGCAGTGAGGCGCTGTTCGCAATCCAGGCGCATTTTGGCGATGAGACAATCAATCCTGACGGATCACTCAATCGACAGCTCCTACGCCAGCAGATATTCGAGAATGCATCAGAGCGACACTGGCTTGAAGCCCTACTGCACCCTCTGATAAGAGAACGCTTAAAACAACAGCTTCAGCAGGCCCGATCAGATTACGTAATCCTATCTTCACCCCTGCTGCTAGAAACAGACCAATATCAGCTAGTCGATAAAATTTTGGTTGTGGATGTATCTGAGCAAATACAGCTGGAAAGAGCGTGCGCCCGCGACGGCAGCAACACAGATCAGATCAAAGCTATTATGACTGCACAGATGGATCGTAAAACCCGCTGTTCTCGAGCGGATGATATCATTCTGAATGATTCCACGGCTGAAGAACTTAAAGCAAAGGTGCTAGCATTGCACCAACACTATCTTGAACTGGCAAAAGGCACCAAATAAGACAATGACTGACAATAAACCAACCACAATCGTTTCCTGCCCAACCTGCAAAAAATCCACCGCCTGGACGAGCGACAACACCTTCCGCCCCTTTTGCTGCGAACGCTGTAAACTCATTGATCTAGGTGCATGGGCCAGCGAAGAACACAATATCCCCGGCGAGCCCGTTAATCCCTATGTGGATGAAGGCGGCGAGGATTTGTACTAACTAGACACTGCTCCTCTATAGTTAGCCTGCCGCAACCTTTGTCATTTCGAACGCCGGGGAGGAGTCTTAACAAGCAAGACCTCTCGCTTTGCTTACCCACAGGGCGCAAGCGAGATGACAGAGGTCTATTTTGACAATTCCAAGTTAGTGCTCACGCGTCGTTTTAAAACGCACATCCGGCCAGCGCTCTTCGGCCAGTGACAAATTAGCGCGGGTTGGCGCCAGATAGGTTAAGTAGCCACCACCATCAACCGCTAAATTGTCGTAAGCTTTCTTCTTGAATTCTTCAAACATCTTGGCGTCATCGCACTCAACCCAACGCGCCGTATAAACATTCACGGCTTCGTAGCCGCACTCAACCTTGTACTCATCCTGCAAGCGATAAGCCACCACATCAAATTGCAGCATACCCACCGCCCCAACAATAATGTCATTGCTGCGCTGAGGCATAAAAACCTGCGTTGAGCCTTCTTCTGACAGCTGTGTTAACCCCTTTTGCAGAGCTTTCATTTTCAATGGGTCTTTCAACCGCACCCGACGGAATAGCTCAGGTGCAAAGTGAGGAATACCGGTAAACTGCATCGTTTCACCGCTACTGAACGTATCACCAATCTGAATAGTACCGTGGTTGTGCAACCCCAAAATATCACCTGACCAGGCCTCATCAACATGGGAACGTTCGCCCGCAAAGAAGGTAACCGCATCGGAAATACGAACATCCTTGCCGGTACGCACATGCTTCATTTTCATGCCTTTGGTGTACTGGCCAGAACAGATACGCAAAAAGGCAATTCGGTCACGATGATTAGGATCCATATTGGCCTGAATTTTAAAAATAAAACCGCTGAATTTTTCTTCCGTGGGCGCCACTTGTCGTTCTTTGGTCGCACGAGCCAAGGGAGCGGGTGCATATTCGACAAAGCCATCCAACATTTCACGCACACCAAAGTTACCCAAGGCCGTACCAAAATATACCGGCGTCATACGCCCTGCTAAATATTCTTCAAGTTCAAACTCATGGCTGGCACCTTTAACCAACTCAACTTCGTCAGCCAATTCATCAACCAAGTCACCTAATACAGCTCTCGCCTCATCGCTACCCAACCCTTCGATGCGCTTATCATCGGGAATAACGCTGCCTTGGCCCTGTGTAAACAGGTGAATGGTGTCGGTATACAAGTTATAAACACCGCGAAAATCCTTACCCATGCTGATTGGCCAGGTAATGGGAGCGCAATTAATTTTAAGCACTTCTTCGACCTCATCGAGCAAATCGATGGGGTCACGCACTTCACGATCAAGCTTGTTAATAAAAGTCAGGATAGGCGTATCACGTAAACGACATACATCCATCAGCTTAATCGTCCGCTCTTCCACACCCTTTGCACCGTCAATCACCATCAACACCGAGTCGACTGCGGTTAACGTGCGATAGGTATCCTCGGAGAAGTCAGCATGGCCCGGCGTATCGAGCAGGTTAACCGTACGCCCCTTGTAGGGAAACTGCATCACTGAAGACGTTACCGAGATACCCCGTTGTTTCTCCATCTCCATCCAGTCAGAGGTGGCATGCCGGCCAGTTTTGCGCCCTTTCACTGTGCCCGCTTCCTGAATAGCATTTCCAAACAACAACAGCTTTTCAGTGATGGTGGTCTTACCCGCATCAGGGTGCGAAATAATAGCGAAGGTGCGGCGGATGGCCACTTCCTGATCAATTTGGCTCATAGGGTTTCAAATACACGAGGGTTTTAGAGGCGGGCTATTATATACCACTCCGGCAACCGCAAATAGTGCGCCAGCGGCCAATAAATGGTTTCTAACAGGCATAAAAAAAGCCCCTACCAGAGGGGCCTTTCGAAGCGTCTTCTTTTGCTTAGATAAAGTACATCAAAGCAAACAGAGCAGCTGCCAATGCGATGCCGCAGTGGATCACACCGCGAACGCTAGCCATTGGGCCCATTTTACCGAAGATACCGTTCAGTTCTACCGCTACAACAACAGCGATAGCAATGATGAAACCAGCAGATACTTCGCTAGAAACAGGTGTCAGCGCATCAATGCCCAGACCATGCTTAGAGCCCAGCATGCCCAACAACATTGGGAAAGACAAGAGCGTGTTAGTACGAGAAGCTAAACCCGCTTTAGGCGCCGCAGCTGCTGCATCGCCAGACGTGATACCACAGACGATTTTCTGGTTAGGCCAGATGATCAGCCATACGTTCAGGAACATAAACGTACCAGCCAAAGCACCCATCAACAGGTAACCATTGCTTGCAGGGCCAACACCGGCCAACAGCGCAACACCACTCAGGAAAGTGAACATAGCGCCCCAACGGAACCACCAAAGTGCACGTGGCGCTAATTTTTTAACCGCATCGCCCTTAGCTTCAGGAGTCGCTTCTTTGAAGTACTCAGTTTGTACGAAGTTGAAGTAGTACAATAGACCGATCCACGTGATACCAAACAGCACGTGAGCCCAACGGAACAAAAATTCTAAAAACAACATGGTTAAATCCTCTATATTCTCAACTGTGGCGGAACCTCTTGACTAAACCCTTAAGAAAAACAGGGGTTTAGCAGAAATCACCTTATTTTTATAAAAAGCTTTTCGCGACGATAAGTTTTATAACGCGCGCATTTTAAACCCTAAGCACATAATTACAAACATCAAAAGCGTATTAATCAATGCTAATGCTAATAAATGTGCTTTTTGACCGTTTTTTTGGCTGTTAACACAAAATTCAGCCATAAAAAAACGGTTACCCTTACGGATAACCGTTTCTTGTACTGCTAGGGTAAGACTGGCTTACATCATGCCGCCCATACCACCCATGCCGCCCATATCAGGCATTGCTGGACCAGCTGAACCACCATCAACAGGTGCATCGGTAACCATGCACTCAGTGGTAATCATCAGGCCAACAACAGAAGCAGCGTTTTGCAGCGCACTACGCGTTACTTTAGCTGGATCAAGGATACCCATTTCCAGCATGTCGCCGTATTCGCCCGTTGCCGCGTTGTAACCGTAGTTACCGTCGCCGCCATGACGAACTTTATCAACAACAACCGAAGACTCTTCACCAGCGTTAGCGACGATTTGACGCAGAGGCGCTTCCATGGCACGACGTGCCAGCTGAATACCAACTGTTTGATCTTCGTTGTCGCCAGTCAGGTGTTCGATGTGCTGCAGAACGCGGATCAGTGCAACACCACCACCCGCTACCACGCCTTCTTCAACCGCTGCGCGAGTAGAGTGCAACGCATCTTCAACACGCGCTTTCTTCTCTTTCATTTCGATTTCTGTGGTTGCGCCCACTTTAATCACAGCAACACCACCAGCCAGTTTAGCTACACGCTCTTGCAGTTTTTCTTTGTCGTAATCAGAGCTAGATTCTGCAATTTGCGCACGAATCAGAGCAACACGATTTTCAATATTAGAGGCTTCACCAGCACCACCAACAATGATGGTCGCTTCTTTAGTCACGCTGATACGTTTTGCTTGGCCCAGATCATTCAGAGAAGCTGATTCCAGAGACAGACCCACTTCTTCAGAGATCACCGTACCGCCAGTCAGAATAGCAACGTCTTCCAGCATCGCCTTACGACGATCACCGAAACCAGGCGCTTTAACAGCAGCAACTTTCATGATGCCGCGCATGTTGTTAATAACCAACGTTGCCAACGCTTCACTTTCAACATCTTCAGCAATGATCAACAGCGGACGACCTGCTTTAGCTACGCCTTCCAGCAAAGGAACCAGCTCACGGATGTTAGAAACTTTCTTGTCAACCATCAACACGAAAGGCTCTTCCAGCTCAACGTTCATCGTTTCCTGATTGTTGATGAAGTAAGGTGACAGGTAACCACGGTCAAACTGCATACCCTCAACGATATCCAGTTCGTTTTCCAGACCGTTGCCTTCTTCAACAGTGATCACACCTTCTTTACCAACTTTGTCCATTGCTTCAGCAATGATGTCGCCGATCGATGAATCGCTATTAGCAGAGATCGTACCAACCTGAGCAATCGACTTAGTGTCGGCACATGGTTGAGAGAAGTCAGCTAGGAACGCAACAGCAGCAGCCGTTGCTTTGTCGATGCCGCGCTTCAGATCCATTGGGTTCATGCCAGCTGCAACGGCTTTCAAGCCTTCAGTCATAATTGCCTGAGCCAGAACTGTTGCAGTTGTAGTGCCGTCACCAGCAACATCAGAAGTACGCGAAGCAACTTCTTTTACCAACTGAGCGCCCATGTTTTCGAACTTGTCTTTCAGCTCGATAACCTTAGCAACAGACACACCATCTTTAGTGATCGTTGGGGCACCAAAAGATTTATCCAATACAACGTTGCGACCTTTAGGGCCCAAAGTTGTTTTAACAGCATCCGCCAGGATGTTTACGCCGTTTACCATTTTTTGGCGAGCTGAATCGCCGAATAATACGTCTTTAGCAGCCATTTTCTAATACCTTAAATAACTGGGGTGTTAATGAATAATGAAACAAACTGTAATTAGCGTTCGAGGTTGGCTTTAGCCTTAACCTTCAAAAACAGCAAATACGTCTGACTCACCCAAAACCAACAGCTCTTCACCGTTGATTGAAATAGTGTTTTCGCTCGCCACATAGCGATTGAAAATAACGCGATCGCCAACTTTAACAGCCAAAGGACGGATTTCGCCGTTAGCCAGCAAACGACCTTCACCAACAGCCAGTACGACACCTGCGCTTGGTTTTTCAGCAGCACCACCAGCCAAAACGATGCCACCAGCAGTTGTTGTTTCTTCTTCCTTACGACGTACGATGATGCGGTCGTATAAGGGACGAATATTCATGACGCAAATACTCCAATCAAATTGAAAATAAATTTCAAAATATCCCACAAGCAAACACAGGCCTGCCGGATATCACGTTAATAAAACCGGTTATTAAACTCTGGAAACTGATTACAAATCAGTAATAGAACAGCCTCTCGAATTCAACCTTGTGTCGGTTAATGGGGGCCGGAAAATGGATTTCAACGCTTATCTTTCAAGAATTCGACATTTTTTTCAGTGCTATCCGATTGAGCCGTTTTATCGCGCTCAAATTCCCCTTCAATGGGACCCTCTGAATCATTTGAGCGAAAGCCACTCGAACGGAAGTCGGCCGAACCGTGCATATGGGTGAACTGCGTCTGATGCATAGATGCCGCTGCATGCACTTTCACATTACGTGCAGCAAAAGCCACCAGGCCTTTGCGCGTAATTGGTATCAGACACAAAAACCCAAACACATCAGTGATAAAACCCGGCGTGATGAGTAACGCACCGCCCACGGCAAGAAAAATACCTTCCAGCATTTCCTGAATTGGCATCTGCCCACTCTGCATGCGCTCCTGAGCCCGAAACAATGTTGCTAACCCCTGCTGGCGCAACATAAAGCTCCCCACCACAGCAGTAAACACCACCAACGAGGCGGTATAAAGCGCACCAATTTGCTGACCGACCTTAATAAGCAGCGTAATTTCCGCAACCGGCATCACAATAAACAGTATAAAAAGAAACTTCATAACATCAGACCTGCGGCAAAGGCAGTTTTAGGATATCCACTAAGTTGGGGACTAACTGTCAGTTTTCAATCATTCGTCTGTTTGAGCATAGCTATCAGCGCCTGCCGCACGTCGTTTGGTGTCTGAACCGGCTCTGGGAAATCAATACGAACAATGCGTTTCCCGACTCGCTGATGAAATCCAAAGGTATCAACACCGACCATCTGCGGCGTCATCCCCTCAGGCACCTCTATTGCAGTCTGCTCACAATATCGAAACAACGCATCGGCATGATCCGCATTCATATGCGCACAGATATCGATTTCAGCTTCGCCTGCAAAGGGGTTCTCAGAAAAAAGTTGCTCTGGCTCAACCCAATGAATCTGCCCAAAACCGGCGATAAAACGCACCTTTTCAGGTACCAGCCGGTAAAAATCAAAATCCAATTCTTTGTAATAACTCTCAGCTTGCGAATAATAACGGCAATAACGCGCGACCGTTTGCGCATGCTCGGCAAGATCTAGTTTTTCAGCCTGCCCTAACAACGTCACCCGTGCACAGGTTTGTACATCCCGATTACCCAACTGCGCAATATCACTCAACATTAAGGACACTTTAGGGTTTTCAGCAATATTACGGGTATGTTGAGCCAAACGGCTAATCAACAAAACAGGCCGGTTAAGAGCATCATAGCCCACCGGAACAATCGAGCCAAAAGGATAGCCGGGGCAATCCAAGGAGTGGGTCGACAGGGTGCCAACATCTTGCCCCAACAGTACCTCGCGAGTCGGTTTTTCAGCGGCAGTCGTCATAAATTATTCCCAACCTATCAAGATGAGATTCAAGCGGATTGTTCGATCACTTCTCGACCAGCAGGCGTTTTTCCAGAACGGTCTAAATAAATCAGCACACAGACCAGCAAAATAGCCGGGATGCCTAGTATGGCCGCATAGGTAAAAAAGCTAGGGTAACCGGCAGAATCAACCACAACACCGCTGAAGCCACCAATAAATTTACCGGGCAAGGTCATCAACGAACTAAACAGCGCATATTGCGTTGCCGTGTAAGCACTGCTGGTAAGACTCGATAAATAGGCGATAAAAGCTACAATCGCCAGCCCCCCGCTCAAGTTATCCGCACTAATGACAAACGCCAGTTTCATCAAGCTTGGATCCGACAGCGCCAGCCACGCAAACAACAGGTTCGTCAACGCCACCATACAACCGCCAATCAATAAAATTGGCCGAATACCGTAACGCGCGACCAACACACCGCCCAGCGCCGAACCGGCAATGGTCATAAAGAAGCCAAATACCTTGGTGACGTCAGCAATCTCGGTTTTACTAAAACCAAGATCCAAATAAAAAGGGTTGGCCATCACCCCCATGGTGATATCGCTGATACGATAGACCGCAATAAACAGCAGGATCAACAGGGCATACGTGCCATTACGCCGGAAGAAATCAACAAAGGGCCCCACCACTGCGTCGACAAACCAGGCCACCAGACGCCGAGCAACGCTCACCTGTCCCTCAAGTTGAACAAAAGGTTCTGCGGCGGGGCGCAAGTTGTCGGGCTCTTTCACCAACAACACGGTCACCACACCCACCACCATTAACGCCGCCATAATCAGATAAGCAGGACTCCAGCCCAGGTATTCGGCCAAATAGAGCACCCCGGCCCCGGCAACCAACAACGACAATCGATAACCAAAGACATAGGCAGCAGACATGGCGGCCTGATATTTATCCTCAGCGGCCTCAATACGATAGGCATCAATGCTGATGTCCTGAGTCGCGGAAGAAAAAGCCACCAGCAAACCAAACACCGCCATTAAACGTATATCCGCAGCAGGATCGGTTAACGCCATCAACACAAGCCCCGCAGCGATACCAAACTGCCCCACGAGCATCCAGCTACGTCGCTGACCAAACAAGCGATGTAAAAGCGGCAGCTTTAATTTATCCACCACCGGTGCCCAGAAAACCTTAATGGAATAGGTAATGCCAATCCAACTGAAAAAACCGATGGTGGTGCGGGTGATCCCCGCCTCCGTTAGCCAGGCAGTCAGCGTAGAAAAAACCAGCAGAAAAGGCAGGCCAGCAGAAAAACCCAGGAACAACAACGCCAGCACCTTGGGCTTCCCATAGAGTGCTATTGATTCACGCCAACTCAGGCGCTGAGGCGTTGTTTTTCGGTTTGATGCTGCGGACTGCTGCTGCGACATATATTAGTCGCGAAAATTATCAAACTGCAACGGCAGGCCGATATCTTCACCGCGCAGGAAGCCCATCACTTCCTGTAGGTCATCTCTTTTTTTCCCGGTTACACGCACCTGTTCACCTTGAATAGCCGCCTGCACCTTGAACTTCTTATCCTTGATCATTTTGACAATCTTTTTGGCCGTAGGCGTATCAATACCTGCTTTGAGCGTAATATCTCTTTTCGCCTTCATGCCGGACTTTTCTAATTTACCAACATCCATGCAGTTAGTATCAATACCGCGCTTAACCAGTTTAGTGACCAGCATATCGCGCATGTGATCAAGCTGATTGTCTGAGTCTGCACTCAACGTCACAACCAATTCCTTTTGCTCAAAGGTGGCGTCCACCCCTTTAAAATCATAACGGGTCGAAATTTCACGGTTCGCCTGATCAACAGCATTGGTCACTTCGTGTTTATCCACCTCGGAAACCACATCAAATGATGGCATTTCAATATTCTCCTTCTAATTCAACAACGGATTTTATGACTGCATTCTACTCATTTCGCTCCGGCAATAAATAAAAATTACCGCCAATAACATGCGGTGTATAATTTTTCGAAAATAACGCGGTAGATAAAGGCAAAAACAGCATGGCAAATCGGCTTACCAACATTGTCACCGGTGGCGGCGACAAGGGCGAAACATCACTGGCAACTGGCGGACGTGTCGCCAAAGACTGCGCGCGCATTGAAGCGATTGGTAGCATCGACGAGCTGAACAGTTTTATTGGCCTTTTTGTTGTCGTCATCGAAGAGCAGCCCGAGCTATTCCTGTTATTTCGCAGCATTCAAAACGATTTATTTGATCTCGGTGGCGAACTGGCCATGCCTGGCCACGTTATCATCGACGAGACGCATTGGCAGAAACTGGAAGAACATGCCGCGCAATTAAATGCTGAACTGCCGCCACTAGCGAACTTCATCCTGCCCGGCGGCAATGAAGTGGTCTCCCGCTGCCACGTGGTACGCAGCGTGGCGCGTCGTGCCGAGCGGCGCATTATCAGCCTGTCACATGAGGAGGAAATAAATAACAACAGCCGGATTTACCTGAACCGATTATCTGACCTGTGCTTTATTGTCTCACGCTGGCTTTGCCAACAGAGTGAACAAGGCGAGGTGCTTTGGCAACCTTCGCAGGTTAAACCGAAATAACGCTGAGCTTACTCTAAAGCGAGCAAAAGCGGGATAACACACCCTTTATTGGGTAGGACGTTTATCATTTCGAATCTAGCGAGAAATCTATCCCAACAAACCCTACATCACCAAACGGCGAATATCCGCCAACAGTCGTGTCAAACAGGTCACAAACTGTCCGGCATCCACACCATTAACAGCACGGTGATCATAGGACAGCGTCAACGGTAACATCTTGCGCGGCACAAATGTCTCATCGATATAAACAGGTTTAACCTGAGTTCTGGACACACCCAAAATGGCCACTTCCGGCGTGTTCACAATCGGCGTAAAACCCGTACCGCCAATAGCGCCCAAACTGGAAATAGTAAAGCAACCACCTTCCAAATCGGATTTGCTAAGCTTGCCCTCCTGCCCCTTAAGACCCAGCGCAGTCATTTCCTCAGCCAGCTCCCAAATACCCTTTTTATCGACATCACGAATCACCGGCACCATCAAGCCAGCCGGTGTATCCATGGCAATGCCAATATTGCAGTATTTTTTAACAATCAGGCTTTCACCTGAGGAAGACAAAGACGCGTTAAAATGAGGGTGCTCCCGCAACGCCACCGCGCAAGCTTTTAATAAAAACGGTAACGGTGTCAGTTTTAGCTCACGCTTCTGCGCTTTTTCTTTATTCAGAACACGAAACTCTTCCAGGTCGGTAATATCAGCCTCATCAAAATGCGCCACATGAGGCACATTTAACCAGCTACGCTGCATAGCCGCTGCAGTCAATTTCTGAATGCGTGACAGCGATTGCTCTTCGATTTCACCAAACACTGAAAAATCAATTTCTGGCACGGCTGGAATGGCTGATGCCGCTGAACACTGGTTGCCCTGAGCCAGCGCGCTTTTCACGTGGGCTTGCACATCTTCCTTGAGAATACGTCCCTTCGGCCCGGTAGCGGTTACCTGCGTCAAATCGACACCCAGTTCCCGAGCCATTTGACGCACCGCAGGACCCGCATAAACTTCACCGCCCGTTTTACTAACCGGTAAGGTTGGAAGTTGCGCTGGCTTGGCTTGTTTTACGTCTTCTTTAGGCTCTGCAGGGCTATCTGCTTTTTCAAGCGGCTGAGACTGCTCAGAGTTTGGCTGCGCTACCTGACCGGTCACCTCCAGCTCGGCAATCAGAGCGCCTTCATCCACTTTGTCACCGACCTTGAGTGATAGCGATTTAACGATACCGGCAAAGGGTGAAGGAATTTCCATCGAAGCCTTGTCAGACTCCAGTACCACCAAAGTGTCGTCCTGTGCCACCTGATCACCGACCACGACATTCAACTCGATCACTTCAACGCCTGATGCACCACCTAAATCAGGCACTGTAACCTGTTCAACAGTTGAGCCAACCACAACTTGGGCGACAGGGGGGGCTTCTTTTGTTGCTGGACTCTCAATAACCGGGGCATCCTCAAGAGGTTCGGCTTCAGGTTCAGCCGTAGAGGAAGCTGTTTCCGCCTCAAGCGTTACTATCGCGCCCCCTTCAGAGATTTTATCACCCGCCGCAACATTAACCGCTTTGACGACACCCGATTGAGGCGAAGGAATTTCCATGGAAGCCTTATCGGACTCCAACACAACCAGCGTCTGTTCGGCCGCAACACGATCGCCCACGGCCACACTAACTTCGATCACTTCAACATTTTCAGCACCACCGATATCGGGTACTTTGACTACAGTTTCGCTCAAGGTCTTGTCCTAGCTCTTTAGAGGATTAGGTTTTTCAGGATTAATACCAAAACGCTGTATCGCCTGCGTCACAACATCCGCGTCAAGAACCCCTTCATCTTGCAGGGACTTGAGTGCCGCCAGCGCCACATAATAACGATCCACCTCAAAGAAATGACGCAATTTACTGCGCGAGTCACTGCGTCCAAAACCATCGGTACCTAACACCCGATAACTGGCCGGCACCCAGGCTCTAATTTGGTCAGAAAAGTTCTTCATATAGTCACTGGCCGCAATCACCGGGCCGGGTTGTCCGGCTAAACATTGCGTAACATAACTTTCGCGAGGTTTCTGCTGCGGATGCAACATATTCCAACGTTCGACATCTTGACCTTCGCGCGTCAGCTCATTAAAGCTGGTCACGGCCCAGATATCCGCCTGCACATCAAATTCACTCGCCAGCAAATCAGCTGCCGCAATCACTTCGCGCAAAATGGAACCGGAACCTAGTAGCTGCACACGGTGTTTGCCTTCATTAGCAGCCTCACGGTAAAGGTACATACCTTTGATAATACCTTCGCTTGCACCCTCCGGCATGGCCGGGTGCTGATAATTTTCATTGAGTAACGTCAGGTAATAATAAACTGCCTGCTTTTCCTGATACATACGACGCATGCCATCCTGTACGATCACCGCCACTTCGTAAGCAAAGGTGGCATCATAACTAATGCAGTTAGGCACGGTATTGGCGAGAATATGGCTGTGCCCATCCTGATGCTGTAAACCCTCACCATTCAAGGTGGTACGGCCAGACGTTGCTCCCAACAAAAACCCGCGCGCCTGAATATCACCCGCCGCCCAACACAGATCGCCAATACGTTGATGACCAAACATGGAGTAATAAATATAAAACGGAATCATCGGGCAGCGATAGTTGCTGTAAGCAGTCGCTAACGCAATCCACGCCGACATTGCGCCCGCCTCGTTAATGCCTTCCTCCAGCATCTGACCTTTTTTATCTTCCTTGTAATACATCACTTGGGCCGCATCGACCGGCTCGTAAAGCTGACCTGACGAAGAGTAAATCCCCAACTGGCGGAACAAGCCTTCCATGCCGAAAGTACGCGCTTCGTCAGGCACAATCGGCACGACGCGCTTGCCTATCTGTTTATCCTTGGTGAGATTAGACAATATACGCACAAAGGCCATAGTGGTGGAGATTTCACGATCACCGGTGCCGTCAAGTTGAGCGGCGAAGGTATCAAGCTTAGGAATCTCCAACGCTTCAAAATCGTCCACACGAGCAGGCAAGTAACCGCCCAGCGCCTGACGTCGCTGATGCATATACTCCATCTCGGGGCGATCAGCGGGCGGGCGATAATAGGGCACCGACTCCAACTCTTCATCACTGAGAGGAATAACGTATTTATCCCGAAACGCCTTAAGGGTTTCCTTATCAAGTTTTTTCAAGGAATGGGTGCCCATCTGGGCCTCGCCTTTAACGCCCGTTCCGTAACCCTTAACGGTATGCGCCAGAATTACCGTAGGCTGTCCCTTGGTGCGCATCGCTTCGGCATAGGCCGCATAGACCTTGTCAGGGTCATGGCCACCACGATTCAGTTTATAAATTTGTTCGTCAGATAAATGCGCCACCATCGCTGCTAGTTCAGGGGAAGCACCAAAAAAATGCTCGCGAGTATAAGCACCCCCATTGGCTTTGTAATTCTGATATTCCCCGTCGACGCATTCATCCATGCGTTGTTGCAACAAGCCATCTTTATCACGAGCAAGCAAGGTGTCCCATAGCCCACCCCAAACGACCTTAATCACATTCCAGCCAGCGCCACGGAATACGCCTTCCAGCTCCTGAATAATTTTACCGTTACCCCGTACCGGACCATCCAGGCGTTGCAAATTACAGTTAACAACAAACACGAGGTTTTCAAGTTCTTCACGACCGGCCAGTGAAATTGCCCCCAGTGATTCAGGTTCGTCAATTTCACCATCACCAAGAAATGCCCACACTTTACGGTCATCGCGCGCCACCAATTCACGTGCCGACAAGTACCGCATGATATGCGCCTGATAGATTGCCTGAATCGGCCCAAGCCCCATAGACACTGTCGGGAACTGCCAATAGTCGGGCATCAACCAGGGATGCGGATAGGAGGACAACCCATTACCATCCACCTCGCGGCGAAAATTATCCAACTGTTCTTCATCCAGCCGCCCCTCCAGAAAGGAACGGGCATAGATACCCGGGGCCGAATGCCCCTGTATATAAAGAAGGTCACCCAACTGCTCATTATTGGCTGCCCGCCAAAAGTGGTTAAAACCCACATCAAAAAGGGTCGCTACAGATTGGAAGGTGGATATGTGCCCGCCCAACTCATCATCGTTCATATTGGCCCGCATCACCATAATCAGCGCATTCCAGCGTACCATTGAGCGAATACGGCGCTCCATAAACACGTCGCCCGGCATGGAAGCTTCATCTTGCACGGGAATAGTGTTTCTAAAAGGCGTCGTCAATGCATAGGGCAGTTGTGCGCCGGTACGGGTGGCATGATCCGATAACTTCTTCAGAATATAATGAGCACGCTCCATGCCTGCGTTTTTTATTATCGCTTCCAGTGCATCGACCCACTCAGTCGTTTCCTGCGGATCAATATCAGTGGCACAAGACTTTTTGTCTGTCATTCAACGTTTCCCTGCTCGCATAAACTATACCCTTAACTATAGAAGTAGTCGGCACAAGCGTACATTAGACTTTTATCTATTACTGCTAACAAAATTAATGTATCGATAAATTTTTACGTATAGAAAGTCGCAATATCGTCATCGCCCGAAAACAAATGGTCGCTCTCAACAACGATGTTATCTTTTTTAATCTGATAAGCCGCCCAATTCCCAAAAGTTTAGCTTATAGTGCTTTACAAAGAATTCATTCTCCTTATTATGGATTCGGCAGTCGTTAGTTCATTTTCTCATATCGATTAATCAAACCAATCTCACCGCACTACCCCTTATCCTGCTTGATGAATAAAGCATTACTCGCAAAATAGGTATACCCCACTACCCCGCAATAAGTAGGTATAACCCCTAGGTTTTATTTCGCAAAACCCGTATTTTAGCCCATAAAAACTGTTGACAAGCGCAGGTGCAGAGGATCAATATAGCTACGGTAAACAAATGTGCGTGGCGTGAAACATATCACTTTATGTGTATATATCATGCTTTTACGGACATCAATTTGTTAACACTTCGACAGCGTTTTTGCTTCAGGAGACATCCTGACCCTGCTGTTTTTTGGGATAACTATTCCAACTACTTGTAGGTACCAGGGCATAGAAACCTTGTCCTACATAAACATTCTGGAAGTTTGCAGATCCACTCAAACTGATCAGATAAACCAATAATAAAACTATTGCTAATTACCAAGGGGGCAACACATGGATAATGAGTTATCAGCACTTGTAACCATATTCACTGAGTTCTATTACTGGGTTACCGTTGTGTTCATGTTCTTCATCCACGTAGGTTTCTGCGTATATGAAGTAGGTGCATCACGCTGGCGTAACCATAAACACACACTATTGAAAAACACCATGATCATTCCGCTGGTTACCGTTACTTGGTACCTGTTCGGTTGGTGGATGTATTTTGCATTGCCAAATGGTCCTGGCATCACAGGTCCGCTACTGGAAGCCGGTTGGGCAACACCATGGAGCGAGTTCATGGGCGCTCACTTGGGTGGTTCTACTTTCCAGGAAGGCCTGTCTGTTGAAAACGACGGTTGGTGGGCACGTATCAACGGTGTATTCTTCGCAGCGTTCTTGTTGTTCTCATGGACAGCGGCATCCATCGTATCTGGTGCATGTTTAGAGCGTATCCGTCCTTCTGCTTACTGGATTCTTGCTGTAGCTATCGGCTCATTCTTCTGGGTTATCGATGCGGCATGGGGCTGGCACCCAGATGGTTGGATGGTTCAAATCCTCGGTTATCACGATGCATACGCATCAGGTGTAATCCACGCGATTGCGGGTGGTTTTGCTCTGGGTGTAATTATCGTTCTTGGCCCACGTATTGGTAAGTTCCGCGCTGACGGTACTCCTCGCAACATTAACCCTCACAACCCGTGGTTGGTAACCGTTGGTCTGTTCCTGATCTTCTCCGGTTTCTGGGGCTTCTACGTTGCTTGTAACATTCCAATGCTGGACGTAGGTGCTGGTGACGGTGGTTCATACTTCACTGCAACCAATATTTACCTGACGCCAACTACGTTGTCTGCAATCACCTTCAACTTCCTGATGTCTCTGTCAGGCGGCATGTTGTCTGCATTCATTGTATCTAAAGGCGACGTTCTGTGGATCTACTACGGCGGCTTAGCCGGTGTAATCGGTGCATCTGCTGGTAACGATTTGTATCACCCAATCCAAGCTATGATCGTTGGTATGGGCGGCGCATGGGTTTGCTACAAAGGTCACTTCTTCGCTGAGCGCGTATTCAAAATCGATGATCCTCTGGGCGCGGTTGCGGTACACGGTTACGCAGGTATCTATGGCCTGATCGTTGTTGGCTTCATGCTGTGGGGCTACCCTGCATCCATGAACCCTGACTATGCTCATGTTTCTCCACTGGGTCAGTTAGCCGGTGCAGCAATCATGTTCGGTCTACTAGGCTTCCTGCCAGGCTTCATCATCGCGAAGATCCTGAGCGCCTTCGGAATGCTCCGTGTACCTCGCGGCGTAGAACTGGCTGGTCTTGACTTGAAAGAAATCCATACCCGTTACGAAGAGAAAGAAGAGCTTCGTGCAGCATTGGCCAAAGAGCCAATGACCTAAACGGTTAATTAAACGAATATTCCTGATAAGAGAATAGGAGAAGGATTATGTCTACAGGACTTGAAAACTGGTCTAACCCTGAAACAATCGGTGCACTCTATCCGTTTGTAGGGTCCGAGATGCTGATGTTCGGTTTATGCTTGGCTCTCTGGTTATTGTGGCACATCGTTTGCGCTGTCATTGAAAACCGTGAGTTCCAGGAAGATCTTAGCGTGTTGGCCGGGAAGCCATTACCGGGCGAAGAGTACGGCGATAATTAATATTGCCTACCCTTAACCGGGAATAGAAAAACAAACGCCCCCTGCAGGAAACTGCAGGGGGCGTTTTTATTTACACATCTAAGACACCACAAGCCTTACCAAGCCAACAAACAGGCGCAGAGAAACGTGGGTTTAACGCGATCCAACACATATCGCCAAGGGTTCAAAATGGGGGGGATAGATAGATAGATAGATAGATAGATAGATAGATAGATAGATAGATAGATAGATAGATAGATAGATAGATAGATAGATAGATAGATAAAGAATAAATTTATAAAGCAAAAATGAAAACTGATCTCACTTAAAACCCAGCCGTGTACTTCACCACAACCAAGCTGCGCCTCTTACACCGCTGGAATCACCAAACTTGGCTCGCAGCAGTTTAGTTTCACAGCGGTCAGTAAAAACATACCGCGCCCAACACCGCGACACCTCATCATAAAGACTTTCAATATTGGACAAACCGCCACCCAGCACAACAACCTCTGGATCAATCACATTGATAACAGCCGCCAGGGCCGCTGCGAGCATGTTGGAATATTGATCGATCAGCGCCACAGCTAAAGCATCGCCTTCCGCCGCAATACGGGCGATTTGCGTTGAGCTAAGGGCTCTATTCGTGCGCTCCCGGTAGCTTTGTTCAAAAGCCGGCCCAGATAGCCAAGTTTCAATGCAATTATCTCGCCCACAGTAACAGTGGCGCGATTGAACCCCCTCCAAAAATACCGATGCAATGGGGTTATGTCCCCACTCACCCGCAATACCATTAGGGCCTGACAGCAGTTGATTGTTAAGCACAATACCACCACCAACACCGGTTCCTAAAATAACGCCAAATACGCTAGATGCACCTCTAGCTGCACCATCTTTCGCCTCCGATAAAGCAAAACAGTCTGCATCATTGGCGATGCGAATATCTCGCTTCAACAGCGCCTGCAGATCTTCGCGTAGAGCCTGTCCATTAAGGCAGGTAGAATTACAATTTTTCATCCGTCCGGTTAAATGAGAGATGCTACCGGGAGCACCAATACCAACGGGTAATGACAGAGCTCCAATACCGCAATCGGCTTCAAGCTGCCCAACCAAATCAACAATTGAGTTTAATGTGCCATGATAATCATGTTGCGGCGTCGGAATCCGATGTCGAGACAAAATGTCACTTCTGTCACCAAGCACAACACCTTCAATTTTTGTACCGCCAAGATCAACCCCAATCCGCATGAATCACCCCGGCGTTAGAAAATGGTCAGCAATGCAACTAGCACCATACCCACCACCAGGCTTCGCACCTGCAAGCGTTGAAGCGTTTTTAATTGCTCAGCCTGGCGGTGAGCTGAAACAACTGTAATTTGCGCCTCATCAAGCCCTGATGCGGCCAAACCGGTTTTTAACAGCAATTCATTGGTCGGCATTTTATAATCGGCGATGGACGTCATCAAAACCTTAAAGCAGTGACTAAAATTACCCGCAACAGCATAGGTTAACGCTAACAGACGTGCAGGCAGCCATTCCAATACATGCAATAATTGCAGGCCACCGCCATAGCCGCTGACTTTATAGCGCTGTTCATACAAACTCAAAAGGCGCATAAATAAAGCGGCCAATGGCCCCGCCACTAAATACCAAAAGACGACAACAAAGATTTGTTCAAACCATTGATAAAGTAATCCTTTGCAGCTGCCGACATGCAAGCTAGCAGCATCATCCGCTGCAAAGCCAAACTCACCATTAAACTGCTTCTCCGCATGATGGTAAGCCGATTGAAAATCGCCGTTACACCAGTGACGCAGATACTCTTCAAGCTGTTCGAACAAGTTCACACGACCAAGTGCATAAAACAAAATAAACACATGAAACAGAACAGCGGCAAAACCAAACAACCAATCCCGTGTAACACTCAAAAAAAGTGCCGCTATAACGAGCGGAATCAACAAAGTGATTAACATTGCCAGACGCGGCACACCCGAAAGCCCCGGTATAACTTTATCACCGAGCCAGTAAAACCATTTGTCGTGTTTCGAACTAAAATGCCAACCCAGCAACTTGTAAGCGCCAACGGTTAGCAACAAAACCAAAAATATCATGATGACCTCACATGCGTGATCTATAACAGGCTGCGAAAACGCCCCCAATCAAAAGCTTCGCCAGGGTCAGTTTTGCGACCTGGCGCAATATCACAGTGCCCGGCAATGCGTTGGGGCGTGAGCTTGCGGTAGGTTTCCATCAGAACTTTGCTCACCTGGGCTAATCGCTGATATTGAACGGGTTCATAGGGCACATCATCAACGCCCTCCAACTCAACACCAATAGCAAAGTCATTACAATTTTCATCGCCGGAAAAACAGGACTGCCCCGCATGCCAGGCACGCTTATCAAAGGGGACATATTGAATCATGGTGCCGTCTCGGCGTATCAATAAGTGCGCAGAAACCTCAAGCCCTGAAATCTGTTCAAAATAGGGATGCTGGCTAGGATTCAGTTGATTAGTGAACAGCTGAGAAATATAGGGGCCGCCAAACTCACCTGGCGGCAGACTAATATTATGAATCACCAGCATATCAATACGATTTGCCGGGCGATCATTGTAGTTGGGAGAAACAACTCGCTCGGCGGCATTAAGCCAATGATTCACAATGGTAAGCTGCACTTAAAGTCCCAGACAAGATTAATAAAAAGCACAGTACTCCATCAATAATGACTCATCAATCTTTCATTTCGCGCAGATGACCAATCACCGACTCTAGCGCTCGATCAAATAACAGTGCGTTATCCAGCATATTAATCAAGCCTGCTTGAGCCTCTTTAATCAAGCTTGACCGAGTATGTTCAACCACCTTAATACCCACCCGGTTTACGAAGATATATTTCCCGCTGGCACGAATAATCGCCGCCAGTTTACAGCGTGATTTTTCACCCTTGTCGCCGAGAAATTCAACCCAGGCTCCCACTGCCATAGAATCAACCATAGCAACAGATTCATCATCAGTTTCGCCACAGGTGTTCTCATCAAGAGGCTCTAATACCGGCGTTTCCAGAATAACTTGAACGCCTTGTTCAACGTCTAATAGCGCATTTCCCGGTAACGTTTCGTTTGCTAAATGTGCGCCCACTTCAGCCACAGGCTCAGACTCACTTTCAGGGCCCCTCAAACATGCCATATGCACGCTTTCAAGCTCGGTAAACAGCTCCCGCATACGATTCTTACTAAAAGATATTGCGTTCAACCCTTCCCGCAGGCTCTGTAACAACGAAGGGATTTTTTTTAGCAAATCGCTACGATGTCCAAAGCTTGCGTCCTGCTCCACACTCCAGATCAGATCATCAACAACCTGTGCCGCAGCGCACCACGCCTGATCTTCCGTACCCTGTTTTACGTACAGCAAAAACAGATAGTTTGACCAACCTTCACGCAGCAGATCAACGACGACTGCTGGCAATACTTTACCCGCAGCCTTATCATTAATCAGATGCCCGACGTCAGCCCGCGCACGCTGTGTTTTGCCGAGCCCCTCCTCGGCATCGCGAGTGCGTTGCTCAATAAGATCTGATCGGCGTTTTTCCTTATCGACAAACTGGGAAAAATCAGCCAACAAAGGTTTAAAAATATCAACATCACTTTCAAATTCATTAAGAACACTCGAAACGATATCGCTAATTTTATTAAATAGCGCATCGCGTCCCACTTCAGCAGGCTCATTCCAGCGCAACGCAGCGCTAGCCAATTCATTTAATAACTTTCGAGCAGGATGTGCACCACGGCTAAAAAAACTCTTGTCGAGGAGCGCCACTTTGAGCATTGGAATTTGCAAGCGTCCAAGCAATGCTTTCATTGGCACAGGTAGACTATGATCATCAAGAATGTATTCAAACAACATCGACACAAGGTTGATTGAATCATCATCAACCCGGCCCACCGCTTGCGGTACAGAACCGCCACGACTATCAACCATTGCGTGCAAAACCTGACGAACATCAATCGAAGCGGGGCTTAAATTATCGCTTACACTATCATTTTGCTGCTGAACATTAGACAGCATGTCGACCAACTCTGACTGCGATAAGACGGGACCATTATCGGCAACCGGCAAATAACTTGAACCGGACTGTTGCTGCGTAACCTTACTTGCAAGCAACCCGCGTAACAAATTAAATACTTCATTTTGATCGGAATCAGCAGAAGCGTTATCAATCTCGCTATCATCCAATCTTCGGTTTTCTTGTTTATATTGAGTTCGAGACGCTGAAGCCCTGGATTTAGCGGCCTGAGGCGCAATAATTTGTGGCAAAACTCCCGAGGCAATTAACGATTCATTTGAGCATAGGTAAAGAGCCTCAAGCTCACCTAATACGTATTTCTCAAACAGTTTAAATACCACCAATTTAGCCCGTATATTCAGCGATAGCTCCTGACAGGCAAACTGAAATGACTCACTGAGTTTTGCTGGCCCAATGGGGTTATTTTCCTCACTGATAGCGTCCTGGTTTGTTAAAAAATCCATTCGCTGAGTCAGCTGCTGTAGCGTTTCACCAAACAGGTTATGCACTTTCGAAACCATACCCCGTATGGCTACTGATTCCTCGAGTTCATCCTCCTGAATCAGAGAAAAAGAACCGTCACCGAAAGTCGTCGATTCATACTCTGAATGCTTACTCGTCGTATTACGCAGAAAGACTTTAAAGTTATCCTGAAGAGAGCGCGCAAATAGACTTTCCATAACTTGACGCTTAATACGTACTTCCCGCATAGAATCAAAGTACATGGTCTGATCGGCATTATTGACAGCTTTATCCGCCAGTTCAAAAAGCGCATCATCTGCATTATCAAACATATTGGCGAGCATACTGGCCAACAATTTACACGCCTGAGCACGCACTTTTTTTAGAGGCTCAGGCAGCAGATCTATGGAGGTTACATTCATTGGTCGTGTACTTTTCACGTCAACACTCATTATCAAAAACTCCGGCTACACCGCGCCAAAGAGTCATTCATTAACTCTTTCAATTAGCAAAAACCTCACACAGAGGCGCTCTTACAAGGCCCGGACAATCAACAACCACGCTCTAGCCATGAACAATTCAATCACAAAATAAGCTCATGTAAAAATGGCGTTTATTCAATCTAGCAAGTGAACAAACTGGGCTTGCAAGCACTAAACTAGTATAGTTCAAACTGCAAATTTTTCCGTAAAACATCAGATTAGAGTCACTGCCACACCTATGAACAACCCGCAAGAATCCACACCAGGAAAAAAGTTCGGTAAAGGCATGTGGATTGCCACCTGGCTAGTTGGTTTAGTCATGCTAACGATGTTTTTTGCGCAACAGGAAAAGAGCTGGGTCAACCCGAACCAGACTCCGGAATTCCGCACGACGCAGGCCGGTGTTCAGGAAGTAATTCTGGAGCGCAATCGCCAAGGGCATTACATCGTATCGGGTAGCATTAATGGTAAACGTGCAAATTTTTTGCTCGATACCGGTGCCACTGATGTGGTTGTATCTGAAAATCTCGCCAAAGCCTATGGCTTGAAACGAGGACCACGCGGTACGGCCATGACTGCCAACGGCAACATCACGGTGTACGCCACACGCATCGAGCAATTAAGTATCGGCAACATTACGCTTTATCAGGTAAACGCCAGCATTAATCCCGGCATGAAGGACCTGATATTACTTGGGATGAGCGCACTGAAACAGGTAGAACTTACTCAGCGCGGCGATACGTTAACCCTAAGAAATTACCCTAATCACTAAGCAAACAATGATATGACTCCTGACACTCTGAGCGCTGCTATCCTGCTGAATGTAAAATACGCCCTTGCCGAAGATATTGGCAGCGGCGACATCACCGCCCAACTCATTGGCGAGCAAACACAGGCCGAAGCCACGATTATCAGTCGGGAAGAAGCCACGCTGGCCGGCATAGACTGGGCTAACGAAGTATTCCGTCAGGTTGATCCGACCATTACGGCAAACTGGCACTTTAACGATGGCGATCAAGTGGCTGCCAATCAGGCATTAGTCACACTGAAAGGCCCGGCGCGCGCATTGCTAACGGCTGAGCGTAGCGCCATGAATTTCCTTCAAACACTTTCCGCCACCGCTACTTTATGTCACCAATATGCCGCGTTGGTTGCAGATACAAATGTAAAATTGCTGGATACGCGTAAAACCTTACCGGGCCTGCGTATTGCGCAAAAATATGCAGTGCGTTGCGGCGGCTGTTTTAACCACCGCATCGGTCTCTATGACGCGTTTCTAATCAAGGAAAACCATATCGCTGCCTGTGGCTCCATTGCCGAGGCCGTTGCGACCGCCCGAACCAATGAGCCCGGCAAGCCGGTAGAAGTGGAAGTGGAAAGCCTGAATGAACTAGAGCAAGCACTCGCGGCTGGAGCCGACACAGTGATGCTTGATAATTTTACGCTCGATGACATGAAAACGGCAGTCGCCACCGTAAACGGACGCTGCAAACTGGAAGCCTCCGGCAATGTCACCCAGGAAACACTCAGACCGATAGCCTTAACTGGCGTGGATTATATTTCCATTGGCGTGTTAACGAAGGACTGCAAGGCGATTGATCTTTCAATGCGATTTATCTAACCCTCAGTAGGTCGAGCACAGCTTGACGAGAGCGCCTGTAACGAAGCAACAATCGGTTGATTGGCTTCGGGGAAATCATAGTCAGAAAGCCGCTCAGGCGCTACCCAGAGAATAGGTTGCTGCTCACGCCCATAGACATCACCCGAAAAAGCCGTCACTGACCAGACATCAAGAAAAACCTGCTTATCGGGGTAATCGTGATGGATTTCCAAAAACGGCTCACAGGCTTGCAGCTTAATACCCAGCTCTTCCTGTAACTCACGCTTGAGGGCAACTTCAAGGCTTTCACCCGCCTCAACTTTGCCGCCGGGAAACTCCCAGAGGCCACCCTGATGAACATGTTCAGGGCGTTTGGCGATAAGAATATGGCCGTCACTGCCGACTATCACTGCAACGGCCACATGAACCCGCTTTATCATGACAAACCTGTCAATTACGAGCGGTAATCAGCATTAATAGAAACATACTCATAGGACAGATCCGTCGTCCACACCGTTTCTGAGAACGAACCACGGTTCAGCACCACACGAATCAAGATTTCCTCCTGATTCATCACCGCCTGCCCCTGCTCCTCGGTATAACTTGCGGCGACAGCACCTGACTGCACAATACACACATTATCCAAATAGATATTGATTTGACTAACATCCAGATCATTTAAACCAGCACGTCCCACCGCAGCAAGAATACGCCCCCAGTTCGGGTCGCTGGCAAACAATGCCGTTTTAATCAGCGGCGAATGTGCAATAGTATAGGCCACCTGCAACGACTCTTCTGTTGTTAGTCCGCCATCCACAGTCACCGTCACAAACTTGGTGGCACCTTCACCATCACGCACAATGGCATGAGCCAATGTCTGTAACACGGAGGTTACAGCGTCTAAAAACGCCTGGTATAGCTTTTCATTGCTTTTATTAACAACCGGAGCCGCACTGGCACCAGAAGCAACCAACACACAAGCATCATTGGTGGAGGTATCACCATCAACCGTAATACGGTTAAAGGACTTGTCAGACGCTTGTGAAATAATTTCCTGAAGTAATTCTCGCGGCACATCGGCATCTGTCGCGACAAAGGCCAGCATGGTAGCCATATTCGGACAAATCATGCCCGACCCTTTGGAAATACCCGTCACATTAATTGTGGCGCCTTCATAGTCAAAGCTAACCGAGGCACCCTTGGGACGTGTATCCGTTGTCATAATACCTTCAGCCGCATCAGCCCAACCATTTTCAGTTAAAGCGTCATAGGCAGCAGGAATAGCGTCAACGATCGTGTGTACGGGCAAGCTCTCACCAATCACTCCGGTTGAAAAAGGCAGGATTTGCGGCAGTGTTGTGCCTGTGCTCTGCGCAACACCTCTACAACAAGCCAGCGCATCTGTCATTCCCTGCTCGCCGGTACCGGCATTCGCATTGCCCGTATTAATCAGCAAATAACGAGGCGACGCTTCTGCTAAATGCTGCTTGGCCACTGTAACCGGCGCAGCACAGAAGGCATTCTTAGTGAAAACAGCCGCCGTTTGACACTGCTCAGACAATTCAAATAACACCAGATCCTTACGATCCGGCTTTTTAATTCCCGCACAGGTGGTGCCAATACGCACCCCATCAATAGCGATCATTTCTGGAAAAAAATCGGCACCTACGGCCATAATCTATTCTCTTCAGTTGTTCTTTTTCGGTTAAAAAAAGACCGGTTTAAACCGGTCTTTAATTCATAAATTAACGAACGGAGTAAATGTTAAGCTGTTTTGGAGAGACTTCCGCAACACTGCTTATATTTTTTCCCTGATCCACAGGGGCAGGGGTCATTACGCCCAACCTTTTCTCCGCCGCGTACAAAAGGCGTATGCGACTCACTCTCTGCGGCCTCACCCTCCTGAGCGCCCGACGACATAGCCGTTACATCATCGTGTTTATATTCCATCTCCTGCTGCGCAGCCAATTCACGTTGCCGCTCCATCGCTTCCACATCGGATTCTTCACGAATTTGCAGATGCGATAAAATCCGCGTCACATCATGCTTGAGGTTATCCAAAAACGCTTCAAATAAAGCAAAGGCTTCGCGCTTGTATTCCTGCTTGGGGTTCTTCGCCGCGTAGCTGCGTAAGCCAATACCCTGACGCAGATGATCCATGGTAGAAAGATGTTCTTTCCACAAGGTATCAAGAGTTTGCAACATCACCTGTTTCTCGACGCTGCGCATCACCTCAGCACCTACAACCGTCTCTTTAACTTCATAAGCTGCGATTACTTCAGCAAGAATTTTCTCACGTAGCGTTTCCTCGTGCAGACTGTCATCCTCATCCAACCATTGCTGGATAGGCATTTCCTGACCAAACTCATTACGTGCTTTAGCTTCTAGCCCGGTGATATCCCACTGCTCTTCCAAACTTTGCGGCGCAATGAATTCGTTGATCACATCGTCGACCACTTTGATCCGGATGGCTTCAACAATATCCGATACATCATCCACTTCCATCAGCTCGTTGCGCTGCTGGTAAACCACTTTACGCTGATCGTTAGCCACATCATCGTATTCAAGCAGCTGCTTACGAATATCGAAATTATGCCCTTCCACCTTACGCTGCGCTTTTTCAATGGCATTACTGACCATACGATGCTCAATGGCTTCGCCTTCACCCATACCCAGCGCTTTCATCATGCTACGCACTCGCTCGGAGGCAAAAATACGCATTAGGTTATCATCCAGAGACAGGAAGAAACGAGACGAACCTGGGTCACCCTGCCGACCGGCACGGCCACGCAACTGGTTATCAATACGACGCGATTCATGACGATCCGAACCAATGATGTGTAAACCACCGGCCGCCATCACTTGATCATGACGCTGCTGCCAATTGGCTTTAGCCTTTTCAACCTGCTCTTCGGTTGGATTATTCAACGCAGCAACTTCAACTTCCCAGTTGCCACCCAATTTAATATCTGTCCCTCGACCAGCCATATTCGTCGCAATCGTCACTACACTCGGTCGACCGGCTTGAGCAATAATCTCTGCTTCCCTGTCGTGCTGTTTAGCGTTCAGCACGTTATGCTTAATCTTGGCTTTTTTCATCATTTGAGACAGCAGCTCAGATGACTCAATGGAGGCGGTACCTACCAGCGTCGGGCAGCCCTGCTCCATATTGTGCTGAACCTCCTTAATGATCGCTTCGTATTTCTCCGGCACCGTCAGATAAACAAGGTCATTATGGTCCTTACGAACCATCGGTTTATTCGTCGGGATAACTACTACATCAAGGTCATAAATCTGTTTAAATTCAAAGGCTTCGGTATCTGCCGTTCCAGTCATGCCGGACAGTTTTTCGTAGATACGGAAATAGTTCTGGAAAGTTGTTGAAGCCAACGTCTGGCTTTCATTTTGAATCGCCACTCCCTCTTTGGCTTCAACCGCCTGATGGATACCCTCTGACCATCGGCGCCCCGGCATGGAGCGGCCGGTATGCTCATCAATAATAACAATCTGATCATCCTGAATAATATAGTCCACATCCTTCTGGAAAATAGCATGCGCCTTCAGACCCGCATGCACATGGTGCAGCAACCCTAGGTTTTGCGGTGCATACAGACTTTGACCTTCGGCTAGCAGGCCCGCCTGTGCCAATAATTCTTCAACGTACTGGTGGCCTTCTTCAGTTAACTCTACCGAGCGATTTTTTTCATTGACCGTGAAGTGTCCCGTTGGCAGGCTTTCTTTATCTTCAGCCTCTTCTCCCTGTTCCAGCTCAGGGATAATCGCGTTAATTTGCTGATATTGCTTCGAGCTGTCCTCAACGGCACCAGAAATAATCAGCGGTGTACGCGCCTCATCGATCAGGATCGAATCCACTTCATCAATCACACAATAATTCAGCCGTCGCTGAACCTTCTGATCAACAGAGAAGGCCATGTTGTCACGCAAATAATCAAAACCAAATTCGTTATTTGTGCCGTAGGTAATATCAGATTGGTAGGCCGCCTGCTTACCTTCGTAGTCCTGTTGGGAATAGATAACCCCCACACTCATACCCAGAAATTCAAAAATTGGCCTCATCCAGTCAGCATCACGATTAGCCAAATAATCATTCACCGTGACCACATGCACGCCTTTACCACTCAGAGCATTAAGATAAACAGGCAACGTTGATACCAACGTTTTACCTTCACCCGTACGCATCTCTGAAATACGCCCTTCATGCAGAGTAATACCACCGATCATCTGGGTATCGAAATGACGTAGCCCCAGGGTACGCTTACCCGCCTCACGAACCACCGCAAAAGCTTCAGGCAATAATTGATCCAAGGTTTCGCTGTTCTCCAACCGCTCACGGAACTCAAGAGTTTTGCCTTTCAACTCTTCGTCGGATAACGCCGAGAAACTTTCTTCAAGCGCGTTAATGCTCTTGACCAGTTTACCCATGCGTTTTAATTCACGATCGTTTTTGCTGCCAAAAATCTTCTTCGTAACGGTTCCAAACATAGCTTTTAACGGTTCCAAAAATTGAATGAGCGGTGGCCTTACCCCCCATTGAAATCAAAGTGGGTTATTGTAAACCCCTAAATGTTACAGATGTACTAATAATGAGGACTATCAAGGATTTAACAAGCCGGAAGAGAGGTAATTTGAGAAATACCGAAAATTACTTGGTTTTTTACTTGGCCTTACGATTAACATAACGCAGCGGGTCGACCGGATTGCCGGCTTTCAGCACTTCAAAATGAACATGTGCACCAGTAGATCTTCCCGTATTCCCCATCAAGGCAATAGCTTGCCCTTTATCTACTACGTCACCAACCTGGACCAACAAATCCTTGGCATGCCCGTAGCGCGTCACATAACCACCACCGTGATTAATTTCCACTAAATTCCCATACCCATAACGGCTACCTGACCAGGTTACAACACCCGCTGCGACAGCGATAACGTCCGAGCCTTCTTTACCCGCAAAATCAATGCCCTCATGCCACGTCAATTTGCCGTTAAAAGGATCGTTGCGACGACCAAAATATGAAGACAACCAACCCTTTTTAATGGGCCGCCCTGACAAGTAACGATCGCTCTCGAATTCATTATTACCTAATACTCGATTGAGTATTTCCAGCTTTTGTTCGCGCTGTTCAATACCAAAGGCCAACGCTTCAATTGAGCGTAAAAAATCCGGCGCCTGATAGGCTTCACCAACACCCTCTACATCATGTCCACCCAGTGCCGGTGGCGATGAAAAATCAAATTCACTGGCGTCAATACCTGTCGCGTTAATCATGTGCTCACCTAATGCATCCAAACGAATCAATCTGGCATGCAACTCTGCCATTCGAATAGTCAACACCCTAACCTGGTCCTTGGAATGCTGCTCGACTTGTTCAATTTCCTGCCGCTTCTGTCCCAATTCATTTTGCCAGGCTTGCACAAAATCCTGATACTGCTTTGCGGTATCATTGGTTGCCGCAACTCGATACCCCAATCCAAAAACAACAGCAATCACCATCAACAAAAACAGCAGACACAACAAAATTTTGCGATGACTTAACGCCAGACTTTTAGCTTTGCCATGCTGATGACTAACAAAGATAATATTCATTCTGCGCCTGTTAGTGGAATTTAATATTTGAGCTTTTCAAAACGGCCACATACTATGGATCAATGCAGCAAAATAATTATAGTCGTTTTAAATCCATTGAAAAGCTGGCCGAGAAAAACTCGCCACTGAGCAAGTTACTGGATCGCGCAAGCAAAATCATTAACCATCAAGAAACGGTACGCGCTGCACTGGAGCCATCCTGTCGAGAGCACTGCTGGCTCTCCAACTACCGTAACGGCACGCTGTATCTGCAAACTGATTCCTCTGTCTGGGGCTCTCGGTTGCGCATGCAACAAAGAGCCATTATCCAGCAGCTTAAAAAAACGACTACCTTTGCAGCCCTTCAAAACGTCAAGGTATCGATACAACCGCGTTATACAGCGCAAGCAACACCACGAACCGTAAAACCAATCTCGGCTGAAAACGCGCAGCAACTTTTTGAAACAGCAGAAGAGACAGAAGACCCAGCGCTTAAAGCCGCATTGATGCGATTAGCTCAGACCAGTCAAAATAGAAAAAACGGCTAACTTCTTAACCTTAAAATTAGCCGTTTAAAAGAAAACTTAGGCTGTTACCAGCGGACGAGAGTAGGAAATAGGCGCATCATCGAAACTATCGAAGGTTGCCACTTCCCAGGCATCTTCTTGCGCAATCAGCGCTCGAAGCAATTTATTGTTCAGACCATGCCCAGATTTGTGACCTTTAAAAGCACCAATCAAACTGTTGCCCAGCAAATACAAATCACCAATAGCATCCAGTACCTTATGCTTAACAAACTCGTCTTCATAACGCAGTCCGTCTTCATTCAGCACACGGTAATCATCAACGACAATAGCATTATCCATGCTGCCGCCCAACGCGAGATTTTTGGATCGTAGGTATTCAATATCACGCATAAACCCAAAAGTACGCGCGCGGCTTACCTCTTTCACAAAAGATGTGGAGGAAAAATCAACACACGCTTCCTGTAAACGATCATTGAAAACAGGGTGGTCAAAATCAATCGTGAAAGACACCTTAAAGCCATCAAAAGGCTCAAAGCTGGCCCATTTATCACCATCTTCAACGATTACTTTACGCTTAATGCGGATAAACTTCTTAGGGACCGGCTGATCCTGCAGGCCTGCTGATTGAATCAGAAACACAAAAGGACCGGCGCTACCGTCCATAATAGGCACTTCAGCCGCGCTCAACTCAACATAAGCGTTATCAATACCCAAGCCAGCCATTGCAGATAAAAGATGCTCAACGGTATCAACACGTACGCCGTCTTTTATCAAGGTTGTGGAAAGTGTGGTTTCTCCAACATTTTCAGCTAGCGCCGGAATTTCAACGACGGGATCAAGATCGGTACGACAAAAAACAATGCCGGTATTAGGCGGCGCAGGTTTGAGCGTCAGATAGACTTTCTCACCAGAGTGCAGGCCAACGCCCGTGGCTCGAATGGTGTTATTTAGCGTGCGCTGTCCGATCATAGGGAAAGACCAAAGTTAATAATTAATTTGACCCGGGATGCTACCAAAATTTTGTCGATTAGCCAAACAGCTTAAGACAAAACCCGACACAATGGAGATGGCCATCTCATCGTGTCGGGCATCATCAAACGGGCTTAAAAACCGCACAAACCTACCCAAGAGTGCTCAAAGTTACCCTTAACAGACCGGTTGTGTGCCTAGAAGTTCCTAGCCCATACCATTCAAAGGCCTAAATTAATCGGCCTGGCGACGAAGAAACGCTGGCACATCCAGATAATCTTCCTTGTACTGCACACCACCATCCGGCGTTTGAGCAACCGCGGCATTACCTACCGTTTGCTGGCGCATGACCGTTGGACGATCCAACGTGCCGTAATCAACATTTCCAGAAGCATCCATCACTGGACGTTGTGGTTGCGTTTGTGGAGGCTCAACAACTTTCATAGTTGGCTTTTCTTCCACACCTCCCAGGCCTGTCGCAACGACAGTTACGCGCAGCTCATCTCCCAGGCTTTCATCGATTACCGTACCCACCACAACAGTCGCGTTGTCAGAGGCGAAGTCTTCAACAATTTCACCCACTTCGGAGAATTCACCCAGAGACAGATCAGGACCAGCAGTGATATTCACCAAGATACCGCGTGCCCCTTGCAAATTGACGTCTTCCAGCAGCGGACTGCGAATTGCCGCTTCAGCAGCTTCACGAGCGCGACCTTCGCCACTTGCACGACCACTACCCATCATCGCCATACCCATTTCAGACATGACAGTGCGCACATCCGCGAAATCGACGTTGATCATACCTGGGCGAATAATCAGATCAGCAATACCCTGTACTGCTCCAAGCAACACGTCATTAGCCGCCGCAAATGCTTTCAGCAGGCTAGTCGTTTCACCCATCACATCCTTCAGCTTTTCATTCGGAATAGTGATCAAGGAATCCACGTGCTCAGACAACGCTTTAATGCCCTCTTCAGCGATTTTCATGCGCTTACGACCTTCAAAGGCAAACGGCTTGGTTACAACCGCAACCGTCAGAATACCCAGCTCACGAGCAACCTGTGCAAACACGGGGGCAGCACCTGTACCAGTACCGCCACCCATGCCAGCGGTGATAAATACCATATCAGCGCCTTCCAGCACTTCGGCAATGCGCGCGTGATCTTCAATCGCCGCCTGACGACCTACTTCAGGGTTTGCACCTGCACCCAGACCTTTAGTCGCCTCAGTACCCAGTTGCAAAACTGTCTTGGCAGTAATGTCTTTTAGTGCCTGCGCGTCCGTATTTGCGCAGATAAATTCTACACCTTCGATATTGCTGGCTAGCATGTGGTTAAGTGCGTTACCGCCACCACCACCGACACCAACAACTTTAATTTCAGCACTTTGAGGAATGCTATCTACGAGTTCAAACATGGCCATCTCCTTTCCTTACCTTTTGAGCGTTAAACAACTATTAATTAGGATTAAACTTCTAAAAACTTTTCAGCGTTGTTCTAAAAATTATCTTTAAACCAACCTTTCATCCGAGCAAAAAAACTACCTTCCGTAATACCTTTCAGCTTTTCTGGTGCACCATCCTGCTGTTGTTTTTGGGCGTACAATAACAATCCCACGCCTGTGGCATAAATCGGATTTCTAACAATTTCCGACAAGCCGTCAACGCCTTGAGGCGATGCCAGCCTAACGGGCATATGGAAAATTTCTTCGGCTAAATCCACCACCCCTTCCATTTTCGAGGTTCCGCCTGTCAACACCACGCCTGCGGCAATAATGTCTTCAAAACCACTACGGCGCAGTTCCGCCTGGATCAGCGTAAACAGCTCTTCGTAACGAGGCTCTACTACTTCGGCTAATGCCTGGCGGGACAAATCACGAGGGGGACGATCACCAACGCTGGGCACCTTAATGGTTTGGTCAGCGCTCGCCAGTTGCGTCAATGCGCATGCGTATTTAATTTTGATGTCATCGGCATGTTGCGTCGGCGTACGTAATGCCATGGCGATATCATTCGTCACCTGATCACCGGCAATTGGAATCACCGCAGTATGACGAATCGAACCGTCAACGAAGATTGCGATATCCGTGGTACCACCACCAATATCGACCATGCATACACCCAGCTCTTTCTCATCCTCCGTGAGAACAGCATAACTGGAGGCCAACTGCTCAAGAATAACGTCATCCACTTCCAGTCCGCAGCGACGCACACACTTCTCAATATTCTGCGCCGCCGTTGCAGCACCCGTCACCAGATGCACCTTGGCTTCCAAACGTACGCCGGACATACCCAGCGGTTCCTTCACGCCTTCCTGATTATCGATAATGTATTCCTGTGGCAAAATATGCAGCACTTTCTGGTCAGCGGGAATCGCCACTGCTTGCGCTGCATCAATGACGCGTTCCATGTCACCGCGTACAACTTCGCCATCCCGAATTGCCACGATACCGTGGGAGTTCATACCCTTGATGTGGCTACCAGCAATACCTGCATACACCGAATGGATCTGGCAACCCGCCATCAGCTCAGCCTCTTCCACAGCGCGCTGTATGGATTGCACGGTGGACTCGATATTTACCACCACGCCTTTTTTCAGCCCACGTGAAGGATGGCTGCCAATACCCACTACCTCGATGCGGTTATCAGGCGTAATTTCACCCACAATCGCGACCACCTTCGAGGTGCCGATATCCAAACCAACGATCATCTTGTTGCCCGTCGAGCTGGTCATATACTGTTCTCTATTGCCCTACAATCGTCAAAAAAACTGAATTAGCTTACCGTCGGCGCAGTTTTCCATTGCACTGCTACACCGTTGGTATAACGTAAATCCACCCGTTCAATTTCATTTATTTTCACCTTCAACACACTGTGATAAAGGTTTTTAAAACGTTCTAATTTCGCCGCAAGCTCCTGCTTGCCTAATGCCACTTCAATCAATGCCTCTTGGTCTGACACGCCAGCGGCTAAGGCCTCGACAGATAGCAGCTGCAATAACCAGGCCCCGCGTTCTGATTTTTTCACCGACACCACGCGAAAACTCAGTTCCGCAAGCTCTGCCTGCAATCTAGCGAACTGTCGCAACACTTCCCGGGAGCTGCTATCCACGCCCATCAGCAAAGGTGCATCATCCATCATCGGTAACTGCTGCGGTTCAAAAACCAACCCTTGCGCCGTCAACAGTGCTTTTTCATTCCAACGAGCCACCGGTACGTGCTCCTGTAAGCTAATGTGCAACACACCGGGCCATTTACGCCTGACCGCCGCCCTCGCTACCCAGGGACGCGCCTGTAGCTGGATCTGCAAATTGTTCAAATCCGTACGCAGCACCCCTTCAGTAATCTGCCCCTGCACCCAATTCGCAATGACAGCTTCATCAATTTGCATCAACTCACCGGTCACTTCGATCCGAGTAATCGGCTGATCTAAACTATCCAGCAAACGCTGACCACCCAAAACGATGACCGCCAGAACACCGAAAATCGCCGTCACCTTCAGCAACTTGAGCGGCAAACTCAGCAGCTCCGAGATCGGCCTACGAACCGGCTCCTGCACGACGCTGGTGCGAGTGGCACCCTGTGGTTTACGGTTACTCTTTTTCATCGTTATTTTTCGTCTTCAAAGGCCATTTCAACGAGCGGTACTTAATATTTGTAACACCAGAGCTTCAAAATCTAGCCCGATTGCTGCTGCCGCCATCGGCACCAGACTGTGATCGGTCATGCCGGGAATCGTATTTACTTCCAGCACTAAAAACTCATCGCGCGCTTCATCTAACATCAAATCCACACGCCCCCAACCATTGCAGCCCAAACTATCAAAAGCGCGTAACGCCAACGCCTGCATTTTTTGTTCTTTCTCAACCGAAAGACCACAGGGAATCAAGTACTGGGTATCGTCATCCACGTACTTAGCTTGGTAGTCATAAAACTCACGCGCTGTTTCCAATTTGATAGCAGGCAATGGTTGTCCCTTAATAATGCCAACCGTATATTCACCGCCACTGATCCAGCTCTCGGCAATCACTGTTTGGTCATATTGCACAGCCTCTAGGTAGGCCGCCTGCAACTCTTCCGCACGATCCACCTTGCTCATGCCAATACTAGAACCTTCGCTGCCGGGTTTAACCATCAGCGGCAGGCCTAGCTCTTCACACACCTGTTGCCAGTTACTGTGGTCCGTTAACACGCCGAACGTTGCAGTGGGTAGAGCCATGCCTTGCCATAAAAATTTACATTGCGATTTATTCATCGCCAACGCAGACGCCGCCATGGCTGAACCTGTTACGGGTAAACCCATTGCAGCTAATAAACAAGGAATGCTGCCGTTCTCACCTTCACCGCCGTGCACCATGTTGAACACCGTATCTATCGGCTGGACCTTTAACTGATCAATCAGTGATTGATCACCATTAGGACCAAAGGCATCAACAGCAAAGGCGTCAACACCTGCGGATAACAGTGCCTTGAGCACCGCTTTACCACTGATCAGGGAAATTTCACGCTCCGCCGCGCGACCGCCCATCAGCACCGCCACGCGACCAAAATCAGCAGGATTCACTGTCGCAAATTTGTCATCCACGGCCTGAATCACCCTTTAACCCTCACCCTTAAATTTCAATTGTATATCTGCCAGCTGAGCCGACAGCGCACCAATGTTGCCAGCACCCTGAGTCAATAACACATCGCCGTCCTTTAGCACCCGCGCCATCACCGCCATCACGTCTTCGCCATGATCGATAAAGACCGGATCAACCAGCCCGCGTTGGCGAATGCTACGACACAGACTACGGCCATCTGCACCTGGAATCGGTTCTTCGTCAGCAGGGTAAACCTCCATCAACAGCAAGCTATCAACCTCAGATAGCACTTGAATAAAATCTTCAAACAAATCACGGGTACGACTGTAACGATGGGGTTGATATAACATCACCAGACGGCGATCCGGCCAGGAAGCGCGGACGGTATCCAGCGTGGCTTTTACTTCACGTGGATGGTGGCCGTAATCATCCACCATTAAGACTTTGCCATTGAGCGTATCGAATTCGCCACAGATCTGGAAACGTCGACCAACCCCTTCAAATTTCTTCAGCGCCGCACAAATTGCCTCATCACTGACACCTTCATCGGTTGCCACTGCAATCGCCGCCATCGCATTCAATACATTGTGGTGGCCGGGAATATTGAGCGTTACCTCAAGGTCCTTATGCTCACCCGGACGTTTCGCCGTAAAGGTCATATGCAAACTGATTTGTTTGATATCGACGGCGCGATAATCTGCCTCTTCAGCCACTCCATAGGTAATTACCGGGCGGCTGACATCGGGCAAAATCGATTTCACGTTCTCGTCATCGATGCACGCCACCACCAAACCATAAAAGGGCAGATTGTGCAGAAAGCTGATAAAAGTATCCGTCAGCTTGGAAAAATCCCCACCGTAGGTGCTCATGTGATCAGCATCAATGTTAGTGACAATGGCGGTCATCGGTTGCAGGTGCAGGAACGACGCATCACTCTCATCAGCTTCAGCCACCAAAATACGACTGGCGCCCAATTTGGCATTGGTACCAGCACTGTTTAACAAGCCACCAATCACAAAAGTGGGGTCCAGATCACCCTCAGCCAGCAATGACGCTAACAGACTTGTGGTTGTGGTTTTACCGTGGGTGCCGGCTACCGCAATACTGTGACGATAACGCATCAGCTCACCCAACATCTCAGCACGCGGTACCAGCGGAATACGATGTTCGCGAGCAAACATGATTTCGGGATTTTCTTCATTGATCGCCGTGGAGGTCACCACCACATCGGCGTCCTTAACATTGTCCTCGCGGTGGCCAATAAAGACCTGCATACCCATCGCCACCAGGCGATCAGTGACGCGGCTTTGACGCATATCTGAACCGCTGATGCGATAGCCCTGGTTCAGCAGCACTTCGGCAATACCGCTCATGCCCGCGCCACCAATACCGATGAAATGGATTTGGCGTATACGACGCATTTCAGGAATTATCACACCGGCAGTGTGTTTAATATCAGCCATGACAAAGCTCCAAACAACGTGACGCCACCCGTTGTGCCGCATCATTCTGCGCCACCGCACGGGCATTTTTTGCACGCTGTAAAAGTCGTGCGCGATCACTAAATTCTGTGGTTAACAGCTCAGCCAAACGCTGCGCCGTTAATTGCGATTGCGGCACGATAATGGCCGCATCATTGTTCTCTAAATAACGTGCATTGGCGGTCTGATGATCATCCACGGCATGAGGATAAGGTACAAAAATTGCCGCCACACCCGCACAGGCCACTTCCGAGACTGTCAACGCACCCGCTCGGCATAACACCAGATCCGCCCACTGGTAGGCTGCCGCCATATCATCAATAAAAGCGCTTACTTTGCCTTCGAGCTGATGGTTTTTATAGGCCAACTCAGCCTCTGCCAAATTACGTTTGCCCGCCTGATGCCAAACATCAGGACGTTCATTTTCAGCCATACTCGCCAGCGCTGCGGGCACTGTTTCATTTAACGCCTGTGCACCTAAGCTTCCGCCCAGCACGAGCAAGCGTAATTTGCCAGTGCGGTCCTGCATACGCTGTTCCGGTGCAGGTGAATCAACAATGGCACCACGTAACGGGTTACCCACCTGCTCGCCCTTTTCGCCCAATGCGCCGGGGAAGGCTGTCAATACGCGAGAAGCAAACTTCGCCAAACATTTATTGGTCATGCCCGCCACTGCGTTCTGTTCGTGGATCACCAGCGGTTTACGCAAAATCCATGCTGCCAGGCCGCCAGGCCCAGAGGCAAAACCACCCATGCCCAACACACACACAGGATCAATTCTTCGTACTGCAACCAATGCCTGCCACAGCGCAATCACCAATTTAAACGGTGCCAACAACAAACTCAGTCTGCCCTTACCACGCAAACCGGCAACACGAATACAGGTCAACGGAATACCCGCCCTTGGCACCAGATCAGACTCGATGCCCCGCTCAGTACCGAGCCACTCTATTTTCATGCCCTGCTGCTGCAATACTTCAGCTGTCGCCAATGCAGGAAATACATGACCACCTGTACCTCCAGCCATCACCAACACCGTTTTGCCCTGCAAGGAAGCGCTCATTCCAGCACCTCCGTTTGAGTAACCGCGTTAGCAAGGTTGCTTTTTTTATCACCATCAGCAATCAGACATTTGTTCTCGTAATCAACCCGCAGCACCATCGCCAGCGAGATACAGCAGACAATCAAACTACTGCCGCCATAGCTCAGCAGCGGTAACGTCAGACCTTTAGTCGGCAATAGGCCCGTGTTCACACCAATATTGATCAACGCCTGAGCGCTGAATAAAAAAGCAATGCCGTAGGTAACATAAGCTGAGAAGAACTGTTCCAGTTTCTCCGCCTGACGGCCAATATGCATAATGCGCCACGCCAATAGGAAGAAGAGCGTAATCACCAGGATCGAACCCAGCAACCCGGTTTCCTCAGCCAGAATTGCATAAACAAAATCGGTATGCGCTTCAGGCAGATAAAACAGTTTCTGCACACTATTACCAATACCAACACCCAACCATTCACCACGCCCAAAGGCGATAAGTGCCTGCGTCAGCTGATAACCGCTGTCGAATACATTTTCCTCCGCCCAGGGATCCATAAAGGTCACCAGACGCTGCATACGATAAGGCTGCGACATCGCCAACGCAGCAATAGATGTAAGGCTCACGCAAATCAATACCAGGAATTGCGTGAGCCTCACTCCCCCTAAAAACATCATGCCCAATGCGGCAGTCATTAATACCACCGAGGCACCAAAATCAGGTTCCATCAACAACAGCAATACCATCAAAACCAACACAGCCATGGGTTTAGCAAAACCCCGCCAGTGCGTACGCACCTCGCGCAAACGTCTTGATAGATAGCCCGCCAGATACACCACCATAAATAATTTAGCCAGCTCTGATGTCTGAATGTTGATTGGACCCAATCGAATCCAACGCATGCTGCCGTTCACCTCACGGCCAAGACCTGGTGTAATCACCAACACCAACAACACAAAAGCAGCCAATAGCAGCAGCCAGCCCATACGATCCCAAGCCTTCATCGGTATCAAAAAACTAACGGCTGCGAAACCTAACGCTAAACTCAAAAAAATCGTGTGACGAATCAGGTGATAAAAGGGGTTACCATGTTTGGCGCTAGCCACTTCCATTGAGGCCGATGTCACAATAATTACACCGATCATCAGTAGCGCGACAGCCAATAAAATCAACTGCACATCTAAACGCCGCGCCAGATCAACCGGCAAGGAAGGCATACTGATGCTGGTTAGCCTCATTTTGGCTCTTGCTTTAACGAGCATTTCCATTAAAGAGCCTCCACCGCCTGCACAAAGGCATCGCCCCGTGCTTCAAAGTTGGCAAACATATCCAGGCTGGCGCAGGCTGGTGACAACAGCACCACATCACCCCGATGCTCATGTTGCGCGGCCACATAGGCGGCAACCTCAACAGCCTCTGCCATCGTTGTCACACGGGATACCGGTACTTCTTCTGCCAACAAATCTTCTAAACGCTGCGCATCTTTACCCAGCAACACCAAATGTGAGCAATATAGCCACACGGGCTGCTGCAAATCATCAAAGTCAGCGCCTTTACCATCGCCACCGGCGATCAACACAATGCCGTTGCTGGCAGGTCCCAAACCATTTAACGCCGCAACCGTCGCGCCAACATTGGTGCCCTTGGAATCGTTGTAATAATCCACACCTGCTTTATTTGCCACCCACTGACAGCGATGAGCTAACCCGGGAAACTCACGTAACGTTTGCAGCATAGCTGCCATCGGCAAACCAACAGCAGAACCCAGCGCCAGTGCCGCTAATGCATTACTGGTATTGTGCAGTCCTTTAATTTTCACTTCGCTGACAGCCATCAACGGTTGAGTACCCTGCATCAACCAGCTTTCACCCGCCTGTTCGGCAAGGCCAAAATCGCTGTCTTTTTTTGTGCTGTTTTCAATGCTGTAATGCCACAACGTTGCCTCGCCTGCAGGTGCCGGTAACAGGTCTTCATCCCTGTTAACAACAATCTGGGCGCAACCAAGAAAGACGCGCCGTTTTGCTTCAATGTATTCGGCAAAACTATCGTAGCGATCCATATGGTCCGGGCTGACATTCAAAATTGTCGCCACGTCAGCATTCAGTTTTTCAGTCAGCTCCAGCTGAAAACTCGACAACTCCAGCACATAGAGCTCTTTTTCGCCCTCGGCTAACAAATCCAGCACTGGTGTACCCAGATTACCGCCCACACCGACCGCTTTGCCGGCCTGTTCCGCCATCAAACCGACTAGGGTAGTCACCGTGCTTTTCGCATTGGAACCAGTAATCGCCACGATCGGCGCACTGACTGCTTCGCAGAACAGATCAATATCACTACCAATATGCGTGCCACTGGCAATCGCCTGTTGAATGGCTGGCTGATCAAGTGCCAAACCGGGGCTCATGATTAAGCGTTCTGCATCGCTCAACAACGCCGCATCCAGCCCACCGAGCTGAATATCAACAGCTGGGAATTGCTGCTGCAACTGGGCTAGGTAGGGCGGCTCCTGACGGGAGTCAACCACCATGAAATCAATACCCTGGGTAGCCAAATAGCGCACACAGGAAAAGCCGGTTTTACCCAGCCCTACCACAATGTTTGCTATGCGTTTAGTCACGTTTTATCAGCCTTTGTTAATTAACGCAGTTTCAGTGTCGATAAACCGATCAACACCAAAATCACGGTGATAATCCAAAAACGTACAATGACCCGAGGTTCTGGCCAGCCCTTTAATTCAAAATGGTGATGGATAGGCGCCATGCGAAAAATACGTTTGCCGGTCAGCTTGAATGAAGCCACCTGCAAAATAACCGACACGGTTTCCATCACAAACACGCCACCCATAATGAACAGTACGAACTCCTGACGAACAATAACGGCCACCACACCCAATGCGGCTCCCAGCGCCAATGCACCAACATCGCCCATGAAAACCTGTGCGGGGTAAGTGTTGAACCATAAAAATCCCAAGCCGGCACCCACAATGGCTCCGCAGAAAATAACCAGCTCGCCAGCACCCGGCAGATACGGAATATTCAGGTAATCCGAAAACTGGGTGTGTCCACTCAAATAAGCAAAAATCCCCAGCGCAGCCCCAACCATCACGGTGGGTAAAATCGCCAAACCGTCCAGACCATCGGTCAGATTGACGGCGTTACTGGTACCGACGATCACAAAGTAGGAAAAAACGATATAAAAGATACCCATTTGCCAGGCCACATCTTTAAAGAAGGGCACAATCAGTTCCGTTTCTGCCGGTGAGGTGGCGGTGTAATACAGGAAGCTGGCAGCGGCGATACCGCCGACTGACTGCCACAGGTATTTCCATCGACCAGGCAGACCTCGCGAATTCTTCTCAACGACTTTGCGATAATCATCAACCCAACCCACAGCGCCAAAAATAAAGGTGACGCCAATCACGACCCAAATGTAACGATTCGACAAATCACCCCATAACAGGGTGCTAACCATAATCGCCACCAGAATCAACGCACCGCCCATAGTCGGCGTACCACGTTTGCTGAAGTGGCTTTCAGGACCATCATCACGTACTGTCTGGCCAATCTGGTGAAAGCTCAAGCGACGAATCATCACCGGCCCCACTAGCAAGGAAATTGCCAGCGCCGTGATCACTCCCAAAATGCCACGCAGCGTCAGGTACTGAAAGACACCAAAAAAACTGACGTACTGCGACAGGTAATCAGCAAGGCTTACTAACATTCGTGTTCTCCACCTGTAAAGGCCTGCACAATGCGCTCCATGTGAGCACTGCGTGACCCCTTAACTAGCACCGTGGTATTACCATTCATCCTGTTCCGGAGCGCTCTAATTAAACTGTCATGATCCTCAAATGCGTGACCTTGTGGACCGAATTCACGTGCGGCGTGGGCGCTCAAACTGCCCACCGTCATCAAATTATCGATACCCTGATTGAGTGCGTAACGTGCCGCTTCCTGGTGATCATGCAGCGCTGAATCACCCAGCTCAGCCATATCACCGAGTACTAAGGTTTTATGGCCTTGACACTGACTCAGCACATCAATAGCTGCACGTAATGATTCAGGGTTGGCGTTATAACTGTCATCGATAATGCGCGCGCCATTTTCCAGCGTGATACAGGTTAGTCGCCCAGCAACTGGCGCTACCGACTCCAAACCGGCTTTAATCTGTACCAGGCTAGCGCCCAACTCACTGGTCGCTGCTGCCGCTGCCAGCGCATTAGCAATGTTGTGCCGCCCCAAATGATTCAATGTAATCGCAATCACACCCTGCGGGCTGACCAGCTCAAAGGCATAACCGCCATTTTTCTGCAATTGACAGTTACGAGCGTAATAATCAGCACCGATATTTTCATCGAGACTAAACATCAGTTGGCGACGATCACCGGCTCGTGCTTTCCATTTGTAAGCATTCAAGTCATCACCATTGATGACAGCCACACCGTTTGCTTGCAGCGCATCAAGAATTTCACCCTTGGCCTGTACAACATTATTCAAACAACCAAAGCCTTCAATGTGCGCCTCAGCGGCGTTAGTAATAATCGCCACATCGGGCTGTACCAACGCCGCGGTGTAAGCAATTTCACCGATTGAACTAGCGCCCAGCTCCAATACCGCATATTGATGGTCTTTCGCTAAATGTAATAACGTTAGCGGCGCACCCAGCTCATTATTAAAGTTACCCGCTGTTGCTAGCGTATTACCCAGCTGAGCAAGGATCGCTGCTGACATTTCCTTGACCGTTGTTTTACCGGCACTGCCCGTCATTGCCAGCATTAAGCCAGTAAAGTTTTCACGATTAATGGCGCCCAGCACCCCTAACGCATCGCGACTATTTTCAACGACCAACTGTGGTAATAGGCTATTAACTGGCTGCTCAACGACCGCCGCCACAGCACCCGCTGCCTGCGCTTTTTCAACAAAGGCGTGGCCATCAAAATTAGGGCCTTTAATAGCAACAAACAAATCACCGGTCTGAAGTTTGCGGGTATCAATCGATACAGAGGAAAACTCAGCATCACCATTAACCAGCGTCCCCCCCAATCGCGTACTCACACCAGCAAGAGTCAAATTAGAAATCATGACTCATCCCCCGATCCATTCTGATCAGTTTTCATTTCTCGTACTTTTAAAGCCAACGCCAACTTCACCTGCTCACCATCACAAAAGGCTGTACGTATAGCGCCTACTTCCTGATAATTTTCATGCCCTTTTCCGGCTACCAACACCACATCATTAGAGTCAGCCATATCCACAGCGAACTGGATAGCCTGCGCACGATCCATGCACACCTTCGTTTTCAGGGGATGACTAATACCTTCCATAATATCGTCGATTATGGCTTGCTCTGACTCGCGGCGAGGGTTGTCATTGGTGATAATTACCTGATCACTGAGGCGCTCGGCAATTTTTGCCATCTGTGCACGTTTACCCCGATCACGCTCACCGCCACAGCCAAAGACACAGATAACGCGACCTGAGCAAAATTCTTGTAATGTCGCCAGCGCTACCATTAAGGCATCCGGCGTGTGGGCATAATCAACCACCACCAGCGGCAAGTTTTGACCACCATAACGCTGCATACGGCCCGGTGCCGTTTCCAACGCGGCGATCACTGCTAGCGCCTTATCCATGCTGACGCCTTGCAGGCACAACACCGAAAAAACGGCTAATAAATTACTTAAATTAAAGCGCCCCAATAATGGGCTGCTTAAAATACCTTCACCCCAGGGCGAGCTGATGCGAGCTCGAATGCCGCTGGCGCTAAACTGAATATTGGAAGCATGTACGTTAGCTGCTTGTCCGGCATCTGAATCAAAACCGTAACTCAGCACCGGCATTTCGCCCTGCAAAGCACGATAAATTTGATCGCCAAAATTATCGTCTACATTAAGCACTGCATGCTGCAGACCCGGCACATCAAACAACTTACGCTTGCTTTCACCGTACTGACGCATGGTCTGGTGATAATCCAGGTGATCGCGCGTCAGGTTAGTGAACACCGCGGTATCAAAATGCACACCACTAACACGTGACTGATCTAAGCCGTGCGAAGACACTTCCATCGCCACCACCTGACGACCTTCGGCAACAAAGTAGGCCAGCATACGGTGTACAGAAATCACATCCGGCGTTGTATTACCGGTGTTTCTGAGCGCACCAATCTCGCCCCACCCCAATGTGCCAATCACGCCACAGCTCACATTCGCTGCCTGCAAACATTGAGCAATATAGTGACAGCAGGATGTTTTACCATTGGTGCCGGTAATGCCCACTACGCTGAGCTGCCGGGAAGGTTGCAGGAAGAATCGATCTGCTAATTCGCCGAGTCGTTTTTCAATATTGTTGATTCTAATCACTGGCACATCACAAACATGTGCCGTGTCTGTCTGGCTCGCATCAACTGCCACGGCCACTGCACCACGTTTGACGGCACTAGGAATAAAGGCCGTGCCATCAAACTCAGCACCTTTTAGCGCAACAAATAAATCACCTGGATTAACCTGACGACTATCCAGTTTAATATCTTGAATTCGCGTTTTCGCAGCTGCCGCTATTTTCCCATAGCCTGCAAACAGCTGTTCTAATGTCATTTCAAAACGAGGTGCAGATTGGCTCATGATTTATGCCCCTGCGTTTTCTTGTCTGCCATTACCACGTTAGCGCCGCTGACAATATCGTCTGGTGAAACATTCATTAACCGCAATGCTCCAGCAACAACCCGTGAAAACACCGGCGCAGCGACTTCACCGCCGTAATACTCATTACCGCCGGGCTCATCAATCACCACCACCGCAACCACACGCGGGTTGCTGGCAGGTGCTAAGCCGGCAAACACAGCGAGGTATTTGTCATCCTGGTAGCCGCCTTTACTGAGTTTGTGAACGGTGCCGGTCTTGCCTGCAACACGGTAAAAAGGAATGCTTGCACGAGTACCAGTGCCACCTTTTTTAATTACATTCTCCATCATTCCCAGCAGTGCATTAGCCGTTTTTTCGCTCATGACCGACTTACCAGCAACAGGCTGTTCCTGGCGCAATAACGACACTTGCATCACTTCCCCACCATTCGCAAAAACCGTATAGGCCTGCGCTAATTGCAGGGTAGTCACAGAAAGGCCGTAGCCGTATGATAACGTCGCTCTTTCGATATCTGGCCAGCGGCTATGATAGGGCAACAAACCAATACGCTCGCCGGGAAACCCACTACCCGTATCCTGCCCCAGCCCAACACTACGAAACATTTCCACCACGCTCTCTACATCCATTTCCAACGCCAACTTACTGGCGCCAACGTTGCTGGATTTAGAAATCAAGGTTGCCAAATCAATCGTGCCGTAGTTACTGTGATCGCGAATCACATTACGACCGACACGCAAATAACCTGGCGCAGTTTCAATTTTTGAACGGGTAGTAAATTTGCCAGACTCCAGCGCCGCCGCAACTGTCAGCGGCTTCATGGTAGAACCCGGCTCAAACACATCGGTAATGGCGCGGTTACGTAGATTGGTGTGATTCATGGTGCTGCGATTATTGGGGTTGTAGGATGGCTGGTTCACCATCGCCAGCACTTCACCCGTTTGAGCATCCAGCAACACCATATGGCCAGATTTCGCGTTGTGTTCTTTAACCGCAGCCTTCAGCTCTCGATAGGCCAAATATTGCAAACGCAGGTCGATACTCAGGTTCAAATTCTGCCCTGGTTTCTCACTTTTGATTGACTGTAAATCTTTGATAATACGTCCACGCCGATCTTTGAGAACGCGTTTTTTACCGGCTTCACCATGCAACCACTCATCGTAAGCCAGCTCCAGCCCTTCCTGACCGTTATCATCAATATCCGTAAAGCCAACTAAATGCGCCGCCACTTCTGCGGCAGGATAATAACGACGGAATTCGCGCTGAGAATGGATGCCCGCCAACTCCAGATCCATGATTAGCTCGGCTCGAGCCGGCGTTAACTGGCGTTTTAAATAAACAAACTCACGACTACCTTTGACCGTCAGTCGCTGCTGAAGAATTTTGGAAGATAATCCCAGTGGTTTTGCCAGCAATGCAGCCGCTTTAGGCACATCAATAATTTGCTGAGGGTTCGCCCAAATAGACACCACTGGTGTACTAACGGCCAACGGTTCGGAATGACGATCCAGAATCATGCCGCGGTAAGCATTCACCTGCTCAACACGCAGAATGCGCGCATCGCCCTGACCATTGAGAAAATCATGGTTAAACACTTGCAAGTCCACAACGCGCCAACCTATAACGAGAAACGCGGACACCAGCAAGCCCACCGCACAGCGATAACGCCATGCCGCGGTTACTTTCTGAGTCGCTGCCTGCCGCTTTTTCACCGTAGCTCTCACCACTGAACCAATATAATTTCGTTCGCATCCGGCGCTTTCATTGCCAACCGTTTCCTGGCGATTTGTTCAACGCGTGCATGCTGCGCCTGTGCACTTTGTTCCAGCAACAACTGCCCCCATTCAATATCCAGCCGATCCCGTTTCTGCAACGCCGCCTGAAACTGACTAAAAGCATGACGATTCAAGTGGCTCACATACACCACTGCCACTGCTGACATGAGCAACAGACACAGCAACGAAACCGTTCCCATGAATTCTTTGCTAAACAGCGCTGGTGGCGTCATCTCAGCCCGCCTTCCCAATAGTGCGCTCAGCAATCCGCATGATGGCACTACGCGCACGTACGTTATTTTTCAGCTCCTGCTCGGAAGCCTTTACGGCCTTACCCACACGCTTTAAACGTTGATCAATTTGATCCTGCATAATCGGCAAATGACGCGGCAAGGGCTCACCCTTCTCCTGCTTGAGAATGAAGCGCTTCACAATACGGTCTTCCAACGAATGGAAGCTGATGACCACCAAACGACCTTTGTCTGCCAATAAGTCAACCGCTTGATCGAGCACAATAGCCAAATCATCCAGCTCACGATTGATGAAAATTCGAATACCCTGAAAAGCTCTGGTAGACGGGTTTTTACCCTTCTCCCATGCCGGATTAGCCTGCTTGATTACCTCAGCCAGGTGAGCAGTGGTGGTAAAGGGTCGCTGCGCCCGCTCTGAAACGATGGCTCTGGCCATACGACGCGCAAACCGCTCCTCGCCATACTCTTTGAGTACGGTAGAGATTTCCTCTTCACTGGCTTGCGCGATCCATTCGGCAGCACTTTGACCGCGACTAGTATCCATACGCATATCCAACGGGCCATCCTGAGTAAAACTAAAGCCGCGCTCGGGATCATCTAGCTGGGGAGAAGACACGCCTAAATCCAGCAATACACCGCTGATACTATTTTCGAGATTATTAGCTGCCGCCAGATCTTTCAGCTCCGCAAAGGAAGCATGCCCAATAATCACCCTCGCATCATCGGAAAAATGCTCATGAGCGTAAGCAATAGCCTGAGGGTCTTTATCGATAACCAGCAACCGACCTTTTGGACTAAGGCGGCTTAAAATGACGCGACTGTGACCACCTCGCCCGAATGTGCCGTCCACATAGCAACCGTCAGGATCAACAATCAGTGCGTCGACGGCCTCGTTCAGGAGGACCGAATCATGTACGTTATAGTCACTCATCCGTTACAACGACAATGACAGAAGTTCATCGGGCAACCCTTCGCTACTACCTTTATCTTCGATATAGGCGTCACGACGCTGCATCCACAATTCTTCACTCCACAATTCAAATTTTTTGCCCTGTCCCAGCAATACGGTTTTTTTATCCAGTTGCGCATAATCACGCAATGGCTGAGTCAGCAACAAACGGCCGCTACCATCAATATCAATATCAGTGGCATGACCAATCAGCAGACGCTGAATACGACGAGCTGCAGGATTAAAGCTGGGTAAAGCATCAATCTTGCGTTGAATCACTTCCCATTCATCAATAGGATAAATGAGCAGACAGTGCTCTTCGGTATCGATCGTCACCACCATCTGGCCACCACAATGCTCAGCCAACCGCTCACGATAGCGCGTCGGCATGGCCATGCGGCCCTTGGCGTCCAGATTAATGTTGGTAACCCCACGAAACACTGAGTTTCTCCACTGCCTTAAAAATTAGTCATGAGAGGAAAAACACCACTTTTACCCACTTTTCCCCACTATTTGACACTATAGAAACACGCAGACGTAGTGTCAACTGCTCGCGTGGTTTGGAAACAAGGATTTTGCCCTTAAAACACAAGGACTTACGTGATTTCGGTCGAGAAAGAAGAGAAGAGTTTGAGAGGAAGGATCAGGAAAACAAAAAGGTAATTGTCGAAGTTAATGTAGATTCTAGGAGGATAGAATTTTTAGTCATATTAGAAATTATTTTATGCCCATCAGAACTAAAATCTGCAGCACAAAATCTGCAGCCAATCAGCCATCAAGATAAAAGCTCGTACCTACCGCACAAATAAACAGCGACAGCAAACAGGCTAATTAACTACCTCGAACGCACCGAGAGGCATCATATAACCCTTGTGTCGAACCGTGATGATATATTTTGGCGTTTCAGGTGTCGGCTCAATTTTCTGCCGCAGCCGCGCCACCATATTGTCAATCGCACGATCCTCAGGATTCCAGCCTCGCTCAAAAATTCGGCCAAAAAGTATTTCCCTGCTAACCGGCTCGCCACCAGCAGCAAGCAATGCCTCAACAAAAATAAATTCCGACGCATTTAACGGGTAATCAGTACCATCAATTTGAAGTAGCCTGCTTTTCACCTGAAAGACTGGTTTTTCAACAACGGCCTCAGTGGTCGCGCTTCTTTCATATCTGCGCAACACAGCTTTTGCTCGCGCCAGAAGCACTCTGAAATCGAAAGGCTTACTAACATAATCATCGGCGCCGACTTCCAAACCGGCAACCGTATCAATGGCGTCATCAAGCGCAGTCAAAAGAATCACAGGCATATGCAAGAATTCTGACTTAATCCATTTTGTCAGCTCGATGCCACTTTCACCCGGCATGACGACATCGACAGTCGCCAGATCATAACGCTCCGAAGACAGTAGCTCACGTGCTTCTGCCGCATTCGCTGCAGAAACGCAATCGATGCCATATTTCTCAAAATAGATCACAAGCGAATCTCTGATCACCTCATCATCATCAACAATCAGATACCTGTCTTTCTTCACACATAACCCCTTACGCGGCCGCCAAAGAACCTAAATTACGCCGTACCCACCTTGCCAGGCAGCGCCTTGTAAGCCAACCATCAATAAACTTCAAAGCATAATGGAAATAGCCAAAGCGTCAAGAAACCTGAAAAAACAGAAATACATTTCTAGCTATCTAAAAACATAATATGAAGAAGTTGAGAGCTGGCCGATAAGCCGGGTTTTGTCGTGGACAGTCATTCATCTGGACAACACGTCACCGTGCGCCTCAAGCAACCTACCCGAACCCTGCGCGGGCCGCACAATAAGGTTCCTATTTGGTCTTGCTCCGAGTGGGGTTTACCTTGCCACGGAATGTTACCACCCGCGCGGTGCGCTCTTACCGCACCTTTTCACCCTTACCTGAATCGTGCTACCGAAATAGCATTCAACTGGCGGTATATTCTCTGCTGCACTTGCCGTAGGCTTGCGCCCCCCAGGTGTTACCTGGCACTCTGCCCTGTGGAGCCCGGACTTTCCTCCCGCCGCATTCTTACGAATAACGACCAGCGACTGTCTGGCCAGCTCTCGGCGCACAGGGTAATAGCAAAGCCTCTTCGGCTCAAGCGATTTTACATTTTTATAAATAAAACAGAGAGTTAAGGCTTCATTTCCAGCGCCATTTGATAGAGCGCATTCTTTTTTCCGCCTGTAATTTTAGCTGCCAACTGCGCAGCTTGTTTAACCGGCAGCTCTTCCAGCAATACCGCCAACACTTTTTCAGCCTCGACACGCACGTCATCCTGCTCAACAGCTTCTGCACCACGCACCAACAAAACCACCTCACCTTTGCGCTGATTGGCATCGTCTTTAACCCATTCAGACAAGCTCCCCAACTTATCGCCCCGCAAAGTTTCAAACGCTTTCGTCAACTCCCTCGCAACAACTGCCTGGCGATCGGCACCAAACACCTTGACCATATCGTCCAAACTGGCGCTAATACGGTGGGTCGACTCATAAAAAATGAGGGTGCGTGTTTCTGCCCTAAGCTTCTCAAGCGTTTCAACACGCGCCTGCTGCTTGGCAGGCAAAAAACCTTCAAAGGTAAAACGATCAGAAGGTAGGCCAGACGCAGATAGCGCCGTGATTAATGCACAGGGGCCGGGAAGCGGCACCACGACAATATTATTTTCATGTGCCTGCTTCACCAGCTGATAACCGGGGTCAGAAATCAACGGCGTACCGGCATCGGAAATCAAGGCAATACTTTGACCTGCCTGCAGCTTACCAATCAGATTTTGGGTTTGTTGTGATTCATTGTGATCATGATAACTGAGCAGCGGTTTTTGAATATTCAAATGGTTGAGTAGTCGCGAACTGTGGCGGGTATCTTCACAGGCTATCAGGTCAACCTGCTTCAGCACCTCGACAGCACGGGCACTGATATCAGACAAATTCCCTATCGGCGTTGCCACCACATATAACTCAGACATTATTATTCTCTCTAATAGGCGAGCCAAATAAGCACCCGACAAATACTTAAATGGTGACTGTGATGAACTTCCCGTCACACTGGCCCTCTTATGGGCAGTCGAGTTAAACTAGGCGACTGCTAGTCATCACCCGAAAAGGATGCGATCTTACTCAACATGCAAAAAATCGCCACACGTTTACTTATTTTAATCGCGCTAGTGTATCAGCTCCTACTGACTGGCTGCACCTCCAACCCCTCCCAATCTGTCAACACTGAAGATAATACGGTTGAGCGCCAACTGGAGCAGCTTTATCAACGCGCCAAAAATAGCGACTCGTTAGCATCAGAAGGCTATCGTATTGAGGCTGCCAACCTGCTGAGCCAACAACACCGCTACCAAGAAGCTACAACCATCCTCAAAGGCATAACGCCTGAGCATTTACCGCCTAGCAGGCGCGCCACCTTTATCATTGTGCAGGCCGAAATTGCCTTATCCCAGTTTAATGGTGAATCTGCGCTCAATAGCCTGAACTCGCATTCAGAGTTAATACTGCAACAGGGTCAAAAATCACAGCTTCGTGCTTCATTATTACGCGCCCGCAGCTTTGAACTACTGGAGCGCCCACTCGACAGCGCACGCGAAAGAATTCATTTATCCCCGCTGCTAGATGCTAAACAACGCAGTGAAAACGAAACATCATTGTGGGGGGGGCTAATTAAAACACCTCTGCCTGCACTACATCAGGCCGCAGCAAACAGCCTCAGCAGTGATGAACAGGGCTGGTTTTCACTGGCTATATTGGCGCAGACAAACAAAGCTAATTTAGATCAACAATTGACCGCTCTACAACGCTGGCTGCAACGTTGGCCGCTACACCCCGCCGCTCTCAACCTACCGGAAGAATTGGCACTGCTGGACCTCATTATCACAGAACGCCCCAGCAATATCGTTTTAATGCTGCCATTAAAAGGTAAAAATGCCGTCGCGGGCAAAGCAATTCGTGACGGTTTTATGGCTGCCTATTATCAAGCACAAGCCTCTGGCGACCAAATTCCCAGCGTGCGTGTAATCGACACTGAGCAACAAAGAGATTTCATTGATCTTTATCAGCAGGCCTCATTGGAGGGCGCCGACTTCATTATTGGCCCACTCGAAAAACAACATGTGCAGACCTTACAGAACAGCGGCAAACTGACAACTCCTACTCTCGCGCTGAATTATGGCAACGAGGAAACCAACGTTGCGCACCTCTATCAATTTGGACTTTCTGCCGAAGATGAAGCCCGCCAAACCGCACAAAAAGCCTGGCTATCCGGTCATACCACCAGCCTGGTCTTAACGCCTGGCAACGGCTGGGGAGAGCGTATTGCCAACGCTTTCTCCGATCAATGGAAAAAGCTTGGCGGCACCGTTCTTGAAAGCGCCCACTTCAATTCAGAAAAAAGTTACTCTAAAGCCATTGAGGAGTTGTTCGATATTGATGCCAGCAAGCAACGCGCCCGCCGCCTTAACAACCTGCTCGCCAAAAATACTGAGTTCACCGCTCGACGTCGCAACGATGTCGATTTCATTTTCATCGTGGCAACGCCCAAACAGGCACGCCAAATCAAACCCACGCTGGCCTTCCACTTTGCCGGTAAAGTGCCCGTCTACGCGACATCCCATATTTATTCAGGTACCCCGTCACCACTACTTGATCGCGACCTGGACGGCGTTATTTTTGCCGAAACTCCCTGGTTACTCAGCTATCAAAATAATCCGCTCAAACAAAGCATTTCCGACAACTGGCCTGCTAACGCCGATCAACTAGGGCGCCTTTATGCGCTTGGCGTAGACGCTTACCAACTGTTTCCTCGCATCCAACTGCTTTCAACCAATCGGGAAAACAAATTAGCTGGCGCCACCGGCCTGCTAACTCTCGATGCCAGCGGGCGAGTCATCAGAACATTGGAGTGGGCTCACATTAACAAAGGCCATATAGAGCCACTCGCTCACCAGTAACTGATACGAACATGCGCGCCTTTTGGAAAGCAAGAACAAGTATCGACATCGGCCAACAGGCCGAGCAACAGGCACTGAACTTTTTACAACAACAGGGTCTTAGGCTTATCGCTCGCAATTACCATTGCCAGCGAGGTGAAATCGACCTAATTATGGCCGATCAAAAAACACTGGTATTTATCGAAGTACGTTATCGCAAAGACTGTCATTTCGGTAGCAGCGCCGAAAGCATTACCCCGGCAAAACAACGAAAAATTATTCACACGGCTGAACATTATTTACTTCATAAGGTGCCCGCACAAGCACCCGCATGCCGTTTCGATGTTGTCGCAATTTACCCTTCGGTAGGAGAGCAAAGTTCGCTACAATTCGACTGGATAAAAAGCGCTTTCGAATGCTAAGCCACAACTGCTCAAGCTGAATCAGGCGCACACAATAATTGATATCACTTTAACGGTTAGACTTTTAACCTATAAACAAGGTTTTCACATGGAATCAGAACAGCGCATTTACGGTCACTTCATGGCCGGCATCGAAGCCAAAAAGGCTGCCGCAGAAGTCCTGCCTGCTGCTATCGCAGAGGCCGCCGAAAAAATGGTGCACTGCTTGGTTAACGGCGGAAAAATCCTCACCTGCGGTAACGGTGGTTCAGCGGGCGATGCTCAACACTTCTCCTCGGAATTACTTAATCGCTTTGAGCGCGAACGCCCGCCTCTCCCCGCTATTGCATTAACGACGGACAGCTCAACGTTGACCTCTATTGCCAACGACTACAGCTATAACGAAGTGTTTTCCAAACAGATAATGGCACTGGGCAATGACGGCGACATCCTATTAGCGATCTCCACCAGCGGCAATTCCGGTAACGTCATTCATGCCATTGAAGCTGCTCACGAACGTGGCATGACAGTCGTCTCCTTGACCGGCCGCGAAGGCGGCGAGATGGCGCGCTATCAACAAGGCAACGATGTTGAAATTCGCGTACCGTCAAAAAGCACCGCACGAATTCAGGAAATTCATTTACTGACAGTCCATTGCCTCTGCGACCTCATCGACCACCAACTCTTTGGAAGCGAAGAATGAAAACGATAGCCACATATTTTATCGCCTTGTCGCTCGTGCTCACGATGACTGGCTGCACAACCGTTGTCAGCAAAGCAACTGGCGACCGCCCCGTTGGCACAGAGAAGACCGAACGTAGTTTTGGCCGCCTTATTGATGACGAACTGATTGAAACCTATGTCGGCGCCAACCTGCTCAAAGCTGACCCCGGCTACCAGGCCGCCCACATTCGCGTGGTTAGCTTCAATGGCATCGTTCTGCTTGTGGGACAACTAAAATCAGAGATGTTACGCGACGAAGCGACGAATATCGCGAATCAGGTTCGTAACGTTAAACGTGTACATAACGAATTAACTGTTTCTGGCCCAATTTCTGTGCCTGCGCGCAGTAATGATGTCTGGTTAAAAACGAAGATTAAATCAACAATGCTAGCCACCGAGGGTATAAATCCGCTGGAGGTGAAAGTTGTGGTGGAAAACGGCATTGTTTATCTAATGGGACTGGTCAGCAAACCTCAGGCAGACCTAGCCGTTACCATTGCACGCCAAACCTATGGCGTACAGAAAATCGTCAAGGTATTTGAGTACAACGAATAATAGGAATAATACTTTAAAGAAAATGCATCGACACGTTATGTACCGATGCATTTTGCGAAAAACTAAAGAAAAGATAAGGCCACCCCAGACAGGGCGATCCGCAGAGAAAACTACTTAATCACTTTTAATTGTGGACGTGTAGTGCTAGTTTTTTCAGGTTTTTTAGGTCCCGAGGCAACATCTGTACGACGTGGCCCTTTGGGTCCATCAGGATCGGTTGGAGCCGGCTCTTCAGCAAACACCATACCCTGTCCATTTTCTTTCGCGTAAATGGCATTGATCGCATGAATCGGCGCATAAAGGCTTTGGGATTTACCATTAAAGCGCGCATCAAAAGAAACCCCTTCGTTATCCATCAATAGATGACGAACTGACGCAGGATTAATATTCAGTACGATCTGACCATCCTGCACATGCTCCTGAGGAACCTGTACGCCCTCCACTCGGGCATCCACCACAATGTAAGGCGTACAGTTGTTATCCAGAATCCACTCATTGAGGGCCCGCAATAAGTAGGCCCTGCTGGAAGTCATGCTCATGATAGTTAGTCGTTAACCTTTATGATTCGCAGCTATTCGCGCATCTCACGTTCTGTTTCAGACAAGCTTTCTTGGAAGCCTTCACGCTCAAACAAACGATCCATGTAATCAAACAACGGCTTAACCTTTTTAGGTGACAGCTCGATGCCCATCTTTGGCAAACGCCACAAAATCGGCGCCACAGTACAATCAACCACAGAAAAAGTATCACTCATGAAATAAGGCTTTTCAGCAAAAATTCCAGCAATACTCGTGATGCTTTCTTCCAGCTCCTGACGCTGCTTATCGTGATTACCACGACCCGTAAGAATTTTATCGACCAGCGTGCTCCAGTCCTTCTCAATGCGGTGAATCAACAAACGACTCTCAGCACGAGCTACCGGATACACTGGCAACAATGGTGGATGCGGGAAACGCTCATCCAGATACTCCATCATGATATTTGGTTCGTACAACACCAGATCACGATCCAACAGGGTTGGCAGGCTGTTATAGGGATTAATATCCGCCAATTCAGTTGGCATATTACCTTTTTCAGCCTCTACCACTTCAACGGCAACCCCCTTTTCAGCCAGCACAATACGTACTCGGTGGCTGTAATGATCCGCTGGATCAGAGAAAAAAGTCATTGAAGATCGCTTCGCGACTACACCCATGAAAAACTCCTGGTCAATATTTCAAAAAGCAATAAATGCTTAAACAACGAAAGTCGCGCGACCAAAATAGCCACGCGACTTTCAAATACCTCGAACTCAGAGAAAGAAGTTAGTGAATTTCTTTCCAGTATTCGCGGTTCAACAGATAGGCAAAGATTCCAAACAGGGTAATGAACAACAAAACATATACACCAATACGCTTACGGTCTTTAGCCATTGGCTCAGCAGTATACGCTAAGAAGTTAACCAAGTCGTAAACAGCCTGATCGTATTCTTCCGGTGTCATTGAACCCTTTTGTGTAACTTTCAACGTTCCGCACGGATCTTCCGCCAACATGTTACCCGTCAGTGGATCAACTTTCTCGTGTCCAGCAATCGGGCCAGGCGCGCATTCCTGCAAGCCTTGCATTTCCAGCAGCACGTGAGGCATACCAACGTTAGGGAAGGTCTTGTTATTCACACCAAATGGACGACTGTCATCACGATAGAAGGTACGCAGATAGGTATACAACCAATCAGGTCCTCGCACACGAGACACCATGGTCAGATCCGGTGGAGCAACACCGAAGAATTGCTTGCTAGCCTCTTTCGACATAGCAATTGTCATCAGGTCACCAATTTTCGCAGTATCGTCAAATACCAGGTTTTCCATGTACAGATCGGGCGAAATACCCAGATCCTCAGCAACGCGCCCATAACGAGAGAAACGTGCCGAGTGACAACCCATGCAGTAGTTGGTGAATATCTTGGCACCTGACTGCAGAGAGGCCATATCGCTATCATCAAGGTTAGCGTGATCCAGGTGAACAGCACCACCCGCAGCAAAAACATACGTTGGCAGAAGCGCTAAACAAAAGGCTATTATTAATTTTTTCATTAGCTAGTCACCCTTTCTGGTACGGGTTTTGTTTTTTCCATGCGAGTGTAAAAAGGCATCAACAGGAAGTATGCGAAGTACAAGAACGTAAAGATCTGTGCCGCCACGGTACGACCCGGCGTAGAAGCAATCGCCCCCAGGTAACCCAAGACAACAAAACTTACGATGAAGATGCCTAACGCAACTTTACTGATCCAGCCTTTATAGCGAATCGACTTAACTTTACTGCGATCCAACCACGGCAATACAAACAGAATGGCAATCGCACCACCCATCACAACCAAGCCCCAGAATTTCGCATCCAGACCCAGGAACGGTGAAGTCACCGCACGCAGCATGGCGTAGAAAGGCGTGAAGTACCAAACCGGTGCAATATGATCAGGCGTCTTCAGGTTATTTGCTTCTTCGAAGTTAGCGTGCTCAAGGAAATAGCCGCCCATTTCAGGGAAGAAGAAAATCACCGTACAGAATACAAACAAGAATACCGAGATACCCCACAGATCATGAACTGTGTAATACGGGTGGAACGGAATACCATCGCGAGGGATGCCATTCTTATCTTTGTTTTTCTTGATTTCGATGCCGTCAGGGTTGTTTGAACCTACTTCGTGCAGCGCAACAATGTGCAGGAACACCAAGCATACCAATACCAGCGGCAGAGCAATGACGTGCAACGAGAAGAAACGGTTCATTGTGATGCCTGAAATCAGGTAATCACCACGAATCCATTCAACCAATGCGTCACCAACAACAGGGATCGCACCGAACAAGGATACAATCACCTGCGCGCCCCAATAGGACATTTGACCCCATGGCAGCACATAGCCCATGAAACCTTCAGCCATCAGCACCAGGTAAATAGCCATACCAATCAGCCATACCAGCTCACGTGGCTTGCGGTACGAGCCGTACAACATGGCACGGAACATATGCAGATAAACCACAATAAAGAAGGCTGACGCACCGGTAGAGTGCATGTAACGAATCAACCAGCCGTATTCCACATCACGCATGATGTATTCCACAGAGGCAAACGCACCTTCAGCAGAGGTATCAAAACTCATGGTCAGCCAGACACCCGTCAGCAGCTGGTTAACCAGAACCAACATAGACAGCACACCGAAGATGTACCAAAAGTTAAAGTTTTTGGGCGCATAGTATTTAGCCATATGCTTGTCCCAGGTCGAGACAATTGGGAAGCGCTCATCAACCCAACCCAGAGTACCCGTCAATATTTTTTTCATTAGGCTGCTCCCCCATCTTCACCAATGATTACAACGGTATCCGTTAGATACTGGTGTGGTGGAACCTGTAGATTAGAAGGCGCAGGAACACCTTTATAGACACGACCAGCCAAATCAAATTTGGAACCATGACAAGGACAGAAGAAACCACCAATCCAATCCGGTGTGACTGAACCCGGCTCAGGCTTGTGCTTAGGTGCACAACCCAAGTGAGTACACACACCCAACACAATCAGGTATTCGTCCTTAATGGAGCGATACTCGTTCTTTGCGTATTCCGGTTGTTGAGGGCGTTCGGAAGTTGGATCAGACAACAGCTCTTCACTATCCACAATTGACGCCAGCACTTCTGGCGATCTGCGCAGAATATAAACCGGCTTACCACGCCACTCAACAGTGACCATAGCTCCAGGTTCAACCTTGCTCAGGTTATATTTTACCGGCGCGCCAGCAGCTTTCGCTTTAGCACTTGGTGTCCAAGACGCAACAAATGGTACCGCGATGCCTACAGCACCTGCACCACCGATTGCTGACGTGGCACCTATCAGGAAACGTCGCCGACCGGCGTTTACGTTATCGCTCGTCATAAAAGGGTTACTCCCAACCAAAATAAAAAGCGTAGAAACACTGCTCTTATATTATTTTTTTACAGCTTACAAGACAGGCGCAGATGATAAAGAAAACCACCATTTCTTACAAGGATATAGATCAAGTAAAGCAGCCAACCTCGCCAAAAAAAAAGCCCGGTACCTTGCGATAGCGGGCTCTTTCGAACTGCATTGCTGCAGCCAAATAATTAACGCTTGGAGAACTGTGGCTTCTTACGTGCTTTACGCAGACCCACTTTCTTACGTTCTACTTCACGCGCATCACGTGTTACGTAACCTGCACTACGCAGATCCGGACGCAGAGACTCATCATAAGCCATCAGCGCACGAGTAATACCGTGACGAATTGCACCGGCTTGACCTGTGTTACCACCACCTTTAACAGTGACATTAACATCAAAGGTTTCAACCTTATCAGTCAGTTCCAACGGCTGACGAACAACCATACGAGATGTCGGACGACCAAAGTACTCATCAAGAGGAGTGCCGTTAACAGTTATTTTACCGGTTCCTTGAACCAGATAGACACGAGCCGTAGATGTCTTACGACGACCAGTACCATAGTATTGAGTAGCTGACATATTGTTTCGCCTACCGGTTAGTTAAGTTCAAGAGCTACAGGCAGCTGCGCAGTATGTGGGTGCTCAGTACCCGCATAAACTTTCAGCTTTTTGCGCATCGCGCGACCCAGAGGATTTCTAGGCAGCATACCTTTAACAGCGATTTCAATCACACGCTCAGGTGCAGCAGCAATCAGCTCGTTAAACGAAGCAGATTTCAGACCACCAGGGAAGCCAGTGTGACGGTAATACGTTTTGTCAGTAGCCTTGTTACCGGTAACGCGGATTTTTTCCGCATTGATAACAACAATATAATCACCTGTGTCCACATGGGGTGTGTACTCAGGCTTATGCTTGCCACGCAGACGGCTAGCGAGTTCCGTTGCCAAACGACCAAGAGTTTTATCGGTCGCATCAACAACATACCAGTCGCGCGTAACAGTTTGAGGTTTTGCAGTATATGTTTTCATGTAATAGTTAGTCTTCAGTTCATTCCTACAAGTGAGGCGCGGATTTTACGCGAACATAAAAACCAACACAAGTACCGATTTAATTTATTTGTCAGTGTATTAGGCCTTATGCGGCCGCGCCAAATAATCGTGTGACTGCATCTCCAGCAAACGGCTTTGCGTGCGCTCAAACTCAAAACTCAAACGACCGCCAGCATACAACTCAACAATCGAGGCCTCGGCGGAGACAATCAATTTCACGTTGCGATCATAAAACTCATCAACCAGGTTAATGAAGCGTCGCGCCTGATCATCCTTACTGCCACCCAACACGGGTACATTACTTAACAGCACAGCGTGATAGAGCCGTGCAATTTCAATATAATCATTCTGGCTACGCGGCCCATCGCACAATTCAGCAAATTCAAACCAGACAATATCATCATCACAGCGCACGGTCGTCAAACTACGCCCTTCAATCTCAACCCGCTCGCCCTCTGTAATAGTTTCCAGATCCGGCGCCAACTGCATGAAGCTGTCCATCAAACTGTCATTCGCTCCCGCATCCAGCGGATAATGATAAATCTCAGCCTGCTCAAGCACACGCAAGCGGTAATCCACGCCACCATCAACATTTAAAACATCGGTATGTTGCTTAAGCAACTCAATCACAGGCAGGAAACGCTGACGCTGCAAACCATCCTTATAAAGGTCATCAGGAACAATATTAGAGGTTGCCACTAGCGTCACACCGAGATTAAACAATTCGCCCATCAGGCCGCCAAGAATCATCGCATCAGTAATATCTGAAACAAAAAACTCATCAAAACAGATAACTCGGTTATCCGCTTTCATCTCCCTAGCCAGGATTTGCAGCGGATTTTTTTGCCCCGACAACTCTTTCAACTTACGATGCGCCATCTGCATAAAGCGATGGAAATGCACCCGCATTTTCTGCTCAAAGGGCAAACTATCGTAGAAAGCGTCCATTAAATAGGTTTTACCACGCCCCACCCCGCCCCAGAAATATAAACCTTTAGGGCTAGCTATCGGCTCATGGCGCTTGAACAACTTCTTTAATAAAGAGCCACGCTCTTTAGACGTAGTGCTAACCAACTCATCAAACACTTTCTGCAAGCGTTGAACTGCCTCGGCTTGGGCAGCATCGGGCTGCAGGGAGCCCTCATCAAGATCATGCTGATAACGTTCTAACGGTGTCATGGATCAAGAAAATCCTTTTGATGAAGATGGCTGCGAACTTTACCTGCAACCCTTTGAATTGGCAAATAAGCCAAGCATCCAGCAATAATAAACCCATAAACTTTATCTTTTCTAAACCGATTCAGGTTTGATTCAGGTTCACTCTCGTATTGTTGATTCAAGAATTTACAGAATCCGATTAAAACGAGGTTAGCAACATGAAAAATACAACCAAAAAAATGACGGCACTTATTGCTGCTACTGCCATAACAACAGCACTAACTGCACCGACTGCATTGGCGGGGCATAAAGCCAATAATGACTACGCGCGCGTGGTCAGTGTTGAGCCGATCACCAACACCATTCGCATTAACACCCCTCGTCAGGAGTGCTGGCAAGAGCAGGTGTCGCACTACGAACAACCTAGGCACCGCTCAGCCACACCAACCATTGTCGGCGCCATCGTTGGCGGCCTGATTGGTAACGAACTAGGCCACAACAAGGATGCCAAAAAAGGCGGTATATTAGTGGGGTCTGTTTTGGGCGGCTCAATTGGTCGCGATATTGGCCGTAAATCTGCCGGCCCCGGCCATCAGTACTACACGACCGAGCAGCGCTGTGAAACCTATCAGGATTATCACGAGGAGGAACGCATCACGGGTTACCACGTAGGCTATAAATACCAAGGCAACATTTACTATACCCGCATGCAAAACCATCCGGGCAAACGTATAAAAGTACGCGTTACCGTCACACCGCTTGACGGTTATTAAACAAGCATTAAGGTTTCAGGCTTATGGGCGGGCTGCCCCCCTTGGCGGCTCGCCCACCCCGCCTAACACATAGCCAGGAGCATTCGACGCTCTATGGTTTTAACGCTAAACTGCCTGACATAAGTACTTTAAATCACCACCTGAGCGACCACTGAGTCATCAACGAGAAATCTCTATGAACTTCAAACACCTGATTACAGTATGCTTACTACTCACCAGTCTCGACGCTTCTGCGCAGGCTGGTGATATTAAGCGCCTGCATGACGGCGACATTCATGGCACCTTTTATACGACCAACCACAATCAAAACTTTAATGACCGCTTTATCAACGATCGCAGAAAGCAGCCTTTATTACTCACCGAACAAACTTACATTTCCAAAGCCCAGGCCATTGAAATCGCCAGACAGCGCAGCGACGGCAAAATTCTGTCGGCAAAATTAATTCAACGGGAACAGCACGCTTTCTACAAGATCAAGATACTCACCGATCAGGGCCGCATTAAAACACTGCGTATTAATGCGGAACGCCGCTAGCTTGCCACCCCCAACCAACCAAAGTCATAAATAGTCATGCGCGCACTTATCGTTGAAGACGAACCCCAGCTCCAACAACAACTAGCAGATACGCTCAGCCAAAGCGGTTACAGCACCGATCAAGCCAGCGATGGCGAAGAGGGGCTGTATTACGGCAACGAATTCAACTACGACATCGCTATCATTGATCTGGGGTTACCAAAAATCGATGGCATCGAACTAATCCGCCAGTTACGCGCCAATAAACGTGACATGCCTATTCTGATTCTTACAGCGCGCGGTAACTGGCAAGATAAAGTCGAAGGTCTTGAGGCTGGCGCCGATGACTATCTGGTCAAACCCTTTCACATGGAGGAATTGCTAGCACGACTGAACGCGCTCATTCGCCGCGCCGCTGGCAACGCTGACGCCGCCATTAAAATGGGCTACTTATTACTCAACACCCGCACCCAGCAGGTCTTATCCCGCGAGCTGCCAGTCACCCTCACCGCCTACGAATACAAGGTACTGGAATACCTGATGCTCAACCCGCAAAAAGTGATTTCCAAAACTGAACTCACCGAACACATTTACGCACAGGATTACGATCGCGACAGCAACGTCATCGAAGTGTTTATTGGGCGACTGCGCAAAAAACTCGATCCCGACAACCTTGCCAATCCCATCGAAACATTACGCGGACGCGGATACCGCCTGGCACTAAGCGAAACCAACGCGTGATCATCCGCTCTATCAATAGTCGCCTACTGTTATCGCTGACATTGTTTGTCGCCTTGTCATTAGGCCTGAGTGGCTACGCCCTTGACCGAGCCTTTCGCAACAGCGTAGAAACGGGGCTGGAAGAAAAACTGAAAGCAAACATCTACGCTCTGCTAGCCGACACTGACGCAGAACAAAGCGAACTGATAATGCCTGAACAATTGCAGAACCCGCTCTTCAACCGCATCGAATCCGGCCTTTATGCCATCATGTACAATCAGCATGGTGAAGAACTGTGGCGATCGCCCTCCGCAATAACCCTCAATTCGCTGCCAACCAATCCTGCTAAAACAGGCCTGTTTCAAATCAGCCAACCGAACAGCAACAGCGATTACTACCAACTCAGCTACGGCATCATCTGGGAACTTGAGAACGGCGAGGAGCGTCACTACCACGTTCACCTTTTTCAAAACGCTGAGCCTGTCATCGCCGAAATAGACGAGTTCAGAACCGTATTGTGGCAATGGTTCGGTGCTATCGGTATCATCTTACTGTTAGTTCAGGGCATCATTATGCGCTGGGGACTACGGCCATTGCGCAGTCTCGCCCAGGAACTGCAAGCCATCGAAAGCGGCCAACAGGAACACCTCAAGGGCGAATACCCCAGCGAACTTGAAAACGTTACCCAAAACCTAAATCTGCTTATCGACAACGAGCGCCGTCAACGCCAGCGCTATCGTGACACCCTTTCCGACCTAGCCCACAGCCTGAAAACTCCCCTAGCCATTTTGCGCGGGCTGAGCACTAAAACTACCGATAATCCGAAACAGCACAAAAGCTTCGACGAACAAATCACTCGCATGGATGACATCGTCAATCATCAATTACAACGTGCCAGCAGCAAAGCTATCACCGTCGCCAACACCCTATCAATGCAACCGATAGCACTCGCCTCTCTCAGCAACAAACTGTTACGCAGCCTTAATAAGGTATACGCAGACAAACAGGTCCGCTGTGAAAACCGAATCGACAAAACGATCAGTCTGCGCGCCGACGAACGTGATTTAATGGAGGTCTTCGGCAACTTGCTCGACAATGCTTTCAAAGCCTGCCAACACCAGGTCTGCATCAGCGCCAAGCTCAGCGGCCCCAAGAGACTCTTGATTTGCATCGAAGACGATGGCGATGGCATTCCAGAACAACAACGTCAGGCCGTGTTAAAACGCGGCAACCGCGCAGACACCCAACATTCAGGCCAAGGCATTGGGCTGGCTGTGGCGCTGGATATTCTCACCAGCTATCAGGCGCATCTCCATATCGATAAATCAACATTGGGCGGCGCAAAAATTCAAATCGAATTCCCTAGCCAATAACCGGTCATAAGCTCATCGCCAATACTCTATACTTAACATGCTATGACTAGTGTCACCGACTTCAACAGCTTAATGCCCGTCGCCGCCTTACTGATCGTTTTGATGATACTCAGTGTTATTGGCCTGTGGCTCACACTTCGTGGATTAAAACACTGCTGCAAACTTCACGCGTTTAAAGGTTGCAGCCAAACATGCTGTGGTGCTCTGTTATGCGGCATCGGCGTGTTATTGATTGCCATCATGATCAACGTCGCCAGTTATGGCCGGCTCACCTACGAACAACCCGTCGCAGAGTTAACCTTCAGCCAGCTTGCACCCCAGAAGTACCTAGCCGCCGTTACCTTCCTGCAGGATGGCCGCCAGCAGGAATTTGAGATTATCGGCGACGAATGGCAGCTCGATGCCAAGGTGCTGAAATGGCACGGCTATGCCAACTTGATGGGCTTTAATGCCCATTACAAATTACATCGTCTGAGCGGACGTTATGCCTCGACAGAACAAAGCAACAGTAAACCCGCCACCACCTATGACCTTAACGCTGATCCCGGTCTCGATGTTTGGCAATTTGTCAGGCGCTACCCACAACTGCTACCGCTGGTCGATGCCTACTACGGCAGCGCCGTATTTTTACCGATGAGGGATCAAATCCAATTCAAAGTATCCATGACCCAGAACGGCCTGATAGCCCGCCCTATCAATAATCATTCCAAGCAACAACTGAGATCCTGGTAAACAGTACCAGCGCTTATAGTTCCATAATCACGTGACTTACGTGTAGAATCGGTGTTCGAAAATCACCGATGTAACCTGAGAGCACCATGACAACTGTAGATACCTGGGATCCAAACCAAAATAATGACGCAGACAAAGCCACTAGCATCAACATCGATGCGCTACTGCGGCTAGCAAAAATAAGCCACAACGGACAACTGGATCAACTTTCTCAAGCGCTCACCAGCGATGAAATCGCTGAACACCGCCACCTGATGAAGCAACACAAAGAAGAGTGGTTTAAGGTTTCGTCTGATTTGGAACAGCACACAATTGTGCATCTGGTGCGCTTTTTCACGCTTGCCGAAGCACAACTCCCTGGTTGGGAAGCAGGCAGCAAATCACCCGTTATCTGGCTATGCCGTGAATTGAAAAAACGCGGAGCCTTCCCCGATGCGGAATTAATCGCATGGATTAAGAGCAACACCGACAACAAATTCCTGCCCTACGGCAATATTCTGGATTTGTAAGTAACCGAGATGACCTGCTTACGACCGTAGGCAGACATTCGGCGGATCAACAATCTCCGCCCAATCCGAATCAGAACTTGGCGCCTCACTAAAAGACGCCTGCCCGGTTGACCAAAAACCAGCATCAGCCAAACGTATCGCTGGATCAAGCGGTGTGTGCGGCGGCATCCATGGTCGCCCCTGACCAGCAACTGAGTAATTTGGTCGGAATTAAATTTTGCGCCTAAATCAGCCTAATCGTAATCGCCTGACACTCGCCGACAGACAGGCTGCTAATTGCACAGCCACTGCCCCAGCGTCGCTCGTTCCAGCCCGGCTAAATCACAACGCGTTTGCACCGCAATAAATCCTCGTTCGCTTAATAGGTTACGAACTACGTCAGCCTGCTGGTAGCCATGCTCAAACAGCATCCAGCCTTGGTCAACAAGAAAATCCGGCGCTTGAGCAATAATATTTTTAATATCCAGCAGGCCATTATCCTCGGCGACCAAGGCGGAGCGCGGCTCAAAACGCACATCACCCTGCTCTAAATGCGGATCTTGTTGTTCGATATAAGGCGGGTTGCTGACAATCAGGTCAAAACGCTGTTTATCCAGCGCACTAAACCAGTCGCTTTCAAGAAAAGTGGCATTGGGGATTTGTAGTTGTGTTTTATTACGCTGCGCCAACTCTACCGCTGCGGGGATACGGTCCAATCCGACAATTCGCCAATTCGGCTGCTCACAGGCAATCGCCAAAGCTATAGCGCCTGTGCCAGTACCAAGATCAATGATATTGAGGTTTTCGTGACTCCGTTCCGAAAATAACTCAAGCGCTATTTCAACCAGCAGCTCTGTATCAGGACGGGGAATTAGCGTATCTGGGGAAACTTGCAGCGTTAACGACCAAAACTCCCTCTCACCCGTCAGATAGGCCACCGGCTCGCCCTGCAAACGGCGTTTAATCAGCGCTTGTAGCTGCCGGGTTTGCGACGCCGTAAGTTCGCGCTCAGGCCAGGTGTACAGCCAGGTTCGATTTTTCTGCGCAACAAAAGACAACAGTACTTCGGCATCCACGCGAGCAGAATCAGAAACAACGGAGAATTGCTGCGTTAAGGCATTCAGCAGTTCTCCGATCGAGGAAGACATGGGAGCTGTCTTAATTGTCTATTCGTTATCAGACAGCGCAGCCAACTGCTCGGCCTGATGCTCATTAATTAGCGCTTCAATCACTGCACCCATATCGCCTTCCATAATTTCAGGCAATTTGTAAAGCGTCAGGTTAATGCGGTGATCGGTGACACGGCCTTGCGGGTAGTTGTAGGTACGGATGCGCTCAGAGCGATCTCCTGAACCCACCAGACTACGGCGCGCATCGGCTTCTTCAGAATGCTGTTTTTCTTCTGCGGCACTTTGCAATCTAGCCTGTAACAGAGACATCGCACGTGCGCGGTTTTTGTGCTGTGAACGCTCATCCTGACACTCCACCACCACACCGGTTGGCAGGTGAGTCAAACGAATCGCCGAGTCAGTTTTATTAACATGCTGCCCACCAGCACCCGAGGCACGGAAAGTATCAACACGCAAATCAGCCTTATTAATTTCAATGGCATGCATTTCATCAGCTTCAGGCAAGATAGCTACCGTACAGGCTGAGGTATGGACACGGCCCTGCGATTCCGTTTCAGGCACACGCTGTACACGGTGCGCGCCGGATTCAAATTTTAAATAGGCATACACATCGCGTCCAATAACCCGACTGATAATCTCTTTATAACCGCCATGATCACCACGGTTTTCGCTCACCACTTCCAGCTGCCAACCTTTATTTTCGGCATACTTTGAATACATACGAAACAAATCACCGGCAAAAATAGCCGCTTCATCACCACCCGTTCCCGCGCGAATTTCGACAAAGGTATTATTGGCATCATTGGGGTCTTTAGGTAACAGCAATTTCTGCAAATCCGAGCCCAACGTTTCCAAACTTTCCTTGGCGGCGCTGACCTCTTCTTCCCCCATAGCTCGCATGTCTGGATCATCATCAGTTAATAATAGCTGCGCTTCGTCCAGATCATTTTGCACCTGCTGATACTGAGTAAAACTCAGCACCACAGGTTCAATTTCAGCGTACTCTTTGGAGTAATCGCGAAACATATTCTGATCAGAGATAATCTCTGGATCACTCATTAATGCCGCCAGCTCTTCGTAGCGGTCCTTCAGGTGATCCAGCTTGGTCAAAATCGATGCTTTCATGACAATCTCATTTATTTATCTATTTCATTGCTCTGACTTTCACTAAGCCCGAACAATTCCTGCGCCAGATCCATAACCTCGGCGCGTCCCTCAGCAGAGGCTTTTTTCATTTGAATGCAAGGTGTATGAACCAGCTTGTTTGTTAAGGCTCGCGCCAGCTGTGTCATAACCTGCTGTGGATCCTGTCCACTGGCTAACTGTTTTAACGCCTTATTGAGCTCAACTTCACGCACGCCATCAGATTGCTGGCGATAGGCGCGCACTGTGGACACCGCATCCAGCGCACGCATCTCACGCACCATATTAAGCGCACCCAGCTCAACAAAGCCTTCTGCCTCTTCGGCAGCACTTTGGCGCGACTTAAGATTCTCATCAATAACTTGCTTCAGATCATCAACAGAGTACAAATAGACATCGGACAGCTCACCCACTTCCGGCTCAATATCCCGCGGTACGGCGATATCCACCATATACATGGGCCGGTGTTTACGCTTTTTCAGCGCCCGCTCCACAGCACCCTTGCCAAGAATCGGCAGCTGACTGGCGGTGGAGGCGATGACAATATCCGCATCCAACAGCTGTTCGGGTATATCGGATAGAAGCACCGCTTGAGCACCAAAGCTGGCAGCCAACTCCTCGGCCCGTTGCAAGGTTCGGTTAGCAACGACCATGTCAGTCACGCCATTTTGTTGCAAATGACGCGCCACCAGGTCAATGGTTTTACCGGCGCCAATCAACAGCGCTTTAGTGCGGCTCATGTCGGCAAAAATGTGTTGCGCCAGACTCACCGCAGCATAGGCCACAGAAACCGGGTTTTCGCCAATCGCTGTTTCGGTGCGTACCTGTTTGGCCACTGAGAAGGTGCTCTGAAATAACTTCTCCAGATGCCCGCCTATCGTCTTGGCATCACGTGCCACCGCATAGGAGGATTTAATTTGTCCTAAAATCTGCGGTTCACCCAACACCATCGAGTCCAAACCACTCGCCACACGCATAACATGACGAATCGCATCCTCATCCCAATAGGCATAACTACAACGCTCCAGCTCATCGGGACACAGATCATGATGCGCGCCAAGCCACTCCAGCACATGACGGCTGCCTTTTATCTCGGTAATACAATAAAGTTCAGTACGATTACAGGTCGACAGGATCGCAATTTCCTGCAGCTGCATACCCTCGCAGGCCTGCTGCAAGACACTCGACATATCTTCAGGCGCAAACGCCACCTGCTCGCGGACATTAACCGGTGCAGTCTTGTGATTTATGCCTAGTGCTAACAGCCCCATGAAATGCTCGAAATAACCCTGTCTGAAATTACAAAACGTAAGGTCCCCGTAAAACGACGCCATTAACGAGAGTCGCGGAAACCCAAAAGGGGCAAATTATATAAAAATGCAGGGCTTAGAGGCTATCTATATAATGTTTTTCAGTCATTTTGATACAAATAATCCCGCGTATCAGGAACAACCGACTTGGATTTTGACAATTGCACCTGATAAACCACCAAATCAGAGCTGCGAAAAGCCGCCTCGCACATACCAAGATAGATCTCCCACATACGACAAAATGTCTCGCCTTTACTCTCAACAAACCGATCGCGGTGCTGGGCAAAGCGCTCAGCCCAGGCCGCCAACGTATCCGCATAATGAAAACGCAAAACCTCTATATCGTTAATGAGCAGGCCAGACTTCTCAACCGCCGCCACCAGCTCCGATAACGCAGGCACATAGCCACCCGGAAAAATATATTTAGTGATCCAAGGGTTCGTTACGCTGGGTCTACCACTACGCCCAATGGTATGAAGCAAAATCACACCATTGTCATCCAACAAATCATCCAACTTACGGAAGTAGGCTTCAAAATAGGGTCGTCCAACGTGCTCGAACATGCCTACCGATACAATACGATCATATTTTCCCGTGTGATTACGGTAATCTTGTAAATTAAATTTGACGCGATCAGCCAGCCCCTGTTGCTCGGCCCGAGCTTCTGCTACTCGCAACTGCTCCTTGGAAAGTGTGACACCTTGCGTTCTAACACCTTCATTATTGCGTGCCATAAACAGACTTAAACTACCCCAACCGGAACCAATATCCAGCAACGTTTGACCAGGCTTAAGGCACAACTTATTCATAATATGCCGACATTTATTTTGTTGCGCGGTTTCCAGATCATCCTCAGCACTCCGATAATAGGCGCAGGAGTAATGCATATCTTCGTCGAGAAAAGCGCGAAACAGTGTTTCATCGAGGTCGTAGTGCGTGGAAACGTTACTCAGACTTTTATTGAGACTATTCCATTGCTTGAGTGTGCGACCAAGAATCTTCTTGATCACGCTAGGCGGTTCTTCTCCAAAATTAATATTCAGCAGGTTTATCAGGTCAGCCATACTACCCTTAAGTAGATCCCAGCCTTTTTCCATGTAAGTTTCACCAAGCTCAAACTCGCCGTTTTGCAACAACCGCGTCGAAACCTTGGGATTATTTATACGCCAGACGACCTCACCAATTTCCGGATGCGCCTCACCAAAGATATGCTCATTGCCATCAGGCATCACCACTCGCAACTGACCAACACGTATCGTTTCTTTAAGTACCTGCTCCAACATGTTACTGCCTCGCTTTACACCTAAAAAATTGTCGCCTGCCAACAACAAAAACCAGACATAAAACCCCGCATTAAGAAAGGGTTACCTTCAATACGACAATTATTTTAATGAAATATCACAACAGTTCAACGCCAACCTAAAACCCCTTTAAACATCATTAAAGACACCACACAAAGTCATCATAACGCAACAAAACCCGGCGAGCCTGGTCTACACTGTAAGTTTCCTGTCGCTGGTATAGAATGCACCGTATGTCCAATAAAACGCTTACCCTCATCACTGCCGCTGTGCTCCTGCTTGGTGGCTGTACAAGCTTGCAAAACCCGGCAACAGATGCGCCTGCATTTGAAATCGAAAAAACCGCGCCGCTAACACCCGCCAATCTGGAACCAGACATTCTATACAGTCTTCTAGTCGCCGAGATGGCCGGCCAGCGTGACCGCTACGATATTTTGCTCGGCAACTATCTATCAGCCGCAAAAAAAACCGGCGATCCCGGCCTTGCCGAACGCGCGACTCAAATCGCCATATCCCTAAAAGCAGACAAAGCAGCGCTGTCTGCTGCCCAACTATGGCATCAGTCCGCACCGAACAACCCTCGGGCCAAGCAGGTGTTGGCTGGCCAACTTATTATCAACAAACGATTAGAGCAGGCGATACAACTTCTAGAGGAGCTGCTTGCCAGTAACGGCGAAGCCAGTTTTGAAACATTAACAGCCAACAGTCAGTCACTAACATCCGCTCAACGTAATGAGCTGATCGTGCAGCTTGACCGATTACTCGACCTATACCCAAACAACCCTCAACTGCTGTTAAGCCAATCCATATTATTGCAATTTAATGGCCGCAGCGAAGAAGCCCTGCAACACGCCAAACGGCTTTATAAAACCCAGCCAGAACCACGCAGTCTGTCATTAACCGCCAAGCTTAATCATCAGCTTGGTAACACAAACAAGGCTCTGTCCGATCTCAACAAAGGACTGGAGAAATATTCAAAAAGCCGCCCACTACGTGTGCTTTATGCTCAGATGCTGGTTGACGCCAAACAGTTAGTCAACGCGCAGCAACAATTCTCAATCCTTCTGAAACAGTATCCCCACGATAATCAGCTAAAACTGACACTGGCCTTGCTTAGCCTCGAGAATAACGAAGCTGAAACTGGCAATAAACTTCTTAAAGAACTGACAGAAGTACCGCGTATGGCTAACGATGCCTACTACTACCTAGGGCAATCGGCGCAAAAACAAAAGCAAACACAAGCAGCCATCGATTATTATCAGCAGGTTCAAGGTGGCAATCGTATGTTGCCCGCCTATCACCAGCTCGGCACCTTGCTACTACAACAGAATAAGCGCCCCTTGTTGCATACAGTTTTTGCAGAAGCACGTAATAACAACCCCGAACACAGCAGCAACCTGTCAATAATAGAAGCGGAACTAATGACCGAACAGGGCCACACCACCACGGCCATCAAGCTATTAAATAGCGCCTTAAAAGCATCTCCCGGCGACATCAACCTGCTTTATACGCGCGCCATGATCACCGAAAAAACGAATGATCTGGTGGCGATGGAGAATGACCTGCGCGCCATTCTCTCGCAGGAACCCGACAATGCCATGGTGCTCAATGCACTTGGGTACACGCTAGCGGATCGCACAACCCGCTACCAGGAAGCGCTGGCTCTGATCACTCGCGCCAAGGAACTTAAACCAGACGACCCAGCCATCATAGACAGCCTGGGATGGGCACAATTCCGCCTTGGCAACTATGAGCAGGCCATCAAACTACTGGAACAGGCAATGGCCGCCTTCCCTGATCACGAAGTTGCCGCACACCTAGGGGAAGCCCTATGGACAACAGGTCAGCAGCAACGTGCTCGTAAAATCTGGGGAGAAGCGCTGCAACAGACTCCCGACAGCCTCATACTGAAGCGGGTTATCGAACGTCTGAGCCCAGATCTCGCACCCCCTACCACCAACAAGCCCACGCCAGCTGCTCATTAATGATTCACTTAATAACGCTTCTCAAACCAGTCCGTTGCGGGCTGGTTGCCACGCTTCTATTGATAGCTGCCTGCGCCCCGATTCAGCAACCCCCGTCATCAACACAACCAAGCTGGTCACAACACCAACAGCAACTTACCCAGTTAACGCATTGGGACATCATGGGAAAATTGGGCATTCGCACCCCAGAACAAAGCAATAGCGCTCGCTTTAACTGGCGACAACAGGAGCAGGAGTTTGATATCCGTATCACCAACCTGCTCGGCCAAAGTGTTGCCAGACTGTCCGGCACCAATGCCGAAGTACAACTGGATATCGCCGGCCAAGGCCGTTATATCACTGATTCACCAGCCCTGCTCCTTCAACAGGAGTTGGGCTGGTCGCTTCCCGTCAACATGCTCAACTACTGGATCAAGGGCATACCCGCTCCGGATTCGCCAGCCAGCTACCAGCTCAATGAACAAGGTTTGCTGGAAAACCTGACACAAGCTGACTGGCAAGTTAACTTCAGCCGCTACCAGACACTTGAATCCCAAACATTACCGGGTAAAATTCGCCTTCAACAGGGTGAGGTCTCCCTGACACTGCTAATCAAACAGTGGAACCTCAAACCCGAATCAGTTAATTCCAGCCAATAACCATGGCCGACCATAAAGTGACAACTCACATGCTGACCCTGCCCGCACCGGCAAAACTTAATCTTATGCTGCACATCACCGGCCGCCGCGAAGACGGTTACCACAACCTGCAAACCCTGTTTCAGTTTCTTGATTATGGTGATCAACTACAGTTTGACGTCTTACCCACAGCGCAGATCGAGGTGATCAGTGATTTATCTGACATCCCCAATGAAGACAATCTGATTTATCGTGCCGCCCTGTTGTTGCAGCAACACAGCAACTGCCAGCAAGGCGCTCGCATCAATCTGGAGAAAGTATTGCCTATGGGGGCCGGCCTGGGTGGCGGAAGTTCCGATGCAGCCACCACGCTAATCGCCCTGAATCAACTCTGGAATCTAAATTTTGAACTGCCCGAATTGGCCGAACTGAGTCTGCGACTGGGTGCCGATGTACCGGTATTTGTACAGGGTTATGCGGCCTGGGCAGAAGGCGTTGGCGAACAGCTGACAGCTGTCACACTGCCTGAATATTGGTACCTTGTTTTAACCCCCGATTGTCATGTCTCAACAGCTGAAATTTTTTCACATAAGGAATTGACACGGAACACCTCAGCTATCACAATAGCGACCGCTTTGAAGGGGGGTGGTAGGAATGACTGCGAAGCAATAGTTTCGGCACTCTACCCACAGGTTAAGCAGGCTTTAAATTGGCTTAACCAGTTCGCTGCAGCGAAGATGACTGGAACGGGGGCAAGCATATTTGCAAGCTTCGAGACTCAGGACCAAGCACTACAGGTTTTGAATCAACGACCAGACACTCTGCGAGGCTTTATTGCACGAGGGCAGAATATTTCCCCTCTGCATAGAACAGCAAAGCTCACTACCATCAAGTAGTGACAGCAAATGATTGATGTTGGGGTGTGGCCAAGTGGTTAAGGCACCGGTTTTTGGTATCGGCACTCGGAGGTTCGAATCCTCCCACCCCAGCCATTTCTTCTGATTCATAATTCATCACCCAAAGGTATCTCGGCGTGGCTGCAAATTTAACTATTTTCACCGGCAACGCGAATCCCGAGCTTGCCAATAAAGTCGTCAAACACCTGTCCATGTCACTTGGCAACGCCAAGGTTTCCCAGTTCAGCGATGGCGAAACTTCTGCTGAAATTAAGGATCATGTGCGCGGCAAGGATGTTTTTATCATCCAGTCAACCTGCGCACCGACCAACGACAACCTGATGGAATTACTGGTTATGGTTGACGCGGTTCGCCGTGCTTCCGCTGCCAGCATCACCGCTGTTGTGCCTTACTTTGGTTACGCTCGCCAGGATCGCCGTGTACGCTCAGTTCGCGTGCCTATTACGGCTAAAGTTGTGGCGATGATGATGGATACCGTTGGCATCGACCGCGTATTAACGGTTGATCTACACGCCGACCAAATCCAGGGCTTCTTCAACTGCCCGGTGGATAACATTTACGGCTCCCCGGTATTACTCGAACACATTACCCGACAGCGTTATGAAGACGTGGTTGTGGTATCGCCCGACATCGGCGGCGTAGTTCGCGCCCGTGCACTGGCAAAACAATTAAACTGTGACCTGGCAATCATCGACAAACGTCGCCCTAAAGCCAACGTCTCTGAAGTGATGAACATTATCGGTGAGATCGATGGCAAGACCTGCATCCTCATCGACGATATGGTTGATACGGCCGGCACCCTGTGCAAAGCCGCCGACGCGCTCAAAGAAAAAGGCGCAACGAAAGTCGTGGCCTATTGTACTCACGCAGTACTGTCCGGCGCCGCCATCGACAACATCACTAATTCAACGCTTGATCAACTGGTCGTCACCGATACTATTCCGCTGTCTGAAGCAGCATCCCAGTGTTCACGCATTCACCAGCTTTCGATTTCTGCACTACTGGCCGAGTCTATCCGACGCGTTCGTAATGCCGAATCAATCAGTGCCCTGTTCCAGGAATAACACCTGACAACAGAGCATCCAAGCCCCCGATTTTTGGTCGAAAAAACGGGGCATCAAAATAGAGAAGTTAATCGAGGAAGTAACAATGTCTAACGAATTTTCATTAAACGCACAAGTACGAGACGATTTGGGGAAAGGTTCGAGCCGCCGCCTGCGTCGCCTTGAAGGCAATATCCCAGCGGTTGTTTACGGTGGTGAAAAGGCCCCTCAGAGCATCACACTGGCACACAAAGAAATCATCAAAGCTGCGGAAAACGAAGCCTTCTTCGCACACATCATCGAACTAAACATTGATGGCAGCGAAGAATCTGTAATTGTTAAGGATATGCAGCGTCACCCGGCTAAGCCTGTGATCATGCACGTTGATTTTCTGCGCGTAAGCAAAAACGTAGCAATTACCGTTAACATTCCTCTGCACTTCATTAACGAAGATGTATGTAAAGGAATCAAGATACAAGGTGGTGTGGTTTCTCACAACATGACCGATGTTGAAGTTAGCTGTCTGCCAGGCGACCTACCTGAATCTATCGACGTTGACATGACTAACGTTGAAATTGATCAAATCGTTCACCTGTCTGACCTGCAACTGCCAAAAGGCGTTAGCCTGCTAGCATTCTCTCACGGCGATGATGAGCACGAGCACGATCTACCTATTGCTGCTATTCACGCGCCTAAAGTTGTTGCTGAAACAGAAGAAGAAGGCGCTCCAGAGGCACCTGAAGCTCCAGCAGCCGCTAATCAGAGCGACGCTGACGCTGGCGAAGAATAAGCCTCACGGCTTCCTTTCGGCCCCGGTAGTATGACTGGTTCTGTGCAACTTATTGTTGGTTTGGGAAATCCCGGCCAACAATATGAGCAAACCCGTCATAATGCCGGGGCCGAATTCGTTTCGGCCTTAGTATCCGCCAACCAAGGTGAGCTAAAGCCAGACAAAAAATTCTTTGGTCTACACGCCAAAATACATCTCGGCAATAATGAGTGTCATTGCCTGATACCCACTACGTTTATGAATCGAAGTGGCCAATCGGTCGCAGCCATTGCCAACTTTTACAAAATCCCTGTCGAAGCCATTCTTGTCGCACACGACGAGCTGGATATTCCACCCGGCACTGCCCGCTTTAAGCAGGACGGTGGTCACGGCGGCCACAATGGTTTACGCGACATCATCAGTCACCTCAGTACCCGCGACTTCAAACGCCTACGTCTTGGCATCGGTCACCCCGGTGATCGCTCACAGGTTGTCGACTTCGTGTTAAAGCGCGCCCCCAAAAGTGAGCGCGAATTGCTTGAAGCAAGCATTGACGAAGCTATTCGCCATTTGCCGGAAGTATTACAGGGTAACTGGAATAAAGCACAAACACTGCTGAATGGCTTCAACGCCAACGGCAAATAAAGGATCAATTATGGGTTTCAAATGCGGCATTGTCGGCCTACCCAACGTCGGCAAATCAACTCTTTTCAACGCCCTTACCGATGCTCGTATCGGCGCAGAAAACTTCCCGTTCTGCACTATCGAGCCAAACTCAGGCATTGTGCCCGTGCCTGACCCGCGCCAGGACAAACTGGCGGAAATTGTTAAGCCCGAACGCCTGGTACCCACCACCATGGAGTTCGTTGATATTGCAGGCTTAGTTGCTGGCGCATCCAAGGGTGAAGGCCTGGGTAACAAGTTCCTGGCTAACATTCGCGAGACTGATGCCATCGCTCACGTAGTGCGCTGCTTTGAAGATGACAACGTTATACACGTTGCCAACAAAATTGATCCCGCTTCAGACATTGATGTTATCAACACCGAACTGGCACTGGCGGATCTGGAAAGCGTTGAAAAACAATTACAGCGCGTTGCCCGCGTTGCTAAAGGTGGCGACAAAGATGCTGTAAAAGAAAAAGCGCTACTTGAAAAATTACTGCCTCAACTCAACGAAGCCTTACCTGTGCGCGCGCTGGAGTTAACAGAAGACGAACAGAAAATGGTGCAAGGTTTTCACCTGCTTACCAGTAAACCAACAATGTATATCGCCAACGTCGACGAAGAAGGTTTTGAAAACAACCCCCACCTGGACACGGTGAAAGAAATTGCTGCCCGAGAAAACGCCATTGTCGTTTCCATCTGCAACAAACTGGAAGCCGAAATCATTGAGCTAGAAGATGACGAAAAAGCAGAATTTCTGGCAGAGCTTGGCTTCGAAGAACCCGGCCTCAACCGTGTAATTCGCGGTGGCTACGAACTTCTAGGCCTGCAAACCTACTTCACAGCAGGCGTTAAAGAAGTACGCGCCTGGACGGTTAGAGTCGGCGCAAAGGCCCCAGAAGCTGCGGGCGTTATCCATACTGACTTCACCAAGGGCTTTATTCGCGCTGAAATCATCTCCTACGAAGATTTCATCGCCAATGGTGGCGAAGCCGGTGCAAAAGAAGCCGGAAAGTGGCGCCTGGAAGGTAAAGAATACGTCGTTCAGGATGGCGACGTAATTCACTTCAGATTTAACGTCTAACGCGCTTGACAAGGTGTCGCGAAATCGGGAAAATTCGCGTCCTCATTCGGCTACGTAGCTCAGTTGGTTAGAGCACAGCATTCATAATGCTGGGGTCGGTGGTTCAAGTCCACCCGTAGCTACCAAACACTAAGGGTTAGCAGGTTAGTATCTGCTAACCCTTTTTTGTTTTCTGATATTCTGTACAGCATTCTGTACGCTAATTTTTCTGCTATTCTCGCCATTTCAGCATCTATATCCCGATGCGGCCCTCCCTCGGAAGCACAGATCTTAAATACTTCTTTTTTTTCGGTTAGTCGAAGCAGCTTACAAGAAAATAACTCAACCATTGATTGCTTAGCTGCCGCACCCGATAATGCCTACAAATCTTTTTGCTTATACATATCTAGCGGGGTTCGATCAATGTTACTTTCTATGGTCAGGGAAAAGGCTCTACAACTTCTAAGGAATAGGTTTGAATCAAAATAGCTCAATGGACGAAAAAAAACTAACTCTCTCCCAACTCGAACAATACCTATCTAAAGCGGCTTGGATACTAAAAGGTCCAGTCGATGCCTCGGACTTCAAGGTATACATTTTTCCACTGCTCTTCTTTAAGCGTATCTCGGATGTCTACGACGAAGAATATCGTATTGCCCTAGAGGAATCAGGTGGCGACAACGATTACGCTTCGCTTCCTGAAATGCACCGTTTTGAGGTAAGTGAAGGCTGCCATTGGTTGGATGTTCGTGAAAAAACTACCAATGTAGGTCAAGCAATAGAACATGCGCTGCGCGGCATTGAGCAAGCTAACCAGGAGTTTCTATATGGGATTTTTGGTGATGCTCAGTGGAGTAACAAGAACAAGCTTTCTGATGCGCTATTAATTAACTTAATTGAGCACTTTTCTCAGTATGATTTAGCCAATGAAAATGTTGATCCAGACATGCTTGGCCAAGCATACGAATACCTCATCAAGCACTTTGCCGATCTAACTAATAAGAAAGCAGGCGAGTTCTATACCCCTCGCTCGGTTGTTCATCTGCTTGGACTTATTCTCGATCCACATGAAGGCGAAACCATCTACGACCCTGCCTGCGGTACGGGCGGCATGTTGCTTGAGTGTGTCGATCATCTCAAACATAACAACGAAGACTACCGAACCCTAAATCTATACGGACAAGAAAAGAACCTTACATCCAGCTCCATCGCCCGGATGAACATGTTCCTTCATGGCATCGAAGATTTTGAAATCCTGCGTGGCGATACTCTACGTAATCCTGCTTTCTTTGAAGCTGATGGCCTACAAACTTTCGACTGCGTAATCGCTAACCCACCATTCTCGTTAAAAGACTGGGGTGCCGATAATTGGGCTAATGATCCGTTCGGCCGCAATATTGCAGGTGTGCCCCCCAAAGGAAATGGTGACATGGCCTGGGTACAGCACATGGTTAAATCCATGAACAGTACTGGTCACATGACTGTTGTTCTTCCCCACGGCGCACTATTCCGTAAAGGCGCTGAAGGAAAAATCAGACAAGCATTGTTAGAGCAAGATATGCTTGAAGCCGTTATTGGCTTAGGTCCTAATATTTTCTATGGCACACAGCTTGCTGCCTGCGTGATGGTGTTCAAGCAAAACAAAGAGCCTCAAAAGAAAGGGAAAGTGCTGTTTATTGATGCCTCTGATCAAATCCGAGTGGGCCGAGCGCAAAACTTTTTAGAGCCTAACCATGTTCAGCAAATCTATGGTTGGTATCACTCTTTCACCGACGTTGAAAACTACGTCAAAGTCACAACTTTTGAAGATCTAAAAGAAAACGACTTCAATCTCAATATCCCGCTCTACGTCGAGAAGATAATTGAAGACAACCTGCCCTCTGTAGAAGAAGCCATGGCCGATTTAAAACAAGCATGGCAAGCAAGCCTTGAAGCAGAAGATAAATTTAAAGCTGTTTTGGAGAAATTTATCCGATGATGACCCAACAAGAGTTAGAGAAATACCTTTGGGGTGCAGCCACGGCCTTGCGCGGCACCATTGATGCCGGTGATTACAAGCAGTACATCTTCCCGTTGCTGTTCTTTAAACGTATCTCCGATGTCTACGATGAAGAATACAAAAACGCACTGGCTGAATCTGACGGTGATATAGCCTACGCCGCCTTTGCTGAGAATCATCATTTTCAAATACCCGAAGGTGCCCATTGGAAAGATGTTCGTGAAACTACGGTAAACATTGGGCAGGCACTTCAAAATGCTATGCGAGCTATTGAGCAATCCAATCCAGATACTTTGCATGGTATTTTCGGTGATGCCAGCTGGACTAATAAAGATCGGCTTTCAGATGAAATGCTCACCAACCTTATTGAGCATTACTCACAGCACAAACTTAGCCTAAGTAATGTGCCCGATGACAAACTCGGTAATGCTTACGAATACCTGATTAAAGAATTTGCCGACGACAGCGGCCATACCGCAGCGGAGTTTTATACCAATCGCACTGTGGTGAAACTCATGACTATGATCATGGACCCCCAACCCGGCGAATCGGTTTATGACCCAACCTGTGGCTCCGGTGGTTTATTGCTTAACTGTGCGCTGCATTTAAAAGAGGAAGGTAAAGAATACCGCACCCTCAAACTCTATGGCCAAGAGATAAACCTACTCACATCCGCCATTGCCCGCATGAACATGTTTATGCACGGCATTGAAGAGTTCGACATAGTGCGAGGAGATACCTTAGCCAATCCGGGATTACTTGAAAATGACGAGCTGAAAAAATTCAACGTCATCCTCGCTAACCCACCGTACTCGATTAAATCCTGGGATCGCAAAAGTTTTGAAAGCGACCCTTATGGCCGCAATCTCTGGGGCACACCACCACAAGGCTGCGCTGATTATGCTTTTCAGCAGCATATTCAAAAAAGCTTGGATTCAGAAAATGGCCGCTCAATATCCCTATGGCCTCACGGCATATTATTCCGCGATGCCGAAACCCATATGCGCCGTAAAATGATCGAACAAGATTTGGTTGAATGCGTCATCGGCTTAGGGCCAAACCTGTTCTATAACTCGCCCATGGAAGCCTGTTTGCTCATTACCAAAACCAATAAAGAAAAGAACAAGCAAGGCAAAGTACTGGTTATCAACGCTGTAAAAGAAGTACGGCAAGATAAGAACATGGCCTACCTAGAACAAAATCATATCGAGCGAATTTATAACGCCTACAAAGCCTATCAAGACCAAGATGGTTTTTGCAAAATAGTCAGCATTGAAGATGTTCTCGTCCATAAAGCCAGCCTAAATATGGCGCTCTATGTAAGCAACGTAGATGCGAATCAAGTTAAAGTAACTTTAGGTGAAGCCTTAAAGAATTGGACCGATTCTTCTCAAAAGCTTGCTACAAGTATGGATCAATTATTTAAGGAATTAAGTTAAGTGATGCCAGCCGCAAAAATAGACTTAAATAACTTAGATAAATCCACTTGGCAAACTTTTCGTTTCGATGAAATTGCCACAAACATTTCAGAGCGAATAGACCCCAACAATACAGATTTAGAGGTCTATATCGGCCTGGAACATATTGATTCTGAATCGCTGCATATCAAACGCTTCGGTACTCCAGATGATGTGAATGGCCAAAAACTAAAGTTTTATAAAGGCGATATTATTTTTGGCCGTCGTCGTGCATACCAGCGTAAAGCAGGTATAGCTACTACCGATGGTTTTTGCTCAGCACATGCTCTAGTTTTAAGAGCTAATCCAGAGGTTATTGATCTACAGCTATTTCCATTTTTTCTTCATTCAGATTTGTTTATGAATCGTGCTGTAGATATTTCAGTTGGTTCGTTGTCACCGACGATCAACTGGGGGACATTAAAACATCAAGAGTTCCTTATTCCACCTCGTGAGCTACAAGAAGCTTTAGCCAATTTGTTTAAGTCAAATTATTCACTGTCCCGAAAACAATTAGAGCTTTTTGAAAGTCTTCAGATGTTCAAAAAATCTGAACTTAAAGAAGCGTTTTCAAAAGAAAATTGTATAAAAATTAAAATTTCTGAAATATCAGAAAGTCTTGATAACAAAAGAATTCCAATAAAAAAAGCTAACCGAACCAGTGGGCCTTATCCATACTTTGGTGCCAGCGGCATTGTAGATTTTGTTGACAATTTCATTTTCGATGAGCCAATTTTACTGATATCAGAAGATGGCGAAAATTTGAATAGTAGGAAGTTGCCAATTGCATATGAAGTTGATGAGAAGTGTTGGGTAAACAATCATGCTCACGTTTTGAAGATTAAAGGGGCTTGCAGGTATTTGGTTGCAGAATACTTCAACTCACATGATGTAAGTGACTTTATCACGGGAGGAACTCGACCAAAAATAACCAAGGGAATGTTAAGTGATATGCCAATATACTTACCAAAACATGAGCTTATGGAAAAGATCAGAAATCAATTATTGAAGACAGACCAATCTATAGCCGCGATTAAAAAACAGATTTCCTTTACTAATGAATTGATGAAAACCTTACAGAACAAGGTGTTTTAGGTATGGGATTTACCGAATTAAACAGCGTAGAGCATTACATTATCCATCAAGTGAGTGGTGTAAATCTCAACCAAGGACAGGTTTCTACGACACCTAAAAAGCCCTATGGCGCACAGTGGCAATACCAATCGCCAGAAGAGCTTGGCCGAGGGGTTAATGAAGTTATGGTGGAAGCGGAAGTAAAAGCCGCTTTGCTTCGCCTCAATCCAGAGATTAGCCAAAAGCCAGAGCTGGCTGATGAGGTGATTTATAAACTCCGCGCTATTTTAATTTCGGTGAATCAAATTGGCTTGGTAAAAGCCAATGAAGAATTTTTTAAATGGCTCACGGGTGAAAAAACCATGCCCTTTGGCGAGAACAATCGCCATGTGCCTGTGCGCTTAATTGATTTTGAAGACTTAACCCAAAACCAATACATCATCACCAATCAGTTCCGTATTCATCACCGCGAAACAAAAATTCCTGATGTAGTCATGCTGATTAACGGTATACCCGTGGTGGTAGGTGAAGCGAAAACTCCTATTCGTCCCTCAGTAAGCTGGTTAGATGGTGCACATGAAGTACACAACATTTACGAAAACGCCGTACCTCAGTTGTTTGTGCCGAATATTTTGTCCTTTGCTACTGAAGGCAAAGAGTTGTTTTACGGTGCGATTCGTTGCCCATTGGAATTTTGGGCCCCGTGGCGTATTGAAAATGATGATGACCAAATCGCGAAAAGCCTTGGCTTAGGCGAAGTGGGTAAAGAACTGACTGATTTACTCAAGCCCGCTCGCTTGCTGGATATTCTGCGCAACTTCTCGCTGTTCACCACCAACAAGAAAAAGCAGCGCATGAAGGTGATCCCGCGCTTTCAGCAATACGAAGGTGCAAACAAAATTGTTCAACGGGTGATTGAAGGCCGTATTAAAAAGGGTCTCATCTGGCACTTCCAAGGTTCAGGTAAATCACTGCTGATGGTATTCGCCGCACAAAAGTTGCGTCGTGCCTCAGAGCTAAAAAGTCCCACTGTGATTGTGCTGGTAGATCGTACCGACCTGGATACCCAAATAAGCGGCACCTTTAACGCCGCCGATGTGGCCAACGTAGAAAGCACCGATAGCATTAAAGAACTACAACAAATGCTTGAGCGGGATACGCGCAAGATCATTATCTCGATGATCCACAAATTCCGCGATGCCAAACCCAACATGAATACCCGCGACAATATTATTGTGCTGGTAGACGAAGCCCACCGTACGCAAGAAGGTGATCTAGGCCGTCAAATGCGTGCCGCATTGCCCAATGCCTTTTTGTTTGGTTTAACCGGCACACCGGTTAATAAAGCCGATAAAAACACCTTCTGGGCCTTTGGCGCAGAAGAAGACCAAGGCGGCTACATGAGCCGCTACACGTTCCACGATTCCATCCGTGATGACGCCACACTGCCACTGCACTTTGAACCGCGTTTGGTCGATGTGCATGTCGATAAAGAAGCACTTGATAAAGCCTTTGCCGAATTTAAAGATGGCGCCGCATTAAGTGATGAAGAAGCCGATGCCCTCAATCAAAAATCCGCTAAAATGGCCGCGTTTTTAAAAGCACCCGAGCGGGTAGAAAAAATCGTTCAAGACATAGCGCTTCACTTTAAAGAGAAAGTCGCCCCACAAGGCTTTAAGGCCATGATAGTCACTCCAGACCGCCATGCCTGTGTGCAATACAAAGAAGAGTTAGACAAACACTTCCCAGAAGAAGCCAGCAAGGTGGTTATATCCACTACGGCTAATGACGACTTCGATTTCAAGAAAAAATGGGGCGTCGATAAAAGCCAACAAGAGAAGATTGTTGATGAGTTTAACGATGAGCATTCAGAGCTTAAATTCATCATCGTCACCGCCAAATTACTCACCGGTTTTGATGCGCCGATACTGCAAACCATGTATCTGGATAAATCCATAAAGGACCACACATTACTGCAAGCCATCTGCCGTACTAACCGTTTATACCCTCACAAAACCTTTGGCCGTATTGTGGATTACTTTGGTGTATTCGACGATGCCGCCAAAGCGTTAGAGTTTGACGAAGAAAGCGTACAACAAGTCATCACCAACTTGGCTGAGTTGCGCGAGAAGCTGCCACAAGCCATGCGGGATGCATTAGCGCACTTTGCTGGAGTAGATAGAGCCCTGGAAGGTTTTGAAGGCTTAGAGGCGGCACAGGATGCGATAAGCAACGACGAGAAGAAAGACGCCTTCGCCCGTGACTTTAAATACCTTGCCAAGCTGTGGGAATCACTCTCTCCCGACAACATATTGGATTTGTATAACGCTGATTACAAATGGTTAGCTCAGGTATATGAATCGGTAAAACCGGCTTCGGATAACATCGGAAAGCTACTGTGGTTAACCCTAGGCGCGCAAACCACACAGCTCATTCACGATAATATTCACGTGGGTGACGTACATGTCTTGGATGAATTTGTGCTTGATGCGGATGTGATTGAAGACATCTTCAACAACCCCGATCCAAAGAAAACAAAACAACTTGAAAAGATACTGACTGAGCGGTTCAAAAAGCATGGCGATCTACCCGCGTTTAAATCACTCAGCGAGCGATTAGAAGCATTAAGAGATAAAGCCGAGAAGGGTTTAATTGCCTCAATCGACTTCGTAAAAGAACTTTGCAAGATAGCCAAGGAAACGCTGCAAGCTGAGAAAGACCTAGAGCAAGATCTTCAAGAGAAATCACCTAAGGCCGCACTGACCGAGTTGTTTTTTGAATTAAAGGATGATGAAACTCCAGCGGTAGTAGAACGCATCGTCACAGATATCGACGCCATCGTTCGCGTGGTACGTTTCCCCGGCTGGCAAACCACCACCGGCGGTGAACGTGAAGTGCAAAAATCACTGCGCAAAGCATTGCTAAAGTACAAGCTGCATACGGATCAAAAGTTGTTTGATCAGGCTTATGCGTATATCAAGGAGTACTACTAATTAAAACCGTTCTCTTTAATCAACGGGATATGTACGCTGGTCGTAAATTGATCCCTCAATTCGAGACTCACGAGCCTCGATCCTCTGTTCTCGAAATGCATCCGCTGATTTAGATACAGGACAGAGGCCCGCGGCCCGATGGTAAACCAGGACTAAAGCCTGCCTGCTTCCGCAATAGAAAAGGCACTACCCGTCCCAACCACAATGTGGTCGAGCACCCGAATATCAACAAGAGCCAGGGCATCTTTAAGCTTTTCAGTAATGTGATAATCCGCCCTACTAGGCTCGGATATACCACTGGGGTGATTGTGAGTGAATATAACGGCTGCGGCATTAAGCTCTAACGCTCGCCTAACCACCACTCTCGGGTAAACGCTGGCGCTATCAATGGTTCCCCGGAATAGCCGCTCGAAGCGAATCAGTTGATGCTGACTTGTTAAGAAAAGACAGCAAAAACATTCATCCACATCCGCCGCAATCTGATACTGACAGTACTCCTTTACTGCATCCGGTGAGCTAAAGGCCTCCCCTTTGACTAACCGATTTTCAAGAATCTTCGCTGCCTGGCGAAGAATGCTTTCCTCATCAGTCCTATCTGTCCACAGGGGATATTGAGCTAGTCCGGTTTGTGAGCTTTCGTGTGTCATTGATTTCTCCAAAGTAATTAAGTCATGTGGAGAAAGCCCTCTCATATACAGAGGCACCTTGAGATTACTAATTCGAATAGGGGTCCCAAAAGACAAAAAGAAGGTTCAAGAACAGGGGGGTATATCCGGGGACCGGGGACAGTGTCTTTTGGCAGGAAGGGAAATGTCTTACAGGGATGACTGAGAAAAATTTTGTGAAAATTTTGCCTACAGGCTACTCGGCCACTAAAAACCGATTTAGTCGATAATGGCTATGGTCACTCGGTAATATAAGGATATTAAAAAACAATGGAGAAATTTTATGTCGTTTTATTTTTCACCAAATGATCTTTCCGGGGCTGTAAATCTGGCCATTGCTGAAGATGTAAGAGCTAATGGATCCGATATAGGCGGCTGCCCTCAGGTAAGCACAGACTATATTGACAAAAATACGCTACGGGTGACGTTGAGCTGGACTGAAGAAGAAACCGTGGAAAGCACTTTTGACCTTTCATACTCGGATGCAGTTAGGTTCACAAAAGCATTTATCGCCCAAAAAGAGGTGCCAGATAGTCTTATTAAGCTGGTTCAGGTTGGGGTTTTAAAGCTGGAGCTACAAGTATGATCAGGCGAAGTCAAAGCTGCAGTTAGCGCATAAATTACAGCACAAGTTAACGCAAATAAAAAAGGCTGATCACAAGATCAGCCTTTTTAAACATCTTTAAAACTGTACCAATAGCAGCCTGATGAAACTAAAGAGCAACACCCACTTACTAGTCGCTAAGGTCGGTCGGTACACCCTTTCCAAAGCCTATGTGAAATATTATAGCTACTAGGTACCGAACAAGTCAACTTAGGCCCCTAATTAAACTGACGTTCCAGATTTTGTTTAATCTCACTAACAGAGCACCCTAAATCTAAGTGGCAGCCAATCTGAAGTATTAAATCTTCAAGCTGCTCTTTTTCTTTTTGAACTATGTCTAAGTCGGCCTTGATCTTTCTTTGAGCATTTAGGAGCATTCCTTTTTCATGATTCAGCCCCTCAACTTTAGATTGTAAAATACTTTTTTCATTAACCACTTCCTGATTATATTGAGCCGCGAGAATATCTCTTAAAGCAGCTCTATCATCAGAACATAAGTTGTAATTATGATAATAGGGGTGATATTTACCATCGCTAGCTCTAGGAGGAAATATCCTATTAACTGAGACAGTTTGAATCATTTCAAGTAATGCATAACTTGGTTTTTGACTGTAATGATTAGACATGTTCTTAAATGATTTATGGCTAATCTGTATGTTTTTAGGGTTTTTCCCTGCTGTTAGATTGGTAGTCATAGGTATAACCTGTGCTCTATTCTTGTTAGCACCAAGCACAATACACGGACGCTTTTTATGTAGTTCTCCCGGCAGTAAAGCTGAGGTTATAGCCTCGTTTTTAGTTAATTGTCCACACGGGCTAAATGCATTTGAATGAAATCCAAAGTCAACTTCAACTATTCTAAAACGAAGAAGATAACTTCCAGGAGGTTTAGTCTGACTTTTTGCATGTGCAGTAACCGAGATTGGCTGCTCAGCTTCAGCTAATATTATTTCAACAAATTGAGGACTGGTTGCAATATTCTTTATTCGCCAGGATGAAATACCTGCTCTTGACGAAAACTTCTTCATCAAGAAGACATCATGCGCACCTTGCTGAAAGGCGGGCACCAGGGTTTCCAGAATATCAGAATACTCTTCACATCCCAGTTCATCATCTGTGTCAAAGTTCTTAAAAACGATTTTCATTATCTAAAACAACATCCTAGTATAATTACAATCCAAGCATTCATATTCTATTTTTAGGCGCGAATGATAGCGAAAAAGCAACATAAGCCAAATTCTTTTTCGGACGAGTAAAATAGCCCTATGCCGTTAAAGTAGAATGGTAACTGGCGTATATTAGTTTTCATATTGATATAAAAAGATATTCGTACATTATCTCCAGAAAACCGAGCCTTTATTGTTTTTTAAGTACATAGAAAACAAAAATGGTTGCCAGTTATTCTGCCCCCGCTGGGGTTTATTACTCATAGTGTGCGTCCAGTGCATATTGCCAGCCTCCTCACTGGGAGTGCTAGCATGATAGATATAACAAGAGCCCAGGGAGGGCAAATATATGACCGAGAATCAATCCAAGCCAACTAACCACTTCCTGAAGAACCCGACGGTGGAACTTAGCCTGGAGGAAGCAGACGAACTGATCCAGTTGGCGGACGAAGCGAGAGCAAAGGGCGAGATTCCACAGAACCCGATGGAGTGGAAGCAGAATAAAGACACTAAACGAATAGTGATTAGCGTTCTGAAAGAGTTTAGTAAGCCCTTAGGTAGCCAGAGGGTAGGACTGACAAAAGACGAACAGAATGAACTATTAGCATTAGCGGACGAAGCCGATGCGCAAGGCGACGCACGATACTTACTCAAATGGAAGCGTAAGAAAGACGCGAAATGGGCCGCCCAAGAGGCCGAGATAAAGATCCTTGAAGAAACCGGTGTACTGATAAACACTCAAGAAGCGATACTAAGTCGGTATGAATGGGACGAAGTGATTTCAATGACCGACGAGGCCGAAGCAAAAGGCGAGAAGTTCAACCTGCTTGAGTGGAAAGCAAAGAAGGTCAAGGAAGAGAAGACGCTTGAAGCCAAACGGAAATTACTGGAGCTGATAGAGAAGGAATTTCCGGGGAAATTCTAAACTGGCTGCATGACAGCCTATTACTCGAAGACCACAGGCGTGAATATGAAATCCCTATACGGGAAATGTACGTTGGGAACATGCCTTACCATCGATGGGTAAAACCCAAGACCCTTTTATGGTAGAAAAATATGAGAGATCAAAAAATCTCTGAGCAAAACCAGGAACGGAACACTATGCCCTGGCTATCCAAACCGGCGTCCACGCCTTAGAACAGGACCTACTCCGAACCCTGCGCCACGAAGTCTTCGCGCATGTTGGGTTGGCTAGGTTCTTTACTAACGCGGAGCGCAAGCAGCTTACCAACATGGTTAAGGCTGCCCAAACTTCGACCCCCGAAAAAAAAGTGGGGTCAAGTTAGACGAAACTATTCACGATTTTCTGAATCCGTCCAAGCCGAAGAAGTAATTGCTGCATGTATCTCTACTATCCAAACATTATCTTATGTCGATAGTAGACGGGTATAATACGCGTAACTAAGCGTAACTTTTCAGTGTGAATATGCCTTTAAACCCTCGTAGACAGCGCTTTATTGAAGAGTACACGGCGGCCCCGGCAAACGCTGCTGCCGCAGCTCGAAAAGCAGGTTTCTCAACCAGCAGGGCAAAAGTGACTGCCTGCGAACTATTAAAAAACCCCGATGTAAAACAGGCTATCGAGCAAGAACAGATTAGATTCAGAGCACAGATAGAATACACTCGCGAAAATGCAGTACAGGATCTAATGCAAATAATCCGCGGCAACACATCTGCCGCAACTCATAAAATTGCAGCTATACGGGAACTGGGCAAACTCTATGGGCTCTACCCAAACTAGAACCAGCTAAATTATTTTTCTACACGCTGCGACATTTGCCAATGCTGACCTCGGTCCCCGAGCCCCAGTTAAAAATCTATACCCCCGGCATACACAAATGAATCAATGAGCCCCGATCCGCAACCCGTGATGACCCACGATTTGATAATGCTGGCTTAGGTAGATTGTCGGGGGACAGGGGTTCGGGATTCGAGTTGGCCTCCATTCTCTATTAAGGACCGCGATGCAGTAGTGTGTTCACACAGCTGCTCAGAAATGACACATCGATCTCTTTATGGCACAAATCTGACGCTGAGAAAGGTTAAGTGTCACAGTGAACGTCTAGAATTTATGCGGAATTCAGCACCCAATGACGGAAATGACACAGTTTTTTATTCTTAATTTAGATGATGAATGTAAAAAATATTCGAAAGGTTTTCTATAGCCGCAAAGTATGAAAATTATGCGTCATGAGTGTCACCATCCCAACCACTTGACAGAAAACAACACTTTAAAAAAGGGCTCATGAGTATGAGCCCTAAATTTATCACCTAATATACGTGGGTGCCTGGGTTATATCGATACCCGTATAAAGCCGCTCAATCGATGTCCGCCTCTCACCCACGCCCGCCCTATTAAGCAATCGGCTCGTGAAGCTTCTCTGCGTTAATCTTTTACGAATACCCATATCTTCAGCCCAGAGCTTATAGCGCCCATACAACTGTGATTTAGGGATTTCAAACTCCCCAAAACGACAGCAATCCACAATAAACTGTTCAACTTGGTCCGCTTCAACTCGCCATTCCTGCCTTGCCGCTAACATGGAGTCCGGCTCAGTAAACGCACCGGTTTCTAACACATTGGCTATTGCCTCCAAGGCCATATTGAGCACCCCAGGTAGCTCATTAACCAATTTTTCTTTCAGGTGGTGGTCGCAGTTAGCGCCAGTAAACTTACGATTGAAGCGTAGTACACAAGCGCGACGGAAAAGTGCTGCTGAAAAATCTCGAGTATGCGGCATGTGGTTGGTGCCGAACCAAAGTGTGGCATAGGGCGAAAAATCAAAAGGGTGGCCAAATTTACGTTCCGCGGTCATATGTTCGCCGCTGGTTATCGCCTTCATAGCAGCATCCGGAAGAACGGCACCCTCGGCAATCTCAGTAATAAGATTAGCGTATTTTCCCTGTAAGTGAGCCCGCTGGAAGTTGTTATCTAGTTTCTCGGGGGCCACGGCTGAAACATTGGATATCCCACACAGGGCCTTAAGTAGGTCTAACAGAACTGACTTGCCATTTGCCCCGCTACCAACAAGAATGACAAATTTCTCGTAACGACACGTAGATAATAAAGAATAGCCAAACAACTCAAGAATCAGCTGTGCTTTATCCTCCCCGTCCGAGTCGCCCTCAAAGACTTCTTCGAGGAACTTCCTAAAACGTGGCGCATCTGCTTGGGGATCATAGATCACGGGGATTTGGCTTATCAGTCCTCGCACTTTCCTATGCGGGTGTAACTCCCACCCAGAGTCGGTAAAAAATAGTTCTCCATTGAGGCAATTGACACCCTCAAACGGCTCTCCAAATCTTACATTTCGATCGTGACACTCAGTACGGACAAGCTTGAGAATGGAATCCACAGTGCCTCCCGTAATTTCGTCGCCACTCACTGCATGAATCTGTTTTCGAACATCTTGCTCATCTGCCTGAGCCCATACACCGGTATCCTGCCATTCGTAAAAGCCTACTCTCGTATGAACAAGATTACCGTCTCCAAAGTTATTAATGGCCTGCCTTGCCATCGCTAAGTGCTGATTTTGTCCACCAGTTGCCCTTCTGTTTGAATCTTTTTCAAGCGCACCCTGAGTCACCCCCGTTTTTTTTGAAATCATCCGTCTCAATTTCTGTGATAACGCTGTAGAAAGCGTGCTGTTTGAAATATCACTAGCTAGGGTGGATAGAAGCTCAAATTCATCCTCTGTATTATCGATCCTCTGCTGAAAGTTCTCATAAACGCTTCTCTCACCATCATCCGAATAACGCTCAGTGCTATGCACTAAAGCGTTAGTTATAGTCAGTTCTCCATATGTTTGCTGCCCACGCATTTCATCCCATTTACCACGCATTAGCGCACTTCCCCGAAAAATACGATCCATCTGATCCAGCGAACCGTTGGTCCAAAAGACGAGGATACAGCACAGAGCCATATCGGCCGCTGAAGCATCGCCGTTGTAAGCAGATAAGTCGCCCCCCGTGAATAATGACTCAAACTTGCTACTCTGTTTACTGGACCGAATACGCTGTAGCACCTCGGTATCGGACAAGCTACTTTTACCTGTTACGGCCTCTACAGGCCCGTTGCTTTCCTCTTTAGGCCATAACTCAGAACACACTTCCTCTAGGCCGTCTTGGCATTGCTGTATTTCCGCAGGATAGGTTTCCAACCTTTGTCCTGTCACCGTAAGAAAACGTCCATGCTCGTAAATTTCGATCTCTTTAATATTGGGAGTCGGATATTTAACCCGACAACTTTCCGTCATCTTGCGCCCGAACAAAAAACTCCGATAACCGTTTCCACTGGGGGAGCGTTCAGTATAAGTGTTGAGCGCATTAAAGAAGGGGGCGAGGTCAGGATGAGGGTTTTCACCTTCCGAACACTTGTCATAATCCACGCCTGTAATACCCAGCTCCTGAGTCAATACAATACCCACACCATCAAATTGCCCTGAGGAGTACATTTCAGCCACAGTGGTATAATTTGACCAAGTATCAAGGTTAGTGCAGGAAGCCGCACCTCCATTTGGCTGAACCGGCATTTTGGTCCAGCGCCCTCCTCTATAAAGATACTTCCACAATACCCACTGTGGGATTTTTTTTAGCGCCTGAGGTATCCCATCAAAATTAACCTGTAGCGGACATGGTTTTGGTACGGACCCAGTAGCCGAGTGATGCTGAAAACCAACTTGCGGTTGCTTACCGGGCATATCACAGCTTGACGGAATAACTTCTCGGATACTCACAACAATACCTTCCCACCGCTAACCTGCTCACGGTCTTCAAGATACCTGTTTATATCAGACAGTCGATAACCTACGGCCCTGGGGCCAATTTGGAATCGCTTGGGGAATTTTCCTTCACTCTCAAGTCTTCTGATACTGCTTACTGCAAGGCCAACTATTTTGGCTGCTTCGGGATACCGCACAATGCGGTCTGTCAATATTTCGCTCATAACAAGTCCTCGGCGTCTGCCGACAAAGGATTAGGCCATATGGCCATTAACTCCTTTGCACCTCCAGCTGTATTAGGTTGGGGGAGGGCTAAGCCGTTGTCGCAAAGCGATCATAGGCATCTTTAGAGCAAAAACTGCTGATTTTCTGGTCAGTTACGATCAATTTCAATCAGCTAGAAGCCAAAAGTAGCAGAACATATAGACCAAAATCAACTAATTAGCACAACATATTGTGCTTTCCAACATCCCCCCCCATTTACCCATGGCTTCTACTTGCTCATCCCAATACTCAGCGTGGTTATAAACAGCCAAGATACCGGTCATTTTGTGATTCAATAGTTTTTCAACCACATGAGGCATAACCCTTGCCTCATTCAAGTGGGTTGTAAATGTTCGACGTAAATCGTGAGGCACCCACTTATCTACCCCGATCTTTTCAATATTTCGTTGCACAGCGCGGCTAATGGCGCGCTCACTGAGCGGCACCTCATCCTCACTATCCCCGGGCAGAACCCATTGACTGTTCCCGGCTAACTCCTGAAGTTCTTGAAACAAAGTTACAGCAAAGGGCGGCAGGGGCACCCGATGCGTTTCACCATTTTTTGTTGTGGGTAAAACCCAAATCTTTTTTTTGAGGTCCACGTTTTCCCACCTGGCATTACTCAATTCGCCACGCCGCTGCCCAGTAACCAACAGAACTCGCAGAGCCAACTTAATTGGTTGCGATATTTGGGTACGATCCAAACCATGCCACATGGTCCTGATTTCTTCTTGCGAGAGGAACCGCTTTCTGGGCTTTTCCCTACCCCCTATACTTTTTTTTGTAATCGCTGCACAGGGGTTGTTTTCCAAATAGCCTCGCTCGACCGAAAAGCTGAGGATCTGCTTAACAAGTGTGAGCGTTTTATTGGCCTGCACTGGCGACCCGCGATGAAGAATTGGGGTTAGCACTTTTTCTGTGACCATTACCCGCGAAAGGTCCTGCAATAGAACTTCGCCTATCTGGCTGTACACATCTTTCTGTAACATCAACTCCAGATCATGCGCCCTCTTGCGCCTGGAGTTTGCATATTCGCGCAGCCACTTTTCACAAAGCGCCTTGACTGATATTCCAGCCTCTTCGCTCAGCTGCTCATTTATAAGTTGCTCCTTCTTTTGAGCGAGTGGATCCACACCCTGATCCAGGGTTTTTTTTGCTTCCCACAACCTCGCACGGGCTTCTTTGCAGCTGGTTTCAGGATATTGCCCAAGGGTTAGCCTGCGGGCTTTCCCCCTGAACCGGTAACGAAACTGAAATGCACGCTTACCATGAGCTGATACTCGAACACTCATACCTTCGCCAAAGCATTTTTCGTAGGGGTAACCTTCTGTGGAAAGGTTTCGGATTGCGGCGTCTGTTAAGGCCATAGCATGTACTCATTTATGTACGCATTTGCGATAATCTGTACATAACAATTATAAGCACTTACAGACTAAAAACCAAACAAAAATGAAGAGAAAAAATAGCTTAATATCTTTTATATCAATTAGTTACAATGAATAAAACCTGCTCAAAACTGATCTTAACTGCCTATAAATACCTATAATAAATGAAAATGGAATACTCTTCATAATGCTGGGGTCGGTGGTTCAAGTCCACCCGTAGCTACCATATATCAAAGGGTTCACAGCAATGTGAGCCCTTTTTTGTTGCCTGAAAAAAAGCTCTGTCTAGTGTATGTCTAGTAAAATGCACGATTTCAGACCACTTTTAGCCGTGGTGAAACTCCCTGAATTGCTCCCCACGTAAAAAACCACCTAAGACAGTGGTGTCCGGTTTGTCAGCTCTAAGGTTTTAACCCCCCCTCCAAATATTCCAGCTCGCAAACGAACGATTAGGACAACGGTGTCCACGCCAAGAGTAAACAGATTTTCGCACCCCCTACCCTCAACAGATGAACAGCGCACCCGTCCAAACGGACAGTATTATTTATCTGAGGTATTAACTATCTACCAGGTTATCCGCGCAATTTAAACAGGGATTACAGGGGTGTGGGGGTGGTATATTTAGAAAAACAGATGGGAACATGGGAACATGCCAGATAACCTATTGATTTAAAAAAATAAACACTCGTTACCACCTTCTATTTTGGGTGGTAACGGCGTGGGAACAGTGGGAACAAATCAGCTAGATACGGGGTAATGCGGGGAAACAACACAGTTAGATAGGTGGCGAATCTGATTCCTTAGGTTCTTTCCATGCGTTTTTATGTGACTAATTAATTGTCCAATCAATACCTTCACTTAATACCTCCCCTTTGCCAGATTGATAATACAAATCAATCTGGGTAATCGAACCCTTGCCTAGCTGGTCGTCAGGGTAATGTTGTACCAGATGCCATACAATTCTGTCTGAATATTGTGCGACTGCCCCCATTGTAATTACACGGTCAAAGGGTGACTGGTTATTAATTTGGTCTCTTAATTCAGATATTTTAATCATGCCGCCATGCGAGGTGCTTTTGTTTGGGTGAATAATAAGAGTGCGATTTTTTCCGTATTCGGCTCCACCTTTATCAACATACTTCGTATATGTGCCCTTTATAGCCGACAGAACCTCCCTAGGATCCATTTGTGCGACAACTTTATGCTCTACGATTACTTTATCCGTGCCGTCAGTGACATGCCCGTCATTTTGGTCGCCATCTGCTGGGTCGTACCCGACTAACCAAGGCGTGTTAAATTGCTTTCGCATTGCATGTGCCACGAGAATTATTCCAAGTAATTCTCGTCTGCTCAGCTTTAAGTCAGCAGATATATCCCTAGAGTTTTCTATCCATCCAGCAGTAGTTAAAACCGGGAGAATGTGCTCTACCCATGCGTCCTCTGGTTTTGCCGTCCAAATCATTGTCGTCAACTTCCTATTTCACGAATTAATCAGTAATTATTGAGCAAAAACAAACATCCACAGTTATTTCCCCACCACACAAACACAGCCATCACCATCAAAGCGAATCTTACCACTCCCTTCTAGGGCTCCCCGCAGCTTGTTAGCCATGCTGGTAAAGACATCAACGGAAGCTAAGGCAGGCAAACAACCCTTTGCGCCAAGCCACAAATCTGTCGCAAGGGAGGCGCCGGGAGTATATAAAGGAAAATGGAAATATTAAATTAACTCACAGCTGATAGAAAAGTATTCCCAGCCTCTGTTCTGTATAAAATGGTTACCTTATCTTCTTTCGAGTAATCACCATCTTTTGGCGCCAAAAGATTTGCGAATCTAAACTCATGAAGAAGTATGCAGGAATAATCCCACTCATTTAAATCGCCATCTCTTGACTGCCTGACCCAATGTTTAAATGAATCGTCAGTGAAGTTTATATATCTACCGCCATTCACCCCGACCTCATCCTTCGGCAGTAAAGACATTAATAGCCTAGCCTCCGCAGGGCTGAAGTTGGCCAGTATTCCAACAAAATGAGGGTGAAACTTTTCGTTTATGAGCTGATCAGCCAACAAACTCGTCCACATCTCATGCAGTAAAGAATCTGTTTCTTTTGACGCCTCTTCAACTGACTTAATAAAACTTTTCGGATGAACAGGAGTAATGATGTTCAACCCCGCTTCCCTTGCCTTGGCTTCAGCTTTAGCTTTAGCTTTTTGCACCGCATGTACAGCTAACGCCTTTTCAGCCTCTACCATATTGTCGAATTTTTGCTGTATCAAACGGCCAAAACCCGCTGTAGTCTCAGTAACCGGTGCAACTAACTTCTTAAAGGTGCCTGTTACTGCTTCGCTTGTTTGTATATAAACTTCTTCAGGAATCGCCTCGGCGATCTTCCCTAGCCCAGCCAAATCTAACCCATCACTCTCTACGCTCATGCTAGCCCCTTGAATAGCCCCCACAAACCTAGACCACTCCGCTATTCAATTTGTAACGGTCTTCGTACTGCTGGGGTGACAGCAAACCATTAGTACCATGCTTACGTATCGAGTTGTAAAACAATTCGATGTAATTAAAGATGTCCTCCCTAGCGTCTTTCCTGGTTTTATAAATTTTGCGCCGAATACGCTCTCGTTTGAGTAGCTGGAAAAAGCTTTCAGCAACCGCATTGTCATGGCAATTTCCTCGTCGACTCATGCTGGCCTTGAGATTATGGGCCTTTAAAAATGACTGCCATTCACCACTCGTGAACTGTGAGCCCATAGGGGGAGTTTATTTTTCATCCATGATTCCTTGATCTGTGGCCTAGATCTTCTCTTCCTTGGCCGTTTTATCGTTTTTTGAGGTTAATTTGTAGTGGTCAACTAAATTTGACCAGATTCCTGTATGCATAAAATTGATATCTAAAAGTAAGCGCATAGGCTTCAGATCACTAAAAAACACATAGACGCTACCGTGAGCGTTCAAAAGGAACAATATTGTCTGGCCACTTGAGTAGCTCAACGAACTTGTTGTTGGGTAACGGTTTGCTATACAGATAACCTTGACCCATTTCACAGCCTTGCTGCTTCAGGAAAGCCTCCTGGTCCAGGCTTTCAATACCTTCGGCAACCACGGTCAATTTAAGCTCATGAGCCATCGCGATAATCGCCGCTACAATCGCCTTGTCATTTTCATCATCAGGTAAATCTTGTACAAAAGTGCGATCAATCTTGAGCACATCAATATCTAATTTTTTCAAGTATGCGAGTGAGGAATGGCCAGTACCAAAATCATCGACGGCCACAGTAACACCCAATATCTTTAAAAATTTCAGGACCTGATTGCTCTCTTCAATATTGGTCATCATCATAGACTCGGTGATTTCAATTTCGATTTGAGAGGGCTTTAACTGACTCGCCAACATGGCATCACGGATGATGCCTGGCAATGCCTGATCGCCAAACTGACGAGGCGACAGGTTGATAGCGATGTTAATTAGTTCGCCATCTCGACCACGCCAATTTTTTGCTGCCTGGCAGGCTTTTTTAATAATCCATTCGCCAAGCGGGATAATCAGACCTGTTTCCTCTAACAGTGGAATGAAATCGTCAGGAGGAATCAAGCCACGCTCAGGGTGATGCCAACGCACCAGCGCTTCGGCTGACACGACTTTGCCGGAGTTTAAATCTATTTGTGGCTGGTAATGTAATTCGAACTGCTGTTCGGCAACGGCTTTTCGAAGCTCTGTTTCCAACGCCATTCTTTCGCTGGCCGCAACACTCATATGCGTATCGTAGAACTGATAATTACTGCGGCCTTCAGCTTTTGCTCGATACATGGCGATATCCGCATTTTGGAGTAATTGCTCCGCATTCACACCGTGCTCGGGGATGGAAACAATGCCAATGCTGGCTGAGACATTAAATTCTGCAGCGCCGAGTTTTATGGGTTCACTAAGCACCGCAAGTATATTTTTAGCAATTTTTCCGCTGTCCTGACGTCTTTTCAGGCCACGCACCAAAATACAGAACTCGTCACCGCCCAATCGAGCCACCACATCATGATCGCGAACACTTCCCTGCAGACGTTTGGCTACAACTATTAGTAGTTCATCTCCCGCGCCATGACCGAGCGAGTCATTTACTCGTTTAAAATTATCCAAATCTAAATACAACAGCCCGAAGTACTCATCGGTATTCAGGCTTTCTTTTACCGTTTTCTGGATTTCCTTAAAGATATGGTGCCGATTCGCCAACTGAGTCAGGGAGTCATATAACGCGAGACATTCAAGCTGTCGGGTATCTTTTTCAATTTGATGCTGCATTTCCTCTAACTGATCAGCAACACGCAACTCAGCATCATCAAGCACGTCCAGCTCATCCTTGAACAGGTGCCATTTTTTATTGCTTGCCAGTTTCTCCCGTAATAATTTGAAATCCCGCTCAGCCAGAATAGGCAATATTTCTGCATGTCCTCGCAAGCGAATAACGGGGTTCCAGAAGGCCAAGATAAAGACGAGCCCCGACAAGATAATTGCAGATAGCGCCGTACGTATTGCCTCGTCCTTAGCCTGCATGATCTGTTGATGCTGACGAGTCATATCCTCAATAATAATAAAAAACGCTCCCCCCAAGCTCTCCGTGGCCAACTCAACAAGACTCACTTCGTAGTAAGCGTCCTCTTGCTGAATGACTTGAGGTTCTGTTTGCAGAGTTGAAAAAGAGACCTGCTCCGCTGCCTTTTGCAGCATAACCACACTCTGCTCCAGATGCGTCATGGCAGCTAACCGTTTTGACCAGGCTTTAATAACCCGAAAATCAAGACCACTCGTACGTCCTGGCACCAACAAGCCAATATCCGCTTGCGTTATTTGTTGGAACGCACGCAACGTATCAGCCAACGATGTCGAAAACTCCAACACCATCACCTGCTGACTCGGCGAGATCACGGGCAAGGTTACCACTTGACCGCAAATATCTTCGCAGATTAAACGACTCAGGGGCTCGCCTGATTGAAGTACCTGAGCCACCACTTCAGATTTTTTTGTATCACCACTATCGCCCCACTTCCCTACTAGAAGCCCAGTGTCATCAAAAAGAAGGGCGCTTTCCATACCCCAATTTAAAGAAATATAGCCCCAGTGCTGATCAATGACTCCATTGAGAGGCATGACCACATCTTCATCTAAATGCGACTCAAGGATTGGAATAATATCTGACAACTGTAACAAGTGATCTCGGGACTGCTGTAACAAACCAGCGATTTCATTTTGATAGCTAAGAAAAACCTCTCGACGCTCAGAATCGAGTAATTTTTTTAGTTCGCGCTCACTATTGGCAATAAAGTAGCTACTTAAGCCAATCAGCAACAAACTGACCATCGCGATCACTTTCCAACGGACACTGATAAACATAACGACGCCTAAAACTTATAGCTGAGCTGAAGTGTGTAAAGATTCCAGTCTTCTTTTACATTGCTTGCACTGGCGTTTTCGATAACACCCAAGGAAGCTGAGCCTTTAAAATGATGAACTTCCCCGGCCAGCATCCAGTTATCGGCAAAATGATATTGCGCACCAACAACAATATCCTTACTAAAGCCATCTGATTTGGGACGACCAAACGCTAACTGCCCATTTCCAGATTTATCCTTTCGGTTAGCATAATAAACATCGTAGCGACCAAACATTCTCAACTTTTCATTAAGCTGATAAGCAAGTTGGAAGTAATAGGATTCTGACTCTCGCTTGTTATTCAAACCCGGAGCGAAAACATCATGATAAGTCGTGTCGGTCCGTAAGTACTCAGAAGTAAATTGGAAGTTTTCCCAGATGTAATCAAAGGAAAGAATATAGCTATCGACATTCACATCCCCTGGGAAAATCAGGCCAGGTGCAGTATCGAGCCGTGAATCAAAAGAAAAATAGGTGAGACCAAAACGGATACGCCCGGCATCGTACTCAACAATACTGCGCGCCATCCAAAGTTTATTATCTTCAATACTGCCTGACTGAGGAACCGGAATCAGCAAACGTTCTGATCGCTTATCAAAGGGAACTTCTCCTCTAAGCAAATCAAAGTTGATTAACCAGTCGCCAACCTCTTTATAACCCGACAACATGACACTATCGGATGAATGAAATATATCCCGGAAAGCAGGCGCATAAATAGACACAGGCAATATCACTGAAGGTCTAGTGGCCGCAACATCACGTGTTTCGTTGTAAAACGCAAAGGGGTTTTTAACTCGCCCGGCCCGTAACCCCAAGCCAAAGTCCAATCGATTTATCCAGCTGTAATTAACCAGCGCATAATCAACATTCACACCATTAGGCGAGGTTTTACCAGCATCGCGATAAAGTCCCTGTGCCGAAAACAGCAGCCGATCATGAGGTTGCCACGAAAAACCTAATCCAACATCCCGGAAGTCGAAACTGGTATCGGTACTATCACCAAAAAAGTTATTTTCATCGGTATGAACAACCCCCTGACTAAAAAAACCGTGCCAACGGAACTCTTCCGGCTGCTGAGCAAAAGCGCTGGTACATGCTAACAACCCCGAAAGCAAGACACCGGCTAATTTACCGAACGGGTAACGTTCGAACATCTTCATTCAGAACCTCCATGCTGATATAACCTATGCTTCCGGGCGTAGCGGCAACCCTTGCGACCATGTCCTCTTCACTTTCAACTTCAATAGGCGCGGTACCAATACCCGAATAGACATATCGATCCCAGCTGCGGCGCAATTGATGGGGGAACAAGGAAAGCGTTTCGCGGGTAAACAATCGATGTGTAGAGTGTGTATCGGGCAACACGAAAACTGTAATAGTCGTACCATCTTCCCAACGTTTTAGACGCATAGAGAAAATTGCTCGGGCGGTATTACGCGATAAACCGCCGCCCTCAAAACCAGCGTTAACAATCACTCGCTGATTTTCAGCGTAAAGATTACCTGCACAGAGAAGGAAAAAGGTGATTAGACATCTCACCCAAATTGTCACATTCAGCACGCCCTTCCGATGGGCAGATTGCTTAAGTATTTGCATTAAAAAAGTATAGGCACAGTATCTTTATCCAGCAAACTTCGACACCTTAAAATAGAACAAAAAATCCACGCCCTGAACATACGTTATTACTCACCAAAGCCTTACAAAACTCACGCCTAATAACTATCCAAACGCATCAGGTGATCACTGCTCAAGCTCGGTATTTTCGGCTAATTTTTCAGAGCAGCACTGAACCTTGATAGAACCTTGCAATCATTACGCTGATCAGGTCAGTTATCATTTCTCACTAACGACAATCAACGCTATAGTAAGAAAAGCGATTTCTAACAAGGAGCTATAAAATGTCCAGCCGTTTTCAGGCATTTCGACAACAACGGATATCCAAACCCATCCTCGCCAAAGTACGCAAGATACTACCGCCCCTATCCAGCACAGAACAGGATGCGCTAGAGGCGGGCACCGTCGGTTGGGATGCTGAGTTATTTTCAGGTAATCCAGGCTGGCATAAATTACTGAGCTTTCCTCGCACCGAGCTCAGCCAGGAAGAAATAGACTTTATCAATGGTCCGGTTGAAGAGCTGTGCGACATGCTCGATGACTGGAAGATCAACTTCGAAAGCAGAACCCTGCCGCAGGAAGTCTGGGACTTCTATAAAACCCACGGCTTTTTCAGCATGATCATCCCCAAGCAATACGGAGGCTTGGAATTCTCCGCCTACGCTCACTCGCAAGTGGTCATGAAAATCGCCTCGCGCAGCATTGCCGGGGCAGTGACAGTCATGGTACCCAATTCGTTGGGGCCCGCAGAATTACTGCTGAGCTACGGTACCGAAGAACAGAAAAATTATTATCTGCCGCGTCTTGCAAGCTGCGAAGAAATCCCCTGCTTTGCCCTCACCGGTCCCTATTCAGGCTCAGATGCCGCCAACATGCCGGATTTTGGCGTTGTCTGTTATGGCGAGCACGAAGGTAAAAAAACGCTGGGCATGAAAGTCACCTGGAGCAAACGCTACATTACCCTCAGCCCCGTTGCCACGCTGCTTGGCTTAGCCTTCAAAGCCACCGATCCAGACAAACTATTAGGCGACAAAGCAAATCTTGGCATTACACTGGCATTGATTCCCACCAACACACCCGGGGTGATCACCGGCTATCGTCACTACCCTTGCCGACAGGCTTTTCTTAACGGTCCGACTCAAGGTGAAGAAGTATTCATCCCGATGGACTGGATAATCGGCGGCCAAGATCGTATCGGTCAAGGCTGGCGCATGCTGATGGAGGCGCTGTCTACCGGACGCTCCATTTCGCTCCCTTCATTGAGCAGCGGCGCGGCAAAACTCTGCGCCAGCACCTCCAGCGCTTATGCTCGCGTACGAAAACAGTTTGGCGTACCGATTTCCAGCTTTGAGGGAGTTGAAGAAGCCCTGGCACCGATTGCAGCCAATTCGTATATGCTTGATGCCGCTCGCCACCTGACGACATCACTGGTAGATCACGGCCAAAAACCGGCCGTCATCTCCGCAATTTTAAAATATCATGCCACCTCGCGTATGCGTGAATCCATTAATCTGGCGATGGATATCCACGGCGGCAAAGGTATTTCCGATGGCCCCAATAACTACCTCATCAATGCTTATTACTCGTTGCCGGTCAGCATTACCGTGGAAGGGGCCAACATCCTCACGCGCAGCATGATCATCTTTGGCCAAGGCGCTATCCGCTGCCATCCGTATCTAGAATCGATCATTCGTGCAGCCCATAACAACGACCTCCAACAGGGCCTTGAAGATTTCGACAAAGCGTTCTTCGGGCATATTGGCTGGCACCTGAAAAACCTTGGCCGCGCATTTTGGCACAACTTAACCGGCGGAATTTTGGTCACCCCTCCTAAGGTTAAACACACGCATAAATACTACCGTCACCTGACCCGTGTCAGCGCATCACTGGCCGTTCTGACTGATATCACGCTGTTATTACTGGGCGGAAAATTCAAATTTAAAGAAAGCCTCTCAGCGCGTTTTGGCGATGTGCTAAGCGAAATGTACCTGATGAGCAGCGTACTGAAACAGCATCATGACCAGGGCGCCCCCGAACAAGACTTACCCATTGTGCGCTGGTGCTGCCTGCGTGGCCTGCATAACATTCAAGAGGCCCTGCAACACATCCTCGACAACTACCCATCCAAGACCGTCGGTTGGTGCCTGCGCCGGGTAATCTTCCCCTGGGGTCGACGCTTTTTACCGCCTTCGGACGAGCTTACTCATCAGGTTGCCCAGTTAATTCAGCAACCCGGCGCCACACGCGACAGAATATGCGAAGGCATCTATACCGGCAGTGATAGTAATGCGCCAGTACAACGTCTGGAGGAGGCATTACAAGCCGTGCTGGCAGCAGAGCAAATCGAACCGAAATTGGCTGGTCTGAGCCGTAAAATGGATCGCCAGCAGCGTATTGAAACAGGGCTTGAACAGCATCTCATCAGCGAAAGTGAAGCCGAAAAACTATATTTGGCCGAGCAATTAACAGCCGAAGTGATTGCTGTCGATGTCTTTCCGCCTGGCACGCTGTAAAAAGTATTTTTAAAAAGATAACAGGAAGGTTGCATACTGAAAAAACTACTGTATATTTGAACAGTATGCACATACATAAATTCGACACCCCAAAAAAGAACGCTCACCTTCACGCTTGGCGCGCCCAACCAGCAACGCCAGAGGAATGGATTGAGCATTGGACTAACGAAGGCGGCATCTGGATTCCTTGCACCCAGGGTAACCGGCCAGTATTTCTGGAAATCGTCCATATCACGCCGACCAGTCCGGCACTAAAGGGAAAGGCTGATTACGTCATTGAATCTCGCGATTCAAAGCCCTTTTATATCAAGTTTGCACATAATGAGCGTGCCTTTTGTCCTCTGACATTACCGACATTGGTACTGCCACATAATTCACTCAAGCAAGCCTGGTGGTTGCTAAGCGCCAACTAGGCCAGCAACCAAAAGAGTCTCCCCCCGACCCGTTATCTGCTGCATTCTATTGCACGGATAACGGGTTAATTTATCAGGCATATCAAACCCCTGCCGTGTTATCGCCACTCAAAATTAGCAGGCTATTTTCCCAGTATTTGGTGTATTTTCCGAGTGACCAGCTGATGATTTTCCCAGGGAATAAAACGGTTTCCATCAGCAAAATCAGCGTTTTCAGAATGCACCCATTTATCACGCAAGCCCTGCACGTCCGTTACCGGTATGGCTATATCAGCCCCAAACGCACCGCCTATAAACGAAAAGATCCAGGCTGACAAGTCGAGCCAGCGGCTGTAAACCTGAGCCTGTCAGATATCGCGCGCCGGTCTCGTTATTACCAACCACGGTGACGTTGTTCCTGTAGCGCCGACTTGCGTTTGGCGCACCTTCACCGTACATTTCAACTAACCACTACCTGACACCCTGCGAGATAGCTCACATGGCCTCATCATCCATTACGTTAATAACTACCGGCGGCACCATTGGCTCTTCCATTGAATCAGAGTCCGTCAACGTCACGCAAGGACAACAGCAACTCCAGCTGCACGTACAGGATATCTGTCAGCACAACAAAATCACTCTAAAAACTCGCGCTGTATTCAATAAAAATTCGGAAGATTTAACGCCGTCTGACTGGTTGTCGCTGATAAATGCGATTTCTGATGAGATCGATAGTGGTTGCGACAAAATCATCATCACACATGGTACTGACACCATGGCCTACACTGCAGTAGCCATTGCCCTTTGCTTTCGAAAGCGACCACTGAAAATTGTATTGACGGGCTCCTGCTTTACACTGGACCATCCCGAGTCTGATGTAACGGCCAACTTGCTCGGCGCATTCACAACCATTGCCGAGGCCACAATCAACAATGGTGTTTATGTCAGTTTTTTAAATGCGGATAAACAAACCGAAGTTTTTGATGCCCTGGATATTAAACCGATGGCCTATGATGAATTGGCTTTTCGAGCAGCCTTTAATCAAGCGCTTGGTGTCTTCGGCGCACAACAAAACAATTATCAAGCGCACCCTCGTTCAAACCAGCCTCACCCTCTAGAATTCACTGTTAATCCGGCAGAAATCACAACGCAAGCCGTAGAAGCAAGCGGGCAGCGTGTTGTGCAAATCAGCTGTTATCCTGGTATGAATGCCGTTCAATTATGCGCCGGCCTTGAAGCGGGAAGCTGCGTAATCATCAACCTTTATCACAGTGGCACCGGTCCATCGCTAGCAGAAGAAAACAGCCTGCTGGAGGTTATCCAGTTACGCGCTGATTTAACCTTCTTGCTTACGCCATTGCCATCTCGCTATATCACAAAACCCTACAGTGCCACCGTCACGCTGATGCGCGCAGGCGCTCATCTTTTTCAGGATATACAGCCACACGCACTCTATGTATTAATGGTTCTAGGATTTTCTAGCGGATGGTCGTTACAACAATTATTAGCTGAGCTTAAGCCTCACCTACAACCGATGCCAACACCGTAACAAACCTGCACTACGGCCAAAGTGCATCCAACGCAGGTCACTTGGTTGTCGTATTTCGATTTGTGAATCACAGCAGCGGTACAATGCTCCCCCCCTGCCTGTCGGTTCAACGGCCTTTGTGGATTATCATCCATGTGGTGATTGTAATATCAACTGACAAGAAGACTAAAAAAGCCGAGAAGACGATAACGACCACTAATCACGACTATAATCACCCTGGCTGAAACAAGACTTGCCAGAATTCAGATCTTCAGTCAGTTTGGCAATATTAATCAGTCTGTGCCGACCCACTTTCACTGTAGGTATGGTATCAGTTTGAGCCCAGCCCCTTACAGTGTCCAACGTAGCTCCAACAAAGTGAGCGAACTGCTCACGAGACAACAAGGGCGGTAAGACAGAGAAGCTAATTCCCTGTTTCAGTTGAAGTGTTGCGTCATTTGTATTATTTTCTGTTTCCATGCTCACATTAATACTCACTGTAACATATTCCGTCTGTATTTCTTGCGCTTTAAGCACTTTCAATACTAAGTAGAGCACTTTTAAATAACAAGTAGTATTTACCAAATATGGTCATAATACGCATCAAAACATTACTCAAAGCCAAGCGGCTAAAAGTTGACGATTTGGCTACGAAAACGAATATCGCCTACAGTCGCTGGACAAACGTATTATCTGGCAAAGCAAAGCTTCGCCACGCCGAAGTTGAGGCCTTAGGCAATGCCTATCCTGAACACAAACTTTGGCTCGCCTACGGCGACACCCTACCTCAAGTTGGGCAAATAAGCCCCGATTCAAACCATCTTTGAAACTCAATCCGGCATATTAATATGCGTGCAATTGATGTGTATCAATTGGTCTAACCTACCAATTCGTTAAGCTCTAACAGCTTTGATGTGAAAAAGTAATCGCAGAATTTCAAGGTGCATGTCAGCAATAAAAAGCTGGCAACCGCAACGTTGATTCCTGCGTTTACCTTTCTAGGGTTCATGCTTGCGATAACTATCGCCGACGTGGTTACCCGAAACGTCAGGGGTTCTTCTTTCTCAACTGCTCTCGCAGATTTATAAGGGACTTTTATAGTCCCTTTTTTTTGCACTCGCACAGTCAAAACAAAGCCATCTCTCGATGACAAGATGATTCGGTCAGCCTATTATCTTAGTTTGAGCCAATGGGAAACGGTGAATGAACGACAACAAAACTGTCATAACAGAAACGGACGTAAACGTCCTTCATCCGAAAGGAATACGCGAACATACTGACGGAAGAGAGTTTCGCCCTTGGTTGTTACTAGGCGTCACTTTAATGATATCCACAGTATTAGCCGTAATTTGCTACGGTCTGCAGATATATTTTATTGGTGAGAGCTAATCGGAGAAAGATTAAGTTTCTGTTGGCTGAATGGGAACGCCAGGCATCCGGGTGACATTAGACACACCCGTATCGGATATTTTTGCCACACCACCTTTTTCCACCTCATCAATTCGCACAATGGAATGCATCGGAATATAAGACCGGGTCACAGACTCAAACTCGGCTTTCAGCTTTTCTTCACTGGGGTCAACCAACAGCTGACTACGCTCACCAAAAACAATCTCCTCCACCTCGATAAAACCATACAAATCACTTTGAAATATTTGCTTGGCAAACACTTCATACGTTTTGTCCTGATTAATAAAAATAACTTTATACAGCGGAGAACCAATCATAGCTAACATATCCAAACTCGCAGAGGGCGCGAGATTCTAGCATATCAGGAGGGAATTACGAGACCTGCCCGTTACTTTGCATCATTCGGACAAATTCTCAACCAAAGAAAACAATTAAGTATATAAAAACAGCATTCAATGACTCAAGAATCTCAAATGATTATTACTTCAACTTCATCGGACAATTTTCTCTCTCCCTGCTCCCACTTAACATCTAGATCAACAATTGCCCAACGCTCAACTGAAAGTTCTACACATTACACGATCATCAATTTAGTCTGCCAGAAATACTCTTTATTGCCTTACACCCAGCAAATATCCGCCTCAAAAGCCTGTACAAATCAATCACCAGAAACCTTCTAAAACAACAACTTGAACCTTATTTATTTGGTTTAAAAGGATTTTTACAAAGTAAATGGAAATATAATAAATATTTGTCTATATTGTGCGGTTAAATATGACAAGGGATAAAGGCATTCATATGGCCTCGGTTTTCGAAGGATTGATACAAAATATTCCCGCCATCTTTTACCGCTGCGCATGTGATAAAAGCTGGACGACGCATTTCATGAACAATGCTATTGAAGACCTTACCGGTTACCCAGCAAGCGACTTTATAGCGAACAATGTCCGAACTTTTACCAGTATCATCCACCCCGACGACAGCAGAAGGGTATCTTTTTCTATCCTAAACGCTATCTCAAACGAACAACGCTGGGAAATTGAGTATCGTCTCATCACCACCTCTGGCGAAATTAAATGGGTCGCTGAAACCGGGGTCGGTATTTATTCCGAAGCAGGCAAGCTTGCATATCTTGATGGTTTCATTCAAGACATTAGCGAACGTAAAAAGATGGAACAGGCACTAAAAGCCTCCGAACAGCAGATCCGTGATATGGCCTTCACCGACTCAGTCACCGGCCTTGCCAACCGCAACCTGTTTACCGACCGCCTTGACCAACTAATTCTCAGTTGCGAGCGTTATCACACCGAGTTCGCCCTGCTCTTTATTGATCTCGATAAATTCAAATCAATTAATGACACTCATGGCCACCTTGTTGGTGACAAGCTACTCGCCATGGCTGGCGAACGTATCAGCACTTCTTTTCGAGAGTCTGACGTAGTCGCTCGATTTGGCGGTGATGAATTTTTGGTCATTGTAAAAAATACCAGCGATATCGAGAACATTGATAACATCGCAGAAAAGTTGCTCAAAAAAATAGCCGAGCCCTACTATGTGAACAATTTAAAACTCTCCATTACAGCGAGCATTGGTATCACCACCTGCCCTCTGGATGGACGCAGCAGCAGTCAGCTTATCCAGCATGCTGACAAAGCCATGTACAACGCAAAAATGGCTGGTAAAAACCGTTTTAGTATTTATCATGATGAACAAAAAGACTCACAACCCTCTCAACATGACAGTCTATCTGGTTAACAAAAGTCCCACCAAAATACGATAAAGAAACAACACCTATTCCCACAACACCTGCCATCAAACCTCCGAATGCCACTTTTACCTCATTAAAACGGTATTCCTTTAGATTCCCTGCGCCTAACCCATAATATTTAGAGGTTAGCGAAGCTAAACGGAATGGCTATGAATTCCTTTTTTGAAAGATTGATACAGAGCAGCAATTATTCGCCCTTGTAATTTTTCAATACGCAGTATTTGGCAAAATCCTTTGCTTCAACAGCCGTCCACTCGCCCTTGGCTTTATCGCCCATATTTTCACACCAAGCTTTAGTACCTATCTCAGGTGAGCAAGCAGTCAAAAGTGAAACAAACACAAGTGAAGACAAGATAATTAGCAGTTTTTTCATGAAAAGCCCTTATAGCATTAACAAAAAGAGGATCTTAATGCTAAGCCAAGGGGCGGAGAAATAACAGTCACACAACCAGAACTTCCGGAGGCGATCAGCCTCGCCAGCTACGCACACGCCCAACGTCTACGTGCACAAAGTCACTGCGTGTATAAAGGCCAACACCTCCACCTTTGAGGGCCAGTGCGCTTTTTTGCAAGGCGCTAGTGTTTACGCCAGGAATACGAATATCAATGGCCTTACCCTGCATGTGCAAACTTTTTTTAGCAACACCGTTGCTTTGCGAGCTAAGCAAATTATTGGTCGCCGGCGACCGATAACCTGAAATAATATGAAAAGGTTGCTTGCTGCCAACCATATTCTTCAAATCATCCAACAAGGTCAGTAACCGCGGGTCCATCACGCATACTTCATCAGTACGATGATCACGCAGCAACTTGTTAATATCACGCAGGCTTTCCTGCACAAAACTACCTTCGATACAAAAAGTAGTGTTGAGGGTCTCCCCGGTATGCAAGTTATAAAACTGCAACTTACGCTCAGCAGGTACCGAGGGTACTCTAGCAAACGCAGAAGAAGAAATAGCGAGACTAGCGGTCAAACCACCGATATTACGTAAAAAGTTGCGGCGACAGTTGGAAACTTGATTTGGCATAAAACAGATACATCCGGGTCATTCTTAAATTCAAAAACGTGCGAAGTATAGTCAAGGACTACCATTTTGTATAGTTTTTAACCAATCAGTACCCATGCTCACCTGATGGTGACGGTCCTGTAAGGCGGCAAAATCGACACCATCGCGCTGATACAGATCATAGGCAAAATTTAATACGCCGGACTTATCAAGCCACGCAGTCCAGTAGGTCACGTGCACAGGAACCGGTTTAGCGAGACGAAGCTTTATGGTGTCTTCATTCTGAAAAAGAGGATCAAGCAATTCGGGAGACCATTGATTTGAGACCTGAATCAAGGCATTAGCGAGCCCTCGAGGATCTTCCAAACGAATACAACCGGAACTGAAGGCGCGTTTTTCAGCATTAAACAGATATTTTTGTTGTGTATCATGCAGGTAAATACTGTTGTCGGAACTGAGTTGAAATTTCATTCGCCCCAGCGTATTACCCTTGCCGGGCGGTTCCCAAAAACGATAATAATCTTTGCCTTGATACATTAGGTCGTAATCAATTTCTTGATGAGGGACCTCAACCCTCGGTGTGCTCCAACCTGACAAAACCCGCAAGTTATGCTTTTCTAAAAAGTCAGGGTCACCCTTCAGCTTCGGCAGAATATCTTTATAGGCAATGCTCTTAGGCACATTCCAATCGGGATTAATCACCAGTCTATCCACCGTTGCACTAAAGACAGGCGTCTGGCGCTTACGCTTACCGATTACAGTGCGCATATCCAGCAGCACTTCACCCTGCTGGTAAAGCCGTAGCCGGTACTCAGGAAGATTAACGTGCAGATATACACCTTCACTATCGTCTAACTGTCTTTGTCGCTCCATATTCAAAACAAGCTGATCAATACGCTGCCAAGGAGGCACACTCAACAGAGCTCGCGTTTGTGGACCAAGAACGCCGTCAGCTTTCACCGAATGGCGTACTTGAAAACGCATCAGAGCCGCGCGCAACTCAGCATCAAAATATTGCGACGCTAAACTAAGCACTCCCTGCTTGGGCAAATCACCCAATAATTGCAGCTGTCCTTTTAATTGCGAAACCTGCCTATGACGATCGCCATAGCGCAACGCAGGGCCAGCCGTAAAGGCTTGCCAGCGTTCGCTATTTTGTATGGATTCGTACAACAGCACAGCATCGGCAAGCGAGTCAAAAGAATGCCGATAGACTATTTTAGATTGCTCTTGAATTTCTTCAGAAGGTGGGAGAAAAGGCAGGTTATCAGAAAGGATTACAGAAGATAATCGCACCCCCTCTGTGGCTTCCACATCGCCAAAGGCAGGGTTAGAAACCAGCATCATCAACGTAACAATCAAACCGTATTTACGTCCCATGCTTGTCTTATCCATCGCGACCAGCTTCAGCTGGCCATCCCTTTTCAGGGCGGTATCGTAATTGTTAGACCAAACATCCATTAGCAGGTTCTATTGATCGTGCCAGACACACTATTCTACGCCTTTGTCCCTATTTAGCGAGCCACCCTAATTATCACAACCACATAGTCATCAATCACGCGTCAAACAAGATAATGCAAGCTATTGAAACACTGTGCATAAAACAATCAACATGGGTATAATATGCTCCCCATTTTAAGGGTGTTATCCTCCACGAACTTTTGGTTAATTGGCATGGCAAAGAAGCTTTTTATTAAAACCCACGGTTGTCAGATGAACGAGTACGACTCGTCTCGCATGGCGGATCTACTGGGCGATAGCCATGAGATGGAAATAACCACCGACGAGACAGAAGCAGACATCATCTTGCTCAACACCTGCTCGATTCGTGAAAAGGCCCAGGAAAAAGTATTCCACCAACTGGGGCGCTGGAAAAAACTCAAGAATAAAAACCCCGATCTAATGATTGGTGTGGGTGGCTGTGTTGCCAGCCAGGAAGGCGAAGCCATTCGTGATCGCGCGCCCTATGTGGATATGGTGTTCGGCCCACAAACCCTGCACCGTCTACCGGAAATGATTGACGCATCCAAAACCAATCATATCCCTGTGGTGGATATCTCCTTTCCGGAAATTGAAAAATTCGACCGTTTACCAGAGCCCTCCGCGGATGGTGTCAGCGCTTTTGTTTCTATCATGGAAGGCTGTAGTAAATACTGCACTTTCTGCGTAGTGCCCTATACACGTGGTGAAGAGGTCAGCCGTCCTTTTGACGATGTTATCGCTGAAGTTGCACATTTAGCGTCACAGGGTGTGCGCGAAGTCAACCTGCTGGGCCAGAACGTTAATGCTTACCAAGGCCTTTCACATGACAACAACCCCGTGGATTTGGCCGAACTGATCACCTATGTCGCCGCCATTGACGGCATTGACCGCATTCGTTTTACCACATCACACCCAGTGGAATTTTCCGACAGTCTGATCGACGTTTATCGTCACGTACCCGAGCTAGTCAGCCATTTGCACCTTCCCGTTCAAAGCGGTTCCAATCGCATTCTGGCGGCAATGAAACGTGGCCACGACGTTGAAGAGTACATTGATAAAATCCGTCGTCTTCGTGAGATTCGTCCTGACATGTGCATGTCATCGGATTTCATTATTGGCTTTCCCGGCGAAACTGAACAAGATTTTGCCGACACAATGAAACTGATCGAAACGATCGGCTACGACCTGTCATTTAGCTTTGTCTACAGCGCACGCCCCGGCACACCCGCTGCTGAGCTTGAGGATGAAACACCCGAAGAGGTGAAAAAACAACGCCTGAGCATTCTTCAAATGCGTATCAACCAACAGGCTATGGCGATTAGCGAATCCATGATTGGCAGCGTTCAGCGCGTACTGGTGATTGGCCCATCCAGAAAAGATTCATCAAAGCTGCAAGGCCGCAACGACAGCAATCGAGTGGTAATCTTTGACCCACAGGGCGCAGACCTTACCGGCAAATTTGTTGATGTAACCATTACTGAAGCGTTATCTAACTCAATGCGTGGCCACCTAACGCATCCAGGTCAGGCTTTTTAATAGAATTTCGTCTATCAAAGCCAGCTGTTAAACGGATTTTTTATATTCACGCTATTACGCTGCACCGCCTGTCATTATCGGCGTTTAGCATTACAAGCATGGCCACTGACGATAGTGAAATACCCCAATTAAAGCACTATACTGACTAGTAAGACTATTAAACGGAGAGTTTAAAACCACTTGGCTACTAACCTGCAGTACGCGACCCAAAATTTGTCACTCAAACCTGAAGATAATCGCCGTTTGGCTAATTTATGCGGCGAACTTGACGAACACATTAAACTGATCGAAAAGCGACTGGGCATTGAAATCCATAACCGCGGCAGCAAGTTTCAACTCTCCGGCGACGCCGAAAGCGTCAGCACTGGCACCAACATTTTACAAAACCTCTACAAAACCACCAGCAATGACATTATGCTCACGCCTAATGAAGTGCACCTAGCTCTTCAAGGTGCAGGCGTGAATGGCGATAACAGCGATACTCAGCAATCACCCAACTTTGGCGAGAGCGCGGTTAACGATAAAGATTGGGTAATCACAACCAAGCGCAGCGTTATCAAACCGCGCGGTGAGAACCAAAAACAATACGTTAAGAACATCCACATCAACGATGTTAATTTTGGCATTGGCCCCGCAGGTACCGGTAAAACCTATCTTGCTGTCGCCTGCGCCGTTAATGCGCTGGAAAAAGACGAGGTACGTCGTATTGTATTGGTGCGCCCAGCCGTTGAAGCCGGTGAAAAACTTGGTTTTCTGCCCGGTGATTTAGCCCAAAAAGTCGATCCCTACCTACGCCCGCTTTACGATGCGTTATACGAAATGCTCGGTTTTGAAAAGGTCGATCGTCTGATCGAAAAAAACGTGATTGAAGTCGCACCACTGGCCTACATGCGTGGCCGCACACTGAACGATGCGTTTATTATCCTTGATGAAAGTCAGAACACCACCAAGGAACAAATGAAAATGTTCCTGACCCGTATTGGCTTTGGCTCGCACGCAGTAATTACCGGCGACGCCTCCCAAATTGATTTACCGTCAGGCAAATTATCGGGGCTGGTGCATGCAATCGAAGTGCTCGACGGCATCAAGGAAATTGGCTTCACCTATTTTAAATCTCAGGATGTGGTACGTCACACGCTGGTTCAACGAATCGTTGAAGCCTATGACAGCTACGATGAAATCAACAGCGATACGCCAAACTACAATCAGGCACCTGCCGAGAAAAAAGCTCATGAGTGAAGATTCTGTTATTCTGGGCAACATCGCCTTTGAGAATATCAGCGGCTTCGACGGTGTACCCGAGCCAAAAAATATCGAACAATGGGTGAATCACGTACTCCGTCATCAGCTGGATATAACGGACTTACCTGAAGTTAATCTTCAGGTGGTTGACGAAGCAACCATCAGTGAGCTGAACGAAACGTATCGTCACAAATCAGGCCCTACCAATGTGCTGTCATTCCCCTTCGAGGCGCCACCAGGCCTACCAAAGGAAGAGGCCGACGCGCTGTTAGGTGATATGGTGATTTGCGCGCAGGTAGTCAGCCGTGAAGCCCAAGAGCAGAACAAAGCGTTACAAGCCCATTGGGCACATATGGTGGTACATGGCGTACTGCATCTGTTAGGCTATGACCATCTTGACGATGATGAAGCCGAAGCAATGGAAAACCTGGAAGTTCAACTCTTGAACGAGCTAACCTTCCCCAACCCTTACCAACAGGCTTAACGACCAAGCATCATGAGCGACGACCATTCGACCAAAAGCCAGGAACCTAAAAAATCCTGGCTAGAAAAAATCACTAAAGTATTCCACGCTGAGCCAAAAACCTCTGAGGATGTCAGAGAGTTTTTGAGACAAGCTCAAGATAATCACCTACTCGACAATATCGCCTTTAATATCATCGAAGGTGCCATCGACATTTCCGATGCCCAAGTGCGCGATGTGATGATTCCTCGCCCACAAATGACCGTTGTCAAAGAATCCGATACGCCTGAAGACTTTCTATCGTTGGTCATTGAATCCGGCCACTCGCGTTTCCCGGTTATCGGCGACAATCCCGATGAAGTCACCGGCATTTTATTGGCCAAAGATCTACTGCCACTGATCCTCAGCAATAACGCAGACAAATTCAAAGTCAAAGATGTGTTGCGCGCTGCTACGGTTATTCCCGAAAGCAAACGTCTCACCCAATTGCTCAATGAATTCCGCACCAACCGCTACCACATGGCCGTTGTTGTTGATGAATACGGAGGTATTTCCGGCCTAATCACTATTGAAGACGTACTGGAAGAAATCGTCGGCCAAATTGAAGACGAATTCGATACCGATGAAGAAGACGCCTTCATTCGCACCATAGAAAATGGCCTGACGCTGGTTAACGCCCTCACGCCCATCGAAGACTTTAACGAACACTTTGATCTAGGCTTCAGTGATGACGAGTTCGACACCATCGGCGGCATTGTCATGAAACACTTCGGCCGCCTGCCAAGTCGCAATGAAAGCATCGAAATCGCCGACTTAAAATTTAAGGTACTGACCTCCGACAAGCGCCGCATCCGTATTTTGCAGGTTTCTCCCGCCAACAGTTAACAGCCCATGAAACAATCCAAATGGTGTTACCTGCTCGCGCCCGTCGCCGGACTGTTAGCGCCCTTTGCATTGGCACCCTACTCATTCTGGCCATTGAGTATTGCGTCCCTGTTGCTGCTATTAATTTGCCTGCAACAGGCCAGCCCTAAACGCGGATTATTGCTGGGCTGGTTATACGGCATAGGGCTCTATGGCGCTGGCGTCTCATGGGTATATCACAGCATTCATGTCTACGGCCATGCGCCTGTCGTGCTGGCAGCCGCTCTGACCTTTCTATTTGTGGCGACGTTATCTTTAGCCTTCACGGCCTCCTTTGGTTATGCCTTTGTCCGTTTATTCAAACATAGCCAATGGGGAAATCTGCTCGGCTTTCCTGCGTTATGGGTATTATTTGAATGGTCGCGCAGTTGGTTTTTAACCGGCTTCCCGTGGTTATTTTCCGGTTACGCCCACACAGACACAGTACTAGCACAATGGGCTCCGGTTCTTGGCATTTATGGCGTGAGTTTTATCGCCGCACTTTCGGCCAGCTCTATTTATCTGTTGATTGTGCAGCTACGCGACAACGGTCTAAACCGCTACTGTGCGCTCTATACCGGATTGCTCACCGCGCCCTGGTTAATGGCCCTATTGCTCACTCAAATCAGCTGGACACAGCCTCAGGGCGAAACAATCACTGTGACACTGGTTCAACCCAATATTTCTCAGGATCTTAAATGGCAGCCGGAGCAACGCAACAAAACCCTCAATCAGCTTTACCAACAAACCCGTTTTAACCTCAATAGCGACCTCATTATCTGGCCAGAAAATGCGGTGCCAATGCTGCACCACCAAGCAAAACCTTTCCTTGATGATATCAACGAACTAGTCAAACCATCCGGCACTACCGTCATCACCGGCCTTCCCTATTGGCAGCTCAATGAAGATAAAACGGAAACTTACCACAACAGCATCACTGCACTAGGCGCTGGCAACGGCATTTATCACAAACAAAAACTGGTTCCCTTTGGGGAATACGTCCCATTGCAACAAGTTCTGCGCGGCATGATTGAATTCTTTAACCTGCCGATGTCTGACTTCCGCCGAGGCCCTTCTGAGCAAGCGCCACTGATTGCCAATATTAACGGCAAGCCTTTAAAAATTGCACCCTATATTTGCTACGAAATTGTCTATCCAGATTTTGTGCGTGATCTCGCCCAACAAAGCAACCTGCTGCTGACTATCAGTGACGATAGCTGGTTTGGCGAATCTGCTGGCCCGCTGCAACACCTGCAAATGGCGCGCATGCGTGCGATTGAAAATGGTCAGTATTTAATCCGCGATACCAATACAGGTGTCACCGCAATTATTGATTATCGGGGGGGAATTATTGCCCGCGCTAAATCCTTTACGAAAGAGAACCTGACGGGTGAAGTTTGGAGAGTATCAGGCCAGACACCATATACCCGCTTGGGGTCGTGGCCAATTTTAGTGCTTTGTGGCGTGTTACTTCTGATTTGCTGGAAAAGAAAAGACGACAAACAATAAGGAACGTCATCCCGGCAAAGAAGATGAATTGCGAAGCAAGGAAGGGCAGGCTGAGCTGGGCCGGACAAGTGAAACGCAAAGCGCACTTTAGTGTGCACCCGAAGGGTGAGCTTTAGCGAATAATCTATTTTAAATCGCAGTAAATGGATACCGGATCGAGTCCGCCATAACAGCAGAGCGTTTAACGTCTTCCAGACTTAACCGGTGCTCGCTTTCCAGCAGGTTTAGTTGCACGTTTACTTGCAGTTTTTACTGGCGCTTTACCGGTATTCTTTCCAGCTGTAGCTCCTGAATTCGATCCACTAGCCGTACTTTTAGACGCGCCAGGCTTGGCCTTCTTACCGTGATGTCTCGGTGGCAATCCTGTGTGCTGTGTCAGTGCACGCTGACCTTTGAACTTAGGCTTAGCAGCCGATCCGGCACGGCGGCCTTTTTGCTCTTCCGGCACCAAATGGTGTTTACCACTACCAATCAAATCGACTCGACCCATTTTCTTCAGTGCTGCACGTAACATATCCCAATTTTCAGGATCGTGATAACGCAGGAACGCTTTGTGTAACTGGCGCTGAGCTTTGGTCTTGGGCGTAGTGACGTGTTCACTTTTGTAATCCACTTTTTTCAGCGGATTACGTTCACTGTGATACATCGCCGTGGCAGACGCCATCGGTGACGGATAGAAGTTCTGTACCTGGTCGAGACGGAATTTATTCGCCTTCAGCCACAACGCCAGATTAAGCATATCTTCATTACGCGTACCCGGGTGCGCTGCAATAAAGTAGGGAATCAGATACTGTTCTTTGCCCGCTTCTCGGGAAAATTGCTCAAACATTTTTTTGAAGCGGTCATAGGTACCCATGCCCGGCTTCATCATCTTGCTAAGCGGCCCATCTTCAGTATGCTCAGGTGCAATTTTCAAATAACCACCGACGTGGTGGGTTACCAACTCGCGAACATATTCGGGATCTTCCACCGCCAAGTCATAACGCAGACCGGAGGCAATCGCGACACGCTTCACACCTTTAATCGCACGCGCTTTCCGGTATAACTGTGTAGTTGGACTGTGATCAGTGCCAAGGTTTTTACAAATAGTGGGGTACACGCAAGAAGGTCGGCGGCAGCTTTCCTCGATTTTTTTATCCTTACAATTCAGACGATACATATTGGCCGTTGGCCCACCCAAATCCGACACCGTACCGGTAAAGCCGGGCACGATATCACGCATGGTTTCGATTTCCTTCAAAATCGACCCTTCCGAGCGGCTTTGGATAATGCGCCCCTCATGCTCGGTAATTGAACAGAAAGTACAACCGCCAAAACACCCACGCATGATATTCACCGAGAAACGGATCATTTCGTAGGCAGGAATTTTTGCATCCCCATAGGCAGGATGCGGCACGCGCTGGTAATTAAAATCAAACACCCAATCCATTTCCTCTGTCGTCAAAGGAATTGGCGGAGGGTTCAGCCAAAGATCACGCTGTCCATGGGCCTGCACTAATGCACGGGCATTGCCGGGGTTGGTTTCACGATGAAAAATACGTGAAACATGGGCATACAAAACGGGATCATTACGCACCTTCTCGTAGGAAGGCAAACGTATATAACTGGTTTCAGGATCGCTTTTGACGGCATCTGTAGAGGGTACGATCGTCAGAACCTGTGCACCCTCAAAATCAGCATCGGTTTCGGTGTCTGCTTCGGCATCATAACCCGCTGCTTCGCCCGACTCTTTTTTAGAACAACTTTCCGTTTTAACCGACGTATCCTGATATGGGCTGAGGTGTTTTTCAACTTTACCCGGTGCATCAACACGGGTGGAATCAATTTCCTGCCATCCTTCGGGCATCTTGTCGCGGAAAAAAGCAGTGCCACGAATATCGATCATATCCTTGAGCAAAGTACCGCGAGACATCCGGTCAGCAATCTCACAGATCGCACGTTCAGCATTACCGTACACCAGCATATCAGCCGTGGCATCATGCAGCACCGAGCGACGTACTTCATCACTCCAGTAATCATAATGTGCCAAACGTCGCAGGCTCGCCTCAATGCCACCGATCACAATCGGCACATGTTTGTAGGCTTCTTTACAGCGCTGTGAGTACACCGTCACCGCACGATCCGGGCGCTTTCCGCCCTCATTGTTCGGCGTATAAGCATCATCATGACGCATGCGACGATCAGCCGTGTAACGGTTGATCATCGAATCCATATTGCCCGCCGCGACACCAAAAAACAGGTTCGGCTCGCCCAGCTCCATAAAGGCATCCTTACTGCGCCAATCCGGCTGGGCAATAATACCGACACGATACCCCTGCGCCTCTAACGCCCGGCCAATCACCGCCATGCCAAAGCTCGGGTGATCCACATAGGCATCACCGGTGACAATAATAATGTCGCAACTGTCCCAGCCCAGCTCGTCCATTTCGGCGCGAGACATAGGGAGGAATGGCGAAGTGCCGTAACACTCAGCCCAGTATTTGGGGTAGGAATAAAGAGAGGTAACAGATGTCATGATGAACTACAGGATGGTAACAAGGTCGGTGATTATACACTAAATGGGAAAACAGTTCCTCAATAGTAAATAAGAGGAAACCTGACAATTCAATTGTACAGATTGCTCCAAAAAATATCTGAAATCAAACTGTAAAAAGAGCCAATGCCTACAACCAGAACGCATCACATATAAATTTCAACCATCATCTTTGACGCCTGTTTAGCTTTCCGAGCAGCACGTCGATCACCCTGAACATGCGCCAGCACAATGGCGCCCTCCTTCAGCAAGCAAAGCGAATCCGTCAACGGCTGAATCTGGTCAGTAGCAATACCCAAGGTGCTAACCTGCTCTTTAATCAGCGCTGCAATATTATTTTTATGCTGCAAACACTGTTGGTGTACGGGGTCTTGCAGATCACTGTACTCACCACTGACGTTTATGAAAAAGCAGCCTCGAAATGGCAGCAGTGCCTCCGCTTTGTCATTAAACCAATCATCCAGCGCATCAAACAGGGCTTCAATGCGTGCCATGCCGGGCTTGGCTTTATTCAGCTCACCTTCCAGCCAATTGCAAAAGCACTGATCCCGATACGCCACAACGGCAGATATCAATTCGCTCTTGCTAGAAAAGTGGTGATATAGCGTTTTTTTGGCGATACCGGTCTCGGCCAAGATCTCGTTGATACCGACGGCATGAACACCTTTTTGGTAGAAAAGCTTAAAGGCTGTTTCGATCAGTTGTTGACGCTTTTCCGACATATCCTGCACGCTCAAAAATAAAATAATGTTGACAGCAGAAGACAGATTTGTCTACCATTTAAAAGTAGACAGCTTGGTCTCCCGATAAAAACAAGAGCCGAACAAGGATAAACCTATGACATCACTCATCAAAAAACTCAAAGGTGAAGGCGTGGCGCTGCCGCCAAAACCCAGCATAAAAGCGATTGCGCTGGCTTGGCTGGGCGGCTTTATGGCCATATCACTGGTGGCTGGCTTGGCTGATAGCCTTGGGATGATGCTTGTATTGGGTTCCTTCGGTGCTTCCTGTGTGCTGCTGTTCGGATTTCCGGAAGCGCCCTTTTCACAACCAAGAAACTTGGTTGCAGGCCATTTTCTTAGCTCACTGGTCGGGCTGATATTTCTAACTCTCTGCGGTCCTACCTGGTGGTCCGTTGCTTTAGCCGTTGGCACCGCGATCGCTCTGATGATGGCAACCCGCACAGTTCACCCACCTGCGGGCTCGAACCCGGTGATTGTTTTTCTTATCCAGCCCGGTTGGGACTTCTTACTCTTTCCAACATTGACCGGTGCCCTGCTGTTGGCCGTGGTTGCATTGATATACAACAATTTAAGCCGGGGGGACAAATACCCAAAGTACTGGTAATCAAAGCAGTATCTAGCATCAACAGAAAAGGCCTAATGCCCTTTCTACCTCTTAAGTAAGAAAGACATCCGGTATGCTCGACGCTATTATGATTAGCCAAATATTCGAATAGCGTCTGACAGGACCCCATGGATAATTTCTCTCATCTTGTTTTAGCCCGAACCCTGCATGTCATTGGCGTGCTGTTTTGGATTGGCGGCGTTGCCTTTGTAACGACGGTACTGATCCCCTCGTTAAAGCGAATCAGCAATACGGATGACCGTCTAGCCCTGTTCGAGCAGCTTGAGGGTAAGTTTGGTTTACAGGCGAAAATAGCCACCTTACTGACCGGGATTTCCGGCTACTACATGCTGGAGGTTTTGAATGCCTGGGATCGTTATCTGCAACCGCAATTTTGGTGGATGCATTTAATGACACTGGTGTGGGCCATTTTTACACTGGTGTTATTTGTGCTTGAGCCGTTGTTTCTACATCGTTTTTTCCGTGAAATGGCTATCAAAAACAGCGACAAAACCTTTGCTCGCCTGCACAGAATGCATATTATTTTACTTACTTTGAGTGTGTTAGCGGTAATGGGGGCGGTGGCTGGCTCTCACGGTTACAGCTTTGGTTAAAAACCACTCCAAACGAAGAATGCGCTTTTTTGCGCATTCTTCAGGTACTAAAATAGCTAATTAAAACTAAATGATGTCTGGGTGATAAACGGTATTAAAGATACCCAAGAAGCTAGCATCAGTCATGATATTCACCGGTAGTTTAAGCTTTCTAACAATATCACTGGCTGAAATAATGCCTCTAATTTTGTGCTCATTCCGATCCAGCACCAGACAGTGCTGTTGACCGTTTTCTTTTAATGCGTCAATAACATTATTAATTGAAGCGCAGGCTATCTGCTCATAATCGAAAGCCTTCAGCTTATTTTTAGGAATCATAAACTCGTCGATTGATAGCTCTTCACGGGTATAACCTTCTGAAAGGCGTTTAATCACTTCCTGATTATTCAGATTATCCAAACTCACTACGCCAAGAAAATTCTGTTCTTTATCAACCACCAGTTTCAAACGAACGTGCGCTTTTTGCATCTGCTTTTCAGCTTCTACAGCACAGCTTCCTTCCTCAAGCATCAACGGCATATAAACGTTAAAATCGGTAAAAACTTCCAGTGCCGAAGAGTCCTTTGTAATCCTGCCAACGGCCTCTGGCTTGGCAATATCATCAGTGGCCTCAATATCAAAAAAATCTAACTTCATCATATAAGAAACGCCCTCAAACCATATGTCATCTGTTTATTATGTTTTTAAAAAATAATACGACCCGAACTTTGAGTGTGCCCCACTCAAAATAACTTTTACAACACATAGATCAGTAAAATTGAAAAACGCGGGTGTTAATCAAGTAAACCAGCCTGCATTTTGCGTCGCTTTACAATATTTATTATAGTAAGGGCACTACAGGCACTAATTTTGCCCTTGAAGGGCTGGCGTAAAAAATGTTCTAGGTATATTTGAGCGCCACCTGAAGTCCGCACTCGCCTTCTTCAGAAGAAGTAACAGGAGGTTTTTATGCCACTTGAACTGGAACCACTAGAGCCCGAAAGCAATAACAATCAACCCGCAACCTTCGAACCACAGAAAATGAAATACCGGGGACCAGAACATCGTCTTGGCCCAAGAAGGTTAAACGCTGACCGCCGCGCCATGCTCCGCTTTGAACCGGATAAAAAAGATCGCCGCTCAGATACGGATCGTCGCAGTGAAGGTATATGGAACAATGCCTACAGCCTATAAAATAAACTAGCCACACGAGACATTTATCAAGCCTTCAATAACGTGAGCTGCCAGCTCGTAACGCCCGCCATAATCGGATTTCGCATAACTACTGGTAGCTTGCTAGCGTACAGCTTTTCCTTTTTAGATAGAGGCCCAATGCCCTTTCACATCAAAATCAGAAAATCATTATTCCTCTCCCCGCGCATTTACCCTACATTGCGTCAACGCTAATTCACATAAACAGGCATGCAAAACCAACGAAGGTTACGCATGCCTTTTCAAAGGTAAGATATGAAGAAGTTAATGGTTTTCTTTGCGGCGGGTTGTTTGGGCGCGTTAGCCAATAGCATTACCGTTTGGTTATTCGGTGACATGGGCATCACCCACTATTTTGGCGTATCGATTTCGCCCTCTTTCACACCATCCTGGCTTTATCCACGAGTGGTATGGGGAGGACTTTGGGGGCTATTATTTATTTTGCCAATGCTACAATCAAAACCTCTGTTGAAAGGATCAGTCTTGAGCCTATTTCCAACTATCGCACAGCTATGTGTGGTTTTTCCTTACCAAACACGTTATGGCTTTGCCGGCCTGGAATTAGGGTTGCTGACTCCGCTGGCAGTATTGTTTTTCAACTGGATATGGGGCGTAGTGACGGCGTTAACGATACGATTTGTTCGTTAACACTTCCCAAATTTACATATTAAAGCGGGTGATCTGACCAATTTCATAGGAATAACGGAAATATGGTGTTTCCTCTTCGTCAAAAGGCTCTCCCTGCTGGTTAATGAAGTAACAAACATTAGGGCCTCCACCTGCACTCCAGCCCTTAGTGTGAGTATCTTTATTATAGACCGCAATTTCGGGAGAGTTCGCCAGTACCGAACGCCAAACCGTCATACAACCCGCAACGTTGCCATTCAACTGTTTGGTCCAGCCACTGGTGGTCACATCGATAAACAACCCATTAAATTCAACTTTATCTTTTTGACCACCATCGGCAGACCACTGCATGCGGATGGCATTCACCGATTTCTCAAAGGCCGCGGCCATCTGTTTGGTTTCGCTCATCTGATCATCATCAAAGACACCGGATGATGACCCGTAAATAAACAGCAATAACGCAATGATCGACAAAAGCACTGCCGCCAACTCGACTAAAGTAAAGCCGCACTGATCAATTCTGGTTTTCAAAAAGCAATCCTCAGCGTCTATTTCATCTCATTTTAAAAGTTACAACCGCAACGATTCGAAAAGTATAGACGAGAAAACCAGCAATAAAGCCACGATTTTCAGTTTAGATTAACCATCCTCAGCTTGCAGCATTTCTTCTAATTGATCCAACTCCTCATGTAACACCACCCACTGCTCTTCCAGTTCCTCATTTTGCTGTTTGAGTAGACCTTGTTGCTGCACAAGCCGCTGTAACTCGTCTTTATTTGCCGCCTCATAGAGAGAGGTATCCGAAAGTCTTTCTTCGATACCCGCCAGCTCCTTTTCATTGGACTCGATGCCCGTTTCGATTTTAGAAACTTTCTTTTTCAGCGGCTGTAGCTGTTTACGTTGCTCTGCGGCTTGGCGGCGCTGCTCTTTACGATCAACTTTTTGGCCGTCAACTTTACTTATACCTTTTGTTTCACCCGCATCCTGCTTACTTTTCAACAGCCACTGCTGATATTCATCCAAGTCGCCATCAAAGGGCTGCACCTGTCCATCGGCAACCAGTAGAAATTGATCCACACTGTTGCGCAGCAGATGGCGGTCATGAGAAACCAGAATCATCGCACCAGAGAAACTTTGCAGTGCCATGGTCAACGCATGGCACATTTCCAAATCCAGGTGGTTAGTCGGCTCATCCATAATCAGCAGATTGGGCTTTTGCCACACGACCAAAGCCAACGCCAAGCGCGCTTTCTCGCCGCCGGAGAAGTTCTCCGGTGAACCAGCAGCCACATCACCATGAAAATTAAAACCACCTAAAAAATTACGAATGATTTGCTCGCTGACCGTTGGCGACAGGCGCTGAATTTGTGTAATCGGGCTAACACTTAAATCCAGTGCTTCCAGCTGATGCTGGGCAAAATAGCCAATATGCAGATTATCGCTGACATGCCTCACGCCGCCTTCATTACGCAGCGCCAAATCACCGACCAGGGTTTTTATCAGGGTAGATTTACCCGCGCCATTAGGGCCTAACAGACCAATCCTGCTTCCGGGCGTAATGCTGATGCCGACGTTACCGAGAATCTCTTTATCTTCATATCCAAGACTGGCTTTCTCCAGATACAACAACGGATTAGAGGGCTTCGGTGGTTCCCTGAACACAAAATGAAAGGGAGAATCAATGTGTGCTGGAGCAATATCTTCCATACGCCCCAGGGCTTTTATGCGGCTCTGCGCCTGCTTGGCTTTAGTGGCCTGCGCCTTAAAACGATCGACATATTTTTGCAGATGCGCGCGCTCAGCCTGTTGTTTCTCATAGTTGGCCTGTTGCTGCGCCATACGTTCGGCATGCTGTCGTTCGTAAGCTGAGTAATTACCCTTATAATAACTAATCTGATGATTATGAAGACGCGCGACATGTGTGGCGACCGAATCTAGAAAGTCACGATCGTGAGAAATCAGCAGTAAGGTGCCCTGGTAACGTAACAGCCATTGTTCCAGCCAAACGGTAGCATCTAAATCCAGGTGGTTGGTTGGCTCATCAAGCAGCATTAAATCGGCAGGGCACATTAGCGCCTGCGCCAGATTCAAACGAATACGCCAACCACCGGAAAACTCACTGACACTGCGGTGATGATCTTCCGACCCGAACCCCAAACCACTCAATAGCTGCTGCGCGCGACTTGGTGCTGTGTGGGCATCAAGAGCATCCAGCTTGTCGAAGGCATGCGCCAGCGCGATATTATTTTCACTGGCATGCGCTGCTTCAATCGCAGCTTCGGTTGCGCGTAACTCAGCATCGCCATCAAGCACATAATCTAATGCACTGCGATCACTGTGGGCTACTTCCTGCGCCATATGCGAAATACGTAACTGTTTAGGCAAGACCACATCACCATGATCGGCATGCAACAAACCAAGAAACAACTGGAACAGACTCGATTTACCGGTACCGTTGGCACCAATAACACCCACACGCTGTCCGGCATGCACCAGCAGGTTGGCTTTTTCTAGCAGCGGTTTGTTTCCGCGTTGCAAGCTGACTTCGTTAAGACCGATCATTGAATTGTCGTTACTCTAGTTATCAGAAGAATACATGTTGATAAGGGTGCAAGGGTCATTGTCGAGATTGCCCTGACTGCCGTGCTGACGCATTAACTGCGCTGCCAGTCCGGTCATAGGTGTCGCAGAGCCGCGGCTTTTTGACAGGCCAACACCCATATCCAGATCCTTGAGTAAGGTTTTGACGTGCCAAGTTACCGCTTCAAAATCTTCAGCGGCCATGCGCGACCCCGTAATTTGCAGCGGTGTAGAATCAGCAAACCCGCCCTTCAGCGCGGCGGGAATTAACGTCGCATCCACACCATTTTTCTTTGCCAACGCCAATACTTCCGCCATCACCATGACATTACAACTGACAATCATTTGATTACAGACTTTAGTCACCTGTCCGCTGCCCACAGGCCCCATGCAGGTTACCCGTGCAGACAATGGCGCCAACACAGGCCGTAGGTTATCAATCGTTTTGTCGTTGCCACCTGCCATAATGGCAAGCGTTCCCGCCGTAGCTCCCGCCACACCACCTGAGACCGGTGCATCAACCCATTCCATGCCGCACTGGGCTTGTAGCTTGCCCGAAAATTCGCGAGTCGCGTCTGGATCAATGCTGGAGAAATCAATCAGAGTTTTTCCCGCAGCGCCATTTGCCGCAATGCCACCTTCGCCAAACACCACCGCTTCAACGGCCTCGGTATTCGTCACGCAAGTCATGATAATTTCTGAAGCTTTAACCAATTCAGCAATCGAAGACTGTTCCAAAGCGCCTTTTGCCACCACCGGCGCCAGCTTTTCTGCACTGCGATTCCAGACATTAACCGTGAAACCGGCTTCCAACAGGCGAGCGGTCATGGGCGTACCCATCAACCCCAGACCAATAAAACCAACGCGTGGTATTTGCTGACTCATAGCCAAAACCTTTCATAAAATAAACAGGCGGCTATTCTAGCAGAGTTACAAAGAGTCATCCCGACCGAATGACAGGGATATTAAGCAATAAATCGTCATGCCGGATTCCGGCCAGACACCCATAAAATGGTGCTTCATCGCGCTGAAAAACTGATCTCGCCCCGCGCCGGGAAGACGAAATTACCCGACTAATTTTCCATAAAGCGATACCACAGCATTCCCAGCATTTCATGCAGCATCCAGGTACTCGTCTGCAGACTAGCAATGTCGGGGATATAATCAAACATCACACTACCTGCAGCGCTTGTGGTTTTAAACATTGTCGGCGCTGGCATCACATCAAAACCTGCCTGCTCAAAACTATAGACCGCTCGTGGCATATGCCAGGCATGAGTAACCAGCAGAATATTTTTAACTCCATCTGATTCTGTCAGCTTTTTGGAATTTTTAGCATTTTCCCAAGTAGTACGGCTTTTATCCTCGCGCCACGTCACCTTAACGAGAAATTCATCCTCCAACACCTTGCTCATAAATATTGCTTCCGGCGTAAAATCATCAAGCCAGGCACCACCCGTCACAAGAATCGGCAACCCCGTTTTACGCTGCAAATAAGCCCCATAACGTAAACGCACCAAGCCCATGGCTTTAGCGGTATCCTCACCACCGTATTCTGGCGCACTTCGATAACGGCCAGAGCCCAGCACCACAATAGCCTGATAATCTTCTGGGTTGATATCCTGCCAAACCAGCGCTGGATAACGCTCTAACTGACTGGCAAGAAAATGGGACACCATCGGCACGCTCAGCGCCAATAAACTCAGTAAGGACAAACCAATAACGAGACTTTGCAAGACGCGACGTCGGCGCAACAGCAACAGCGCAAAAACGACCCCGATAATATTGCCTAGCGGCGGCATTACCAAGGCCTTTAAAATGGCCCTGATTAGCATTTCATCCATTAAAAAATCCCAAAAAAGCCTACGTATCACCATGCATTTAAAAATGCCCTTTGATACATAGGCTTTAAAATGAAAATATTAAGTGCGTTAGTCGTGGCTAGTACGCTGGAACTGATCTCCACCACATTCCGAACAACTCATCAAAAATCCGGGTTTAATAAATTCCTGCTCAGCTTCGCAGTTGTTACAGACAAAGGTACCGGCCAGCACATATTCATTGCTCACGTAGACTTCTTCGTCATGCTCAGCCAGCTCTTCTTCCAGCTGATACTGTTCAATAATCGACTTGTCGGCAACCTGCTTCAGCATACTTTGCAGCTTGTCTTCCAACAGCGCCATATCGAACTTGAGCCACTCAGCCAGCCCTTTGCCGGTTTGCCCAACAAAGCGGTTAAGATTCTTTAAATCGCGTTTTAAATAGGCGCCCAGCAAGCTGACTTCCTGCTTGGTCAGCTCCTCAACATCTTCCTCAAACTCAATGGCCTCATCGATGCCGTGCTTCAGTTCTTCCAGCGTGACTTCCTCAGCCTTACCTAAAGTTTCCTCGATGCGGTGAATAATACGTTCATACGCCTTTTCATGGTGCTCGGTCATATCTAATCTCTCAATTAATTAAAAGCGGAAAAGCCCTTTCATCTCTTAATCACAGACCCTCATTATAGTATCCTACGCGTTTCCCTTTTCCAGGTATAGTTTTGACAATGGACCAGCGCTATCAACCCCATGACATCGAGCAGGCCGCCCGCGCCTTCTGGGATGAACATAAAAGTTTCGAAGTTCACCCCGATCCTGACCGGGAAAAATATTATTGCCTGGCTATGTTCCCTTACCCCAGTGGCAAGCTGCACATGGGCCATGTCCGCAATTACACCATTGCCGATGTGATTGCCCGCTATCAGCGCATGCTGGGTAAAAACGTCATGCAGCCGATGGGCTGGGATGCCTTTGGTCTGCCTGCCGAGAATGCCGCCATCAAGCACAACACGGCACCGGCCAAGTGGACTTACTCCAACATTGAATACATGAAAGCACAGCTCAAGCAGCTCGGCTTTGCCTACGATTGGAATCGCGAACTAGCCACCTGCCAACCGGACTACTATCGTTGGGAACAGTGGTTCTTCACCCGCCTGTATGAAAAGGGCATGGTTTACAAAAAAGTCGCCGCCGTTAACTGGTGTCCTAACGACATGACGGTACTGGCCAACGAGCAGGTCATTGATGGCTGTTGCTGGCGTTGTGACACACAGGTCGAGCGCAAAGAAATTCCGCAGTGGTTTATCAAAATCACTGATTACGCTGAAGAACTGCTAGAAGGTTTGGATAGCCTGCCAGACTGGCCTGAGCAAGTGCGTACTATGCAGCGTAACTGGATTGGTCGCTCTGAAGGTGTGGAAATGTCCTTCCAGCTGGCAACGCCGATTGAAGGCTTGGATGATCACGTTGCTATTTACACCACTCGCCCCGACACGCTGATGGGCGTGACTTACGTGGGCGTTGCCGCAGAACACCCTCTGGCATTAGCCGCTGCACAGAACAACTCGGAGCTGGCCGACTTCATCAAGGAATGTAAAACCAATTCCGTGGCTGAATCCGATATGGCAACGCTTGAGAAAAAGGGCATCGACACCGGCTACAAAGCCATTCACCCACTGACTGGCCGTGAAGTACCCATTTACGCGGCTAACTTCGTGTTGATGGGCTATGGTTCCGGCGCTGTCATGGCAGTACCTGCTCATGATCAACGCGACTGGGAATTTGCTCACAAATATGGCTTGCCGATTGAACAGGCGATTGCCCCTGCTTCTGACGATCAAAGTTGTGATCTCAACGAATGCGCCTTTACTGAAAAGGGTGTATTAGTTAACTCCGGTGAGTTCGACGGTCTGAGTTCCGCTGATGCCTTTGACGCCATCGCTGCAAAACTCGACAGCCTGGGCAAGGGTCGCAAGACAATCAATTACCGCCTGCGCGATTGGGGCGTATCACGCCAGCGTTATTGGGGTTCGCCAATCCCGATGTTCAACGAACCCGGTGGCGGCGAAATTCCAATTCCGGCTGACCGTCTACCTGCGCTATTACCTGAAGATGTGGTCATGGACGGTGTTCACTCACCGATTAAAGCCGATCCTGAGTGGTGCAAAACAGAACATAACGGCCAAGCGGTTGAGCGCGAAACAGACACCTTCGATACCTTTATGGAATCTTCCTGGTACTACGCGCGTTTTTGTAGCCCTAACTATCAGGACGGCATGCTGGATTCCGACGCGGCTAACTACTGGCTGCCAGTAGACCAATATGTCGGTGGTATCGAACACGCCATTTTGCACCTACTTTATGCGCGTTTCTTCCACAAGCTTATGCGTGATGAAGGCCTGATCACCAGTGACGAGCCCTTCAAGAAACTATTATGTCAGGGCATGGTGCTCAAAGACGGCACTAAAATGTCAAAATCCAAAGGCAACACCGTTGATCCTCAGGAGCTGATCACACAATACGGCGCCGACACCGTTCGACTGTTCACCATGTTCGCCGCGCCGCCAGAGCAATCTCTCGAGTGGTCTGACAGCGGCGTAGAGGGCGGCAACCGCTTCCTGAAACGCGTTTGGAAAATGGTCAACACACACCTTGCCGCAGGCACACCAGGCGAGTTAATCGTTGATGAGCTGAATGATGCTCAACAGGATTTACGCCGCAAGACTCACGCCACCATTGCCAAGGTGACTGACGACTATGGTCGCCGTCAAACCTTCAATACAGCCATTGCAGCGGTCATGGAGCTAATCAACGACGTGAACAAACTGGCGGATCGTTCCACGCCACTCGGTTTGGCTGTTGAACGTGAAGCACTGGAAGCCGCAACTCAGTTGCTGGCACCTATTGTGCCGCACATCAGTCACGCGTTATGGGGATTATTCGGCCACAACAACGCCATTATTGATCAACCCTGGCCACAGTTTGATGAATCCGCACTGAAGCAGTCCACCATTGAAATGGTGGTGCAGGTTAACGGCAAAGTACGCGCCCGCCTGACGGTTGATGCTAATGCCGACAAAGACAGCATCGAAAAGATCGCGCTAGCGGAAGAAAACGTGTTACGTTTCATCGCAGACAAAACCGTACGTAAAGTGATTGTCGTTCCCGGCAAACTCATAAACATCGTTGTGGGAGGTTAATCCACATGCCCCTGTTGAACTTAAAATCACTAACTGTCGGCATCCTGGCAGGCGCACTTTTTTTACAGGGGTGTGGCTGGCATCTTCGCGGCGCCCAACCTCTGCCCTCTGAACTGCAAACGCTGCACCTGCAAATCGCCAGCGAGACTAGCGACTTTGCTCGCTCCATGAAACGCGCCTTAAAAGCGTCCGATGTAACGCTGGTGGACAGCAGCACTGGCGCGCCTTACAGCCTGGTAGTTTCAGATATCAAGAAAACTACACGCACCATTAGCACCACCGGTACAGCCAAGGTTGCAGAATACGAACTAACCTCTTCAGTGACCTTCTCGGTAACCAACCAGGAAGGTGAGACATTGGTAGCGCCAACATTGCTGAGCGTTGAAAAAAGTTATCTTTATAACTCAGCCAATGCCGTCAGCTCCTATGAAGAAGAGTCCCTGCTTCGCAAAGAAATGCAACGTGATCTGGTTCAACAATTGATTCGTCGTTACCGGGGCATCAACCCCACCACAGAAACAACTGAAACCGAATAATGAATGTCCGCCTTGAGCAACTGGAATCACACTTCCAGCAAGGCCTGAAACCTGTTTATATTGTCTCAGGTGACGAACCGCTGCAGGCCCAAGAGGCCTGCCAGCTAATTCGCAATGCTGCCAAATCTGCTGGTTTCAGTGAGCGCGAAACCTTTACTGCTGACAATAGCTTTAAATGGGATGAGCTGCTCAGCGCAGGCAATGCACTGTCTCTGTTTGCCTCACAAAAACTGCTTGAGTTACGCCTACCTAATGGCAAACCTGGCACCGAAGGCAGCAAGGCGCTCATCAATTACGCCGATAGCCCCTCTGATAACAACCTGCTACTAATTAACGCAGGCAAACTCGATAAAGCCGCCAAAAACAGCAAGTGGTTCAAAACGCTAGAGAGTATCGGCTGCCATATCGAAATCTGGCCAATTGAATCCCAACAACTACCCAAATGGATTGACCAGCGCCTGCGAGCGGCGGGATTGCAACCTGACAGAGAAGCATCCAGCCTGCTAGCCGAACTGGTCGATGGCAACCTGCTAGCCGCCAATCAAGAAATCGAAAAACTGAAATTACTGCTGCCTGAAAATCAGCCACAGGTCAGCGCACAAACCATTCGAGACTGTGTCGTCGATAGCGCCCGCTATAATGCCTTTAACCTCGTTGACTGCGCTTTCAAAGGTAACGCCAAAGATTGTGTGAAAATGCTCCACGGACTTCACGATGAGGGCATTGAGCCGCTGGCTCTGGTTTGGGTTCTAGCTAGGGAAATTCGTCAACTGTCGTTAATAAAGCAAGATATGCAGCAAGGACGCTCCGCCGATCAGGCTATGCAAAACCAGCGCATATGGCGTAACCGGCAGGCATTGACAGGTAAAGTGTTGTCTCGGCTATCCAGCCAGCAACTTGCCGAACTCAATCAACAAGCAGCGCATGTTGACCAACTTGCCAAGGGCATGCATCAAGGCAATATCTGGGATGAGCTGGAGAAAATCACCTTAATATTAGCCGGAATGACACTACCCGCAAATCAATAAATTCTTCATTTTTAAACGCACAAGCAACAGACACAAAAAAAGCCCCATCGGATATTCCGACGGGGCTTCTCTTATTTCGACTGATTAGCCGCCAAATAGGCGGCTAACAGGTCTTATTTTCTAATCAGCTTTTCAACGCTCGCACTAATCACAGCAGTTACGCGGCGGTTTTGCTGACGGCCATCACGTGTATCATTGCTAGCACGCGGTTGTTCTTCACCGTAGCCCTTAGCTGTAACTCGACCCGCATCAACATTCATATCGTTAACCAGAATAGTTCGTACGGCATCAGCACGACGCTGTGACAAACCCTGGTTGTAGCCTGCGTCACCACGATCATCAGTGTGACCTTCGATAACCGCTGTTGATTTAGGGTAGGTGTACATAAAGTCAGCCACTTCCTGAATCTCAGCCATAGAGCCAGCTTTAACGTCCGCTTTATTTAAGTCGAACAGTACTTCCAGGTCAATGCTCACAGACTCAACAGACATTCTTGGACAACCATCACTGTCTACAGCCAAGGTAGTCGCCGTGCCAGGGCACTTATCATTTTCATCAAACACGCCGTCACCATCGGAATCACGTGGTGCTGGTTCTGCAGGCGCAGGAGCTGCTGAAGTAGCGCCGAAGATATAGTTAAAACCAATCGTTGCCAGCGTATCCAGATCGCCGTCACTGTGAACAGCGCGGATATCAGCACGCGCAGTCAGCTCTTTAGACAGCGCATATTTGATACCACCACCGAGATTCAGGGCCATATCATCTTCGTCTTTGCCACCTTTAGTGTCAAAGCTCAACTCACCAACACCTGCTGCCAGGTAAGGTGTCCAATGACCTTTCTGGTCAAAGTGGTATAAGCCATCAATACGGAACATGCTTCCATCAACATCGGCACCAGTAACGTCATGGTCCATACCGCTGATATCAGAATAAATAGCTTCAACGGCCCAGTGCTTATCAATAATATAGCCCAGACCAATTTCACCTACGGAGCCATCATCAAGATCGCGACTGCCGTCAGTGAAATATTTACCACCACCAAACAGCACAGTGAACTTACCACTATTGTCGACATCTTCATGTGCCTGTGCGAAACCGGACAAGCCAGCAATCAACGCACCAGAACAAACCAGGCTCTTCATTTTCATAAATTGTTACTCCCTTTAGCAACCAATTATTTGGTAATTCCAGCCGGCATTATATCTTACTTATTCCTTTACGAAAGATAGATTGACTAAATATTTTCACCGCGCGCCTGTCGATCAGCGTGGTAAGAGGAACGTACCAGCGGCCCACTGGCGACACTTTTAAAGCCCATAGCTTGTGCTCGTTTTGCATAATCGGCAAATTCATCGGGGTGAACAAAACGCATCACGGGCAAATGATTAAGGCTAGGTTGTAAATATTGCCCGATGGTAATCATGTCTACATCATGATCACGCAGATCCTGCATCACCTGATAAATTTCTTCCGCCTCCTCACCCAAGCCGACCATTAAGCCGGACTTGGTTAGCACATCGGGTAAACGCTGCTTGTGGTTTTTGAGTAAATCCAGCGACCACTGATAATCCGATCCTGGGCGAATCTGCCGGTATAACCGTGGTACAGATTCAAGATTATGGTTAAACACATCAGTAGGCTCGGCGGCCAAAGCCTCCAGCGCCACCTCCATGCGGCCCCGAAAATCAGGCACCAGCACTTCAATTTTAATCTCTGGCATCAACAGCCGGGTTTCGCGAATACATTCAGCAAAATGTGTCGCGCCGCCATCACGCAGATCATCACGATCTACCGAGGTAATCACTACATAGGACAACTGCATTTCTGCGATAGCCTGTGCCAGATGGCGCGGCTCATCCGCATCCAACGGCAAGGGTCGACCATGCGCCACATCACAGAAAGGGCAACGGCGGGTGCAGATTTCCCCCATGATCATAAAAGTAGCGGTGCCATGGCTGAAGCATTCTGCCAAGTTAGGGCAGGCAGCTTCTTCACACACCGATGCCAACTTATTTTTTCGCAGAATTTTTTTGATGTTTGCCACTTCCGGTGAGCTGGACATGCGCACACGGATCCAGTCCGGTTTGCGCAATGGCTTTTCGGTGGGGATGACCTTAATGGGAATACGGTCAACTTTATCAGCCCCGCGCATTTTTACGCCCGCTTCTACCCGCTCGCGCTTAATAGGACGGTTTTTATCGTCTGTCTCTGTATTTGACATCAGTCCTCACTTACACGCTCTATTTCGCTATACCCCAGGCGATTGATTAAATGTTTGAGCAGCCGCTCTCGAACATAGGGCTCATTGATTTCTTTAAAAAAATCGCGAAGCTGCACAACCTGCAACCCTTTATAGCCACAAACATTAATGCCTGAAAAGGGTGCCAGATCCATATCTAAATTCAGGCTCAAACCGTGATAGGTACAGCCTTTTCGCACCCGCAAACCTAACGAGGCAATTTTATGATCATTGACGTAAACACCCGGCGCCTTTTCGCGTGCAGCGCCTGTTATACCAAAGTCAGCCAGCAGATCGATCAACGCCTGCTCAATTTGTGTAACCAACCGACGTACACCTAGATTACGGCGCCGTAGATCGATCATCAAATAAGCAATCAGTTGCCCTGGACCATGGTAGGTCACCTGTCCTCCCCGGTCACTTTTTACAACTGGAATATCACCTGCTGACAACAGGTGCTCGGCTTTGCCCGCCTGCCCCTGGGTATAGACTGGATCATGCTGCAATAGCCAGATTTCATCAATTGTACTTTCGTCGCGAGTATCGGTAAAAGCCTGCATCTCACGCCATACCGGTTCGTAGGGTAAGCAGCCAAACTGTCTTACCCGTACTTGGGCCGCAATATTCGCGCTCATTTCAGCCCCACATCAAAATTACTCAAATCACCATAGATACACGGCCGGAGGCTTGAAGCTCCACATGAATCGCTTTTAACTGATCAACACCCGTAGCCGTAATGGTGATTCGAACCGAGCAGAAAGTACCTTTACTGCTCGGTTGAACTTCTACTTTATCCAGATCGAGGTCTACCACATGCTTCTTGAAAACATCTATTACAAACTGTTCATAATCCGGCCCGGCGCGCCCAACCACCTTGATGGGGTACTCACAGGGAAATTCAATTTTGGGGGCGTCTTGTTGCTCTTTGTCCATGACGACTAACCTGCAATAAGCTGTTGTTTATACATCTGATACTGCTGCATGGCATGATACCAAATTGGTCCAATTTCACCGTTTGCCACCAGTTTACCATCGAGTTCAATCACCGGCACAATTTCGCGGGTGGAGCTGGTAATCCAGACTTCGTCAGCACTTTCCAGCAACGACAAAGATGGCGCTTCTTCTCGACACACAAACCCGGCATCGCGCACCAGCTCAAGAACCAAATCACGGGTAATACCAGCCAGAATCAAATCATTTTTAGGTGCCGTGTAAATCACCTTATCCTTAACCACAAAGACATTCGCCGCAGCGGCTTCTGTCACTATACCATCACGAATCAAAATGGCATCCTGCGCACCAGCCTCTCTCGCCTGCTGTTTAAGCAGCACATTGGGCTGCAAACAAATAGATTTGATAAAACAACGAAGCCAACGATTATCTTCGACGGTCACCGCTTTAATACCGGTGACCGCAGCCAAATCCTGAACCGGCACAAAGGGTGTTGCCATCATAAAAATGGTTGGAAAAATACTTTCCGGCAAAGCATGGTCACGTTTGGCATCTGCGCCGCGAGTTACCTGCAAATAAACAGACAGATCACCGCCACCATTAAGCTCAATTAAATCTGCAACCAAAGCCTCCCAGTCCTCTTTAACATCCAGCTGAGTAGCATCAAGACTTTGTTGTAAACGCTGCAGATGCTCTCGAAGGCGTAGCGGTTTTCCAGCATAAACAGGGATCACTTCATACACGCCGTCACCAAATAGAAAACCTCGGTCCAGCACTGAAATCTGCGCTTCTTCGACGGGCATAAACGCGCCGTTTAAATAAACCGCCATCAGCTGATCAACTTAACAAAAAATAATACCAACTGGTCCCACAAGCGTTTAAAGAAACCACCGGGCTCAACGCTATCCAGCGCCACTAACTGTTGGTTCAAAACCATTTTGTCCTGTAATTTAACCTGAATATTGCCGTATTCTGCACCGCTCTCAACACCAGCGGTAATGTATTCATCAACCAACAAGCTAGCCTGCAGGCTGGAGTATTGACCGCGCGGCACGGTGATATAAACATCGTCTGCCACACCTAACTTGACCTCATCGCTGGTACCGCCCCACACCTTGGCCGTCTCCAACACGTCACCTGCGCTATAAAGTTTGCGCGTTTCATAGTAGCGAAAACCGTAAGTCAGCAGTTTTTGTGTTTCCGTGGCCCGAGCCTCTTCACTTTTAGTACCTAATACCACAGCAATCAATCGCATACCGCCACGTTCCGCGGATGCTACCAGACAATAGCCGGCCTCTTCTGTATGACCTGTTTTTAAACCATCAACACTTTTATCACGCCACAACAACTTGTTACGGTTTGGCTGACGAATATCGTTGTAGGTAAAGTCTTGTTCCGAATAAATACCGTAATGGCTAGGATGCTCAACAATAATAGCGCGCGCCAACTTAGCCAAATCCGAAGCAGTGGTATAATGGTGTTTCGATGGCAGGCCTGTGGCGTTGATGAAGTTCGAGTTATCCATACCCAACAGTTTGGCATGCTGATTCATCAAGTCTGCAAAGGCATCCTCACTACCGGCAATAAACTCAGCCATCGCCACGCTGGCATCATTACCGGATTGGATGATAATACCTCTCAACAGATCACCAACTGAAACCGATGTACCCTCTTTAATGAACATCCGTGAACCCGGCGTTTTCCAGGCCTTGATACTGATGCGCACCATATCCTGTTCCGAAACGTTACCTTTCTCAATTTCATGGGTGGCAATATAGCTGGTCATCATTTTGGTCAGACTGGCTGGCGGCATCACCTCATCGGCGTTCTGCGCCACCAATACCTCACCACTGTGCGCATCCACCAGCAAGAAACCTTTAGCAGCAACCTGAGGTGCCGCTGGAATCAGAGGGTTAGCTGCAACAGCCAACTGTCCGAGCAGCAACATCAAAGTTGCTGCAACAAATTTGCTCAATGTGTTCATAATCACTTCTTTTATTCTAAATTTAAAAATATAGCCAGTTGTCCTGACTGTCTGTTGATCCGTATTTTTAGAGCTTCGGCAATGACAGAATCAGCGCTGAGCCAAAACCATTTCGGCCAATCAGATCACGTACTTGCTGTGCCACGGTTAAATCCCGCACAGGTCCAATATGTACTTTATGCAGGTTTGGCACACGCTGCTGATCCAAATAAACCACTACTTCTTCATTGGTCAGGCTCTGCATCTGTTGTTTGAGCCGCTGAGCCGAATCAAAACTGGAAAAAGCGCCCACCTGCACGAAGAGACTATCGCCAGTTGTTGTGCTTTGTGCCGCAGGCTTCTCGGCAACACGTCCATCCACAACAGCTGCTGGATCTGCTGTGTAGTTGGGTCTGGCAAGCGGTGCTGGCTGTTTCAGCTGGGATTTTTCTCTCAGCCATGCAACCGGATCAATTGCTTCAATGCGCACCTGCGCCGTGCCCAGCTTGTCATAACCTAATTTAGTTGCCGCCGCATAGGACAAGTCAATCAAACGGTCTCCGTGAAAAGGGCCACGATCATTAACTCGTACAATCACATGTCGACCATTATTGAGATTGGTCACCTTAACATAAGTCGGAATAGGCAAGCTCTTATGAGCCGCCGTCATACTAAACATATTATAAATTTCACCATTCGAAGTCTGGTGACCGTGGAACTTAGACCCATACCAGGACGCCGTACCTGTCTCCGAATAGCCGAAACTGCTAGGCATTACCCAATACTGTTTACCAAACACATGATAGGGGCTTTTATTGCCACCTTTGCTACGCGGCTCAACACGCGGCACGGCATCCGCAATTTTACCGACGTCCTGCCGATAAGCGGGTGCCGAATCATGGCGCTGCTGGTAACGCGAAGAGGGAGTACTGCCGCAACCTGACAATAGCAATAAGCTTCCTATCAGGCTGGCTAACAGCACAATCCGTGGCATGGTGCGATGATGCATAACTAGACTTCTTGTCGTTCGCTTAATTAGCAATTTCCTGACTTAACTGATACACCGACATGGCATACAAAGCACTGTGGTTATAACGCGTAATCACATAAAAATTATGCAGACCAACCCAATACTCTTTACCCTTAACACCCGTTAAACGTATCGGCGTAGCCGGCTGATCTAGTTTCAGCTCCGCCTCAGGCTGCAAGCCTAATTCAATCAATTCAGACAGCTGGTAATCCGGCTTAAGGTTTTTACGTCCTTTCACCCAAGTAACAGCCTTACCGTTACCGGAAAAACGTGCTTTGCTGACAACTGGCTCATTATTCTTCCAACCATGTTTGGCAAAGTAATTAGCCACACTGCCAATGGCATCGACAGGATTATGCCAAATATCACGGTGGCCATCATCATCGAAATCAATCGCATAATTGAGGAAACTACTGGGCATAAATTGACCGTAACCCATCGCCCCGGCATAGGAGCCAGTTAGGATGGCAGGATCCACCTGTTCATCACGTGTCAGCCGCAAATACGCTTTAAGCTCCTCTCGAAAAAATGCACTGCGGCGAGGATAATCAAAAGCCAACGTGCAGAGCGCATCCAGCACGCGCGTTTTTCCCGCCTGCGTACCGTAGTAAGTTTCGACACCAATAATGGCGACAATGATTTCCGCAGGCACGCCAAATTTCTGCTCGGCACGTTGCAGCGTTTCCAGATGCGCAGCCATAAACGCTTTACCCGCCAACGCCCGTTTGTTAGTCACAAAAATAGGGCGATAGTCTTTCCAAGGTTTTCCCTCAGCAGGCGAATCCATAAGCTGCACAATCCGGTCCCGGTAACGCGCCTCAGCAAAAATATTAAGCAAAGCCTCACGATCAAAGGCGTGTGTTGCCACCATTTCATCAATTAACGCCAGCGCATCGGGATGAGCCTCATAGCTTCTGAGCAGGTCATTTTCAGCCCAGCTTTTGAGCGGTGCAATCAACAACACCAATACCAACGCCACTGAGGCCATAATCCGTACAACTAATTTGTTAAATTCCATTACGCTCTATTCTCATTTCTATGTTTTGCAACACTATCGGGGCAGTACTTTTTTATGGGTCTGAATCGACATCAAAATGCCGAAACCGACAAACAGGGTGACAATGGACGTACCACCATAGCTTATCAAAGGTAGTGGTAGACCTACCACCGGCAATAGCCCTGTCACCATGCCAATATTGACAAAAAAGTAAAAGAAAAAGGTCAAGGTCAAACTACCCGCCAGCAAACGTCCATAGGTGTCATCGGCACGCGCAGCAATAAAAAAGCAGCGCGTAACAATCAACAAATACAGAAACAGCAGTCCCAGCACACCGAGAAAACCAAATTCCTCAGCAAACACGGCAATAATAAAATCAGTATGGCTTTCCGGTAAAAAATCCAGATGTGACTGGGTACCCTGCAACCAACCTTTACCATCCAATCCACCCGAACCAATGGCAATTTTTGACTGGATAATGTTCCAGCCCGAACCATGCAAATCACTTTCCGGATTTAAAAAAGTTAATACTCGCTGCTTCTGATAGTCCTTCATCAGAAACATCCAAAATAATGGCAGACAAGCGCCCACCACACTGCCAAAACCAAACACCAGGCGCCACTGAATACCGGCAAATAACAGGACAAAAATACCCGACGCACAAATCAACAGCGAGGTGCCCAAATCTGGTTGTTTGGCAATCATCAAGGTAGGGACCATCACAAACAGTAAGCCCAGCCCAACATGCTTTATTCTCGGCGGCAAATAACGATCAGCAAAATATGCGGCCAATGCCATAGGCACAGCGACCTTCATGATTTCCGCTGGTTGAAAGCGCGGTAATCCCGGAATCGCTAACCAGCGTTGTGCACCTTTTGCCCCCACGCCCATCACCAGTACCGCCAGTAACATCAACACGCCCGCCGCATACAACCAGGGCGACCAACGCCGATAGTGGTGAGGACTAATCTGGGCAAAGACAAACATGACCACCAGCGCCACACCAAAACGTGTTGCCTGGCGCTGCACCGTCGCCATACTCTGATCACTGGCACTGTAGAGCACCATCAGACCAACACCACACAGCGTCAACAATAACAACAACAACCAAACATCGATGTGCAGACGGTTAAGGATGTGTTGCTTACTTTGAAAGGCATGTGCGGCCCTCGGCAACTGGCGTAAGAAATCACTACTCACCCAACGTCACCTCGGTTTTGTCCGTCTCATTGCCTTTTAGTTCAGCTTCAGCGGCCAACTGCGGCAATAAATAGGCATCCAGCACCTGCCGTGCCACTGGCGCTGCAGAGGTGCTGCCGCCGCCGCCATTCTCAACAATCACGGCAATTGCGATACGGGGCTTATCAGCAGGTGCAAAGGCGATAAATAAACCGTGGTCCTGATTCCGTTCTCTGACTTTTTCCACGTCGTACTCTTCATCCTGTTTGATACCAACCACCTGAGCGGTACCCGTTTTCCCGGCGATGCGGTAGCTAACATCCCGGCCAATACCTTGCGCGGTTCCACGCTTTCCGTGCACCACACTTTCCATAGCATCAACCATTCTTTCCCAATCGCCTTCACGCTTTAACTTAACATCATCTAGCGCAGCCGCAACTTCCTCAATGGCAGGCAGTTCAGCAATCTTGTTTTCATCTACTCGAATATGCTTCAGCAAACGTGGCTGCAACCAGCGACCACGATTTGCCAGCACCGCTGTCGCTGTTGCCAACTGCAGTGGCGTCGCCAACATGTAGCCCTGGCCAATACCCACGTTCAACGAATCACCGGTATACCAGGGTTGGCCTGTTTTAGCCTTTTTCCACGCTGTAGAGGGCAAAATACCGCTCACAGTATCAGACACATCCAAACTAATACGCTGCCCCAAACCAAACTGCCATAGAAAATCATGTAAGTCATCCACACTCATGTGGTGCGCCAACTCATAAAAATAGGTATCACAGGACTGGGCGATAGCAAGTTCTAAATCCACTTTACCATGGCCCCACTTTTTCCAATCCCGATAAAAACGACCGCCCTCGGTTAACTGATACCAACCCGGGTCTCGAATAGTGTGTGCCCAGTTAATATGTCCGTACTCCAGCCCCGCCAGCGCCACAAAGGGTTTTACTGTTGAGCCCGGCGGATATTGGCCGCGCAGGGCACGGTTAAACAGCGGCAAATCCAGCGAGTCCCGTAACGCACCATAGGTCTTTGAATCAATACCGGTTACAAACAGGTTAGGATCAAAACTGGGCTGACTAACCAGCGTCAGAATGCCACCCGTGCGGGTATCGATAGCAACCACAGCTCCACGACGCTCGCCTAGCGCCTGTTCCGCAACATCCTGCAATTCACTGTCCAGATACAAAGTAATATCCGTACCCGGCACAGGATCATCACGCTCCAGCACACGTAATACACGCCCACGTGCTGTCACTTCAACCTTTTGAAACCCAACCAAGCCATGTAGCTGGGCTTCGTAAAACTTTTCCACACCCAGCTTGCCGATACTCTGCGTACCACTGTAATTGACTGGATCAATGCGTTTCAGCTCCTTCTCATTGATACGGCCCACATAACCCAGCACATGTGCTGTTGAGTTGTTAAACGGGTAATGCCGTACCAATTCCGCGTCCACGGTTACGCCAGCCAAGCGATGGCTATTAACGGCTAAAATGGCAATTTCCTGCTCGCTCAGGTTTGAGTGCAATAACACTGGCTCATGAGGGCGGCGGCGCTGCTTGCGGCGCTTTTCAAAACGCTCAAGATCACCTTCCGTAATGGGAAGCAATTTTTGTAACAGCGCCAGACTTTCCTCAAGATCATCAACCCGCTCAAGAATGATACCCAAGCTCTGACTGGCACGATTATCGGCAAGTAGCTTGCCATTCGTGTCGTAGATAAGGCCACGGTTAGGGGGTATAGGTTGTAGCAATACCCGATTATTCTCAGAGGCCGTGGCATAACGTTCATGCTGCATAACCTGCAGATAAAAAATTCGTCCTGCAAGCACGCACACCAACACCACAACCAAAATCCAAAAAAGGATGGCTCGAAAGGTGAAAATCCGGTTTTCCCGGTATGGGTCTTTAAAGTCGCGGTTTTTCATTACGCAGTGGTGGTATCAACCACCCTAAGATGCTTTTAAACATGGTGATATTTGTGTAAAAACAAGAAAGCGCCGCACGGAGATTCGACCTGCATGAATAATACACAAGGAGAGCAAGCCCCGCTTTATCGGGTAATCAAACACGGAGCTGACGCTGTAATCACGCAAATAATGCATTCTTGAACAAACCTTCACGCTCGGTGGTAGGGATGGTTATTCAGCAAGCTCCAGGCCCGATAAATTTGTTCCGACAAAATAACACGCACCAGCGGATGAGGGTATGTCAGGTTAGAGAGCGACCAACGCTGCTTAGCCAGCGACAGACATTCTGCCGACAAGCCGTCAGGCCCACCAATCAACAGGGCAACATTCTGACCGCCCATTTGCCAATCACGCAAAGCGCCAGCAAGCTGCTCAGTACTCCACGGCCGCCCTTCAACATCCAGCGCCACCACATAATCATCTTTGCCCAGTGCCGCTAAAATCAGCTTGGACTCCTTTTCGATAGCACGCTTTACATCTGCGCCCTTACCGCGATGACCGGGCGCAATCTCCACCAGCTCCAGCTTGAGATCAGCTGGCAGGCGCTTGGCATACTCCTGATAACCGGTGGTAACCCAGGCAGGCATTTTTGTGCCCACACAAATAAGTCGAATACGCATACTAGGACCTGTTCATTCTATTTGCGATTCGTCGTAGCAATTACTCAGCGCTGTCCTGTTGCTCATCTGACAATGGCTGCCAGAGCTTTTCAAGATCATAAAAATCACGAGTATCAGGCATCATTACATGCACTACCACATCGCCGACATCAACCAACACCCACTCAGCGGCATCAGAACCTTCCGTACCGATAGGCTGCAAGCCATTTTCCTTTAACATCATCAATACATTTTCAGCCACCGCTTTCACATGACGCTTGGACGTACCCGACGCAATGATCATGTAATCCGTCACATTTGACAGTCCTTTTACATCGATAGTTTGTATGTCAACGGCTTTGATGTCTTCCAGCGCATCAATGACTAGTTCTACTATTTTTTCGCCCTGCATAAATCCTCGTTACTACTCTATTGACCGATACAATCGGTGTTGTTTGATATATTCCCATACTGTTTCAGGAAGTAAATATCTGGCCGAATGGCCTGCTTTAATTAGCGCCCGAATACGGGTCGCTGAAATATCCAATAACGCCAGCTGTAATACCAACACTCTGCCGTTACTTGCTTGTTGTAATTGCTCGCTTGAAGCCACTTGGCGCGCCTTTAAAAAACGAGCCATCACACCCTCGGTTGGCAACGGTATCCCCGGCCGCTCTGTAACTACAATATTGGCCAGATCGATCAGTTTCTCCCAGCAATGCCAACTTGATAGATTGGCAAATGAATCCATTCCCATCACCAGGTTCAAGGATACACCCTCGCCTAATTCACTACGCATTTCCGTGAGCGTATCCACCGTGAAGGTATCACCTTCTCGTTCCAGCTCCCGGGTATCAACCAACAAATGCGGCTCATCCTTAACCGCCAATTCGACCATTGCCAGACGTTGTTCAGCCGAGCAATCCGGTGTTTCGCGATGCGCTGGCACATGACAGGGCATGAGACGTACCTCGTCAAAACCCAGCTGGCTTATCTCCAGTGCTGGGCGCAAATGTCCGAAATGAATCGGATCAAAGGTGCCGCCCAGAATTGCGATGCTACGCATCTTCGAATCTACCCCCAAAACCCAAACATAGAGGGCACTAAAAATCGTGATTTTTTTGTGAGGGCAAGGAAGCTACGCACGCAGAACCGGAATGTATATAAAATACATGAGGCTTCGAGTACGGAGCTGACGCAGCAATCGCGGAAAAAGTGCATTTTTAGCGTTTTCCCAGTTTACTGCCTAATGTGACCATCGCCTAATACTACGTACTTCTGTGACGTCAAACCATCAAGCCCTACTGGGCCACGCGCATGAATTTTATCGGTTGAGATACCAATTTCCGCACCCAGACCATATTCAAAACCATCCGCAAAACGAGTCGATGTGTTCACCATCACTGAACTGGAATCCACTTCATTTAGGAACGCACGTGCGCGGGTGAAGTTCTCAGTGATAATCGAATCGGTATGGTGGGAGCCGTAATGATTAATATGGGCAATCGCCTCATCCATATCAGCCACTACCTTGATAGAGATAATCGGAGCCAAATACTCCGTCTGCCAATCTTCTTCCGTAGCAGGAATTGCTTTTGCAACAATCGCACAGGTTTTTTTGCAACCACGCACCTCTACGCCAGCAACTGAATAATGCATACACAGGCGCGGTAAAATATCGGACGCCACATCCTCATGAATCAGCAGCGTTTCCATAGTGTTACAAGTACCATAACGTGAGGTTTTGGCATTCAGCGCAATATTGGTGGCCTTGTCATAATCGGCTTCATCATCGATATAAACGTGACAGATACCGTCAAGATGTTTGATGACCGTGACCTTAGCATCACGACTAATACGTTCGATCAGGCCTTTGCCGCCGCGGGGTACAATAACATCCACATACTCAGGCATGGTGATCAACTCACCCACTGCTGCACGATCCGTTGTAGAAATCACCTGCACAGCTTCAGCTGGCAAACCCGCTTCGCTCAAACCTTGTCGAATACACTCTGCAATCGCTTGATTGGAATGAATCGCCTCGGAGCCACCACGCAGAATAGTCGCGTTGCCGGACTTCAAACACAGGCTTGCTGCTTCAGCAGTCACATTGGGACGGGATTCATAGATAATACCAATTACACCCAGAGGCACACGCATTTTGCCAACCTGAATACCAGAGGGACGATAATTTAAATCCGTGATTTCGCCGACAGGATCGGCCAACGCCGCAACCTGCTGCAAACCTTCAATCATGCCATCGATCGTCGACTCTTTAAGCTCCAGGCGATCCAGCATAGCGCTATCAAGATTATTTTCACGCGCCGCCGCCATGTCTTTAGCGTTCGCCGCCAACAAGACCTCACGCGAAGACTCAATAGCATCAGCCATCGCCAATAACGCTTTGTTTTTCTTGCCAGTATCAGCTCGCGCTACTTCACGTGCCGCCGCCCGCGCCTGCTGACCCACTTCGGCCATATATGCTTTAACGTCCATCAAAATCCTTCGTATTACACTCGTCTACGGAAATATTCGGCGGATTATACAGATAAACAGCAGGCGCTGTAAGTAATCAACAGGCGCTGGCCATTTCACGACCCAATTGAAGCCGCATTCGACCGGTTGCATTGATTCTGATTTCACGTGATCGCTGAGCCAACTTCCCATCAACAGCATCAGGAGCGCACAGCCGTAAAGTCATCATCGGCCAGGCGCCGTTTACTTTCCGGACATCACCATTGGCACGATATACAAGACGATTCACATTAAGATTAGGCCGCAGAGTATAGCCAGCGGCTAACGGTGCGAACAATCGAATCAGCTCGTTTTGCTCGACTTTTGCATTACCGTTTTTGTCGTTAAAAACAAGCCAGCCCTGCTCCCAATGCAAACCCGTATCACAACCACCGCCGCTATTTACACACAGAGTGACGCGTGTATTCCGCTTAATGGCTTCATTACGAGAAAAATTCGCTGCTGTGACAAAGTAGTTGAGTTGCGTACTCAGCCGGTTAGCGCGGATGAAATCAACAAAAGATGGAATGGCAATCGTCAGCAAAATCAAAATGATCGCTACTGCCACCAAAATCTCAATTAAAGTAAAACCGCTAGAGTGTTTGCATTCCATTGCATTACCCTCAAAAGATGATAACTATTTTTCAAACGTACCGAAAACAGCTCGGCACTGCTTTGCAAAGCGAAATTCCTATCGCCTTTACATATATAGTTTGTACCCTATTCATTACGTAGATAACAAATAAAAAGGCGCCCAAGGCGCCTTTTTTATAAATTCATTTATATTTTATTACCAACAATCAGCAGCGGTGCCTGTTCCCGTATACCCCCGAGCGCCGGTTTCATCGAGCGTAAAAGTTGCACACTTTGCATCGCTAGCCTGCGCGCCAACGGCTGTCGCCGTCAAATCAAAACACATATAATTTGAACCGACTTTACAGCTCCACACCGCATTAATTGTGTAATAACCATCAGAAGAGGTGGCTCCACCAATTTTGGTTTCATCATTAGTGTAACTGTTATTCTCAGTAAACCAACGCTCCTGCATTGCCGCTGCACGCTCAAGCGCGGATTTTGCATCCGCCCTACGCGTTTTCTGAACTGAATCCTGATAAGAAGGGTATGCGACCGCCGCAAGAATGGCTATGACAACAACAACAATCATCAGCTCAATTAACGAGAATCCCGCGCTATTATTACCCTTCATCAAACCACCCCCATCATTAGTTTATTAAAAATCATAAATTTGACGCCAGGACTGACGACCAGCCAAAACACCTTCCAGAGTTACGTTATCGCCACCAATCGCACCGGTTGATCCTTGGGTAATAACAGTAATGCCTCCAGAGCCTCTATGAAGTACTGGTGCCGAATACAAGCCTGGTCCCAATGTTTTACGCTCATAAGACAAGTCCGCGGAGTTACTCTGTATGGTTGAGTTCGTACCTATTGGTGCAAATGGTGCTGCAGTCCCTGTATTAAAGTGCCTCACATTCAAGAAACTCGTACCAGCATCACAGGTATTCTGTGAGCCTGGGTCAAAGCTAGTATAAAGAACTAAATTACTAACATGTGTGGATGCACTCACATTGCGCTCACTAGGTGAGCCTACTCCAAGCGCTTGGAAATTGTTGTACCACCCACTGAAGTTTTTATCGACCTGATCAACCAGTTCGCTAAATTTTGTAATGGGCGTACCACCAATGCTGTACGCAGCTCCACCTTTTAATACGTCATTATTTTTAAATACCTGAACACCTGTTGTATCTAAAAGTTGAGATTTTGTTAAAGCAGACGGTGTTGGAATTGACGTTACTTTTGATGCCGGTACATCCAAAGGGTCTTTAAAGCCATAAAATCCTTGCTGCTCAACAGTCTTTTGATCCGCTGTCACATACAAACGCCCTGTCCCTGCAAGCACCCACTGCTGACTCTTGCTATCCAACAACACATCGGGTGTGGATACAAAGGATTGAGACAACCCGGTGACTAGCTCTGCATACTGCCCACTCGCTGTATCCAACCGCTGACGCATAACGGTTCCTGTTGATGCCGCCGCAGTGCCACCGGAAATACCAAAATAAACGGCATCATCACTATATTCTCGGTCCCAATCAACACTGCGCAAACCACCCACAAAACTATTGGCAATACTTAAATCTTGAATACCTGGGCTAGCCATTGACCCTGTCAGAGGCGCAAAGCTAGCCACACTGCCACCAGTGCCGCCATTCAACTCAGATAAGTTATAACCAAACAATTTCGCTGTTTTCGTACTTGTTGCAGTGGCAAGATCATCTGGCCCTGAGCCAGCCAATAGATTCCAGCTATCAACGCTAGCCTGCGTAAAGCCAGCACCAACTACTTCAGCACGCGCTTTCACCAGAGCCGGTACGCCCACGGTAAAGCCCATATCTTGGTGACTTAGCTCACCCAGCAATACAGGCGGGCTCTCTGGATCAGTCACATCCAAAACCACATAGGCAGAACGTAACGTTTCGTCGCCAGAGTTACCCACCGTACCATTCCCATCGGAATCGACAGTTATAGGCGCACCACCAAAACGCATACCAACAACTAGTACTGTTCCCCACCCTTCAACGTGGGTACTATCGGGCGTGAAGATATTCACATCATAAAGGCGTGGCTCACCATCAACATAGTAAGTGTGCTCATAGCCTGGCTGAGTCAACCATTTCAAGTGTGGTAACAAGTTATAAGGCACGTATGCCCATAACTCAGCACCAAGCGGATGTTCAACTTCAGTGGTGTTTTTTAATTTAAAGCCTTTTGCTGCCTGGTCAAAAAATCCGCCATTAAAAGCGTGAATCATCCCATCATTGGCGCCCACGTATACAACCTGACGTCGATTATAATAAGCCGCTTTAAAGGTAGCGTAGCTTTTATCGCCATATATTGTCTCGTAATTATCACCAGGTATACCCGCAACAACAGGCGTTGAGTGTACGATATCCCCCAAACGCCAGATTTCGTTCACGTTATCACTATCGTAATCAACCGTACGAGAACGGAAGCCAGCAAGGCCTTCTTCTCCCCGAATAAAGTTGGTGATATTGTCGGCCTCGGCCTCCGTTGCGACGTTGAAATAACGTGCCATCGTTGCATTAATGGCTGTCGTATTAAAATCTATCTCGTTACCCCTACCACCATCACTTGATGTAAAGATATACCGGCCACCCATCGTTGACGCGCCGTTAATTTTTGTCGTATAGACTCGCTGCAAAGTAGGATCCGCAAGCGTAGACAACTGGTCACGCGCATTCCAGATAGGTTTTAAGTCTGCAAGCTGATGGATTGTGGTAACGGTCTTATTACAACCACTACTAGGGAAACGTTTTAGCTTTGTTTCAGAAATAGTGCTATCAAAGAAAATTTCAACAATTGGATCGACTGAGCAATCGGCGTCGAGAACGGCATCACCATTTCCATCCTCCCTTAGATTACCGTCTTTATCGATAAAGATGCCCTGTAACATCCCCACCCATTCAACACGGTTATTATTTGCATCTTCAAAAAATGGATTGTAAAGGGCTTGATAGACCGCACCGTCACCTGAGGTATTATTGGCAACAACAGCCGCTGCGGTACCGGAAGCAACGCGAGCGGTAATGGCGTTAAATACCCGACCTAAACCTGCTTCAAGGTTCGCAGGATTCCTTACCGGGAAGAAGCTATCAGGTATCCCGTCAGGAGTTGGGTTACCATTGACATCTTCCACATCCCATTCCCGGTTATCACCAGGGTCAGGACTGCCATCATTATCACCATCATAGCCAGGGGTGCCATCGCCATCCTGGTCGTTAAAGTTGCCGTATTTGGCAGCATAATGAAGCGGATTTTTTAATAACTCGCCGGTGCTTGCAGCGGGGGCAACACTCAACACTCCATTCACTGCATCCCATAAAACAGTACCCGTAGTGGCGCCATTTAACCGTAAAATGGTCTGGCCACCTGGTCGCAACACATCGGTATACACACCGTCCACCCCGATGCTGCCATTAAGAATAAAACCAAAACGCAGGGCGTTACCGGCATTAGCTTGCGGCACAGAAGCCCTAATTTGAATATCAGTCGTATTCGTCCACGCAGGCATTGTTCCGTTATAGCCAACGGGGTCGGGACAAGCCAATCCTGCGGTGCAGTATTCTATACTGGCAATGCCATCCATATCGTAGTCATTGCCCCAATGAGAATCCTCCCACGCTACCAGAAAATGTCCATACGCCGCCGTTTTGGATAAGACAGTAACATCAACTAAACTACAATCATTCCAGCCACTGCTTCCTAAGCCTGCACCACCACTAGTGTTTGCCTGACAGGTTGGAACAATATTCACCGTATTAGCCGATACACCACTAGTAACTTCAAAACTAGGCAAGCTCTCCGCCAAAGCAACTGTGAAGGTATCTACATTCTGGGTGCCAGGATAACCACTGGCCGTTCTTAGATCGGCCAACTTGCCATAATAAGCAAGACCGGCGACATTATAAGAACCTTCCATCTGTGGTATTTCTGGACACAAACCAGTGGCATCACCTAAAGCTCCCACCGTTTTTGACGTACAACTACCTGTTGTATTACCGGGTACATTACCGACAATATAACTGCCGCCAGTAATACCTTCCTTGCTACCAAGCAAATTGGTTATTGCAGGGATATTTGACGGATCCAAAGTCACACTACTACCAGATATTGAAACAGTCGCCGCAGGCAAGTCACTGCCTGAACCCAGATTATCCGTATCAAAGGAATTCAAGCCCGTTGATAACAATACAATAGAGCAGTTTGCACAATGCTCATTCACTGACATGGGGTCATCCCAAGCAACCTGATTCAAACCAGCAATATTGGATGAATCATCCGTGTCAAACGCTGTTGTCGCTGCAGATTGGCCTTTCAAATAACGTAATGCTTCCAGGTAAATTTCACTTAGAGGGTTACCCCAGTCACGACACTGGCGATCAGCTGAACCACTACTCTTGAAAGTACTGATGCCGATACTATGCGTATCGCAGTCATAGTAGTTATTACTACCATAATCCCAGCCCGCGATGCGAATACGATTTAGCGTATTAATAATGCCGACATCACTGGAAGCCTGGTTGTCAAATGTTCCATCTGCAAGCTTGATCTCGTCATCAGCACTACTGGTGTTGCCGGCCATTAATTTGATAGTTTTCCTTAAAACACCGCCTTCCGCATTTTTATTATAACTGCCGGTGACCAAACCAAACCGTAGAGTGCCATCATCGCCATAGCGTTGCAGCAACCCAATGGGTTTTGCAGAAACCGCACCACCTGCGTAGTCCTTGCAATAGGTCGCAGAAATATCTTGGCCTGCGACACAAGCTTTTACACGAACTATATGGTCTTGCCCTCCCAAACGATCGCCCACAACCGGTCTATCTATGCCTCCACTGTACTGACACTGAACCACCTCCGATGAGCTCCATTGAGGCCAAGCTCCATTCACCACCTTCATCAGAGGGGGGTTTATTGCTGTGTTTAAATCCTTAGAACGATCACTTGTCCCAGAAACATAATCCGTCACGTTACAAATACTGATCGAACCACTACCTGGAGTGAAAGGGGTATATTTTGAGATATCCGTCGAAGTAAATACTTTCACAAAGGCGTGGGTATCAGAGGGAATCAAAGCCCTTTGCAAAATAGTTTCGGAGGCTGTATCGGATGAACGTAAACCACCATAGAGCACTTTACGCACGACATCCATACGCGTCATAGACGCCCAGTTCAGGAAGTTACCACTCCAATTTCCTGCTGCCCCTGAACACTGGTGAGTTCCTGTATCAACAACGCCATTTGGACTATAAACGCCACTCGCGTAGCTATAACAAAAACCGGAATTAAAATACCCGTAATAATCAAAACTATCGGTATAGGTGGTATCAAGCGTACCGTCAGAATCCAAATCCGTGTAGTCCGTGTAGGCTTTACGAAACAGCTGATTATCAACAGACATTCCCAACAGAACTAAAGGCGGCGCCGAAGGCGTGGAAATAACGGGAATGCTGGAAAACTGCGTATTCGTTACTGGATTTACAGCCGCATAGCCGGATGTAGATAGCCCAGCCAACGCCAGAGTAAGTGCGACCGTTAAGGTGTTTCTTATTTGTTTCAAAACTGATATGCCGGTCATGTTCATTACTCCTTCGATCATCTTTACCACACGCCCTACAGAAGTTTTTTGTAGGTAGACTGCAACATTGTTCTGGATGTATTTGTAGCACCAAAACCAAGTGCCGTTATTCTGTACATTTCTGCCCACTCTGACGTTGTTCCCGGTGTAGAACTAGGAGCTGGCTGACTGGGATCGGCTTGCACATAACAGCGAAATTCAACAATGTACTTAGGTTTTGCAACCACACCGGTTATTGTGCCGGAATAGACTTTATACTTAGTTGAATCACTCCAAACAGTGGTACCAACCCAATGTGGTGTTGCTGGCGCTACTGCGGGACAAGCGCTCGATGTGCCGTTGAAGCACAAACCATTAGTACAGGAAGCGTCATAGTTAGCCATACTAAACAAAGTTGTCTGCACATAGGTTTCAGCATCGCGTAATGCCGTTTCTGCTGCCTGGAAAGAAAGTTGGCTGTCACGGTAATTACGTGACATGCGTTCCTCCAGCGTTGTAGAACTCATTCCCTGCAAACCAATAATAGTCATAACCAACAGGATAATTAGACTGACCGCTAATACAGCGCCCTTCTGTCGATTTGGATTAATGTTTTGTCTCATCATTTCACCCTTTACGGCAACAAGCTGCGATTACGCAGTTGAACGGTGCTGGTATATTCCTGACGAATGAATCTGTCTGCACCATAGGAAACACCATCAAAGGTATAAGAACCACTAGCTGTTGCAACACTACTAACGCTCCGCATCAACAAACTAATTCGCACGGCAATCACCTTATCCCAATCATTACCTGAAACCGGAATGGCATTAGCTTTCACATAACGATTAACCACGCCATCAGCAGGTGTATCCGTATCGATGCCATATAGAACCTGCATGCTTTCCACGCCTTCTACCAACTCTACGTCAACAGCAGACAAGTTATTACGGCTTCGAAGTGCTGGCAAACCGCTCGCACCAGTACCTATGTAATAGGTTGTAGAGGTAGGCCTTAAAAGTTCTGCGTCTTCAAAGTACAGCTTGGACAGGAAGTTCGTGGTGTTATTAGACTTAGAGTGCGCAACAGTTACCTTACCGCCGCCTTTGGAAACGTTAGTCGCTGTAAACAAATCAGAATCACTGCAGTCGGAAATCATAATGGAATCCCCTGCCACAAAACCACAGGTATTACCTGAGCTTACCTGAACATTGGCATTTTTTGTCCCCATATTACCCGTCAAGTTAGCACCACAGCCGACGGAGCTTTGAATAGTCATCACATCGGTATTAGGAAGCACTCCGCCAGCTAAACCTGCTGGTAAAGCGGGTGCCCAGGTTACCCCTGTATATTCACTACCAGCCATTACTGATGAAGCGTCAAAGACAGTTGTTTTCACCTTGCGAACATCATTGGGTGGCTTGGAATTAATTGATGAACATCCGGTATATCCCGTTTGGCGTACTGTTGGCACCATTAAATCAAAGGAAAAGCGCGCACTTTCCTGCATACGCGACATTTCTTCATTAACGTTATAGGTGACTTTACTATTGACGTAAATTTCACTGACGCCATAAATCAGTATCAAGCCGACTACCAGCGACACCATCAATTCAACCAGCGAAAGACCTCGCTGACGTAATATTCCTGTATTCAAACGCTGCTTATGAGTCATTGTTATTTTCATATTTCGCTTCTTATTGTAAGCGTTACTTTTGCTCCATCACGCCCCTGCCATTCGGTACTGATCGTAAAAACCGAACCCAGCACGCTAATCGCACCATCGCCGCCTGGCAAGCGATCACCCAATGCGGTTTTCCATTTATTCAAATCATATTGCGCCATATCACCAGGAGAGCAATTAGCTGATTCACAATTAGTAGACATTGAAGGGATACCCGTCCCTGCAGCCGAAATATAACTAGTCGTAGACGTTGCTTGCTCTCTATTAGCGCGCATTCTATCTAGCATGTCATAAGATAGTGTGGTGGCATGGGTTCTCAGAAACGCGCCCTGATTAAATTTCAGCGACTGAGTTTGCAGTGCTGCCAGCCCCAGCAAACCAATCGACAACACCAGCAATGCAATGAGCACTTCGATTAAACCAACGCCTCGCTGCCGCTTCAGACTAGTCATAATTTGCTTCCGTTTTGCAGAGGTTATGGACATGACGCTGCATTCGCTACCAACCGGGCTCGCCCAGTGGTATTAATTTCAATTGCCCGAGATTTTGTTGTTACCGCATCCGCGGTACACACGCGAAAAGTATCACTAACACCCGCATTTCCAGCACTCATTCCGGTTCTTGTGTAAGCAATCCAGTTACTAAAACTACCGCCCTCTCGAAGTGTATAGCCAGTCGGCAGCGCACTAAAAACACGAATCAAATCATCGCCAGCGTTATCGCCATTACCATTAGTGTCTTCAAAAACAATCCAACCCTGTTCCCAATTCCCGGTCGTTACACAGTTAACACCATTAGCACTTTTACACATAGTTACCTGCAAAGAGCGTTGAATAGCCTCACTGCGAGCCGTCGCCAAACTGGTGGTAAACGCATTGACCTGCGTCACCAGTCGATTGTTATCGATTATTTCCTTAAAGCTGGGAATAGCTACCGTTAAAATAATAGCGGCCACCACAATGGTGACCATCAATTCAATCAGAGTAAAACCTGTTTCTTGTAGGGTTCTATTAGTCATAATGCCTTTTTAGCAGCAAATAACGAATGCTGTCTCATAAAACCTGACACTCGGTCAGTTCCGAAGGATAAATGGTTAACAATTCAGCTATCAGTATAGAAGGATATCGACAGCGTGCTTTTATTTCTTTGACAAATCAAAGACCCTTTGCCACTTTTTTATAGCGGCCCTTAATACTTAATTATCCACTTAACATTACCCGGACTCATGGATGAAAATTGTTGTCATTGTTCCAACCCTTAACGAGCAAGGCAACATAACAAGACTTATTCCCGAGCTCGAGAAACAATTCCAAACACTTAAGCACGAGTTACACACCTTGGTGGTAGATGCCAACTCATGCGATGGAACTTCAGAGTCGGTCAAGCAGCTAGCCCAAACACGAGACAATCTGCACTTGCTACTTCAGACGTCTTCAGGGTTAGGAAATGCCTATACTGAGGGGATGTCGCATGCCATCAACAAGCTAAATGCTGACGCCGTATTTGAGATGGACGCAGACTTTTCTCATAACCCAGCAGACATACCTCGTCTCATTAAAGAACTTGAAAATGGTGCGGATTTCGTTATTGGTAGTCGTTACGTTACGGGGGGCAGTATTCCGGAAGATTGGCACTTTTTGCGTAAAATGAACTCACGCTGCGGTAATATTGCAGCAAGATATATCGCCGGAATGGCTAAAATAAAAGACTGTACGGCTGGTTTCCGACTAATAAGAGCAACCCTATTAAAGGAGATTGGTCTCGACAATCTAAATGTCCGCGGCTATGCCTTTCAGGTTGCTTTGCTCCATAAGGCCTATGTGGCCAAAGCCGTCATAAAAGAGATTCCAGTTCACTTTGTTGACAGAACCCACGGTGAATCCAAACTGGGGCTCAGAGACATTATTGAGTTTCTCATCAACGTTTGGTGGATTCGCCTGCAAAGCATTGCCGTCTTCATAAAATTTGCATTAGTCGGGCTATCTGGCGTGGCAGTCAATTTAGGCGCTTTCAGCCTGCTCTTGAGCACCGGTTTAAACAAATACATTGCTTCCCCTGTAGCTATTGAACTATCTATTATTACCAATTTTTTATGCCACAATTATTGGACATTTAAATGGCGAACGAATGGCCACAGCCTCCGTGTTAAAGGGCTTAAGTTCAAGCTAGCATCGCTTTTATCGTTAGCCGTTAGCTACTCGTTTTTTATTTTACTCACCACATCATTCCCTGAAACAAATCCCATATACTTCCAGCTGGCAGCAATTGCACCGGCCTCCATAGTGAATTATTTAATGAGCTCTTCGTGGGTATTTAAAAACTCGCCCTAACCGCCCTTTTAAGAAAAAAACCGTATATGAAACCCACCGAGCCAAAATCACCCTTATTCACGCTCAGCCTAATTCTGCTGGGGTTAACTTGTTTTATTTTGCTTTACCCCCCCATCCTACAGGCATTCTACAAAGTGCCAACTGCCTACAATGAAGGCTGGAATGTAGCCCATGCTTTAGCCGCGATGGCAGGCGATAACATCTATCACTACCCCGACAAATATTTTATTAATAATTACCCGCCACTTTATTTCTATATTTCAGGTGCTGCCGGAGAGATTTTTGGAGATTATATATTTCCCGCCCGCGCTCTATCCGTAATCTCATTGCTTTGCATCGCAATGTTCATTTTTGCAATTACCCGGTCGCTAACCAAACAAACCAAACCTGCTCTTTTTTCAGCGTTGCTATTTGGTGCGCTAATGGGTGCAAACTACGGGATCTACGTTGGCATTAATGACCCCCAACTAATGGCCAACGCCTTTTCCTGCGCGGCATTAACCTCGTTCATTCTTCTCCCCACACAGAAAAAAACGCTACTTTTGGTGGCGTTACTTTGCCTGATCTCGGGGCTCATTAAGCACAATCTTATTAATATTCCAATCGCCATTTCTTTGTTTATATTTGTTAGACACAGACACTTATTTATCTACTGGATCATTCTTTGCGGCACATTATTAGGTCTTTCATTAGCCATCATTCTTGCTCTTTATGGCTCACATTTTTTCGATAGCTTTATCTCGGAGCGTAGTTTCAGTATCTTCCGTATGTTTGCCCGCAGTGAGCTTTACCTAACAGGCTTAGCTGTGCCTCTAGCTTTTTACGCCGCGACATTATTATTGCCATCACAAAATAAATTTAAGCTGCTATTAAGCAGTTATTTTTTTACATCGTTAATTACCGGTATCTTCTTCAGCGGCGGCGCGGGTGTTTCCTACAATATCGTTTTTGATGTTTGTATCGCGCTCTCCATCCTTTGCGCTCTCAATCTCCATCAATTATTCCTCCTGCTACCAACTGACCGAATAAAACGGGACATGAGCCTTGCGCTGACCTCTCTTGCGTTAGCGATATCCGCCTTTTTGACTTTACCGTTACAGGCTATCAACTCACTCGAGTTGATTAACACGCTAAAGACCAAAGAACAGGCGACTGCTGAAGATATCACCTTCCTGGCCGAAAATGATTCACCCGCAATATGCGAAACCATGTCGCTATGCTATTGGGCAGGCATTCCCATCGAGTATGACGCCTTCAATGTCGGACAGGCCATGCTAAAAAATAAAGTCCTGGCGAAGGAAATACTCGAGAAAATCAACAGTAAACATTACTCAGTAATTCAACTATTGATCACAAACGACCATTGGAATAAAGAGCGTTTTCCTGAATCATTTATTGCAGCTGTGTACAAAAACTATAAGGTAGCGAGAACCAACCGAGCACGATTATTTTTTATTCCGAAAACAAACAACGATTTAGCTGCAGAACACCCTGATGGATCTATCCCCCATACAACCCTTCCTTGATTGGCTAGCTGATCACCAGCAATGGGTTGCTGTGTCTATCGCGGCTATCGCCTTTCTGGAATCGCTGGCGATTGCCGGCATTATCATTCCGGGGGTACTGCTATTGTTCGGTGCCTGCGCGGTGGCGGGAAGTGGCACATTGGGGGTATGGGTTGCGTTGGCCAGCGCACTTGTGGGGGCAATTTTAGGCGACTGCGTTAGTTTCTTTCTGGGCAAAACGTTAAAAGATCACATCCGCGACCTTTGGCCCTTTAGAAATTACCCGCAATGGCTGGATAACGGCGAGAAATTTTTTAGCAAACACGGCGGCAAAAGCATCATGATCGGCCGTTTTGTTGGCCCTATTCGCCCCGTCCTTCCGCTCGTGGCGGGCATGCTCGACATGTCCTCCGTTCGCTTTATCAGTATCAACTTTATTTCTGCTTTGGGCTGGGCACCGCTTTATGTCTTGCCCGGCTACCTGTTTGGTGCCTCGCTCAAGCAGGACGTTAATTTGCCTGATGGCATCGGCAATCTTGGCTGGCTGCTGCTGGGGATTTGTGTAGCGCTGTTTCTATTTGTGCGCCTGACACACTGGCACTTACAGCCGGAATCACGACTCTATCGTGCACTTCATAGCTGGATAGACCGACAACATAGTGTGCGTATTTTTTGGCATTGGTTAGCCGAACACCGCGGCGAGCGTCCGGCTTTCCCGATCCTGTCGGCATTACTGTTAATCGCCAGCTTGATCGCCTTCAGTCTGGTTTGGCTGCCCGCAGCTGACGCGGGCCTTGTCGGCACATTAAATTTCTCGACCCAAAGTTATTTTTCAAACCTTCAACACCCCTTGCTAGATAACATCTTTCTATTCAGCCTGCGCCTGGCTGATAGTAGCTGCCTTATTTTTCTCAGCGTCCCGCTTATTTTCTGGCTGCTAATGAAGCGCCATATTGCCGCCGGTCTGCATTTCAGCATGGCGCTGGTAGCAACAATAACTGTCAGCACATTAACAAGCGGCATCAGCAATGAAACAGCCGGAATTACGTTGGTCAGCGGGCTATTAGCGACCTTTATTGCCCAGGAAGTTGAACATCACAAACGCTGGTGGATTTATTGCCTCACACTGCTGCCCATAATGCTGATCAGCATTAGCAGCCTTTATCAGGGAAAGAGCCTGCTATCGGAAGTACTGGCGGGTATTTTTCTGGGCCTGATCATTTGCGGCGCGACCCGCCTCAGCTTCAGTCGTTATAACAGGCACGCTATCAAAGCGGATTTCACGCTGGCCATTTGTTCACTGGTCGCGCTAGGGACGGCCATTCTGTATATGGCCTACAGCGGTTAAGGTAAGTGCTCGCTAACCTTCAAGCTCAGACAGCATATAATGCAACGCATTGTAACGCTGCTGCGAGTCGTCCAGTTCCAGCAGATGCTGCTTTTGCACCTGATCAATCGGCAGCAAATTAGCTAACCCCCACATAACAGAGGTTAGACTCTCATAGTCGATGGCCGTACCCTTCGCCTGTACCAGAGGGTGTTGCTCAAGTTTTTTTAATAAGGAAACAAGCTCGGCATCCAGCGGTTGCTGATTTTGCTCAATATCTTCAAGCGGCTGGGCTTCTGCCCAGAGCAGCTCACCAAGAGCGCCCGAAGCTTTGTTTATTTGCACTCGCTCACGCCCTTCAACGGTAACGCTAAGAATACCGCCCTCCAGCTGATTCCAATCAACAATATGTGCGCAGGTACCCACTGAAAAAATTTCCGGTGTAATACCCACTTCCCGTCCTTTGCTTATTAAGACCACCACAAATTCGGCATCCTGCTTGAGGCAATCCTTAATCAGCGTCAGGTAGCGTTGTTCAAAGATTTTTAGCGGCAAGCGAGCACCGGGAAATAACACAGTGCTGAGAGGAAAAAGGGGAACGTGCTCCATAATAGTCAATCAGCCCTCTAGTTGACCCCAGCGGGGCACCAGCGTTTGCTCAACACCGAGCTGATCAAGAATGCGGGCCACCACAAAATCCACCATATCGCTCACTGATTGAGGCTGATGATAAAAACCGGGACTGGCGGGAAGAATCACCGCCCCCATTTGTGACAGGGCCAACATATTTTGCAGATGAATCGTTGAATAGGGTGCTTCTCGCGGCACCAAAATTAACTGCTTGCGCTCTTTGAGCATCACGTCGGCAGCGCGCTCAATCAGATTATCACAACCGCCTCTTGCCACCGCTGACAGGGTGCCGGTGCTACAGGGGCAGATCACCATGCTACGCGGCGCATTAGAGCCGGACGCTACCGGCGAAGTCCACTCTTCTTTGGCAAATACACGAATCTGCCCCTCTTTGGCGCGAAAACGCTCAGCTAATGCGGCTTCGAGCTTATTGCCATGACTAGGCAACTCGATATCGGTTTCCGTGGCAATCACCATTTGCGCCGCTTTGGAGATCAACAGATAAACCTGATGCTCTGCGGCTACTAGCAACTCCAACAGACGCAGACCATATTGCGCACCAGATGCGCCGGTCAACGCTAATGTGATTGGCGCTTTAAAATCAACCATTGGCAGCCTCGCTGTTGGCACTTCGGTGCTCAAGAGCTGCTAGCAAACGTTGATGCACCCCCTCAAAACCACCGTTGCTCATAATGACCACATGATCACCAGCCGCACTGTCGGCACAGATTTTTTCAATTATTTCGTCAGTAGACTGAAAAACCCGTGCCGGCACGGGGCTAGATTCAGCAACCGATTGCAAATCCCAGTCTACGCCGGGGGGCTGAAACCACAGCACCTGGTCAGCATCGGCACACACCGCCGCCAACTTATCCTTATACACCCCCAAGCGCATGGTATTGGAGCGCGGTTCAATAATGGCAAAAATACGCGCCTTGCCAACACGTTTGCGCAGACCGTCCAGCGTCGTTTCGATAGCCGTTGGGTGATGGGCAAAATCATCATAAAGCGTGACACCCGCAATCTCACCAAGCTGTTCCATACGGCGTTTCACACCTTCAAACTGGCACAACGCTTCAATCGCCAGCGCAGGCACCACACCCACATGCCGCGCAGCGGCAATCGCAGACAGACCATTATTCATGTTGTGCAATCCTGCATGCTGCCAGTCGACGACACCCACTTCAATACCCTTTAAATACACCGCAAAGCGATTGGCCCCCGGCGTTAAAGGCTCGGCACGCCACTGTTGCCCGTCATCGACGCTACCGTTTTCGCTACCTTCACCAAAGTACTCCACATCACTCCAGCAGCCCATCGCCAGCACATCGCGAATATTGCTGTCCGAGGCAGGGGCAATTACCCGCCCCTGGCTGGGAATAATCCGTACCAAATGATGAAACTGACGCTGAATAGCGGCTAGGTCGTCGAAAATATCGGCATGATCAAATTCAAGGTTATTAAGTACCGCAGTGCGCGGTTTGTAATGCACAAACTTGGAGCGCTTATCAAAAAATGCTGTGTCGTATTCATCCGCTTCGATCACAAAAAACGGTGTATCACCCAGTCGCGCAGACACCTCAAAATTCTTTGGTACACCACCAATCAGATAACCGGGAGCCATACCCGCATGCTCAAGAATCCAGGCCAACATGCTCGACGTTGTGGTTTTTCCATGGGTACCCGCCACCGCCAGTACCCACTTATCTTTCAGCACATGCTCTGCAAGCCACTGCGGGCCGGAAATATAAGGCAGATTATGATCGAGCATGTATTCAACAGCCGGATTACCACGTGACATGGCGTTACCCACCACAATCAAATCAGCGCCGTTTTTTAACTGCTCGGGATCATAGCCCTGAATCAGCTCTATACCCGCCGCCTCAAGCTGTGTGCTCATCGGCGGGTAAACGTTTTGATCCGAACCACTGACGCGATAGCCCAGCTCCTTGGCCAAAATAGCCAAGCTGCCCATAAAAGTGCCGCAGATTCCGAGAATGTGTATATGCATTGAGTTTAGGTTCGCCCGATAAAGTAGATAACAGCAAGAATAAACGCCCACCCAGCAAGAGTCCACCGCCAGACTCAGGTGTTATTTTCTTATGTCCTCAGAAGCTGCCAGAACATGCATAATCGAGCAGAATCAAGTATCATCTGCCCCAATTTTGAACCAGCCCTTATCGGGCACTTTTCATACAGTCTGCTCTCAGGAAATCGTCATGGCTAAAAATGCTTTTTACGCACAATCGGGTGGTGTCACCGCTGTTATTAACGCCACGGCCTGTGGTGTTATTGAAACCGCTCGCCAACATCCGGACAAAATCGGCAAAGTATTTGCTGGTGCCAGCGGCATTTTGGGTGCATTGAACGAAAATCTGATTGATACCTCGCTGGAATCCGATGCCGATATCGCAGCACTGCTGCACACCCCCGGTGGCGCCTTCGGTTCCTGCCGTTACAAATTAAAAGACATGGAAACGCATCGCGCCGAATACGAGCGGTTGATCGAAGTGTTTAAAGCTCATGACATTGGCTACTTTTTCTATAACGGCGGCGGCGATTCTTCAGACACCGCCTACAAGGTTTCTCAGCTGAGCGAAAAAATGGGCTTCCCGATCACCTGCATCGGTGTTCCCAAAACCGTTGATAACGATCTGCCGATCACCGACACCTGCCCAGGCTTCGGCTCAGTCGCCAAATACATTGCCGTATCCACACGCGAAGCAAGCCTGGATATTGCCTCCATGTATGAGACCTCCACCAAGGTCTTCATCATCGAAGTAATGGGCCGCCATGCCGGCTGGATTGCAGCCGCAGGCGGATTAGCCAGCGAAAAAGCCGGTGATCCGCCGCACATCATTCTGTTTCCGGAAGTTGCTTTCGACAAGGCGGCTTTCCTCAAACGCGTACAAAGTGCCGTTGATGACCAGGGTTATTGCGTCGTCGTAGCCTCCGAAGGCGCGCAATACGAAGACGGTACCTTTGTTGCCGACGCTGGCAGAAAAGACGCCTTTGGCCACACTCAGCTGGGCGGTGTTGCCTCTACGCTGGCCACCATGGTGAGCGACGAGCTGGACCTGAAATACCACTACGCCATCGCCGATTACCTGCAACGTTCAGCACGCCACATCAGCTCCCAAACCGATGTTGATCAAGCATACGCCGTGGGTAAAGCCGCTGTTGAGCTGGCCATTGCTGGCAAAAATGCCGTCATGCCCGTGATCGTACGTGAAGCCGATGCGCCGTACACCTGGCACATTGGTGAAGCGCCGCTTTCAGAAGTCGCCAATGTGGAAAAAATGATGCCCCGCAGCTTTATTACTCAAGACGGTTTCCACATCACCGATGAAGCACGCGCTTATCTGCAACCGTTGATTCAAGGCGAAGCCTATCCTCCCTATGAAAATGGCCTGCCAAAATACGTGAAGCTGAAGAACCAACTAACGGAGAAAAAACTACCGACTTTCGAGCCAACAAAATAAACGCGATAAGTTCACGCAACTCTCTGTTTCAAGGGCTAAATTGGCATTTAGCCGCGCAACACCTTATAATGCGCGGCCACAAATTTTGGCCCACTTCGAAAACTCGATTCGAAGTGGGCACGTTTAATTTTTTAACTATTAATCAGGAAATACACATGAGCTTCAGCACTATCCCTGCAGGTAAAGACCTCCCTAACGACATCTATGTTGTTATTGAAATTCCGGCTGAAAGCAGCCCGGTTAAATACGAAATCGAAAAAGAACACGACGCTGTTTTTGTTGACCGTTTCATGACTGCGCCAATGTTCTACCCAGCTAACTACGGCTACATCAACAACACATTGGCTGACGATGGCGATGCGCTGGACGTATTGGTTGTTGCGCCTTACCCCGTCGCAATTGGCTCTGTAATCCGCTGTCGCCCTGTTGGCATTCTGAACATGACTGATGAAGCGGGCGAAGATGCCAAGCTAGTTGCCGTGCCTCACGACAAGCTGACAAAGGTTTACAAAGACGTTCAAGAAATTGACGACCTGCCGCCATTATTGATCAACCAAATCAAACATTTCTTCGAGAACTACAAAACGCTGGAAGAAGGTAAATGGGTTAAAGTTGAAGGCTGGGATAACGCAGATGCAGCGCGTAAAGCGATTGAAGTCAGCGCTGAAGCTTACAACAAAGCAAACAGCTAATACGTATTGAACTGGCGATAAACCAGTCTGATAACACAAAAAAGGGGCCGCATTTGTGCAGCCCCTTTTTTTATCCTTTTCTTTACTGAGAAACTTCAGCTGCCCACCACTAACCAACCACCTTCATGATGACCTGATTACGCCCTCCGCCCTTCGCGTCATAAAGCGCTTTGTCCGCACGATTAAGAACCGAATCAATATGTTCATCCTCAGCATTCATTGCTGAACACCCAAAACTGGCCGTTAACTTAATCACACCTTCTTCAGTAACAATTTCTGTTTTTTCCAAAGAAGCTCTGATTCGATCGCAAATCTCAAACGCCTCTTTCTCATCAACGCCCGCAAGCACTAACGCAAATTCTTCTCCACCCAAGCGTCCAAACACATCGATTTCCCGTAGGCACTCCTGACACACCAGCGCAAACTGTTTAAGTACCGCATCCCCCGCCGGATGTCCGTAGGTATCATTGATGTTTTTAAACAAATCGATATCGATCATCACAGTAAATAATGAGATGCCTTCGCGTCGACTGCGCTTGAATTCAAGATCCCCCAAACGAAGAAAATAGGTGCGCCCATAAACGCCCGTTAAAGAATCGATATTTATCTGCTCACGCAACTTTTCTTCCAGTTCTCGTCGCGTTGCAATTTCGCCTAACAGCGTCTGATTGGTTTCATTAAGCGCCTGAGTTCGCTCTTTAACTTCCGCTTCCAGGCGCTCATCATTTGTTTGAATGGTTTCAGCCATTTCACATAATGAGCGAGTCAGCACACCGACCTCGTTGGGCCGTTCGATAAAATAATCTTTTTTATTACCCATACTCAAATCGAAGTCGCCATGGGTAATTCTGTTTGCCACGCTGACAAAGTATTCCAGCGGCCGAATAACCTGTTTGTTGAGCACCAGAAACAACATCAACACTTCCAGAACAATCGAGAAAAGCCCCAGCAAGAAAATAAAATAAGCTGCTTCAAGCGCAGTCGAGGAAATCAGTTCTTTTGGATAAACTGTCACAAAATACCAGTCCGGCCCTTTAATACGTGTCACCGCCAGCAGTGTATTACCCAACTTATCGTCCAGTACAACGCCATCAAACGTGCCATCAGTAGCCGTGATCAACTTGGCGGCATTTTCGAGATTATTATCGCCCAAATCAGAAATCTGGAAGGCTCGACCTGCAACCGCCTCATCAACCAACTCCTGGTTAGAGAAAAATTCAGGATGTGCGATTAAGCGGCCATCGCCTCGAAAAATAAAATTATAGCTGCCCTTGAGGTGATCATTAACCACCCGCTCGAACACATCATTCAATAAAATATCGTGCCCGATATCCAGCAATGTCTCGCCATTAAGCTCAACCGGGGTTTTCAGCGAGACCATCCAGTGTTCGGCAGGCACATCATAAAACAATCCTGTCCAGGCAGATTCGCGTGACGGATTATGCTCAGGGCTCGAGATATAACCCCACTCTTCCTTTTTAATGTCCAGCGTTGCGTCAGTTTCCAACCCCCATGCCAACAATGGCCAATAAATCAGAATCACATTTTCAGGCATGGTGGCATAGAGCGTTGGGAAGCGATGCGCCCAACCTTCGGCGTAACGATCAATCATATCGTAGGCGAGCAATAAGCGACTGCGCATCACCGGGTCAATATCGACGCCTTCGCCAACATAGCCGCTAATGTAGCGACTCTTTGTACCATCGGGACGATAAACACCGTCAAACTGTTCAGAACGTATGCGCCAGGTACCATCACCGGGCTCAAAAAACAGCGCATCAAAACGTGCTTTAGAGGGCTGACTAACGGCCTTGGGCCAAGCGTCTAAGAAGGCATTCCGAAACACTTTATGATTATCTTCGGCCAGAAGGAAAATAGCACTTTCCTTTTGGCCACGCTCGGTGATGTAGTTCTGGAGGTTGTCGTAGGTTTGTTCTTCGAGTGTGACCGAAATGTGCCAATAGCTGAGCAGCGCCACAGCCATAATAACAAAGGAGATGCGCAGGCCCATTTTAAGAATAGTCTCCCGGGTCAGGGAAGACGAAATCCAATGCTTGATGCCCGAGCTCATAAAGGTCCTTTCTCGCTAGTAAGTTGTGCCGTGATGGCCATCAGGAAGAATTAACTTGCTTCCTTAGGCATCACCACAACAAAATACCATTCGATCAAGCATAGGCGATTTTTAGCCTTGCGCCAGCAACTCTCGTAAATTGATAATACCGGCATTAGCCCGAGCAATGTACGATGCCATCACCAGTGAATGATTGGCAAACAAACCAAAACCACTGCCGTTCAAAATCACCGGGCTTCCTAATGAAGTTTGCGTACCCTCAAGCTCGCGAATAATTTGACGAAGGCTCACCAGCGCATTTTTCTTTTGCAAGGTGCTGGAAAAATCCTTTTCAACGGCGCGCAACAAATGAATCAACGCCCAACTTGAACCACGGGCTTCATAAAACACGTCATCAATTTCAGACCATGGCGTTTTAACCATCATCTCATCATCGACCGGTGTTGATTGACTGGCCTGACTATCGCCCGCCAAATCAGTATTTAACCGTTTAGCCTCAACACTGGCACTCAAACGCTGCGATAAACTACCCAGCCGCGTCTCAATATCGCCGAACCAATTACGCAGATTATCGGCACGCGCATAGAATTGAGCATCACCAACGGCCTCATCGGCAAGACGATGTTGATAACGTCGTAATGCATCCAGGCCCGTTTTATATTCAGATTCCGAGGCAGGGAACATCCAGCTGTCGTTATCAAAGTTAAACTGTGGCTCGGCAATCGCCAGATCTGGATCTTCTCGGGACTGTGACTGAGAGCGACTAAAATCCTTGCGCAACGCACGTGATAAATCCCGCACCTGCACCAATACGCCAAACTCCCAGTTGGCAATATTATCCAGCATAGCCCCCGGAGGCATCAGATCGTTGGAGATGAAGCCGCCGCTTTTCTCCAGCAGTGTGTTGGCAACTTCGATGAGCGTATTAGTAGTCGTGTAACCGACAACGACCTGCTCATCATTGAGCTCGGCACTTTCCTGAGCGCGCGAGACAACATCAAAGCGCCCTGGCTCAGTACTCCAATAAAGCGCAACACCCACAAAAATAAGCAACAGAACTCCGATTACTGCCCCAGTTATCCACCGCATTGTTACCAAACTCCGTTATTCATGATGATTGTTCATTCCCATTACTGCATCGCCAGCCATTACCGGCAAGGCCACCTCCAGCACAGTCCCCTGCTGAAAATGTAAAATAAGCTGCAACTGCTCCCCTGCGCGCAGAGGTTCAATGAGTCCGGTCAGCATTAGATGATGTCCGCCTGGCTCAAAACGAAGCTGGCTACCAACCGCAAGATCCAACTGTGATACGTGACGCATGCGCATCATATCACCCTGCAATTGATTTTGGTGAATCATCACCTGCTTTGCAGCTTTAGACGTTACACCAACCAACACAAGGTTTTTTGCCGTTTCATTAGTTAACACCAGATAAGCCGCAGCGCTATTTACCCCCGGAGGTGTCGCCCGAGCATAACCATGACTCACCACCAACCCGCTTGCAAATACCGAAACCGACCACAGACAACAAACCAGCACGATTAGGAGCTTATTTTTAAAGCTAACGATTATTTTCAATTGACTCCTCCTAACGTTAAAAGATCGATAAAACACACGAACATGAATTAAAACACAGTCTAAACGCAGACAAAGCCCCCTGAACCGATTATATTGCCCGCTGTCTTAGCGATACTTTTAGCGACACAAAAAATTGAATCACATGCTGCTACGCACCCTGAAAACTCTGTGTTACTGCTTCACGATTATACTGGCTTTAGGCCAATTTGCGATGGCGTCTAATGGCCAGCCGAATAGCCTTGCCGAAAACCCATTTATAACAGCGACAACCCCCGGCTTAGCCAACACTCTCAATCAAACATCTGACTTTTTGCCCGTAGACCAGGCCTTTCAGGTTAGCGCCTGGGTTTCAACGAACGATAAAACCAACAAGTCCGAAACACTATTTATAAACTGGCAAATCACGCCCGGCTACTACCTTTATCGGCACCGTTTTGCCCTTCAGCTGGCAGCCGACAATTCGCCCATTGACGTGACCATCCCCAATGGCAAAGAAAAAAATGATCCCTATTTTGGTGATGTCGAGGTTTACTACCAACAGGTCACGCTGGAAATACCCGTTGAGGCCACCGGCGAGCAAGACATCCTCAAGATAAGCTATCAGGGCTGCGCCGATGCCGGCTTATGTTACCCGCCTCAAACACTTTATCTGCAACGCCATAATCAGACCGCCACACTTTCAAGCGCTGCGCCGCAGGCATTACCAGTAAAGACAGAAAACAGCCCGCCAGAGCAAAACGCCTTCACAAAAATCCTGTCATCAGCAGGGTTAACCAGCATTATTGGCCTGTTTTTCCTGGCCGGACTAGCACTGACTTTCACGCCCTGCGTATTACCCATGATTCCCATCATTTCTAGCATTGTGTTGGGGCAATCTGAAAAACCAAGTCGTCTGCGCGCCTTCTCTCTGTCACTCACCTACGTGCTTGCTATGGCCAGCACCTACGCACTGGCTGGCTTGCTCACCGGTTATTTTGGCGCCAGCCTAAACCTACAATTACAGCTGCAATCACCGCTGATAATCATCATCATCGCCCTATTATTTACGGTCTTTGCGTTAGCTATGTTCGGGCTTTACGAATTACGTCTGCCCAACGCCCTGCAAAATAAGTTACAGCAAATCAGCCATAATCAGCGCGGCGGCACCTACATTGGCGTAGCGTTAATTGGCGTCGTTTCAACACTGATCGTTTCCCCCTGCGTCACCGCCCCACTGGCTGGCACACTGGTATTCATCAGCAGTACCGGCGATCCAATCCTAGGCGGCATAGCTCTGCTGGCACTGGGACTTGGCATGGGCCTACCGCTATTATTGATTGGTACCTTCGGCGCCCAGCTGTTACCAAAAAGCGGGCAATGGATGAACCATGTTAAGATTTTTTTCGGAATCTTATTGCTGGGCCTCGCCATCTGGATGCTCGACCGGGTTCTGCCCCCCGCGATCAGTCTCGCTCTGTGGGTCGTCCTGCTAGTAGGCTATGCAATACAGCTTGGCCTGCTAAAACTGCTGCAAGGCAAATTCACCGCGCTATCAATTACCGCCCTAGCCCTGGCACTCTTCAGCGTATTACTGGCTTTTAATGCCAGCCGGGGGCACTTCAATCCCTTCACACCCTTCAAAACCTTTCAAGCACAGACTGTCGAGCTTGAATTTAAATCTGCTGACAACCTGCAACAGCTGCAGCAAATACTGACCGAGAAAAACCAGGGACGCATCGCCATGCTCGACCTGTACGCTGACTGGTGTGTCTCCTGCCAAATTCTGGAGCAGCACGTTTTTACTCACCCCGCAGTCAGCGAACAATTACAGCAACTGGTACTGATCCGCGCCGACATCACCAGCGGTACAGCAGAGCATCAGGCTCTACTCAAACACTTCGGCTTATTTGGACCTCCTAGTTTGTTATTTTTTGCTGGCGAACAGGAATTACGCGCGCACCGCATTCAAGGTGAAGTTGATGTCCAAACATTAACGCGCCATTTGGCTCGCTTACCGAAAAAAGCAGTTAAAGAAGCGACCACATTTAACAACTAACAATAACCGCCCCAAGGTGCAAAAAACCAAACTACCGGCAATCTTTAGGGCAAATTCCTTTAAAAAGACATGAAATGCTGGCAAAATGCGCTAAACTTATTTGCGAAGTTAATATCGCTAATGACCTTGATAAACTCACTCAACACGATAGGGGCTAAGTAGCCAAAATGGCGACCATTCTGGTGCTAAACGGACCAAATCTGAATTTACTGGGTACTCGCGAGCCAGAAATTTACGGCGCCACGACCCTTGAAGACATCAACCAGCTACTCACTTCCCAAGCTTTGGCAGCGGGCCATCATCTGATGACCCTACAAAGCAACGCCGAATACGAATTGGTTGATCGTATACACGATGCCCGCAATGAAGGGGTTAACTTCATTATTATTAACCCGGCTGCCTTCACTCACACCAGTGTTGCCCTACGCGATGCACTGCTGGGTGTAGACATCCCCTTTATCGAAGTCCATATCTCTAACGTGCACCAGCGCGAGGACTTCCGCAGTAAATCCTATTTTTCAGATGTCGCACAAGGCGTCATCTGCGGACTCGGCACTCAGGGATACGAACTAGCCCTGCAAGCTGCCATAAAACAATTATCGGTTTAAGAACCGAACAAACAACCGAATTAGTGCCACTTAAGACTGGCTCAACAACAACCAAGAAGAGATTACCGTTATGGATATACGTAAAATCAAAAAACTGATCGAACTCATCGAAGAGTCTGACGTTGAAGAGATTGAAATTAGCGAAGGTGAAGAATCCCTCCGCATCAGCCGCCGCTCAAAGACCCCTGCTGCAGCCGCGCCAATTTATGCACCTGCACCCGTTGCTGCTGCGCCAGCCCCCATCGCGGCTCCTGCTGAAGCTGCCGAACCGACTACACCAGCAGGTCACAGCCTTAACTCACCAATGGTTGGCACCTTCTACCGTTCACCTGCGCCAGGCGCTGCAGCATTTGCTGAAGTAGGCCAGTCTGTTTCTGTTGGTGACACCGTATGCATCGTTGAAGCAATGAAAATGATGAACCAGATCGAAGCCGATAAAAGCGGCGTAATCAAAGCCATTCTGGTTGAAGACGGCGAGCCCGTTGAGTTCGACCAACCATTGGTTATCATCGCCTAATTTAATGCTTCAGTTGTAAAGGGTATCCCTTATGCTAGATAAAGTCCTGATTGCGAACCGTGGCGAAATTGCGCTGCGGATTCTGCGAGCCTGTAAAGAACTGGGCATCAAAACAGTTGCCGTACACTCAGTTGCCGATGCCGACTTGCTACATGTACGCCTGGCCGACGAAACCGTTTGTATTGGCCCAAACCCATCCAACCAAAGTTACCTTAATATTCCGGCGATTATCTCTGCTGCCGAAGTAACCGACTCATCAGCCATTCACCCAGGTTACGGTTTCCTGGCTGAAAATGCTGATTTTGCCGAGCAAGTTGAAAACAGCGGCTTCGCCTTTGTTGGCCCCAAAGCGGAAACCATCCGCATCATGGGTGACAAGGTTGCAGCGATTCGTGCCATGATCGAAGCCAACGTACCCACAGTACCAGGCTCCAACGGCCCATTGACTGACGACGATGAACGTACCTTGCGCATTGCTCGCGAAATTGGCTACCCGGTTATCATTAAAGCCGCTGCTGGTGGTGGTGGACGTGGCATGCGTACCGTTCACACCGAAGCAGTACTGCTAAAATCCAAACACATCACTCAGGCCGAATCCAAAGCTGCCTTTGGCGACGACACGGTATATCTGGAAAAATTCCTCGAAAACCCTCGTCACGTTGAAGTTCAGGTGCTGGCTGACGGCCAGGGCAACGCGATCCACTTGGGCGATCGAGACTGTTCTATGCAGCGCCGCCACCAAAAAGTGGTAGAAGAAGCACCCGCACCCGGTATCGATGAAAAAGCGCGTGCCGATGTTTTCAAAGCCTGTGTCGATGCTTGCATCAACATTAATTACCGCGGCGCTGGCACCTTTGAATTCCTGTACGAAAATGGTCGCTTCTTCTTCATTGAAATGAACACCCGTGTTCAGGTTGAACACCCGGTTTCCGAAATGATTACAGGCGTCGATATCATCAAGGAACAACTGCGCATCGCTGGCGGCGAAAAACTCAGCGTCACGCAGGAAGATGTGAAATTCAGCGGCCACTCCATCGAGTGTCGTATCAACGCAGAACACCCGGAAACCTTCCTGCCATCACCAGGCACTATCAATATGGTACACATGCCTGGCGGCACCGGCATTCGTGTTGACTCACACATTTATAGTGGCTACAAAGTGCCTCCGTACTATGACTCAATGATTGGCAAAATCATTTCCTTTGGCGAAACTCGTGAGCTGGCTATTTTGCGCATGCGTAACGCACTGGAAGAAATGATTATCGACGGCATTAGCACTAACATTGCGCTGCAAAAGCTGATTATGGATGACTCTCATTTCCAGGATGGCGGTACCAACATCCATTATCTGGAAAAGAAACTGGGCCTCTAATTTAAGAGAACCCGCTTTATTCAGGGCAGCCTGGGGGAACCTTGCGCTGCCCTGTTTGTTTCTATCGCACTTTTTTGAGACACCACCGCCATGCACTGGATACAAATCATTTTGGAAACCTCCCGCGAGCAATGCGAATCACTGGAGGATGCGCTACTGGAACAGGGGGCTCTGTCCGTCACCTATGTGGATGCAGGCGATCAACCTCTATTCGAACCTGATCCCGGCGAAACCCCTTTGTGGGATGCCGTACGCCTGGTTGGTCTATTTCCCGCTGAAGCCGCAATGGATTCAGTCATCAAGCAACTCGAAAACCAGTTTGGCGACAAGCTACCCAAACATCGCACTGAAATCCTTGAAGACAAGGACTGGATTCGCGAATGGATGGATCAATTCCAACCGATGCAGTTCGGTGAACGACTATGGATTGTGCCCAGCTGGACCAAGCCACCGCAACCCGACGCCGTAAACCTGATGCTTGATCCAGGCTTGGCCTTTGGCACAGGCACCCATGCCACCACGTCCCTGTGTCTGCAATGGTTAGATGCCCATTCACCTGAAGGCATGTCGGTGATTGATTATGGCTGCGGCTCTGGCGTTCTCGGTATTGCCGCCCTTCTACTGGGTTGTGACACCATGTGTGGCATCGACATTGACCCGCAGGCTCTGATCGCCACCCATCAAAACGCTGAGCAGAATGGCATAGCGAAAGATCAATACAGTGTTTACCTACCAGAACAGGCACCTCATGAAGTTGCCGACATGGTGTTAGCCAACATTCTGGCAGGGCCGCTGATATCACTTTCGGAAGATATTTCTTCGCGCGTCAAACCCGGCGGAAAACTGGTTTTATCCGGAATTCTCAGCACGCAAGCACAGGATGTACTGGCCGCCTATCAGAACGAATTCGATTTCGAGCCCGTTGCAGAGCAGGACGGCTGGGTAAGATTGGCTGGCACGAAACACCGCTAATCGCACCGAACCTGAACTATACTTCACTGACCATGACGCACGACTCACTACTTACCAAATGCCCCCATTGCCAGACCCTGTTCCGCATTCAGCAGGAGCACCTGGCTGCGGCCGGCGGCGAAGTACGCTGCGGCGTTTGCTACAAGGTTTTTGATGCCGAAAACGAAGGGCTTTCTTACAGCCAAGGCGAAGGCAGCCCCGCCCGGGAAACCTTTGCCGAACACCATAAAAGCTCAACAGAACGTAGCCATGAACAAGAGGAAGTAACGACTTACGACGAAGAAATTATCGACACCTCTCCCGAGCCCGAACCAGACCCGCTCCAGGCACTGGCAGCAGCAAGCATCGACCTGGCAGAAATTGAAGATGCCCCCTCGCTTGATGACATCAACCAGCTCAATGTTAACCGCTCCAGCATCAACGATATCGTTGCACCCGCTGCCAGCCACAGCAAAGGCCCGCTATTAACATGGGGGGCCTTCAGCCTACTCGCCATTGCCCTGCTGTTTTCGCAATGGCTTTATTTTAACTTCGAGAAAAATGCTCAACAGCCCAAGTGGCGCTCACTGTATACAACCGTCTGTGAAACACTGGGCTGCCAACTACCGCAGTACAAAAATATCAGCTCAATAAAGACCGAGCGACTGGCGATCAAAACCCACCCCGAATACAGTAACGTGCTCATTGTCGACATGATCATTAGCAACTCGGCGAAACACAGCCAGCCTCTGCCGCTACTAAACATGACCTTCTTCTCACTCAACGGCGAACCACTGGCACAGCGCTTGTTCCAGCCAAACGAGTACCTTGGCCAGCAGCTGCAGCTATTATCCAAAATGCCCTCCCAGACACCGATACATCTATCCTTCGCCATTCTTGATCCCGGTAGCGACGCCGTAAACTACAGCGTAAACTTCTCACCCGCCTCCTGATCCAAGTCATCCCAACCACTTAAAAGCACAACTAATCCTTTATCAAAACCACCGCTCGCGGTATCATTTCCGGCCGTAATTTTATTCCCGCCGATCCAATTACTCCACTCGAGGCGGGAGACAATGACTGCAAACCCTGTGCTGAAAATCGGACCCTATACATTAGCTTCACCGACATTACTGGCCCCGATGGCTGGCGTGACGGATCGCCCGTACCGCACTCTCTGCCGCCGTTACGGTGCCGGCCTTGCCGTTTCAGAGATGGTCACTTCTGACCAAAGCCTGTGGCACACTCGTAAATCTCAACAACGTCTGGATCACATCGGTGAAACGGCACCTCGTTCAGTACAAATTGCTGGATCAGACCCTCACATGATGGCCGCAGCCGCAGCCGCCAATGTGGAAAATGGCGCACAAATCATCGACATCAACATGGGCTGTCCTGCTAAAAAGGTCTGCAACAAAGCTGCCGGCTCGGCATTACTGAAAGATGAAAAACTGGTTACCGATATTCTTGAAGCCGTTGTGCAGGCCGTTAATGTGCCCGTCACATTAAAAATTCGTACCGGCTGGTGCCCAGACACGCGCAACGCACTAACCATTGCTAAAATTGCCGAACAATCTGGCATTCAAGCATTAACTATCCATGGCCGCACCCGCGCCTGTCGCTACAACGGCGAAGCGGAATACGACACTATTGCCGCCGTGGTTCAGCAAAGCGGTATCCCCGTGATTGCCAATGGCGACATCACCTGCGCCCAAAAAGCACGTTTTGTTCTCCAACACACGGGGGCCGACGCCATCATGATTGGCCGAGGTGCTCAGGGTACGCCATGGATTTTTACAGAAATTAATCACTTCCTGAACACAGGTGAGCAACTCGCCAAGCCGACCATTGCTGAACTTGGCTCTCTGGTTCATGAGCATATCAGTTCCCTACACCACTTTTATGGTGATTTTCTCGGCCCGCGTATCGCTCGCAAACACATGGGTTGGTACCTGCAGCACCTAACCGATGCCAACGCCATCCGAAAGAACTTCAACCAGCTTGAACAAAGCTGCGAACAACTAAATTTTATTAACACCTATTTCCAGTCATTGGATGGTAACTCCCGACTGGCCGCCTAAGTGCATCAAAATGGATCAACAAACGATGAACCAACAATATAACAAGAAACTCGTCGCCAACGCTGAACAACATACGTTAAAAGAATGCGTACATACGGCCATCGATAAATTTTTTGACCACCTGGACGGCCAACCCGCCTCCGATCTCTATGACATGGTTTTGGCGGAAGTTGAAGAGCCATTGCTTCAGGTCGTAATGAAACGTGCCCGCGACAACCAATCCCGAGCAGCGGAAATTCTAGGCCTCAACCGTGGTACACTGCGCAAGAAACTAAAACAGTACAACCTGCTGTAACTTCAATAACAAGCCAGCAGTCTATTCAAGCATTCACGCGCCAACGGATCGGCCAACAATCACGAGGATTAAACAGGTTATGACGGACATTCGCACCATCCGCCGCGCACTTATCAGCGTTTCAGACAAATCAGGCATTGTTCAATTTGCCCAAGGCCTTACTGGCCACGGTGTTGAAGTTCTCTCGACGGGCGGCACCTATAAACTGCTGCATGAAAATGGCGTCAAAGTAACCGAAGTCTCGGACTACACCGGTTTTGCGGAAATGATGGACGGTCGCGTTAAAACCCTGCACCCGAAAATTCACGGCGGTATTTTAGGCCGCCGCGGCACCGATGACGAGGTGATGGCGGCCAACGATATTCCTCCGATCGACATGGTGATCGTCAACCTGTATCCCTTCCAGGAAACCGTTGCCAACCCAGATTGCGATCTACCAACAGCGATTGAAAACATCGATATTGGCGGCCCAACCATGGTACGCGCAGCGGCTAAAAACCACGCCGATGTCGGCATCATCGTTAATGCTTGCGACTATGACGCAGTGCTCAATGAAATGAATGAAAACAACGGCGGCATCAGCCATGCCATGCGCTTTGATCTGGCCGTAAAAGCCTTCGAACATACGGCACAATATGACGGCGCGATTGCTAACTACCTGGGCTGTCGCCTTGGCGAACAAACCACCGATTTCCCGCGCACCTTTAATTCACAATACATCAAAGTGCAGGATATGCGTTACGGCGAAAACCCGCACCAACGCGCCGCTTTTTACACCGAAGCAAACCCGACAGAAGCCAGCGTTTCGACTGCCTCACAGCTGCAAGGCAAAGAGCTATCCTTCAACAATGTGGCTGATACCGACACCGCATTGGAGTGCGTTAAACCCTTTGCTGAACCAGCCTGCGTTATCGTTAAACACGCGAACCCCTGCGGGGTAGCAATAGGCGCAGATCTTCTCGACGCCTACAACCAAGCCTATGCAACCGACCCCACCTCTGCGTTCGGCGGTATCATTGCCTTCAACCGCGAGCTGGACGATGCCACCGCACAGGCCATTGTTGACCGTCAGTTTGTCGAAGTAATTATCGCGCCATCAATAAGCCGCGCGGCACGTGACGTACTGTCATCAAAAGCGAATGTCCGTGTTTTAGCCAGCGGCAGCTGGCAGAACCGCGTACCTAGCTTTGACTTCAAACGTGTTAACGGCGGCCTGTTAGTGCAGGATTCAGACCAGGGCATGGTCAACTTAGATGAATTAAAAATGGTCAGCGAACGCGCGCCGACAGAAGCGGAATTAGCCGATCTGTTATTTGCCTGGGAAGTCGCTAAATTCGTTAAATCTAACGCCATTGTCTACGCTCGCAACGGCCGCACCATCGGTATCGGCGCAGGTCAGATGAGTCGTGTTTACAGCGCCAAAATCGCTGGCATTAAAGCGCAAGACGAAAACATAGTCGTTGAAGGTTCCGTAATGGCCTCCGATGCCTTCTTCCCATTCCGCGACGGTATTGATGCCGCAGCCGCTGCCGGTATTACCGCTGTGATTCATCCCGGCGGCTCTATGCGTGATGAGGAAATCATTGCCGCAGCCAATGAACATGGTATCGCGATGGTGTTTACTGGTATGCGTCATTTCCGCCATTAAAATGCTGCCATAAACTCGCACAAAAAAGGGAGGCTCACCTACGTGACCTCCCTTTTATTTTGTCCCTGCTCCTAAAAACTAGCGGCTAGTTTTTAAACCACCACGCATATCCATAGCAACCAACCGTATCGATTAACCTGGTGGCCACATGAAATCACGCCCACCTAGAATATGAACATGCAGATGAAAAACTGTCTGCCCTACCGCTTCGCCGTTATTGATCACCGCACGAAAGGCATTACCATAACCTTCATCTTTGGCGATTTTTGCTGCCGTCGTTAGCAGGTGCCCAAGCAACGCTTCATCAATGTCATCAGCATCTACCAGCTTTGGAATGACCTTTTTAGGAATAACCAAGATATGCATTGGCGCTTTGGGATTAATATCACGAAAGGCGAGGCATTGATCATCTTCGTAAACAATGTCTGCGGGAATATCGCGATTGATGATTTTAGTAAACAACGTTTCAGTCATTTGGAATCTCTCTTAATAGAAGAACCAGTAGGCGGCGAAGATGGCGGTAATAATCCCTGCCAAATCAGCAATTAATCCACAAGCTATAGCGTGGCGAACTTTCTTAATACCAACACTACCAAAATACACCGCCAACACATAGAAAGTCGTCTCCGTGCTGCCCTGAATGGTCGCGGACACCAGTGCGGGAAAAGAATCAACGCCGTAGGTGTTCATGGTTTCCAGCATCATAGCGCGTGCGCCACTGCCACTGAGCGGCTTCATAAAAGCGGTGGGCAAGGCGGCAACAAAATCGGTATTAAAACCCAAACCGGCAACCACCCATTCCAGCCCGTATAACACGCCATCAAGCGCCCCACTGGCGCGGAATACACCTATCGCCACCAGCATGGCGACCAGGTAGGGAATAATTTTCAGCGCAACACCAAAACCTTGCTTGGCGCCCGTCACAAAGGATTCGTACACATCCACTTTACGAAAATAGGCCACCGACAGAAACAGCATTATCACGCACATCAACGTCAGGTTTCCCGCCAGCGTGGAGGTGGCTGCCATCGCTTCGGCTGGCAGACTCGCCAGAGCATACATAAGGCTGGACAACAACAGCACAAAACCACCCAAATAGAGCATCACGACGCGATCCCACAACTTAAGCTTTTGCAGCCAGGCCACGGCTGCCACACCAACAAGGGTTGACGCTGTCGTTGCTAATAGAATCGGAAGAAATACAGAGGCAGGTTCGGCAGCGCCCTGCTGAGCCCGGTATAAAAATACCGTGACGGGCAGCAGTGTTACCGAGGAAGTGTTGAGCACCAGAAACAAAATTTGCGCATTGCTGGCGGTATCGGGCGTCTCTTTATTCAGCGACTGCAAATCCTTCATCGCCTTCAAGCCAATCGGTGTAGCTGCGTTATCCAACCCCAATACATTGGCGCCCAGGTTCATGGTGATCGAACCCACTGCCGGATGGCCCTTGGGAACCTCAGGCATCAGCCGTTCAAACAGCGGCCCTAACAAACGCGCCAATACGGCAACGACACCCGCTCGTTCGGCAACTTTAAAAAAGCCCAGCCACAAACACAGCACCCCCACTAACCCCAGCGCAATTTCGACACTGAGCCGCGACATATCAAAGGTGGCACCAATCAAATCAGAAAAAATCTCGCCATTACCAAGCACCAGCCATTGATACAGACCAGCCACAAAGGCAATCAGAAAAAAGAAAAACCAGATATGGGCTAACACGAATTATCCATCAGTTGCTGGCGCGGCAGAAACCACCGTATTGGTGATCAATTGAAAGTAAAAACGTATCGCATTTTCATAATCGCGGACAGCGATGCGCTCGTTAGTGCCATGAATGCGTTTGAAGTCTTTGCCGCCAATTCGAATAGGCGTGTAACGATAAATGTTATCGGAAAGCCCGCCAAAATGACGCGAGTCGGTGGCACCAAACAGTAGGGCCGGAGAGACCAGCACATCCGAGTTCACCTGACGAATAGCCCGACTCAAACTTTTGAAGCTGACTGAATCCTTACTGGAAACAGCTGATGGCTCACTACTGATACTACCCGCCTCCACAACCTGCACCGCGTCATCACCAATAATCGACGCTATTTGCTGTATCACCTGCTGCCGTGACTGGCCAGGCAAAATGCGGAAATTCACAATTGCCGAAGCAGTTTGTGGCAGGACGTTTTCTTTCACGCCAGCAGCCAACATGGTCGGCGCCGTAGTGGTTCGTACATGCGCTTGAGTCGAGCGGCTATCCGCCATTTGTGAAACCAACAGCGGCTCAAACAACCATAGATTCGACAGCGCTATCCGCTTACTCCAGGGCATATGCGGCCCCAAAACCTCAAGCATATCGCGCACAGGTTGTGTGAGCTTTGCCGGCAACGGCTGCTCCTGCAAACGCGTGACAGCTCTCGCCAAACGCCCTACTGCAGTAACTGCGGGAGGCACCGATGAATGGCCTCCCTGACCTTCGGTGATCAGGCGCAACGTTAAATAGCCCTTTTCTGCAGTAGCGACCATCGCTACCGGCGGCTCAACGCCCGGCACCAGACCCACGCCAATAACACCGCCTTCATCGAGGATATATTCAAACACCAAACCCTGCCGCTTAAACAGTTCAGCAATTGCCGCTGCGCCCTCTTCACCACCAACTTCCTCATCATGACCAAAGGCTAACATCAGCGTGCGCACAGGCTTCGCACCTGTTGCCAGCAACATTTCCAACGCCTCCAGCGATGCCATCAAGGTGCTTTTATCATCCCAGGCCCCACGCCCCCATAGATAGCCTTCGGCTACTTCTCCTGAAAAAGGCGGATACTGCCAATCCTGCTCAGTCCCCGGCTCAACAGGCACGACATCCTGATGCGACAGCAATAACACCGGTTTTAAAGAAGCATCGGAGCCCGGCCATTTAAAAACCAAGCCAAAATCATTAACAGTGGTAATCTCAAGCTGGGCATAGACCCGCGGAAAACTCTGAACTAGAAAGGCATGAAACTGTTGGAAATTTTGGTCGCGTTGAGCCACATCAGACAACGCGGAAATAGTTTGGATTTGAACAGCCTGAGAAAGACGATTGATGGCATTGCCAGAAATAACTTGCGGTTTAACCGAAGCAACCGTCTGCTGGTCAGGTGTAAAATTGAACATTCTGGAAAGGAGAACAATAACAAGCACCAGCAGCAGCGCCAGTACAAATACAATGCCAGAAACGACTTTATTACGCCTCACCGCCCATAACTCCTGCTGACTTTATCAGCAGCCATTATCCGGTCAATCCGCGCAGGATTCCAGCACCCGCTGCGCTTCCGCGGAAATATCATCAACTCGAAAACCAATGCCATAGAAAGACGGACTGGTTTGCTCACACCAGGCACAGTCAGCATCGACAAAAACACGTGTCGCAGCGGCTTCTTCAGGAGATTGCACCAGCAGCATATATTCACAATGCTCGCCAACCACTACCGGCTGCACTGTACTGGCAATCATAAAGCCACCAGTGGAATAGTCCGCCAACAGCCCAACGTACTGGTTAGTATTACGCTCAAACACACTGACCGTGCTGTGCAAGCTTTTACGAATGTATTGTCGACGCTCTTCTAGATTCACAGATTCTCTCACTCCACTGTTACATCTGGGCTTGCGGCTAATTGCCACCTATCTATAATGTAGACCAAATAACGCCTGTAAACATAATTGGAATTATTACACCCATGGCTTCTGAACACCGCAACCTGTCTTTATTGGATCAACTTCTCACTCAAGCTGATCGCGCTCTGCGAACAATTGCAGGCAACAGCACTGAAAGCGCACGCCCATCACCCGCTCGAAATGCAGAAGCCGCGGAATTAAACAATGAAGAGACTCGCCACGTTGCAGGCTTAATGCGAATTAACCATACCGGTGAAGTTTGTGCCCAAGGCTTATATCAGGGACAGGCATTAACGGCCAAGCTAGAGCATGTGCGAGCAGCCATGCAAGAAGCTTCTGACGAAGAAGAGGACCATCTAGCCTGGTGCCGCGGCCGTCTAAATGAGTTAGGCAGCCATACCAGTATCCTCAATCCTTTGTTCTATGGCGCATCATTCAGCATTGGCGCACTGGCAGGCATTGCTGGCGATAAATGGAGCCTGGGCTTTGTCGCAGAAACAGAGCATCAAGTCTGCAAACACCTGGAAAGCCATCTAAAAAAATTGCCCTCACAGGATGAGAAGTCCAAAGCCATTCTTGAACAAATGAAAATCGATGAAGCACATCATGCGGATACGGCAACCAAAGCGGGGGGCGCGAATCTACCACTGCCGATCAAGGCCGGCATGACCCTCATGTCAAAGATAATGACCAAAACCACCTATCGCATTTAATCAGCTACTGATTCACAAAAAAACGCCCTTTCTCGGGCGTTTTTTAATCGTCTGTCAAAAAAGAAGCCCTAAGGCGCCAGCCGCTCAATCAACCAGCTGTGATCATCCTGCAAACTAAATTGAAATCGGTCATGTAAGCGCATGGCACCGCCCTGCCAGAACTCGATGCGATGCGGCTTAACACGGTAGCCACCCCAAAAGCTTGGCAGCGGCACATTTCCCTTGTGGAACTTTTCCTTCATGCGCGCAAACTGCTGCTCCAGCAAGCCACGCGAAGAAATCGGATGACTTTGCTCAGAAGCCCAGGCGGCTAGCTGGCTTTCCTTAGGGCGAGAAAGAAAATACTTCAGCGCTTCACTGGTGGGCACTTTTTCCGCCGTTCCACTGATTTTCACCTGACGATCTAACTCCAACCAAGCAAAGTGCAAACTCACCTTGTTATTCCCTTCTATGTCCTGCGCCTTACGGCTACCGTGGTTGGTATAAAAGACAAAACCACGTTCGTCACAACCCTTTAACAAAACGATACGTTGCGATGGCTGACCATCCGCGGATACCGTAGCTATGCTCATGGCAGTGGGATCCAGCACCTGCCCGTCCACCGCTTGCTGCAGCCAAAACTGAAACTGATCGATCGGATCATCCTTCAAACTTTCACGGGTCAATCCGCCATGCAGGTATTCCCTGCGCATTTGATCAATATCCATCACCGGCAACCTCAGTTATTGCGCTTCAACAATCTCAAAGCTGTGATTGATCTCAACACCGCCCTTTTCCAACATGATGGATGCCGAACAGAATTTTTCCGCAGACAGACTCACGGCGCGTGCAACCGCCGCTTCCTTGAGCTCTTTTCCGGAAACTTTAAAGTGCACACGGATTTTAGTGAACACGGAAGGCACCTCATCGGAACGCTCAGCTTCAATTTCAGCCACACAGTCCGTCACGTTCTGGCGTGCTTTACCAAGAATATTCATCACATCAAATGATGTGCAGCCACCCAAACCAAGCAGCAACAGCTCCATCGGGCGAACACCGGTATTTCTGCCACCGTGTGATGGAGGGCCTTCGATTATCACTGTATGGCCACTGCCAGATTCCGCCAAAAATCGAACCCCATCCACCCACTTAATTGTTGCCTGCATAACACTCAACCCCTATTCAAATCCGTATTTTTCAAAGGCGTCCATTATAAGCCGCAAGCCAACAATACAAAACGTTCTGGGCACGGTTTCCTCTGTAAAAACCCGCTTAAAAAGCCCAACGTAAAAAATCATCTTTTTTTTGCTTTTTTTCACACAGGACCGGCAAATATTCTTGACTTAAAATCAACCGATCTATACTATCCCGCCCAACTGTTACCCATGTAACCCTTTTTCACAAACATGTGATTATTTGTAACATTACGTAACAATTTCCTCCTACACATCCCCTTGTGTGTTACTTAACGGATGACGCCTAGCGTCATCCGTTTTTTTTATCCTATTATTTCTGCCTTACACCACAAAACCATCCGCAAGCAAAATCGACAACCAACAGATTTAGTCCTATTCTTTTTTTGGCTTTAGACGATAACAATAAAAACCAAACATAAGACTAGCGAAACCACTATGCCATTAACGCCGAACCCTCTCAGCATCGAGCAAATCAAAGACATTACCCACAACTTCCCCATTGGCGGTCGCATTGATTACTACCCTGAATATCAGGAACAGATGCTGATGCAATCCATCGTGCTCGGTTATGAAATCAATGGACTGCGGATTTACTCGCAGAACCAGCTAACATTCTCCACCACTGGCACGGGCACCCCAAAATTATCAATTAAAACCGAAAATGATCATCAGGACTGTCTGCAGGCCAGCAATTTCTGTCTGATGCTGCCCGGCAATACCGGCGAAGAAAACAAGCTAGATTACCCAAGCAAAGCGTCACTAGGTCGGCGCGGCCAATTTCGAAACGGCAACAATATCACCTTGATAACCCGCCATTCAGACCAAGGCGTGGTCACACTGGAGTCCAGCGTACGCGAATCCATACAACCTAAAGACGGCTACTATCGCGGGCACATGCTAGCCATGTTAGAAATCTTTTCCCCCGAATTATTATTTCGCGACCAACGCACACACCATCGCATCAAAACCCGACTCCCCATACAAGTCCAGCTCAACAAGGACAGCACTCCTCAGCCATGCCTACTGAGTGATTATTCCGAACTACACGCACAAATTGAATTTGGCGAAGATTCGGAACTACTCAGCCAACTCAAGGAAAACACCCCTCTAATCCTGACCGTAAAACTAGAGCACAGTCACCGCACATTTATCATTGCCGCCAACATCATGCGCAAACACCCTCACAGCATCGTCGTCACCATGGAGAAGATTTTCAACAATGGCAGCTTTGAACCCTTTGAGCTGATAGATGCTCTCGACATAAAAGCGAGCCTACTGCAGCACCCCGCCACCTGCTAGGCGCTCAGCTCACAGAATCTAAACCAATCAAGCCCTGGCAACCAAGAAAAAACTCACAGCTAGACACGACAGCTTCTCACAGATGAAATCATCGCATTTACGTTCGCTTTGGTGTACGTTGTTAAGTACAATAGCCGCCAAATATGGACAACTTTTAGGACCCTGCATGACTACGAGGCAAAACTCCTTCAGCCGCGACGAGCTTCTCGATTGCGGCCACGGCAAATTATTCGGTGAAGGTAACGCACAGTTACCAATCCCCAACATGCTGATGCTGGATCGCATCACTCGAATTGACACTGAAGGCGGTGACTACAACAAAGGTTGTATCATTGCTGAGCTGGATATCAACCCAGATCTGTGGTTCTTCGAATGCCACTTCCCTGGTGACCCTGTCATGCCCGGGTGTCTTGGCCTTGACGCCATGTGGCAACTGGTTGGTTTTTATCTCGGCTGGATGGGCAACCCTGGACGCGGTCGAGCACTTGGCTGCGGCGAAGTCAAGTTCACGGGTCAAGTACTGCCAACCGCAAAGAAAGTAACCTATAAAATTCATCTTAAGCGTGTAATCACCCGGAAATTAATCCTGGGTATCGCTGATGCACAGATGTTTGTTGACGACAAGGAAATCTACACGGCAAAAGATCTGCGCGTTGGCTTGTTTACATCGACAGACAGCTTCTAAGAGGTCTTTATGAAACGCGTCGTAGTTACAGGAATCGGTATCGTATCCTGCTTGGGTAATGATCAGGATAGCGTACTGGAATCCCTGAAAAACGGTAAATCAGGCATTACCTTCTCACCAGAATATGAAGAAATGGGTCTGCGCAGCCATGTATCTGGCAGCATTGATCTTGACCTGGACGATCTGATTGACCGTCGCCCTCGTCGCTTTATGAGCGATGCGGCAGCTTACGCCTATGTTGCCATGCAGCAATCCATTGACGACGCAGGCCTAACTAAAGAGCAGGTCTCCAACGTCCGTACCGGCCTGGTTGCAGGCTCCGGCGGCGCATCAATGTCCAGCATGGTTGAAGCGGCTGACATCTTGCGCGAAAAAGGCGTTAAGCGTGTTGGCCCTTATCGTGTGCCTAAAGTTATGTCCAGCACGGTCTCTGCGTGCCTGGCGACCCCCTTCGAAATCAAGGGTGTTAACTACTCAATCACGTCAGCCTGCTCAACCAGCGCGCACTGTATCGGTAACGCGATGGAACTGATTCAGCTCGGCAAACAGGATATTATGTTTGCCGGTGGCGGCGAAGAAGAGCACTGGTCGTTGACCTGCCTGTTTGATGCGATGGGTGCACTCTCAACCAAGTACAATGAAACACCTGACAAAGCTTCTCGTGCCTACGACCAAGACCGTGACGGTTTTGTTATCGCTGGCGGCGGCGCGATGTTGGTGCTGGAAGAGCGCGAACATGCGCTGGCTCGTGGTGCAAAAATCTACGCTGAAGTGGTTGGCTACGGCGCAACGTCTGATGGCTTCGACATGGTTGCCCCTTCCGGTGAAGGCGCGGTGCGCTGTATGCAGCAGGCCATGGCCACTGTTGACGCACCCATTGATTACATCAATGCCCACGGCACCAGCACCCCCGTTGGCGATGTAAAAGAGTTGGGCGCGGTTCGAGAAGTATTCGGCGATAACATCCCCTATATCAACTCAACCAAATCTCTGTCTGGCCACTCGTTAGGCGCAGCCGGTGCTCACGAAGCGATCTACAGTATTTTGATGATGCAGAACAATTTCATCGCCGCTTCTGCTAACGTAGAGACACTGGATGAACAGGCTGACGGCATGCCCATCGTGACCGAACGCATGGACGATGCAAAAATCGACACCATTATGTCGAACAGCTTCGGTTTTGGTGGCACTAACGCCTCACTGGTATTCCAACGCCACAAATAGTGAAATACAAATCTGGAGTCTCCGCTCGGAGGCTCCAGCAAATAACCTAACGCTTTCCAAAAACCCTATCACGATTTGCCTCAATCCACTGGATTGACGCATCATGCATTTGTGCCGCACTTTTCCCTTCCGGATCAATCGCCGGGCCAATCACAACTTTCAGCACACCGGGACGTTTGATAAAACCATTTTTCGGCCAATGGTCACCCGCATTATGCAGCAACGGCACCAACGGCTTACCTGCTTTAGCGGCCAATAGTGCGCCCGTCTTCGAATACTTACCTAATTCACCGGCGCCTAGACGCGTACCCTCCGGAAAAATCAGCACCCAAAAGCCCTGCGCTAATTTCGCCACACCCTGTTCTGCAATCTGCTTTAACGCATTGGCTTTTTTGTTTCGATCAATCGCAACCGGTTTAACCATTGCTAACGCCCAGCCGAACAAAGGAATACGCAACAACTCCTTCTTTAACACTGTACACAGCGGGAACACCAGAATCTGTAAGTAAAAAGTTTCCCATTCGCTCTGATGATTGCTGATTAAAACACCATTACCATCCTTAGGCAGATTTTCCTTACCCTCAATTTGATAGCGCACACCACAACAAAAACTAAACCACCAAACAACAAAATGATTTAGGCAAATGCCTAAGCGGAAACGTTTTCTCAGTGTCAGGAAAGGAAATACCAATAAACAAAACAGTGAAATACCAAACACGGCGATACAAAAAACCACAAAGAAAAGCAGAGATCTAATCCAAATTACTAATGTACGCATTATCAAATTCTTGTTATGAGGCGAGCATTCGCTCGCTTGAAGAGCGCTAGTGTAAGCGAAAAACACTCCTTTTTGAATGTTCACTTAGTCCATCACTCCAAAGCAGACTCACCTCACTCAAAATTGACCCAAATCAAAAGAAAAACCAAATCACAGCCAACCTCTTGACCCAGATCAATATCCAGACAAGAGACTTATCTATACTTGCGCCAACTTAAAATTTCTAACAATTACCATCAATTACCAAGGAAAGACGTCCTATGAAAAGCTCACTTAAATCTCTTTTATTAGCAACGACAACTGCTACGTTAATGACCAGCACAGCAGCTGTTGCCTATGAAGCTGGCGACTTCCTCGTTAAGGGTGGTGCAGCACATGTATCAACTCACGACTCCAGCAGCGATATCACTCCTCTGGCTGGCGCCCAGGGCGCCAACGTAGATGACGATACTCAACTGGGCCTGTCCTTTACTTACATGTACACCGACCACATTGGTATCGAGTTATTGGCAGCAACACCTTTTGAACATGACGTTCAAAGCTATGGCGCAGTTATTGCCGGTTCCAAAGTAGGTACCGTTAAGCACCTGCCACCAACTCTTACGGTGAACTACTACCCTGCTAACAAGGATTCTAAAATCCAGCCTTATGTTGGCGCGGGTATCAACTACACTGTTTTCTTCGGCGAAGACGCTGACAGCTCATTCGAAGCCATTGCAGGTAAAACTGATATTAGCCTGAAAGATTCTTGGGGACTGGCTTTCCATATGGGTGTTGACTACCAGCTGAACGATAACTGGTCACTGAATGCCGGCTACTGGTACATTGATATCGATACCGACGTAACACTACGTACAGCTGGTGCCGGTCACCTAAAGCTGGATATCGAAATTGACCCATCGGTTTACATGCTGGGCCTGAGCTACAAGTTCTAAGCTCTGATTTTCCTCCGAGCTTGAGGCTGGCTTTCATAGCCAGCCTCATTTTTAATGCCAAGCTCAGTCATTACTGCTCGATTCATTCTTTAAATATTGCGCCAACCCTCGCTTCACCACACCCCGATTTAACTCATCAAAACCGGTTTTCAATGCCTGCTCACCGACGCTTTCACGCAGCCGATCATCATTACTCAACATCTGCCTTAACAACCGTTTAAGCCTGACTTTTTCCGTTCGAAAATATTCGTCAGCCAATAACCAGCCCGCAGAAGTATTAATTTTTTCCGCATACAAGGCACACGCGGCCATCGCAAATAGTGTTTCACCCACCATTTCAATCCGGTTTTGCCGCCCCTGATCCTGTTGCATATGTTCACGACAAATCAACATCGCGTACATAGTCACCCGTGCCAGCGCTCGACTGCCCGTTTCAACTCGCCTGAACATATCTTGTACCCGATTTCCCTGTATTGACTCATGCTTTGGTAACGCTCCGGGCTTCCATAGCGAGATATACCAGGGCACATAAAAACGCAAAAGCGCTAACAACCGTTGCCCCGTGACGCCCTGCTCAAGAATTTCCTGCCCTTTTTGGAGATGGAAATTTAACGCTTCGCGGGCCACAAAGGGGCGCAGGATGTCCGTCGCACCTTCACCAATACGGTACATGGTCGCATCTCGTACCAGTTGCTCCATCTCAAAAGCCGGCTCACCGCGCAGTTGTTTTGAATCAGCCGTTTCATAGCCCATGCCGCCAAAAATGATCTGCGCATTATTAAGAAACTGGATCGTTTGTTCAGAACAGAACATTTTTGCCACAGCCGCCTCCATACGCACGTCATAATGTTGCTGATCGGCCATATGCCAAACCAGCTCACAGAGCGCCTCCATTACAAATAAATTGGTGGCCATTTGTCCCACCCGAATACGTTGCGTTTGTCGGTTCGCCAGCGGCTCTCCGAAGGTGATGCGCGTATTCAGACGATCCAACGTCGGTTGCCAGGCCTGTTTGGCCATACCTAGACAAATCGCTGGCACGCTGACCGCCCGACCAATATTCAAAATCGACAAGGCATACTTCAAGCCCGCACCCACTTCGCCAATGATGTTTTCCTTCGGGATACACACATTGCTGAAGCTCATATGGGCATTAGCAATACCGCGACAGCCTGCAAACTGACAGCGCTGCTTTATCTCCACGCCCGCACTTTTCATATCTAAAATAAACGCTGTATGAACCAAAGCTTCAGGCTTTTCACTACTAGTAACCGGTTGCCAAACCTCCCCTGTTTGCAGGTTCTGCCGTCGCGCAGGCACCTTGGCAATCAAGGTGATATAACGAGCTATCGCACCATTGGTGCACCAAAGCTTTTCACCATTAACCACAAACTCATCACCCTGCTCGCTCAGCACTGCCTCAGTTTTAACATTGGCCGCATCAGAACCGGTATCCGGTTCAGTCAGAGCAAAAGCAGATATTTCCTTGCGCGCGACCAAAGGCAGGTAATAATCTTTTTGTTGTTGATTACCAAACAGTAAAATTGGCATCGCAATACCAATCGACTGAGGCACCGCCACAGTGAGAGAAAGGATATTGCTCCAGCTAGCGATCAGTGTTAAAACACGCCCGTAATTTTTATGCGAAAAACCTAGCCCGCCGTACTGTTTGGGGATTTTCATGCCAAAGGCACCCAAGTCCAACAATCCCTTTAAGACTGTTTTGGTGATTTTCCCGCTGCGCTCTATTTTCTGAGCATCAACATGCTCTTTAAGAAAGGCTTCTATCTTGTGGCAATAGGCTTCACCTTCAGCCTTTTCCTCTGCCGATTCAGGCGCTGGCATCAACAATTTAAAATCCGGTTTACCAAGATACAGGCCCGCCATAAAGCTGCTGCCACGCAGTTGTTCGCGAGCCTTTTCAATTTGTTTCAATCCTTTGAAGAGCTCAGTCATGGCTATCTCCTCAATCGTACAACCACTGTCCGTTCAGGCGCCGGAAAAGGCCGAGTCACTAGCCTCATCGCTACGCCAAACCAAAAAAGCGACCACCTCCGCTTCGGCCGTGACTTGACCATCAACAGTCACCTCACAACTCAAGCTGTATTTACGCTCACCCCGAACCTCTAAAACCCGGGCTGACAAAAGCAGTGGGGCGTTAATAGGCGTCGGTTTAACAAACCGCACCGAAAGAGAGCCCGTAGCAAAACGATAAAACGGTTCACTGCCCAACGCTCGTCCTTCCTCGCGAATCGCATAGGCCATTGCCGTGGCCATGCAGTGACAATCCACCAACGTTGCAATAATGCCGCCGCAGGTGAGTCCGCTCCACCCCTGATGATGCTCTTGAGGCTGCCACTCACAAAGACTGTTTTCACCCTGCCAGTAACTTTTAATTTGCAGGCCCTGCCGATTATTGGCCCCACAGCCAAAACATTCATCACCGGGCATAAAGTCCTGAAAACATGATTGCACCGTCATGCGGCATCTCCTGTGATGTCAGCAAAGCCCATAAAACAGACGACCACTTCCTTTTAACTTATGAAGCGGCGTTATGATGACTTGTTTAAATCCTCCATCACCGCCGCCAAAAAACGGGTCGCCTCACCACCGGTCACAGCTCGGTGATCAAAGGTCAGTGATAGCGGAATAATGCGATGTACCGCTGGCTGACCATCAACAGCCACCACCTCGTCACGCAAACGACCAGCGCCTAAAATCGCCACCGTTGGAGGCAACACGATGGGGTCCGCATAACGGCCACCAAACAGACCAAAGTTAGATAACGTGATGGTATTTCCCCGTAATTCCTCAGGGGGAATACGCCGGCTACGTACATCCTCTTTCATGACATTGATACGCGCACGCAACTCACTTGGTTCAGCATTTCCGACATCACGAAGTACCGGCACAAACAGACCTTCGGCGGTATCCAGTGCGATACCCACATCAATTTTTTCAATTAAACGTCGCCCCATGGAATGACTGTCATACCAGACATTTAGCGACGGCTGTGCACGGCAACCCGCAACTAACGCCCGAATTAAACGCACCGTGACATCCTGATTTTCACCCCAGGCATCAATGTCGGCATCATCGCAGACCGTCACAGGTACAACTTCTGCCGCTGCCTTGGCCATTGATTGCGCCATTGCACGACGTACCCCGCGTAACGGTTGCAGCGCGCCCACTTCACTTAAAATTTTCGCCACCCGCTGCACATCATCGCTGGTAATCACGCCGCCACTGCCTGAGGGAGTAACTACCGACAAATCCACGTCCAGTTGCCGTGCCAGAGCACGCACGGCGGGTGACACCTTGACGCCACTTGCTGCACCCCCCGATTTCACACCGGCGCTGCTTTCCTCCTTCAGCACCTGCGAGCCGGTTTCAACACGACCCACCACACTGCCGGAATCCTCTTCTTTCTCACCAGCGATTGGTTGAGAAGATGAAAGCTGCGACTCACCCGTATCAAACTCCACCACAGGATCACCGACGTGCAATATATCGCCAACAGCACCATAACAGCGCACCACTTTCCCACTCACCGGGCTGGGAATATCAACAATCGCCTTGGCCGTTTCCACCGACAGCAGTGGATCATCCTCCTTAACAGTCTCGCCAGGCATCACCTGCCACGCCAGCAACTCCACTTCCATTAAACCTTCACCCAAATCAGGTAACTTGAAGATATTCATTCGAACTCCAATGTCTTTTGTGCCGCATCCACGATCCGTTGAACACTCGGCATATAGTGGTTTTCCAATCGAAATAGCGGCATCACCGTGTCATAACCGGTTACCCGCTGCACCGGTGCCATCAGATGAAGTAGACCTTCACAGGCCAGCAGTGCCGCAATTTCAGCACCCACACCGCCGCTTCGTGCCGCTTCATGCACAATGACACAACGCCCGGTTCGGGCCACAGATTCCAAAATTGAATCCGCGTCCAGTGGTTTAATGGTGGCCACATCAATAACCTCCGCACTGATGCCTTTGTCGCCCAATATGTCCGCCGCTTCTAACGTTTCCTTGATCATAGCGCCCCAGCTCACCAGCGTGACGTCGCAGCCTTCGCGCAGGGTGTAACAAACATCCAGTGGCAACGCCTCTCCGTTATCGGGCACCTCTTCTTTGGCCAGCCGATAGATACGCTTTGGCTCCAGAAAAATAACCGGATCAGGATCACGCATAGCCGCCAGCAACAGGCCATAGGCGCGCCCCGGCGACGAAGGAATCACCACCCGCAAACCCGGAATATGGGCAAACAGTGCTTCCGTACTTTCCGAATGATGCTCCGGCGCATGAATACCGCCACCAAAAGGTGCGCGTAATACCATCGGGCAGCTCAAACGCCCACGCGTCCGGTTACGCATGCGTGAAGCATGGCTCAATATCTGGTCAACTGCCGAATAGATAAAGCCCATGAACTGAATTTCAGCCACTGGTCGCAGGCCCTGCGCAGCCAAGCCTACCGCCATGCCAGCAATCAGTCCCTCCGCCAGCGGTGTATCAATCACTCTCTCAGCACCAAAACGTTGCTGCAAGCCTATCGTGGCGCGAAACACGCCCCCGTTCACACCAACATCCTCGCCCAGCACCAGCACTCGCTCGTCGTTGACCATTTCCCAGGCCAGTGCCTGTGTCACCGCTTCAATCAAGGTGATTTCAGCCATTATCAGCACCTCCGTCCAATGGTGTAGGAGCTTGTCCAGCGATCAACTCATCACGTTGTTTTTGATACGCATTTGGCAGTGTTTCATAGAGATCATCAAACATACTCTCCGCTGGCTGCGGCTCAGTTGCCAGGTATTCCTTAACCGCGTGATCCACCTGCTCAGCCAATTCTTTCTGCAAAGCCAGTTCCTGTTGCTCAGACCAAAATCCAGCATCACTCAACCAGCGGTTTAAACGGGAAATTGGATCTCGCGCCGCATATTTATCCAGCTCCTCTTGGGAACGGTAACGGCTGGCATCGTCGGCGGTGGTGTGATCGCCCATGCGATAACTCAGCGCCTCAATCACAGTCGCCTCACCCTGCTGTGCACGCTCAATCGCCGCCTCCATTCGTGCGGTCATCGCAATAACATCGTTGCCATCTACCTGCTCGCCGTGAATACCCGCAGCAATCGCTTTTTGCGCCAGTGTTTGTGTGGCGCTCTGGCCAGAGCGCGGCACCGAAATCGCCCACTGGTTATTGTTAATCACAAAAATCAGCGGTAATTGCCAGACACCGGCGGCATTCAGAGATTCGTAGAAATCGCCCTTGGAGGTGCCGCCATCGCCAAGACAGCTCACCACAACGCGTGACTGACGGCGTAGCTTTATCGCATAGGCCACACCCACGGCGTGACAACATTGACTGGCCACCGGCACCGAAATTGGGAAATCTTCGCGCGCTTCAACATGGTTCATACCGCGCTCATCACCGCCCCAATACAGTAGAATATCCGCCATACGCACACCGCGCAGAAACTGCGCAGCATGGTCACGATAAGCGGGAATCAGTACATCTTCAGGACGCATGGCAGAACCTATGGCCACGCCAATCGCCTCCTGGCCCAACGGCGATGCGTAGGTGCCAAGCTGACCGGTGCGCTGCAACGCAATGGCTTTTTGATCAAACAGGCGAGTGAGCGACATGGCTCGATACAGGGAAATGACACGTTCGGATTGTTGTGTAAAGGCCGGCAATTCAGAGACAACCTGCCCGTCGGCATTGAGGTATTGCCAATAATTAATGGTGAACTGCGCTATCGATGGCATAACGATGTTCTCCTTCACTTATCCTGAAGGTCTACTCCCCGTTGAGCTAAAGACCCTTCAGATATATTGCAAACTTAATGCGTCGGGCTCCCCCGTTATCCTGTCGCCTGCACACACGTCTAAACAGTTCTATTAATACTGTTGCCACTAACCCGATAAACCTCGACCGATGCTACCAAATCCTTATGTACCCACCACGTGCCACCCAGAACAAGAGCATCACTGGCACGCCCATTTATTGTTGTTACGTCCTAACTCTTTGAAAGCGGTGACTTGCTAAAGTTTCTAATACACAAAACAAGCCGACAAACCACTAATTTTCAACAAGTTACAAACACAAAAAATGACAAAAACTATTTATCAGACATTCTCAGCGCACCATCAAGACGAATAATTTCACCGTTTAAATAACCGTTTTCATAAATACTTTTAACCAGATGAGCATATTCCTCAGGCAAACCCAGCCGTTTCGGAAACGGTATCTGCAAGGCCAAATTTTCGCGCACGTCATCACTAAAGGACTGACTCATCGGCGTATCAAACAGCCCCGGCGCGATGCACATCACTCGTACACCAATACGGCTCAACTCCCGCGCCAGCGGCAAGGTCATACTTGCCACGCCGCCCTTGGAGGCCGCATACGCCGCCTGACCAATCTGCCCGTCATAGGCAGCAATGGATGAGGTCATGACAATGACGCCTCGCCCGCCCTGCTTTTCAGGTTGATTAACGTCCATCACTGCAGCTGCCGCTCTCACCAGATTAAAGGTGCCTGTCAAATTCACTGCTAACACTCGCAAAAACAGATCAGTATCATGCAAGCCATCACGGCCCAATAAACGAGCATGAGGTGCAATACCCGCACAGCAAACCGCCAAATCAACAACTCCCAGCTGCTTGTTTGCCTGCTCGACTGTCGCTAACAACGCCTCGGCATCGGTCACATCCACGGCCTTAAAAAAAGCCTGCGAACCCAGCTTTTCGACGGCTGCCTCACCCGCTTCGACGTCACAATCAAGCAGCATAACCTGACCACCCGCCGCAATCACCGACTCAGCCACGGCCCGCCCAAGGCCCGACGCACCGCCGCTGACAACCGCTCTGGCGCTACGCCATTCACGACTCATAGGGAAACCCTCCAGCAACACCCACCCGGCTTTGATTGGCGCGCCCCAACTGTGCGCAAATAAAGCGGCCGGCATTAATCAAGCGGTCAAGATCAATGCCGGTATCCACGCCACAGCCCTGCAACAGATACACCAGATCTTCGGTGGCCAGATTACCGGTCGCACCGGGCGCGAAAGGACAACCACCCAGACCTGCCACGGAGGCATCAATGGTACGGATGCCCAACTCAAGACAAGCGTAAATATTCGCCAGCGCCTGGCCACGGGTATCGTGCAGGTGCAGAGCCAAGCGCTTAATCGGCACCTGCTCTTTAACCCGTTGCACTAGTTGACTTGTCAGTCGCGGCGTAGCCACGCCAATGGTGTCGGCTAAAACAATTTCATCACAGCCGATAGCCATCAATTTGGCGGCTAATTCACTGACTTTTTCAGCGGCCACCTTGCCTTCATAAGGGCAGGCAAAAGCGCAGGAAATATAGGCCCGTAAACGACTATTCGGTTGTTGCCGTAATTGCTCGATAAGCTGCTGACAGCGCTGTAAAGATTGCTCAATAGAGCAGCCAATATTTGCTTGGCAAAAACTCTCACTAGCAGCGCTGAAAAAAGCCAGCTGACTAATGCCGGCCTGCTGCGCGCGTTGCAGCCCTTGTAAATTGGGTACCAAAGCAGAAAATTGCACGTCTTCAGTCACATCTAGCTGCTCACAAAGTTGCTCCGCATCAGCCATTTGCGGCACGCGCTCAGGGTTAACAAAGGCGGTAACTTCGATATCTCTCAAACCCGCGGCTACTAACCGCTGTATCAGCTCCAATTTAACTTTGGTATCCACTTGCAAAGCCTCACTTTGCAGGCCATCACGGGGCGAAACTTCGACAATTCTCACGGCGCTTCTCATGGCTGCCACCCGGCTTTACGCTTGGTTAAAAAAGCATCTACCCCCTCACGGCCTTCTTGCGAAACTCGCATATCCGCCAACAACTCGGCGGTGTCCTCCTTTGCCATCGGGCTGGTTTTCAGCCATTCGTTGAGCAGCTGTTTAGCTCGTTTTTGTGCCTGTGGACCGCCCATCATCAGCAACTCTAGTTGTTGTTCTACGGCATTATCCAACTCATCACCTGATACCCGCTGATGCAGTAAACCCATGCTCTGAGCCTGTTCAGTATCAAAGCGCTGCGCCGTTAAAAACCAGCGTCGCGCCTGACGCAAACCTATCGCAGCAATCACATAGGGGGCAATCACGGCAGGCACTAAACCCAACCGCACTTCGCTAAAAGCAAAATTCGCCGTGTTGATAGCAATGGCGATATCACAGGCCGCAATCAGTCCAATGGCGCCACCATAAGCCGGCCCATTAATACGGGCCAGCGTCGGCACGGGCAGGCTGGCCAAGTCTTCCAGCAACAGAGCCAATTCAAAGGCATCACCCTGATTAATGGCCATATCAGCTGCGGCCATCTGCTGCATGTTTTGCAGATCCGCTCCGCTACAAAACACCTTACCCTGCCCACTCAACACCAGCACCCGAATGCTGGCATCGCTTCGAATCTGAGCCAATGCCGCTGACAGCCGCTGCACCAGCTCGCCATTCAAGGCATTGGCACAAGGCGGCCTGTTCAGCGTTAACCAGCACACGCCCCGCTCATCAACGACGCGGTGTAACGGCTGTTGCATCTGTTCACTTAGCGGTTTTTTCATCACTCACATCCTGAAAACACCAAACTGACTGTCTTCGATCGGCGCATTCATACAGGCCGCCAGCCCCCGCGACAGGTAATGTCGACTGTCTGCCGGATCAATCACACCGTCATCCCAGAGCCTGGCACTGGCATAAAAAGGATGGCCCTGAGTGTCATATTGGTGACGGATCGACTCCGCATATTGCGCCTCTTCGGCCTCGCTCCAGGCATTGTTTTTAGCTTGTTGCGAATCACCTTTGACCTTGGTCAGAACGGACGCAGCCATCTCACCCCCCATCACTGAAATACGCGCGTTAGGCCACATCCACAGAAAACGCGGATCGTAGGCGCGGCCCGCCATTGCGTAATTACCGGCACCAAAGGAGCCACCAACAATCATCGTTAACTTTGGCACCTTTGCGCAGGCCACCGCCGTCACCATTTTGGCGCCGTGCTTGGCAATACCTTCATGTTCGTAGCGCTTCCCCACCATAAAACCGGTAATGTTCTGCAAAAAAACCAACGGAATTTTGCGCTGACAACACAACTCAACAAAGTGTGTGCCTTTCAATGCTGAATCGGAAAACAGTACGCCTTGATTGGCCAGAATACCCACTGGCCAGCCATCGATATGCGCGAAACCACACACCAGCGTAGTACCAAACAAGGCCTTAAACTCATGAAACTCCGAATCATCCACCAAGCGGGCAATCAACTCGCGGGCATCGTACTGGGTTTTAGCACTGACCGGGATCAGGCCATAGATTTCATTCGCCGGATAACGAGGAGGTTTGACGACACGACGTACGATTGTCGGCTCAGATTTTGCGCCCAAATGCGCCACCGCAGAGCGGGCCAGAATAAGTGCATGCTCATCATTATCCGCCAGATGATCAACGACACCAGAAAGCCGCGCGTGTACATCGCCGCCGCCCAGCGTTTCATCGTCCACCACTTCACCCGTGGCCGCTTGTACTAACGGCGGGCCACCGAGAAAAATGCTACCCTGCTGCCGTACGATAATGGCTTCGTCGGACATCGCCGGCACGTAAGCGCCACCCGCTACACAGGTTCCTAATACCACGGCAATCTGACTAATGCCCGCAGCGGAAAGCTGTGCCTGGTTGAAAAAGATGCGTCCAAAATGGTTACGATCAGGGAATACTTCATCCTGGAGAGGCAAGAATGCACCACCCGAATCAACGAGATATACACAGGGCAAATGGTTTTCAGCGGCAATTTGCTGCGCGCGCAGGTGTTTTTTGATGGTCAACGGAAAATAGGTCCCGCCCTTTACGGTGGCATCGTTAGCGACCACCATCACCTCTCGTCCATGAATCAAACCGATGCCGGTAACAATGCCCGCGCAGGGCACCTGATTATCGTAGACATCCAGCGCAGCCAGCGGTGAAAACTCGAGAAAAGCACTGCCCTTGTCCAGCAGCAGCTGGATACGTTGGCGGACCAATAATTTACCTCGTTCAAGGTGTTTGATACGCGCGCTTTCTGGGCCGCCCTCCTGCACCTGAGATAACGCCAGCAATAAATCGTCCACCTGCGCCTGCATATGCTTGTGATTGCAAACGAAGTTATGTGATTTTGTATCAATGCGTGACTCGATGATTGCCATAGCTACCAACCTCGCCATCATTGTTTAGATGGAGTATTTCCGTTTTTAAGTATCGTCGATGGTTCTATATCGTCCCTTCATCGAACGGTTCGGTCTATCGAAAGCAATCCGATTACTCATCAATTTCGACAGCAACTGCTGTGGCTTCACCGCCACCAATACACAAACAGGCCACACCTCGCTTCAAGCCACGTTGCCTCAGCGCATAAACCAGCGTCACCAGAATCCGTGCGCCACTGGCACCGATGGGATGGCCCAGCGCGCAGGCACCTCCGTTAACATTGACTTTGGCATGGTCCAGCCCAAGTTCGCGTTCAGCCGCCAACACCACCACAGCAAAGGCTTCGTTGATTTCAAACAGATCAACATCGTCAACGCACCAGCCTACCCGTTCCAGCAATTTATTAACGGCGCCAATCGGGGCAGTCGTAAATTCATCGGGTTCCTGAGCATAACTAACGTGGCCGACGATACGCGCTAGACGGGGCAAGTGATGCTGCCTCACCTGTTCGGCGCTCGCCAGCAGCAGCGCTGCCGCACCATCGGAGAGCGACGACGCATTGGCCGCGGTAATCGTACCGTTGCTACGAAACGCAGGGCGCAGAGAGGCCAACTTCACCAGATCAGGCGCTGCTGGCAATTGATCCACAGCATCACCCACTGCCACCAATTCATTATCAAAACTACCATTGACTGTCGCATTTAATGCCCGATTCATCGACTCGGCGGCATAGCTATCCTGTTTTTTCCGGCTGATATCCAAGCGTATCGCTAAGTCTTCAGCAATCTCGCCCATATGGCGTCCATCATAGGGGTTTTCCAACCCATCGTAGAGTAAGTGATCCAACACTCGCTGATGCCCCAGCTTGTAACCGGAACGTGTTTTTTTCATCAGGTGTGGCGCCTGACTCATGGATTCCATACCGCCTGCGATGATCAATGATGCGCTGCCTGCCTTAATCATATCGTGCCCCAACATCATCGCCTTCATCGCGGAGCCGCAAACCTTATTGAGGGTTGTGCAGGGCACCGACACGGGAAGTCCAGCCGCCAGTGCCGCCTGGCGTGCAGGAGCCTGGCCAAGACCCGCCTGTAATACACAACCCATTAACACCTCATCGATCAATGCCGGTTCAAGCTGCGTGCGTGCCAACAAATCCGCAATGGCATACCCACCCAACGCTGTTGCCGGCAGCTTGGTAAATTGCCCTAAGAAAGCCCCCATCGGAGTACGGCATGCGGCACTAATATAAATAGTATTTGGTTGAGACATAGTGATCCTGTTGTTATTAGAGTGCTGTATGTGAATCGACCCAATTCACATCCCATGCAAATTGGACAGGAAAATTCAGGCTAAATTCCTGCCGCCGTTATCAACCATTTCCCCGAAAAATTAAGCAGCAATTGAGTCGCATTGGATATTCTCGCGTCAATCAGGGTCAAAGGTACAACGATTTGAGGTAAGCGAGGAGGTGAAAATGACGTCACCGGCACCCTCATTAACACTGCAAACACACATATCTCCAGTTCGAATCATCACCGCCGCCGCACGTTTTGACGGCCATGACGCCGCCATCCATGTGTTACGTCGCCTGCTACAGGAGCGCGGTTGTGAGGTCATTCATCTGGGACATAACCGCAGTGTCAAAGAATTAGTCCGTGCCGCCGTGCAGGAGGATGTCCAGGTTCTTGCCATCAGCTCCTATCAAGGAGGACACATAGGTTTTTTCCGCTTTCTGTTACAGCAACTGCACCTTGCCAATGCGGAGCACGTGCATGTATTTTGTGGCGGTGGCGGCACGATCACGCCAGCCGAGGCGGATGACCTCGAAACACTCGGCGTTACGCGTGTATACAGCGCTGGACATAACGATGCCATGGGCCTGCAGGCAATTGCCGATGAAGTTATTTTATTAAGCCAACAACAGCGACAACCTCGAACCTCAGAGCCTGTCAGTCCCGTCTCTCTTGCCAACGTCCATGCGATTGCTCGCCAGCTATCCCTTTTAGAGGCCGGTGCTGCGCCCCCCACAAAACATCATCTGCATAGCTGCCCGGTAGTAGGTATTACCGGCACCGGAGGGGCTGGAAAAAGCACCCTGCTGGACACCCTGTTATCACGTTTTCTTAAAGCCTTCCCTAAACGTCATTTTGCCGTATTGGCTGTTGACCCTAGCCGCCGTCGTGGCGGCGGGGCGTTGCTTGGCGATCGCATCAGAATCAACAGCCTTGAGAACCCGCGTCTTTTTTTCCGCTCAATGGCAACCCGACGACCCGACGCAGCCACCAGCGCCACGCTAAACAACGCCATTACTTTTCTGCGCCACAGTGGTTTTGATCTTGTCTTTGTCGAAACCGCAGGCATCGGCCAAGGCAATGCCGAAATCAAAGAACTGGCGGATATTTCACTCTATGTGATGACACCGGAATATGGCAGCAGCGGCCAGTTGGAAAAAATTGAAATGCTCGATTGTGCCGATTTTGTGGTGCTCAATAAAGCTGATCGTCCGGGCAGCGATGACGCCCTGCAACAGGTCAAAAAGCAGTGGTGCTACAACCACCACATTCAGCCGTCATCGCATCAGGAACTACCGGTATTTTCCTGCGCTGCCAGTTTAGGGGCGGGTTATGGCATCAACAATCTGTTCAAACAACTCTGTGAAAAACTGCCCAATAAGACGCTACACAGCTGGGAACTCTATCAACAGGAAAGCATCACCCCGCTCCCTATTCCCCACAGTATTCCGTCCTCTCGACGCCATTACCTGGGTGAAATTGTCCACCATGCTCACCTGCTGCAACAACATCATAACCAGCGTATAGATGCCGCCAGTCGAGCCTTTCAACTATTTGGCAGCCTACAACTGCTGCCCGATGGCGAGCTACCTGAAGCAATGGCGCCTTACCCGGAAAAGCTGTTAAGCAACGCCGGCGACGATAGCTTGCAACAATTGCGCAAGCATTATAATCAAGCGCTGGCAGAACTCTCCATTACTGATATCGAGCAATTAAAAAACTGGTCACAGCAACAACAACACATTCACAACGAACACTATCACTACCAAATTCGCGACAAACGTTATGACGGCGATAACTTCAGCCAAAGCCTGTCCAACCTGCCCATTGCCAAGCTGTCCATGCCGGATACCGAAGATTGGGGCGATCAATTAAAATTTTTACTTAATGAAAACCTGCCCGGCCATTACCCCTTTACTGCTGGCGTTTTCCCCTATCGTCGCAGGGACGAAACACCCACCCGTATGTTTGCCGGTGAAGGCAGCCCCGAACAAACCAACCGCCGTTTTCATTACTTGAGCAGCGGACAGGACGCCATAAGACTGTCTACCGCCTTTGATCCTGTCACACTGTACGGTGAAAATCCCAGCCGAGAACCTGACACTCTCAGCCGAGTCGGCATGTCGGGCGTATCGGTTGCTACGCTGGATGACATGAAAGTGCTCTATTCAGGCATCAATCTCAACGCGCCACAAACCTCGGTCTCACTGACCATTAACGGTCCGGCCCCAATTCTGCTGGCACAATTTTTCCATACGGCCATTGACCGGGAAGTAGAGCGTTATCTTCACGCGACGGGCAAATGGCAAGCAATAGAGAAAAAGCTCCAGCAACACTTTAAATACCAACCTCGCCCACACTATCGGGGCAACTTACCACCGGGACATGATGGTTCAGGGCTTTCATTACTCGGCATTGCTGGCGAAAAACTGGTATCCCCTGACAGATACCAAAAAATTTGCTCGCAGGTTCTGCACAACATTCGTGGCACTCTGCAGGCCGACATTCTTAAGGAGGACCAAGCACAGAACGAATGTATTTTTGATATCGAGTTCGCTCTTAAACTGATGGGGGATGTGCAAGCCTGGTGTCTGAACGAGGGCGTCAAAAACTTCTATACCGTTTCGGTTAGCGGTTATCACATGGCCGAAGCGGGCGCGAATCCGATCACCCAATTAACTTTCACGCTCGCCAACGGTTTCACCCTGTTGGAGTATTTTATTGCTCGCGGCCTCGACCTCAACACCGTGGCATCACAGATGAGCTTCTTCTTTTCAAATGCGCTGGATCCCGAATATGCCGTGATCGGACGCGTCGCCCGGCGCATATGGGCGCGCGCCCTGAAAGGTTTATACCAGGCCAACGACCAGGCGCAACGCTTCAAATACCACATCCAGACCTCCGGCCGCTCCTTACAATCTCGCGATATCGACCTTAACGACGTGCGTACCACGCTGCAGGCCCTGTATGCCAACCTGGATAACTGCAACAGCCTGCACACCAACGCCTATGATGAAGCCATCACCACCCCCACCGAAGCCAGTGTGCGCCGCGCACTGGGCATTCAAGCTATTTTGCAGCAGGAACTCGGCCTCAGCCTGAATCAAAATACCCTGCAAGGCTCTTATTTCATCGAGCAACTCACCGACGCCGTCGAGTCAGCCGTCTATGGCCTATTTAAACAACTGGATGAACGCGGTGGTGTATTTGGCGCCATGGAAAGCGGGTTCCAGCGTAATCGTATCCAGCAGGAAGGCATGGCGTACGAACAACGTAAACAGGATGGCTCACTGCCGATTGTGGGGGTTAATTGTTTCAAGGCCGATGAAAAGACCGAAAGTTCGGCCACGCCTGCGCTGACCCGGGTTGAAGAATCAGAACAGCAAAAACGCGTCCAGGTCATTCAGCAGTTTCATGCTCTTCACGCAAACATTGCTCCGGCAGCTCTAACGAAATTAAAAACGGCTATTCGTCAGGGGGACAACGCTTTCGGCGCGTTAATGGACGCCGTACCTTACTGCTCCCTCGGTCAACTAACTCATGCGTTATATGAAGTTGGCGGTCATTATCGGCGGCGACTTTAATCGCCAAAATTTCACTGCAAAAAATCCTCATTTATCACTGAAACCAGACACCTGAAAGAACCGTATTGTTCTCTTTACCCCGCATGATGTGGATCAAAACTTCACCCGTTGAGCGTGCTAGTCTGAACGTAGAACCTCACAAAAATACCTACAAGGAATGACTATGTTAAAGCAAGTTTCAGGCGACATTTTACTCAGCAAAGCACATGCAGTAGTACACAGTGTTGCGGCTAATGATCCGATGAATCAAGGCTTGGCGCTGGCATTACACGAGCAGCACCCTTCGATGCACAAGGACTTCCATCACTGGTGTAACCAGAACCATCCAAAGCCAGGTAGCGCTTGGGTATGGGGTGGATCAAACGGCACCCGTATTGTGAATTTATTGTGTCAGGATGGCGGTTATGGTCATGGTGCAAAGCCAGAAAAGGCCACCTTGAAAAATGTTCGTAGCTCATTGAAAGAGTTAGCAAAATTAGCCAAAAATGAAGACTTCACTTCGCTGGCTCTGCCACGCATAGCCACCGGTGTTGGTGGTCTGGATTGGAATGACGTATTACCGATTGTTGAAGAAAAGCTGGGCGACCTGGGCATCCCGGTTTATATCTACTCGGAGTTCCAAGCTGGTCAGCAAGCTAACGAGGCTTAATCACCCGCAGCGGATCAAACAAGGGCATCAGAAACTTTTGATGCCCTTTTTATTGACGCAACCGTCAGATGCTACAACCATCGGTATCACATTGTGCGTCATTCGCAGACTGGCCTTTGGCATCACTCGCCGTTACCGAACCAGGTGACTCAACACGTTCCATCAACAACTGCCCGATCATATTGCCTACCTGCATATCGCTCAATCGGCCAAAATGATTCAATCTGATTCTCCCCGCCTTATCGATCAGCACCAACGAAGGCGTGCCCTGCAAATTGAATTTTTGCATCGTTACAGGCAAAGGCCCAACCTCTGCTGGCTGATCAACAGCAACCGGAAATTGCAGCCGGTACTCATGAACAAAGGCTTTCAGCGCTTCAAGCGTCATCACAGCATGATGCTCAAACACACTATGTAGGCCAATCACCTGCACCTCATCGCTGCGATACAGCTCATGAATGGCCGACGCTTGTGGCAAGCCATGTGACACACAGCCCGGGCACAGCATCTGAAAGGCATGCAGCACGACAACTCGGCCTCGCAAGTTTGCTAGAGTCAGTGGTTCTGACGTATTAAGCCACACCGAGGCCGTCAACTCAGGTGCAGCTATTCCTTTGCTATGCATGGTCCTTCTCCTGTCAGCTTGCTAAGGCATTCATGGCGATTATCACCATTGAGACTAAAAGCAGCCAGCTCGGCCTGGTCCTGTCTAACAATCAACCAGACTAAGCCGCTTGCGCTTGCGATTCCGTATACAGATTAACGGTGCCCAAAATCGCTTGCAATGTCGCGCCTAAACTATCTTCAGCAATCGCCGCTTTAACATGATTTTTGCCATCAATGCTAACCTGCACGCAGGCAAGAGCATCAGCACCATTATGAGCGCCTTCATCGCTACTCATGGCCGTCTGGCTATACTGCTTCACTTCAAGGGCAATGTTTAACTGCTGACCCAACGCATCACAAAAAGCAGCGATTGGCCCGCTGGCAGAGGAGTGAAGATCAATCACCCGCCCCTGCGTATTAATACTAAAGCTCATCGTTCCCTGCTGCTCGGCACGGGCCTGTGTATCTCGACTCAGCTGATAATTGCCCAGCTGGTAGTGCTTACCTTCCAAAACAGGACAGTTAATAAAATGCTGCGTGAAAATCTCGTAGATGGTTTGCGCGTCCACCTCACATTGTTGTTCTTCACTGTATTTCTGAACCACCCGGCTCACTTCAATTTGCATCCAACGCGGCAACGTGATGCCGAAGGAGTTTTCCAGAATATACGCCACACCACCCTTGCCGCTTTGGCTGTTAACACGAATCACCGACTGGTAATCACGCCCAACATCCTGCGGATCAATCGGCAAATAGGCAACATCCCATGGCTCGTCCGACTGCTGCTGATCCAGACATTTCTTAATAGCATCCTGATGGGAACCACTAAAGGCGGTATACACCAGATCACCCACCCAGGGATGGCGGGCGTGGGTCGGTATTTGCGTACACTCTTCAACAGTCCGCGTAATCCGTGCCGCGTCAGACAAATCCAATTGTGGATCAATGCCCTGGCTGTACAGATTCATCGCCATGGTGATGATGTCCATGTTACCCGTACGTTCACCATTACCCATTAACGTGCCTTCAATCCGGTCAGCACCGGCCAAGATGGCCATTTCAGCCGCTGCCACCGCACAGCCTCGGTCATTATGGGTATGAATACTGATAATGACGCTGTCGCGTTGCTGGATGGACTCGCAAAAGCTTTCCACTTGATCAGCAAACACATTCGGCCCCGCGCATTCGACCGTGGCCGGCAAATTCAAAATAATTTTATGCTGCGGGCTAGGCTGCCAAACATCAATCACGGCGTTACAAACCGCCACCGAAAAATCCACCTCCGTGCTGGAAAAGCTTTCCGGGCTGTACTGGAAAGTCCATTGTGTTGCTGGATACTTTTTCGCTTCGCTGGCTACTTTTTCCGCACCCTTGATCGCAATCGCCTTAATGCCTTCTTTATCCAGCCTGAAAACCTTGTTGCGCTGTACTGGAGAGACCGAGTTATAGACATGGACAATCGCCTGCTTGCAGCCTTCCAACGCTTCAAAGGTTCGCTCGATTAACGCATCTCGCGCCTGTACCAGCACCTGAATCGTCACATCTTCGGGGATCTGTTCTTCTTCAATCAACCAGCGCACAAAATCAAAGTCCGTCTGTGATGCACTGGGAAAGCCCACTTCGATATGTTTGAAACCGATATCCAGCATCAGCTGCCACATGCTTTGTTTTTGCGCCACACTCATCGGTTCAATCAACGCCTGATTACCATCGCGCAAGTCGACCGCACACCAGACAGGTGCTTGCTCAATACGCTGCCCCGGCCATTTGCGGTCAGCTTTGTTAATAACAGGAAAGGCTTGGTATTTTGTGTGATTAAACATGATGAACTCTTATCGTTAAGTTGGTTGTACGGAGAAATCTGATTGATTAATCCAGCAACAGAAGTATAAAAGAGAACGACGGGCGAAGGATTGCTAACATTGCACAAAAAAACACGTATTAAACAATAATTAACTAATATAACCGTTATTTATAGTGTTAAAGTTCAACTTAAATAAACATCATAGTGTTTACAGTTAAAATTATGAGTCTACATCAACTGGATCGAACAGATCGTCGCATCTTATTAGAGCTGCAACAAAACGGTGCAATTTCCAATCTGGAACTAGCCGAAAAAATTGGCCTTTCTGCCAGCCCCTGCTCACGTCGAGTCAAGGCATTACAGGACAGCGGTTTTATTTTAAAAACCGTGACGATACTGGATGCCAAAAAGCTGGGGTTGGACATGATCGCCATCATCTCCATCAGCATGGACAAACACACCCCCGAACGTTTCGCCGCTTTCGAAAAAGCCGTACAGGGATTTGATGAGGTCATGGAATGTTATCTGATCACCGGCCAAAGCGCCGATTACATCCTCAAAGTCATCGTCGCGGACATGGATGGCTTCCAGCAATTTCTGCTCGGTAAGCTGACACGTATCGAAGGCGTCACCGGCGTACATTCCAGTTTCGTGATGCGAAAGGTTGTGGAGCGCACGACACTGCCGCTTTAGATCAGTATCGAAAAGGCTACATTGATAAGTAATCCCGCGGATTCAAACGCTGACGTCCTCGAATAAACTCAAAGTGCACATGATTTCCCGTGGCATTACCGGTTCGGCCAACCGTGGCAATCTTTTCGCCCTGCTTAACTTGCTGCCCCTTCTTCACCAGGTTTTTATCGTTATGGGCGTAGAAGGTTTGAATATTATCGGCGTGTTTGAGAATAACCACCTTGCCATAGCCATTCTGCCTGCCAACAAAATGCACCACACCATCGGCAGAGGCGCGAATAGTCGTACCCCGCGGCGCTCGTAGATCAGCGCCCTTGTGACGATTATTTCTGGAACCAAATTCCGACGACACATCCATCTCTTGCAGCGGCCAGATAAAGCGAGCCCTACCGGCAAAGGAGTCAGGGACCTGCTGGCTTTTATGCGGAACAACCAACCGAGTACCAATTTTCAGCGTGAGAGGGTCGGCAATGCCATTGCGGTATTGAAGCTGCGAACTGCTGACACCAAAACGCCGCCCAATCGCCGACAGAGTATCGCCGGGGCGCACAAAATAGACTCCCTCGCTTTTCTGATGCCCGTTGGTCTGTGACACGGAATTGCTGATATCTTGCTGCTGCAGCGTTGATGAACAACCAGCCACCAGCATCAGAATAAAAAGCCCCAGGGCACATCGAATCGAGCACGCAGTCATAATTTATCGGTCATAGAAGTTTGCATCGTATTTCAAATCATAGGCTACGACTGCATTCTCCGCCTGTAGTTCTAAACCGGCCAATTTGACAATTGACCTGTATCAACCCACTTTTCGCGCCGATAGCGGTATACTGCAGTCCTGCTAATTCATAACTTGAGATCGACTTTCGCAATGTCTTCATCATCCTCTGCAATCTGGAATCCTGAACTGATCGCCCGCTACGATTTGAGTGGCCCGCGTTACACCTCCTATCCAACCGCACCACAGTTCAGTGATGCCTTTGGCGAGACCGACCTGAAATCTGCCATCGAGCGCAGCAATACCGCTGCTCGTCCACTGTCGTTGTATTGCCATATCCCCTTTTGCGATACGGTTTGTTATTACTGCGCCTGCAACAAAATCATCACCGCTAATAAATCCCGAGCACGGCCTTACCTTGACCGCCTCATTAAGGAAATTAAAATGCAGGCGGCAAACTTCGACAACAGCCGTCCTGTGGTACAACTGCATTGGGGTGGTGGCACGCCAACGTACATCAGTGATGATGAAAAGCGTGAGCTAATGGCCGCAACACGTGAACACTTCAATCTGCTTGATGACGACAGCGGTGAATACTCCATTGAAATTCACCCGGGCCAAATGTCCGTAGACACCATCCCGGTATTACGCGAAATAGGCTTCAACCGTATTAGTATGGGCATTCAGGATTTTGATCCCGATGTTCAGAAAGCCGTGAACCGCTTCAACAGCGTCGAAGAAGTCAGTGAACTGATGGACGCCATTCATCGTGAAGGTTTCCATTCCGTCAGCATGGATTTGATCTACGGTCTACCCATGCAAACCATGGAAACGCTCAAACGTACACTGGAACAAACCATTGAGCTGAACCCGGATCGTTTATCGCTGTTCAACTACGCGCACATGCCGCATCTGTTCAAGGTTCAGAAACAAATCGACGAAAGCCAATTGCCCGAGCCACAAGTAAAATTACAGATGCTGGAATACGCCATCACTCGCCTCACCGACGCCGGTTATGTCTACATCGGCATGGATCACTTCGCCAAACCTGACGACGAACTAACTATTGCCCAGCAGCAAGGCAAACTACAACGTAACTTCCAGGGCTACGCAACCCACGGTGGCTGCGATATGGTTGCAATGGGCGTCTCAGCTATTAGCGCTATCGACAATGTCTACGCGCAGAACTTCAAAGATATTGAGAGCTACCAATCAGCGCTCGATAACGACGATTTACCGGTCACTAAAGGTTTCACGCTCAACGACGATGACATTTTACGCAAAACGGTCATCAACAAATTAATCTGCCACTTCAAACTTAGTTTCAAAGAAGTTGAAGCTGAATTTGGCATCAACTTTGCCGACTACTTCGCTGAATCACTGGAGCGTTTGAAGCCGCTCGCCGAGGACGATTTAATCCGCCTCGATGCCGACAGCATCACCGTCAACGATGGCGGCCGTCTGTTAATTCGCAGTATTTGCATGATGTTTGATGCTTACCTGAAACCGAATTCGGAGATACGTTACTCGCGAATTATTTAAAATATGCTCGTCATACCGGGCTACGACCCGGTATCCATTTATTACATTGGGCGCGATAAAATTTTGACTGGCATGACAATCTTAAGTAAGTCTTGCCCTTGGTTCGGTGAAACTATCAAACAGTGTTAACCTCTTAACATCACAGACAATTTTCTTGAGGCGCAAAGATGACAACCGTTGGTGTTATCAAAGAAATCAAGAATAACGAGAACCGCGTCGCGCTGACACCCCATGGCGCCAACGCCCTCACGCAAACCGGACACCAGGTATTAGTGCAACAGGGAGCTGGCGAAGGCTCCGGTTTTTCCGACGCGGATTATCTCGCCGCTGGCGCGCAAACGGTTAGTAAAGAAGCTGCCTGGGATAACGAACTGATTCTTAAAGTAAAAGAGCCACTCGCGGTTGAATACGACTATCTAAAACAGCAAATTGTCTTCACCTATTTCCATCTCGCTGGCGTCTCACCGGATCTGACCAAACGACTGTTAAAGGCTGGCACCACCGCCGTTGCCTATGCCACCGTTAAAGACGCACAGGGCAAACTGCCATTGCTCGCCCCCATGAGCGCAGTGGCAGGCAACATGGCCATCACTGTCGGCAACTACTATCTGGCTCGCCCCAATCAAGGCAAAGGTATTCTGCTCGGCAGCGTGCTCGGCAAACCCTATGGCAAAGTCGCCATTTTGGGTGATGGTGTAGTAGGCAGGCACGCCGCCAGCACCGCCATTGGCATGGGCGCCAATACGGTCATGTTCAGCCGCCACCCGGAAAGAACAGCCGAGCTGCAAGGCAGTATTTCCGAGAGATTACGGGTTGTCCTCTCCAAGCCTGAGTCGATTGCCGAAGAATTACGCGATACAGATCTGCTGATTGGCGCCGTGTTACACCCCGGCGGCAGAGCACCACACCTGGTCACAGAACAAATGGTTGCCCGCATGGAACCCGGCTCCGTAATTGTTGATGTCAGTATCGACCAGGGCGGCTGCATCGAAACCTCACGTCCCACCTCCCACGCAGATCCGGTTTTCTCGGTACATGGCATCACCCACTACTGCGTCACTAATATGCCCGGTGCCTACCCCAGAACCTCAACCATTGCGCTCACCAGTGCCACGCTTGGTTATGCTTTACGCCTCGCCGATGCAGGCATCAACGCCCTTCGCAGCGACCCTCACTTTGCCGAAGGCGTTAATACTTACCACGGCTATATCACCAACTATCCCGTCGCCGAAAGTCTGAACATGTTGCAAAAATACAAAGCCTTCAGAGAGCTATAGCCACAGCCATCATGTATAAAGTATATTTTCAAAAGCAGCGTGTTATATCGAAGGCCCTTAAAGAATGAGCACAGATAAATCGAGCAAAGCAGCAAAGGTACTCGCCGAACAACGCGAGTACATCGCCAAACGTGAAAAAAGCTACCGTGAACAGGCGTTAAAACTCTACCCCTGGGTGTGCGGCCGTTGCAGCCGCGAATTCAGTGGCGCTAATCTGCGCGAATTGACAGTTCACCACCGCGACCATGACCACGACAACAACCCCTCAGATGGCAGTAACTGGGAATTATTGTGCCTGTATTGTCATGACGAAGAGCACACCAAATTCGAAAACATGGTGCGTTATGGCAGTACCAAGGATGGCAAACTTAAACCTGCGACGTTTAGTCCCTTTGCCAATCTAAAAGAGCAAATGGACAACAAAAAATAACATCACCTATTGGCAGATAAGCTTACACACTTCGTTAGAATTACTCGTCCAGCGGTCAACCGATATTCGTTTGAAGTGATGGCGCAGCCATTTAAGACCAGCATCATTATCCTGACGCTTATGCCACAACATCGACACCGGTACAGGCGGAATTTCGATAGGCGGCTTAGTAATGGATAGTTTTCCACTTTCAATGTGTTTATAGATTGCGCTAGGTGGCAATACTGCAATCAGGTTGCTGTCCATTATTATAGGTGCAGCTGAAGCAAAGTGGTTTACCGTCATCGCTACACGCCGACTCAACCCGAGCTGTTGTAACGCCTGATCAGTTGGACCAGTACCATCCCCTGACAGCGAAATTAATAAATGATCTGCCGCCGCGAACTCTTCTATGGATAAATTGGGTTTCGCCAAGGGGTGATCTTTGCGCATCACACAGAGGTGGTGTGAATCAAACAGGTGCGTAGACAGAATTCGACCATTTATTGGGGTTTTGGCGCTTAAAACTAAATCAACGTCTGCGTCTTCCAACACTTTTTCTGTATTAACGATGGTATAAGGCACTGCATGCAGGTTGATACCCGGTGCCTCTTTTTCGAATAGTTGGCGCATTTCCAGCCAGCTGCTATCCACTGCAATATCTGGAACAGCAACACGAAAAGTACGCTTAGCCGTTTTAGGGTCAAATGCTCCTGGCTCAATGGCTTCATTGAGGTTTTGCAATGGTGTACGAATCTGTTCCCACAGGTTAGCCGCATAACTCGTTGGCTGGATATTACGGCCATCCTTCACAAACAAATCATCTTTCCAGTTTGCCCGCATTCGAGCGACCGCATTTGAGACCGCAGGTTGCGTCATCGACAGCCTTTCAGCCGCACGTGTAATGGATTTTTCAGTCATGATGGTATCGAAAATAACCAAGAGATTGAGTTCTTGCGGGCGCATAGCACAACACCTATTTATTAATAAGAAGGCCAGTCATCATATTATTTTATGTATTCAATAGCCAGATACATCATTTAAAAGCATGAATAAGATATGAATTATAAATTATTTATGATGTATTTTGAGGCGTAGACTGCAGCTCCTAGAAAATTTTCGTTCCACGGAGTGAATGATGAAAACCGCACAACAACTCACTAAACTGGCCTTGGCAATAGTTGCTATTTCGGCCTTGGCCGCATGCCAGCCATCCTCACAAGAACAGGCTGCCCATGCGTCTCAAGCCGGTCCTCAAGTGAGTGTGGCGAAGGTCATCAGTGAACGGGTTACTGAGTGGGATGAATTTACAGGTCGTCTTGAAGCGCCACAGACCGTGGACTTACGTCCTCGTGTTTCGGGTTACATTGACGCGGTATTGTTACATGAGGGGGCTTTTATTGAGGCCGGAGAAATATTATTTCAAATTGATCCCAAGCCTTTTGAAACAGACGTCGCACGCCTCAACGCAGATCTTGTTGATGCACAAAGCCAGGCTGTATTGGCAAAGCGTGAACTTGAACGAGGCAAACACTTGCACAAGCAAAACGCGATGTCTCAGGAAGCGCTGGACAACCGGTTGGCTCGTCACCAGCAGGCTTCCGCAAATGTCCTGTCTAAAAAGGCCGCCCTGGAACAGGCACAACTTGATCTGAGTTACACGCAGGTAGAAGCACCTATCTCCGGTCGCGTTTCGCGTGCGGCCATCACCAAAGGTAACTACGTAACCGCCGGTGAAAGCCAGCTCACATCGCTGGTATCGACCGACAAAGTGTATGCCTATTTTGATGCCGATGAACAAACCTTTTTGAAGTATAACCAGCTGGCCCGTGACGGTTTACGCCCTCACTCGACTGAAACAAAATTTCCAATATTGATGGGCTTGGCGAATGACAAAAAATTTCCACACACCGGCCATATCGACTTTATAGATAATCAGGTAAACAGCCAGACCGGAACTATTCGGATACGTGGTGTTTTTGATAATACCGACGGCCTGTTCACGCCGGGTTTATTCGCGCGGGTTAAATTAGTGGGTAGCGCAAGTCATGACGCAATTCTTATCGACGATAAGGCTATTGGCACCGATTTAAATCATAAATTTGTGCTGGTACTGGATGAACATAATAACGCGCAATACCGTTCCGTCACGCTGGGTAAAAAGCTTAACGGTCTGCGTGTAATTACTGACGGTTTAACCGCAGAAGACACCATTGTAGTTAACGGTTTACAGCGTGTGCGCCCCGGTTCGCCAGTAACCCCAGAGGTGGTACCGATGGCTAGCGAACAGGTGTTAGCAACGCTGAAAAGTTTGCAACAGCGTGTCGATATTTGGTTAGAAAAAGAAACCATCGCAACCACCGAACCATCCTCAGCTAATCCGGGTTAAAGGCAGCAACAATGAAGTTTTCTCAGTTTTTTATTGTAAGGCCTATCTTTGCAGGCGTGATCTCTCTGGTAATTTTAATCGTCGGCGCAATTTCCGTTTTTCAATTACCTATCACCGAATACCCCGAAGTGGTGCCCCCAACGGTTGTGGTAACAGCTCAATACCCTGGCGCCAACCCCAGCGTTATAGGTGACACCGTTGCGACACCTTTAGAACAAGCGATTAACGGTGTTGAGGGCATGCTGTACATGTCATCGCAGGCGACGTCTGATGGCAAGCTAACGCTAACCGTCACCTTCGCGCTGGGTACTGACGTTAATGATGCCCAGGTGCTGGTACAAAATAGGGTTGCACGTTCCCTGCCTCGCTTACCCGAAGAAGTACAACGGCTAGGCGTAGTGACGGAAAAATCATCGCCGAACCTGACCATGGTGGTGCATTTAATTTCTCCCGATGACCGCTATGACATGCTCTACCTGTCAAACTATGCCGACCTGAATGTGAAGGATGAATTGGCACGTCTTGACGGTGTTGGTAGCGTGAGGTTGTTTGGCGCAGGCCAATACTCCATGCGTATCTGGCTGGACCCACAAAAAATTGCCGCCTTAAATTTGACCGCCATGGATGTGGTGAGCGTAATTCGGGAGCAGAACCAACAGGCCGCAGCAGGCAGCTTGGGGGCCCAGCCCACTGCGGCAAATAATTTCCAACTGCTGATCAACCTCAAAGGTAGACTGAGCACTGAAGAAGAATTTGAAAACATCGTCATTAAGGTGGGCGAACAGGGGCAGATTGTTCGCCTGAGCGACGTAGCTCGCGTTGAATTAGGCTCCAGTAATTATGCGTTGCGCTCGTTACTGAATAACAAACAAGCCGTCGCTATCCCCATTTTTCAGCGCCCCGGCTCGAACGCAATTAATATTTCCAACGATGTGCGCGCACGAATGGAGGAGTTGAAAGAGACTTTCCCTGAGGGCGTGGACTACGCCATCGTTTACGATCCCACAGTTTTTGTGCGCGGCTCAATTGAAGCGGTGGTTAAAACACTGTTTGAAGCACTATTGCTGGTAGTCATCGTCGTTATCCTGTTCCTGCAAAACTGGCGCGCTGCCATCATTCCGTTAGCAGCCGTGCCGGTATCGTTGATCGGCACCTTTGCCTTTATGCAGATGATGGGATTTTCACTCAATGCGCTGTCACTATTTGGCTTGGTTTTAGCCATCGGTATTGTCGTGGATGACGCCATTGTGGTGGTGGAGAACGTCGAACGAAATATCGAAAAGGGCTTATCCTCTATCGCTGCCTCAAAACGTGCGATGAAGGAAGTGACGGGGCCAATTATCGCCACCACGCTGGTATTGGCGGCGGTGTTTATTCCAACAGCCTTTATGTCTGGATTAACGGGGCAATTTTATAAACAGTTTGCGCTTACAATTACTATTTCCACCGTCATTTCAGCGATCAACTCACTGACTCTGAGCCCGGCATTATCAGCTCTCTTGTTACGCAGCCACGATGCACCCAAGGATCGCTTCAGTCGCTTGATTGATGGTCTGTTTGGTCGTTGGTTGTTTGCACCGTTCAACCGCTTGTTTGATCGCGGCAGCAAAGCCTATACCCGCGGGATTGGTCGAGCGATTCGCGGCTCCGGAATTGTAGTTATTCTTTACGTCGGATTGCTGGCCCTGACAGGGCAGCAGTTTGTTTCAACACCCACCGGTTATGTGCCGTCCCAGGATAAGCAGTATCTGGTGTCTTTTGCGCAATTGCCTGATGCAGCGTCACTGGATCGCACCGAAGACGTAATGCGTGAAATGTCGCGCATCGCCATGGAGCACCCGGGTGTCGAATCAGCCGTTGCCTTCCCCGGTTTGAATATCAATGGCTTTACCAATAGCCCAAGCTCCGGGGTGGTGTTTGTCACACTAAAACCCTTTGCTGAACGTACCACCGATGAGTTATCCGGTCATGCAATCGCTGGCGCATTAAACAGTAAATTCTCCTCGATTCAAGAGGCCTTTGTGGTGATTTTCCCGCCACCACCCGTCAGCGGTATCGGTACGATCGGCGGCTTCCGCCTGCAAATTCAGGATAAGGCAGACCTTGGTTATGAAGCCTTGTACGCCAATACTCAACAGATCATTCAGAAAGCCTGGCAGGCACCGGAATTAACGGGTGCCTTTACCAGTTTCCAGGTGAACACCCCGCAAATTGATGTAGATGTGGATCGTGAAAAAGCCATGATGCAGGGCGTGGGTGTGGATGATATTTTCTCCACCATGCAGATTTATCTGGGCTCGATGTACGTCAACGACTTCAACAAGTTTGGGCGTAATTATCAGGTGAATGTGCAATCACAGGAGGATTTCCGTCAGGAGCCTGAACAGATTACCCAACTGAAAGTGCGTAATCAGCAAGGCGATATGATCCCGTTAGGCTCCTTCATCAAAGTTAATCACTCTGCTGGCCCCGACCGTGTGATGCACTACAACGGTTTTATTACCGCAGAAGTGAATGCCTCCCCTGCACCGGGTTTCAGCTCAGGACAAGCCCAGGCTGCGATGGAAAAAATTCTTCAGGAAAACTTACCCAATGGCATGACCTATCAGTGGACAGATCTGACCTATCAACAACAGTTAGCCGGTAATACCGCGACGTTTATTTTCCCATTGGTCGTCATTTTGGTATTCCTGGTATTGGCCGCGTTATATGAGAGCCTGAGCCTGCCATTGGCGATTATTCTGATTGTTCCAATGACCCTGCTGTCAGCCATTGTTGGCGTGATTCTATACGGAGGCGATAACAATATTTTCACCCAAATTGGCTTCATCGTGCTGGTCGCGCTGGCAACCAAAAATGCCATTTTGATTGTCGAATTTGCGCGCGACAAAGAACTGGAAGGTGTGCCGGTATTAGAAGCCGTATTAGAAGCTAGCCATCAGCGTTTACGCCCCATTTTGATGACCTCTATCGCCTTTATCATGGGCGTGTTACCCATGGCTATTGCAACCGGTGCAGGTTCTGAAATGCGGCGCGCGATGGGCGTTGCGGTATTCTCTGGCATGATCGGCGTCACCATTTTTGGCCTGCTGTTGACGCCCGTGTTCTATGTGCTGGTTCGAAAATTCTTCCCCGGCAAACTGATAACTCATGATGATATAGACCAACAGGACGCTACAGATAACGTGCTGCTAAGCTCTCCGGCAGAGGCCAAATAGATGAAAAATTTAAAATTATTGGCCATCGCCCCCATCGTTTTATTGGTGGGCTGCATGACCGTTGGCCCTGATTATCAGACACCTCAACAGAACGCAGTCACGCTACAAGTTCCCGCCGAGACAGCAACGGCAGTTTACGAACGCCTTTGGTGGCAACGTTTTGATGATGACATATTAAACGAATTAGTTGAGCTGACGCTTGCTAACAACCGTTCTCTTGAGGCCGCCAAAGCCAACATTGACCGCGCGCTAGCAAACTTTGCTGACATTGATAACGAAGATCACCTGCTTGGCTCGGTCGGCGCTGATTATCAAAACAGTAAAGCCCAGCAACCAGGCGTTACGGATAAGCGGATTTACAGCCGCCGTTACGAGGTTGGTGCAAACCTCAACTGGCAGTTAGATTTAGTTGGCAAACTGGAGCGTACCAGTGAATCCGCCTATGCCACAGCAGAATCAGCCGAAGCCGATTTACATGCCCTGCAGGTATCTATCGTCAGTAATCTGGTGAGTTTATATGCCGATTACCGAGGCCTTCAAAAAAGGCTACAGGTCGCGCATAGAAACGTCGAGATTCTGGAACAAACAGCTGGAATAACCCGCGTACGATTTGAAGAAGGTATGGAGTCTGAGTTTGAATATGCCCGCGTACGCGCGCGATTAAGTGCCGTAAAAGCCAGCATTGCTCAGCTCAACAGCGAGTCAAAAAGGGCTGAGTATGATCTAGCATTGCTGGCCGGTTTTCAAGCCACCACGCTGCCCGTTAAGCTGTCAGAGAAACCAATCCCATCACTGAACAAGCCCGTGGCAATCGGTGATGTTGGCGAATTACTGTTACGCCGACCTGACGTTCGCTCAACCGAGCGGCGCCTTGCCGCAGCAACGGCCCAAATTGGCGTCGCCAAAGCCGACTTGTATCCAGCCGTTAATGTTACCGGGTTTTTAGGGTTCCTTACCGGTCACGCCAGTGGTCTAGACAACAACGCCCGCGCCTGGACTGTTGCGCCTAGCCTTAGCTGGCAGGGACTCGACATGGGCTCGGTGAAAGCGCGGATCAAAGTCGCCAATGCCGAACAGCGCAAAGCACTAGCCGATTATCAACAACAGGTATTAGTGGCTGTTAATGATGCGCAGTCCGCGTTGACGGCCTATAGCTTTAGTCAGCAGCAATTACACCATCTCGCAGATCAGCAGCAAGCCTCTGAAAAAGCGATGGAGCTAGCCACGCTGCAATACGAGTCGGGGTTATTTGATCTACTGGATTTGATCGATACCGAACGCACCTTGCTAACATCTAAAGACAGCTATGCCGCTGGACAGGCTCAGGTTATGAAAGATCTGGTAGCTGTTTATCAGGCGTTTGGTGGCGCTATTGGACAATAGAAAAATCGGTATCTATAGATATAAAATCCCAGCCACCTGAGGGTTCTTATCTCAAAAAAGCGGTTGAGACCTTAGCGTTAACCAGTGTCCATACTGAAGCTGGTATGCCGATAAAATTTAAGCGTTATCAGCCGTCGTCATTCTCTTCAAGAAAGGGGAACGGCAGCCCAATACTGGCGATTTCAGATAAAGCGGTTTTTGAGAAAGTCCCATTTCTAGTCATAACGTTATGCTGCTCCTTAGCGTTATTGCCTGCCCTCTTACGTTCACTTTTTCCGTTTTCACGCACCTTACGTACCCATCGCTTGAGCGTCGACATCTAATTCAAATGGGTCATCAGAAGAGAGAACTCAACGTGTATCTAAGGCAAGATAAGCCTCAAAACTTTGCTTCAACAACGCCACTTCCGCCCGGCTGGTGAGGCGTTCGGCTAGCGGCAATTTCTGTCCATCTTTTGACTCAGCAACAAGCTGATAATACACCGTGGTTTTGCTCCCTGAACTCATGGTCGCGCCTTCCTTGATTTCCAGCCTGGTAATTTGTGAAGCGGCGATTTGCTTGGTGCTGAGCGGATACCCAAACAGGAAACGGCGGCTTTTCACGCCCTCATTGGTCACGGAGATAAACAGCGATTTGCCCAAATAATAAACGCCAAACAGCGCTATCAACCCGCCTACCAGCGTGAATACCACCGGGAAAATCAACGGCGCACCACCATAACCGGCACCAATACCTGCGCCCGTAAAAACCAACCCAAAGATTAGCGTGAAAATACCCATACCGGGACGCTGAAAAGCAGGGAAATACGCCTGCAAACCACCGGGAATGGTTTTGATGTTGGCAATGGACTCAACACCCTCCATAGCGGCATCAACGGTCGCGTGATGATCCTCCGTCCCCTCGTTAAGCGCGATAGAGATCTCACCGGTTTTAAAGACGGGGATTTCGTAACTGCGCGAAAAATCAGGTCCGTCTAGCTCACTTATTACCGTCACACGCCACAGATGGTAACTACTGCCCTTCTCGACATCTGTTACCGGCAAGTCATCGGGCACGTCAAAACGAAAACTGAAATTAGCACCCTGCGAACCACGCTGCACATGACAAGCGCCATCGGTTTGCCATTTAACGCTTTCCTTACGGCTGCGGTTTTTCCCCGAGCCTGACACATAGCTATGCAGGCATTGCAGCGTTACTTTACCGATCATACTGGAATCAAAGGTTATTCCCGTTTCAATCGTGCCGCCGACATGCCCTCCCAACGCACCGGGAAAAGGATCAAGGACCAGCGGCGTACGACCGAATTTGAGCCAATTTTGCGTTGACCGAAATGCTGCCACCAGCAAACCGACACCCACCAACGGAAATAAAAATGCCAGCGCAGTAATTGGCTCGCGCTGAGTTTTTCTCCAAATTTCGTCGAAATCAAACAGAATCGGTGAGGTCAGAGCTATCCAGACAATCGCGAAGCCCCACAGAAAATAGTGCTGGATCTTCGCTCCTGATACGATGCGATTTTCCGCCCACTTCTTTTCCGCTAACCACGGTTTATTATCCAACGTTAAGTACCTTTACTAAAAAGTATCATAAAGAGCCAAGTGACGAAGCAAGGGCCAAGCACGCGCTCAACAACCTTCTTCTGGTTAAAACTTGCCGGCATAGTTTCACACAATTATCGGTTGGTACTCGTAGACATCCCGATACCCTTTCACAAACGTATACGCTGAAACTGCCACAGCAAAGGTCACCACTTTATCGGAAGCCAATAACTCCGCCAATGAAGCGTTTCGAACTAACAACAAATTAGCGGCTGCCTGGTGTTCAGCGCCCGTCAACTTTCGCGCCTTCCCGACGGCATTCAAAGCGAAACCTAATACATGGTCCTGCTGATTAACCGTCCTATTATCCCAGAGCAAAGATACCGCTGGCTGAGCCAGCATGTTATTAACTTTGCGAGTATCGGCATACGAAGCGACGTAAATCTCACTGAGGCTGTCGCTGAAACCATAAGCCATTAGGTGCAAACAGGGTTGCACACCATCAACTGTTGCCAAAACGCATTGCACCTGACTTTCCAATAGGTCCGAAATACTTTTCAACAAATCCAAATCTTGCATGTATTACACCTCTGCAGAAGCTCGTTTAATGCCTGAGAATAACTAAAACCGGCTCACTCATTTTTACTTTTCCCACCACTCCGTTGACCAGAGCATCAAAACGCGTACCAAAGTACCGAGAAATAATGGCAGCCAGTACCGGCGATAACAAACAAATGCCAAATAAAGTGGCCATATTTGAGCTGAGAGTCGGTGGCAAAAAAAGCCACGCCTATCGTGTGACACAAACCACCCGCCAGCAACCACAGCAAGCCTGCCGTGGGAACCAGTTCAAGCATAGGATCAATCGCAATCACGATAACCCAACCCATCAACAAATACAGACAGGTAAAAAGCATTAGATGTGACGCCTGATAAATAATCTTTAATGTCACACCAATAACCGCTAAGCCCCATACGATCCCAAAAATTGACCACCCCCAGGCGCCATTCAGCACCCCCAGCGTAAAGGGCGTATAGGTGCCGGCAATCAGTAAAAAAATAGCCGAGTGTTCGATACCGCGGAAAACACGCTTAGCCCTGCCCTTTGGCAGGGCGTGATAAAGCGTAGACGTCAGGTAGAGGAATATCATGGTTGCGGAAAACACACAGGTGCCGACAAGATAGCCGGTGCTACCCTGCAATAACGCCTGCGGGATCATAAACAGCGCGCCAAGCGACGCTATGATCAGCCCAATACCGTGACTGATCGTATTAGCTAACTCTTCTTCTCGAGTCTGTTCACGAGAGGGAAAAGCAGCCTGTAAACGCGCAATAAATCCTTTCACAGCGCAAAATCCTCAATCATTATCAACACACTACAACGAGTTTAGACCGAATAGTCCTAGAGGTGTTATTTAACGCGTAAAAAAGCCCCGTTATACGAGGCTTTAAAAATAACTAAAGAAAAACATGAAGTTCGTCGTTCAAACTCACGGAGCAACAATCAGAGTCGATAGCCCTTCTTTTTACGCGGCGGCTTAGGCGCCAAAAAGGTCACGATGCCACCAACAATGATCAGCACAATACCCAGATTGAGTTTACCAAACAGCTTTATCGGTTCTATTGCCTTGTACATTTCAGCCACAATAAGACCGAACCCTGCCAGCACAATCACAAAAGCAATACCGAGCATAATGCGCTGCGTTTTTTTAGTACCTTTCATAAAATTCACTTCCGCCTAAAACGTCCAGTTTACATGCTATAGACAAAAGGCCGCTAATTAGCGGCCTTTTGAGGAGTTACTCGCATAGTCTATAACTCAAAATGGATATATATACATAACCAAGAAGCAGGGTGAGTGAGCGACTGCTAAAAAGCCCGCACTTAAAGGAAACCTTGTAATCCAGAGCAACACAAAATCAACACTATCACCAAAATTTGTTGACTAAGAGGCTTTTTCAACCCTTTTTGCCTCTATAATCAACAAAATAGTAGTTCTGAGTTTTCAATTGTACAACACCTTAATCATAGAGAGCATTAATCGTTTTACTCAAAAGCCCCGCCAACCTGAAATTCCTCACTTAAGAAGTTCCAGCCCCTCACTCGAATTTAAACCAAGCACGCGGCAATACTGAACATATTCATATACATCCAATTTCCTATCACCCGCCTCAACTTTTGCAACAATAGTGTGAGCCTCATCCAGCAATACACCTAACTCTCGCATAGTTAGATTTTGCTTTAGTCGAGCGTCTTTTAACCAAGCTACAAGAGTCAAATATTTATCAGTGTTTTTTGCCCTTTGCATATTGCTCCTAAATTGGGAACAAGCTATCCTTTCGCACTGTTCCCAAAAAGGAACCAAGCCGAGTATCACCGCACCCTCAATAACGTTCGCCAAAAAAATTAATACTTATTAAAACATATATTAATTCTAGCCGACTCGTAAACCTATCGAAAAAAAGGGACAAATAAATGAATAATAAAAAAAGCATACTCACAGAAGAAGACCTAACAGATCTTGAGCCGCTCAAAAAAATACATCCTCACACATGGTTAGAAATTCATCTCCCCTTCAACGCTTTGAGTCATTGATTCTCGGCAAAAGGATGAACAAGCGATGCATTAACTCTAAACCATATGAGCGCCTTACCACTTCATACCCTAACCTCTATGGGGACAACTTTATTTTTTCTATTCCCAATAGCTGGCACCCTCTCCTAGAGAGTCTTTCCAAAAAAATAAGCTCCGTAATGTCTGAAGCCCAAGACTTCAGTATTAATGTTTACGACGTAAAACAGTTACATAACCAGCTAAAATTTTATTATGGGTTATCGGGCCCAGAGGATGGCTATGATGAGCTAACGACTCAAATTGATGAGTTAATCACGTTAACCAACACGCAAATCCAAACTAATGACTGACCGCACACTAGAGGAAGACATCACACCGAAACCACCAACCTGGATTAACAAACCCGAAAAGGACCAACAGTTTGTTATAGATACCGAAAAATACTCAAATGAAATTGATCATGCGATTCTAAGCATGGGTGAAAACAGCGATACCGATAGCATTTTTGTAGCTCTTAGCAAAGGAAAAATCAAAGCGACCCCTCCTGATTTAGCTCAGGCAATCCACAGGCTAAACGAGCTTCGCTGCTGGTCGCCAAACATGAGCGACTACATTGACTCAGTCATTGCTCAGATCACCGTGCATGACAAGTTCTCAGTTAAAAAGCCCCTGAAACTCACGGCAACCCTCTTAGTCGGTCCACCTGGATGTGGCAAAACCTATGTAGCTAAAAAAATTGCAGAAACCTTGGGTATTTGGCATAGCGATATCAGTCTTTCGCAGGCAACAGAAAGCTTTGTTTTAGCAGGCTGCCCCCGAGGCTACAGCTCATCAACCCCCGGTGACATTGCTCGCAGGATGGCGAAGTCCGATTGCATTAACCCGCTGCTGCTGCTTGATGAATTGGACAAAGCTAGCTTTTATCCGTCAGGGCGCCCTGCATTAACAGGTCCATTACTACAAATTTTGGAAGCTGACACGGCCGCAAAATTTGAGGATGCGTGCCTAAAATGCGAGCTCAATGTCAGTCATGTTTCTTGGTTAGCGACCGCAAATGATATCAGCCAAGTGCCTTCCCCAATTCTAAGTCGCTTTCATATCATCCATGTTCAGGAAGCTGAAAACGAAGCAAAAGCTAATCAAATTAAACGCCTCATTTCTTTCGTAACATATGAGATGGGGCTAATAAAACACATCACCACTGAGGTCTCTCAAGATGCGCTTAAAAACTACCTCCACCTTTCAATTAGGGAGTGGAAAATAAAGCTACAGCTCGCCATTGCACTGAAAGCCTGCGATAGCATCAGCGGCGATCATATAGTTATTCAAACTGAGGATATTAAATTGCTCGTTCACGAAGAAAAACAGACACACATTGGTTTCGTTCAGCCAAGCTAAAAAGGCATTTCCCCAACCACTCCATCAGCTTCTATTTATGAATATTGAAGAACTTCTAAACCAAACTGACCTAGCTCTTGGCCACGAAGGAACACCCTGTGACTTTGGCTGCCCCAAACAATCAATTCCAGCTATGATCGAGCATATTAAAAAACATTTGCCCCCCTATCCCTACTGCGTAGTTAGCGACTGGAGGTGGATTGATATGAACGTCTCAGAAACAACCAAAGAAAGCCTTGAAAGCTATGAATTAAAACCCAGCGCTTCATTAGCTCACCGAATCATTGCTGATGAAAGTATGCGGTCATTCAAATCAGTAAGGACAACGCTCCTCCAAGAGCCCCACAAAAACTGTATTTTCCTGACACGGAACACGGCATATATTTTAAATGGCCCAGGCACACGAGTTTCAATCAAGCCCCAAGTATTCACCAGCATTTTTGTTAGTCGACCGAGATGAAACATCAATTACTTAGCAATCCACATATCACATTTAATGGTATTAACTATTATGAAAAAAACAGAACTGGCCCACTTAAGCCAAGAGCTCATTCAAGCTGCCTTATTAGCGTCCAGACGCAACAACATAACTCTCGCAGAGCAAATTGAGAGCTGGGCTTTGCTCGGACGTAAAGTTGATAAAATGATCACGCAAGATGATATGCTTGATGTACTTTGTGGTATTGCCCTCTTAAGAGTGGAAAAAGCTTAAAGATGCGACCCCCCTTAAACTGCCAACTTGTCGAATTCTTGTAAATACCACTTATATAGCTTAGACATTGATTTTTTTAACTCAGGGCGATCACCGTTATCTAAAGCCTTACCAACAACAACTGAATCAGTAATACTGGCTTCGAATACAAATCTAGAGGCGACAGTCTGTTTTCTTGGCGTTGAAGACCACCCATTTTTAAGCCAATGTTTAAGGTCTTCATCAACTGGAACAAACGGCGCTCTTCTTCCAATTCGTTCCTTGCCTCACTGTCGGAAGCGTCTTTCATCGCAAGCATTAAATCACTGCTTTTAGGCTGCTCTCCCGGATACTCACTTTCGTTGAGGCCCATAATGATTACTGAACCTCATTCAAGTGTAGTGGCATAGTGAATTTGGCCACCTAATTAGAGGTGATAGACTCATCTCATCATTAAATAGGTGACCAATGAATAAACGTACAAGACCCACTTTTAGTCCCGAGTTTCGACTTGAATCAGCGCAGCTAGTTGTCGATCAGAATTACACGGTGCGAGACGCTGCCGATGCTATGGGTGTCGGCAAATCGACTATGGATAAGTGGGTTCGCCAACTCCGCGCCGAGCGCGACGGGAAAACACCCCAGGCAACGCCAATGACGCCAGATCAGCAGAGAATCCGTGAGCTGGAGAAGAAGCTCAGGCGTATTGAGGAAGAGAACCAAATATTAAAAAAGGCTACCGCTCTCTTGATGTCAGACTCCCTGACCACTTCTCGCTGATCAAGAAACTCAAAGAGAGCCATACGGTAACGCGGATTTGCAATGTGTTTGGGGTTAATCGTAGTAGCTATAAATACTGGCTAAAACGAGCGCGCAGCTTTTCGCCTGAGAAGGCTCAATTGTTTCGAGAGGTGCGTACCGCTCACGAAGAAAGTAATGGCTCAGCAGGGGCTAGAACTATCTCTGGCATTGTTACGGCTCGCGGCATGCCATTGAGCCGTTACCGTGCAAGTAGAGTAATGAAGGCGCTTGCGCTGGTAAGTTGTCAGCAGCCTAACCACCGATACAAAAAAGCGAAGCAAGAACATATCGCGATCCCTAATCAACTGGCTCGGCAGTTTACGGTTAGCAAGCCGAATCAGGTGTGGTGTGGCGATGTCACCTATATATGGGCGGGTAACCGCTGGGCTTATTTAGCCGTTGTGATGGATCTGTATGCACGTAAGCCTGTTGGCTGGGCCATGTCACTCTCACCTGACAGCGAACTGACTGGCAAGGCATTAAGCATGGCTGTTGAAGCGCGCGGCAAGCCAAGGGGATTAATGTTTCATTCAGATCAAGGGTGCCATTACACTAGCCGCAAATACCGACAGCTACTTTGGCGCTACCAGATAAGGCAAAGCATGAGTCGACGAGGGAATTGCTGGGACAATGCGCCAATGGAGCGCTTCTTCAGAAGCTTGAAAACGGAATGGGTTCCAACCTTAGGCTATCGCAGCTTTATCGAGGCGAAACACTCAATAACCGACTACGTTGTTGGTTATTACAGCCAGACAAGACCGCACCAGCACAATAACGGATTAAGTCCAAACGCGGCAGAGAAACAACACAGAGCTAACTACTAAACCGTGGCCAAATTTACTTGACCACTACAAAGGCCCTTTGAGCCATGCATGGTACAAAGTTCTATCGGTGCTTCGCCGGCAGGCGACGATTCTTGCAGTAGCAATTCAAGAAATTGCCCAGATGATATATCTACCTGCACTAAAAGCTCCCCAATTCGAATCAACCCACGAATTCGGTCGTTTGACTCCTACCTAACTACTGCTCCATCATCAATCCCCCGAAACAAGCCGTTATCAGAATTTTTAAAAATAAGGTCTAAAGCGTTCGAATCTACAGAGTAACTTCCTTTAAGTTCTTTAAAGCAATATTACCGTGTAACAAACTCCATGACACAGACATACAATGTAATGATATCTCCTCAAGCGTAATCAATATAAATTCTCACTAAATTTCAGATGGAGGGAATGTATATGCTTGAGAATCAAACTGCAGTTAACGAAGACCACATTTACCCCAAAGAAAGTTTAGATATCGAAAGTTATCCTAATCCACCCGTTACGACGGACTCCTTAAAAGAAAAGAGTCAGGAAACTGAGCACGCTTATCTTCTTGGCTACAAGGCTGGCTTGTCTAATCACATTGGAGCAGGCGAGAAATTCAACCTCGATCTTACAGAAAGACTAAGTTTAGCATGGCTTGATGGCTGGCTTGAAGGCGTTAACGCCACAGAAGAGCAACACGCCAAAATGCTAAGAGGTTTAAAAGCAGCCGATAGCAGCCTGTAATTATGATAAGCACAAACGGCCAGCCAGAAGTCTCAAATTTTCCGAGAGTATGCTTTGAAAGCGCTTCCTCAAGCTCTATTTATAATCAACTGGAAAGCAGTGAGTTTTACTTACGCTCGCAGCCGATTGTTAAACTTTGTGAAACACATGTTTTTCCTCAGCGGTATGAAATTCTATTAGGTATAGGTAATAACCCATTAACTCATTCCACTGAGGATTTTTTCCAACTTGCCGAGAAAACGGATAAGACAAAGATTATCGACCAGTGGGTAATGGATCAGATTATCAAACTGGTACGATTTAACAGTCAACGACTAGCAACAATTGACCGCCTTAACATCAACCTCTCAGCTTCGACACTAAACAGCACGGCTCATCTGCTTCGGATTCACAATAGATTATTATCCGGGGAGCTTCCCGGGAGAAAAATTTGTTTTGAAATAACAGAAAGCGGCGCAATTCAAGACCTGGATCGTGTTGCAGATTTTATGCACGCAGCCAAACAACATTCTTGCCTATTTGCTCTGGATGACTTTGGTTCTGGCTACTGCTCATTCGAGTATCTGAATAAGTTACCCGTGGATTCAGTCAAGATTGACGGCAGCCTGATCAGTAATCTATCAGAATCAAAATCAGCCAAAGTTATCGTTAGCGCAATAGCGAATATCGCAAACGAGTTGAATATGTCGACCGTTGCGGAATGGATAGAAAGTCCGGAAATATTAAAAATCGCTCGTAATATTGGTATCACCTACGGACAAGGGAAGCTATTCGGAATGCCGACTCCCTTCACCACAGTTAAAGGGGAGAACCATGGTGACTTCCATGCCTCCAGAAATGTTTCTTAGCTTTAATTTTCCACCCATTTTTTCTACAACAGACAAACATAACGAAAGCCCTATTCCTGAGCCTTCACCTAGCGGCTTAGTTGTATAAAAAATATCAGATAGCGTGTTCAGCTCTTCTGGCGGACACCCTCCACCATTATCACTAATACGAAGTTCCACAACTTTTTCGTGCGGCTTAATCTCCGAAACAATTAATATCTTTGGTGCGTCGGCGCTCTTCTGGTCAACTGCATATATCGCATTGCTAATAATATTTTGTACTACCTGTTGAAACAGGACCTCTACCCCACCAACAATCACCGGGTGATCGGTACGCTCCAAGCGTATATCTAAAAAATCAATTCCCGATGACTCAAAACCATCAAATACGGAATCAAGTGTAGCGCAAAGCTCAAAATCTTTGAACGCCTCTTGCCCGCGACCGAAAAGCTTTAAATTTGCTACTATTTTTTCGATACGCTCAGTTTGACAGCCAATTTTTTGTATTTTAGGCGCTATTAGTTCATTCCTATGACAACCGCCGCATTGCTGCTCAAGAAGCAACTCCAAATTAGCGTTGGCAAGCCGAATCGTTGATACCGGCTGATTAATCTCATGAGAAATAAAATGTGCGATTTTCCCTATAGCGGCCAATCCTTCTAAACGCTGATTCTTCTTATTTACCAAATACTCATTGGTGATGTCGCGACCTACAAACAAATAACGCCCATCCGATTTATTAACATTTTCAGATGAAGCATATTTGATAACCCAATCAATATAGTGCCTGTCAGCCCCCTCCCCCAAAAAGCCCATAAATTGATATCCTGATGGCGATTTTCTCGCTTCATCCAGGCAATCTTTATCGCAAGATCTTAGGATCATAGAAATTTTGGTATCGTTCTCATAGTCATTTTGAAGGAATGGCTTATCTAAACGCTCCTCTTCAAACTGCATAAAAGTGCGGAATGACTTGTTGCTATAAGATATATACCCCCTCTCATCCATCCCAAAAACAAACTCTGTCTGCGCATCCAAGATTGAATCGTATTTATAACGCACGTCTAACAGCTCACGCTCCATATCAACCGCGTTCAAGGCACGATTTTCAATAGTATTATAAAAATCCAACAGGAAACCTCTCCAATCTTGTACAAGCTCTCCTCCTATTTTTTTCAAACCACTTGTTGCCCCCAGCTTATTTGCTACATCAACAAATGAGTTCAGTATATGTTTCCTGAAAAGAGCAAAAACGCATCCAAGAAGAATCAGGCTAATCCCTAGAAAACAAAGAAACTTAAGAAGCCAATAACCAGCAAAGCCCGGCGATAAAAAAGACGAAAAGAGAAAATCTCCACATAAAAAGAGAGCAGATAAAAAACAAGCCGCACCCAGCACCGCAACCCAGTCCTTCATTCCTCTCTCCATAGCTGCAAGGTAAAAATCAAATTATTAATCTCAGGTCTTAACTATCGATGCAGACCAGGGAAAAGCAAGAATTACGTTGTAATTTAAAAAGTTACATTGTAATTACGTGTAAAACAGATCGCTAGTACTATACTGGGTTTGAGAATCACAGCCAATATCAAAGAAGAACGCAGACAATGTTAACTGACAAGCGTGTACTTATAGTTGATGACGACGATGACTTACGAGAGGAGTTAGTGACCTTTTTAAATGGTTATCTTGTGAAAACTTATGACGCAAACAGCGCGAAGGAAGCCAGATTAATCATACAATCAAAGGATGTCGACCTCCTTGTCTGCGACATTATAATGCCTGGTGAATCGGGTTTAGAGCTAACAAAGTGGGTTATAGAAAATAAAAAGACCCCTGTTCTTTTCTTATCTTCTCTTGATGACATAGTGGACCGCGTAACTGGCCTTGAAATTGGCGCAGATGATTATGTTACTAAGCCTTTTGATCCTCGAGAGCTACTTGCAAGGCTGAAATCTATTTTACGTAGATGCAGCAAAGAGCAAGAAAGCTCTAACGCCCAAAAACTTTATACGTTAAACAGCTATAGCGAGTTAATAAATAGTTCAGGTGTGGTTCAAAAACTAAGACCTGCTGATGCAAGGTTACTTCGCCTACTTGTTCAACATCAAGGGACTGCGGTTAATAGAGAGGAGTTATATTCTCAAGTACTAGACAGAGACTGGACCCCCCATGACAGATCCATTGACAATATGATTGCCCGGCTTCGTAGCATCTTGGAAGAAGATTCAGCTGACCCCAAAATAATACTAACTGCAAGAAATACCGGGTACTCAATCAAAACCGGAGCAGTTAGCACTTCAAGCTGAAAAGCCTGCAATGAAACGCGCTGTATAACTGAAATAATTTAATATGAAATTTTTAAAATTTTTAAAATTTTTACAAAAACGTAGACGCAAAAACAAAAAGCTTTACGCTTGGGCCAACAAAGGCAGCCAAGTTTCATTCAGTAAACGGAGAGAAAAAAGACATATTAGGATCCCTGTCGCCAAACTTGAGATTGGCATGTTTGTATCGGAGCTTGATAAACCATGGGACGAGACACCATTTTTAATTCAAGGCTTCTACATTAGAAACATTCAAGACATTGAAGAAGTTTCTAACCATTGCGAACATGTAACGGTTGATACATTTTTTTACTCAAAAAGCACTCCAGCTCCTAACTGCTTGATCCATAAGTTACCTGATCAGCAAGAATGGGGCGCAGCCCAAGCTACACACACTCGGGTGCAGTCATTAACCAAAGGGATTCTGGATGAGATCAGGCTGGGGGGGCATATTGCGAATGAAAAAGTAACGGAAATAGTCGACCAGTGTATTGAGAGCGTTCTGACTAACACTGATGCTGTATTGCTGATTAATCAAATGGCATTGAAACATTCAAGTCTTGAGAGGCACTCTGTCAGCACATGTATTCTAGCAGTAGCTTTTGGTCGCCACTTGGGGTACCCCCGTGACAGTTTGGAGAAGCTTGGTTCGGCGGCTCTTCTCCATGATGTTGGTATGCTAAAGTTGCCAGAAGATTTGCTGAAGAAGGCTTATTCCAGCCTTCTCCTAACTGATCAAGAAGCTGAAGTTTTAAAAAAACATACAACATATGGGCGAGATATCCTCATGGCAAACACATCTTTATGGCACGCGGTGGATATTGCCTACACACACCATGAAAACTGTGACGGCTCAGGCTTTCCCAGAGGATTAAAAGAGAAATCTATACCGAAATTTTCGCAGGTAGTGGCAATTACTGATACCTATGAATCATTAACTAGTCATTGGCGCGGATCAAAGCCTATTTCATCCTTAGATGCATTAAGAGCCATCCATAAGGAAAAAAATAAACGCTTTGCTCCGGAGCTGGCACAAGGCTTTATTCAATTTATTCATATTTATCCGCCTGGGGCTATCGTCCAAATTCAAAGCGGTGACATTGGCGTTATCGTTAAACGTAATGAAATTAACAAGCACTTTCCTATCGTTTTATTATTACGCGACGAAAATGGTAAGCCGAGAAAGCCGGAATTAGCTGATCTGGCAACCCTGTATCAAAATAGTAAAAATAAAGCCCCTCCAATATGCAAGATGTTCCCTTCGGGAGCCTTCGATATTGATGTGGCGAGCCTATTCAAAAAAGGGCTCATAGAAAGTTAGTACTTTTCAGAGAACGCTGAAAATAGACTGTAAACCTCCTCCGCCTGTATAGTCGCGATAGTATCTGACCACCGCCCTCGACTTGTACATTGGCGCTCACCGCCGCTAATACAAGCATTTACATAACCTTGTAACGTCAACGCCGCTGGCGTGGTGCGGTAATCCCCCCCTTTTTAGCCATGCTTAAAAGCAGAGGTTAAGCCACCATCAGTGGTAGTTTGCCACCGTTGACCTTATGTGCCCATTCGTGACTGAAAAACCATAGCCACTGCGCCACATAGTCTTGCTCTTACTCAAGAGCTTCAATCAGGTACTCGCTGCACAGATTTAAACTGTCCTCCTTTTAGCCAGTCGAGGACATCAAGACCATTGCATTTTATTACAATGTATTAACAGCAAAGTAAGCGTCATACCGATATATTTGAATTGATATTTGATATTTGGAGATCGAACTATTAAGGAGATAACGAATGGGTAAAATACAGAGTAATCTCAATAAAATGAAACCAGAAGAGTTCAAAACATTGAGGTATCTGGGTTGCAACTACATATCAGACTACCCAAATTTTTTACCCTTGATTGAGGAAGCAATTTATCTTGCATTACAAGGTAAATTGAAAATCACGGATTGCTCATATAAAAAAACCGCCCAGGGACTACCTTACATAACTCACTTGGAATACAAGCGAATCATCTGAATTACGAGGTCAGACTAATCATGGATAAAAAAATGTATTTCAGTGTAGTAATAGAAATGCCTCAAGATCCAGAAAAAAAGAACAAATTATTCAGAGAGTTTGCCATTGATAAGACTTTTCTCGGGGGAAAAATCATTGCTGCGATGATTGGCGATGCAATTTCTGACTCGAAGTGTAGCCTCCCCGAAAAATAATCGCGGTTTTAAGTAGAGGCTTTTATGATGTTAATCAGAGGAGTTTTCTATGAAGAAGTCGAAGTTTTCGGACAACCAGATTTCATCGATCCTGAAGCAGCTCTAGCCAGGGTTCCTGTAACAGAGTTAGCTCGCGAGTACGAGATTAGCACTGCGCTGACTTATCAATGGTGCTCCAAATACGGCGGTAAGGATGCGGTTTAAAGCAGAGCTTCGACAGGAAGCCCTTGAGGGGAAAGTTGTAAAGCCATCCTGTCGCAAAGAACTGGCCAAGATGGTACGGCCGCTGGACCAGATTATCGAATGGCGATGAAAGCCAGCAGGACTGCGGTATGACAACGACCCTGCATACCTGAGCCAGACATTAGTGGATTGGGCAAATAGCACCACATTACCTTGCTGCATATCCAACCGGGCAGGCCAATGAAGAATGCTTACATCGAGCGATTTAACCGGACAGCAAGACACTAATGTTGGATATGCATCAGTTTGAAAGCATCAATCATGCTCCGCTTCTGGCGACTCAGTGGCTATAGCAATAAATAATGAGGCCCCTACACCTTTATTGGTAGTGTTCCGCCTAGGCAACTATTAAAGGCGGCTTGACCCTCTACCGAAAAGTGCTGTTATTAATAAGGGAATTACAAGTATTTATTTCATCTTAAACCGGCAAATCTAACCAGCGTTCATGTGCAAAAAAAACTATCTCTCAACCCGCCGTAGAAGCCTCTTATAGGAGTCGTAACTTTTACAGTAGCGCTTAATAATTTTCCCATCATTATGTTGTACAAAAATACTGTTATCCTTTTCAGCATATACGATAGCAGTAACATAGCTAGCCCCCCCAAGAACTTTAGGGGTGATGGATATTGATTTCATCGTAGCAGTCGCACTCATTTTCAAACCCATATTAAGAATATTTTTTATCTGCCGGGATTAACTGGTTAAGTTTTCCCCCAGAAAATATTCTACTAACACGCACTCAAAAACATGCTTATTACATTGTCCTTTTTGTAATTCAGGGCAAACCTTAATACCCATGATTAATTAATATTGGCCTTTAGCTATTGCTCGGCTTTAGCTCAAGCGTTCCCCCGTGAAAGCATCCCTGCTGAATCCCCTTCTATTCTCCCCGACATTACGGACAATCACGTAGACGTGAAATTACATTGTAATACACTGTTTTTTAAACACTTCCTGTAAAATTACCTGAAAAATTCATGCATAAGCACTTCCCAAGCAACAATTTTAGGCTTAACAGTTAGCTGGAGAAAATATAGCGCATTGGGTTAGGTATATAGACAGGCTCCAAATTAGGAGAAAACATGATGACTCTAGGTTTTGGCGAAATTTTCTTATTGTTTATATCAGTAATGATGGTAGTTTTTTTCTTTTTTACGCTAATTGCTCAACCACGCAAGGAGCAAAACAAAACAGAGCTTTACCACAGCGTTACAACCCAGATGGGAGACAGGATTTACACTGAAACAAAAATCATCAAGGGCTCATTCGCTAATGAGATATGTAAGGATCAAGCGGTTTTTACACCAGAACTACATCTTCAAAACTTGGGGTTCGTACAGCCATCTCGCAACCAATGTCTTGTGAACAATACACAACCCGGCTCTATTACAGGCGCTAGCCAGCAAAATTTTTATAATAATAATCTGTATAGCGCATTAGGTGGAAGAGACCGCTATCTTGAAGGCCAAACAAATAACCAAGCAGGCAACATCTATGAAGTTGTTTAGCTCCGAGTGTGCAATGCGGTCATAGCGGGTGATTAATCCTAAAAAGGTTTTTATTATTGGCCGTAAAGATTACAGGGTTTGATAATGGCCTTATAGGGTGTGCAAACCATGCGCACCTCAAAATCATCCAAAACAGCTCCTTTGTGATCGCCGTATAAACAAATGACTTTTGGGCCAGAGTAAAAATTCTTGCCGCCTGCTTAGAGTTTAAATCTCAATGGCCTTGTTAATGATTGACTCACTGAATAATTTTTTAGCTATTCCTGCGCTGCTAGCGCAATTCTCTCTCGTAAAAACGTTTGTCTATTAAGGGCAATTGAACCTCGCGCCATAGCTTGCTCTACAACTCTCTGGTACCCCATCAAGATAAGCCTTTTACTTGGTCTAGTTGATGCTGTATATATCAACGTCTGATCAATCATGTTTACAGCTTCATTAGGAAGCATTACAAAGCAAGTCGGCCACTGAGAACCTTGGGATTTATGGATTGTAATTGCATAACCTAACTGTAATTTTTCAAGCACACCCATTTTGACCAGTATTTTTGAGCCATTTACCTCAATCGTTCCTATAGCCCCATTTTCATCAGGCTCATCAAATACTTCAGTAACAATGCCTAAATCGCCATTTCGAAGATCTGCATCCTCATCATAATTATTTGCGACAATTAAAATCGGGTCTCCTAATAATAACTGGCTCCCTGTAGAGGTAATCCAAGGAATCCACCCTCTCAATTCATCTTGGTAGCACAAAACTGTTCGGTCTTCACCGGTGGCTCGCTGAAGTTGTGTATTCATATTCTCTACACCAAACTCGCCCTTTCTGACGGGTGATAAAACTATACTAGCCCCTGTCCCTCCAGCCTCACCCCAAAGCGCCACAAGTCGAGAGATGCTCATTTCCGGTTCAAATGAACATTCGTCACTTTCAGCTAGTGTTTTTTGTGTCTTACGCGGTAATTCCAGATTTGATTCACGTACAGAGGTAGCGAAGCGGTGTATAAGGCTCTGTTCGCTTTGACGCTTCACTTGAGATAACTGGAAGAAAGGAATAGAGTTTTCAGTTAATGCATGAAAAATCAGCCCATACCCTACAGGTGGTAACTGTGAAGCATCACCAACAAAGATAATACGGGTGGCTGAAGGCAACACTCCTATCAAACGATACATTGACAATAAATCGACCATAGACGCTTCATCAATAACCAACAACAAATGGTCTGGAAGATCAGGCTTTTTATCGCCCAAATGTTCTGCGATAAGCTTAGCAATAGTCTGAGCAGGCCTACCTGTGCTTTCAGCCATTCTTTGCGCAGCTCGACCTGCGAGGGCAACTTGATAGCAGAGAGTGCCGCGAGAAATCACATCATACACCCCCAAAACAGCCCGTAAAATTGTTGTCTTCCCTGTACCTGCGCCACCAGAAATAGCACAAAGGGGGGCCATTACAGCGCCAATTACAGCAGCTCTTTGCTCTTCCGTAAGATTAAATTCTAATGCTGCTTCATACTCCAATAACGCTGTCATTATCGTTTGCTTTGATAACTTGATTTCCCAACCAGCAGTTAATGACCGAGCTCCTGGCGGGCGCTGATGTATATCAACAAGAAATTGCGCAACGGCTGCTTCCATAAGCGCGGTGCCAAAGACCTGATATCCGCCATTAACTTGTACCAGAAGCCCATGTTCTGACGCAATTTCACCAGCGTCATCGGGTGAAGTTCTTTTCATTACATGAGAACAGCCTTTAATTAGCTGTTGTTGGCTAATTACAGTTGAAGCAGTTTTAGCCGCATGTTTTATTGCAACATGTTGAGCAACTCCAGCAATAACACTATGGTCATCCATAGTTAAGCCCAGGCTAAACGCGACCTGAGCCGTTTGCTCAAAAGAAGCCCCCATCGCCATTAATATAAAAGGGTGGGATTTAACCTTATCCAGCGCACCTGCCCCAAAGATCGCGACCAATTTCTCACCTAAACCGAGCGGTAGTTTCTGTTCTTCTAACCAATCTATGGTCTTATAAAGACAATCATCCGGCCACTGCTCAACCAGCCTGCTGACCCGATCAACAGTCATACCCGCTATTGCAAGAAGAGCTGTTTTATCATTATTTTTAATGAGCGTTTGAAGGTTTTTGATGCGGACAAGGCGGTTCGCAATAACACTGCCAATACCCTTAACATTACTACTAATCCATCGAGCAAGAATACGCCCTGACGGACGTAAAAACTTAATGTTATTAGCATCAATGGTGTATTCAATAATAGAAATGTCATTAACTGTAAATTGACTCAGACGCTCCTTACCTGATACTTCCCACAATGATCCTGGCGTGGCCGCCTCCTTGGCATACTCTGGAAATTGAACCACAAGCGTCTTGTCACGCTTTCTTATAGAACCGTCTGAGTTAATTAAATCAACTGTTGCATAACGATGTGCTCGAGGTTTTCTTACCTGCACAATTTGCCGCAAGTGCGTAACTTGACTCATACCTTAAACCCAGGAGCTCCAGCTTGAATCAAAGCCTGTTGCTTTTTATATGCGGCTAGCTCCTGTCTGAGTTGACGGTTTTCCGCTTCCAACTCTCCAACCCTATGGCTTAAGGCACTATTACTTGAAGAAATCTGATTTGTACGCTTTTCAGCCCTCTCGCGAGCAGCCTCATGAGAGGCCCTACTTTCCTTTGCCTTTCTAAACCAAATCTCGTCAGCGTCCTCTATGAGCTGTCTGACTGCCTTGTTTTGGGTACATACTGACTTTGCGATCCCAAGTTCACTCGCAAGCACTGTTCTATTAAGCCTGCCGCTGTACTCATATTCGTGCCAGTCCCTGCGTGCGTTCCGCTCTTCAATCCAAGCTTCAACCAATGCTATATTCTCTTGGGCGATTTGTTGACCACTCTTGCCTTTACTCATCGCCGATCGACCTCTGGTAAAGGCTTATCTAAATTACGATTTAAAGCACTCATATCAACACCAGGCATCATGTAAGCGTTATGCTGCCAACGCACAAATTGCTCAAGTAATTTGCTATTTTGCCTTTCAAGACGTTGAACTTTGGCTTCCAGCATCGCAATCTGTTCTTTCGCGTGCTCCAGAGTAAGATTTGGCTCTTTATTCTCAGCAACCTCTTTAAGTGCATTTTTTCTATCATTAAAAGCTTCAACCAACGCAGGATAAGACAGTAGTGTATGGCGACTGATTTTATGCTCCCCTAATACACTGGCAAGCTGCTCTGCATAACTATTCCAAGTAAGCTTGCCAGTCCATTTATCCAGCTCGTGCAACGCAACAGGAAGCGTTTTCTTTGTAATAATTTTTTTAGGCATTTTTTATTCCCAATAACATTGCGACGGCCGACTCCTCAACTCGATCTTGATTGTTTACCGCTGTGTCAAAATCACGCTGATCGAGAGCACGTCGAACAGGGCTAGGATCATGCTCAGGCGGTATCCACAGCACCGCTCCTTCTGGCGTTTCATTAGACTCCATTCGAGTAAGTTGAGTACGAATGTGAGCCAGCTTCCAACCTAGATGAGTCACCCACCTACCTGCTCCGAACATACCATCAGCTTCATCATTCTTTGCCTTATTGAATTGAGATTCAATTTGCCTTTCAAGTCGCTTGATACGTTCTAATGTTTTTGGCATTCCTTTAATACAGACATGCTCTTTGCACGTCATACATTCACCGCCCTTAGTGCATGGAGACATAGCATAATCATGGGTACACATGCCATATTCGGTAATATCTGCGATACCTATGCGATTTACACCCAAGTCCTTGTAACTGACAGGCAGATTGAGTTTTATTGCCTCTAGAGCGGTAGGGCGTTCGGTGAGCTCGAGAACACTACGAGCCTGCTGCTCTCGCTCTTCTTGTGTTCGCAAATCATAGTGTCGATTATCATTAATCCGAGCACGGCCAGCCCATTGAGCCAATTTCCATGCATCCATACCACCTCTTTCAGCATTAGTCGAAAGCCATACACGAATTTGATGAGAAGTTAGACGAATATCTGAACCATCTTCATCCTTGTAACCCATTCTTTGAAATAGTGTTTTAGGTGGTTTTTTTAGCTTATCTCTACTGGCTAATTGTGCATTAAGTTCATTAACACTTGGAAGGCGCCAAGAAAACGCTCTTGGTTCGAGCTTGTTATGAAATTCCCGATCACGAATAAGAACAAGTGACTCCCAAACTGCTTGTTCGACAGATGGTAAATTTGGCCAGTCTCGAGTTTTGTACTCTCCAGCAACATATTGAGCAAGTTGCTGGTAGGAAGGATTTCCTTTATCTCTAAGCTTTAGTATCCATTTAGTTTGTGAAGCTCCTAGCTCATTCCAGGCTGTATCAGAGTTGTAATCATTGCCGCTATCTTCAAGAGCTTTAATTGTGCTTTCAAAGAAGCTCATCGCATGAGCAAACTCATAGGCATTCAATCCTTTAGTCTCAGGAAAGTTAACCGGTGTAACACATCCTTTGTGACGAAAAAAAATATCGGGATTTTCGAATGAAAACTTAGCAGCGTCCCTTGCTGGCCGGCCAATTTTCATGAGCCTTTTATGCGCTTTAATGACTGCCTTCTCTAAAACTTTTGGAACCCACTTTATAGTGTATCCAAACCCTTTTTCCGCATGCCACCTAACCCCTAGCTCACCACCTTCACCTCGATGAAGGCAATCAACAGTAAGCTCTGCTAATTCGCCTGCTCGACCTGGTGCAAACATGAGCAGAGTTATTACACTCGACCAGTACTTATCCTCTCGTGTTTTTGCATTAGCGAAACAGTCTGCTAATGCCAACATTTGGTGCATACTCGGGCAACGAGTGTCTTGCCATTCTCGAGAATCTTCGTCAGTACGCTCAGCTTTGGCTCCCAGCTTGGGCCAAGGATTTATCCATTCCTGGAGAGTCGGTAAAATCCTTTTTTCACGAAGAAAATCCAGCATACTCTGAATCTGGTAACCCACTTTATTTCGGCGATCATCATTATCCACTCTGTTCCGGGTTATCTCTTGTAGTTTACTAATTGTAGAACCATCAGTTTTCAGCACATCCGCCACGCTGTGTATTTCTTGCAAGGCATCGTGCAGCATGCGCAAAGCCACCATCTTGTTCGTCACACTCGACACAGCTTTTATGCTTTGGTTATAACGGATAAATGCCTTAGCAAATGATAGAAAAGGTTCGTCTAACGGCTCAAAATTAGCCGGATTAGATACCTTTCGATACTTAGAAAAAGTCATAGCTATCGGACGATCTTTTTGCCAGTGCTTCCAATTATTACTATTCCACCCACCCTGATCATCATAAATCGTAAGCTTATCCCGGCAATGCTTTATAAACTCTTCTAAATTTTGCTCGACTGTTAGCTCAGCCTTGGACTTAAAATAAACGATTTCAGCCATTTGCTGCCGGCTCCTTCCCTTTTTCTTCTTTGCACATAAAGATTACTTGCTGAACCGAAAGTAACAATCTATCTGTTGATTGAATCACATTAGCTGATACGCCTGCCTCCTCTTGTCTTCGACGTTCAGCCATCACCTCTTCCAACACCTCTTCATGCGGCGCCTCAAGCCAAGGTTGAAAACTTGTACAGGTGTAACAAGCCCTGTAGCCAGATGCACAGAAGGCATATGTACCGCAATTACCTACATTCTTTGACTTACTATTTTTTACGCGACTGTGGGGGTCATTTGCTCTGAGCGCATCTCGTTCGGATGCAATAAGCTTACCTGCAAATGCTTGTGCTAGAGGTGCCAACATTGGAGCCATAACTTCATCGATTTGCTTAGCCGTTTCTTCAGTGTTTTCTACATAAACACCAATGTTTTGAGTATCCGTATGATCAAGTGCTGCCGCTAGCGCGACCCCACTAATTCCACGCCTCGCGAGGTTCGTACCTTTGGTATACCGAAAGCGTGTAGCAGTGAAATTGATGTAATCACCTGTCCTCTCTGAGCAAGCGGTATTCAGTATGGATATTTTTTGCAACATCGCTCTTGCTGTACTGGAGGTCATATGCAAATAGTCAGGGGTATCTATTAGCTTGCTTTCCAAATCGTGTATTCCATGAAGCTCCTTAACTCTCAATTCGTCTAAAAATATTGGTACTTGATCTAAAAGCTTTTGGGGTAGCTTTGTGCATAAACTCTGTTCAATTAGCTGAATTGATTTATTTCTTTGATTATGAAAGATCAGATAGAGATCTTCGTTTATGGGAAGAGGAGTGAACTGCTCCCTAAACCCAACTCCCCGCTGTTTTGCTCTTGGACAATTAATGACATAGTCATTCCCCTTCTTATCTTCACGCACGATAAGGTCGAGTGAACGCAAAGAACGAATTTGACCAGGACGACGACCTGTTAACACCAACGCCATAAAGAAAGCATACTCTTTGATATTGAGGGCACCTGAATTAAACGCATTAGAAGCCCAGTCAATTAACCCTCCCAACTCATTGTGTGTGAGTGGCCCAGAATATGGGCATGCACCTTTAACAGCATTACCTTTTATATTGCCTTTCAAAACCAATTCATTAAGGTACTCTACAATATCAAGATCGACCCCTTTGAACCCCCACTCTTGCCAAGCAAGCAAAAAACCTTTTAAAGCACCAAGTTTGTATTCGTTATCAGCATCCAAGGATGCTCGATAATTTGTTAGTCCTTTAACGCTGATTGTTTCCTCGCGGGTATAATCAAAGTACATATTGAAATAGGCTAGGACGTTGTATGTATGACTCGCCGAAAGTTCTTCTGCATAGCGGCATAATGCTTGCCTAAAACCATACGCCGTTGCGCTGCTAATCTCGCGTAGTCGATCAAAATTAATTATCTTAGATCCATCTAATCGCCATTCATTTACATGAAAATCGAATTGATACCCACTTTTCGATTTGTGCCACTGAACTAAATTTGACTTTAATTGCTTAGCTTCAGAAACTTCCTTCATTCTCTTAGATATCCTTCTTTGCACGTTTAGACCACTGATCCATATCTTCACGCATTACTCGATCGGCCTCTTCTCTGACATGACGCAAGTTATATGTCTCCGCTGTTTTATCCGAACTCCACCCATTGAGTTCTTTACGAATTTGACTCTCCATTTTTTCATTAATAGGATCGATCTCTGGGTTCGTTTTGGCGGCTTTGTTTATTGCATCTATGCGCTTCGAAAGCTTGTAATTGAAGTTATGTCGAAAGCCATGCCTTGTTATTTCCTCAAGTAACTCTGGACTGACAGAAATTGCAGGTTTTAGAACTCGATTAACAACCGAGCTATTAGAGATCGGCTGACCAAAATATTTACCATGCTTAAGAGTGACAAATAGATAAGGATGTTTCGTTGCCACTCCAGTCTCCGCACGTACACCCAGAATGTAATCTTTCAACCGTTCCGTAAGTGCCTTATCTACAGGGATTTTTCGTGCTCTGGTTTTTGCTACGGGTTGTTTTTTTCGTGGGTCTTCAACTGCATCGTGTCGCCGAACAATCGATATAGCACCATTATGAAAATCTATATCACCTATCTGTATTGCCAACATTTCACTCGCACGTACACCTGTTGCGTCCAGAACATCGAATATCAACGCATTACGAAAGCGCACCTCAAAACTTAAAAAAGGATTGTCCGGAGCGTCCTCTCGTGTAATTTTCATAATACGCTCAAACGCCTCTGGTGATGGCGCTTTAGAATTTGGATCACCCGCAAGTCCGCTTCCTGCGTTACCTTTAGGCCTACAAGCAATCAAACTGCCTTTCATTTCTTTTATTGACTGGGATATTGATTCATCTGCCAATTGGTTTTTCAGTACTGTTCGTGCTGTAAAATAAAGAAACTCAGCAATATGAGTTATTCGATTCGAGGCATGGGCATTTGAGACTTTCTGAATAGGCGCGACGCTCGCAGTTGAGGCAGAAGCAAACTTAACGCTGTTTTTTTTATATGATCGCCGCCATTTTTCTAAACTTTTTATATCTAACATACAGTGATCACGAAGTGAGTCGATATCTTCATCGGATAGAAACTGCAATCGACTGATCTCCTTGATGAGGTTACGATTATTTATATCCTCCCACCTCTCAAGATGAACTAAATGACCTATCGTATTCGTTATTGCCGTCTGTTTATGTGTTTGCCTTAGCTTCTTTGTCACATAAAGTGTCACCCAATAATTGGGGACACCATCTGATCCCAACAAGATGGGATATCGTTCACCGTTATCAAATACAAGATCTTCAATCCGTGACATTTCCAAAGCCTCTTTATCTACATTTTTATATGTATAGTTTTTATAGAGCCTATTGTCAACTTATTTTTTACCACAAACAAAAAAGGGCCTGTAAAAACAGACCCTTATAAGATTAAATCAACAGTTTTTGTTTATGTACATGTCAAAAGGGGATATCATCATCAAAGTCATCAAAACCGCCCGGTGCTGGCTGAGGTGCCGCTTGAGGCTGGGCAGCGGGTGCCTGCTGAGGGCGTTGTTGTTGCGGTGCATTCTGCTGTGGTGCCTGTTGCTGGTACTGCTGACCACCACCGCCAAATGAATCCCCACTGCCTGCGCCACGGCTGTCCAGCATTTGCATCTCACTGGCTACAATTTCTGTCGTATAACGGTCTTGTCCGTCCTGCCCTTGCCACTTACGCGTGCGCAGAGAACCTTCAACATAAACCTTTGAACCTTTACGCAGGTATTCTCCGGCAATTTCACCCAAGCGGTTAAAGAACACCACACGGTGCCATTCCGTACGCTCTTGCTGTTGACCGCTTGTTTTGTCTTTCCAGGTCTCGGAGGTGGCAAGCGTAACGTTAGTCACGGCGCCGCCTGAAGGCAAATAACGTGTTTCCGGGTCCTGCCCCAGATTACCCACCAAAATTACTTTGTTTACACCTCGTGAGGCCATCTTTAACTCCTGCAGCGATGCGTAAAAGCATCAAAAAATTCAATTTAACGGACAGGGATAGTAGCAGATTCGGCACTGCGATCAAACTGTGAGCCACCTGCTAGTCATAAAATTTCGGCATGCCCGCAGGCTGCTTTCGAAAGCGTTTATACTCCCATTGATACTGGCTTGGACAAGTCTTAACGCAAGCCTCGACGCTGCGATTCATCGCCATCAGTGACGCTTGCGTGTCCTCGCTATAAATATCTGCATCAGGCTCTTCAAAGACTATTTCAAAACCGCCGGGCACTCGTATTGCATAGGCCATCAGCACCTGACAGCCGGTACGTTTAATCAAACCATGCGGCAGAGTCATCGTCCGCGCCGGCAACCCAAAGAAAGAAGAATACTCCCCGGCTTTTTTGGCGGGCACTTGATCAGGCAGAATAATGGTCATACCGCCTGCATTAAGCGTCTTAAAAAGCGCCATCACGCCCTTGTTGTTCGTTGGCACCAACCTTGCGCCTTCGCGCTCGCGCGATTGACGAATAAGCGCTTCCATCTCAGCTATTTTGGGCGGCTGGTAGAGCGTAGTCATCTGAGTAATACCGCAGAGATAAAGCCCTAACACTTCCCAATTTCCGATATGAGGCACCAATAAAACAAGCCCTGCCTCGCTAGCCAACTTTTGATCCAACAAATCACGGTTACGCACCTTTAAAATCTTGCCTTGCAACCAGTGCTGAGACTTCAGCCAAACACCCGGGATTTCAATGCCGACACGCCCAGTCTCGATCACGCTTTGTTTAATCAAATGTTCTCGCTGTGCTTTATTTAAATCGGGGAAACAACGGGAAATATTTGTTCGTGTAATTTGAGTAAGCCGTGTATTGAAGACGTAATTCAACCACCCGATAAATCCACCAATTATCCGGCTTACAGACAATGGTAACTTACCCAGTAATTGAACAAAGCAGCGTAAAGCCTGGCCTTTGAGGTTACGTGACGCCTCTGTCATGAGGTTGAATCTTCCTAATCGTTTCTGTCTACCGAGCGGCTCGAGAGGACAGCATAAAATTTATGTCTGCATGCTAAATGGTATTCACGCACGCAACAAGACATCGCTAGCCTAGCTGCCTAAGGTCAAAATAAAAAGATAACAAGCTAAATTTAGCTGCTTGAAAGAAGCCGTGAAGAGACCGCTAGAGCGTTGTTAGCGCGGCTAACTGCTCGGGAAAGAGCAACGCCCACACAATCAGCAGCGTCAACACATAGAAATACAACAACATCAGCCCTCTAATCATCGGATTTGCATGTCGCAGCCCCATGAGCCGATCAATCACCAACTGCCCTTTCAGGGTAACCGTCATACTGACAAATAAGATTGTCCATGTCGCTGGGTCAGCGGATTCTGCGATAAAAACGCTCAGCAGCGTCAGCGCCAATAGAATCAACCAAAAGCAAATCAGCCAGTGACGCTCCGTCATGGCAAACTTATCGACTTTATCACTCCCGAATATGACTTTTAAAAATTTCACCAGCGTCCCCTATCTAAGCACATAGAGCAGCGGAAAAATAATAATCCAGGCCAGATCAATCATGTGCCAATAACAGGCGGCACCCTCAAGCCCTTCGTGTTGCTGAGAACTAAATGCGCCCAGTTGAACCCGAAACATTGCCCAGGAAATCGTGCACATACCCACCAGCACATGTAACAGGTGATTGAAGGTCAGGTAATAATAAAGCGTGTAAAACATGTCAGTACGTGAATCAATGCCCGCCGCGTCATTCCAGACGTACTCCCAGGCCTTAATACCACAATAGGTCAGCCCCATCGCCAACGTTGCCGTCAACCACTTCATACAGGTATCGGTGCGACCGGCTCTGATGCCGGCCATCGCTCTAGCGACGCAATAACTACTGGTCAACAGCGCTAGGGTATTCAACGCTCCCGCCAGGGTATTTAAATGCTTGGGGCCCTCAGCAAAAATTTCCGGGTTATGCGAGCGAACAACAAGATACACGAGAAAAAACAACGCGAACTCGGTCAACTCCGCCCAGATCAATATCCACACCGCAATATTGGCGGGTGTTGGCCGCTCTTCGCTGGCGTTCTGAATAAACGCTGTAAAATTTCTATTAGAAACGGTTTTCTCTTCCATTCGTTAGAAGTGAGCTTGAATCAGCCGCTCAATCGCTACCAGCGTTTCTGGCTCATCGGATAACGGCTGCGCCAGACAAGCGGTACATGCTTCACTTTGTGTCAGTCCGGACTGAATCATCATAGCGGCGTAAATCAGCAAACGAGTCGAAGCCGCTTCCTCCAGATCATGATCCTTCAGCCGCCGCAGGTCATTACCTAACGCCACCAGCTGCTGAGCGGTTTGTTTGTCAACACCGGACTCCTGACAAACAATAACGACCTCTTGCTCTGGAACAGGGTACTCGAAACTCATAGCAACAAAGCGTTGCCGCGTACTGGGCTTGAGGCCTTTTATCAGGTTTTGATAACCGGGGTTATAGGAGATCACCAACATAAAATCAGGGTGTGCGGTAATCGTCTCACCGGTTCGCTCAATGGGAAGCACGCGGCGATGATCGGAAAGCGGGTGCAATACCACGGTGGTATCCTTACGCGCTTCAACCACCTCATCAAGATAACAAATACCACCTTCACGTACCGCTCGCGTCAAGGGGCCGTCTTGCCAGTAGGTGCCGTCAGCACCAATCAGGTGACGGCCAACTAGATCAGAAGCCGTCAAGTCATCATGACAGGCCACCGTGTGCAAGGGCCGCCCCAACTCTGCGGCCATATATTCAACAAAGCGCGTCTTGCCGCAACCTGTTGGCCCTTTGATCAAAACAGGTAACTTGTTATTTGCCGCTGTTTTGAAAATCTCGATTTCCCGCCCCTGAGGCAGGTAGTGGATGTCATTAGCCATGTTTATCCTAGCGTTTCGTCGCTTAGCTTCAGGCACTGATGCCTGTCAGGTTCAAATAGAGTTTGGGCAGCAATACCGGTAAACGCGTCAAATCATTTACCACAGCATAACACTGCTCACCAAAGAGATAGGGGAGGTAATCATTGCCGCTTTCATCAATGGTGACACAAAAGGGTTGGATACCTTGTTGTTTGGCTTCAATCACCGCCCGTCGAGTATCTTCAATACCATACCGGCCTTCATAGCGATCAATGTCATTGGGTTTGCCATCAGACAAAATCAGCATCAGCCGTTGCTGGGATTTTTGTAATTTCAGCACGTCTGTAGACTGGCGAATAGCAGCGCCCATACGGGTATAAAATCCCGGCTTAACGGCCAACAGTCTGCCGCGCGCCTCATCACCGTAGGGTTCAGCAAAATTCTTTAATAGCTGGTAGCGAACCTGCTTGTTTTTGACCGATGAAAAGCCATAAATCGCAAAGGGATCGCCGGTACTGGATAACGCTTCGGCGAACAGCAGCATGGTGTCTCTAATCACATCGATCACACGCTGATCGGAATCACCATTCGCGCCAAGCCCGGCATCGGTGGACATCGACAGATCAGATAACAGCAAACAGGCCAAATCTCGCTGTGGATTATTGCGAGCCCGGTATAAATCCTGATGCTCTTCGTTACGCAGTGGCTGCGTCTTCAATTCCAGCCAGGCATCAAGATCAATTTCGTCACCGTAGGGCTGGCGACGCTGCCAAGTGCGCTGAGGGCGCAGCATGCTAAAGCGATTCTTCAACACGCGTGCTTGATTGCGCAAATAGTCAGGGACAGCGGCTGGCAACGCGTCATCCGCCAGCATGGGTTGCAACAGGCAGTAATCTTTAATATAGGCCTGTTTACGATAATCCCACTCCGGCAAACGAATACCTTCACCGACCGGCAAATCATCATTTTGCGCAGAAGGTAAATCCAGATCGAACTTTAGTCGTGCAGCGCCCGCTCGTCGTTTACGCGATAGGGTAATGATATCTAAATCATCAGCCGCGGAAGGATCATCATCAAGATTTTCTTCCTGACAACGGTCCAGATCCACCTGTTCGGCCCAGGTAAACAAACACTCCAGCTTAAACACCAACAAGCCATCGGTCTGCTTGGCGTCGTCAGTGCGTTCGGCCTGTTTGCGGCCATTGTCTAGTTGTTTCTTGGCACGCGAGCCATCACCCATATCGTCCAGATCATCCTCACTATCCGGACTGAGCGCGTACAGAGGTGCAGGGTAAATCCAGATCGGCACAGGTAATGGATCACCCGCAGCGATGGGTAATTGATCAACACTGCCCGGTTCGATAATGGCCTGCTGGATGGCCTGTTCACGCTCCAGTTCCGGGCCTTTTAAGATTTCTAAATCAGGACGAGTTTTCAGCGTCGCCTCAACTAATTGCTTGTATCCAGCAACCAAGCCCGGGCGTTTTCTAAGTAAGTCTTGTGTTGCCTGCTGATTATCAGCAAACCAGTGTCGAAGATGGGGTAATTGAGCCGCCAGTGCGGTCTGCCAAAAATATAGCGCTTCATTTAATGCGCTGTCCGGGAAGTAAGCCAGATTGATAGGCAAACGTAAACCGCGGTCATCTTGCCAGCACACGGGAAAATGTCGATGACTGCCAGCCATACGCTGCACTAATCGTCTTTTGGGGTTAAAGGCTCGCGGCCCAGTACCCTCCAGATTTTTCCCTGGCTCGCCGCCCATGGCACGAAAATAAGTCGCTAACTGGGATTGTAGCGAGGCGAACTCCACCTTCGCCTCCGTAAAATCGGTCTGCGCCTGGCGGGTGATCAGCTTATGCCACAACTCACCAACAAACTCTTCCATCGCTACCGCCCACCACTTTCTACTTTAATTTCAATCAAACCTTAATTAGATAAAACCCAGGCCCGCTATTTGCAAATGCTGCGTCAAAGATCCTATCTAATTAATATTCTGGAAAAAAGAGGGGCTAAGCCCCTCTTTTTACATCTAGATCTACAGGTATCATCTACGACCGTGTTACCGATCGCAGATGATCGCCTTACTGGGACTAACTCTCTATTTTTACCGCTTCAGGCAATTTACCGCCAACAAAGAAGCTAGTGAAATAGGTCAGTACACCACCAACGAATACCACACCAAATGCCATACGCACCCAATAGATTGGCATCATCTTATCCTGTGTGGCCATAAAGCTTAGCGCTTCTGCATCTTCAGGCAAACGTTGCAGTGCCACTTGATATGCACCCGCAACGGTCAACGCCAAAGTAATGCCCAGCATGCTCAAGCACATCATCCAGAAGGCCATTCTCTCTACTTTTTGTGCTTTCAGAGAGTTACCTTGAGGACGGCCACGCATGATTGGCATCGCATAAGAAATGATGGTCAATACAATCATCACATAGGCACCAAAGAAAGACAGGTGACCGTGCGCTGCAGTAAGCTGCGAGCCGTGAGTAAAGTAGTTAACCGGTGCAAGTGTGTGAATGAACCCCCAAACACCAGCGCCAAGGAAACCCATCACCGCTGTACCCAGAGCCCAGGTAACTGCAATTTCGTTACCATGACCATGGCGACGCTCACGAACCATTTTAAATGCAAACACAACCATCATGAAGAATGGAATTGGCTCAATGGCTGAGAAGATAGAACCCAACCACAACCAGTATTCGCCTGGGCCAATCCAGAAGTAGTGGTGCCCCATACCGATCAGGCCAGAAATCAGTGCCATACCGATAATCACATACAACCACTTCTCGATAACTTCACGGTCAACACCTGTCACTTTAATCAAGGTGAACGCCAGAATCGCACCTAAGATCAATTCCCAAACACCCTCAACCCATAGATGAACTGTCCACCACCAGAAGTATTTATCCAGCACCAGGTTAGACGGGTTATAGAACGAGAACAGGAAGAACACAGCCAAACCAATCAGTCCGGTAATCAATACCATGTTGATAACGGTTTTACGTCCCTTAAGAACGGTCATACCGATGTTATAAACAAAACCCAATGCTACAACGACAATACCAAGCTTGGTAATCGTAGGCTGCTCCAGGAACTCCCTACCCATGGTTGGCCATAATTCGTTATAGGTTAACTCAGCCAATCTAGCGTAAGGCACAAACAGATAACCAAGAATCGTTGCAACACCCGCTGCGGCAAACACCCAAAACAGGATTTTCGCAAGTAACGGACTGTGCAGCTCGGTATCGCTCTCTTCCGGCACTAAATAATACGCAGCACCCATAAAGCCAAACAGCAACCAAACCAACAGCAGGTTAGTGTGCACCATACGTGCAACGTTAAAAGGCAGATAAGGGAATAGGAAATCCCCAATCACGTACTGAAGACCCAAAACCGCACCAAATAAAAGCTGCCCGGTAAACAGGATCATTGCGAAAATAAAATATGGTTTCGCCACCATTTGTGAACTAAATTTCATAGCTATTCCCCTTAACCCTGAATATTCGGCGGCCAATCGTTATCATTAACCCGCGAGGTCCAAATCAGGAAGGCGGCCAACGCATCAACCTCTTCCGTGCTCAGATTGAACTGCGGCATTTGACGACGCCCTTCAACACCCAGCGGCTGGATGGACATCCAGGACTGCAAGAACGCATGGAAAGCCTCTTCATTACCCTGACCATAACGGTCATAAACATTAGCCAGTTCTGGCGCGAAATAAGCACCCTCACCCATCAGTGTATGGCAGCCGATACAGTTATTTTTTTCCCACACTTCCTTACCGTGAGCAACTTCCTCTGTGATGTTTTCCCGATGATCCCGCTCAGGCAGTGCCCGCATGGTATCGAACGTTAAGCCCACCAACAGCAGGAAGAAAAACACACCCCCACCGTAATAAATATTACGGGCCATGCCCTTGTTAAATTGATCAGCCATTTGATCCTCCTGCGTTACCTAGCCAATGATAAGAGCCGCTGCCAGCCTTTACCGTATCCCCACATCTGGACCGTAACCTAATGGCTAAGCCCCTTTGAAAACTCATAGGTCTTCCCCTTAAAAAATTAGAAAAATTTAAAAACCTGAAAACTTGTCAGTGCTGACGCGCAAACCCCACCTACCGCCGTAGGCGCATATTAATAGCCTCGCGATTTACGCTACTTGATCAAAATCAAGTTACGAAATTGAGCAAGCACTTATTACTTTTCGCTGTATCCCTATCAAATTTCGAGCCAACTTTTATCTCGCTGATTTAAAAGACAAATTAATCAATGTTATCCTTATAACAACCTGCTATCGTTGTCATAACAACACTCGGAGACATCAAAATGACAACGCTTCGCTTTTTCGGCGCTCTCACCTCGCTAGTCGCAGACCTATCCAAGGATCTTCCCGCCGAACGACGCTACCACAACCTGCTGGAAACCATGCTGCAAATTTTCCCCTGCGATGCCGCCGCACTACTTCACCTCGAAGGCAGTCACCTGCGTCCACTGGCAATCGACGGCTTAAGCGTTGACACCATGGGCCGCCGCTTTGAAGTCAACGAACACCCAAGACTTGCGAGATTATTACACTCCCGGGAGCCAATACGTTTCGCCGCCGACTCCAAGCTACCTGACCCCTACGATGGTCTCGTGGAAGACCACGACCTGCAATTACATGTGCATGACTGCATGGGCGTATCTTTGTATATCGATGAAAAACCCTGGGGCGTGCTGACACTTGACGCCATAAAACCGGGCACCTTCGACAACATAGACCCGCTGGAATTACGCGCCTTTATCAGCCTGACGGAAGCCACAGTGAAAGCAGCCGAACGCATGGACCAACTCGCCGCCAGAGCCGCTCACGAGCAGCAGGTAGCCCGCACCCTGACCGAGGGCATAAGCGCCGCCGAAATCATTGGCGCCAGCCAGCCCATGCAACGCATGATGCAGGAACTCGACATTGTCGCAAAATCACACCTAACCGTATTAATACTGGGCGAAACCGGCGTCGGCAAAGAGCTGGTCGCACGCCAAATCCACAATCGCTCGACCCGAACCGATCGTCCACTGGTGCAAGTAAACTGTGCCGCACTGCCAGAAAACATCGCCGAGAGCGAACTCTTCGGCCATACCAAAGGCGCCTTCACCGGCGCCATATCGGAACGTGCAGGAAAATTTGAAATCGCCGACGGCGGTACGCTATTTTTAGATGAAATTGGCGAGCTACCTTTATCAATCCAGGCAAAAATGTTGCGCGCATTACAAAGCGGAGAAATCCAACGCGTTGGCAGCGATCATATTATCCAGGCCGACGTTCGTATTGTCGCCGCAACCAACCGCAACCTTCAAAAGGAAGTTGCAGAAGGCCGTTTTCGGGCTGATCTGTATCACCGACTGAGTGTTTACCCCATAACCGTGCCACCATTACGTGAACGAGGTAAGGACGTACTGCTGCTGGCCGGCTTCTTACTGGAAACCAACCAAAGGCGCCTCGGCGTACAAGGATTACGTCTGGATGATGACGCCAAGTATGCGCTGCAGAACTATGACTGGCCAGGCAATGTTCGAGAACTGGAGCATTTATTAAGTCGAGCCACACTAAAAGCCATTGCCGAACAGGGCCGGGACACCCGCACCGTCACCTTGACAGCCCGCCACCTGAATATCGACGGCTCATCTTCGCTAGCCACGCCATTACTAACTAAGGATATTCAACCCCTCCAGCCAGCAATAGGGCAACAATCACTAAAAGATGCCGTCGATACATTTCAACGCGATCGCATTCGGCAGGCGCTGGCAAAACACAACAACAATCAAGCCGCAGCCGCTCGCGAACTCGGGCTCAACCGCAGCAATTTTCACCGCCTACAACAGCGCCTAGAGTTGCGATAAAAACACCAAAAGCCGCCTCGCTGAATTTAAACAGCAAGGTTTTTGTCTACCAACCGCATAAAGCTATATAATGCTCGGTTTTGGCAAAGACTCAGACTTCATGAAATCCATTCAGCTACGCGGCGCACGAACCCACAACCTAAAGAACATTGACCTTGATATTCCACGCGACAAACTGGTGGTTATCACCGGCCTGTCCGGCTCAGGAAAATCCTCTTTAGCCTTCGACACCCTCTACGCCGAAGGTCAGCGCCGTTACGTGGAGTCGTTATCCACCTACGCCCGCCAATTTCTGTCGATGATGGAAAAACCCGATGTTGATCACATCGAAGGTCTGTCACCGGCAATTTCTATTGAACAGAAAGCCACCTCGCACAACCCGCGCTCCACCGTTGGCACCATCACCGAAATCGCCGATTACATGCGTCTATTGTTTGCCCGCGCAGGCGAACCACGTTGTCCGGAGCACGGCAAGCCATTACAGGCTCAGGAAATCAGTCAAATGGTTGACCAGGTCCTAGCGTTACCTGAAGGCACCAAACTGATGATGCTGGCACCGATGATTCAGGGGCGCAAGGGCGAGCATCAACACCTGTTTAACGAGTTGCGCTCCCAGGGTTTTATCCGAGTGCGTATCGACGGCATTGTCGTAGATTTAGACAGCCTGCCCGATCTGGATAAAAACAAAAAACACAACATCGAAGCGGTCGTTGATCGCTTTAAGGTGCGTGAAGATTTAGAGCAACGCCTTGCCGAATCCTTTGAAACAAGCCTGACCTTAAGTGACGGCACCGCCACCGTGATGGCGATGGATGAAGAAGACGTTTGCGAAGCAACCACCCTGCTGTTTTCCTCCAAATTTGCCTGCCCGATATGCGGCCACAGCTTGTCAGAATTAGAACCCCGTATTTTCTCCTTCAACAACCCCGCAGGCGCCTGCGGCACCTGCGACGGCCTCGGCAGACATCAATTTTTTGACCACGACCGGGTCGTCAGCCAGCCCGGACACAAACTCGCCGAAGGTGCAATTCGCGGCTGGGATCGTCGTAACGCTTACTACTTCCAAATGCTGACCTCAGTCGCCAAGCACTTTGGATTCGACCTCAACCAGCCCTTTAATGATCTATCCGAAGAAGCACAACACATTATTTTGTTTGGCAGTGGCGACCAAAAAGTGCCCTTTAATTACCTCAGCGAACGCGGCGACATCGTCACCAAGGAACACACCTTCGAGGGTGTAGTGCCTAACATGTCACGCCGCTATCACTCCACCGAATCACAAATGGTGAGAGACGAGCTGTCCAAGTACCTAGCCGACGCCCCTTGCCCGTCCTGCGATGGCTCACGCCTACGCATTGAAGCACGCAATGTATTTATCGAAGACAACAACCTACCAACCCTGAGTCGCCTACCGGTCGGTGAAGCCAAACGTTATTTCGAACAACTGACCCTTCCCGGTCGACGTGGCGAAGTCGCCGAAAAGATTGTCAAAGAAATCAGTCAACGCCTGTCTTTTTTGGTTAACGTGGGCCTCGATTACCTGACACTGGATCGCAGTGCCGACACGCTATCCGGCGGTGAAGCGCAACGTATTCGCCTCGCCAGCCAGATTGGCGCCGGTCTAATGGGCGTTATGTACGTACTCGACGAGCCCTCCATCGGCTTACACCAACGTGATAACGAACGCCTGCTCGACACCCTTTTTCATCTACGTGACCTAGGCAACACGGTCATCGTGGTTGAGCATGACGAAGACGCCATTCGCCAAGCCGATTATGTGATTGATATTGGCCCCGGCGCTGGCGTACATGGCGGAGAAGTCGTCGCGCAAGGTACTCCGGAGCAAGTTCTGAGCAATCCCAACTCGATCACCGGCCAGTTCCTGTCCGGCAAACGTGGCATTGCCATCCCCAAGCGCAACCCCGTCAACCCAGATCGAGTATTACGTCTGGAAGGCGCCACCGGCAACAACCTGAAAACCGTTGATTTGGAAATCCCGGTGGGCCTGATGACTTGCATCACAGGCGTGTCCGGCTCCGGCAAATCGACCCTGATCAACAACACGCTTTACCCGCTGGCTGCCACCGCTTTAAACGGCGCAACTACGCTAAAAGCCTCACCGCACGGTGAAATCAAAGGACTGGAGCAGTTCGACAAGGTGGTCGATATTGATCAAAGCCCGATTGGCCGTACGCCACGCTCCAATCCGGCCACCTACACCGGCCTGTTCACCCCGATTCGCGAATTGTTTGCAGCAACTCAGGAATCCCGCTCGCGTGGTTATAAGCCGGGCCGCTTCAGCTTTAACGTCAAGGGCGGACGCTGTGAAACCTGCCAGGGTGACGGCTTGATCAAAGTGGAAATGCACTTTCTGCCCGATATCTATGTGCCCTGCGACGTCTGCAAAGGCAAACGCTATAACCGTGAGACACTGGAAGTAAAATACAAGGGTAAAAGCATCCACGAAGTGCTGGATATGACCATCGAAGAGGCGCACGATTTTTTCGCACCGGTACCCGCCTTGCACCGTAAACTGACCACACTGATGGATGTCGGTTTGTCCTATGTGCGTATCGGCCAAAGCGCAACCACGCTATCAGGTGGCGAAGCTCAGCGGGTGAAGCTGTCCCGCGAACTATCCAAACGCGATACCGGCAACACTCTTTATATCCTCGACGAACCCACCACGGGCCTGCATTTCCACGATGTAGAACAGCTACTCGCCGTATTACACCGTCTGCGCGATCATGGTAATACCGTAATCGTGATTGAGCACAATCTTGACGTCATTAAAACCGCAGACTGGCTGATTGATTTAGGGCCCGAAGGCGGCGAAGGTGGCGGTTATATTGTTGCCACAGGTACTCCGGAAGAAGTCAGCTTGGTCAAGGAATCTCATACTGGGCGCTTTTTGGGACCAATGCTCAGAGGCGAAGCGCTAGAAGCATCAGCCTAGACTCAAAAGCTCTTGTCATTTCGACCGTAACGGGACATCTTTCCTTAAAGGGACAAAAGGATCTCTCCCATTCGGTCAAGATGACAAAAAAAGAAAGGAGCGGCAGTTCTTTTACTGCCGCGCCAAACGAATATTACCCGTCGTGGGAACCGATGTGCTTCGCAGCGGGTTAATATCCAACCCGCCCCGGCGCACATAACGCGCATAAACCGTTAATTCACTGGGTGCACAATGCTGCAACACATCCACAAAAATTGTTTCTACACATAACTCATGAAAGCCTGAATGCTCACGGAACGACACCAGATATTTCAGTAGTGCCTCACGGTCAATCCTTTTGCCGGTATATTCAATGCACACACTGCCCCAATCAGGCTGTCCGGTAACCGGACAATTAGAGCGTAACAAATCACTGTATAACGTTTCGCAAACAACCTCTTCACCGGCCGTCGCTAGCAGTGTCGCATCCACATCATAAACCTCGATTTCAACATCCTGCTCATCCAGACAGACTCCATGAAAACCCGCTTGAATTTGCGGCGTGTTATTTACACGATGCAAAACAACCTCAACTGGCGCTCCGGCACAGGCCGATAAATCCTTAATCAGGCTCTCCTCGACCTGCGACCAATTGTCGAAACGCGTCTGATTATAGGAATTAAGGTACAGCTTGAAGGATTTTGACTCAATCAAGTTAGCCGATGCAGCCGGCACTCGAAATTCACCGACTGCCACCTGTGGCAAACCCTTGGTGTTAAGCCAGGACATTTCATAGGCATTCCAGATATCGTACCCCTGGAACGGGCAAACACCTAGACCCTTATCAGCCCACACTTTTGCGCGCGGCACGGGAAACAGCAAGTCGGGGGAATAAGTTGAGGTATAGGCCACCTCTTTACCCAGCGTCGAATGCTCTACTTTATTAAAACTCATAACGGCTCATTCAAAGAAAATTATCAGAGGCGCATCTTATCACTTCAGCCAACGACGACAAAATCCACCAAAGACCCTACCCCGGCGCTACAGTATTGACTCGGCAACAGCCATCCTTAATAATACTCGACCTTATTTTAGGCACACCCTTTCCATACCAGGGTGTACCGTCAGCATCTCTTTATGCTGCAAATCAGCCACACGGCGAATCTCGAACTAGAGGATAATTAACAATGAGCAAACCTAAGGTTATTGTCACCCGCAGGTGGCCTGAAGAAGTCGAAACACGTTTAAAAGAACTGTTCGATGTGCAGCTGAACGAATCTGACGTACCAATGACAACGGCTGAGTTGCAAAACGCGCTGCGTAATTGTGACGCTTTGTGTCCAACCGTATCTGACAGCATCAATGCTGAAGTACTGGGCACCGACGGCATCACTGCCAAGATTCTGGGTAACTACGGCGTAGGTTTTAACCACATCGACCTAGAAGCCGCCAAAGCCGCTAACCTGACTGTATCCAACACGCCAGAAGTACTGACAGACTGTACGGCTGACACAGCCATGACGCTGATGATGATGGTTGCACGTCGCGCGGCTGAAGGCGATCAGCACGTTCGCACGAAAGAGTGGACAGGCTGGCGCCCGACTCACATGATGGGCACCAAAGTAACGGGCAAGACGCTGGGCCTGATCGGTTTCGGCCGTATCTCTCAGGCGATGGCCAAGAAAGCTCACTTCGGCTTCGGCATGAAAATTCTTTTCTCTGACCCGTATCCACCCTCAAAAGAAGCCATCAACTTTGTTGGCGCCACGGAATGTACTTTTGATGAGGTTCTTGAGAAATCCGACTTCGTTGCTCTGCACTGCCCAGGCGGCGCATCTACGTATCACCTGATCGACGCAGCGGCACTGAAGAAAATGCAGCCACATGCGTACCTGATTAACTCTGCACGTGGCGACGTAATCGACCCCGTTGCACTAGTTGCAGCACTGAAAGACGGCACTATCGCTGGCGCAGGTCTGGACGTATTTGAAGGTGAGCCAAACGTTCCTGATGAGCTTATCGCTCTGAAAAACACTGTTCTACTGCCTCACTTAGGTAGTGCAACACTGGAAACACGTGTTGCCATGGGTATGCGCGTTGTAGAGAACCTGGTGGCCTTCTTCGATGGCAAACCACTGCGCGATCAAGTTGTTTAACCACAACTGATTTTAAAAAGCCGGCCTTGTGCCGGCTTTTTAATGCGTATTAAATTTTTATTGGTACCGACAAGATAGTTGTAACTACTACTTTAGTCTTAAAAAAAAAGTATCATCAAAATCAATAATTTCGTATTATAGCCGACCGCTGCCTGACCTAAACCCAAGCAGCGGGGCTTTATAATTGCATTTTTGCCATACGCCAGTTGGGGTGCGCATGTCTTAAAAAGCAAGAAACCCAGAGCAAGAGCGACCCGAAAATTGAGCAAGACACGCGAATAAGTAAAGTGGTCAGACAATTAAACCTGCTTTTTCCTGACGCTGCCGCAACAACCACGGCACCAGAAAACACTTTGCAAAGCGCTTGCTACAACCCCCAAAAAGAATTCATAGCTTTAACCATTTTCAAAAAACGTAACTTTTAAGCTTAATCATTGAGGAGTAGTACTAATGAGCTTTACTCAACCAAAACCAGCACGCACTCGCCTGCAGCGCAGCACACTGGCCGTACCAGCTTCCAACATGGATATGATGGAAAAGGCTTCCAACAGCAAGGCTGACGTTGTATTCCTTGACTGTGAAGATGCCGTAGTCCCAGCCGACAAGCCAGAGGCTCGCAAAAAAACCATCGAAGCACTAAAAAACTTCGGCTGGCGTGAAAAAGGCATCACAGTTTGTGTTCGTATCAACAGCCTCGACACACATTTCATGTATCGTGACGTTGTTGACATCGTTGAGCAAGCCGGCCAGTACCTAGACACTATCCTGATCCCTAAAGTAGGTAAGGCTGCTGACGTATACATGGTTGACGCCATGCTGACTCAAATTGAAGACGCGATGGGTTTCGGTGACCACAAAATCGGTATTGAAGCCTTGATCGAAACAACATTGGGCATGGCCAACGTTGAAGAAATCGCCCAATCCAGCCCACGCCTGGAAGCACTGCACTTCGGTGTTGCTGACTTCTCAGCAAGCTGTCGCGCGCGCACCGTAAATATCGGCGGCCTGCACCCTGATTACCCAGGCGACCAATGGCACGCTTCTCTGCAACGCATGATGGTTGCATGTCGCGCTTATGGCTTACGCCCAATCGATGGCCCTTTCGGTGATTTCAACTCTCCAGATGATTACGTTGCTGCTGCAAAACGTGTTGCCGCGATGGGCTTCGAAGGCAAATGGGCTATTCACCCAAGCCAAATCGCCCTGGCTAACGAAGTGATGTCTCCACCACAAGCTGAAATTGATCGCGCTTACCGCGTTCTGGAAGTTTTGGCTGAAGCCGCCGAAAAAGGCCAGGGAGCAGCACAGCTAGACGGTAAAATGATTGACATCGCTTCGGAGCGCATGGCTCAGAACGTTGTAAATGTAGCTGAACAGATCAAAGCCAAAGGTTAATCTTTAGAGGAATAACGATGGATATTCATGAGTATCAAGCAAAAGAAATTCTGAACGACTACGGCGTTCAAACACTGCCAGGCGGCCTGGCATACAGCCCAGAGCAAGCGCTATACCAAGCCAAAGAGATGGGCGGCGAAATCTGGGTTGTTAAAGCACAGATCCACTCTGGCGCACGCGGTAAAGCGGGCGGCATTAAAGTGTGTAAAACTGAGAAAGAAGTTCACGACGCAGCTGAAGAGCTGCTGGGCAAACGCCTGGTAACACACCAAACAGGTCCTGCCGGTAAAATTTGTAACCGCCTCTACATCGAAAGCGGTGCTGACATCCAACGCGAAATCTACCTGGCCTTCGTTCTTGATCGCGAGAAAGAGCAAATTGCTGTTGTTGCTTCTGCTGAAGGCGGCATGGACATTGAAGAAATCGCTGAGAACCGTCCTGAGTCGATCATTCGTGAGCCAGTTGAACCAGCTGTAGGCATGCAAGCCTTCCAAGCTCGTCGCATCGCCTGCAAACTGGGCATCGAAAAGAGCATGCTGGCACAAGCTACAACAACTATCATGGGCTGCTACCGTGCATTCACAGAACTTGACTGCAACATGGTCGAGATTAACCCACTGGTTATTACTGGCGACAAACGCATCATTGCTTTGGACGCAAAAGTATCCTTCGATGCCAACGCGCTGTTCCGTCATCCACAAATTGCTGAGTTGCGTGACAAGACTCAGGAAGACCCACGCGAAATGGCAGCTTCTGACCGCGGCCTGAACTACATCGGCCTAGACGGCAACATTGGCTGCCTGATTAACGGTGCAGGCCTAGCGATGGGTACTATGGACATGATCCAGCACGCTGGTGGCGAACCTGCCAACTTCCTGGACATTGGCGGCGGTGCAAACCCAGAACGTGTTGCTAAAGCCTTCAACCTGGTTCTGGCCGATGAAGGTGTTGACGCCATGCTGGTAAACATCTTTGCTGGTATTAACCGTTGCGACTGGATTGCTGAAGGTGTTGTTGAAGCGGTCAAGAAAATCGACATGAAAGTGCCTCTGGTTGTTCGCCTGTCCGGTACTAACGTTGATCAAGGCATGGAAATTGTCAAAAACAGCGGCTTGCCAATCATCATGGCTTATTCTCTTGCCGAAGCAGCAGACAAAGCTGTTGAAGCCGCTAACGAACATGTAAAAAGTAAAGGTGCTAAGTAATGGCTATTTTAATCACTGACAAATCTCGAGTAATCGTTCAGGGTTTCACTGGCAAGATTGCTACTTTTCACGCTGAAGACATGATGAGCTACGGCACCAACGTTGTTGGTGGTACTACTCCAGGTCGCGGTGGTGAAACTCACCTAGGCAAACCTGTTTTTAACACGGTTCAAGACGCCGTTGAGCAAGAAGGCGCCGACGCCAGCATCATCTTCGTACCAGGCCCATTCGCTGCTGACGCTATCATGGAAGCTGCCGAAGCTGGCATTAAATTCTGCGTATGTATCACTGATGGCATTCCTTCACAGGACATGATTCGCGTTAAGCGTTACATGCGAGCCTTCAGCAAGGAAAGCAAGATGGTTCTGACTGGCCCTAACTGTGCTGGTTCTATCAGCCCAGGTAAAGCCATGCTAGGTATTATGCCAAGCCACATCTACAAAGAAGGTCGTGTCGGTGTTATCGGTCGTTCCGGTACACTGGGTTATGAAGCTGCCGTTCAAATGGCTGACCACGGTATTGGTATCTCTTCCAGCATCGGTATTGGTGGCGATCCAATTAACGGTTCAGGCTTCAAAGATCACTTGCAACTATTCAACGATGACCCAGAAACAGATGCAATCCTGATGATCGGTGAAATCGGTGGCTCTCAGGAAGCGAAAGCTGCTGAGTGGGCTCGCGATAACTGCGACAAACCTGTAATCAGCTACATTGCTGGCCTGACGGCTCCTAAGGGCCGTACTATGGGTCACGCTGGCGCGATCGTTTCTTCTTCCGGTGAATCTGCTGCCGAGAAAGTTGAAATCCTGCGTTCTTGCGGTGTTTCCGTAGCGGTACGTCCTTCAGACATCGGCACAACTGTTGCTGCAGCACTGAAAGGCGCTTAATCGCCTATCTGCCAGGCATTAATGCCTGGCAGAGTTAAAACGCCAGTTTCCTTGTGGAAAAGTTAGGGTTATAGTTATCTACCCTGCTTTACCGCCTTGAACTGGCGTTTTTTTTGGATTTAAAATCCACACGTTTTATCTATATTTATTGCTCGACAGGAAACCAGAATGAATCAAACTCCAAGCGCTCCATTAGTTGATAACGGCACTGTTGTAGAGGCAAAAAACCTTGAAAATGTTGCCGCCTGGCATGCTCAAGACATGGTTGAGTTTATGGACAGCCAGCTCCGCGCAGTACTAACAAAACGCTGCCCGCAGATCATCCCTATTATGGATGGCGAAGCGGAGATCCCCCCCAACAGCCCACAACTGCTGAGCGAACTGCTTGAAGCTTGGGGAATCTGGTTCCAGCTCCTTAGTATTGCCGAAGAAAACACCGGCATGAGCCGCAGACGCCGCGAAGAGAAAACGCTCGGCACCGATGCGGTCAGCGGCACCTTCGCTAATGTTTTTTCCAATGCCAAAAAAGCCGGCGTTAGTGCAGAGCAGATCCAGGAATTACTCGACAATGCTTATATTTGCCCGACGATCACCGCGCATCCAACCGAAGCTAAGCGTATTACGGTACTTGAAATTCACCGCCGCATTTATGTTCTTCTCTACCGCCTGGAGGCACCACGCTGGACTGATCGCGAACGCATCGCCATCGAAGAAGAACTACAGAACGAAATCGACCTATTGTGGCTAACCGGCGAGTTACGCCGCGAAAAACCATCCGTTGCTCAAGAAGTTGATTGGGGCCTACACTTTTTCGAGCAGGCGCTGTTCGAACGAATTCCAGAGCTAATGTCACACCTCGAGTGGTCACTGGCAACGTACTACCCGGACACCGAATTTAAAACCAAATCTTTTTTCAAGTGGGGCTCTTGGGTTGGCGGTGACCGTGATGGCAACCCCTTCGTCACTAACGATGTAACCCGCGCCGCGTTAAACCGCAGCCGTGACTTCATCCTGCAACACTACACCAAACGCCTTGATAACCTATTACGCAAAATCAGCATCGCCAAAAAAGGAATCAAACTATCTGATGATTACCTGAACGCGCTGCAAGCATTGTTAAACGAAACCATGCAAGCCGATTCATTACCAACCCGCAATCCTGGCGAAGTATTCCGTCAATTTGCCGCTTGCATGAAGATTAAAATTGAAAATACTATTTGGCAATTTGGCAATGACGACGCAGTCGATGGCAGCTACTACCAAAGCCCCGAAGAATTCCTTAACGATCTAGTGACACTCGAAAATGGCTTGATTGCCGCCAATTGCGAAAATCTAGCCAAAAGCATGGTTAAACCATTGCGTCAGGAAGTTGAGTCCTTCAAGTTTAGCGCCGTACGCTTGGACTTACGTGAGAACTCCACCACGACCAACAATACGTTGAAGGCAATTTGGTGTGAGAAGAACAACTGCAGCGAAGCGCCAGACACAGAAAGCCCTGAATGGCGCGAGTGGCTCAATAGCCAGCTTGCCGAACCTATGTCCGGCCTACCTGAGTTTAGCTCGCTGGACGAAGCCTCAGCTTCGACACTGGGCCTGTTCCGTCTGATTGGTGAAACCTGGGAAAAGCTCGATCGTGAAGCATTTGGCTATTTCATTCTGAGTATGACTCAGTCCGTCAACGATATTCTTGGCATCTATTTATTGGCCAAATTTGGCGGCTTGTTTGCCGACAAAGAAGGCGTAGGCACCTGCAACCTGCCCATCATGCCGCTGTTCGAAACCATTGACGACTTACAAAATGCCCCAGGCATTATGAAGGAGTTATTTAGCATTCCGCTGGTACGTCACTCAATTCTTAATCAACATGGCTCACAGGAAGTGATGATTGGGTATTCTGACTCCAACAAAGACGGTGGTTTCTTTACCTCTAACTGGGAATTGAGCAAAGCCCAATCGCACCTAACCAAGACAGGTGACGAGTGTGGCATCCCTATTTCATTCTTCCATGGTCGCGGCGGTTCTGTTAGCCGCGGTGGAGCCCCTACTGGCCTGGCTATTGCGTCACAACCTGCAGGCTCTATTAATGGCCGTATGCGCATCACTGAGCAGGGAGAAGTCGTATCCTCTAAATACGCCAACGAAGGTACCGCTTGCTACCAAATGGAATTACTGGCCGCCAGTGTTTTTGACCATACGCTACAAGCCTCTGAAGATGCCAAAAAGCAGTCAGATTACATTGAGCCTATGGAAGCGCTCTCTAGCCTGGCGTATGCTGCTTATCGCGAACTGGCAGAAATGGACGGCCTGTTTGATTACTATCAGGCCGCCAGCCCGGTTGAAGAGCTGACACTACTGAAAATTGGCTCGCGGCCAGCCCGCCGGTTTGGCGCCAAATCTCTTAATGATCTGCGTGCCATTCCCTGGGTATTTGCCTGGACTCAAAACCGTCACATGGTTCCCGGTTGGTATGGCGTGGGCACTGCGTTCAACAGCTTCCTGAAAATTCGTGGAGACGATGGCTTAGCACTACTCAAAGAAATGTATCAGGAGTCGCCACTTTTCAGCCTGATCGTAGACGAGGTTCAGAAAACACTGTCGTTTGTTGATATCTATGTCGCGACCGAATATTCATACTTGGTCGAAGACGAAGAAATCCGCAAACCCATCTACGACATGTTCAAAAAAGAGTATTACCTGACCATGGATATGATCAAGCAGATTGTTGGCAATGATCCCATTGACGTGCATTTCCCAGTCTTTGCTCGCCGCCTACACCGCCGTATCACTATTTTACGTCGCGTCGGTATGGAGCAAGTTAATCTGGTCAATCGCTTCCGCTGCGAAGACGAAGGTAATCAAAAACAAGACCTGATACCACTGCTACTTTCTATCAACTGTATCTCAGCGGCATTAGGCTGGACCGGCTGATCCAACCAGCGCTTCAACACCCCGTAAAAAGGAGGCACTTGCCTCCTTTTTATTTGATTGATTTCGCGTCAAGTTACAATCCAGTCTATTTGCTGATAATTAATTCACTCGCGAACACATCCAACAGATACCACGGCAGGAGTTGCCGATCACAGTAAAACTAGCGTCTTAGCGAGGGACTACTCCGGCAGGCTAGCATTGTGTTTCCTTAACAACTAAAGCGCCTAAGAAAGAATCAAATGAGATGAATCAGCCAACGAGAGGATAGAACACAGCAACACAGCAATTTGTACACATCAGCGTGACTAACATTGTATAACTTAATTTTAGCCAAAAAAAACCGAGCATAGCTCGGCTTTTTTGATACTGCTTGTTACTTATTCGTCGTCAATCTCAACGGCTTCAGCAACAGGGCGACCGATTAGCTCTATGTATGCCATAGGCGCTTTATCACCAGCACGGAAACCACACTTCAGGATACGAGTGTAGCCACCTGGGCGCCCTTCAAAACGGGGTCCCAGCTCGGCAAACAACTTACCGACAGTGTCTTTGTTACGTAGACGGCTAAAAGCCAGACGACGGTTAGCAACAGTGTCTTGCTTGGCCAGAGTAATCAGAGGCTCAGCAACACGACGTAGTTCTTTAGCTTTTGGTAAAGTCGTTTTGATAATCTCGTGCTCTACCAAAGACGCCGCCATGTTACGGAACATAGCATTACGGTGAGAGCTGTTACGATTGAGTTGACGACCACTTTTACGATGACGCATGTTCGTATTTCCTAAATTTCGCTTTCTTGTTTAGTCACGACGTGCGAGAACGCGGTCGTCGTTTTTGAGGCTGGCAGGTGGCCATTTTTCAAGGCGCATGCCCAGAGAAAGACCCTTTGACGCCAGCACGTCTTTAATTTCAGTCAGTGATTTCTTACCCAGGTTAGGCGTTTTCAGAAGATCAACTTCCGTACGCTGGATCAGATCACCAATGTAGTACAGGTTCTCAGCTTTCAAGCAGTTCGCGGAACGAACAGTCAGCTCAAGGTCATCAACCGGACGCAGTAGGATTGGATCTACTTCGTCTTCGTCTTCCTGCTGCTCAGGCTCTTTGTCAGCTTCTAGATCAACAAAAGCCGTGAGCTGCTGCTGCAGAATAGTTGCTGCGCGGCGAATACACTCTTCAGGATCAATCGTGCCGTTAGACTCGATATCGATAACCAGCTTGTCTAGATCAGTACGCTGCTCAACACGCGCACTCTCAACCACGTAAGCTACACGAGTAACTGGGCTAAAAGTGGAATCAAGTTGCAATGTACCAATGCTACGTGTTTCACCTTCCAAATCACGGCTCTCAGCAGACTCGTAACCACGGCCTGACGCAACCTTGATAGACATGTTTAGCTTGCCCTTAGTATTAAGGTTAGCAATCACATGCTCTGGGTTAGCTATCTCAACATCGTGATCAAGCTGAATGTCACCCGCTACGACAGCGCCAGCACCCGACTTGTTCAGTGTCAGTGTCGCTTCATCGCGACCGTTCATTGCAATAGCAACACCTTTCAGGTTCAGCAGGATGTCAATCACATCTTCCTGAACACCTTCAATGGTGCTGTATTCGTGCTGCACACCGTCAATGCTAACTTCAACAATCGCAGCGCCTGGCATAGAAGAAAGGAGGATGCGACGCAGGGAGTTACCCAGCGTATGTCCAAATCCGCGCTCAAAAGGCTCTAATACGACCTTCGCGTGGTTGGCGCCAACTTCCTCAACCTGAATATGTTTTGGAGTCAAAAACTCTGTAACTGGTCGTGACATGCTCAACCCTATAAGTAAAAACGGTTATTTAGAATAAAGCTCAACGATCAAGTTTTCGTTGATTTCTGCTGGCAATTCACCACGCTCAGGAACAGACTTAAATTCACCTGACATTTTGCCAGCGTCAACTTGAACCCATTCAGGCATACCGCGCTGACCTGCAACTTCAAGAGCAGATTTGATGCGCAATTGGTTTTTTGCTTTTTCACGTATCGCTACAACGTCACCCGCCTTAACTTTAAAAGAAGGAACGTTAACTGTTTCACCGTTTACTGTGATGCTTTTGTGAGAAACTAGCTGACGAGATTCAGCGCGAGTCGCACCAAAGCCCATACGATAAACAACGTTATCCAGACGGATCTCTAAAAGTTGCAGCAGGTTTTCACCTGTTGCTCCACTCAGGCGAGCAGCTTCTTTGTAGTAGTTACGGAATTGCTTTTCCAGTACGCCATAAATACGACGGACTTTTTGCTTTTCACGTAGCTGTAAACCGTAGTCAGAAAGACGGCTTCTTCGTGCGCCATGAACACCCGGAATGGTGTCCGCTTTACATTTCGAATCAAGAGGGCGTACACCACTCTTTAAAAATAAATCTGTGCCTTCACGACGTGAAAGCTTACAGGTTGGACCTAAATAGCGAGCCATGTGATCGTCTCCTGATTACACGCGACGTTTCTTGGGAGGACGGCAACCGTTATGTGGAATCGGTGTTACGTCCGTAATGCTGTTGATGTTGAAGCCGCATGAATTCAATGCGCGAACCGCTGATTCACGACCAGGGCCAGGACCTTTAACATTAACGTCAAGATTCTTCAAACCGTACTCTGCAGCGGCGGCGTTGCCAGCTCGCTCGGCTGCAACCTGTGCAGCGAAAGGAGTACTTTTACGTGAGCCGCGGAAACCAGAACCACCCGAAGTGGCCCAGCTCAGAGCGTTACCCTGACGATCGGTAAGAGTAATAATCGTGTTGTTAAATGACGCGTGGATGTGTGCCATCCCGTCAATAACAGTACGTTTTACCTTTTTAGTTTTACGTGCTGGCTTTGCCATACTTTTCTATCCTGTTAATTCAATAACCAACGATCAGTAACAATTGTTACTTACGGATCGGTTTAATTGGACCTTTACGTGTTCTTGCGTTCGTTTTGGTGCGCTGACCATTTACTGGCAGGCTGCGACGGTGACGGATGCCGCGATAGCAACCGAGATCCATCAAACGCTTGATATTCATTGACACTTCACGACGAAGATCACCTTCTACCGTTAGGCTAGTTACTTCGTTACGTACTGCATCTAACTGCTCTTCAGTCAGGCTGCTGATTTTATCAGTGGGTGCAATGCCTACCGTGTTACAGATTTTGCCGGCAGTTGTTCTGCCTACACCATAGATGTAGGTCAGTGAAATCACTGCATGCTTATTATCTGGTATGTTAACGCCTGCTATACGGGCCATTCAGCTAACTCCAATTCTTACATCCGGCGGGTAATCGAGTTACCCAACCAATTTATTTAAATAATTGCTAACCACGAAGGGCGCAAAAGGATACCGTTTGCTCAACCATAAATCAAGCAATTAAGATTCCTTTGCGGTATTTCGTGATGTTAGTGTTTACTAACCTTGACGCTGCTTGTGTCTAGGCTCTGAATTACAGATAACCCGAACAACACCGTTACGTTTAATAACTTTGCAGTTACGGCAGATTTTTTTCACAGATGCACGGACTTTCATTTCAATCTCCAAAAATTATTTAGCGCAACAGGCCGCTATTACCATATCCACCCTTCATTCCGGATTTCTTGGTCAACGACTCGTATTGGTGTGACATCAAGTGCGATTGAACCTGAGAAATAAAGTCCATTGTCACAACCACTACAATCAAAATTGAAGTACCGCCAAAGTAAAACGGGATGTTGGCTGTACTGATCAATATCAGGGGCAGTAAAGACACTATGGTAATGTAAATACCGCCAAATAAAGTTAATCGGGTCATCACGCCATCAATGAACTTGGCAGACTGATCACCAGGTCGGATACCCGGAATCAGGGCGCCCGATTTTTTCAGGTTCTCAGCCATCTCACGCGGGTTAAACATCAACGCCGTGTAGAAATAGCAGAAGAAAATAATCAATGCAGCAAAGAATACGATGTACAAAGGCTGACCTGGGGCGATTAACAATGCCGCCTCCTGCAACCAACCCATGCCTTCACTTTCACCGAACCATTGTCCAACCGAAGCAGGAAACAACAGCAAACTGGAAGCAAAGATGGGCGGAATAACACCCGCCATATTCACCTTAAGAGGCAAATGGCTGGTTTGTGCCGCATACATCTTTTTACCTTGCTGGCGCTGTGCGTAGTTAATCGTAATACGACGCTGGCCACGCTCAACAAATACTACAAAGGCTACCGTTGCTACAGCCAGAGCTGCAACAGCCAACAGCAGCAAGATGTTTATATCACCCTGTCGTGCCGACTCAAAGGACTGACCTATCGCACCCGGCAAACCGGCCACAATACTGGCAAAGATCAATAATGAAATACCGTTGCCGATACCCCGCTCAGTAATCTGCTCACCCAACCACATCAGAAACACTGCACCGGCAACAAAAGATGATACCGCCACAATGTAAAAGCTGAAGTTGGCGCCAAAAGTTATCCCCTGGCTCGCCAATCCAACCGCCAGACCAATAGCCTGAACAGTTGCCAGAACCACCGTACCATAACGGGTGTACTGGCTGATTTTACGTCGACCGGATTCGCCTTCTTTCTTTAACTGTTCAAGCTGAGGAACAACGGCGGTCATCAACTGCATGATAATCGATGCAGAAATGTAAGGCATAATACCAAGCGCAAAGATACTCATGCGCTCCAATGCCCCACCTGAGAACATATTAAACAGGCTTAGAATGGTACCTTGGTTTTGCTCAAAGAGCTGCGCCAAACGGTCCGGATTAATACCCGGAACCGGAATATGAGCACCGATACGATAAACAATAATTGCCAGTAAAACGAAGAGCAAACGACTCTTCAATTCAGACAATCCAGCCTTCGCACCCGAAGCAGCAGTACCTTGCTTTGCCATTTAGTCCTCGACTTTCCCGCCAGCAGCTTCAATCGCAGCTTTAGCGCCTTTAGTAGCTTTAATGCCTTTTAGATTAACTGCTTTGGTGATCTCACCAGACAGTACAACCTTTGCAGACTTCATGTTGTCAGCAATAATATCAGCGTCTTTAAGAGCCGCTAAATCAATCACATCAGCATTAACATTAGCCAATTCGTTCAAACGAATTTCAGCCACAAAACGTGCAGCACGCGACGTAAAACCAAACTTAGGTAAACGACGCTGTAATGGCTGCTGACCACCTTCAAAACCTGGCTTAACACCACCGCCTGAACGTGATTTTTGACCTTTGTGACCACGGCCACAGGTTTTGCCCGTACCGCTACCAATACCGCGTCCAACGCGCTTGGCAGATGGCTTGGAACCCTCTGCAGGGCTAAGAGTATTCAAACGCATGTTATTCTCCTACCACGCTAACCATGTAGTTAACTTTGTTGATCATGCCACGAACAGCTGGCGTGTCTTCAAGTTCAACCACTTGACGAATCCGACTTAAACCCAAGCCCCGAACAGTCGCTTTATGCTTAGGAAGACGACCAATCGTGCTGCGTGTCAGAGTAACTTTAATTCGTTTTTCTTCTGCCATGACTGCTTACCCTGTAATCTCTTCTACAGATTTACCGCGCTTTGCTGCGATGTCTTCTGGAGATTTCATTTGCTTCAGACCATTAAATGTTGCACGTACCACGTTTACTGGAGTGGTAGAGCCGTAACACTTGGCCAGAACATTCTGTACACCCGCAAGCTCAAGAACAGCACGCATCGCGCCACCGGCGATAATACCTGTACCTTCTGAAGCTGGCTGCATGTAAACCTTAGATGCACCGTGGCTTGCTTTAATTGGGTATTGCAAAGTTGTGCCGTCCAGATCTACAGAGATCATGTTACGACGCGCTGCTTCCATTGCTTTCTGAATCGCTACCGGCACTTCACGTGCTTTACCGCGACCGAAACCAACACGGCCATTGCCGTCACCAACCACTGTCAGAGCAGTGAAACCAAAGATGCGACCACCTTTAACTACTTTTGCTACACGGTTTACCTGAACCAGTTTTTCCTGCAGGTCACCGTTTGCTTGATCGTTATTCGCCATGATAACCCCTTAGAATTCCAGGCCGCCTTCGCGAGCCGCTTCAGCCAGTGCTTTAACACGACCGTGATATTTGTAACCGGCACGGTCAAAAGCGACACGTGTAACACCCGCTGCCTTAGCGCGCTCGGCAATCAAAGCGCCGATCTTAGCCGCTGCATCTGCATTACCAGTTGCATCACCGCGTAGATCTTTTTCAACCGTTGATGCACTTGCAATCACCTGACCACCGCAAGGAGCAATGACCTGAGCATAAATATGACGAGGTGTACGGTTAACCGTCAGACGGTTCTCGCCCAGCTCACGGATTTTATGACGCGCCTTAAGGCTGCGACGTAAACGTAATGTTTTCTTTTCGCTCATGCTGCTACCTATTTTTTCTTGGCTTCTTTACGACGCACTTGTTCACCAGCATAACGAACACCCTTACCTTTATAAGGCTCTGGTGGACGGAATGCGCGAATTTCTGCGGCGCACTGACCAATTGCTTGTTTATCGATACCGCGCAATATAACTTCAGTTACAGTTGGCGCTTCAGCAGAAACACCCTCTGGCATCTGATAGTTTACAGGGTGTGAGAAACCTAAACTCAGGTTCAACACGCTGCCCTCTACCTTGGCACGATAACCAACACCCTGAAGCTCAAGTTTCTTTTCAAAACCTGCACTCACGCCAATTACCATGTTGTTTACCAACGCACGTGTGGTGCCGGACATAGCGTTGGCCTCTTTGCTACCATGACGGGCAGCGAAACGAACAACACCTTCTTCTTGTTTGACTTCTACGGATGAATGCACGTCCATGCTCAGCGTGCCTTTACTTCCTTTAACAGAAAGCGTTTGGCCACTTTGCGTAATTTCAACGCCGGACGGTAATTCAACCGGATTATTTGCAACCCTAGACATAGCCTTTTCCTAGAAAACAGTACAAATGATTTCGCCGCCAATGCCTGCTGCTTGAGCGGCTTTGCCAGTCATGACACCCTGGGAAGTAGAAACGATTGAGATACCCAGACCGCCTCGTACTTTAGGCAAATCACCTTTACCCTTGTAAACACGCTGACTTGGACGGCTTCCGCGTTGAATTGTTTCAATCACGGGCTTACCTTCAAAATATTTCAGCTCAATGCTCAATGTTGGCTTAACTGCACCATCAACGTTAAAACCGCTGATGAAACCTTCGCTCTCAAGCACTTTAGCAATAGAAACCTTCATGTTTGATGAAGGCATGCTAACAGAGGGCTTGGCCGCCATTTGCGCGTTACGAACACGAGTAATCATGTCCGCTAGTGTATCTTGCATGCTCATATGAAGCGCGCTCCTAAATTAAATCTTGATTACCAGCTGGACTTTTTAAGGCCCGCAATGTCACCGCGCATCGCTGCTTCACGCAGCTTGTTACGCCCTAAACGGAACTTGCGATATACACCGTGTGGACGGCCAGTGATCTGACAACGGTTACGCAGACGTACTGGGTTTGCGTTGCGCGGCAGCTTTTGAAGTGCAACCTGTGCATCCCAACGCTCGTCTTCGCTTAGCTCAGTGTTTTTAATGATCGCTTTCAGAGCTGCACGCTTTTCAGCGAATTTAGCTACCGTGCGTTCGCGCTTTTTCTCGCGCTGGACCATGGAGACCTTAGCCATACTATTCAGATCCTATTGCTTGAAAGGGAAGTTCAGAGCTTTTAACAGCGCATGTCCTTCCTCATTGGTATTAGCCGTGGTGGTGATAGTAATATCAAGGCCACGAATCTTATCAATTTTATCGTATTCGATCTCTGGGAAGATGATCTGCTCACGAACGCCCATACTGTAGTTACCACGACCATCAAAAGATTTGCCGTTCAATCCACGGAAGTCACGTACACGAGGAATAGAGATGTCAATTAGACGATCCAGAAATTCCCACATACGTTGGCCACGCAGTGTAACCTTACAACCGATCGGATAACCTTCACGAACTTTAAAACCCGCGATGGATTTACGAGCGTGAGTTACCACAGGCTTCTGACCGCTGATTTTTTCCATATCAGCAACAGCAGCTTCGAGTACTTTTTTGTCGCCAATTGCTTCGCTAACACCCATGTTCAACGTGATTTTACTCACTCGCGGGATTTGCATGGCGCTCTTGAAACCAAACTGCTCTTGCAGTCCGGCCGCAACTTCATTTGCGTACAGTTCTTTTAATCTAGACATTTTGCTATCCAGTTACCTTTAAGCGTCGATCAGTTCTTGATTCGACTTAAAAATTCGGGCTTTGGTACCGTCTTCCAGAACCTTGATACCCACACGGTCTGCCTTGCTAGTTGCAGAGTTGAAGATCGCCACGTTGGAAACGTGTATTGGCGCTTCTTTCTCTACAATGCCACCGGCAACACCTGCTTGAGGGTTTGCTTTGGTGTGGCGTTTAACCATGTTAATACCGGTAATAATTAACTTGTCGTCTTCCAGCACGCGCGTAATCTTACCACGTTTGCCTTTATCACGACCGGAAATTACAACCACTTCATCATCTCGTCTTAATTTACGCATCTTCGGCCTCTCAATAATCTCGTATGATCAGAGCACTTCAGGTGCTAATGAAACGATTTTCATAAACTTCTCACTGCGCAACTCACGTGTCACCGGGCCAAAAATACGTGTGCCTAGTGGAGCTTGGTTTGCGTTCAGCAGTACAGCCGCATTGCCGTCAAAGCGGATGATAGAACCATCTGCACGACGCACGCCTTTTTTGGTACGAACAACAACAGCATCTAGAACCTGGCCTTTCTTAACTCGACCACGTGGAATTGCTTCCTTAACAGTTACTTTAATGATGTCGCCAACGCGCGCGTAACGGCGATGTGAGCCACCTAGAACTTTAATGCACATGACACGGCGAGCACCGCTGTTATCCGCCACATCTAGCATTGATTCTGTTTGAATCATTGGTCACTCCAACCTTTATATTGAACCAGTCACAACGCGACCGGACATTAGTTTGATCTAAATTTCTACAGCTTTGTTGTCAACGCTTTCCAGAGCCCAGGTTTTGGTCTTGGAAATCGGACGTGTTTGCTTGATGGTTACGGTATCGCCAATACGACACTCGTTTGCTTCATCATGCGCATGTAGCTTTGTAGAACGCTTAACAAACTTACCGTATACAGGGTGTTTGATTTTACGTTCAACCAGCACAACAATGGATTTATCCATTTTGTTGCTGACCACTTTACCGCTAACAGTGCGCGCAGTTTTTTGTTCAGACATCTTATGCTCCCGCCTTCTCAGTTAGCACAGACTTAACGCGAGAAATATCTCTACGTACAGCCTTCAGCAAATGAGTCTGACCTAGCTGGCCAGTGGAGTTTTGCATGCGCAGGTTAAATTGCTCACGCAGCAGTTCCAGTAGTTGTTTGTTCAAATCCTCAGCGGATTTTTCACGTAATTCAATCGCCTTCATTACATCACCGTCCGCTTAACGAAAGTTGTTTCAATGGGCAGTTTTGCTGCAGCCAATGCAAAAGCTTCGCGAGCCAGCTCTTCTGAAACACCATCCATTTCATAAAGAACACGACCCGGTTGAATCTGGCAAACCCAGTATTCAACAGAACCTTTACCTTTACCTTGACGCACTTCAAGAGGCTTCTTGGTAATAGGCTTATCTGGAAAAATACGAATCCAGATTTTACCGCCACGCTTAATGTGACGAGTCATAGCACGACGTGCCGCTTCAATCTGGCGAGCTGTGATACGACCACGGCCGGAAGCCTTCAGGCCGAAATCTCCAAAGCTCACTGAGCTTCCGCGCAATGCAAGGCCACGATTACGGCCCTTCATCATTTTGCGGAATTTTGTACGTTTTGGTTGTAGCATGGATTAATTCCTTACCTCTTAACGAGCGTTACGGCCTTTGTTGCCTTGATTAGCCTTATCAGCTTTACGTTCAGCCCTTACCTGTTCGATACCACCAAGAACTTCGCCTTTGAAGACCCAAACCTTCACACCAATGATGCCGTAGGTTGTAGCTGCTTCGCTAGTTGCATAGTCGATGTCTGCACGCAGTGTGTGCAAAGGCACACGACCTTCGCGATACCATTCTGAACGTGCAATCTCTGCACCACCCAGACGACCACCAACTTGGATCTTGATGCCTTCAGCACCTTGACGCATGGCGTTCTGAACAGCGCGCTTCATCGCACGGCGGAACATAACACGACGTTCCAGCTGGCTTGATACGCTATCAGCGATCAGCTTAGCATCCAGATCAGGCTTACGAATTTCTTCGATGTTGATCTGAACTGGCACACCCATCATTTCGCTAACGTCTTTTCTCAGGCGATCAACATCTTCGCCTTTCTTGCCGATAACGATACCGGGACGTGCGGTAAAAATAGTTACGCGCGCGTTTTGAGCTGGACGCTCAATCAGCACTTTGCTGACAGACGCGTGACTCAGTTTGTTTTCAACGTATGCTCGAACCTGAAGATCGTTCAGCAGATTTTCGGCATACTGACCACGGTTTGCATACCAAATAGAATTGTGATCTTTAACAATACCTAAGCGTATGCCTGTTGGATGTACTTTCTGACCCATCTGAATCTAGACTCCCGATGTTTGCTTATCTGTCAGCTACTTTAACAGTAATGTGACATGACCTTTTCAGAACACGGTCAGCACGGCCTTTGGCACGAGGCTTAACACGCTTCATAGTCGTTCCTTCATCAACGAATACCGTTGACACCTTCAACTCATCAATATCAGCACCTTCATTGTGCTCAGCATTGGCTACCGCAGAATCAAGAATTTTCTTGATCAAGTCTGCAGCCTTTTTATTGCTAAAATGAAGGATTTCCAGCGCTTCACCAACAGCCTTGCCGCGAATCTGGTCAGCCACCAGGCGAACCTTTTGCGCAGAAATCTGAGCACCTTTCAATCTGGACATTGTTTCCATCTTAATAACCCTTATAAACCTTACGACTAGCGCTTCTTGGCTTTCTTGTCAGCAACGTGCCCACGATAGGTACGAGTGACAGCGAATTCGCCAAGCTTATGACCAACCATATCTTCAGTAACAAATACTGGTACGTGCTGGCGACCGTTATGTACCGCAATGGTCAGACCAACAAAGCCTGGAAAGATCGTTGAACGGCGAGACCAAGTTTTAATAGGTCGTCTATCGTTTTTTTCCTGAGCTTCTTCCGTCTTCTTCATCAAGTGAAGATCGATAAACGGGCCCTTTTTTAATGAACGTGGCACTATCGCTACCCTCTTAATCTATTTGCGTGCAGACCGCTTACGAACGATCAATTTATCAGTACGCTTATTAGTACGTGTCTTGTAACCCTTGGTTGGAACACCCCAAGGAGAAACAGGATGACGACCACCAGATGTTTTACCTTCACCACCACCATGCGGGTGATCCACCGGGTTCATCGCAACACCACGAACAGTTGGACGAACACCGCGCCATCTGCTGGCACCAGCTTTACCCAAGCGACGCAGACTGTGCTCACCATTACTCACTTCACCGATAGTCGCACGACACTCAGTCAAGATTTTGCGCATTTCGCCAGAGCGTAAACGCAACGTACAGTAGTTACCTTCGCGGGCAACGATCTGAGCAGAAGTCCCGGCGCTACGTGCAATCTGCGCACCTTTACCAGGCTTCATTTCAATACAGTGAACAGTCGTACCTACCGGGATGCTTTTCAGCTTCAGCGTGTTACCATTTTTGATTGGCGCATCAGCACCAGCCGCCAACGGATCACCTGCCTTAATGCCCTTAGGTGCGATAATGTAACGACGCTCGCCATCAGCGAATAGAACCAGCGCAATATTTGCAGAGCGGTTGGGATCATACTCCAAACGTTCAACTTTTGCTGGAATACCGTCTTTATCCGCACGACGGAAGTCGATTACACGATAATGCTGCTTATGACCACCACCAATATGACGAGTAGTGATACGACCTCGGTTGTTACGGCCACCATTTTTGGACTGAGATTCCAAAAGCGGCGCATGAGGCTTACCCTTGTGAAGGTCGCTGTGAACAACCTTAACAACGTGGCGACGCCCCGGGGAGGTTGGTTTACATTTTACAATAGCCATCTCTTAAACCCTTATTCCGCGCTCACGAAGTCAATGTCTTGACCTTCCTGAAGCGTTACGTAAGCCTTATGAACATCATTACGCTTGCCCATACCAAAACGGCTACGCTTAGTCTTACCTTTGATGTTTACTGTCTGAACCTTAGAAACCTTAACGTCGAACAATTGCTCAACAGCTGCTTTGATTTCAGGCTTGGTTGCATCGCTTGAAACTTTAAAAACAAACTGATTGTTCAGCTCGGCAGCCACTGTCGCTTTTTCAGAAACCAGAGGACCCAGCAATACTTTATAAATGCGTTCCTGATTCATCCCAAGATCTCCTCAAACTTCTTCAGCGCAGACACAGTGATAACCACTTTGTCATGACCGACCAGGCTAACTGGATCTGCAGAAGCAACATCACGCACGCTAGCTTTAGGTACGTTACGAGCTGCCAGATACAGGTTCTCATTAACCTCTTCCGAAATTGCCAACACACTATTGCCTTCCAGACCAAAACCGCTCATCTTTTCGATAAACGCTTTAGTTTTAGGCTGATCCAGCTCCAGACTATCAACAACAACAATACGCTCTTGACGAACCAGTTCTGACAAAATGGAACGCATTGCACCGCGATACATTTTCTTATTAACTTTTTGCGCATGGTTTTGCGGCTTAGCTGCAAACGTCACACCACCGCTACGCCAGATTGGGCTACGGATTGTACCGGCACGAGCACGACCCGTACCTTTTTGACGCCATGGCTTAGAACCACCACCACTTACTTCCGAACGACTTTTCTGAGCACGAGAACCCTGACGAGCGCCAGCCAAAAAAGCTGTAACAACTTGATGCACAAGCGCTTCGTTATATTCTCTGCCAAAGGTGACTTCAGACACTTCTACCGAACCATCTGCACCCGCGATTGCTAAATTCATCATCTAATTCCTCTTAGCCGCGCGCTTTAACGGAAGGGCGAACCAATACGTCGCCACCCGGAGCGCCAGGTACCGCACCCTTAACCAGGATTAAGTTGCGCTCGGCATCAACACGTACGATCTCAAGACTTTGAACAGTTACTTGAGCTGCACCCATGTGACCAGCCATCTTTTTACCCTTGAATACACGACCAGGGGTTTGACACTGACCGATAGAACCAGGTGCACGGTGAGAAACGGAGTTACCATGCGTCGCGTCTTGCATTTGGAAATTCCAACGCTTAACGCCACCAGCAAAACCTTTACCTTTCGATTGACCAGTAATATCAACCTTCTGACCTGCCTCGAAGCGCTCAACAGTCAGCTCATCGCCAACGTTAACGCCTTCCAGCTCAGCTTCTTCAACGCGTGATTCGTTCAGCGCGCTGCCAGCTTTAACATTCGCCTTAGCGTAATGGCCGATCAATGGTTTGGATAAATGAGAAGTCTTGCGCTCGCCCGAGGCAAGCTGTAGAGCAGAGTAGCCATCGCTAGCCACTGTCTTGATTTGTGCCACGCGGTTAGGGATAACCTCAATGACCGTAACAGGTATAGAAGCGCCCTCGTCTGTGAAGACACGGGTCATGCCACTTTTCCGTCCGACTAAACCAATAGTCATAATAACCTCGATACCAGCGTGTACGGGACTTTAACCCTCTACGGTCGTACTTTTCAGTACGTTCCACTGATTGCTTTAAATTTAATTTTGCTGGCCGACCCACTACGGTCAACTCAGCGAATTAGCTCAGGAATTAACCCAGGCTAATTTGTACATCAACACCTGCAGCTAGATCTAACTTCATCAAAGCATCAACTGTTTTTTCAGTTGGCTCAACGATATCCAGCACACGCTTATGAGTACGAATCTCATACTGATCACGCGCATCTTTATTAACGTGCGGTGAAATCAATACTGTGAACTTCTCTTTTCCTGTCGGCAGCGGAATAGGGCCACGAACCTGGGCACCTGTGCGCTTAGCCGTATCGACAATTTCCTGAGTAGACGCATCAATCAAACGATGGTCAAAGGCTTTCAGTCGAATTCGAATCTTTTGGTTTTGCATCGAACAAAACTCCGCAAAAAGTAAGCAAACTACATATTTCTTATTGGCCATAGCCAAAAAGGAAGCGCATTGTAGGCATCTGACACTTCTATGTCAACACACTATTACTATTAGTAACAAATAAAAGGGGTTACTCACGAACCCCTTTTATTCAAACCGTAAAATATGTCTTATTCTACAACTTTAGCAACAACACCAGCACCAACTGTACGGCCGCCTTCGCGGATCGCAAAGCGCAGACCGTCATCCATTGCGATAGGCGCAATCAGAGTCACAGTCATGTGCACGTTATCACCCGGCATTACCATCTCAACGCCTTCTGGAAGCTCACACGCACCCGTCACATCCGTTGTACGGAAGTAGAACTGTGGACGATAGCCTTTGAAGAATGGCGTGTGACGACCACCTTCATCTTTAGACAACACGTATACTTCAGCTTCGAATACAGTGTGCGGAGTGATCGAACCTTTAGCAGCAAGAACCTGACCACGCTCAACGTCATCACGCTTAGTACCACGCAACAGAACACCAACGTTCTCACCAGCGCGACCTTCGTCAAGCAGCTTGCGGAACATTTCAACACCGGTACACGTCGTGGTTTGAGTGTCGCGAATACCAACGATCTCAACTTCTTCACCCACTTTAACGATACCGCGCTCAACACGACCGGTTACAACCGTACCGCGACCAGCAATAGAGAACACATCTTCGATAGGCATAATGAATGCACCGTCGATTGCACGCTCTGGCTCAGGAATGTAAGAATCCAGCGCATCAAGCAGGTTTTTAACAGCAGTCGTACCCAGCTCGCCGTCGTCTTCGCCGTTCAATGCCATCAAGGCAGAACCAACGATGATTGGCGTGTCGTCGCCTGGGAATTCGTATGTATCCAGCAGCTCACGCAGCTCCATCTCAACCAATTCCAGCATTTCTTCGTACTCTTCAGTACCAACGCCGCCGCAATCTTCAGCCAACAGATCCGCTTTGTTCAGAAATACCACAACGTAAGGCACACCAACCTGACGAGACAGCAGGATGTGCTCACGTGTCTGAGGCATAGGACCATCAGTTGCGCCACATACCAGAATAGCGCCATCCATCTGAGCAGCACCAGTGATCATGTTTTTCACATAATCCGCGTGACCCGGACAATCAACGTGCGCGTAGTGACGCGATGCAGTGTCGTACTCAACATGAGATGTTGCGATAGTAATACCGCGCTCACGCTCTTCAGGCGCATTATCGATATTAGCAAAATCGATCACAGCACCGCCCGACAACTCAGCAGCAACACGAGTCAATGCAGCAGTTAATGTTGTTTTACCATGATCAACGTGACCAATTGTACCCACATTCACATGCGGTTTATTACGTTCAAACTTTTCCTTAGCCATGAGCTGCCTCTAAATAACTAGTTATTTTTTATTAATAATTGCGTCCGCTATATTCGACGGCGCTTCTGAATACTTTTCAAATTCCATGGTATAGGTCGCACGCCCCTGGGTTGCTGAGCGCACATCGGTTGCATAACCGAACATTTCACCCAGCGGTACCTCAGCACGAATGATCTTGCCCATCGGCGAATCTTCCATACCGTGGACAATACCGCGACGACGATTCAAATCACCCATCACGTCACCCATATTGTCCTCAGGCGTCACCACCTCAACCTTCATTATGGGCTCAAGCAAAACCGCACCACCATCTACAGCCAACTGCCTGGCCGCCAAAGATCCCGCCACCTTAAAAGCCATCTCATTTGAGTCGACCTCATGGAAAGAACCATCAACAAGCGTGGCTTTAATGCCGAGCAACGGATAACCCGCCAGAACACCATTTTTAATCTGATCCTCAATACCTTTCTGAACCGCAGGGATATACTCCTTAGGAACCGTGCCACCAACGATCTCGTTAACAAACTCAAGACCCTCGGCATTTTGATCCTCAGCTGGCTCAAAAACGACAACAACGTGCCCGTACTGACCTCGCCCGCCAGACTGGCGAACAAATTTCCCTTCAACCTTGCAGGTATTACGAATTGCTTCACGATACGCTACTTGCGGCTTACCGACCCTGGCATCAACGCTAAACTCACGCTTCATGCGATCAACAATGATATCCAGATGCAATTCACCCATACCAGAAATAATCGTCTGCCCAGTCTCTTCATCGGTCTTAACTCGGAACGACGGATCTTCCTGCGCCAACTTACCCAGCGCAACGCCCATCTTTTCCTGATCAGCCTGCGTTCTCGGCTCAACCGCCACCGAAATTACCGGCTCAGGAAACTCCATACGCTCAAGCGTAATCTGCGAATTAGGATCACACAGCGTATCACCCGTTGTCACATCTTTTAACCCAATGCCAGCAGCAATATCACCCGCCAACACTTCCTTAATTTCCTGCCGGTCGTTTGAATGCATCTGCACCATACGACCAATGCGCTCTTTCTTGCCTTTAATCGGATTAAACACCGTATCACCCGTTTTCAGGTGCCCGGAATAAACACGGAAGAACGTTAACGTCCCGACAAATGGATCGGTGGCAATCTTAAAGGCCAGCGCAGCAAACGGCGCCTTGTCGTCAGCTGAACGGGTATCGATCTTACCGTTACTTAGCTCACCCTCGATCGCCTTCACCTCAGTCGGCGACGGCAGGTACTCAACAACGGCGTCCAACACCGCTTGCACACCCTTATTCTTAAAGGCAGAGCCGCCTAATACTGGCACAATCTCGTTGGCCAGCGTACGGATACGAATACCTTGCTTAATCTCTTCTTCGGACAACACACCCTCTTCAAGGTATTTGTCCATCAATTCCTCATTTGCCTCAGCCGCCGTTTCAACCAGATGCTCGCGCATCTCTTCACAACGCGACAGCAGATCCGCAGGCACTTCGCCATACTCAAAGGTCATGCCATGATCTTCTTCACTCCAGATGATTGATTTCATCTTGACAAGATCAACGACGCCCTTGAATTCCTCTTCCGCACCAATTGTCATTTGCAACGGTACTGCCACCGCACCTAATCGCTCACCCAACTGATCAACGACCATTTGGAAATCAGCACCGGTACGATCCATCTTATTCACAAAAACCATGCGAGGAACTGAGTAACGATTGGCCTGACGCCACACCGTTTCGGTCTGAGGCTGAACACCGGAGGAACCACACAGCACAACGACCGCACCATCCAGAACACGCAACGAACGCTCTACTTCAATGGTAAAATCAACGTGGCCAGGCGTATCAATAATATTAATACGATGCTTTTCGAACTGACCCTGCATGCCCTGCCAGAAGCAGGTGGTCGCAGCCGAGGTAATGGTAATGCCTCGCTCTTGCTCCTGCTCCATCCAATCCATAGTTGCCGCACCATCGTGAACCTCACCAATCTTATGAGAAAGACCCGTGTAGAACAGTACGCGCTCGGTTGTTGTGGTTTTACCCGCATCAACGTGAGCACAAATACCAATATTACGATAACGGTCGATAGGCGTAGAACGCGCCACGGATGTACCCTCTGAGATTCAAAAAAGCGGCCCGAAGGCCGCTTAATAAATTGCGTCTAAAAAATGCTAACTTAGAAGCGGTAGTGCGAGAACGCTTTGTTCGCTTCAGCCATACGGTGAACGTCTTCACGCTTCTTAACCGCGGAGCCTTTGCCTTCAGCGGCATCAGCAATTTCGCCAGCAAGACGTAAAGGCATTGATTTCTCACCACGACTACGCGCTGCATCTACCAACCAACGCATCGCCAGCGCTGTTTGACGTGCCGCACGTACTTCAACTGGCACCTGATAGGTTGCACCACCAACACGGCGGGACTTCACCTCAACTAGCGGGCGAATTGTATCCAGTGCTTTTTCGAATACTTCGATAGGGTCTGCTGCACCGGTACGCTCGGAAACAGTATCCAGAGCACCATATACGATACGCTCTGCAACAGATTTTTTACCACTAACCATAACCATGTTCATAAACTTGGCCAGGACTTGGCTGCCGAATTTTGGATCAGGCAGCACGTCACGTTTAGCTACAACTCTTCTTCTTGGCATTACTTCTTACCTTATAATTCAGGATTTTTCCGGAACCTACTCAAAACGCATCCACGATGCGGAGGCTGCCCGGCCTTACTGTATAGTCAGGATTGAGCCTAGGACTCAACCCAAAACACCCTAAGCCTTAGGACGCTTGGCACCATACTTGGAACGACGCTGTCTGCGATCGCTCACGCCTGATGTATCCAAACTACCGCGAACGGTATGATAGCGAACACCAGGTAAATCTTTTACACGACCACCACGAATCAAAACAACCGAGTGCTCCTGCAAGTTGTGGCCTTCACCACCAATGTATGAGGTAACCTCAAAGCCATTGGTTAGGCGAACACGACATACTTTACGCAGCGCTGAGTTCGGTTTTTTGGGCGTAGTAGTATAAACACGAGTACAAACACCACGGCGCTGAGGACAGGCTTGCAGTGCAGGTACGTCAGTCTTTACTACTTTGCGCTTACGTGGCTTACGAACCAATTGGTTGATCGTTGCCATTGATAAAACTCCAGTTATAAAAAAATGTGGGTTTCCCCACCATAAAATAAAGGAGGCGAGATTCTAATGATCTCGCATCCCATAGTCAACCCAACGGCTGCTTTAATAACATGCTGACTTATTCGCCAGACGTATTAAGCGCCTCCGCCAGAGCCTGTTCAACTTCATCCGCACTTACAGCGCTGGCACTTGAGCCCGCCTTCTCTGCGAGTTCCGCTAAACGTTTGTTTTTACGGTTATTGTGGTAAGTCAAACCGGTACCAGCCGGAATCAAACGACCCACAACAACGTTTTCTTTCAGGCCTCGCAAATGATCGCGCTTACCAGTTACAGCCGCTTCAGTCAGTACGCGAGTTGTTTCCTGGAAAGATGCCGCCGAAATAAAGGACTCAGTAGCCAGAGACGCTTTAGTAATACCCAGCAACAGACGCTCGAAGTAAGCCGTCGGCAAGCCAGCTTTTTCAGCCTTCTCATTTTCTTCCAGCAACAGGTTGTACTCAACCTGATCACCTTTGATCAAGTCCGTCGCACCCGCATCCAGAACATCTACTTTACGTAGCATCTGACGCACGATAACTTCAATGTGCTTGTCATTGATGATTACACCCTGCAGACGGTAAACCTCTTGAATCTCCGCAACGATGTATTCAGCCAGATTACTAACACCACGTAAACGCAGAATGTCATGCGGGTTCAGAGGACCATCGGCGATCACCTCACCCTTCTCAACCTGCTCACCTTCAAACACGTTCAGAACACGCCATTTCGGAATCAATGATTCGTATGTGTCACTGCCGTCCTGCGGTGTAATAACGATACGTTTCTTACCTTTGGTCTCTTTACCAAAGCTGAAGGTACCAGAAATCTCAGCAAGAATTGCAGACTCTTTAGGCTTACGGGCTTCGAACAAGTCAGCAACCCGTGGCAGACCACCGGTAATGTCTCGTGTCTTCGAGCTTTCCTGAGGAATACGAGCAACAACGTCACCAATCGCAACGTCAGCGTTATTTTCCATGCTCAACAAAGCATTCGCTGGCAGGTTGTAATGTGCCGGCACTTCCGTACCTGGTAATAACAGATCGTTACCGTCGCTATCAACCAATTTAACCATCGGGCGCATATCTTTACCCGCCGCAGGACGATCCTTAGGATCGATAACCTGAATATTGGTCAAACCAGTCAACTCATCAACCTGGTGCTTAACAGTAATGCCATCTTCCATGTCATGGAACAGCACGCGACCCGCCATTTCAGTCACAATGGGGTGGGTATGTGGATCCCAGTTGGCAACAACCTGGCCGGCATCAACTTGGGCACCCTCTTTAACGTTCAGCACAGTACCGTAAGGGATCTTGTAACGCTCACGCTCACGACCATGCTGATCGGCAATAGCCAAAGAACCGGAACGAGACACGATCACAACATTACCATCGGTGCGTTCAACGTGTTTCACGTTATGCAGGCGTACTACACCGCCATGCTTAACCTGTACGTTATCTGCACTGGATGAGCTCGATGCCGCACCACCAATGTGGAAAGTACGCATGGTCAGCTGTGTACCAGGCTCACCAATCGATTGTGCCGCGATAACACCAACAGCTTCACCAATGTTAACCTGATGACCACGACCCAAATCACGCCCATAACAGCTGGTACAAATACCATGGCGGATGTCACACGTGATCGGTGAACGTACCAGAATTTCATCAACGTTGAATTCGTCGATTATCTCAACCATCTTCTCGTCAATCAGCGTGCCAGCAGGCAGAACCACTTCACGCTTGTCACCTGGATCCAGCACGTCTTTAGCCACAACACGACCCAGAACTCGATCACCTAGAGGTACAGTAACCTCACCACCTTCAATATGCGGCGTCATCAACATGCCGTTTTCAGTGCCACAATCAATATCTGTAACAACCAAATCCTGCGCAACATCAACCAGACGACGCGTCAGGTAACCGGAGTTAGCCGTTTTCAACGCCGTATCAGCCAAACCTTTACGCGCACCGTGAGTCGAGATGAAGTACTGTAGTACCGACAGACCTTCACGGAAGTTAGCCGTAATAGGTGTCTCAATAATCGAACCATCTGGCTTAGCCATCAAACCACGCATGCCCGCCAGCTGTCGAATCTGTGCGGGGGAACCACGCGCACCGGAATCGGCCATGATATAAACAGAGTTAAAAGACTCCTGATCAACTTCATTGCCTTCACGGTCGATAACTTTTTCGGTACCCAGCGTATCCATCATCGCCTTCGCTACCATTTCGTTAGCGCGCGACCAGATATCAACAACCTTGTTGTATTTCTCACCCTGAGTTACCAGACCAGATGCATATTGATCTTCAATTTCCAATACTTCGGATTCAGCGGCACTAATGATGCCAACTTTTTCATCAGGGATAACGAAGTCGTTAACACCAATAGAGACACCAGAAACCGTTGCGTAATGGAAACCCGTGTACATTAATTGATCAGCGAAAATCACTGACTCTTTCATACCCACATCGCGGTAACAAGTATTGATCAGACGTGAGATCGCCTTCTTGGTCATCGGCTGGTTGACCAGCTCGAATGCCATACCATCAGGCACAATATCGTACAGCAATACACGACCCACCGTGGTGTCGAGCAGTTTGGTTGTTTCAACCATATCGCCGTTTTCGTCTTTTAATACTTCTCTGATCCGCGTTTTAATACGCGCCTGCAAATCAACATGCTTACCGCCGTATGCGCGCTGAATCTCAGCCAGATCAGCAAACACCATGCCCTCACCTTTGGCATTGATGCGGTCACGCGTCATCCAGTACAGACCCAAGACAACATCCTGCGAAGGTACAATGATAGGCTCACCGTTAGCCGGTGAAAGAATATTGTTGGTGGACATCATCAAGGCGCGAGCTTCAAGCTGCGCTTCGATTGTCAGCGGCAAATGCACCGCCATTTGGTCACCATCAAAGTCAGCGTTATAGGCCGCACAAACCAGCGGGTGCAGCTGAATCGCTTTACCTTCAATCAGTTCCGGCTCAAACGCTTGGATACCTAGACGGTGAAGCGTTGGTGCACGGTTAAGTAGCACAGGGTGTTCACGAATAACTTCCGCCAGGATATCCCAAACTTCAGCAGTTTCGCGCTCAACCATTTTCTTGGCGGCTTTAATTGTTGTTGCCAGACCACGCAGCTCCAGCTTGCTGAAGATAAATGGCTTGAACAGCTCAAGTGCCATTTTCTTAGGCAGACCACATTGATGTAGCTTCAACTGAGGACCAACCACGATCACAGAACGACCGGAGTAATCGACACGTTTACCCAACAAGTTCTGACGGAAACGGCCTTGCTTACCTTTAATCATGTCCGCCAATGATTTCAGAGGCCGACGGTTTGAACCAGTAATGGCGCGACCGCGACGTCCGTTATCGAGCAGTGCATCAACAGATTCCTGCAACATACGTTTTTCATTACGCACGATAATGTCCGGAGCGTTCAACTCCAGCAGGCGGTTCAAACGGTTGTTACGGTTGATCACACGACGGTAAAGATCGTTTAAATCAGAGGTCGCAAAACGACCACCATCCAGCGGCACCAATGGGCGCAGGTCAGGTGGCAGGATTGGCAGCACGTCCATCACCATCCACTCAGGCTTGTTACCTGAAGAAGCAAAGGCTTCCATCAGCTTCAAACGTTTGGACAGCTTCTTAATACGTGTTTCGGAGTTGATGGTTGGAATCTCGTCACGGATTGTTTTGATTTCCGCTTCCAGGTCCATTTGCTTCATCAATTCCTGAACAGCCTCGGCACCCATTTTGGCGGTAAAATCATCGCCGAATTCTTCAAGGGATTCGAAGTACTGCTCGTCATTCAAAATCTGACCGTATTCCAGTGTCGTCATGCCTGGATCAGTCACAATAAAGGACTCAAAGTACAACACGCGCTCGATATCACGTAGTGTCATATCCAGCAGCATACCAATACGAGACGGTAGTGATTTCAGGAACCAGATGTGTGCGACAGGGCTTGCCAACTCAATGTGCCCCATACGTTCACGACGTACTTTAGCCAGTGCAACTTCAACACCACACTTTTCGCAGATTACACCACGGTGCTTAAGGCGCTTGTACTTACCGCACAAACATTCGTAATCCTTAACCGGGCCAAAAATTTTGGCACAAAACAAACCATCACGTTCCGGCTTAAAAGTACGGTAGTTGATGGTTTCAGGCTTCTTAACTTCACCAAACGACCAAGAGCGGATCATATCCGGTGACGCTAAACCGATACGGATAGCATCAAACTCTTCTTCGTGTGATTGCGCTTTTAATAGATTTAATAAATCTTTCATCAGTCTCTTCTCCAAAAGGAGTTTTCAACAGGGCAACTCGGCGAATTCATATCGCTTTATTGCCCGTTGCTAGCCCAGTGTTTAGTCGTTTTCCAGCTCGATATCGATACCAAGCGAACGAATTTCCTTCGTCAATACATTGAAGGATTCCGGCATACCGGGCTCCATACGATGATCACCATCAACGATGTTCTTATACATACGCGTACGACCGTTAACGTCATCCGACTTAACCGTCAGCATTTCCTGCAAGGTATATGCAGCACCGTATGCTTCCAGGGCCCACACTTCCATCTCACCGAAACGCTGACCACCGAACTGAGCTTTACCGCCCAACGGTTGCTGTGTAACCAAGCTGTAAGAACCCGTTGAACGTGCATGCATCTTGTCATCAACCAAGTGGTTCAACTTCAGCATGTACATGTAACCAACAGTTACAGGACGGTCAAAAGCATCACCGGTACGGCCGTCAAACAGCGTCATTTGTCCGCTGGTTGGCAGGTCAGCCAGTTCCAGCATGGCTTTAATTTCGGATTCGTGAGCACCATCAAAAGCAGGCGTTGCCATTGGCACACCGTTTTTCAGGTTGGATGCCAGTACAAGGATTTCATCGTCGCTAAACTCTTTAAGGTTTTCGTCACGACCGCCAATCTTGTTATAGATCTTGTCGAGGAAACCACGAATTTCGGTCACTTTAGCCTGCGACTTCAACATGCCGTTGATCTTGTCACCTAAACCTTTAGCGGCCAGACCCAAGTGTGTTTCCAACACCTGTCCAACGTTCATACGAGACGGTACACCCAGCGGGTTCAGTACGATATCAACCGGCGTGCCGTGAATATCATGCGGCATATCTTCAACCGGTTTAATGGTTGAAATAACACCTTTGTTACCGTGACGACCAGCCATTTTATCACCCGGCTGAATACGACGTTTGGTGGCCAGATAGACCTTAACGATTTTCAACACGCCAGGTGCTAGATCATCACCACATTGCAGCTTGCCACGTTTAATTTCGTATTTCTCGTCCAGCTCAGCACGCACATCAGCTAAAACAGTTTCCGCATTCTCCAGCTCTTGTGCAGCGGCATCGTCAGTCAAGCGAAGCTTCAACAAGTCTTCGCTAGCAACTTCGTCAAGGTAGCTCTTAGTTAGCTTGTCGCCCTTACTCAGGCCAACGCCACCAGCAACTTCCGCGCCCTCAATGATCTGCTTCAGACGTGCAAAGGTTGCCGCTTCAACGATACGATACTCTTCGTTCAGATCCTGGCGGTAATCGGCCAGCATACCGTTTTCGATATCCATCGCACGCTTGTCTTTCTCAACGCCGTCGCGAGTGAATACTTGTACGTCAATAACTGTACCCGTCATGCCCGTTTTAGTACGCAGCGACGTATCTTTAACGTCGGAAGCTTTTTCACCGAAGATAGCACGTAGCAGCTTCTCTTCTGGCGTCAGCTGAGTTTCACCTTTAGGTGTCACTTTACCAACCAGAATATCACCCGGGCCAACTTCTGCACCGATGTAAACGATACCTGACTCATCAAGCTTGGATAGCGCGCTTTCGCCTACGTTTGGAATATCAGCACTGATATCTTCGGAACCCAGTTTGGTGTCACGCGCCACACAGGTTAATTCCTGAATGTGGATTGTCGTGAAACGATCTTCCTGCGCAACACGCTCGGAGATCAGGATCGAATCCTCAAAGTTGTAACCGTTCCAAGGCATAAATGCGATACGCATGTTCTGACCCAGCGCCAGCTCGCCGATATCAACCGACGGTCCGTCAGCCAGAATATCACCCCGTGCAATCACATCACCCTGACTCACCAGCGGGCGCTGGTTAATACAGGTGTTCTGGTTAGAACGGGTGTATTTGGTCAGGTTGTAAATATCAACGCCCGCTTCACCACTAACGGATTCCGCTTCGTGGGCACGAACGACCACTTTACCGGCGTCAACACTATCAATCACACCACCACGTTTGGCAACGATACAAACACCGGAATCACGCGCTACAAAACGTTCCATCCCTGTACCAACTAATGGAGTTTGCGCCTGCAGTGTCGGTACCGCCTGACGCTGCATGTTAGAACCCATCAAAGCACGGTTAGCATCATCGTGTTCCAGGAATGGAATCAAGGATGCAGCTACCGATACAACCTGGCGTGGAGATACGTCCATCAGGTTAACGGTTTCTGGTGGCTTAACCGTAAATTCGTTTTCGTGACGAACCTGTACCAGCTCGTCAGACAGCCTGCCTTTTTTATCAATTGATGCCGAAGCCTGTGCAATCACATAGGCACCTTCATCAATCGCAGATACAAACTGGATTTCGTCGGTTACTTTACCATCAATCACTTTACGATACGGTGTTTCAAGGAAGCCGTAGTTGTTGGTGCGGGCAAAAGTTGCCAACGAATTAATCAGACCAATGTTTGGTCCTTCAGGCGTCTCAATTGGGCAAACACGACCATAGTGAGTCGGATGTACGTCACGTACTTCAAAACCCGCACGCTCACGTGTCAGACCACCAGGGCCCAACGCGGAAACACGGCGCTTGTGCGTTACTTCAGACAGCGGGTTGTTCTGATCCATAAACTGGGACAACTGGCTAGAACCGAAGAATTCTTTAATGGCCGCAGCAACAGGCTTGGCATTAATCAAATCCTGAGGCATCAAGCCATCAGATTCAGCCATGCTCAAACGCTCACGAACGGCACGCTCAACACGCACCAAACCAACGCGGAACTGGTTTTCGGCCATCTCACCAACAGAACGAATACGGCGGTTACCTAGGTGATCGATATCATCAACCACACCAAAACCGTTGCGAATCGCGATAAGGGTTTTCATCACATCAGTAATGTCAGACTGCTCGCCAAACTGTTCAACTAGCTTCTTGGATGTCTCTTCATTACGACCTGAGAAATAGCAACCGTCATAAAGGATACCGGCACCTTTAGTTTCTTCGCGGTCAATACGACGGTTCATCTTCATACGACCAACCGCAGACAGGTCATAACGCTCTTCGGCAAAGAACAAGTTGTAGAAAAGGTTCTCAGCTGACTCTTTGGTTGGCGGCTCGCCTGGACGCATCATGCGGTAGATTTCTACCAGCGCTTCCAGCTGGTTAGTCGAGCTATCGGCACGCAACGTGTCGGAAATAAACGAACCACAATCCAGTTCGTTGGTATACAGCGTTTCAATATCCTTAAGACCGGCTTCTTCAAGCTGCGTCAGAATTTCTTCAGTAATTTCAGAATTACACTCACAAATGATCTCGCCGGTTTCCGGGTTAATCATGTCTTTGGCAATCACTTTGCCAAACAGGTATTCGCGAGGCACTTCCAGCTGCGTGGTTTTGGTTTTTTCCATTTCACGAATGTGACGGGCCGTAATACGACGACCTTCTTCAACCACAACCTTGCCTTTGGCATCTTTAACGTCAAAGGTTGCTGTTTCGCCACGTAAACGATTGGCTACCAGTTCCAGCTTGTAGGCGCCACCATCAAAGTGGAAAGAGCTGTTTTCAAAGAACTGATCCAAAATCTGCTCAGCCGTGTAACCTAACGCGCGCAGCAACACCGTCGCAGGTAGTTTACGACGACGGTCAATACGCACAAACAGGGAGTCTTTAGGGTCGAACTCGAAGTCCAACCATGAACCACGGTAAGGAATAACACGCGCTGAATACAAAAGCTTACCGGAGGAGTGCGTTTTGCCTTTATCGTGATCAAAGAACACACCCGGTGAACGGTGCAGCTGAGATACAACAACACGCTCGGTACCGTTCACAACGAAGGTACCATTATCTGTCATGAGCGGCATTTCGCCCATGTACACTTCTTGTTCTTTCGCTTCTTTAACAGCTTTGTTCGCTGAGTCGCGATCATAAATTACCAGACGCACTTTAACACGCAGCGGCGCAGCATATGTAACGCCGCGCAGTTGACATTCTTTAACGTCAAAAGCCGGAGTGCCTAACTGGTAAGAAACATATTCCAGGGCAGCATTGCCGGAATAGCTGGTAATCGGGAAAACCGAATTGAATGCGGCATGCAATCCAATATCTTCACCGCTTTCCTGAGATTGTATAGGCGACAGAAATTCCCGATAAGAATCTAGCTGGATAGCCAGCAGATAAGGGATGTCCATGACCGTTGGTAATTTACCAAAATCTTTACGGAGGCGCTTTTTCTCGGTATATGAGTAAGCCATCAGTATTCCTCGACGTTGTCACTAACGTATTGACAGCACCCGCTGATGAGACTCAAAAGCAGATACTATCAGAATTCTTTCTACTCACAATCTGTCAATAAATAGACAAATTATTGAGCGGTATTTTTTGCCGTTATCTGAAACAGCAAAAGGCTGGCAGCGAAAAACGCTACCAGCCATCAAGATTGCTTAACTTAGAGGCTAAGCAAGAAACTGCGACTACTACTTAACTTCTACAGTAGCGCCAGCTTCTTCCAACTGACCTTTAATGTCAGCAGCTTCGTCAGCTGATACGCCTTCTTTAACAGGTGCTGGTGCACCGTCAACTACAGCTTTAGCTTCTTTCAGGCCAAGACCTGTGATAGCACGAACAGCTTTAATTACGTTTACTTTCTTGTCGCCAGCAGAAGCCAGAACAACGTCAAACTCAGTTTGAGCTTCAGCAGCAGCGCCAGCTTCGCCACCAGCAGCAGGTGCAGCGGCAACTGCAGCAGCAGCAGAAACGCCGAATTTTTCTTCCATTGCTTCGATAAGCTCAACAACTTCCATTACGCTCATTTCAGCAATTGCATTTAACAGATCATCTTTAGACAGAGCCATGCTCAATCTCCTAACTAATAAAATTTAAAAAAGTAACCGCCTTAATTAGGCAGCGGATTGTTTGTCGTCACGAACAGCCGCAAGTGTGCGAACCAGTTTGCCAGGTACTTCGTTCAAAGTACGCGCCAGTTTGGTGACAGGGGCTTGCATTACGCTCATCAGCATTGACAAAGCCTGATCTCGTGTAGGCAGCTTAGCCAGAACATCAATTTGTTCTGCGGCCAAAAGCTGTCCACCAACCGATAACGCTTTGACTTGTAGCTTGTCATTTCCTTTAGCGAAATCTTTGATCAGTCGCGCAGCAGAACCTGGATCTTCTTTAGAGAAGGCCAGAATGGTTGGTCCGACCAGAGCTTCTTGAATACACTCATACTCGGTACCTTCCACAGCACGCTTCAGCAATGTGTTACGCACAACACGCAGATACACATTAGCTTCACGGGCTTGCTTGCGCAGGCTTGTCATTTCTTCAACGCTCAGGCCTTGATAATCGGCCAGAACAGCTGACAGAGCGCTACCAGCAGCTTCGTTGACTTCAGCGACAACATTTTTTTTGTCTTCGAGTCTTAACGCCACTCGTGATACTCCTAAATATGTTGGGGGGTCCCCAACCGTCACTTTAACCCACCAAACCCAAAGATCAGATTCAACAGGCTCTTACGGTAAATCGGTCTGCAAGCAGACCAACTTACCCCATCTACGTAGGCTGGTGGTTTAACCCAAAAGCTGTTCCGAGCCATACCGCTACTCTTACACAACCCTCAGGGCCTACGGTCTTTGATGGTCAACACTAAACAGTGATGACCCCAAAGTTCAGTTTGGTGGCTTAGCCACCCGTTACCGCAAACAATATGGGCAACCTTGCTCTAGAATATTAAATATCCAGAGAGCTTTGATCGATTTGCAGACCTGGACCCATAGTGGTCGAGATTGCAATACGCTTCAGGTAAGCACCTTTAGCACTAGAAGGCTTAAGCTTTTTCAGCTCAGCAACCAACGCTTCAATGTTCTGCTTAATGGCGTCGCCGGAGAAACCAACTTTACCCACTGAACAATGAATGATGCCACCTTTGTCCGTACGGAAACGTACTTGACCGGCTTTAGCGTTATTAACAGCACCCGCAACGTCTGGCGTTACAGTACCAACCTTAGGGTTAGGCATCAGACCACGCGGGCCCAACACTTGACCTAATGTACCAACAACACGCATCGCATCAGGAGAAGCGATAACCACGTCGAAATCCATGTTGCCAGCTTTAATGCTTTCAGCCAGATCATCCATACCGACAATGTCTGCGCCTGCTGCTTTAGCTTTCTCAGCGTTTTCGCCCTGAGCAAATACCGCAACGCGAACGTCTTTACCGGTACCGTTCGGCAATACAGAAGAACCACGCACAACTTGATCAGACTTACGTACGTCCACACCCAAGTTTACGGACACATCGATAGATTCTATGAATTTTGGCGCAGGCAGTTTTGCCAGCAGATCAACTGCTTCAGTCACCTGGTACTGCTTACCAGCCTCTACTAATTCAGCAATTGCTTTTGCGCGCTTGGATAATTTAGCCATTACACCACACCCTCAGTTTCCAGACCCATGCTACGAGCAGTACCCGCGATTGTACGCACTGCAGCATCCATATCAGCCGCCGTCAGATCAGGCATTTTAGTGGTGGCAATTTCTTCTAATTGCGCACGCGTAACCGAACCAACTTTCGCTGTATTAGGACGAGCACTACCGCTCTTCAGACCAGCCGCTTTCAATAGCAGCACTGGAGCAGGAGGAGTTTTAGTAATAAAGGTGAAGCTGCGATCAGCATAAACAGTAATCACAACAGGAACTGGCAAACCAGCTTCCATACCTTGTGTCGCTGCATTGAATGCTTTACAGAATTCCATGATGTTCACACCATGCTGACCCAACGCAGGGCCGACAGGGGGACTTGGGTTCGCTTTACCAGCCGCCACTTGCAGCTTGATATATGCGTCAATCTTCTTAGCCATATCTTTCTCCTATGGGTACAATCGCTTTACTTATTCGGATCAGATCCGAGAATTTCGAGCTCCCCGATTTACAAACAAATCAGCCGGCAAGACGCCGGCTAACCATACAAACCCCACATGATAAGCAGGACTTGAAAAATTTTAAGCTTTTTCTATCTGATCAAAAGCCAGCTCAACCGGTGTTGAACGACCAAAGATCGTCACAGCGACCTGCAAGCGGTTTTTCGGGTAGTTAACCTCTTCAACAACACCGGAAAAGTCTGCAAAAGGACCATCGGTAACGCGCACCATTTCGCCCGGCTCAAACAACGTCTTAGGACGAGGCTGCTCAACACCCTGCTCAACGCGCTGCAAAATAGCATCGGCTTCGCGCTCGGTAATTGGCGCAGGCTTATCAGCTGTACCACCAATAAAGCCCATAACACGGGGCGTGGAGTTAACGAGATGCCAACTGGCATCATCCATCTCCATATTCACCAACACATAGCCTGGGTAGAATTTACGCTCACTCTTACGCTTTTGACCGCCGCGCATCTCAACTACTTCTTCCGTAGGAACCAGCACGTCACCAAACTTTTCTTCCATCTCATGCAACTTGATACGCTCAAGAAGAGCGCGCATGACACTTTTTTCATATCCGGAATACGCGTGCACTACATACCAACGCTTAGCCACTTTCTTGACTCCTAACCAATAATTCCAGATACAAGCAAACTTAACACCGAGTCAAGCGCCCACAACAGTAGGCCAACCATCACTACCACCGCCATTACAATCAGAGTTGTTTGACGGGTTTCCGCTTTTGTCGGCCAAACCACCTTTCTGATCTCGGTACGCGCATCTTTCAACAACTGCCAAAAGTTACGACCCTTGGTCGTTTGCAACGCAACAAAACCGGCAGCTCCGGCCAGCACCAGCAACGCCAGAATACGATATAGCAGCGACTCACCCGCAAAATAAGCATTACCAGCGACACCAGCGCCAACCAGCACAAAAACGACACCCCACTTAAGGATATCCAGACTTGAACTTTCGGTAGATGCGTTAGCACTCATTTTTCGGGAAACACCTGTATCAAGGTTGATAAATCCACTGCCAAGTAAACTTGGCAGGCCAGGAGGGAATCGAACCCCCAACCTGCGGTTTTGGAGACCGCTGCTCTGCCAATTGAGCCACTGGCCTGTAACACAGACATGACCGGCCCGGAAGCCGGCCATTTAAAACACTTACTTATTCTACAACTTTAGCAACAACACCAGCACCAACTGTACGGCCGCCTTCGCGGATCGCAAAGCGCAGACCGTCATCCATTGCGATAGGCGCAATCAGAGTCACAGTCATGTGCACGTTATCACCCGGCATTACCATCTCAACGCCTTCTGGAAGCTCACACGCACCCGTCACATCCGTTGTACGGAAGTAGAACTGTGGACGATAGCCTTTGAAGAATGGCGTGTGACGACCACCTTCATCTTTAGACAACACGTATACTTCAGCTTCGAATACAGTGTGCGGAGTGATCGAACCTTTAGCAGCAAGAACCTGACCACGCTCAACGTCATCACGCTTAGTACCACGCAACAGAACACCAACGTTCTCACCAGCGCGACCTTCGTCAAGCAGCTTGCGGAACATTTCAACACCGGTACACGTCGTGGTTTGAGTGTCGCGAATACCAACGATCTCAACTTCTTCACCCACTTTAACGATACCGCGCTCAACACGACCGGTTACAACCGTACCGCGACCAGCAATAGAGAACACATCTTCGATAGGCATAATGAATGCACCGTCGATTGCACGCTCTGGCTCAGGAATGTAAGAATCCAGCGCATCAAGCAGGTTTTTAACAGCAGTCGTACCCAGCTCGCCGTCGTCTTCGCCATTCAATGCCATCAAGGCAGAACCAACGATGATTGGCGTGTCGTCGCCTGGGAATTCGTATGTATCCAGCAGCTCACGCAGCTCCATCTCAACCAATTCCAGCATTTCTTCGTACTCTTCAGTACCAACGCCGCCGCAATCTTCAGCCAACAGATCCGCTTTGTTCAGAAATACCACAACGTAAGGCACACCAACCTGACGAGACAGCAGGATGTGCTCACGTGTCTGAGGCATAGGACCATCAGTTGCGCCACATACCAGAATAGCGCCATCCATCTGAGCAGCACCAGTGATCATGTTTTTCACATAATCCGCGTGACCCGGACAATCAACGTGCGCGTAGTGACGCGATGCAGTGTCGTACTCAACATGAGATGTTGCGATAGTAATACCGCGCTCACGCTCTTCAGGCGCATTATCGATATTAGCAAAATCGATCACAGCACCGCCCGACAACTCAGCAGCAACACGAGTCAATGCAGCAGTTAATGTTGTTTTACCATGATCAACGTGACCAATTGTACCCACATTCACATGCGGTTTATTACGTTCAAACTTTTCCTTAGCCATGCGTCAGCGCCTCTGCTATCTGTTACTTGATTTACGTTATTTCCACATTACGTGGAGCTCATACCCGGACTTGAACCGGGGACCTCTTCCTTACCAAGGAAGTGCTCTACCGCTGAGCTATATGAGCCTCAAAACCACTACCTTTGAAACTGGAGCGGGTAGCGGGAATCGAACCCGCATCATCAGCTTGGAAGGCTGAGGTTCTACCACTAAACTATACCCGCAAATTTTATTGCGACTCTTCAGCCACCATAAAATACAGAGGACAGGGGACTACGGTCCGCGCAAACAAGCACAGCCATTACAAGTCATCTATCCTCTATATTTTAATATGGTGGAGGGGGGAGGATTCGAACCTCCGAAGGCTGAGCCGTCAGATTTACAGTCTGATCCCTTTGGCCACTCGGGAACCCCTCCGTCATATCAACTAGCACCAACAAATCCATCAGACCGTCAACACTACCCAAATCTGCGTGGAGCCCCCTATCCGAGTCGAACGGATGACCTACTGATTACAAGTCAGTTGCTCTACCAACTGAGCTAAGGAGGCTTTACTTCACAAATTTAGGAGCGCAATCATATGCGAACTATTCACCTGACGCAACAGGTTTACAGCTTTTTTGCTGATGAAATATATCTGGGAATCGTGCGATCAGATCGTCTCGTAACTTACCCGACAGTAGCGCTTCGCTACCAGAGCCAAAATAGACCCAAAAGCGCTCATAATCCCGGGATTTCTCTACTATTTTGACGCTAATCTCATGTGCTGACAGCTTACTCTGCAACCGAGAAATATCACTTTTTGACTCAAAATCACCAAGACTTACACCGTTGCGCAGCCGCCCATCAGTAATTAATTCTGCATTTAACTGATATCCACGTAGACGATTAACCAGGATTTTCGCCATTTCAACCGTCGCCAAGGGCTCCACATACAAGCTAAAATACGGTTTCAACTGAACCAACTCACCTTCCTGCCGCCCCTTTATCCCAGCTCTTTTTACCGCCCTCAAAAATGATTTAGCCTCTGTACTGGAAAAAAAAGGCCCATAAACATCACATTTATCTGTACCAGAGCGCGGTACAAGCTCAATTTCCGCCCGTTCCCCCAGCTCACTCAATAAACGAATAGATGCCACTCCTGAAGGCTGAGCCTGCACCTCAACACCACCTACTCCGCCTTCATGCCCTACAAACTGTTGCCATGCAAAAAAAACGACATTAATAATCAGTAATCCGTAAAAAACCCAGCGCATAGTTTTTACTCAACCCTTCGGGAAATAACTGATTTAATCAAGACAAGGCTATCGCCAGACCCGCCATCACAAGATCCGGATAATGACGAAAACTATCGCGACAATTAACCATTGGCAGCAACATATCAGCATCACCGCCTGTAATATAAAGATCAGGCGGCATTTTGTCCGCCATTAACTCGTCAACGATAGCATTAATGAAGCTAGTAGCCTGGCGAAAAACACCGAAATTAACTGCCTCTTCGGTACTTCGCCCCCAGGCTTTATTACAGACTTTGACTGTCTCGGCAAGCCGCACCTGTCCCGTGGACTTAAGCAGTGATTTTTTTTGCATCGCAACGCCTGGCACAATATAACCACCAACTTGCAAACCCTGCTCATCAACTAGATCGACGGTGATAGCACTACCGCAATCGATAACACAAATAGCCTTACCTGAAGCACTGTAGGCCGCCAACATTGCCAGCCAACGATCGACACCTAAACGAGACGGATCCTGATAAGCAATTTCCAGTCCAGCACGTTTTTTTTCAGTTTTAGCAATCTGCGGCACGATACCCCACAGCTCCAAAATGCGTGCTGACACACAGTTTTTAACATACTCCTGTGCAACACAGGCAACACGTACCAAATCAACCGGACCAAACCGGCTATTCACATCATCCAAAAATTCAACGCCATGACCGCAGCGCTCCACAGCATGCTCTTCTGCGCCGACAACCCTCCACTTCAAACAGGTATTGCCAATATCTATTTCAAGAATCATGTCGTTAACTCTTTGCTCGGACACTAACCTCACCGCCACGGTAAGCTTTTAACAACCCATCCTGCTCAATTAGCAGAGCGCCCGTTGAATCGACACCTCGCGCTACACCCGGAATTATCTGCGCCCCGATATGCAAATCAACAGGCCGGTTAACCAAACAATCAAAACTTTGCCAGTCATCCTCAAAAGCTGCAAAACCATACTGCTCGAAAGCAGGCAGTGTCTCTGCCAACGAATTTAGCAAAGCGGCCGCAACCTTGTTGCGCGACAGATTGCCAGGAAGCAGCTCGTCAAGTGCGACCCATTGCTGATTAATAGCCAGGCCCTGCTCAACAGACATTGCAACGTTAAGCCCGATACCAATAACAACGCGTATTACGCCACCCAGCTCGCCAGATGCCTCAAGCAGAATACCTGCAAGCTTTCTATTCTCATAGAGCACATCGTTTGGCCATTTGAGCCCGACCGCCTTACACCCAAGTTTACGCAAAGCCTTTGCTGTTGCCACTGCCACACACAGACTAAGGCTGTCCAAAGCAGCGCCTTTCTCATTAAAGCTCCAGGCTACTGACAAATAGATATTCTTCGCAAAGGGGCTAACCCACTCACGACCTCGCCGTCCACGCCCCGCTGTTTGCGTTTCCGCTAAACAAGCAAAAGGGGTCACATTAACATCAGCCGCCAAGCGATTGGTCGAGGATGCACTCAGATACAAATCAATACGGCAAAAGGTTTCAACAGCTGATTCGTCTAACTGCTCATAGATTGATGCCAACGAGAGTAAATCAAGATTTTCCGTTAGCCTGTAGCCTCTCCCCTTAACCGCATTAATCTCAAGCCCCAACCCCTCAAGCTTAGCAACCTGTTTCCATACAGCGGTACGACTAACATCAAGACTCTGACTAAGTTCCTCACCGGAATGAAACTCCCCATCCGAGAGGATTGTTAACAGGTTTTCTATCGTCATATTTTTTAGGGGACTCTGGGCAAAAGATAATAATGGAGGGCAAATGATAGCAGCTATTTGCTTTAGTAAGCCAGAAGCAAGCTATAGAGGTAATCCAACTGTTTTGTCGCCAAATTTACAGCGAATCACTTTATTACAGACCATAAAAAAGGCCCGATCCTGACGGAACGAGCCTTTTTATAATAAGAGCCTGACGATGACCTACTCTCACATGGGGAAGCCCCACACTACCATCGGCGATGTATTGTTTCACTTCTGAGTTCGGGATGGGATCAGGTGGTTCCAATACTCTATGGTCGTCAGACAAAACTGGTTGCACTTCAAATTGGCTATGTGATTGCAATAAATTCTTTATCAAACTTATATCTGATGTCATATAACACCGCAGTTGTCTCTACAGACTGCTTTGGTGTTATATGGTCAAGCCTCACGGGCAATTAGTATTGGTTAGCTCAACGCCTCACAGCGCTTACACACCCAACCTATCAACCTTGTAGTCTTCAAGGGCCCTTCAGGGGAATCTAGTTCCCAGTGAGATCTCATCTTGAGGGAGGCTTCCCGCTTAGATGCTTTCAGCGGTTATCCCGTCCGAACGTAGCTACCCGGCAATGCCACTGGCGTGACAACCGGAACACCAGAGGTTCGTCCACTCCGGTCCTCTCGTACTAGGAGCAGCTCCTCTCAAATCTCATACGTCCACGGCAGATAGGGACCGAACTGTCTCACGACGTTCTAAACCCAGCTCGCGTACCACTTTAAATGGCGAACAGCCATACCCTTGGGACCTGCTTCAGCCCCAGGATGTGATGAGCCGACATCGAGGTGCCAAACACCGCCGTCGATGTGAACTCTTGGGCGGTATCAGCCTGTTATCCCCGGCGTACCTTTTATCCGTTGAGCGATGGCCCTTCCATACAGAACCACCGGATCACTAAGACCTACTTTCGTACCTGCTCGACGTGTCTGTCTCGCAGTTAAGCATGCTTTTGCCTTTGCACTATCCTCATGATTTCCGACCATGATTAGCATACCTTCGTGCTCCTCCGTTACTCTTTAGGAGGAGACCGCCCCAGTCAAACTACCCACCACACAGTGTCCGCGATCCCGATAAGGGACCTGCGTTAGAACCTCAAACATACCAGGGTGGTATTTCAAGTTCGGCTCCACCCGATCTAGCGACCGGGCTTCAAAGCCTCCCACCTATCCTACACAAATAGGCTCAAAGTTCACTGTGAAGCTATAGTAAAGGTGCACGGGGTCTTTCCGTCTAGCCGCGGATACACTGCATCTTAACAGCGATTTCAATTTCACTGAGTCTCGGGTGGAGACAGTGTGGCCGTCGTTACGCCATTCGTGCAGGTCGGAACTTACCCGACAAGGAATTTCGCTACCTTAGGACCGTTATAGTTACGGCCGCCGTTTACCGGGGCTTCGATCAAGAGCTTCTCCGAAGATAACCCCATCAATTAACCTTCCGGCACCGGGCAGGCGTCACACCGTATACGTCCACTTACGTGTTTGCACAGTGCTGTGTTTTTAATAAACAGTCGCAGCCACCATTTCACTTCGACCAGCCTCAGCTTAGGGAGCAAGTCCCATCACCAAAACCGGCGTACCTTCTCCCGAAGTTACGGTACAATTTTGCCTAGTTCCTTCACCCGAGTTCTCTCAAGCGCCTTGGTATTCTCTACCTGACCACCTGTGTCGGTTTGGGGTACGGTCCCTTATAACCTGAAGCTTAGAAGATTTTCTTGGAAGCATGGTATCAACTACTTCGCTCTCTAAAAGAGTGCTCGTCATCAGTTCTCAGTCTTAAAGAAACCCGGATTTGCCTAAGTTTCAAACCTACAACCTTAAACGCGGACAACCATCGCCGCGCTAGCCTAACCTTCTCCGTCTCTCCATCGCAGTTATAAGAGGTACAGGAATATTAACCTGTTTCCCATCGACTACGCATTTCTGCCTCGCCTTAGGGGCCGACTCACCCTGCCCTGATTAGCATGGGACAGGAAACCTTGGTCTTCCGGCGTGCGGGTTTTTCACCCGCATTATCGTTACTCATGTCAACATTCGCACTTCTGATACCTCCAGCATGCCTTACGACACACCTTCAACAGCCTACAGAACGCTCCGCTACCGCGTGTACAAAGTACACACCCGCAGCTTCGGTGGATAGTTTTAGCCCCGTTACATCTTCCGCGCAGGCCGACTCGACTAGTGAGCTATTACGCTTTCTTTAAAGGATGGCTGCTTCTAAGCCAACCTCCTAGCTGTCTAAGCCTTCCCACATCGTTTCCCACTTAACTATCACTTTGGGACCTTAGCTGGCGGTCTGGGTTGTTTCCCTCTCCACGACGGACGTTAGCACCCGCCGTGTGTCTGCCATGCTCATACTTACTGGTATTCGGAGTTTGCATCGGGTTGGTAAGTCGGGATGACCCCCTAGCCGAAACAGTGCTCTACCCCCAGCAGCAATACATGACGCGCTACCTAAATAGCTTTCGCGGAGAACCAGCTATCTCCGGGCTTGATTAGCCTTTCACTCCGAGCCACAGCTCATCCCCGCATTTTTCAACATACGTGGGTTCGGTCCTCCAGTGCCTGTTACGGCACCTTCAACCTGGCCATGGCTAGATCGCCCGGTTTCGGGTCTAATCCCAGCAACTAAACGCGCAGTTAACACTCGGTTTCCCTACGCCTCCCCTAAACGGTTAAGCTCGCTACTGAAATTAAGTCGTTGACCCATTATACAAAAGGTACGCAGTCACAGAACAAGTCTGCTCCCACTGCTTGTACGCATACGGTTTCAGGATCTATTTCACTCCCCTCTTCGGGGTTCTTTTCGCCTTTCCCTCACGGTACTGGTTCACTATCGGTCAGCTAGGAGTATTTAGCCTTAGAGGATGGTCCCCCTATCTTCAGTCAAGATTTCTCGTGTCCCGACCTACTTAATACGTCAATAATCGTTTTCGTGTACGGGGCTATCACCCTGTATCGCGGTACTTTCCAGAACCTTCCACTAACTCATATTGCTCGGCTAATCCCCGTTCGCTCGCCGCTACTAGGGGAATCTCAATTGATTTCTTTTCCTCCGGGTACTTAGATGTTTCAGTTCTCCGGGTTCGCTTCCTGACACCTATGTATTCAGTGCAGGATACCTGCCTTATGACAGGTGGGTTTCCCCATTCGGACATTACCGGGTCAAAGGCTGTTTACCGCCTCGCCGATACTTTTCGCAGGTTACCACGTCCTTCATCGCCTCTAGCTGCCAAGGCATCCACCGTATGCGCTTAATTGCTTGACCATATAACCCAAAACAGTCCTAGAACCACTTCAGATCGGTCATTTACGCCAGATATACGCTTGATAAGAATATCTTTCGATATTCAAAGAATCGTATTGCCTTAACAAATTTTACTTCATTAAGTTTTGTTGTTTGCATACTACAATGACCGAAGTCATCGTCGTTTACATACAAGCTATCACATAACCAAATTATTAAAGAGCAGTCTGGTAAAAACCAGAGCTAAAACATCATGCAATGTTTTAGCTCTAACTTCTAACAAGCGAAGCAAACGGGTCGGTTTAGGATTGGTGGAGCCAGGCGGGATCGAACCGCCGACCTCCTGCGTGCAAGGCAGGCGCTCTCCCAGCTGAGCTATGGCCCCTAATCACCTTAGCGGTAATCTCATCTGCTGATGAAATTCTGGTGGGTCTGGGTGGATTCGAACCACCGACCTCACCCTTATCAGGGGTGCGCTCTAACCAACTGAGCTACAGACCCAATCTGTGGGTCTGCTGACCCTTAAACCTAAAAACAATACGTTGTGAGTACTTAGCTGAAGCCTATCAAGCTTCTTTTAAGGAGGTGATCCAGCCCCAGGTTCCCCTAGGGCTACCTTGTTACGACTTCACCCCAGTCATGAATCACAAAGTGGTGACCGTCCTCCCGAAGGTTAGACTAGCCACTTCTTTTGCAACCCACTCCCATGGTGTGACGGGCGGTGTGTACAAGGCCCGGGAACGTATTCACCGCGACATTCTGATTCGCGATTACTAGCGATTCCGACTTCATGGAGTCGAGTTGCAGACTCCAATCCGGACTACGAGACGTTTTAAGGGATTAGCTCCACCTCGCGGCTTCGCGACCCTCTGTACGCCCCATTGTAGCACGTGTGTAGCCCAGGTCGTAAGGGCCATGATGACTTGACGTCGTCCCCACCTTCCTCCGGTTTGTCACCGGCAGTCTCCTTAGAGTTCCCACCATTACGTGCTGGCAAATAAGGACAAGGGTTGCGCTCGTTACGGGACTTAACCCAACATCTCACGACACGAGCTGACGACAGCCATGCAGCACCTGTCACAGAGTTCCCGAAGGCACCAATCCATCTCTGGAAAGTTCTCTGGATGTCAAGACCTGGTAAGGTTCTTCGCGTTGCATCGAATTAAACCACATGCTCCACCGCTTGTGCGGGCCCCCGTCAATTCATTTGAGTTTTAACCTTGCGGCCGTACTCCCCAGGCGGTCAACTTATCGCGTTAGCTGCGCCACTAAAGCCTCAAGGACTCCAACGGCTAGTTGACATCGTTTACGGCGTGGACTACCAGGGTATCTAATCCTGTTCGCTCCCCACGCTTTCGCACCTCAGCGTCAGTATCAAGCCAGGTGGCCGCCTTCGCCACTGGTATTCCTTCCTATATCTACGCATTTCACCGCTACACAGGAAATTCTACCACCCTCTCTTGTACTCTAGCCTGCCAGTTCGAAATGCAGTTCCCAGGTTGAGCCCAGGGCTTTCACATCTCGCTTAACAAACCGCCTACGCGCGCTTTACGCCCAGTAATTCCGATTAACGCTTGCACCCTCCGTATTACCGCGGCTGCTGGCACGGAGTTAGCCGGTGCTTATTCTGTAGGTAACGTCAATCCTAAAAGGTATTAACTTTTAGGCCTTCCTCCCTACTTAAAGTGCTTTACGAGCCTAAACCCTTCTTCACACACGCGGTATGGCTGCGTCAGGCTTCCGCCCATTGCGCAATATTCCCCACTGCTGCCTCCCGTAGGAGTCTGGGCCGTGTCTCAGTCCCAGTGTGGCTGATCATCCTCTCAGACCAGCTATAGATCGTCGCCTTGGTGAGCCTTTACCCCACCAACTAGCTAATCTAACGCAGGCTCATCTAATAGCGCAAGGTCCGAAGATCCCCTGCTTTCCCCCGTAGGGCGTATGCGGTATTAGCCTGGTTTTCACCAGGTTGTCCCCCACTATTAGGTAGATTCCTACGCGTTACTCACCCGTCCGCCACTCGTCATCAGCTAGCAAGCTAGCTATGTTACCGTTCGACTTGCATGTGTTAAGCCTACCGCCAGCGTTCAATCTGAGCCATGATCAAACTCTTCAGTTTAAATCTTTTACTTCTACCGTCTCTATCTAAAGAGGGGCAAGAAGTTGGGTTTTGTGAAAACCCTAAACTTGGCTCGAAAATATAAACTACCAACATATTACTATGAGCAACTTACTTCTCGAAAATCAATCGCTTAGATCGACATTCAGTAAGCACCCACACGTATTGTTTCTATCGTTTGCTTCTAAACTGTTAAAGAGCGCTAAAGGTGTTACCCTTTAGAAGAGCGCGAATTATACCGACTCTTCGTTGAACCGCAACACTTTATTTCATTTAAGTTACAAAGTGTCTTGCTTCATATTCCTGTCACAAAACCCTGCTAGAGGACCCTGCGAAAGGGAGGACAATTATAGCGCCGCGAATCAATCTGGCAAGCACTAATTTAACTAATTTTGTCCGTTTCTTGTAACGCTTAAAAGCGCTACCCGTATGGGCTGCCTTCGTTACAAGAGGGTGCGCATTATAACCACGCAGCCTGTAATAACAAGCGGTAATTTAAACTAATTCAAACCACCTTATTACCACCCCTTTGAAGCCCTGAATCAACCGTTAAATAAATCGGCGTAGCGACAAGAGGAGGCGCATTATATCGACGCAGCAACTAATAACAAGCACTATCTCAGACTAATTTTACTCGGGCTATTTTCTTCTTGCCAGCCTGTATTACAACCTCACTGCCAGCCGCCAATTTCAAGGATCCGTCACAGGGCTGACCATCTATATATACCGCGCCACGACCCAATACATCACGTGCTGCATTACTATTGGCCACCAATTTCGCCATTCTCAATACAGCACTAATAGGCATATCCGCCTGACCATCTGTCGAGACCTCTACTTCTGGCAGGTCTTCAGGTATCTCGCCAGCCCTCAGAGTGTTACCGGCACCTTTATGAGCATTTTCCGCCGCTTCACGGCCATGGAAACGCTCAACAATCTCTTCAGCTAACTTAATTTTAATCGGCTGCGGATTTGCACCGCCATCAACCTCGGCCTTGAACTGATTCACATCGGACATAGGCCGGAAGCTCAACAACTCAAAGTAACGCCATATCAGCTCATCCGGCATAGAAATAATCTTGCGGTACATCTCACCCGGCAAATCGCTCACACCTATATAGTTGTTTAACGACTTCGACATCTTTTGAATACCGTCCAAACCTTCAAGGATTGGCATGGTCATCACAATCTGTGGCGCCTGACCGAAATGCTTCTGCAGCTCGCGCCCCATTAACAGGTTAAACTTCTGATCGGTACCGCCCAGCTCAACATCAGCCCTCATCGCAACAGAGTCATACCCCTGAATCATAGGATAGAGAAACTCATGGATGGCAATCGATTGCTGATTGGCGTAACGTTTTTTAAAATCATCACGCTCCAGCATCCTTGCCACACTCTGCTTAGCCGCCAACTGAATTAGATCAGCCGCATTCATCTGCCCCATCCACTCTGAATTGAATACCACCTTCGTTTTGGCCGGATCCAGAATTTTGAACACCTGCTCTTTATAGGTCTTGGCATTCTCAGCCACCTGCTCAGGCGTCAACGGCTTACGCGTAACACTCTTTCCTGTTGGATCGCCGATCATGCCGGTAAAGTCCCCAATCAGAAACAATACCTCATGCCCCAGCTCCTGAAACTGGCGCAACTTATTAATGAGCACCGTGTGCCCCAGATGCAAATCCGGTGCAGTCGGGTCAAAGCCCGCCTTAACCCGCAACGGTTTGCCGCTTTTCAACTTAGCAATCAGCTCATCTTCCAGCAGAATCTCGTCGGTTCCGCGCTTGATGATATCCAGAGTTTCAGCCATCGATGTCATAATTTATTGATCCCGCTCAATACAATTTCAAGGCAATTAACGCATCATTTACTCGGCTCATCGCGTCACACATTCGCAGCAGCCTTGCGTAAAAAGGCAGCGATTATAGCACCGAGGCTTGAAGCACCCTATGACAAGACGTGCTTTATTAAGAAAAAAATTGCTATACTCCGCCAGTTATGAACCATACTTAAGATAATGAGTCGAACACACGGCTTTAGCTGCCATCCATTTATTACATTGTTTTAAAGCCTGACTATGACAAAACGCTATCCAAAAGGTCACCTTCTTATCATCAGCTCTGTAGCTGTTATCATGGGCCTTGTCTTACTTGTTGCGCCCTCCGAGGATGTGTCCGCACGCCGCAACGAACAGGCTCTCCAGTTACCGGGCTATCTATCTGAGCAGCTTCCCGCTGAAGTGGCGGCGCAACCGGAACCTGAGCCCGCTGAAAGCTGGAATACTGTAACAGTAAAAAGCGGCGACTCGCTAACAGCTCTCTTTCTGCGCGCCAAACTGACCGCACGTGACGTCTACCACATCACAGAAGCAGCAAAGAATCATAAAGAAGCCAACCTGCACCGCCTGCGCCCAGGACAAACTATTTCCGTTGTTGTTGAAGACGGTCTACTGAAAAAGCTTCGCTACGAAAAAAGCCGATTGGAAAGCACTCTATTTACTCGCGTTGAGTCTGACTATGAGGTTAAAGAAGTAATCCGTACACCTGACATACAAACACGTTTTGCCGCCGCTTCACTGAATGACTCACTGTTCCTTGCCGGTCAAAAAGCTAAGCTGCCACAAAAAACCATCATGGAGCTGGCAAACGTATTCGGTGGTGTAATCGACTTTATTCTGGACCCTCGCAAGGGTGACAGCTTCACCGTACTCTACGAAGAAAAATATCTGGACGGCGAAAAAATTGGCAATGGCAACATTCTCTCCGCCCAATTTATTAACCGCGGAGAAATTCACACCGCTGTGCGCTATGTTGACCAAGATGGCAACGCCGGTTATTACTCGCCTGACGGCGTCAGCATGCGCAAGGCATTCTTACGCTCACCGGTTGATTTCACTCGCATCAGCTCCAGCTTCAACCTGAAGCGTAAGCACCCTGTACTTAACACCGTCAAAGCTCACCGCGGCATTGATTACGCAGCGCCAACGGGCACTCCTGTTGTATCTGCTGGCGAAGGCCGCGTCATAAAATCAGGTTACAGCCAAGTAAATGGCAATTACCTATTTATTCAACACGGCCAACAGTACATAACCAAATACCTTCACCTATCCAAGCGTCACGTCAAAAAAGGGCAAAAGGTTAGTCAAGGCCAGCTAATCGGTCGCGTAGGCGCAACTGGCCGAGTAACTGGTGCGCACCTGCACTATGAGTTTCTGGTAAACGGCGTTCACCGCAATCCACGCACAATACTAGACAAGCTGCCCAAGGCTAAAGCCATCAGCAAAGCAGAAATGCCAATATTCAAACAGGCTATTGCTCCGGTTCTCGCTCAGCTATCAGCTCATCAGGAATGGCTAGCCTACAACCCTTAAGGATTACCCTTCCCACCATGAGCGCCGCACAGCCTTATTACATCGGCCTGATGTCCGGTACCAGCCTTGACGCTCTCGATGCCGCGCTTGTGGACTTCAGCGATCAAAGACCTAAGCTGATCGCCACATTAAGCACCGAATGGCCCCCATCCCTCAAGGCTCAGCTGTTAGCACTATGTTCTCCTGGAAACAACGAGATTCAGCGCATGGGCATAGCTGATCACGAACTCGGCAAACTATGCGCGCAAGCCTGCCAACAGTTGCTGAGAAAATCAGGGATTCCCGCCAATCAAGTGGCCGCCATTGGCAGTCACGGTCAAACCATACGCCATATGCCAGAAGGTGAAACACCTTTTACAGTGCAAATTGGCGACCCTAATCTAATCGCACAACTAACCGGTATTACGACGGTTGCAGATTTTCGCCGCCGTGATATGGCCGCAGGTGGCCAGGGGGCACCTCTAGCCCCCGGCTTTCATGCCGCAGTATTCCGAACCATCAACAAAAATCGCGCTATTTTAAACATTGGCGGCATGGCTAACCTGACTCTTCTTTTCGCTGACCCGTGTCAGCCAGTCACGGGCTTCGACACCGGCCCAGGCAATATCTTGCTGGATGGATGGTGCCAACAACATTTAAATAAAACCTACGATAAAAATGGCCAATGGGCACGCAGCGGCGCCATTAACGCCGCGCTACTTGAACAACTGCTGGCAACGCCCTACTTTGTTAATCCACCCCCAAAAAGCACTGGACGTGAATTGTTTAACTCTCAGTGGCTGACCCAGCAATTACAAGCCTGTCATGCGAGTATCAGTACAGAGGATGTGGCAGCCACACTTACCGAGCTAACCGCACAATCTATTTGTAATGACCTGCAAGGACACTTCCCTGGTTGTGATGAGTTACTGGTATGTGGCGGCGGCGCGCACAACCAATTTTTGATGGAAAGACTTGATGTTTTGACACCAGAAACGGTTAGCGTCGGCACAACAAACTCTTTGGGGATTGCACCCGACTGGGTAGAAGCGGCCGCTTTCGCTTGCTTTGCCAAACAAACGCTCGAGCACAAACCATCGAACCTTCGCTCGGTAACGGGCGCAAAAAGTGACTGTATTCTTGGCGGGGTTTACTACGCCTGACGCCGGGCAAGAATTACCGCGGCTCAAAAATATTGATAGCCCCTTTTGATCAGCCGCTGCTCTTCAGCAGGCCCATAGGGCACCATTTCAACAAACGCAGGCAAATCATCACGGCTAATGCCGCCCCGCATCATCTGCACCTCGCAGACTTGAACATCAATAATATTAAAGGCCTCAAGACGTGCAGCAAGGCCAACAATTTCTTTAAATTCTTTGTAGTTTCGGCGATCAAAGGCGCGCAATTCCGGACCGTGCAAGATTACCGTAATCGGCTCAAAATCTGGATACTGCTCAATATTTTCCATATACACTTCGGCACGCCTGAGCATTTGTTCAATTTCAGCCGTGGTATGTAAATTAAGTTTTGCCACATAGGCCGCTTCGCCCTCTGGCACCGCATACTGAATAGCAGGCTCAGAACCTGAAGACTCAGCAACCAGCCACGGCGAGAGCATAAAAAGAGGAAGTGCTGGAAGGACTAAGAGGCAAAGCCATTTTTTCAACATATGCTGGCCTCTAAAGAATATCAGCCGCACAAATCGTGCGGCATAAAAAAATAACTAACTAGATGGAAAAGGACGATCCACAACCACAGGTGGTTTTAGCTGAAGGGTTACGTACCAAAAATTTAGACCCCATCAAATCTTCTTCGTAATCAACTTCCGAGCCTTGCAAATAGGGGAAGCTCATTGGGTCAACTACCATGGTCACGCCATCTTTGGCGATCTGCGTATCATCCTCTGCAACACTATCATCAAATGTGAAGCCATACTGGAAGCCTGAGCAGCCACCGCCAGTTACAAACACACGCAGCATCAACTCATCATTACCTTCACTTTCCATCAAGGATTTGACTTTATTGGCCGCAGCATCACAAAACGTAATTGGCGTCTGAGCGGTCGTTTCGGTCATCTTTCCGATACCTCTTTCTTTATCAACATAGCTAAAGCAGCTAAAACTTATTACAACGAATGTTGTTTAATCGCTGATTATCGCTGTTCCCTAGTATTTTAGTCAACTATTAGAAACACTACGTATTTCTGAACTACCTTGATCATCCTCTTTTGCGGCGGATACCGAAGCCGCGCCGCCCGCATCATGCACGAGGCTACCATTAACCTGCGCGCCCATGACCATTTCGATTAGCTGATAATGCACGGTACCATTAACAATCGCGTTAGCCGCAAGTTCAACATGGTCTGAGGAATACACGTCGCCATCAACCCGCCCATTAATAATAACATGTGGCGCTCTGACCTCGCCTTCTACCACGCCATGATCACTCACGCGAACCACTGCTTTAGAATCCGGTTCCGCCACAACAGCACCACGTACTGTGCCATCAATGTGTAAGCCGCCGGAAAAATGAATATCGCCTGTAATCTTAGTTTGACTCGAAATTAGCGTGTCATAACTGTGCTTGGTGCCTGTTTTAGTCTTATTCCACATCGACTACCGTCTCCTGAACAACCCAATCAAATTGTTGCGTCACGCTTTGAGGCTTTGCGCCCTTGCTTGTTGCGCTCAACAACACTTTTTCAGCGACAAACTGCTTGGGCAATTCAACCTGAACTGAAAAACTCTGAAAGTACCGGAACTTAAATTTCGTGTTTGGCACGTCAGAAACCATATCTCTTAAGGATAGCACCTTTTCAACACCTGCCTGCTTTCCAGCTAGCTTAAGTGACACATCGCCCGACAGATAACCTGAATTTTTCCCAGCCTGAGTTAGCACCCACTTAATCCGAAAACTCTTTTCCTCATCGGTTTTCTCAACACCCAGTCGATCAACCTGCAAGCCCGTCGCATTATTTTCAGGTGCCATAACCCCCTTATAGAAGGCCAGATTTTTCTCCAACTGCCGGATAGTTTCTTCTTGCTCCTTAAGCACCTGACGCGTACTTTCCACCGCCACCTGATCAACTTGATGCCCTTGCTCAAGCTCTGCTACTCGATCTCGCAGCTGCTCAAGCATTTGTTGCCCACCAGGGCGCAAAGTTAGCGCCTGACGCTCGTAACTTTGACCAAACAGAAAGCCCACAGCACAAACGGCGAGCGCACAAAAAAATGCCACAAGCCCCATAAGCCAGCGTTTATGGGGCTCATGGGGCTTGATCACCATGCTGCGCTGCCTGCTACCTTTAACTTTTGCCATCTAGTTAACGCAGCCGCTAAGGCAGCAGGGCAGCCATTTCCAGGCCCCGATTTTCCGGCAAACCAAACATGATATTCATATTTTGAATAGCCTGACCGGCAGCACCCTTCACCAGATTATCAATGACAGACAGAATAACGACTGTATCGCCACCCTGTGGACGATGTACCGCGATCCGACAATGATTCACACCTTTAACCGAACGCGTTTCCGGATGACTACCCGCTGGCATTACATCCACAAAGGGCTCATCGGCATAGCGCTCTTCAAACAGCGCTTGCAAATCAACAGTCGTATCAGACAGTTTTCCGTATAGCGTAGCGTGAATACCCCGAATCATAGGTGTCAGATGTGGCACAAAAGTCAAACCCACTGGGTTTTCGCTACGCTCATTCAGACCCTGCATAATTTCTGGCAAGTGACGATGGCCCGGCACACCATAAGCCTTGAAACTTTCACTGGTTTCGCACATCAATGCACCAACCGCCGCTTTACGTCCTGCACCACTGACACCGGACTTGGCATCTGCAATCAAGTTGGCCGGATCAATCAACCCCTTTTCGATCAGCGGAAAAAAGCCCAGCTGCACAGCTGTTGGGTAACAACCCGGGTTCGCCACCAAACGCGCGGTTTTAACCTGCTCGCGATACACCTCAGGCAAGCCATAGACTGCTTCGGCCACCGCATCCGGGCAGGTATGCGGCAAGCCGTACCATTTTTCCCAGTTAGGCACGTCTTTAATACGGAAGTCAGCGCCCAGATCGACGATACGCACACCCGCATCCAGCAATTCAGGCACCATTGGCATAGCAACGCCATGGGGCGTGGCAAAAAACACCAAATCACACTGTGACAATGTGTTGATATCAGGCACCGAAAAAGCAATATCAAAATGACCGCGCAGGTTTGGGAACATCTCCGCCACGGGCATGCCGTTCTCTGAACGAGAGGTAATCACCTCAAGCGACACATCCGGGTGAGTTGCTAATAACCGCAGCAATTCAACTCCTGTATACCCTGTTCCACCTACAATACCGACCTTAATCACACGAACCTCATATTTAAACTGGTTGGACGCCTGTAAATATGCGTCTTGATAACGATTTAATTAACGGGAGCCAGTATAATGAACAACTCCGCCAAAGAAAAAGATAATCCAAGGATTACCCGCTTCCTGCATGAATCGACGCAGCTTTTCACTGGACACATTCCGTAACCGGGTTGCCAACCTTGAGGCATTACCGCAGTTTGCCCTGCTCGGCGTAATTTCCGGCATTATCACGGGACTGGTTATTCTGGTACTGCGCCAATCTATCGAAATCCCGCTGCGTTACTGGCTGCCGGACAACGATCCGGAGAACTTTGAAAGTCTGTCGACACTATCACGCTTTCTTGCGCCTTTATTAGGCACCCTGCTAATAGGGCTGATCTTCACCTATATTAGCCGCGATTCCCGTGATGTCGGCGTACCTCACGTACTGGAACGCCTCAATTATCACCAGGGCCACTTAAGCCTGAAAAATGCCGCCTCCCAATTTTTAGCGGCCGTCATTTCAGTGGTCAGCGGTCAATCAGCTGGTCGAGAAGGCCCCGCGATCCATTTGGGTGCAGCCTTCAGTAGCTTTTTTGGTCGCAGTTTAGGCTTACCCAACAACAGTATTCGTATCCTGGTTGGCTGTGGCGCCGCCGCCGCTATCTCAGCCTCTTTCAACACCCCCATTGCCGGTGTTATTTTCGCGATGGAAGTCATCATCATGGAATACACCATTGCTGGCTTCACCCCAGTAATCCTGGCCTCCGTATCTGCCGCCGTAGTAACTCGCCTGGTATACGGCGCAGACCCAGCCTTTGAAGTCCCTTCATTAAGTATCAGCTCATTATGGGACATCCCATTCACAATTTTGCTCGGTCTTATTTTTGGCGCACTATCCGCTTTGTTTATCAAGATCGTTCGCTTCTTCGGCCGTATGCACCGCTTCCCGATGATGTCACGGGCACTGTTTGCTGGAACAGTAACGGGTATTCTGGCGATCATTGCCCCAGAAATAATGGGGATTAGCTACGACTCGGTAAACGACGCACTGGCAGGCAACAGCACCCTTCAAATTCTGTGCCTTATCGCGCTGGCAAAATTGGTGGCCACGTCATTACCCGTTGGTCTAGGCATTCCCGTCAGCTTGATCGGTCCAACCATGGTAATTGGTGCCTGTGCAGGGGCCGCACTGGGCATTATCGGCAACATGCTGATGCCTGAACACGCCTCAGAAGTTGGTCTTTATAGTATGTTAGGCATGGGCGCGATGATGGGCGCCACGCTGCAAGCACCACTAGCAGCGCTAATGGCTTTATTGGAACTCACTGCCAACCCAAACATTATTTTACCCGCTATGCTCACCATTATTATTGCCAACATCACCGCCCACAGTTTCTTTAAGGAACCATCAGTATTTGTGGCTATGCTGGCCAATCAAGGCAAAAAGCTGAATGACACTCCGCTGCAACAGGCTTTACGTCGCGCGGGCGTCAGTAGCCTAATGAATGAAAATTTCGTTTTGTACGATCGCTCTATCACCAGTGACGAGCTGGAAACCATTTTTGATAAAAAGCCTGAGTGGATCGTTATCAGTGTTGAAAATAGCCCGGCCTATCTGATGCCCGCGGCTGAATTAGCACGCCACCTTGAAGAACACTCCCCTTCGGCGGAAAGCGAGCCCTCTAATGAAAGTGCCCTGCTAGACAAACCCCTTTCCCGTAGCGAACCGCTAACTGATGAGAAAAAGTGCGTCCTCGATCTTTTAGCCATTCCAGCCAAGCGTATGGATTTAACCAGTATTCCGTACCAGGCCACGCTTCAAGAAGCACTGGAAACTTTACACAGCAGTGGCTTCGAGGCACTCTACGTGGAACGCAGGGTCACCTCCACCATGAAGTCCATTGCAGGGATTCTGACGCACGATGAAATTGAACATTTCTACATGCACAAACAATAACCATTCAACCTTAAATAACTCACATGCTATGGATTAAAGCCTTTCATATTATTGCCATGATCTGCTGGTTTGCCGGCCTATTCTACATGCCTCGTCTGTTTGTCTATCACGCCATGAGTAACGACGAAACCAGCCGTGAACGATTCAAAGTGATGGAACGTAAACTCTACCGAGGTATCATGACACCCTCCATGATTGCCACTATCGGGCTGGGCGGCTGGTTGGCCGCACTGAACTGGCAGGGTTATATGCTTCAATACTGGTTAATGATAAAAATTACGCTAGTCGTGATTTTAGTCATGTATCACTTTATGTGCGGCAGTTATCGTAAGAAATTCCTACGCGACGAAGTTGCGCCCGGGCATGTTTTTTTCCGCTGGTTTAACGAATTCCCGGTACTTATATTAGTTTCGGTCGTTATCTTGGCCGTAGTCAGACCTTTTTAATTGTTTTAAGAGATTCCATCGATGTCTAAATCAGAACAGCTATTCAAACAGGCACAAAAATTTATTCCCGGCGGCGTAAACTCGCCAGTTCGCGCCTTCAAAGCCGTGGGCGGCACACCTATATTTATCGATCACGCCGATGGCGCCTATGTCTATGACGCCGATGGCAAACGTTACATCGACTACGTGCAATCCTGGGGACCAATGATCCTGGGACACAATCACCCCGGCATTCGCCAAGCGGTTATCGACACCGCCCAAAAAGGCCTGAGTTTTGGTGCGCCAACTGAAATTGAAACTGTACTGGCATCGCGTATTTGCGACATCATGCCAGCCATGGATTTAATCCGTTTTGTTAGCTCCGGCACTGAAGCGACTATGAGCGCCATTCGTCTGGCGCGCGGCTATACTGGCCGCGACAAAATCGTAAAATTTGAGGGCTGCTACCACGGCCATTCTGACTCGTTACTGGTTAAAGCCGGCTCCGGTGCGCTGACACTGGGTGTACCAACGTCTCCCGGCGTACCTGCCAGCATGGCTGAACACACCATCACCCTGACCTACAATGACATCGATAACGTCAGACAAGCCTTTGCTGAAGCAGGTGAACAGATTGCCTGCATTATCGTTGAGCCGGTAGCTGGCAACATGAACTGCGTACCCCCCGTACCCGGCTTTCTGGAAGGCTTGCGTGAAGTCTGCGACCAGTTCGGCGCCGTGTTAATTATTGATGAAGTGATGACAGGCTTCCGTCTCGGCCTGCAAGGCGCGCAGGGCTATTATGGCGTCACGCCGGATATCACAACACTCGGCAAAGTTATCGGTGGTGGTATGCCCGTTGGCGCTTTTGGCGGAAAACGAGAAATTATGGAACAAATCGCGCCATTGGGTCCTGTCTACCAAGCTGGCACGTTATCTGGCAACCCGGTCGCCATGGCAGCAGGTCTTGCTTGCCTGGATGCCATTAGCCAGCCCGGTTTCTACGAACCTATTTTTGAGCGCACCACCCGCCTGGCCGAAGGTCTGGAAGAGTTAGCACTAATTGCCGGCATTCCATTTACCACTAACCACGTGGGCAGCATGATCGGCGGTTTCTTTACTGAACAAAAGCCTGTTACTAACTTCCAGCAGGTGATGGCGGGAGATACTCAGCGTTTCAACCGTTTCTTCCACGGCATGCTTGAAGAAGGCGTTTATCTGGCACCCGCTTGTTATGAAACCGGCTTCATGTCGGCCGCTCACACCGATGAAGATATTGATGAAACGTTGGCGGCTGCTGATCGAGTCTTCCAAAAATTGACCTAGGCATCAAAAGGCGTCACACCTGATTCCCACTCGGGTGTGACCAAGCTTCAACAAAACAGCTCCCAAGGAGATGAGCAATGAATTTTGAAGTCCGAGCCGGGGCAGCACTCAAAGCCATTTGCGCCACCTGCATCCCATTCACACTTTATTTCGCCACAACCAGCACCCTGTCCATTACCGTGCAAAACTTCAGTGGTGTTTTTTTCATCACCTTTATTGTGTTTCTTTTTTTCTGCCTTTATTCACTCGCCGGCTGGCTGATCATCGGCCTGCCGCTGCATTGGCTGATTACCAAACACCTTCGCGAGCATAAATTTTACTACTTGGTCGCCATCGCATCACTTTGGCTGGGACAATTCCTATGGAGCGATGCCAGAGCAGCGACTATTACCCTCATCGTTGCCAGCCTGCAGTTACTGTTATTTCTTTATTGGATCAGAAAAGCTCAAGCCCAGAACTAGCAAAGAGCCAATTTACTCAACCGGCTCTTTGTTTAAGCACTCATCGTAATGTAGGGTAGCCTTCGATATAAACCCAATCAGTTGCCTTGGCTGGCACATGGCATCCCAGGCAATCATTCTTATAATCGCTAGACACATTGGCAGCATTGCCGGGCTTAAATAGCCCCCAACCCCAACCGTCACCCCACTGAGCTGACTTCTTAAAACGATTCTGGCCATCCTTCACCATAACGAAGGTTTGCAAAATCTGATCTGTAGCTCGCTGCACTCCGCTACCTGTCGAGTAGTCGCCTGCCTCCGCCGCGCGCAATTCTTTCACTAACACCGCGCCATCTGGAAATGTACCTGTTTTACGATAAGCAGCAACTGCTTCAGGCTGGGCGTAAACATCGTGAAATCCTGCTGCACCACCCTCGGGTACAAACCAGCTACCCAGATGCGACATGCTATTTCTAAAATCTTCAGGCAGGGTGATCTCGCCATGCTCTGATACCCAAGAAGATAACGCCTTATCCTGCATGTCCTCTGCTACAACGTTTTCAGTAACACCAAACGCCATAATAAGCGCAGCCCCTGCTAACCATTTTTTTGAATTCAACATAACACCCTCCTGACTCACAAACCTGATAAAACCAACCACAAAAGTATACCGATCTGTATACTGCAGAAATAAGCATACGCCTGATTTTTTAATTATTCAAAACAAAATAATGAAAAATTACTTATAATTACCGGCATCAGAAAAAACAAATAAACAGACCGGTATATTTAATGCCTCAAAAAAACACAGCCCTACTTAGTAAACGAGAGCAACTAATTCACACCGCACTTGAGCTTTTCTCGCGCCGCGGTTTTCATGCCACCGGCATAGATTTAATTGCCAAACAATCCGGCATCACCAAAAGAACACTCTATGCCCATTTCGGCAGCAAAGATGAACTCGTCATTGCAACCCTTCGCCATCTTGACGAACAACTCCGCAGTTATTTTTTAAAACACATAAACAGCGCGAACGCCGACCCCAAGCAACGCCTACTGAGCGTATTTGATGCCGCCGGCTATTGGTTCAGTGAAGATAATTTTTTTGGCTGCACCTTTATCAATGCAATCGGGGAGTATGCAGAAACCAACGACACTATTCGTCAAGTCTGCGCTGAATACAAACGCCTGAGTCGGGAGTTGATCAAGGGGCTATGTGAGCAGGCCGGCGCACCAGACCCTCAAAAATTAGCCGATGAATTGTCGTTAATACTGGAGGGAGCAATCGTTACGGCGCAAGTATCACCACAGCTGAATGCGGCGGACATTGCCAAGCGTGCAGCAACGGTGTTGATAGAGCAGGCTCTATCAACAGCAGATTCATCCAACTCGAAAGCTTAACCCACCTTTTCTAGCAACGAGCGGCACCGTTCCAACAATTTTTTTTCACCAGAGGCCAACGAAATAGCCTTACGACAAAGCTGCTCAGTTTGGTGGTAGTTATGCTGCAAATAACGCACTTGCGCCAACTGGTAATACAGCTCAGGATCGCGTGGCGAGATACGTATAGCTCGCTCCAATGAGGCCGCCGCAAGCATATAGTCACCGCTCAGGCGCTGCTTCTCAGCCGAATCCAGCAGAGCAATCACCGCACGATTATTACCCGGACTGCTGGGCGGCACATTATAGACGGGGGCTCGTTCCTCCGGGACAGCATCTCTGGATGGATAGGTTTCTTCTGGCTCGCTCTGAGCAGGAACGCCTTGAATCGGATAATCCGACTGATCAAAAACAGAACCTGGCCTGGAGCTGGCATCTTCAACCGGTACGTTGCTATAGCCGCCAGTGTTAGCACAGCCTGTTATTGCCACAACCAAGGCGGCCAACAGGCCAAATGTAATCTGTCGCATTAATCTCTTTTTCCTTAACGTATGGACGATTAAAACCAAGACTTTATCCAGTCTCCCATGCGCTCCAAGCCTGGAGCACAATCTGATTTTTCTCGCGGCTCACTACCTTTAATAAAAGGCACCTGCCGCGCACCCTTACAAAGTCTACCACTGAGCAGCCCCGTTTCATCATCCACCCATTGATAATTGATATTTTCCGGCACGTTACCCACAAAAGATTGCGGATGGATACGCAGCATCAGGCTTTGCCAAACCTTAAGGGCACCCGAGCTACCGGACAAGCCCAGCGGCGTATTATCGTCATTACCCAACCACACCACGGCCAGACGATCACCCGTAAAGCCCGCAAACCAACTATCTCGCAAATCATCGGTGGTACCTGTTTTCCCGGCAATACCGAGATTCTCGGGCAAGCTGCCATACACTGATCGTCCTGTGCCCTCTCGCATAGTTTCCTGCAACGCATAATAAAGAAGATGTACTGCATCAGAATCAACCTTCTGCTCCAATTGCAGCGGATACCGATTGAGCGGCTCACCCTGCGCCGTAGAAACTGCACGAATCGCACGTAATGGCGTATTAAACCCGCCTGCCGCGATAGTTTGATACATCGCAGCCACTTCCAGCGGAGACAAGGCTACCGCGCCCAGCATCACCGACGGATAGGCTGGCAAAGGACGCTCAATACCAAGGTTTTTAATGGTTTTCATGACATCAGGCAACCCAACATCCATTCCCAACCGTGCTGTTGCCTGATTGTAGGAGTGGGCCAACGCACGGTGCAGAGGTACCTGTCCATGATCTTTCTTATCGGCATTGAGCGGCTGCCACAAATCACCGTTCTCCAATTCGATGGTGACCGCATTATCATCCAACAAGGTCGTCAATTGATAACGTTGCGGCTGAGAAAGTGCGGCGAGATAAACCGCAGGCTTAAGCACTGAACCCACCGGACGTACGGCATCCAGTGCACGATTGAAACCGGAATATTTCGTATCTTTACCACCCACCAACGCTAACACTTCGCCGGTATCAGTGCTGGTCACCACCATCGCACCTTCCAGCTTATTGAGTTTTTCGCCGTACTGATGCTGCAAACGTGTAGCGGTTGATGTCAAAGACTGCTCGGCATCTCGTTGCACCAGTGGATCAAGGCTGGTGAAAATACGTAACCCTTCGCTGGTTAAATCCTCGGCACGATAATCGCGCTGCAACTGGCGTTTCACCAAATCAATATAAGCAGGATAAACCGCTTCGGAATAAGAAGATTTAGTCGCTACGTCCAGTGGCCTTGCTTTAGCCAACTGAGCCTCCCGCTCGGTCACCATGCCTGACTCAGCCAGCATACCTAGCACGAGATTACGACGAGCTAAAGCACGTTCAGGATGCCGCCTTGGATTGTAATAGGAGGGGCCCTTAACTAACGACACCAGCAACGCTGCCTGATGCAACTTCAACTCACTGATCGAGCGGCCAAAATAATACTGACTGCCAAGACCAAAACCATGCACGCCACGGCGTCCTGCTTGCCCCAGATAAACCTCATTTAAATAGGCCTCAAGGATTTCATCTTTGTCATAATGGGCATCCAACAGCACCGCCATGATCGCTTCAGTGCCCTTACGCATGAGGCTGCGATCACTGGTCAAATAAAAGTTCTTCACCAGCTGCTGAGTCAACGTACTGCCACCCTGTACCGCACGTCCAGCCTTGGCATTTACCCACAGGGCACGAGCAATGGACTTGGGTGAAACACCGTGATGGCTGTAGAAATTTTTATCTTCAACAGTAATTAACGCATCAACCAGAAACTGCGGCACATTTTCCAACTGGATCAGCAACCGATCTTCGTTATGAGCCGGATAGATACCGCCCACCAGCAGAGGCTCCAAACTAAGCAAACTAATATCCGTGTCATCCGCTCTGAGCAACGTCACAACACCGCCCTGCACACTAAGACTGACTCGCTGCGCGGGTGCCGTTTCGTTCCAGAAACGAAAACTTCGGGTATAGATCTCCATCCGCCCACCTGAAATCACATACTGTCCCGGCTTACTGAGCTGGAAGCGCTTGTGATAGCCGAGCATATTCAGCTCCGCCTGCACATCTCGCAAATTTAGCGGTTGCCCGACATAAAGCTCCAAAGGTCGTGCATAGACCTGCGCAGGCAAGGACCAACGCTTGCCTTCAAATTTATCCGTCACCCAGGCATCGAGGTAAACAACCAGCCCGGCGCCCAGCAACATGCAAACCAGCGCAAGTTTGAGCAATAACCCCTTCCAGAAAAAGCCTGCTTTTTTCACTTTCCTGACCGATGGTTTTCTGGGTTTGGTCACAGCAGGCTTTTTCTTTGCCGCAGATCGCGTGCTTTTGGTCGGTTTTTTGAGCGCCATGGATTCTAATTACTTGAATTGTAGTGAAAATAAAATAACGGGTGTTAGACTACGCAGCCGAAAATAGTGCATTAAAAAATTTGGAGATTTCCGTGAGCCAAGCTCTGTTAAACGCCCTGCAAAATCCAGCGATGTTTGATCATGACATTGAGTCATTTCAACTAATCGAGACGCATATTTCGTGGGTTATTCTAACAGGCCCCTACGCCTATAAAATAAAAAAACCGATGGATTTTGGTTTCCTGGATTTCACCACGTTGGAAAAGCGTAAGCACTTCTGCGAAGAGGAGCTACGCCTGAACCGTCGTTTGGCCCCGGAGCTGTACCTGGATCTTTTGCCGTTATACGGCAACGAAAATAATCCAAGTTTTGATGGCGAAGGTGACGTGCTGGAATACGTGATTAAAATGCGCCAGTTCAGCCAAGAACACCTGCTCAACAACTTGCTGGCCGATGGTAAATTGACCCGCGAACATATCAGCGAAGTCGCCCATCAAGTGGCTGATTTCCACGCTCACACCGAAGTGGCTGCCCCAGATTCTCGTTTTGGCGACCCTGAACAGGTCATGTTCCCAGTACAACAAAACTTCGATCAGATTCGCCCGCTATTGACCGAAAAGGCCGACCTGCAACAACTCGACCAAATCGAAGCCTGGGCGCAAGATACCTGCACGCTGTTAACCCCTATCTTCGAAGAGCGCAAAGCACAGGGCAAAGTGCGCGCCTGTCACGGCGATTTGCACCTCGGCAACATCACGCTGTTTGACGGCAAAGTCCGCCTCTTTGACTGTATCGAATTCAACGACGATTTCTACTGGATTGACGTCATGCGCGAAGCGGCGTTCTTCATTATGGACTTGGAAGATCGCGGTGAAGATTATTTCGCCAACCAGTTCCTTAACGCCTATCTGGAACTGACTGATGATTACGCTGGCCTGAAACTACTGAACTTCTACAAATCCTACTACGCCATGGTCCGCGCCAAGGTTGGTTTGTTCCAGCTGTTTAACGAAAACATCAGCGACGAAGATCGCCAAGTGGTGCTCAAGCAATACCGCAGCTACACCGACTTAGCTGAGCATTACATGGAAATCCCATGCCGCTGCTTAATACTGATGCACGGCTATTCCGGCTCAGGCAAATCAACCGTCGGCAATACCCTGATGGAACACCTGCACCTGGTTCGCCTGCGCTCGGACGTGGTTCGCAAACAATTATTCGGTGAACAGCAAGATGCCAGTGACGACCTGAACGTCGGCATCTACACCAAAGAAGCCAGCGATCAGACCTTTCAAAATCTACGCGAAACTGCCGCATCGATTCTACAAAGCGGCAACTCTGCACTGATTGACGCTACCTTCCTGAATGCTGGCTATCGTGACCTGTTCCACACGTTGAGTGAAGAGCAGGGGGTGCCGCTGCAAATTGTTTCCTGCACACTGGATGACACGATTACCCGTGAACGTTTAGCCGCACGTGAAGCTGGTCAGCAAGATGTCTCCGACGCCACCGTTAAGGTTTATGAAGCCCAGCTACAATCAGCTGATGTCTTAACAGAAAAAGAAGAACAGCACACACTGCACGTGAACACCAGTGAACAGCTGGCGGTTGAGCACTTTATCGAACAGATGGATCGTTGGGTTTACCGTACACGTTAGTCTGCCCTTTAAACTAGCCAGTCTCATTTCGAGCCCTTAGATTTCTCTCTCGGCTCGACGTGATATGCTTTTATTCGGCTGGCTTAAGCTTAGTATGAGACCCATCGCACAGCGGCGCTTTTTTGGTATGTTTGCAGCCACAGAAAAACACCTTGCCTGACTTTTCCGCGACATACTCAAGCGGTGTAAATTCGGTATCTTTGTGGGAGCCGTCACAAAAGGGTTGTTTGGCGCTACGTCCACAGGCGCACCAGAAATACTGCTTACCCGCTTCAACTTCCACGGCAATGGGCGCGCGACGCGCAATCTTGGGTTCCGCCATATCGTCCTCCAACAAATAATCCTGATAGCGTGGTGACGCTCGTAACCTTCGGCCTAACCAACCAGGGGGTATTATTCCACCTGAAGCCCCAGTTCGTTACGCCACTGTTTATAGAGTTTACGCTCAAACAAAGAAGGGAAAAATTTCCAGTAAAACCAGCTTACTTTACTCATTCGGGAGTGAATAACGGTGCGTTTTTGATGCTGAGCGCCGTGGAAAATAGCATCGGCCACCTCTTGCGGCGTCGCCATTTTTTTTACCGCGGCGGCAGGGATACTGATTGTTGAACCATCAGCCGCCAGCATATTTTTGTGCATCTCGGTGGATGTGGCACCCGGGCACACCATCATTACATGCACGCCCTTTTCCTTCAATTCCAGACGCAGTGACTCAAACAAACCATGCAGGGCATGTTTACTGGCACTGTAACCCACCCGACCAATCATCGGCGCAAAGCCACCAGTGCTGGACAGTGTTGCAATCATGCCTTTACGTTCGATCAACGACGCCATGGCCGCCTTGGTGCAATGCAACGCGCCAAAATAATTGACCGCCATCACCTGTTTAAAAACAGACAGATCAGTGTCCTCAAAGCGACTGCTGTGCGACACCCCGGCATTATTAATCAACAGATCAATACCGCCAAAGTGATCAATCACCTGCCGCATGGATGCCTGGCATTGTTCATAATCGGCAATATCACAGACAATACTTAAGACATCTGCACCGGAGCGTTCAATCTGATTCTGAACAACGGGCAACTGCTCTTCATCCACATCCATCAATACAATGCGCGCACCTGCTGATGCGAAACGCCAGGACAATGCTCGTCCAATTCCACCGGTGGCACCGGTGACCACAACAACCTTGTGCTTGAAATCGACCTTCATTCTGTGCCCTCATACCCTGTAACTCACGTGCGACTTTTTTACTCAATGGAAGCATCGCACTGTCATAAAATGATAATATGCGTTTTTCCTAGCGAACAACATTACTACCGAGGTTTATTTTATGCCCGTCTATCGCTCTAAAACATCCACTGCGGGACGCAACATGGCTGGTGCCCGTGCACTATGGCGCGCCACTGGCATGAAGGATGACGATTTCCATAAGCCGATTGTTGCCGTTGCCAACTCCTTTACTCAATTCGTGCCAGGCCATGTCCATCTTAAAGACATGGGGCAGCTAGTCGCTCGCGAAATTGAAAAGGCTGGCGGTGTTGCCAAAGAATTTAACACCATTGCCGTCGATGACGGCATTGCCATGGGCCACGACGGCATGCTTTACAGCCTGCCCAGCCGCGACATCATTGCCGACTCGGTTGAGTACATGGTAAACGCTCATTGCGCTGATGCGCTGGTGTGCATTTCCAACTGCGACAAAATCACTCCGGGCATGTTAATGGCCGCAATGCGGCTGAACATTCCCGTTGTCTTTGTAACTGGCGGCCCGATGGAGGCCGGTAAAACCAAACTGGCTGATAGAAAGCTCGACTTGGTTGACGCTATGGTTATTGCCGTAGATGACACCGCTTCGGACGAAAAAGTCGAAGAATACGAACGTAGCGCTTGTCCGACGTGTGGCTCTTGCTCCGGCATGTTCACCGCTAACTCGATGAACTGTCTGGCTGAAGCGCTGGGCTTAGCCCTGCCCGGTAACGGCACCGTGGTTGCAACTCATGAAGATCGTCGTCAACTGTTTGAGCGTGGCGGCCACCTCATCGTCGAGCTGGCTAAACGTTATTACGAACAGAACGACGAAAGCGTGCTGCCGCGTAGCATTGGCTCCATGGAAGCGTTCGAAAACTGCATCACGCTAGACATCTGTATGGGCGGTTCCACCAATACTATTTTGCACCTGCTGGCAATTGCTCAGGAAGCTGAGCTCGACTTCACTCTGGAAGACATTAACCGTCTGTCCCATACCGTGCCACAGCTGTGTAAAGTGGCGCCTAATTCGCCGGATTACCACATCGAAGATGTGCACCGTGCCGGTGGCATTATGGCGATTCTAGGTGAGCTGGATCGTGCTGGCGTTCTGCATACCCATCTTCCCACCGTACACAGCGCCACCATGAAAGAAGCGCTTGATACTTGGGATATCATGCGCAACCCTAGCGAAGAAGTGAGAAAGTTCTATAAAGCTGGTCCCGCGGGCATTCCAACCCAAACCGCCTTTAGCCAAGCCACACGCTGGCCAAGCCTGGATACTGATCGTGAAAACGGCTGCATTCGTTCCATCGACCACGCGTTCAGCCTTGAAGGCGGCTTAGCGGTTCTGTTCGGCAATATTGCTGAAGATGGCTGTGTGGTTAAAACTGCGGGCGTGGATGAATCGATTCTGGTCTTTGAAGGCCCTGCCCATGTGGTTGAAAGCCAGGACGAAGCAGTCGCCAACATTCTTGACGATAAAGTCAAAGCCGGCGACGTAGTTATCGTTCGTTACGAAGGTCCGCGCGGCGGCCCAGGCATGCAGGAAATGCTTTACCCAACTTCCTACATTAAATCGAAGGGACTAGGAAAAGCTTGCGCTCTGCTAACCGACGGCCGTTTCTCTGGTGGCACATCAGGCCTATCCATTGGTCACGCCTCTCCGGAAGCGGCTGCTGGCGGTGCTATCGGCCTCATCCGAAATGGTGACAAGATCCACATCGACATCCCCAATCGCACAATTAATGTGTTGTTGAGTGATGAAGAGCTGGCTACACGCCGTGCCGAACAGGACAAACTGGGCTGGAAACCTGCCCAAGAACGTCCTCGTAAAGTCACCGCAGCATTGAAAGCCTATGCCAAGCTGGTCACCAGTGCCGACAAAGGTGCAGTACGTGACCTTTCGTTGCTAGACTAATCGTCTGTTACTACGTAAAAAGGCCGGAATCTGCTAAGCAGATTCCGGCCTTTTTATTACATTAACCAGCAAACTGGCCCATAAAACAGCGAATAATACCCGCTATACTGTGGCAACACGTGACATCCTAAGCACACACTATCAAACAGAGTACCTTCAAATAATGGCGGCTGATCAAAACAAAGGGCGTGAATACTGGCTGGAACTTTTTTCCAAAACTGATCTGCCCGTTCTCGGCGGCGTGGTGCATGAACTCGAATCGGTTACCGGTAAGGATAATAGCACCGCCCTGCAATTGGCCGATGTGATCCTCAAAGACCCCGCCTTAACATCTCGCGTTCTCAAGGTCGCTAACTGCGTTATCTACAACCCCACCATCAACAACCCGATCACCACCATCAGCCGAGCAGTCGTTCAGCTTGGCATTGCCGGTGTGAAATCTATTTACACCTCCGTGGTGCTGATCGATAAACTTTTATCGGAACAGTCTCCGCCCTATTTACTCGACGGTATCGTGCATGCCATCAATGCGGCAGTTCAGTCGCGCAACCTCATGGAGAAAGCCTCGGGCAAAGCCAGCGAAGAAGTGTTTATTGCCGCCCTGTTATATCGACTCGGTGAGTTAGCCTTCTGGTGCTTTGGCGCCGAACAAGCCAACCAATTAAGCGACGAACTGGAACATAATAAAGACAATGCTGCAGACTTAATTGAACGCCAGCTGGGCACCAGTTTTCATGCGCTATCGAGCGGACTAGCCGAACGCTGGGAGTTAGGCGCTGTATTAAAAGAGGCTCTCAACAAACCGAACTCGAAAAAACCTGAGGCCAAGGTCGTTCAACTCGGTGATCGTCTCTGCGAACTGCTCGAAAAAGACCCCGAATCCGCAGAACTCAAGACACTGCTCAATGATATTGCTGATTTTTGCAAAACAGAGCCAGAGGACATTAACGAGTTAATTGCGCGGGGCGCAACCGAGGCCACCTCAGAGCTCAAAGCCTTTGGCGTCCACCAGATGCACCAAGCAGCAAAACTGGTTCAATCTAACAAAGCAAAAACCGCTACACTCAGCCCTGATCCACAGTTTCAACTGAATATGCTGCGTGACCTTGATGTTATGGTGAAAGATAAATGCGATATCAACACCTTGTTCCACACGATCGCCGAGGGTATTCATCTAGGCGTCGGACTGGAGCGCGTCGCCATTTTGCTATGCGATACAAAACGCAGCACAGTACAGGCTAAACATGTATTGGGCAAAGGCACTGAAAACTGGCGCGAGCAATTAATCATACCGATCACTAAAGAGCACCCCGGCGCACTCATGCAATGTGCTGAGCAACGCAAAACCATTCTTATTGGCGACACAGGCAACACCACCCGTTTCAGTAAACTGGAGCAGAAACTCTTCGGCAATACGTCTGCCCAAGCGGCTCCAATTGTTGCCAACAACCGCCTGATTGGTGTTATTTATGCGGATAGAAACGGCCATAGAGAACTGGCCGACGAACAACGCAGCGCTTTTCAATATATTGTGCAACAAGCCAATGCCTCCTTGGAGCAACTGATCCGTAACCGCAGCCTCTAGCGAGACAACCTCTCGCCCGCTATGCTAGTGTAAGACCGTCAACGTTCTAATAAAAAAGGAGTCAATATGGGTATTTTGTCTTGGGTTGTATTCGGGTTGATCGCTGGGATATTGGCAAAATGGATTATGCCTGGCAAAGATGGCGGCGGTTTCATTGTGACAACCATCATTGGCGTAGCGGGTGCCTTTGTAGGTGGATTTATTGGCTCATTAGTCGGCCTTGGTGGGGTCAGCGGTTTTAATATCGGTAGCTTTCTCACCGCTATCTGCGGCGCACTGCTGCTACTGTTCATCTTCCGCAAAATCAAAGGCTGATTTTGGACCATAAAAAAGGGGCTTTATGCCCCTTTTTCTTACATCCTGATTCGACTATCAGGTATTTCTTTCCAAGACCAAAAAACTGTAATCATAAGGGTTAGGCCCTTCTGCTTTATAATCCTCTCGCCCTATTTCCTGCCACTCGCTACGCGCAAATGCAGGAAACCATGCATCACCATTCACATCTGCATGCACTTCAGTCAAATACAGCCGATCCGCATCAGCCAATGCCTGTTCATAAATCTGTGCACCGCCCATCACAATCACCTCTTCCCCGCCTTCTATCAGACAAATATTCTCTGCCATCTCAACGGCTTCCGGCAATGAGTGAACCACTTTGCAACCCTCAGCCTGAAAGCTGGTATCGCGTGTCACCACAATATTGGTACGACCCGGCAACGGTTTACCAATGGACTCATGGGTTTTTCGTCCCATAATCACCGGCTTGCCCATGGTCGCCGCTTTAAAATATTTCAGGTCATTGGGCAGGTACCAGGGTAAGTTATTGTTAATACCGATTATCCGGTTTTGCGCCATGGCTACAATCAACGAAAGTTTCAAAATTAAAACGTCCTAAGGCTGTTAAAAAGAGCGCCAAGCATAGCATAAAGCTGCCTTGCAAATGCCATGAAAGCATCACCCTACCAGTCGTTCTAGCGCTCGGTCATGCCCCTTCGCCAACAATAATTGCGCCAACACTGAGCCGATCAGCGCCATCATCATATCCGATTGAGTATCCCAAACATCCCCCTGAGTACCAAGAAACTCCACAGCGCCCTGTTGCGCAGCGATGGCAACCCACCATTCAATCAGCTCATAAAAAGCGCTAATTGCGAGACACACGCAAAGTACAAGGAAAAACAGCCATTTGCCGGCCTGCAAAGCTGAGCGACGAATTAATATCTCACGTGCCAGAATAGCAGGAATAAATCCCTGAGCCAGATGACCAAGGCGATCGTAGTGATTGCGTGACAGATCAAACAAATCCTGAGCCCAAAAACCAACGGGGACACGTGCATAGGTATAGTGTGCGCCCACAATCAGAATCAACCCATGAATAAATAACAATCGATAGCTCAGCGGTGTTAGAGGGAATTTTTTTGCTGTAAGTAACACCAATGGCAGCCCCAGCAGCACGGGGATCGTTTCCAGCCACCAGGTTAAACCATCGTAGGGGTTGATGGCGGAGAACAGTAAAGCCAAAACCAACAAAACCAGCAACATCAGATTTTCACGGGGCAATTTCATTGTTGTCACTCGCAGTTAAGCTCTTTATCAGGCCAATTGATCCCTGATCATGTTTTCAAGCCCTGCCAACACACTTTGGCCAGCGGTTGTATCGTTGCCAGACCGAATAAATTTTACGCCAAACCAATAACCCGTTGGCTGTAAACGCACGTGACAAACCACCGCTCTAATGCCTTTAACTTCCTCCGTCGCTGATTTCATGGTTAGCCGTATTTTTGTGCCCACTGATACCTTTCTGTCTGTACACAAGCAGGCGCCAAAACGATGAAAATCAATAATCGAGGCCTGGAAAGGTTTTGAAAAAAAAGGCAGCCCATTTGTTTTCTGCACCCAAGCTGTATAAGCAAGCCCCGGGCATCGTTGACGCTCGCGACGCTCCTGCGCTTCCGAATTTCCCGCCATGTCGTCTTTACTCATCGTGTTTTATCTTTTCAGACTAGCACACTTTAAAAGCCCTCCAAGGTTCATTTATCTCCACGAGCCCTTAACAAATAAATATTACACACTGCAAAGCCCGCTGATTTGTGTGAGACAATGGAAGGCGCAGCCCTAACGCAGTAGCAGCGAAAAATTATTTCGCTATTAGTAACGCTCAACCGCCGGTTTGATGACGCTAAAAAGTTAGTATCAAGCTAATCAAGACATCCTTATCAGCATAGCTCAGCTCCGAAGAACCTAAACCGCTATGGGCGCCTTAATCGTTGGATACGGGTCATAACCAACGATGTCAAAATCATCAAAACAATAATCAAATATCGACGCTGGTTTACGCCTGATCAGCAGTTCAGGCAAAGCTCGCGGTGTACGACTCAACTGCTCATGCACAATATCATCAGTAATATGGTTGAGATAGAGGTGACAATCGCCAAAGGTGTGCACAAACTCACCCACCTCGAGATCCGCCTGCTGAGCCAGCATATGCGTCAAAATAGCGTAGGAAGCTATATTGAAAGGCACCCCTAGAAAAAGATCCGCCGAACGCTGATACAACTGGCAGGATAATTTACCGTTTGCCACATAAAACTGGAACAGAGAATGGCAGGGCGGCAGGGCCATTTCGTCGGCTACACCAGGATTGTAAGCCACCACCAGCAAACGACGGCTGTCGGGATTATGTTTGAGGTTATGTACCAGCTTACTTATCTGATCCACCGTGCCGCCATCGGGCTTACGCCACGCACGCCATTGTTCGCCGTAAACAGGCCCCAGATCACCCTGCGCATCGGCCCATTCGTCCCAAATAGTTACGCCGTTTTCCTTCAGATAAGCAATATTGGTATCGCCCTGCAAAAACCACAACAGCTCATGGATAATGGATTTCAAATGGCAGTTTTTGGTGGTAATTAACGGGAAACCAGCACTCAAATCAAACCGTATCTGACGGCCAAACACCGAGCGAGTGCCAACACCTGTGCGGTCACTTTTATCAACACCGTTATCAAGAACATCCTGCATTAACGCCAAATACTGCTGCATAACCTACTCTCAATTAGTTATCTTTTTGCTCGATTTGCGATAGGCCAATACCAACAACCCAAGACCGCTGATAAGCATCGGCAGGGACAACAATTGTCCCATGGTCATCCAGTTCAGCGCGATAAAATTTAAATGTACATCGGGCTGACGGAAAAACTCCACGACAAAGCGGAACAACCCGTAGCACACTAGAAATAAACCAGATACGGCCATGGTAGGTCGTGGTCGTGCCGAATAAAACCAAAGAATCACAAACAACAGCAAACCTTCAAGCGCGAATTGATAGAGCTGAGAGGGGTGGCGCGGCAACTCACCGGCTAAAGGATGAGGGAATACCACCGCCCAGGGCACATCGCTGACACGCCCCCATAATTCACCACCGATAAAATTACCCAACCGTCCCGCGCCCAGACCAATCGGCACCAGCGGTGCCACAAAATCCATCATGGCAAAGAAACGTACATCCAACTTCCTAGCGTATAACGTCAACGCAACAATAACGCCCAACAGTCCGCCATGAAAGGACATACCGCCATCCCACACAGCAAAGAGCCAAGCTGGTTGCTCTAAAAACTTATCAAAATTATAAAACAGCACATAACCAAACCGGCCGCCAGCGACCACCCCCAGAGCACCATAAAAAATCAGGTCCGAAACCTGCTCAGGCTTTAACGGCGCGTTTGCCTGCTTCGCTCGATGCTGCCCTAACCACCAGGCGGCCGCGAAACCAATCAGGTACATCAAACCGTACCAGTGTATTTTCAGAGGACCTAAAGAAAGGGCAACAGGATCAATGTCGTGATAAATCGGCACGTTTTATAGTTTGCTCAAATAACAGAAGAGAAATAACCGGATCTTAAAATTACAGTGAGGTTTCCATATGCTCAATACCCATCTCCTTAAGAGCAGCATTAAGATGGCTTTCAACGCCGCCAGCAGTATCGATGACCATCACCTCATCAAGCAACTGTTTTGCCTGCTTGAGTGTGACATGTCGAATCGCTGATTTAACGCGCAGGATATTCGAAGCACTCATGGACAGCTCATCGTAACCCATCGCCATCAGCAGCAGTGCGCCGCTGGGGTCACCCGCCAGCTCACCACAGACACTGACCGGCGTATTTTCTAGATGCGCCTTATTTACCACCGACTTTAAAGCTTTTAACACAGCAGGATGATGGGAGTGGTAAAGATCGGCAACAGAACTGTTATTACGATCCACCGCTAACAGGTACTGGGTTAAATCATTACTGCCCACCGACAAAAAATCCACACGCTGCGCTAATTCTCGGGCTTGATACACCGCTGCCGGCACCTCAATCATCACCCCCACGGCGGGCATAATAACGTCATAGCCCTCTTCGCGAATCTCGTGATAGGCCTGATGAATATGATGCAGCGCCTCCTCAACCTCTGTAACGCTAGTGATCATCGGCAGCATGATACGCAGGTTATCCAACCCCTCGCTGGCCTTCAACATAGCACGAATCTGCACCAAGAAAATTTCAGGGTGATCAAGCGTAATACGAATACCACGCCAGCCAAGGAACGGGTTGTCATCCTTAATAGGGAAATAGGGCAGCTCTTTGTCGCCACCCACATCCAGAGTTCTCATCGTTACCGGGTTGGGCGCAAAAGCTTCCAGATGAAGACGGTAGACCTGCTCTTGTTGGTTCTCACTGGGAAAACGGTCGGTCATCATAAAGGGCACTTCGGTACGATACAGACCAACACCTTCGGCACCGCGCTGAATCGAGCGCGCCACATCTGACAGCAAACCGGTGTTAACACGCAAAGGAATACGGTGCTTATCGAGCGTTTCAGAGGGTAAATCGCTAAGCGCCTCCAGGCCCCGAACCATCTCTTTTTCTTCGGCGACAACTTCCTTAAAGCGCGCACGCAACTCCTGAGAAGGACTCGGAAAAACCTTGCCTTGATAGCCATCAATAATAACTTCTAAACCTTCCAATTGACGGAAGGGAATATCTGATGCGCCCACGACTGTGGGAATCTCCATGGCGCGCGCCAAAATAGCAACATGCGAGTTTTTCGAGCCACGCAAACTGACCAAGCCAACTAATTTGTCACGCGGCACCTCGGCCAAATTGGCTGGTGTTAACTCTTCGCCTACCAGCACCACTTGATCAGGAAGGTCGCGCTTTTCATGCTGAAGATCCTGTAAATAGGATAGAATTCGCCGCCCTAGATCACGAATATCCGTAGCGCGCTCACGCAGATATTCATCGTCCATCATCTCAAACACGTTAACATGCGCACCGATCACATCCCGCAGGGCACCCTGTACCCACTGACCAGCGCGGATTTTCATCATCACTTCGCCGCCCAGCGCATTGTCATTGAGAATATTTAGATAGACGTCAAACAGCCCTCGTTCCTCAACCCCCAATTTAGACGAAAATTTGGAGCTTGCCTTTTCAATATCGAGCTTAACCTTGTCCACCGCAGCGTGGAATAATTTAATTTCGCCTTCGACATCACTGACCGCACGATCAGGTACTGCGTCTAAATCTGCCAGCGGAAACACCACAACGGCCCGACCAATCGCGACACCCGGCGCACCGGCAGCACCATCAAAACTCACCAGGGCATCTGAGCCTTGACGGGATATTTCCTGAATGGAACCCGTCGCCTTGGCATGCGCCAGCACCACCGCTAACTGAGAAGCCAGCGTAATCATGAAGGCTTCCACCTCTTCATCGAAACGTCGACGCTCCAAACTTTGCACCAGCATCACACCCAGCACACCCCGATGATGGACAATTGGAACACCCAGAAATGAGCTATAGGCCTCTTCGCCGGTTTCAGGAAAATATTGGAAGTTTTTATGCTCGGCCGCGTATTCGAGATTCAAGGGCTCGGCTCGGGAACAAACCTGCCCAACCAGACCTTCGGTGGTTTTTAGGCGTACATGATCAATGGCATCAACATTAAGTCCATCCACCGCACGCAATACCAGCCGATCTTCTACGGGGTCCAGCAAATAGATCGCACAGGCGCTGGTTTTCAAGGAATCCTGCACACGCTTAACCACCACATTTAATGCAGTTTTAAGGTCTTTTGCTGCGTCCACTTCCTGAACAATACTGCGCAAGGTGCCTAGCATTGATTCTCCATCATCATTCCTTTGGTTACGCTTACTACTGGCTCGCCAGATGCGCTATCGGGGCTAATTCATTAAGTGCGCGGCGGTAAACATCTCGCTTAAACAACACCACCTGGCTCACCGGGTACCAGTAACTCACCCACTGCCAGTAATCAAACTCGGGCTTATCTGAAAAACTAAAATCAACCCGCTCATCCGGGCTCAGCATCTGCAACAGGAACCATTTTTGCTTCTGCCCGATACACATAGGTTTCGAGTTATGTCGTAGCAAATGTTTAGGTAAACGATAGCGAAGCCACCCCTTGGTCATCGCCAATACGTTGACGTCGCCCGGGCTTAGACCTACCTCTTCCTTTAATTCACGAAATAATGCCTCTTCCGCATTTTCGTGCTCCTTAATACCGCCCTGCGGGAACTGCCAGGCCTGCTGGCCAATACGGCGAGCCCACAATACTTGCCCTTTGGGGTTAGCCAATACAATGCCAACATTTGGGCGAAATCCATCCGAATCAATCACTGTTGTTCACCTGCTATAGCTTATTCTGAGCGAGCGTAACGCTCCTCAATTAGCCAAAAAATTACGGTCCGAACCCACGCTAAACATCATTTCAATCTACGACAAACCACAAACAGCTTTCAAATTTACCGGTTTATGGGCAGTGCCGCAAATTTACTCTATTTTGAGCGTCTAACATTAACATAAGTCGTTATAATGTGCGCCGCAGGTTGTTCAAAACGTTTTCGCAGCTAACGCTGCCCCTTTAAATCTGAGGAAACACTTATGGCACTGGCAATCTTTGATCTCGATCACACGCTATTAGCGGGCGATAGCGATCTTGCCTGGGGTGAATACCTGGCCGCTAACAACTATGTTGATGCCGCTAGCTACGCACAAAAAAATGAAGACTTCTACCAACAGTACTTACTCGGCGAAATGGATATCAATGAATTCCTGGAATTCGCATTAGAGCCGCTAGCATCCAACGATATGACGACCCTGCGCGCTTGGCATGACGTTTACATGACAGAAAAAGTGCTGCCCATGCTGCAAAACAAAGCCAAGGCTTTACTAAAAAAACATCGCGATCAAGGTGACACCCTGCTCATTATTACCGCGACAAATAGCTTTGTAGCCGGGCCTATTTGCAAACTGCACGGTGTTGATGACTTTATTGCCACCGAACCTGAAATTATTAATGATCGCTATACCGGAAAAGTCAGCGGTACACCCAGTTATCGCGACGGTAAAATCACGCGCCTTAATCAATGGCTGGCTGTGCATGATGTTTCGTTACAGGGCAGTTACGGCTACAGTGACTCCAATAATGATCGGCCATTGCTAGAAGCTGTCGACTACCCCTGCGTGGTAGATGGTGACGACAAACTGGTTGCCCACGCCCAACAGCAGGGTTGGCCTTGCATTAGCCTGCGTGACTAAACAAGTCAAAAACAGCTTGATTGCTCCGATACTGGCGCTGCCAATGCTATTATTTGGTAGTCCGGTTTCAGCCCAGGAAAACATTTCAAAAGTCGTCGTAGAAAACTTCTCCAACCTCAACGAACAGCAGCTTAAGAAACGTTGGCATAGCTACAGTTTCAGCATCTTTACGGCTCGCACCGACTATCAACTGGTATCGCAGCAAGGGCAGCAGGTTTTACGTGCCACGAGCAACAAGGCAGCCTCAGGGTTAATTCGCAAGCTTTCGATCAATCTGGAACAACACCCGGTATTGAATTGGCGCTGGCAAACGTTCAGCCTGCCAAATAGCGGGGATGATCACAGTAAAACCGGCGACGATCACAGCCTGCGCCTTTATGTCATATTCGACAGTTCCGAAACCAGTTTGCTGGGCTGGGTTAAAAACAACACGGGCCTTACCAAAACCCACGCTATTAATTACATATGGGCCAATCAAGCAGCCACCAATACATTGCTCTCCAACCCCTATACCAATCGCTCAATGATGATCGCCGCCAACAGTGGCGCTGCTAAACTCGGGCAGTGGCAAACCATTTCCAGGAACGTCGCCGCCGACTATCAACGTGCCTTTGGCCACAAGCCCCCACCGGTCACAGCCATCGCAATTATGACCGATAGCGATAATACCTATTCCAAACTCACCAGTTTCTACGGCGATATTTATTTCAGCCAGCTGCACCCGACAAAATAACTGTCGCTTGCACAGGCCACCGGCAACCTCGTACCATGCCTATACCAGCCAACGGCAACGGATAAACGCATGAACCTTACCACTCGTATCCTGATCGGCATGGGCCTTGGCCTACTGCTAGGCATCAGCATCAACTGGCTCAATCAATCCAACCTTCTCCCAGCACTGACGGAATGGATTCAATGGGCGTTGGTTGATGGTGCACTGGACGTGATCGGCACCATTTTTATCGCCTCGCTGAAGTTATTAGTTGTGCCATTGGTGTTTGTCTCACTTGTCTGTGGTTGCAGCGAACTGGGCAGCAATACCCGCATGGGCGGAATGGCCCTGCGCACCCTCATCCTTTATATGTTCACCACCGCAATAGCCATCTCGCTGGCATTATTTATGGCCAACATTATTAACCCCGGTGTGGATATGAACATGACCACCGAGGCCGTATTCAACCCAAAATCGCAACCCTCGTTAAAAGAAGTGCTGATCAACATCTTCCCCACCAATCCTATTCAAGCGATGGCTGAAGGCAATATGCTGCAAATTATCGTCTTCTCAATATTGATGGGCGTGGCGGTTTCACGCTGCGGCGAAGCCGGTAAAAAGGTCTCCCAGATTTTCAACAGCTTTAATGAAGTAATCATGAAGATGGTGGTCATCCTCATGCACTTGGCTCCCTACGGCGTGTTCTGCATGCTAACCAAACTGTTTGCTTCACTAGGTTTTTCCGCCATCGCCGACCTGGCCTGGTATTTCTTCACTGTGGTACTGGTACTTCTCTTACACGGCCTTGGCGTGTACTCGTTATTGCTGGTACTACTGACACGCCTGAGCCCGCTGGCTTTTTTCAGCAACATCCGTCCTGCCATGTTGTTTGCCTTCAGCACGTCCTCCAGCAACGCCACGCTGCCGATAACCCTGAACGTGGCGGAAAAACGTCTAGGCGTGGATAATTCAGTGGCCTCCTTCACTCTGCCGTTGGGCGCGACCATTAATATGGACGGCACCGCTATTATGCAGGGCGTAGCAACCGTCTTTATCGCCCAGGCTTTTAATGTCGATATTGGTTTAATCGGTTATCTGACCGTTATTCTCACCGCCACCCTGGCGTCCGTCGGCACCGCCGGTGTACCTGGCGTTGGCTTGATTACACTGGCAATGGTCTTACAACAGGTGGGGCTTCCCGTTGAGGGCATCGCGCTCATCCTTGGCGTTGACCGCTTGCTGGATATGATGCGTACCGCCGTCAACGTTGCTGGTGACTCGATGGTGAGTACCGTTATCGCCAACCATGAAAAGCTGCTCGATCGAGATTTATTCCAGGATTTGTCCGACCGTGATGAATATCAGCCAGACAGCAAGCCTGCTCAACCAAGAGATGTATCATGATAACGCTTTGTCATATTGATGATATTGCCGAAGGCAAAACCCGTGGTTTTGAAGTGGGCGATTTGAAAATTATCGCCCTAAAGAAAAACGCAGCGGTTCACCTGTATGTAAATCGCTGCCCCCACCTTGGCTTAAACCTGGAATTTCAGCCCGATGACTTTCTCAATTACGATGAAACTTTTATTCAGTGCTCAACGCACGGCGCCATGTTCACGTTAGATACAGGTGAGTGCGTATTAGGCCCTTGCAAGGGTGCCTCATTACAAGAAATTAATTTCACTCTGGACGGCGAGACAATTTTTTTAAATGAACCGCTACCCACTGTAATACAGGGTTAATCTGCATCGATAAACGCCAGCTTTTCCTTAAGCGTTATGGCCTGCGGTGAAATCAAGGTATTGTAGACCAACACCTCTACCCCCTCAGCCATCACCTCCTGCAGTGTTTTCGCGTATTTCGCATCAATTTCAGCTGCCGCGGCAACGCGATTGATCGCCGTATTCTGTACACAAAACAGCAACACTGCCCGGTGGCCTTGCTGCTTCATCGCCGCCAGTTCACGAAGATGTTTGGTCCCCCGCGCACTCACCGCATCAGGAAACAAGCCTAAACCATCGCCCATATGCAAAGTCACGCACTTAACTTCCACATAACACTGTTCATCCGCGCGACTTAGTAACAGATCAATACGGCTTTTTTCTTCGCCATAACGCACTTCAGTTTGCAGCTGTTCATAACCCTGCAACGCCGGAATCAGCCCCGCTGCCAGCCCTTCCTTAACTACAGTATTAGCGAGAGCTGAGTGGATACAAGCCACTTCACCAGGGTCAGTTTCTACCAACTGCCAGCTATAAGCATATTTACGCTTTGGGTCGTCAGAATGAGATAACCAAATGCGACTATCCGGCTCAGCGCAATTAAGCATGCTGCCGGTATTGGGACAGTAAACCGTCAACTCGCGACCATCGTCAAAAACGACATCGGCAAGAAACCGTTTATAACGTTGAATAAGTCTAGCGGGGGTGAGGGGGTGTAAGAAGTTCACAATTTAGCGCTGAATGGTCCAATAAAATGATGCCTGACAGCATATCAGTCCTGCGTTACAATGCCAGCCCGCAAAAGAGACTGGCGCATCACAACGCGACCATCCGCAGCATCCGAGAACGTTGATAACCACTGTATTAACAGGCGAAAACCATGGATTTAACGATATACCAATTACCCATCATTGCTGAACCGCACAACATAAAGCCTTATATTGGTCACGAAAAAATCCTCATTGTGGATCTCAGCAGCGAAGAAAACTACCTCAAGGGCCACGTACCAGGCGCTGTCCATGTGCCACCTGAAAGTATTTGCGCGGGCGAAGCGCCTGTTACCGGCCTGCTACCGGACGAAGCGGTACTCAAAACATTGTTCGACTCGCTGAACCTGCAAGAAAAGACCCAAGTGGTCGCCTATGACGATCAAAACGGCTGCTGGGCAGGCCGCTTTATCTGGGTATTGGAAATGATTGGCCACTTCCGCTATTCCTACGTGCACGGTTACTCCTTCATCAATGGCGGCCTCGCTGCATGGCAAGCCGCAGGCTACGACGTTGAAACGCAGGTAAATACTACCGAAGCAGGCGACGCGCTAATAAACATGCAAACATCACCCGCCATCGACCTTGATCACATCACCGCACACCTTGACGCCAAAGGAACCGTGATCTGGGATGCTCGCTCACCCGCAGAATTTAGCGGCGAAGATAAGCGTGCGGAAAAGGGCGGCCATATTCCCGGTGCTATTAACTTTGAGTGGAAACGCTGCCTTGATGAAAACGGCAAGGTGCGTGACCTTGATGATATTCGCGAAGAACTCTATGAAGCGCACATCCACGGCAACAAAGAAATTATCACCCACTGCCAAACTCACCGCCGCTCCGGTTTAACTTATCTGGTGGGCAAAGCCCTGGAATTCCCACATGTCCGCGCCTATCCTGGCTCCTGGGCTGAGTGGGGCAATCATCCCGAAACGCCCGTCGAAAACTAAAAAATGCGATTTTTTAGCACTTTCTAATAGACCAAGGTCAGGAGACTAATTCGTGCAAGTAATCAAAGACCTGCTATTTATGATGGCGCAATACATTTTGCCCCATCACCTGCTATCCCGCTTGGCTGGCTGTATTGCTGAATGCCGCTGGCCCTGGTTTAAGAACCCGTTGATCACATGGTTTGTAAAATCCTATCAGGTCAACATGAGTGAAGCGGAACAGTCTGATCCCACCGCCTTCGCGCATTTTAATGATTTTTTCACCCGCTCCCTTAAAACAGATGCCCGTACTTTTGTCGACGAACCGGGCAGCATTGCCTGCCCGGTTGACGGCGCCATCAGTCAGATTGGCGACATCGAAGCTGGCCGAATCTTTCAGGCCAAGGGTCATGAGTTCTCGACTTATGATTTATTAGGCGGCTCGCTGGCACTGGAAAAAGAGTTTGATGGCGGCAAGTTCACCACCATTTACCTGTCACCCAAAGATTATCACCGCATCCACATGCCTGTTAGCGGCACGCTGCGCGAAATGATTTATGTGCCGGGCCGCTTGTTTTCCGTCAGTCCATTAACCGCCAGCCAAGTGCCGGGGCTGTTTTCCCGAAACGAACGCGTCGTCGCTATTTTTGATACCGAGTTTGGCCCCATGGCCATGGTATTAGTGGGCGCAATGATTGTGGCCAGTATCGAAACCGTCTGGGCGGGCCTTGTGACGCCGCCGAAACGTCAGTTACAAAAACTCAGCTACGGCGAACCAATCCATCTCGAAAAAGGTGAAGAAATGGGCCGCTTTAAACTCGGCTCCACGGTCGTCATGTTGTTTGGCAAAGACGCCATGAACTGGGAACAGGCTTTATCGGCTGATCAGGGTGTGCGTATGGGGCAGCTAATAGGTAATCAAACCAACCAAAATTAATACGTAGCTAACGTATAATTAAACGTTACGCGCGATCAATGGGGAAGGCGATCACATCGCGAATAGAGTCGCTTTCCGCCATTAACATCAGCAATCGATCCAAGCCCATCGCCACACCGGCGCAATCAGGCATGCCGCTTTGCAGGGCTGCCACTAGTTTTTGATCAGCTGGCAGCTCCGGTAAACCACGACGTTTTCGTTCAGCCAGATCCGCATCAAACCGTCGCTGCTGCTCATCGGCATCCGTAAGCTCGTGATAGCCATTGGCTAACTCTATTCCGTCCACATAAAGCTCAAAACGCTCGGCCACAGCAACCTCCTGCGCGTCTATTTTCACCTTAGCCAGCGCACACTGGCTGGCCGGATAATCATAGATGAAGGTCAGTTCACCCTGCCCCAGCCGCGGCTCAATGACTTGAGACATGAGTAAATCCAGCAGTGTATCGCGATCTTCGCCGTCGGCCTGGTATCCCGTGTGCTGTCCCGCCAAAACCGACAGTTCTGAAACATCACTAAGATGAGGATCAATACCCAGCACTTGCGCAAAGGCTGAACGATAGCTCAACTGGCGAACAGGCCTTTCGCCCAATAAAGAAATAATCAGCTCTGCAACCTCTGCCATCAACTGAAAATGGTCAAGACCTGGGCGGTACCACTCCAGCATGGTGAACTCGGGATTATGTCGTTTACCGCTTTCCCCCTGACGGAAGGATTTACAAATCTGATAAATCGCGCCACTGCCCGCCGCCAACAGGCGCTTCATGGCAAACTCAGGTGAGGTTTGTAAAAACTGCTGGTCACCAACCGATAAGCTGGCCAGATGCACATCCGTGCTGGCGGCTTGACCTAACAGCGGCGTTTCCACCTCCATCACATTACGCCGCCGAAAGAAATTGCGTAACTGCTGATACAGACGGGCACGCAGACGCAGCGCATCAAGTGATGCGGTGGGTTGCCAATCGGACGATGTCAAAAGATAAGCTTCGATGACACGTGACCCCAGAACGAGGCCACGTTAATCAGGGCAGTTACTTGCCCGCACGACCTTGATATTCGCCAGTACGCGTATCAATACGCAGTACATCACCAATATTTACAAACAAGGGTACACGTACTGTCGCGCCCGTCGTCAAGGTGGCAGGCTTGGTTGCCCCCTGTGCAGTATCACCTTTAAGGCCGGGGTCCGTCTCAGCCACGGCCAACTCAACAAAGTTAGCTGCCGCCACGGCCAGCACCGCGCCATTAAAAAGTGTTACGGTGTAAACATCCTGCTCTTTTAACCAGTCAGTTACATCGGCAACTGCCTTGGCGTCCGCCGGGTGCTGCTCAAAAGAGCCATCGGTCATCATGAAGTACCAGAATTCACCATCGGTATACAAATACTCCATATCCAGATCAATAACGTCAGCACCTTCAAGTGACTCGCCGGATTTAAAGGTACGCTCCCAAACACGACCCGTTTTCAAGTTACGCATTTTTACACGGTTAAAGGCTTGGCCTTTACCCGGTTTTACAAATTCATTCTCAAGAATGCTACAGGGATCGCCATCGAGCAGAACCTTAAGACCTGAGCGGAATTCATTGGTAGAATAGTTTGCCATATCACTTCACACCTTACGGACTAAAAATGAGCACAATAATACCTCGAAGCGAGCAACTTATACACTCCATAAGTTGGCAATCTGAGCTTTCCGGGGCAATTACTGACCTTGCCAGCCTACTCACTTACACCGGCAACCGTATTGAGAACATTGCCGGTCTGGACACCGGCTCATTAAGCTTCCCGCTGCGAGTACCTCGCCCCTTTGCAGACCGAATGATACCGGGGGATCCGCATGACCCTCTGCTCCGCCAGGTGCTACCACTGGCTCAGGAAAATCAATCCGTACCAGGCTATATCAGCGACCCTCTTGATGAAGCAACCAGCAATATTACACCTGGCATTATCCACAAATACCATGGCCGGGTACTGCTCATTCTAACGGGCGCCTGTGCCATCAATTGCCGCTATTGTTTCCGCCGTGAATTCCCCTATTCTGAAAATCAAAACAGCATGTCCGAGTGGCATCAGGCGCTTGACTATATCCGTCAGGACACCAGCATCAGCGAAGTTATCTTCAGCGGTGGCGACCCGCTATTGAACAGCGACAAAAAGCTGCAACAACTAACCCGTGCTATCGCTGACATTCCTCATGTCAAACGACTGCGTATCCACACCCGTCTGCCGGTAGTCATTCCTCAGCGCGTTACCAATGAATTGCTCGAATGGCTGACTGAAACTCGACTACAACCAGTGATGGTCATCCACTGTAATCACGCCAATGAAATTGATGATGCGGTAGAGAATGCCTTGCTGCGAATTCGCAAGCAGGGCATAACTCTTCTCAACCAGAGTGTATTGCTGAAGAACATAAACGACTCCGTTGCAACACTCTGCAATTTAAGCGAACGCCTCTTCGAAACCGGCGTACTGCCTTATTATCTTCACGTGCTCGACAAAATTCAGGGCGCCGCCCATTTTGACTTGGAAGAAGCTCACGCCTGCGAACTGGCAAGCAAGCTCGCCGCCAGCCTACCGGGCTACCTCTGCCCTAAATTGGTAAAGGAAAATCCTGGAGAACCCGCAAAAACCCCCCTCCTTCCCCGCCTCTAATAAGCCCGCCGCTGACTGAAATACACTTATTACCTGAAACTGCAATGTACTAGGCTGGCTAAAGGCTAATGTAGTGCTATATTTTAAGCGTCTGCGCGCATTTCAGTCGCTGTACTAGCGCCTGTACAATATTAATTGTGCTCTAATAGCGGATTAACTTTAAACACTGGAAATTTTAATGTCGGCAAATACTAATCAGGAGCAGTTTTCAATTCCCGAGCAAACGCTACGGACACTCTCCTTTTGTGAACCCACGAGTAACCATTTAACAGAGTGGGTTCAACAGCTGCCAATGGCTAATCTGGGGGAATCATCACGCCAGCTCTATCACGCCATTATCGAGCTAAATCAGCTCGCCATTAATCCTGAGACACGCTTTAAGCTGACCGAAATCGTACGGCCGGCCATACAGCAAGTATGCCAAAGTCTAATGAAGCACTACCTCAACCAGCCGGTATTATTACCAACTAAGGCTCGCAAGGTATCAAAGCTCGCCATGGCACTGGACAACCATCTGATGGTCGCCTATAAATCCGTGATTCATGACCGCAAAAAGTTAAGCCAAAGCTTGCTGTCTAAAAAGCCAAAAAGAATTACTGCGCATGCGATCTACCATGCCATGAGCATAACCTCGCAGATGATTCTCCGCGCCTACCACCTCTACACACCGGCACCTAACAAGGCTTGGCACGAGCTTCATCAGCTTTATCTGATTGCAGAAAGTAATCAGTTGCTGGGCGCGCCAATAGAGGATAATCGCAACAAATTTGTACATAAAACAACCATTGATGATATCTACAAACGCGTCCTCATGATTGGTTGCTGCAAGGCCAACCAAATTCGCCAGAATGACATCACGAATATTTATGACGCGACTGAATTGTGGAGCAAAAACGTACATCTTACTGAAGGCAAAAAACCCGCAAACTTCACCGTTAACCTTAACGAAGATTCTGCTCCCGTCTACAGCGAGTTATCATCCGGCAAGAGCTCACCTTTCTGCCGAGGCATTGACCTGCAACCCCTGCTGAACCAATTCAAAGAATATTTAGCACTTGCAGACAAGACTCAGGACGCTGTTTATAGGGGCATATCTGTCCCCATCACGATTAAAAAACACTTACTGAGTTTTCTTTTAACCTCCTGGGAGACTCTCACTGAGCGCACGGCAACGCGTTTAACCAGTGACAAGTCGGTTAAAACCTGTATCGGTTTCAGTGCCACGCACTTCTTTTTATCCGGCGGCGTTGATTTTGAAACCCAGTTACAACGCGATGGTTCACAGGTGCAGGCAGCCAATCATTTTCACTCTAAAGACATCAAGCAACTTAATGACGCTAATGACGATCCCTGGTCAAACGCCTTTGATGCAGAGCGTAATAATGCCAATCCAGACCACAGCGACGTTGACATGCAAAAACCGGCTAGTGGGCAAAATGACCTAAAGCCGACACTCGTATCACACCCAAGCTTCCCTCAATACACGGCACGTTTACTGGATATCAGCCCCAACGGTTATTGCATGAAATGGGAAGATGATGTGCCCACCGAAATCAAAGCGGGCGAAATCATTGGCATTAATGAGCAGGAGCATCATATTTGGTCCGTTGGTGTCATCCGCTGGGTTTCTCAACCCAAGACCGGAATAACAACCATGGGCGTTGAGCTATTAGCCACATCAGCCATCCCCTGTGGCGCCAAAGCCATTACAGGCTCACAGGGTAAATCCGACTTTATGCGCGCGTTACTGTTACCTGCACAGGAATCCGTTGGCCAACCCGCTTCGTTTATCGCCCCCAACATGCCCTTTAAAGAAAATTTGTCCGTCATACTTAACCAGTACGGCGAAACGTCTCAGGGTTTGTTAGGCAGCTGTACGCTCAGCACCGGCAGTTTCAGCCAGTTTATTTTTGAACCCCAAGCATTGCGTGCAGACCTGTCAGATGATGACAACGATGATGACGATATCTGGCCAGAAATTTAATTACGCGGCAGATTGATAACTTTTAGCGAAATAAAAAAGTACTCAGAACCCATGCAAAACGTCAAAGACACGATTAAATTATTGATTCTTGATACCTCCCGTAATGAAGCAGAGGAACTTGTCAACCTGCTCCGCAATGCCGGGCGCGCTACTCATGCCGTATTCATTGAGTCTGAAGAGCACCTGCTGGAGCTGCTGAACACAAAAAGCTGGGATCTGTTTTACGCCTCCGAGCGGTCGCAGGAAGTTACCGCTCAACAGGCAGTGGCTCACCTCAAAAAACTCGAACTTGATGTCCCTCTAATTCTATTATCAGAGGACTACGACGCAGAAAAAGTACTGACCTCCTTGCAAGCAGGAATCAGTGACGTTGTCCCGGCGACAGAAACAGAGCGTTTGCTGCTGGTGAGCCTACGCGAACTTGAAAACCTGATACAACGCCGAGCACGCCGCAAAGCTGAAATTGGTCTTCGTGACGCTGAAAAACGCTGCCAGCTACTACTCGACAGCTCCAAAGATGCGATTGCCTATGTTCACGACGGCATGCATATTTATGCTAATAAGGCTTACATTGAACTCTTTGGTCTTCACGATTTTGATGACCTTGAGGGCATGCCTCTCATGGATATGGTCTCTAGCGCACATCAAGCTGACTTAAAGAGTTTCCTGAAAAACTACGTTAGCAATAACAGCGATTCGGATGAATTCAGCTGTACTGGCTGTCGTGATGACGAAAGCGAATTCGAAACCACCATGGCATTCTCTTCTGCGCGTTATGATGGCGAGCCTTGCACTCAAATCCTCATTCGCACTCAACCGGATAGCGCTCAGTCAACCGCACCAAAAACAGCGCAACAAGACATCCTCACGGGCCTGAAAACCGCCGCAGCATTTAATGAGCTGGTAGAAAAAGCGATCAAAGATGCCAACCATGAGCGGAAGAAATTTGCCGCCTTTTACATCCAACTTGATAACTTTATCCCAATCAAAAATAAACTGGGTGCCGCGTCGACTAACCTGGCCCTCAGCGATGTCGCCAAAGCCCTTAAGCAGGTAGCCGCTCAGCCCAACCAGCTCGCTCGTATCGACGAGTTCAACTTTGCACTACTAGTTCCAAACATGGAACCCCAAGCCGCCCTTGCTCACGGGGAAAAGCTATGCCAAGCAACATCAGCCAACCCGTTTAATATATCCAACGAAAATTTTGACATCACTGCCAGTGTTGGCATCGCCCTCATTAATGAAAACACTGAAAGCCCTGGTCTTGTCATCGGCAAAGCCAAAGAGGCCGCTGACTTTGTCCATCGTAGTAAAGAAGGCGATGGCGTACACCTACACAGCAATGATGAACAGGACGCCGCCCATAATGAACAGGTTACCACCCTGCTACGCCAAGCGCTGGACAAAAACCTGTTTAAGTTAGTGTTCCAGCCAATTGTCAGCCTGCGCGGCGATTCCGGTGAACACTATGAAGCACTACTTCGCATGCCGGATGAAGACGGCAACGACATTTGCCCGTCGCAATTTTTACAAGCGGCCTCGGATAACGGCTTATCCTTTGATATAGATCTATGGGTCATTGAACAAGCCGTTGCTCAACTCAAATCTCATCTAGAGAAAGGCCGTAAGAGTCACCTGCTCATCAATCTGACCAAGGAGTCGCTTCTCAATCCCACGCTGCTGCCTAAAGTCAGCGATCTGCTAACCGAAGCACGCATGCCGGGTGACAGCATCATTTTTCAATTAAGCGAAACGGATGCGACATCCAATATTGCAGAAGCGAAAGAATTTATCCGTGGCGTGAACGAGCTACACTGCAAAGTTGCATTAACGCACTTTGGTCGAGCCCTAAACCCATTTAATACACTCAAACAACTGCCGGCCAGCTATGTAAAAATTGATGGCTCGTTCATTGCTGACCTCAGTAAAGACGAAAGTGGTAAGGATGATTTAAAAACACTCGTCAGCTCGCTCCATACCCAGGGAAAACTAACTATCGCGCCAATGGTGGACAACGCCAGTCTGCTACCAATTCTTTGGCAGGCAGGGATCAATTATATCCAGGGGTACTATATCCAGCAGCCCAGCGTCAGCATGGATTACGACTTCTCCACTGACGATGAAGATGAATCTGAAGAGATCAGTTACTGAGCAAACAGCACCTTTAACATCAGACACAAAAAAGGGGCCTAACGGCCCCTTTTTACTGCATCAAATTCAACCCGTTGATTAAGATTGTACTTGGTGCATGTGCACATCTTGCTGAGGATAAGGAATGCTTACACCCTGTGCGTCAAAGGCCTTCTTAACCGATTCCTGCATATCAAAATACACGCCCCAGTAATCCGCAGCATTCACCCAAAGACGTAGCGTGAAGTTCACCGAGCTATCAGCCAGTTCAGACAACATTAACGCTGAGGAAGGGTCTTTTAACACCCGGCTATCGGCATCGATCAAACCTTGCAGAATAGCTTTGGCTTTATCGATATCATCATCATAACCAATACCAAATACCATATCGCAACGACGTGTAGGCTCTGTCGAGTAGTTAACGATACTGCCATTGGCAACCGGGCCATTCGGAACAATAATCGTTTTGTTATCCGGTGTTTTCAGCACCGTAGTGAAAATCTGAATTGAGTGAACTGTGCCCGTGTGACCCTGGGTTTCAATCACATCACCAACTTTGTAAGGCTTAAACAACAACAGCAACACCCCACCCGCAAAGTTGGACAGACTGCCCTGTAACGCCAAACCGATCGCCAAACCTGCGGCACCCAATACGGCAATAAATGACGTGGTTTCAATACCGACCATTGATGCAACGGAAATCAGCAACAGTGCTTTCAGTATCACACTGGTAAGGCTTTCCAGAAATCGCGTTAACGTTGGCTCAACGCTCTTTTTATTTAACGCACGATCCATCAAGCCAACCACACGTTTAATAATCCAGAAACCAACAATAAGAACAACAATCGCCAACACTAATTGAGGGCCATACAACAGGATCATGTTAATAATCGTCTCAGAGTGCTCTTCTACAAACTCCATTCCCAACTCCTTATAAATTAAAAAGGTTATTATTTTTTATTATTAAGCGCCAAGTTTATTCCTTAACACTTAGCATTCGCAATCATTAGTGTTCTGTAGTTTCCTCGTCAAGGCCCAATGACAACTTACGCTCCACCTCAATACCATCTACTTTTTGGAAACCGCGCGGCAGCTTATTCCCTCTGCGTCCACGCTCTCCTCGGTATTGCTCTAACTCTGAGAACTTAACCTTGATATAACGTTTCCCCGCATGAACAACCAGCAAGTCTCGTTCGCTGAGCAGCGCCATGCCCACCACAAACTCCTCGCGATCAAGCACGCGTTTGGGTGGAATTTGAATAATTTTATTGCCTTTTCCTTTGGATAACTGCGGCAACTCATTAACAGGGAAGACCAACAGGCGGCCTTCGTTGCTTACCACCGCTAACCACTCGCGATCAAGATCGTAAATCGGCATAGGCGTCATCACTCGCGCGCCTTTGGGAATACTGATTGCCGCCTTACCCGCCTTATTTTTACTGACCATATCCTCAAGCTGAGTCACAAAACCGTAACCGGCATCCGTTGCCATTAACAGCTTCTGCCCCGGCACACCCACCGCGACACCTTCCACTTTGGCACCGCTGGGCATGTTCACACGACCACTCAACGGCTCACCCTGCCCTCGTGCCGAGGGCAGGGTGTGCGCAGGGATAGTGTAAGCGCGTCCGGAGGAATCGAGGAAAATCACATTCTGATTACTGCGTCCTCTCGCCTCGGCGTAAAAAGCATCGCCTGACTTAAAGGACATACTGGCCGGATCAATATCGTGTCCTTTAGCGGCACGAATCCAGCCCTGTTCTGACAACACCACGGTTACCGGTTCGGAAGTCAGCAAATCGGTTTCACTGTAGGCCTGAGCTTCGCCACGCGCCACAATAGGCGAGCGACGGTCATCGCCATACTCTTCCGCATCCGCAATGATTTCCTTTTTAATCAGCGTTTTCATACGCGCGGGGGAACCCAGTGTTTTCTCAAGCTTGAGACGCTCGGCATCCAAATCAGCCTGCTCAGCACGAATTTTAACTTCTTCCAGCTTAGCCAAATGACGTAATTTTAAATCCAGAATCGCTTCGGCCTGAATCGATGACAAAGCAAACCGTGTCATCAGCTCCTGCTTGGGGTCATCTTCGTAACGAATGATGTGGATCACTTCGTCAATATTCAGGAAGGCAATCAATAAACCGTCCAAAATATGCAGACGATCCATCACCAGATCAAGGCGGTGCTGCAAACGGCGACGCACCACTTCCGTGCGATATACCAGCCACTCCTGCAACACTTCCAGCAGATTACGTACCCGCGGTTTGCCATCCAGACCAATCATGTTCAGGTTAACGCGATAGGTACGCTCCAGGTCTGTACTGGCATATAAATGCCCCAGCAGTTGCTCGATATCAACACGGTTGGAACGCGGCGTAATGACTAAACGGGTCGGATTTTCATGATCCGACTCATCACGCAAATCTGCCACTGTCGGCAGCTTTTTCGCCTGCATCTGCGCAGCTATCTGCTCCAGCACTTTAGCACCAGACACCTGATGAGGCAGCGCGGTAATAATAATATCGCCATTTTCTTCAATATGCGTGGCACGCATACGCAGGCCACCACGACCCGTTTCATACATTTTCTGAATATCGGCGCGCGGGGTAATAATTTCCGCCGATGTTGGATAATCCGGCCCTTGAATCTGCTCACAGATTTCCGCCAACGTCGTGCTCGGATGGTCCAGCAACTGAATACAGGCACCGGCCACTTCACGTAAATTGTGCGGCGGCACGTCGGTTGCCATGCCCACGGCAATACCGGTCCCGCCATTAAGCAGCACATTCGGCAATCGAGCAGGCAATACGCGAGGCTCCTTCAGCGTACCATCAAAGTTCATACTCCAGTCGACGGTTCCCTGTCCCAACTCAGACAGCAATACCTGCGCATAAGGCGACAGTTTGGCTTCGGTATAACGCATCGCCGCAAAGGATTTGGGGTCATCAGCCGAGCCCCAGTTACCCTGACCATCCACCAACGGATAACGGTAGGAAAAGGGCTGCGCCATCAACACCATCGCCTCATAACAGGCGCTGTCACCGTGCGGATGAAATTTACCCAACACATCACCAACGGTACGCGCTGATTTTTTATGCTTCGCGGTGGACTTCAGGCCCAGCTCGGACATCGCATAAATAATGCGGCGCTGCACCGGTTTTAAGCCGTCACCAATGTGCGGCAAGGCGCGATCCAGAATCACGTACATGGAGTAATTCAGGTACGCATCTTCCGTGTATTGTTTCAACGAGAGGTGTTCAATGCCCTCGTCAGAAACCTCAATGACATCATCCGTCATAGTTTTTACCAGTAATGTTTATCGGTATAAAAGTTACTTATGTCATTCCGAGCACAGCGAGAAACCTTATAGCCTGCAAAGATTTCTTCCTTTAACCGAAATGACCGTTATTTTATTGCGGTGGACTAGGTCTCCAAACTCACCAAATTACCACGCTCCTCAAGCCACTGTTTACGATCCTGGGAGCGCTTTTTGGCCAGTAGTTTGTCCATCACTTCGTGGGTACCGTCACCGGCTTCCAGCGTCAAGCGAACCAAACGACGAGTATCAGGTGTCATGGTGGTTTCGCGCAGCTGCATGGGGTTCATTTCACCCAGCCCTTTAAAACGCTGTACGTTAACCTTGCCCTTTTTCTTCTCGGCGGCAATACGGTCCAGCACACCTTGCTTTTCATATTCACTGAGCGCGTAATAAACCTCTTTACCGATATCGATACGAAACAACGGCGGCATCGCGACAAACACATGCCCCGCCATCACCATCGGTTTGAAGTGACGGACAAATAATGCGCAAAGCAAAGTGGCAATGTGCAAACCATCGGAATCGGCATCAGCAAGAATGCAGATTTTGCCATAACGCAGTCCATTCAGGTCATCGGAACCGGGATCAACACCCAGCGCCACAGAAATATCGTGCACCTCTTGAGAAGCCAGAATCTCATTAGAATCCACTTCCCAGGTGTTCAGAATTTTACCGCGTAACGGCAAAATTGCCTGAAATACGCGATCACGCGCCTGTTTAGCAGAGCCCCCAGCGGAGTCACCCTCCACCAGGAACAGCTCGGTTTGACTGACATCCTGGCTGCTGCAATCGGATAATTTACCCGGCAAGGCAGGGCCCTGCGTGATTTTTTTACGGACCACTTTTTTACTGGCGCGTAGGCGACGTTGGGCGTTATTGATGGCCATATCAGCCAGTAGCTCAGCTGCTTCAGTATTGCTATTCAGCCATAGGCTGAAAGCATCCTTCACCACCCCCGACACAAAGGGAGCACACTGACGAGACGACAGCCGCTCTTTCGTTTGCCCGGAAAACTGCGGATCACTCATTTTTATTGATAGGATATAGGCGCACCGATCCCACAAATCTTCCGCTGACAACTTCACACCACGCGGCAGCAAGTTGCGGAATTCACAGAACTCGCGCATGGCATCAATCATACCTGAACGGAAACCATTCACATGAGTGCCGCCCTGTGCGGTGGGAATCAAGTTCACATAGCTTTCAGTAATCAGCTCGCCGCCTTCTGGCAACCACTGCACCGCCCACTCAGCCGCTTCCTCGGTGCCCGTCATGGTGCCAGTAAAGGGCTCGTTGGGGATCACCTCAAAGCCACGCGTCGCCTGCGTCAGATAATCTTGTAAACCATCCTCATAACACCAGGACTCACGCTCGCCGTTGTTGTGATCAATAAAATTAACTTCCAGGCCCGGGCACAGCACCGCTTTAGCACGCAATGTGTGTTTAAGACGTGAAACAGAAAATTTCGGCGAATCGAAGTATTTTGCTTCTGGCCAGAAATGTACCATTGTCCCCGTGTTACGTTGGCCAACGGTGCCGATTTCGTTTAATTCTTCTGTTTTATCACCACTGGCAAAGCCAATCCGGTATTTCTTACCGTTACGCTTAATTTCCACATTGAGACGGTAGGACAGCGCATTCACCACCGACACACCGACACCGTGTAAACCACCGGAGAACTGATAGTTTTTATTGGAGAACTTACCACCGGCATGCAGCCGCGTCAGGATCAGCTCAACACCGCTGACGCCCTCCTCCGGGTGAATATCCACCGGCATACCTCGACCATCATCAGAAACCGACAATGAACCATCATTGTGCAGCTCAACATCAATACGCTTGGCAAACCCGGCCATCGCCTCATCGATACTGTTATCAATCACTTCCTGTGCGAGGTGGTTAGGGCGCGTCGTTTCCGTGTACATGCCCGGACGCCGTTTAACCGGATCAAGCCCGCTCAGTACTTCAATGGAGTCCGCGTTGTAAGTACCTGTACTCATATCATCAACTATCTATCAGGTTAACTAGGGATGTGATCAGTCCTGGTCCGTAACCAGCCCTGCAAATTGCAAAATTCGAGGTACTACTTTGTCAAAATCGTCATAGCCATGCGAGCCACCCTGCTCAATCACTAACTGCGTATTACTATATTTTTCAACCGCGTGGCGATAATCCAGAGTTTCATCGGCCGTCTGCAAAAGCACCAAATATGACTGCGGCTCACGGAGCTTCTGCACCTCCATATCCAGCAACTGCTGCATATATTCAGGCTTCATTTCGTACTGAGCACCGGTATGGTAATTCTGATTCATCCCCAGGTAATGCTTCAACAAACGATAGGGATAAACCGCCGGATTAATCAACACCGCACGGAGGCCATATTGCTCGGCCAGGCTGGTTGCATAGTAGCCTCCAAGCGAGCTGCCAATCAAGGTGATATCGGCATTCGCTTGATGTGTTTCAATGATTTTCTGCACCTGCGCCAAAGCCGCCGCAGGACAATAATCCAGCGCTGGCACCAGATACTGCTTTTCACATCCGTGCCGGGCCAAATAATCAGCAAGATAACGGGCTTTATAAGAGGAAGGTGAGCTGTTAAATCCGTGCAGATAAATCAATAAAGCCGGTTGAGGATCAGTAAACACTATTTGAAACATTCCTGCTGTGGGTTGCTGTTTTTTTAACGAAAGACTTCATCAAGAAATTCTGAGCGACGTGTACACGCGCTACATGTGCGAATAATAACGTCGAGAAAGGAAAAGCAACCCCCGCTCAAACATCGGCAAGGCTTACTTCCTCGACAACATGCCCGTGCTGCAAACAGTAGCGTAGCCACTCACCCAGATATAAATTACGTTGCACTTTTTCATCAGCATGGTGCATCTGTTCGTTTGGGTAAGCATAAATACCTCGCAATTGGCGCATATGTTGGGCATCCACCACTTCAGCCATATTTGCATCGTGATAAAGTCGAACGGCCATACGGGGTAGGTGTAACCAGTCACAACTGGCGGCACATTGGGAAATTCGCACGCTGGAGGTATAACGAAAGTTTTCAAGCACCTCAAACAATACCGTGACAGACTGACCGCTTGGGTAGGTCACGGCCAGTTTCCGACTACCCGTCTCAGGAACCAGTTTTAACAGCCGCGCATAATTCAACTCACATTCAGCTATCATGCCTGTTACATCGGGTACATACCGTACTTCGCTTACCGCCATTTACTCACCGCTTTTAAATTTTTAACCATTCCAACGTTTACGTAGTTCATCCCTATTTAATTGTAGCCACTGTATGGCAATCGTGCTGGTGGCATCACGAATAATTCCAGCAGCCAACGCCTGTAAAGCCACCCCATACGACACCACTCTAACACAAATATTTTCGTGTTCTTCAACAAGACCATGCACACCACCCACACCTCTCGAATCAACCTTACCGCAGAACAGGGTGATTTGTTCGTTACTGCCTCCCGGGCTGGTCCAGACCTGCGTCACCGGCTCAAGTGCCAGCACCTCACAGCCAGCCTCTTCCATCGATTCACGCATGGCTACCTCTTCTAATGATTCGCCCGGCTCAACAATGCCAGCAACCATTTCCAGCAACCAGGGGCCGTTTTTATCCTCCAGCGCGCCAACACGAAACTGCTCAATCAACACGACAGCATCACGTTCTGGATCATACAACAACACCATCACTGCTTGATGGCGTACCAGCAATTCACGTTGAAAGGTTTCACTCCATCCGCCTTCAAAAAGGCGGTGTCTAACCTCTACTTGCTGTAACTGCATGAACCCTTGATAAGCTGTTTCGCGGTTCACATGCACATCAGCAGCAGTAAATCCCGCGCAACAGGTCGTGTTGATTTCACGCGCAATAATCCATTGTTGCATCAGCCGTTTTAAGTCTTCGCGAGTTTTTCTAAAAGGGTCGAGCACATCGATTTCACTGACATCCACTTTAGCCGGGTCTGCCAGTCCCCAGTGCAAGCGCTGAACTGTTGAGGGAATATCCGGACAATACTGGTCAGCATGGTCACACAAGGTGATCACCCAGTCAGCCTGCTCAAGCAGCTGCTCAGTCAACAAATCGGATGTGTGAGCACCTATATCAACGCCCGCCTCTTGCATTACTTGTACGGCTCTGGCGTTTAAACCATGGGTTTCCAGGCCCGCAGAAGCGACCTGCACATCAAACTGATCCGCCAGCCTCGACTGCTTTAACAAAAATCGCGCCCAACCCTCAGCAATTTGTGACCGGCAGGCGTTACCTGTACAAACGAATAATAACGATAGCCGCGGCTTATCCGTAACAGTTGAATTTCCAGCCTCGCTCACCCTTAAACTCCGATCAATTTAAAGGCCCATTATGACCAATGCCTGCCCGAGCCGCCGCATTAAATCGGTTTTTTTTAGTTGCCTATTGGGGTGCCATGCCCCCTGCCCTATAATCGGACAACACAACACGATCCATAAACCGAGTTTGTTATGAAACTACTGTCATCCGGGTTCTGCGCCACCGTTTTTTTTACACTGTTAAGCGCTCCTTTACAGGCCGCCAACCTGATCGATATTTTCAATCAGGCTGTCGATAATGACCCCGTGATTTTAGCCGCTCGCGCCCAGCAGCAAGCCGATTCAGAGATTGTGCCGCAAAGCCGTGCCACATTACTGCCCAATATCGCTTTAACTGCAAACACCCGAACGACCGATCGGGAAACCAGTGGCGGCACGAGCTCGATTGACGAACGCTTTAATTCCAACGGCTATGGCGCACAACTGACTCAACCCTTGTTTCGAGCCGATCGCTGGTTCACGCTAAACGCCGCCAAAGCCTCCCGGAAGCAAGCCACAGCTCTCTACCAAAATGCCCAACAGGAATTGATACTGCGGGTAGCAACGGCTTATTTCAATGTGCTTCGTGCCGAGGACAACCTGACCGCAGCTGTTGCCCGTGAAACCGCCTTCAGCCAACAGCTTGAGCAAGCTAACGAGCGCTTCAAGGTAGGCCTTATCGCTGCCACAGATGTCTATGAAGCACAGGCGGGGTTTGATCTTGCCAAGGTGGAACGTATTTCCAGTTTAGAGGCACGCCACAACAGTGTTGCGACACTGCAAAGCCTAACCAATCAACAGTACCAATCAGTTGATCAGCTCGATAAAAATATGCCAGTCACTGGCCCCTCCCCAAGCCCGCTAGCGGACTGGGTTGAACTGGCCTTGGCCAATAACCCGCAGCTACTCGCAAGCAAGCATCAACTGGACTCAGCCAAGCAGGTCATGCGCGCTGAAAAATCCGGCCACCTGCCCACGCTTGACGCCAAAGCCAGCTACTCTCATTCGGAAGAAGGTGGAACATCTTTTCTCGGCAATGAGTCCGACACCCAGGTTTTCGCGTTAGAGCTCACGTTACCGCTATTTGAGGGTGGCAGCCGTAATTCCAAGGTTCGCGAAGCCCGCTATCGTCACGAAAAAGCACGCCAGGATTACGAAAATACGTATCGCCAGACCCGCGAACAAATTCAAACACAACACCGTACCGTTACGACCGATGTGTTGCGAGTTCAAGCCAGGCAGGCGGCGTTAAAGTCTAGCGAATCAGCGCTTGAAGCCACTGAAGGCGGCTACCAGGTGGGCACGCGGAATATCGTTGATGTGTTGCAGGCTCAGAACAATAGCTTTAATGCGCGCCGCGACTACTCAAACGCCATCTATGATTACCTCATTAATTTGCTGACCTTGAAACGCATGGCAGGCAATTTGAATGAGGATGACCTCAGCGCTATCAACCAGTGGCTAACGACTAGCGTAACAACTGGTAACTCATAACGATCGACCAAAATAACGGGGCGAAAAAGTTAATTAAGGTATTCCTCAATTAGTTCAAACAAACGCTGCTGGGCACCGCGATTATTTTCCACCACTGATTGCGCTGCGTCACCGACCTGTTGCGCTGAGGCCGGATCGTTCAACCAGTGATTAACTCGCTCAGCCAGTTGCTCTGAATTATCGATCAGAGTCATACCGCCTGCAGCCACTAACATCTGACTAATGTCGGTAAAATTAAACACATGCGGCCCCGATAAAATCGGCATTCTCAAAGCCGCTGGCTCCAAATAATTATGCCCGCCACTGGCCACTAATGAGCCGCCTACAAAGGCAATATCCGAGGCGGCGAACAGCAGCATCATTTCCCCCATGGTATCGCCAACCAGAATCTGGGTTGAAGGCGTCACGGGCTCCACCTTACTACGTAAGGCGCAATCAAAACCCTGGGCTCGACACAAGGTAGCCACATCGTTAAAGCGTTCAGGATGGCGAGGCACCAGCACCAGCAACGTATTCGGGTGCTGTTTTAACACGTGCGAAAAAGCGTCCAATACTTGCTCGTCTTCACCCTGGTGAGTACTGGCCGCAATCAAGACAGGGCGTTGCTCACCCCACTGGCGTCGAAGTGTTTTAGCGGCAAGTATTAATTCATTGGCTACCCGAATATCAAACTTCACACTGCCGGTGATATGCAACTTTTGCTGCGCTAAGCCCAGCGCTACAAACCGCTGCCCGTCAGCGTCACCCTGCGCGGCAATTGCGCTGACCTTGCTAAGCATATCCCTGCTCAGTTTTTCGAAACGGCCATAACCCCGCGCAGAGCGCTCAGAAAGTCGAGCATTGGCAATGAGTACCGGGATCTGTTGCGTTGAACAATAATGCACCAAATTTGGCCACAGCTCTGTTTCCATCACCAACGCCATGCGGGGTTTTACGCGATGAAGAAAACGCTTAACAGCGCCGGGCGTATCGTAGGGCACATAAACATGAAAAACCGAATCACCAAATAACGCTCGCACCCGCTCAGAGCCGGTGGGCGTCATGGTGGTAATGGTAATGGGTAAATCTGGATAAGCCTGTTGAATTTGTTTGACCAGTGGCGCCGCAGCAATGGTTTCACCGACTGATACCGAGTGCACCCACAATCCATTGCCCTGAGCTGGCGCATTAAAAAATCCCAGCCGTTCAGCCCAGCGTTTACGATACAGCGGCGCCTTGCGCGCTCGCAGCAAAAGTCGCGTAAACACCACGGGCAACAGCAAATAGTAAAACAGCGTATAGCTGAAGCGGTTCATTTGGCCCCTTTACAATAACCTGAGCGCACAGCCCTAATCGCGATCTTTAATTTTTTCTACGATAGCCGTGGTGGAAACCTCATCGAGGAAGCTTAGTCGTTTCACTTCGCCGCCACGAGCCAGTACTTGCTCAGCACCAACGATTTCATCAATACTGTAATCACCGCCCTTCACCAGGACATCAGGCTGCACTTTCTGCAACAGTTCCTCAGGCGTATCTTCGCCAAAGGGGACCACCCAATCTACAGCCTCAAGTCCGGCCAGCACAGTCATGCGTCGATCAACCGGATTAATCGGGCGACCCGGCCCTTTCAGTCGCGATACCGATTCATCGCTATTAACACCAACAATCAAGCGATCACCCAACGCACCGGCTTCGGCCAGATAGCCGATATGGCCAGCATGAATAATATCGAAACAGCCATTGGTGAAAACCACTTTTTCACCATGTGCGCGAGCATCCTCAATGGCCATCACCAACTGATCAACCGTCATTACGCCACGTTCGGAACCATGTTCACGCTGAATCGCTCGGCGTAATTCCGGCGCACTCACGGTAGCCGTACCCAATTTAGCAACCACCAGCCCTGCGGCCAGATTGGCCAATGCCACCGCCTGTGGCAAATCACCACCAGCAGCCAATGTTGTTGCCAACACCGAAATCACCGTATCACCGGCACCGGTCACGTCATACACTTCCCGCGCACGTGCTGGGAGATGAAGTTCAGGCTCGCCGTCACGCAACAGCGTCATACCATGCTCACTACGTGTCACCAACAAAGCATCCAGCTTCAACTCACGTAATAGTGCAATGCCACGATCCACCAACTGCTGCTCGGTTTCACAGTGGCCAACGACCGCCTCAAACTCTTTTAAGTTCGGCGTAATCAATGTCGCGCCGCGATATTTGCTAAAGTCAGAACCCTTCGGGTCAACCAGCACCGGCACACCAGCAGCTCGCGCCAACGAAATCAGTTTTTGTGGCTCCTGCAAAGCGCCTTTACCATAGTCCGACAGAATCACCGCTCCGGCATTTTTCAATTGGCCTTTCAGGCGTGCAGGAAACTCCAACACGTCTTCGAGCAAAAAACTCTCTTCGAAATCAAGGCGGATTAGTTGCTGATTCTGACTAATCACTCGCAGTTTAGTAATCGTTGGGCGTTCGGCTGACACTTGAAAATCGCACTCAACACCCACCGCATCAAGACTGGTTTGCAGCGATCGTGCATTGTCATCGTCACCGGTCGCACCAATCAATGCGGCTTTTGCGCCCAGCGCGGCGATATTCAACGCAACGTTAGCCGCGCCACCGGGACGCTCATCATTATGTTTGATATTAACCACAGGAACTGGCGCTTCTGGCGAGATACGCGAGGTACCCCCGTGCCAGTAGCGATCCAACATCACATCCCCGGCAACTAATACCTGAGCCTGATTAAAACGTGGTAATTCCAGTTTCATGCTTATTTCCTGTGACTTCTTTTTACGTATGAGGGCTAAGGCTGCTCGCTGAACTGCAGGCGGTGCAATTGTGCATAGGCACCCTGTTTATCCAACAGCTGCTGGTGACTGCCCACTTCGACAATTTCGCCTTTATCCATGACCACAATTTTATCTGCATTTTCGATGGTGGAAAGACGGTGTGCAATCACCAAGGTGGTGCGATTTTTCATCACGCCACTCAAAGCCTGCTGAATATAACGTTCGGACTCGGTATCCAATGCAGAAGTTGCCTCATCAAGAATTAGCAGTGGTGCATCCTTGAGAATTGCACGCGCCAGCGCCAGGCGTTGACGTTGACCACCCGACAGCATCACACCATCTTCACCGACCTGCGTTTGCAGTCCTTCAGACAATTTTTCGATAAATTCCATCGCGTGAGCATCGGTAGCGGCCTGAATAATATCTGCTTCCGGCGCATCTGCCAGATCGCCGTAGGCAATATTGTGGGCCACGGTATCCTGAAACAGCACAATCTGCTGATTCACAATGGCAACCTGACGACGCAAGTCACGCAACCGGTAATCCTCCAAAGGAACACCGTCCAACGTAATTCCCCCATCTGAAACACTATTAAAGCGCGGAATCAAATTCACCAGTGTGGTTTTACCACTGCCCGAACGACCCACGAAAGCAACCGTTTCACCCTGCTCAATAACCAGGTTAATTCTCTTAAGCGCATTCTGCTCACTACCAGGATAACGGAAGCTGACATCTTTAAACTCTATGCGGCCTTTAGCCCGCTTTAATTCAATCGTGCCCTCATCGACCTCAGCCTCTTCGTCCATCATTTCGAAGATACTCTGCGATGCGGCAATGCCCTTCTGAATTTTACTGTTGACGCCCGTGAGCTGGCGTAGCGGTTTGGCGATCAAACTGGCAGCCGTCAAATAGGACAGGAAATCACCGGTATCCATGCCGCCACGGATATCTGTGCTGAGGCCAATCCAGAGCAAAACAGCAATAGCAATAAAGGTCACAATTTGAATAAAAGGCGTACTGATTTCGTCGACCTTAGCAAGTTTCAAGCTCTGTTTGAGATTGTATCCACTGGCCTTGGCAAAACGATTCTGCTCGTATTTTTTCCCCCCAAAGGCTCGCACAACCTCAACCCCCTTAAAGGTTTCTGAGGCCACATGAGTCACACCACCCATGGAATTTTGAATACGACGACTGTACTTACGAAACATTTTTGAGGTCACACTAACAACGATACCAATCACCGGCGCCACCACCAAAAATACCAACGACAGCTTCCAGTTCATCCAAAACACGTAGCTCAGCAGCACAATAACCGTAACACCATCACGGAAAATGGTTTTCAGGGCATCAGTACCTGCCCCTGTGACCTGCTCAACATTAAAGGTCAGTGCGGAAATAAGGTGGCCGGAAGCGTGGCGACTATAAAATGACCCCGGCAGCATTAACAGGCGATTAAAAACACCTACGCGCAGACTGTTCACCAAATGGCGGGCCACAAAAATAAGGTAATAGGCCCCAAGAAAGGAACCAAAGCCGCGCAGCGCAACAATCGCAACCAGCATAACCGGCATAAACAGATAAAAAGATTCAGGACTATCCAGCTGAAGAAATTGAGGAAGAAACTCCAAACCTTCCTTCTTATCAGCGGCGACTGCTCGCATCTCAGCAGGATCACCCAGAACCAGCGGGATAAACTTGGTCATCCAGGCAAAGGCCGCCTGTGTCGCAGCATAAATGCCAAAGCCAAACAGGCTGACAAAAAAAGCTGGCCAATAGGGGCCAACGTAGGAAAGCAGACGTTTATATGCCTGCCAGGCAGAGATTTCCGTACGGTGTTCCAAGGGCTCACTCATGCGCTATTAAAACTCAGAATTGATTGCCAACAAATTAAGAGCATCCAGTACTCGATGCAACCGGACACATACAGATTCGCCTGTCTATCGGGCAGAACCGCTGCTGGCAATGATAATAGAGATCAGCCTGCGTTAACAGGGGCAAGAAGCTATCCGGCAGTGTCCTGTCGCTGCTCACTGAGCTGCATGGACTGGCGCCGGACAATATGCTGAATTAATTCTTCGCGCACGTGGGTATCGGTATCCAAAAAATCGATTCTCAACAAATAGGATTTACCACTACCGACCACTCGATCGCAGGCATTCACGCAGCCCCTCAGTTTGATGGTCGAATTCACGGGTTTGAGCAACAGATTCAACTCCAGCACCACGCCAACATCAAAGCGCTCATCGCACTCAAAGGCTATGCCGCAGGCACTGATATTCACCTGTGTTTGCTCGTGCTTGATCAAATCATCACCAAGATAATCAAGCTCTAGTTCCGCAGCAATAAAATCCAGTTTTTTGTTTAACAGACCGATAACGTTAGCGGCGGACGGGTTGCTTTGCCACAGAATATTTAAGGCCGCGGCGAGTTCTCGATCAATGGACTCTATAATCTGCGCTGAAGATATTTGTACATTATCCGCATCAGAGCGAGCAACAAGCTCACGCTGGTCCAGAGCCCGATAACTTAAACCAACCCAGTCGTTAATACGAAAATAACGTCTACGATCCTGCCTTTCCATCAATTCTCCCTAGGCCTTGGGCTACTTCCACGCCACCGGCAAGTCCTGTGCGATTATTTAAAAAACCTCATCCGGCGACAAAACAAAATGCGGGTCCAAATTCAATCCTTTGAAATAATTCGGATCAAGCTGCTGTAAAAGCTTAACATCCTCGTTATCTTCCTTCTGCAAAGGTTGTTGAATAACAATTTCGACGCGGCGATTTTTAGCTCGATTAGCCTCATTGTCGTTTGCTTTAAGCGGTTTAGCATCAGCAAAACCCGTCACCATAAAACGGTTACTATCCAACACGCCGCCTTTAAGCAACTCATGAGCCACTGACAGCGCACGCGCAGAGGATAAATCCCAATTGGATCGAAAAACGTGGGTGGCAATAGGCACGCTATCGGTATGACCTTCGACCGAAATTTTACCTTTAACCTTTTGCAACACCGTTCGCACACTGGCCATAACCGGCACAAACTGGCGCCGCAGCTCGGCGGAACCCGACAGGAATGAACCCTGCTCTCGCACCCGAATAATGATTCTTCGTCCTCGGGTCTCCACATCCACCTTGCCGCTGCTGATTTCTTTTTTCAGCGCTTTTGCCAACTCGCGAGCATCATCTTCCGTTTCTTTGATCAGCCCTTTAAGCTTGTTAACAATCAAATCTTTAGCCGACTCAACCGTCTTGGTGGCGTCAGGAATTTCCTGACGGCGATCAAAGCCCAAACCTGTTTCACTGGTACCGGTATCGTCAACCTTAATATCCAGGGTATTTTTAGTCACATCGGTAGTGGACTGACGCACTTCACTGATCGGCGTTGGCTCAGGTTTCCCCGGACTAAACTCCTGGGCGATAATACTGGTGCCCTTGGGAATATCTTTTACGTTAATCTGGTTTTGCACACCAAAAGCGTTACGCATGGAACCCGCCAGCTGTTTATATTTCAGCAGATCCATTTCCGAAAAGGATAACAGCAACACAAAGAAACACATCAACAGCGACATCAAATCGGCAAACGTCGCCATCCATGCGGGTATCCCGGCGGGGCATTCGGGGCAATCTTCTACATCTTCCGACATCTTTAGCTCACACTCACAGCGTCTCTTACGCCTCTATTTTTTCTTTTTCTCTTTATCCTTACCTTTGCCCTTACCCTCACGCATAGATGGCGCGAGGTAGGTTTTCAGCATGGATTCAACAACACGTGGATTCTGGCCCGCCTGAATCGCCATCAGCGCATCAATGACCATCGACTTAAGCTGCCCCTCTTCGCTTTTACGCAGATTCAATTTATCCGCGACTGGAATAGCAAACATATTTGCCAGCATCGCGCCGTACAATGTCGTCAACAACGCAACCGCCATCGCCGGACCAATTGACTTGGGGTCATCCATCGCTGACAGCATCTGCACCAAACCAACCAGCGTACCAATCATGCCCATCGCAGGCGCCACGTCACCCATAGCGGTAAACACCTTAGCGCCCCAAGCGTGACGCTCGGTAGTTTGGCGCATATCCTTTGTCAGAACATCCCGGACCACCTCACCATCGTGGCCATCCACCAGCATTTTAATGCCTTCTTTAAGAAACTCGTTATCCACCTGCTGTCCTTCTAACGCCAGCAGACCGCCTTTACGTGCTACATCCGCCATTTCCACAACAGAGGGAATCAGGTCTTCCATCTTGTCCATTTTAAAAATGAACGCTTTCAAGGCCACTTTGAAGGCACCCAAACACTGACTAAGATTGAACTTCATCAACACCACCATCAAGGTACCGACAAGCACAATCAACAATGAAGGTATGTTGACAAAAACCATCACTGAGCCGCCCAATACCATTGCTGCGACGACAATACCAAAGGCGCCAAGAATGCCTATTAAGGTTGCTAAATCCACTCTCTACTCCAAAATTTCAGCCACTAAACCAAAGGTTTTTCAAACTCTTTATTCTGTTTGTGCGGGCGCTGCGGCGCCTGCGCTGTTGTTCAACAATTCGCCTATTCTATCGGCCAGTTTTCGGCAAGCTAAAGCGTTGTCGTACGTTTATACGACCCTGTGCGCTTTAAGCTTAGCCATAAAAACAAAAAATTCCTCCCGTAGCCAGCCAAATCGTGTCAATTTACGACGCTTACCACCACATAATTTAACCATCACAGGATTGACCCGGTCAGCCCTGTTAGTTAACGTGTCAGCTCATTTATCGAGTAGTGGTACCGGCATGGCAAAAAAGAAACAGGGCTATGATTTTGAACAATCCCTGACAAATCTGGAGCAACTTGTTGAACAGATGGAAAGCGGTGAATTATCCCTGGAAAAAGCATTGGAAACCTTCGAGCAAGGCATTCAACTCACACGCCAGTGCCAAACCATGCTTAACGAAGCCGAGCAAAAGGTACAATTGCTGATTGATAACGATGGCACACTTGAAAACCAGCCCTTCACCACAGACGAGACGGAAGATTAAGTGACCATCAAGCAGTTCATCACCAGCAGCCAGTCACGAGTTGACTCTGCTCTGGAGCAGCACCTGAACGCTATCCAAACCATCGCCCCTCGCCTGCTGGACGCCATGCGCTATAGCGTTTTCAATGGTGGTAAACGAGTACGTCCAGTGCTGGTCTATGCCACCGCCGAAGCCCTAAAGGCAGACAACCGCTTGTGCGATAGCGCCGCCTGCGCCATCGAGTTTATTCATGCCTACTCGCTGATCCATGATGACCTGCCAGCCATGGATGATGACGATCTACGCCGTGGCAAACCAACCTGTCACATTGCCTATGATGAAGCCACCGCCATTCTCGCTGGCGACTCCTTACAAACCCTGGCCTTTGAAGTTCTCAGCAATGACCCGACGACGACAAAAAATCCGGCACTAATTTTACAAATGATTCAACGCCTTGGCCTCGCAAGCGGAACTTCCGGCATGGTTGGCGGACAGGCTTTTGATCTGGGCAGCACCGGCAAACAACTCAGCCTCGATGAGTTAAAACAAATGCATCGCCACAAAACTGGCGCCCTTATTTCTGCCAGCGTCATTTTAGGCGCATTGGCAAGCGGTCGCGCTACTGCCGAACAACTTGCGGCTCTTGAGCAATACGCCGCCTGCATCGGCTTGGCTTTCCAAATTAAAGATGACATCCTCGACGTTGAATCTGACACAGCCACACTGGGCAAGCAGCAGGGCGCCGACCAGACTCACAACAAGGCAACCTACACGTCAATTCTCGGTTTAACTGACGCCAAGCAGGCCGCGCAGCACCAACATCAACAGGCATTGGCGGCATTGGACATCTTCGGAGCGGAGGCAGATAATTTACGGCATCTATCAGCCTATATTATCGAACGCAACAAATAGAGGCATCACACCAGCAGTTGGTGTAAAATGCGCGGTCTGCCAATCCGGTCACTTACCAGTACTTGCTCATGTTCCACGAAATCCCCAGAACAAGGCCTTCGACGCCCCTACTTGACGCAGCCAGTACGCCGGCCGAGTTAAAGCAGCTCGACGAAAAGCAACTGTCCAAGCTGGCTAATGAGCTACGTGAATACCTGCTCTACAGTGTCGGCCAATCGGGCGGACACTTTGGCGCAGGTCTAGGTGTCGTCGAACTGACGGTAGCATTGCACTATCTACTCAATACACCCGAAGACTATCTGGTTTGGGACGTAGGCCACCAGGCTTATCCACACAAAATCCTCACCGGTCGTCGCGAGCAAATGCCGACCATTCGCCAGAAAGACGGACTGTCTGCCTTTCCTAAGCGCTCAGAAAGCCCTTACGATGCCTTTGGTGTCGGCCACTCCAGCACGTCCATCAGCGCGGCACTCGGCATGGCATTAGCGGCCCGTCAACAGGGTCTTGAACGCAAAGCCGTCGCGGTTATTGGTGATGGCGCCATGACTGCAGGCATGGCCTTTGAAGCACTGTCCCACGCCGCTCACACCAAAGCGAACATGCTAGTCATTTTGAATGACAACGATATGGCGATATCACGCAATGTCGGCGGCCTGTCAAATTATCTCGCTAAAATTCTGTCTGGCAAAACTTACCAGGGCGTGCGCGAACGCAGTAAAAAAATTCTTAGCGGCTTGCCCGGCGCACTGGAAATAATGCGTCGCACCGAAGAACACATGAAGGGTATGGTCGCGCCCGGCACGTTATTCGAAGAGCTGGGCTTTCACTACATTGGCCCCATCGATGGCCACGACCTGTCCACACTGGTACCGACTATTCGTAACGTCATGGCCTTGCCCGGCCCTCAGTTTTTGCATGTCATCACCCAAAAAGGCAAAGGCTTCAGTCCCGCCGAAGCCGACCCTGTGGGCTATCACGCCATTAATAAAATTCCGCCGACTCCAACCCTGGAGTCGACCACGCCAAAAACCAAACAACCCAGCTACTCCAATATTTTTGGTCAGTGGTTGTGCGACATGGCCGAGCAGGACGACAAACTGGTAGGCATCACGCCAGCCATGGAAGATGGCTCGGATCTTGTGGAATTTGCCAAACGCTATCCGGAGCGTTACCACGATGTTGCCATCGCCGAGCAACATGCCGTTACCCTCGCTGCAGGCCTGGCCTGCGGAGGCGTTAAGCCGGTGGTCGCTATCTATTCAACATTCCTGCAACGTGGTTATGACCAGCTGATTCATGATGTCGCCATCCAGGATTTGGATGTGTTGTTTGCCATCGACCGTGCAGGCTTAGTGGGCAAAGACGGGCCGACCCACGCGGGCAGCTTTGATTTATCTTTCCTGCGCTGTATCCCAAAAATGCTCATCATGGCACCCGCCGACGAAAACGAAACCCGCCAAATGCTCTACACCGGTTTTGTTCACGAAGGCCCCGCCGCCGTCCGCTATCCTCGCGGCACAGGCCCAGGCGTCGCCACCGTTAAAGAAATGAAAGCGCTTCCGCTGGGCAAAGGCGAGATTCGTCGTGCAGGCCGGCAAATTGCCATTCTTTCTTTCGGCACGATGTTAGCGCCCGCGCTGGAGGCCGCCGAGCAGCTCAACGCTACCGTCGCCAACATGCGCTTTGTGAAACCTCTGGATGACGAATTAATTGCTGAACTGGCTGCCAGTCACGATGTGCTCGTGACCATTGAAGAAAACTGCATTGCCGGTGGTGCTGGCTCAGCCGTCAACGAATCTTTAGCCGCACAGGGTTATCAGGGCATGGCCTTGAACCTGGGTTTACCAGACAGCTATGTGGAACACGGTAATCCCGAAGATATGCTGGCCGAATGCGGCCTGGATAAGAACGGCATTATTGCTTCAATTGAAAATCGTCTGAAACAGCTAAAGAAAAACGGCCGAAAAACGTCAGCTTAACTCAACACGCCTAATATTTTATATTGGTAATAATTAGAAGCGCTAGCAAGACCGCCAACGCAGAAATTTTTAGTCGTTCAAGTCGAACAGGTGACCCAACTTACCTACTTTAGTTTGCAGATATTTTGCATTGTGCGGGTTTTCACCGGTATTCAGTGGCACACGTTCCACCACGTCAATCCCGACATCCGTCAGCGCTTTCACCTTAACCGGATTGTTGGTCATCAAGCGGATTTTACTGATACCCAAATGTTCCAGCATGACTTCCAGCATACTGTAGTCGCGCATATCCGCACCAAAGCCTAACTGCTCATTAGCTTCTACGGTATCAGCACCCGCATCCTGAAGTTTGTAGGCTTTAATTTTGTTAGACAGGCCAATACCTCGACCCTCCTGGCGCAGGTACAGCAAGACACCACGACCTTCTTCAGCAATCTTTTTCAGCGCACGGTGCAGCTGATGGCCACAATCACAGCGCAGGCTGAATAACGCATCACCAGTCAGGCATTCGGAATGAACACGTCCCAATACGGGTTCACCGTCACCGACTTCACCCATGGTCAAAGCTACATGCTCTTTGCCGGTGCCGATTTCTTCAAAGCCATGAATGGCAAACTCGCCCCACTCAGTGGGCAATTTCGAAGAAGCGATATAACGAACGGTCACGGAAAACCTCGGAACAAATATAATGGGGCGTGAATTTTACCAGTATCGACCAGAAAAAAGCCATGTCGGGAAACCAATAATCCAACAAATTGGTCATCTTTTCAGGCAATTACAGACAATTAAAAGCCTAATCGCCTGAATATTGGCATTAATATTTTTTTGTTAGCGTTAAAAGACCTGAATTTTCGTTAATTTCCACCTGTGACAGGTAGGTCATACCCAGCAACACATAGCTTGGATACACACCCTCCAGAACCGCTGCACGCACATTTCGCACCTCAATGCCCCCTACCTTAACGCTATCCAACATCACCCGGTAAGAAATTACGATACCGCCCGCGGTGCTCGACTGACCTCGCTGGCCAGCAGTAAAATCAATACCCAGAATACGCGCTTGCTCGGAGTTCATTGCTACCGAGGTCGCGCCGGTATCGACCAAAAAGTTAACGCTACGTCCATTAATGGAACCCGGCGTCAAATACTGCCCATAATCATTGATATCAATTTGAAAACTGGTGGTTTTACGCGCTTGATAACCGCCGCTGTGGTCACGACTCAAACCCAGTTGGTACTGTTTACCATCGATCAACAACGTTGCCATTCGGGTATCTGCACTCAGTAACTCAACACCCTCCGGGCTGGGTTTACCAACCTTTAACAGCCGTTGTTTACCTTGGATTTTCACGACCGCGGTATCACTAAACAAACCCACAACACGCACATCCTGTGCCTCCAGCGCCCGCGAAGACGCACTGAAAACAACACAACTGATAAGCACCACCCAAAGAGCTAACCATCGCGTCATCAAACTATCTCCCTGTTTTCAACCCTGGAAAATGCGCGCCAACAGCTGCAAACATAACAGCGCATAAATACCGGCCACCACATCATCAATCATTATCCCCATACCACCCTTAACCTGCTTATCCAGCCAACCAATGGGTGCGGGTTTAAAAATATCAAAGATACGGAACAGCACAAAGCCAATCACGACCCAAATCCAGCCTGAAGGTGCAAATAACATAGTCAGCCAATAGCCGACAAACTCATCCCAAACAATACCGCCGTGATCATGCACACCAATATCCTTGGAGGTGCGTTCACAAATCACCACCCCCACGGCAAAGGCCACAACCACCAACAACAGGTAACTAAACCAGTGTAAGTGTTGCAGCGGCAGATACAGCAATACCGCAGCTAACGTGCCAAAGGTCCCGGGTGCAAAGGGCGCTGCGCCACTACCAAAGCCAAAGGCGGTAAAATGCCAGGGATTACGCCATACGCTGGCGGGGACTTTATTCATTATATTTATCCTATTCCTAGAAGTGCTGATAGCCAGTTTTGGTCAGCGGCATTAGCTGTCCATACTCATCTAAAACCGTCAAACCTGGCTCGCGAGTAATCACACCAATTTGACTAACGTCCACGCCGACTTGCTTCGCTAAAATCTCCATTTCTGCAACCTGCTCAGCAGACACGCAAAAGCATAACTCATAATCGTCACCCGCGCTGAGCGCCAACTGTAAAGCCTGCTCTTTCCCTACCGCCTCAAGCAGTGCTTTTGAAACCGGCACATAATCAGACTGTAATTGAGCACCAACTTGGCTGCGCTTTAAAATATGTCCCAGATCGGCCAACAGGCCATCGGAAATATCGATAGCCGCTGATGCAATAGCCAACAGTTTCTGCCCCAGCGCCAACCGTGGTGTCGGTGAAACAAAGCGCTGCACCAAAAAGTCCGACTCATCTACATGGCCTTTTAAAGCCAGCCCCAAACCTGCTCCGGCATCACCCACTGATCCCGAGACATAAATTAGATCACCGGGCTTAGCCCCATCACGACGCAACGCCAGCCCCGCAGGAGCATAGCCATGGGCCTGAATAGTGATACTGAGCGGGCCTCGTGTCGTATCACCTCCCACCAGGCTAATACCATATTGGCGGGCAAGCTCAAACAAGCCACGACTGAATTCTCGTAGCCAGGCTTCACTGGCTTCAGGTAGCGTCAAGGCAAGCGTAAACCAAGCAGGTTTTGCGCCCATGGCAGCAAGGTCGCTGAGGTTAACAGCCAAACATCGACCAGCAATCTGGGAGGGAGAAAGGGTATCAGGAAAGTGGACACCAGCGACCAAGGTGTCAACGGTGACCAACAAATCCTGTCCGGCGGTAGGGCTAAGGATGGCGCAATCGTCACCAATACCCAATCGCACATCCGGGTGTAAGCTGGCGGCTGCCTGCTCTGCAAAACAGTTTTGAATTAATTCAAATTCAGACAGCGCCATTTATTTACTCGAGAGGCGTATTCAAAGAAGAACGCTCGGAGGCTACTTCTTGGCCTCAAGCCTTACTTCACCGGCCAACTTATCCAGAATACCATTAACGTATTTATGACCGTCGGTGGCACCGAATGTTTTCGCCAATTCAACACCCTCATTGATAATCACACGATAAGGCACATCGGGACGCTCCAGTAATTCATAGCTACTGAGACGCAAAATTGTCAGCTCAACCGGCGTCAGTTCGTGCATTTCACGATCCAGCAACGGTTTTAGGCGCTCATCCAGATCCGCTTTCATGGCCGGCACCTTATGCAACAACTCGCTAAAGTAATCCACGTCGACTTTCTGCATATCATTGTCTTCGCGGAACTCTTGCTCAATAGCTACCAACGAAGAGCTAGCCAGCTCCCATTGATACAGCGCCTGCATCGCCATCTGCCGCGCCTTACGGCGTAGCGCTGGATTCAAACGTTTCTTTTTAGAGCCCGATTTTGAAGCAGGCTTAGGTACATCTTGATCTTGCATTAGGCGTCCAGGTTATTGAACAGCGTGATCATTTCAAGGATAGACAGAGCCGCTTCAGCGCCTTTGTTGCCAGCTTTCGTACCGGAACGCTCAATCGCCTGCTCAATGGTATCAACAGTCAGTACGCCAAAGGCAACAGGAACACCCGTTTGCAGAGAAACTTGGCCAATACCTTTCACACATTCCCCAGCAACATACTCAAAGTGAGGTGTGCCACCGCGAATAACTGCGCCCAACGCAACAACAGCGTCGTAGTTACCGCTGGCCGCAACTTTTTGAACGGCTAATGGGATTTCAAAGGCACCCGGTACGCGGATAATTGTGATATTTTCTTCAGCCAAACCGCCCATGCGCTTCAGTGCATCAACGGCGCCGTCTACCAGACTTTCAACTACAAAACTGTTAAAACGACCTACTACCAGCGCAACGCGTGCATTACTTGCTGAAAAGCTACCTTCGATTGTCTTGATCATAATGTTCTATTCCAAACGGTAAGATTAAATATTTTATTTTCTGGTTTTACCTGAAGGTGTCAGGCAAAGCCATTGTCTTTTAAGAAGGCCATATCCATGCCCTTTGAGCCAGGCTCTGCGGCTTTATCGCCAAGCATCAAACGCTCAAGATAACGTGCAATCTGATCAACTTCCAGATTCACTTTAGTGCCCGGCTTGTAGCCACCAATAATGGTTTCCTGAATCGTGTGAGGCACAATATTCAGCTCAAATTCCGCACCGTTTACAGCGTTAACCGTCAGGCTGGTGCCATCAATACAAATCGAGCCTTTATGGGAAATATATTTCGCCAGCTCATTCGGCGCACGCACGGTAAAACGTTCCGAGCGTGCATCAGCTTGGCGGCTGATAATTTCACCCAAGCCATCGACATGACCACTCACCAAGTGCCCACCCAAACGGGTTTGCGGTGTCAGGGCCTTCTCAAGATTCACACGAGCACCCGGCTTGATAAACTCAAAGCAGGTCAGGTTAATTGTTTCACAGGACACATCAGCCCAAAAACCATCACCTGGCAGTTCAACAGCGGTGAGACACACGCCATTCACAGCAATGCTGTCGCCCAGCGCCACATCGCTCAAATCCAGTTTGCCGGTTTTCACATAAAGACGTACATCGCCATCGCGTGGCTGCATGCTGTGAATTTCACCAACGGCTTCGATAATACCCGTAAACACCTGTTCTCTTTCCTATTTCTGCTGAAGCCTCTCTTCAGAGAAGTCTTCCGTTATTCTTGGGGACCGCGAACTATAGCATTAATACGCCAGTCTTCACCAACGCTACGCACATCGGTAATCTCTAAATTCACCTGGTCGGCCATTTTTTCCATGCCCGGCAGACTCATCAACGGCCGAGCCGAACTTCCCAGCAACTTAGGCGCCATATAAATCACCAATTCATCCACCAGGCCGGCCTGCAAAAACGCGCCACTTAACACCGCACCAGCCTCGACCAGCACTTCGTTACACTCATTGGCCGCCAGCTCCTGTAACAGCGCTTTGAGATCAATGCACCCATTATCCGAGGCAAGCGTTTTTAATTCGGCATTACCGATAGGTTCCGTTGGCAGCTGTTGCGCGCCAACCAACCAGGTTTTACCGGGCAGGTTAACAATATTTGCCGCAGCCGGAGTTTTAAATTTACTGTCCAACACCACTCGTAACGGCTGGCGTCGAACAATTTCTTCAACATTCGCCAAAGCTAACTGCTCAGCACGCACGGTCATCGACGGATCATCATGCAGCACAGTACCTACACCTGTGACAATCGCTGAACTGCGGGCACGTAATTTCTGAACATCACTGCGCGCAGCCGGCCCGGTAATCCACTGACTTTCACCAGAATCCATCGCCGTGCGACCATCAACACTCATCGCCAACTTGATACGTACATAGGGCAAACCCGTTTCCATGCGCTTGATGAAACCTGGATTCAAGGCGCGCGCCTGCGTTTCCAGCACACCAAAGCTCACCGCAATGCCCGCCTCTTCCATGCGTTTAAAGCCGCGCCCGGCAACCAGCGGATTAGGGTCCTGCATGGCAGCAACCACTCGATCCACGCCAGCGTTAATTAACGCATCACAGCAGGGGCCAGTTTTGCCCTGATGACTACAGGGTTCCAATGTCACGTAAGCCGTCGCACCCTGCACAGAACCGTCAGCATCGGCTAACGCTTCGACCTCAGCATGACCTTCGCCGGCACGCTGATGCCAGCCTTCGCCAATAATTTTGCCATCACGCACCAGCACACAACCCACGCGCGGGTTCGGTTCGGTAGTGTAAAGTCCACGCTCTGCCAACTGCAGAGCACGCGCCATATAAAATTCGTCTAACTCAGGCACTAGTTTTCCTTGGTGAGACGTTCTATTTCTTCGCGGAACTGGTTAAGGTCTTCAAAATGACGATAAACAGACGCAAAACGGATGTAAGCCACATCATCAAGCTTCTTCAATTCATCCATCACCATTTCACCCACAACCAACGCTTTTAGCTCACGCTCACCTTTAGCGCGCAGCTTATGCTTGATATGGCTAACAGATGCTTCAATTTCTTCGACACTAACCGGACGTTTTTCCAGCGCACGCAGCATACCGTTACGCAGCTTTTCTTCATCAAAGGGCACACGACTACCATCACGCTTCACCAACCGTGGCAACCACAACTCAGCTGTTTCAAAGGTAGTAAAACGTTCGCCGCAGGCATTGCATTCACGACGGCGTCGGACCTGTTCGCCTTCGGCCACCAGCCGCGAATCAATCACCCGGGTATCGGCATCACTGCAAAATGGACAATGCATGGGAATTCCCGTTAGTTTTCATTGCGTTAAGTGGGGCGCATTGTACCCTAGCAAGGCCGTTCTATCCAAACACTATTGCCAGTCCACAGCAGTCGTCAGGATTGAGTTACATAGTCATTTGCTTTACCCTAACCGACCTCTATCAGCTCCGAAAACTGCTTCAACAACAACCAGGAATTTCCCGAATGGCGCAATACGCATATAGCCTCAATCGACTGTCAAAAACCGTTCCTCCAAAACGCCAGATTTTGAAGAACATTTCTTTGTCCTTTTTTCATGGCGCCAAGATCGGTGTTCTAGGCCTGAACGGCTCGGGTAAATCCAGCCTGCTAAAAATCATGGCCGGTGTGGATAAGGAATTTGATGGCGAAGCGCATGCGTCACCGGAATTATCGGTTGGCTACCTGCCACAGGAACCGGACCTTAACCCCAATAAAGATGTGAAGGGCAACGTCGAAGATGGCCTGCGTGAAGCACTGGATGCCCTGGCTGGCCTCGACAAAGTCTATGCCGACTACGCCGAACCTGATGCTGATTTCGATAAACTGGCTAAAGAGCAGGCACGTTTTGAAGACATCATCCAAGCCACTGATGCCCACAATATCGAACATAAAATGGAAATCGCCGCTGACGCACTGCGTCTGCCACCTTGGGATGCGGATGTAACCACACTGTCTGGTGGTGAGCGCCGCCGTGTTGCACTGTGCCGCCTGCTGTTATCCAGCCCGGACATGCTGCTACTCGATGAGCCAACCAACCATTTGGATGCCGAAAGTGTTGCCTGGTTAGAACAATTCCTGCACGAATTTGCTGGCACCGTTGTGGCCATTACCCACGATCGTTATTTCCTGGATAACGCTGCGGGCTGGATTCTTGAGCTTGATCGCGGCCACGGCATTCCGTACGAAGGCAACTACACCCGCTGGCTGGAACAGAAAGAACAACGTCTAGCGACCGAAGAGAAACAAGAGGCCGCTCACCAGAAAACCATCAACGCTGAGCTAGAGTGGGTTCGCTCCAACGCCAAGGGACGCCAGGCTAAGAGCAAGGCGCGTCTGGCACGCTTTGATGAATTGAACTCGCAGGAATTTCAAAAACGTAACGAAACGCAGGAAATCTATATTCCACCCGGACCACGTTTAGGCGATGTCGTCATCGAAGTGGATGGTGTCAGCAAAGGCTTTGGTGATCGACTGCTGGTTGACGATATGAGCTTCACTATCGCACCGGGCAGCATCGTGGGCGTAATCGGCGGTAACGGTGCAGGTAAATCCACCATGTTTAAAATGCTAGCGGGCATCGAGCAACCCGACAGCGGCTCAATCCGCATCGGTGAGACCGTTAAGCTGGCCTACGTCGATCAAACGCGCGATCTGGATGACAGCAAAACAGTATTTGAAGAATTGTCCGATGGTCAGGACATCCTGCAGGTGGGTAATTACCAAATCCCATCGCGAGCTTACGTCAGCCGTTTCAACTTTAAGGGTGGCGATCAGCAGAAATTCGTGAAGGATTTATCCGGTGGTGAGCGTAACCGCCTGCACCTCGCTAAGCTACTGAAGCAGGGTGCTAACGTACTATTGCTTGATGAGCCAACCAACGATCTGGACGTAGAAACATTACGTGCGCTGGAAGAGGCGCTACTGGCCTTCCCCGGCAGCATCATTGTGATCTCGCACGATCGCTGGTTCCTTGATCGCATCGCCACCCACATTCTCGCTTTTGAGGGCGATAGCCAAGCCGTATTCTTTGAGGGCAACTACACAGAATACGAAGCCGATCATAAAGAACGTACTGGCGGGGATGATCAACCAAAGCGCATGAAGTACAAACGTTTGGCGTCGTAATAACCACAAAACGTTACTCCGGGCTGCACGCAGTAGCGGTCTGGAATCCATAAGCAATCAACAAAATCAATGGATGCCAGATCAAGCCCGGCATGACGTGCCCGTTATTTCAAACGTAGGTGAGAACTCTTATCCATCATCCCTGCTTAGTTCGGAATGCTGGATCTAAGTAAACCAAGGATGGCAAATGATCGTAATTTACGGAATAAATAAAAAGCTAAACCCTATCAAAAGCAAGCTTTCTGACATCATTCATAGCTGTATGCAGCAGGTTCTTGGCATGCCAGAGGATAAGCGAGCACATCGCTTCATTCCAATGGATAAGGAAGATTTTTATTATCCTGAGGGCCGAACTGATCAATATACCGTTATAGAAATAAACATGATGGCTGGCCGCCAACCAGAAACGCAGAAAAGGCTGATTAAAACGCTGTTTAAAGAAATTGAAAGCGAGCTATCCATCTCGCCCATTGATGTGGAAATCACCATTCAAGAACAGCCCCCTCATTGCTGGGGCTTCCGAGGAATCACTGGTGATGAAGCAAAAGATCTTAAATACAAAGTTAACGTGTGATTAAGCTCGCAGACCTACAACGCATCCAACGCCTCTGACAATTTATCCACCGCAATCACTTCCATGCCAGGAATACCACCTTTCGGCGCGTTACCCTTTGGCACAATCGCGCGCTTGAAGCCATGCTTGGCAGCTTCCTGCAAACGCTCCTGACCACTCGGTACCGGGCGGATTTCACCGGACAGGCCTATCTCGCCAAAGGCAATCAGATCATGTGGCAGGGCTTTATCTCGAAAACTTGAAACGACGGCAAGCAGCAATGCCAAATCAGCGCTGGTTTCCAGCACCTTGACGCCACCGACTACGTTCACAAACACATCTTGGTCACCAGTATGCAAACCACCATGGCGATGCAGTACGGCCAACAGCATAGATAAACGGTTTTGGTCCAGCCCGACAGTCACGCGACGTGGCTGACCAAACTGGCTTTCATCCACCAAAGCCTGAATTTCCACTAACAATGGCCGCGTACCTTCCCACACCACCATCACCAGGCTTCCCGCAGCCAACTCTTCAGCGCGAGAAAGAAAAATCGCACTCGGGTTTTTCACTTCCTTGAGGCCGGTTTCGAGCATGGCAAACACACCCAGCTCATTCACCGCTCCAAAGCGATTTTTGATGCCGCGCAAGGTACGGAAGCGACTGTCATTGGAGCCTTCCAGCATGATTGAGCAATCAATCATGTGCTCCAATACCTTCGGACCTGCCAAGCTGCCGTCCTTGGTGACATGCCCGACCATTAGAATCACGGTATTGGTTTGTTTGGCAAATCGCGTCAATACCGCGGCACTCTCACGCACTTGCGACACACTGCCAGGTGCCGACTCAACATCCGCCAAGTGCATGACCTGAATACTATCAATAACAAGAATACGAGGTTTGAGCTCTTCCACCGTTGAACAAATTGTTTCAACACTGGTTTCAGAAAGCAGCTTTAAGCCATCAAGGGGAAGGTGCAAACGTTGAGCTCGCAGAGCGACCTGCTGAAGGGATTCCTCACCGGTAACATAGAGAGTTGACTCAGATTGAGCCAGCTGACAGAGCGTTTGCAGTAACAGGGTGCTTTTACCGGCACCGGGATGACCGCCAATGAGAATGACCGAACCGGGCACCAAGCCACCGCCCAGCACTCGGTCAAACTCACCGACACCAGTCGTGATTCGTGGCACAGCCGTCAGGTCAATCTCATCCAGGGCCTGAACTTGAGAAACACTACCGGCATACCCCGCTAACCGACTGGCGGGGGTTTTCGCTGCACTGATTTTAAACTCAACAACAGTATTCCAGCCATTACACTCGCTGCATTGGCCCTGCCATTTTGAAAACTCCGCGCCACAATCGGAACACACAAACGCAACTTTGCTTTTAGCCTTTGCCATTTATCTGCTCCGTAGCGATTTTAACGGTGGTAAGGTTCGCTCAATTCATGCACCGCATCAACAAACACCTTTGCGTGCTCAGGATCAGCAAACTGAGAAATGCCATGACCAAGGTTGAAGACATGGCCGTTACCTTTGCCAAAACGCTCAAGAATATAAGCCACTTCCTGACGAATGCGCTCTGGTTTGGCAAACAGCATTGAAGGATCCATGTTGCCCTGCAGAGAAACCTGATCACCCACCAGTTGGCGCGCCATGCCAATATCCGTGCTCCAATCCAGCCCTAAACAATCGGCACCGGCTGCCGCCATATCGGGCAACCACTGACCGCCACCTTTGGTGAACATAATGACAGGCACACGACGCCCTTCATTTTCACGCAGCAGGCCGGCAGCAATTTTTTTCATGTAGTTGAGCGAAAACTCCTGGTAAAGAGGGCCACTCAACACGCCACCCCAGGTATCAAAAATCTGCACCGCTTGCGCGCCAGCCAAAATTTGAGCATTGAGATAGGAAATAACAGAGTCAGCCAGCTTATCCAGCAATTCGTGCATGGCTTCAGGCTGAGTTAGCATGAATTCTTTAATGTGGCGGAATTCGCGTGTTGAACCGCCTTCGATCATGTAAGTCGCCAACGTCCAAGGACTGCCGGAGAAGCCAATCAAAGGCACACGGCCATTCAGTTCTTTGCGAATAGTGCGCACCGCATTCATCACATAACCCAGATCTTTTTCACCATCGATGACATTGATGGCATCGACATCCTTAGCGGTTCGAATAGTTTTTTCGAATTTAGGTCCTTCGCCGGTAATGAAGTACAAACCTAACCCCATGGCATCGGGAATGGTGAGAATATCGGAAAATAGAATCGCTGCATCCAACTCAAAACGTTCCAGCGGTTGAAGCGTCACATCGCAAGCGAATTCGGCATTTTTACACAAATCCATAAAGCTGCCAGCCTGCTCACGACGCTCACGGTATTCGGGCAAATATCGTCCTGCCTGTCGCATCATCCATACGGGCGTACGGTCAACAGGTTCACGAAGCAGGGCTTTAAGGAAACGATCGTTTTTCAATTCAGACATAAGACTTCATCACAAATGGTGCGGGCCATAGCGAATTGCACTGGCTGTGTTCATGGAGTGGCGCATGATACGCCAAAATGCGCAAAGGCTCTAGATGGTAGGTCATCAAGAGCCGTTTCTGTGCAAAAGATTTACTGGCTGGCTTTGATCGAGTCCTGAATGCCTGACACGCCACGAACCCAAGGCTTGAAACCCTTCAACGCCTTAGGCAGAGTTGTGGCTGCCGCATTCGCAGCGTCACGATCTGGGTAGTTTCCGTAGATTAGCACATACCATGGCGCGCCCTTATGCGTTTTTTGGAAGTACATCGGCTTGCTATCTCCTGGTAGCTTATCCAGAATTTTCATAATGCTTTCTTCCTTATGAGAACCCAACAGCTGCATGGTAAAGCCTGTAGGCTTAAACGCCAGAATGCGAGCTGTGTCCTCCTGCAAACGTGATGCCGCCACGTCAGGTTTCGGTACTGCTTCTACCGGCGGAGCCACCTCAGCAGCCACCAATGGCAGCACATGCGTCGCAACAGCGCGTGCCTCAATTTCGTCCAAATTAGCTGGCGCCGCAACGTCTTTCGTAGACTCTTTTGCTATCCCAAATGGAGATTGCTGAGTGACGTTGCCATCAGCTTTGCCAACAGAAGCCTCCGTTTCCTCTAGTTTTTTAGTGCCTCCTTCTTCGATAGCGCTTTCTTCAGTTAAGGGCGCCACTTCAGTAAGAGCCACTTCGACGTCAGGCTCAAGAAATATTTTCTCTAGAGGTAGCTCAGCGTTTTCATCTGAAGACGCTTCACCTTCACCCTCTCGCTCTATCTGACCAACTAAATTCTGAGCGGCAGATTCCCGTGATTCTGGCGGCTTACTTCCACTCTGCCACCATAGAAAGCCAACCCCGGCAGCAAGCAGTAAACCAGCCACAATAAAGATAAAGCCTTTGGACCTTTTTTTCGCCAGCTCACTACCAACTAAGAGCCCTCCCATGCCCGCCAGTAATGTCTGTTTGGCAACCGCATTTATTCTGCCTGGCAGCCCTTCCGACTGATCAAAAATCGTTTTGTATTCATTTTGAGAGTAGGGTGCCTTACTTTGCCCGGCATTTTCAATAAAGTGCAAATGCAGATACTTCGAAACTTCGTCATAACTAAAGGGGGGGATTGATTGATGGAAAACCACTTTTTCAATGATGTCTGCAGGCACCACCCGCTGAACATTGTTGATGAGTTCCGGCTGGCCACACAGCAAAAGACTGATACCACAACGTTGCCCCGGCGCATTAATCATCAACTGATAAAGCTGCTCCAACACCGGCTGCTCAAATAACTCAGCGTCATCAATCACGACAATGCAATGATTGTCATGATCAAGACACTCCAGAGAATATTCTCGAATTGCCTGACTAAGCTGTTCGGGAGATTCATCGCCAAGCAAGTCTGGCACATTAAGCTGCTCTGCTATTTCCAGCAAGACCTGCGTGGGACTATCGCTCGCCAAAGCAGCAAATGAGCACACGAGGTCTGACTCATCTTGCCCATCTACAAAGTTTTCCAGCAACGAGGTTTTACCTGCACCCGTGACACCAGTAACTACAACCAATTTTCGGCTGAAGCGTGCGAGGTAATTAAACAGCCGCAATGATTTTTCTAACTGGGCCGTCGTAAAAAACAAACTCTTTTGCGGATCGAAAGGATCCCCAGTCAATCCATAATAGTTAATGTAGGCATCCACATCTTGGGATGATTCCGAAATTTGTGGTTCTTTCTGACCTAGATCGTCCATCACACCTATCACAACTTTTTAATTAACGGGGATTATTTCCATTTATCCTGCAAACTCAAGCGCACAAGTTATCGCCTGCGGCGAAAGTTTCTGCCAATGCCTGAACATCAAAATCGCTAGTGATAATAGCGTCACCAATAGCCTTCATTAGCACCAGCCTAAGCGCGCCATCCAGTACTTTTTTATCAACGGCCATCAGCTCCATAAACTGCTCGGAGGTCATATTCTCTGGCGGTGAAACTGGCAACCCAGAAGCCTCAATCAGAGCTCGGCTACGCTGACGATCAGCAGAAGAAATCCAGCCAAGTCGCGCCGATAGGTCAGCCGCCATTACCATGCCTACTGCCACCGCCTCGCCATGTAACCAGTTGCCGTAGCCTTGAGCCGTTTCAATCGCATGCCCAAAAGTATGCCCTAAATTCAAAATAGCTCGAATGCCGGATTCTCGTTCATCTTGCGCCACTACCAACGCTTTGTTCTGACAGGAACGTTCAAGCGTGTAAACCAAGGCCTCAGTATCACAGTCAAGAACAGACTTGTAATTCTGCTCAAGCCAATCAAAAAAAGGCGCATCACAAATCAGTCCGTATTTAATAACTTCAGCAAAACCGGCACGCAACTCTCTCAATGGCAAAGTATTGAGCGTTTCAGTATCAGCAATAACGCATTGGGGTTGATGAAAAGCACCAATCATATTTTTGCCTAAGGCATGATTGACACCGGTCTTACCGCCAACAGAAGAGTCAACCTGAGATAACAGCGTCGTCGGAATCTGGATAAAATTGACGCCACGTTGATAGCTGGCTGCGGCAAAACCGGTGATATCACCAACAACCCCACCACCCAACGCAATCAGTGTCGTTGTTCTGTTATGACGAGCTTCAAGCAAACCATCAAAAATGAGGTTAACGCTTTCCAGCGTTTTAAACACTTCACCATCAGGCAGAATGACGACATCACACTGATAGGCAGCACAGGCTTCTTTCACTCGATCAAGATAGAGAGGCGCAACAGTCTCATTGCTGACAATCATGACCTGATTGCCATGAATATGAGGGGTTAGTAAATCCAGTTTTCCCAACAATCCCGGGCCAATATGGATAGGGTAACTACGATCACCAAGATCAACTTCTAAGGTTTGCATGAAAACTCTCTTTCGATACCGTCAACAAAAGAGCCATTATAAGGAATTCGGATAAAATGTGGGGCCACTGCCGCAATTATTTGCTGCCTACTGACCGAACCTTAGCCATCAGAGGAGCTCAAAAATTGACAAATCTTTCGAACCACAGCTTGAGGATTACCCTGGTGGGTAGAAACAACCAAATCAGCAACTGAGCGATACAAAGGATCACGCACCTCCAGGAGCTTTTCCAACACCTCTCGAGGATTACCTTGCTGAATTAAGGGTCTGTTTTTATCTCGCAAGGTGCGCTGATACTGTTGATCAACCGATGTTTCCAAATAAACCACCGTGCCTCTTGAGGCGAGAAACTGGCGATTTTCTTCACGCAGAATGGCTCCGCCTCCCGTCGCTAGAACCACCTCAGAAAGCTGGCTAAGCTCGTCCAGCATCGCCGTTTCCCGATCACGAAATCCCTCTTCACCTTCCATATCAAAGATCCAGGGAATATCCGCTCCGGTTCGAGCCTCAATTTCGTGATCAGTATCCTTAAATGGATGCGACAACTCTTTGGACAACATGCGCCCGATAGTGCTTTTACCCGCACCCATCGGGCCAACAAGAAAGACGCGTTGAGACATACCCACTAGCGAATAGAAACCGTATCTTTAATTAGTTTTGGCGTAATAAAGATTAGCAGTTCGGTTTTTTCGTCTTTCTTCACGGTACGTTTAAACAGCGCCCCCAGATAAGGGATATCTCCCAAGATAGGCGTTTTAGAAACACTTTCTATTGTCTCCCTCTCATACACACCACCCAGCACAATTGTCTCGCCATTTTCAACCAACACTTGCGTCTGAATTTCACGTGTATCAATACTTGGAACGCCTAAGAAGATCTGACCGATCGAGTCTTTGTTCACCTTCAGATCCATAATAATCCGGTCATCTGGCGTTATTTGCGGAGTAACCTCCAAAGACAAAACCGCATCTTTAAAGCTCACTGATGTTGCGCCACTAGACGAAGCTTCCTGATAAGGAATTTCAACACCCGACTCGATTCGTGCCACCTGACCATCGGCAGTAATCAACTTAGGCTGAGACACCACCTCACTAACCCCATCACTTTCCAATGCCGACAAGGTTAAATCTAGCGTATCACTACCACGGATAAAGCCAACCTGGAGTGCTGACGTTGCACCAGCCACCCCCAAATCAACAGCGATATCTCCCGCACCACCGCCACTCAGCGTCCCCGCAGTTGTACCGCTGGAACCAGTCGTTGAGAACCCCCAACGAATACCTAACTGCTTATCAAACGTATCTCTAGCAATAACAATTCGCGCTTCTACTTGAACCTGTCTCACAGGCACATCTAAATAGGATAGAGCGCTGCGGATCGCATCCATTTTTGCTGCCGTATCCTGCACTAATAAAGTATTCGTACGGTCATCAACAGATACTGAGCCCCGCGAAGACAAAAGCCCCTGTTCAGCAGACATAAGTGCCGCTATATCCGTTGCTTTCGCATAATTAACCTGAATAAACTCCGTACGAAGCGGCGCCAACTCGGCAACCTGTCGACTATTTTCAAGCTCCAAACGCTCTCGATTAGCCATCTCATCGGCAGGCGCAACCATTAGCACATTACCGATTTTACGCTTATCTAGACCTTTAGTTTTCAAAATCAGGTCCAGCGCTTGATCCCAAGGTACATTCTGCAAGCGCAGGGTAATGCGGCCATCAACCGTATCGCTGGCCACCAAATTTAGATTAGTAAAGTCTGCAATTAACTGAAGAACTGAGCGAACCTCAATATCCTGAAAATTCAGGGACAGCTTCTCGCCAGAATAAGGGAATTTTTCTTTACGAAGCTTCTCCGCATCAGCTTCACTAACCGGTTTGAAATCCAACACCAGTTTATTATCGGCTTGATAAGCCAAATAATCATAAGTGCCTTTAGCCTCAATTGTAATGCTGCTGCCCTCACCTTCTGGCAAAGCATCTACAAAATGCACCGGTGTTGCAAAATCAATCACATCCAGGCGGCGCTGCAAAGCAACCGGTATCACTGCATTTGGGAAAGTAACTCGGACATTAGTGCCTTCTTGAGCAATATCAATTTCCACATCAGGTTTTGAAAGATCGATTTCTACACGCCCCTCCCCAGACTCTCCACGTCGAAAGTCAATGCCAACGACACTCCTCAGGCTGGGGTCAACCTCTGGCGCAGCCACTTCAGCTTGCTGAGGCTGAGCCGAAGCATTGTTTGCAACTTCCTGCTGGGAAAAACCGGTACTTCCAGCACCCAACATAATATACAAACTAGAACCATCAACTCGGGTGGAGTAATTAACCATTTCTGTCAGGCTGACCACTAAGCGTGTTCTTTCTCCCGCTTCCAGAACCGTAACACTTCTCGCATTACCATTGCCTAGACTATGGTATTTTGATTCTAAGCCGCTGGAAACGTCAAACAGATCCAGCGTAATACGTGCTGGCTCATCAATGGTATAGCTGCGAGGCGCTGGCGGGGTGCCATTAAAATCCAGACGCATTTCAACACGATTGCCTGACAACGTTGCAAAATCGATATTTTGTAACGTTACCCCTGCACTCGCTGCAGCACTACTTAACAGACCAAAGGCCAAAGCAACAACACTGACTACAGGGCCAACCAATGCTCGCAATGATATCCACTTGCTTACCATGCCCATTCTTATTTTCATTAGTAACATCTCCACTGATACCTATGTTCCGTCTTGCAGCTTAATAGCGCGAGGTCTTTCCAGCCAGCCACCATGCCCATCTGGCACGATTTCAATAAGTTCCACTGACCCTGGGTTAATACTTACAACTTTACCGTGGTTACGACCCACATAGTTCCCAACCTTAACTCGATGTACACCACCATCGGCATCATCCAGCAATGCCCACACATCATTTTCCGTCAATGCCAGGGTACCAACCATTGAAATGGCATCAACACTAAAGCTTTCCAGATACTCTTTAGGTCGCTGTAAATCCGGTTTGATATTACTTTTAGCACGTTCTTGTTGATACTTAATCAACTTGATTTCTACTGGCGCAGTAAAAGGGCCACGCAAACCTGCTGCACTATAATTGAAGCTCTCATAGGGCTTAAATTCAGGTAATGGCTCAATCCTCCCCTTAGGGCGTGCGTTCACCTCCGCAACATAGGCTTGCAGATCATCGAATTTACTGCCTCCTGAGCATCCGGTTAGCAACGTAACGGCAGCCAACATAGGCAGAAGGCATTGATGCAACGTTATTTTTTGCATTTAATTTGCCTCCTCTTCATCGTTGTAACGATAGGTTTTTGCGGTAATAGTCATTGCCAACAAGCCACCAGAATCCATTGGTTTAATAGTGAAGTCATGTAGCGTTACGATACGCGGCAGACTTGCTACACCACTCACAAATGAACCTAAGTCGTGATAACCCCCACGCACCTGGATTTCAATCGGCAGTTCCACATAAAACTCAGCATTTTGCTCCGGCAGGAGCTTGATAGAATCAATTTCCAGACCGCTACCTAGCCCCGTATGCGTAATATCTTCCAGCAAACCCGGCACTTCCGTATCTTTCGGTAGCTGCCGCACCAGCGCACCAAAGGACTTATCCATCTCTTCCATTTGTTTTCGGTAGATATCCAGATTGGCAGCCTTAAAAGCCATAGCTTCATATTGCTGCTTAAGCTGAACTTCTTTTTGCGCCACACGCTGACGCTCGTCGTTCAAATCATTAAGGTGAAAGTAATAGCCTAGAAAGACAACTACCGCCAACACGATTGCCCAGACAATAATCTTTATTAATAAAGGCCATGATCCAGCACTTTTAAAATCCAGGTCGTTAACATCAAAACCTTTTAAACCTTCTGTTAATTCAGATACATTCACGAATTAACCCTCCTGGTCTTCGGCAGCAATATACCGCTTGACTGTAAGATCAAAATCATTTGATTTTTCACCATCAGTGCCTTCCCCTGCCGCTTTCACAGCCGTCAAATTTGGATCCATAAACCACTCAGAGCCGTCCAGTTTACGCATCAAACTGGAGATTCTATTATTGGACTCTGCACGCCCTTGAATGGATAGGTTATCGGCTTTACGCGATAGGCTGGTGTAATAAATGCCATCCGGCAAAGTCCTCACCATTTCATCAAACATGTGAACAATCACAGGGCGATTACCCTGTAATGCTTGAATAACACGCATCCGAGCAATCAACTGGTCTCGCCGCTTTTTCAGTTCGTCAATTTCTTTGATTTTACGCTCCAATGACGAAATCTCACCTGTCAGATAACTATTACGCGCCTGCTGCTCGTCAATATTACTGTTGATCCAACGGTCTTGCATAAACACAAACAGCAATCCAACAATCGCTACACCGGCCAGTGCTATCAAGAATTCCTTTTGCTGTTCAGCCCTGCGTTCCTCGCGCCAAGGCCTTAAATTAATCCGTGCCATTAGTCAAAACTCCTCATCGCCAAACCACATGCAATCATCAAGGAGGGCGCATCATTACTTAACGCCGTCGTATTCACCTTGGGGGAAACTGACATGCCAACGAATGGATTGGCAACAACCGTTGGCGTATCTGTCTTATCCCTGACATGCTCATCCAATCCAGAAATACTCGACGTGCCGCCCGCCATCAAAATATAATCCACCGAGTTATGCTGGCTGGAAGAATAAAAGAATTGCAGTGATCGAGTAACTTGCTGAACTGCCGCATCAATAAAAGGTTTTAACACTTCAGTTTCATAATCATCTGGCAATCCGCCCTGTTTTTTAGCCAACCCGGCTTCTTCCGCTGAGAGGCCATAGCGGCGCTGAATTTCTTCGGTTAACTGCTGACCGCCAAACAACTGTTCGCGAGTGTAAATGGTTTTACCTTCACTTAACACGCTCAACGTAGTCATGGTGGCACCAATATCAACTACGGCCACCGTTTGCTCATTCGGGTTACCTTTGAGCTGACTTGTTACCAGCTCAAAAGCGCGCTGCATGGCATAGGCCTCAACATCAACCACCTTGCAATCAAGACTAGCCACATCACAGACATCTTCACGTAACTCTACATTTTCACTGCGACAGGCCGCGAGTAACACTTCAGCCATTTCAGGGTTTGCTTCAGATCGCCCCTGAACCTCGAAGTCCAGAGCCACCTCATCCAACGAATAGGGAATATACTGATCAGCTTCCACGCTGATTTGACTTTCCATTTCCGCCTCGGATAACGACGCATTCATTTCAATCGTCTTAGTGATTACTGCAGAACCTGCCACGGCAACAGCCGCCGCCTTTGACTTAGATTCAGAACGGGTCAAGGCGCGGCGAATCGCTTCACCGACAGCTTCCACATCGGTAATATTATTTTCGACAACAACACCGGCCGGTAACGGCTCAACACCATAACATTCGACACGGTAACGCCCGCCCGAGCGGCTCAACTCAAGCAGCTTCACCGAGGTAGAACTGATATCTATGCCCAATATTGAGTTGCTTTTTTTCTTAAATAATCCCAGCACAACTAATAACCCCTTTTGCCCCAAACCAATCTATGGGTAAATCGACTAACTATCATTAAAGTCCATAAATCAAACTAGCGCAAATAGATAAAGGACAATTATTCTGCTTATAATAGGCAGCCCATTTTAATCAACCCTGCCCATCAGTCAGCAGGCTATTCACTAGAGTAAACATGAAGTTATCTAAAAGACTTAAAAAAGTCTTCATCCTTGGTTCATTACTGCTTATTTGCACCGGTTTACTGACGGTGACCGGGCTGGCGCTTTATCTCAACCCTCGTCTGCCTGAAATCGAGACGCTCAAAAACATCCAACTACAGGTGCCGCTGCGGATCTATTCTGCTGACCAACAATTGATAGCTGAGTTTGGAGAAAAGCGACGCCAACCAATTACTTACGAACAAGTACCACCGTTGTTTATACAGGCCCTTTTAGCCGCCGAAGATGATCGCTTCGAAGAGCACTTCGGTGTTGATATCAAAGCCTTGATGCGCGCCGCATTCCAGCTGATCAGCACCGGTCATATTCAATCCGGTGGCAGCACCATTACCATGCAGGTGGCCAAAAACTACTTCCTGACCCGCGAACAAACCTTCAGCCGTAAATTCAACGAAATTTTACTCGCATTACAGATTGAACAGGAGCTGAGCAAAAAAGAAATTCTTGAGCTTTACGTCAACAAAATCTATCTCGGTAACCGCGCCTATGGCATTCAGGCCGCCGCTCGCGTCTACTATGGCAAAGACATCAACGAATTAAGTCTAGACCAACTGGCCATGATTGCAGGGTTACCCAAGGCACCTTCCCGCTACAACCCAGTAGCCAACCCTGAGCGAGCTACAACCCGCCGCAACTGGATTTTGCAGCGCATGCTAAAACTGGGCTCCATTGACCAAGCCAGTTACGACGAGGCGAGCATCCAACCCGTCACCGCCGTTCGCCACAGTCTTAATGCCGCTGTTGATGCGCCCTACGTTGCTGAAATGGTAAGAGCCGAGTTACTTAACCTGTTCACCACTGAGCAAATTTATACGGCTGGATTCAGCGTTTACACCACACTCAGAAGCGACCTGCAAAACAGCGCCAATCACGCCGTTCAAAACGGAATACTGGCCTATGACCGTCGCCACGGCTATCGTGGCCCGGTCAGCAGCAGCGATGTCAGCACACCCGAAAAAATGGCCAGCGCGCTACAAATTTTAGCCGACAGAAAAGTAATCGGCCCACTACAACCCGCTTTAATCAGCAGCGTGCAGGATGACTTCATCATCGCCACATTAAAAAATGGTGAGCAAATAAAGGTATCGTGGGAAGGTCTAAGCTGGGCACGCAAGTTTATCAGCGTCAACTCAATGGGACCACTACCAAAAACAGCCCATCAAATTGCGTCAACTGGTGACCAAATATTCCTTCTCGAAGCCATTAACAGCGAAAATAACTCTAGCTGGTCGCTGGCTCAGGAGCCGCAGGTACAAAGTGCTTTTGCCTCTCTCAACCCGCAAAATGGCGCGTTACTGGCGTTGGTTGGAGGCTTTAGCTTCCACCATAATAAATTCAACCGCGCCACCCAGGCAGCACGCCAACCCGGTTCCAACTTCAAACCATTCATTTACACTGCCGCACTTGAAAATGGCTACACAGCAGCCAGCATTATTAACGATGCGCCAGTCGTCTTTGACGATGACCAGCTGGAAAACGCTTGGCGTCCGGAAAACTACAGCGGCAAGTTTTTTGGTCCGACCCGACTGCGAACTGCGCTCTATAAATCGCGCAACCTGGTCTCTATTCGCCTGCTGCGCGCGATTACCATCCCGGTCGCCATCAACTATGTCGAACGTTTTGGTTTTGCAAAATCAAATTTGCCACGCGACTTATCTCTTGCCTTGGGCAGCGCCACATTCACACCGCTGGAAATTGCTACCGGTTACGCCAGCTTTGCCAATGGCGGCTACAAGGTCAGCCCTCATTTTATTTCTCGCATCGAAGACAATCAGGGGCAACTGCTGTTCCTGCACACATCTGAAAGCGTCTGCGCTGATTGCGACGAACAAAACGAAGAGCAAACATCGCTCACTCAATTAGAATCGCTAACTAACACGGAGCAAACACTCGAAATAGCCAACGAAATCAGCAGCCCGAAGATTGCCCTCCGCCCCCTGCCAGCACAGCGAATCATTGAGCCTCGCGCTGCTTATATTATGAATACAATCCTGCGTGACGTGGTACAACGCGGTACGGCGCGGCGTGCTCTCGCATTAGGACGTAATGATTTGGCGGGTAAAACCGGCACCACCAATGACCAGAAGGACGCCTGGTTTTCCGGATTTCAACGCCATGTTGTAGCCACTGCATGGGTCGGTTTTGACCAACCGCAAACCATGGGGCGTCGTGAAGCCGGCGGTTTTGCTGCGCTGCCGATTTGGATAGACTTCATGCGTGACGCACTAAAAGACGTACCTGAAAGTCGTTTTATTCAGCCGCCCGGTTTGGTAACCGTGCGTATAGATCCCGCCACAGGCTTACGCGCCGAACCCGGCGCAGAAAACGCTATTTTCGAAATTTTCCGCGAAGAGAATACACCGAAAGAAGCCGCCACCCATACTGATCTGCCTGCAGTATTCGGTGAAGAGGAAGAAAGCATCCCGGAACAGTTATTTTAAACACCCAAAAGGGAAACCTTCGATAAACACCCGCCATAAAAAAACCCCTGATGCAAAACATCAGGGGTTTTTATTAATACTTGCTGTTCGTATCTAAGCTTACTTAGAACGAGTACCGAAACGCTTATTGAAGCGATCGATACGGCCACCAATTTCAGCCGTTTTCTGCTTACCCGTGTAGAATGGGTGGCATTGTGAACACACATCAACGTGCATATCTTTCGCCAATGTTGAGCGTGTTTTAATTTCGTTACCACAGCTACAAGTCACTGCGATGTCTTCGTATTTAGGGTGGATGCCCTCTTTCATGTTCTTCACCTCGGTATATTATGCACCGCCACCTGAGCGTCGTCAGGCACCGTACACATTGATATTCAATGAGTTCGACATAGCGAACCAAGAATCTGGACGCGCGATAATATCAGAACAAGCACAACTTTCAAACAAAAAGAATCACCTTCACTAATCGCATCCAAAACCACATTTATTCACGGGAAGCGATTATACCTGCCAAAAGTTAAGGTAGACTAGGCCGCAAAGCCACATACCGAAAACCTATGAACCAAAACCTCTGCATACTCAAGGTCGCGATTCCCTCGCCACTAAGAAGATTATTCGACTATCTGCCGCCGGCAAAGCATGCCAACACAGCCATTGTGCCCGGCATGCGGGTCAAAGTCCCTTTCGGCAAACAGCAACTGACCGGTTTTATTATCGCCGTCACAGACCATTCCGATTTTCCCGCCAGCAAACTTAAAGCGGCTAGCGCACTGCTTGACAACAAGCCCGTGATTGATGAGCAGATGATGAACCTGTATCGCTGGTGCAACAACTACTACCAACACATGCTCGGCGAAACGCTGGCAACAGCTCTTCCGACCTTGCTACACAAAGGGGAGAAATATCTGCCTCGCCAGGAAACGCTCTATCATCTGACCGAAGCAGGCCAAGTCGCCGCAACTCAAGAACTCAATCGCGCCCCCAAGCAAGCAGAAATTATTTCGCTGATTGAAAAACATCCCGACGGCCTAGGCGACCACGTTATCAAAACATTGGGGCTTTCCAGCAGCGCACTTAAAACACTGCTCGATAAAAGTTGGATCAACAAAACCCTCGTTGACGCCCAGCCACCAAAACCGCCGGCACAACTACTGGCACAATCGCCCTTTGAACTTAATGACGAGCAGCATCGCGCCGTTTCCGCGATCAATTCGTCGACGGACTCTTTCAACTGTTTTCTTCTCGATGGTGTCACCGGCAGTGGCAAAACCGAAGTCTATCTTCACAGCATTGAACACACGCTAAAACAGGGTCGAGCGGCGCTAGTACTTGTGCCGGAAATTGGCCTCACCCCACAAACCGTCGCGCGCTTTAAAAAACGCTTTAACTGCCCGATTATCGCGCTTCATTCGGGCCTCACCGACAGCCAACGACTGCACGACTGGATGGCCGCCGCACTGGGCCACAGCCCTATTATCATCGGCACCCGCTCGGCTATTTTCACCCCCATAAAAAACCTCGGCCTCATCATTGTCGATGAAGAGCATGACCTTTCCTTTAAACAGCAGGATGGCTTACGCTACCACGCTCGCGATGTCGCCGTCATGCGTGCCAGCCAGCGCAACATTCCGATCGTTTTAGGTAGCGCTACGCCATCACTGGAAAGCCTGCATAACTGCGTCACATCACGCTACCACAAGCTCACCATCAAGCAACGAGCTGGCGGCGCTAAAGCTCCTCATTTTGAGCTCATTGATATTCGCAGCCGTCCTCTTGAAGAGGGCTTTTCGCAACCGCTGACGCGCCTTATTTCAACTCACTTGCAAGCCGGCAACCAGGTACTGGTGTTCATCAATCGTCGCGGTTTCTCACCAACCTTAATGTGCCACAACTGCGGCTGGATGGCCGATTGCAAACGCTGCGAAAGCCGTTACACACTGCACTTAAATCCGTATCAATTACGTTGTCACCACTGCGATAGTCAACGCCCCGTTCCCTTGCAGTGCCCGGACTGCGGCAACATAGAACTCAACAGTGTTGGCACAGGTACCGAGCGAAGTGAGCACTTCCTGCAAACCGCTTTTCCTAAGACACAAGTGATCCGTATTGACCGCGATAGTACCCGCCGCAAAGATTCACTGCGCGACATGGTCAACAAAATCCATAAGGGGGAGCCCTGCATTCTGGTCGGCACGCAAATGCTCGCCAAAGGGCATCATTTTCCCGACGTCACGCTTGTAGCAATTCTTGATGCCGACGGCGGTTTTTTCAGCGCTGATTTTCGTGGTCTTGAACGCATGAGCCAGCTGATCACCCAAGTAGGCGGGCGCGCAGGGCGTGAAACAAAACCCGGCACCGTCGCCATTCAAACGCTTCAAGCCGATCACCCCCAGCTACAAACACTGGTTCAACAGGGCTATGATGTCCTTGCTCCGCAGCTATTAAAGGAACGACAACAGGCGCAATTGCCGCCCTATCAGCACGCAGCGCTGCTGCGCGCCGAAGCGGTCAACGAACAAACACCTTTCGAATTTCTGCAGCAAGCCAGAGAGCTAGCCGAACAGATACAGCTCACTAATAACAGTGAAGCGCTGGAGGTTTTTGGTCCCATTCCTGCGGTTATGCTCAAGCGTGCCGGACGCTTCCGCGCCCAATTAATGCTTCAAAGCAAAGACCGTAAAAACCTGCAACGATTACTTAGCCAACTGTGCCCAAAACTGGAACAGATGAAAGCTGCCCGCAAAGTGCGCTGGTCAATTGATGTCGACCCGCAGGAAAGTTTTTAACAAAAATCATTAACAGTTGCTCGCCCGGTCTCTACAATGTGGACAGATTTTAGCGGCAACCTCGCCCAAGCGTCCTCTTAATACAAGGCAGATTTACCCCGGTATGCATGATTTCGCCCGCAATGCCCAACACAACAAACGTAACCAAAAAAGCAAACAAAACAAGCCGCCTGTATCCAAGCTGCTGATTCTGCTTACCCTGATTGTGCTCGCAGGTTTGACATTTGGCCTCTACAAACTCACGTCAGTAAAACCCGAACCTATTGTTACTAAGCCTAGCGCTGCCAACAACAAAAAGACGGCTCGCCCCCCTCAAAAAGTCAGCAAACCCGCAAAAGAAGAGTACGATTTCTACTCCATGCTGCCGCAAAGCGAAGTCGTTGCACCTAAAGTGGAAGAGTATTCGAGCAAAAGAGCCGATACAGCAGCACAGCAATATGCCTTTTTATTACAGGCGGGCTCCTTTCGTAGCCCTGAAGAAGCCGACAAATTACGCGCTAAATTATTACTGGAAGGCCTCAACGTTCAGACCAGCAAGATCACCAATCAAAACGGCAGTATCTGGTATCGGGTGATGGTCGGCCCCTTCACATCACGCTCAAAACTCAATAGTGCTCAGGATGTTTTAGCTGACGCGAATACCGAATCACTGGTCATCAAGGTAAAACGCTAGCCACCACCAACAACAGCCCTTGAATTTGAAGCTAACACCTCCATATTGATCAATTCAGCAATTCACATCTCAACAATCTTTTAAGGCAATGGCATGACTACCATCGTTTCAGTTCGCAAAAACGGCAAAGTTGTCCTCGGTGGCGACGGCCAGGTTTCTCTCGGCAACACCGTAATGAAGGGCAATGCCCGCAAAGTCCGCCGCCTCTATCGCGATCAGGTAATTGCCGGGTTTGCTGGCGCAACCGCCGACGCCTTCACCCTGTTTGAACGCTTTGAAGCTCAACTGGAAAAGCATCAGGGCCACCTAATGCGCGCCGCCGTCGAGCTCGCCAAAGACTGGCGCACCGATCGTTCACTGCAACGCCTCGAGGCATTACTAGCCATCGCTAACAAGGACCACTCGTTGATCATTTCGGGCAACGGTGATGTTATCGAACCCGAGCATGGCCTGATTGCCATTGGTTCCGGCGGCCCCTTTGCTCAGGCATCTGCCATGGCTCTGATGGAAAACACCGACCTCAGCGCCCGTGAAATCACCGAAAAAAGCCTCGAAATTGCGGCCAACATCTGTGTTTTTACTAATCAGAATCGCACCATCGAAGAGCTGGACTCCTCGAGCTAAGCCCTTAAAATTCAGCCCCAGCTCTAAACCCTATTGACAGAGAGTTTCCCATGTCCAATATGACACCTCGCGAAATTGTTCACGAACTCAACAAACATATCATTGGCCAAAATGACGCCAAACGTTCAGTGGCAATCGCCCTACGAAACCGCTGGCGCCGCATGCAACTCAACGAAGAGATGCGCACCGAAATCACGCCCAAAAACATTCTCATGATCGGCCCAACAGGTGTTGGTAAAACCGAGATCGCCCGTCGACTGGCAAAGCTGGCAAACGCACCCTTCATTAAAATCGAAGCCACCAAGTTCACCGAAGTGGGCTATGTTGGCCGCGATGTGGACTCCATTATCCGAGATCTAGCGGATATGGCCGTTAAAATGCTGCGTGAAAGTGAAGTCGAAAAAGTCAAACACCGCGCTGATGACGCCGCCGAAGAACGCATTCTTGATGCCCTGCTGCCACCTGCTCGCGGTGACGACAGCGACAACAGTTCCTCAGCAACCCGGCAAATTTTCCGTAAAAAATTACGTGAGGGCGACCTGGACGACAAAGAAATCGAGATCGATCTCAGTGTTGCTCCGATGGGCGTAGAAATCATGGCACCTCCAGGTATGGAAGAAATGACCAATCAACTGCAAGGCATGTTCTCCAATATGAATGCCGGGGCCCGTAAGCCACGCAAACTGAAAATCAAAGAAGCCCTGAAACTGATTCATGACGAAGAAGCCGCTAAACTGGTCAACGAAGACGATCTGAAAACTCGCGCAATTGACGCTGTGGAACAAAACGGCATTGTCTTTCTCGACGAAATCGACAAGGTTGCCAAGGGCAGCGCAGCCAGTGGTGGCGAAGTTTCCCGCGAAGGCGTACAGCGCGACCTGCTGCCATTAATAGAAGGCAGTACCGTAAACACCAAACTGGGCATGATCAAAACCGACCACATCCTGTTTATCGCCTCCGGCGCCTTCCACCTCAGCAAACCATCGGACTTGATCCCTGAATTACAGGGCCGCCTACCGATTCGCGTAGAACTTAGTTCGCTATCAGCAGAAGACTTTGAACGCATTCTTACTGAACCTGACGCCAGCCTGACGGAGCAATACCAAGCCTTGATGGCAACGGAAGGCTTTAATTTGAGCTTCAGCGAAGACGGTATCAAACGTATTGCCGAAGTGGCCTGGCAGGTTAACGAGCGCACTGAAAACATTGGCGCACGTCGCTTACACACGGTCATGGAACGCCTACTGGAAACGATTTCCTTTGAGGCCTCCGATCCGGCAGACAATAAAGAAACCGTGGTTAATGCGGCTTATGTGGACGACCATCTTGGTGAACTGGTACAGGATGAAGATCTGTCCAGATACATTCTGTAATTTTAGGATTTAACGATGAAAGGCCCAACCCCAAAAGCGATCAAGCTCCACAAAAAATCACGTACGCTGGAACTGGAATACGACACGGCTGGCACTTTTACGCTGAGCGCCGAATACCTGCGCGTGTACTCGCCTTCGGCAGAGGTGCGCGGCCACAGCCCGGAAGAAGCCAAACTGCAAACCAATAAAATTGATGTCGCTATCGACAAGCTTGAGTCAGTCGGCAACTACGCGGTGAAAATTTTCTTTGATGACGGTCACAGCTCCGGCATTTACCCCTGGACTTACCTTTACGAACTAAGCGTTAACCAGGAAGAAAATTGGCAAGACTATCTCGATCGCTTGAATAAAGCGGGCGCTAGCCGTGATGGCGCACAGGTTGTCAACATTATGGATTTTTCGCCGAAATAGTCCGAAGTAAACCGAACCCTCGCTGCGCTCGAAATGACAAAAGACAGTTCTATCAACCGGTCATTTCGAACGCACACCAGAAACCTTACTCACTGACAAGCTCATCTATCCCAAGCGTTGAAAATACTCCTCAACCGCCGCTTCAATTTTGCCTTTAAAAGGCGCCGCCAGCATACCCAGCTCCAAACGCAAATCCATCACACTGTCTTCAACCTTTAAGGTGCCATCCACGCTGGGGCCACGGATCGAGGCACAATTATCCAGCCAGTTAATCATCAGGCCATACTTTTCAGCCAGCTGATCCGCCGCTTCCTCAACTTTAACCAACGCCTCATCATTCGTCATGTTTAACTTCTTTTGCATGCTCACGGTTGGCATATCAATCTCCCGTCAATAATTCAGTTTTGCAATTCCCGCCATCCTCTCACGCACAGAGGCTTCGCTCAATGGTTTTACTGACATGAGTCAGGTCTATTCAAGAGCAGTCTAATAAGGTATCTACATTTACCTACAAATCGACCATAATAGCGCGCTGATAGCGCATCGTGCGCAGCATAAAGATCACACTTTAAAGACGGCATAGAAAGATGGCAGAGCAACGGGAAGAAAAAAACACCACCCACTTTGGTTATAAAGAAGTTCCGGTCGACGAAAAGGCTGATCGCGTCGCCGATGTTTTTCATTCGGTGGCGGGTAAATACGACATAATGAACGACCTGCTATCCATGGGCGTCCACCGCATATGGAAACGCTTCACCATCCAAGTCAGCGGCGTACGCGCAGGCAATCAAGTGCTTGATGTGGCTGGCGGCACCGGCGATTTAACGCGTTATTTTTCTCGTCTAGTGGGCCCTACCGGCAAAGTTATTTTGTCCGACATCAACAGCTCCATGCTGGATATGGGCCGTGACCGCTTAACCGACCAAGGTTATACCGGCAACGTGGAATACGTACAGGCTAATGCCGAGTGCCTGCCCTTTGCCGACAACAGTTTCGACTGCATCACTATCGCCTTCGGTCTGCGTAATGTGACCGACAAAAACGCTGCGTTGCGCTCATTAACCCGCGTACTGAAACCCGGCGGCCGCCTGCTGGTGCTGGAGTTTTCCAAACCCGGCAACCCCCTGCTCAGCAAAATCTACGACACCTATTCCTTCAATATTTTGCCTAAACTCGGCAAGCTGGTGGCCAATGATTCGGAAAGCTATCAATACCTCGCTGAATCAATCCGTATGCACCCGGATCAGGAAACCCTCAAGGGCATGATGGAAGACGCCGGCCTGACTCAGTGCAAATATCACAACATGACCGGCGGTATTGTCGCACTACACCGGGGCGTAAAACCCTAACAGCGCAGCTGAACCCATGAATCAGGATTTAACCTACACCACGCTGCTCGGACTGATGGAAGCCGCACTCAATCATGCCCTGCAACTTGACCCGGCGACATTAATGCGCCTTGGCAAACTTGCTGGCCATGTCATTGAAATTAACTGCACCGCGCCAGCCTTAACCGTTTTTCTGCACCCTCATGCCCAAGGCATTGTTATTCTGGGTCACAGCGAGCACGATGCCGACTGTCGCATCAGCGGCAGCGCATTAGCCCTGTTAAAATTAATGACCGCCGAAAACAAAAGCGACGCGTTGTTCAACAAACAGATCAGCCTGTCGGGCGACATTGAACTGAGCCAATCGCTGCAAACCATTCTTGGCGATCTTGATTTGGACTGGGAAGGCCGACTGGCTGAGTATGTTGGCGACATTACCGCCCATCAGATCGGTAATCAGGCACGCAATCTAAAAAACTGGGGACAGCAGGCCAGCCACAGCATGCTACTGAACATCGAAGAGTACCTGCACGAAGAAACGCGCAGCCTGCCGCCACGTGCCGAGCTGGAACCCTTTTATCGCGGTATTGATGCACTGGCACTAGCCACGGATCGACTCGCCGCGCGTATCGAACGACTGCAAACAACCCTCAAGGATCAAGCCTAATGAACCGGCTGTTGCGCCTGCTGAAAATATTTGCCATCTGCAACCGCTACCGGCTGGATGAATTTCTGCACTTTGCACCTGGTCCGCTGCGCTGGCTATTTATCCTGTCGCCCTGGCGTCTACTGCCTAGCCCAAAAAGGTCACGCGCCGAACGTCTGCGTCTGGCCCTGGAAGCGCTAGGACCAATCTTCATCAAATTCGGGCAAGTACTCTCTACCCGTCGTGACCTGTTACCCGAAGACATTTCCGACGAGCTGCAAAAACTACAGGATCAAGTACCCCCTTTTTGTGGTGAAGAAGCGACTCGTCTAATCGAAGAGGCCCTGGGCCAGTCCGTTACCGAAGTGTTCGCTGAATTCAGTTCGGAACCGCTCGCTTCTGCCTCCGTTGCACAGGTACATAAAGCTACCCTGCACAGCGGTGAAGATGTTGTCGTCAAAGTCATTCGCCCCAACATCCATAAGACCATTGGTCAGGATATTCAGTTGCTGCACACCTTAGCGCAACTGATTGAACGTTATTCCGAAGACGGTAAACGCCTGCGCCCTGTAGAAGTGGTCAGCGATTACGAAAAAACCATTTTCAATGAGCTGGACTTACTGATTGAAGCGGGAAACACCTCACAGTTACGCCGTAACTTTGAAAACTCCGAGCTGCTGTATTTACCACAAATTCATTGGGAGTATAGCCGCCGCAACGTGCTAGTAATGGAACGTATCCACGGCATTCCAGTCGCAGATATTCCAGCCCTGAACGACCAAAATACCGATATGAAAATGCTCGCCGAGCGCGGTGTTGAGATATTCTTCACACAAGTCTTCCGCGACAGCTTTTTCCATGCCGACATGCACCCCGGTAATATTTTTGTATCGCGCGAAAACCCCGCTTCGCCACAGTATATTGCCATCGACTGCGGCATTGTTGGCACCCTGACCAACGACGATAAAAACTATCTTGCCCGCATTTTACTCGCATTTTTCCGCCGCGATTACCGCAAGGTCGCAACTCTGCACATTGATTCCGGCTGGATTCCTGGCGACACACCTGTGGCCGAATTTGAAACCGCTATTCGCAGCGTTTGCGAGCCCATCTTTGAAAAACCTTTAAGCGAAATCTCCTTTGGCCAGGTACTGCTAGGCTTATTCCAGACCATCCGCCGCTTTGATATGGAAATCCAGCCACAGCTAGTGTTACTGCAAAAAACGCTACTCAACATTGAGGGGCTAGGGCGCCAGATTTATCCAGAGCTGGATTTATGGAACACCGCCATGCCGTTTCTCGAATCTTGGATGCGCGAGCGCAACGGCCCACGCGCACTATTTAAAAACATCATTGAAAATGGTCCCGATTGGCTGGAGCAAAGCCACGAATTACCGCAACTGGTACTCGACACCTTACAACAATCTCGCCACATCAAAACACTCGGCGAACAACAGGCTAAAGCCTTTGAGCTACTTCAACTGCAACAGGCGCAACAGGCTCATGAAAAGCGCCGCAACCGTTCTCGTAGCTGGTTAGCTGCAGGCAGTTTGGCCTTAGCCGCTATTGTTGCCAGTCAACATAGCTTGGCGTTGAACAATATCCCTACAATGAGCTGGGCATTGGTTATCATCGGTTTGGGGTTGTTAATCAGCCGCTAACAAGCGTTTTATCCGAAACACAGCGAATCAAGTACTATCTTGCAGTTATAGCCCACATTACGTTTATCAAGTATGCTTAGCAGCCAAAGCGGTACTAGAACCCCGCACTGAATTTAGCTGTATGAGATTTAACGCATGACTGATAGCTGGCTTGAGCAAATCAAGTGGGATAACGATGGCCTGGTACCGGCCATCGCACAGGACTACAAAACCGGCCGCATTTTGATGATGGCCTGGATGAATCGCGAAGCACTACAGCTCACCATTCATGAACAACGTGCCATCTACTTTTCACGCTCCCGCAACAAGCTCTGGCGAAAGGGCGAAGAATCTGGCCATGTACAAAAACTCTACGAATTACGTACCGATTGCGATAAAGACGCCATTTTGATGCAGGTCGAACAGCTCGGCGGCATCGCCTGCCACACCGGCCGCGAAAGTTGTTTTTATCTCCGGCAAGACGATAATGAATGGCATAGCACTGATCCAGTTATAAAAGACCCCAGCAGCATTTATAAGAAGTAGCACTATGAACGATATTTTAAAGGAACTCGGCGATATTCTGGAACAGCGCAAAAACGCTGATGCCGACTCGTCCTATGTTTCCAGCCTCTACGCAAAGGGCTTGAACAAGATTCTTGAAAAGGTGGGCGAAGAAGCCACAGAAACCATTCTGGCAGCAAAAGATGCTGAAACCAGTGGCGATAATAGTGATCTAATTTACGAAACTGCCGATCTTTGGTTTCACAGCCTGATTGCACTGGCGCATCTGGGCGAAAAGCCAGAAGCAGTACTCACAGAATTACAGCGTCGATTCGGCTTATCCGGCCTTGACGAAAAAGCAGCGCGCGGATAGTCTCGATACTTTCCTGATCAGAACGCAAAAACAAGTTGCGCGTAATTAACAGATTCACAGCAATACACTGACATTAAGGAGTTACACATGGGTTTAGGTGGCATCAGCATTTGGCAGTTACTCATTGTCCTGGCAATCGTGATTTTATTGTTTGGAACAAAACGCCTGAAAGGTATCGGTGGCGATCTTGGCAGCGCAGTAAAAGGCTTCAAAAAAGCCATCGACTCTGACGACGACCCCAAAAAAGAAGACGAAAAGTCTCAGCAAAAAATCGCTGATGAGACCTCTGCACAAAACAGCACAGAAACAAAAACTGAAGACACATCCAGCGAGAAGAAGGACAAGTAACGCCAAATGTTTGATATCGGCTTTACAGAAATCCTGATTATCGGCTTGGTTGCACTGGTTGTTATTGGCCCCAGCCGCTTGCCCGAAGCCATGCGCAGCACTGCCATGTGGATTGGTCGCGCCAAACGCATGATGGGCAATGTACGCCGTGATCTGGAGAATGAGATTGGCATTGATGAAATCCGCCAGGATTTACGCAATGAACAGATCATGGCCGGACTCAAAGAAGACGCTATCGCCGATGAAAAAGAGCGTTTGGCCAAGGAAAAAACTCAGAAACAATCACCTCACGGCAACAGCTATCTCGACAGCAGCTATAAAAATGGTACTCAGGACAGTGACAGTACTGACGCCACGCAGGAACAATCTGCAGATACCACGCCGCCTCAGCAAAAAGATAACAACAGCTAATGTCTGAACAGCAAAAAACCGACCCGGACCATGAATCAACTACGCAGCTAGACGATCCTGATCAAGATCTACAGGTTAAGCAAGAACTGCCCATTGTCGCCCACCTGCTTGAGCTGCGTTCACGGCTGTTAAAAAGCGTTACCGTTGTTCTGGTTCTTTTTTTGTGTCTGTTTTATTTTGCCAACGACATTTATGCCTTTATAGCTGAACCGCTCCGCGCGCACATGCCAGAAGGCACTAGCATGATCGCCACCGAAGTGGCATCGCCGTTCCTGACACCCTTTAAGCTCACCATTGTTTTAGCCATTTTCATGAGCATGCCCTTCTCTCTTCACCAAGCCTGGTCTTTTATTTCGCCGGGCATGTACAGCAGAGAGAAACGCCTGGCGGCACCCATCCTGATTTCCAGCGTCGTGCTTTTTTATGCTGGTATGGCCTTTGCGTACTACGTCGTCTTCCCTCTGGTATTTGGATTTTTCACCAGTGTCGCACCAGATGGCGTCAGCATCATGACGGATATTAATAAGTATCTCGATTTCGTGTTGAAGCTGTTTTTTGCCTTTGGCATGGCCTTTGAGATTCCCGTCGCCACTTTTCTGCTGATTGCCTCTGGCGTCACAACGGTCGAAAAATTGTCCGCAAAACGCCCTTATATCGTTGTCGGCTGTTTTGTTTTTGGCATGCTACTGACGCCGCCCGATGTGATCTCCCAGGCGCTATTGGCCTTTCCTATGTGGCTGCTGTTTGAAACAGGCCTTATTCTGGCACGACTGAATCGCAAGAATAGTAAAAAAACAGCCACTGAGGAAGCGGCTGAAGAAAACCGTGAAAACGAAGAAAAAAGCTAGTTCGTTAAAAACTTAGCCCTTCACCTCAAGCAAAAAAGTCACTGGCCCGTCATTTATCAGGGCCACCTGCATGTCAGCAGCAAACTCACCAGTCGCCACCTCGGTATACCGAGCCTTGGCCTGCCCCACAAAATAATCATATAGTGCTTCGGCATCAGCCGGAGTCGCCGCACTGGAAAAGCTAGGACGCGCGCCTTTTTGGGTATCTGCCGCCAGTGTGAACTGGGACACCAGCAACAACCCACCTTCAACCTGCCGTACATTCAAATTCATTTTGTCATCAGCATCACTGAACACACGGTAGCTCAGTAATTTATCCAATAATCGATCCGCAACGGCCTGATTATCACCCCGCTGTACGGCCAGCAATACCATTAGCCCCTTACCAATTTCACCGATACATTCGTCACTAACCGTGACACTCGCTTCAGTGACACGCTGAATTAAAGCTCTCAAACAACCCCCCTCTTATTAATATTCCGCCACTCCAATAGAGACAATGTGCCGATTCGCAATTGCACCATAAGAAAAACATATAGACCGGCTAACGCGTTGCCGCTTCCGGCATGACACGCGATACCTAGCTAACTCATGTTATTAATTTTCGATCAAATCCCGGAAACGATAGCTCATTTCCTGAGTTGCACGTACCAATGCATCAATAATGCTCGGCTCTAATGCTGAGTGACCGGCATCGCGCACAATTTCCAGCTTGGACTGCGGCCAGTTATGGTGCAGAGCAAAGGCATTGTCCAGCGGGCAAATGATGTCATAGCGACCATGCACAATAATGCCAGGAATATCCGCCAGCTTAGGTGCATCACGCAATAACTGATCGGGTTCCAGAAAAATACCATTTACAAAATAGTGTGCTTCAATACGTGCCATCGACAGTGCCACATGCGGGTCGGCAAAATATTCCACCACATCATGATTGGGTCGTAATGTTGCACAACGCGCCTCCCAGGTTGACCAGGCCTTAGCCGTCGCCATCCTCATCACATCATCGGAGCCAGTCAGACGCTTATAGTAAGCGCTGATAAAATCATCGCGCTCATTTTCAGGGATCAGCTTCACATAGTCTTCCCAGTAATCAGGAAAGATATGGCTAGCCCCATCCTGATAGAACCACTGTAAATCCTGATCGCGACATAAAAAAATTCCGCGTAAAATCAACGCCAATACTCGATCTGTGTAATGCTGCGCATAGGCCAAGCTCAACGTTGAGCCCCAGGAACCGCCAAACAGCATCCACTGTTTGATGCCCAGCCGTTCACGAATGGCTTCCATATCGAACATCAGGTGTTGGGTGGTATTTTCATCAAGTTCGGCATGAGGCGTGGAACGGCCAGCGCCGCGCTGATCAAACAAAATAATACGATAGTGTGTCGTATCAAAAAAACGCCGCATGGTTGCGTCACAGCCCGCACCGGGGCCTCCGTGTACCACCAACACAGGAATGCCGTGCGGGTTGCCGCATTCTTCGACATAAATTTCATGCTGCTCGGAAACCTGCAAACGAAACTTATTGTAGGGTTTAACTTCTGGGTAAAGAGTTAACATCCTGTACTCCCGACAAAAGACCACTTAGAAAAGGATTATCAAACGATAATACCCTTTATTGGCAAAGAAGTAATAGCAACAAAAGCTGCCATCAAGGTGAACACTTTTGATGCAACAAAGACAAAAGATAGCACTGTTTTTTAAGGGAATAGATATGATCAAAATCGGCCAATTTCAGCTCTCATTGTTGACCTGTCTTACGCTTGTTTTAGCTCTGCTGTCTTCGCCAGTCGAGGCCAAGGATAATAAAGGCACGCTGACCCTATCGTTGGAAAATGATCTATTTGCCTCCAGCCGAGATCGCCATTACACACACGGTACCGAAATCAATTATGTCAGCGACGCCTACGTACCCGACTGGTTCATAGATTTTGCCGTCTGGATGCCATTTTATTCACCCAATGATGAAACACGTTTTTCTTGGACACTGGGGCAGCAGTTCTTCACGCCTAGCGACCTGCAGGCAACCAATATAGACACTACTGATCGCCCCTACGCGGGCTGGCTATACACTGGCCTGGGCCTGCTAACTGATCATCAAGGCAGCACCCGACATGTTGATAGCCTGGAGGTCATTGCGGGCCTAGTCGGCCCCCACTCTGGCGCGGAATCAGTTCAACGTGAAGTGCACCAGTTTATCGGCAGCCCGGTTGCCCAGGGCTGGCACAACCAGCTCGACAATGAAGTAACGCTCGACATCAGCTATGACCGCCAGTGGATGCTGCCGATTATCAACAACCACCTCGACATTGTACCGCGCACCGGTTTTATGTTGGGGAATTCACAGCGTTTTGCCGGTGCGGGTTTTACACTCCGTGTTGGCTCCGGCCTGCGTTCCGATTTCGGACCGCCGCTGATTCGACCTATTACCTCCGCCGCTCGCTACTTCAAACCAGACCAGCCGTTCTTCTGGTATCTATTTGTCGGCACCCATGGCCGCTATGTGGGCCACAATATTTTTCTGGACGGTAATTCCAGTGGCCACAGCCACCGCGTTGACCGCGAAGAGTGGGTTGGCGATGCTCAGGCTGGAGCCGTGATGGGTTGGGGCGACTGGCGTTTCACACTGACCCACATCGCGCGTAGTCACGAGTTCAAAACGCAGCGCGATAGCAACAGGTTTGGCTCACTATCTGTTTCATGGAGGTACTGAAAACTGGACAAGCACTCACCCAACTAGCAGCAAAACCACGACCAAAACCGGCACAATCATGGCCAGCATAAAACAGCGTGTAGTGAGCTGAAATAACGGCAGTTGTCGCCGTGCACGGATATAGAAAAAATTGGCCAGCGCGGTTGCTGGCACCACCAACAAACCCAGCAGATAGGCCCCCAAGCCAACCCAGGATCCGTTACCCGTATTCATCGCAATGACGATAAAAATAAACAGCAGCTGAATCGCCACCGGCAGCACTAAGCCTAATAAATAAGCCATATGTTATCTCTACCCTTTATAGAATCGACCATTCTAGTAAGTACTACCAGGGAACCTCAGTGCCATCATAGCTGTAAAAACAACCACTGCCAGCAGTATCCAACCCCGCCAGCACTGCGCGCAAACCGGTCGCACTTTGCTGTGTATCAATTAACGCATTAGGCCCACCCATTTGCGTCTGCACCCAGCCCGGATGCAACGCTACTACCTTAATGCCCTGCGAAGCCAAATCGATAGATAACGATTTAACCACCTGATTAAGCGCGGCTTTAGAGCTGCGATAATAATAACAGCCTCCCGAGCTATTATCGGCGATACTACCCACCTTGCTGCTCATCATACCGACTATTTTCAGCTCTCCGGCCTCCAGATTTGGCAACAGCGCCTGTATCACCATCAGTGGTGACAGGGTATTCACTTCCAGCACCTGCCGCCATTCCTGTCGCGTCAAACTGCCTACATCGCTACCGCCAGTGCCATAAACACCAGCATTATTAATCAACAAATCAACGGGCTTACCACCAAGGTCGCGGACAAAACTGGCAATAGAATCATCACGACTGACATCGAGCGTATGCACAGACAGGCGTGCGTGATTGACAGCCAATTGCCGAAGCACAGGATTCACATCCGGCTCACGTGCTGTCGCAATCACTCGCCAACCAGCCTCCGCATACTGACACGCCAACTCAAGACCAATGCCTCGGCTGCAGCCTGTAATCACAACGCAATAGGTGGAATTAGTCACAAATCATCTCCCAACAATTAAAACCGGCATTCAAATTCTATTTAAATGATCATCACGTAAACAGTACGAAAAATTGTAGCGCGCAAAAACTGCAGGCACAAAAAAAGGAGGCGGGACATTCGTCCGGCCTCCTTTTAAAGAACTTACTGATTAACGAGCAGCGCGCTTACGCTCGTTCTCAGTCAGCAATTTCTTACGCAGACGAATGTTGTTTGGCGTTACTTCTACCAGCTCATCATCTTCAATGAACTCCAACGCCTGTTCCAAAGTGAATCGCACAGGAGGCGTCAAGGTCAACGCTTCATCAGTACCCGAGGCACGTACGTTAGTCAGCTGCTTACCCTTGGAAGGGTTAACTGCCAAATCATTGTTGCGTGAGTGCAAACCAATGATTTGACCTTCGTAAATATCTTCAGCATGACCCAGGAACATCCGACCCCGGTCCTGAAGGTTAAACAGTGAGTAACCCGCCGTTTTTCCTTTAACCATGGAAACCATTACGCCATTTTGACGCGATGATACTTCACCCGCCTTCACTTCACCGTAATGGTCGAAGGTGCTGCTCATGATGCCAGAACCGGAAGTCAGCGTCATAAACAAACCCCGGAAACCAATCAGGCCACGTGCAGGAATCAAGAACTCCAGTTTCACACGGCCTTTACCGTCTGGCTCCATGTTGGTCAGCTCACCTTTACGCAAACCAAGCTCTTCCATGATGCTGCCCTGATGCTCAGCTTCAACATCAATCACTACATGCTCAAACGGTTCCTGTAGCACGCCATCCACTTCTTTTTGAACCACTTCAGGGCGCGAAACCGCCAGCTCAAAACCTTCGCGACGCATCGTCTCAATCAGGACAGACAGATGTAACTCACCACGACCAGAAACAATGAACTTATCCGGCGTCTCTCCAGGCACAACACGCAATGCAACGTTATGGATCAACTCTTGATCCAGGCGATCTTTAATATTACGCGTTGTCACAAATTTACCGTCCAGACCGGCAAACGGTGAATCATTAACGATAAAGTTAACACTCACGGTTGGCTCATCAACACTCAGCGGCGGCAGCGCTTCAACATGCTCAGGATCACACAGCGTGTCAGAAATACCCAAGCCATCAACACCATTAATACAGACGATATCACCGGCTTTTGCTTCATTCGTATCAACACGATCCAGACCCAGATAGCCCTTCACGTTCAAAACTTTACCTTTACGCTCCTTACCTTGAGCATCCTTAACAACAACCTGCTGATTCGGCTTCAACGTACCGCGTGTAATACGACCAACACCAATAACACCCACATAGCTATCGTAGTCCAGTGCCGAAATTTGCATCTGGAACGGACCTTCACGGTCAACGTCCGGCGCCGGTACACTGTCGGTGATCATTTGGAACAATGGCGTCATATCTTCAGCCATATCATCGACGTCCAGACCAGCAATACCATTGATCGCTGAGGCGTAAATAATTGGGAAATCCAACTGCTCGTCAGTGGCACCCAAGCGATCAAACAGATCAAACACCTGATCAACAACCCAATCAGGGCGTGCGCCCGGACGGTCAACCTTGTTGATAACAACAATCGGCTTCAAGCCCTGCTCAAATGCTTTGGAAGTTACAAACCGTGTTTGAGGCATTGGGCCGTCAACCGCGTCAACCAGCAGCAATACACAATCAACCATCGACAATACACGTTCTACTTCACCACCAAAATCGGCGTGGCCCGGTGTGTCAACGATGTTGATGTGGTAATCATTCCATTCAATGGCCGTGTTTTTCGCCAGAATCGTAATGCCTCGTTCTTTCTCCTGATCGTTGGAATCCATCAGACGTTCAGTGCCCTGATCTTTACGATCCAGCGTGCCTGACTGCTGCAAAAGTTTATCAACCAAAGTCGTTTTACCATGGTCAACGTGGGCAATGATGGCGATATTACGTAGTTTTTCGATCACGAGAATGTCCAAAGAGAATAATTAAGAGCGCGGATTATACACACCTTACAACACAAGTGCTAATGACTAATGCCCCGGAAACAGCTATAATCTCCGGCCATTTTTTCCAGATATGACAAGGGCTTGCTAACACTATGTGAGATGCCACTGTTATAGCTAGAAACGCGCCAGGCAAGACATGAGACGAGCAGTTTGGTTGCTCCAAATAAATAACGAATAACGCAGCATGGCGAGTTTCTAGCCATAACCCGAAGGGCTGAAGCTCTTTTCCCCTTCCGCTACGTTGTTACTCACTTATGTAACTGGCTACACGGCGCTCATAACGCCTTGCTGAAGGGTAAAATGGCTTTCAGCATAGATATCTCAAATAGTATTAACAGGCCCTAAAGTTATGACTCAGACCCCACGCCCCAAAAAAGCCCTGCCCGGACAACGTAAAGCCGTATCGCTGATTTCCGGCGGCCTCGATTCCATGCTCGCCACCAAAGTCATTATGGACCAGGGCATTCATGTCGAAGGCATCAACTTCTTTACCGGCTTTTGTGTTGAGGGGCATACCCATGCGATTCGTAAAAAAGACAAAGAAAAAGAAAAGCGTAACAACTCTTTATGGGTCGCCGAACAACTGGGGATTAAGCTACATATCATCGACATCTCCGAAGACTACAAGGATGTCGTACTCAACCCGAAACACGGCTACGGCTCCAACCTGAACCCGTGCCTGGACTGCAAAATATTTATGGTAAACCAGGCCAAGGTCTGGTCATTCATGGAAGAAAACAACTTTGACTTCATCATTACCGGTGAAGTTATTGGCCAGCGCCCCAAATCTCAACGCGCAGAAACCATGCCGATTATTGCCCGCGAGTCCGGTGCTGATGACCGCCTACTGCGCCCGCTCTGCGCTAAACACTTACCTCCGACGCTACCAGAACGCGAAGGCTGGGTTGATCGCGAAAAGCTGTTTGATTTTCATGGCCGCAATCGCAAGCCTCAAATCGCACTGGCAAACGAATTAGGATTTGATGAATACTCCCAACCGGCTGGCGGCTGCTGCTTCCTAACCGACGAAAGCTACTCTCGCAAACTGGCAGACCTGTGGAGCGCCCGTGGCGAACGTCGCTATGAGCTGGACGACATCATGCTGCTAAAGGTTGGTCGCCACGTTCGCCCTAACAAAAACTTCAAACTCATTATCAGCCGCGAAGAAGGCGAGAACAACTTCCTGTCCGGCTACAAGCGTGAGTTCACCACCCTGCGCCCCACCAGCCATCCGGGCGCACTCGCACTATTGGACGGAACGCCAACGGCAGAAGACCTTGAGCTGGCTGCGCGAATTGTTGGCCGCTACTGCAAAGGGCGTAATGAAGACACCGTAACCATCCAGATCGATTTCAAAGACGGGCAAGGGCAGGTCTTCGAAGTCGCGCCTTATCCAGCCGATGACATTCCTAAAGAGTGGCACGTATAACATGACCAATAAAACACCACATCAGCTAAATACTCGTCGCCTGCTTTGTCCATTACCGGTCATCCGTACCCAGGAAAAGATCAAAGAATTACAACCTGGCGATATATTGGAGGTCACCTGCACCGATCCCGGCGCACTGCACGATATCCCCGCCTGGTGCCGTGTACACGGCCATACCATCATCGATACACAGCAGGATGATCTCGATATCATTATCACCATTCGCGTCGAAGAATAGGAGGCCTAACTGCGCTGCACCACTTTAGTGCGCCACAAGATGTTATCGCACCTATATCGCACATTTTACAGCTAAAAACCGGATGATCCGGTCGCAAGCCCTTGTAAAACAGTTCGTTAAAAATTGGCACGCTCCTTGCTCTATGCAAGGCATTCGGCTTATTCGGGATTTAGAGCTCACGCCAACTGCTCCAAACCCACCAACGTTTAACTTTCATGCTACCCCGGTAGCAAAATGGAGAAAATATAATGTCTAAGACCTTAGAACTGATCGAAGAACACAGCATCCGCTGGATCGACCTGCGTTTTACCGACACGCATGGCAAGGAACACCACGTATCCATGCCCGTCGGAGAAGTTGATGACGAGTTCTTTGAACAAGGCAAAATGTTTGACGGCTCATCTATTGCTGGCTGGAAAGGCATTAACGATTCTGACATGGTATTACTGCCAGACGACTCAACCTCCGTGATCGATCCGTTCACCGAAGAACCGACAATAAACATCAGCTGCAGCATCGTTGAGCCGAACACCATGCAAGGCTACAACCGTGATCCACGCTCAATCGCCCAACGCGCTGAAGAATACCTGAAAGCAACCGGTATTGGTGACACAGTATTCATGGGCCCAGAGCCCGAATTTTTTGTATTTGACGATGTTAAATGGCACGACGACATCAGCGGCTCAGGCTTCACCATTAACTCTGAAGAAGCAGCCTGGTCTTCCAGCAGCAGCATCGACGGCGGCAACATGGGTCACCGCCCACGCGTTAAAGGCGGCTACTTCCCCGTGCCTCCCGTTGACTCGCTACATGACCTGCGTGCAGCCATGTGCTCAGCCATGGAAGAAATGGGCCTGGACATCGAAGTACACCACCACGAAGTGGGTACGGCTGGCCAGTGTGAAATCGGCGTTAAATTCAACACGCTGGTAAAAAAAGCTGACGAAGTTCAAATCCTGAAATACTGCGTACACAACGTTGCTCACGCCTATGGCAAAACAGCGACCTTCATGCCAAAACCACTGGTTGGCGATAACGGCAGCGGCATGCACGTACACATGTCCATCAGCAAAGATGGCAACAACCTATTCTCTGGCGACGGCTATGCGGGTCTTTCGGAAACAGCTTTGTACTACATCGGCGGCGTCATCAAACACGCGCGCGCACTGAACGCCTTCACTAACGCTTCAACCAACGCTTACAAACGTTTGGTACCGGGCTTTGAAGCACCCGTGATGCTGGCTTACTCAGCGCGTAACCGTTCTGCGTCGATCCGTATCCCTCACGTTAGCAACCCTAAAGGTCGCCGTGTAGAAGTACGTTTCCCCGATCCATCTGCTAACCCATACCTGTGCTTCGCGGCACTGTTGATGGCTGGCCTGGACGGCATCCAAAATAAAATCCACCCTGGCGATGCCATGGATAAAGATTTGTATGACTTGCCACCCGAAGAAGCCAAAGGCATTCCGACTGTTGCTCCATCGCTGTCCGCAGCACTGGAAGAACTGGACAAGGATCGCGCCTTCCTGACGGCTGGCGGCGTGTTCAGCGACGACATGATCGATGCTTACATCGCTCTGAAGCAGCAAGAAGTAGACCGCCTGAATATGTCGGTTCACCCTGCTGAGTTTGAACTGTATTACAGCGTTTAATACCTTTGAGTAGCCAAAAAGCTGAATAATTAGCAGCTTATGCTGTCAAAACCCCTGACCAGTTTGCGCACGTTGTAAATTGGCAGGGGTTTTTTATTGACCTACCCTAAAAAATGGTTTTTTTTAAAATTTGTTGAGAGGGATTTTCATGTCTAAACGTACCGTCAGCCTACTCTTGCTCTGCGCAGTCATTGTAGCGCCTAGCTATGCCGAAGAAGTTTACAAGCGTATCGACAAAGATGGCGTGCCATCCTTTTCCGACACTAAAAGCAACGATGCAGAAAAGATCGTTATTGAACCCATCAACGTACAAAAAATTCCAGCTCTAACAGAACAACCGGCTATCAACAACGCCCCCGCTGTCAGTTCCGCACGCTACAGCAAGCTGGCAATCACTAGCCCGGCAGACCAAACCACCCTGCGTAACGAACATAAAATAACCCTAACCGCTGCAATAGAACCAGGCTTACATAACGGCCATCGCATTGAATTTTTAGATAACGGCCAGCCCTTGCAAACCGCCAGCAAAGCAACCAGCCTCGAACTGACCGACTTTGAGCGAGGCAGCCATAATCTGAGTGTTCGTGTTTTGGATAAAAACGGCAAAGTGCTACAAACCAGCGCCCCAATTACTGTCCATATTTTCCGCACGGTTATCAAACCAGCAACACCACCCACATAAAAGCGATTAACCCGCAGGATGTCGACACTTCAGTTATGCACCAAAAAAGTGCATACTAACACCTTTCAATAGATCGCCCCAAAAGAGGGCATCATTTCCATGACTGCCAACCCCGATCTAACTCAATACCTGATCAACCACCAGACTACTGCCGTGGTGCTGCTAAATGAGCTGTTACAGGTACGCTTTCTCAACAGCGCAGCCGAAGCCATGCTATCAACCAGCGGCAACAGAGTCATCGGTCAACCCCTGCATCAGGTCATAGAAGGTTTCGAGGCGGCCGTACAGGAGCTGGGTGACGCCCTGCTCAGCAATCAGCCCTACACCAAACGTGAAGCGCTACTAAAGCCCAGCCACGCTAACAGCGTGACCGTCAACTATACCGTCACACCGATCATTAGCGAAGACGACAGCTATCTATTGATCGAGTTTTTCACCATGGACCGCTGGCTACAGATTTCTCGTGAAGAAAACCTACTTTGGCAGCAACAAACCTCTAAAATTCTGACCCGAGGCTTTGCCCACGAAATTAAAAACCCACTGGGCGGCATCCGTGGGGCAGCACAACTGTTAGCCATGGAATTACACAACAGGCAGTTGAGCGACCCATCGCTGGACGAATATACCGACATTATTATCGGCGAAGTAGACCGCCTGTCTCAGCTGGTTGATCAGATGATGGGCCCCAATCAGCCTCAACCTTTCAGTACAGTAAACATTCACGAAGTGCTCGAACGTGTACGCCAATTACTGAGATCCGAATCACAGGGTAACATTGTTATCGAACGCGACTATGACCCCAGCATTCCAGAGCTCGAAGGTAACAAGGAGCAGCTCATTCAGGCACTGCTTAACATCGCCCTCAACGCCCAGCAGGCACTGACAGAAGCCAACACAGTCAACGCCAAAATCATTATCCGAACGCGTACTGAGCGCCAAATCACCATTGGCAACCAACGCCATCGAGTCGTGTGTCGCATCGACATTCGCGATAACGGCCCTGGCATTTCCAGCACCCTGCGCGATACTATTTTTTACCCCATGGTCAGCAGCAAGGCCAGTGGCACAGGGCTCGGTTTAACCATCGCACAGCACATTGTTAACCTGCATCAAGGGCTCATCGAACAACACAGCTCGCCGGGTAACACCTGCTTTACCATTTACATTCCACTGCCGTCGCAAAGGGAACACCATGACACGTAATGATCTCGTTTGGATTGTAGATGATGACCACGCCATCCGTTGGGTACTGGAAAAAGCGCTTTCACAGGCCAACATTGCCACCGAATGTTTCGAGCAGGGCAATGACGTTCTGGCAGCATTGGCTAATCGCGCACCCGCCGCCATCATTAGCGATATTCGCATGCCCGGCATCAGCGGGCTGGATCTGTTGACAGAGATTCTTCAAAGCCACCCCCAGCTACCCGTTATTATCATGACAGCTCATTCGGATCTCGACAGCGCGGTGGCCTCTTATCAAGGCGGCGCCTTTGAATACCTACCCAAACCCTTTGATATCAACGCCGCCACCAGTATTGTGCAACGCGCACTGGCTCATAGTCAGGAACAAAGTGCGAGCCATGAAAACATACAAACAGCACAAAGCAGCGGTGATATTATTGGCGAAGCGCCCGCCATGCAGGAGGTTTTTCGTGCCATCGGCCGCCTTTCTCATTCCGACATCAATGTACTGATTAACGGCGCATCTGGCACCGGCAAGGAGCTGGTCGCGGGCGCACTGCATCAACACAGCCCGCGTTCGAGCAAAGCCTTTATCGCCTTAAACATGGCCGCCATTCCCAAGGATTTAATTGAGTCGGAACTGTTCGGCCACGAAAAAGGTGCCTTTACTGGCGCCACGGCTCAACGCAAAGGCCGTTTTGAACAGGCCGATGGCGGCACACTATTCCTGGACGAAATCGGCGACATGCCTGCCGAAACCCAAACCCGGTTGCTGCGAGTATTAGCCGATGGCGAATTCTATCGTGTTGGTGGCCACACACCCGTCAAAGTTAACGTACGTATTATTGCCGCCACCCATCAGGACCTGGAACAACTGGTAAACGAACATCGTTTCCGAGAGGATCTTTTCCATCGACTTAATGTGATCCGCATCCACTTACCATCGCTCAAGGACCGCCGTGAAGATATCCCCGTTCTCACACAACACTTCCTTAATAAATCGGCCAATGATTTACACATGGAAGCAAAAATTTTAACCCCTCAGAGCAGTGACTTCCTCAGCACGCTGGAATGGCCAGGGAATGTGCGACAACTTGAAAATACCTGTCACTGGTTGACCGTGATGGCCAGCAGCCGCGAAGTGCAGCTTAATGACCTACCGCCAGAACTACTCTCACAGCAATCACAGAGCAATCACAATGATAGCTGGCAACAAGCGTTGGCAAACTGGGTTCAGCAACAACTCAACGCCCACCAGCCTAACGCCCTCAAACAGGCGTTACCGACATTCGAAAAGGTGATGATGGAGATTGTACTGCAGCACACTCAGGGGCGCAGGGGCGAAGCCGCAAAACTTCTCGGCTGGGGGCGTAATACACTCACCCGAAAGCTCAAAGAACATGACGACATGTAACAATAAAAGCCCCTGCGTAAAATCAATCGCGAACTTTTTTAGCTGCCCAAGAGTCTCAAAAATGTTGCCCTGCTACCCGGAAGTCATTCATGTCCCTTAAATTCAAACTTAAGCTCACGTTACTGTTTCTAATCTGCAACGTTTTCTCCTTACCTACCCAAGCGGACGTGACCTTCAATAGCGGCCCCGGCAAAGTGCCACGGCTAGAACTTTATACCTCCGAAGGCTGCAGCAGTTGCCCTCCGGCAGACAACTGGATAGGCCGATTGAAAGATTACCCAGCGTTATGGCAGCGAATTGTGCCCGTCGCCTTTCACGTTGATTACTGGAATAATTTAGGCTGGAATGACCCGTTGGCAACATCACAAAACAGTCAGCGCCAGTACCGCTATAAGCACAATGGCAACCTCAAGGCAGTTTACACACCCGGTTTTGTCTACAACGGTAAAGAATCACGTAGCTGGTTTCATCGCAGTCGCTTACCCGCAATCAACGAAGATGCAGCCAACTTAACCATCACCCTCAGCGGCAAAGAAATCACAGCAACCTTCGATTCCAACGAGCAACCTTTCAAGCCATTATTACTCAACATCGCACTGCTTGGTTTTGACCTACAAACTCAGGTGCCAGCCGGTGAAAACAAGGGCAAAATACTATCCCATAACTTTGTTGTTTTAGGCCACGACACCACCGCGTCTAACAACAATCAATGGCGTGCCACACTGCCAAGCACCGCCATTAACAGTCAAAAATATGCACTGGCCGCCTGGGTCAGCGAGCCCGATAACCCTACGCCGATTCAAGCAACAGGTGGCTGGCTACCCTAACGCTGGAATTGCCCTATTTGCCATTGCTATTAACGCTAAATCTCAGCAAAATACGCGCCATACATTGAGGAAAAACTATGAAATTCAAGCTGCTCGTTATTATGACCGCCCTGCTATCCAGCCTTGTACATGCCGGAGGCACACCTGAATTTGTGGCATTACCTGAAGGCTACACTAAACAAATCAATTACATGTCACAAAACCGAATTGGCCAGGAACAGGTCGCCAAAATTTACGCGCGCGAAAACTTATTGCAAGCCATCGCTAAGGGCGACAACGTACCTGAAGGCGCCACCATTGTGATGGAAATATACGCACCAAAAAAAGACAGCAATGACAATGTAGTGAAAGGTTCCAGTGGCAACTATTTAATCGACCACATGGCAGCCATTGCGGTGATGGAATACCGCAGCGAATGGCCGGAAGAAATGCCCGCCAACGAACGCTCAGGCAATTGGGGTTATGCGCTTTATGACAGCAACGGAAAACCTAAAGCCAACGAACTTGACTGTGCCGGCTGCCACTGGCAACTGCGCCGCGTGAACTACATGTTCACTACTGTGCCGATGAAAAACCACATCAACAGCAGACCTTAATTCTGAGCCATCCAAGCCGGTTAAGCTTTTTAACCGGCCTCAAAGCCCATTTCGACCACCCACTTCAACCACCCGCGTCGCCTGCACCTGCCCAGCACCACACACACCGGTGCTAACAATCCGGTAGTAGCCAATCGAGCCAACGGTATCCACGCTGCAACTCAACGTTGCAGTGCACCCGCCTAAACCGGCGACAGTAAAATTTAACGTTGCCCCGTTCACCGGGCTACCGCACTGAGTATCTGAAAAAGCTTTTGTTGCGCTGCCGCCGGCATTAAAAAATAGTTGCGACATCGCCCAGGACGCACCACTTTCCGCCGCATAAAAAGCGCGCGTTGAAAAAACCTCCTGCGCCGAAGAAAGGTTATTTCGACTGGAAAGCTGCACAATCGCCGCCGCCAATAATGACATAATCACCAAGATAAACACTGCTATCGGCAGACTGAAACCCGCTTGCTTACTTGGTACATTAAACCTAGGGCACATTACGAATTTGCACCTCATGGCTCATATTGACGCCCTCACCACCCTTACTAAAGGCAAAATTCACCTGCACCAGCGCATTGCTTGCCAAGTTGCCCGGAGTGTAGACAAAAGATGTGGCGCCAGCGATATCCAAATGCTCGGCCAATAAACTGCTATTAGCACCAGCTGGTGCACTATCGTTAATTGGGCTGGTATTACTAATACCATAACCGGTGTAATGCAGCAGATTACCCGTGCCCGTGATACAAAAACGCTCCGGGTTTGAGACAAGATATACCCGCTGCGTGGGCGAGGTGCGGGTAAAGGTATGGCCACCCGCCCGCGTCAACGGGATAGCGTTGTACGTGTTAGCTGTAGTCAGGGTTGTTGCGGCAATCACCCCTGGCGAAGGCAGGGCTGAAACGTATAATTCACTGGCTGTAAAAGCGGCAATCGTCGCATAATGGCTGCCGCCCGAGTTAAGCGTAAAAGACGGTGTGGCCAGGCTGGTAGACGAAGGCAGCACCGGATCCGTCGTCGAGCTGCCAATAGCAATGGGGAAATACTCAATGCAGCGCCCCGATGCACTGATACGCACACTGTTGGGCAACACATTACGTAACCTGCGTATCACCTGCTCCACCGCAACCCGGGCCGTCGCAATGAGTTTGGCGCGTTCGGCTGACACCACAAAACTCTGAGAAGACGTGACAATATAACGCGTGGTGCCCAGCGCCAGAATGCTCAGGACAACGATCACCAGAACCATCTCCACCAGTGTAAAGCCTGTTGTTTTGCGCAACCTGAACAGCACTAGAAATTACCTCGATAGGCACTCAATATCACTGGCTCGCTAGCCGCCGAATCAACTGTCACGGTAATTAATTTGGTGGGCCGCCCATCGAGTGTTACGCCTGCAACCGTTACATTCATCGTGAAGCCGCCATAGGCTGCTGGCACCGTGTTAAAACCATGGTAATCGTCAATATCCCCTAGATCGCCCCTGCCATCAGAGCTATCACAGGAAACCGCACCCACTTCACCGCTATCGCAGGGAGGAAAGCCACCATTAGGGCTTTTATCGTCATAGCGTTTGCCGATAATTTCATCCATCTGCGCCTGTGCTAACTCCAGCGCACGTATCTGAAATAACGGATTCACGTTATTAACCGTTGAGGAATTAATCGCCGCAAACAGCCCCGCAGTTGCGACACCAACCACGACGATAAAAAGAATCAGTTCAATCAGCGTAAAACCACGACTGGCAATATTACTAGCAGGCATGCGCATAACCAGATGCCTCAAGACAAACTGTCACCGTATCACCACCCGCCGTTAAGTTAATCGTTGCAGCACTGGTTGCCCCCAGTTTTGAATAGTTTCGCAGCAACGAAGTTGGACTGAAGGCGACACCCGCACTCAGGTTTTGCGGATAGGTAATGCCAGCCACATTATAGTGATTGGAAGGGTTACTCGAATCTCTTACAGAAAAGCTATTAACCGAGACAATAGCGAACTGGACAGGACGGCCGGACAAGGCCAATTGTTGCGCCTGAAACAGGGCAGAAATTAACAGTTCCTGTTCTGCTCTAAGAGAAAAGTCATTTTGATTTGAGAAGCGTGACACGGCTGAAACCGCCAGAATACCAACGATCATAATCACGACAATTAATTCAATCAGCGTAAAGCCAGCCGTTTTTTTCATTCGAGCCTTTAAGACAAAAAAATGCCCTCACTGATAGAGGGCATTGAGCTAATTGTTTTTAACGCTAATCGGCCCCAGTTAAAGTAAACTCAATCTTCGGCGTTAACGATTGTCCTGAGACTAATATTTCACAAGTCGTATTAGCGCCCAAAGCTAGAAAAGTATTATTACCGCTGTTACCTGTTTTAATCGTTAAAGTTGTTGGCATCGCGTCACGAAGCAGACTATTCGCAACTCCTATCTTACAACCTTGACGAGTATTCATAACTTTTTGATTGGCACCTGTATCAACAACTGTCGTCCCTGCATTACTACGTTCGTCAACCAAAAACGCCGCGTAATTAATGTTGTTACCGCCATTAATAGCACCGGCAAAACCCTCTGCCGCTGCACGATTGGCATCCTCGGTCAGATTCACAAACCGTGGCAACGCCGTAGCGGCCAAAATACCCAAAATTACAATCACTACCACCAGTTCAATCAGGGTAAAGCCCGATTGCTGTTTAATGCTTTGTTTCATACTTTTCCAACCTTAAAAGATGTAAAACAACCGATGTCTTTTTGAAAGACGTAAACAAGTTATAGACCAAATTGTAAGCTTGGCAAGTTTCCCTACCACCGAAGCTTTTATTCATATTCCGCTACGACTTTACCCACTGATAGGGATAAACCGGCTCCAGCGCCAAACCAAAAACACGATCAACACTGCTGTCATAACGCTGATTTTGATTCACATCCTGATATTTTAGATTCAGGTGAAAATTCAGCTGTCCCCTTTTGCCTTCCTGCTGAGTCACTTTTAATGGATCACGTAATTGATAAACAAGGTGTTGAGTGCTGGTATTAAAATACCATTTAGCAGGCTCCAGTTTAAGCGTTCTACCACTCACTTCCCCACCGTAATTAAGACCTTTCCTCGCCAGTAACACCATCGGGTTAGAGCCCTGATAACGTGTTAACTTACTCAAATCACCCGCAACAATATGTTCTGTCACCAAACTGTTCACCGAAATGTTGAGGCCATCCAGCATGACCTGCACTTGCACCTGCTCCGCCTCCTCATAAAACAGCTGAAACTCTTTCAACAACGTAGTAATGAACACCAAAATCAATGCAATAACCAGCACCAGTTCAAGCTGCGACCCGCCTTTCTGCCGACTGATTATCACTACTTCACCACACTGGATAAGTCCCACATCGGCAGGAACACACCCAGCGCCAGAATCAGCACCATGCCAGCCACCACCACCAGTAAAATAGGCTCGATTTTATCACTGAGCTTTTTAAGGTCGTAATCAACTTCCTGCTCATAAAAATCAGCCACCTCTTCAAGCAGCTCATCCATATTTCCCGTTTCTTCACCCACGGCAATCATTTGCAGAACCAAAGGTGAAAACAGATCACTATTTGCAGCAGTTCGAGAAAAACTTTCACCACGTTCAATATGACTGGCCATTCTGCCAATGCGGTCGGTCACATAGGCATTGCCTAAGGCATTGGCAACCACCGATAGCGCTTGAATAATAGGCACGCCAGCCATCGCCACGGTAGAGAAGGTACGCGCAAAACGGGCCAGAATAATACGCTCAAAAATGGAACCCACCAGCGGTATTCGCAGCTTTAATCGATCCCACCACAACCGCCCAGCCTTGGTGTTTACATAGCTACGCCAACAACAAAAACTAGCCACAACGGCCAACACAATCCAATACCAATTATTAATTGTAAAAGCAGAGCACCAGATCAAAACACGGGTTTGCCAGGGCAACTCGGCATCAAAACTGGCGAATAATTGCGCAAATGCTGGCACGACCAACACATTGATAACGCCAATAGCAATCACGATGGCGATGATGACGAATAAGGGGTAGCGCGTTGCAGCACTGATGCGTTTTTTCGTTTCGCGTTCCAGCTCAAGATAACTGGCCACCTGCTTGAAAGCTAAATCGAGTCGACCGGTATTTTCGCCCACATGAATAACACTGACATACAGATCAGAAAAAACTGCCGGATGCCTATTCAAAGAAGAAGCCAGATCTACACCGCTCTCAAGACTGTCGGCTACATCCCGCAGCACACCCTGTAACGTTTTATTTTTAACCGTTGCCGCTAAACCGCTCAGGGCACGAATAATAGGCACGCCCGCTTTGTTTAAACTGAACATCTGGCGACTAAAAACAATCAGCTCTTCGATACCGATGGTCTTACGCTGATACCATTTTCCATTTCCCGCCGCCGACCAACCAGTCCCGTTGCCTTTAGTCTCCCTCTGCTCGCTGATATTAACAGGAATAATTCCCAGTTTTGCCAGGTCCGCCAACAGCGCATTGGTGCTGGTCGCCACAAGCACGCCGCTGACTTGCTCGCCCTGCTGATTACGTCCTTTATAGCTGAAACTTGGCATCAGTTATTATCCGTAACCGTATCGCTAACCAGCGCACCTATTTCGTCAACAGTCTCATCAATCTGCTCGGAAACACGGAATACCTCCTCAAGTGTCGTCACACCCTGCGCGGCATAATCCAACGCCACATAGATTAGTGGTTTGAAATCAGGGCTCGCCATTGCCGCCTTGGTAAAACGGGAGGAATCATTGCGACGTAGCGCGTCAGCCATCGGCTCATTAATTTCCAGCAACTCAAAAACACCAACACGTCCGCTGTAGCCGGTCTGGTTACATTTCTGACAACCATGCCCTTTTTTAAACTGGATACCCGCCAAACGCTCAGCACCCAGCATCGCCTCCAGCAAAATCATATCCTGAGCTTCCGGCTGTTCATCGTTAACACAGTGCTCACAAATACGCCGCACCAGTCGCTGCGCAACCACCGCCCGCAACGAAGCTGCCGCCAGATAGCCATCAACACCAAGATCCAGCAGCCGCATAGCGCTGGTCACCGCATCATTGGTGTGAAGCGTGGATAATACCAAGTGGCCGGTCATCGAGGCTCGTAGTGCAATCTCCGCCGTTTCCTGATCACGGATCTCACCCACCAATAGAATATCCGGATCCTGACGCAGGGTGGCGCGCAAGACCTTGCCAAAGGTCAGACCAATTTTTGTATTTACCTGTACCTGATTAACACGCGGCAGTTGATATTCCACCGGATCTTCAGCCGTGATGATTTTTTTCTCAGGACTATTCAACTCACTTAACGCCCCATACAGGGTGGTGGTTTTACCTGAGCCAGTCGGCCCCGTCACTAACACCAAGCCATGTGGACGGTGGATTATTTTTCGGAACCGGGTGAGCATTTGCTCTGGCATGCCTGAATGGTTTAAATCAATAGAATTGGCAGACTGATCCAGCAAGCGCATCACCACCGATTCGCCAAATTGCGTTGGCAGGGTTGATAATCGAATATCAATATCATGGCCTGAGACACGCACACTAAAACGGCCATCCTGAGGCACCCGTTTTTCAGAAATATCGAGTCCAGACATCAGTTTCAAACGCAGCACCAGTGCCGCGGTGATGCGTTTTTCCTTCATCACGTGCTCTTGCAATACGCCGTCTACACGCTGGCGAATTCGCACCACCGTATCATCCGGTTCGATATGCACATCCGACGCTTTAACCTGCAGCGCATCCTCAAAAATAGACTGCAACAGCCGCACCACGGGGGCATCACTGTCATCAGCCGCAGTCAGCCGACCAATATCAAACTGGTCTTCCCCCAGCTCATCATGTAGCTCTTCAGCAAGCGTTTCGATTTCACCAATACGGCGATAAACACGGTCTAATGCTGCCAGCAGCTCGCTCTCTCTTACGACGGCCAGTCGCATTGGTCGATTCACCGCTCGAACAATTTCATCGAAGGCGTAGATGTCCAGGGGATCCGCCATGCCCACCAGCAGTTCACCCGCTTCTTCGCCTAGCACCAAAGCGCGATAACGCCTTGCCAACGCCTCGGGTAAATTGAGCACCAACTCTTCATCAAAGATATGGTTATCAATGTCAATGTAAGGGATTTTCAGCTGTTGCGACAGGAAGCGCAGCAATTGATCCTCGCTGAGAAAGTTCAGCTCAATCAGTGTACGGCCCAACTTAAAACCCAGTCGTTTTTGCTCATCAAGCGCATGGGTAAGCTGGGCTTCAGAAATTACGCCCTCTTGCACCAACAGGTCGCCAAGGCGAATTTTTTTCATGGGTTCAACCATCGTTTCTCCAAATACCAACGTTCACTGCCGTTACTTTAACTGGCTTATTCTGTCTTCAGCATAGCGCGTCAAGGCTGGACTAATGCCGGGCAACTCTCGCGCCTGCCAATAGGCCTTTAGCGCGGCATTTTTCTGATTCAAAGCCTCCTGCGAAATGGCTAGCCCAATCCACCACGGCGCCTGCCGGTCATTCATCTGCAAAAGCTGTTGATACAACGTTGCTGCACGCTGGTGCTGCCCATCTCGCTGAGAGGCAGAAGCCAGTAACGCCAAGTACTCTTGGTCCTGCTCACCCTGCTGATGCCTCTCCAGTTCAGTTACTGCGGCTGCTGGTCGCTGCTGTGACAATAATATCCGTGCTTTCAATTTAATAAAGGCTAGCTGCTCAGGTGCCAACTGCAAACCCTGCGACAAAAGTTGTTGAGCCTGATCGAGCTGCCCCTGTGAAATTCGCAACGCAATCAAGGTTGCGCGCGACTGATGAGCCTCAGGATAACCAACCAGCAGCTGTGTTAATTGTTGCTGAGCAACCTGCGTACGTCCGTTGCGCATATCTTGCAAGGCCTGTTGATTTGCCTGCTTATCACGCTCGGCGAGCGTCAACTGTCGACTGGTTTTTTCAAAGCTTGCCGTAGTACTGCCAATGCGCGGTACATCGGCGACAACCGTTCCAGCATTCGTCTGCATAGCTGATTCCGCAACATCCTCTGCTAAGCTCTGACTCTCGTCTTCGGCAGCAATCAGCTCCACTATTAACAATGTCTGTTGCTTGCTGACCATCGAGGTTTGTAAATTAACCGGCCGTGCTACATCCACTTCCAATTGTATGCCCGCCGCATGAGTTAGCACATCAACAGCACTGATCAGCGGGTGACGAATCAGATTTGGCAATGCCTCGGTAAGGCGAGTGGCAGGCAAATCAATAATCAGCTGTTGGCCGTTTCGTAATACGCGATGCTGCACCGGTGCCGACAGACTGATTTCAATACGTGCGCCACCGGGAACGGCATGTACCTCAACAGCGAGAATGTCACTAAAGGCCGGCGCTTGAAGCTGAGCAACCTGAGGTACAGCAGGCTCGAAAACCTCGCTGACAACGCTATTCTCCTCCACCAACGGGGCACTATTTTGTAGCACCTTCGGCGCCATCTCTCCATAAAGATGCCAGGCAAACGCTAACAACATCAGCACGCTAACCACCGCAACTAACCATACCCAGTTGCGAGCAAACCTCCTGTCCCGTCTGTTTGCCGCGGGAGTGACTCGCACACCCTCTGCAACACCCTGCTGTTGAGGGTAAGCCGACTTACGCTGATCAAGATCACGCAACATATCGTTAATCAGACTCATGCCAGAACTCCGCTCACACGTAGCGCCAACAACAACATCAATGCGCCGACGACACTCATTGCCAGCCAATACACAGGCTGAAATGAAAAACCCGAAAAAGCATCGTCGGTATCCAACGTGGCGCGGCGAACAGCCTCCGGCTCAATAACCTGCAGCCCTTGTCCATAGGCCACCATCAATGCCTTGTGACAGAGAATATTGACGAGTCGTGGAATGCCTTTTGATGCCTGATGCAGACGCTTCAAGGCCGACCTGCTGAAAAGTTGTGCACCGTTATAACCAGCCTCTGACAAGCGATGAGAAACATAACGCTCCAGCGCCGCCTCATCCAAGGGCTTGAGCCGATAGGAAAAGGTAATACGTTGCTTAAGCTGGCGCAGAGAAGGGCGATCCAGCAATTCATCCAGCTCAGGCTGACCAAACAGAACCACCTGCAATAACTTCTGCGATTCAGTCTCAAGGTTGGTTAACAAGCGCAACGCCTCAACGGTGTCCTCCGGCATGGCCTGCGCTTCATCAATAATCACCACGACCAATTTATCAGCATGGGCCAGTTCAATCAGACGCTCGGAAAGAAGATTAAGAATTTTGTGTTGCCCTGCATTGCGATGCACCTTAAGACCCAGCTCTTCGGCTAGCGCAACGCGCATACCGGCTGGGGTAAGATGTGGATTGGGAATATAAGCAGTCACGTAGCGTTCGCCCAGACTATTCAGAAGCTGGCGGCATAACAGTGTTTTACCGGTGCCCACTTCGCCGACAATCTTGATAAAACCGGCGGCATTTTCTAACCCCACCAGCAGCAGATTCATGGCTTCGTGATGACTTCCCACATTGAGGAAAAAATGAGTGTTAGGTGTCAGGGAAAAGGGCATTTCTCTGAGGCCGAAATGCTGTAAATACATGATCACCTACGCTGCTGTTGAGCTTTTTCAGTTAAAAACGGGCCGACGCGTTAGGCTCGTTACTATTGAAAGGTACCCGGCTGAAACACTTGTTGAAACTCGGAAAGACGCTGTTTGCTTTCTTCAATGCTGTCTTGCCAGGCATCATCGTCCGCCACGATAGGTTTAAGCAAAATCACCAACTCACTTTTCACCGAGCTTTGCCGCTTCTGCCGGAAAGCACCACCTAATAAAGGAAGATCGCCAAAGAAAGGGGTTTTGGCATTATTATCAGTCGAGTTGTTCTGCATCAGCCCACCAATCACTACCACCTGCCCATTACGCGCACGCACGATACTATCGGTTTCACGAATCGAACTTAACGCCAACGGCAGCACCAGATTACCATTAGGGCCTACGACGGTTTTAGTCTGATCCTGAACCTCGCTGACCGTGGGATGAATATGCAAAATCACTTCACCACTCTCGCTAATTTGCGGCGTCACATCCAACGCGATACCAGAGAAGAAGGGCGTCAGCTCAACATCAATGGTGGGCGTCGTTGATGAGGACGTCGTCGTGGTTTCTGACGAGATTTCTGTCACAAAGAACTCATCAGTACCTACTTTAATCACAGCTTTCTGATTATTCACCGTCGAGATACGCGGACTGGAAAGCACCTGCACCGCCCCCTGTGTGGATAACAGGTCAATCAGCGCATTAAAATCCTTCAGGTTCAGTGCGGCGCTAAATACGCCACCAACACTATCCGTAGGTGTATTGATTGCCGTTGGCGTACCCAGTATCGTATTTGCCAACGTCGTAGTGCCAGTAACGGGATCGATGGTACGCGCTGAGTTCTGCAAACCCGTCCCAAAAATTACATTTTTACCATCACCGGCTTTAGCCAGAGCTGACCAGTTAACACCGGCCTGGAAGCCATCATTGAGCTGAACTTCCAAAATTTTCGCTTCCAGAATCACCTGGCGACGCAGCGACAATTCAGCCTTATCTAAAAATTTCTGCACCGCACGCAGCTCTCCCGCCATAGCATGCACAATCACGATGCCAGACTGCGGTGATACCACCACACGCCGGGCATCACCATCCCCGATGATGATGCCAATCGTTTCAGCCAAACCGGACCAAAAATCCGAGTCGGTGCTGGTTTTTAATCGTGTACCAACAACAGCCCGTACATCTGAGTCACCATCATCGGTATCGTTGTCATCATTATTGTCGGAACTGCCGCTGCTATTATCGCTACTGCCTGCGCTACTCACCTGGCCGGAGCTAACCTGTGTTTCCGAAGAGCCCATCCGTTGCACGTTGAGGTAGTCAATTTTGAACATCTGGGTGCGCATGCCATTAGGTAAAATGCGGTATAAATTCCCTCTTTGCACATAATCATAGCCATAGGTATCACGCACAATCTGCATCACGTCATCAATAGTGACATTTTGCAGATCCAGGCTGAGAGTGCCGCTCAAATCAGGCGGCACGACGATATTCAGATCCGTTCCCTTAATTAAGCCGATAAAAAAATCTCGCGCCGCAACACTATCAACAGCAATATCAAAGCGTTCCTGTTGTGCGACGCTGCCCTGCTGGACCGGCAGCGCAGGGAGTAACTCAGCCGTCACATTGGCTGGCGGTTCAATCGTTGCTTGCTGCTGCGCAAGTTCAGCTAACGCTTTATCAAGCTCTAGCTGCATCTGTTCAACCGAGGCTGTATCACGAGCCCGATCATCAGTCATCAGCGATTGGCAACCCGTCAGCACCAGGCTGCTCACCAACAGGCTCAGGGCTGTAAATTTCAGCCACATAGTCATTCTCCGCTTTTTAAATTATTTGCGTTGTTTGAAGTCATGATCAGCTAGACTCAGGCTGAAACGAGCGCCCTGTTTTTCTAGCACAACACGGTTTTTTTCAATCTGCCGCACTGTTGCGCCGTTAACGCTACCACCCACTTCCACGCTTGTTTCATTAATAGTAGCCACCCGCCGCTGAGAACTAATCAGCACCGAATGTAATTTAAACTGTGTCGCCAAAGGCATTATCGTCGCAGCGACCTGTGCCACAAAGTTACCCGGCCGGGTTGGATCAGTTAAATCAGGTTGGGCATGCAACGAAGTGCTGCTCATTAATAAAGCCAGACACACTAAAGAACAAGAAGAAAATTGTCGTTGCATCATCAAACTCCCAACAGCCCTGCGCTGCTACTCAGCGTATTGATACGCAGCCGAATATCGGCTTGCGGGTAGTGGTCAACACGATATTCCAGCTGATCCCAAATCACCTGCCAGGGAAGCCCTTCCAATGCCTGTAAATAGGACAGGGTCTCAAAGTAGCTACCCCGCAACTCTAGCTCGACAGCATGCAGATACAATGCACCGTCACTGGCTTGCATGACAGAAACGTCAGCCTCTGCCCCCGTAATGAGCCGACGTACCGGCAAGCTTTTTACCGCGACAAGCTGCAGGCTACTGCTTTGGCGCAGCACGTCCTCAAGCACCTGGACCATTTTTTTGGCGGGAATCAGATTACCCGTCAATTGTTCAATACTGCTATCAAGCTGCTTAATAGCAACCTTCAAACCTTGTTTTCTATTCTGCAACACCCGAATAGGGTTATCGCTACCAGGCTGCGTTAACTCTCGAACTTCGTTGCCCAGCTGCGTTATTTGATCGGCCTTCGCGACAAGTCCATCCCGGGCTGTTGTGATGCTGCGCTGCAACGGTGAGTAGCACAGCAAATCCCAGATGAAAACCATGACGACCAGCGCCAAAACCATAATTATATTTCGCTCTCGTGGCTGCAACGCATCAAAACGCTGGCGCCACTTTTGTAGGGTGTCCTTCAAGGTCGCGCTCACTGCTCAACCTCTGCAACAGCGGTCACATCAAATGCCATCGCCTTACTATCCTGCAAACGTTCCAGGCGAAATACATCAAACTCTGTTCCGCTAAACACCTTTTCATTGCTCAAATTACGAATATAACGCGGCACCATCTCCGGCTCACCCGCAAAACCCGCCAACCCCATCCGTTCGCCGCCCTCAATCAGTTCAATCGCCGTCAACCACAGCCCGTCAAAGTGTTGCCGCGCCAGACCTTCCAGATGAGAGGAAAAACCCAGACTATTTGCCGCGCCCTCAGCCTTGATACTGGTCATAGTCGCCTGTCGTACCGCCAGCTCCGCCTCCAGTTTAGAGACACTCTGCTGCAATGTTTCAATCGTCGATTCATTATTGATCGCAGAGAGTTGCTGCAACTGTAGGGCAAACTGATCGTGCTGGTTGCTCAACGTGCGTAATTCAGCATCCAGCTTGGTTTTATCCATTACCGCAAAAATCGTCAGTACTAACAAGACCAGCACCAGACCAATGGCGGCCTGAGGAAAAGGTGAATACTGTCGCCAGACACTCTGCCGGGCAGTATAACGATAAAGATTAATCCGTTGCTTCATGAGGCCTGCTGCCTCATCGCCGCGGCCAGCGCTAACGTACAACGAGCTTGCTGTTGTGGTTCAAGAACCTCAGTACCACTCAACACCTCGCCCAAATCCAGCAACGTTGCACGCAGTCCAAAACTAACATCCAGAGCATCCTGGATTTCCGAGCTACCCTCGCCAACCGGCACCAGCAACAAGCGTGTCGCTGGAGGCTGAGCCAAGCCGCTTTCGTAATAATCGAGGGAACGCTGAATTTCCAGCACCAGATGATTGAAAGTTGCATTAGATAACAGCTCGCCGCCACGCAGCTGTTGGGGATCGGCCTTAACATTACGGGTCAAATAAAGGGTTTGATTCTTGACCAAATTCAGCACCCCTTCACCACCCTGAATTAACATCAGCGCCGAGCCCTGTGACTGCATCTCATCCTTCGGCATCAAATTACACAGGGTAAGCTCAGCAATATCGACACTTCGTAGCACCAGCCCAGCGGCTTTAATCAACGCTTCGGCTTCGTCAATAATGCTGCGTTTAGCAACCACCACATAAATCATTACCGCACGATTACGAAATGACTCTTCGGGCAATGGAAAGGTATCAAGGACAGCGTCCTCAATATCGAAATTTATTAGATCCTTTACGCGCCAGCGCAGGGCTTCTTTTAACTCTTCAGCGGGAACTTGAGGCGGTTCAACTTGCAACAGGTGGTAATGTTGTGGTGAGAGCACATAATTAACGGGCAGACCTTGCAAACCCTTAGTCTCCACCAACTCACGTAGCGCATTAATGCGAGACACAATATCATTGCCTTCCAGAAAATCGCAACTGCAAAGTTGTGGTTTATCGGAATCGAGAGCCGTCACATGCGCGACAGCAACACCCGCACCCCCAACATGAACACCCACCTGCCCTTCAGCAACGCTCTTTTTAGCGAATAGTTTAAGCAGAGCCTAATCCCCAATAATCAGTTTGTTGCCGTTTAGTGTAGACTATCACAAAGCCTTCGCCGCCAATTGATTTCAGTTATTATCGGCTTGCTAAGCTTTTATTTCAGTCAGTGCTTAAGATCGAACGAGTTTAATCACAAACCCCAGTAAAATCAAAGCCTAAACGCGGACTGACCAACAACGCACCAAACATCCTTCAACTCTACTGGCACCCTTTTTACCTATGCTGCACATCATTCTGTTTGAACCTGAAATTCCACCCAACACCGGCAACATCATTCGCCTTGCCGCCAACACAGGTTGCCGCCTACACATCATCAAACCCATGGCCTTTGAGTTTGATGACAAACGCCTGCGCAGAGCTGGCCTTGATTATCACGAATGGGCACAGGTACAGTTTTATGACAGCTTCACTGAATGCCAAAATAACACCGATATCAAACGGATTTTTGCATTAACGACCAAAGCGACAACCAGTTATAGCGAAATGACTTTTCAGTCTGGCGATGCCTTTATGTTTGGCCCTGAATCCAGAGGGTTACCAGTAGAAGTGCGAGAAAGCCTGCCCGAACAGCAGCGTCTACGCATCCCGATGTTAGCGGATAGTCGCAGCTTGAATCTATCAAACTCCGTAGCAGTCGTGGTATTTGAAGCCTGGCGACAGCTTGGCTTCGAAGGAGGGGCGTGAGAAAAACTAATAAAAGAAACCGGGACGACAAATTTGCCGCCCGGTTAAAACAAACGGTTTAGTGTGCCGTTTCAGATTCCGTTTTAGCCTGACGGGCCGCATCGGCATACAGCGCATCGAAATTAATCGGTGCCAGATGCAGCGGAGGAAAACCGCCGCGAGTTGCTGCATTATCAACCGCTTCACGCGCGTAGGGGAACAACGTTGTCGGACAGAGAGTTGCCAGCAATTGCTGCTTAGTTGCATCGTCGATATTTTTAATGCCAAAAATACCGGCTTGCTTTATTTCCACCAGATAAGCCACTTTATCCGCATTTTCTACGGTTACTGTCACCGTTAACACCGATTCGTACAAATCACCGTCCAACGTTTTAGCGCCAGTGTTCACATCCAACTTAACCTTTGGCGACCACTGACCACGAAAAACGTCAGGCGAGTCAGGCGACTCAAAAGACAAATCTTTAAGATAAATACGCTGTAATGCAAATTGTGGTTGGTTATCGCCTTGCGCTTGAGCCTGCTCGTCTTCAGCCATGAGTATTCCTTAAAAGATAAAATAATTGTGTTTATGCAAATCAGTCAGCGATGAGCCATTCATCCAGCTCGCCACTGGACTCCAACGCCCACAGGTCAGTAAAGCCACCAACATGACGCTCGCCAATCCAGATTTGAGGCACAGAAGTGCGGCCGCTCAGCTGCTGCATCTTTGTTCGCAACGCAGGCTCGCTATCAACAACCAGCTCTTGATAATCAATCTGCTTTGAATCCAGCAGCATCTTCGCCCGAATGCAATAGGGACAGTAACCACTGCTGTAAATAACAACGTCAGCCATGACTATTTACTTTTGTCTTTGTCTTTGCTTTTCTTGCCTTTGGCGTTGCCTTTAACAACTGGCATATTCGCATTCGTCCATTCAGCCATACCACCTGTCAGTCGGTGAACATCACTGAAACCTTCATCCTTCAGGGTTTTACTGGAACCGCTGGAATGCTGCCCCATTTTACACACTAAAATGATCGGTGAATCTTTGTGCTTTTCCAGTTCTGATAGACGGCTAGCAAACTCTGCTGAAGGCATATTGACGGCCCCAACAATGTGGCCATCGGCAAATTCCTGCCCGGTACGCAGATCCACCACCACGGCATCGTCCTGATTCATAAGACGGGTCGCCTCATGCAGTGAAACGCTAGCACCGCGTTTAAGACTTTCGGTATAGATCAGGGTAACCACCAAGCCCACCAACAGACTGCACAGCACCCAATGATTGATCACAAACTCTAAATATTGGCTCATAAAAGGTTTCTTAGTATCACAAAAAATAAAGCAGGCAGTATACACGTCAATAGGCCATGACTAAATATAAGGAAGCAAGATAATAATCATGCGCAAACCCAGCAAAAATCTTCCGCCATTTTTTAACAGCCCCATAATGACTACTAAAATAAATACCCACAATTCACCCTAAGCGATAGGCATTCTCAACTGTAGCGGTTAGAATTGCCGAAACTTATCGACCAGCACACGACCCTGAGTTAACGCGACGTATGCAGCTAGTACCAAAACCAATTGTTCTTGTAATTCTTGATGGCTGGGGCCATAGCGAAACCACTGCGTCTAACGCAATCAAAGCGGCTCAAACGCCTGTTTGGGACACGCTATGGGCCAACAGTCCTCACACTTTATTAAACGCATCGGAACAAAGCGCCGGACTACCCCACGGCCAAATGGGCAATTCCGAAGTGGGCCACATGATTATGGGCGCTGGGCGTATTATCGCGCAAAACAGTACCCGTATTGACGAAGCCATTGCCGACGGCAGCTTTTTCGAAAATAAAATCCTTTGTTCTGCCATTGACCGAGCCAACGCCGCTGGCGGCGACATACACATTCAAGGCTTACTCTCCGATGGCGGTGTCCACAGCCACGAAAACCAGATTCACGCGATGGTTGAACTAGCTGCCCAGCGCGGCGCCAACAACATTTATGTACACGCCTTCCTGGATGGCCGTGATACACCGCCACGCAGTGCTGCAGACTCGCTCAGAAAAATGGCCGACAAGCTGAAAGAGACTGGCCGAGGTAAAATTGCCTCCATGATGGGGCGTTATTTCGCGATGGACCGGGACAATCGCTGGGATCGCGTAGAATTAGCCTACGACACCATGACACTGGGTAAAGCGCTATTTCGCGCCGACCACGCATTAGAAGGCCTCGAACAGGCTTACGCTCGCGGCGAAGATGATGAGTTCGTACAAACCACCATTTTACATAAAGAAGGCGAAACGCCTGCAGTCATCAAAAATGGTGACGCTGTTATCTGCATGAACCATCGCGCCGACCGCAGCCGCGAATTAACCCGCGCCTTTGTCGACATTACCTTTGACAGCTTTGTGCGCTCCGCTCGCCCCATTTTATCTGAATTTGTCATGCTGTCTGAGTATGCCAGCGACCTAGATGCCAGCTGCGCATTCCCGACCACGCAACCCAAACAGGTACTGGGCGAATACATCGCTGGCTTAGGTAAAAGTCAATTACGCATGGCGGAAACCGAAAAGTATGGTCACGTTACTTTCTTCTTTAACGGCGGTAGTGAAGAGCCCTTCGCCAACGAAGAACGCGTCCTGATTCCCTCGCCAGACGTTCCTACCTACGATCAGAAACCGGAAATGAGCGCTCACCAACTCACCGACGAGCTGGTTAAGGCCATCGAGAGTAAACGTTTCGACCTGATTGTCTGCAATTACGCCAATGGCGACATGGTTGGCCACACCGGCAACTTTGGCGCCGCCATCAAAGCCGTTGAGACACTAGATGAATGTATGGCACGTGTTGTCACGGCGATTGGCAACGTCGGCGGCGAATGCATTTTCACCGCTGATCACGGCAATGTTGAACAGATGAGCGATCACGTCTCCGGACAACCTCACACCGCCCACACCTGTGAACTGGTTCCCTTTGTACTGATCAGCCCGCGTGACTGCATGGTGGAGCCCCGCGAAGGCGGACTTGCTGATATCGCACCGACGCTGCTGCACCTGATGGGCCTTGAACAGCCGAAAGAAATGACGGGCGAATCACTGGTGCGGTTCCTTTAGGGATAACCGCCCAGAGATGCGTCAAAAAGCACGCGGCTACTCGTTATTTACCCTTATTCTGCTAACGCTGAGTCTGGCATTACAGGCACCGCTGGCGTTCAGCGAGGACGCCAGCGAAGCGCAACTCAGCACCCTCAAAAATCGTATTGGAAAACTGGAAAGCTGGCTCAACTCTGCCAAGGGCAAACAATCCCAACTACAAAATGAACTCCGCAGCGCAGAGCAAAAAATTGGCGACATTGCCAACCAGCTAAGAAAACTCACCCGCCAACTGCAAAACACCCAGACCAGCATCAAAAAACTACGCCAGCAACGCAACACCTTGCTGGCCGAAAGTAAAAAACAGTCCACCCAGATTGCCGAACAAATCCGTGCTGCCTACAGCATCGGGCACAGCGAATACCTCAAGGTGTTACTCAACCTGGAGCAACCCGCCGAACTAGCTCGCACCCTGCGTTATTACGACTATTTCAACCGTGCCAGAGCCGAACAAATCGAGCAATACAGCAAAACCGTGCGCCAGGTGGAAGACACTGAAACCAAAATCAACGAACAGTTACTCAGCCTACAACGCGCGCGCCAACAGCTCGAACAGCAACATCAAGCCCTGCAAACCAGCAAACAAAATCGTCATTCAGTATTATTACGCCTACAGGGCGACATTGGTCTAAAGGGCCAGCAACTGGATAAAATGCTGGCTGACCGTGAGCGCCTCGAAGAGCTATTAAGTTCCGTTGAAGAAGCCATCGCCGACCTTGACCTGCCCGACGCCACCACCCCCATTAAAGCACTCAAAGGCAAATTACCCTGGCCAACAACCGGGAAAATTGTACGCAGCTTCGGCTCCAGAGATAAAAACTCTGATAGCCAGTGGAATGGCATTCTGATTCGCGCCAAAGAGGGTAACCAAGTGCACGCTGTACACTATGGCCGCGTAGTGTTTGCAGATTGGTTACGCGGCTTCGGCCTGCTACTGATTATTGATCACGGCGATGGTTATATGAGCCTGTATGGCCACAATCAATCCATTTACAAGGAAACTGGCGACTGGGTCAGCAGCAATGATGTCATTGGTAGCGTAGGCAACAGTGGTGGCCATAATGCGGCTGGGCTGTATTTTGAAATTCGCAGCAACGGCAAACCTCAAAACCCAAAAAGCTGGATATTAGCCCGTAACTAAGGCGGCCCGCCAGACGACGAGACACTTGCTTGAGCCAGAGCTTTGTTTTCTGGCAAAGCAAACGTGTACGGAATAAGGGCGTTTATAGGTATAAATGACCGCTTGAGTACTCTCTTAACGCCGCAAGAGAACAAAAAAACAATCGAGCAAAGCTCTCCCTATAAATAAAGAAATTCAACACAAGCCCGACACATCATACTAGAATGCACTAAAAGTCATGCCCACCGGGACGCCACACACATTATGATCACCCTGAAAAGCTGCACAAAATCACTCGCAATTGCACTGTTTGCCTGCTTGCTAGCGCCCTTATCATATGCAGAAGAGAAAACCGAAGCCGAACTGGGCCCGCTGCCGCTCAAGGAACTACGCACCTTTACAGAAATCTATGACCGCATCAAACAAGCCTACGTAGAACCTGTTGATGACAAAACCCTTCTCAACAACGCCATTGACGGTATGCTCAGCGGCCTCGATCCCCATTCAGCCTATCTGCGTGATGACGCGTTGAACGATTTACAGGAAAACACTCGCGGTGAATTTGGCGGTTTAGGTATCGAAATCGAAATGCAAAATGGCTTTGTCCGCGTCATCACCCCGATCGATGACACGCCAGCACTCAAAGCCGGCATTGAAGCGGGCGACCTGATCATAAAAGTGGATGATCACACCGTGAACGGCTTGAGCCTATCTGAAACGGTTGAGCTGATGCGCGGCAAACCTGGCTCCGATGTTGTACTTACCGTGGCCCGAGAACACCAGCCAAAACCACTGGAAATCACTATCACCCGCGCCATCATCAAAGTAACCAGCGTTAAGCACCGCAGTCTTGAATCCGGTTATGGTTATATCCGAATCACCCAGTTCCAGGTACAAACCGGCAACGATTTGCTCACGGCACTTAAAAAACTACAAACGGATAATCAGCCCCTCAAAGGGCTAGTGCTAGATATGCGCAACAACCCCGGCGGTGTTCTCGATGGTGCTGTCGAAGTCAGCGACGCCTTTTTAACTGATGGCCTCATTGTCTACACCAATGGTCGCCTGCCTAACTCAGAGCTACGTTTCAACGCTACCCCCAAGGACCCCAGCCAAGGCGTCCCCTTGGTGGTACTGATTAATGGTGGTTCAGCTTCAGCCTCGGAAATTGTCGCCGGTGCGTTACAGGATCACCAACGCGCAGTCGTTCTCGGCAGTCAGAGCTTTGGCAAAGGTTCGGTACAAACCGTATTACCGCTGACCAACGACAGCGCATTGAAATTAACCACCGCACGCTACTTCACCCCCAGCGGTCGCTCGATTCAAGCCGAGGGCATTACCCCGGATATTTTGGTGGAAACTACACGTGTCACATCTACCTCTGAGCAAACATTACGCATTAAGGAATCCGACCTTAAGGGTCACCTGAGCAACGGCGATAAAAAGGGAAAAAGCAAAAACAGTGCCGAGGACAAAATTGCCTTGGCCGAAAAGGACTTCCAGCTATACGAAGCATTAAACCTGCTGAAGGGCTTGTATATTATCAGCCAGGGCAATGTTAAACCCGCCAACAAGGCTGCCAACTAACAATGCTGCGCCTGTCACGCGTACTAATCTGCCTGCTGTTTGTACTGCCAGTCTGGGCCGCAACAGCGGCTGACAAGCCGGCGTTAATCAGTATTATTATTGATGATATCGGCAATAACTTACATCACGGTCAACGCGCCATTGCGTTACCCGGCGCCATCACCTATTCAGTTCTGCCGTTCACCCCCTTTGGTAAACAGCTTGCCAAGCAAGCTCACCAGCAGGGCAAGGAAGTCATGCTGCACTTACCCATGGATAACAGCCTTGGGCGTCCGCTAGGTCCCGGCGGACTGACCTTCAAACAGGAGCGTCCGATTTTTGAGCAACAGATGGCGCAAGCCATTGCCGCAACCCCTTACGTCAGTGGGATTAATAATCATATGGGTAGCGGACTGACCACCAGCAATGAGCGCATGCAATGGTTGATGCAAGCACTCAAAGAGTACCCGCTGTATTTTGTCGATAGCCGCACCAGTGTTGCTTCTGTGGCCGCCCGTACCGCTCTGGCATTGAAAATACCCACCCTTGAGCGTGACATTTTCCTCGATCACGAAGCCACGCCAGAATTTACTGAACAGCAGTTCAAACGACTGATCAAAAAAGCCCGTATCAAGGGCAGTGCCCTTGCTATCGGCCACCCTTATCCCAGCACCTTGGATTATCTTGAAAAAGTATTGCCTCAACTAGACTCTCTAGGCGTTCAACTGGTTTCTCCGTCACACTTTCTAGCACTGCACAACACTCCCCAACTGATCGCCAAAAAAACTCAGGAAGCCACAGTTAACCCAATCGAGCCGCCCAAATCTCTGGTTGAGGCCACACCAACTAAGCCCAACCCACAAGCAACGACCCTTCTGACAAAAGCATCTCCCGAGCAAAAACCGGGACAATGCCGGATTTCCGAACACCTAGACGTCACCCGCGTGGTTTGCAGCTAACAGACCCGAACCCCACTTTTGGAAAAGACCTTATGATTGAGCAAGAACTCGAACAGTTTGAGAACATTTACAACCTGATCACTGAATTTCTAGTGACCTACAGCTTCCAGCTGGTCGGTGCCATTGTCATTTTTATAATTGGCTTGCTGGTGGCGAAAAAGATCGCCAAATTCACAGTAAAACTGTGCGCCAAGCATAATGTCGACGTCACCCTGGGCAACTTTATTGCCAATGCTCTACGTATTATCGTCATCATCATGGTTGCCATTATCGCCCTGGGCAAAGTGGGCATCAGTGTCACACCGATGGTTGCCGCTATCGGCGCATTATCTCTGGGTGCTGGTTTGGCCGTTCAAGGATTGCTGTCGAACTATGGTGCGGGCTTTACCATTATTCTCACCCGCCCCTTTGTCATCAGTAACACCATCAATGTGCTGGGGGTGAGCGGCATCGTAAAGGACATCAGCTTGGCGCACACGGTTCTAACCAATGAAGACGGCGTCGAAATCACTATTCCCAACAAACACATCATTGGTGAAATTTTGCACAACTCCTTTGCTAACACGTTAGTGGATAGCAGCATTGGCATCAGTTATGACTCCGACCCGGAACAGGCTATCGCGGTTATTCATCAATGCTTGCGCGAAATGAGCCCCGTCTGCAACGAGCCCAAACCGCAAATAGGTATTGATAATTTTGGCGATAGCGCCATTGAGATTGGCGTGCGTTACTGGGTGCCGACTGAAACCTATTTCAATAACAAATATCAGACCAACCTGAAGATTTTTAAAGCCCTACAGGATGCAAATATCACTATTCCATTCCCTCAGCGCGAAGTACGCTTATTAAACGACAGCCAAGAAAAGGTCGCAGATTAACATGTATAAAGTCACTGCATTTTTTGGCTGGATTAATCTGATTGGGGTCACCATTGGACTAAGCGCAACGCCATTAATCACACTGCCAGAAAGAATTGGCTCAGACGCGCTAATCTTTATGCTTGGTTTACTGGGACTAATCTCCGCTGCGCTTATTTTTGCATCGAATCAAAAAACCGAAGGGACGGATATTGGCGACAAAGCCTACCCGGCCAGCATCGCCGCGTATGTTCTGTGGTCAGCGATGGCGTTTAACTGGTTTGGCTAACAGAAAAACGTCGATGTTGGCTATTGGCGCATATCCTGAATAAACTGATCGGACTGCTTGATCGAGCGCTGCATTTCTACAACCAACCGATCAATATCGTGCTCAATACTCGCAAACTCGCCTTTTAAGGAGCCAATTGCGCGCGCATTGAGGTTATGTTTCAGGTAAAGCGTATTATCCAGCAACGCAGACAACACAGGCTGCATGCGTGATTCAGCGCGCTTCAAGCTGGCATGTAATTGCTTATACCGAGCTTTGGTATCACGCAGGGCGCTGGCGCTATCGCTGCGTAACTTCTGACTTGTGTACTGATCAAGCTCGTCTTCCCACTCGTCAAATAACGCGCCGGAAACATGTTCAACTTGACGGATGCTATCTCGCACTTCCTCCGCAGCGGCGGCACTGCGGTCATATTCTTTTTGCAGCTTTTTATAAACTGCATCCAACTCACCGCCATCGAAGTTTACGACTGAACGAAACTGCTCCAGGGCATTTTGAAACTGCTGCTGGGCTTCATTTTGAGCATCCCGTGTATCTTCAACACGGTCGACCAGAATATCGCGCTTATGAACCCCCACCTTTTCCATCGCCGAGTAGTAAGCCGTTTGACAGCCGGTCACTAACAATGGAGTAAGACCTAAAACACAGATCAGCAGTAGACGTTGCATTGATTTATCCTTATCTTCATTTGCCGCGACCACTGTAGACAATTAATTTTCATCCGGAGACCGCAGGAGCCTAGTGAAGTTCGCTACATGAGCAACCGATAACGCCGCTGGCTGGAAAAATTAAAAGTCCTCGCGAACTTCAATACCTTTGGATGCCATATAGGCTTTCGCTTCAGGAACGGTATATTCACCAAAGTGGAAGATACTGGCCGCCAAGACTGCGTCCGCCTTACCTTTAGTCACACCTTCCACCAGGTGATCCAGGTTGCCCACTCCGCCGGAAGCAATAATGGGCACATGTACGGCCTCGCTAATGGCGCAAACTAATTCATTATCAAAACCAATTTTGGTGCCATCACGATCCATACTGGTCAGCAGAATTTCACCGGCACCATAATCCACCATCTTTTTAGCCCAGGCAATCGCTTCCAAACCTGTTGGTTTACGGCCACCGTGAGTAAAGATTTCCCAGCGGTTAGGCTCGCCCTCGCCACTCACTTTTTTGGCATCAATGGCAACCACGATGCACTGCGCACCAAATTTCTGGGAAGCTTCTCTTACGAACTCGGGATTCACTACCGCAGCGGTGTTGATACCAACTTTATCGGCTCCGGCATTGAGCATACGGCGAATATCGTCAACGGTACGAATACCGCCACCCACAGTCAGCGGGATAAATACTTGGCTGGCGATATCTTCCACCACGTGTACCATGGTTTCACGGTCTTCATGGCTGGCGGTGATATCCAGAAAAGTAATTTCGTCTGCACCCTGCTCATCGTAGCGCTTGGCAATTTCCACTGGATCACCAGCATCACGGATTTCTAGAAATTTAACACCCTTTACTACACGGCCGTTATCCACATCCAGACAAGGAATAATTCGTTTTGCCAAACCCATGATATTGCCTCTAACTACGTTTAATGCTTATCAAACAGCTATTAGGAAGTAAGCTCATCGCTCAATTGCTGCGCTTCTTTTAAATCCAGCGTGCCTTCATAAATTGCGCGGCCGGTAATGGCACCGCAGATGCCGGCACTTGCCACTTTAGCCAGCGCACGAACATCTTCGATGTCAGTCACACCGCCAGAAGCAATCACGTCAATGCCACACTCTTGAGCAAGGCGTGCAGTTGCCTCCACGTTAACACCCTGCATCATGCCGTCGCGGCTGATGTCAGTGTAAACAATGGCGCTTACGCCTGCTTCTTTAAACTGCTTGGCCAGATCAACCACATCAACGTCGGTGATTTCTGCCCATCCATCAATTGCTACTTTACCGTCTTTAGCATCCAGGCCAACAATAATATGGCCAGGGAAGCGTTTGCAGGCTTCAAACACAAACTCAGGCTCTTTCACTGCTTTGGTGCCGATAATCACGTATTGCACACCGGCATCCAGATAGGCCTGAATGGTTTCAAAAGAGCGAATACCCCCGCCGATTTGAATTGGCAGGTCAGGATAAGCTTCAGCGATGGCTTTCACAATGCCACCATTCACAGGCTCGCCAGCGAAAGCACCATTCAAATCAACCAGGTGCAAACGGCGCGCGCCAGCATTAACCCAGTCCGCCGCCATGGCAACAGGGTCATCTGAGAATACCGTGGAATCTTCCATACGGCCCTGCAGCAGACGAACACATTCGCCATCTTTTAAATCAATTGCTGGAATAATTAGCACTCGGGTACCTCTATCAAATATGGGCGTAAAACAATGGGGGACGAAATTTTCAAAACCAAGGCAAAGTCCGCACGTAATAGCCCGCTATTGCGAAGGGCTTTAACGCAGGGTTTGGACATTTGGGACACAAGGTTCACGTTCATCATTTGGTGGGGGTGCCCACCTCCCCGTTCCAGTTAACAAAATTACGTAACAGTTGCAGCCCTGCGCGTTGGCTTTTTTCCGGGTGAAACTGCACGGCAAAAACATTATCGCGGTACATCGCGGCAGCAAACTTTTCGCCGTACTCGCCTTCACCGGCAACTTCGTTTTGATTGGCGGCACGTACAAAATAGCTGTGTACAAAATAGAAGCGCGAGTCGTTAGGAATCTCAGCCCACAGCGGATGGTTAACCGTTTGGTGTACGCGGTTCCAACCCATATGAGGCACTTTCAGTTTGCTGCCGTCAGCATCCTTAAGCTCATCACCGAAGAACAGGCTGTTACCTTCAAATAGGCCCAGACAATCTACACCACCATTTTCTTCGCTGTGATTCATTAACGACTGAATACCGATACAAATCGCCAATAACGGTTTTTGCGTTGCCACTTCAGCGACCAGCTGATCAAAGCCCAAGCGACGAATTTCGGCCATGCAGTCACGTATCGCACCCACGCCCGGTAATAAAATTCGATCCGTATTGCGGATCACATCCGGGTCGGAGCTAACCACGACTTCGGCACCATCAGCCACATGCTCAAGCGCCTTCGCCGCCGAGTGCAAGTTGCCCATACCATAATCAATCACGCCAATACGACTGGTCGCCATTTGATTTACTACCCCGTCTGATGAAATCTAAATTAACTTACGTTAACAAAAAGAAACGGCGAGACAAGCTCGCCGCAAAACTATGATTTAAAGAGAGCCCTTGGTGGACGGCATTTTACCGGCCATTCTCGGGTCTTCTTCTAACGCCATTCGCACAGCACGGCCAAAGGCTTTAAAAATCGTTTCCGCCTGGTGGTGAGTATTTTTACCGGTCAGGTTATCGATGTGCAGTGTCACCATGGCGTGATTGGTAAAGCCCTGGAAGAACTCAAAAAACAGCTCACAATCAAACCCACCCACACTGGCACGTGTAAAATCAACATTCATAAACAAACCCGGACGACCGGAGAAATCGATCACAACGCGAGACAGAGACTCATCGAGCGGAACATAGGCATGTCCATAACGGCGCAGACCTTTTTTATCGCCAACAGCTTGTGCAAAGGCCTGCCCCAGCGTGATACCAATGTCTTCAGCGGTGTGGTGAGAATCAATGTGCAGGTCGCCAACAGCTTTGATTTTCATATCAATCATGCCGTGACGCGCCACTTGATCCATCATGTGCTCAAGAAAATGCAGCCCGGTATCAAAGTCTGACTTGCCCTCACCATCAAGGTTAATAGCCACTTCAATTTGGGTTTCAAGGGTATCGCGTTTTACGCTGGCCTTACGTTCAGCCATGATGTTCTCCAATTGCGCGCTAACTGACACAGCCAGCACCATCTAAAAGCGCGTATTATAAGGTTTCAGCGCAATGGTTGGAATCCTTTATTAGCAACGCACTGGGATGTCTAACCATAATGGAGACAGACCCTTTACGCCACGACGCCCAACCACGCACTTCCAGCTGATGATGCAGGTAGGTTTCCAGCTCAGGGAAATAGCGCAGATTACTTTTAAGAATACGAACATCGGCATCGGGACTCAACATTAACCGAACATATTTGCGGCCCTGCTTGATAGACTCAGGGATTACGATGACTCGTTGCCAGCCTTTATATTTGCGGCTCAACTTTGCCAACTTGACTGACCGATAGACCGGTAATCCCCAAATACCGAGCCTTTGGTTTTCTGCGCGGCACTGAGCCGCTTGTAATCGCGGCAGGTATTTCAGGTTTGGTGGGTGGGTATTGAGCACCGCCAGCCCTTTTTCCAACAGTTGCTCATTGATCAAGCGATCCTGAAAATCAAACAGGTAGAACAAGGAGCGGCCGTATTTGTCGTATTTTTCCTGATCACCAACCAGCCTTATGACCTGCCCTTCTATCTGCTGTTTTAACCATTTTCTGGCAGCTTCACCACCGGCTTCTGCGAGACGCTTTTTGCTCTTCACCTCCGGCGCATTGATCGCTAGCAATCGTACATGGCGGCTATCACTCAATACGATTGTGTCGCCATCAATTACGTACTTTACGCGTGCCGTTTCAGCTTCAGCTTCAGCTGCCACAACGTGCAAGCTGAAAAGCAACAGCAAAACGACTAATCGCAGTGTATACAAAGCCTCACTCCTATCAAAACGCCCAGCCCGCTATTTTAATAACCGCTGGCGCAGATAAACCGGAAATCTTGGCAATCCTTTATCCGTAAATCCTTGATGCCGAAAAGTAATCAGGCTTCCTAATGGCGGCGGATCAGCGCGCAAAGCATCGGTAAGTCCACTACCAACGTAAAATTCCTGGCCGTTGCCCATACGCAACCTAAGCGAGCCCACCATGTTCTTATACTTGCCGTTACCATTTTTATAGGCGATTAAAACCGCCTCGGCATCGTCAAACTTCTTCAATTTCAATAACTGGGTGGACCGGCCTTCTCGGTATAACGCATCCTTGTGGTGCAGCATCAAGCCTTCACCACCACGGCCAAGCACTTCATCGAAGAGCCCCATTAACTGACTGTGACTCGCGAACCGGTGCTGAGTAATTACATTTAAATAAGGTGACACCGATTGATCATCAATATTTTTCATCTGTTCATAGCGACGCCAAAACGGCTGCGGGCTATCAGGCAAATCAAACACCATAAACTTAAGATCACGCCACCCGTCATGGGGTTGTTGCCGGCTAACGACGGACACGGTTTGCTGATATTTGCCGCGCCCCAACCACAATTCGCCATCTAACGCATATTCGGGGAAGTTGCTGACAAACCAAATAGGGGAAGCAAACACGTTGCCATTACGAGAAGTCAGCTGCTTACCATTCCAGCGCGCTCTGACGCCGTCCAGTTTTTCACTGACCAAATAATCGGAAACAACCACGCCGGCCGTATATTTTTTGGCCTGCATAATGGTTGGCACTTCGCTGGAAGTGGCAATCGAGACACAAAACAGCAGCGCCAAACAGGCCGTTTTGAAACGCTTAATCATCATCTACAATCCTTGTATGATGGGATTAATTACCAACTTATTACCGGGTCTCAAATCGGCCCAAAAACTAAAAGGACGGATTAAAATAATCCGGTTTTGACATCGCCGGCAAATCGCCACTCAAGCCCATGGCGTTTGCCGCCACTCGGTTTTTCAGCGGTTCCAACTCGTTAAGGCAGCTCATGCCAGTATTTCGTAACCAACGAACCGGCAACGCCGATTCGCCAAACAGTAATTTAAAGCCGCGCATGGTGCCCATCATCAGAGAATTATCACCGCGCCGACGACGTTGATAGCGCTGCAACACGCTTAAATCCCCCGACGATAATTCACGTTTTTGCGCCCGCTTTAATTCTTCAGTTAACACCGCCGCATCCAACATGCCTAGATTCACACCCTGCCCAGCGAGCGGGTGAATAGTATGCGCAGCATCGCCCACCAACGCTAAACCGGCTTCCACATAACTTACAGCGTGACGTTGGATCAAAGGAAAAACAAAGCGCTGATCAACGTCACAAATTGCACCTAACCTTGACTCAAAGGCTCGCTCCAACGCTGCTTTAAACGCATCATCTTCCAGCGCCATCAAGCCATCAACTTGCTCATCATCCAAAGACCAGACGATAGAACAGTGATGGTCATCGCCCGCACGGGTACGTAACGGCAAAAAAGCCAGTGGACCGGTATCCAGAAAACGCTGCCAAGCTGTGTATTGGTGGGGCTTCTCTGTTTTCACCGTCGTCACAATAGCGCTTTGTTGATAGGCCTTTTCACGTAAAAAGATGCCCGACAAATCGCGTACTTTAGACATAGCACCGTCTGCGCCAACCACCAACTTAGCAGCAAGCTCACAACCATCATCCAGACGTACCCGTCGAAAACCATCCGCTTGCTGTTCGCTTAAATCGGCAATGGTTGCGGGCGTAATCAGCTCAATATTTTTAAAATGCTTAAGGCGTTCAAACAGACAGGCCACGGTAATGCGGTTTTCGACAATAAAACCCAGCTCCGACTGTCCCAAATCCTCACCACGAAATTCAATGCGTCCGGTGCCATCGGCATCCCACACACACATATTTTTCATCAAGCCAAAACGCTGTTGAGTGATCTCAGGCCACACGCCAATATTCGTTAACAGCTGCCGAGAGGCCTGTGTCAAAGCACTCACCCGCGGCTCGAAGGCTGTGTTTTCATCCATGACGGGCAACGGCGAAGGCTCTCGCGCTTCAATCACCGCAATAGAAAATCTCTCGCCTAACTCAGTAGCCAGGGCGCAAGCCAGAGTTGTACCCACCAGGCCACCACCGACAATCACGGCATCGTAAACAGACGGTTTAGCCGACTCACTCATGAGTGATCTCCACCGGCAACACGTGGCAACCTATCACCCAGGCCCATCGCTTGCCGGGCAAATAATTGCTTTGCCGGATTGAAAAACTCCAACGCCAACAATCCGCGCCCTCGTAGCTTTTTCAGCAACGCACTGTCACTGCCAAACACTTTCAGCAGCTGATCAGTAAAGGCAATTGTTTTGTCCTGATCATGCTGTTGCTCGCTGAAATAGGCTTGAAGTCGTTTAAAGTCGCCAGGGTTCTGTCCGGTGGCGACCGCCTCATGCAGGGTTTCGGCCAATGCTATCAATCCGCGCAGTGCCAGATTAAAACCCTGGCCAGCCACTGGATGCAGGGTATGGGCAGCATTACCAATGACCACCAACCCCGGGCGCACCTGCTCTTTTATGCGCTGCAGCATGAGCGGGTAGCTGTCACGTTTGCCAAGCGTGGTGAATTGACCAACCCGATAGCCAAAACGTAATTGCAGGGCCTGCAAAAAGTCCTGATCATTCATTCCCATCAGTCCAACAACCTGATCAGCCGCCGCCGTAAATACCAGTGCAGAGCGATTTTGTTGAGGCGCATTTTGCTGATGTAGTGGCAATAACGCCACCGGACCTTCGCGCGTAAATCGTTCGTAGGCGACATTACCGTGCGGTCGTTCAGCACTGACATTCGCCACAATGGCATATTGCTCATAATCCGTTTTATGGACATCCAACCCCAATTGTTGACATACCTGCGAGCGCCCGCCATCGGCAATCACTGCAAGACGAGTCACAAGCGTCTGACTTTCTTCGCCCTGTTGCAGACTAATTTGCTGGCAAACCAAACCGTCATCCAGGCATTGTGAAACGCCAGTAACGGAAGCCGGCGAAATACATTCGACTGCAGCACTCTCTACCAACTGCTGTAATAGCACTCGCCCCAACCAGGCGTTTTCCACCACATAACCCAACGCATCTATGCCATGCTCACTGGCATGCAAACGCGCAGCACCAAAGCGCCCTTTATCGGAAACATGTATGTGTTCAATAGGTGTAACATGCTGACTGAGTTTTCCCCAGATGCCCAGCTGCTGTAATAGGCAGCGACTACCGTAGGACAACGCCGTGGAGCGATCATCGTAGCTCGGCTGATAAAGTACTTGGTCGGCATCCTCTGGCAGCGAAAAGGCTTCAATCAACGCAACGTTTAATCCGTACTCACGAATCGCAGGCAATAACGCACTGGCAAGGCTCGCTCCTACCATACCGCCGCCAATAATCACGACATCGTAGATCGTTTTTTTTGCCTGCTGTTTTTTTGTCATTTGCCTACCATCTAAATTCAGGACGCCATTAACTGTTCAATTTCATCGGCATGTTTGGGCACCTTGGCCGTCAAAACTTCACAGCCCTCTTTTGTCACCAGCACATCATCTTCGATACGAATACCAATGCCACGCCACTTTTTAGCAACACCTTTGGCGGTCGGCGCAATATAAAGACCCGGCTCCACGGTTAACACCATGCCCGGTTCCAGCTCGCGCCACACATCGCCGATTTTATACTCGCCGACATCATGTACATCCAGCCCCAGCCAATGACCGGTCTTGTGCATATAAAAGGGCTTATATGCTTCATCTTTGATAAGTTGTTCCACCTCACCCTCGAGAATGCCCAGCTCAACCAGGCCAGCTGTGAGAACAGCAACTGCCGCCTCGTGAGGTTCATTCCAATGATTACCTGGCTTAACCGCATCAATTCCCGCCAGCTGAGCATCCAACACCACGTCATAAAGCGCACGCTGCTCTTTGCTGAACTTGCCGTTAACCGGAAAGGTACGCGTGATATCTCCGGCATAAAGTTCGTATTCCGCCCCGGCATCAACCAGCACCAGATCACCATCCAGCAACTCTTTATCATTATTGGTGTAGTGCAAAATGCAGGCATTAGCACCGCCACCAACAATACTGGGGTACGCCTGCAAGCGGCAGCCTTCCGTCATAAAGTGGTTCACATAAACGGCTTCCAACTGATATTCCATCATACCTGGCTTGCAGACCTGCATCGCAGCCACATGGCCTTCGGCGGAAATACGGCCGGATTTAGCCATCAATTGTGCTTCTTTTTTGCTTTTAAACAGGCGCATCTCGTGTAACAGATGATCCAATACCAGAAATTCATTGGGTGGTTGCGCGCCATTGCGAGCCTGAGCGCGAATAGTTTTCACCCACTCCATCACCTGTCGATCAAACTCCGGATTAGTGCCGATTGAAGAATAGACCCTATCGCAGCCTTCAAGCAGACCAGGCAAAATATCGTTGAGGTCGGCGATTGGGAAGGCATCATCTGCGCCGTAGTGCTCACAAACGCCCTCCTGTCCCGTGATCAACCCCGTCCACAGCTCCTTTTCTGGATCGCGCTCGCGACAGAACATCACAAATTCACCATGCTCACGACCAGGCTTCAAAACGATCACCGCATCAGGTTCATCAAAGCCGCTCAAATAGTGAAAGTCACTATCCTGACGAAAAGCATGTTCCACATCGCGGTTACGGGTTAGTAAAGGGGCGGCCGGCAGTAAAGCGATTGAGTTCTCGCCCATCTGAGCCATCAGGTCGTCACGACGACGCTTGTATTCGCGCTGAGTAATTTGCATGAAGTATCAACCAACAACTAATGGAGGGAAGGTGCAGTATCAGAACCTGGCTGGCTTTGAGTATGAACTTCGCTGTATAGCATAATCGCAGCCATGCGTGCATATTCTATCAGCTGCATCAAATTTTGTTCGCTGTCTTCATCTGCCTCAATGCCTTCATCATCAATCTGAATAATCTGTTCCAGATCTTCAACTGTCTCACGCGCCTCCTCGGAAATGCGGGTGCGTGCTGACCCAAAACCACTCACAAATCCTTGGCACCAGCGCCCCAGGCTTTCTGCCCGTTCGGAAATAGCAACATCATCTTCGGGCAGCAACATCAACAGCCCAAAGCCATCGGCCATAAATTGTTGTTGCGTAGTAGCATACATTTCCAACAGCAATGTTTTTGACTCATCCTGCTCAAAACGTTCTTGCTCTAAAAATGTCGCTGCGCCCTGCAGCCAGCTATTTTCATCAAAATTCCCGCCACCTGCCAACTGTCCACACAGCAAACCATGCAGCTCAGAGGGTGATGAAAATACTTTCAGCTCAACAAACAAGTCGGCCAATTCATCGAACTCTACTGGATCCAAGTCCAGCTCTTGCAGATTATCCATATACTTCTCTTTGATTATCGGGAACTTGCACGCGCTTTTTAATGTCTTTGTAATTGACCGTTTCGGACGGCGCAACTATAGTAATATATCATCATCGGTTTTGTGGATTAAGAATAATATTGTCATGAGCGAAATGGACTACAAAGCACTGGAACTAAAGATCAATCAACTCATTGATCTTTGCCGCACATTAGATGCACAAAATAAAACCTTGATGCAGGAAAAGTCGACTTGGAAAACCGAGCGCGCCAAGATTTTGCAGCAGAAAGAAGAAGCTCGCAGCAAAGTTGAAGCCATGATCACCCGCCTCAAAGCCATGGAGAATTAACCAGTGGCCGACACCACCAAAGTACTAATCCTCGACAAAGATTACATGATTGCCTGCCCCGAAGGGGAGCAAGCAGCGCTGCGCCAATCGGCTAATTACCTCGATGAAAAAATGCGAGAAATTCGCGCATCCGGAAAAATTCATGGATTGGAACGTATTGCCGTGATGGCCGCGCTCAACATCGCCCACGAATTCCTACAAAAGGATAGCGCTAACAGCACCGGCCAGGATATCGCCCTGCGCTTGGCAAGCAAAGTCGACGAAGTATTACAAGAGCTCTCTTAAACCGATTTTAATTGCTCGCCCCTCGCCTCAAATCAAAAGATTCTAACTATTACGCTCGTCAAGTCCTGACAAAACATTATTGTTCTATATACTTGGTCATATGACTCTCTGCTGGGTTCGCCAGTTGGTTACGTCCTCGAGCCTATAAGCTTTACCCGGGGACTGTATTGAAGTAAACGTGTGCAAGTCCGCTCGATCGGAAAGCCTTATTTGCTCCAGAAGTCCCCACCTTGAATCTTCGGTTCAAGGCCATATACCAACAGCGGCCCAGCGGAGAGTTCTTATTTTTCCCCTCTCTTGTTTTTCCCTTATAATCTGCCCAATATCATTTCTAACCCTTCAACCTGTTGACGCTGATTATGGAATCAAAAACAGAACTACGCCGCGCGATTCGCGCCAAACGCCGTGAGCTTAGCTCCGATACGCGGGAGCAAGCAGCTCTAAACATCTGCGAATTTGTCAGCCCCCTATCCGTGTTCAGGGACAGCCACCACATCGCGGTTTATCTGGCTAGTGATGGCGAAATAAACCCTCACCGGCTGGTCGATCTAGCCTGGCAGCAGGGTAAGCGCTGCTATCTGCCGATCATCGACAGCAAAGGCCAGAACACCATGAAGTTCGTGCACTACACACCGGACACCGAGCTCTTCATGAACCGCTACAACATCCCGGAACCTGTTCACGAGCCAGAAGAGCTAAAGGATGCAACCATCCTTGATTTGGTATTAGCTCCACTGGTAGCTTTTGATAATCTAGGTAATCGTATGGGCATGGGCAAAGGCTTTTATGACCGCACCTTTGAGTTTGTTCGCGAAACAAAAAAACCATTTTTAATGGGACTGGCACATAGCTGCCAGCAAGTGGACTCCCTGGAGTCGGCAGAATGGGATATTCCACTGAACGGCTTGGCCACAGAAGAACAGTTACTACTGTTTTAATGCAAACACGCCAAGCCAATCGCTTCATGTTAATAATGACCTGAACTGATAGCTTGCTATTTTCAAAGCGGAGAACACTATGTGGCCAACAACCCGGTTGCTCGACCTGCTCGGCATTCAGCATCCCATTATTTTGGCCCCCATGGCAGGTGAAACAAACCCGGCATTGGTTGCAGCCGTCAGTAATGCGGGGGGATTAGGCGGCCTAGGCTGCGCCAAGATGTCTGGCCCAGATCTACATGCCGCCGCTATTGAAATTCGTTCTCTGACCGAGAAACCTTTTAATTTTAACTTTTTCGCCCACCCAGCATCCGTTGGAGAGACAGACCTCAACGACGAGTTTTATCCACTAATCTCATCAATATATCAGCAACAGAATCTAGGCATGCCGCCCAAATCGACCAGCGCTAAGCTCTGTGTACACCGCGCCTTCGATAATGAACAATTTTCCGCTTTGCTGGAAATAAAACCCGCTGTAATTAGCTTTCACTTTGGTCTTCCGGCCGCCGACAAAGTCTCCGCCCTTCAGCAGGCAGGCTGTAAAATTCTCTGCTCGGCAACCACCGTCGAAGAGGCAACGTATCTCGAGCACAGAGGCATTGACGCCATCATTGCCCAAGGCTGGGAAGCTGGTGGCCACCGGGGAACCTTTGAAGTATCTGACGAAAGCTACGGCATTGGCACCATGGCACTGGTGCCACAAATCGTCGACGCGGTTAACTTACCCGTTATCGCCACTGGCGGTATCGCCGATGGTCGCGGCATTGCAGCAACCTTCATGTTAGGTGCCAGCGCGGTACAGCTGGGCAGCGCCTTTTTATCCTGCCCGGAAGCAGCGGTCAGCGAGGCATATCGAGCGGCACTATCAACCGCAAAAGAAACAGACACCCGCCTAACACGGGCATTTTCAGGCCGCCCCGCCAGAGCAAAAAACAATGCCTACATGGAAACCATGACAAAACATCAACCGAGCCTTCCCGAATTCCCTCAAATGTATCAAGTCAGCGGGGCGCTCATGCAGGCCAGCACCGAGCGACAAGATCACTTTGCTGAATTCTTACTATACGGGCAGGCGGCGGGACTTAACCGAGTCATGCCCGCGGGGGAGCTAGTGGAACAGTTAGTGACCGAGGCACAAACCTTGCTGGGGAAAGGCTAACCAAAGGAAACCCGGCGTGACTCACAGGTGATAAAATTGAACGTCCGCTGTCATTGCGAACATAATCCGCAATCTATATCCGAAAATTTGGGCAGTACACGCCGTGCCACCCTAACACCTGGAGTGACACGTCAATATAGCTCTACCCCAAGAATTTCTGATAGGCCGGGTTATCGGTCTCTTCCTTGTAGGGGTAGCCAATCTTTTCAAAGAACTCGTGAGCAAGTTTTTTCTCATTGACAGCCACTTGGAAACCTACCATCACTCGACCATAGGCCGCACCGTGGTTGCGGTAGTGAAATAAAGAAATATTCCAGCGATGCCCCAAGGTTTGCAGGAACTTCATGAGCGCGCCGGGGCGTTCCGGGAACTCAAAGCGGAAGATCACCTCCTCATCACCCGCTGGCGCATGGCCGCCCATTAAATGACGCACATGTAATTTCGCCATTTCGTTATCCGTCATGTCCGTCACCGGATAGTCCTTTGCGATCAGGCTATCGATAATTTCACGTCGTTCTTCGTCACCTTCGCGCAGCTGCACGCCCACAAACACATGAGCGTCGGTATCATCCGCATAACGATAGTTAAATTCAGTGATATTACGTTTCCCCAGTGCACCGCAGAACAGTTTGAAACTGCCTGGTTTTTCAGGAATGGTAACCCCAAGAATCGCTTCACCTTTCTCACCAAGCTCCGCGCGTTCGGCAATATGACGCAGGCGATCAAAATTCACATTAGCGCCGCTGTCTATTGATAGCAGGGTTTGATCTTTGATGCCTTCACGCTCGACATACTTTTTAAGCCCGGCTGTGGCCAATGCGCCAGCAGGTTCAGCAATTGAGCGAGTATCATTAAAAATATCTTTAACCGCCGCACAGATTTCATCCGTGCTGACGGTGATAATTTCGTCGACACATTCACGGATGATTTTAAACGTTTCTTTGCCCGCCTGAGCGACTGCGACACCATCAGCAAACAACCCCACTTCCGGCAGCGTGATTCGGCGATTCTTTTCCAGCGCCCACTTCATACAGGCGGAATCTTCAGACTCAACGCCAATGAGCTTAACTTCCGGGCGCACATAACGAATATAAGCCGCAACACCCGCTAACAGGCCACCGCCGCCAACCGGTACGAATACCGCATCAAGCGGACCGGTAACCTGACGCAGAATTTCCATACCCACCGTGCCCTGTCCGGCAATCACTTCGGGATCATCGAAGGGATGAACAAATGTCATTCCCTTTTCTTTAGCCAACTTCTTTGAATGCTCGCTGGCCTCATCAAAGGTGTCCCCATGCAACACCACTTTCCCGCCACGCGCCTTCACCGAATCCACCTTAATTGGCGGCGTCGTTTTAGGCATAACAATAATCGCCTGAATACCCAGTTTTTTACCCGTCAAGGCCACGCCCTGTGCGTGATTACCGGCTGAAGCGGTGATCACGCCATTTTTCAGCTGCTCTTCGGTAAGTTGAGAGATTTTGTTGTAGGCACCCCGTAACTTGAAAGAAAACACCGGCTGCAAGTCCTCACGTTTCAGTAAAATACGATTGCCCAAGCGCTCAGAAAGAGACGGCATGTCATCCACAGGTGTTTCAATAGCAACATCATAAACACGCGCTTTAAGGATTTTCTTTACGTAGGTCTGCAACATAATCGGATTCAGTTCAGTTGATCTGGCAAGGAAGGAGTGCCAACAAAGCTGGCTATTCACAGTGATCGTTATAATAATGACTTATCTTCAACATTTCACCAATTGCAGGGGTTTTCAAAGCATTAGTTAACAAGGTGCCTACAAACCTTTCACCGATGGTCGTATAATTCTGACTTTCCGTAATCGCCAGGCCCAAATAATGACCCAGGACGAACTCAAACTAGCCGTCGCTCAAGCCGCTGTCAGCCACATCCAAAGCAAATTGAAAAACGACACCATTGTCGGTATTGGCACGGGCTCGACCACCAATTTCTTTATTGATGAACTGGCAAAAATAAAGCACACCTTTGACGGCACCGTCGCCAGCTCAGAGGCGTCGGCTGAGCGTCTAAAAGGGCATGGTATCCCTGTTTACGAACTCAACAGTGTCGACAGAGTGGCCGTTTACGTTGATGGTGCGGACGAGACTAACGATTACCTGGAACTCATCAAAGGTGGCGGTGGGGCGCTGACCCGCGAAAAAATCATCGCTGCCGTAGCCGAAGAATTTGTCTGCATCGTGGATGCCAGCAAACAGGTCAGCGTACTGGGCACCTTCCCTCTGCCCGTTGAGGTCATCCCTATGGCGCGCAGCCATGTCGCTCGCGAGCTGGTAAAATTAGGCGGCCTACCAGAATATCGCAGCGGTTTTGTCACCGATAACGGAAACATTATCCTAGACGTACATAATCTCGAAATAACCAACGCCATTGAACTGGAACAGCAAATCAATGCCATCGTCGGGGTTGTCTGCAATGGCCTGTTCGCCTCTCGCCCAGCGGATATCCTGCTCATTGGCAACGATGGAGAAGTCAGCAATCTGCACCGTCCTGGTAGCTAGCCGTCAGTTTTAGGGAATCCATCGTCCGACGCGCTGTCTACCCATAGCAACCAAACACCCGGGGGATCAGCGCGCCATGCCATTGCTTTTAAAAATTACGGCTTTCATAGTAGGCCTGATCATTCTTGTCGTGGGTGGCGCTGCCATTTACCTATCCACAATTTTTGATGCCAACGATTACAAGTCCGAAATTCAAGCGCTGGTTAAGCAGCAAACCCAGCTGGAATTGAAAATTAATGGCGAACTGAAGCTATCTGTCTTCCCATGGCTAGGGGTCAGCGTTGAAGATACCGCCGTCGACAGTCCATACGGTCACCTGGCTTCAGCCGGCTACGCTCGCATCTTTGCCAAGCTCACGCCGCTGTTAAAGGGACAAATTGAAGTCGACGGCATTGCCTTACGCGATATCAAATTACATCTGGTTAAAGACACCAAGGGCCGTGGCAACTGGCAGTTCAACACAGCAACCCCACAAAAAACCAAGCCTTCATCACCCCAATCAGCGGAGCTTTCTGCGACAGATTTTGCACTGGGTTATTTGGAGGTTAAAAACGCCGAAGTGAGCTATCGGGATTTAAACACCGACAGCTTTCATCAAGTCCAAAACATGAATTTCCGCGTTAACAATGTCAGCTCCAACAGCGATTTTCCCATCAGTGCCGATTTTCAATACCTGAACAACGATCTGAGCACGCCTATTCAGGCACATCTGACCAGCCAGGTTTCTCTTAACCTTGAGAAACAAAAGCTATCCGTCACCGACACCGTTCTGGATATCGACTCCACTCGCATCAATACCACGCTGGAAATACAGCAGCTGCTCAAAGCACCCTTCATCGACGGCCACATCATCGTTACCGAATTCAAACCTGCTGACTGGAGTGGCGTACTGCAGCAACCAGCCCTCGCAGATATAACCCTGGATCTGGACTTAAAATCTGACTTCCAGGTGGATACTGGCAATGGAAAACTGGCACTACAAAACGTGGCTATCAAGAGCTCAAAGCTTGATCTGAAAGGCGCAATGAACGTCAACGGACTCAATGACACGCTGAGCTACGTGGGCTCATTAACCATTAATCAGCTCAATCCCAGCGCATTACTTTTCAGCATGGGCATTGAAACCCCCACGCAAGCCAAAACCGGTGTATTAAAAAGCCTTACAGGACAACTCGACCTCAAAGGCTCTGATCGCGACCTCCAACTCAACAACATCAACCTAAAACTCGACGACAGCACCCTGAAGGGCAATGCCGGAATCAACGCCTTTAGTAGTCTGGCATCACATTTTGCGCTGGTCATCGACAGCCTCAATCTGGATAACTACCTGCCAGCCGATGCATCAAGCCCAAACGCTACAACGAATAAAGAGACGCAGGGCAATGCCAGCACTGACGAGACACCGCTATTACCACTCGACACCCTGCGTGATCTTAAAACACAAGGCCGCCTGCGCATCGGCACGTTGATTGCTTCGGGCCATAAAATCGACAATTTTGACGCGACCATCAGCGCAGCCAACGGTTTTATCAATTTGAAAAGCCTAACCGGCAACCTCTATGACGGCACACTGAGCACTACCGGCAGCATTGATGCGCGCGGCAAGATTCCACAATTCAACTTCAACAAACGCCTGACAGGCATTCAAGCCGCACCGCTGCTCACCTCACTTGCCGACGTTGATTATATGGATGGCAAAATGGATTTACAGCTTAATGGTACCGCTTACGGTAATACGCTAGGCGCCATCAAAAAAACAATTTCTGGCGAAGCCAATTTCAACGTAACAGACGGCCTATTGAAAAATACCAACATTGAACAACTGGTGTGCAAAAGTATCGCCCGTATTGGCGACCGTCAATACAGCGTCAGCCAAGAGCAGCCCGATACTCACTTTAAGGAGTTTAACGGCCATATGACAATCGTTAAGGGCATTATGCAGACTGACCGCTTACTGGTGGCACTCAATAATCTGCGCGTTACCGGCACCGGCGTGATCAACTTGCCCGAGGATACGCTCGATTACAATATCCGCGCTAAAATTCAGGGCGACCTGGAAAATCAGGCCTGCGAAGTCCATGAACGCTACCGCGACATTGCCTGGCCATTACGCTGCAAAGGTAATTTTAGCGATGCGCCTTCCGATCTATGTGGCGTGGATCAACGTGAACTGCAAAACATCGTTGGACAACTGGCGAAAAAAGAAGCGCAAAACAAGGTTAACGACAAGCTAGAAGAAAAGCTGAAGGACAAGCTCGGCGATGAAGCTGCGCAACAGCTTAAGGGCTTACTTGGTTTCTAGTGAGTAATTTTATTTTCAGCTCAGCCGTGCTCGATTGGTTTGATCAACACGGCCGTAAGAACCTGCCCTGGCAACAAAACATCACCCCGTATCGGGTTTGGGTGTCGGAAGTCATGCTACAACAAACGCAGGTAAATACCGTCATACCTTACTATGAGCGCTTTATGCAGCGTTTTCCGGATGTCTCATCTTTAGCGCAAGCCCCTGAGGATGACGTGCTGCATCTATGGACCGGTTTAGGCTACTACGCGCGCGCGCGCAATTTGCATAAAACCGCGCAACAGATTCACCAGCAACACGATAATCAATTTCCCAACAGCCAGAACGCACTAGAAAGTCTCCCCGGCATCGGCCGCTCAACAGCGGGCGCAATACTCAGCCTCAGCATGCAAACCCGTGCACCGATTCTGGACGGTAACGTGAAGCGAGTATTATCTCGCTTCAACTGCATCGAAGGCTGGAGCGGACAAAGCAAAACGCTAAAGACACTTTGGCAACTGGCAGAAGACCTAACCCCCCAGCAACGCGTTGCCGACTACACACAAGCCATGATGGATCTTGGCGCCACAGTTTGCACCCGCAGCCAGCCACAATGCTCACGCTGCCCTCTCAATCAGCATTGCAAAGCATTCGAACAAGACTGCGTAAAAAACTACCCGCAAAGCAAACCAAAAAAACAGCTACCCACCCGTCACGCGTTCTTTTTAATTCTGTTTAACGAAAACGGGCAGGTGCTGCTGGAAAAACGCCCCGCACAAGGCATTTGGGGCGGACTGTGGAGCCTGCCCCAACAGGAAGACAAAGCTCAGCTTATCGACGCGCTTCAGCAAAGCTTACAGGCCCAAATTCGAGTTACCGGCTCATTACCTGAAATTCGCCACACCTTTTCACACTTTCACCTCACCATGCAGCCGATATTGGCAACGCTGCATAACACGCTCGTGCAAATTAACGATCCCGCTCAACGCGACTGGTACCAGCCGCAACAACTCGGCGACATTGGCTTAGCCACGCCAATAAAAAAACTTCTAGCGGGCTTATAGGATGGCAAAGGCCAGAATGGCCCAGTACAATACCGTCGCATATTCATTCAGTTGGAACACATCATGACACGCAGCGTTTTTTGCAAAAAATACCAAAAAGACATGGAAGGCCTGGAAACACCACCTTACCCCGGCGCCAAAGGACAGGAAGTTTTCGACTCGGTTTCCAAGCAAGCCTGGCAAGAATGGCTGGCTCACCAGACCATGATCATCAACGAACGCTCTCTGAATTTAATGGATCCTGAAACTCGCAAATACCTCACCGAGCAAATGGATAAATTCTTTGCCAACGAAGATTTTGAGAAAGCTGAAGGATATGTTGCACCAAGTGACGATTAATTCTCACAATCCATTTATTTTTGCTTGACTCATAAAGTTTCAAACGGTTTAATAGCCGCCCTGTTGCCAGCCAGCCTTAGCAGGCTAGTATTCGAAGTAGAAAAGCAACAGTTTGTGCCCGGATAGCTCAGTCGGTAGAGCAGAGGATTGAAAATCCTCGTGTCGGCAGTTCGATTCTGTCTCCGGGCACCATTATTTTAAAAGCCTCGCACTTTGTGCGGGGCTTTTTTGTTTGTGTTGTCTGGTCGCCCCCTTAACTAGGTTTATTAAAGAATCAGGTGAGACCAATTCAGCCACTTCCCTGCTCGGAAAGATCGCCTGCGAGACACCAAAAAAACGACCGCTTATGACCACGTTAAAATAACTTTGTGATTCTCACTCTGCGCCAAAATTTCCCACTTCAGAAAATTTACACCCTATCTATTAACAGACTTCTCGCACATGCTAAGCTCTCAGCAATACATAAATTAGTTAGGGAAAGACTATTCTTATGAAGGACAACCAAAACAATCATTTTCTTTATCAACTAATTGATTCGTTAATTCGCGCAATAGAAATCAGGGACCAATATACGGCGCGTCACCAATGCGCGACTTCAGCGCTCGCGCGGTCTTTAGCTCAGGAATTAGGCTTATCTGCTTTCGAGGTTGAAGGCGTACGTGTTGCAGGACAGCTCCATGATATTGGAAAAATCGCGATCCCATCCCAGCTACTTTCTAAAGTAGGCTCACTGACTAAAGAAGAATTTGCACTTGTCAAAACTCACGTCAACAGAGGCGTGGAAATTTTAAGCGGTGTAGATTTTCCCTGGCCCATTGAAACCATGGTTGCCCAACATCACGAGCGTATGGATGGCAGCGGCTACCCTAACAACCTCAAGAATCACGAAATCTATTTTGGAGCGCGCATACTCGCCGTAGCCGACACAGCCAATGCCGTAATCAATGCCAGACCCTATCGAAAAGCAATGGGAATAGAGTGCGCGATATCCATTTTTGAAGCCGATGCGGGCAAGTGTTATGACACCGACGTCGTTTCTGCCTTATTGAGCCTAATCAAGAAAAAAGGCGCAACACATTTTGATGAGGTGCTCGCTTCCCTCTAATTTGAACTAGTCCCGACTTGACCAGATATTTCGCCACTACCTGGCTCAACCAGATTTACGATGCCGCCGGTCACCATTATTTAAAAGTCTCGCGCTTTGTGCGGGGGCTTTTTGTTTGTGTTACGGAGCCGTTTAGTCAATCAAACACCAACAGATTGATTAATATCAAACTCTTCTACCGTCATTTGTTGGATCATTAAATCCCCTGTAATTAACGTTAACCGGACACCCCTTCAAATGAACTCTCCGTCACTTGACGCTGCCATCTCGCCACAAACCGCGCCGCAGACAGGTAAACTATTACCCGGTGACTTTGCTGTTTGGATGCTAATCTTGATCGAGATTTCCACTTTCGGCTTAATGTTTATCGCCTTCAGCGGAATGCGCACCTACGAAAGAGAGCTATTCCTTGCCGGACAAGCCGTTATCCATCCCCTTGCTGGCTTGATTAATACTATTGCCCTGCTTGCGGCCAGCGGCTTTGTTGCGCAGGGCGTGCTCGATAATAGAAAGAACAAACAACAACGTGCAGCAATCATGCTATTGGCCGGTATGGCCATGGCTTCAGTCTACGTTGTTGTTAAACTCTGGGAATACTGGCAGTTGGGGAGCGCTGGTTACGGCTTAAGCGGTGATCACTTTTTTATGGCCTATTTCCTACTTACCGGCTTCCACTTTATGCATGTCGTGCTCGGCATGGTGTTTCTAAGCATTATGGCGCGAAAATTACTACGTAAAAGCTATGGACCAAACAACCAAGCAGGGCTGGAAAGTGGGGCTTGCTACTGGCATATGATCGACCTGATTTGGGTTGTTCTTTTCCCAATTGTTTATGTGATTCGCTAATGATAACCAGCGTCCCGCTAATATCCGCCGCCCTTATACTGATGACCATCGGCAGTTACGCCCTTGCTGAGCAGTCAACCGCGCCCTGGGCGTCAGCCGTCATTCTGCTCTTTGTGGCAATAAAAGGTTATTTAATTGCCGATGGTTTTATGGAGCTGCACGGCCACAAACGCTTACTGCGTTACGCCATGGTTTTATATTGCCCGCTATTAAGCGTTATCATCTGGCTTATTGTGAAGCAGTAAGAGTGCCTGCCAACGCCCTTGGTTAGTTATTTATGCTCTAAACAAACATCCCATCATTAAATCTAAATTTCCAACACCTAATCCCGAAATTTACCTTCTACAAAACAACCTTTAACTTGGACAGATCGGCCTCTGGTTACTATCTTTAATCTATTCATTAAAGCAGGTAGAACACGTCAATGCGCCTAGTCGAAGTTCCTTCGTCACAACTAAAACCAGGAATGTTTGTTGCCGAGCTGGATCGGCCATGGCTTGATACCCCCTTCGCTATTCAGGGCTTCATAATTCGCGATCAAGCCGATGTACGGTATGTTTCACAATATATCGATTTTGCCTTTGTCGATGTGAATTACAAAGGCTCTAATGTTTTCCTACCCGACAACCGAAGGTCTTCGATCGCAAAACCAACTATCCTGAGAGGGTTAGAAATCAAAGCGGATTTCGAGCAGGCCAAAGCCTCGTTTGAAAGCTCACAGCAATCTCTAGACAAGGTCTTTGACTCAATAAGCAAAGGTGAAAGCACTGACATCAGAGTTGTCAAAGAAGCCATCAAACCGCTTATTGATAGTGTGTTTAAAAACCATGAAGCCGTTGCCGTGTTATTACGCTTTAAAGAAACTAACGCCTACCGCTATCAACACAGCATAGCCATGGCTGTTTGGGCCACAATTCTCGGGCGGCACATCGGTCTGCCACGCGAAGAGCTGGAAAAACTCGCTATTGCCTGCACACTTTGCGACGCTGGCATGCTGAACCTTCCCCTGGCGTTATTGGACAACCCAAATAAATTTGATCAAAAGCAGCGCAATATCATCTACAAACACCCGGAAATCAGCTCAGAAATAGTGGCGGCCTCCGGCTCAACGGATCCAGAAATCCTTTCCATCATCGAAAATCACCATGAACGTCATAACGGCACCGGCTATCCGCTGGGTTTAACGGGAACCGAAATCCCCCTGTTAGCGCGAATTGCTGGGCTGGTAGACACCTATGACGCCATGATCACTCCTCGCCCTTATGCCAAAGCGCACTGTTCCTATAATGCGATGCAGGAGTTAATTGACACCAAAGGGGAGCTTTTCCAGGCCCCTCTTGTTGAGCAGTTTATTCAGGCCGTCGGCCTTTTTCCTACTGGCTCAATCGTTGAACTTAATAGCGGCGAAGTCGCCATTGTTATCACTCAAAACACCTCCAGACGCCTGAAACCCGAAGTAGTGGTCATTCTTGACGAAGACAAACAAAAAAAATCACAATTCGACTTAATTGACCTTTCCCAAGCTAGTTTAACAGGGGTTGATGCCTGCTGGATTATTCGCGAACTTGAGCCAGGAGCCTACGGCATTAACCCTGAAGATTATTTCATCTGATGTCCTCAAAAAGAACACCAAGTTATCTCTGCATTGTTGGAATGGCTGACTATGAAGAGATGATTGATAACCATGGCACAGAGTCCGCAAAACTGCTGCGCGAAGAATTTTTCCGCCGTATCAAACTATGGACTCGCCCCAGCGATCAATCCAATGTACTACGTGACAGCCGCTTCCTCGTTTTATTGAAGGGTCTTGCAACACAAGCGCAACTGGAACTCGCAACCGCCAAACTTAAACGGCTGTTCAACGAACCTTATAGTCTTTTTGGTCAGACAATCCCCATCAAAGTACATGCTGGCTTCGTTTTGCTAGACGGCGACACCACCAGCATCAGCCAGACAGAAATTCAAAGAACTCGCAAGGCTCTAAGACAAGCCATCCAGAAAAATAACCTCTATGCCATTTTTGATGAGGATAGTCATCAAAATATCGATCAGGAAAAACATTTAATCCGTGCCCTTGAGTCCGCCGTAGCCAATGGCGAATTCAGGCTTTATTACCAGCCGAAAATTCATCCGACCTACGGCACTCTGGTTGGCGCTGAAGCACTCATACGTTGGCACACAAGTGATGGAAAAGTGTTAACGCCTTTTCATTTTATTGATGTTGCCGAAAAAAATGACGTGATCCGTCCGATGACGTGGTGGGCGATTAAAAGTGTCATCTCCCAGCTGGCTCGCTGGCCCCAACAGCCCAGCCTATCCGTCAACCTACCGCCGACGCTGTTGATGGATGATGAAGTCGTATCGATTATCAATGACAGTCTGGATATTTATGGCGTAGAACCTTCGCGGCTGACCCTTGAGGTCACTGAAAATATCATGATCACCAACCCGGACATGATCTTATCCAAACTGGCCCAACTTCAAGCGACCGGTATAAAAATATCAATCGATGACTTCGGCACGGGGTTTTCCTCGCTTGCCTATTTCCGCGACCTGCCGGTCAACGAACTAAAAATCGACAAAAGTTTTGTTTTAAAAATGCTCGACTCGAAGAAGGATCTGATTATCGTCAAAACCGTTATTGATCTAGCACACAATTTTTCTTTAAGTGTGGTCGCCGAGGGGGTGGAAACCAAAGCCATCGCTGAAAAACTTAACGAATTAGGTTGTGATCAGCTACAGGGGTTTTTCTTTGATCAAGCGTTGCAGATCGACGACTATGAAAAGCGCTATTTCAAATCTAGCTCTTCGTGAACTCCCTACAAAAATAAAGCCGCCAAATGAAAAACTTACTCGTACATTTAACCGCTCTGCTACTGATTATTTTTTACGCCACCGCCCATGCCGAAATTTATAAGTGGGTGGATGAAAACGGCAAAGTGCATTTCAGTGACGCGCCACACGAAGAAGCCAACGTTGAAACTATCGAGGTTGAACCCGCTGTAAAAATCGGCACGGTAAAACCGCAATCAGCGGATCACCTATTCCGGCAAGACTTTTCCAAAAGCCAACAAAAGCAGCTGCAACGAGATAATAAAGCCGAACAACGCCGCAAGAAAAAAGCCAAATTGCATAAAGCCTGTGATGACGCAAAAGCTGATCTGGCTAATGCCATTGTGCGCCGCTCAGGGGCGTCGTCATCCACATCAAAGCGTTATTACAATGAGAAGATAGAGCTTGCAAAGGATCGTGAAAACGAAGCCTGCAAGCTCAGCAATTTCAGATAACTCCATTCTCAAACAAGCCCATATCGGCTTAGCGTCATTCAATCAAGTTTAGCGCTTTCCTCTACGCTTCTGAATGTCAGCCGACGTGGCGGCGCTGACATTGAAAATACCGCGCGCAGTCACAGAGGGAATCATAATGTGTGCTGGCTGAGCGAGCCCGGAAATAAACGGTCCCACCAGCATCGCATCAGTGACCGAACGGATCATACCCATGGCAATATTGGCCGCATCCAAATTAGGCATAATCAGTAGATTAGCCGGACCTTGCAGCGTTGAATCCTGAAAAGCCATCCCTCGTAATCGCTCATTCATGGCGGACATGGCATGCATCTCCCCATCCAGCTCAAGATCTGGCATACGCTCGCGTAATATCTCGGCAGCCTTTCGCATTTTTAAAGCCGAAGGCAGATTAGAAGTACCGAAGTTGGAGTGGGACAACAGCGCAACGCGCGGCTTTACGCCAAAACGACGCACGCGATCAATGCTGGATTTGGCAATCTCCACCACCTCCTCAACAGTGGGATCAATACTGATAAAGGGATCCGCAATAAACAGCGGACCACGATCAAGCAACAGCACCGCCAATGAAGAAATGTATTGCCCAGGCACGCGTGGCCCGATGACATCACGAATATCATGCAGGTGATAATCAAAACGCCCCACCTTGCCGCAAATCATGCCATCTGCTTCGCCGCGCGCCACCATTACCGCACCCAGCACTGTAGTATTAGTGCGAATAACTTTTTTTGCCGCTTCCACAGATACGCCATTCCGGCCTACAGCTGCGTGGTAATGCTGCCAGTACTCTTCATGATGGTCCCCCTCCTGCGGATCAAATAGTTCAAAGTCTTTACCCGGGCGAATACGCAAACCAATTTTTTCAATCTGCTCTTCAACAGCCTCCAGGCGACCGATCAAAACTGGGAATGCAATCTTTTCATCGACCACGGCCTGCACGGCACGCAGTACATCGCCGTTTTCGCCATCGCTATAAACCAGACGCTCGCGTTCAGCTTTAGCCGCCTCTACGATAGGCTGCATAAATAAACCGCTGCGACATACCGAAGCATGTAGCTTGGCCCGATAGGCATCTAAATCCTCGATAGGGCGCGCAGCAACGCCACTGTCCATTGCAGCCTTTACGACGGCGATTGGCAGCTCTTCAATCAGACGTGGATCAAAGGGTTTGGGAATCAAGTACTCGGGGCCGAATTTCAATTCTTCACCGACATAAGCTTCAGCTACTTCTCCGTGCGACTCCTTCAGCGCCATATCTGCGATAGCCCTAACACAGGCCATTTTCATCTCTTCATTAATGGTGGTGGCTCCGCAATCCAGCGCGCCGCGGAAAATAAAAGGGAAGCATAAAACGTTATTCACCTGATTAGGATAATCCGAGCGCCCGGTAGCAATAATGGCATCGGGGCGTACTGCACGAGCCTCCTCAGGCAAAATTTCCGGTGTTGGATTGGCCATTGCCAGAATTAACGGGCTACTCGCCATTTTGGCCACCATTTCCGGCTTTAGCAGGCCGCCACTGGAGAGCCCGAGAAAAATATCTGCGTCAGCCATCACATCATCAAGCGTTCGCAGTTCAGTAGCACGGGCATATTTTTCTTTATATTCATTCATGCCTCCGCTACGTCCCTGGTAGACCACACCCATTCGATCACAAACGGTCACATTCTGCTTCTGTAGCCCCATGCTCACCATCAAATCGATACAGGCAATACTCGCTGCACCACCACCGGAAGCAACCAGCCTAACCTCTTCAATCTTTTTACCGACGATACGTAGACCGTTATAAACCGCAGCCGCAGCAACAATCGCCGTGCCGTGCTGGTCATCATGAAAAACGGGGATTTTCATACGTTCGCGCAGCTTTTTCTCAACTACAAAGCACTCTGGTGATTTAATATCTTCGAGATTAATGCCGCCAAAGGTAGGTTCCAGCGAGGCAATAATATCCACCAGCTTATCGGGGTCGGTTTCATCAATCTCAATATCAAACACATCAATATTGGCGAATTTTTTGAACAGTACCGCTTTACCTTCCATCACTGGCTTGGAGGCCAACGGACCAATCGCTCCCAGCCCTAACACCGCCGTGCCGTTGGTGACCACGCCCACCAAATTACCGCGCGCCGTGAGGTTAGCTGCTTCATTTGGATCTTCTGCAATGGCTTCACAGGGATAAGCTACGCCCGGCGAATAGGCCAGCGCCAAATCGCGTTTATTAGCGAGGGGTTTGGTGGGAGAAATCGAGAGTTTTCCAGGTACCGGTTCACGGTGATAGCGTAATGCGCCGGCTTTAAAATCTTCTGCCATATACCCCTCCACGAGGTTAAATTGGGAGCTTGCTCATTTCGAGTATACGCTTCAAGCTGGACGCTTCAGCTAATATTTCTATATCCGCGCATTTCTCTCCAAAATCAGTCACTTCCCTGTTAAAATCCCCAGCCAGATAAACATCTAAATTTTTTGTTCCTTAACAGTCCAGGTTTCTGATCATGCAACCCATGCTAAATATTGCTGTACGTGCTGCACGTAAAGCAGGCGAAATTCTTATTGATGCCGTTGAACGCGCCAACCCTCTGACCATTGAAGAAAAAGGTCGCAACGATTACGTGACAGAAATCGACAAGGCCTGTGAAAGAGAAATCATCTATCACCTGCGCAAAGCCTATCCAGATCACGCCATTCTTGGCGAAGAGGGCGGTAGTAGCGAAGGTAACGGTTCCGACTACGAGTGGGTAATTGACCCCCTGGACGGCACCACCAATTTTATTCACGGCATTCCTCACTACTGCATCTCCATTGCGTGTAAATTCAAAGGCCGTGTTCAGCATGCGGTCATCTTCGATCCAATCAAGCGCGAAGAATTCACCGCCAGCCGTGGTGATGGTGCCCAACTGAACGGTAAGCGTATCCGCGTTACTGACCGGAAAAGCATGGACGGTGCACTGATCGGCACAGGCATTCCCTTCAACGGCTTTGCCTTTGATAATGTCGATGCATTTCTATCCTGCCTGAAAGAAGTCGCTGGCCAGACTGCCGGCATCCGCCGTGCTGGTTCAGCCGCCCTGGATTTAGCCTATGTCGCCGCTGGCCGTTTTGATGGTTTCTGGGAAATGAATCTGAAGGAATGGGATATTGCTGCTGGCATCCTGATCGTCACCGAAGCCGGTGGCCGCGTAAGCGACTTCAAAGGTGGCAATAACTTCCTGAAATCTGGCCATATTGTTTGCGGTACACCAAAAGTCTTCAAACCGCTGGTGCAAATCGTTGAAAAGCACATGGGCTACTTACAGAAATAAGCCGCCACTCAAACCACCCTGCTCTTGCAGGGTGGTTGCCTTCCCCGCACGAAAGATTTATCGTTTCCACGTAGCTGCCCACGCTTAGGGTCTATGCTACGCCTGTACCCTATTTGTACACATCAATAATCACGCGACTCAGGGAAACGAGATACACCATGCTGTCACAGCTAAGCAAATTTATTTCCTCGTTAACCCAGTCCATCTGGCTGACAGAACTGTCCGATGCGCCCGGCTGGAAAACACGCCTGGTGGGAATTATCCGTATTCTATTTGCCGTGCTTCGCGACCTTAAAGACGGCCAGCTAACACTGCGCGCCATGAGCCTGGTCTATACCACGCTGCTATCACTGGTGCCTTTGCTGGCAGTGAGTTTTTCGGTACTGAAGGCCTTTGGCGTACACAATCAAATCGAACCATTATTACTTAATTTACTGACTCCTCTGGGCCCTCAAGGTGTTGAAATTACCGCTAACATCATTGGTTTCGTGGAAAAAATGAAAGTGGGCGTGCTCGGCGCTATTGGTGTCGCCCTGCTGTTTTATACCGTCGTCTCGCTGATGCAGAAAATCGAAAACGCCTTTAACTACGCCTGGCGTGTTACGCAGGTGCGGCCGTTGCATCAACGTTTTAGTGATTATTTGTCGGTGGTGTTGATCGGCCCAGTGCTGGTATTCTCGGCCATTGGCCTAACGGGCACCGTGATGAGCAACGGTTTTGTCATCTGGCTGTCCGAGTTTGAAGTCCTGGGATGGCTTATCGCCGGTCTAAGCCGACTGGTGCCTTACATGCTGATTATCGCAGCCTTCGCGTTTATTTACATATTCACTCCCAACACCAAGGTCAAGCTGGTGCCAGCCCTTTATGGCGCGCTGGTAGCCGGTGTCTTATGGGAGACTGCCGGCCGCATTTTTGCCGGGGTGGTCGTCACCTCCACTAATTATGTAGCGATTTATTCAGCCTTTGCCGCACTTATTTTTTTCCTGATCTGGCTCTATGTCGGCTGGATTATTCTGTTAGTAGGCGCCAACATCGCTTTTTACGTGCAAAATCCCGATTACGTCACTTCACCACGCCGTGAGCTCAATCTCAGCAACCACATGAAGGAACGGGTAGCTCTGACAATCATGTTACACGTGGCGCGCAACTTTTATCATGACAAAAACGCCTTAACCGGCAAACAGCTAGCCAATCGAATGAGAATCCCATCAGATATCATTGAGCAGGTGTTAGCCGCGCTGGAGAAGCAATCTCTAATCAGCCAGACCAACGATAAGATTCCTCGTTATTTGCCCGCCCAACCGCTGGAAGAAATGTCCGTAGCTGATGTATTACACTCGGTGCGTCACGCTAATGAAGATCAGCACTTAAACTCAAACATGCTACCGTGCGACACTGATGTGGATGCGGTGTTTGAGCAAATGACGAATACGTTGAATGATACCTTTGCGGCACAAACCATTAAGCAGCTGATAAAAAAAGAAACGTAAACTCAGCTTCGCTAAATAGTGTCATAACGCACAGCAATCACTTCGTAACAAACAGGTCCAGAGGGTGCCTGCACCACCACCTCATCGCCCACCGATTTCTTAATCAGCGCTTTGGCAGTCGGTGAGTCCATGCTGATGTAGGCAGGGTGCATATCAAACTCATCGGGGCCCACAATACGATATTCATGGCTTTCGCCCTGTTCATTCTCCAGCGTCACCCAGGCACCGAAAAATACGCGCTCAAGATCCGTCGGTAAACGGTCAACAACCACGACGCTTTCGAGCCGTTTGGTCAAAAATCGCAAGCGGCTGTCTATTTCACGCAGCTGTTTTTTTCCGTAGATATATTCGGCGTTTTCGGAACGATCCCCCTGCGCGGCGGCTTCAGAAACCGCCTGCGTCACCTGCGGACGTTTCACATGCCACAGCTGATCAAACTCATCCTGTAAACGCTGCCGCCCTTCGGGAGTAATGTGCTTTGACACGGGCGCACGCGGGGCTCTGTAACGCCCCATCCAAGGCCGGTTACTCAACGTTAATAGTGATTTTTTCGGACACTAAGGCAGGGTTATGAGGCACGTGTCCCATATCGCCCAACAACAGTTGCAAGGTATGTTCACCCGGCTCGAGCGTCAGTTCAACTTCGGTCTGACCCTTGCCAAAATGGCGATGATTAGCATCGGATGGCACCGGCTGATCCAGTGCGGGCAACTGATCAACATCAATCAACAGGTGGTGATGACCGGTATTGGCGTTGTCGGTACCAGCAGGCGCAACACCCATACCACGCAGGCCAAAACGCACCTGTACGGGATTGCTGACGATCTCACCATGGGCCGGTGAAATAATATACACGGCAGGATGATCGGCTCGGGCGGCGCTACTCAATAGCAACCCACAAAATACCATGGCAAACAGGGCAGTAATTTTTGTTAAAGGGCTCATGTGTTTCTCCTTCGCTCTCTCTATTTATAATTTTAGCTAACTTTTTGTCGTTCAAATTCAAACTGTCTCTAACAACAGATTCTGGAGGCTACCTTGCTGTTGGGGCGTGATCGCCAGTATTTCTTCAAAATACCCCTGCAACGAACCCGATTGTTTTTCAATCGCGTCCAGCGCCGTCTTCAGGTAATCGCTTTCAACCTGGATCAATGGTTTGAGCACCTCCATACAGGCATCAATATTTTCCACCTTGTGCCCGAAGGTTGCCACCATATGTTCAAGTTTCTCACGGCAGGCAAAGCCCTCATTACTAAGTAAATAATCCTCATAGATACGTTTTTCTGGCACGCCCAACAGGGCCAGCAACAACGCCACCACCAGCCCGGTGCGGTCTTTACCTGCCGTGCAATGCATCACGATGCCTCCTTCGGGAGTCGCCAGTAAATGCTGGCAAATTTTCTTGAGCATAGGCGCAAACTGATAGGGCATCAGAGCGTAATCAACCAGCATGTGACTGCGTACTTCCTCTGGCGAAATCTGCCCATCCAGAATCAACTGAAACAAATCTGCCTTGGGGTCATCACCCTCGGTATACACATCGATAATATGAATTTCCGGCTGTAATGCACACTGCCAAGCTGTGGGGAAGCTTTGCCGTTCCGGTGGTGTTCGCAGATCAAAGATAGCTTTTATCGCTAGCGGTTCAAGTAGCGCTCCATCAATTTTCGTCATTTGCATCAGGTGACCACAACGAAAAATTTTACCCCACCTTACATAACGACTATCGACCGTTTGATAACCACCAACATCGCGAAAATTCTCGATACCTTGTAGCGACAATAGGTGTGCATTTTGAGTATGGAGCGGATCACGAGACATGGTTTTATCCTTTTCTCTAACGCCGTTTAACATCCGTGTGTTGCTTCCATAAAGCATACAGAAACACCGTTGCCAATGCCGCCGCTAAATGCTTGAGGCTGTGACCGCTCACCACGCCGGTCAACTCGAACACCTGCGGATCAAAATACTCCAGTGCCTTAGCCAACCCGTAACAGCACACCAGACCAATATAGCAGCCCACATCCCGTCGCGGAGCGGAGTACAACCACAGGATCAAAGGAATCAACAGCATCGGCAAAAACTGCACCAGCGCGTAAGGTCGTAAATCCCCAATGCCCTGCGCTTCCGTCCAAGCCCAATACCAGACACTGCCCATACCCAATAACAGCAAGGGTAGTAGAGCACTGCACCAACGAACATCAATGCGATCTGCCAGCACCATCGTCAACAACCCCATAAAGGCGATCGTCATGGGCAAGCGGTCCCAAACCAGTGTTTCATTAGCGGGCGCCCAATGATAATAAGCGGAACCCAAACCGGTGCTAAACACACCCACAAAAATTGTCAGGAACGGCCAAAATAACGGCTGATGCCGATAGCATAGACAATGCTGCAAACCCATCAAACCAACAAACACAAAGGGCAGGTTGGACAACACATCCAACGTATTGGGGATTTGCCACCAGACACGCCGATCCGCAAACAAATGATACGCTGGATCCTGCGCAATGGGCTCAATAAAAGCCATCATCACAAGACAGGACAGCGCCACCAGCCATAAAATTCCTGCCGCTTTACTCACGACCACTAACTCCCTGTATTGCTTGATTAAGCGCCAAGTAGATTTCATCGCTCAAGGCACACAAATACACCATGGTAATGCCATGCTCAGTGTTGCTGTGTAAAAACGCCCTAATCGATGTCACGGCTAGTTCACAGGCCTTGTGAACAGGATAACCATAAACGCCACAACTAATCGCCGGAAAGGCAATGCTAGTGACGTGATTCTCAACGGCCAACTGTAAAGCGTTACGATAACAGGATACCAGCAGCTCTGGCTCACCACTCAAACCACCCTGCCAAACCGGCCCTACCGTATGAATAACATAACGCGCGGACAGGTTATAAGCCCCCGTCAGTTTTGCTCCGCCCGTGGCACAGCCGTTCAGAGTTTGACATTCAGAGAGTAATCGCGGGCCCGCCGCGCGATGAATTGCACCATCAACACCGCCTCCACCGAGCAGCCTGTTATTGGCTGCGTTAACAACAGCGTCAACTGTTAGTTGCGTAATATCGCCTCTGACAAGAGTAATGATACAGCTCATTTCAGCTCATAAACCGATCAATGAAAAAAACAGAAAAAAGCGCAATGAGCATCACCACCACGGTAAAGACACGTGCGCGCTGGCAGCGTTTACATTTGCGAACCATAGGTCATTAAACTCCGGATACGAGCGGCTGACTGAAGTAAAAATAATAGCAGAGTTGCTCAAGCTGGCTAAGTCTTTAACCGGGAGACTGATTACCCTTGTCGGCTAACGCTCCCCCAGCAACACTGGCAGCAGACGCAGAGCGTCGCCCCAGCAGGCGCTGAATCACTAGCGCACCAACCATATCACCCTGCACGTTCACTGCGGTACGAAAGGTATCCAATGGTCGTTCAACCAATAATAAAATAGCAATCGCTTCCAAAGGAATGCCGACCGCCAGCAACACCATCTGCATACCTGACATGGAACCAGACGGCATACCCGGTGCGCCAATCGAGGACACCATCGCCATGATAAACACCGCCACGATGGCACTATTACTCAGTTCAACACCAAACAAATAAGCCAGGAAAACAGCGGCAATACCCTCAAATAACGCAGTACCATCCATATTCATCGTCGCGCCAAGCGGCAACACAAAACCGGCAACAGAGCGGCTGACGTTAAGATTATCCTGGCAGCATTTCAGTGACACAGGCAACGTCGCTGTACTTGAGGAAGTACTAAACGCCACCATCATCGGCGCGGCCAATTTGCGCAATAATCGCCAGGGTGGCAACCCGCTAAACAACCAGGCAATCAGTGGCAGCACAATCAAGCCATGCACCAGCGTCACAGCTAATACCACCAAGGCAAACCATAACAACTGATCAACAATATTGCCGCTGATGCGCAAGGCAAGATCAAACATGATGGCAAACACACCTATTGGCGTCAGCCAGATTACCCAGCCCAGCACTTTGTGCATGACATGACTCAGTTGCTCAATAACCCTGAAAACCGGGTTTTGCGAGGGCACAAACCACACAAGCAACACCCCCAGTAACAGCGCATTGCAGACAATCGCTAGCACGTTCAGCTCCAGAAAAGCCGTAATCGGATTCACCACCGCGCGATCCAATAATTGCCAAGCAATGGCACTCAACGAGCTGCTATCCGCATCAATAAAACGCAACGAACTAGTCGACTCGGGCGCCAACAGTCGCATGCTCCCATCAGCAATCACCGCGCCGCCTTGCCAGGGGTGGATATAAAACACCACCAGCAAACCTAATCCGGCGGCAATGGCCGTGGTCAGCAGGTAATAACCCAGCGTACCCAACCCCATGCGATGTAAGTGGGTAATGCTGCGAATATTTGCCAGACCGGCAATAAGAGAAATGAAGACAACAGGTGCCACTAAAATACGCAGTAATTTGATAAACCAGACTTTAATTTGCAGAATCAGCTGGTAGAGGACGGGGATATCGGGCGAACCTGCGGGCAGTTTCAGCCAGGCACTGTCACCCCAAATAGCGGCCAAGCCATAGCCCGCCAGCGCCATGGCAACTACCCAGAAGGTGATATTCCTGAAAATTATGCGCACGCGGGTTACTCTGAACTCTTGGCCACTTTTATAGAAGCCTTTTTGAATGGCGCAATGGTAACAAATAATAACCTGCTCGTAATGCTTTACGTTATCATTAAGCAACAGATCCAGCACAATAATTATTAAAACTATCAGGGAGTTAGCTATGCGTTTCAAATCCCATTACGTGCCTGACTTCAGTGACCGCAACCCTGAACCCATTACTGACAAGCTGTTCTGCGAACGCTGGTCACCGCGCGCCTTTCAAAAGGTTGATATTCCAACCGTAGCGCTGGAAGCAATCTTTGATGCCGCACGCTGGAGTCCCTCCTGCTTTAACGAACAACCCTGGCAATTTATAACCACCGCCAACAACCCGAATGGCCGCTTCGATCAGTTTTTAAACCTGTTAGTCGATGCCAATCAGAGCTGGGCTAAAGATGCCAGCCTGCTGGGTTTTATCATTGCCAAACGCCACTTTGATCACAACCAAAAAAAGAATAGTACCGCCGATTTTGATTGCGGCGCGGCGTGGATGGCGATGACACTGCAAGCCAGGCTGTTTGGCCTATTCACCCATGGCATGGCAGGCATTAAATATGACGAGGTGTATAAAACACTGAATATAGATCCCACCAGCCATCAGGTGATTTGCGCCTTTGCTCTGGGTGTTCTGGCTGCACCGGACAATCTACCAGAGAATCTTCGTGTGAAAGAAAAACCCTCACCACGCAAAAAACTCAGCGACATCTGGCAGCATTTTTAGCCGTTATGACAAGTTTGATCGAGGCCGATTACGCTCGCTATCAACAGCAGATTTTAAGCATCCGCGCACAGGTTTTTATTATTGAGCAGGGCGTACCGGTTGAGCTTGAGGTCGATGAGCAGGATCCGCTGTCCCGTCATCTCTTATTGTTCGAAGAAGATACGCCCATCGCCACCGGACGACTCACCCCCGATGGTCATATTGGCCGCCTTGCGGTGTTAAAACCCTACCGTCAAAAAGGTTACGGCAGCCGGATCATTACCCATCTGGAACAGCTTGCTGTCGAAAATGGCTTGTCGCAGGTCGCGTTAGGCGCACAAATACAGGTCATCAATTTCTATGAAAAACTGGGCTACCAGGTTTGCAGCGAAATCTTTATGGATGCCGGTATAAAACATCGCATGATGAAAAAAGCACTCAGCTCCCCGTAATCATAAACAAAAAAATGCCGGAGCCACTTTGCAGAGACTCCGGCAATAAACCTTGCGACGAATAGACCCCTTAAGGATTTTTAATGTCGATTTTACCGTCGAACTCAATACCTTTGCCGGTAAACCGTATACGTACCGTTTCACGATAATTCAGACTCGTCATGGCCTTACGGAATGCGTCAAGGTCGGCACGATCGTCATCGCTCATGTCAGAGTTATTTTGAGCGGCGGCATCCATAAAACTGCCAAACAGCTTCATGTATTTTCCGTAATCCATACTGAAGAACAGAAAACCATTTTCATTAAGTGGTTCGTCCAAGGCATCCGCATAACGTGAAGCGGCTTTATCACCAGCAAAAATAACCGCATGATTGTCTTTTGCTGCCAACATTGCCTGAATCTGGCTAGCCGCACCCTGCACTAATTCAGGCGGCACAGGTAAAGCTATCGGTGAACCATCCTCAGGAATAGTTACCATACCCGCGCCCGGATTCATCGCCATCATAATGTTCAATAACGCCCGCACCTGATCACCCGACAGGCTCACTAACGCATCCACCGCTGTCACGTCACCAGCAGCCAAGTCACCCTGCAGGTCGTAAAGGCTTACGCGTAATCCTTTCAGCCCACGCGCCATGCCCGTGGACATGGCAACAACCGGGCGCACACCGTTAATGGCATCTGCCGTACCATTGAGATCCTGTAACAGCTCACAACGATACTGGAACCCCTCAGCAAGTTTGGCAATACCGCTGATAATTGAGTCCAGTCGACTCACATCCAGACCAATTGCCAAGCTGAAAATATCCGCTTGTCCGTTTTCTAAATCGGTCGGTAGATGGCCACTGATTTGTTGCAACACATCCGTCAGTGCCGCGTGTTTGATCTCAACATTCATGTGGAAATCACCAGCAAAACCTTTGTCACTATAATCCAGCGCTCGATAACCCATTACCCAACGTGGCCATACAGCTGCAATGTCAGAAAATTCCGCCGCACACTCCGGTGAACGAATAATGGCCAATTTGTCTTGGACGTCACCATCCAACGCAGACAACATCTGGCCCGCCATATTATCGCTGTTAGTTAACGAGGTAATAATTTGCTGAAAACTCAAATACCCCAACGAATCCGGCAGATAATCATATTCATCCTTGAGTTTGATCACCGTGCCCGCACTCTTCAAAGACTGCATAGGCTTTTCCGCACCCAGCGCAATCGACAGTGCCTGCTGATCAATCACACCATTCACAGCCAGCGTGAAAATGGCATCACCCTGGTAATAAGCCGCCACCAGATCAAGTCCTTTGTCGGCATCTCCTTCGAAGGGGTAGGCACGATAGCTAACGCCGCCAATCTCTTTCATCAAAGCTTTAACTTGGGCGTCCGCTTCCAGCTGAGCCAGAAACTGTTCAAAACGTGACTGATCCGCCTCAAAACGTATCACCGGTATCAAACCAACACTGTAAATTGAAGTGAACAAGGTATCCTTGGCGCCCGTTTTCTCGAACATCGCCTGCGGGTCGCTCAAGCCCTGCATAAAGAATTTAATCAGGCTAACGGCAAATTTACCGCCCACCGAGCTCGCGTTTCCAGAAAGTTCATCCATTGTCTGCTGGTTAAGCTGACTCCACATTTCAGGATCAGCAAACTGATACATGGAGGCCATGCTGGCCATCATATCCTTGGCTGCAATGGGTTTCAGGCCACCCATATAAAACAGCGTGTCGGCTGGAATCAGCGCCAAGTGATCAGAGTGTTCAGCAAAAGAGACCGCTGGAATTACTACGTCAGACTCTGACTCACCACTGAACTTCCATATTGCACCCACCGCAACAACAACGGCTAGCGCCGCTATAGCTATAAAATTTTTCATCATATTTCCTATTTTTGCTTCCAGCTTTTAGTTAATCGCATTCCCTGCTCAAACCATGGCGCATATCTATAGTACGCAACAGTTTCAAGGCATCGATAAAGTGTAGTTTATTTACCATAACTGGCGAGTAAATAGGCACATTAGCAACGTGCCTCCCAAAAATTCAGCAAAGCCGAATGTTCATGCCTATACTGACCCAAGTATTTCTTCATCGTCCGCAGGGATTGCAGACACTTTTCGAGGATAGTTATGCATCCCCACGGCACCAAAGTTCTAATCGTAGAAGACAGTCGTTCAATAAACGGCTTACTTTCCCAGAGCATCTCCAGCCAACTACACATTGATGTTGTTTCAACCTCCTCAATGGCTGAAGCAAGAGAATACCTCGAAGAAAGCGCTAATGATTTTTTTGTCGCCCTCCTCGACCTGAACCTTCCCGACGCACCAGACGGTGAAATTGTTGACTGTGTACTCAGATATAATATCCCGCCAATCATTCTGACCGGCAGCATCTCAGACAACCTCCATGACGAGATGATGGATAAGCCCATCATTGACTACGTGGTAAAACGCAACATCAATGAAATTGAATATGTTATTGATATGGTGCGCCGCTTGCGAGACAACCAGGGTTGCAAAGCGCTGATTGTCGATGACTCAAAATCATCGCGCACGATGCTAAAATCGTTGCTCGAACGCCATTATTTCAGCGTATTAACCGCTAACGACGGCATTGAAGCACTGGCCGTACTGGAGCAGCACAACGACATCCAGCTGATCATTGCCGATTACAACATGCCCAACATGGATGGCATTGAACTCACTGCCAAGGTACGCAGCAAGTATTCTCGCAATGAAATTGCCATCCTTGGCATCTCCGCTTCAGGAGGCGGCACTACCACGGTTAAATTCCTCAAAGCCGGCGCCAATGATTTCATCACTCGCCCCTTTTTACATGAGGAGTTCTACTGCCGCATCAACCAGAACATTGACGCAATCCGCAGCTTCGCCCAGCTAAAAAACGCAGCCAACAAAGACTTCCTCACAGGCCTACATAACCGTAAATATCTGATTGATGCTGGCAACAAGCTGTTTGAAAATGCCCGCCGCAACAATATTTCATTGATGGTAGCGATGATTGATATCGACCATTTTAAACAAATTAACGATACCCACGGCCACCAAATTGGCGATCAAGCCCTACAGCATGTATCCGAAAAGCTCTCGCGCCGGCTACGCTCGACCGATATTATTGCTCGAGTAGGTGGCGAGGAATTCTGTCTCTTATGCGTCAATGCTGGCGAGGGTCACGACGAGCGAGAGCTTCTGACAAACCTATGTGACCTAGTTCAATTTAGTCCTTTGCAAGTAAACGATAGCCTGAGCATTCCGCTAACCATCAGCATCGGTTATAGCACCGAGCTAACCGACTCCCTTGAAGATATGGTCAATAATGCTGACATGGCGCTCTATCAAGCTAAGCAAGCCGGGCGAAATCGGGTTGTCTGGCACGACCCGATTACCGCCGAGGAAATCGAGGCAAGTTAGGCTAAGTCTCCAACATAGTTTTTGCTCCCCCAGCTTGCTAGACTTGGCTAACAAACAGCCAACCGCTACGGAGCAAATTAATGGGCTACACCTGGTACGACTTTTTAGGCAACGTTGGCGTGTTCCTGCTGTTAGCGGCCTACTTAATGCTGCAATTGAATAAACTCAGCAGTCACCAACTCAGCTACTCCCTATTAAACGCCTTCGGCGCCTCACTGATTATTGTCTCGCTAATTTTTGAATTTAACCTATCAGCCTTCGCCATTGAATTTTTCTGGCTTCTCATTAGCCTGGTTGGGATCGTTAATTTTTTTCGCGATAAAAAGCGCGCCAAAACGAACCATTCACCTCAAAAGGGTAACGACTAATTTAAGTATAAAAATGGATATTTACACCAGCTTTGAGCAACTCCGCCAACGCGAAGGTGACGACGCCTTTGAAATAGCATTAATGGACCGCCAGTCTTCTATTTCCATCGTCGCGCCACACGGGGGCAACATTGAACCCGGCACCACCGAACTTGCTCAATTGATAGCGGGCAGTCTTTATAATTTTTACTCCTTCACCGCCCGCAAATCCCAAGACAGCCCTGATCTGCACATCACCAGCCACAACTTTGATGAACCCCGGTGCATTGCGCTACTCAGCCGATCAAAATGCGTCATCACCGTTCACGGTTTCAAGTCAGTCCACCCCATGATCTACCTGGGTGGTCGGGACGTTCGTCTAAAGCAAGCTATTATCCAAACGCTGCAGGCGGCAGGTTTACCTGTTGCCGATGATCACCCTAAATATCAGGGTGTGCGTCCGGAAAATATATGCAATCGCAGTCAGTCCGGCATGGGAGTGCAGCTGGAATTTTCGCGTCATTTTCGCGGCTGCGCGCAGCAGCATTCAACCATTGCAAACGCCGTTCAATCTGCTCTGCAATGGCACATTGCCTCGCTTGTAACCGACGAAGCGAGTACCATTTAAACATCTCTTATTTTTGCGCTGAACCCTATGCTGGACTGGAATAAAATTGACACTGTGTTGCTGGATATGGACGGCACACTACTGGATTTGCACTTCGACACCTATTTTTGGCTTACCCATGTGCCGCAGAAATTTGCAGAAAAAAATGATCTGAGCGCCGATGATGCCTACCATGAAATCCTTAAACGCGTTAGAGCGCATGAAGGCACACTCAACTTTTATTGCCTGGATTTCTGGTCCGATAATTTGCAACTGGATATCGCTAACCTCAAAAATGATGTCAGCCATAAAATTGCCTATCGTCCCCAGGTAATCGACTTCCTGAAACAGGTGCGAGACCATAATAAACGCAGTGTGATTGTCACCAACGCTCACCGTGACAGCCTTGATTTAAAACTGGAAAAAACAGGGCTTGATGAATGTGTCGACGCTATCTTTTGCTCACACGACTTCCGTCGCCCCAAGGAAGACCCCGCCTTCTGGATCGACCTGCAACGCCACGAGCCTTTTCAGCCAGCCAACACGCTATTAATTGACGACAGCTTGCCAGTGTTACGTTCAGCTCGTGACTTTGGCATCGCCCATCTGCTCACCATCACCCAACCTGATAGCCAGCAGGCTCCGCGTGTTTGTGACGAATTTCTGTCTCTGGATGATTTTGCCGATATTTTACCTAATAAAACCAATCAATAACGATGACTGATAAACCGATACGTTTTGATAAATGGCTGTGGGCGGCGCGTTTTTTTAAAACCCGCGCCCTCGCCAAACAGGCGATTGAAGGCGGCAAGGTGCATTACAACGGCGCCCGCGCCAAGGTCAGCAAAACCGTTGAGGTTGGAGCCACCTTAATCATTCGTCAGGGCTGGGATGAAAAAACCATCGTGATCAAAGCATTATCCGAGCAACGTCGTGGCGCCGACATTGCCTGTCAACTCTACGAAGAAACCGAAGAAAGCATCACCAAACGTAGCCTAAACGCCGAGCAACGTAAACTGCAACGCGCCACGCAGGCAGCTCCGGAACACCGCCCAAACAAAAAACAGCGCCGCCAGATTGTGCGCTTTAAAAACGTTAACGACCCGGAATAAAACACGTTATCGTCTGTAGCGAACACTGTTCACAGCTCGCATTTTCAAAGCCCATTACGCTATAATAAACGTCGCTCGTGCATCCTATGCACAGATTCAAAATTTCTACTTTAAGGCCCCGATTTCATGAGTAATAAAGACCAAATCCAGCGTTTTATGTTCGATCAACTTGGCGCACGTGGTCAGCTGGTAGGTCTGGATGAAAGTTATAGGGAAGCAACATCAAATCACGATTATCCCACCGCCATTCAGCAATTGCTTGGCGAATTCATGGCCGCTGCGACCCTTCTCAGCACCACCATAAAATTCGACGGCTCTCTGACCTTGCAAGCTCAAGGTGACGGCGAATTAAATCTGATTATGGCTGAATGCCGTCATAATCAGGAAATACGCGGCGTAGCTCGCTGGGAAAGTGAAAATCAGCCCTCCACTACAGATTTCAAAAGCCTGCTGGGTAATGGTCGCATGGCGGTCACAATCACGCCGGACAAAGGCCAGCGCTATCAGGGTATTATTTCACTGGAGGGCGACACCATTGCCGCCTGCCTGGAAAATTACTTTGTACAATCCGAGCAACTACAAACCCGAGTCTGGCTATCGACCGAACCAGGCCGCAGCGCCAGCGGCCTGTTAATTCAAGTACTGCCTCAAGCCCAAGGCGCTACCGAAGATGCAGATGGCTGGAACCGCATCTGCCAGCTAAGCGACACCCTTAAAGATGAAGAATTATCAAACCTGGCAAACGATGACATTCTGCATCGTCTCTATCATGAAGAAGTCGTGAGAATATTCCCGGCCAGTGATGTGCAATTCAAGTGCAGCTGTTCAACCTACCGCACCCTGCAGGCCATCGTATCAATGGGCAAAGATGAAATGGCAGAGATGTTTAGCGAGCAGCCCCAAATCACGGTACGTTGCGAATTTTGCAACTCTGGTTATGAAGTCACTCAGGACGATATCAACGAATATCTCAATGATGACAACGACTCTCATACCCTGCACTGAGCAGCACCAGCCACTACCAAAGTGAGTACTCCCTTTGCTGTATTTACCCCGCCAATAACCTTTGCTTAACTTATTGTTCTTTGGATAAGTCTCTGGTGGCTAGTCACGTACTCAAACGGTTCCGTTTTATAGCGGCCCCGTGATGACTTTGCTGATCCCCACACATCCAGTGAAGTTAGAGTGCTACCACATCTGTATGGCACGCTTCACGTCATCGGTGATTTATCCATTTTCCGAGACCTACCAACAGCTAATTTTCAATACATTTACTGACAAAAGTCACAACTTATTCATATTTGATAATTATACTGGTGGGGATAAATAGCTTTTCAGCCATTACTTCAGGAGCTTAGAAAGAATGAACAAAGAGTTAGTGAAAACCCACATGACATCTCCCGTTATTTCAATTTCCAGCGACACAAACCTGGCCGAAGCTCATAAAGTAATGGCAGAAAAAAAGGTCCGTCGTTTGCCTGTAGTAGAGAATGGCAAGCTGACTGGCATTGTTTCCCTTAACGATGTATTGGAAGCCAAACCCTCTTCGGCATCTTCCTTGAGCGTTTGGGAACTCAACTATCTGGTTGCCAACCTAAAAATCAAAGACATTATGTGCGCCAACGTGTTCTCCATTTCACCAGAAGCCACCATTGGTGATGCGGCAAGAATGATGCTAGAAAAGAAATTCAGCGGCATTCCGGTTACTGATAACGACAAGCTGGTGGGAATTATCACCGAATCTGATATTTTCCGTATGCTGGCGACCGCCGAGTAACAACCTATAGCCGGGCACCTCAGCCCGGCTATTTTTCTTTGCCTTAAAGAGCACTCCGTACGTCAGATTGATCCGTCAATATCACAGCAAAATTGTAAACACCCGTCACTCGCGCCAAAACCCTTACCAACAGATATGTCAGCCTCTCACACGCTATCCGCTTGACTTAGATCAACTGCCGAAGCATTTCATCTCAAGACCTCAGATTTCTGCCGATACATGAGGCCGCAGTCCTGGCAAATCACTCTTCTTTGAAAATGATTTAATAAGTGCTGCTAATCTTCCTTAATATTCGTGTGGACCTCCAATGAGAAAAAACCTGCCGGTGACGGGCAAAGAAATACGCTTTGATGACAAAGAACGTATCATTTCCATTACCAACACCAAAGGTGTCATCACCTCCGTTAATCAATCCTTCTTAACTATTTCCGGTTTTTGCGAAGAAGAGCTGATAGGTCAAGCACACAACATCGTGCGTCACCCTGACATGCCACAGGCCGCCTTTAAAGATTTGTGGTCTACCCTTAATCAGGGAAAACCCTGGATGGGACTGGTTAAGAACCGTTGTAAAAATGGCGACCATTATTGGGTAAACGCTTACGTTATGGGCGTTTACAAGAACGGCGTTCTCACGGGCTATCAATCAGTACGAACCAAACCCGAACGTCAACACATAGACGCAGCCGAAGCGCTTTATACGAAACTACAGAACGCCAAAAGCGCCGCGCCGCTTCTTGATTATCGCGCCAAGCAAACCCTTGCCAGCCTGCTCGCCACTACCATCCCAGCAAGCCTGGTAACACTAATTGGCAGCAACACCTGGCTAGGCATTAGCGCAGGAGCCGCCACCGCTATTGCGGGAGCAGTTGCTCTAATTAAATGGCAACGAAAACCCATGCAAGCATTACAGGAACGGTCCCAGCAGATTCACCGTAGCGACCTTGCCTGCCTCGCTTACTGCGGCAACACCTCTCCACACGCACATATCGAAGTGGCAATAAAAAGCATGCAATCCCAGCAAGCTACACTCGTTGAATTATTAAAAAATAGCGCTGCAGATCTGCTTGCCGTCATTCAGGACACTAACGACATCGTTAAAAAAAGTAATCAGGGAGTCAATCAGCAGAGCTCAGAAATAGCGCAACTGGCAACAGCTATCAGCCAAATGACGACCGCGATTGATGATGTCGCAAAAAATGCCGTCACAACCGCATCCAGTGCAAACGAGGCCAGTAATGAAGTCGATGACGGGATGTCAATTATTGAGCAAACAAAAGCAACCCTCTTTCTGCTAAGTGAGGAAATCGGCAGCGCCAACGATTTAATCAACCATTTAAAAGAAGATGCCGACCGTATCAATACAATTATTTCGGTGATTAATGGCATCACCTTCCAAACCAACCTATTAGCGCTGAACGCCTCGGTTGAGGCTGCTCGAGCCGGCGAATCTGGCCGAGGGTTTGCGGTAGTTGCCCAAGAGGTCCGCTCACTTGCAACCAGCACGCAAACTTCAACTACTGAAATTGAAAGTATGATTCACGCATTACAAAACCGCACACAACAAACCGTTTCGGTAATGGAAGCTAGTCAGGCGCAAGCTAAACGCACATCTATGGAGGCGGAGGGGGTCACAAGCGCACTAATAACCATTTCAAAATCAGTTGCATCTGTAAACGACATGAACACAGAGATAGCCACAGCGGCTGAGCAGCAAAGTGCAGTCACCAAGGAAATTAATCGCAGCATCAACAACATCAACAATGCCGTTGAGGGTATCACTCAAGCCGCACAGCAATCTGCACAAGCCGGGCAACGGTTAGAAGCCGTCGCGGAGGAAATAAACTCGGTGGTTACGCAATTTCGTCGTTAATCAGAATTGGCGCCAAGTTCTCATCCATCGCCAGTAGTTCTGCTGCTGGCATGGGGTGGGCATAAAAATATCCCTGCGCGAAATCACAGCCTTCCTGGCGCAAAACCTCTTCCTGCCGCAGGTTTTCAACACCTTCGGCAATAACCGCCAATCGGAAGCTATGCGCCAGCTCAATAATGCTACACACCAGAGCCAGGTCGTCAGAATCATCCATCAGATCGCGAATAAAACTGCGATCAATTTTTAGCGTGTCGATAGGCACCTTTTTCAGATAACCCAGCGATGAATAGCCCGTGCCAAAATCATCCAATGCCAACTTAAAGCCTAAGTCATGCAATTCGTGCAATGTTTGAATGGTGACCAGGTCGCGCCCATCAATAAACATGCTTTCAGTAATTTCAATCTCAATGCATTGGCAACGCACATTACGTTCGGCAACAATGGACGTCACTCGCTCTACCAGGTTTTCATCACGAAACTGTCGGGCAGAGAAGTTAACTGAAATAGATTCCAGCCCTTTATAATGCCGTTTAAAACGCGGGTAATCCTCACAAACCTGAGCAAGCACAAACTCGCTCATCGGAATGATCAACCCTGAGCGCTCCGCAATCGGTATAAACTGATCCGGCATCACCATCCCCATCACGGGATGCTTCCAACGTAACAATGCCTCAAGCTTATAAACACTTTTATCGCTCAGCAGCATAATAGGCTGGTAATAAACCTCCAGCTCACCCATGCAAATGGCCTTGCGCAACTCCAGCTCGATCTTATTATTCTTTTCAATATCCTCGTTCATCGCTCCTTTAAAGAACTGGTAATTGTTACGTCCCAGCTCTTTAGCACGATACATCGCAACATCGGCATGACTAATCAGGCTATCGGTAGCAGTAGCATCATCCGGATAAACAGAGATACCGATACTACAGGACATTGAAAAGGAGATGTTTTCGCTACTGATTTCCTGAGTAATTTCCTTAAGAATATTACGCGCCACCTGCTCAGGTGCTTGAGCATCGGAAATATCATTCAAGGCAACAATAAACTCATCCCCACCCAATCTTCCGAGGATGTCATTTTTACGTACGCTCTTGATCAACCTGTTAGCGATAACCTTCAGCACATGATCACCTGCAGCGTGACCCTGCTGATCATTCACCAATTTAAAATTATCAATATCAATAAACATCACAGCCAGGCGCTCACCGTTTCGTTCGGCATGGAACAACGACTGCTGTAACCGGGTCATAAATGCTGCACGATTAGGCAAGTTCGTCAGGGAATCCGTTGTTGCCTGTCGTAAAATAACCTCTTCAGTGACTTGTCGATCCAACTCGTAGGCCGCTCTGGCAGAGACAGAATCAATAATTAGCCCAACCGTTTCATGCTCCTCAAAAGTATCGCGCTTAAATAACGCTAAATGCCCAACCGCTTCACCGTTACTATCGAGCATGCGGGTACCGATATATGAGTTCATACCCATATCGATTAAATCATGGTCTTCGGGAAACAACGCCTGCACATTGCCGTTATAAATCTGCGTACCAGACTCAACAACTACCTGACAGGGTGTTCCAATCAACGGGAAATGCGTGCTTTCCAACAATTTGCCATCAAGCATCAACGACAGCGACTGCACACCTGAATTATGCTCGATTAATCGGCCAATAAGCACCATATCTGCACCCAGCGATTCGCTGAGAAATTTAGACAGCGTATAAAAAAACTGCTCCCCCTGTAAGCCCGATACCTCTTTAGCAATAATCTGGAGCATTGCGGTGATCCGTTTACGCTCACCGGATTCCTGCTGTAATACATTATTAGCCTGCCCCAACTCTTCGGTACGTTGTGCAACAATGTTCTTTAAACGAGTTTCATACTTTTCAATAGAGCGAGCCATGCCGACCATCGCTAATGCCAAGCCACCCATTTCGTCATTTCGTTTGGCAAATGGACTAGCGGCTAAGTCATCAATACTACTGAACTCACGGGCAGCAAATCGATGGGCAAAATCATCAAACACCGCTACTGGCTCAAGCACCTGCTGACGCAACACACGGAATAAAAAGATTAATTCAAGTAACAGTGATAACAAGCCTATTAGCGCTACGATATAAACCGTTTTCAAGGCCGCCATGGCCATCAAGCTGTGGGGGTAAACCGTTACAAAAATCCATTCAGGCCCCTTGATACGAGTCACTGCCAACTTAGCATTCACAAAATCATCGTTGAGAATAAGGCCTCGCTCGTCAATTTCTGCCAAATCGTTTGTTAACCTGCTAACAATATGCTCCAGTCCCTCATCATTCGTTTCCGACACATCCAGCAAACCTTTGCGTAAACGTAACAAATCGACCTGTTGAGGGTGAGCAATGATGCGTCCGTCAGCTCGAAAAATAAAATTATAAGCGCCTTCAAGGTGATCATTAAAAACCTTTTGAAACAGCGTGTTGAGCAAAATATCGGTGCCGATATTAATTAAATGTTCGCCCTTCAAGTCAACGGGGGTCTCCAATGACACCATCCACTCGTCAGCCGTTGGGTCAAAATAAAGTCCGGTCCAGACAGCTACCCGTTGAGGATTGTTCTCCGGGTTGACGACATACACCCACTCTTCGATATTCACATCCAGCGTGGCATCCGCCTGCGCGCCCCAGCGCACACCTGGCCAATACACCAAATTGACGTTTTCCGGCATCGACACATATAAATTGGCATAATCCATTGCCCACGCATCTGCGTAACGATCAATCAAGTCGTAAGACAGCAGTAATTTATTATGAAAGCGAGGCGTCTGAGGAGCATTCCGACCCACATAACCAGAGATATGCTGGCTGATCGTATCGTCAGCTCGAACGATGCCATCAAAGGCCTTCTCTCGCAGCCGCCAGGTACCATCCGGCCACTGGCTGAACAGATCATCGAAACGCGTTTCGTGATTATCTGTCTCATGCTTAGGCCACGCGTCTAAAAAACTTTGCTTAAAAATTTCGTGGTTTCGTTCCGCAGCCAGGAAAGTGATGCTTTCTTTATGCCCCCGCTCAACAATGTATTTTTGCAGACTATCATCAACCTGCTCATTGAGAATCGAAAAGATATGAAAGTAGCTAAAAGCCGCAGCCACAGCAATAATAATGGCAATACGAGCACCCATTTTCAGCAACGTTTTCTTTGCCAATGCAGAATGCATCCATTGCGATAGCGGGCGTATTTTTTGTTGTTTAGGTGACTCGTTCATACCTTCTTCTAGGGTATATTTCTCTGTTAATTGCAGGTCTCTACTTTCCTTAGCAAACCCGCACAACCTATCCTTAAGATTACAGGCCTAAACGAATTTCGCAGACATCCTAAAGGATAGTTTTAAATCACACTATTTTCCATGTGGTTATAGGCTTATATTTCGTGATCTAAAACACCAGCAGACAAATAAATAGCTTCAAGATCAACGTCGTTTTTATTATGATCATGAGCTCTTATGACCTTCCAGGATTCCCAGCTTGTCTGATACTTTCCAACAGCACTTGAACCTACTGCGAAGCGCGCCCATTTTGTCGCAGCTGACCCATATCAAGCGGGGTATAGAAAAGGAGGCCCTACGAGCCAAGCCTAATGGCAAACTGGCCCAAACTCCGCACCCAAAAAAGCTCGGATCTACGCTGACACACCCGAGCATCACGACTGACTACTCCGAAGCGCTACTGGAATTTATCACCCCGGCACTGGAATCTCCGCAGGCAGCTATCGATTACCTCCGCGACATCCACAGCTATGCCTACAACTATCTGAATGATGAGCTAATTTGGCCTGCCAGCATGCCTTGCATTCTTGATGGTGAAGACTCCATTGCCATCGCCGAATACGGCGACTCCAACATCGGCACGCTCAAACATGTTTACCGTATTGGCTTAGCTCATCGTTATGGCAAAACCATGCAAGCCATCGCAGGCGTACACTATAATTTCTCCTTACCAACCAGCTTTTGGCCGCTATTCAAGAAGGCGCTAGGGGAAAACAACGCTGATCAGGATTTTCAAACCGCGCAATACTTCGCCCTGATCCGCAATTTCCACCGTTATTCTTGGCTCACGCTCTACCTTTTTGGCGCCTCGCCAGCACTATGCAAATCCTTTATGGATTCGCAACCGCCGGAAGGGCAATCACATCAACTAGAAAATTTTGATGACGGCACCCTCTATAGCCCCCAAGCCACCAGCTTACGTATGGGCGACCTTGGCTATCAAAATGACGCCCAACAAGGCATCAACGTCTGTTATAACTCGCTGGAACGCTATGTCGAAGGCCTAGGCAAGGCCATCAGCACACCTTTACCAGCCTACGAAAAACTGGGGGTAAAGGTAGACGGCCAATATCGCCAGCTTAATACCAACATATTGCAAATTGAGAACGAATATTACAGCGATATTCGTCCGAAACGCGTCACCCCCTCCTGCCAAAAACCCTTACATGTACTCGCAAAACAGGGCGTAGAATATATCGAGGTGCGTAATCTCGACATCAACCCCTTCCTGCCCACCGGTATAGACGAACAGCAAATCCGTTTTATGGATGCCTTTCTGCTATTTTGTTTACTGGAAGACAGCCCCTCTTGCGAAGCTGAGCAGGAGAAAATTAATGTTCGCAACAAAACATTAGTGGTCAATCAGGGCCGCGCTGACAATCTGCAACTGTTCACAGAAAACGGGAAATCTCAATCACTTCAAGAATGGGGTGGGCAGCTGTTGAATAAAATTGAGGCCGTCGCAGCCCTGCTCGATGAAGCTCACGCACAGCGAGACCCTGAGCAGACAACCGACAGCTATGTCTCAGCTGTTGTCGCACAACGACAAAAGTTATTGGATAGCAGCCTGACGCCTTCAGCACAACTCCTGCGCGCTATGCAGGACAACAAGTCCTTCGTACAGGTTTGCCTGGAGCTGGCTGGCAGCCACAAAACTCACTTTCAGAACAATCCCGTCAACGCACAAACTCTGGTGGACTTTAAACAGCAATCAACACAATCGCTACTCGACCAGAAAACTATCGAAGACGCAGACGACAAGAGCTTTGATGAATTTCTGGCCCATTACAACGCGCTTTAAGCATTTAAAAAACGCACCCACAAAAAAGCCGCCCATTAGGCGGCTTTTTTGTTTATTCGTTAAGGACGCAATTTAACTAGCGCTGAACGAAAAAGGCACTGAACAGCACATCATCTATCATATCTTTACCGCCCTCTTCCTCTTCTTCCATAACAGCCCTCATATCTGCCAACACTTGTTGGCGTAGGGCCTCACGTGGAGCGCCTGCAGCAATACTCGCATCAGTCTGTTGACCCAACAGCATTACCAGGGAGTGACGCAACGAAGGGAAGTGATGGAAGACCTTTTGAAAATCATCCTGTGTTCCCACCTGCAGAGAAACTTCAGCCTTAATATAACTCATGCGACCAACGCCACCGTAATTAGTCACAACAGCCGGTTTAATGTCCAGATAGCGAACCTCCTCAACGGCTTCACCCTCTTCGTCATCGGCAGCATAAACAGGAAACGCCAGCAACGGTGCCAACAAAAACATCAGTAAAATTTTAAATTTCATGTGCTAAAAAACCTTTATTTGAATCTTAATATTTCAATTGCGCATCGCGCGCCTATAATTCGCTATATCCTCCACAAGTATAGATGCCATCTTAAGGCTCTCAAGATTATTTATGACGATTTTTAAATCCCCGCGCGCGCTCTGCACTTTAGGCCTTATTGTTTGCGCTGCTCTGATCAGCAGCGCCTTTTATATGCAATACGTGATGGGGCTCGACCCTTGCCCGCTGTGCATGATGCAGCGCATCGTCATCTACGTGCTGGCGGCAACATTCCTATTGGCCATTATTCATAAACCCGCCATTACCGGACAACGTATTTACGCCTCGTTGATCACGCTGTTCGCTCTGCTAGGTGCAGCTTTTTCCAGCCGCCAATTATGGTTACAAAGCCTGCCACCCGATGAAGTTCCCGCCTGCGGCCCCAGCCTTGAGTACATGCTCGACGTTTTACCCTGGGCGGATGTGTTAAACGCTATGATGTATGGTACCGGCGACTGCGCCAAAGTTGCCTGGACCTTTTTATCGATCAGCATTCCTGGCTGGACCTTGATTGCATTCGTCTGTTTTGCGCTGCTGGGTCTTATGCAATGGCGACGCCGGCCGATTTAACCTTTACTCACTTATTCATCAGGCATCGAGCAGCCCATGACCATTTCCAGCACATCGCCCCGTTTATTAAAAACGCTTATCGTACTGTTATTGGGCCTGACGCTGGCGGCATGTGATAAGGCGGAAAAGCCTACCGATCGCTGGGAAACGGCGATACAAGGTCTTTATACCGCAACGCTATCCAGTGATGGCAAATACGGCATCGTCGGCTCCATCCAGCATGGCGCCAGCCTGTGGGATATGAAAAACAAAGAGCGCCTGTTTAACTGGAACCACGTCAAAGGCGAATATACCCTGCTGACCAGCGCCGCCTTCTCGCCCGACGGCCGTTATGCTGCCACCGCCTCTGATCGCACCATCGTCTTATGGGAAACAGCCACCGGCGCACCTGTATGGTTCTGGACAGCACCTGGCGACATTCTCAGCATGGCGCTGACGCCTAATGGCGACTATGCCGCACTGGGGCTTGCCAGCCACATGGCCGTACTGTTTGATATTAAAAATGGCGGCGTAAAACGTACCTTTAATCACAACGAAAAAGTCCGCAGCATCGCTCTTAGCGCCGACGGCACCCGACTGCTAACCGGCTCGGATGACTATACCGCTCGGCTGTGGGATATCGAAACCGCTAAAGTTCTGCAAACCTGGACACATGATAACAACGTCATCACCACCGCGTTATCCAATAACGGCCGCTTCGCATTCACTGCCGCACAGGCCGACAAAGCCAATGTATGGGATACCAACAGCGGTGCACTGGTACAGTCGCTACCGATAAAAAAAGGTTCCTACATTATGGGCGCCGCTTACACCTCCGCACGCTTCTCAACAGATGGCAGCAAACTAATGACCGGTACCAACAGTCAGCTGGTGCAATTATGGGATGTTAAATCCGCTCAACAGTTAAAACGCTGGCGCATCACTAAAAAAGAAGAATGGAAACCCTCCTCGGCGGCCGTATTAGCTGTAGCCTTTAGCAGTGGCGGCAAATACGTTGCCATTGGCTCGAATGGTTTGAGTTATAAACTGCAGTAGCCCTCCAGCTGCACCTTCAAACACAACGACGAAGCTGGCACCGCTTTTACTCCCTTACGAGCCGCTGAGCATTGCAGGATTCCATCGAAAACAAGCGAAGATTGTCTGAGGCTGGAAGCCGAGTTGCCGAACCCGACTGAATCTGAAACGCACAGGGCACCCAGCGTAGCGGGGCAAGCATCAAGCGAGGTGAATTGCGAAGCAAGAGAGGGTGCCCTGGGCAGGCCGACCAGGAATCGATAAGGAAGGGAGAACCCCCTCCCTTATCTTCGCAACAAGCGGAAATCATTGGAAGTTTAGGTCTCAAAAATTGCAGCAACCAACTGCTCTGCACGCTGATTCACCAATTCATCCGCCAACGGCAAAACCTGCAAATAAGCCCGCAGATTCCACATCGCTAACTGCTGAAGCGACAATTCACCTGACGCCACTGCAAACTGAGGTAGCAAAGAATAAAGGATATCCTGCTCAACCCGCTCAGCATCCAGCTCCGATTGTTTAACTGCTTCATACAAGCCCTCATTCAAGCCGGTTTGCTTAACCCCAAAACGCGCCTGCCGTAACGGTACAATCACCTGCTCGTGCCAGCACAAAAGTTCCGCGTGGCGCACAACGAGGTCATGATCAAACAGGTGATTTTCAGCGGCCAGCCACAACGTAAACAGTACAATATTTACATTCGCACCGGCTTCCTCCTGTAATTGCAGGCACTGCTGCTGCACCGGCGCTTTAGCGTAATGGATAAGCGAAAAGTCCCAGAAGGGATTACTACTCACAATCATCGGCTAATAATTCATTGCGCAGCGGTTTGCGACGGATAAAACTCAGCAGGAATCTCATGCACCCAGCCCTCAGGGCCTTCAGCGCGTCGCTCCTGAATATCCAGCAGACGTTGTTTTAGGGCAACAGCGATATTACCCTCCGGATTAGCCAGCGGGTAACGCGTGCCATCATGCTCCCCCAACTCACGAATCGGATTAACAATCGCCGCCGTACCGCAGCAGAAAGCCTCACTGCAACGACCATCTTTGATCTTCTCAATCAATTCATCAATATCCAGCGCTTGCTGGCTAACCTCCAGTCCCATTTCTTTGGCCAGATCGATAATTGATGAACGCGTTACGCCTTCCAGTAGCGAACCCGTTGGTGTTGGCGTAAAGAGTTTGCCTTCGACCACAGCAAAGAAGTTCATTACTGATAACTCTTCAATATTGCGGCGGCCATTAGGGTCCAGCCACAGTGACTGATCAAAACCCAATGACTGGGCGTGGGTACGCGAAGCAAAGCTGGCCGCATAATTACCACCGGTTTTCACACCGCCGGTCCCCCCCAACGCCGCGCGAGTAAATTCCCGTTCAATTAGCACGCTCATTGGATGTAGCTGAATGGCTTCAGAAGGACTAGCGATGACCATAAAGGCAAAACGATCGGAACCAGTTACTTCCAGACTAGGCTCAGTGGCAAACATAAAAGGACGCAGATAAAGCGACTGCCCAGACTCGCCGGGGATAATATTTTCACAGTAGGCCGCCATGTGATAAACGCCCTCCATGAATAATTCCTGCGGAATTTCCGGCATGGCCATACGCCGCGCCGACAGATTAAACCGTTTCCAGTTACGCTCCGGGCGGAACAAACTACCCTGCTCCTGACCAACACGATAAACCTTCATGCCCTCGAAAATTTCCTGTCCGTAATGCAGCACCTTGGCGCTTGGTGATAATTCAATTTTTCGGGTAGGTTCCAGCGTACCCGAACTCCACAGACCATCCATATATTCCGCCCAGAACATAATCGGCCCTGGCAGGCGGCCAAAGCCCAGCTGTTCAGGTGTTTCATAGCCATAAACGGCAGCCATGGTATCGGGATGGATATGGCAATCTGTCATTCGTTTGCTCCGTAATCAGGTAGTATCAATCGCATATAAAGTAGTGGTTTTTAACCCACACATAAAAGACAAGCATGCATCAATTTGGGCAGGTATTTCAAAGGTTATTCACTGTCATAATAGTGTCACATACAAACGCTCTAATGTACTATTCCGAACAAATGAGTGATACCAGTCAATATGTCTAACGAAACAATCCTGATTGTTGATGATGAAGACTCCATCCGTGACATGATCACCATGTCATTGGAGTTAGCTGGCTACCAATGCCTGCACGCAAGTACTGCACTTGAAGCCCATTCACTGGTTGTTGAACACCATCCGGACCTGATTTTGCTGGACTGGATGATGCCCGGTATCAGTGGGCTTGAGCTGGCAAGACGCTTGCGCCGCGAGAGCGCCACCAAGAACACGCCGATTATTATGCTCACCGCCAAAGGCGAAGAGGATAACAAAATCGAAGGCCTCGACAGTGGTGCCGACGACTACATCACAAAACCCTTTTCAACCAAAGAACTGAACGCCCGCATTAAGGCGCTACTGCGCCGTAGCGGCGGAAGCGAAGAAACATCACTGGAATATAATGGCCTAGCAATTGACCCTGTTGCCCACCGCGTAACAGCGAAGGGCGAACCGCTTAAACTCGGCCCTACCGAATATCGCATGCTGGAGTTTTTCATGTCGCACCCAGAGCGAGCCTATTCACGAGAACAGTTGCTCGACGGCGTTTGGGGCGGTACTGTATATATCGATGATCGCACCGTTGACGTGCATATCCGTCGCCTGCGGAAGGCCTTATCGGATTTTGGTTTTGATAAATATATTCAAACAGTGCGCGGCACCGGTTATCGTTTTTCCTCCAACCCGGAAACCTCCTGACTCTTGATCAGGCAGCCCACGCGGAACACTATTAGTGAACTACGATCCAGTCTCTGAAATACGCCAAATAGTTATAATTCTGGTGCTCAGCCTAATCGTTGGCTTAACCATCGACCAAGTAAGCTGGACATTAGTCGTCAGCCTCAGTGGCTACATCATTTGGAATTTACGCCAATTATTTCGCCTTTATCATTGGCTGAAAAAAGACGTGTTAACTGACCCACCTGCCAGTCATGGCCTTTGGGGCTCGACCTTTGATCACATTTATCAACTTCAGCAGGGCCAGCTTAAATATCGCGCCCGTCTAAAACGTGTCATAAAGCGTTTTCGTGATTCTACCTATGCCCTCAAAGATGGTTTTGTCATGCTCGATGGGCACGGCAACATTGACTGGTGGAACCCCGCTGCCGAAAAAATACTTGGCCTACGCGCGCCTTTCGATAGCAACCAGCTCATCACTAACCTGATTCGTCACCCCAAATTTATCAGCTACTTTGAAAGCGAAAATCATGACCGGGCGCTGGAAATTCCGTCACCGCTAAACCCCGATATCACATTGGAATTTCAGATCACCCGCTTCGGCAAACAAGATCACCTGATTGTGGTACGTGACATCACTGAATTAAAACAGCTGGATAAAATGCGCACTGACTTTGTTGCCAACGTATCCCATGAGCTACGCACACCGTTAACAGTAATCGATGGTTATCTGGAAACGATGACTGACAACATCGAGACATTAAGCCCACCCTGGCACAAACCCATTAACCAAATGAGCGAGCAGACCCGTCGCATGTCGACGTTGATTAATGACCTGCTGCTGCTATCACGCATTGAGTCCCGTGACAGTAACATCCGCCATACGCCTGTCGATATTGGTTTGATGATTACCGGCATTCGTTCTGATCTTTCGTCACTGCTGGCCGAGAAGCAACAGAGCATCAGCATTGAGCTACCCTCAAACAAGCAACTGCTAGGTTCCAAAGAACAGGCCTACAGCTTGATCAGCAACCTGATCACCAACGCCAGCAAATATTCAAACCCCGGCGCCAGTATCAAGGTGGTCTGGAAAGATGTCTCAGAAGGTGCTCAACTGAGCATCGAAGATAACGGCTTCGGCATAGCCCCGATGGATATTCCTCGCCTCACAGAACGCTTTTACCGCGTCGACCGCGGCCGCGCGCAAACTATTAAAGGCACAGGATTAGGGCTGGCGATTGTAAAACACGCGCTCATTAATCTTGATGGCACACTGGATATTCAAAGCAAGCTTGGCGCTGGCAGTACCTTTAGCTGCCATTTCCCTGCACATCGCTTGCAGGAACTAAAACAGCAAGCGAGTTAATTTTTCTTCCAATCGGCAGACACAAAAAAGCACCGCATGCGGTGCTTTTTATATCCTGTCATTTCGACCAGCGGGAGAAATCTTTACTACTTGGAAAGATTCCTCATATGCATTTGAGATGACATCAACGCCCTACCTTTACTCAGTCCGCCTTCACCTTACGCTCCATCTGCTCGTAGCTGACGTGACGCACGTCCTTCCCTTTCACCAGATAAATCACGTGCTCGGCAATATTACGAGCGTGATCACCTACACGCTCCAGTGAACGCAGAGCCCAGATCACGTTAATAACACGGCTAATGCTGCGCGGGTCTTCCATCATAAAGGTAATCAGCTCACGAATCGCAGTAGCATATTCCACGTCCACATCATGATCTGCTCGTGCTACCTTTAACGCCATATCCACGTCGAAACGGGCAAAGGCATCCAATGCGTTGTGCAGCATTTCTCGCACCAGTCCGGTGATGTGACGAACTTCAACATAACCGCGTGGCGACTGACCATTTTCTAATAGTTGCAGCGCCAGCTTGGCGATACGCTTGGTTTCATCACCGATGCGTTCCAAGTCATTATTGGCTTTACTAACCGCAATCACTAAACGTAAATCGCTGGCGGCAGGCTGTCGACGCGCCAAAATGCGCGCGCAGTCCTCATCGATCGACATTTCCATGCGGTTAATGTGATCATCGTTGCTCATCACGGTTTCAGCTAACTCACTGTTCGCCTCAACCAGCGCTTCCATCGCGTCATTGATTTGGTTTTCAACCTGTCCGCCCATTTCCAGGAGCTGCTTTTTTACTTCATCCAGCTCTTCGTTGAATTGCTGCGAAATGTGGTGTGAATAGGTATCTTTATTGACCATGTTCTCTCCGTGGGCACAGGCCCAAATTCTGTTAACGTCTTTCTAAAAACCTGAGTGTACGACCAATTAACCGTATCTACCGGTAATGTAATCTTCCGTCTGTTTCTTAGTCGGGTTGGTAAACAAGGTATCGGTATCACCGTATTCCACCAAGTTACCCATATACATAAAGGCGGTGTAATCCGAAACCCGCGCCGCTTGCTGCATGTTGTGGGTTACGATCACAATGGTGAATTTGGATTTCAACTCGTAAATCAGCTCTTCAATTTTCAGAGTTGAAATGGGATCCAGTGCCGAAGCGGGCTCATCCAGCAGCAATACCTCAGGCTCTACGGCAATCGTGCGCGCGATCACTAAACGCTGTTGCTGACCTCCGGACATGCCGAGTGCATTTTCCTGCAAACGATCTTTTACTTCGTCCCACAACGCCGCGCCTTTCAGCGCCCACTCAACGCGCTCATCCAACACTCGCTTTTTGTTAATGCCCTGAATTCGCAGGCCATAGGCCACGTTTTCATAGATGGTTTTCGGAAACGGGTTGGGCTTCTGAAACACCATGCCAACGCGCCGACGTAAATCAGCCACTTCCACCTTTTTATCAAAGATGTTTTGGCCATCCATCTGTATTTGGCCCTCAATACGCACGCCATCCACCAGATCATTCATGCGGTTAAAACAACGCAACAACGTCGATTTACCGCAACCACTCGGCCCAATAAACGCAGTCACTCGTTTTTTAGGAATCTCCAATCGAATGTTATGCAGCGCCTGCTTTTCACCATAAAAAAGGCTCAAATCATCGACCTTCAGGCACATCTCTTCTTTATCCAGCGATAGTTTCTGGTTGTCGCGATTTAACGCTGACATATCAATGGCATGGGTTTTCGGCTCGGATGCCGGTGCCTGCTCAGCCGCCTGATTTTGTGTTGCTGTTGATTCACTCATAATTTCTGCCAACTTTATTTGTTCATTACCAATTCAAGGAAGCCTTAAACTTCCAGGGCTTTATACTTTTCACGTAATCTGTTGCGGATCGCGACGGATGCCAGGTTTAGAGCACCGATCACCATAACCAACAACAGGGCAGTCGCGTACACCAAAGGTCGCGCTGCTTCGACGTTAGGACTTTGAAAACCCACGTCATAAATATGGAAGCCCAGGTGCATAAATTTCTGATCCAGATGCAGGAACGGGTAGTTTGTATCCAGCGGTAACGACGGTGCTAGTTTCACCACCCCCACCAGCATTAATGGCGCCACTTCACCCGCTGCACGGGCGACCGCTAAGATCAAACCGGTCATCATCGCCGGGCTGGACATCGGAATAATAATCCGCCACAGGGTTTCAAACTTGGTCGCACCCAATGCCAAACTTCCTTCACGCACTGAGCGAGGAATTCGCGACAACCCTTCTTCCGTCGCCACAATCACCACCGGTACTGTCAGCAGCGCTAACGTTAAAGAGGCCCACAATAAACCCGGTGTACCGAAGGTCGGCGAGGGCATCGCTTCACGGAAGAACAGGCTATCTATTTCATCACCAAGAAAATAGATAAAGAAGCCCAAACCAAATACGCCATAAACAATCGATGGCACACCCGCCAGGTTATTCACAGCAATACGAATAATACGTGTCAACAAACCCTGTTTGGCATACTCACGCAAATAAACGGCGGCGACAACACCAAAGGGCGTCACAAATACCGACATCAACAGCACCATCAATACGGTGCCGTAAATAGCCGGGAAGATACCACCTTCCGTATTTGCCTCGCGGGGATCGTCGGAAACAAACTCCCATATTTTGGCGCAGTAGAAGCTAATTTTTTCAAACAGTCCCATCTGGTTAGGCTGATAGAACCGCACCACTTTGCCCAGGTCAATTTCAACTTGATGACCATCAACGGTGCGAGCAATCAGGCTATCACGACCGAACTGCTGATACAGGTTACCTAGCCGCGCCTGAATATCCTCATATTCGGCATCGAATTCCGCACGTTTAGCGGCAATTTCAGCCAACTTTGCTGGCGCGCTATCCTTTGTATAACCATCCAGCTCCAAGCCTCGTTCTTTCAAACGCAGACGCTCAATGCCGTGGTTGATGGCACCAATGTCACCCTTTTCGATGTCATAAATATCATCATGGATGCTCAGTACGCGTTTCATCAATTCAGCAAGCTGTGGACCTGCCTCATCACCGCTGGCTATCACTTCACCGTCCTTTTTAACGGCTTCCAGATAACCGTAGAAGTTACCCCACTCACGACGTTCAAACACCATGATGTTTTCTGGGTAACGCTGATTTTCCATGGTGCGATCCAACGCCCAGGCAAAATCACTACCCGTCACATCACGGTTACCCACCTTAAGAAGGTAACGTTTTGCAAACTCAATATCCTCAGGCAAATCAACGCCCGAGGAAATCAATTGCGCCGCCGACACATTTTCGGTTTGAACTACCTCTCCAGCAATCACACGACGCGAGCCATCCTGGGAAAGCAGGTCTGCCTCAATAACAGAGGCTGGCCAAAAGTGATCCAGGCCGCGTACAGCGATCAAACCCAACAGACCCACCACCATAATGACACTAATCGACACCGCACCGGCGTTTAACCAAACCCAGGGCGTGCCGCTTTTAAACCAATCTTTAGTTGAAATACGCATGCTTTCAATCCCAGGTTAAAGTGAGCCGTAGCGTTGACGTAAACGCTGACGAACAATTTCTGCTGCGGTATTCACGACAAAGGTGAACATAAACAGCACCAATGCTGCCAGGAACAGAACTCGGAAGTGCGTACTTCCAACCTCAGATTCCGGCATTTCAACGGCGATATTCGCCGCCAGAGTGCGCATGCCCTCAAAGATATTCCAATCCATAATGGGGGTGTTACCTGTGGCCATCAGTACAATCATGGTTTCACCCACGGCACGGCCAAAGCCGATCATCAGTGCGGAAAAAATACCGGGGCTAGCCGTGAGCAAGACAACACGCGTCAACGTCTGCCACGGTGTTGCACCCAATGCCAGTGAGCCATTGCTCAGGTGTTTTGGCACACTGAAGATGGCATCTTCAGCGATCGAGAAAATAGTCGGAATAACCGCAAAGCCCATCGCCAAACCAACCACCATCGCGTTACGCTGATCAAAGCTTACACCCAGTGAGTCACCCAGCCAGCTGCGCATATCGCCATCAAAGAAGGCGTTTTCCATCGGGCCGCTCATACCCACTGAGAACCAGCCAACCAACAGCACAACGGGTATCAGCAATGCCGCCACCCAACCTTCGGGAATTGCGTTACGAATACTGGAGGGTAGCTGTGCCCAGACAAAAGACGTGAGCAGAATACCTATTGGCGTCAGTATTAATAGGCTAAAAATACCGGGCAGATGCGTTTCCAAAAAGGGCGCTAGCCACAGGCCCGCCAGAAAACCCAAAATCACCGTTGGTAGCGCTTCCATCAACTCAATCAGCGGCTTAATTTTGCGGCGCATGCCGGAGGCCATAAAATGAGCGGTATAAATCGCACCACAAATCGCTAAAGGCGCGGCCAGTAGCATGGCGTAAAAAGCCGCTTTTAGCGTACCGAACGTCAGCGGCATCAAACTCATTTTCGGTTCAAAGTCGTTAGTTGAGGCGGAAGACTGCCAAGTGTAATCCGGCTCCGGATAACTTTCGTACCAAACCTTCTCCCACATCGCCGACCAGGAAATTTCTGGATGTTCGTTATGGATACGCCAGAAATGCATCTGCCCCTGATCATCTTCGACCAGCAGGGCATTAGCGCGTGGCGAAATACCCATTTTAACTAACGGATGTTCGGAAATTGCTTCACTGTAAACCGTACGACGTGCCGTGGAGTTATAGATTGATAACTCACCTTGGTCATCAACACCGATAAATCCTTTGCGTCGATGCTCCGGCTCAATGTGCTGAACCGCGCCAGGCAGAACATCAAAATCTCTGATGAACTGTAACCGCCAACCCTGCTGCTCATCACGCACCAGAAACCACTGGCTAATTTTTCCGCTGTCATCTCCAATCAGCAAGGAAATACCACCTAACAGAAAGGTTAGTCGCGTAACCCTGGCACCCTCGGTCAACTCAATCTGGCTATGAACCTCAGGCTCGTCACGCAATGTAAAAACCGTCAGGCCATTACTGTCATCGACTGCAAATAACCAACGTTTATCAATGCTAACCGCAAGATCCATAACGGCTCTAGGCAACGATGGAAACGCCAGCGTTTCAGGTTCAAGTATCACTTCTTCGCTGATGAAGTCTTCTTCCTTGCTGAAACGTACCGACTTTAATTCTCCCTCACCATTAACCGCAGCCAGCAGCATGGCATCTTCATCATCACGCAAGCTTAACTTTGTTAAGGGGTGCCCCGCCTCATCAATCACCAGCGGCTCGGTGCCAAACGGGTATTCAATCAAGGGATCAATATGACGGCTGTCATCCGGGTACGTGATTTTGTATTTGTGGCGAAACAACAATGCTGAACCATCGGACAGACCTAGCGCCAACAGATGGGATGCTCGCTCAGCGGCACTAAAACCTGTGACCTCGACACCGGCAGGAATTTCCAGCGCAACATTTTTAACAACTTGCCCATCAGCGGTAGAGAAAAAGACCGCCTGCCCTTGATCGGTTACACGCAGGCCAATTTCTGCCTGCTCCTCCATTGTCAGGAACAGGGTCTCTCCCGTTTCCTGCTGTTGAGGGACTGCATAACTCGACTCGCGCTCCATGGAGGCTCCTTCAAACAGTGGCATCACCTCAGCCAACAGGTAAAAGAAGATCAATACGATGGCAAAAATAACGGTGATGCCACCCACAGCAATACCGCCAGTTGCAGCCTTGTCTTTGAATGCTCGTATCCGTCGTCGACGTGCAAATTTACTGTCAGAAAAATCGATGCCGGATGGCTCTGTCGAGAGTCCCGGTGATAATTCAGCCTGTTGTTGGCTCATGCTGGTACCATTGTTAAATAATTTTCCGCTTAATAAAGCGCGTATTAAAATACGATCCATCTACATCCGACAAAAGGCGCGTCACTAGAAGTGGCGCGCCTTTGTTAATCCCCTTGGACATCCTGTCCGATTATATAGATCAATCCCTAACTGACCCAACCGGGGATTACTTTGTAGCGATAGTATTGTCCAGACCCAGTTTAGTCAGCGTCTTGGCAACTACTTTAGCTGGCAGAGGAATGTATCCGTCTTTAACGACTACTTCCTGGCCCTGGCGAGACATAACCAGCTTCACAAATTCACGTTCCAATGGAGACAGTGCTTTGTTAGGCGCCTTGTTCACGTAAACATACAAGAAGCGTGACAGAGGGTAAGCACCTGTTACAGCGTTGTCAGAATTAGCTGAAACAAACTCGCCACCCGCTTTTTTAGCCAAAGGCACAGCGCGAACACTTGACGTTTTATAGCCGATACCTGAGTAGCCGATGCCGTTGATAGAAGCACTTACAGACTGTACAACTGACGCAGAACCAGGCTGCTCATTTACGTTGTTTTTGTAGTCACCTTTACACAGTGCTTTTTTCTTGAAGTAACCGTAAGTACCAGAAACAGAGTTACGACCGTACAGCTGGATATCACGGCCAGCCCATGCGCCAGTCATTCCCAAATCGCCCCACTTAGCAACATCAGCAGCAGCGCCACATTTGCGAGTAGAAGAGAACACCGCATCAACATCAGCAATGCTCATGCCTTTGATGGGGTTATCTTTGTGTACATATACCGCCAGTGCATCAATCGCTACTGGAATAGCCGTTGGCTCATAGCCAAATTTCTTTTCGAAGGCAGCAATTTCTTTGTCTTTCATCTTACGGCTCATGGGGCCGAAGTTAGACGTGCCTTCAGTCAGTGCAGGTGGCGCAGTTGAAGAACCGGCAGCCTGAACTTGGATGTTAACGTTAGGGTAAGCGCGCTTGAACTCTTCAGTCCACAACGTCATTAAGTTAGCCAATGTATCAGAACCTACCGAAGACAGGTTGCCAGATACACCGCTGGATTTTTGGTAATCAGTCAGCTCAGCATCAACTGAAGCCGCTGCAACTACTGCAGATGAAACACCTGCCATTGAAAGCGCAACACAACTTGCTGCGATAATACGTTTGATGGAAAGCATTGTTTTCTCCTGAAATAAACGATCTGTTTTCGAACTTGGCGCCACTATAAAGTGGCTATGTGACAGAAACATGACAGATTGAAATATTTTCAGATTTATCCATTTGCACGACACCGGTTAAATTAATTAAATATTTTCTAAACAAAATAATTTCCCCACTGTCACATTCTTGTCACTTAAATGGCGCAGAATTACCCTCGTTCTCCATTTTTTGTTAGGAGCAAAGAAATTTGCTCAACCTATTTGTCTCCCCCCTAGGCATTGATAGGTAAAAAAGCCCCGCTCACTTGATTGGGGCTTTTTTATGTCCGCCGTTTACATCTCACGTTACTCACTCAATTCTGACGCTATTTCTATTTAGGTTTATAATGGACGCTTGGCTCTACGGTTTCAGAACCGAGTTTCTTTCTTAACAGCAAATCTGGAGTAAAACATGGCTGGTGGTTGGTCCCGTGACGGGGCAGTACAAGATCAAATAGACGCAAGTGTTGAGGATGCGGTTAATCTGGCGCGCAGCCGCTTAAGCGCAGGTGAAAGCCTGGAGTTTTGTGAAGAATGTGATGCCAAAATTCCTCAAGCTCGTCGTGAAGCAGTGCCTGGCGTACGCTATTGTGTGAAGTGCCAATCCGAGCTCGACAAACAACAAACCGCAAACAGCGGCTTTAATCGCCGCGCCAGTAAAGACAGTCAGTTAAGATAGTTCGTAAAGCACCCATCGTTCATATGGAGCCAGGTTGAGCTAATGCCCAACAATTCCCTGGAAGACAAAAAAGGCCCGGCGGTAAAGTTCCCTCCACCACTGATCTTTATCATTTTTTTATTAGCCGGCTATGGTCTGCATCAAATTTCACCCTTCGGCCTAAGCATGCCTGAATCGGGCAAATTTGTAGGCTTTGCCCTGGTGACGGGCAGCCTCATGATTCTGTTAGTTCTGCTAATGACCTACCTGCGCGCAAAAACCAGCATTGAGCCCTGGAAACCCACCTCACGCCTCATCACAACAGGTCTTTACGCCTACTCCCGAAACCCTATTTATGCCGCCTTTTGCCTGCTTAACATTGGCATAGGTTGTTATCTCAACAGCCTATGGATTATGCTCAGCTTTTTACCTTCGGCATTAGCTGTTTACTACATAGCCATTCGTAAAGAAGAAGCTTACCTGACATTAAAGTTCGGCACACAATACCTCGTTTACAAAGATAAAGTGCGGCGCTGGCTCTAAGCCATCAAGGCTTCATTTATATCACCCAAAACACAGCCTGAACGGTTAACTTTATTTGAACTTTAAAGTCTCAATCTCTGTACTACTATTAAGCCCAATTCAGAGAAAATATCGAGGCTTTAATGGATTCGTTTGATCGTCGTAATAACAGCGAAAAGCGCAGATTTATGCGCGTAGAAACCGAAACTCCCGTTGAAATACGCTATGAGAAACACACCCTGACCGGCACCTGCAAGGATCTTAGCGCTACCGGTCTGCAAGTGGAAACACCCCTCCCATTAACCCTGAATACTCAAGTGACTGTCTGCATCCAGCCTAATGACATCGGCGGCAAATTACCTCCCTTCAAGGCGCTAGCTACCGTTGCCCGCCTGGTTCCGGCAGAGGATTCCGATACAACCTATGGCTTAATCATCAACGAAATTCTTGAATAACTTGCCCACCCTATGCGTCAGATCAAGACACCAACTCCTCCGGACAATTAAAGTAAACCGCGCGTATTCGGCATGGCCGCCGGATTGTCGGAATAGTTACTATCACGGGAGTCGTTACTATCATGAAATTTAATCCATGCACGGGCAAGTGCACCGATGAGGGCACTCACTGCGAAGGTTGTGGCCGCAGCCATGAAGAAATAACAGAAATGAAAGATCTGGTTTCCGGGTTAATCCGCTTTGCTGAAAAAATGAATTATGAAAACACTGATGACTTTGCCGACGGCGTTGCCGGTACCATCAAATACAAGATGAGTGCCGGTGCCGATCATTAAGCCCTAGGTGTATCATTGGCGTATTCCACTCTTCGAGAATACGCCATGCAATTTCCAGCTCGCCCCATCGCTTATCTGTGTTTTCTGCTCAGCCTCCCGCTGGCGGCTGACACCACGACGTATCAGACCGCACCCAAAGCGCCGCCGGAGAAAACCCCGCAGGCCTGGAACGCCCCGCTCATTTCGGTCGACCCGGAAACGGGGAAAACACGCATTTTTATCCAGCCAGACGGTTCTTTCAGCAATAGTCTGGCCTCCCATGACACCCCGGTATATGATGCGCGATCCTTATATAAGCCCACATCAACCGGCATTGCTGACAGCATAACAAAGCTACACCGGCAAATGGCTGACGCCTGCCCTCAGGGCTGGGTCAAACGTCAGGAGTGGGCAGACTTGCAATCCGACACGCCTGAACTGCACTATCAATTCCAGTGTCTCCATACCTCACCACAGGATTAATTGTTTCATCCCATGATCGGCGAACTTTTTACCATTATTGCGCCCGTATTTATCTGCGCCGGTGTCGGTTTTATATGGGCCAGAATGGGCGTGCATTACGACTCAGCCTTTGTCACGCGTATTGTGATGTTTGTCGGTATGCCCTGCCTGGTGGTCTCCGGTCTCAGCAAAATCAGCGTTGATCCTGCCATATTATTCGACGTCATGGGTATCGCGCTGAGCATTATTGCCAGCCTGATTTTAATCACCTGGCTACTGCTCAAGCTCCGCGGTCATTCACCCTCCGTGTACATGCCTTCAATGGTGTTTGTGAACAGCGGCAACATGGGAATTCCGTTGGCCTTCATGGCCTTTGGCGATGACGGCTTGGCACTGGCATTATGCTATTTTATCGCCCAGGCAATTTTGCACGTCACGCTTGGCATCGCCATCGTAAACGGCCAATCTGGCAGCTTTGCATCTCGCATCAAGGATCTTTTTAAACAACCGTTACCCTACGCGGCCGCCATTGGTTTCGCGCTGATATTAACGGACAACAGCATGCCACGCTGGATGTCAGCCACCGTTGAGATGTTGGGTGATATGGCGATCCCGCTAATGCTGATCACTCTGGGCATCTCGCTGGCCAGCCTCAAGGGCGGTGATTGGCAGCGCAGCCTTTTCTACAGCAGCGTACGTTTAGGCTGTGGCTTCCTGCTGGGCTTACTGGTGGTAACGGTGCTTGAGCTTGAAGGCGTGATTCGGGGCGTGGTACTGATTCAGGCCACCATGCCGGCGGCGGTTCTTAATTACTTGTTAGCATTACGCTATGACCGCCAACCCGCCGAAGTTGCAGGCATAGTTGTAACGTCAACCGCACTGTCTTTCCTAACACTGCCCTTCCTGCTGGCCTTTGCAATTGGTAGTTAACATCGCCTCTGCATAGATCTTTTTATTTCGGGAAACAAACCTGAAAAATCCCGTCTAAAACACATCATTTAAATGTACGAGATCCTATGAGCACACTAAAAGCACCGCAGGTAACTGAGCTTAAAAACCACCTCGATGAGCTTCAGCAACAGCTCGAAGCCTTCTTAAACCTTGATGAAGTCGCAACTGAAACGGTGGAGCTTGATCAAGCGAAGGTAGGGCGTCTATCGAGAATGGATGCTTTACAGCAACAAGCTATGGCGCAAGCCAGCAGCGAAGCACACAAACAACAACTTGTTCAAATACATCGTGCGCAGCATAAAATTGAAGCGGGGCACTACGGTTATTGCGAAGAGTGCGGGGAAACGATTCCCTTTGCACGCCTGCAGGTTCAGCCGGAAGCCGAATTTTGTGTCAACTGCCTGCAGGCGCTAGAGGGTACAGATTAGAAAGACTAGTCTTCTGTGACAACCTCATAGCCAGCGACATTCCAGCCACGGAAGCCACCATCCATGGAAATCGCTTTGGTATAACCCATTTTTGTGAGGTTATCAGCCGCCAATGCCGAACGATAACCACCGCCGCAATAAAGAATCATTTCTCGATCCGTATCTGGCACTTTCGCTTCAATATCCCGCTCAATCACGCCTTTTCCGATATGAATTGCACCAGGAATATGACCTTTATTCCATTCCCGATCTTCACGTGTATCGATCAACAGGAAATCATCGCCGCGATCCAAACGCGCCTTAACCGTTTCTACATCCGTTTCCTGAACGCGGGTACGCGCATCTTCACAAATTGCTAAAAACTTGGGGGGGTGTTCCATGTGTTTCTCCAATCAAAAATTAAGTTAGCAACAGCCTTTAGAGGCACCGCCATGCTGGGCGCCTTTGCTTTCAGAGGCTGGGCGCTTCGTTCCGGCAGGCAAACAAAAGCAGCCCTTTTCAACAGAATTTGCTGGCTCAATGGTAATAAAATCGGTTTGATAAGGCCCATTGGCAATCAGCCTAAAGGTACGTTTTGATACCGCAATACGCTCGCCACGAGGATAGGTATTACCCAGATCATCGTTCACCTCAGCATAGGGCCCCTTATAAATTACGGCGTGTCCAGCATCCACCAAGTCCGTCTTTTCAGGCTTAACGGCCATCAGTGTAACCGAGCGAAACTCGATGCCTTCAACCACCTGCCAGGGTGCTTCGTCCCATTTATCATAAGCAATGGCAACAAAACCAGCACCCAGGAAAGCATCCATAAAGCCCTTTTCCTGAAACGCGCCAGAGATACAACCGGACCAAAGAGTTTTATCATCTTTTAGATGCTGAGGCACCAGCTCGTCGGAAACAATATCAGAAATAGCAACGCGCCCTCCCGGCTTTAATACTCGGAAAATCTCATCGATCATCTGCTTGCGATCAGCTTCAGCCACCAGATTCAACACGCAGTTGGATATCACCAGATCAATCGACTCGCTAGCCACCAATGGCTGGCTGCTCCGTTGCTGTTTTTTCCAGGCTTCCAGCGCTTGCAAACTGATATTATCACTAACCGGGTTCGTGGCCAGATAGCCATTCATGGCATCAACGCCCAAGGCCAAATCCTGAATATAGCCCTTACGGAAATCGACCAGGTCTGCGCCAATTTTATCAGCCATTTCAGACTGAAATTTACGCGCTAACGCCAGCATTTCATCGGTCATATCGACACCGATAACCTTGCCCTTATCGCCCACTAATTGCGCGGCCATGTAGCAAATTTTTCCACCGCCACTTCCCAGATCCAGTACCGTATCGCCTTCACGTACATAACGCGATGGATCACCGCAGCCGTAATCTCGCTCGATAATTTCAGTGGGTAAAATTTTCAGCAGCCCGGGATCGTAATCCACCGGGCAACATAACGCTTCTTCACGCTCTTGTGCGCCCTGCGCGTAACGTTCCGAAACATTGCTTTCAACATTACTCATTCAGTACTCCAAAATTAATTTTGGGCTTTATTTATGAACATCATTAAGGCGTTTTTTTTATTTCAAAGCAAGCATGTCATTTCTGCTAACTTTTTCTGCTCCAGGCATGAAAACGCTCAACATAGTCCAACAGTTTTTCAGGTTTATTCGCCTTCTTCCAATTACCTGCCACGTATTTATTCGCCTCGCTGAAAGTAGGATAAATATGAATAGTGCCAAGAATTTTATTCAGACCGATGCCATGCTTCATGGCCAAAATATATTCCCCGATCAACTCGCCTGCATGGGCACCAACAATCGTTACGCCGAGGATTTTATCCTTACCCGGTACCGTCAGCACTTTAATAAAACCCTCCGCCTCACCCTCAGCAATGGCGCGATCCAGATCATCAATGCCATATCGCGTCACCTCAACGGCAATGTTCTGTTGTTCCGCATCGGCTTCATTCAAACCAACTCGCGCCACTTCCGGGTCGGTAAAGGTCGCCCAGGGAATCACCGAATAATCCACTTTATACTTTTTGAAACGGCCAAACAGGGCGTTAACCGCGGCATACCAGGCTTGATGCGAGGCAGTGTGAGTGAACTGATAAGGCCCAGCTACATCGCCACAGGCATAGATATTAGGAAAACGGGTTTGTAAGTACTCATTAACCTGCAGCGTACCTTGCGCTGTGGTGCCAATGTTTAGCTCTTCCAGACCAAAGCCTTCAGTATTAGCACGCCGACCGACAGCCACCAGCACTTCGTCAAAGACGATATCCGCTGGCTGGCCCTGATATTCAACTCGCAACGTTTTAGTTTCGCCATCGCGACTGAATTGTATCGTTTTATGCGACAAACGAAGATCAATGCCCTCAGCGTTCAGTTTTTTTGCGATAAATGCCGACACATCAGCGTCTTCACGAGGCATTACTTTATCGGCCATATCTAGCAAGATCACCTCAGATCCCAATCGCGCGAAACTCTGCGCCAGCTCACAACCAATCGGCCCAGCACCAATCACCAACAATCGTTTGGGCTGCTCTTGGATTTTCCATAAGGTATCAGACGTTAAATAACCAACCTCTTCAAGACCGTCAACCGGCGGCACAAAGGGGCGAGCGCCGGAGGCAATGATAATATTTTTGGTATGAATAGTCTGATCGTTAACCGTTACCGTCCATGGCGAGGTAATCGTTGCTTCACCACTAACACAATCAACACCCAAATTCGTAAAGCGCTCAACCGAGTCGTGTGGTTCAATGGTTTTAATCACACCCTGGATACGCCTCATCACCGATGGAAAATCAACGCCACCCGGCGCAGTTTTCAAACCAAACTCATCGGCACGCTTCAGGTAGTGATTAATTTTAGCCGACCGAATCAACGCTTTACTCGGCACGCAACCGGTATTGAGGCAATCGCCGCCCATTTGGTGTTTTTCAATTAGGGTTACTTTGGCTTTGACTGCGGCAGCAATATAGGCCGACACCAAGCCACCCGAACCGGCGCCCACTACCACCAAATTGGTATCAAAATTGCTCGGCTTTTTATAACCCTGATAAACCTTGCGCGCTTTAACCACATCCACCAGCTTTTTCGCCAGCAGTGGAAAAATACCCAGTAATACAAAAGAGAATAATAAGCCCGGCGAAAGAATCCCGCCAAGCGAATCAATTTGAGCCAACTGAGTGCCTGCGTTTACGAAGACAAAAGTGCCGGCCAACATGCCTATTTGACTAACAAAGAAAAACTGCAAAGTGCGGATAGGCGTCAGGCCCATCACCAGATTAATCACAAAGAAGGGAAACAGCGGCACCAGGCGCAGAGTAAAGAGGTAAAACGCACCTTCTTTTTCAACTCCCTGATTAATCGCCTTGAGGTTCTGTCCAAATTTACTCTGTACCCAGTCACGCAATAACAGGCGAGATACCAAAAAGGCGATGGTAGCGCCCAGCGTGCTGGCGAAGGATACGATTAACAAACCCCACCACAGGCCAAATATAGCACCGCCAGCCAACGTTAGTACCGCCGCACCCGGTAGAGAAAGACCAGTTACAGCGACATACACTAAAAAATAGATCAGTGCCGTTTGCAGAGGGTTAGCGGCTTGGTAGGCGCCAATCGCATCACGCTGTGCATTAAAGTAATCCAGCGTTAAATATTGGTCGAGGTCAAAAAAGAAAAACATGATCACAAACAGTAGGATCACAGAAAACATCAGTATTTTTTTATTAGTCATTATTCTTGGCGGCCTTAGTGGCAAATGTATTTATTCGTGTAAACGCAAGCATCACTTATTTGAATGGCTGTTTTAGCATCCACATAACTGACCCTGTTTGTTGAGAATTAGTTTCATTCAACCCCAAAAGCATTCTACTGTGCCCATCACGCGGCTGCGCATTATAAGTACCAAACCATCGATCCCAGCAGCTCAGATTAAAACCAAAATTACTATTACGCTCATCGGCTAAAACACTGTGATGAACACGGTGCATATCAGGGGTAACCAGAATCTTTCTCAACACTTGATCTATTCGGGCGGGCAAATTCATGTTGGAGTGATTAAACATCGCGAATCCATTCAGCAATATTTCAAACAGCAACACGGCAGAAACCGGCGCGCCCAACAAGCAAACAGCGCTCGATTTAATGACCAAAGAAAGAGCGATTTCCAAAGGGTGAAAACGCAACGAAGTGGTCACATCCACGCAAGTATCCGTGTGATGCATGCGGTGAAGGCGCCATAAAGCAGGTACACGATGAAACAGTCGATGCTGCCAATAAATCAACAAATCCAGCGCCACCAACGTCATCAAAAGGTCAAAAAAGAAGGGCAAGTCCCACTGATTCAATAGCCCAAACTGCGCTGTCATCGCCTGCTGTGCAACTAATACAGGTACCAGCCAAGGCAATAATGTGCGCACCAACACACCGTTTAACAACGCGATAAAAAGGTTTCCCGGCCACCGTTGTGACTTTGTTCTGGATAAATGCCTCCGAGGCCGCTTGATTTCCAGTCCGGCAAGCGCACAAAAAACCAACAATGTAATCAATAATCTCAGCAATGCATCATGCGGCACAGGGAAATCCTTTTTAAGGCATTGTTATAAAAGGGTGTACATATTTTTTCTACAATCATGATAACCTAGCGCGTTATTCTCTTAGCACTTTAAACAAACTGATTTACGAGAAATTTGGAGTCATTTCGTGTCATACAAAGCCATTAACCGCCAATATCCAGCCACCCGTATGCGCCGCATGCGTGCCAATGATTTCTCTCGCCGCTTAATGAGCGAAAACACCCTGACGGTAAATGACCTGATTTTCCCGATGTTTGTCAAAGAGGGTCGAGGCTTACGCGAACCCGTAGCCTCTATGCCCGGTCAGTTACGCTTCAGTATCGACGAGTTAGTTAAGGAGGCTCGTGAGCTGGTGGCGCTGGGGATTCCTGCAATCGCTATTTTCCCGAATATAGATCAATCGCTAAAAACCAAAGATGGCGCCGAAGCCTATAACGCAGACGGTTTGGTACAACGCGCGGTTAAAGCGGTTAAAGATGCCTGCCCCGAGCTGGGTATCAGCACTGACATTGCTCTTGATCCCTACACAGAAGATGGTCATGACGGCATTACCGACAAAAACGGTTACGTCATCAACGACATTACTGTCGAGGCGCTGGTAAAACAGGCACTGTCACACGCCGAAGCCGGCGTCGACATTGTTGCTCCTTCTGACATGATGGATGGCCGTATCGCTGAAATTCGTGCGATTTTGGAGCAAAACGGTCACGTTAACACCAAAATACTGGCCTATTCCGCCAAATACGCATCCAAATACTACGGCCCCTATAAAGACGCTATTGGTTCGAGCGCTAACTTTGGCACCAGCCATAAAAAAGGCTACCAGATGGATCCGGCTAATACCGATGAAGCCCTGCATGAAGTAGCGCTGGATATTGCCGAAGGTGCCGACATGGTAATGGTCAAACCCGGCATGCCTTATCTGGACATTGTGCGCCGCGTAAAAGAAGAGTTCCAAGTACCAACATACGCATACCAGGTAAGTGGCGAATACGCCATGCATCAAGCGGCGTTTCAGCAAGGTTGGCTAGAGGAAGAAGCAACTATTCTGGAATCCCTAATGTGCTTCAAGCGAGCAGGGGCAGACGGGGTTTTGACCTACTTTGCTAAACAGGCTGCGCAACTGTTACAGCAATAATTACGGCAGCGGCTAGGGCTGAAGCGAGTAGATCAGCCCTTCGCGCAATGAATCAGCGCTGGTTTCCAGGGCTTCAATATCAAAAGCCCGAAACACCGCCAGCATGATGGCTACGCCTGCAATGATAATATCAAAACGTTCTTCACCCAGACCCGGCAATTGCAGGGCCGCCATATTTTCACCTTGGCACAAGGTATCCGCCAAACGCTCAAGCCCCGTATGAGTGATGCCGCTTTTCACCCAACCAAGCGCCTGTAATACCTCTTCGATCGCCAATGCTGTACCCGCCGTGCCAATGCCTTGCTGCCAATTACCAGAAAAATAAATTTCCCGCATTGGGGCCAGCTCAGCCTCTAATGCCTGAAGAGATTGTTCAAACGTTTTTCGATCACTGACCTGTTGGGGGAAAAAGCGCTTGGAGTAACTAACACAACCCAATGGCAAACTACTGCACGCCAACACGTCATCACCCTTACCTAGCACCAACTCGGTGCTGCCACCGCCAATATCAATAATCAACGCAGGCTCAGCGACAGGTTGTTGCCGGGCTCTTTTCCCCGCTAAAACACCGCGATAAATAGTACGCGCTTCCTGCTCACCGGAAATCACCTGAACAGTCACACCCAATAGCGTTTCAATTTCTGCAACAAAAGCAGTACTATCCGCAGCACGTCGTAGGGCATCTGTACCGACAACCCTCACTCTTTCAGCGGGTATCTGGGCAATAACCTCAGCAAACCGCCCAAGACAATCGCGCGCGCGCGCTTTAGCGGCTTCGCTCAGGCAAGCATGCTCATCCAACCCTTCAGCCAACTGGATTTTTTCACCCCAACAATGTATTGGCTGCATACGGCCATCAACGAACTCGGCTACCAGAATATGAAAACTGTTAGACCCCAAGTCAATTGCCGCCGCATAATGTTGTTTCGTCATACCCCTACAGCCACGCCGAAGGCTAAATTAGCCTGCATATAATTTCCCTTGAATTAAGCCTCATACGCCCCTTGAATAGTATTTTGCTAACACCATATACAAGCATAGCAAACACTCTCGATTATTTCCGCCATCAACAGGGCTTCTCCCAAGCCGCTTGCCGCGTTATAGTATCGAACCAAATTTAAACCATCAGGAAGTTTTTTCACATGAGCCAAATTGTTAACGTAACCGACAGTTCCTTTGATGAAGACGTACTGCAGTCAGACATCCCCGTGCTGGTGGACTACTGGGCGGAATGGTGCGGCCCTTGTAAAATGCTGGCGCCCGTTTTGGACGAAATTTCTCAGGAATACGCCGGTCGCATGAAAGTCTGCAAACTAAATATTGATGACAATGAAGCGACGCCACCTAAATACGGTATTCGCGGCATTCCAACATTAATGCTGTTCAAAAACGGCACCGTTGATGCGACTAAAGTTGGCGCACTATCCAAATCCCAATTAGCGGCATTTATCGACAGCAATCTGTAATAAATAGATCCATCCCCGCCACACTGGCGGGGATTTTCTTTAAATTACTCAGGTAATTGCTAGACGCACCCGAAATAGGGTGTTATCTTCCTTTTTCAAGACACGCCTCTTTCGTGTTTTTCTCCGTTTTAACATTCCCAAAAAATTCAAGAACGACCCAAGTTAACTCTGCGCCCCTTTTTTCGAGCGCACGCAATCACACCAAAATCTCTTATGAATCTATCTGAATTAAAGAAAAAACCTGTACCCGAACTTTTAAAAATCGCCGCTGAAATTGGCCTAGACAATTTAGCCAGATCGCGCAAACAAGACGTCATCTTCACCATTCTCAAACGTCACGCTAAAGGCGGAGAAGATATTTTTGGTGATGGCGTACTGGAAATCCTGCAGGATGGTTTCGGGTTCCTGCGCTCAGCTGAGGGATCATACTTAGCCGGCCCGGACGATATTTATGTCTCTCCCAGCCAGATTCGCCGTTTTAACTTGCGCACGGGTGATACCATTGCAGGTAAAATCAGGCCCCCAAAGGATGGAGAACGGTATTTTGCACTACTCAAAGTTGACACCATCAACTTTGATAAGCCTGAGAACGCTAAAAATAAAATTCTTTTTGAAAACCTGACGCCGCTCTTCCCCAATGAACGTATGAAGCTGGAACGCGGTAACGGCAGCACAGAAGATCTATCAGCCCGCATTCTTGACCTGACATCTCCCATTGGTAAAGGTCAGCGTGGTCTAATTGTATCGCCTCCAAAAGCCGGTAAAACGTTGATGCTGCAAAATATTGCGCAATCAATCGTTCACAATAATCCCGATTGCCACCTGATTGTCCTGCTGATTGATGAGCGCCCGGAAGAAGTAACCGAAATGCAGCGTTCCGTGCGCGGCGAAGTAGTTGCCAGTACGTTTGATGAACCACCCGCTCGTCATGTTCAAGTCGCCGAAATGGTCCTAGAAAAGGCTAAACGTTTGGTTGAACACAAAAAAGACGTGGTGATTCTTCTCGACTCTATCACGCGTCTGGCGCGAGCCTACAATACGACGATCCCTTCATCCGGCAAAGTACTGACCGGTGGTGTTGATGCCCATGCACTGGAGCGTCCAAAACGTTTCTTTGGTGCTGCGCGTAACATCGAAGAAGGTGGCAGCCTGACTATTCTCGCCACTGCGTTGGTTGATACCGGCTCAAAAATGGACGAAGTGATCTTCGAAGAGTTCAAGGGTACCGGTAACATGGAAACTCATCTGGACCGTAAAATGGCCGAAAAACGAGTATATCCAGCCATTAATGTTCGCCGCTCCGGCACTCGTCGTGAAGAACTACTTACGACCGAAGACGAGCTACAAAAAATGTGGATTCTGCGCAAGCTGCTTAATTCCATGGAAGACACTCAAGCGACTGAATTCCTGCTGGATAAGCTCAAGGATTTCAAAACCAACGACGAGTTCTTCCTGTCGATGAAACGTAGCTAACGCTACCTCTCACGACCGTTCACCTCATGCAATACAAGGATTTGCGCGACTTCATCGATGCGCTTGAGCAGCGAGGCCAACTCAAGCGTATTAGTGTTGAAGTTGATCCCGTGCTGGAGATGACTGAAATCTGCGACCGCACACTGCGTAGCGGTGGCCCGGCATTGCTGTTTGAAAACCCTAAAGGTTCCGATATCCCCGTTTTAGCCAACCTGTTCGGCACGCCCGAGCGTGTTGCTATGGGCATGGGGCAAGAAAAGATCGAAGACCTGCGTGAAGTCGGCAAACTACTGGCCTTCCTAAAAGAACCCGAACCACCCAAGGGCATGAAAGACGCCTGGGAAAAACTACCAATTTTCAAACAGGTCATGAACATGGCCCCCAAGGTAGTGAAAAAGGCAGCTTGTCAGGAAACGATTATCAGCGGAGATGATGTCGATCTTTCCAAACTACCGATTCAAACCTGCTGGCCCGGTGATGTTGGTCCTCTGATTACCTGGCCGCTGGTAATAACCAAAGGCCCGCACAAAGAACGTCAGAACCTCGGCATTTATCGCCAACAGGTCATCGGGCGCAACAAAGTCATTATGCGCTGGTTGTCACATCGTGGCGGCGCACTTGATTTCCGCGAATGGCAAGCTGAACACCCTGATGAACCCTTTCCTGTTGCCGTTGCACTAGGCGCTGACCCCGCTACAATTCTAGGCGCGGTAACACCTGTGCCCGATACACTATCAGAATATGCCTTTGCCGGGTTATTGCGCGGCAACAAAACCGAAGTAGTGAAATGCATCAGCAATGACCTACAGGTCCCTGCCAGCGCTGAAATCGTTCTGGAAGGTTATTTAGAACCCGGCGAAATGGCTGATGAAGGCCCCTTTGGCGATCACACCGGCTATTACAACGAAGTAGAAAGCTTTCCGGTTTTCACCATTACTCATATTACCCAGCGTAATAAGCCCATTTACCATAGCACCTACACCGGCCGTCCACCCGACGAGCCCGCTGTCTTAGGTGTTGCATTGAATGAAGTGTTTGTGCCGATTCTGCAAAAGCAGTTCCCGGAAATAGTTGACTTCTACCTACCACCAGAAGGCTGTTCTTACCGGCTGGCCGTCGTCACCATGAAGAAACAATACCCCGGACACGCTAAACGCGTCATGATGGGTGTCTGGTCGTTCCTGCGTCAGTTTATGTATACTAAATTCGTGATTGTCACTGATGATGACGTGAATGCACGAGACTGGAACGATGTGATCTGGGCCATGACAACACGCATGGACCCCGGCCGTGACACCACGATCATCGACAGCACACCGATTGATTATCTGGATTTTGCCTCGCCTGTAGCAGGTTTAGGTTCGAAAATGGGCTTTGATGCCACCAATAAATTCCCTGGCGAAACGGATCGCGAATGGGGCACGCCTATCACCATGGACGAAGATGTCAAAAAACGTATTGATGACATCTGGGATAGTCTGGAAATAACTTAAGCTTTGGATTTTTAATGGTTGTTAATTGCTTAGTCACACACTGCGTACCGGTCAACTCATCGGTCTACCGCATCTTTCTCCAGCCTGGAGAAAACAAAGGCTTTAGCTTTAAAGCTGGTCAATACTTAAATATTCAGCAGCCAGACGGGCGCAGCAACCCTTTTTCGATTGCCAGCACCCCTGATCAAATTGACAGGCTAGAACTGCACATTGATCACCATGACAGCACCGCCCCTATTATTAAGCTACTGCAGGATGAAGGCTCGGTTAAAGTGGAGCTGCCCTTAGGTGACTGTCATCTGCCTACACCATTAGAATTTAAGCCCGGCGCACCAATTATTCTGGTGGCCGCCAGCACGGGCTACGCGCAGATGCAAAGCATACTGCTCAAACTTCTAAACAACGGCGTCAAAAACCCGATCCACCTCTACTGGGGCGCTAAACACGCCACCGGTTTCTATATGATGGACCAACTGGAAGCGTTACTGCAGCAACATGATAACTTCCATTTTACGCCGACTGTCAGCGATGCCACCGATGAGTGTCAATGGCAGGGTCGCGAAGGCTTTCTTCATCAGGTCATTATCGATGATTTCAAAGATCTGCAAGCTGCAGAAGTCTATATCAGCGGCTCACCACTCATGGTATATGCAACTCTCGATGTACTGGTTAGTCACGGCCTGCCAGAACAGCAAGCCTATTCAGATGTTTTCCACTACGCACCAAGACAACAATAGGGCCCGATAAAACACCAGGCCTAGCAATTAACTCTTTACGGCCATTTGTGAAATATGAGTGCTTTGCTCGCCGGGCATTGGTAACGCAGGTAAATTACCCGTGATCACCTCAAAGCCTTGCTGCACATGGGATTGATAGGCTTCTTTCTCACCCATATTTTTCAGTAATCGGCCCAGCTCAGCATGCGCCTCTGGCGTTTCTCGCAAGGCAAGACTACCCATGAAAAACTCTCGCGCTTTGCCCCACAACTGATTGCGAAGACTTAACCGTCCCAGCGTCAGTTTAAGCTCAGCGCTATCATTATGCTTTTTTAACCACCGTTCAGCGGTTTTCATTTGTGCTTGCGTATTTCCCGCCACTAACAGACCGTAATCCGCTGCCAATGCATTACTCCACTGGCTATCCAAAATTTCACGCAACGCAGCCTCAGCCCTGACTTGATCACCCAGTCTTTTCATGCTCTGTACATAAAGCTGTGCAACCTCTTCAAACTGCCGAATTTTAGCGGGCACTCGTAGCCAAACTCGATGCAAGTGATTTGCGCAATCCAGCTGATCTTGGTCCGGCTGCTGCTCAGCGGCACGCTCCAGCGCCTTTAGCACAGCCTGCTTCTCAAGATCATCGAGCCGTGTTTCTGAGGCAACACGCAGCTTACGCAGCATAGGCGTCAGCTCCTGCAGCGCTTCCCAATCCTCCAGTGCCACATAGACCTGCTGCAACAACTCCACAACATGCTTATGCTTGGGGTGACTGTGACGCAACACCAGTAGCGTAGCTAACGCCTGCTCGTAATGTTCTTGCTGGATTTCGATTTCTGCCTTGGTAATACCAATCGCCAACTCTGCACCCGGCGTGCTTTCATGAGCTTTTTTCAAAAATAGTTCACTACCATTAGGATCTTTATTCGCTGCTGCAGCTCGCGCGGCAGATAAATAGTTGATCAACGGAGTTTCTGAGCGCGGTGCCGCCTGACTCAATTTTTTCTGAGCATTTTTCCAATTGCCCTCAACCAGATCAATCAGTCCGCTAGTCGTTTTTGAAACGCTGCGTTTATGGCGGAAATTTTGACGCCAACGCCGCACCATTTGTCGACTACCCAGGATGCGAATCAATAACCAAATTGAAACGTAAATCACCACTACCAAAGCAAACAGCAGTACTAAACCAATCCAGATACTCGTTTCAATGGTGGTGTTTTTATAGGACAACAGAACATAACCGGCATCTTCGGCAATTTTTGCTGCCGCAAAATAGCTGCCAATCATCACCAGCATAATCAGCAAAAACAGACGTTTCATTGGGCCGCTCCATCTGCTGAATTGGATGTTGGAACTTCGATGTCAGTGGCGGCTGGCGCTGCGTTGATTGAAGAAGCTGCAGGAGTAGGCGCTAACCTAGTTACCGGCGAGCTATCTCCCGGCAAAGGCTTGCTGATATAAGCTTTCAACAGCGCCAGCGATGCAGAAATATTCGGCAATTTTGGATTAACATTCACTGGCTGCAATTCACCTAATGCAGCTCTCAGCGCCTGTGCGCTTTCGTTAAGTTGAAAGTATTGTTCAACCCAATTGGCAGCTTTATCAAGGCTACGACTATAAACACCGGCGTTACGCTGCAGCAGTGCCAATTGCGCCTGCTCGAGCATCAGACGCAAATTTTGTTGCACGTAATAATGCTGCTCCGGCGTTAATAAGGGCTCCAGAGGCACGTCACGATGGCGAATGCTCACCATATCACCAAACCGTCCAAGAGCTGCATCGAAGACACTCTCTGGCTCTTCATTCGACATAGGCTTGGCCGCTTCTTCCTGTTCACCGCTGTTAGGGCTTAATAAGGCTAGCGTTTCAACCTGTTCACTCAGTGCAGCCAACTTAACAAAAACACCCTCTACATCCAGGTGTGCAATCGCGCGTAAATCCGCTGCTTCACGCGCCAGCGCTTCACGCACCTCAAATAAACCGGGCTCGGCAACGCTAACTAAAATCTCGTCGGCTGAACTCAATAACGCCAACGCACTGGCTGTTTCGCGCTCCATCAACAGACGCTGATTTGCTAAACGTAATAAATACTCTGCTTCAGCCAGCATCCAGCTGCGCCGACTGACCTGAGTCACTTCACCAATCTGGCGGTTAGTCGCTTGCAACTGTGCTTGTAATTCCGTAATGCGCGCCTGCTGGCTAGCGACTTTGCTGCTAAAGCCTCTGACCTGATCCGACAATAACTGCGTGCTGCTTTTAAAGCTGTCCACTAACTGCGTCTGCGACTGGCTCAAACGGTTTTGCTCAACACTTTTATCGTCTTTAGCTTGCTGCAACATCCACAGGCCATAAGCCACACCGGCCAGCGCTACTAAGGCAATCAATAATGCCAACCAGCCAATTGCAGCGCCTGATTTTTTCTCTTTAGCGGCCTTTTTTGGGGTAGTGTTAGTTTTGCTTTCCTGAGCCGGCTTAGCTTTCTCCTTGCTGCTAGCCGCAGATTCGGGAGAAACCGTATCACTCAGTATTGGCGGAACATTTCCGGATGAAGGCTTGGTGCTGCTCTGCGCTGGTTTGGCGGTATCAGCAGCGTTGTCTTCCTTAGAGGTGGTGTCGTTTTTATTATCGGAGGCCATGATAGTTCAATCTGCTAGTTGGTCAGAAAGGAGGCTTTCGCGAGCACATCCGCAAGCCCGTATGGCCCTATCCTATTACATTTAAAGCTGAGACGATACTGTCATCTGCTGCACCTAAGGAGGCGATAACATGACGATAACCAAGCGCGCGTGCCTCATCAGCAATCCGCTCACTGGCAACCACCAGCGGCAATTCAAAACGGTTTTCTAACGAGGGCTTCAGCAGGGTATCCATTGCACTCAACACATCCACACTTGTGGCGATCAGAGCGTCAGGTGCTCCGTCAGCAAACAGTTTTTTTAACTGTTCAAGCGAATACGTCTCAGCAACACGCTGGTAGAGCGGCAAAGCCTCAACACTGGCGCCTCGCTCAACCAGACTTTGCTCCAACAGCTCACGCCCACCTTCACCCTTGAGAATTAAAATACGCTGGTTATCCAAGTCCTGTAACTCTGGTAGCTCCAACAGAGCTTCGCTGTTAAAACCTGCCGCAGGTACCCGCGCCTTGATGCCCTCGCTGTTAAGGCAGGCGGCCGTACTTTTACCGACCGCAAACCAACACAAATGCGCCGGCAATTGAGGCCAATAATCTTCTATCCAGGCAAGCCCCATCTGCGCTGCATTCCGGCTGACAACAATCAGCGCATCGTAACCATCTAGATTGAGAATTTTTTGTTTGTTAAGCGCGTTTTCAGGCAACCTCTCAATGGCCAGCGTGGGACAAAGAATGGCGATACCGCCCTGCGCTTCAACGGCTTTGATCAGACCATTGGCTTGCGCTGCAGGGCGTGTTATCAGAACACGCTTCCCCTGCAACCAGTGCTGACCACTATCAGCCATGGTTTTTATAGACGGCGTCCAAAATAGCCTGTGCGCCTTGAGACAATAGATCATCAGCAACACGGATGCCGATCTGTTCTGCCTCAGCGACAGGGCCGCGCAGCTCTGCTCGTAACATTTCGTCGCCATCCGGGTTAGCCACCATACCTTGCAGGAAAACCTGACCGCCCTCTTCCAATACGGCAAAGCCTGCTATTGGCACCTGACAGCCACCATTCAAATGACGATTCATGGCACGCTCAGCAGTCACACAAATACTGGTATCTTCGTCATGCAAAACACTCAGCAGCGCCCGTGTTTCTTCATCGGCAACACGGCACTCAACACCAACTGCACCTTGTCCAGCTGCTGGCAAACTTTGTTCAATGCTGAGCTGTTCAGTAATACGATCACCCATCCCCAATCGTATGAGGCCCGCTGACGCCAAAATAATCGCGTCAAATTGACCATCATCCAATTTCGCCAAACGTGTATTGACGTTACCACGCAGAAAATCAATTTTGATATCCGGACGCAGATTACGAATATGACACTGACGGCGCAGGCTTGAGGTACCTACACAGGCACCCTGCGGCAAGCTATCAAAGGAAGAAAAATTATTAGAAACAAAGGCATCTGTGGGCTGTTCTCGTTCACAAATCACAGCCAGGCCCAAGCCCTCAGGAAACTCCATCGGCACATCCTTCATGGAGTGCACCGCAATATCAGCGCGCTTTTCCAGCAGCGCCGTTTCCAGCTCTTTAACAAACAGTCCTTTACCACCCACTTTCGCCAATGGCACATCCAGAATTTTATCGCCGCGGGTCTTCATAATATTCAACTCAACCTGCAGGTTTTCATGCGCAGCTTCTAGGCGCGCCTTCACGTATTCAGCCTGCCATAAAGCCAGCTGACTACCGCGGGTAGCAATTCGTAACAGCTTGTTTGTCATAGTCTTCCAGTCGTTATTTCAACAGATGCGCTATGGTGAGATATTCAAGCGTGAAAGTAAACTGTAAAGGCGCTGTAGCATGCAAAGCGGCTAGGTTTGAACGAAATAACGATACGATTTCTTCATCAGGGCATCCGTAATCGCGAGACCTTCATTTTAAATCCGCTGCATCACAGCTTTAACCTGCGCTAAATGCCGACGGCTAACCGTCAACGGCTCAGCAATGCCTCGCAGATACACCTGACTCTGCCCGGCGTTAGTGCGCTTCATCGATTCAATATGTGCCACCGCCACCAGGCAGTTGCGATGGATACGCAAAAAACGCGGATCAAACACCTGCTCCAACTCCTTCAGAGACTCATCCACCACCCGCTCACGACCAGCACAGAAGGCCATGACATATTTATGATCCGCACGAAAATGCGTAATATCATCCAGCGGTAACAATTCCAAGCCCGCCGCCGTGGTTACAGAAAGATGAGAGCGAAGCTGTAATCCCGCAGAATCAGCTTGCTCCTGAGAAAACGCTTGTAGCTGCGCCCGGCTTATTCGCTGAGCCCTGCCTAGCGCTTCCATAAGCGCCACTCTTCGTACCGGTTTCAGCACATAACCTACTGCTTGTACATCAAAGGCATTAATGGCGTATTCGTCATAGGCCGTGCAAAAAATAATAGCTGGCGGATTATCGGTCTGCGCCAACTGCTGCGCCGCCTGCAAACCATCCACGCCCGGCATACGAATATCCATCAGAATAATATCCGGTGTATATTGTGCCGCCTTCGTTATCGCTTGCTCGCCATTTTCTGCGTCGGCCACAACCTGATAACAAACCTCAGTCGCCAACATCCGCTTTAAACGATCCCTAGCCAGCGGCTCATCATCAACCACCAAAACTTTCAACATCAGCCCAGCTTCTCCTTGAACGGCACCATCAGACACGCCACAAAGCTTTCCCTATTTTTCTCAATATCAAGCCGCGCCTGCCCGTCATAGAGGGCCTCCAAACGGTCACGGATATTATCCAGCGCCATACGGTGCCCCGTCTCACAGCCCTGTTGCCCCGCTAGGCTAACAACAGGATTGCTAACACGAACCTGCAGCAGCGGGGTTTTATTACCGCTTACCACCGCTATCTCAATCTTTATTTCCCCGCCCTGCGGCAACGGCTGAATACCATGATAAACGGCATTTTCCAGCACGGGCTGCAATGTCAGCAAGGGTAACGTCGCCTGTTCTGGCTGGTCTTTAATCTCCCAACTCACCTGTAATCGATCGCCCAGCCGTAATTGCTCAATCGCCATATAACGACGACAAAGTTCCAGCTCCTGAGCTAACGCCACCGGTTCCGTTGATTCGCGCAAGCTGGCTCGAAACAGTTCACACAAATCCTCCACCGCCTGCTCAGCAGTATCAGGGGCAACGCTAATCAAACTGGCAATACTGTTCATGCTGTTAAACAAAAAATGTGGATTAATACGCGATTGCAGCGCCTGTATACGGGCATGCAACTCCGCACGTTCCTGACGACGTAATTGCGCCTGCACGTAAAAATAGCGCAACACCATACCCGCCATCACCAAGCTGACCAGGAGATTACGCAATAAATCGTAGCCCTCAATCTGCACGGTGAAATTGTTTAAATCGGCTCCGGCCAATGCCCACTCACCCAGCACCGTAAATACGATCGTCACCCCCGCAATCAGCACCAGCACAACAATCACCGCAACAGCCAAGGTCAATCGGTCAATCCATTTACGCAAAGCGCATAGCAGTGCGGCACTACATAGCACAACCCACAACACAAACAACGAGATGAGTGCAAAATCTTCCCAGGCAAAACCACGAATCCCCGATGCCGCCAACACCATCGTCAATACCAGCAACTCGGTAACCAGTACCAGTACAAACACCGCTCGGCCCTGACACAGGTTCGGCATAAAATAATCACTGCTGTCAGTCATTGCTTGTTGTTTCGGTTTGGGGTTCAGAACGCGCTCCCGTTATCTGTTATTGATATTTTCCAGCACGACATCCGTCACGGTGGTATAATCGCCGCCTCGTAATGCCAAGCCATCAGAAATGACTATCGAAATTCAGTAACAGACTGAATGGATGGGCATTTTTTAACATTTACTATAGTCGAAAATCAGCCACTACGTTATGTCAAACAGCCAAGAAAGAACTCAAAACCAGTCCTGGGGCGGCCGCTTCACTGAAGCCACAGACGCCTTTGTAGAAGCCTTCACCGCCTCGGTTCAATTCGATCAGCGTCTTTATCATCACGATATCGCCGGTTCTATTGCCCATGCCACTATGCTGGAAAAAGTGGGCGTACTTACCACGGATGAACGCAACAGCATCGTCAGTGGCCTGGAACAGGTGCGTGACGAAATCGAAGCCGGTGATTTTAACTGGTCCGTCAGCCTTGAAGACGTACACATGAACGTGGAAGCACGCCTGACCGCCCTGATCGGTGATACTGGCAAAAAACTGCACACGGGGCGTTCACGAAATGACCAGGTTGCCACCGATATGCGTCTTTACTTACGCGATGAAATTGACATCATTGCCGCAGAATTAAAACGCCTGCAAACGGGCTTGCTGGATCTGGCTGAACGTGAAGCCGACACCATAATGCCAGGCTTTACGCACCTGCAAACGGCTCAACCTGTCACTTTCGGCCACCACCTGATGGCCTGGTTTGAAATGCTTTGTCGTGATGCCGAACGCCTGCAGGACTGTCGCAAGCGTGTAAACATTATGCCCTTAGGCGCAGCTGCACTGGCTGGCACCACTTACCCAATTGATCGCGACTACACAGCAGAACTACTGGGTTTCGACCGCGCCAGCCGTAACTCGCTGGATTCCGTGAGTGACCGTGATTTTGCCATCGAATTCTGCGCCTTTGGCGCGCTGTTGATGACACACATGTCACGCTTCTCCGAAGAATTGGTCTTGTGGACCTCAGCACAGTTTAACTTTATCGACCTGCCTGACCGCTTCTGTACTGGCTCCTCCATCATGCCACAAAAGAAAAATCCGGACGTGCCCGAACTAGTGCGCGGAAAAACGGGACGTGTAAATGGTCACTTAATTTCTCTGCTGACATTGATGAAATCCCAGCCGTTGGCCTACAACAAGGACAATCAGGAAGACAAAGAACCACTGTTCGACTGCATTGACACCTTAAAAGGCTGTCTGCGCGCCTACGCTGACATGGTGCCTGCGTTACAAGCCAACAAAGAAAGCATGCGTGAAGCGGCAATGCGTGGTTACTCAACCGCCACTGATTTGGCCGACTACGCGGTACGTAAAGGCATGCCGTTCCGTGATGCTCACGAAGTGGTGGGTAAAGCGGTTGCTTTTGGCATCCAGGAAAACAAGGATCTGTCCGAGCTGACACTGGCTGAACTGAAAGTCTTCAGTGACATTATCGAGCAGGATGTGTTTGAAGTATTGACGCTGGAAGGTTCGGTGAATGCTCGTGATCATCTAGGCGGTACCGCACCCGCTCAGGTTAGAAAAGCCGTTGCTGCAGCACGTAACCTCATCTAACAGTTAACGCCTGTAAAAAGGGAGCCATTGGCTCCCTTTTTTATTTGTTTCCCTTTACGCCGAATTATTTCGTCGTCACACCCAGCTCAAACTTAACCCACTGCCCGTCTTTTGATTTAACAGCTTTCGGCTCTACCATGACAACTCGGCTGGCATCAAACTCATCCATCAAAAAAGCAGCTCTTATCACCTCTGCCCGCGCCTGAGCCAGCACTGTGAGCTCTTCTTCAGTGATCACAACCGTTTCCAGTAGGCGATCCCGTAGATCCGCGGCATAGGCCAGCGTATCCAAGACAGGCTTACCCTCAGGGTCATCGGCAGGTGGTTTTTTGTTTTCGCTGCGCACTGTTTTCAAAGGAATATCAGGAAAACGTTCTTCAAACAGTGATTTGAGTGGTTTAAACAGGCGCTCATCCAGAATATCAATATCCGTAAGCTCTCCGCTTTCATCGCCATTTTTCATAATCAGCGAGCTACGCAAGGTGCTGTATTTCAATGCTGGCACGTCAATTTTCGGATCAAAAGCACCACCAATTTCTACACGTAATTTAGGTCGCTGTAATAACGCCTGCTTAAGCTGAGCAACTTTCTCCAACTCCGGCGGGGTTAAATCTGAACGGCCCGCCAGAAACTGAAATTCACCTAAATTATCAGCATCCACGCCGATTAATCCCGCCAACAGACTGAATGGTGAGCTAACCGCCTTAACAATCAAACCCGCAAAAGCCTTCCAAATAATACCGCCAATTTTAAACTCTGGGTCATCAACGTTACCTTCAATGGGCAGATTAATATCAATCTTGCCACTCGGGTCTTTCAGCAGCGCCACCGCAAGCCCTAGCGGCAAGCTGGCTGCGTCGGGATGATCAACCTTCGCGCCCAATTGCAAATCACTGATCACCACCTTGTTACTGGCTTTCAGCTGACTTTTTGTGATGTCGTAATTTAAATCCAGGTCCAGTTTGCCTTCGGCAATTTGACGACCGGCAAACTGAACCGTATAAGGTGACAAATTGGACATCAGCAGATTACGAAATTGCACAGAAATGCCCGTACGATGCAAAGGATCCAATAAATTAATAGCACCGTTGATGCGCGACAAGCCGTAGTCATCCACCTGTCCTTCCAACTTAATGTTGGCCGGCTGACGACTGTTGGTGGCAATGGTGGAAATGGTACCGTTCAAATCCTTTATCCGAGTGGCAAAAGGCAAAGGAAGAGATAAATCGGCAAAGTCCAGACCGCTCTGCTTAACACTCACACCACCAATAACCACATCAAACTGATCACCTTTATTGGGCTCTTCTTTAGCGGCTTTTTTATCTTGCTCAATAACCAGCCCCGAGAGATTAGTGGTCTTATCTTTGTAGATGATGACGCGTCCAAACAGCTGCTCGAATTGCAAAGGCGAAAGCGCTAATTTGTTTGCCGCCAGATCAAGATTAAGTCGCTCAATGGTCAGATTTTCCCAGGCCAGTAAGCGTTTACGTTCAACAGCGTCATTGATTTCCAGTCCGGAAACTTGTAATGCCCCATCAATCGTTAACGGCTTACCCGTTGGTATCGTGATATTCAAGTCACTGTTCAGCTTGCCCTTATTCACTTGGATTCGTGTGTACTGCTGCACATAGGGTTGAGCAATTGACAAAGGAATACCGCGTGTTTTGGTCTGTGCCGAAAAAGAAAACTCAGGCAGAATTCCAAGCTCGCCATTCAAGGCAATTTCGCCGCCCTGTATCAGGTTTGCTGTCACAGTGAGCGGGATTTTTGCATCCGCCTGGTTAGAAATATCGCTTAGCATTACCGATAAATCTTTAATGCCAATCTGCGCCGCAGGCTCAATGCTATTATCAGTAAAATGAAATTGCCCTTGCTCCAAAATCAATTCATTAAGAGCAACTTGCCAAGGTTGGCTTGCCGGGCTGTTTGTTGAAGCCACTCCAGGCTCAACACTACCCACTTCAGTTTCAGTGTTAGATTCGGGCCGCGCAGCATCCTCATTTTTAGAAGCAGGCACCAAATCACTCACGCTCAAGCCGCCCTCTTTGTTGCGCCAAAGGGCTACTTTTGGTTCGGTAAAATTCAAGCTGGAGAACACAACACTCTGTTCAGGATAACGCAGCTGTCCACCACGCAGCGCTAGCTGTTTAAGTGCAAAAAATTCGGTGTTGGGTGAGAGGCCGGTAATTGCCACATCATCGAGCGCAACATTCAGGTTATCAATATCCACATCAATCTGACCGTCATTATTTAGCTGTACGTGATATGCAAAGCCACTGGATAGCCTTGCTTGCACCGTCTCTAACGGCAAAAATGTCTTAAAATACGCCGTTGAGACAGCCAAATTGGCATTTGTCAGCTTCATTTCACCTTGAGAATCTAGCGGTGTTAACGACAGATTCCCCTGCCATTGCAGGCGGGCACCGTCAGGCAGATCGATAGCAACCCTTTGCTTCCCATACTGGTCTGGCAGGGTGTTCAAGCCTTTAATGTTGATGTTAATAGGGCCAAGATTAATAACGACGGGCGCGGCAGGTACATTGTCCTTTATTTCTACCGCACCACCATTGATAGCCAGCTTATGTATCAGAAAACGCGGCAGCCCAGCTGAACTTTCTTGGTCAGCTTGCTCTGTCTGCGGCGGCTTGTTTTTAGCCACATCCGCCAACATTCGGCTAATACGGGAATCGACAGCATCAAAGCGCTCGTAATAAACATAACTATTGTCGAGCCGAATTTCTCGGAAGGTCAAAGCCCAACGGAACAGACTGGATAACTGGAAGTTAACAAAAAAATCATCAAAAGCTGCCAGCTTTACGCCATCAACATCCAGCATTTCAAATTGCTGAATACGCAAGCTGAGCTCATAGGGGTTAAACAAAACCGCTTGGATATGCGCGGAGCGCCCCAGCTCATCTTCAATCAAGTTGGTGAGGGTCGTTTTAATAATCGCAGAAACCGCGAAAAACCCCAGCAAGGTATAAAGCAGCAGTGCAATCACCGCCCAGCAGCGTTTACGTCGCAGGTTAAACCATTTGGACTTCTCAGCTACTGAAGCCTGCCCAGAATTATCGTTTGTTTTTATTGTTGTTGTCATAGCGCGGCTCAAAAGGTTTACAGGTTAGAAAAAGTTACCGCTTAGCATGGCTAGATTAGCAAAAAAGGCACTGCCTCAGCAAAGTCGAAACCGCACCGTCTAAAAATATTAAATCAAGATTTACTGCTGCGAATCAGCACATAGGTTGCACCCGATCCACCATGGCGACTCTGGGCACTATGAAACGCCAATACATCTGGTAACTGCGGCAACCAGCTATTAATGCAGCTTTTCAGGATCGCGGGTTGTGAACGCCCCTCCCCTTTACCATGAGTAATCAGGGCAAAACGTACATCGTGCTGATAACAGTCCCGGATAAACTCCAACACCATACTGCGTGCCGCTTCAACTGTCATACCATGTAAATCAACCTGCGCCTCCATTGGCAGCAAACCCTGACGGAGCTTTTTAAACAAACTGTGTTGAATACCTGTACGCATAAAACTCAAGGTTGCCTGTGCCTCAACCTGCTGCACATGATCGACGGACAACGGCCCACTGATACTATCATCAACAGCCTGAGCCGCTTCACGCCGGGTACGCAAAACCTCTTTATCAACGCCACCAGGACGCAACCGCACCTTGGCTTCTGTCTTAATAGGTTTCACATCTCCCATGGTCGACCTGAATAGGTCTAAATCATCATCACTCACAACAACCAACCTCTAACTTTTACTACAGCTTTGACTCTCGCCCATCCCGTTGCCGATAAGAGCGCAATCGTAGGCAACTTGCCTACTTCACGTTATACTCGCGCTTTGACAATTATTCGAATACAGACCCATGAAAAAACTGTTATTTATTCTGGCACTCGGTGTTTTTGCGCTAAGCGCCTGCGGCCAAAAAGGACCACTTTATTTGCCTCAGCCTGAAGCTGAAACGCCGACAAGTGTAAAAGCAAACAACAACTAACGACAGTCCCACCCGCAAATTACTTGAAGACCTGATCCATGGATTATTTTAACCAGCGTGATGGCGAACTTTACGCCGAAGACGTGCCCGTCGCCAACATTGCCGAACAATTCGGTACGCCCTGCTACATCTACTCGCGTGCCACGCTAGAGCGTCATTTTAAAGCCTATGTAGATGCCTGCGGTAGCCAGCCACACCTGATTTGTTATGCCGTCAAAGCTAACTCCAATCTTGGCGTACTGAATTTACTGGCGCGACAAGGTGCAGGCTTTGATATTGTGTCCATTGGCGAGCTGGAGCGCGTACTGGCCGCGGGAGGCAACGCTCGTAAAGTCGTGTTTTCCGGTGTCGGCAAACAGGCCCATGAAATTCGCCGCGCGCTGGACGTCGGCGTTTTCTGTTTTAACGTTGAATCCGAAGCCGAGCTGATCATGATCAATGAGATCGCTGGCGAGACGGGAACGGTTGCGCCAATTTCCCTGCGCGTGAACCCCGATGTGGACGCCAAAACACACCCCTATATTTCCACCGGCCTGAAAGAAAATAAATTCGGCATTGATATTAAATTAGCGCCCGCGGTTTATCGCCAGGCCGCCGACATGGAAAACGTTGACATTCGTGGTGTTGATTGCCACATCGGCAGCCAGCTGACGGAGATAAAGCCCTTCCTGGATGCGCTGGATCGTGTATTGGCCTTGATCGACACACTGGCCGAAGATCACATTACCTTACACCACCTGGATTTGGGTGGTGGTCTCGGCGTCACCTACGACGATGAAACGCCACCACACCCCAGCGAGTACGCCGCCGCCATTGTTGAAAAACTCAGTGGCCGTGAACTGACACTTATTTTTGAGCCAGGCCGCTCAATTGCGGCTAACGCTGGCATTTTGCTGACACAAGTTGCATTACTGAAACACACGGCCGACAAAAACTTTGCCGTCGTCGATGCCGCCATGAATGATTTGATTCGCCCGGCGCTGTACCAAGCCTGGCAGGCCATTGAACCGGTTAGGCCACGCACTGGCGCCACCAACTACTACGACATTGTTGGCCCCATTTGCGAGACTGGCGACTTTTTGGGAAAGGATCGAGAGCTGTGCCTGGAAGCAGGCGATCTGCTAGCGATTCGCTCATCCGGCGCCTACGGTTTCACCATGAGCTCCAACTACAACTCTCGTAACCGTGCAGCTGAAATCATGGTGGACGGCGATCAGTGCCACGTCGTTCGACGTCGCGAAAGCTTTGCCGATCAAATTGCGCTGGAAACCGTTCTGCCCAGCGAATAAAACTTACATTGGTTTAATGGCCAAAATCCATTAGCCTAGCAGCTAGTCATTTAAGAATCTGGGATCTTACTGCCAAATGCTTTTAAAGTTCACCAAAATGCACGGTTGCGGCAACGACTTCATGGTTATCGACCTGGTCAGTCAATACGTGAAACTCAAGCCCCACTTGATTCCACGTTGGGCTGACCGTCATTTTGGCATTGGCTTCGACCAACTGCTGGTGGTTGAGCCACCTCACTCGCCTGCGGCCGACTTCCGCTACCGCATTTTTAATGCCGACGGCTCCGAAGTTGAACAATGCGGCAATGGCGCCCGTTGTTTTGCGCTTTTTGTGCGCGACAGAAAGCTCACCAATAAAGATCATTTGGTGGTAGAAACCAAAGGCGGCATCATTGAACTGTTTGTGACTGGCAATAACGAGGTGACTGTGGATATGGGCGTACCTGTTCTGGAACCCGAAAAGATTCCCTTTATCGCCGAAAATCAGGCCATCAGCTACGAACTAGCAACAAACGTCCAAGATCTTAATATCAGTGCTGTTTCCATGGGCAACCCGCATAGCGTGACGCTGGTCGACGACGTTAAAATCGCCGACCTCGAAACGTTGGGGCCGTTGGTAGAAAACCACAGTCGCTTTCCACAACGTACCAATGCCGGCTTTATGCAGATTATCAGCCCCTCGGAAATCCGTCTGCGCGTTTATGAGCGTGGCGCTGGCGAAACATTGGCCTGCGGCACAGGCGCCTGTGCGGCCGTGGTAGCCGGGCGTTTACGCGGTTTGCTCGACGAGACCGTCACCGTGCATCTACCGGGCGGCACCTTAACCATTGTTTGGCCTGGCGAAGGCCAGCCCGTCAAAATGACCGGCCCCTGCAAAAAAGTATTCGAAGGACGCATTTACCTATGAGCCACAAGCCATGAGCGAGACAACCAGCACCGTAAGCAAACTGCCTGTACAGGAGCCCGCCACAACACAACAGGTGGTCGACTATTTACTCAGCCATCCAAATTTTCTGGAAGAGCATAGCTACCTGCTGACCGAGCTTACCGTCAAACATCAATCTGGACAGAGTATTTCGCTGGTTGAACGTCAGGTTGCTGCGTTACGTCAGGAAAATCAACAGCTCAAGTTACAGCTCTCAACACTGATCAATAACGCCCAGCAAAACGATCTGCTTCTGGAAAAAACCAAAGCCTTAATTCTACAACTGATGAGCAGTGATGGTTGCAACGAAATCCAGTCTCAAATTGAATTTACGCTGGTGAATGACTTTGGCTGCAGTGCCTGCAAACTTTTATTAGTCACAAGCGAAGAGGGTGCGGGACACGTATCCTACCCACAAATAAAAACAGAACTATCGCGTTTTGTGGAAAAGGATCACGCCTATTGTGGTTTATTGCGCGAACAGGAAAAACAGCAGTTATTTGCCGAGCAGGCAGAACAAGTTGGTTCAGCGGCGGTATTACCTTTACGCAACAATGGCGAACTTATCGCATTGCTCGCCATCGGCAATGCCGATAAGAATTATTACCGTGAAAACATGAGCACCAGCCTGCTCGACTATATTGGGCAGGTAACCACAACACTGCTAACCAATTAATCGAATTGAAAATAGCCCAGATCAAGGCGAAAGATGCCCGTAATAGTTTGCCTATTACAAAGGCATCCAACGCAGGCATCAGCTATTTTGAACTCAGTTTACGCGCTCATAGAGCAAATCCCACACCCCATGCCCTAAACGCTCACCACGACGCTCAAACTTGGTTTCAGGGCGATAATCCGGCTTAGCGCTATATAGCGAATCCCCAGCCTGGTTTTTATAACCCGGCACATCTGCCATCAACTTGGCGATAAATTCAGCATAATCCTGCCAATCCGTCGCGGCATGAAACACTCCAGCTGATGTCAGCTTCTCTCTCACTAACGCCATAAATTCAGGGCGTACAATACGACGCTTATTATGACGACGCTTATGCCAGGGATCCGGGAAAAACAACTGTAAACGCTGTAAACTTTGTGCAGGAATACACTGCTTTAATACCTCAATGGCATCATCACAGTAGACACGCAGGTTTTTCAATTCGTACTCTTCGGCCAGATGCAGCAAACGGCCTACACCGGGACGATGCACTTCGATGCCGATAAAATTAGTGTCCGGTGCAGCTTTGGCCATTTGCGCCAATGAGTCGCCCATACCAAAACCCACTTCAGCTACAACAGGGGCATCGTTACCAAACACCGCCTGCGGATCAATGAAACCACCGGCTAATGTCAGCCCATAAATAGACCATAATTCGTTGTAACCACGCTGCTGCGCCTCTGTCATACGGCCGGCGCGAATCACAAAACTTTTGATGCGGCGTTTTTTCTCTTCGCCTACTGTATCGTTGCTCATATCTTAACTGCTTTAAATTTAGTTGTAGCGAAAGCCAGCAATAACCAGCCCACCATAAATGCCAATCCACCAACCGGAGTAACGGGGCCAAACCATTTTATTTCTGTCAGCGCCAAGGCGTATAAGCTACCGCTAAACAAGAGCATGCCAGCCACAAAAAACAGGCCACTCCAATTCAACAACTTATGGCCCGGAAACAGCTGCACCAGAACACCTACCATCAGCAATGCCAAGGCATGATACATCTGATATTGTGCGCCAGTGTTAAAGGTTACCAGCAGGTTTTCATCAATCTGCCCGCGCAGCGCATGCGCACCAAAGGCTCCGAGCATAACGGCCAACAAGCCCGCCAACGCACCAATAGCAATAAACACTTTAGCCATCTGATTCTTTCCTGCTGGTTGTGCCGTTAAAAAATATCTGACCACAAAAAAGCCGCTACTGGCATAATCCAGCAGCGGCTTATTATTCTCAGTGGGACAATTAGGCTTGCATGGCCACTTTAATTTTTTTCATGGCATTCTTTTCAAGCTGACGAATACGTTCAGCGGAGACACCGTATTTATCAGCCAAATCGTGTAAAGTTGACTTTTGCTCAGTTAACCAGCGCGCATTCAAAATGTCTTTGCTGCGCTCATCCAGATCACCCATCGCTTCAAAAAGCTTCCGATTAGACGTTTCCTGCCAATTCTGTTGCTCCAGCAGATCAACCGGATCATAGCGCTTATCTTCAAGATAATTCGCCGGCGCCTGATAAGCACTTTCATCGTCATCATCGGCGCCCATGTCAAAGGAAGTGTCATGAGCACTCAAGCGACCTTCCATCTGGCGCACAACTTTCGCATCAACACCCAGGTCTTCAGCAATGGCATTAACTTCGTCATTACTTAACCAGGCCAGACTTTTCTTGGCTCCGCGCAGGTTAAAGAACAACTTACGCTGCGCTTTGGTAGTAGCAACCTTAACAATGCGCCAGTTACGCAAAATATATTCATGGATTTCGGCTTTGATCCAGTGCACCGCAAAAGACACCAACCGGACACCACGCTCAGGATCGAAACGCTTAACGGCTTTCATCAAGCCTACGTTGCCTTCCTGAATCAGATCACCCTGAGGCAACCCATAACCAGAGTAACTTTTAGCGATATGCACAACAAAACGCAGATGCGACATAATCAACTGACGCGCAGCATCCAGGTCTTCCTGGTAATACAAACGCTCAGCGAGATCTTTTTCCTGCTCAACTGTTAATACAGGGATACTGGACACGGACGTAACATAAGCAGATAAATTCTGCCCTGGTACCATATTGTCCACTGCTGCCAAGTACTTCATAAAAACTCCGGTATCAAATCGGTCTGGGATATTAGCACGCAGGATTAGAAGTGCCAATATCCAAAAAGTTCCTTTAATACCATTTAGTTATAAATGACTGCTTAGAAATATTTTATTTCGGTTCAATTTTGCTTAAATGCCGCCCTACAGCCAGCCAAGCACCCAGCAACCCCAGCAATGCGCTGAAGGTCCACAAGGACAACGTAGTTAAAAAACTCAAACCAGATAAACCAAAATCACCGTCATAAGCCGCTACTAATTCCGCCACTGAACCTGACAGCCAATAAATCACCACATTAACCAAGAGCCAAGCTAACAAGCCGCCGCCCAAACCATACCAAATACCGGTGTACAAAAAAGGGCGGCGCACAAAGGCATCCGTAGCACCCACTAGCTTCACCACGACAATCTCTGCGCGGCGCGACTCAATCGCAAGTCGCACGGTATTACCTACCACCAGCAACACGGCTACGCCCAGCAGCAAACCCAGCGTCAACGCCATACGTTGCCCCAACGCCATAATCCGAAACAACCGATCCACCCACTGCAAATCCAGCTGAGCTTGCTCGACATCAGGCAAATCCTGTAATCGTTTGAGCAGAATCTGTGTGGATTCTAGGTCAACGCTATTGGTCCGAGGAGAAACCACCACCACGGCAGGCAGAGGGTTTTCATTCAAGTATTGCAACGCGTCCCCGAAACCGGACAGCTCTTTGAACTCCTCCAGCGCCTCATCGGGCGAGATATAACGCGCCTGTTGCACGGCATCCCAACTTTCAATATGCTGCGCCAATTTACGCCCCAGCTTTTCATCCAGCTTTTGCTCCAGATAAACAGATATCTGCGCCGCATCATCCCATTCCTGACTAAGCTGTTGTGCATTTTGCAAAAAGACATAAAGCCCCACCGGCAATGTCAGCGCAATCGCAATGACCAGCCAGGTCATCAGACTCGAAAAAGGCGCCGCCAACAGTCGCAAGAGACTTTCTTTGGCGACTTGCCGATGATGTCCAAAATAGCTTTTTAAACGCTGGTTGCGCGCAATGGCACCATGAGTTGCGCCTTTTTCGACTTTTCGGCGCTCAGGCTGACTGCTTGGGTGCTTCTTATTTTGTTCGCGGCGCTCTTTTTTAGACCACATATCAAGCCACCCCATCACTCATAAGACGCCCCTGGTGCAGCGTCAAAATGCGATGCTTCATGCGCGCAATCAACGATAAATCGTGGGTCGCAATCATCACCGTCACACCCACCTGATTAAACTGCTCAAACAGACGCATGATTTCAGCGGACAGTTGCGGATCAAGATTGCCGGTTGGCTCATCGGCCAGCAATAACGCCGGCTTATTCACTACCGCCCGCGCAATACCCACACGCTGCTGCTCACCACCGGACAACGCCAACGGCAGCAACTTTTCCTTACTGAGCAGCCCAACCTTATCCAACGCCGCACGTACGCGACGGCCAATTTCGCGCGGCTGAGCGCCAGAGATAATCAGCGGCAACGCGACATTGTCATACACACTACGATCAAACAGTAACTGGTGATCCTGGAAAACCAGACCGATATTGCGACGATAATAAGGGATTTTTCGCCGCTTGATTTCACCCAAATCACGACCAGAAACCACTACCTTGCCGCGGGTTGATCGCTCCATTAGCATAATCAGCTTCAGCAATGTACTTTTACCCGCGCCCGAATGACCGGTCAGAAAAGCCATTTCACCCTGTGCAACATGGAAACTCAGCTCACTGAGCGCCTCATAGCCGTCCTCGTAGCGTTTGGTCACCTGTTCAAAGTTAATCATTCAGATCGACACCTTTTCCGGCAAAATCACTTTGCTCGATTAATCGAACAAGGCCTCTACGAATTCATCCGCATCAAAGGGGCGTAGATCATCAATTTTCTCACCCACACCAATAAAGCGAATCGGCAACCCTAACTGCTTGGCAACAGCAAAAATAACGCCGCCCTTGGCCGTACCGTCCAGCTTAGTCATACTGATGCCCGTCACGCCGACAGCTTGGTTGAACAGCGCAGCCTGACTCAATGCATTTTGCCCCGTGCCTGCATCCAACACCAACATCACCTCATGTGGTGCGGCCTCGTCCAGCTTCGACATCACACGTTTCACCTTGGTCAGCTCAGCCATCAGGTTGTCTTTGTTCTGCAAACGCCCCGCGGTATCGGCAATCAGGACATCAATGCCACGCGCTCGCGCCGACTCCACGGCATCAAAAATAACCGAAGCGCTATCAGCGCCGGTATGCTGCGCAATAACCGGCACGTCATTACGCGTACCCCATTCCTGCAGCTGTTCAACGGCCGCTGCCCGAAAGGTATCGCCAGCCGCCAGCATGACGCTACGCCCCTCACTCTGCAGACGTTTAGCGAGCTTGCCAATGGTTGTCGTTTTACCGGCACCATTCACACCCACCATTAGAATCACATAGGGCTTTTTATCGGTAACCTGCAAAGGTATAGCGCAGGGCTTAATCAAATCACGCAGCTCTTGCTTGAGTGCCGCATAAAGCGCATCAGAATCCTTCAATGCTTTGCGTTCCAATTGCTCAGTCAGGCTGTCGATAACATGACCTACTGCCTCAACCCCCATATCCGCCATCAACAACTGCTCTTCGATTTCCTCCAGCAGATCTTCGTCAATCGCCTTTTTACCCATCAACAGACCGCTGATGCCATCACTGAAGTTGGAGCGGGTGCGACTCAGGCCCTGCTTAACCCGGGCAAAAAGAGATTTGGGCTCTGGCTCTGGCTCTGGCTCTGGCTCTGGCTCTGGCTCTTCAGCTAGAACAGTCTCGACTACAACATCAAGAGGCGCTTCCTCCCGCTCAATGACCACCTCAAAGGCGTCATCTTCAGCCTGCGGTTCGGCTTCTTTCTCTAGTTCAATTTGGGGTTCAACCTCTACTTCAACCTTGGCTTCAATTGTAGGCTTTGGCTGAGCAATTGGCGCCGGGGCAGGGCGGTTATCGCCATCGGACCTGTTATCCACGGGCGTCGGAGTCGGAGTACGCGTTTTAACCTTACGTGCGCAATCCACGATAAAGCCTAATACAAGGGCCGCAAATATCACTACACCGATCAGCAGGGCGGTATCATTCATTAAACTATTTCCATCACAATGAGTTGATCAAATTCGAGGGCGGTTCGAGCCAATTTATGTCGTTTCAACGCTATCAGCCTATACCCGAAATCGGCTATCCTACCACTTGTACAGTCGATAAGGGAGACTCTAGAAAGCCCTGTTCGGACAACTTCATTCATAGCACAAGCTACAGCACTCAGGAGAATGTCGATGGCACATCAACAACACCGTTTCAGCCGACGCTTTCTAACCATTTTAATCTTCATAACCTGCGTTGCCATTGTATTATTATCAAAGCTAGATGAAACTGAAGAGCCCCTGCCAATTAATCAACCTCAGCAACCTGAGCCCGCCACCTCCATGCAACCACAGCCCAGCCAGCCCTGATTTATCAATTATGTCTCGTCATTCGAAACCGCGCACACGCAACAGCCAAACGAGCAGCAAACACACCGGCCAAAACAACACCCTACGCATCATCGCCGGTGCATGGCGGGGACGCAAAATACCTTTTCCAGATAGCGAAGGCCTTCGCCCCACCAGCGATCGAGTACGCGAAACGCTGTTTAACTGGCTAGCGCCCGTCATTACCGACGCTCGCTGTCTCGACCTGTTCAGCGGCAGCGGTGCGCTTAGCTTTGAATCCCTATCACGCGGTGCAGAACACGCCACCCTGATTGATGCCAACTCAAAGGTTAGCGGTCAGTTGCAAAAGAACCTTAGCGAGCTCAAATGCAATAATGCAAACGTGCTGACAATTAACGCGATAAACTGGCTAAAAGAGAGTAAAAGCGAAGAAAAATCTTTCGATATCGTTTTTCTTGATCCGCCCTTCAATCAACAACTGGTGGCGCCATGCTGCGAACTCCTGGATAAATATGGACTGGTAGAGGAGGGTAGCTATATTTACATCGAAACCGAAGCCAATCTATCACTGCAAATACCACCAAACTGGCGCATTCATCGAGAAAAGAAAGCCGGGCAGGTGGCCTACTACCTTTGCATCAAAGATGGCAAGTTAACTTAACAGACAAGCCGTTTGTACCAAAGCAGCGAATTCGCTACCATCCACGCACTATCAGACTTTTTAACAGATACCTGAGCCCATGAAAAAAACTGCCCTCTATCCCGGCACCTTTGATCCCATCACGAACGGTCACACCGATTTGGTGGAGCGTGCCGCCAAGCTATTTGATCACGTGATTGTTGCCATCGCGGCCAACACAAAAAAAGGGCCGATGCTAGATCTTGACCTGCGTATTGAGTTGGCCTCACAGGTTCTGGGGCACTTGGATAACGTCGAAGTCTGCGGCTTTGCCTGCCTGCTGACAAAATTTGCCGAACAGCGCGGCGCCAACATCATTATTCGCGGACTGCGTGCAGTTTCGGATTTTGAATATGAGTTTCAACTCGCCAACATGAACCGCGCACAAAGCCCTGACATAGAAAGTGTATTTCTAACACCTTCAGAGCAGTATTCCTTTGTTTCATCAACGCTGATACGAGAAATTGCCTCACTGGATGGCGACGTTTCCAAATTCGTACATCCAGTTGTTAATACCGCCCTGAAAAAGCATTTAGGCTAATGGCACTAATCATTACCGACGAATGCATCAACTGTGACGTGTGCGAGCCAGAATGTCCGAATGAAGCGATTTACCAGGGCGACGTCATCTACGAAATCGATCCCGATTTATGCACTCAGTGTGTCGGCCACTTTGATACGCCGCAGTGTCAGATAGTCTGCCCAGTGGAATGCATCCCGCTGGACCCTGCCCGCCAGGAAACCGACGAACAGCTGATGGAAAAATATCAGCTGTTAATGGCCGCTAAAGGCGAATAAAACTGGTCATTCACCTCTAACGCTGGCAGCTCGAACAAAACACCGTGCTGCGCTGACCGACTCGAACTTCCTTTAATTCATCACCACATTTAACGCAGGGCAAACCACCCCGCCCGTAAATCTGTAGTGATTGCTTAAAATAGCCCGGTTTACCATCACCACCCACAAAATCCTTCAGCGTGGTGCCACCACTGGCAATGGCTTCAGCTAGCGTCTGCTTAATCTCTGCTGCCAATAACTGATAACGCGACAGGGAGATTCGCCCAACAGCTCGCTTGGGATGAATACCCGCCCGAAACAGCGCTTCATTGGCGTAGATGTTGCCCACGCCCACCACCACATGGCCATCCATAATAAAGCTTTTCACCGGCACTTTGCGCTGACCAGCCAGGCGATGCAAATACTCACCATTGAACGCCTCTGATAGCGGCTCTGGCCCCAGCTTTTTTAGCAATTCATGCTCAAAGACGTCGCCCTGCAACCATAAAATGGCACCAAACCGACGCGGATCAGTATAACGCAGCACATTGCCGCTGCTGAGCTGAAAATCGACATGGTCGTGAGCACCGCTTTCCGCACCCGAGGCAACAATACGCAAACTGCCTGACATGCCGAGATGAATCATGAGCGTGCCAGAGGCGAGCCTAAATAACAGGTATTTAGCACGTCGCTCGACGGCTTCAATTCGCTGACCAGTCAGTAGCGCCGAGAGTTCAGCAGGCACCGGCCAACGTAGTTTCGGCTGGCGCACCACCACAGCGGCGACACACTGACCAACAACATGTGGCGCAACACCTTTACGGGTGGTTTCAACTTCAGGTAACTCAGGCATCAATCAACCTCAACAGAATTTCACAAAACAATCAGGCACAAAAAAGCCCAGTAAAAACCGGGCTTCTTTTTAAATCAAGCATAAACAGCTTACTTGATTTTAGCTTCCTTGTAGCTCACGTGTTTGCGAACCACTGGATCGTACTTTTTGATTTCCATCTTGTCAGGCATGGTGCGTTTGTTCTTAGTGGTCGTGTAGAAGTGACCTGTACCTGCAGATGAAACTAATTTGATCTTATCGCGCATGACTCTATCTCTCCTGGCTCAGTAACCGGCTTAAACTTTAACGCCGTTGGCACGGATATCAGCCAATACCTGATCGATGCCTTTTTTATCGATAATACGCATACCTTTAGTAGTAATGCGCAGCTTAACAAAACGTTTTTCAGACTCAACCCAGAAACGGTGCGTTTGCAGGTTAGGCAAAAAACGACGACGCGTTCTGTTCTTCGCGTGTGAAACATTATTTCCAGCTACTGGACGCTTTCCTGTAACCTGACAAACCTTAGACATGATGAATTCCTACTTATTAAATCTGGTCATAAAAATCTGGTTTTCACGAACAACATTTGTGCTGCTTCGCAAAAGGGCCCGCATTTATACCAGAAGCCACTTGCATTGACAAGCCTTGGTCCACTAAAGGCGCGAATTATAGTGGCTTAGCAACACATTTCAAGCTCTTCAGCTAAAGAACTACAACCAGCCCCGTTCAGCAAAGGAAATCACCTCGCCATCACCAACCACCATATGATCCAACACACGCACACCAATTAGCGTCATCGCTTTACAAATATGCTCGGTAATTTGGCGATCTGCCTGGCTGGGCTCTGCCACACCCGAGGGGTGGTTATGCGCCAGGATCATTGCGGCCGCATTACATTCCAACGCCGTTTTGACTAATTCTCGCGGATAAACACTGGCGCTATCAATGGTGCCGTAAAAATGGGGCTGATAACGAATCAGACGATGCTGGCTATCCAGATACAAACAGGCAAATACTTCCTGATGACAATCACGCAGACGTGCTAACAGAAAATTTCGTGTAGTTGCTGGGTTAGCGAAAGCATCACCGCGCTCAAGTTGTTCACTCAGGTGGCGTCGAGCCATTTCCAATACTGCCTGCAATTGAGCAAACTTTGCTAGCCCTAAACCTGCATGGGCAGTAAAACTATCAAAATCAGCGTCAAGTATTGCCCGCAAACTACCGAAGGCCGTCAGCAACTGCCGCGCCAAATCAACGGCACTTATCCCCTGTAGACCGGTACGTAAAAAGATCGCCAGCAACTCAGCGTCGGATAACGCCTGCACACCGCACTGCAGTAATTTTTCGCGCGGCCGTTCTGCCGCAGGCCAATCGGTAATTCGCATAGGAACCTCCCTGTTCTCTATAGTGTCCGAGCTACAATCATATAGGAAAAAAACATGGTCAGTGGTATCTTAGCGACCAGCAATGGAAATCAGCTATTGGAACGTGTCATGCAGCGCCTTATCAACAAACAAATCATCCTCGGCGTCACTGGCGGTATCGCTGCTTATAAGAGCGCAGAATTAGTACGACTGCTGTCTGGCGCAGGTGCCGATGTCCATGTAGTGATGACCGCCGCTGGTCAGGAATTTATAACACCACTGACCATGCAGGCGCTATCCGGCAACCCCGTACATACCACACTGCTGGACCCAGAGGCCGAAGCAGGTATGGGCCACATCGAGCTTGCGCGCTGGGCTGATCTTATTTTGGTGGCGCCAGCCAGCGCTGATTTTATCGCCCGTTTGGCGCAGGGGCAGGGAAACGATTTACTAACCACCCTATGCCTGGCAACGAACGCTCCAATTGCGATTGCGCCAGCAATGAATCAGGCCATGTGGAAAGATAGCAACACCCAACGCAATGTTTCCACACTGCAGCAGAACGGCGTAGTCGTGCTTGGACCAGCCCACGGCGAACAGGCTTGCGGAGATATCGGCCCTGGACGCATGCTGGAACCACTCGAATTAACCAACCTGACGGCTGACCAGTTCAAATCCGACACATTAACCGGCCAGCACGTAGTGATTACCGCCGGCCCCACCCGCGAACCGATTGATCCCGTGCGTTACATCACCAATCATAGCTCAGGAAAAATGGGCTATGCTCTGGCCGAAGCAGCGGCTGAGGCAGGCGCGCGCGTCACGTTAATCAGTGGGCCGGTCAACCTCGCCACCCCCGAACGCGTCACCCGCATCAATGTCGGCAGCGCTCAGGAAATGTACGAAGCAGCCATTGAGCAGGCCCCGCAAAGCGATATATTCATTGCCTCCGCGGCCGTTGCCGATTACACCCCGCTAGCAATAGCCGATCAAAAAATCAAAAAAAGCCCTGGTTCAATGACCATCGAACTCAAACCCACTATTGATATAGTTGCGAGTATTGCGGCACTGAAAAATAAACCTTTCACCGTAGGTTTTGCTGCCGAAACGCAAAACGTCATCGGTTACGCACAAGATAAGCTCAGTAAAAAAAATCTGGATATGATTGTTGCCAACGATGTCTCTGTCGAAGGCATTGGCTTTAACAGCGACGACAATGCGGTGATCATCATTTCAGCAGACAGCCAAACTGATCTGCCCAAGGCTTCAAAAAAACAACTGGCGCGCAACATCATTGATTTAATTGCGCAGCAACGTAGCAAAGAGCAACTGGCCCACTATGGATAAACTACAGGTAAAACTACTGGACGCCCGCATCGGTAACGAAATTCCACTGCCACATTACGCCACCGATGGCTCGGCAGGACTGGATTTACGCGCCTGTATTGACGCGGAAATATTACTGAAACCCGGCGAAACTCAGCTAATTCCTACCGGCATGGCAATTTATATCGAAAACCCGGGCTATGCCGCCATGCTGCTGCCACGTTCAGGACTGGGCCATAAACATGGCATCGTACTGGGTAATCTGGTCGGACTGATTGATTCCGACTACCAGGGCCAACTGATGGTTTCATGTTGGAATCGCGGCCAATCCGACTACACTGTTAAGGTAGGGGAACGTATTGCCCAGATGGTAATTGTGCCCGTCGTGCAAACCGAGTTCGAAGTGGTTGAGGAATTTCATGCCACCGAACGCGGCAGTGGCGGCTTCGGCCACACTGGAGGACACTAAAACTGCCTGTTTGCCGGCCTAATCTAGACCAGCCGGCAATGAACGCTGATTAATAACAATGGAAAAGAGTTAGGGGCGAAACCTTGTCAAAAAAAACCAGTGCAGCACCCTCGGATATCCGCAAGGCCATCGAGCCGGACCAGAGTTTATTCAAATTCAGCCTACTCAGCTTGGTAGGTTCCTGTATCGGCATTACCGTAGCGGCGGTATTACTGTTTATGCTGGTTATCAATGGCAGTAACCGCCAACTCGCTAGCACCATCTTTGAGGCCCATGCCCAAGCTTATGCGCATTCAGTTAATCAATCACTAAGCCAACTGCAAAACAACCTCGCTCACGCTGGACAAGCCAGTGCTGTTACAGAAGCGCTTCTTGGCAGTCCGTCCGATCTACGCGCCCAAGAGCAGGATCTGCAAAAGCACACGCCGAACCTGATTAACGTACGTTTAATTCCGCTGGGCGAACAAGTACTCACCCCAACACAGGCAGGTATCAGCTTTCCTGAAATTGATATGATCAATCGTGCCAACCATGGCGAAACAGTGCCTGCGGAGGCTCATAGCCTTAACCAGCAGCGTGTTATTCGTATGGTTACGCTGATCAAAGCCCCCGATCAAGACTCTGCTAGCAGGGGAAATGGTGCCATTATTGCCACCTACAGCCTCGATGCACTTAACGCGCAGTTGCAACAGTTTGATCTTAGTAATGGCAGCATGAAAATTGAGCAGGCATTTAGCGGCAAAACGCCACAAAGCTTTCTTCAATTCGGCAGCGCATTCAACGGAGAGCAGCCTGTACTGAATGTCGCCCTCAACAATCCACACTGGCAGATCAGCTTCCAACCCTCAGAGAAGCTGGCTCAAGCCAATGAGCTGTCGCCACTATCCTTCTGGCTACCCATTGCATTGGCGACAATTATTATCATTTTCAGCATTCTGTTTGCTTACCTACAACTCAGAAACGCCGTGCGTAGTGACGCCATTGAGCTAATGAATTACTGCCGTAAATTAATTCAAAATAATGATGACGGCACCCCAGCTTTTGGACTCAGCCTGTTCCGCAGCATGGCACTCAGCCTATCCTCGACAGAACGTGAACAGATTTTGTCCGAGCAAACCCATGCCCAACCCGCGCCACAGCAAGAGTCCGCGCCTACAGCGCCTCAAGCCATGCAGGTTAGTGACAGCCTTCATTCTGAACTTGATGATGGCGACTTGCTTGATCTTGATTTGACGCAAGACATCCCCGGAAACACTTGCGTCAACGAAGCAACTGGGACGACGCAAGAGGATCCAAATCCTGGCCTTCCTCTCAGAGACATTCCCGCCAGCATCTTCCGGGCCTATGATATTCGAGGCATCGTTGGCAAAACGCTGGACACCGATATTGCCTACCGTATTGGCGAAGCGGTTGGCTCCCAAGCCACCGCCCAAGGCGAAAAAGGTATTGTCGTCGGCGCTGACGGCCGTCTCTCTAGCCCGGAACTCAGTGCGGCCTTGATTCAAGGTATCCGTGACAGCGGTCAGGACGTGATTAATCTCGGCACTGTACCCACGCCGCTGGTCTATTTTGCGACCCACTGCATGGAAGCTAATTCCGGCGTGATGATCACCGGCAGCCACAACCCCGCCGATTATAACGGCTTTAAAATCGTCATTGGCGGCGTAACCCTTTCCAACGAAGGCATTCAAGCGCTCTACCAGCGCATTATGACCAACGACTTCACCAGCGGCAGTGGTGACCTGGATAATGTTGAAATCATTGATCACTACATGGAGCACATCGTCAATGATATTGCGCTGGCCAAACCACTCAAAGTTGTTCTGGACTGCGGCAATGGCGTTGCTGCTGCAGTAGCGCCCCAGCTGATCGAACAACTGGGCTGCACGGTCATTCCGCTATTTTGTGAAATTGACGGCACCTTCCCGAATCATCACCCTGACCCCGGCAAACCTGAAAACCTGCAAGATGTAATTAATGCCGTTGCCGAACACAATGCCGACATCGGCATCGCCTTCGATGGAGATGGGGATCGTCTCGGCGTGGTCACCAATCAGGGCAACATTATTTATCCGGATCGTCTGATGATGCTGTTTGCCAAGGACGTTGCATCACGCAACCCTGGCGCCGATATCATCTATGATGTCAAATGTTCCCGGCGCCTGGCGGGCCTGATCAGCAACTACGGCGGCCGTCCAATCATGTGGAAAACCGGCCATTCGCTGATCAAAGCGAAAATGCAGGAAACCGGTGCGTTATTGGCCGGCGAAATGAGCGGCCATATCTTCTTCAAAGAACGCTGGTTTGGTTTTGACGACGGCATCTACAGCGCTGCTCGTCTGCTGGAAATCGTTGGCAGCGAAACCTGTGACACCCAAACCCTGTTTGATGGCTTCCCTGATGATGTCAGCACCCCTGAAATCAATATTGAAGTCACCGACGAAAGCAAATTCACCCTGGTTAGCCAATTACAGGAAAAAGGCCAGTTTAACGGTGCCGATGTATCCACCATTGATGGTGTGCGTGCCGACTTCGAGAATGGCTGGGGACTGATGCGCGCCTCCAACACCACGCCGATGCTGGTACTTCGCTTTGCCGGTGAGGACGAAGCTGCTCTGGCCCATATTCAGGCATTGTTTAAAACCGAGCTACAAGCCATCGAACCAGGCCTTGCCATACCCTTTTAAGCGGAGTAATAACCATGATGGCTGCAACTCACTCAGCAGCCATCATTGACTTGTCCCCAGCCACCCTATCTGGCAAGCTATGCCACCTTTCCAGCCACCTATTGAACGGGCAAATTTTGATGTCTACAGATAATTCACTCAGCATTATCCCCAAGGTTCTCACCGAAGCCTTGCCCTACATTCAACGCTTTAGTGGCAAAACGTTGGTCATCAAATATGGCGGCAATGCCATGACCGACGACACGCTGAAAAACAGCTTTGCACGTGATATTGTGCTGCTCAAACATGTCGGCATTAACCCAGTCATCGTTCACGGTGGTGGCCCGCAAATTGGTTACTACCTCGACAAGCTGAATATCGAATCCCACTTTGTTGACGGCATGCGCGTCACCGACAGCCAGACCATGGACGTGGTAGAGATGGTATTAGGCGGCTTGGTTAACAAAGAAATCGTCAGCCTGATCAACCAAAACGGCGGTAAAGCGGTTGGCCTGACCGGTAAAGACGGTCACTTTATCCAAGCCAAAAAGCTCAATGTGACCCGTAAAACACCCGACCTTGACGCCTCTGAAATCATTGATATTGGTCACGTTGGCCAGGTAGAAAACATTAGCACTGACGTGGTGGACATGCTGGTTCACAGTGATTTCATACCAGTTATTGCACCCATTGGCGTGGGCGAAGGTGGCGAGTCCTACAACATCAATGCCGATCTGGTGGCCGGTAAAGTGGCTGAAAAACTAAAGGCTGAAAAACTGATTCTGCTCACCAACACAGCGGGCTTACTGGACGGCAACGGCGAAGTCCTTACCGGCCTTGATCCACAGCGTGTTAATGAGCTTATTGCTGATGGCACCATTTACGGTGGCATGCTACCCAAAATCAATTGTGCTCTCGAAGCCGTTGCTAACGGTGTAGCCAGCGCGCATATCATTGATGGCCGCGTGCCACACTCAACACTGCTGGAAATCTTTACCGACAAGGGTATCGGCACCCTGATTCACAAGGGATAATCAGCACCGAATGAGCGCGCAAAACAAGCAATCCCGCCAGCAGGACATCCTGCAAACACTGGTACAAATGCTGGAAAGTAATCCCGGCGAACGCGTCACCACCGCCGCACTGGCAAAGCAGGTGGGCGTCTCTGAAGCCGCGCTTTATAGGCATTTCCCCAGCAAAGCCAAAATGTTTGAGGCATTAATTAATTTTGCTGAGGATACCCTGTTCACACGCGTATCACGCATTTTACAGGAGCAAGACACCGCAGTTGCCCGCTGTGAACAGATACTGACGTTAGTCATTACCTTTGCGGATCGCAATCCGGGTCTGTGTCTGGTGATGACCGGCACGGCACTACAAGGGGAGCATGAGCGGTTACGAAAACGTGCGGCGCAGATATTTGAGCGCCTGGAAACCCAGCTTAAACAAACGCTTCGCCAGGCAGAAGTTGAAGAGGGGCTGGTGACACGCCAACCGAGCACGGCTATTGCCAATCTACTACTGGCCTGCGTGGAAGGGCGCATCAATCAATATATTCGCAGTGGCTTCAAACAGTCGCCCAGCACGCACTGGCAGGAACAGTGGACTTTTATTGCTAAACAACTGCTGAGTACTGAAAAATTTACGGTATAGCGCCTTAAACCATCAAAGGCTTCTTAAGGTGCAGCAACCTGTTTCGCCTTGCCCCCGTCACCAAGTAATTCATTTAAGCGCTCGATATCCAACTCAAAGGCCAGCCAGGCTCGATCTTTTTCCTCTTCTTTAAGCTTAATCGCCTGTTTGGCATCACTGATTTTATGTTCGAGTGTATCCAGCGTTTGCAGAATTTTTTCAGATACCGGTCGACCACTGCGCTCCAATTCAGCCGCCTCACTTTGCAATGCCGTAAGACGCTTGTGATTAGCAATAATATTAGCCTTCTGGATATCGATAAAGTTCTGAAGCTCCTGCAGTTTACGTTCCCGCACACGCTCCACATCGTCGGGCGCGCTGTAGAATCGCAACAGCGCCTCATCTTTGCTGGCCTGTAACTCCTGCTTATGGCGAGCCTCGACCTCTTCAAGCAGCTTATTTGCACGCGCATCTAATACGGATTTAGGCAGTACCACATCGACCACCATGCCATTCTCATTCAGCACTTCGTAGCCATTCTCGATAAATTCAGGCGGTACTGAATAGCCGATATGAATACCGCCAGCATCATCTCGATAACGATAATTAAACCCAGCAGCCGCGATATCCTGCACGACTATCGCACTCATCAACACGCCTGCTAACAGCGGCCCTGTATATTTCAACATTGCTCTACCTATAATTGCCAATTCAGTGATTTAGTCTAGCTCAGAGCCTGCGATCTTCAAATCAGAGGCAATCAGCCCTGACTTACTCGACCCCGTAACGCTGGCGATAGTCAGCAATTCGCTGTAACAAAGCCTCATCGTTCGCTTTATCCTGCAAGTAACTCATCAAATCATTAAGCGTAATAATGCTCACTACCGGCACGCCATAATCCCTTTCGACCTCTTGGATAGCAGAAAGGTCACCATTACCCTTTTCCTGTCGATTGAGGGCAATCACCACGCCGGCAGGCTTAGCGTTATGCTGCTCAATCAATGCCATTACCTCACGTACAGCTGTACCGGCAGTAATCACATCATCAATGATCAGCACGCGACCTTTTAGCTCCGCACCCACCAGCTGTCCACCTTCACCATGTGTCTTGGCTTCTTTGCGATTAAACGCGTAGGGCACGTCCTTACCGTACTGGTCTGACAACGCTACGGCGGTTGTCGTTGCCAACGGAATCCCCTTATAAGCCGGCCCTAGAACCACATCGTATTCAACGCTAGATTGCTCAATCGCCGCGGCATAAAAACGGCCCAATTGAGCTAGCGCCGCACCAGAGTTAAACAATCCGGCATTAAAAAAATACGGGCTAATGCGGCCAGACTTTAATTCAAATTCACCAAAACGCAGCACATCCTGCGCCAAAGCAAACTCAATAAATTCACGTTTATAATCTTGCATACGTAATCTCTCTAAATACTTATTTTTACTCGGCAAGCGCTGCGTGTTGTAGCTCCACCAAAGAGGCGATACCCTGCTCAGCCAACTTCAGCATGGCCGCCAGCTCGTCGCTGCTGAACGGCTCTTGTTCGGCAGTGCCCTGCACCTCCACAAAACCGCCACCCTCGGTCATGATCACATTCAGATCTGTTTCAGCATTGGAATCTTCAGCATAATCCAGATCCAATACAGGCTCACCGTTGTAAATACCAACCGAAACCGCCGCGATGCGATGTTTAATCGGGTCTTCCTTAATCGCGCCCTTGGCACGCAAACTATTTACTGCATCAACCAGCGCCACACAGGCTCCCGTAATTGACGCTGTACGAGTGCCGCCATCGGCCTGAATGACATCACAATCGATAACAATGGTATTTTCACCCAGTTTCTTCATATCGATGGCTGCACGCAGAGAACGACCAATCAAACGCTGGATTTCCACCGTGCGTCCGCCCTGTTTGCCCCGCGCAGCTTCACGCCCCATGCGTGAACCGGTTGAGCGTGGCAACATACCGTATTCAGCCGTCACCCAACCAACACCTTTACCGCGCAAAAAATGCGGCACGCCCGTTTCTGCCGTAGCCGTGCAAATAACTTTGGTATCGCCAAACTCCACTAGCACCGAACCTTCAGCATGTTTCGTGAAATTTCTAGTAATTTTTACAGGTCGTAACTGGTCAGGCGTTCTACCACTAGGTCGCATCGTATTCCCCAAGGATTTTGAATAGTATATTGGTCAGAAAGTGCGGCATTATACCCTGTTATCGGGCTATAATGCTGCTCAAAATTTTATGCTGAGAGACGTTAATGACTGCAAGCATGACCGCCTTTGCGCGCCAGGAACAAACAACCCAGTGGGGCGCCATCGTATGGGAAATCCGCTCGGTAAATCACCGTTATCTGGAAACCCACTTCCGCTTACCAGAAAATCTGCGTGATCTTGAACCGGCATTGCGTGAAAAACTGCGAGAATCTTTTGCTCGCGGCAAACTGGAAATATCCCTTAATTTCCGCCCGGACACCGAAAAAAGCCAGAATTTTTGTGTCAATACCGAACTAGTCGAACAACTCAGCAAGGCGCTGACAGAAGTACAAAACACACTCGGACAAAGCAGCAACCCCAACCCCATTGAACTACTGAAATGGCCAGGTGTATTACAAACTGCCGAGGTGGACTATCCACAAGTTAAGAGCATCGCCTTAACCCTGTTTCAACAAGCCGTCGAGCAGCTTCAAAGCATGCGCAAACAGGAAGGCGACGCGCTGAAACAGATTATTGAGCAGCGTCTGAGCCGGGTTAACGAAATCACCGCTGAAATTCGCACCCATCTGCCCAATATCATGGCCCTGCAGAAACAAAAACTGCAACGTCGTATTGATGACGCTAAAGCAGAGCTGGAGCCCGGCCGCCTTGAACAGGAACTTGTTCTATTATTACAAAAAGCCGATGTTGATGAAGAGCTCGATCGCCTGCTAACGCATGTAACCGAAGTTACCCGTACACTTAATCAAGACAACGCCATCGGTCGCCGTCTGGACTTTTTGATGCAGGAGCTGAACCGCGAGGCCAACACTCTATCGTCTAAAGCCATCGACACCGACGTCACGCAAACCGCCGTTGAGCTAAAAGTGCTGATCGAGCAAATGCGCGAACAGATCCAGAATATTGAATAATCACTAGCAGGACCGCAACAATGCCAGCCAAAGGAACGCTTTTTATTATTTCCGCCCCCTCCGGCGCGGGCAAAACCAGCTTAGTGAAGGCCCTGTGCGAAGACAATGACACGCTTCGTACGTCTGTATCCTTTACAACTCGCCCCATTCGCCCCGGCGAAGAAAACGGCGTGCATTATCACTTCGTTAATCACGACACATTTGAGGCGATGCTTGAACGCAGCGAATTCCTGGAGTCGGCCAACGTCTTTGGCAACTACTACGGCACCTCACAGGTCTGGGTTGAAGAACAACTCAACGCCGGCACCGATGTTATTCTGGAAATCGATTGGCAGGGCGCCCTGCAGGTTCGCAAGCTGCTTCCAGATAGCGTCAGCATTTTTATCCTGCCACCGTCACGCCAGGCATTGGAAGAGCGCTTGAATGGTCGAGGACAGGACGACGCCGAGGTCATCGCAAAACGTATGGCGCAGGCCAAGGATGAAATGTCGCACTACAGCGAATTTGAATACCTGGTTATTAATGATGATTTCAATGAGGCGCTATCCGAACTCAGGGTCATTATCACCGCTCAACGCCTGCGTGCGCGTTACCAGCACCAACAAGCTAACAATTTAATCAAGGAACTCTTGTCATAACAGGGGCTAATTCTGTAAACTTGCTGGCCGCGTAGGATTCAACACTTTTAGCTGAGATATAGAACATGGCACGAATTACCGTAGAAGATTGTCTGGACAACGTCGACAACCGTTTTGACCTGGTCATGTTGGCCACAAAACGTGCTCGCCAACTGGCAACGGGCGGCAAAGAGCCGCTGGTTAAAGAAGACAGCGATAAACCCACGGTAATCGCCCTGCGTGAAATCGCAGAAGGTTTAATCACCAAAGAGTCTCTGGCTGCTCGCAACATGCAGGAAGACATTGACGATGTTTTCGAAGAAACCGAATCCCTCGATCAAGAGCTGCTGGCAGCCGTTGCGGCAACAGCTGTTGATGATGCCGATGAAGATGTTACAGCACCTGCGCCAGACAGCGATGGTCCTGTTGACGAAATCGAAGAGTAATATCGATCTTCCAAAGCGCTACTTCAGGTAGCGCTTTTTAGTTCTGCCGCTTTACCTCCAGTCATCTAAAAACGCTGGAATACCAACGCCTGCACAACATTTCATCGCCAGACACTAGCAAATCTGAACGCCCTTTGATAACTTGAGGGACGATCATTTTATACACCTGTTTTTTGTCCGCCCGGAGTGCGCCTTGTCGTCCATTGTTGACTTTGCTGAACAGCTAACCGCCTATCTTGAAAAAGATCAGATAGATGAGGTCACTCGCGCTTATTATTACGCTGAAAAAGCCCACGACGGACAAGTTCGCCGTAGTGGCGACCCTTACATCACACATCCATTAGCCGTAGCCCGCATTCTGTCGGAAATGCGCATGGACCACCAAAGTCTGATCGCTGCATTGCTGCATGATGTTATTGAGGACACAGGGGTCAGCAAAGAGGAATTAGCAGGGCAATTTACTGACACCATTGCCGAGTTGGTAGACGGGGTAAGCAAACTGACTCATCTGGAATTTGAAACCATTGCTGAAAAGCAGGCGGAAAACTTCCAAAAAATGGCGCTGGCGATGGCTGAAGATATCCGCGTCATTCTTATAAAACTGGCGGATCGCTTACATAATATGCGCACCCTGGGCGTATTACGTCCCGACAAGCGCCGCCGCATTGCTCGCGAAACACTGGATCTGTATGCCCCGATCGCCAACCGTCTGGGCATGAACAATGTGCGCATCGAACTTGAAGACCTCGGATTTAAAGCCTTGCATCCCATGCGGGCGGCTCGAATTACCCGCGCCATTAAACGCTCCCGCGGTAACCGTAAAGAACTGGTGACACAAATCCAGGAAGCACTGTCAGAGCACCTGAAACAGATCGATATGCCCAGCCGAGTTATTGGTCGCGAAAAACATCTGGCCGGTATCTACCAGAAAATGCGCCTGCAGCGGAAACCCTTTAGCGAAATCATGGATGTTTACGCCTTCCGCATCATTACCGAAGATGTCGATAGCTGCTATCGCATTCTTGGTGCCGTACACAATTTTTATAAGCCCGTTGAAGGCCGCTTCAAAGATTACATCGCCATTCCAAAAGCCAATGGCTACCAGTCATTGCACACCACGCTGTTCGGCATGCATGGCGTACCTATTGAAATCCAGATCCGCACCGAAGACATGGAATCAATGGCCAATAATGGCATCGCCGCACATTGGCTGTATAAAACTAACGACAAAGCCAGTCACAGCCATGCCCGAGCACGAAAATGGGTTCAGGATTTACTGGAAATGCAGCAAAGTTCCGGTAACTCGCTGGAATTTATCGAGAACTTCAAAACCGAGCTATTCCCGCACGATATCTTTGTTTTCTCGCCCAAAGGCAACATTCTTGAACTGCCCGCCGGCTCAACACCTGTCGATTTTGCCTACGCGGTACATACCGGCATTGGTCATACCTGCGTTGCTGCGCGTATTAACCGCCGTCTAGCGCCGCTGAATACTGTCCTGCAAAGCGGGCAAACCGTAGAAATCATCACCGCGCCTAGCGCTAAACCTAACATGGCCTGGCTTAACTTTGTGATCACCGGCAAAGCACGAGGCAGTATTCGCCATTACCTTAAACACCAAAAATTGCACGAAGCCGTCGAGCTGGGCAAACGCCTGCTGAACAAAGCCCTGCTGGATAATAATACCTCGCTTGAAAAAATGAGCGAAGAACAACGTCAAGCCATGCTCAAAGAAACCCAGTGCGATGACTTTGAACAACTCTACGGCGAACTTGGTATGGGTGAACGTATGGCCTATGGCGTAGCCCGCCTGATCAATCGTTCCGATAGCCCGGATAATGAAGCTTCCGTAAACCCTGCCGGTTTCTCGGTACAGGGCACCGAAGGCATGGTGTTAAGTTTTGCCAAATGCTGTCACCCGATTCCCGGCGAATCTATTATTGCCCACCTCAGTGTCGGTAAAGGCATGGTGATTCACCGTGAAAAATGCAGCAACATTAAAGATATTCGCAACAATCCTGAAAAATGCGTAATGGTGTCCTGGGACGAAAACATTGTGGGTGAATTCAGTGTAGTACTGCGCATTGAAGTGACCAATCAGCGCTCCAGTGTTGCCACCATCGCCACGCTGGTAACCGCCGCTGACGCCAGTATCGAAAAGATCAGTATTGAAGATCAGGATGCTAAACTCAGCCTCATCCATTTGGAAATCTTTATTAAAGATCGCCTCCATCTAGCCCGCGTGATGCGTCGCATACATAGCAATCCGATTGTGAATCGCGTTACGCGGGTGCGCAGCTAACCCTTTTATCTCTACTTGAACAGGAAACCCCTATGAGCAATCGTTCTATTATCTCCACTAATGATGCCCCTCAAGCTATCGGCACCTATTCACAAGCTGTGAAAGTAGGCAGCACCGTCTATTTATCGGGCCAGATTCCACTGGTACCAGAAACCATGGAGCTGATTTCTGATAATATCGCCGATCAAATCCAACAGGTTTTTAAAAACCTGACAGCTGTCGCCGAAGCCTCTGGCGGCTCGTTGGCTGACATTGCCAAATTAAATATTTTCATGACTGATTTGGCACATTTCCCAACCGTTAATGAAATTATGGCGCAACATTTCAGCGAACCATATCCAGCACGCGCCGCTATCGGCGTTGCCAGCCTGCCTAAAGGCGCGCAGGTAGAAATGGATGCCATTATGGTCCTGGGCGACTAATCAGCGCCTCGGATGCTGCTGATGCCCTGCGTTTATCATTCCTAGTACGATGAACGCACCGCTTTCTCTGCATCAAACCCGCATTGATCAGCTCAGCGGTGCCGGCCCACGCACTGCTGAGCGATTAAGCAAGCTGGATATCTATAGCCTGCAGGATTTACTGTTCCACCTGCCCTCCCGCTATCAGGATCATACCCGAATAACGCCCATCGGTGCTCTTAGCGAAGGCAGCCATGTCTTAATTGAAGGTACGATATTAGCCTGCGATGTGGTACCAGGGCGCCGCCGCAGCCTGCTCTGTCGCATTGAAGACAGTACCGGCATCACCAGTCTGCGCTTCTACTATTTTTCTGCTTCTTTACGCAACGAATTACAACGCGGCCGACAACTACGTTGCTTTGGCGAAGTTCGTCGTGGCAGTACCGGTCTAGAGCTCTATCACCCTGAATGCCAACTTGAACAACACGGTCAACTGGCTCCGCTGCAAGGCTCGCTAACACCCATTTACCCAACCACCGAAGGCATCACCCAAAACAAGCTCCGTCAGCTCATCACTCAAACCTTAGACATTTTAAAGCTGGATAGAAGCTTGCCCGAGCTGCTGCCTGTCAACACAGGCGCTCCTTCACAATTTCAGAACATCACTGCCACACTGGAGTTCTTACACCGGCCACCCGCGCAGAACCTCACACCTAGCGACTTACAACAGTTAGCACTGCGCCGTCACCCCGCGCAGTTACGCCTGGCACTGGAAGAATTAGTTGCTCATCAGCTCAGCCTATTACAGCTGCGCCAACACATCCGTGAAAAAACCGCCCCCTCACTACTGACAGATCAAGCATTGCAAGCACGTTTCTTAAACACTTTGCCATTTTCTCTGACCGGCGCCCAACAGCGTGTTATTGCCGAAATCCAACAGGATTTACGCTGCCAGCAACCAATGCTGCGGCTAATTCAGGGCGACGTTGGCTCTGGTAAAACTTTGGTTGCTGCACTATCGGCACTAACGGCCGTTGCCAACGACTTCCAAGCGGCCATCATGGCGCCAACAGAAATATTGGCCGAGCAACATTACAATAATTTTAGCCAATGGTTAGCGCCCCTCGGTATTAAAGTCGCTTGGCTAACAGGCAAGCAACCTGCAGCCATTCGCCGACAACACCGTGAAGCGATCGCCTCAGGTGAAGCCAGCATTATCATTGGCACCCATGCACTGTTTCAAAAAGATGTCGTTTTTAAACAGCTAGCGCTAATCATTATTGATGAACAACACCGCTTTGGCGTGCATCAACGCTTGGCACTTCTGGAAAAGGGGCATGCCGACCAGGCAGTCCCTCATCAGCTGATCATGACCGCCACCCCTATTCCTCGCACGCTGGCCATGAGCGCCTACGCGGATCTGGATTGCTCCATTATTGATGAATTACCTCCCGGTCGTACGCCGGTGGAAACCATTGCTATTGCGGCTGATCGCCGTGATCAGGTCATGCAGCGAGTTCGCGAAGCCTGTAACAAAGGTCGCCAGGCCTATTGGGTTTGCACACTGATTGAAGAGTCCGAAGTATTGCAATGCCAGGCTGCCGAGGTCACCGCCGAACAGCTCACCGATCAATTACCCGAACTAAACATTGGCCTGATCCATGGCCGCCTCAAGGGCGTAGAAAAAGCCGATATCATGGCCCGTTTTAAGGCTGGAGAGCTGGATCTGCTGGTCGCCACCACCGTTATCGAAGTGGGTGTCGACGTACCTAACGCCAGCCTGATGATCATTGAGAATCCGGAACGACTGGGGCTATCACAGTTACACCAATTACGTGGCCGCGTTGGCCGTGGCGCGCAACAGAGCTTTTGCGTACTCATGTACAGCATGCCCTTGTCCCGACATGGGCGTGAGCGTATCAATATCATGCGCGAATCCAGCGATGGTTTTGTCATCGCCGAAAAAGATTTAGAGCTACGAGGCCCCGGTGAAGTCCTCGGGACCAAACAAACGGGCATCATGTCCTTCAAAGTCGCGGACTTTGAGCTTAGCACCGAGTTACTACCAAAAACCCAGGCCTTTGCCAGCAAGGTTTTATCCCACTACCCACAACACATTGAGCCTCTCGTCAAACGCTGGCTCGGCAGCAGTCAGCGCTATGGCAATGTGTAATTCATAAAATTCGCCCGCTCATGGAAGCTGGCGTTTTAACTGCTACACTTATTGGAAAACTACCCCTAATTACTCGCAGCTCACACCTGCATTGTCCGAGGAAATTCCAGTGACCTTACCTCACTGCGTTTTGAACGCTCTAAATTCAAAACAAGTTACCTATCAGGTAATTGAAGCTGATAGCGTCGAGCTACGTAATCAGGCCGATGTCGATAAACCATTAGCTGTGATGATTGTGCTTGATACACCCGACACCAGGATTCAAGCCATTGTCTCGTCCAATACCATTTTAAATTTAGATGCCCTGAACGACCATGTACCCCAACAAATACAGCCGCTGGATAGTCACAACAAAGCCCAGCTCTTAAACAACAATGGCTTGAACGAACTACCGGCTATTCCACAAATCACGGGCTATCAAACCTTTGTAGACAGTGCGCTCTTCAACGCAGAAACCGTATTAATATCATCCGGTAATCAGGATAGCTTGATTGCCTTGTCTCATCGTGACTTTGCTGTATTAACTGAAGGCAGCCTAGCTGTCGAAATTGGAGTTTCAATCTTTGCACTGCCCGGCCTCTCAAATTGCCGGGAAAAGGACAGCGAGGACATCTATGATGCCATTCGCAATTACACCTCGCTGCAAATCAAAAAGCGCCTGCAGGACACACTGGAAATTCCGCCTTTATCGGCCACCGCTCAAAAAATTCTCAACCTCAGCGCTGACCCTAATGCCGATATAGAAGATTTGGTACAAATTATCGAGCTTGACCCAAGCCTGGCTGCACAGGTTGTTGGCTGGGCTGCCTCGCCCTATTACTCGGCGCCAGGAAAGGTCAAATCAATTCACGATGCCATTGTGCGAGTACTCGGCTATGAGCTGGTATTAAACCTGGCTTTGGGCTTGGCCATGGGGCAGAGCTTAAGAGTGCCAGAAAATGGCGCCTGCGCTATTTCCCTATTTTGGCGACAAGCCATCTATTGCGCGCTGACGATGGAAAAACTTAACCGTATCACTCCCGCCAGCAAACGAGGACAACCCGGCTTTGCTTACCTTGCCGGGCTGATGAATAACTTTGGCTACCTGATTTTCAATCATGTCTTCCCATCGCATTTCAGTACCCTGTGCCAGTACATGAACACCAACCCACACATTAACCCGATGCACATTGAGCAGCATTTACTGGGGATCAGCAGTGAGCAAATGTGCGGCCAGCTGGCTGAAGCATGGAATCTGCCCAATCAAATCAATAACGCCTTACGCTTTAAACAGGATCCGACTTTTACTGGCCCTGATGCTAACTACGCAAACCTGTGTTTCCTTAGTATCCGCCTGCTAGCGCAGATGGGTGTGGGCAATCGACCTAAAGAAGCGATTCCCGATTCGCTTTATCAGGCACTGGAACTCGATCCTGAAAAAGTCGAAGAAGTAATGCAGGATTTAGTCGCATCACAGGATGAAATTGAAATGATGTTATCCAGTCTGGCCGCCTAAGGTTGCCAGACCGCAAGACATTTTCTGTCGCGGTCATTATAATTCCCCGCACATTATGCCTGCTTCAACCGGGGGCAATGAATAAATTTCGCGCCGCCAGGAACTGCTGACCTTGCCTCATGCCTCTCGCCAAAACTTATCGATAAACCTGAATCACTGGCACCATTATCAGCGTAACCCTCTGGTGCAAATCAACCCGCTGTGGCGCAGCTGGCTACTGGATCAAGGCTCTCTAACTCAGCGTCTCATCAATGCCAGCAACGGCGCCTTCCAAGTACGTAAACTGCGCCAAGGTTGGCAGCTACCCACCCGCTCAGAAGCCCAGTGCCTGGATCTAAAACCTCGTCAATTAGCCATCGTGCGTGAAGTTGAACTGTTATGTCATGGCGAACCTTGGGTGTATGCACGCAGTGTCTTCCCGCAACAGACCTTGACGGGCCGGCTGCGCAGCCTGAAAAAACTTGATACTCGCCCCCTTGGCGCGCTGCTATTTAGCGACCCCACCATGGAGCGCACTCACTTTGAAGTAGCCGCGCTTTACAATGATCAACTGGCGAACTATTTCCCAAATAACACTGATAACTCAAACAGCTTTGCCTGGGGCCGCCGCTCATTATTTTTTCTCGATGAAAAACCCATTCTGGTAGCGGAAGTATTTCTACCGGCAATGGAGCGGCATGCCCGTATAAATTCGGCTACACTTGCTAATAACGACTAAAACCCTACAACCAAAAGTAATTTCTGTGCCAAAGTCACCCTCTATTCTCAATACTCTGTCCAACCAGCTTGGCGATTACGCATTACTGATGCGCCTGGAAAAGCCCATCGGCATCTATTTGCTACTATGGCCCACATTATGGGCATTATGGATTGCAGCTGAAGGTTTCCCCGATCAAAAAATTCTACTGATTTTTGTTGCTGGCGTGGTTTTAATGCGCAGCGCCGGGTGTGTAATTAACGATTTTGCTGACCGCAAAATTGACCGACACGTAGAACGCACCAAGAACCGCCCAATAACCAGCGGCCGAGTTTCCAGCACCGAAGCCCTGACGCTCTTTGCCTGTCTGACATTGGTTGCCTTTTTACTGGTATTGATGACCAATTGGCTAACCGTTGGCCTGTCGGTCATTGCCGCTCTGCTGGCCACCAGCTATCCCTTTATGAAGCGCTATACCTACATGCCGCAATTGGTATTGGGCATGGCCTTTGGCATGAGCATCCCGATGGCCTTCGCAGCACAAACCGGTGACGTGCCCGCTATTGCCTGGCTCCTTTATACCGCTAACGTATTATGGACGCTCACCTACGACACCATGTACGCCATTACTGACCGCGAAGATGATCTAAAAATTGGTGTTAAATCCACCGCTATTTTATTTGGTGAGCATGACCGTCTGATACTCGGTGTGCTGCAATTACTAACTCTGTTAGCGCTCTTCACTAGTGGGCAACAGTTAGGTCTGGGCAGCTGGTTCTATGCAGGCCTTTGGACTGCAGCAATATTGTTCACCTACCACCAATTTCTCATTAAAGAGCGGGATGGTGCATTATGCTTTAAAGCCTTCCTGCATAACCACTGGGTTGGCTTGGTGATCTTTTTAGGAATCCTCTTTCATTATGGTTACGCCGTTTGAATAAAATCACGGCACAGAGGCCAAAACCGGACTAAACTTTAAAGCGAATAATCGTAGCGTTAAATTTTAGGGAGTTTAAACATGGTGAATTTGCTTAGCCGAGAAGTTTTGAACTATACAATCGGTGGTTGCTACGTCGGTGACGTAATTAATTTTAATGAAATTATCGCCGTAAAAACCATGCGGGCAATGCTAGAGAGTGATAACTCTTACTGCACCTGCGATGTCTGTATCGAAGATACCTATGCGCTGGCCATGAACAGCCTGCCACCCCGTTATATTCAGGTTACCAGCGTAGAAAAATATACCCAGAGTAAAGACTATATTGACGATGTTACTATCCGAGAAAGTATCATTCAGGCAATGGAAAAGGTCCGCACCGAACCCAATCACTAACACGATGATTTAAACGTAAATTAGCGACACCAGCTATTCGCTAAGATTAATATCCACCATCATTTCATTAGCAAGTTCTTCGAAATCATCCTGCAGATGAGTCAAGTCTATCGTTTCCGGGATATGTAACACAGCTGAAGCAATGAACAGCGTTTCTCCCGACATGGAAGCGCTTTCAATACGTGATTCCAATGCGTCCAGATTTATGCCGTATTTGGCCAGCAAACGCGTAATTTCACGCACAATGCCCGGGCGATCCTGTCCCACCATCTCCAGCTGAAACTCTCGGAATGTTTCCTCGCAGTGAATTTGGATACGTTCAACCCAAACCCTGATACCCTGTTCTGCCAATGCACCCAAGGCATCGGTAAACGCCTGTTGCTCCGCACAGGGCAGCTCAACGGTAAGAATACCGGCGAATTTGCCTGCCATGGTGACCATCTTGCTCTCCGTCCATTCACCATTATGGGCAGTAATCACATTTGATACGAGATTAAGAATGCCCGGACGATCTTCACTCATCACCCCTAATACCAAAGAACATCTCATAAGACTTTCCTGCTTTTAGCTGACGCTGTAATCCATAAAGTCAAAACTCAGAAATTACTTTAGCATGCCAACGCTTGCCATGGCGAACCAGACAGCATCACTCAAAAAAAAACATCACTTACCCATAATTTATTCCAAGGTTACGTGTAACGCTGATCAAAACATCAAATTTTTTATTCTTGTCACGAAACTGTCATGAAGCCGTCACACCACTGTCACATTCCCCCGCCAAAATCGCTCTCGACTTAAGGGCTATGCCATAAAAAATAAAACGTATTTGAATTAATTAGCTAAACATTGGGAAATATTATGAAACTTAAACTGATCTCTCTCGCAGCAGCGGGTCTTATCGCAAGCCAGGCTAACGCGGGTGTTGTAACAACTGAAGGCGCTGATATTGTTATCAATACCAAAGGTGGTTTTGAAGCTAAAACAACGGACGGCAACTACTCTTTCAAAATCGGCGGCCGTGCCATGGTTGATTTCAACAGCTACGACGGCGTAATCAACAAAGACGAAACATCAACAGGTAGCGACCTGTTCTTCCGCCGTGCACGCCTTGAAATCAAAGGCCACATGAATGACTGGAAATACGGCATGTCCTATAACCTCACAGATGGAGGTTCTATCGACCAGCTGAAAACCACTTACACAGGTTTTGGCAAACTGGCCAACATCACGGTGGGTGAGCAGAAAGAAAACTTCGGTCTGGACGACACAGGTTCGTCCAAATGGATAGCCGGTGTTGAACGCTCATTCGTATCCGACGCTTTCGATACTGGCAACAACATGGGTGTTAAGCTGCACGGCGCTAACGACTTCCTGACTTACAGCTTGGGTGTATTCAAAGAAAGCATCGAAGATGCGGACAACAGCCTTGATGTAGCGACCACTGGCCGCGTTGTCATTCGCCCAATTTACGCAAACGGCACGGTATTACACGTAGGCGCAGGTTTCACTCAGCGCGACGGTGAATTCGAAGACATCGCTAGTCGTTTAGGCGTACGCGGTGGTGAAGATAAAACGGCCAACAAGTTGAAGGCCGAGTTCACGACTGGTCACGGCCAAGAAATGACTGCACAAAACGTAGAATTTGCTTTTGCCAGCGGCCCCCTGCAAATTATGGCTGAATACTTCCAAGGCGAAGTTGAAGCGCCTGGTAACGTAGCGGGTTCCGACGACATCGAAGTTGACGGTTACTACGTACAGGCAAGCTACTTCCTGACCGGTGAAAACCGTAAATACAAAACTGACATTGCTGCATTTGACAAAGTTAAGCCTTCTAACGCCAGTGGCGCATGGGAAGTATTTGCCCGCATGAGCCAACTGAACACTGACATGGGTAGCAATATTTCCCTAACTGGCGGTGAAGATGCCGAAGTTACAACTCTGGGCGTAAACTACTACATGAACAGCAACGTGAAATTCGCGCTTAACTACGTAACCGCTGATACTGATGCAAAAATCGGTGGCGAAGATAATGGTGATGCGATTGTTGGCCGCTTACAGTTAGCCTTCTAAGCAAACTAAAAAATCTCCTCGACCTATTTGCCCCCCTAGGCAACCATAGGTAGAAAGCCCCGGTCATTCAAGTGATCGGGGCTTTTTTGTTTTTAAGCCGCTAGCCAGAAATCAGCTGTTGATAAGGACAATTCTAGCTGGAAACCAAGATCCCAATTAAATCAATGAGTTATAATGCCAGCTTGTGACATTAAAGTTGGAAACCTTGAACCTAAACTGACGCTCGCAGAATCATTTTTAACAAACAAAGTTAAAAACTACTAACGCCCCATCATATTTCATCAAAATGAAAGTAATCAAGGATGTGAAGTATTCCAAACACCCACGTTCATGAGAACAATCCCGGAACGTCTTCTATGTGCCAATAACAGTCACTCAATGCTAGCATGTAGGACCTTGTTCCGGCGCTTCGTGCCTACATTGCGACCCCAGCAAGCTTTAGCATGCGATATGATGCGCTTGTTATGTGTTTTGCTGTTCTATTTAATTTCTACAAAGCCTGTTTAACGCTACCTTTAACCGGGCGTGAGAGAAATGTTTTAGTTAAAAGTTTTAATGTAAAGACCTCATCTCGGTTCCATGGCCAGAGAGAAACCATACGAGCCATAGCACAGTAACCAAATAGTATTTGCGCCCATGTTCCAATACACGGAACCCAATATAACCATTGCATGATTTCTGGAATTGAAACTAACAGAAGCAGGAGATACCAGAAACGAACTTGAACTGGAAAAGCCCTAATGCTTTTTTCTCGAATAATATAGTGAAACAGCTGAAAGGATGTTAGGCCCAGTGCAAGTATAAAGCCTACTTCATTTCCGAAAACTCCGAGAGTGAGTAACATTGCCGTTACTAGCCAATACCACCAACCAATATCTCTATATTCAATCATGAACATGTTTGATACCTTTTTTCACATAATAGCGTGTTATGCGGCCCCCCGAAAAAACCCCTCACCAATATTGGTAATATTGCGGACCGAAACTCAAGGAAAGTCAAACATCACAGCACTGGAAACACAACGTTTGCAATGTTCGTTATGGCTCGATCACTGACAATCCGCTCTGTGCCAACAGCGGACACTCAACGCTCAGCTAAGGGGTGTGACGCCCAAAGCAGCGGCGCGCGTTAGCGCGTCCAGCCCGTAGGGCGTTGCTGCCTTTGCTTGTTATGTTTTTTGTAACTTCTTTGCTACTACAAAATAGCTAGAAGCTCCTTTATATATTTCTTCTGATTCTACAACCTGAAAGCCGTTAGCAATTAATAGATCGTCTACTTCAGAGCTCGTTATCCTTCTTATAGGAATGGGAATTAATCCAATTTTACACAAGACTCTAACTAACTGAATTTGTAGATTAACTAAAAACGACATCTTTTGTCGCAAGCAAGGTGTTACAGAAATAAATAAACCATCCGGGTTTAATATTTCATTTATTCGCTGCGTAACATCCTGAGGACTAGGAACTGTGTGCAACATATTAAAAGCCAGAATCACATCATAAGATTCGCTGGAATACTTTTTATCAAAAATATCCGATTGCTCGAAATTTACGTTTTCAATTTTACCAAGAGCGGCTTTCTCTTTTGATATTGCAATCATCTTAGATGAAATATCAATTGCATGAATATCTTTTACCAGACTAGAAAATTGACAGGATGCAGTGCCTGTCCCACACCCATAATCCAGAACAGTGTCGCTATCTTTCAAGAACCTTTTAGTATTTTCTCTAGATTTTTTATGAATGTACTCAAACCGCTCTTCAGTCTTGTCATAGTTTTCTGAAGCGTTATCCCAAAAATTTTCCGATTTATTCACTCTATATACCTTAGGGTAAAACATAACGCTTAGTGAGCGACACGTGTCGCACAGCATACGGAATAGGGGTAAAAAGCGACAGCTCTGTCGCAGAATTCGGAAAATCGGGTGGCGGCTTAGGGTCGATAGCAGCCATCTTTTTCCTTCTCAGCCAACTTATTAATTTGGGAAGATATATGATTCTCTCCCTGTGCCCTGGCTCGTCCCTCTGGGCGCAGAGAGAGTGGAATAGCTCTGATCAAATGTCCTTAAGTGAGTTGTGAAATTATATTCCACCTCTCCACTTACAAACTTAATTAGACTTACAAACTTAATTAGATTTCGTCAGCTGTCAGGTGGCAGCTCATAATCACTTACCGACGGGCAGCTACAAAGCAAATGACGATCACCAAAAACATTATCCACACGTCCCACCGGCGGCCAATATTTATTACTCGTCTGTGCCTGTGAAGGGAAAGCAGCCAGCTGACGAGAGTAGGGGTGTAACCATTCGTCACCTGACACCATCGCAGCCGTATGCGGTGCATTTTTCAACGGATTATCCTGCGCATCCAGCTTACCTTCCTCGAGCGCACGAATTTCTTCGCGAATACAAATCATGGCATCACAGAAACGATCTAGTTCCTGTAAAGACTCACTCTCGGTGGGCTCAATCATTAATGTACCAGCCACCGGAAAGGACATAGTCGGCGCATGGAAACCAAAATCAATCAGTCGTTTGGCAACATCATCAACCGTAACACCGGTTACCTCCTTCAATGGCCGCAGATCAATAATACATTCATGCGCCACACGCCCTTGATGGCCGCTGTACAAAATTGGGAAATGTTTAGCGAGCCGGCAAGCAATGTAATTGGCACTGAGAATCGCCACCTGAGTCGCCTGAGTTAAGCCCGCGCGCCCCATCATCCGTATATACATCCAGCTGATCGGCAAAATACTGGCACTACCCCATTGCGCAGCGGCAACTGCGCCACCTGACCGCTCTTCAAACTGTGCATGGCCGGGTAAAAAAGGCGCCAAATGCGCTTTTACGCCGATCGGACCAACACCTGGTCCACCGCCGCCATGCGGGATACAGAAGGTTTTATGTAGATTAAGATGAGATACATCGCCCCCGAATTTTCCGGGATAGCACAGCCCTACCATTGCGTTGAGATTCGCGCCGTCCACATACACCTGCCCACCATGCTGGTGTACCAGCTCACACACCTCGACCACACGCTCTTCGAACACGCCATGAGTGGACGGATAGGTAATCATCATTGCCGCCAATTGCGGCCCGTACTGATCGCATTTAGCGGTCAGGTCGTCAACATCGACGTTGCCGCGCTCATCACAGCTCACTCCGACCACTTTAAGGCCGCACATTTGCGCTGAAGCGGGGTTAGTGCCATGCGCCGAGACTGGAATCAGGCAGATATTACGTTGCTCTTCACCCCGGCTCTGATGATAAGCACGAATTGCCAGTAATCCTGCGTATTCACCCTGTGAACCGGCATTAGGTTGCAGGGAGACTTCGTCATAACCGGTAATACGACATAGCATCTGTTGCAAGCTGGCGGTTAATTCAGCATAACCCGCAACTTGCTCAGGCGGCGAAAAGGGATGAATACTGCTGAACTCAGGCCAACTCACCGGCAGCATCTCACTACTGGCATTAAGTTTCATGGTGCACGAACCCAGCGGGATCATGGCTCGATCCAGGGCAATATCCTTATCCGCCAACTGGCGAATATAACGCAGCATGTCGGTTTCACTGTGATAACTGTTAAACACCGGGTGTTTTAGCACCTCATCGGTGCGCTGTAACTTAGCCGGGATGACGAGCGGTGCACTATCATCAAGATCAGCAATATTAAAGTCGACCACCTGCTGGAGCGCAAAAACCTGCCACAATTGCGCCACATCGGCCACGTCAGTGGTTTCATCCAATGACAAACCAACGTGTGTCGCATCCACCTGCCGTAAGTTAAAATCGGCTAATTCAGCGGCCCGATGAATTTCCGCTGTTTGCTCACCTGTTTCAATCAGCAGGGTATCAAAATAGGGCGCTTCACCCAGCCCATAACCCAGTTTACGCAAACCGACCGCCAACAATTCAGTGAGCCGATGCACCCGCTGGGCGATAACACGTAACCCATCAGGGCCATGATAGACAGCGTACATGCTGGCCATAATGGCTAACAGCACCTGTGCGGTACAGATATTGGACGTCGCCTTTTCACGGCGGATATGTTGCTCGCGAGTTTGTAAGGCCAACCGATAGGCGGGCTGACCCTGGCTATCCACCGAAACACCCACTAGCCGACCAGGCAACAGGCGTTTTAATTTATCACGAATGCCCATGTAGGCGGCATGGGGACCACCACCACCGAGCGGCACACCGAAACGCTGACTGCTACCGATGGCCATATCGGCACCCAGTTCGCCGGGGGATTTAATCAGCATCAAACTCAATAAATCCGCTGCCATAACAACTAAAGCACCTTTATTGTGGGCCTCGTCAATCGTTGCTCGGAAATCATGAATCACCCCATCAATACCGGGATATTGCAGCAACAGACCAAAACAGTCGGTGCTCGCTAAATCCGCTTCCGGGTCGCCAATTGTCAACGTAATGCCCAGTGGTTCAGCGCGCGTGCGAAGCACATCGATCGTTTGCGGCAAACAATCATTTGCCACAAAAAAGGTACTACTTTTGGATTTGCTAGCATTGCGACACAACGCCATGGCCTCTGCCGCCGCAGTAGCTTCATCCAGCAGCGAGGCATTGGCAATGTCCATGCCAGTCAGATCGGTGATCAGTGTTTGATAATTAAGCAGCGCTTCCAGTCGACCTTGGGATATCTCGGGCTGATAGGGTGTGTAAGCCGTATACCAGGCAGGATTTTCAAGAATATTGCGCTGAATAACGCCGGGGGTATGACAATTGTAGTAGCCCTGCCCAATATAGGATTTAACGAGCTTATTTTTACACGCAATCGCCTTTAGTTCAGCCAGTGCCTGCTGCTCACTACAGCTATCCTGCAACGTTAATTGATCCGCCGCATAAATACTTTTTGGGACCACCTGATCGATCAGCGCCTGCAGTGAGGGTAATGCAAGCTGCTCCAGCATGTAGCGCTGATCCTTGGCAGCAGGGCCAATGTGGCGGGATATAAACTCGTCCTGCGTGTCCAGATCAGCAAGCCTGAACAGGGCCATAATACTACTCCTTATAACAGGGGCCTTATTACCGAGTTAACTGGCCCCACTATCAAGTATGGCTGACGGAGCTCTATTTAGCCTTGTACAGAACAACAAAATTGCAGCTCTTTTCTATCCAAGGCTTGCCCTTAACTGTCCTCGGTAAAACTGTTGTAGGCCGCTTCATCCATAAAGCCACTCAGATCGGCGGCTTCATCAGTCCGCACCTTGATCAGCCAACCGGCACCCAATGGATCTTCATTAATCGTTTCCGGTGCATCAGCCAGCAGGTCGTTAACTGCTTCCACCACACCATTAAGCGGTGAACCGACTTCGCCAGCGGCCTTTACAGACTCGATGACAATGACTTCTTCGCCAGCCGTCAATACCGCGCCCACTTCTGGCAACTCAACAAAAACAATATCGCCCAGCTCACTTTGCGCAAAATCGGTGATGCCAACCGTAATCAAATCACCATCGGCTTCTAGCCATTCGTGTTGGTCGGTGTATTTACGCTCAGACATGTTCTTTCCTCTTTAAAACAATTCAATTCTGTTTATACCGATGCGCAACAAAGGGTAACTTAACCACCTCAAGGGGGCGCAGCTTACCTCGCACCAGAGCATTCAGCTTGGTACCTGGTTGCGCGAATTCCGTTGCTACATACGCCATAGCAATAGCGCTTTGTGAAGCGGGCGAATAACCACCACTAACGACTTCGCCAGCGGGTTGCCCGGATACGCTTTGCAGCTCGGTTTCTGCTCGGATCGGTGCCTTTTCCTGCGACAGCAATCCTACCCGTTTCCGTGTTACCGTGCCCGTAATTTGTTGCAAAATTCGCTCGGCACCCGGGAAACAGCCCGCCTTGGAACCGCCCACGCGTCGCGACTTGGCGATAGCCCAATCTAGACCGGCTTCCACAGGACTAATGTGCTCATCGAGTTCATGCCCATACAGACACAAACCTGCCTCCAGGCGCAAGGAATCCCGAGCCCCTAAACCAACCAGTTTTACTGAATCGAAATCTAGCAGCGCGCGCGCCACGCTTTCAACACCATTTGAGGGTATCGAAATTTCAAAGCCGTCCTCACCGGTATAGCCCGAGCGCGTGACAAAACAGGGGACACCGGCAATCTCACAGTCAGCCGCCTGCATGAATTTTAGAGTTAATAACGCTGGAGCTAGCGATGTCATCACCTCAACACTGCTCGGGCCCTGCAAGGCAAGCAATGCTCTATTTTCCAGCATCTCAACGGTATTCTCTGCTGACATATGCGCGTGTAAATAACACAAATCATCGGCCTTACAGGCGGCATTTACGATCAGCAAGAATTCCGTTTCACTTCGACGGCAAATCATCAAATCATCACGCACACCCGCTTCATCGTTAGTGAACAGGGTATAACGCTGATAATTAACCGGCAGGGTATCTAAATCGATGGGGAGTAAATTTTCCAGCTCGCCCGCAGCCGTTGCTCCAGCTACCCGAATTTGCCCCATGTGAGAAACATCAAACAGACCCGCTTGCTCGCGTGTATGAAGATGTTCCTGAATAATGCCGGAGAGATATTGCACCGGCATCTGATAACCGGCAAAGGGCACCATTTTGGCGCCGAACTCAAGATGAAGTGAATGAAGCGGGGTGGTAAATAATATTTCAGAAGTGGCCAATGATCGCTATCTCCACTATGACATTTCAAATCGGCGCAAAAACCTTGATCAACCAGATTCCTCGCCAAGATCAAAATACGACGAACTTAAAGTCGAAAAAACCTAACACTCAATAATATTAACCGGCACGGCAAGTACGTTTACTGCCAAACCACCACGCGCGGTTTCCTTGTATTTTTCCTTCATATCCTTACCGGTATCGCGCATGGTTTTTATCACTTTATCCAAAGACACATAGTGTGTACCGTCACCGCGTAGCGCCATGCGAGCGGCCGCAATCGCCTTCACGGAGGCCATGGCATTTCGCTCAATACAAGGCACCTGAACCAGACCACCAACAGGATCACAGGTCAACCCAAGGTTATGTTCCATACCGATTTCAGCCGCATTTTCCACCTGTGCCGGTGTGCCACCCAGCACCTCGGCAAGTGCTCCCGCCGCCATTGAGCAGGCTGAACCCACCTCACCCTGACAACCAACTTCCGCGCCGCTAATAGAGGCATTTTCTTTATATAAAATACCTATGGCTGCCGCCGTCAACATAAAGGGCACAATATCCGCCTCTTTACCATTACGAAAATTAAGGTGGTAATGCAAAACCGCAGGAATAATACCTGCCGCGCCATTGGTCGGGGCAGTTACGACACGTCCACCGCCCGCATTTTCTTCATTGACTGCCAAGGCATAAAGTGTGACCCAATCCATCGGAATCGGACTTAGTGGGTCTTTCTCAAGTTTTGCTGGCTTGCTTAATTGACACAGCAAATCCGCCGCGCGACGCTTAACCTTAAGGCCCCCGGGCAAAATACCTTCAGCTTTGCAGCCTCGATCAACGCAGTCTTTCATAACGCGCCAAATTTTGAGAATTTCAGCTCTAATGTCAGCTTCATCACGCCAAACTTTCTCATTTTCGAGCATAATTTCGCTAATAGACAAACCCGTTGTTTGGCAAAGTGTCAACAACTGGTCGCCCGTGGTAAAGGGGTAGGGCAACTCCGTTTTATCGGCAACAATCGGCCCTTCCTTGGTGGTAACACTTTCATCAACAACAAAACCACCGCCCACGGAATAATACACAGCGCATTTGATTTCGGTCTCATTGTCACCAAAAGCAGTAAACTTCATGCCATTTGAGTGATAAGGCAAACTTTTGCGTTTGTGCATAACCAGGTCACGCTTTTCAATAAACTCGACCTGTTTCTTACCATTTAAATTGAGCGTTTTTGATTCTCGTATACGCTCGACAATGCCAGGAATTAAATCGGTATCAATTTCTTCAGGGATCTCGCCCTCAAGCCCCAACATAACGGCCTTAGTTGAGCCATGACCGACCCCTGTCGCACCCAACGAGCCAAATAATTCCGACTTAACGCTTACCGTTTTAGATAACAGGCCTTCCTGTTCTAACGCTTCAACAAAAGTCAGGGCAGCACGCATCGGCCCGACTGTATGCGAACTAGATGGACCAATGCCAATTTTAAAAATATCAAATACGCTGATTGCCATGTTATGTCGGTATTCCTCATACTCTGTGTGCTAATTATTTAGCCACCATACGCTAAACAAATGCCACCGCAAAGCTAAATATACGCTTGCGAATTCTATTTGTATAATTAATAATGTTCATGCATTTATTTCTATAACTAATAGCAAGAGACACCTAAGATCACATGAAAAACCTCCCCATGGACGTGCTTCGCTCCTTTGTGACTGTTGCCGAGCTAGGCGGCTTCACCCAGGCAGGTGAACTTTTGGGCCGCTCACAACCCGCTATTAGTCTGCAAATCAAACGCCTGGAAGAGATGACCAATACGCACTTGTTCAGTCGTAGCTCACAGGGTCTAAAGCTGACTCAACAGGGCGAAACCTTGTTTAAATATGCCAGCGATATTCTTTCTCTTAACGACGAAGCCTTTAACACCTTTCTAAAACCCACATTAAGTGGTCGCGTCCGCTTCGGCATCCCCAGCGAGTTCGCCACCACCTTGCTACCCAAGATCGTGGGCCGCTTCGCTAAAGCCTATCCCAATGTCACCCTTGAGGTTACCTGTGATCTTAGTAAAAGCCTGTTATCGGAAGAGCGCAAGAATCAATTTGATTTAATTCTTGCTTTACATGACAATCCCTCGAATAAACATCGTGGCCAGGTAAAAGCCGATGAGTTAGTGTGGGTTAGCAGCCCCGATCAACATGCACACGAGAAGGATACTATCCCTCTTATCGTTGCTCAGGAAGGTTGCATATACCGCCACCGAGCGATACAAAGCCTGCGTAAAATTGATCAGGACTATCGAGTGGTTTACACCATTCCTGATCTAGCAGGTATTCAAGCAGCGATTGAAGAAGGGCTTGGCGTCACAGTACTGGCAAAAAGCACCGTACCGGACAATTTAAAAATTATTAAACCATCGGAAAAGTACCCGAAACTGGGCACGGTAGGAATCAGTCTGATTTACGACCACAAAGACCCAAATGAAGCGATGAAACGCTTGGTTGAATTCGTGGCAACCAGCCTGACCTAATCTGACAAATATCGGAACACTCTATGTACCAAAACAACGGCGTCATTCTTGTTGGCATGCCCGGCGCGGGGAAAAGCACTCTAGGTGTAATGCTCGCCAAGGATCTGGGACTCGACTTCCTTGATACGGACGTATCCATCCAAGTTCACGAAGGCAGGACTCTGCAGGACATTATGGATTCTGAAGGCTATATGAAGCTGCGTGAAATTGAAGAAACTGTGCTGTTAAAAACTGATGCCGAAGGAAAGGTGATTTCCACCGGTGGTAGTGCCGTTTACAGCGATGCCGGCATGCAGCACCTGAAAGCACAGGGCACCGTGATTTTTCTGGATGTAACGCTGGATGAACTCAGACGTCGCATCCACAACTTTGATACTCGCGGTATTGCCCGTCGCCCGGACCAAAGCTTTGAAGAATTATTTGAAGAGCGTTGCGCACTTTACAATAAATACGCAGATATCCGTTTTGACTGTAACAGTAAAACGCCTGCTGAGATACTTCAGGCTATTCAGGCTGAGCTGTTAGCCTAATTCAGCGAGCCCCGACATGCCGGATTCTGATCCGGCATCCATTTTCACGGCACAATACCATTGATTGATTTCTGATCCTACTGCTGCCGACATCCCTGTAGGCATTCGCCAGAATGTCGGCCGTCTTTCAAACACCTTACTTGGAAAAATAATCCTTCGTCAGCTTAAACACCACCGGACTTAACAACAGTAATGCCAACAGGTTAGGAAGCGCCATCATGGCGTTCAGCGTATCCGCCAACAGCCAAACAAAATTCAGATCTGCCTGCGCCCCCAAAAAGACTGCCGCAATCCATGCAAACCTGAACGGTAGAATAGACTTAACACCAAACAGGTATTCCACACATTTTTCGCCGTAAACACTCCAGCCAAGAATAGTCGTAAAGGCAAAGACGGCTAAAGCAACACTCACAATTTCCTGTCCCCAACCGAGCGAGCTGGCAAAGGCCGCTGCGGTCAATGCTGCGCCTGTTTCACCGCCAGTCCAGGCTCCGGTCACTAGAATTACTAAGCCGGTAATCGTGCACACACACAGTGTATCGATAAAGGTTCCCAGCATGCCAATAACCCCCTGGCGCACCGGATCATCTGTTTGAGCCGCCGCATGTGCAATGGGTGCACTACCCAACCCCGCTTCATTCGAAAAAATACCTCGCGCAACACCAAAGCGGATAGCCGCCCAAACTGCCGCACCAGCAAAACCGCCCGTTGCTGCATGTCCCGTAAAAGCGCTATCAATCACCAGCGCTATCGCCGATGGAATTTCCGTGACATTAAGCAGTAACACCATTAAACCGGCGCCAATATAGGCAATCGCCATAAAAGGCACCAACTTGCCCGCCACATGAGCGATACGTTCAATGCCACCGAGAATCACTGCACCAGCAAGCACAGCTAAAACGGTTGCCGTCGCGATTACTGGTACGCTAAAGGTCTCTTCCAGCACCGCCGCTACCGAATTCGATTGCACGGTATTACCAATACCAAATCCTGCCAATGCTCCAAAAATTGCAAAGGCCGTGCCTAGCCATAACCATTTTTTCGACAACCCATTTTTGATGTAATACATCGGACCACCAACATACTGGCCCTTTTCATCCACCTCACGATATTGCACCGCCAGCACTGCTTCAGCATATTTTGTCGCCATACCCACCAATGCCGTACACCACATCCAAAATAGCGCGCCCGGGCCGCCCAAAAAAATCGCCGTGGCAACACCCGCAATGTTTCCTGTGCCAATCGTTGCCGACATAGCGGTCATCAGGGCGTTAAATGGGCTTATCTGACCATCACCAGCGCCTTTACGACCCCGCCATAACATACGAAAACCATAGCCCAGCTTTAACACCGGCATCAATTTCAGCCCAATGGAAAGGAAAAAACCAGTACCAAGAATCAGCACCAGCATCACAGGCCCCCATACAACACCGTTTATCTGGCCAATGATTTCAGTAATGATTTCCATACAAGGGCTCCAGTTTTAAGAACAGGTTTTGATGAGTATAGATTTGCTGACCACAAAGCAAAAGGCTAAAGCAGCAGAGTTAAGGAAAGATTCCTCGCTGTGGTTTACCCATAAACGAGCACAAACGGTATGACTCACGTTCGTCGTACCACACTAGCTTGTGTCTTTCTCGGGCAACCCGATATCCATAAAATTGCCTAAATGTGTTAAAAAGTAGTTATGGATTTCGGCCTTCACGGGAAAGACGAGGAAAACCTGATTTTCGAAACGGCACAACAAACTCTGCCACGCCGGTCACTTTCCAACCGGCGAAAAAAAACCGGCGCCCCTTTCGAAGCGCCGGTTTTTATCAAGCTAAACTACTTACAGCAAGACTTAACCGTAAACAGGGAAGCGTGCACACAATTCAGCAACTTGGCCACGTACGCGGTCAATTACTGATTCGTCATTGATGTTATCAACAACGTCACACATCCAGTTAGTCAGATCTTTAGTCTCAGCTTCTTTGAAACCACGAGTCGTGATTGCAGGCGTACCTACACGCAGACCAGACGTTACGAATGGAGATTGTGGATCTTTAGGCACTGAGTTTTTGTTAACAGTGATGTGAGCACGGCCCAAGGCTGCGTCAGCATCTTTACCCGTTACGCCTTTAGCGATCAGATCAACCAGCATCAGGTGGTTTTGAGTACCGCCAGAAACGATGTTGTAACCGCGCTCAAGGAAAACTTCAGCCATAACTTGAGCATTCTTGATTACTTGAGACTGGTATTCTTTGAAAGAAGGATCCAGTGCTTCTTTGAATGCAACCGCTTTAGCAGCGATAACGTGCATCAAAGGTCCGCCTTGCTGGCCAGGGAATACAGCACTGTTGAATTTCTTCTCCAGCTCTGGGTTTGATTTACACATGATCAAACCGCCACGTGGGCCACGCAGAGTTTTGTGAGTTGTAGTAGTAACAACATCAGCAATACCGATTGGGCTCGGGTACAGACCAGCGGCAACTAGACCAGCAACGTGCGCCATATCTACGAACAGGTATGCGCCAACTTCGTCCGCGATGTCGCGGAAACGCTGCCAATCAACAACTTGTGAGTATGCAGAGAAACCAGCGATGATCATTTTAGGCTTGTGCTCACGCGCAGCAGCTTCAACTTGATCGTAATCGATTTGACCTGTGTCTTCGTTCAGACCGTAAGGAACAGCGTTGTAGATTTTACCTGAGAAATTCACGTGTGAACCGTGAGTCAGGTGACCACCGTCAGACAAGCTCATGCCCAAAACAGTGTCATGTGGCTTAAGCAGCGCCATGAACACAGCAGCGTTAGCTTGTGAACCAGAGTGAGGCTGTACGTTTACGTAGTCAGCACCAAACAATTCTTTAGCACGATCGATTGCCAATTGCTCAGCAACGTCAACGTACTCACAACCACCGTAGTAACGCTTACCAGGGTAACCTTCAGCGTATTTGTTAGTCAGTTGGCTACCTTGAGCTTCCATAACACGACGGCTCGTGTAGTTTTCTGAAGCGATCAGCTCAATGTGCTCTTCTTGACGAACGCATTCTTTAGCAATTGCTGCAGCCAATTCTGGATCAAAATCAGCGATTTTATCTGGAGAACTAAACATTTAAAGCTCCTATTCTCGTAGGGGGGTTACATATTGCCTGAGGCTAGAAGCCAAGACATGGGAAATTTTCGACCGCCTATTCTACATGAAACGTTCAAAAATGGGATATTTAATCTGATTTATATTTGATCAATAAAAAATAAGCTTTTATAGGGGGGAAAAAATAAAAACAAAACGTCATGTCACTCCCAACAAATGAGAGAAATCCAAGCAACTTAAAGGCATCTCCCACTCCTAGAGGCGGCCAGCTCTATTGGGGATTTTCAGGCAGTACTCGATAAATCAAACCCGCATAATCATCGGAGATATAAATCGAGCCATCACCGCCCTCAGCTATCGAAACCGGGCGACCAAAAACCTCTTCGCCCAAAATAAAGCCGGTTACAAAATCACGTGCTTCAATGACTCCTTTTTCATTCCAGTGAAGGGACACCACTTTATAACCATCCTTGCTGGAACGATTCCAGGAGCCGTGCAGCGCTACCAAAGCCGCATGCTGATAGCCGGAAACCTGCGCTTCCAGAAAGGCAATCCCCAGAGGCGCATTATGAGCGCGAAACTCAAAAACTGGAGCAATGGAGCGCTCGATCAATGCTTGCTGACCTTTACCAAAATCTGAATCAGAAACTTTGTTACCGTTGGCAAATGGCCAACCGTAAAAGCCACCCTCAATAATTCGATTTAACTCATCGGGTGGAAACGAATCCCCTAACCAATCACGACCATTTTCTGTGGCATAAATTTCACCGTCAATGGGAGACCAGTCAAAATCGACACTGTTACGCAACCCAGTGGCAAACAGCTGCTGATCACTGCCATCAGGACGCATACGCAACATCGCCGCACGCTCGGCTACCTCTTCAACACACACATTACAGGAAGAACCCACCGTCGCATACAACCAACCATCAGGCCCCATTTTTACGGTACGGGTCCAATGACCCTTACCACTAGGCAGGCCACCCATAATGCGCTTATATTTGCCCGTCACAAGCCCGTCGGATACATTAAATACTACCCGGCCTACCCCATCCGTTTCAGCCACATAAAGCCAACCGTCATGCACTTCAATACCATGTGGACGATTTAACCCTTCCAACATCACCTCTCGACTCTCGGCAAGACCATCCTCATCGTCATCACGCAACAGCACTATGCTTCCCTCATGGGGTAGAGACACTAATACACCTGCAGGAATCACCCGCAGCATGCGGGGCGTATTCAGGTCCCGAGCAAAAACCGACAACTGAAAACCCTTTGGCACGTTTAAATGACTGAATGTCGAAACACTATTCTTGGAAAGGATCTGAGGAAGCGGGGGATTAACACCCAACTGAGAAGCAAAGAACCAGATACCGCATAACAGCAATGAAAATGATAACAAGCCAAAAACTATCAGACGCCGCCAACTCATAACATTAAAGCGCGTAGTGCTCACGCAACGCTACCAAGCTGGTAACCCCTAAATCGGTATGTTCCGGCCAGGCAAATTCACCATCGGTATCCAGATGCACCGAACCCACACCAGCGGCTCTGGCAGTAAGCATGTCGTAAAGATAATCCCCTACCATTACCGCATTTTCCGGTTCGGCACCCCAATGGTCGAGCAAATAATGGATCCCCTGCGGGTCAGGCTTGGGCACCGACTCTTCACGGCCCAACACACAGACATGGTCAAAATAATCGAGCAACCCAATTGCACCGAGCGTAATCAGCGCATTGGTTCTGGAGTTGCGGGTCAGAACCCCCATCGCAACCCCCTGCTCACTGAGTATTTTTAATAGGTCATCCGCACCATGCGCCAGCTGGGCACGGCGGGCAATTTCGTCTTCAATTTGATCAAGCTGCAAACGCTTGGCTCGCTCCTGCTCTGGCTCCAAAGTTGCCAGATGGCTGAGAATATCGCAATCCAGCGGAAAGCCCAGTTCACGCTTCATGGCCGTAAAATCGTGTGCGGGAATAGTGAGCGTGCCATCCAGATCAAAAATCCAATAGCCGCGTTTTACCACATCAACGTTGTTCATAAAATTCCTAGCGTACTGCGCCCTCAATAGCCAATAGCTTACGTTTAATGTCCAACCCTCCGGCAAAACCCGTCAAATCACCATTCGCCCCAATCACGCGATGGCAAGGCACAATGATCGGCAACGGATTACGACGGTTGGCTGAACCTACCGCCCGTGCAGCGCCATCACGCCCCAGTTTTTTCGCCATCTCACCATAAGAGCAGGTTTCACCATAGGGAATACCTTGCAGTGCGCGCATTACCTGTTGCTGAAAATCCGTGCCGCTGTAAACCAACGGCAAATCAAATTCAGTTAACTCACCCGCAAAATAGGCATCGAGCTGCTGAACGCAACCAACCAAAACATCGCCGCCTTGGTTCCAGTCAGGCTCAATTTGTGCCAACGCATCAGCGGCATTGCCAGCAAACCGAACTTCCAGCAAGCCGCGCTCATCCGCCAAAAGCAATAGCGTGTCTACCGGGCTGTTATAAAGTGTGTAATTCATCACCTGAAACCTCTCAAATTTCTGTCGTTCCACGTTACGTTTGTCTTGCACGAGAGTACAAGCGGATTGGCAACCAACAACAATAGTAACATTGACCCACCCCATTTCAGCATTTCACTTTTATATTACAGGGCCGGAACTTATAATTGCCGGTCATAAGCAGTCACCCACAGCTTCAAGCCAAGAAACCTAAGCCCACATGAGCCAACACCGTACGCCATTACAACGGCTGATCCAGCTGAATAATTGTTTCATTCGAGCCGTCGGACACTGCGTGTCATGGGCTGCAGTGATTCTGGTGCTCACCACCTGCCTGATCGTCATCATGCGCTATTTGTTCAATATTGGCTCCGTCGCACTGCAAGAGTCCCTGCTGTACATGCACAGCCTTATCTTCCTACTCGGTGCCGCCTGGACGTTACAAAAGGACGGCCATGTGCGCGTAGATATTTTCTACCGGCCCTTGTCACCCAAAGGCAAAGCCTGGATTAACATGCTCGGCACACTATTACTTCTTATCCCTACCTGTATTTTTCTATTTTGGATTTCCTGGGAATATGTGGCCAGCTCCTGGTCCTACTTTGAAGGCTCCCGTGAATCGGGCGGCATCAATGGCATATTTTTATTAAAAGGCCTACTGCTGGTGATGCCTGTGTTGATGATTCTGCAGGGACTAACGAACTTACTCTATAGCCTGCTGGTGATCTCTGGCCACATTCAGCCCGAAACAACTAGCAGCGAGACGGCATTATGATGGCTCTGTTATTGTTTCTCGCCGCCATTACCATTCTGTTGGCGGGCTTCCCTGTTGCCTTCTCATTAGCAGGCGCGGGACTGCTGTTTGCATTGATCGGCACCCTTGCGGGTAGTTTTGATCCCGTCTTCCTCGAAGCCGTACCCAACCGTATTTTTGGCATCATGACCAACGAAGTGTTAGTTGCCGTACCGCTGTTTGTATTTATGGGTGTGATGTTGGAAAAGGCTAAAATCGCTGATAATTTGCTCGATAGCATGGCCTCTTTATTCGGCTCATTACGTGGCGGACTCGGTATTTCCGTGACCTTAGTAGGCATGTTAATGGCCGCCAGCACCGGCATTGTTGGCGCTACCGTTGTAACGATGGGCTTGCTATCTCTACCCACGATGTTGAAACGCGGTTACAGCCCCGAACTCGCCACCGGCACCATTTGTGCAGCAGGTACGCTAGGGCAAATTATTCCTCCTTCTATCGTCTTGGTATTGCTGGGCGATGTCATGTCCTCGGCCTACCAACAATCTCAGCTGGATATGGGTATTTTCTCACCGGAAACAGTTTCCGTGGGTGACCTGTTCCTTGGCGCGCTCATTCCCGGCCTGTTATTAGTCGCCGCCTACATTATTTACATCATCGGTGTGGCCTTTTTCAAACCCAGCTCTGCACCCGCTCACCATATCGAAGGCGCTGAACGCCCCTCAATCTTGCAGCTCTGTCTTGCGCTGTTCCCGCCCTTACTGTTGATTGGCCTCGTACTTGGATCAATCCTCACCGGCAAAGCAACACCGACGGAAGCCGCCTCTGTTGGCGCGATGGGCGCCATTGTATTAGCCCTGTGCAAACGCAGCCTCAATCTACAAATGCTGCGCGAAGTGATGCGTTCTACTACGACCATCAGCAGCATGATATTCATGATTCTGATCGGCGCAGCGATCTTCTCGCTGGTATTCAGAGGCTTTGGCGGTGATGATCTTGTGCGAGAGTTTCTGAGTGAATTACCCGGCGGCGTTGTAGGCGCAGTCATTCTAGTCATGCTTGTAATGTTCCTGCTCGGTTTCTTCCTCGACTTTATCGAGATCACCTTTGTCGTCGTGCCGATTGTCGCGCCAATCTTGCTCAGCATGGGCCTGGACCCTATCTGGTTAGGCGTGATGATCGCGCTTAACCTGCAAACTTCCTTCCTGACCCCGCCCTTCGGTTTTGCGCTATTCTATCTACGCGGCGTAGCACCGGATTCCATCTCCACAGCACAGATTTATAAAGGCGTAATGCCCTTTATTGGCATTCAGATTGCGATGCTGGCGTTACTCGCGCTGTGGCCGTCACTCATAACCTGGTTGCCTAACCGCCTATTTTAACAACTCACAACCAAACCTAATTTATTGTACGAAGCGTACGCAGATAAGTAGGATGCTGTCATAGAGAGTTCAGAATGCCCCCCCCTTTTTGCTCCGATTTATAAAACCTCCACACCAAGCACTAAGTATGTGCACTAAAAGTACCATTAATTGACGAATATCAATTTCAACACTCGCGACATGCACTAATAATAACTGACAAATACCAACGCACCGTAAAGGGCAGCCCCAAATGAATTCATTTCAATGGAATGAGCATTTTGTGACCGGCTTAAATGATGTCGATGAACAACATCATAAGCTGGTGGATCTGATCAATGATTTTGGCAATCAACTGACCAGTAATGAACTGGTATTGAGCGATATCAACGAGATTCTCAATCAGCTCTTTGATTACACTAACTATCATTTTAGAGACGAAGAAGAACTGATGGCGACAAAGGGAGTTGATAAACGCCATATCAAACTACAAACAGACGCTCACCATTATTTTTTAAATGAAATAACCACTCTTCAATCATCAATATCCACCGACAATACCGAGAGTCTCACATACCTGTTAGATTTCCTTACGCAATGGCTGGCCTACCACATTCTCGGCGCCGACAAAAATTTAGCAAAACAAATTGCCTGCATAGACGCAGGCATGTCGCCAGAGCAGGCCTATGAAAAAGAAGAGTCTGAAATTGATAGCGCCACAGCGCCACTTCTTGAAGCCCTAAATGGTTTATTTCATCAAATTTCACAACGCAATAAACAACTATTAGAGCTTAACCAATCCCTCGAAGAAAAAGTCAACCAACGCACGGCAGCACTCAGTTTAGCCAACTCCAACCTTGAAAAGCTTTCAACAACAGACTCGCTAACAGGCTTGCCAAATCGTCGCTTTGCCATGCAAAGTCTTTCACAGTTGTGGGATGAATCCTGTCAAAACAATCAAGCTTTATCATGCATGATGCTAGATGCTGACCATTTCAAAATCATTAATGACAACTACGGCCATGATGCTGGAGACAACGTACTGTGCGCACTGTCGAAACAACTGGAACATGCTGTGCGTACCGATGATATTGTCTGTCGATTAGGTGGCGATGAGTTTTTGATTATCTGCCCTAACACTAACCTTGCTGGCATCAAACATATTGCCGCGCAACTCCATACCAAAGTTTCCGGTATGACCGTCACTACGGGCCAAGGTGTGTGGAAAGGAAGTATCAGCGTAGGTGTCGCAGAAAAATCCGATCAAATGCAACACTATAATGAACTAATCAAACAGGCAGATCAGGCCGTTTATTTAGCAAAAAAAGCCGGGAAAAACTGCATAATAGCCGTATAAATCTCACCAAAAAGTGGCGGGATAATGCCTCGTTCAGCGAAAGTACAACAACGCGAAGACATGTTGAAATACCAAATCAGCGATCGCAGCATGCACTGCAAACACAAGCTAACGGCCCGGATGTTCCCGCGCCGCTCAAGTCTCAATTGAAAATTGGCGGCCGCTTGATGATTCCTGTGGAAAGTAGTGCGCGTTTTCAAAAGCTAATCCGCATCATAAAACTTATCGAAAACTGAGTTTATATCCGAAGACCTTGCTGAAGTTCGCTTTGTCCTTAGTTGGCAAAGAGGCTGAGCAAAATAGTCCTCGATTGTTCACAAATCGCAGGCAAAAAAATGGGGACTGCCAATTGCTCGGCAGCCCCCACTATTTCTTACTCTAAACGTAGCTTAGAACAGACCTTGGATAAGGCCGTCTTCGTCTACGTGGATAGAGTTAGCAGCTGGTACACGTGGCAGACCAGGCATAGTCATGATGTCACCACATACAACAACTACGAAGCCAGCACCCGCTGACAGACGCACTTCACGAATTGCTACAGTGTGGCCGATTGGTGCACCGCGCAGGTTCATGTCTGTAGAGAAGCTGTACTGAGTTTTAGCCATACATACTGGCAGATCACCAAAGCCCATTTCTTCGATTTGCTTCAGACGGTCACGTACAGTTTTGTCTGCAGTAACTTCGCCAGCGCCGTAGATTTTAGTCGCAATTGTTTGGATTTTATCAAACAAAGGCAGGTCCAGATCATACAGAGGAGAGAACTGAGCAGAACCGCTGTCAACCAACTCAACAACGTGGTTAGCCAGTTCTTCAGTACCCGCACCACCGTTAGCCCAGTGGCTAGACAGGATAGCTTTAACGCCATGCTCAGCAGCAGAGTCAACGATTGCTTTAACTTCAGCATCAGTGTCATGGATGAATTGGTTGATCGCAACTGTTACTGGAACGCCGAAAGATTTAACGTTCTGAATGTGGCGAGACAGGTTAGCGCAACCCGCTTTAACCGCTTCTACGTTTTCGCCAGTCAGGTTATCTTTAGCAACACCACCGTGCATCTTAAGAGCACGTACAGTTGCAACGATAACAGCCGCAGCTGGTTTCAGACCTGCTTTACGACATTTGATGTCGAAGAATTTCTCAGCACCCAAATCAGCACCGAAGCCAGCTTCAGTTACAACGTAGTCAGCCAGTTTCAACGCAGTTTTAGTCGCGATAACAGAGTTACAGCCGTGTGCGATGTTAGCGAAAGGACCACCGTGGATGAACGCTGGGTTGTTTTCCAGAGTTTGAACCAGGTTAGGGTTCAACGCATCTTTCAACAGAGTAGCCATTGCGCCATCAGCGTCTAATTGCTTAGCACGGATAGGCTGACGTTCGCGAGTTTCAGCAACGATGATGTTACCGATACGCTCTTGCAGATCTTTCAAGCTGCTAGCCAGACAGAAGATAGCCATGATTTCAGAAGCAACAGTGATGTCGAAACCGTCAACACGTGAGTAACCGTTACCTGGGCCGCCAAGACCGTTAGCGATTTCACGCAGGGCACGGTCATTCATGTCGATAACACGCTTGTAAGCAATACGACGGCTATCGATGTCTAAAGAGTTGCCCCAGTAGATGTGGTTATCAATAAGAGCAGCTAGAAGGTTGTGAGCAGCGCCGATTGCGTGGAAATCACCTGTGAAGTGCAGGTTAATGTCTTCCATTGGAACTACTTGAGCGTAACCACCACCAGCAGCACCACCTTTCATGCCGAAACATGGACCTAAAGAAGGCTCACGCAGACACATAACGGCTTTTTTACCAATGCGGTTCAGGCCATCACCCAGACCAACAGTAGTCGTTGTTTTACCTTCACCAGCTGGAGTCGGGCTAATTGCAGTAACCAGAATCAGTTTGCCGTCAGCTTGGTCTTTCAGAGTGTCGATGTAGGCCAAATCAACTTTAGCTTTGTCGTGACCATATGGACGCAGTGCTTCAGCAGGGATGTTCAGCTTAGCGCCGATTTCCATGATGTTTTGCATCTTGGCCTGACGTGCAATCTCAATATCGCTCATTTTACTTACCTTTAGATTATAAATTCTTGAGTTAAAAACTCGCCTAAAAACTGTTCATACGCCCAATAAAAAACATGGGCTTAGCCATGCTTAATAATAAAAAATACAAATGGGTCGTATTAAGGGCGCTTATTCTACTTGCAGTAAATCTAATTTACTAGTGTGTCAACCTTAATTATTGTTTCTTGTATAAAACAATCTATTCCATAGTTCTAGCTTCAAGGAATGCTTGCTCTGACACCCGGCTCCATTCCAACACCTGTTCGTTAAAAGCCTTGAAGGATTTATACACTTTCGCGCTCATCGGATCGTTGGCCGCTTCTTCAGCGACGACCTCTGCTGACAACTCACGTAATTTACGAATCACTTCGTCAGGAAATTTACGTAACTCAACACCATGCTCCTCCACCAATGTTTTTAATGCCTGATTATTACGCGCGGTAAAGTCAGCCAACATTTCTAGATTAGCCACCTTGGCCGCATTAATGACAATCGATTGCAGATCAGCTGGTAGACTCTCGAGTGCTTCCTTATTAATAATCAGCTCCATGGTCGTGCCAGGCTCATGCCAACCAGGGTAATAGTAATACTTCGCCGCTTTATGCAGGCCAAAGGCTAAATCATTATAGGGTCCAACCCATTCAGTCGCATCAATAGCCCCGGTTTGCAACGATGGGTAGATTTCACCACCAGGCAATAACACCGGCACACCACCGGCACGACGCAGCACTTCGCCGCCCAAGCCAGGCAAGCGCATCTTCAAACCTTCAAGATCAGCAATGGTATTAATCTCCTTATTAAACCAGCCACCCATCTGCGTGCCGGAGTTACCCACCGCCAACGGTACCAACCCAAACGGCTCATACACCTCCTGCCATAATTCCAGACCACCGCCCTGATACAGCCAGCCGTTCATTTCCTGAGCGGTCATACCAAAGGGCACCGCCGAGAAGAACTGCGCCGCAGCCGCTTTACCTTTCCAGTAATAAGCACCACCGTGCCCCAGCTCTGCCGTGCCACGTGATACGGCATCAAACACCTCCAGTGCGCCCACTAATTCCTTAGCACCGTAGACCTTAACTTCAATACGCCCACCGGTCATTTCCGTTACCAGTTCAGCATAACGGTTAGCCCCTGAACCCAAACCAGGGAAGTTCTTCGGCCAGGTTGTAACCATCTTCCACTTAATCGTTTCCTGTGGTTGCGTGACTGCGGCTGCGCTTTGGCTATTTATATCCGCTGGCTCTTCACAAGCCGCCAGCAGCAGTGCGAACACAGAGATCACCAATAATTTAATGGATTTCAGTTTCATGCTGTCTTCCTTTTTATGTATCTAAAAACAAGATCCCTCGCTTACGTTCGGGATAACACGGTATATTTGATCGCTTTCCCGCCGCCATCTCGACCAACGGAGGAAATTTTTACCCACCCAATCTGCTCGATTTCTTCCTACGGCCGAGATAACAAAACTCTATTAGAGCACTTCCAGCTTGGCATAGGACACCACCAACCACTTGGTACCTACCTGTTTAAAATTAATTTGAATACGCGCCTGCTGGCCCTGACCTTCGTAATTCAGTACCGTGCCTTCGCCAAACAGCTTATGACCTACCTGTTGACCCAAGTGAAATTCGGTATCAGGAATTCCAGCCCCTTTAAAGCCGCTAGCTTTTGTCATGCGCTGAAAAGTCACTGGCTGGGTAATCTGTGTTTTCAGGCGAATTTCCTTCAGTAACTCCTGAGGGATTTCACGAATAAAACGGGAAGGGCGATTCAGGGTTTCGTTGCCGTACAGGCGACGACTTTCCGCATAGGTAATGTACAACTGCTGCATGGCTCGAGTAATGCCCACATAACACAGACGACGCTCTTCCTCTAAACCAGAAGGGTCTTCAATCGACATTTTATGCGGGAACAGGCCTTCTTCCACACCCACTAAAAATACGATGGGGAACTCCAAACCCTTGGCAGAGTGCAACGTCATCATCTGAACACTGTCTTCGTGTTCATCAGCCTGTTGCTCACCGGCATCCAGTGCTGCGCTGGACAGGAAGGATTGTAATGGCGTCAGCTCATCATCTTCATCGGGATCAAAAGCGCGTGTCGCACTCACCAGTTCCTCTAGGTTTTCTACTCGAGTCTGGCCCTTTTCGCCTTTTTCTTCTTTATGAAATTTCAGCAGCCCACTGGCTTGAATCACATGATCAGTTTGCTCATGCAACGGCAAACCCTTACTGTGCTCATCCAGCTGATTGATCAGGTCCACAAACCCTTGCAGCGCGCTGGCACCACGGGCAGAGACACCACCATCAATTAACTTGATCACGGCTTCCCACAAGGAGCAACCCTGATCACGGGCGGTAATACGGATGATTTCAACAGCCTTTGCACCAATACCTCGCGTTGGCACGTTAATGACACGCTCCACAGCGGCATCATCATTACGGTTCATCACCAACCGTAAATAGGCCAAGGCGTTACGAATTTCCATACGATCATAGAATCGTTGACCGCCATAAACACGGTAGGGCACACCCGAGCGAATCAAGTTTTCCTCAAGCACTCGAGATTGAGCGTTAGAACGATACAAAATAGCGCAGTCGGAATAGGCGTTGCCCTGTTTGAAGGCCTCCTCAATCGTGCTGACCACAAAACGCGCTTCATCGACTTCGTTAAAACCGGCATAAAGGGCAATCTGCTCACCTTCGTTGCCATCGGTCCACAGCTCTTTACCCAAACGCCCCTGGTTTTTGGAGATCACCTGATTAGCGGCTTTCAGAATGGTACTGGTGGAACGGTAGTTCTGCTCCAATTTAACGGTTTTGACGTCTTTGAAATCGGTAGTGAATTTTTGAATATTTTCGATCTTGGCTCCACGCCAGCCGTAGATAGACTGATCGTCGTCACCCACCACGGTCATACGGCCTTCAGGGCCTGCCAGCACCTGTAACCAGGCATATTGAATGGTGTTGGTATCCTGAAACTCGTCCACCAGAATATGACGGAAGCGCTGCTGATAATGCGCCAGCACAGCGGGTTTGTTGAGCCATAATTCATGGGCGCGCAATAGCAGCTCACCAAAATCGACCATACCCGCGTTATTACAGGTCTGCTCGTAACCGGCATAAATCAAACGCATGGTTTTACTATAAGGATCGAGCGCTTCCGGCACATGCGCAGCACGCAGACCTTCGTCTTTTTGAGCGTTGATGTACCACTGCACCTGCTTGGGTTGCCAGCGGCTGTCATCAATATTGAGATTTTTCATCACTCGTTTGACAACGCGCAGCTGGTCATCGGAATCGAGAATCTGGAAATGCTCCGGCAAGTTGGCATCTTTCCAGTGCGAACGTAGCAATCGATGCGCCAAACCGTGGAAGGTACCCACCCACATGCCACCCGCCGGGATCTGTAACAGATCTTCAATGCGATGTCGCATTTCCTTGGCGGCCTTGTTGGTAAAGGTCACAGCCAAAATGGCGTGTGGCGAAATATGCTCAGTCTGTACCAACCAGGCGATGCGGTGCACCAATACGCGCGTTTTACCGCTACCAGCACCAGCCAACACCAAGGCGGTATCACCACAACCTAGCGTGACCGCTTCACGTTGCGCGTCATTTAAAGAATCAATTATTGCAGTTACATCCATAGTTTAAACATCTACCGGCGAGAACAAAGGCGAAATTATAACAGGTATAAAAAGGGAAGGAGTGCATACAAATAAGGGCGCCAGTAGGCACCCTTATTTTAACTGTGTGTCATTTCGACCAACGGGAGAAATCTTTACGCTATAAGTGAAGATTTCTCACCATCGTTCGTGATGACAGTAGCTGGCTATTAACCTTCTGACTGATAATGCTCCATCAGAATTTTAGCCACTTCTGGACGTGCAAATTCTTTTGGTAGATCTTCGCCAGCTGCCAGCTTAGCACGTACTTTAGTCCCCGATAAAATCACGAAGTCATCCATGGTGTGATCTTCTGCATCACGCATCATCACAACTTTGTTCAGCTTTTTAGAGTAAGCGGTGTGGTCAGCTTTGAAGATTTCGATATCCAATGCACCGGCAGGTACACGCTCGTCGAAGATTGTTTGCGCATCAAAAGCACCATAGTAATCACCAACACCTGCGTGGTCACGACCTACGATAAAGTGTGTGCAACCGCTGTTTTGACGGAACAAAGAATGCAGAACCGCTTCACGAGGACCCGCGTACAACATATCGAAGCCATAACCTGTGATCATCACAGTGTTAGCTGGGAAATACAGCTCAACCATTTTACGAATCGCCGCGTCACGAACTGGCGCAGGGATATCGCCTGGCTTCAGTTGACCCAACAACATGTGAATCAGAACGCCGTCTGCATCAACCGCTTCCAGCGCCATTTTGCACAGCTCTTCGTGCGCACGGTGCATTGGGTTACGCGTTTGGAAAGCAACAACCTTCTTCCAGCCACGCTCAGTGATCTCGTTACGAATCTCAACAGCCGTACGGAAAGTATCCGGGAAGTCCTGCTGGAAGTAGCTGAAGTTCAGTACTTGTATAGGACCAGAAATCACATAACGGCCCAAGCCTGAGAACGTCTCAACACCTGGGTGCGCTTTATCTTCAGTAGCGAAAATCTGACCACACATGGTCGCGATTTGCTCATCGCTGACTTCTTCAATCGCTTCAATATTCTGAATCGCAAGAACCGGGTGACCTTCAACATTTGGGTCACGCAGCGCGATACGAGTAGCGCCTTTAATCGCTTCGATATCGTCAGTACGGTTAACGATAGGTACTGGCCAGAATAAACCGTCAGTGGTGTGCAGCGTCTCTGCAACACTCAGTGCGTCAGCCAAATTCATGTAACCCGTCAGTGGGTTAAAGTAACCTGCGCCCAACATAACTGCGTTAGCGGCAGCAGCAGAGTTAACCAGCAGTGAAGGCAGGTCTTCAGCTTCTTTCGCCAGCTTGTGGTGTTCTTCTGAATCGTAGACAAACAATGGGTTAAGTTCGTCTGAACCGTAAGGTTTAATCATTTTATTACTCCTGTTGATCTACGCTTGGTAGTTCAAAATTTTAAATTTTTTGCTGACCGACGCTTAACCGCGTACCTGTCGAATGGCACTAATCACTTCGTCGTGAATAACTCCACAGGTTGCTACCACGCCCTTGTTATTGTCTAAATGGCGACCTTGTGTGAAATCCAGCGCATTACCATTCACATCTGTCACTTTACCGCCCGCTGCTTCTACAATCAGTTTGCCAGCCGCATGATCCCAGATCTTTTCCCGATAAGTTTCACTGGTCGGTAAGCGCAGGTAAATTGACGCATCATTACGCGCCACCGCTGCATATTTGCACTGACTATCGATACGGTAAGGCTCGCCAGTGATGCCGAGTATCGCAGCAATTTGTGCAGCTTCACCTTGATTTGAGTGACCAGATTCCACCGACTCACAAAAACGAGCTTCGCTGGCGGAAGCAATCTGAGCGACCTGAATAGCTTGGCCCTGATCAGTTTCATCAAACAAGCGGTACATCATCGCACCACCCTCTTTGGTGGCGGTAAACAGTGCACCCAGATGATCACCGACCTTCAGGTTCGGACAACCCAACACACCCGCAACCACTTCGCCGTTTTCGATCAGGCCCAATGCAATCGCATATTGCTCGCCGCGCAGAAAACCCTTGGTGCCATCAATCGGGTCAAGCGTCCAGTAACGGGCTTCGCTGCCGTCATGGTTGCCATGATCAATCCAGCCTAGTACCTGTTCTTCGCTGGCACCATCCAACTCGTCGACCACATGTTGCACAACCGAGGCACGCAAACCAGCTTCTTCGCCAGTACGCAATTCCGCAGAATCCTCTTCACCGACCATCAAATCGTTCGGCAAAGCATCCAATAAGTGAGCACACACAATCGCCTGCGCTGCAAAGTCGGCAACGGTAACCGGGCTTTTGTCTTTCTTTTCCAGCGTATCCGCGGTAATCAGATTCGCTTGTACCGCACGACACACATTGGCTGCCGCACGTACGGCTTTAACGCCTGTTGTTAATTCCAGCTGATAGCTCATCGTCTTTGCTCTTTTTAAAACGTGCTTAACGACTTATTTAGCCGGGATAAAACCGTTGTCTTCCAAATACTTAATCACAATCGCAACACAAGCATCCAGATCATTTTCAGCCGTATTAACAATCAACTCGGCATTTTCAGGGGCTTCATAGGGTGCAGAGATACCGGTGAACTCAGGGATTTCACCAGCGCGTGCTTTTTTGTATAGCCCCTTTACGTCACGGCTTTCACACACGTCCAGCGGTGCATGTACATGTACTTCGATGAAGCTGCCAGCCGGGTGCTTTTCACGCACCAGATCACGGTCTTCACGGTAGGGCGAGATAAAGGCTGAAAAGACAATATTGCCAGCATCACAGAACAGTTTACATACTTCGCCGATACGACGGATGTTTTCAGTACGATCAGCAGGCGAGAAGCCCAGATTGCTGTTCAGACCGTGACGAACGTTATCGCCATCAAGGATAAAAGCGTTGATGCCACGCTCAACCAGCGCAACTTCAGTCGCCAAAGCAACGGTGGATTTACCCGCACCGGACAGACCTGTAAACCACAGGGTAGCAGGCTTGTGGCCTAAAATTGCTTCACGTTGTGCCGGTGCAATTTGGCTCTCACTCCAGACAATATTTTTGCTCTTTGGCTCGCTCATTTCCAATCCTCTCTACAGACGCCAAGCGCCCACAATTTCACGACATAAATAAAGGGCACACATAGTAACGTTTTCTACGTGAAGATCAACTTTTCGAAGGACTCTTTTAGAAAAAATTTACGGAAGAACAACGAGTTAGGAAGATTGGCGAGGGAAATCTACTGGCAATAAACTATGCCATTTCAAGCAACGAGAGAAACCCTTCCCATACAGCAAAAAAATTTCTCATCGAGCTTTGAGATACCAACGTTTTCACTACTCTACGGTGACGGACTTCGCCAAATTGCGCGGCTGATCCACATCGGTGCCTTTCAGCACAGCCACATGGTAGGACAAAAGCTGCAACGGAATGGTATACACAATCGGCTCCAGAATACGATCTACCGGCGACAGAGTTGTCACTCGCGTATTGTCGTCGTTAGCAACAGAAGCATCCACATCCGCGTATACATACAGCATACCGCCGCGCGCTTTCACTTCATGCAGATTAGATTTGAGTTTATCCAGCATTTCATTATTCGGCGCGACAGTGATGACTGGCATTTCGCGATCCACCAGCGCCAGCGGCCCGTGTTTCAGCTCGCCAGCGGGGTAAGCTTCCGCATGGATATAGGAAATTTCCTTCAACTTCAAGGCGCCCTCCATCGCGACGGGATATAACGCACCGCGTCCCAGGAACAACGCATGGTGTTTCTCTGCAAAATCTTCAGACGTCTTTTTGATTTCATCATCCAGCAACAAAGCCTGCTCCAACGCTTTTGGTAACGCATGCAATGCAGTAACAATGTGTTGTTCGTCCTCTGACGTCAAACCTGAGCGACGTGCCAGCATCAGAGTTACCAGTAATAAAGCCACCAGCTGGGTAGTAAATGCTTTCGTCGAAGCGACACCAATTTCCGGTCCGGCATGGGTCAACATCACCAGGTCTGATTCACGTACCAACGTACTGGTACCGACATTGCAGATCGCTAATGACGCCAAGTAACCAGACTCTTTAGCCATACGCAAAGCGGCAAGGGTGTCAGCCGTTTCACCCGATTGGGAAATAGTCAGGAAGAGGGTGCCCGGCTGTACAACGATCTTACGATAACGGTATTCGCTAGCCACTTCGACCCGGCAAGGAATGCCCGCCAGTTCTTCGATCCAGTATTGCGTCACCAAACCGGCATGGTAACTGGTACCGCAGGCAATAATCTGTACGGCTTTCACCTGATCAAGAATCTCTTTGGCTTGTGCGCCCAACACCTGCTCAAGCACCTGCGTTTTGCTAATACGTCCAGCAAGAGTAGCGGCGACAACCTCAGGCTGCTCAAAAATTTCCTTCAACATGTAATGACGATATTCACCTTTATCGGCGGCATCGACCTGATGCTCAAAACGAGTCACTTCACGCTTAACCACGTTACCCGCTAAATCAGTCACGGCTACACCAGCCAGCGTTAACTCAGCAAAATCGCCCTCTTCCAGAAACATAAAGCGATCGGTAACCTGTAGCAAAGCCAATTGATCAGAACCAATAAAGTTCTCATCAATCCCTACGCCAATCACCAGAGGACTACCGGAACGTGCAGCAATTAAACGATCCGGTGAGTTAGCATCAATCACGCCCAAGGCAAAAGCACCATCAAGACGCGCTACGGTTTTACGAACCGCTGCAAGAAGGGTCGCTTCTGTGTGACTGAAGTGTTCTATCAGGTGAACCACAACTTCCGTATCGGTTTGCGAGGTGAACTCATAACCCAATGCTTGAAGCTCTACACGCAGCTCATCATGGTTCTCAATAATACCGTTGTGAACAATAGCAATATGTTCTTTCGACATATGTGGGTGTGCGTTAGCTTCACTGGGCACACCATGGGTTGCCCAACGAGTATGAGCGATACCTAGACCGCCCTTTGGCTGATCAGCCTCGACAGCATCTGCCAATTCCTGCACCTTGCCCTGACGACGCAGACGCTGAATCTGGTTATCAGCGGACATCACTGCCATACCCGCAGAGTCATAGCCTCGATACTCCAGGCGTCGCAGCCCCTCCAGCAAAATTCCACTGATATTACGTGCTGCTATTCCACCAACAATCCCACACATAAAAGCTATTCCTTTGGTTTAATTCTGAGCTTATTCTGCAGCTTCATGAAGCCTAACTAACTAGCTACTTCGGCACTTTAACTGGGCGCTTCCAGTCACGTACAACACGGGCTTTACCACGCGCGACAACCAGTGCTTCAGCTTCGACATCTGCCGACAGCGTTGAACCAGCGCCAATCGTTGCACCCGCTGCAATTTTAATAGGCGCCACTAACGCAGAGTTTGAACCCACAAAAACATTATCGCCAATATCCGTCAGATGCTTGTTGGCGCCATCATAGTTACAGGTAATGGTGCCAGCACCCACATTTACGTCACGACCGAGCTTGGCATCACCTACATAACTGAGGTGGTTAACTTTACTACCCGGGCCAATATCAGCTTGCTTGGTTTCAACAAAGTTGCCAATTTTAGCATTTTCAGCCAATCGTGTGCCGGGGCGAAGGCGAGCGAAGGGGCCAACCTGACAATCGGTTGAAATTTCAGTATGTTCAATCACGGAATTAGCATTGATCGTTGTGCCATCACCAATACATGAATTAATAATTTGTACATTCGGGCCAATTTTTACATTATTTCCGAGCGTCACCTCACCCTCAAACACCGCGTTTACATCAATAAACACATCGTGACCAGTGCTAACCTTACCACGAATATCAATACGCGCAGGATCAGCCAGCGTTGCGCCTGCAACCATTAACTCGTTAGCTAGTTGTAATTGATACCAGCGTTCCAGTGCTGCCTGCTGTTGACGACTGTTAATACCTTGAACCTCTTCTTCTGTTTTAGCCGCGACAGCCACAATCTCCATGCCATCAGCAACCGCCATGGCAATGGTATCCGTTAGGTAATATTCACCTTGTGCATTATCGGAGGAGAGCGTTGGTAACCAACTTTTCAGTTTGACGCCAGCAACGGCCAGAATACCGGTATTGCCTTCAGTGATTTTTCGTTGCTCATCACTGGCATCTTTTTCTTCCACGATAGCCTGCACACGATTGTCAGCATCACGCACAATACGGCCATAACCGGTTGGATTCGATAGATTAACCGTCAGCAGTGCCAAGCTGTTGTCATTGACCTGCGCTAACAACTCCTCCAACGTTTCTTTAGACGTCAGAGGCACGTCACCGTACAACACCAATACCACACTATCGTCTTCAATGGCGGGTAAAGCCTGCGCAACCGCATGGCCGGTGCCTAACTGCTCAGTCTGCTCAACCCAATCTACAGCGAAATTGGCAAGGCGTTCTTTTACTACCTCAGCACCATGGCCAACCACAACATGTGTATTGTGCGCTTCGAGAGCCAAGGCATTATTAATGACATATTCCAGAAAAGGTTTGCCTGCCAAAGGATGTAGGACCTTTGGCAAATTTGACTTCATACGCGTGCCCTGACCGGCGGCCAGGATAACAACCTGTAACTTCATGGATGTGGAGCTCCAAACAAAATAAGCCCAATAGATAAGGGGCTCTGATTCGCTACATTATAGTTTAAATTACCCAAAAAAAAGGCAGCCAATGGCTGCCTTTTTCGAACATCAAGCCTATCGGCTTATTTGCCCATTTTTTTGCGAATGCTGTTCAGCGTTCTCAATTGAGCAACCGCTTCGGCCAATTGTATAGCGGCCATTGCATGATCAATTTCTGAGTTCTGTTCAGACATTGCTTGTTCAGCCAATTTCTTAGCTTCCAGCGCTGCCGCTTCATTTACGTCATCAGCACGCAAGGCCGTATCAGAAAGCACACTCACCAAATGAGGTTGTACTTCGACAAAACCGCCAGAAGCATAAAATATTTCTTCTTCGCCGTTCTGAAGAATCAAGCGAATCGGGCCCGGCTTTAACTGCGTGAGCAGTGGCGTGTGGCCGGGTGCAATACCCAAATCACCCAACGCACCAGAAACGATTACCATTTCTACCAGGCCAGAAAATATTTTCTCTTCCGCGCTAACGATGTCACAGTGGACCGTCATAGCCATAGCCTAAACCTTTAAGTTCTATTACTTATTCGCGTTTTCGACAGCTTCTTCAATGCTACCAACCATGTAGAAAGCTTGCTCTGGCAGGTGATCGTACTCACCAGCAAGAATACCTTTAAAACCACGGATAGTATCTTTCAAAGAAACGTACTTGCCTGGCGCGCCGGTGAATACTTCCGCAACCGTAAATGGCTGAGACAGGAAGCGTTCAATTTTACGTGCACGTGCAACGGTGTTTTTATCTTCTTCAGACAGCTCATCCATTCCAAGAATCGCGATGATGTCCTTCAGCTCTTTATAACGCTGCAATACATTCTGAACACCACGAGCTACTTCATAGTGCTCGGTACCGATGATCAGTGGATCCAGCTGACGTGACGTAGAATCCAATGGATCTACCGCTGGGTAAATACCTTTAGATGCGATGTCACGAGACAGTACAACCGTTGAATCCAAGTGAGCAAATGTTGTTGCTGGTGATGGATCGGTCAAATCATCCGCGGGTACATACACAGCCTGGATCGATGTAATCGAACCAGTTTTAGTCGATGTAATACGCTCCTGCAGTACACCCATCTCTTCAGCCAGTGTAGGCTGGTAACCAACCGCAGAAGGCATACGGCCTAACAGTGCAGATACTTCGGTACCGGCAAGTGTGTAACGGTAAATGTTATCAACGAACAACAGTACGTCTTTACCATCATCACGAAATTTTTCAGCCATGGTCAAACCAGTCAATGCTACACGCAGACGGTTTCCAGGAGGCTCATTCATCTGACCGTAAACCATGGCCACTTTAGATTCAGTGAAAGTCTCGACGTTTACAACACCGGCTTCCTGCATCTCGTGGTAGAAATCGTTACCCTCACGAGTACGCTCACCAACACCAGCAAATACGGACAGACCAGAGTGCTCTGTTGCGATGTTGTTAATCAATTCCATCATGTTTACGGTTTTACCAACACCGGCACCACCGAACAGGCCAACTTTACCACCCTTGGCGAACGGGCAAACCAGATCGATAACTTTAATACCGGTTTCCAGCAGCTCTTCAGAGGCAGCCAATTCTTCATAGCTTGGCGCTTTACGGTGAATAGACATTCTTTCCTGTTCGCCGATTGGGCCACACTCATCAATTGGGTTACCCAGCACATCCATGATACGGCCCAGCGTTTCAACACCGACAGGTACCTGAATCGGTGCACCAGTGCTGGAAACTTCCAGACCACGGCTCACGCCTTCTGATGAACCCATCGCAATGGCTCGAACTACGCCATCACCCAGCTGTTGTTGCACTTCTAGGGTCAAACCTCTTTCGGTGACCATTAAAGCGTCGTAAACCTTTGGCAAGCTGTCACGTGGGAATTCCACATCGATAACAGCACCGATGATCTGTACGATACGTCCGCTACTCATTTCCGGTATCCTCTTTAAGCCTAAGCTTGAAAATTCAAAGTTTAAATTCTTTTCTGGCTGCGGGCTTATACAGCTGCCGCACCACTAACAATCTCAGACAGTTCCTGCGTAATCGCTGACTGACGAGCCTTGTTATAAATCAATTGCAAGCCATCAATCATATCGCCCGCATTATCAGTCGCGCTCTTCATCGCGATCATACGTGCGGCTTGCTCACAGGCGTTATTTTCAACAACACCCTGGTAAACTTGTGACTCAATAAAACGTGTCAACAGACCTTCCAGAAGCGTCGAATCATCCGGCTCATAGATATAATCCCAATGGCTGGACATTTCATCGTTTTCTTCTGGCTTCAGTGGCAATAATTGCTGAATCGTTGGCGCCTGCGTCATGGTATTTACAAACCGGTTATAAACAACAGACAAGAGGTCAATGGTTCCTTCATCAAAGGCATCCAGCATAACCTTAACCGAGCCAATCAAATCATTAGCATTAAAGTCATCACCCAGATGGGCTTTTGCAGCAACCACGTTACCACCAACACTTTTAAAGAAGCTGGCTGATTTAGCGCCAATCAGACACAGATCAACTTCAATGCCTTGATCGTTATATTCCTTTGCAGCCTTCAGTACGGTTTTGAACAGGTTAATGTTCAAGCCACCACACAGTCCACGATCAGTAGATACAATAATAAAGCCAACGCGTTTAATTTCACGTGCTTCAAGGTACTGATGACGGAACTCAGAGGTTGCGTTAGCCAGGTGACCAACCACCTGACGAATACGCTCAGCATAAGGGCGACCCAGCTCCATACGATCCTGAGCTTTACGCATCTTACTCGCCGCTACCAACTGCATTGCGCTGGTAATTTTCTGAGTGCTTTTAATACTCGAAATTTGAGTACGGATTTCTTTTCCGACTGCCATGAGCTATCTCAATTTTTTCGATTAACGTTGTAAATTAACTTGCCGCTAAAAAGGTCAAACCCGACACTTGTGAGAAGTTCGGGTTGATCCATTTAACTGGCTACTACCAAGTTTGTGTGGAAACAAATTTTTCCATACAGGCTTTAAATTTGGCTTCAATGTCGCCGTTCCAGTCGCCAGATGCAGCAACTGAATCAAGAACGTCGCCGATTTCGCTCTTTGCGAAAGCCAGCAATGCATCCTCAAAATCGCCAATCTTCGCTACTTCAACTTCCTTCAGGAAGCCTTCGTTAGAGGCGTAAACAACCAGACCCATTTCGGCGATATTCAGTGGCGAATATTGCTTCTGCTTCATCAGCTCTGTTACACGCTCACCGTGATCAAGCTGTGCTTTGGTCGATTCATCAAGATCCGATGCAAACTGCGAGAAAGCCGCCAGCTCACGATACTGAGCCAAGGATGTACGAATACCACCAGACAGTTTCTTAACGATCTTAGTTTGCGCAGCACCACCCACACGAGATACCGAAATACCGGCGTTCATCGCTGGACGTACGCCAGAGTTAAACATGTCGGAATCAAGGAAAATCTGACCATCAGTAATCGAGATTACGTTAGTTGGTACGAAGGCAGATACATCACCCGCTTGAGTTTCAATGATAGGCAGAGCCGTTAATGAACCTGTTTTGCCTTTCACTTCACCTTTGGTGAAACGCTCAACGTAAGTTGCGCTTACACGAGAAGCACGTTCTAACAAACGAGAGTGGAGATAGAATACGTCACCTGGGTATGCTTCACGTCCTGGTGGACGACGCAACAACAGGGAAATTTGACGGTAAGCCCACGCTTGTTTTGTCAGATCATCATAAATGATCAGCGCGTCTTCACCGCGATCACGATAGTATTCGCCCATGGAGCAACCAGCAAACGGTGCCAGGAACTGCATGGAAGCAGGATCAGATGCGTTAGCAGCAACAACCGTGGTGTGACCCATCGCGCCGTGCTCTTCAAGCTTACGTACAACCGCTGCAACAGAAGAAGCCTTCTGACCAATCGCAACGTAAACACATTTAACGCCGGTGCCTTTTTGATTGATGATGGCATCAATCGCAACCGCTGTTTTACCAATCTGACGGTCACCAATGATCAGCTCACGCTGGCCACGACCAATCGGTACCATGGTATCGACCACTTTCAAACCAATTTGCACTGGCTGATCAACTGACTGACGATCAATTACGCCTGGCGCAACTTTCTCAACAGGATCCGTCAATACTGCGTTAACTGGACCGCGACCATCAATAGGTGCGCCCAAAGCGTTAACAACACGGCCTTCAAGTTCAGGACCAACCGGTACTTCAAGAATACGGCCAGTACAACGAGCAGTCATGCCTTCAGACAGCTCCATGTAATCGCCCAATACGATCGCACCAACCGAATCACGCTCAAGGTTAAGTGCCATACCGTATACGCCGCCAGGGAACTCAATCATTTCCCCGTACATCACGTCGGCTAAGCCGTGGATACGAATTACACCATCGGATACATTTACGATCGTGCCTTCATTGCGAGCTTCAGAGGTCACATCAACGCTTTCAATGCGCTGTTTGATGATCTCGCTGATCTCTGCAGGGTTCAGTTGTTGCATGATATGCCTCTTAACCTGTATTAATTCTTTGCAATTTAAACGTTAGGAATTGACTGCTTCAGCGACCTTGGCCAATTTGCCACGCACTGAGCTATCGATAACAACATCGCCGGCGCGAATAATTACGCCACCAATCAGGCTGCTATCAACCTGTGTTTCGATGCTAACGTCTTTCTGCCATTTGTTTTTCAGCGTTTCTGTCAGCTTGCTTTGTTGCTCAGCTGTCATTTCAAACGCACTAGTGACCATCACGTCTACGGCTTGATCTTTAGCGGCTTTGAGTTCTTCAAACATCTCAGCGATCATTGGTAACGCAGCTAAACGTTTGTGTTCAGCCAAGCCGGACACAAAGTTTTTTGCATCACTACTCAGATCAGAACCACATACATCAACAAAGATCGAGGCTTTCTGCTCGCTTGTTAACGAAGGGTTATCTAACACATTGCGCATATCACTGTTAGCAGCAACAGCTGATGCTGTTGCCAACATATCGGACCACTGTGTCAGAAGATCTTTTTCCTGAGCGTACTCAAATGCTGCTTTGGCATAGGGACGTGCTACTGTGCTGACTTCTGCCATCGTACTTATTCCTATGAAAAAGGCCTATTCGCCTAGAGCTCTGCTGCTAATTTATCAAGCATGGCATTGTGTTCTTCAGCACCTACTGCTGAACCCAACACTTTCTCAGCACCAGCAATCGCAATCACAGCAACCTGAGAGCGAAGTTCTTCGCGAGCACGGTTAGTGTCCTGTTCGATTTCTGCCTGAGCTGCTGCCACCAATCGAGCACCTTCTTCACGGGCTTGATCTTTGGCTTCATCAACCAGTTGAGCTGCGCGTTTGTTAGCTTGCTCAATAATTTCAGCACCTTGCTGTTTAGCTTCGCTAAGACGCTCCACAGCTTTTGCTTGAGCCAGCTCAAGATCGTGCTCGGCACGATCAGCAGCACTTAAGCCATCAGCAATTTTCTTTTTGCGTTCAGCCAGCGCGCTCGTAATCGGCGGCCAGACAAACTTCATGCAGAACCAGACAAAAATAACAAACGTTATCATCTGGCCAATCATGGTTGCATTAATATTCACGCTGCACCTCGGACTTTTTGCTTAATTTCAAGAATCTGTAAATTGAGTCTTAAACAACAGCAAACAGGATGTACAGAGAGATACCAACACCGATCATAGGTACCGCATCAACCAGACCCATAACGATGAACAATTGGGTACGCAACATTGGAATCATTTCTGGCTGACGGGCTGCGCCTTCCAGGAATTTACCGCCTAACACACCAATACCTACAGAGGCACCCAATGCAGCCAGACCCATCAAAATACCACCAGCCAAATACAGTATTGCAGATGCGATTTCCATTTTTACTCCAGTTTTTATTAACAGTTAATTTTAAAAAGTTTAATTTTTGTAAAACGCTTTCTAGTGTGAAGACTCGTGAGCCATGCTCAGGTACACGATAGTCAACACCATAAAAATAAAGGCTTGCAAGGTAATAATCAGAATATGGAATACCGCCCATGCCCACTGCAGAACACCGCCCGCAGCTCCAACAATCAGACCACCACTGTACATCAGGGCAATCAGAATAAAGATCATTTCACCGGCGTACATGTTACCGAACAAACGCAAGCCAAGAGATACCGGCTTGGAGATTAGGTTAACGCCTTCCAGGAACAGGTTAAACGGCAGCATCCACTTACCAAACGGGTGCAGGGTTAATTCGCCAAGGAAGCCACCCAAACCTTTGATTTTAATGCTGTAGTAAAGAATCAAGATAAACACGCCCAAGGCCATACCCAGTGTCGCGTTTGGATCGGTTGTTGGAACAACCTTCATAAAGATGTGCGGATCGCCAGAAACGATTTTCGCTAACTCAGGCAACACATCAACAGGGATCAAATCCATGAAGTTCATCAGGAAGATCCATACAAAAATAGTCAGTGCCAGCGGTGCAATAACCAGGTTACGACCATGAAAAATATCTTTAACACTGCCATCAACGAACTCAACGATAGACTCAATGAAGTTTTGCAAACCACTTGGTGTATCAGAAGAAGCCTTGCGAGCCACTAACCAAAAAATCCAGCAGAAAAAGGCACCCAACAAAAACGAAACACCCAGGGTATCAACATTGAATGCCCAAAAACCCATTTCAGCGGCTTCTTGAGAGCTATGAGCAAAACCCCAGTGACCATCAGGATGCTGACCAAAAGTCAGGTTGGTCAAGTGGTGGGTAATATAACCTTTTGTTGTTAACGCTTCTTCAGCAGCCATTCTTCTATTTCTTCGTTAGTTAGCAGTAACGTATTTGTAATCTGTTTTGCTCGTGGCTTATTTATAGATCTGCCGCTTCATCAAAAGTGGTGAGATCCAGTTAACGGCTTGAGCCGCAATAAAACCAACAAACAAAAGCAAAATATTAAGTTCTTCAAAGGCAACAAGCACAATGACGAACAACAGGGTTGTGAGTAGCATTTTGGAAAACGCGCCTTGATATGCATCATTTAGCAAATCACGGGCTGACTGCGAATTTCCGCGCCTAAAAAAACGCCATATGAATACAGCGTTACCCACCAGACAAATCAAACCACCCAATAACACCGATACTGCATGCTGGATACCGAACACTAAAATCACAGCGCTTAGCAACAAGCTAACCCCAAACTGTAACAGGGGTACCCAATAGATCGATGAGGGGGAAAAATTAGTTTTTCGCCTGACTGTCATTTCGGAATTATTCCCAGCCTTAAACCGGCTTTTTTACCTAAAGAATTAGACCGAAAAAACCACCCCTAAACAGGTCGCGAAGTATATAGAAAAAGGTATACCCAAGCAAGCTTTGTTTAGGCTCTTAAACGTCAATCAATTATAGTAACGATAAGGGATTTAAATGACACATTTTAAAGCTAAGTTTCTGATAAATATCTTTATCATCATCTGGGTGTATCATTAAAAAAATCGATCTTACCATCAAACAAACCCAACCTTATATTCGAACAAATCTAACTTTATGTTCGGATAAATCTTACCCTACCATTCATATAAAAGTTTTAAGTCATCCGGGTTATTTTATGTGGGAAAGAATACCTTCCAATTCTTGAGTGGAACCGTAGTTGATAACCAATTTCCCTTTGCCTTTTAAGCCATGCTGAATGGTCACTGAAGATCCCAGCTGATCACTAAGTTTGTGTTCCAGGTGTTTGATATCCGGATCGATTTTTGCTGGTTCTTTTTCCTGTCCATCATCAGCCAGGATTTTTCGCACCAGTGCTTCTGTTTGACGAACCGAAAGCTGCTTTGAAACCACTGTTTTTGCCGCAAGTGATTGTTCACTATCAATCAATGCCAATAACGCACGGGCATGCCCCATATCCAGAGCGCCCTCACTTAACAACGACTTAACATCCTCATTCAGTGCTAACAAGCGTATCAGGTTAGCCACGGCAGCACGGGATTTACCCACCGCATCGGCAGTTTGCTGTTGTGTTAAACCAAACTCTTCCTGCAAACGATGCAGGGCAGCAGCTTCATCAATCGAGTTCAGATTTTCGCGTTGAATATTTTCGATCAGCGCCATCGCAATAGCGCTTTCATCAGAAACATTTTTAACGATGGCTGGAATATCCGCCAGACCGGCTAACTGAGTCGCCCGCCAGCGCCGTTCACCAGCAATAATTTCATACCTTGTATCATCAATGGCTCGCACAACGATGGGTTGCATCACACCTTGCGCTTTAATGGAATCAGCTAACTCTTGTAACGATGCCGGATCCATTTCACGTCGCGGTTGATACTTACCTCGTACCACCAGCTCAACCGGCAGTTGCACCAATTTTCCATCTTCAGAGGTTTTACTTTCGGAACCCTTGGATTCCAGATTACCCAATAGGGCATCCAAACCGCGTCCTAAACCTCTTTTTTGCGCTGCCATTATTTCATCTCGCTAGTGAAGTAGTGTATTGATGATCATTATTACAATTTATGACTAGGCTGGCGCGGCTTCTTTTTGTGTTTTTCTAAGCACTTCACCCGCCAATGCCAGATAAGACATCGCGCCACGTGACTTTCGATCATACGCCAGGGCAGGAAGACCAAAACTAGGGGCTTCAGCCAACCGTACATTGCGTGGAATCACCGTATCATAAACACGATCACCAAAATGCTGAATAAGTTGACTGGAAACATCGCGCGTCAAACTATTACGTGGATCATACATAGTACGTAACAGTCCTTCGATTTTCAGATCTGGATTTGGACCTTGAGTAATGCCCGTAATGGTATTCATTAGCGCCGATAAACCTTCCAGCGCATAATACTCACATTGCATGGGAATAATCACACTATCGGCGGCCACTAAGCCATTCACCGTCAGCATACTTAATGAAGGCGGACAGTCGATGATAATGTAATCATAATCATCGCCAACCTGTTTTAAGGCATCACGTAGACGAAACTCTTTATTATCCAGTGATAACAACTCAACTTCAGCGGCGGTTAAATCACCATTAGCGGGTAAAATATCATAACCGGCATTTTCAGCATAAAGAATGGCGGCCTTGGCATCACAACCCCCGGTCAGCACATCATAAACGGATAGCTGTAGTTCACTTTTATCCACACCGCTGCCCATGGTGGCATTACCTTGCGGATCAAGATCAATCATCAACACGCGACGCTTAATGGATTTTAATGAGGCGGCCAGATTCACTGTGGTTGTCGTTTTACCCACACCACCTTTCTGATTGGTAATTGCAAAGATTCTCAACACTGACTCCCTATAACCAACCTACGATTGCTCAAACACCACCAGATGTCGCTCGTCATCAAGCCCCGGCACCTGCAATTTATGAATAGCCAATACGTTGAAATCGTCCGCCATGTCATCTATTTCATGCTGAGGAAACTTACCCTTCATGGCGTAAAACACGCCGTCTGATGCACATAAATGGTGAGTGATGTCGGAAAAACTCTGTAATGAAGTAAATGCTCTGGAGATCACAATATCAAAACCACCCTCAGGGCGGAATAATTCAACACGTGAATTTACCACGCTTACATTTTTCAGGCCTAGCTCTATTTTGGCTTGCTGCATAAAGCGAGTTTTCTTACCGTTGCTATCAAGCAGAGTAAAATGACTGTCGGGAAACATGATCGCCAACGGAATACCGGGGATGCCTGCACCCGTGCCCACATCAATCACTGACCGTGATTTACTTTGGAAGTGCGCCACCATGGTAAGGCTATCCAGCAAGTGGTAAGTCACCATCGCCGCAGGATCACGCACCGCTGTCAGGTTATAGGCCTTATTCCACTTTTGTAATAGGTTTAGATAACCCATCAAGGATTGCAGCTGACCTTCGCTCAACTCAATGCCGAGTACGTTAGCACCATTGACTAACTTATCGGATAACTCTTTTTTCGCTGAAGACTCCATTAAGCAGTTTTCACCATCACAGCATCGCGTTTCTTTAATTGGATCAGCAACAATGACACAGCCGCTGGTGTAATACCCGGAATACGTGACGCAGCCGCCAATGTTTCCGGACGCAACTCATTGAGTTTTTGTTTTACTTCGTTGGATAAGCCGGGAATATCATCGTAAACAAAATCTTCAGGCAGACGTGTCATTTCGTGACGACGTAAACGTTCGATCTCATCTTTCTGACGATTGATATAACCTTCGTATTTCGCCTGGGTGACTACTTGCTCAGCAACTTCTTCATCGTCAGAGCCTTCACCTTTGAGGTTTTTCAAATCCTCATAATCCAGTTCAGGGCGTTTTAGCAACGCCATCAAACTGTATTCGTGTCCCAACGCAGAACCTAGCTTATCCGCAATTACCTGTGCTTCTGGGGTACCTGGTTGTACCCAGGTTTCAGTCAAGCGTTGTTGCTCTTTGATTACCGCTTCACATTTGTCATTGAAACGCGCCCAACGCGCATCATCAATCAAACCGAGTTCGCGAGCTTTTTCAGTTAAACGTAAATCAGCGTTATCCTGACGTAACAACAAGCGGTATTCAGCACGGCTGGTGAACATACGATAGGGTTCTTGAGTTCCCAGCGTAATCAGGTCATCAACCAGCACACCCAAGTACGCTTCATCGCGACGTGGATACCAACCCTCTTTGCCTTGTGCCTGTAGTGATGCATTGATACCGGCCAACAAACCTTGCGCGCCGGCTTCTTCATAACCGGTTGTGCCGTTAATTTGTCCCGCAAAAAACAGCCCGTCGATAAACTTGGTTTCCAGCGTATGTTTCAAATCCTGCGGATTAAAGAAGTCATATTCGATGGCATAGCCAGGGCGGGTGATATGGGCGTTTTCAAAACCTTGAATCGAACGCACTAACTCGAGCTGCACATCGAAGGGCAGGCTGGTGGAAATTCCATTCGGGTAGAGTTCGTGCGTGGTTAAACCTTCGGGCTCAACAAAAATCTGATGCGAATTTTTATCAGCGTAGCGATGTACCTTGTCTTCAACTGACGGACAGTAACGCGGGCCAACACCATCAATCACGCCAGTGTACATCGGCGAACGATCTAACCCTGAACGAATAATATCGTGGGTTTTTTCATTGGTGTGAGTAATAAAACAACTGACCTGTTGCGGATGCATCTCCCGCGAGCCCATAAACGACATGATCGGTAACGGCGTATCGCCCGGTTGTTCCTGCATCACAGAATAATCAACGCTACGGCCATCAATGCGTGGCGGCGTACCGGTTTTTAAACGTTCAACACGAAACGGTAATTCTCGTAATCGTTGAGCTAGGGCAATCGACGGTTGATCACCAGCCCGACCGCCACTGTGATTTTCTAAACCGATGTGAATTACACCACCAAGAAATGTTCCGGTGGCTAAAACGACTGTTGGCGCAAAAAATCGTAATCCCATTTGGGTCACGACGCCGCTCACACGCTCGTTATCAATGATTAAATCATCAGCTGATTGTTGAAAGATCGACAGGTTATCCTGGTTTTCCAGTGTTTCCCGAATTGCCGCTTTGTATAGTGCGCGATCAGCCTGAGCCCTTGTAGCGCGTACTGCTGGGCCTTTGCGGGAATTTAATGTTCGAAATTGAATACCGGCGAGATCAGTTGCCAAGGCCATAGCCCCGCCTAATGCATCAATCTCTTTCACCAGATGACTTTTACCAATACCACCAATCGCCGGATTGCAGGACATTTGCCCCAAGGTATCCACGTTATGGGTTAACAATAGGGTTTTTGAGCCCATACGTGCAGCGGCTAATGCCGCTTCTGTACCGGCATGGCCACCACCCACAATAATCACATCAAAACGTTGGGGGTAATCCACCACTGTCACCAAGGCCTAATGGCCATCTCTAAGAATAGGGAGCCCAGTATAATGATTCGACTCCAAAAGAAAAGCTGATGGAATGTCTGTTCACGATGAGGAGGGCAGTAATAGTTATATTAAGGTTTATATATATAAAAGATGTTTATTACTGTTATTACTAATGGAGCAACTTTCTGTGGATAAATTGCTTATTACTTTTAATTACAAAACTTTAGACCATTTCAAAGGCTGTGATTAAAGTGTCACTTAACTAACCATAACCTGCGCGTAACCTGTGCGTGAAATAGGTACTTGTACACAGGTGCTTTTATCCACAGATCACAGGCTGTTTTCTACAGGTGGTTATGTTCAGTTTATCCACAGAGAAAAAAGTTAACTATTTTTAAATAATTTCGTTTAATGGGGTGGTTGAAAGCAGTATTTTTTAAAATATTTGTCCACCTTATACTCAGTCAACAGATATTAAATTAGCTCAAATATAGGGAAATTATGAGTCAGCCTCTTGCATTAACTGAACATCAAAAGAAGTCTCTTGCGCAACTCGAGCCAATTCTTAAGCAATGTGTAAGCTCGGCTGATTTTAATAAAGCAAAAAAGATAACAGGTAAAATTCAAACTTTACTGCGCCCTACCGGACATGAAACTAGGCTTTTGCAAGCCAAAAACTGGCTTTATGAGACAGCTCTGGAAGCCAATAAGGTTCCCTTTGCAAAAATGGGCTTTGAAGGAACTATCCAAAAGAGCTCACCTAAAACGCGTTTACATTTGGAAGCTTTATCGCTTTTAGCTATTTGTTATCTCCGTGAATCAAATATTGAAAAGGCCAGAGAGCTAATCGTTAAATCTGTTGAGAATATTAATAATATTAAATCTGACGAAAAGCGTAAGCAGTTTCATAAACGGCTTATAAATAGATTAGAAGAAGAAAGCATTCTTATTGGTTTGGTTAATAAGAATAGAGAGTTGCTGGATATTTCGGAAGTTGATGCAGAGTCGATAAAATTGGTAATGAGTAAAACTGAAGATCAGATACTGCTTGAAATGGGGAAAGCTGTTCCTAAGCAATCGATTGATTTACTAGCTCAAGTTCGAGAGGCATACCAGTTAAGGTTACCTGCTCCAGATAGAAAATTATTACCTCCACCTCTGAACGAAGAATGTAAACAGGAATTAGGTACTAGAGCTAACACGGCATTAAGAAGAGTAGCGTGGAGAGCTGTCTGTAGCCCGGATAGTGATATTTACAAAGCTTGGAGCCAAGGTTTATCTGTTGTATATGATAAAAAATATATTGTTGCTGCAATCGTGGGTGCCTTCAACTCATTGAATATTACTATAACAATGCTGGCTGCGAGTGCTGCAGCACTTGCCGTCAAATTTGGAGCTGAGGTTTTTTGTGAGATATTTGCCCCTGAATCAATAATGGTTGACCGAAAAAATAAAAGTTAATCAACCTCATACTGGGTAATATTGAGATAATTCTATTTGAATAAACTGAAGCATCACTTCCCAATACAAAAACTAGAAAAAATCCTTCCCAACAAATCATCACTACTGAACTCACCGGTAATCTCAGACAGGCACTGCTGTGCTTGTCGCAGGTCTTCTGCTAACAGCTCGCCGGCCTGTGCAGCCTGTAATTGGCGTTGACCTGTCTCAAGGAAGTCTTGGGCGCGCTCCAGTGCATCCAGGTGGCGTCTACGGGCGCTGAAGTTACCTTCTGATCCTGCCTGATAACCCATGCACTCTTTCAGGTGATTGGTGAGTAGATCTATGCCGTCACCCTGCTTGGCCGATAGGCGAATGATGGGGCAGGGTTGTTCAGCGTTAGCCTCAATAAACTTCGGTTCAGAATTCAGCAGATCACATTTGTTTTGAATAACGGTGATGTTACCAAGGCCTTCAAGATGATCAACAAAGTCGGGCCAGATATCGTGCGGGTGTGTGGCGTTGATGGTGTTTGAATCAACTACTAGAAGAATACGGTCAGCACGTTTAATTTCAGACCAGGCACGGCGAATACCTTCCTGCTCGATCTCGTCAGCGCTGTCACGCAGGCCGGCGGTATCAATAATGTGTAAGGGCATGCCATCGATGTGAATATGTTCTCTGAGCACGTCACGGGTGGTGCCGGGTATGTTGGTGACGATGGCGCTGTCTTTGCCGGACAGGCGATTGAGCAGGCTGGATTTACCGGCGTTGGGTAAACCGGCCATCACCACGTTCATGCCTTCCTGAAGCGCGGCACCCTGATGGGCTTCAATCAGGACTTGATTCAGCCTTTGCATCACGTCATCAAGATCAGAACCCACTTTGCAGTCGGCTAGAAAATCGATTTCTTCTTCCGGGAAATCAATCGCGGCTTCCACATACATGCGTAGCATGATTAGCGCTTCAACTAATTCGTGAATTCGTTTTGAGAATTCACCCTGCAAGGATTTAACGGCGTTTCTGGCTGCTTGCTCAGAGCTGGAATCGATTAAATCGGCGATGGCTTCCGCCTGGGTTAAATCGATTTTGTTATTCAAAAAGGCGCGTTCGGAAAACTCACCGGGGCGGGCTTGTCGTGCGCCGAGGCTGATGATTTGCTTGAGCAGCAAATCCATTACTACCTGACCGCCATGGCCCTGTAGTTCCAACACATGTTCACCGGTAAAGGAGGCGGGCGCAGTAAAGAGCAGGGCGACACCTTGATCGATCACAGAATTATCGCTGGCGTAAAAAGCACTGAAACACACACGACGTGCTTTGGGTGTTTGTTTTAATAACGTGGCGGCAATTTCCGGCACCTTGGGGCCTGATATGCGAACGACACCCACACCACCACGACCGGGCGGAGTGGCTTGGGCAACAATGGTATCTTTGTCTGTTGAGGTGAGTGTCATGTTTTTATCTGTGTGTTTTGTTTGTGTAGGTCAGACTTTAGTCTGACGTGTGAGGTTTGTTCAAATTTTCGTATAAAAAAAGCCCCTTAAAAAGGGGCTTTTTTGTTTTCTGCTTAGATTTACTTCAGCGTTTTGGTTGCCGCCGCTTTTTCAATCTTTTTAGTGATCACATATTGTTGTGCAATCGACAGAAGGTTGTTGGTTACCCAGTACAGTACCAGACCAGATGGGAACCACAGGAAGAAGAAGGTGAACATGATAGGCATCATCTTCATCACTTTCGCCTGTGTGGGATCTGGAGGCGTCGGGTTCAGCATTTGCTGACCAAACATGGTGATACCCATTAGAATTGGCAGAATAAAGAACGGGTCTTTAACGGACAAATCTGTCAGCCAGAACATAAAGGGTGCCTGGCGCAATTCAACACTTTCCATCAGCACCCAGTACAGGGCAATAAATACTGGCATCTGAACCAAAATTGGCAGACAACCGCCCAGTGGGTTGATCTTCTCTTTTTTGTACAGCTCCATCATAGCGCTGGACATTTTCTGACGATCGGAACCATGAAGCTCTTTAATACGGGCCATTTCTGGACCGACGCGGCGCATGTTTGCCATTGATTTGTAGCTGGTCGCTGACAGGTGGAAGAAGGCTAATTTGATCACCAATGTGGTGAAGATAATTGCCCAACCCCAGTTGCCAAGGAAGCCATGGAAGAAGTTAAGAACCCAGAATAACGGCTGGCCGATAAAGAACAGGAAGCCGAAATCGATAGTTAATTCCAGGCTTGGTGCAATTTCTTTCAGGCGTTCTTGAATTTTTGGACCGGTATAAAGTTGTGCGCCAATTGTGGCTGATGCACCGGGTGCAACAAGAGTTGCGGGGCTAACTAGACCAGCAATGTTTTCACCTTGAGAGTTTTTACGCACTTCATAGGTGTGCAGTTGGTTTATGTCAGGTATCCAAGCACTAACGAAGTAGTGTTGCAGCACGGCAACCCAGCCACCAGTGTTTTTCTCTTTGAAAGGCGAGTCACCGGCGTCATCAAAATCAACTTTTACGTAGTTGTCTTCGCTGGTTTGAGTTGCAGCACCTAAGTAAGAAGCCATACCCATGCTGGTAGTTTTGCTTGGGTCAGCGCTATTATCACGCTTCAATTGTGCAAAAAAGTTCCCCTGCCATGGTTCTGATGACTGGTTATCAACAATGTATTGAACATTGATCAGATAATCGCCACGGGTAAAGGTGTAACGTTTGGTGATGTTAACGCCGTTTTGATTTAACTGCAGGTCAACTTGAAGTGTGTCTTCACCTTCAGCCATCTGGAAGCTGTTTTGAGCCGCCTGATAAAGTGGACGACCTGCTGGTGCGGCATCTGGCCCATTCTTTCCAATCAAACCACTTTGCGCAATATAAACTCGTGCGCCGCCATTTTGTAGTAGAACGAAGGGATCGTCAGCTTTATCAATAACACGCGGATATTCTTTCAGTGCAGCATAAACAACGTCGCCACCGCGAGGGTTGATGCTGATTTTGAATACATCAGTTTCAACTTCAATCGCTTGCTGAGAAGGCTGAGCCAGGATAGCTGGTTGATCACCCGTGGCGGAAACACCGTCAGCAGTAAGAGGCGTTGCGCTTGGTAGATCTGAATTGGCAGTTGTTTGCTGGCTATTGCTTGATGTTGGCAGGCTATCCAGGGTGTTGCCTGATACTTGTTGCTGAACTTCAGCAATTGTAGGCTCTACTGGTTGGCCGTAGTCATCATTCCAGGCAAGAATCAGCAAATAACCAATGACGGCTATTAATGAGAAAATAATTAAACGTTGTTTATCCATGGGTATCTACAGTTGCTTGTTATCAGATGATGGAACCAGGTCCATACCGCCCTCATGCCAAGGGTGACATTTACTGATGCGTTTAATGGCCAGCCAGCTTCCCTTTAAAACACCAAACCGTTCAATCGCAGTTTCAGCGTAACAGGAGCAAGATGGATAAAAGCGGCAATTATTACCCAATAACGGACTGATAAGATAGCCGTAGACTTTGATAAGGGTAATAAAAATTTTGCGCATGTTATGACTGCCGAGAAGAGTCGCGGGCGCTGGACTGTCTGACAAGCTTCTTCCAGAGGTCGGAAAAAGCGGCATTGATTTCGCAATTTGAGCGCTGATCAAAACCTCTGCGGGCCATAATGATCAGATCTGCAGTATCGAGTTCACTGCAGTGCACGCGGAAAAACTCGCGGATAATACGCTTGATTCGGTTTCTATGTACCGCTGTACGAATATTCTTCTTGGCGATAATAAATCCGAGTCTGGAATGACCGAGATCATTGGCAGCGCCTAAAATCAGTAATTCACGGGTTGAAGCTTTAAATTGGGTGTTATCGAAAACCCGCTTGAAATCGCCTGCATTTAACAAACGTTGTTGGCGGGTAAATCGATAGTCAGCCATACGTGAACGACGGAGCTGCCTGTCAGAGTACTTTTAGCCGAAGCTTAAATACTAAGCAGTTAAGCTAGCACGACCTTTAGCACGACGACGCTGAATTACACTGCGACCGCCTTTAGTAGCCATTCTTGCACGGAAACCGTGTACACGTGCACGTTTGATTCTGCTTGGTTGAAATGTTCTTTTCATTTTAATAACTCACACTTTGTTCAGTCTAAGGACAGCCAAAAAATGTTACTAAAAGGGCGGCCCGAAATACGGATGAAAATTCAAGAGCGGGGATTCTAGTGAATTCGGGACTGATCTGCAAATATTTTCGATAAATTTTCAATAACTTAGCATGGTTTTCGGTTGATTGGCTTCAAGATCGACGACAATAACAAGATATAGTGCTTAGTTATAAAAATTCGCCTATTTATGGTGTTTTTATAAGAAGGGCTATTTATTGAAAGTCGCCTTCTCCCGGGAGAAAAAATAATTAATTTTTTTACTTAGTGTTTGCTGAGTATAAATTGTTTTAACTTGCTGAAAATTAAAATAAATACTGATTTTGATATATAAAAACACCCTGTGGATAACTCGGCTTTAAAAAGGTAGAATCACACGTTCGAATTGCCCGTCTTGAATTACATAATAACGAGAACACTCCTACGTGACGAATACTCTTTGGACCAACTGTATCGATTGTTTGCAGCAAGAATTACCGGCGCAACAATTCAATACCTGGATCCGCCCTCTGCAAGTTGACCGAAATGGTACGACATTGCGTTTGCTAGCTCCGAACCGATTTGTAAAAGATTGGGTGTCACAGCGCTATCTAGCTCGTATTAATGAAATAGTTGTTGGTGACCCGCAGGCTAGTGGTGTTGAATTGGTGGAGGTGGTTATCGGCAGCAAAAAAATTGCTCCTAACCCTGTTGAGCCATCTGAGTCTGCTGTAGTCGCACCCAAGACAAGCAAAAAGTTTCCTCAGCAGACGGTTTCTGTTAATAACACTGCGGCAGATAAAAAACCAGCTGAGAGGCAGGTCCGCAATGATCTGAATATTAATTTCACGTTTGATTCTTTTGTTGAGGGTAAGTCTAACCAATTAGCGCGTGCGGCAGCTCTACAAGTCGCGGATAACCCAGGCGATGCCTACAACCCTTTATTTATATATGGTGGTAGCGGTTTGGGTAAAACCCACCTTATGCATGCAGCGGGTAATCTTTTACTCAAGTCAAAACCTGACGCGAAGGTTGTGTATTTACACTCCGAGCGTTTTGTTGGTGATATGGTGAAAGCTTTCCAAAGCAACACCATTAATGAGTTTAAGAACTTTTACCGTTCCGTTGATGCATTGTTGATTGATGATATACAGTTCTTTGCGGGTAAAGATCGTTCGCAGGAAGAGTTCTTTCATACCTTTAATGCCTTGCTTGAAGGCGGCCAGCAAATGATTTTGACTTGTGACCGTTATCCGAAAGAAATTGATGGTCTCGAGGAGCGTTTAAAGTCACGCTTTGGCTGGGGATTGACGGTGGCGGTTGAGCCTCCTGAGTTGGAAACTCGGGTTGCTATTCTGATGAAAAAAGCGGAACAATCGAAAATTATTTTACCTAGCGATACCGCTTTTTTTATCGCTCAAAAAATCCGATCAAATGTCCGTGAGCTAGAAGGTGCGCTAAAAAGGGTGATAGCGAGTGCTCACTTCACAGGCAAAAAAATTGATACGGAATTTGTTCGTGAAGCTTTAAAAGATCTGTTGGCCTTACATGACAGGCAGATCAGTATTAGTAATATTCAGCGTACTGCGGCTGAGTACTACAACATTAAAATGGCTGATCTGCTTTCCAAGCGTCGTACCCGTTCTGTGGCAAGACCCAGACAGGTTGCTATGGCGTTGGCTAAGGAGTTAACCAGCCACAGTTTGCCAGAAATTGGGGATGCCTTTGGCGGTCGTGATCATACGACGGTGCTTCATGCCTGTCGTAAAGTGGTTGAGCTAAAAGAAACGAATGCTGATATTCGAGAAGACTATAAAAACCTGTTACGGCTGTTGAGTACCTGATGTACTGTCGTTTCATTACTATTTTAGATAAGAGCTAAGGAGTTGAGGTTAACGCTATGAAATTTGTTATTTCGCGGGAAGACTTGATTAAACCATTGACCCTGGTTGCGGGTGTTGTAGAGCGTCGGCAAACATTGCCTGTGTTATCTAATATTCTGATTGTCGTTGAAGGTGATCAGTTGTCGTTGACGGGAACTGATCTTGAGGTTGAGCTTGTTGGTCGGGTGACGTTAAAAGAACCCGCTGAGTCTGGTGAGGTGACGGTACCCGCGCGTAAATTAATGGATATCTGTAAAACACTCCCTGATGATGCGCAAATCACGCTCCAGCTAGAAGAAGATAAAATAATTCTTAAATCTGGTCGTAGCCGCTTTAGTTTAACAACATTGCCAGCGACTGATTTTCCGAGTGTTGAAGAAAGCCCGCAAACGTTGGGTTTTGTTATTCAGCAAACGGAGCTTAAGCGACTCATTGATAGCACCAGTATCGCTATGGCGCAACAAGATGTTCGTTACTATCTAAATGGTATGCTGTTTGAAATACAAAACGGCCAATTGCGAGCGGTTGCTACAGACGGGCATCGTTTAGCGATGAGTGAAGCGGCGGCTGATGTAGCAACAGATGAGCTGCGTCAGGTGATTATTCCACGCAAAGGTGTGATGGAGCTTAACAGGCTTTTCTCTGGTGATACTGAGAACTCTGTGAAAATCGTCATGAGCTCAAATCATATTAGAGCTGTGACGGATAAATTCACTTTCACTTCTAAATTGGTGGATGGGAAATTTCCAGATTACCAACAGGTTATCCCTAAAAACAGTAACCGGGAAATGTTGGTCGAGCGTGAGCTGTTAAAACAGGTTTTGAATCGTATTGCGATTCTTTCTAATGAGAAATACCGGGGTGTGCGCTTAATTGTTGAAAACGATCTTTTGCAAGTGTTTGCTAATAATCCCGAGCAAGAAGAAGCCGAAGAATCTTTAATGGTTAAATATGATTCTGAGGGTTTGGAGATCGGCTTCAATGTCGGCTACTTGCTGGACGTTTTGTCGGTCACATCAAGCACTAATGTTAAGATTTCTTTTGCAGATGCAAATAGCAGCATTTTGATCGAGGAGATAGCCGAAAGGCCGGACTCGCTTTATGTTGTTATGCCAATGAGGCTTTAAGCCTCACTTATTAAAAAGGGAGCTTATTATAAGCTCCCTTTTTGGTTCTGTTTGATATGTCTATCTCTCGCCTATCCGTTACTAATTTGCGTAATATCAGCTCCATTGAGTTGATGCCTTGTCCTGCGGTTAATTTAATTGTTGGGGCTAATGGTAGTGGAAAAACGAGCCTGCTTGAGGGGATTTTTTTACTCGGTAGAGCTCGTTCGTTTAAAACCAACAAAAGTAGTGTTTATATTCGACAGGGTGAAAATATTGCGACAGTTTTTGGCCAGGTAAATACGCTGGCGAACCTGCCACCGGTTAACGTTGGGGTATCAAAAACACTTGATGGTCATCATCAAATTAAAGCGGCAGGAAGTCTTCTTTCTTCAGCCTCAGCCTTGTTAGAGCTGCTACCGATTCAGTTAATCGAGCCGGATACCTTTAAGCTTCTCTCGGCTGGGCCGAATCATCGGAGGCAGTTTGTTGATTGGGGTGTGTTTCACGTGGAACATACTTTTTTTGATGGATGGCAACGTTTAAATCGTTGTTTAAAACAGCGCAATAAATTGTTAAGACGTGGTAAAATTGAGCGTTCTGTATTGGCTGTATGGGATCAGGAGTTCCTACAGTATGCCGAGGCTATAACCAAGCAGCGTAGTGCTTATGTAGAGCAACTTAAGCCTTTTTTTTATAAAGTGCTTTTTGATCTTGTTGCTGATGACTTGGAAGGTTTGGAGTTTGATTTTTACAGGGGTTGGAATCTCAAGGTTTCTTTAGAGCAGACTCTGGAAGCTAATCTGGAAACAGATTCCAAGCGAGGTTTTACGCAAGCGGGGCCGCAACGTGCTGATTTAAGGGTTAGATACCTTGGTCAAAACGCGTCGGATGTGTTGTCTAGAGGGCAGCAAAAGCTTGTGATTTGCGCGCTTAAGATTGCTCAAGGCCATTTGTTTTCTCAGTATACAGGTCGTACTTGTATTTATCTTTTGGATGATTTGGCGGCTGAGCTTGATGAAGTCTATAGGGAGCGTTTATGTGATTTGCTCTCAACATTAGATTGCCAGCTATTTATCACAAGTGTGGACGAACAGCTTTTTTCCAGAAGCTGGCCCTCGATGGATGTGAAAGTGTTTCACGTGAAACAGGGTGAACTGGAACAGTAATTAACTGCCGGGATAAGGTTTATATTTATGAGTGAACAAGATTCTTACGACTCGTCGAGCATTAAAGTACTTAAAGGGCTTGATGCAGTACGCAAACGGCCGGGGATGTATATCGGAGATACCGATGATGGTACAGGTTTGCATCACATGGTCTTTGAGCTGGTTGATAACTCGATAGATGAGGCCCTGGCGGGCTACTGTAATGAAATTACTGTAACGATCCATCCCGATGAGTCTGTCAGTGTTGCGGATAATGGCCGCGGAATACCCGTCGATATTCATGAAGAAGAGGGTGTGTCGGCTGCCGAAGTTATTATGACGGTGCTGCATGCTGGCGGTAAATTCGATGATAATAGCTATAAGGTATCGGGTGGTTTACACGGAGTAGGTGTTTCGGTTGTAAACGCTTTGTCCAGTGAGCTACACCTTACTGTACGACGTGCAGGAAAAATCTATGAGCAGAAATATGTTCACGGCGTTCCGCAGGAGCCTTTGAGAGAAGTCGGCATAACTGAAACCTCTGGTACTGAAGTGCGCTTTGTTGCTTCACCAGATACTTTTCACAACATTAAATTCCATTTTGATCAGCTGGCGAAGCGTCTGCGTGAGCTGTCTTTCCTGAACTCTGGTGTAGGGATTGTTTTAAAAGATGAGCGTAGCGGCGACAGTGAAACCTTTTGCTATGAGGGTGGTTTGAGCGCGTTTGTTGAATACCTAAACCAAAATAAAAAATCGATTAACAAAATATTTCACTTCAATGTTCAAAGAGATGATGGCATTGGTGTTGAAGTTGCTCTGCAGTGGAATGATGGTTACCAGGAAAATATTTTCTGTTTTACCAATAATATCCCGCAGCGCGATGGTGGTGCTCACTTAGCTGGTTTTCGTGGTTCGTTAACGCGTTCACTGAATACCTATATCGAAAAAGAAAGCATGCTGAAAAAGGCAAAAGTTGCTACATCAGGAGATGATGCGCGTGAAGGTTTGACCGCGATTGTTTCAGTGAAGGTGCCTGATCCAAAATTCTCTTCGCAGACAAAAGATAAGTTGGTTTCATCTGAAGTTAAATCTGCAGTTGAGCAGGAAATGAATGCAGCCTTGAATGAATACCTGCTGGAAAATCCGCAGGAAGCTAAGCTGGTTGTTCAGAAAATGATTGATGCTGCGCGTGCGCGTGATGCAGCTCGTAAGGCGCGTGAAATGACGCGTCGTAAAGGGGCGTTGGATATTGCAGGTTTGCCGGGCAAACTGGCGGATTGTCAGGAAAAAGATCCAGCACTTTCTGAATTATACCTGGTGGAGGGTGATTCTGCCGGTGGTTCAGCCAAGCAGGGTCGTGATCGTAAGACACAGGCTATCTTGCCGCTGAAAGGTAAAATTCTTAACGTTGAAAAGGCCCGTTACGATAAGATGCTGTCCTCGGCAGAGGTTGGTACGCTGATTACTGCGCTAGGTTGTGGTATTGGTCGTGATGAGTTTAATCCTGATAAATTGCGCTACCACAATATTATTATTATGACCGATGCGGATGTTGATGGTTCTCACATCCGTACTTTGTTGCTGACGTTCTTCTTCCGCCAAATGGGTGTGTTAGTAGAGCGAGGACATATTTATATTGCTCAGCCACCACTTTATAAAGTGAAGAAAGGTAAGCAAGAGCAGTACATTAAAGATGATGAAAAACTGGAAGAGTATATGGTTCAGATTGCGTTGCAAAACGCAGCGTTGTTTGTAACTGACGGCGCGCCGGCTTTGAGTGGTACTGGTTTGGAAGGCCTGGTTTCTGAATACCACAATGTCGTTTCAACTATAGACCGTTTGTCACGTGTATATCCGAGCCTGGTATTGGATCGTATGATGTACTTGCCTCAATTAAAAGAGGAAAGCTTAAAGGATCAGTCGTTAATGGCTGATTGGGCTGGGCAGCTGACCATTATGTTGGCGGCAGAATCGACACCTGCTGAATATGTTGTCACGGTGGTTGAGGATAAGGAGCGTCAGATCTTCTTACCAAAAGTGATCATGACTCAGCATGATATCGAAACAGATTATCCTTTTAATCATGAGTTCTTTATCTCCTCTGAATACGCAAGTATTAAGACGCTGGGCGAGAAGTTGCAGGGTTTGGTTGGTGATGATGCCTATGTGCAGCGAGGCGAGCGTAAGCAGCCTGTAAGGGAGTTTAAAGAGGCTCTTGAGTGGCTGATTAACGAAGCGAAACGTGGTTATAACATCCAGCGTTATAAAGGTCTGGGCGAGATGAATCCCGAGCAATTGTGGGAAACCACCATGGATCCAGAAAATCGCCGTATGTTACAGGTGACCATTGAAGACGCCATTGCAGCTGATCAAATCTTTACTTGCTTGATGGGTGATGAAGTGGAGCCGCGCCGTGACTTTATTGAGAAGAATGCATTGTCGGTTGCTAACCTGGATTTCTAATACTTGTTAGAGTATTACACGCAATAAAAAGGGGAAGTTTAACTTCCCCTTTTTATTGCGTGTTTATCGCAGGATTTGCTTTATTGCAGCCAATAATCAACAAAACTGGCTAAGTCATCAAACACCGGAATATGGCTTTTTACGTTACCACTGGCCAAGCTGCGTTTGCCTTTTCCACTTTTTACTAAAATTGGCTGGCAGCCAGCCGCCTCGGCAGCGACTAGATCACGCACTGAGTCACCAATAAGCGGGACATTGTTGGGGGAAATCGCCAAAGTTTCAGTGATTTGGTGTATTAGCCCTGGCAGCGGTTTACGGCAGTTACAACCATCATCGGGGCCGTGGGGGCAATAAAAAATACCGGCTAATTCACCGCCAGCGTTTTTAATCAGCAGGTTCATCTTATCGTGAATACGAGCCAGCATTGCCTCGTCATAAAGGCCACGAGCAACACCTGACTGGTTAGTCGCTACGACTACCTTTATACCGGCTTGATGCAGACGGGCAATAGCTTCTAGACTGCCATCGATTGGCTGCCATTCATCTGGCGACTTGATGTATAGATCCGAATCGTGATTGATGACACCGTCACGATCAAGAATGATCATGTTGGTGCGAACAAGTGCTGGCGAGTTGTCTGGCATGGGGCTGGTTAGCTCTGTAGCAGAGAGATGTCAGCCACCTCAAGGAACAAGCCTCGAAGCTGACTTAACAGCGCCAGACGGTTGTTACGAACGGCTTCATCGTCTGTCATAACCATTACGTTATCGAAGAAATTATCGACGGCAGGGCGTAGATCAGCCAGGTTCTCCAGCGCAGCTGTATAGTCGGATTGAGCCAGCATTGGCGCAATAGCCTGGGTTTTAAAGGAGACTATTTCGGCCAACTCAAGCTCTGCACCCGGCTCAAGTAAGTGAGTACTAACTTCCACTCTGTCAACTGATATAGCTTGCTTTGATAAAATATTAGACACCCGTTTGTTCGCTGCAGCTAAGGCTTCAGCATTTTCCAGTGCCGCAAAATTATTCACTGCGTAAACCCGCTGCTGAAAGTCCAGAGGACGTGATGGACGACGTGCCTGTACAGCAAGGAAGATGCTGGCGGGGATGTTTTCGTCCTGGAACCAGGCACGGAAACGTTGCAGTACAAAGTCAAATACGGCGTTGCAGGTATCGTTATCAGCTTCAACTTTTTGCTCGGCCAGCGCCAGTTCAATGAGTTGTAACAGATCGAGATCCAGTTTCTTTTCAACCATTATGCGCAGGATGCCCAGGGCAGCACGACGAATTGCAAAAGGGTCTTTGTCGCCGGTGGGTGGTTGATTAATCGCAAATAAACCACACATGGTGTCGAGTTTGTCGGCGATTGAAACAGCGCAGCCGGTTAAGCTTTCGGGCAAATCATCACCGGAAAAACGCGGCAGATACTGCTCGAAAATGGCCTGTGAAACGGCGTCATCCTCTCCGTCATTACGTGCATAGTCTGCACCGATGGTGCCCTGAAGATCCGGGAATTCTTTTACCATACTGGTGAGTAGATCGGCTTTCGATAGTAAACCAGCACGCTCAGCGTGGCTAGCATCAGAACCGATCAAGGTAGCAATCTTGCCCGCCAGCTTGGAAATGCGCTCAGCTTTCTCGTAAACAGTACCTAGCTTAGTCTGGAAAACGACCTGTTTGAGTGGCTCAAGACGTGTTGAAAGCGCGGATTCGCGGTCGGTATCGTAGAAGAAAGCTGCATCGGACAGGCGTGGGCGAATCACACGCTCATTACCGGATACGATCTGCGCAGGATCTGTGCTTTCAATGTTACTGACCGTAATAAAATAGGGCAGCATGGTGCCGTTGCTGTCGGTCACGTGGAAATATTTTTGGTGTTCCTTCATTGAGGAAATCAGCGCTTGTTCAGGCAGGCGCAGGAAGTCCTTATCAAAGCCACCCAGCAAAGCCTGAGGCCATTCAACGAGAGCGGTTACTTCATCAAGTAGCTCATGATCGATGACAGCGGTGCCGTTATTATCAATAGCGATCTGCTCAACCTGTTGGCGTACAAGTTCACGGCGCTTTGCGAAATCAGCAATAACATGACCTGTTTCATGAAGGGTGATTTCGTAAGCAGATGGCTTTGTAATAGCAATAGCTTCATTGTGATGGAAGCGATGGCCATAGCTGAATTGGCTCGATTTTTTGCCGAGAATTTCGCAATCAACAACCTGCTCGCCCATCAGCATAACCAGCCAATGGACCGGACGGATAAACTCAATGCGTGAGCTTCCCCAGCGCATACGCTTGGGGATGGGCAGTTTGGATAGCGACTGCTGAACAATCGTTGGTAGTAGCTCTATTGCGTCTTTACCCGGGGTGACTGAACGGAAAGCGAGCTTTAGGCCTTTATCGGTGTCCTGGTGTTCCAATTGATCAACGGTGGTGCCGCACTTCCGTGCAAAACCTTCCGCTGCTTTAGTGGCATTACCATCAGCATCGAAGGCAGCTGCAACCGGTGGGCCAAATAATTCGGTGGCGATATCTTCCTGGCGTTCCTGAAGGTCATTGATCTGGACAGCCAGACGGCGTGGTGCAGCAAAGACTTTGGCGGACTGATAGGCTATGTGCTCAGCCTGTAGGCCGTCTTCAATACCTTTCAAAAAGGCAGCCGCTAAACCGGTCAGTGCTTTGGGTGGTAACTCTTCTGTACCAAGTTCAACTAAAAAATCTTGAGTGCTCATGGTTTATGCTTCTTCCTGTAAGTGAGCGCTTACGTAATCGGCGCGAATTGCTTCATCTGCAAGAGGGAAACCTAACGCTTTACGGGCTTCAAAATAAGTTTGCGCTACGGCACGAGCCAGGGTTCGGACCCGTAAAATAAAGCGCTGACGTTCAGTCACAGAGATAGCCTGGCGGGCATCTAACAGGTTAAATGCATGTGAGGCTTTTAATACAAGTTCATAGGCTGGTAGCGGCAAATCTTTTTCGATCAATTTTTGGCATTCACTTTCACAGTAATCAAAGTGTTCAAACAGTTTGTCAACATTGGCGTGTTTGAAGTTATAGGTCGACATCTCAACTTCATTCTGATGAAAAACATCGCCATAAGTAACAGGGCCATCAGGGCCTTCAGTCCAAACAAGATCGTAAATACTGTCAACGCCCTGTAAATACATGGCAATGCGTTCCAGGCCGTAGGTGATTTCGCCAGCAACAGGAAAACACTCTAAGCCGCCAACCTGTTGAAAATAGGTGAACTGGCTGACTTCCATGCCATTTAACCAGACCTCCCAGCCTAGGCCCCAGGCACCTAGTGTCGGTGATTCCCAGTTGTCTTCAACAAAACGGATATCGTGAACACTGGTATCAATACCCAGTTTTTCCAGTGAATTCAGGTACAGCTCTTGGATGTTGTCAGGGGATGGCTTCAGCAACGTCTGGAACTGGTAATAATGTTGCAGACGGTTAGGGTTTTCACCGTAGCGACCATCGGTCGGGCGACGGCAGGGTTGCACGTAGGCTGCACGCCAGTTTTCCGGGCCAATCGCACGCAAGAAAGTAGCTGGGTGGAAGGTGCCGGCACCGACCTCCATATCAAGAGGTTGAAGAACTACACAGCCCTGCTCAGCCCAATAGCTTTGCAGTGTTTGAATTAAACCTTGAAAGGTTAACACCTTATTTGTCGCCAAAATTTCACCTGTTGTGCCCGCAATGGACTTGTTACTGATCTTGCCGGGTTTATTGAGACTCTTGTCGAGAAGAGGGCCCGCTAAAAGCGCGTAAGTATACACTGACAAAGGCTTTTCCAACAATTTTTAGGGTTAATTGACCTGGAGGCTTGGCGAGCAATAAGCAGTTTATATGGGGGGAAGGTGTCACTCAAAGGAGTGGCGCTTTAGCAAGTGGTTAACGGCGCCAGAACATGGGGGATAACAGCACAATAAAGGTAAATACTTCTAATCGGCCGAGTAGCATTGAAAGGCTTAAAACGCACTTTGCTGTGTCGTTAATGCTGCTGAAGTTGGCGGACACTTCGCCGAGGCCAGGGCCAAGGTTGTTAAGTGTCGCGCCAACAGCTGACCAGGCAGTAACCTGATCTAAACCGGTCGCTAGAAGTGCGATCAACATAAAAACAAAGGCCAGCAGATAAACCGAGAAAAACCCCCAGATTGCGCCAACCACTTTATCGGGCACGGCCTGTTGACCAAACTTAATGGAAAACACACCGTTAGGGTGAATCAAACGTTTCACTTCACGAATGCCTTGCTTGGATAGCAAGAGGATTCGAATAACCTTCATGCCGCCTCCGGTTGAGCCCGCGCAGCCGCCCACAAAAGCGGTTAAAAATAACAGAAAGGGCAGCATGTTGGGCCAGTGCGCGAAGTCCGCGGTAGCAAAGCCCGTGGTGGTGGCAATGGAAACCACTTCAAACAATGCCGCGCGAACTGCGGCTAATGGTTCATAGCTGTCAGTGACAATTAAAACTGCGCAGGTGACGGCGCTGATAATTACCAGCAGGCTAATATAAAAACGAAATTCCGGGTCGGCGAGGTAGTGACTAATACCGCGGCTTTGCCAGGCAACAAAGTGAAGGCCAAAGTTAGCGCCGGACAAAATCATAAAGAAGATGCCGATGCCTTCGATTAACGGGCTGTCAAAATAACCAAAGCTGGCATCATGAGTGGAAAATCCGCCAATAGCGATCGTTGAAAAACTATGTGCGAGGGCATCAAAAAAGGTCATACCTGCTGCCCAATAAGCGAGCATGCACATAATGGTGAGACCGGCGTAGATATACCAAAGTGCTTTGGCTGTCTCGGTAATGCGTGGTGTAAGTTTGGTGTCTTTAACTGGGCCGGGTGTTTCGGCACGGTACAGCTGCATACCACCAATGCCAAGCATGGGTAGGATGGCAACAGCTAAAACGATAATACCCATGCCGCCCATCCATTGCAGCTGCTGGCGATAATAAAGAATGGATTTGGGTAATAGATCAATGCCGGTAATCACGGTGGCGCCGGTAGTTGTTAGACCGGAGACCGATTCAAAAATGGCATCGATAGCGCTTAGTTGTAAATCTTCGCTTAAATAGAAGGGTAATGCGCCGAACAGGCTTAATACTGTCCAGAACAAGGCCACTACAATAAAGCCATCTCGGGTACGTAATTCGTGGCGAACATGTTGCACGGGCATCCAGATGATCATGCCACTGGCAAAGGTAATAGCTAGCGCTGCCAGAAAGGCATTGATGGCGGTCTCGTTCAGCGCCCAGGCCAGTATAATCGGGATTGCCATGGTCAAGCTGAAAATCATCAGCAGCATGCCAAGAATGCGCAATATGACGGTAAAATGCATTAAGTTGCGGTCTTTTGTTATTAAGTTGTGTTAATAGGCTTAAAAGAAGCCCAGCCCTACCTGGAATAGACGCTCAACCTCGTTAACCTTTGTTTTATCGATCAGGAACAGAATAATATGATCCTGACTTTCAATAACAACGTCATGGTGGGCAATTATGACCTGATTGTTGCGTACTATGGCGCCAATGGTTGTGCCTTTCGGTAAAGGGATATCTTCAAGCGCTTTACCTACGACCTTCGATGAGCGTGAATCACCGCGGGCGATAACTTCAATCGCTTCAGCAGCGCCTCGGCGTAAAGAATACACATTAACAATATCGCCCTGACGTACGTGGCGTAGCAAACGGCTGACAGTAATTTGCTGGGGCGAAATAGTGATATCGATTTCGCCGTCTTGCATTAGATCAATATAGGACGGGTTGTTAATTAGGGTCATTACCTTGGCCGCGCCTAAACGTTTGGCCATCAATGAAGCCATGATGTTTACTTCATCGCTGTTGGTCAGCGCACAGAACATATCAACTTTCTGGATGTTTTCATCAAGGAGTAGCTCATTATCAGCGGCATTGCCCTGTAGTACGATGGTTTTATCCAACTCTATGGATAGTTGCTCACAACGTTCGGGGTTTCTTTCAACCAGTTTGACCTGATAATCATTTTCTAGCACGCTGGCCAGCCGCGCACCGATATTACCGCCACCAATAATCATGATGGACTTATAATGTTTTTCAATGGTGCGCATTTCGCTCATGACTTTGCGAATATCGCGTTTGGCTGCGATAAAAAATACTTCATCGCCAGCTTCAATAACTGTGTGTGCCTCGGGTGTGATTGAGCGGTTTTGGCGGTAGATGGCTGCAACACGTGTGTCAACCGAGGGAATATGTTGGCGTAGCGTTGATAAGGCATGCCCTACTAATGGCCCGCCATGAACGGCTTTAACACCGACAAGTTGTACCAGCGAGTTGGCAAAGTTCACAACTTGTAAAGCCGTCGGGTGATGGATCATGCGGCTGATGTGATCGGTGACTTCCTGATGCGGGCTGATGATTTCATCAATGGGCACGGCTTTACGGTCAAAAAGATTGCCGTGTTCCAGATACTCAGGTGAGCGTACTCGCGCAATTTTATGCGGGGTATGAAACAGCGTATAGGCCACCTGACAGGCAATCATATTTGTTTCGTCGCTGCTGGTTAGAGCGATCAGAAGATCGCCGTCTTCTGCACCGGCCTGTTTGAGGACACCGGGAAAAGAGGCGTTGCCGTGAACCGTACTAATATCGAGACGATCCTTAAGGGCGTCGAGTTTTTTCTGGTTGTTATCAACAACAGTGATGTCGTTGGCTTCGCTAGCCAGGGTTTCTGCTACGGTGGTGCCAACCTGGCCGGCGCCGAGAATTATTATTTTCATTGGGCCTGAACGCTAATTGTTAGGACTTTTCAGCTCGTTTTTGAAGGCGCGCATAATAAAAACCATCGTGCCCCTGCGGTTGCGGGAATAGCTGTCGTCCCGCATCACCTGTGATACCCCAAGTCGCCTCAATAGGCAGAATTTCAGCATCATCCTGTTGCTCTAAAAAAGCAGTGATAACCTGTTCATTTTCGTCGGGAAGTACCGAGCAGGTTGCGTACAGGAGTATGCCATGCGGCTTTAGCAGAGACCATAGCGCATGGAGAATCTGAAGCTGTAGTTTTGCTAATGCGGCGATATCATCATTGTGGCGTAGTAATTTAATATCCGGGTGGCGGCGTATAACACCTGTTGCAGAACAGGGTGCGTCTAGCAAAATACGGTCATAATTTTGTTTATCCCACCATTGATCTGGCTGGCTAGCATCACCCTCAATGATGGTGGCACTGAGTTGTAAACGTTCGAGATTTTGATGAATGCGTTTAGCTCGCTCAGCATCAAGTTCCAGTGCGGTGAGGCTGGCCAGCTGCGGTTCCAGTTCCAGCAAATGACAGGTTTTTCCGCCGGGAGCTGCGCAGGCGTCTAATACATGCTGGCCGGGTTTTAGTTGCAATAAGGTCGCAGCGAGTTGTGCGGCTTCATCCTGAACACTGCACAGGCCATCGCTAAAGCCGGGTAAGATTTCAACGTTGGCGGATTTCTCAAGGCTAATACCGTAATCGCTGTACGGGCAAGCGCTGGCTTTTATTTCGGCATTGGTAAGCTGTTGCAGGTAATCATCACGGTTGTTGCGCAGAGTGTTAACTCTAAGTGACATGGGTGCACGTTCATTGTTAGCGGCACAAATGTCTTGCCAGTGTTCGGGCCAGGCTTGCTTTAGTCGCTTGATCAGCCAGTAGGGGTGAGAGTAGAGGTAATCTGTTTTTTTATTCAGGCTATCAAGCATGCCCTCTTTTTCACGCTGACTACGACGTAAAATCGCGTTAATCAGGCCGCTGGCAGAGGCTTTTTTTAATTGCTTACAGGCCTGTACCGTTTCGCTGATGGCTGCATGGGACGGAATACGGGTAAATTCCAGTTGGTAGAGACCCAGTAATAACAAAATTTTAACGTCGGTATCTTTGGCTTTTAGCGGCTTATCCAGCAACATATCAATTTGTGCGTTGAGGCGCTGGTACCAGCGACAAACACCAAAACACAATTCCTGTAACAATGCCTGATCTTGTACCGATAAACTATCGGGCTGATAGGGCAGTAAGCTAGCAAGTGATTGCTGGTTTTTTACGACGCTGGTTAATAACCGCGTGGCATGGGCACGAAGGTTCAGGTGTTTGCTCACGAGAACTGTTTGCCGGTGCGGAATAGATCCTGTTTAGCGTTAAGTACGGAGGCAATGGGTAACGCTTTGGCGCCGGGTAATTGAACAGTTTCCAGTTTTAATACCCCTTCGCCGCAGGCAATTACAACGCCTTCCGGGCTGCTGGTAATAATGGTGCCGGGTTCAGCATTAGGTTGCTGGTCATGAGCTGTGGCCTGCCAGATACGCACACGTGTATCGTCTAGTTCACTATAGGCTACGGGCCAGCTATTGAACGCCCGGACCTGTCGTTCTATTTCCGGCGCGCTTTGTTGCCAGTCAACCTGAGCCTGCGCTTTGTCCAGTTTATGGGCGTAATTGGCCTCGTTGTGGCTTTGTGGGGTGGCCTGTTGTTGTAAAGCTAATAAATTCGTCAGCGTTTCCAGCAAGCATTCAGCCCCTAGTTCGGCCAGGCGGTCATGCAGGCTACTGCCGGTGTCATCTTTATTGATGGGGCAGCTTTTCTTAAGCAGCATGTCTCCTGTATCGAGACCCGCATCCATTTGCATAATGGTTACGCCGGATTCCTTGTCGCCCGCTAAAACCGCCCGTTGAATAGGAGCCGCGCCGCGCCAGCGGGGTAATAAAGAGGCATGAACATTAATACACCCCAGTTTGGGAATGCTAAGGACGAGTGGAGGCAAAATTAGGCCATAGGCAACCACCACCATGAGGTCGGCATTCAGCGATTTAAGGATTTCCTGTTCAGTATGGTTTTTCAGACTGAGTGGTTGGAAAACGGGGATGTCATGTTGCTCGGCTAATTGTTTGACTGGGCTGGCAGCTAGTTTGCGGCCTCGACCAGCGGGGCGATCAGGTTGTGTGTAAACACCAACGACTTGATGAGCGCTTGTTAACAAAGCAGCTAGACTGCTGGCAGCAAAATCAGGTGTGCCGGCAAAGACAATGCGTAATGGAGCGGCAGGAGAAGAAGGCGCCATTCAAAGGGTTTCCTGTTGAAATAGTCTGTCGTTAGTCGGATTAAGCGCGCTGACGGTGAATTTTTTCTAGTTTTTTACGGATTCGCTGCCGCTTCAGCGGCGACAGATAATCTACAAAAAGCTTTCCATCCAGGTGATCAATTTCGTGCTGGATACACACGGCAAGCATGTCATCGTCTTCCAGCTCAAAGGGTTCGCCGTTACGATCCAGGGCGCGTACCTTGATATGATTCGGGCGTTGTACGGTTTCGTAGAAACCAGGAACAGACAGGCAGCCCTCATCCATTTCCTCAAAGTCATCGCCGATCACTTCAATTTCTGGGTTAATGAAAACCAGAGGCTGGTTTTTGTCTTCGGACACATCAATAACGACGATACGCTTTTGCACATTGACCTGTGTTGCAGCTAAACCAATGCCGGGTGCATCATACATGGTTTCCAGCATGTCATCGGCTAATTTTCGAATGCTGTCGTTCACTTCCTTAATAGGAAGTGCTTCATTGCGTAGGCGCGGGTCAGGAAATTCGAGGATAGTAAGTAAAGCCATAGGACTACAATTAAACTCCGGGAAAGCACATCACGCTAAGTCTATTTACTGCAATAAAAACTCTAATAAAAAGAGTGCGGCAAAAATCTTAGCTAAATGTGGATTATAAAACTATATTTAGAGGCACATCGAAAAATTTGTTCTATTATACAGAACATATGTTCGGTATTTAACTACCCGTATTTGTAAGGAATCAAGCCATGAGGAAAGCGCTTTTCGGGTTGGTTAGTTTCATGTTGATGACGTTTTGCGTCCATGCTGCTAACCATGAGGATGAAAGCCCATTGCGACTCGATCACCCCGATCGACACGTTGTTGTTCAAGGAGATACCCTATGGGACATCTCTGAAACCTTTCTTCGCACGCCTTGGTTATGGCCTGAGATTTGGCATGTTAACCCACAAATTGCCAATCCTCACCTGATCTATCCAGGTGATGTGATCAGTTTGGTGTATATCGACGGGCAGCCTCGCTTAACATTAGCGCGTGGTCCGGGTGATCGTACGGTAAAACTATCGCCGGAAATGCGTATTGAACCGATTGATACCGTGATACCTGCAATTCCGCTGGATGCCATCAGACCTTTCCTGAAAAATAGCCGAGTGACGGATCAAGAAACGCTGGATAAAGCACCCTACGTGATTTCTGGCCATGAAGGCCGTATCGTTTCCGGGGGTGGTGATACTCTCTATGCTCGTGATGGCGACGGCGATCAGCTGGCTAAATATGCGTCCTACGGCGTTTACCATCCGGGGCAAGCCTATGTGGATCCTGATACCGGGGAAGTGTTAGGTATCGAAGCGCTTGAGGTTGGTTTAGGTAAAATTCTTGCTAAGGATGCGGATATTTCTACCGTGCGGCTGAACTCCAGCGAACATGAAATCCTTGCTGAGGATCGCCTGTTACCAACCGAAGAGGAAAAGGTTATTCCTACCTTCTTCCCTAACTCACCAGTCAATGAAACAAACGGCAAGATTATTGCTGTTTTAGGTGGCGTTAGCCAGGTTGGCTCTTACGATGTGGTCGCGATTAACCGTGGTCAGCGTGAGAGTATTGAAGTAGGAAATGTGATGGCCATTTATCACGACAGTGGTGTGGTTAAGGATCGTGTAAAAAATGAGCTGGTGCAGCTGCCGCCAGAGCGTGCCGGTATTTTGATGGTATTTCGCACCTTTGAAAAAATGAGCTACGCCTTGGTACTAAAGGCGCAGCGTCCATTGGCTGTTGGGGATGCGTTAAAAAACCCATAAAGTTTAATAACAATGCCTGGCAGGATGCCGGTAATAACATGCAGGGATGCTGCTTATGGAACGACATAAGGATGATAAATTAGGGCCATGGTTGGCCCTTTTTTGTGCGCCACAACTTTCCCTTCAGTGCGCGCATAAATTACTTCAGGTTTTTCAAACGCCCACCGCCATTTTGACGGCTAGTCATCAGCAATTAAAAGACTGTGGTGTCAGGCCACAAGCGTTGACGGCTATTGCTGATTACCGGGAGCATCAACCAGGGAATATTATTTATGAACGGGTTTCGCAAGCATTAGTCTGGCACGAGGCTGCTGATGACCATCATATTATTTGTATTGGTCATCCCAACTACCCTGAGGCATTGGCTGAAATTGAGCAGCCGCCGTTGTTGTTATTTGTAGCGGGTAACGCGGCTCTTCTTAATAAACCTCAGCTGGCCATGGTGGGCAGTCGATCACCGAGCTTTGATGGTCGGCAATTGGCTAAAAAGTTTGCGGCGGAAATTTCGCAAAGCGGTTTATTGATCACCAGTGGTCTTGCCGCAGGCATCGATGGTGCCAGTCATGTTGGAGCGCTAGCGGCTGGCTTTCCGACGATTGCTGTGATGGCAACGGGTATTGATCAGGTTTATCCGAAGCAACACCGGGAATTGGCACAACAGATTCGCCAGCAGGGAGCACTGGTGACTGAGTTTTCTTTGGGGGAGGCGCCCAAAGCGCAAAATTTCCCCCGACGGAATCGAATTATCAGTGGGTTAAGTGTAGGCGTGCTGGTGGTTGAGGCGGCCGTTAAAAGCGGTTCTCTGATTACGGCCCGTTTTGCACTGGAGCAAAATCGGGAAGTATTTGCGATTCCTGGCTCGATTCATAACCCGGTTGCCAGAGGCTGTCATCGACTGATTCGTGATGGTGCAAAACTGGTTGAAAGTGCGCAGGATATTAGCGATGAATTGAACCTGCAACTATCGTTTCCGTTAATAAATGGTGCCGGTTCTGTGAAGGATGAAGTCATTTCGTTGGATCGATTTCAACAGCTGGTTTTAGAAAAAATGGGGTTTGATACGGTATCCATGGATGCGCTGATGGAGCGAACAGAGCTAGCTATTACCGAGCTGTCAGCGGTTTTGGCTCAGTTAGTATTACTTGGCCAAGTTGAAAATACCGAGTGTGGTTTTGTGCGGGTGTTTATCGCCCAGAAACAGTAATACGCACCTAATTAGCTAAGAGCGAAAGGCTCTTCACTTGCAAGCCGGGGGTGGCTGGGGTAATTTCGCAGCAGTACTCATTTAACCGGCTATAAAATGACCAATACTGCGATAGAAAACGCCCTAAATGCCCTGCGTAATGGCGAAGTGATTGCCTACCCGACGGAAGCTGTGTGGGGGGTGGGTTGTGATCCACAGAATGAACAGGCGGTGCGAAAATTGTTAGCGCTCAAACAGCGACCGGTGGAAAAAGGCCTGATTTTGGTGGCTGCAACTATCGAGCAATTTGCGCCCTATCTGACTCAGGTAAGCCCTGATAAATATCAGCAATTACAAGCCAGCTGGCCAGGTTTTAAAACTTGGGTTGTCCCAGCACCCAATGCCGTACCAAATTGGTTGAGGGGTGATCATTCAAGTATTGCTCTGAGAGTAAGCGCCCACCCTGCTGTGCAGGCGCTTTGTCATGCCTTTGGCGGCCCACTCGTTTCCACCTCGGCCAATCTCGCGGGTCAGCCAGAAGCGTTAACAGCGGAGCAGGTGGAGAATTATTTTTCAGATCAATTAGCTTTTATTTTGCCGGGTGTTTTGGGTGGCGCTGCAGGGCCTTCCCCAATCGTTGATCTTGATACTGGCCAGTCGCTACGATAGTGATTCATGCCAGACAAAGTTCGTCACAGAAACTGTCAGTTATTACATTTTTTATCTCACTGATCCGAAACCGAGTTCATAGTAATGCCCAGACCACCGATTATGCAGGAAGATAACCCGTTGCTTCAGGACGCGGTTATGCAGCCGTTGGTCACCATTTTTTTGAAACGGCTTCCCATGACTATCGATGACATGGAGCGTGCCCTGAAAAGTACCGATTGGGCCTCGATGTCGCGTTATGCACATCAGATTAAAGGCACGGCTGGCAGTTTTGGTTATGGTTCATTAACAAATAAAGCCGCACAACTGGAAAAATACTTGAAAGCGGATGATATTCAGTCCGCCAGACAAATTTATCAAGACATCAAATACTACGTGCTGGGCACAGAATAGTTTCAACGCATGTCTTTTATAGACGCCGCCATATCTACAAAGTCCTGAATTTTGCTACCATGTGCCGATAATTTCGGGCGCATGCTTGGTTGCGGCCGTGACTTTGGATTTAGGGGGATGCTGTGAACCAATCGGATATTCAGGCGGTTAAGGATTATCTGCTGCAATTACAGGACAATATTTGTCAGGCGCTTGAGCAGGAGGATGGTCAGGCACAGTTTGTTGAAGAAAGCTGGCAGCGTGAAGAGGGCGGCGGTGGCCGCACCCGTGTAATTGCGGATGGCGCCGTGATAGAAAAGGGCGGTGTTAACTTCTCCCATGTCTATGGTAAAACCCTGCCAGCTTCGGCGACGGCGGTTCGCCCTGAGTTGGCAGGTCGTAGTTTTCAGGCGATGGGTGTGTCGTTGGTGATTCACCCTAAAAATCCCTATGCCCCTACCTCACATGCAAATTTCCGCCTTTTTGTTGCTGAAAAAGAAGGCGAAGATCCCGTATGGTGGTTTGGTGGTGGACTGGATTTAACGCCCTATTATGGTTTTGAAGAGGATGTCCGCGATTGGCATCAGGTCTGCAAAAACGCCTGCGATCCCTTTGGCGAAGATCTTTACCGCCAGTATGCCAACTGGTGTGATGAATACTTTTTTATTAAGCACCGTAACGAGCCTCGTGGTGTTGGCGGCCTGTTCTTCGATGACTTGAACCTGTGGGACTTTGACACCTGTTTTGCTTTTGTGCGCTCCGTTGCAGATAGTTATGTAGCAGCCTATCGCCCGATTATTAACAAACGTAAAGCTATCGAATTCGGTGAACGCGAGCGTAAATTTCAGTGTTATCGCCGTGGTCGTTATGTGGAATTTAACCTGGTTTATGACCGTGGCACGCTGTTTGGTTTGCAAACTGGTGGGCGTATTGAGTCGATCCTGATGTCGCTGCCGCCAATAGTACACTGGGACTATAATTGGCAGCCCGAGCCCGGTTCAGCCGAGTTCGAGCTTTATGACACCTTCCTGCAACCGAAAAAGTGGATACTGTCGTGACGGATCAATATGCCGTTGTTGGCAATCCCATTGGGCATAGTAAGTCGCCCGCTATTCACACGGCGTTTGCCGAACAGACGGGACAGGAACTGAGCTACGAAGCAATGCTGTTTGAGCTGGATTCCTTTGCCGAACAGGCGAATAAGTTTTTTAATGCGGGCGGTAAGGGTTTAAATGTTACGGTACCCTTCAAACTGGATGCCTGGCAGCTTGCGGATGTGTTGAGCAAACGCGCGCAACGTGCGGGATCGGTGAATACCCTGATGTTGGGAAAGGATAAAAAAATTTACGGGGACAACACGGATGGTGTTGGTATCGTCAGAGATATTATGCAGAACTATGGTGGTGCGCTCGCCAAAAAGCGTGTGTTAGTGCTGGGCGCTGGCGGTGCGGTACGCGGGGTCTTGGCGATAATTTTGGCAGAAAAACCGAAGTCATTAGTGATTGCTAACCGTACTGTCAGTAAGGCGCAAATATTGGCTGATGAGTTTGCTGATCTGGGCAAGGTATCGGCTTGTGGATTTGACGCGTTAGCAGGCCAAAAATTTGATCTGGTCATCAACGGAACTGCCGCCAGTTTGCAGGGCGATTTGCCACCCTTGCCGGATGGTATTTTGGCGGCAGATGCCTGGTGTTATGACATGATGTATGGGGCTGAAGAAACCGTTTTTAATCGCTGGGCACGCCAACAGGGCGCGGGGAAAACGATGGATGGCCTGGGAATGTTAGTGGAGCAGGCGGCCGAATCCTTTTTTATGTGGCGACATGTGCGCCCAGATACCGCGCCGGTTATTGCTCAGCTACGCGCCCAACTTAGCTAAGCTTTAAAACGTTATGTGGTTTCAAAAGACTATCACGCTCAAACCCAAGTCTCGTGGTTTTCATCTGATAACAAGTGAGATCGAAACTCAATTGTTAGAATTAGAGGGTTTTAGCGTGGGTTTGGCACACTTGTTTATTCAGCATACTTCCGCTTCGCTCACAATAAACGAAAATGCCGACCTCACCGTGAGGCAGGATTTTGAATCCCATATCAATAACATGGTGCCGGAAAATGCGCCTTATTATCGTCACACGCTGGAAGGTGCAGATGATATGCCTGCGCATATTAAAACTTCTTTGATGGGGTGTAGCGTGAGCGTGCCGATTAGCAATGGGCGCTTTAATCTGGGCGTCTGGCAGGGCATCTATTTAGGAGAGCACCGCGATCATGGCGGTGCACGCCGTATTGTGATTACCCTGCAGGGTGAAGGTGTTGGCGAAGACTAGCCGTCATGCATCTGGTCAATCAGATACTGATCTTTGAGTGTGGCATAGTGCTGCGCACTGTAAGAGAAAAAGGAGCGTTCAAAATCAGTTAACGGGCGGACTCTTTTGGCTGGGCTGCCTAAATAGAGATAGCCACTTTCCAGCACCTTGCCTGGCGAGACCAGACTGCCTGCGCCAACAACCACGTCCGACTCAATCACGGCACCATCCATAACGGTGGCGTTCATGCCGATGAGCACTCTGTCTTCCACCGTGCAGCCATGCAGAATGACTTTATGGCCGATTGTCACATCACTACCAATATCAAGAGAGTGACCTGGGTTACTGTCGCCAGCATGAGTGACATGCAATACACAACCGTCCTGAATATTAGTTCGGTTGCCGATACGTACTTTATTAACATCACCGCGAATGACGGTCATTGGCCAGACGGAGACGTTATCTCCGAGTTTAACGTCGCCAATTACGATTGCCTGTGGGTCAATGTAGGCGTTGTTACCAACTGTTGGGGCAATCCCCTGAAATGTGCGTACTGTCATGAGATTAAATGTTCTCCGGCCTTGAATTAGTAAGTTTTAACAAAATATACCTAGAGTGTAGCCTAACCATCCTCTGTAATGAATGGAAAATCCATCCTATGTTAAACCCGCTGTTGCAGCCTGTTGAGCTGCCCCTCTTTTCAGCTATCAAGCCTGAACATATCCAACCTGCGATTGAGCAGCTACTCACGAAGAACAGGCAGCAAATAAAGCGATTGTTAGCAAACGTTGAGATGCCGGATTGGAACAGTTTGATAGAGCCTATAGAAGCATTGGATGACTGTTTGAATCAAGCTTGGTCGCCGGTTAGTCATATGAATTCTGTGGTGAACAGCGATGAATTACGCGAAGCCTATAATGCCTGTTTGCCACTGTTGAGTGAATACGGCACGGAAATGGGTCAAAATCCTAAGCTTTACCAGGCTTATCAGGCCATTGCGGATAGTGAAAATTTTAGTCAATTGAGTCAGGCTCAGCAGAAAAGCATTGAAAATGCGCTCCGCGATTTCCGCTTGGCGGGTGTGGCGCTGGCTGAGGATAAAAAGCAGCGCTATGGCGACATAAAAAAACGTTTGTCTGAACTGACCAGCAAGTTTGCAGAAAACGTACTCGATGCCACGCAGGGATGGACCAAATTGATCCCCAAGGTCGAAGACCTGGCGGGTGTGCCCGAATCGTCATTAGCTGCCATGGCTCAGGCGGCAGAAGCCAAAGAGCAAGAAGGGTATTTGGTGACGCTGGAATTCCCCTCTTATTTTCCGATTGTCACCTATTGTGAAAATGCGGCGTTACGTGAAGAGGTGTATGAAGCCTTTGTAACACGCGCATCTGATCAGGGTCCTAACGCGGGTGAATGGGATAACAGTACATTAATAGATGAGATCCTGGCACTACGCCATGAGCTAGCAGTTTTGCTGGGTTTTGAGAATTACGCCGACTATTCACTCGCCACTAAAATGGCGGATAAGCCTGAACAGGTGATGCAATTTTTACAGGACCTGGCAGATAAAGCCCGTCCACAGGCGCAACAGGAGTTTGCTGAATTACAGGCGTTCGCCAAAGAAAATTTTGGTGCAGCAGAACTGAAACCATGGGATGTGGGTTTCTACGGCGAAAAATTACGTCAACACCGTTATGCAATATCTCAGGAAGAATTACGCCCCTGGTTCCCTGTTGATACTGTTATAGGCGGTATGTTTGCCATTGTGCAGCGCTTGTATGGCATTGACATTGCGGCTGTTGATGAAGTGGATAGCTGGCACAAAGATGTTCGTTTTTATGCAATATCTCAGGATGGCAAAGCGATTGGCAGTTTTTATCTCGACCTTTATGCGCGTGCGGACAAACGTGGTGGCGCCTGGATGGACGAATGCCGTGTGCGTCGTCGGCTGAATGAGAATGAAGTTCAGCTGCCAGTCGCGTACCTAACCTGTAATTTTAACGGCCCTGTGGGTGATAAGCCTGCGTTGTTAACGCACGATGAAGTGACCACGCTGTTTCATGAATTTGGCCACGGCTTGCATCACATGCTCACGAAAATTGATGTGGGTGCGGTTTCTGGCATTAATGGCGTGCCCTGGGACGCCGTGGAATTACCCAGTCAGTTTATGGAAAATTGGTGCTGGCAGCCGGAAGGCATCGCTTTGATTTCCAGTCACTTTGAAACGGGAGAATCACTGCCGCAGGTAATGCTGGATAAACTGCTGGCTGCACGTAATTTCCAGGCCGCCATGCAAATGGTGCGACAGCTGGAGTTTTCATTGTTTGATTTCCGTATTCATCTTGAATATCAACCCGGTACTCAAGGTCTGGTGCAGTCGGTTCTGGATGAAGTGCGTAAGCAGGTCGCCGTGGTGCCCGTGGTTCCTTATAATCGCTTCCAGCATGGCTTTAGTCACATCTTTGCTGGCGGTTATGCGGCAGGTTATTACAGCTACAAGTGGGCTGAGGTATTATCTGCCGATGCCTTTTCAAAGTTTGAGGAAGAGGGTATTTTTAATCCGGCAACGGGTCAGGCATTTTTAGAAAATATCCTTCACAAGGGTGGTTCACGTGAGCCAATGGAACTGTTTGTCGCCTTCAGAGGGCGTGAACCCAGTGTTGAACCACTATTGCGGCATAGTGGCCTCATCTGATCGGTCATGTATCGGGTAGTAAAATTTAAAATAGTATTATTAATAAAGGAAAGACGTTATGAGCAAAGCAAGTGCAAGACATTTATTAGTTTCTACAGAAGAGCAGTGCGCATCACTTAAAGCTGAGATTGAAAATGGTGCGGATTTCGGTGAGCTGGCCAAACAGCATTCTTCTTGCCCATCGGGTGGCCGTGGTGGTGATTTAGGTGAGTTTGGCCCAGGCCAAATGGTTCGTGAGTTTGATGAAGTGGTTTTTAGTGCGCCGTTGAATACCGTTCAAGGCCCGGTTAAAACACAGTTTGGTTATCACCTGTTAGAAGTAACTAGCCGCACAGACTAGTCATCGGTTTTCTACAGCCTGCCGGACAAGACGCCTTGTCTGGCAGGATTGTGCTAGAATTCGCCGCAATAAATAAGTTTGAGGAAAGTTAGATGATCGTTGTAACGGGTGGTGCAGGTTTTATTGGCAGTAACTTGGTAAAGGGCCTGAATGAACAGGGCCGCACAGATGTGATGGTGGTTGATGACCTCACTGATGGTACTAAATTTGTAAATATTGCCGATTGTGAAATTGCCGATTATCTCGATAAACACATCTTCCTTGAACGCCTCGAATGCGACATGTTGCCCGACAACATCGAAGCCATTGTGCATTTAGGCGCATGTTCGGCCACCACCGAGTGGGACGGCCAGTTCATGATGGAAAACAACTACGAGTACAGTAAAAAGGTTTTCCACTACTGTATCGCCAAGCAAATCCCCATGATTTACGCCTCCAGCGCTGCGGTTTACGGTGGCAATACCGAGTTTGCCGAGCAGCGTGAAAATGAGCAGCCGCTCAATGTTTACGGTTACTCCAAATTTCTGTTTGACCAATATGTGCGCCGTCATGAAGGTGAGATCAACAGCCAAGTGGTTGGTTTACGCTTTTTCAACGTCTACGGCCCACGCGAAGGTCATAAGGGCTCCATGGCCAGTGTGGCATTCCACTTGAATAACCAGATTAAAGAAAATGGCCATGTAAAACTGTTCGAAGGCTGTGACGGTTACGAAAATGGCGGTCAGCTGCGTGATTTTATTTACGTTGGCGATACCGTAAAAACTCAGTTGTGGTTGCTGCAAAACCCCCAGGTTTCCGGCATCTTTAATCTGGGCACCGGCCGTGCGCAACCGTTCCTGGATGTCGCAAAGGCGGTGGTTGATTGGCATGGTAAAGGCGATATTCATTTCATTGCCTTCCCTGAGCACCTTAAAGGCCGTTACCAAAGTTACACGCAGGCGGATATTACAGCACTACGTGATGCTGGTTACAGCGAGCCATTCCGTTCAGTTGAGGAAGGGGTTCGTGAGTACATGGACTTTTTGAATAAATAGCCGTTATGACAAAGAAACGTTTTATCGCCGGGGCTGTGTGCCCTCGTTGTTCAGAAATGGACAAAATCGTCATGTACCAAAAAGACGAAATCAACTATCGTGAATGCGTTGCGTGCGGCTACGAGGATGAAATGCCCGTCGCTGGCTTGGCCCATGAAATCGCCACCCGCGTGACAGAAAAATCCGCAGCACCGGAAGCCGCTGAGCAAGTACTCAATTTCGTCGATCCCTCTAAAGATTAATTTCCGCTATTTACGGGCTGCATACCTTGCAGCTCGTTAATTTCTGCTAATCGTCTACACTTACTCTCAAACAACGCATCGCGTATGGCTTTGATCTGATCTGTTGAGATAAAAATGAAAAAAATACTGTTGTTAGTGGTTCTCGTAGCGGCCGTTATTGCTGGCATTAAAGGCTTTATTTATTACAAAGTGACGGATCAGCTTGATGAGGCAATTGCCATATTGAGCCCCTTTGCACAGATTAGTTATGAGACTGTCAGCAGCGATTTAGATGGCGGAGTGACGGTTGAAGGCGTAAAAGTAAAGGCCTATGGCAACGGTTTGAATGTTGATATCGATGAAATAGTGGTTAAATTTCCGAACCTTCAAACGCTGCTGTTTATTGGTGAGGACCTTAAAAAACAGAGGGCTCCAGAGGCGATGAGCCTGAGCCTGCGTCATGTGCGCATGGATTTACAAAGCCTCAAGCCTTACATGACCATGCTGCAAGCACAAAGCCAGCAGCCGTTTCAGGATTACAGCCTGCTAGGTTGTGGCGATCTGGAAAAATCTGATCCGCTGAAAGTGTTGCAAGTGCTGGGTTATAGCGAACTAGATAGCACGATGAATCTTGGCTATAGCTGGGATCGTTCTTCCAAAAACCTGACCATCAAAAGTGCTTTCCGTTGGCATGAAATGACCAGCAGCGAGGCGGTGATTGATCTGGGCGGTATCGCCGCACTTTCCACAATGGCGATGATGAGCGAGCCAGAATTAAAACGTATTTCGGTCAGTCTTGACGATGAAGGCTACAACGCGCGCCTGGTTGAACACTGTGCTGCAAGTCAGGGTATCAGTGGTGACGACTTCATTGTTCTGCACATGGCCATGCTGCGCTCTGCGCTGGCGGAACAAGGTGTTAAGTTGGGTGAAAACCTGTATGAGGTTTATCGTTATTACCTTAGCTCCGAAGGACCTTTAAAGTTGCAAATGTATCCCGGTAGCATGCAGCAGCTGGCTAATCTGGACATGTTTAAGCCGAATGATTTGCCCGCTTTGTTGGGGCTGGAAATTCACAAGGGTGATGAAGTTATCCGTGATATCAGCTTTGATTGGGACGAAGGTAAATTCAAAGAAACCATGGCTGCGTTGGAACCAAAACCGGAAAACAAGGTAGAAGAGGCGGAAACGAATAAGGAGCCAACTCAGCAGGAAGCCCCGCTCACCAGCTATGTTGATGTAAAAACCTCTAATTTAGCTTCGCAGATGCACAACAACCTGCGTATTAAGACGTTTGATAATCGCAGGCTTGAAGGTGTGCTGAAAAAAGTAACGGACACGCGCATCTTTATTGACGTGCCGATGGGTGGAGGCTCCGCCACGCTGCCGATCAGTATTGCCGATATCAGCCAGGTTAAAGCTAAATTTGAGCCGCAGGCCTATCAAGTTGCGCCAATCGACAGATGACGGTAACTTTGCGGGCCTGTAAATTAAACGCTCGCAAAGAGTTGGTGGTAAAGCTGTGCAAATAGTCTGTCTTGATCTGGAAAGCATTCTGATCCCGGAAATCTGGATCGAATTTGCCCAGCGTACTGGCATCGAAGAACTGCGTGCCACCACTCGTGAAGTACCTGATTATGATGTGCTCATGCGCCAGCGTTTGCGGCTACTCAATGAGTATCAGTTAGGACTTAAGGAAATTCAGGCAGTGATTGCCGAAATGGAGCCGCTCGCCGGTGCCGTAGAGTTTCTTGATTGGCTCAGGCCACGCTATCAGGTGGTCATCATCTCCGACACTTTCTACGAATTCAGCCAGCCACTCATGCAAAAACTCGGCTGGCCAACCTTGTTGGCGCATCACCTTGTGTGTGATGAAAAAGGTGCGGTGGTTGATTACAAACTTCGTCAGACCGACCCCAAACGACATGCCGTGATTGCCTTGCAACAGCTGCATTATCAGGTGATTGCCGTCGGTGATTCACATAATGACATCAGCATGCTGGAACAGGCCGATACCGGTATTCTGTTCAACAGCCCTGATACTGTGAAAGCTGCTTACCCGCAGTTTCCCGTTACGGAAACTTACCAAGAGTTAAAGCAGCAGATTCTTAAGATACCGTCATACCCGGCTTAGACCCGGTATCCAGTCGTTTAGATCGGAACTACTTCTTACAACTAGGCGTGCCAGTCCCCGGCGTTTCACCTTTTGCAGCACGTAAAGCCCGCTCTTCATCCACAACTTCCTGAGGGAACTGCCCCATAAAGCAGCAGCACACATTCTCATCAATCATTGTGCGTGGCCCATGGGGGTGAGCGATGTGGCGGTAGGGTGCATGGTGATGTCCGTGCCCATGAGAATGGCCATGGCTATGATCATGCCCGTGCGAATGATCATGCGAGTGACTGTGGTCGTGGCTATGGGTGTGATCATGATCAGAGTGTTCATGAGCTTGGCCATGCGAATGGTCGTGTCCAGAATGCTCATGTAGCGTACCCTGTCCGTGCGAATGGCCGTGGTCGTGTGAATGCCCATGATCATGAGTTTCATCAGCCTGAGGTGCTTCACCTTTAAATTCGGCATGATGGTGATGCACATCAATCTCACCGCGCGCTAAACGTTCCTTGAAGCAGGCCATCAAACCGCCGCCTTTTTCTTCGCTGCTGATTGTTTCGTTAATACGCAGTGCAAAGGTGTCGATCACGTGGGACTGATCACGCAGGTAATCGGCTTTGAAGTATTCAATGTCCGGCTGCTCGCCAGCAACTTTATCGACATAGGCATAAATCCGGTCGATCAAGCGGCCACCAAACAGGAAGTAGGGCGCCACCACGATTTTCTTGAAGCCCAGTTTTGCCGCCATTTCCAACCCGCGACCCACAGAAGGGAAGGTCACGCCTGAATACACGGTTTCCGCCCAGCCAAAGCCCAGGTTTTCAGCGACAATACGCGTTAGCTTGGCGGCTTCGGCATTGGCTTCAACAACGGAAGTGCCACGGCCAACAACAACCAGCATGGTGTCGTACAGCGCGCCGACTTCCGGAATTTCCGTCAAACCAACGGCTTCAAGAATACGCTGCTGAAACGCCAGAATCATTTCGTTATGCAGGCCCAGCTCTTTACCGTACTCAATGGTCAGATGCGGGTGCTTTTCCTGATAGGTCGTCAGTACGGAGGGAATATCATTCTGCGCGTGTGTCGCGGCAAACAGCATGCCCGGCACTGCGTAAATGTGCTCAACACCCTGCTCAAGCAGCTTATCCAACGCCATGTGAATGTTCGGCGCAGAATATTCCAGAAAGCCGTATTCCGCCTTGATACCCGGATAACGGGCTCGCAGGCCGGCCGCCAGTGAAGCAAATTCTTCTTCGGCAATCTTGGCGCGGCTGCCATGGCCGCAAATGATGACACCCGCATTATCGGGTAGTGAAGCTAAATCAAGCATGGGTCTATTCTCTCCTGTGGCCGCGAATTATAGGGGAGAAACAGCGCAGGTAAAACCTGTGCAACGTTTCTTAAGTTAGTCATTCCGGGCCGAACACGGCGAAGACCCGGAATGACGAAGAGGTTTATAAACCGAACTGATAACGTCCCAGCAGCCCAAAGGTGTGATGATCGTGCTGGCTTTCTTCAACTTCGCGCCAGCCGATGTCCAGTGTCAGGCCGTTACCAAAGTCATAACCGCCACTGGCCTGGAAGAGGTGATCATCGGTTTCGCCTGCGCCATTAATATCAATAACGCGTTCGGTATAACTGAGCGTAATGTTCCAGCGGTTATCAATGGTCGTGATCAGGCTGCTGGTGTTGTAGGTGTAGTCATCAGCGTCACCGTCAAAATTGTCGATAGCCACATGCTCCTGCATCAGGTTAACCAAAATGCGTTGAGACAGTTCACGGCTATAGTTAATGGTCACGGCATAACCGGACTCATCATCCACGCCGTCCGTACCATGCTCCTGAAAGCGATGGGCGAGGTGGTAATTAAGACCTTCAATGCCAGCCAGAGACTCGCCATCCAGAGAGATTGCGTAGGAGGAGAAATCCTCTGTATTGCCCGCGCCACCATCGTCCTTGTGGGTGCGGCCGCGCTTGGTAATCACCGATTGCGATAGAAAGCTGGTATCGCTGAAAAAGGTGCTGCCAGTCAGGGTGTGATCGCCCCAGTCAGCCGTTTGCAGGGTGTAGGCTGCGCCAAAGCCGAGTTTCTCGGTAATCTCGTAATCTTCGGCGAAATCTTCGCCCCAAATGCCGCGAGCATCCCAGGCCGTGCCGAAGCCGGGATTAAACTTACCGGCGAAAAGCGCGAGGTTGTCAGCTGTATAGTTAAGCTTCAGCTCTTCGGCGAACACGCCTTCGCGATCTACTGTGCGATGGCTCCAGTGTTTGTCTTCGTCCATCGGCTCGAGCACCAGAACGCCATCAACAGACCACTGCTCGTTAAACGCGAACGTGGGTGCGACTTCGGCGCGCACAAAGGTGTGGTCGTACTCGGTTTCTTCCTGGTGCTGTGCTTCAAGCACCACGTCAGCTGAAAAATCGATAGCAAATGCCGCTGAGCTACTGCAAGCCAGCGCAAAGCCAGCGGGGATAATGTGTTGTTTTTTCATAGGTTCCTCAATTGTTGAAAGACTGAAATCAACTGAGGGAGGGGAATAGAAGGACAGCGAAGCGCTGCGCACTCAACAATCCGATCAGGAAAGAAAGCCGCTCGCACAAAAACAATCCAGATAAAGCCCTCCGCTTCATCGTTGTGCGAATCATTGGTTAAGCCATTATCGGCTTAACGGAGATTCGCCTGATTTATGCGAAAGGCCGGTTCCGGACTCACAGTTTAAAAAAACTGATTACCGTTGCGGGGGCAGCGCTGGACTATAACAACAGGTCTAACCTCTCTGTTGTTCATCACCAGACTTCCCGTTTAACCCTTGAAATTAATAGACAATTAATTATCGCCGGCACCTTAAGCAAGGCGCGCATAGTAAGTTTCCCTGCTTGATATGGCAAGTTTTGCTTTGTCGTCATGTCCTAGCTCATACGTTGCAGGTATTTATTATTTGCGCGTTGCTAGCAGTCGTTAAAAAGAGTTAAATCGGGTACAAAGTCCCTACGACATTAATGGATACCAAGCCACGGACAGGTTTACATGACTTACTTTAAAATCCCCCGCCTTAAACATTCGCAGCAGGTGTCTTCACTAGATGCCTGATCAGCTAACACTCGACGCTTTAAATAATCAGTTTGGAATTGAAGGCCAGCTGCAGTTCAAAGCTACTGGTGATTTGATTGTGGTTGAAATAACCAATGATCACTCGCAAGCAAGCATTGTCTTGCAGGGCGCGCAGGTGTTGTTTTGGGTGCCTGACGGGCAGCAGCCGGTGATTTGGCTTTCTGACGAAGCGACGTTTATTGCGGATAAAACAATTCGTGGCGGTATTCCGGTGTGTTGGCCCTGGTTTGGTGCGCATCCTGACAATAACGAAGCGCCAGCGCATGGTTTTGTCCGGGCTTCGGCTTGGGAAGTCATCGAGACAACGTCGCTCGATGCCGGGCAAACACGCCTTGTCTTTCGCCTGCCGCAAGCGGAAGTGCCCTCAGCGTTATGGCCACACAACACCGAGTTGGAGTTTCAGGTCACCGTCGGTGCAACACTTGAGCTGAATTTGATCACGCGCAACAAAGGCGCAGAAGCTGTCACCATCAGCCAGGCGTTACACAGTTATTTTGCGGTGAGTGATATAAGTCAGGTGGCTATTAAAGGGTTGGAGTATTGTCAGTTCATTGATGCCCTTGATGATTGGCAGCGTAAAGTCGAAACAGACCCGATTAGTATTGATGCGGAAATTGACCGCATTTATCAAAATACCAAACCCGTCTGTATGCTTGAGGATAAAGGCTGGCAGCGTCGCATTAACATTGAAACAACTAACAGTCGCTCAACCGTTGTCTGGAATCCCTGGATTGATAAATCAGTTCGCCTCGGTGATATGGGCGAGGGCGGTTATTTGAAGATGCTTTGTATTGAAACTGGCAATATTGCTGATGATCGAGTCAGCATTCCGGCGGGTGAAGAGCACTGTTTGGGTGTTTGTTATCGGGTTGAAAATATTTGAATTTTGGTGTGTCGACAAGTTTTTCGGGCACTAAGCATCTCTCTTATGGAAGAAAAAAAGGAAAAGGAATGAGTATTACATTATCTGAATTAGTGAAGCGGATTAGGTCAGAAAATACAGTTTTATTTTTTGGTGCTGGGTCTTCAATCCCTTCTGGAGCGCCGAGTGTCACAAATATAATTGATCGCTTTGGAACAACTTTTGGCTTTGATAGTGATGAGTATTCATTGAGTGAGTTAGCTAGCCTTGTCGAGCAGGCACGTTCGAGAAAAGAGATGATAAATGCTCTGAGAATACCTTTTGAAAAATTAACGCCTACAGGCAGCTTATTGAATTTACCTCTCTACAGCTGGAGGAATATATACACAACAAATTATGATAATTTGATAGAGCAGGTGTATGAAAGAAATGATGCTGATCTATCAGTAATTGCTTCGAATTTTGACTTCGGAATTCAAAAAGTACCTGAAGCTACTAAGTTATATAAGCTTCATGGGACTATTGATAAAGATGAGGTAGACGGAATACATAGCCGAATTATTATTTCTGAAAACGACTATGATTTAACAGCCGAATATAGGGAGTCCTTATATAAATCGCTTGAATCAGATTTGATTGGGTCGGATCTAGTTATTATTGGATACTCTTTGTCAGACCCCCATATTAAAGCCTTAATTTCTAAGGCTCTAGAAATTAATGCCAAAAGTCATAGCCCAGCAACAATAAATTTATTGTTATTTAAAGCAGATGAAAATAGAGCACTTTTGCATGAAAAACGTGGAATAAAAGTAGCTTTTGGTGGACTAGATGAGTTTTTTGTCGAGCTTCATAGTCAGAGAGATCCAACAAAACTGGTATTTACATCGTCAGGTGATCCTCTTGAGGTGTCACCGTCGCTTCGCCCTGTAACATTAGATGTAGATCACGAAATTAAAGCAAGCATCAAAGATGCTAGCTCGATGTTCAATGGTTGGCCTGCAAGTTATGCGGACATTGCTTCAAACCTTACTTTTACGAGAACATTGGGCTCTAAAATAGATATAAATATCAATGGGGCGATGTCAATTTGTTCGATTCTATTGGGAGCGAGTGGGACGGGAAAGAGTACGCTAGCGAAGCAAGTCCTTTATCAAAAAAATCAGGCCTCTCTGTATTGCTGGGAGCACAAAGTAAACCATTCTCTGCTACCTAAATCATGGGAAAAAGTGGCCAATAAGCTAAAAGAAGACAATGAATTTGGAGTTCTTTTAATTGACGAAGCACACCATCATATTTATGAAATTAACAACCTTGTTGATCTGCTTGTATCAGATGAAAATTATAACCTTAAGTTAATTTTAGTGTCCGCAAGGAACTTGTGGAACCCTCGTGTTAAAACACCAAATTTATTTAAATATGGAAATCAATATGTTTTAAAGGGGTTAGATGCTAATGAAATTGAAGACCTATTAACGTTAGTAGATAGCAATCCAGATTTAAAGCCTTTGGTTGAAAATAGCTTTTCTGGTTTTTCTAGAGTGGAGAGAAAGAGGCGGTTAATGGTTCGTTGTGAGTCAGATACTTTCGTATGTTTGAAAAATATTTTTGCATCAGAAAAATTTGATGACATTGTTCTCAGAGAATATGCGGCTTTAGAGCAAGACTACAGGAATATCTATAGATTAGTGGCTGCAATGGAGAGTTCAGGGGTGAATGTTCACCGCCAGCTTATTGTAAGGCTTCTTGGAATACCGGCAGAGTGTATTGCGGCATCGTTAACAAACTTAGTAGATATTATTCATGAATACACTATCAGTGATAGAGATGGGATCTATGGTTGGAAAGGTCGACACTCAGTAATAACAGAAATAATTGCTGAATATAAAATGACAGACCCAAAGGAGTATTACGGTTTATTTGAAAAAATTATTGAAAATATCAACCCCACTTACGATGTAGAAATTAGAACCATTCGTCAATTATGTGGATATGAAAAAGGTATAGGAAGATTTTCGGATAAACATATTAGGAATAAACTGCTTAGGAAAATGATATCAAAGGTTCCAGGCGAAAGGGTTCCTCGACACCGGTTGATTAGAAATTTAATTGATATTAACGAGCTGGAAAAAGCAGATACAGAAATTCGTCTTTTTGAAAATGACTTCCGAGCTGACGGGCCAGTTACTCGTTATAAGATAATGCTTTTGCTCGCTAGAGCAGAAAAAACCTCTGGAATTCTTGATGAGGATAGAGTGGCAATTATTGAGAAAGCTCGCAGTTTGGCAGCATTCGCTGCAGATAAATACAAAGATAACAAAGATATTCTCCGTACATATTGCGAGGTCGGGTTAGAGTTTTTCAAAAGAGTTAAAGATATTTCTGTTTTTGATGATGCTATGGAAAAGCTGAAAAGCGCTGAAGAAAGGATCGGGGATCCTGATATAACTCACTTCATAATCCATTATCAAAGAAGGCTTACAGGATACGATTATGCTACAGAAGTTGAATAGTTTTAGGCAAAAATTAAAGTAACTTAGTCCGAGTTAAATTATTTTCTCTCATGTTTTGCTCAGCTCTCTTTACTAAAGCCAAAGCGCCTAACACCACAACTTGACTCAAATACCAATAAGAGTACTCTTGCCAAACGGGGCTTGATAACCCCTACAGGCGGGTGAAGCTGCATACCGGAATGCGGCTTTTTTGTGCCCGAAATCCGGACTCAAGGGTCGGGAGGCCCGGAAAATAAAATACCCTTATGGGAAATATTTGGGGCAGTTCCTGTAGCTGTTATCAACCTCCTGACCACCAACTAACTTGAATGCAACTTGATAATTGCTACAGGAGAATAACCATGCCTCACCCACTATTAAGTGATCCATTACCGCCGACCCATAATCCTCTTATCGGCGTTTTGCATAAAGATACTTTGAACAACATTCGAGATAGCCTGCACACCCTGCAGGAAATTACCGGTATTCCAAATGGGGTGATGACGTCTGACCGTTCAATAACCGGGCTGTATTTTTTGATGACGTGTATTTTAGATGCGCTGCAATTTGAGATTGAGCACCGGGAATAGTTTTACTCGCGCTCCGCTCTTTAATGAGGGCGGGGCTTTAACTTCTTTTGAGTCAATTAAAATTCGATGCATAGTCTTCTAATATTTTTCCTGAGCGTGTTGGCTAAAGAGACGACAGTTGTGAGTCGAATAGAGGCTTTTCAAGGGCAGCTTTATATCGAGCAGGACGCCTTGGTTTTCTCCCTCGCTGCTCTCCATGAATTCCTCAATCAATCTAGTGAAGAAAAAATCGATTACGCCGAATTCCAGCGCCAACTCTACCAAAGCACTCTCAACCAAGAGCTAAAAGCCCACGGCGGCCAAGTGGTAGTTCATCACTCAACGGGTAAGGTTGAGACGAACTTATATCGTCTTGAACGCTGTCCACCAGCCGATCCTGTCTTGTAAACAAACCCATAAAGACTTAACATTCCCGAACTGGAACAGGTGCCAGCGCTTCAATTGCGAAGTTAGGATAATCGGGAAGTATGGATAGCGTGATCTTTGATCATCAATCCCATCGCTGCCCCCGCATCGGTAATAAAGAGTCGTTTACATAAGGAGCTTCTAATATAAGTCATGAATTATTTTTTAGCGGTTAAAATAACCTGCTTTTTCGTTGTGAATTTTGTTAATAACTAGTTATTACCTGCAATTCACGTCTCAAATCAGGCAATTTTTCCTCACTAAAAATTTAACCCAGACTTAATAAGAAGCTCCATAAGCCACTAGATTCAAGTGATCTGGGAAGGCGTAAACATTTTGGTTGAGCCGCTTTGACGCAACCCTCTTTGAGCCCGAAGACCGGCCTGCTCATTAATTTAACCTTACAAAACGCACGGTGGGTGCAAGGTGTTAAACATGTCTTCAGTTCAAACTTCAATTTCCAAGTCTTCTACTTCTTCAGTAGCGACTACTTCAACAGGTTGGTTAAGCACGCTGACGGCTTTGGCTTTCGGTGCGATCTTAGTGTTTGCCGTAGGTTTCGCGCCTATGGATGTTGCGCATAACGCCGCACACGACACTCGCCACAGCATGGCATTTCCCTGCCACTAAGCCTTTAGGCTTCTTAGCCTTAGGTTTCTGAGAAAGTTCGAGAGACTCGAGAACCCTCTCGGTCGGATTTCCACGGAAGCCTTTGCGTGCTTTTGCTATGCCAGTCTGAAATAGGCTGGTTGTGCTATTTCTGATTTTGTTGAATAGGATTTTGAGATGCTTTTACGCGGTATTATCTATAGTTCCCTGTTGATCGGCTTGCTTGTTGGCCTGCTGTTAACTGGGATGCAGTCTGTTGTTGTTAACCCCATTATTTTTGCTTCTGAAGCCTTCGAAACAGAAGAGGTTGCGTCTGTTGCAGCGCCTCATGCGCATGACCATGGTGCTCACGAGCATAACGATGAAGCCTGGGCGCCGGCAGATGGCGCTGAGCGCCTGTTCTACACAGCGCTTTCAAACGTGATTGCCAGTATTGGTTTTGCGGCGGTTCTGTTGGCTTTGATGAGCCAGACTCAATTGCAGGGTTGGACGTCTTCTTCATTAGGTAAGGGTGTGTTGTGGGGCTTGGCAGGTTTCATCGCCTTTTTTGCAGCGCCCGGCATTGGTCTGCCACCGGAGATTCCCGGCATTGAAGCCGCGCCACTGGAGAATCGCCAGAGTTGGTGGATGTTGACGGTGGGTGTGTTTATCGTGGGTATCGGTGTATTGGCTTTTGCACCACTGAAATTCAAAGCGATCTCGTTAGCACTGTTTGCCTTGCCTTATATCATCGGCGCACCGCATGGTGCTGGTCCTGAGTTCGCGGGTGACGCTGAATCTGTTGCCGCACTGACTGATCTGCATTCGCAATTTATTATGGCTAGCGGCATCACCAACCTGGTGTTCTGGCTGATACTGGGTGCGTTCAGCGCCTGGTGCATCAATCGCTGGGTCCTGAAAGGGGCTTCAGACCATGCAGTCGCCCACGGTTAATTCTGCCACGCAGTTTCCTTTTGTTGCGGTTACCGGGCAGCAGTCATTTAAGCTCGCGCTGATTCTTGCTGCCATTAACCCCAAGTTAGGCGGGGTGCTGATCAGCGGCCCGCGTGGTTGTGCAAAATCCACGCTGGCTCGCGGCATGGCCGACCTGTTACCGGGTGGCTCGCATACGTTTGTCACGCTGCCGCTGGGCGCCACCGAAGATATGCTGGTGGGCACGCTGGATTTACAGCAGGTGTTGCAGGACAAAAATGTCGCTTTTCATCCCGGCCTGCTTTCAAAAGCTGATGGCGGCATTCTCTACGTCGATGAAGTAAACCTGCTTAACGATCATCTGGTCGATTTGTTGCTGGATGTTGCGGCTAGTGGTGTGAACTGCGTCGAACGTGACGGTATCAGTCATAGTCATGATGCGAACTTTATTCTAGTCGGCACCATGAACCCCGATGAAGGCGAACTGCGTCCTCAGTTGCAGGATCGTTTTGGTCTGGCTGTTCATCTGGACAATCAATACAGCCTCGAAGAGCGTGTTGAGATTGTTCGACGCCGTGAAGCCTTTGATGCCGATCCTCAAGGTTACTGCACACAATATTTCGCTGAACAAACACAATTGCTGGCGGCACTCGCAACTGCTCGTAATGCACTACCGCAGGTGCAATGCTCCGATGCGCTGAGAATTGCCATTGCGGAACGTTGTCATGCTGCGGGCGTTGAAGGCTTGCGAGGCGATATCGTCTGGTACCGTGCTGCTTTGGCGCATGCTGCCTGGTGTGGTCGAACCGTTGTTAGCGAAGAAGACTTGGCTGCTGTTGAAGAATTGGTGCTGGCGCATCGTCGTAAAACACCTCCTTCATCTTCGACTCCGCCTCCATCCTCAAATACTTCATCACCAAAAAAGAGACCTCCACAGCAACAGCCGCGCAATGAACCCGATAGTTCGTCAGAGCCAGAAACAGCGCAGGGCGAGTGGGGCTCGATGGCTCCGCAGCAATTAAAAACAGCCGATGCGCTGAATGCGGGTGTGCCGGTTAGTGCGACATCTCCACAGGCAGTTCGCTCTCAAACGCTCGATGCGGCCAGCTCAAGCGCTTCAAAAGGTGCTAGCAGCGGTTCCGGCAAGCTGTCGCAAAAAGAAACGCGCCGCCCGAACTGGTTTACCAGTTTAGTCAGCAGCGCCGGACAGTGGCCGCCGACTAAATTAAAAATGCGCAAAGCCCGGAGCGGTCAGCCTGTACTGCATTTTGTGCTGCTGGATACCTCGGCCTCAACGCTGAAAAACAGCCTGTTTGCCAATGCCAAAGCAGCGATTATGGAAATTGCCGAGCAAGCTTATCGCTCCCGTGAGCAATTGACGGTGTGGGGTTTTGGTAATCAACAGGTCGAGAATTTTTTACCGCGTCGCCGTGCACCGAAAGCATTACGCCAATTGCTCGATACCATTCCCGCAGGGGGTGGTACGCCATTGCGTGAAGGCCTGCAGCAGGCGGGTGATTATCTGCGACAAGTAGCGAAACAACACCCTGAAATGGCGATGCGTACCTATTTGATTACCGATGGCCGCAGTTCGCAGCAAGTTACTGATTTACGTCTGCCGGGCGAATGCCTGCTGATCGATATCGAATCCTCGCCAGTGAAGCGCGGTCGGGGACAAGAGTTAGCACGCGAACTGGCGGCGGATTATTTTTCCTTGGCTCTCGCCCACTAGGCCTCATTGAAATGACCGATAAAAACGAAGCTCACAAAAAACGCGCCGCCTCACGTAAAGCCGTGATTGATGCGAAGATCGCTAAATCCACCGAAGAGCGTGGCGTGCTGATTTTGCTGAAAGGCCCGGGCAAAGGCAAAAGCAGCTCAGCCTTCGGCACCATGGCGCGCTCAGTTGGGCATGGTAAGAAATGCGCGGTGATCCAGTTCATCAAAGGGCGTTTGGAAACTGGCGAATACAAACTGTTCAAAGATCATCCGCAAATCGACTGGCACATCATGGGCCATGGATTTACCTGGGAAACACAGGATCGCGAGAAGGATATTGAAGCAGCCCAGCAGGCCTGGGCGCTGGCAGAAAAGCTTTTGCAGGATGATAGCTACGATATGCTGGTGTTTGACGAGATGAGCTACATGTTCAAATACGGCTATCTGGATGTTGAGCCGGTTGTTAAGGCGTTGGAAAGCCGACCACTCATGCAGAGTGTGATTATTACTGGCCGCACCATGGCGACACCGTTGCAGGAAATTGCTGACACCATCAGCGTCGTGCAGGACGAGCGCCATGCCTTCAGGCTCGGCGTGAAGGCGCAAGCGGGTATTGAATTCTGATGAGCGCTTCAGCTAAATGCCCCGCCCTATTTATTGCTGCCCCTTCTTCCGGGCAAGGTAAAACCACCGTCACTGCTGCCTTGGCGCGTTTGTTTGCCCGTCAGGGTAAAGACGTTCGCGTATTTAAAACGGGCCCTGATTACCTTGATCCGCAAATTCTCGCGCAGGCTTCCGGCAAGCATGTCGAGCAGCTGGATATGTGGATGGCGGGTGAAGCCTACTGCCAACAAAAGTTTTATGAAGCGGCCTGCGAGGCTGACCTGATTTTGGTGGAAGGCGCGATGGGCTTGTTTGATGGCGAGCCATCCAGTGCGGATTTGGCTTCTCGCTTTAATATCCCTGTTGCCTTGCTGATGGACGTGAAAGGCATGGCGCAAACGGCTTCAGCGATTGCGATTGGCTTGGCCAATTATCGTGATGATGTGAAGTTTGCCGGTTTGATTGCCAATAATTGCGGTACCGAGCGGCATGCGCAGCTGATTGTTGATTCTTTGCCCGATAGCCTGCCGCTGCTGAGTATTTTTCCGCGTGATGAGGCGGTTGCCTTGCCAGAGCGTCATTTGGGTTTGGTTCAACCTTCGGAAGTCGGTAACGACTTGGATGTGCGAATTAATAAAGGCGCAGACCAGTTGGTTGGAAACCCCATCGCTGAGTTACCCGGGCCGGTGGAGTTTTTTGCCGTGACGGATGCTGTAGCCGACGTTAGTGCAGACCTTGCTGATATTAAGATCGCCGTCGCCAAAGATGCCGCATTCACGTTTATTTATGATGCTAATTTGAGGTTTCTTCGCGAGTTAGGCGCAGAAGTCAGCTTCTTCTCACCATTAAGCGACAAAAGCCTGCCAGAAGCCGATGCTTTGTGGTTCCCAGGTGGTTATCCAGAATTGCATGCTGAGCAGTTATCGAAAAATAGCAGCATGATTGAGTCTGTTCGTGCGTTTTCAGCAACAGAAAAACCGATTTTAGCTGAGTGTGGTGGTTTCCTTTATTGTCTCGAAAGTCTGACGGACCTGCAGGATGAAACCTATCCGATGGCGGGCATCTTAGCCGGCCAAGGCGCGATGCGCGGCAAGCGCGGCTGCCAAGGTATGCAAACAGCGCCATTGCCGGAAGGCGACGTGCGTGCTCATGCTCATCATCGTTCCCGCTCCAGCGGCACACCGGAACCGATTGCCTATGGCCGACGCCAGCGACATCCTGCACCGGGTGAAGCGATTTTCCGTGAGCGCGGATTAACGGCAACCTATCTGCATTTATTCTTCCCCTCCAATCCAGAGGCCGTCGCGCAATTGTTTAAGCCCCAGCTAGTTAAAGAGCAGGGTCAGATGAAAGCGACGGGCTGAAGTAAAAGACGATGTGGCCGGAGAGCGAAGAAGAACCTCGCCCCTTACGCACTGGACTAACCACCGGCTGTTGTGCCACGGCTTGTTGTGTTGCTACCGCGCACTTATTACTGGGCGAGCGGCGCGTTGAAAATGCCACGGTCACGCTGCCAGAAAAACGCGGTAAGGCAGGCAAGCAGGTCGAGCTGGCCATTTGTGATTTAGCTGTTGAAGACCCGGCTGGAAAAGGGAGGGCGCGAGCGGCCACCATCAAGGACGCTGGTGATGATCCTGATGTAACACACGGCGCGAAAGTGTTTGTTGATCTGCAATTGGTATCTGAGCCGGGCGTTCATTTTAAAGCAGGTGAGGGTGTCGGCACAGTAACTCGCGACGGTTTGGCATTAGCGGTTGGTGAAGCGGCGATTAATCCGGTGCCCCGGCAGATGATTCGCCAGCATCTGGAAGATATTGCCGCCAGCTACGGCTATCAGGGCGGTTTTGTCGTGAGTGTTGGCGTTGAGCAAGGCGCAGAACTGGCGCAGAAAACCATGAATCCGCGGTTGGGTATTATGGGGGGCTTATCGATTTTAGGTACCACCGGTATTGTGCGGCCTTTTTCCTGTTCGGCGTATATTGCCTCGATTCATCAGGGCATTGATGTGGCGCTGGCGAACGGATTGCAACATGTTGCCGCGACCACGGGCAATACCAGCGAAGAAGCGATTCGTACGCATTATGGCTTGCCTGAAATGGCGCTGATTGAAATGGGCGATTTTGCCGGTGCGGTGTTGAAGTATCTGAAGCAAAAGCCGGTGCAGAAAGTTAGCCTGTGCGGCGGCTTTGGCAAATTGAGCAAGTTGGCCAACGGCCACCTGGATTTACACAGTCGCGCCTCCAGCGTGGATTTTGAGCAGCTGGCGAGCTTGGCAAAAGAAGCGGGTGCCGATGAGTCTTTGCAGGACGCGATCCGACAGGCGAATACGAGCATGGAAGCGCTGAAACTGTGTCAGCAACAGAATATTGATTTGGCAACAGGAGTTTGTGACGCGGCATTGCAACAGGCGCGCAAGATTGTGCCTGCGGAAGTCGAGCTGGAGCTATGGGCGGTTGATCGCAAAGGCCAGTTTATTGGTTCGGCAGGTGTGATATGAAGTTGTTACTGCTGGGCGGTACGGCTGATGCGCGCAGACTGGCAAAGCGGCTTCTTCGGGATGAAGAGAAGCCTGATATTGAGATTATTTATAGCGTCGCCGGTTTAGTGCGCATGCCGGATGTTGATTGCCAAGTAATCAGCGGCGGTTTTAGCCAGTATGGCGGTTTGCAGACGTATATCGAGCAGCAAAATATTGAGGCCGTATTGGATGCGACTCATCCCTACGCCGAAACAATGACCGGTACAGCCTGGGCGGTGGCGCAGCAGCTGAGATTGCCCTATTGGCGCTTTCACCGTGCGCCCTGGCAAGAACAGGCGGGTGATAACTGGCAGATGTTTGATGACTGGTCGCAACTGCTTGCTGCGCTGGCGAAGTTTAAGTCAGTTTTTCTGACGGCCGGGCAGATTGATGAAATGGCGATTACCGCATTTGCTCAATACGCAGAGCAAGGGCAGCAGCAGTTATTACGTACAGCGGTACAACCAAAACATCCTCTGCCGGAGTCGATGAGCTGGATTAAGGCTATCGGCCCCTTTGATTTAGAAAGCGAGCTAGCGCTGATGCATGAGCATCAGGTTGATGTGCTGGTCAGTAAAAACAGCGGCGGTAAAGCCACCGAGGCCAAGCTGGCAGCGGCGCGTCGTTTGGGCATTCCTGTTATGATGCTGGCCCGCCCGAAATTGCCTGCGGGCATTACAATTTTTGATGAATTAGATGATTGCGCAAGCGCCGTCCTAAGTAGAGTTTAAGTAAGCATGCCCTTTGACTACGAAATAAATCCGCAGGCCATTGAAGCCGAAAGCTTTCGCCAGATTCGCGAATTGACCCCGCTTGATGGTTTCAGCCGCGAACAGCAGCAGATCGTCATGCGCATGGTGCACAGTGTTGGTATGCCTGAGCTGGCAGCACAGGTACGTTTCAGTGCGAACGCCTGCGAGAGTGGCTTGAAGGCATTGGCTGAAAACTGCCCGATATTGTGTGATGCCGAAATGGTCAAACAGGGCATTACCAAGCGGATGATTCAGTCTCCGCCGTTGTGTTATCTCAACGACGAATGCACACCGGAGTTGGCTAAAGCGCGCGGTGAAACTCGTTCGATGGCGGCTTTGCAGCTGTGGCAGGAAAAGTTGGCGGGTAGTGTGGTGGTGATCGGTAATGCACCAACCGCATTGTTCCGATTGTTGGAAATGATTGAACAGGGTGCGGCTAAGCCTGCACTGATTATCGGTATTCCGGTGGGTTTTGTCGGTGCGGCTGAATCCAAACAGGCGCTGTGGGATGTTCACGAAAAACTGGGTGTGGAATGCATCACCCTGTTGGGACGTCAGGGCGGCAGTGCCATTGCGGCATCGGTTTGTAATGCGTTATTACGTTGTAACCACGGTGAGTTCTACTGATATGTCAGCCTTAAAAATCCACATTATTGGTTTGGGTGTTACTGAGTCGGCTGAGCTTTCACAAACTGCAGCGAAGGCCTTGGCGGGATGTGAGCGCGTGTTGGGTTCGACACGTCAGTTGGAGGTGGTCGCGGGGCAGTTATCAGGCCAGCAAGCCGAGCAATTACCGAAGATGGCCAATTTACCGGCCTATCTTGCGGATTTAATTCGTGACGGTGTTTCAAGCCTGGCAGTGCTGGCCTCGGGTGACCCACTCTATTACGGCATTGGCCGCTGGTTCAGTAAAAACGTGAGTGACCGGCAGTTACATTTTTATCCGGCCGTTTCCAGTATTCAGATGGCCTGTCATCAGTTGGGCTTGTCGCTGCAGGATGTTGAGGTATTAAGCCTGCATGGTCGCCCGCTGGAGAAAATTCGCAGCAAGTTGAAAGCGCGGCAAACGCTGGTGATTCTGACCGATAAGAAAAGCAGTCCTCAAGCGTTGGCGCGGGAATGTATCGCCGCCGGTTTTGATGAATCACGGCTGAGTGTTTGCGAAGCGCTGGGTTATAAAAAACAGCGTGTCAGTCATTATTCAGCTGATGAAATGATGCATGTGAATATTGAGTTTGACCCGCTGCACGTGACGGTGATTGAAACGCAGGGCAAAGGCGGCGTGCTGCCGGAGTTTCCGGGTATTCCTGATACTTCCTATGTGACCGACAAGGAAGATGGCAAGGGCATGCTGACCAAGCGTGATGTGCGATTATCAATTTTGTCATTGCTGGCGCCTGCCAATCACGAAGTGATCTGGGATATTGGTGCTGGTTGTGGTGGTGTGTCGGTTGAGCTGGCCTACTGGAATGAAACAATTCAAGTGGTTGCTGTTGAGCATCACGATGAACGTTTTAAGTGTTTGGAAGCCAATCGCGATAAGTTTGGTTTGATGGGTAATTTGACCGCAGTGCAGGGCCGTGCGCCTGAGGCTTTGGCCGAACTTCCTGATCCGGACAAGATTTTTATTGGTGGTAGCGATGGCAGTTTGTCCGAGCTGTTAGAGCAATGCTGGGCGAAGCTGCCCAAACGGGGTCTGTTGGTCGCTAGCGCGGTAACTGAGCAGAGTAAACAGCAGTTGCTGGCCTTTTATCACCAGCGTGAAATGCTCAGAGATAGCGAGAATGAGACACTACAGGTGGCGGTGAGCCACGGTAAAGCGCTGGCGAATCAGCTGATTTATCGGCCCAGTTTGCCGGTTGCGTTGTTTAAATTTAGTAAGAGAAAACTAGCATGACAGACGATTTTTCTGACATAGCCGTCGGCACCTTTATCGGTGTGGGCGTAGGGCCCGGTGATCCTGAGCTGATTACCCTGAAGGCGTTGCGAGCGATTCGTAAGGCGGGGGTGATTAGCTATATCGCCAATGATAAGGGTGAGTCGCAAGCCAAATACATAGCCCGTGAGGTGTTGGACGAAGTTGACGAAGGACAGCAGGAAATCCCTGTGTGCATGCCGATGTGTAATGATCGGAATATTGCTAACGGTGTGTACGACAAGGCGGCGGTTGAAATCCGCGAGCAGCTGGAGCAGGGCCATGATGTGGTTTTCATCTGTGAAGGTGATCCGCTATTTTTTGGTTCCTTTACCTACTTGCTTGAGCGTTTGCAGGATGACTGCCCCTGTCAGGTGATTCCGGGCATTTCATCGATTAATTCAGCGTCGGCAGCGTTACGACATCCGTTGACCATGTTGAAGGAATCGTTAGTGGTGGTGAGCGGACGTCATAGCGATGAACAACTACGCGAAGCGTTGCTTCATCATGACAGTGTCGTGATTATGAAAGCGGGACAAGCGCGGCCGCGTATTCTGGCGTTGCTGAAAGAGACAAACCGCTGGGGTGAAGCACGCTATCTGGAAAATATTGGGCGTCGTGATGAAGTGATTTTCGAAGATATGGATGTGCTGGATGACGAAGCAGGACCGTATTTTTCGTTGTTTATTGTCACGCGCACGGAACGAGATCGTACATGATCCGTATTGTTACGCTCACTGAGGCTGGCAAAGAGCTAGGGGTTCGTCTCAAGAACGAGTTAGTGAATGCTGAGTTGTGGTTCAAACCGCAGCCCTTCACCGAAAAGGTGCAGCAGGCTTTCACGGCTGGTGAGCGTTTGATTTTGATCTGCGCCACGGGCATTGCCGTGCGCACGTTGGGTCCTGTGTTGGGCAATAAGCATAAAGACCCAGCGGTATTGGTGCTGGATGAGCTGGGCCAGTTTGTAATTCCGCTGTTGTCTGGTCATGAAGGTGGTGCCAACGAGTGGGGCGCGCAGGTTGCTGAAAAACTGGGTGCTCAGTTAGTACTGACTACCGCGAAAAGTTATTTAAAACCGGTTTACTGTGTCGGCATGGGCTGCGAGCGAGATACGCCTGTATCGGAAATTGCGGACTTGTTCAGTGATTGTCTGCAACAGTTGGGGTTGAATATTCGTGAGTTGAGCAGCATTAACAGTATTGATATTAAAGCCGATGAAACCGGTTTTATCGATCTGGCGCGTATCAGCAAAATTCCGTTTCTGACCTGGGATAAAGAGCAGCTTGGCACTATGGAAAGCTTGCTCAGCACGCGTTCGGATTACATTTTCAACACCGTGGGAGTTTACGGTGTGGCTGAATCGGCGGCGCTTTATGCGGCCCAGCAGGCCAGCGGTGATTTTGAGGCAGCACCGGAGTTGTTGCTGCCAAAACAGAAAAAAGGCCGGGTAACCTGTGCGGTTGCGCGTGCCTATGTGAAGGACGTTTAAGAAAACATGACGAAGTTATTTGTAGTGGGGACGGGGCCTGGTGATTCTGAGTTAGTCGCACCTAAAGCGCGCGCCGCGATTGAAGCAAGCAGCGATTTGGTGGCTTATGGCCTGTATCTGGATTTGTTGGGTGACGTCTGTGACGGTAAAGCGCACCATGACTTGCCCTTGGGCGAAGAGATTAATCGTGCGCGATTGGCGTTGGATTTAGCCGCCAGCGGTAAAACGACGGCACTGGTTTCCAGTGGTGATATCGGTATTTACGCGATGGCGACGCTGGTCTTTGAGTTACTGGATCGCCAGCTGCAAGATTTGGAAGCTCATCCAGAATGGCTGGACGTTGAGATTGATGTGATCCCCGGAATTTCCGCCATGCAGGCGGGTGCTGCGCGAGTGGGTGCTTTGCTGGGGCACGATTTCTGCACCGTATCTTTATCGGATTTATTAACGCCTTGGGAAACCATCGAACAGCGTATTCACTGTGCCGGCAAAGGCGATTTTGTAATTTCCTTTTATAATCCGGTATCGAAAAAACGCGATTGGCAGCTTAATTCTGCACGCGATATTTTGCTGCAATACCGTCCGGCTACAACGCCGGTGCTGCTGGGCCGTCAATTAACCCGTGAAGATGAAAGCATCATTATTACTACATTGGGCGAGCTGGATGCTAAAGACGTGGATATGTTCACGTTGGTGTCAGTGGGGAATAGCGAATCACGCCATATTGTTAATGGCAGTAAAGAGTGGGTGTACACGCCCCGTGGCTACAGCAAAAAATTGAGCCATTAATTTGTTATTGCGCTTGTGCTGACGGTGTTAAAAATAGCATTCAAAATGCTCATTTATGATTTATAAACTGCGCTTTCTCAGCAATTTTTGCCTTGTCAGCACTGCGCTCATGACACAAATTAAAGACTCAATACATTAATAGGTTAGAAAAAAATGACAGTCTACTTTATTGGCGCAGGCCCGGGTGATCCCGAACTGATTACGGTGAAAGGCCAGCGCCTGATCAAAGATTCACCGGTGATTTTGTATGCCGGTTCGCTGGTGCCGCTTGAAATTCTCGATATTGCCGAAGGCCGTGCCGAGAAAATCATTGATACCGCATCCATTGATCTCGATGAAATTATGGAACATATCCAAGCAGCACACGCCGAAGGTAAAGATGTGGCGCGTGTGCACTCTGGTGATCCCTCTGTGTACGGGGCGATTGGTGAACAGATCCGTCGTTTGGAACAGCTAGACATCGATTATGAAGTGATCCCCGGTGTGACTGCGACCTCAGCATCCGCTGCCTGGTTAGGCAAAGAGCTGACGCTGTCAGAGGTTTCACAAACCATCATCATGACCCGCTACGAAGGTAAAACGCCGTTCCCGGAACGTGAGCGTTTGCCTGAGCTGGCGCGTAGCGGTGCGACCTTGGCGATTCATTTGGGTATTAACCGAATTCATAAAATTGTTGAAGAACTCATTCCTCATTACGGTGAAGACTGCCCAGTGGCGGTGTGCTACCGCACTTCCTGGCCGGATCAGGATAAGGTTGTTGGCACTTTGAGAGATATTGTCGCTAAAGTCCGCGAGAAAAAATTTACCCGTACGGCGCTAATTCTGGTGGGCCATGTGCTCGACAGCGATCAATTCCGTGATTCATATCTTTACAGCAAAGACCAGGCGCATGTTTACCGTCCCAAGGTAAAACCGGCTGAACCGCGCACCGTGAAGCGCTAATTAAAGGTTATAACTATGAGAATCAGAGATATTATTTTAGCGGCCATCATTATTGGCCTTTTGGTGTTTACCTATATTCCTGTCGACGTAGCCGAAGAGAAAGGCGGCGCTGCTTTTGGCACTATGGAGAAAACAGGGCAGCAGATGTTAGGACAACCGATGCCAGAAACGCCCGCACCGGCAACCGCTGAATAATTTGTAAATAGAGATAAACCATCATGCAACTAAATAAAATCCCCGCCACTATCGTCACCGGTTTTCTGGGCAGTGGTAAAACCACATTATTGTCGAATGTTCTGAAGCAAGCAGCGGGTAAACGTATTGCCGTCATCGTTAATGAATTTGGCGAACTGGATATCGATGCCGATTTACTACGCAGCTGTCCTCTCAGCTGTGAAGATGAAGGCAGTGAAAGCTCGACGACGCAAGGACAGGATGGCATCTACGAGCTGGCAAATGGCTGTATCTGTTGCACCGTAGAAGAAGAATTTCTGCCGGTGATGAAACAGCTGGTGGCTCGCCGTAATGATATTGATCACATTCTGATTGAAACCAGTGGACTGGCACTGCCAAAACCATTGGTACAGGCCTTTAATTGGCCTGAAATTAAACAGTTCTGCACCGTTGATGCAGTGATAACCGTGGTTGACGGCCCCGCTGTTAGTGCCGGTCGATTTGCCAGTGATGAAGCCCGTGTTGAAGCACAGCGTCAGGCCGATGAAAGCCTGGATCATGATCCGAGCCTGCAGGAGTTGCTAGATGATCAGCTGAGCGCCGCTGATCTGGTTGTGGTCAGTAAAAATGATCTGCTCAGTGATGATGAGCGAGAACGGGTGCGTGAATTATTGGCCGCTCGTCTGCCGAGTACGGTAAAAACGGCCTATGTAAATCATGGTGATACGCAGCTGGATGTGTTGCTGGGCATCGGAGCGGCTGCTGAAGATCGCATTGATGATGTTCATAACCATCATGATCATCACCATGAGCACGGCCATCATCACGAGCATGCTCATGACCATTTCGATTCTTTTGTGATTACGATGGATGAGGTGGAAGCGGAGCCGTTGCAAGCAGCGTTAAAAGGGCTGCTGGCTGAGCATAATATTTTCCGTGCTAAGGGCTTTGCAGCCTTGCCAGGCAAACCGATGCGCCAGGTACTGCAGGCTGTCGGTGAGCGCCTTGATGTGCATTTTGACCGCCTCTGGCAGGCCGATGAAGCGCGCAAAACCAGCCTGGTGTTTATCGGTAAAGATCTTGAAGAAGCGGTAGTGCGTAAGGCGCTGGAAACAGCGCAGGTAGCCGTTTAATCGGTGATAACCGAGCCTAATCATGCACCTTCTGGCCTCAAAACCCGGTGGCTTCGTTGATGACGAAGGCATTGTTGATCTGGACCAAAGCCCCGCTGACCTGGTTATTCTGTCGGCGGCGGATAGCAGTCTGGCATCGCTGGCGAGTGCGGTTGATGCTTTGCCGTTGGATTTCCCTTCGGTGCGATTGGCCAACTGGATGCAGTTGGCTAAACCGGCTGCTTTCGATCTGTACCGGCATAAGGTGCTCGATCACGCCAAAGTGGTGGTGCTGTCTCTGTTGGGTGGCAAGAACTACTGGTCTTATGGTTTTGAACAGTTGTCGGAATGGCTTAGCGACGCGACACCAAGCAAGGTTCGCCAATTAATCATTGTTCCGGGCGATGATAGCGCCGACCCTGAATTAACCATGGCCAGCTCTGTCTCAGCTGAGCAAGCCCACAGAGTGTGGCGCTATTTACGTGAAGGCGGTCTGGTTAACGCACAGCAATTACTGCACTTTATCGGCAACGAATATCTCGGTTGTGAACTCGCCTGGGGCGAGCCGCAACAGCTGCCTCCCTGTTTAATGTATATGCCCGGTCGTCACAGCCATAGCGGTCAAGCGACGCTGGCAGAATGGCAACAAAGATGGCGGCAAAATAGTGAGAATGAGCAGCCGGTTTGCTTGTTGCTGTTTTATCGCAGCCATTTGCAAAGCGCCAATACACAAATGTTTGATGGCTTGATTGAGTGCCTCGAACAACAGGACTTGAATCCGTTACCCGTCGCCCTGACCTCCCTGAAAGATGCTGATAGCCTGACACTCGTTAATTCGTTAATCGACCAAGCCGGTGCGTCACTGGTGATCAATACCACCAGTTTTGCCAGCAACAGCGTATCGGCGCCTGAGTTGTCGTCACAACCAACGCTTTATCAATCGCCCTTTGAAAAACCACTGCCAGTATTACAGTTGGTGCTGTCCAGCAGTACTGAAGAGGATTGGCTGGAGCACAGTCAGGGTCTGCGCAGCCGCGATATCGCCATGCAGGTGGTGTTGCCGGAAATGGACGGCCGTATTATTACCCGCGCCGTCAGTTTTAAGGCGGAAAGTCGGTTTAGTGAGCGCAGCGAAATTTCCGTGGTTTCCTATGCTTTACAACCCGAGCGTGCGACCTTTGTTGCTCAGCTGGCAAAGCGTTATTGTGCGCTGGCCAGCAAGCCGAATACCGAAAAACGCATCGCGCTGATGCTGGCTAATTATCCAACTCGCGATGGTCGTATTGGTAATGGCGTCGGGCTGGATACACCCGCTTCGACCATTAATATTCTGCGCGCGCTTGAGCAAGCGGGTTACCCGATTACTAATGTGCCGGAAACGGGCAATAAGCTGATAGAAGAATTACTGGGCGCGGTGACCAACAACCCCGCGACTCTGCATCAACTACCCTGCTGGCAGAGCATGGCTGTTGATGATTATCTGGCGCACTTTCAAATACTGCCAGCAGCTTGCCAACGCGCAGTCACTGAGCAATGGGGTGGCCCGGAGCAGGATCCTAAATGTCGGCAGGGTCGTTTGATGATTGCCGGTATCCGCCTTGGTGAAATCTTTATCGGTATTCAGCCGGCGCGTGGTTTTAACATGGACCTGCAGGCCAATTATCACGATCCGGATTTAGTGCCGCCGCATAGTTATCTGGCCTGTTATTTCTGGTTACGCGAAACGTATAAAGTGGATGCTGTCATTCATGTCGGTAAACACGGCAATCTCGAATGGCTGCCGGGCAAGGGGCTTGGCTTATCGGAAAGCTGCTGGCCGGATATTGCGTTAGGGCCAATGCCACACTTTTACCCTTTTATTGTTAACGATCCGGGCGAGGGCGCGCAGGCTAAGCGCCGGGCGCAGGCCACTATTATTGATCACCTGATGCCGCCCATGACCCGCGCAGAAAGCTACGGAGAGCTGGCTGAACTGGAAAACTTGGTGGATGAATATTACCAAGCATTGGGCATGGATGTCCGTCGTGAAACCTGGCTGCGGGAGCAGATTCTTGAGCAGGTTAAGGTTACCCACGTGCTTGATGAGCTGAGTCTTTCATCAGAGGGCGCGCAGGATGACGAAGAGGTGCTATCTGAGCTGGATGGTTACCTGTGTGAAATTAAAGAGGCGCAAATTCGTCACGGTTTGCATATTTTGGGTGAGTTGCCCCATGATTCGAAACTAACCGACACCGTGGTTGCCTTGTTACGACTGCCGCGTGGCGAAGAGCCCTCGGGTTTGGGTATTTTGCATGCGCTGGCGGCTGATCTGGCGCTGGACTGTGTTGATCCTCTGGCGCTGGATGCCACTCCCTGGCTGGGTAATAAGCCGCAGATTTTAGCGGAGCTGGATGACAGTGTTTGGCGCACCGGCGCCGATACGCGTGAGCGTCTTGAGCTATTGGCCCACAAGTTGATAGCAGAATATGTTGTTGCTGACAGCGAGCTATTGACCGCGGAACTGTTAGCAACGTATCCGCATACCAGCCAATTGCTGAGATATGCCCGGCAGGTCTTAATGCTGGCGTTGAACCAGAGCGCCGAGCTGGAAATCGACTCATTGTTAACGGGCTTGAATGGTCTGTTTGTTCCTCCTGGGCCTAGTGGCGCACCAACCCGAGGCCGGTTAGATACTTTGCCGACCGGGCGTAATTTCTTCTCGGTGGATAACCGCTCGATTCCTTCGCCAGCGGCTTGGGAGCTAGGGCAGCGTTCCGCGCAAGCGTTGATCGAACGGCATTTACAGGAGCACGGCGATTATCCTCAGCAGCTGGGCTTGTCGGTGTGGGGTACGGCCACCATGCGTACCGGTGGTGATGATATCGCGCAGGCTTTTGCATTGATGGGTATTAAACCTATTTGGGCGCAGGGTTCGCAGCGGGTGGTGGATTTTGAAATCATGCCCGCCATGCTGTTGTGCCGCCCACGTGTTGATGTGACGCTACGCGTGTCCGGCTTTTTCCGTGATGCTTTCCCGAACGTGATTAAGTTGTTTGATGCCGCAGTACTCGCGTTGGCCGAGTTTGACGAGCCCGGTCACGATAATCGTGTACGTACGCATATCGAAGCGCGTCAGCAGTCGTTGTTGGCTGAAGGTTTATCTGAAAGCGAAGCGCTGCGGCAAGCCAGTTACCGAGTGTTTGGCAGTAAACCAGGTGCCTATGGCGCGGGTTTGCAGGGTTTGATTGATGAGCGTTGTTGGGATGATCAAAGCGATCTCGCCGAAGCCTATCTGAACTGGGGCGGTTACGCCTACGGTCGTCATGATTTATCTGCTGATGCCGAAAGCAAAGATTTTGGCGGCATTGAAGCGCAAGGCAGTTTCCGACATCAGTTATCACAACTGGAAGCAGTGGTGCAGAATCAAGATAACCGCGAACATGACCTGCTCGATTCTGATGATTATTACCAGTTCCAGGGCGGCATGACCAATGCGGTGACCGTGCTTAAAGGTGAAGCGCCAGCGGTGTACCATAGCGATCACTCCAACCCATCGGCGCCTAAAATCCGTACCTTGAAGGAAGAACTGAACCGCGTAGTGCGTTCCCGCTTGCTGAATCCCAAGTGGATAAACGCCATGCAGGAGCACGGTTACAAAGGTGCCTTCGAGATGACCGCCAGTGTGGATTATCTATTTGCCTATGATGCCACTACCAACCTGATTGACGATTATCAGTATGAAAAGGTCGCGGATGCATTGGTGTTTGATCAAGTTAACCAGCAGTTTTTGCAGGATAATAATCCTGATGCGCTGGAAGAAATGGCCGAGCGTTTGTTGGAAGCGACCCAGCGCGGTTTGTGGCAGGAACCAGGTGACTATGCCGATCAGTTACAAAACCTGCTTCTTGAAATAGATGAACAGCAGGAAACGAGTGTTTAAATTAGATGACCGATAAAACCTACAATACTTTAATGGTGCAGGGCACTACCTCCGATGCGGGTAAAAGTGTGTTGGTAGCGGGTTTGTGTCGCGTACTGTCGCGAAAAGGTATCAAAGTAGCACCTTTCAAGCCGCAGAATATGGCCTTGAATAGCGCGGTGACTGTAGATGGTGGTGAAATCGGTCGCGCTCAGGCAGTGCAGGCGCAGGCCTGTGGTTTGGAGCCGCATACCGATATGAATCCGGTATTGCTAAAACCTAATAGTGATACGGGCGCACAGGTGATTATTCACGGTCACGCCGTGACGGAAATGGATGCGGTGAGTTACCACGCTTATAAAGCCACGGCGATGGAAGCGGTGCTCGATTCTCACAACCGTCTTCAAAATCAGTATCAGGTGGTGATGGTGGAGGGCGCAGGTAGCCCGGCGGAAATTAATCTACGCGAAAACGATATCGCCAATATGGGTTTTGCTGAAAAAGTCGATTGCCCGGTGATTCTGGTGGCGGATATTGACCGTGGCGGTGTATTTGCGCATTTGGTAGGCACGCTCGAATTGCTATCGGCTAGCGAGCAGGCGCGCGTGATAGGGTTTGTGATCAATCGTTTCCGTGGCGATGTGAGTATTTTGCAGCCGGGTTTGGATTGGCTGGAAGAACGTACAGGTAAACCCGTGTTGGGCGTGTTACCTTTCCTGAAGGGTTTCCATCTGGAGGCCGAAGATGCCGTGGCCGGACAGCAAGAGCTCGATGTTGATAGTAAAACGCTAAAAGTCGTGGTGCCGGTGGTTTCGCGTATTAGTAACCACACCGATTTTGATGCGCTGCGTTTACACCCACAGATTGATTTGCAGTTTGTACGTGCCGGTGAAGAGATCCCCGGCGCTGATTTGATTATTCTGCCCGGCAGTAAAAGTACACGCGCTGATTTACGTTGGTTGCGTGAGCAGGGTTGGGACAAAGCGATTGAGAAGCACCTGCGATACGGCGGCAAAGTGATTGGTATTTGTGGCGGTTTCCAGATGTTGGGCAAGACAGTTGCTGATCCTGACGGCATCGAAGGGCCTGCCGGAAGTTCGGAGGGGTTGGGCCTGCTGGATATGGAGACGACGTTAGAGGCCGATAAACAGTTGCGTCGGGAAAGCGGTTATCTGGCTTTTGCTAAGGCTAAGGCTAAGGTTAAAGTTGAAGGTTATGAAATTCATGCTGGCGTGACTCAGGGGCCAGCCTTGAATAATCCGGCAGTGAAACTGGCAGAGCGCAACGATGGCGCGATTTCGACGGATGGTCAGATTCTGGGCACCTATTTGCACGGTCTCTTTGATCATTCCGAAGCCTGTGAGGCATTGTTAAAATGGGCTGGTCTGGAGCAGGTGCAGCGCATTGATTACCGGGCGCGTCAGGAAGCGGATATAAACCGTTTAGCCAACGCCATTGAAGAGCATTTGGATTTGGATGGCGTTTTTGAAGTGCTGAATATTGAAGGTGAAATGAAAAACCCTTCCTGTACTGCCTAATAAAAAATAGTGCGTCATGCCGGGCTTGATCAGGCATCCATTCAGTTTAGGGTGATACCGCCAAAGAATATGGATTCCCGCTTTCGCGAGAATGACGATGAGGCTTTTAAGGAGCTGTTTTGAAAGAACTAATTTTAGGCGGTGCCCGCTCCGGTAAAAGCAAACTGGCAGAGCAGGCCGCCGAAGCCAGCGGGTTACAACAAATTTATATCGCCACCGCACAGGCCGGCGACGCCGAAATGGCGCAGCGCATTGAATTGCATCGTCAGCGCCGAGGCGAGGATTGGCAGTTAGTGGAAGAGCCGATCAATTTGGCGCAAGTGCTGTGGGATGTCGCGCGTGAAGATGCCTGCATTTTGGTGGATTGCCTGACGCTGTGGCTGAGTAACTGCTTGTTTTGTGGTGATGATAGCGAATGGTCGCGTCAGCGCGCTGCGTTGCTTGAAGCTCTCGAGAAGCTGCCGGGCCAACTTATTTTTGTCAGTAATGAAATCAGCATGGGGGTGATCCCCATGGGCGAAGTGACTCGCCAGTTTGTCGATGAAGCAGGTTTGCTGCATCAGGCACTGGCTGAAATTTGTGATCGAGTGACCTTGAGTGTGGCTGGTTTGCCGTATGTACTGAAAGAGGCCTCTAAAAGTTAATGGATAAAAATATGACCGATTGGGTAAATCAACCTATCAAAGAATTGTCAGTTGAGCGTTTAAATGAAGCGCTTGAACATCAAAGCCAACTCACCAAACCATCTGGCTCGCTGGGGCGTATGGAAGAGCTGGCCGTATTGTTATGTGCTTTGCAAGATACGTCGAGGCCAACGTTGGACCGGGTTTCTATTCGTGTGTTTGCTGCGGATCATGGTGTCGTTGCCGAAGGTGTATCTGCATTTCCACAGGAAGTGACGGTAGAGATGATCCGCAACTTTGCCAATGGCGGCGCGGCGATCAGTGTGTTAGCCGAAGCGCTGCAGGCGGATTTTGCGGTAGTTAATATGGGCACGGCAGTACAGGCGCCTGAGCACGAAAAGATTATTCAAAAGTCATTAGGCCCCGGAACTCATAACTTCTGCGAACAGCCTGCCATGAGCGCTGAGCAATTAGCACTGGCGTTGAAAGCCGGTGCTGATATTGCAGAACAGTTACACCAGCAGCAATGCCAGCTATTTATCGGTGGCGAAATGGGTATTGGTAATACCACCACGGCAGCGGCGCTGGCCTGCGCCTTGATGAGTGAATCACCGGAAAAGCTGGTAGGCCTAGGCACGGGTGTTGATGCCGCTGGCTTGCAACGAAAGATAGACGTGGTGGCGCGTGCTTTGGATTTCCATAAAGCGGCTCTAGCTGAGCCTCTGACAAGTTTGCAGTGTCTGGGTGGTTTTGAAATTGCTGCGCTCACGGGTGCTTATTTACGCTGTGCGCAGCTGGGTATTCCTTGTCTAGTGGATGGTTTTATTTGTTCGGTGGCAGCGTTGGCGGCGATGCAAATCAATCAGTCCTGTCAGGATTGGCTGTTGTTTTCTCATCAGTCTGCGGAACGAGGCCATGCCTGCGTGTTAGAAGTGTTAGAAGCCGAGCCGTTGTTAAAGTTGGACATGCGATTGGGTGAAGGCAGCGGTGCAGCGGTGGCGTTGCCACTATTACGTTTGGCTTGTGAGTTGCATAATAAGATGGCGACTTTTGAAAGCGCGGGAGTGAGCACCTAAAAATGCACTATTTACGCGATAACTGCGTCAGCTCCGTGCTCGATCCGTCATGTATTATTTATACACTCCGGCTCTGCGCGGTTCTTTCTTGTTCTGCCGCAAATATCACAATTTTTAGAAGCCCCCTTAAATGAAAAAATGAAGTAGGTGGTGTGAGCAATGTCCTTACGTAAGTCTTCCACAGTTACCACCATCGACCTGCTCAGACACGGCGAATGTCAGGGCGGTGAAATTTATCGCGGCAGTACCGATGTGCCGCTCACGGACCGTGGTTGGCAGCAGATGGAGTCGTCGCTGCATAGTGATGTGGCGCACGCCGAAACACCATGGGATCGTATCGTTAGTTCACCTTTGCAGCGTTGCCGGTTATTTGCGGAGTCAAAATCGCAGCAATTTAATATTCCTGTGCAGGTGCATGATGACTTCCGTGAGATGGATTTTGGCGATTGGGAAGGGCGAAAAATAACGGAAGTTCACCGTGACGATGCCGAGGCAGTAACCAATTTTTATCGTGATCCCGCGACAGTCTCTCCTCCGAATGGCGAATCCATGCAGATGGTGCAGGGGCGTTTATTGGATGCCTGGCAGCAAGTGCTGGGTGAACACCGAGGTGAGCATCTTTTGTTGGTTCAGCATGGCGGTACGATTCGTATTTTGTTGGCGGAGCTATTACAAATGCCATTAGCCGCGGTAACACGGATGGAAATCCATTATGCCAGCCTCAGCCGGGTGCAGGTTTACGAAACGGACGAAGCGCCTTTTCCTAAATTGGTGTTTTTGAATAAAACGGCTTACAGGCCTGATAATTAGTTTTTCTACAAACGGTTAAAGCCTGAATGGGAGTAATTCAGATGATTGGATATAGCACAATCGGTGTGAGTGACATTGAAAAGGCCAAGCGTTTTTATTTAGACCTTTTGTCCGATTTTGAGGCTAAAATTTTGATTGATATGGGCCGCTTTGTTTTGATTGGGCCGTCGAAGGATAAGCCGTGTCTGGCCGTTTGCATTCCTTACAATAAAGAGGCACCGCATCCGGGTAATGGCAACATGGTTGCGATTAACCCTGGTTCTAAGGAAAACGTAGATAAGTTATATCATAAAGCGATTGAGCTAGGCGGCACCTGTGACGGTGCGCCCGGACAGCGCATACCGGATGCGTTCTACGGTGCTTATTTCCGTGATCCTGACGGTAATAAAATCGCTTTTTATCAATTTTCTTAAACGAGATTAAAGATTATGTTCGATTCTAAACAGCATGTCAGCGCAGCGCGTATGGCGCTGCAATTCCTAACGATTTTTCCTGTTGGCACTGTTCCTGGAAGCGGCTCCGAGCAGGATAAAAATACCATCGGTTTGTCGCTGCTTTATTATCCACTGGTGGGTTTGCTGCTGGGTTTTGTCTTGGCGGTTTTTGCCTGGTTTGCGCAATCGGTGTTGTCGATTTATTCGCTGCAAATTTTTCTGCTTGCCGCATTGGTGTTGGCGCTGTGGGTGACTTTGACCGGCGCACTGCACCTTGATGGCTTGGCTGATTGTGCTGATGCCTGGATGGGCGGCTTGGGGTCTAAGCAGCGTACGTTGGCGTTAATGAAAGATCCGACGTCCGGGCCGATTGCGGTGACGGTGGTTGTCCTGCTGTTGCTGATTAAATTTGCCTGTTTGGTGGCGCTGTTGGCACATGCTTCGTTGTGGTTATTGTTGCTGGCGCCTTTCGTTGCACGGCTTGCGGTGCTGGCCGTGATGTTAACCACTCCCTATGTGCGACCACAGGGTTTGGGGGAAATTCTCAGCCAGCATTTTCCTCGTCAGGAGGCGAAAATCGTGGTTGCGATTGCGGCCGTCGTTTTCCTGTTGATGAACTTTTCAAATGCGCTGCCCGTGTTATTGCTCGCTGTATTAGCGCTGTTGGTATTGCGTATTATGATGATGTCCCGTCTCAAAGGTTGTACGGGCGATACGCTTGGCGCAACGGTGGAAATCATTGAAGTGGTTAGCCTTGTTACGTTGGTGGCGATGCTTTGATTCTGACTTCGTTTAGTTTGTTGTTGGCCCTGATAGCTGGGCTGACCCTCGATCGAATGTTTGGCGAAGTACGCCGATACCACCCGTTGGTGGGGCTAGGCAATTGCATTAATTGGGTTGAAACGCAGCTTAACAAGCCGACGCAATATTTCACTGTTGCGAAGGCGCTAGGCATTGTTGCACTGCTGCTGGTTTTGCTGCCGGTGGTTTGGCTGTCCTGCCTGTTAGTCTGTTGGTTTAGTGGTTCATCCTTCTTCTCTTTCTTGTTTAGTGCACTGGTGCTTTATTTGGTGGTGGGCTGGAGCAGTCTTGCCGAGCATGCGCTGGCGGTACACAGTGCGTTGATGAAAAAAGATCTGCCACTGGCTCGCGAGCGGGTTGGCTATATCGTTAGTCGTCAAACTTCGGAGCTGGATGAGGTTGGTGTGACCAAAGCCGCCATGGAGTCAGTGCTGGAAAATGGCAGTGATGCGGTGTTTGCACCGATTTTCTGGTTTGTGGTGGCAGGGCCGGTTGGTGCGATCGCTTATCGTGTCATTAATACATTGGATGCCATGTGGGGCTATAAGAATGAACGTTTTGTTGCCTTCGGTTGGGCGGCGGCGCGGCTGGATGATGTGGTTAACTGGGTTCCGGCAAGATTATGCGCGTTAACCTATGCTTTTGTTGCCGGGCGAAGCAGTTGGCAGCAAGGGATGAACGCCTGGCGTAAGCAAGCGTCAAAGTGTGAGAGTCCTAACGCCGGTCCGGTGATGGCCAGTGGCGCCGGGGCGCTAAATGTGGCGTTGGGCGGTGATGCTGTCTATCATGGAAAAAAAGTTTTTCGTCCCATGTTAGGGCAAGGTTTTGCACCGGTCCCTGGTGATATCGAGCGTTCGCTAACCTTGGTGAAGCGCGGCGTTTATCTTTGGGTTGTGATTACTTTTTTGATCGTATTACTGATGAGCTTGTTGTGAGTAAAGAATCTATAAATATCACCCACGGTGGTGACCTGGATCAAGCAGCTGAGCTGTTTGGCATTATTCGTGAACAGTGGCTGGATTTATCCACCGGTATTGCTCCCTGGGGCTGGCCGGTCCCGGATATTCCCTCCGAAGTTTGGCAGCGTTTGCCGGCTGTGAAATGCCCGCTGCCGCAGGCTGCAGCGGACTATTATGGTTGTACGGCCGAAGCGGTGTTGGCGATTCCTGGTTCCCAGTTTGCCATTCAAACCCTGCCGAAATTGTTCCCGGAAAATAGTCGGGTGGCATTGCCGCAACTAGGCTATTTCGAGCACCGTAAGGCCTGGCATAAGGCAGGTCATAGTCTGGTGGATTACAGCGATGGTTCGCTGGCGCTACTGGAAGGTAAAATTGAAGCAGGTGAGCTGGATGTGGTGCTGGCCATCAATCCCAATAACCCAACCACGACGTTGCTGGGCCGCGATCGCCTGATGCATTGGTGTGACATGTTAGCGCGTCGCGGCGGTTGTCTGATAGTTGATGAGGCCTTTATGGACAGTGAGCCGGGCATGAGTCTGGCAACAGAATGTCCACGCCCTGGACTGATTGTGCTGCGCTCGTTAGGTAAATTTTTTGGCCTTGCCGGTTTGCGGCTGGGTTTTGTATTGGCTGAGCCGCCGGTGCTGGAATTGCTAGCTGAGCGCCTGGGTCCCTGGGCTGTGAACGGTCCTGCGCAATATCTTGGCTGTCGAGCGCTTGCTGATACCGGCTGGCATGCTGAACAGCGACAGCGTATTAACGAGGCTATGAATGAGCAAAGTGCGCTGTTGAAATCTATCAACTGGGACGGTAAGTTCAGTGTTTTACAAGGGCCACTTTATTGTAGTGTGTCGATGTCGTTGAAAGCGGTTGATCGGTGGTATAACCAGTGCGGCAAGCAAGGTATCCTGACGCGTCGATTTGTGCGCTGTGAGAGTGATGGTTTGTTGCGTTTTGGGCTTATTAAAGATGCCGCTCAGCTTGAGCGTCTGGCAAAGGCGCTTTCTGCGCCTGTTGAACAGGGTAGTTCCAGTGTCGAATGAGTCGAGAAAGACCTCAGAATTAAGCCAGCAGCTGGAAAATTTGTACCAGGTGATTTTTAGTCGCCGTGATGTGCGTAGCCAGTTTTTATCCGATGCGGTTCCCGATGAGGTGCTGAGTCGCCTGCTCTATGCCGCGCACCATGCACCTTCGGTGGGTTACATGCAGCCGTGGAATTTTGTGGTAATTAAATCGGATGGCGTGAAGCAGCGTATGCATGCCGCTTTTACCGAGGCTAATGATGAAGCCAAAGCGATGTTTGAAGGCGAACGTCGTGAGCTGTATTCCTCTTTGAAGCTGGCAGGTATTCTCGAATCTCCAGTCAATATTTGTATTACCTGCGATCGTAATCGCACCGGGCAAACTGTTTTGGGTCGCACTCATCAGAGTGATATGGATCTTTACAGTACCGTTTGTGCCGTACAAAACTTCTGGCTCGCTGCCCGTGCGGAAAATATCGGCGTAGGTTGGGTGAGCATCGTAAAACAGGAACAATTACGAGAAACGCTGGGTATTCCTGAAGAAATTATTCCTATCGCTTATTTGTGCGTGGGTTATGTCAGTGAGTTTAACGACCAGCCTGATTTAGAAAAGGCGGGTTGGTCAGAGCGCCTGCCGCTTAATGATCTGGTCTATTACGATCAGTGGGGGCAGCAGGGCGAGGGTGAATCATTGGCGGAGCAGATTGCGAAGGATCAGTGTTTTCCAGATAGAGTGGTCGAGGAATAGACGCGCTTAAAGCGTCAATTGTTTCAAGTGACAATTTCTAACGGCGCTCAACTTTAAGCCTTTCTTTACCTAGCAGGCTCACAACCCCGTCTTCTCCAATTAAATGGCCAGCGCCTACAATCACAAAGTAGGTTTTGTTGTCGTCTAGAAAGCCTTTCACTTTTTCGGTCATGGTGATATTCCGATCAGTAAACAGTTTGTCGAAGTACTCTTTGGATTCGGGGTATTTCTGTAGTGGTTCATCAATCAACAGGCTTTGCATGATATGGGTGTCCCCCGTTTGCCAGGCGCGGAATAGTTGTTTGGATAACACGGGGAAGGTTGGGAACTCATCCAGTGTTTGAGCCAGGGCGGTGTCGCCGTCATCCATGTTTAGAAGCAGCTCCAGCTGTTGCTCCAGTGTTTCCAGCTCGACAATATGTTTGTTGCCCTTGGCGCGTGCGAGGAAGTGCATGTCGATGCCAAACTGCGGCAGCATGCCGAGGTTCATCAGTTCCATACTGGTGAGGGACATGATTAGCATGCCGGGTTTTTGGCTCATGAACAGATGCGAAGGGAAACCCTTTTGGCCGAGGTAGGCTTCCAGTTTTTGCAGGGTTTCGGGGCTTAGTTCGTCTTTTAGTGTGCGGCCATCCGAGTAGTTGCCCATTTCCTGCATTAGCAGTTGTGTTTTAAGCGGGTCGAGCGAGGTGATGTCAATTTCGACGGCCAGCGTATTAGCTTCAGCAAAGGCGGCTTCGATATTGCGGCTCATGGGGTAATAGTCGGCATTGGCGAAGTGTACGGAGCCGAGCAGGTAAACGCTGCTGTCACTGTCGCTGACTTTCCAGAGAAACCCCTTATTTTCGGGAACAAGATTTTCTTGTGCTTGAAGGCCTATGGCGCAGAATGCGAGGGTGAAAAATAAAACGAGCTGGCGAGTGAAAAGTAATGCGTTGAACATGCGAAACATCCTGTATCAGAAAACGATGAAATCTCAGACCTTCAATTGGCGGTATAAATCCGTGGCCTTATTAATTTGGGGCTTAAATCCATTGCTGTTGTTTGCTGTAGTAATAATACACAAATGCCATGGAGATGCTACGCGCGGCGTGGAAGCATAAAAAGGCGATCCACAGGCCATGGTTGCCCCAGGGTGTGAGTAGATACCAGGCGGGTAAAAAGATACAAAAGGAGGAAAATAGCATGGTGTTTTGCATGGCGCGAGCTTTGGTGGCGCCGACAAAAATGCCATCCAATAGAAAACTCCAGGCGGCGGCAAAGGGCAGCAAGATTAACCAAATCCAGTATTTCAATGTGACTTGCATGACGCTATCGATGTTGGTGAGCAGGCCGATAATTTGCCGATCAAAAAACATTAGCAGCAAGGTAAACAGCACGGAGGCGTAGAGGCACCAAAGTGCACAGCCGCGATTTGTTTGTTTGAACGTGCGCATATCCTTCGCACCAATGGCCTGGCCGGATAACACTTCGGCAGCATTGGCAAAGCCATCTTGGCCGTAGGAAAAAACCATCAGCAACGTCATCAAAAGAGCATTGGCGCTGAGCGTAATGTCGTCCTGCTGGGCGCTACGGGCATAGAAAAAGGAAATGGTGAACAGCAGACACAGGGTGCGGATAAAAATATAGCGGTTTACGGTGAAGAGTTGGCGGTAGTTGGCCATGGTTAGTAGTCTTTCTCGCAGTGGCTGGCTGCCCATGTTCCGGGTGCTTTGTTTTACTATCCACAGGCCAAAAATCAGTAGGCTGTATTCGGCGATTAATGACCCCCAGGCGACCCCTGCGGTGAGCATATCGAACTGCATCACGAACAGGTAATCGAGGCAAATGTTGACGAGGTTGGCGAAGATAGTAAGTGCTAATACAGAACGGGTTTTGCCGATGCTCAGCAGCCAGCCATAAATCACGTAATGCGCCAGTGAAGCGGGCGCAGCCCAGATGCGAATATCACAGTAAATGCGCGCCCAGTTTTCTACCTCTGGGCTGGGGGACATGTAGGCAAAGGCCAGACTGAAGAGGGGCTTTTGTAACAATACGATGATCAAGCCAATGCTGACAGCCAGCGTCATGCCTTGCCACAATAGTAGCCGGGTTTTTTCTAAATCGTTGGCGCCGTAAGCTTGTGCGGTTAGGCCGGTAGTACCCATGCGCAAAAAACCAAAGGCCCAGAATAAGATATCAAAAATGACTGCGCCCAGCGCCACTGCGCCCAAATAATGGGCATGACTTAAGTGACCTAGAATTGCTGTATCCACTAAGCCAAGCAGGGGTACCGTCAGGTTAGATAGAATCATGGGCCCAGCAATTAGCCAGATACGATGATGTAGATTTTTAGTCATCAAATATGAGGAAACGGTGTTTTTTGGCGTTGGTTCACAGCTTATACCAATTTGCTTTGCCAGGTATGGCTTATATGAAATATTGGAATGTAAGCTGATTGTTGGGCGCTTGATTCAGCTCATTGCGCTATTTAAAAAAGCGTGTTTATAATGGCGCGGGGTTACCTCTCTAATTTTAGGTGCTCACGCTGTAACGTTGTAGAAAAAGATAAATAGTAGAACTATAAATCTAACAACAAGCAGGAGGAGTGGGGGATGTTTGCGAAAGCGATACCCTGGATTAGGCTCTTAGCGGGGTCTTTTCTCTTCTATAGTGTAAGTGTTCGGGCTGACTGGCAAGTTAATATGACCCCCGGTGTTACCGAGGTTAGCCGTCAGGTTTACGACTTACACATGATTATTTTCTGGATCTGCATTGCCATTGGTGTTGTTGTTTTTGGCATCATGTTTTGGTCCATTATTGCGCACCGCAAGTCTCTCGGTGTAAAGCCAGCCACCTTCCACGAAAGCACCACCGTCGAAATTATCTGGACGGCTGTTCCCTTTGCCATTCTTATTGGTATGGCTGTTCCCGCCACCAGTGCGCTGATTGATGCTTATGACGCCAGTGAGTCTGAGGTCGATATTAAGATCACAGGTTATCAATGGAAATGGCATTACGATTATCTGGAAGAGGGTGTGGGCTTCTTCAGTAATCTCAGTACCCCGGCGGATGAAATCTATAATCGCGTTGATAAAACGGATCATTACCTGTTAGAGGTGGATGAGCCCTTGGTTGTACCCATCAACAAGAAAATCCGTTTTCTGGTAACCGCCAATGATGTGATTCACTCCTGGTGGGTGCCTGCAATCGCGGTGAAGAAGGATGCGATTCCTGGGTTTGTAAACGAAGCCTGGACAATCATTCCTGAGCCCGGCATTTACCGCGGTCAGTGCGCCGAGTTGTGCGGTAAGGATCATGGTTTTATGCCTATCGTGGTGGAAGCCAAAACCCAGCAAGATTATGACCAATGGCTGGCCGCACGTCAGGAAGCGGCTGCCAAGGAGCGCGAACTGCGTGACAAGGTATGGACGCTTGAAGGGCTGATGGAGCGCGGAGAGCAGGTTTATGCCACGAACTGTGCGGCTTGTCATAACGCCGACGGTTCCGGTATTCCTCCGGCCTTTCCCGCACTCAAAGGTAGCGCTATTGCCACCGGGCCGATTGAGGGGCACATCGATGTTGTGTTGAATGGTCGACCTGGCACTTACATGGCGGCCTTTGGCCCGCAGCTGAGCCCCGTTGAGCTGGCAGCGGTGATTACCTACGAGCGAAATGCCTGGGGTAACAGCAAGGGCGACATGATCCAACCCATCGACATTGCCAACATGCAAGCCGCTGAAATAGGAGGGATGACAGATGAGCGCAGTCTTGGAATCACACGACCATAGTCACGATCATCACGGCCCTGCGAAAGGTTGGCGACGCTGGGTTTATACCACTAATCACAAAGATATTGGCACGCTGTACCTCTGGTTCAGTTTTGCCATGTTCCTGACGGGCGGCTGTATGGCGCTGGTCATTCGGGCAGAATTATTTGAGCCGGGTTTGCAGATTGTTGAGCCGGAATTCTTTAACCAGATGACTACCATGCACGGTTTGATCATGGTATTCGGCGCAGTAATGCCAGCCTTTGTTGGACTGGCTAACTGGTTGATTCCGATGATGATCGGTGCGCCGGATATGGCGCTGCCGCGCATGAATAATCTGAGTTTCTGGATTTTGCCATTCGCCTTTGCGCTGTTGCTATCAACGTTGTTTATGGAGGAGGGCGCGCCTAACTTCGGTTGGACCTTCTATGCGCCATTATCGACGACTTATGCACCGTCGACGGTGACTTATTTCATCTTTGGTGTACATATCATGGGTGCCTCGTCGATTATGGGCGCGATTAATATTATCGCCACCATTCTCAATCTGCGGACACCGCAGATGACGTTGATGAAAATGCCATTGTTCGTATGGACCTGGTTGATTACAGCGTACCTGCTGATTGCAGTTATGCCTGTGCTGGCCGGTGTGGTGACCATGATGTTGATGGATATCCATTTTGGTACCAGCTTCTTCAGCGCCGCTGGTGGCGGTGATCCGGTACTCTTCCAGCACGTCTTCTGGTTCTTCGGGCATCCCGAGGTGTACATCATGATTCTGCCGGCATTTGGTATTGTCTCGCAGATCATTCCAACCTTTAGCCGTAAAAAGTTATTCGGCTACACCTCCATGGTGTATGCAACATCGTCCATTGCCTTCCTGTCCTTTATTGTCTGGGCGCACCATATGTTTACCGTGGGTATGCCGCTGGCGGGCGAACTGTTCTTTATGTACGCAACCATGCTGATTGCAGTGCCGACCGGCGTGAAGGTCTTCAATTGGGTAGCAACCATGTTCCGTGGTGCGATGACCTTTGAAACCCCAATGCTCTACGCGGTGGCCTTTGTGGTGTTGTTTACCATTGGCGGTTTTTCCGGGCTAATGCTGGCAATTGCGCCGGTGGATTTCCAGTATCACGATACTTACTTTGTAGTGGCTCACTTCCACTATGTGCTGGTACCGGGGGCCATTTTTGGTATTTTCGCGGGTGTTTATTATTGGCTGCCCAAATGGTGCGGCAATATGTATGACGAGAAACTGGGTAAATTACACTTCTGGCTGTCCTTTGTCGGTATGAACTTGACCTTCTTCCCCATGCATTTTGTTGGACTGGCGGGTATGCCAAGGCGGATTCCTGACTACGCGCTGCAATTTGCAGACTTTAATCAGATCGCTTCGGTGGGTGCCTTTATGTTTGGCACGACTCAGTTGTTGTTCCTGTTTATCGTGATCAAAACGATTGTTAGTGGCAAGAAGGCAACCGCCGAAGTGTGGGATAACCCGGAAGGGCTGGAATGGACGATTCCTTCGCCTGCGCCTTACCATACCTTCTCAACGCCACCCGATGTGAAGTAGGCGTATCACGGAGCATTAGAGTAATGGCGGATAACATGCCAAAGGGTGCGAAAACTATGAAGCCAGCCAAGCTGCTGGGCATAGTGTTTGGTATGTTCTGCTTTGGTTTTCTGTTGGTGCCTCTGTATGACGTTATCTGTGATGTAACGGGGTTGAACGGTAAAACGGGTGACCTGTATGTGCTGAATGAGGCTCCTGATGTGGATGCGAGTCGCTGGGTGACGGTACAGTTCACTACCAGTAACAATGCCGATATGCCCTGGGTCTTTAGTCCATCGGAAGTGAAGATGGCGGTGCATCCCGGTGAAATGCACGAAACCTATTTTGTGGCAAAAAATACCACCGATCGACGCATGGTGGCGCAGGCTGTACCAAGTGTGGCGCCCTTTTCGGTTGCTGAATACTTTCATAAAACAGAATGCTTTTGTTTCAATCAGCAAATTCTTGAGCCCGGTGAAAGCGTGAAGATGCCACTGAAATTCTTTGTGGATGCGGAAATTCCAGCGCGGATTTCCAAGTTAACGCTGTCCTATACCCTGTTTGATTTGCCTGAGGTAGCGGCGAATTTGTAAGCAGTAGCTAGAAGGAGAAAAAGATGTCAACTGAAGGCTATCAGACCTATTACGTTCCGGAGAAAAGTCGGCTACCTATCTTCATGGCCGTTGGTTTAGCCGTGACTGTGATTGGTGCGGGCACGATGCTCAACGACATGACTGCCGGAGCAGAGGATTCTTCCGCGCACTGGGTTATGTTTACTGGTTTTTTGATTATTGCTGCAACCCTCTACACCTGGTTTGCCAAGGTGATTGTCGAAAACCATAACGGCATGTACAGCGGGCAGCTAAACCGTTCGTTTGTGTGGGGCATGGGTTGGTTTATTTTCTCTGAAGTGATGTTTTTTGCCGCTTTCTTTGGCGCACTTTATTACGTACGTAACTTTGCCGTGCCCTGGTTGGGTGGTGAAGGTGACAAGGGTGTGAGCGCGATGCTGTGGCCGGAGTTTCAAGCGGCCTGGCCGCTGATGAATACGCCGGATGCTGGTCAGTTTCCAGGCCCTAAAGACATCATTGATCCGATGCATCTGCCTTTACTTAACACCATACTATTGCTGTCCTCCAGTGTGACGGTGCATCTTGCCCATAAAGCCTTAAAAGCAGGTAATCGCCAGCGCTTGAAAATGTGGTTAGGTTTAACGATTGCACTGGGCGTGCTGTTTCTGGGTTTTCAAATCGAAGAGTATGCTGAGGCCTACAATGAACTGGGACTAACTTTAAAAGCCGGCATCTATGGCTCAACTTTTTTTATGTTGACGGGTTTTCATGGTGCGCATGTGACCATCGGTGCGTTTATGCTGACGGTGATGTTGTTTCGGGCTTTCAAGGGGCACTTTAAACCGGAAGAACACTTTGGATTTGAAGCGGCATCCTGGTATTGGCACTTTGTGGATGTTGTGTGGGTGGGATTGTTCTTGTTCGTCTACATTATGTAATGCAGACGATGGCTAATGCCAAGGCGCACTCAGGATAAGCTGGCCACTCCAAAGGCCGTAGGTGACACAGGTGATTAGTAGTACGGCCAAAGCGACACGAATACCCAGTAATTTGCGGGTGCGTTCCGTTGAACCTTGATCCTTTAATAGAAAGATAACACTAGCCACCAGGCTGATGAGAATAGCAATAAAAAGAATCGCGATGGTAGGTTTCAACCACATACGTATGCCCCGCAGAGAAAGTGTTGGTTCTATGCTAACCCGTAGCGGAGCCAAATGAAATTTCGTCCTAATTGGAAGCTCACACTTTTTTACCTGCTGCTACTTCCACTGCTGATTGGGTTGGGTTTTTGGCAGCTTTACCGGGCCGATTACAAGCAAGGTTTGCAGGCTCTTTATGATCAACGTGCTGCGTCTGCGCCCGTTAACCTCTCTGAATTAAACGCGGATCAGGATGCGGCTTACCTGCCAGTAATACTGCGTGGATGCTTTGATAATCGCCACCATTTTTTATTGGATAACCGAGTGCTCAATGGTCGTCCCGGTTATGAAGTCATCTCCGCTTTTTTGTTGGATCCGCCTGTGTTGATGGAGGATAAGCGAATTGAACGGGTTTGGGTGAATCGAGGTTGGCTGCCAATGCAGGCGAATCGCAGTATTCTACCAGTGATTGAGCCTGTTGAGGGTATTCAAGAGGTTCGTGGGCAGCTTGTTACGCCATCAGAGGCATTTGTGTTGGCTGATGTGCCTTTGAGTGAGCAATGGCCGGAAGTGATTCAAACAATAGAGTTAACCGTCTTGGATGAGCGCTTAGGTGCACCGCCGTCTTTACCTTATCTGTTGAGGTTGGCGGCAGAGGAAACCGGTAGTTTTCAGGTGAATTGGCAGCCGATAAATACCACGCCAGAAAAAAGCTTGGGTTATGCCGTGCAGTGGTTTTTAATGGCTTTAGTATTAACCGGTCTGTTTGTTTGGGCCAGTTTGAAAAGCACAGATAAACGAGACGAGCGAGGAAACGAGTGACAGAAGTAGCCAGCCCGAAGGGCAAATCCAACCGACATATTCCTATTCTGTTATTCCTGGTGGCGGGCTTGCCGGTCATCGCCGCCTTCTTCATGTATTTCACCCAAAGCATGGTGCCGGAGGCGCGAAATAATAAGGGTACACTGATTATTCCTCCATTAGCGGTCGAAATGCTGAAGTTGCAGCAACAGCAGGCGGGCGAGGGTGATGTTGAGGGCAAATGGACGCTAATTGTTTTTGGTGAGAATAGTTGCGAAAGTAAAGGCTGTCAGGCCACGCTGCACAAGGCACGGCAAGTTAACCTGGCGCTGGGGCGTGAGGCCGGACGTGTTGTTCGTGGTTATATCAATATTGGTGGTGAACTGGATGCGTCTGCTGTTACCACCTTCAAAACCAGTTATCCACGGTTGCACCTTAGTTATACCGATCATCTTAATCTGGAGATTTTTCTGGATAAGGTGGTGGGCAGTTCAGAGGTGTTGGCACAGAACTATATCTTTATCAGCGATCCACTGGGCAATGTGATGATGTATTACACGCCGGAAAACCAGGGCGGTGATTTGCTGGATGATCTGAAAAAACTGCTGAAGGTTTCGAATATTGGTTAATCCCAAACCAAACGCTTTTTATTTAACGCTATTAGCCACCTGCTTTACATTGGTGGTGGTGATGCTGGGCGCTTATACCCGGTTGGTTGACGCGGGTCTTGGCTGCCCCGATTGGCCGGGCTGTTATGGGTTTTTAACCGTGCCTGAATCACAGCAGGCCATAGCCCTGGCCGAGCAACGATTTCCCGAAAGCCCTGTGGACGTGGCGAAGGGCTGGCCGGAAATGGTGCATCGTTATGCCGTAGGTATTTTAGGCTTGTTAGTGTTGGCGGTGGCGGGTTTGGCAACCACGCAACGACTACGCGGGCAGGGTAGACATCCTTTTAAACTGCCATTGTTATTGTTAGTGGTGATTATCGCTCAGGCGCTGTTTGGTATGTGGACGGTGACGTTAAAACTTTGGCCGCAGGTGGTGACGGGGCATTTGTTGGGTGGCTTTGCGACACTCTGCTTATTACTGCTACTGACACTTCGATATCGCCAGCACTGTTGGCACGTTTCACCGCAGCAGCTTGAACGGTGGCGGGGCCTCAAACTTTGGGCTCTGATGGGGCTGATAATCGTATTGATACAAATTAGCCTGGGTGGTTGGACGGCGTCGAATTATGCCGCCTTTGCCTGTTATGACTTGCCCACCTGCCAGGGTGAATGGTGGCCAGCGATGGACTTGGCGGCGGGTTTTAATCTGTTTCAGGCGGCGGGGCCGAATTATCTGGGTGGGTTGATGGATAATGAGGCACGGGTGGCGATTCATATGATGCATCGTGTCGGCGCGATCGTGACCAGTCTTTATTTGTTGCTCTTGATTGGACGGCTTTACCGCGTTGCGGCTGATACACCGCTAAGAACCATGACCCATTGGTTGCTGTTGGTGTTAGTGCTGCAAGTGTTGCTTGGGCTTAGTAATGTTTTTTGGCAAATCCCGGCACCGATTGCCGTTGCTCATAATGCCGGGGGTGCTTTGCTGTTGATGATGATGGTAGGCTTGAATTACTATCTTAGGACGGCGAGGCTAAATTAAAGCGAACGAGAGGTGAGCTGGATGGCTGAAGCAGTGAGATCGATTTCCGTCGAGCAAACATGCTGGCGCGACTATCTGGAAATGTGTAAGCCGAAGGTTGTGGCATTGATGCTGCTGACCTCGGTGATCGGCATGTTCCTCTCCATCTCCGGTATGGTGCCGTTGGATATTCTGATATTCGGTAACCTTGGTATCGCACTTGCGGCTGGTTCGGCAGCGACGGTAAACCATATTGTCGATCGTCAGATAGACCTGGTGATGGCTCGTACACATAAGCGCCCGATGGCACAGGGCCGGGTTAAATTATCTCAGGCTATCGCTTTTGCTGTTGTGATTGGCGTATTGGGTATCGGCATTCTGGCCGTGTTGGTTAACCCTCTTACTGCTTGGCTGACGCTGGCCTCCCTGATTGGCTATGCCTTTATCTACACAGGCTTTTTGAAACGCGCCACGCCGCAAAATATCACCATTGGTGGCCTTTCCGGTGCCGTGCCACCGCTGCTGGGTTGGACGTCGGTGACTGGCTCGCTCGATCCGAATGCGTTGTTGTTGGTGCTGATTATTTTTGCCTGGACACCGCCGCATTTCTGGGCGTTGGCGATTCACCGCCAGGAAGAATACGCCAAAGTAAAAATACCCATGTTGCCGGTTACTCATGGTGAGCGCTTTACTGCGTTGCATATCCTGCTGTACACGTTAATCATGATTGCCGTAAGCATGCTGCCTTTTGTTATGGGCATGAGTGGCTTGCTGTATCTGTTAAGCGCCATTGCACTCGGAGGAGGGTTTTTGTATTGGGCGGTGGTGCTGGTTCGTGGTACTAATCCAAAGGCTCCGTTGAAAACCTTCCGTTATTCCATCACTTACTTGATGCTGATGTTTGTTGCGATGCTTGTGGATCATTATCTTTAATGGATAAAAAAGCCAAGGCGAACGTACAACGCACAGTCGTTATTTTACTTTGTGTGATGGTGGTGTTTGTAGGGGCGGCTGTGTCACGCATTTTGCGCTCCCCGGACGTGAATGAAACGACAGCGGCAGAGTTTGATACGGCTGCGCTACAGCAACAGGGCATTTTTATTCGACCACAGCCCAAGGAGCTAAAACGTTTTCAACTGAAAGGGGCGGACGGACAAGCTTTTACGCCGGATAATTTTACCGGTCAATGGAGTTTGGTGTTTTTAGGCTACACCCACTGCCCGGATGTTTGCCCGACTACGCTGGGTCTTTTTAAACAGTTGCATGCGGGGTGGCAAAATACGGAGCTGGCGGATCTTCAGTATGTGTTGCTTTCGGCTGACCCTGAACGTGATACGCCAGAGCGCCTGCGTGAGTATCTGAAATTCTTTAATGAGGATTTTGTTGGGGTGACCGGCAGTGTGGCGGAAATGGCGGATTTAGCCAAACAGCTCAGTAGCTTGTTTGCTCGGGTGCCACAGGCAAGTGGTGATTATTTGGTTGATCACAGTGCTAATATTATGATTATTAATCCGGCCGGGCAGTATTATGGTTTTATCCGGCCGCCGCACTCGTTTGAAAAAATTAAGTCGATGATAGAAGCTGTTTCGGCGGCCTACTAACCGCGCTATTTAATGTCTTTTTGTTCCGGTAGCGGCAGCGTATAAATCAGCAAAAACAGGCTTGTTGCGCCGACAACAATAGAAGGCCCTGTGGGCGTGTCCCATTGCAGAGACCCGAATAGCCCCATTATTACCGCCAGGCAACCCAGCAGGCTCGATACCGCCGCCATGCTTTCTGGGCTGTTGGTTAAACGTCGTGCTGTGGCTGCGGGAATGACCATCAGCGCGGTAATCAGCAGCACCCCGACGATTTTCATCGCCACGGCAATCACAATGGCTATTAACAGCATTAGCAGCAGACGAATCCACAGTACGGAATAACCTTCGGCCTGGGCTAAATCTTCATCGATAGTGATGGCTAATAATGGCCGCCAGAAGACGAGAAGCAGGCTCAGAATGGCGGCAACACCGATGTAAATCCACAGCAATTCCTGGCTCGTCACGGTCAATAAATCACCGAACAGGTAGCCGAGCAGGTCTACGCGTACTTCCAATAGGCTGATGGCGATCAGGCCCAGTGATAGCGAGCTGTGGGCAAGGATGCCGAGCAGGGTGTCGGTGGAAATGATTTTACGTTGCTGCAGGGTGACCAATAGTGAGGCCACGAGTACGCAGCTGACAATCACGGCAATGTTAAGGTTGGCATTCAGGGCAATACCTAGTGCGATGCCTAGCAACGCCGAGTGGGCCAAGGTATCGCCAAAGTAAGACATGCGTCGCCACACCACAAAGGAGCCAAGAGGCCCGGCTACCAGGGCCACGCCGAGGCCGGCAAGCAACGCACGCCATAAAAAATCAGCCATGGTTGCAGCCCTCGTGTTTATGTTCATGATCGTGCGCATCCGTGTGGATGACATTACCTTCGGGGTCGTGATCATGGTCGTGATGGTGTGCGTAAAGCGCCAACTCTTCGCTAGCTTCCAGACCAAAGAGTTCCTGATAGGCAGGGTCGTTACTAACGTGCTCTGGGTGGCCCGAACAGCAAATATGGTGATTCATACAAATCACACGGTCTGTGGAGGACATTACCAGATGAAGGTCATGGGAAACCATCAGAACCGCGCAGCCGAGTTCGTCACGCAGATTGGATATTAACCGATACAGATCTGCCTGGCCGGAAATGTCGACGCCCTGTGCGGGTTCATCTAGTACCAGTAAATGCGGTTTTCGCAATAATGAACGGGCCAATAAAACGCGCTGCAATTCACCACCGCTAATGCTTTGCATGGGGCGGCCAAGGGTATGCAGGGCGCCAACTTTTTGTAATGCATCGTTAATGTTTGCAGTGCCGACACCTTTGGTCATTTTCAGGAAGCGTTCGACCGTCAGCGGGATGGTCTTTTCCAGGTGCAGACGTTGGGGCATATAGCCGATACGCAGCCCACCGCGTTTTTTTATTTTGCCGCTGGAGGGTTTTATCAGGCCAAGAATGGCGCGCACCAGCGTTGTTTTTCCGGCGCCATTGGGGCCAATCAGGGTGACTATTTCGCCTGGTTCTAACGTCAGGGTAATTTGATCGATAATTGCCCGGCGGCCAATGCGCACGCAGAGCTGGTCGAGAGATAAAATGGGATCAGACATATTGGCTGTCGGTTACTTTTGGCAGCACTGGCAAAGGCCAGAAATTTCGATGGTTTCGGCGTCAATCCGAAAGCCATATTGGCTGGCGTTATGGGCAATGGCTTCGGTAATGGTTGGCGCTTCAATTTCGATGGCGACACCGCAGTCCCGGCATAATAAAAATTGGCTGACGTGTGGGTGTGAAGACAGGCTGCAACCGACAAAGGCATTCAGCGATGCGATGCGATGCACCAGTCCCTGTGCGACCAGAAAATCAAGCGCCCGGTAAACGGTGGGTGGCGCGGCCATTTTTCCCTCTTTGCTGAGCATACCCAGGACATCATAGGCGCCTAGCGGGTTATGGCTTTGCCAGATTAGCTCCAATACCTTTTCACGAATGGGTGTAAGGCGAACTTTGTTGTCCTGGCAAACCTGTCGGGCCCTTTGCAACGCAGTTTTCATACACTCTTTATGATTGTGTTGGGTGCAGGGTATAGGCGCTTTATTATGTTTTGTCATAGTTTGTGTCAGACAGTGAGTTACGTCCAAGAGCAAAATTTGATACATTATAACATTGTTTTCGCCGGCTGACAGGGCGAGTTTGATTAAGGTTTCGGAGTGAATGGTTTGATTGGGCGTTGGTTTAGCATACTGGGAGGCAAAGGTTTGATGGCCCTTTGTCTGTTGTTATTGTCATCAGTTGTGTCTGCGCAACAAAAACAGACGATTAGTGTATTGGCGAGTATTAAACCATTGCAGTTGATTGCACAGGCGGTAACTTATGGTGTGACGTCAGCTCAAGTGCTGCTGCCGCCGGGCGTAACACCGCATGATTACGCCTTGAAGCCCTCTGATTTGAAAAAAGTGTATGCCGCCGATGTTTTGTTGTGGCTGGGCTCGGAGATTGAGCCATATTTAACTAAACCAGTAAAAATGCACCGCGGCGCGCAACTGGCGGCATGGCAACTTTCAGAGAAAAATGAAAGTGAGCATCAGGGTCATCATGAGGGGCATCATCATCTTTATGGTGATCCTCATATCTGGTTTGGCCCTAAGGAGGCGGAACGCGTGGCGAGAGATCTCACGCAATTACTGATCAAGCTGGATAATGCGAATGCCCTGAATTATCAGCAGAACCTGACTGATTTTTTAGCGCGACTAGCGGTAACTGATGCAAAAATTAAAACGCAACTGGCTCAGGCGGTACCTAATTATCTGGTGGCGCATGATGCCTACAGCTATTTCGAGAGCCATTATGGACTAAGGCATGCTGGGGTGATCAGTGATAATCCTGAATCAAAACCTGGGGCTAAGGGCTTGCTGATGCTGCGCAAAATGATTGTAGAAGAGCAAGTGAAATGCCTGTTTATTGAGCCACAGACTGACCCGCGTATTGTGTCTATTCTTACTGAAGGCCATGCCATGCAGGTGTATTCGCTGGACCCGATGGCGACAGATATTGAGCTTTCAAAAACAGGTTACGAAACCTTTTTACAAGCTGCTGCCGACCGCTTTGCGCAGTGTCATTGATGGATTGATACATGGTTAGTGTGGCAATATTTAAAGGTGTTATCTATCTGCTACTAGTTCTGCCAGTGACGCTGCTGACATTAGGCGTGGCCATGCTTTTGGCTATTCTCAAACTGATTATTCCTCTGGAGCCCGTGCAGCGTATTTTTACGGTAATGTTACTGTTTGTGGCCGAGAGTTGGGCGGTGACCTGCCATCTTTTTTATCGGTTAGTGCATGGGCAGTGTTGGGATGTGCAGGGGGTGGACGGTTTGTCCCGCCAGCATTGGTATTTGCTGATCTGCAATCATCAATCCTGGAGTGATATTCCTATTCTGTTGTTTCTGCTGGGGCGGCGGATTCCGGTGTTTCGCTTTTTTGTTAAACAGCAGATGTTATGGGTGCCGATTGTTGGGTTGGCTTGCTGGGCGATGGAGTTTCCCTTTATGCGCCGCTACAGCCGAGAGCAGTTAGAGGCCAATCCGGCGTTGCGCGGTAAGGATCAGGTATCCACACAACGTTTTTGTGAGCGTATGAAACAACACCCGGCGACGATTGTAAATTATCTTGAAGGTACGCGTTTTACTCAGGCCAAGCATGATCGACAGTCGTCACCCTATAAGCACCTTCTGAAACCTAAAAGCGGTGGAGTTGCTTATGTGGTGACTCATTTGGGCGAGCGTGTACATCAATTGATCGACGTAACGATTGTGTATCCTGGCGCAAAGGGTTTTTGGCCCTTTTTATGTGGGCAGCTTGGCGCCGTAAAGGTGCGTATGCGGTTGCGTGAAATCCCTGAGCAGTTTAAGAGCGGGGATTACCAGAACTCAGAACCATTCCGGCAGAAATTTCAGCAATGGGTTGGTGAAATCTGGCAGCAGAAAGATGACCTGATTGAACGAGAGTCAGGTCACTCAGGCTGAACAGGTACTAATCCCAGCTAAAAATTTCCCATTTTGGTACAAGAAAGCGTGGTTCGTCGATACGCATAAACTGCTCGCCGCCCTCTTCAGCAACCAGGTAGTAGGGTTTGCCCTTTTTCGGCACGACTTTGATAGCGTAGATGAAGCCTCCAATGCGATATTCGTGAATGACCTTGTCTTCCATTTGGCGAATAATGACTTCGGGCTCGGCGGGATCATCGGCGGCGTTGCCGACGATTGGTAGAGCGCTTAACAGGGCGACACACAGGATTTTTTTAATCATTTCCACTCCTCTTGATGAAACTGTATAAAATACGACACCATTATACGCCGATTGTGCGTCCACTCACTGACTTGTAGCAACCCCATGCCTGAAAATTCCACAGTACCACTCGTTCTTGTTGATGGCTCTTCTTATTTGTACCGTGCTTTTCACGCCATGTATAAGGCCGACTTACGGACTTCTACCGGCATGCCTGTTGGGGCGATACGCGGTGTGACCAGTATGTTGCGCCGTTTAAGGCAGGATTATCCAGGCAGTACCATTGCGGTGGTGTTTGATGCCAAGGGCAAAACTTTTCGGGATGAGATGTACAGCGAGTACAAGGCTCATCGCCCCCCTATGCCAGACGATATGCGCCCACAAATTGAACCTATCCATACTATTGTGCGAGCCATGGGTATGCCGCTGTTAGTGATCGAAGGTGTTGAGGCTGATGATGTCATGGGTACCTTGGCGCATCAGGCGACACAACAGGGCATCGATGTTGTGTTGTCGACCGGCGATAAGGATATGGCGCAGTTGGTTAATCAACATGTGACACTGGTGAATACCATGACGGAAACGGTTATGGATATCGAGGGAGTGAAAGAAAAGTTTGGCCTGCCACCGGAATTGATTATCGATTATCTGGCCTTGATGGGCGATAAGGTTGACAACATACCTGGCGTGCCGGGCGTGGGTGAAAAAACGGCGCTGGCATTGTTGCAGGGTTTAGGCAGTGTTGATGATATCTACGCCAACTTGGATAAGGTGGCGGGGCTGGATTTTCGTGGTGCAAAAAAAATGCACGAGAAGTTAGAGGCCAATAAAGAGCTGGCCTTTTTGTCTTACCAGCTAGCGACAATTAAAGTCGATGTCGAACTTGAGTATGGCCCGCAGGATTTGGTGATGAAGCCAGAGGATCGCGAAACCTTGGCGGCGTTGTTCACTGAGCTGGAATTTAAAAGCTGGATAGATGAATACAGCAGGCCAGCTAAAGGCGCAGGTGATAAGACATCAGCTGTAGCGCAAAGTGGTTTCGAGGGTGAGGTGGATTACCAGCTAGTGCTGGATCAGTCTGCTTTGCAGGATTGGCTGAAAAAAATCGAGCAGGCAGATATTTTTGCGCTGGATACTGAAACCACCAGCCTCAATTATATGGAGGCACGGCTAGTTGGCCTTTCTCTTTCTGTTACACCGGGCGAAGCGGCCTACATTCCTGTTGCTCATGACTATCTGGGTGCGCCTGAGCAGTTGTCTCAGGACGAAGTATTGGAAACGCTACGAGCGGTGTTGGAATCAGATGAGCATAAAAAAGTAGGTCAGAATCTCAAGTACGATATGAATGTGCTGGCCAATCACGGCATCACTCTGCGTGGTGTTGCCGAAGACACCATGCTGGAGTCTTACGCGTTGGATTCAACTCAGCGTCACAATATGGATGCGCTGGCCGAACGCTACCTGGATCACACCACCATCCATTTTGAGGATGTGGCAGGCAAAGGCGCTAAGCAGTTGACCTTTAATCAGATCGATCTGGAACAGGCGGGCCCCTATGCGGCTGAGGATGCCGATATTACGCTGCGTTTGCATCAAGTGCTGCAGCCACAATTGCAGGCAGTGCCGCAGTTACAGGAAATATACCGGGATATTGAAATACCTTTATTGGATGTGCTGTCGCGCATTGAGCGCAATGGTGCATTGATTGATAGCAATATGCTGTTTAAGCAAAGTCAGGAGCTGGCCGAGCGTATGCAGCAGCTGGAATGTCAGGCTTTTGATTTGGCTGGCGAAGAGTTTAATCTTGGCTCGCCAAAACAGTTGCAGGCGATCTTCTATGAAAAACTGGCGCTGCCGATTCTGAAAAAAACACCAAAGGGGCAGCCTTCTACGGCTGAGCCAGTGTTGCAGGAGTTGGCGTTGGATTACGATTTACCACGGGTGATCCTGGAATACCGTAGTCTCAGTAAGCTCAAATCCACCTACACGGATAAGTTGCCAGCACAGGTGAGCTCAAAGACTGGGCGTGTTCATACTTCCTACCATCAGGCTGTAACGGCGACCGGACGGTTGTCTTCCTCGGATCCGAATTTGCAGAATATTCCTATTCGTACCGAGGAAGGTCGGAAGATTCGCGATGCGTTTATTGCGCCGCAGGGCTACCAGTTGGTTGCCGCTGATTATTCGCAAATTGAGTTGCGAATAATGGCGCATCTGTCTCAGGATAAAGGCTTGCTGGATGCTTTTGCGAACGGGTTGGATGTCCACCGCGCAACAGCTTCCGAAGTGTTTGATACTCCCTTTGATGAGGTAACGGACGACCAACGACGGAGTGCCAAAGCGATTAACTTTGGTTTGATTTATGGTATGTCAGCCTTTGGGCTGGGGCGTCAGCTGGGTATAAATCGCAACGAAGCGCAGCGTTATATCGATATGTATTTTGCGCGTTATCCTGGCGTGTTGACCTATATGGATAATATTCGATCGGATGCGGGTGAAAAGGGGTACGTGGAAACCTTGTTTGGGCGACGCTTATATTTGCCGGAAATTAACTCAAGTAATGCTATGCGCCGACAGGCAGCCGAGCGTACTGCTATTAATGCGCCGATGCAGGGCACAGCAGCGGACATTATTAAGAAGGCGATGATTGCCGTGGATCAGTGGCTTACGGCTTCTGGTTTTGATGCAAAAGTGATCATGCAGGTACACGATGAGCTGGTGCTGGAGGTGGCGGACGCTGATGTTGAGGCAGTGACTCAAGGGTTGCATCAATACATGAGCGAGACGGTACAGCTGGATGTGCCGTTGCTGGTCGAAGTAGGGCGTGGCGTAAACTGGGGGCAAGCGCACTGATAAAAGTGTGCTGAAATTTAAGCAAGAAAAGTTAAAAATTTTTGAACTTTAGCTGTATGAATGCGTCCCATATACAGGTGACTCGTTACCCGCTAAATTTCCCCTAAGTTTAGCTTTAGTAGCTCCGGCGAAACCCCCACATATTAACCGGAGATGTTGGCCCCATGCGTTTACCCCAAGGACGTATGGGGTTTTTTTATGGCTGCTTGTTTAGCTTCGGGCTGCTAGGTTTGAGTGATAATGGGGCGCTGATCGGCTTCGATTTCCAACCATTCGGCCAGTTTGTCTCGTGCTTCATCTAGACCGGTACGCTGAGTTGCGGAAAAAAGCTGTGCCGAAACGTGAGGCAGGTCCTTCAGGGTGCGCTGAACTTTTAGTAAGGTTGATTTTGCAGCGCCAAATTTCAGCTTGTCAGCTTTGGTTAACAGAATGTGAACTTTGAGCTGGCTTTCACCGGACCAGCTTAAAATCATGTTGTCGAAATCTGTCAACGGATGACGTATATCCATGATCAGGAATAAACCCTGCAGGCTTTCACGTTCTCGCAGGTACTCATCAATAAAGTTTTCCCATTGACGTTTTACCGCTAGCGGTACTTTTGCATAGCCATAGCCCGGCAAATCGACGATACGCTGCTGCTCAGAAATTGAGGTGAAAAAGTTGATCAGCTGAGTGCGGCCGGGCGTTTTACTGGTTTTTGCCAGTTTGTTTTGTTGGGCGATGGCGTTGATAGCACTGGATTTGCCAGCGTTGGATCGACCAGCAAAGGCAACTTCAAGGCCTTCGTCCGTTAAGCACTGGGAAAGTTTGGCGGCGCTGGTAATAAAGGCGGCGCCTTGGAAGGGATTTGGTTTCGGTGAATTCATGGCGCCATTATAGGGCAGCTGCTGAGGGATGTATCTAGCCGGTTTTGAATAAAACGCGGGACTTTTGGTTGTGTGCTTACTTAGGCAGCATTTATTGGTGCTGTCGGTGCTTGAGGCTCCCGTTACATAAATTTATGGTATATAATCCGCCGAGTTTGCATGCTGGTGGTGGCTCCGGGTTATCTCTGATTCAGTTTGATATGGATCATGAGCTGTTTCAGTAATGACACTATAATAAGCAATTTGTATATCTGAAAATTTGTTGGGAATGTCGATGAAAAATTTATTACTTAGCCTGTTTGTATTGATGGGTGTTTCTGGTTTGGTTCATGCTGAAGGCGATGCTGAGGCGGGTAAATCTAAGGCAGCTATGTGTGCGGGTTGTCACGGCGGTGATGGTAACAGTGCTGTTTCTGCGTTCCCAAAACTGGCGGGCCAGAATGTTAAGTATCTGGTTAAACAGATGCAGGACATTAAGGCAGGTGACCGTTCTGTTCCAGCTATGACGGGGCTGTTAAATGCGTCGTCTGATCAAGATATGCAGGATATTGCTGCCTATTTCTCTAGCCAATTTGCAAGCATCGGTGCGGCAAATAAAGATTTGGTTGAGCTGGGCGAGAAGGTTTATCGTGCAGGTACTAAAGAGTCTGGCGTTTCAGCCTGTACTGCTTGCCACTCACCAACTGGTAAGGGTAACGCAATGGCTGGCTTCCCATCACTAAGTGGGCAACATGCCGATTACATCGCTGCTCAGTTGCGGGCTTTCCGCGAAGGTGAGCGTACAAATGATGGTGACGCGAAAATGATGCGTAGCGTAGCGTTCCGTCTGACTAATAAAGAAATTGATGCGGTTGCCAGCTATATCTCTGGTCTGCACTAAATTTCAGCGTGTTATTAAGAAGGGTGGCTTGTGCTACCCTTTTTTTTGCATAAAAAATGGTTTTTCCTCAAAAAAAGACGATCATTTAATGATGACGCTTGTCATATGCCTGCGGCGCTTAAGGAATATTTCCTGTTTGTTGGCGCACAATGAAAGCGAAACCGTTCAAGGAGTAATAAATGTTGAAGGCAGTTAAAAGCTGGTTGTTGTGTTTGTTGGTGCTTCCTATGGTGGCTTGTGCTCAGTCTGATGCGCCCTACAAAGAGGGTGAGCACTATGTTGAATTGCCGGATGCTGTGGCGACCGCTGATGCGAGTAAAATCGAAGTAGTGGAATTGTTTTGGTATGGCTGCCCTCATTGTTACGTATTGGAGCCCGCCGTTAGGGGTTGGAAAGCGCAGCAGCCAGCAGATGTGAACTTTGTACAGTTACCTGCGGTGCTTAATAAATCTTGGGAGCTGCATGCTCGGGCCTATTATGCCGCCAAGGCGTTGAATGTATTGGAGCAGACCCACGAAGCGTTATTCGATGCTTTGCATAAAGAAAGGCGACCACTGTTTACTCAAGAAGCGTTGGCCGGCTTTTATGCGGAGTTCGGTGTTGCAGAAGACGACTTTAATAAAGCGTTCAAATCCTTTCCGGTGAGCGCACAGATTAGTCGTGTGAAAAAAGCGCAGCGCGAATACCGTGCGACGGGAGTGCCGTTGGTTATTGTTAATGGTAAATATAAGGTTTCCGGTACCATGAAAGCAGGTGCCAGTGGCTTATTTGATGTGGTGGATTATTTGGTTGAGCGCGAGCGTTCAGCCAACTAGGTGCCTGCAGATTGAAGTGTCGGCACAGGTAAACGTTATGCTGAGACACTTTTCAAGTAATATCAAAAACGCATCGCAGCCAGCGCCGGCTGCGGTGACCAGCTTCCCGCGGCGCGATCATCATTCCTCAGAAGCGGGGCGTAATAGCTTACGTTTGCTTACCTACAACATGCAGGTAGGCATTAACAGTCGAGCATTTCGCCATTATTTGACTCGTAGCTGGCAGCATTTATTGCCGCACGCTGGACAAATGGCAAATTTAGACAGCATTGCTAATATGTTGTCGGACTTTGATGTGGTTGCTCTGCAGGAGGCCGATGGCGGCAGTATTCGTACTGGCCACCTGAATCAGGTTCAGTATCTGGCGCAGATGGCGGGTTTCCCTTATTGGTATCAGCAGCTAAATCGCAATTTTGGCCGATTTGGCCAGCACAGTAATGGCATATTGAGCCGTATTCAACCGGAGCAAATAGAAGACCATAAGCTGCCGGGTCGCCTGCCGGGTCGAGGCGCTATTTTTATGCGTTATGACAGCGCTGTTGAGTCGCTGATTTTTGTGGTGTTGCATCTGTCATTGGGGCGGCGGGCTCAAATAGATCAGCTCGCCTATATCAAAGAAGTGGTCGCTGATTATAAGCACGTGGTTATTATGGGGGACTGGAATAGTTGTGCAGAGCGCATCCTACAGTTATCCCCCCTGCGTGATGTTAAATTACAGTGCCCTGAGGGCGCTTATAATACCTACCCAAGCTGGCGCCCGGTTTCAAATCTTGACCATATTCTTGTTAGCCCAAGTTTGCGTATTAAATGCGCTGGAGTTGTTTCTTATGCGCTCTCTGATCACCTTCCCGTGGCGCTTGAAATAGAGTTGCCTAGTAAAGTCGTTGAGCGGCATTAATTCTTCGAAGGGCTGTGTGTTACAACGAGCAAAGTTGAGTTATAGTCGGCCTCAGATGGTGGGATTCAGGATGAGATGAAGATCTGCTTGAATGGATTAGCCGCAAAAATCTCATAAGAAGATAAGGCGTTGTATGGCGGACGAGGTTGCTGATAAGCGAGGGTGTGAAGAAGCTCAGCCAGTGTATGAGGCTGGTGATTTGCTGATTTCATACCTTGAACAATTGGGTGTTGAATACTTGTTTGGTATTCCGGGCGGTGCGATTGAGCCTTTGTATAATGCTCTTGCGCGCAGCGAGCGTCGGGGCGGAATCACGTCGGTGGTTGCCCGGCATGAGACTGGAGCCGCTTTTATGGCTGAAGGTTATGCTCGTAATTCAGGGCGGCTTGGTGTGTGTTGCTCAACCACTGGCCCAGGGGCAACCAACCTTATCACTGGTGTCGCATCAGCCTACGAAAACAAAGTACCTTTGTTAGTTATTACGGCGCAAACTTCATTAAAGAATTTTGGTAAGCGAGCGTTCCAGGAGTCGGCTGATACCGGCATCAATATTGTCGGTATGTTCCAGTTCTGCACCTGCTTCAATACCATGGTTTCGCATATTGAGCAGCTTGAACAAAAGCTGATTACAGCTGTAATGACGGCGATGCGAGAGTCTGCACCGGTTCATCTCAGTATTCCTGTGGATATACTCAAAGCGCATCTGCCCAATGCGGCTCCCAGTTATGATTTACCTACGTTGATAGAGCAGCCACATTTTCAGGATGAGCGAGGAGTAACGCGCCTGATCGAGCAGATTGAGCGCTCCAGTAAAATCGTTTTTGTGTTGGGTAGTGGTAGCCGAGACGCAGAAAGTTTGATCTTGGATGTAGCGACACTTCTCGGCGCGTTAGTGGTGACTACGCCTGATGGTAAAGGCCTGGTTAGCCCATATCATCCATTGTATAGAGGGGTTGTTGGCTTTGCTGGCCACGCCAGCGCGAGTAAGTTATTGGCGGACCCTTCGGTTGATACAATCATCGCGGTGGGCGTAGTAATTAGTGAGTGGACCAGTAATGGTTGGGATAGCGCTTCATTTTTGAATGACAGATTAATACATGTTGAGTCAGATGCATCTCACTTGACGCGTTCTCCGATGTCAAAAATTCATGTGCGCGGTTGTATAGCATCAATTTTTGAAAATTTGAGTGAATGTTTGCGTGTAACAAGTGGTATTTCTAATGTCGCTAACGTGGACGATATTCCACGTCAATTTGTCGGGAAAGAGACTGATTTCCGAGAAAGAATTGAGCAAGTTCAGCATTTCGAGCTGGCAAGCATGCGTAAGTACTATGACGATTCGACCCCGATTAAACCGCAGCGGTTAATGCACCGGCTAGCCCAGTTATTCCCGCCCAATACGCGCTATCTGGCTGATACTGGTAATAGTTTTGCCTGGGCAATCCATTATTTGCACCCGTTTGATCGGCGTATGAGCCAGAGGCGAACGGATGGCCGTCACGATAATGGACGCCGACAGCGTAATGCAGGACTGTTTCAGTGTGCGCTCGAATTTGCCTCAATGGGGTGGGCAATCGGCAGTTCGGTTGGTGCCGGGTTGGCATGCCCTGGCGAACCGATTGTTTGTATTACAGGCGACGGCAGTTTACTAATGAGCGGTCAAGAAATGACGGTCGCATTGCAACACCGATTGCCGGTAGTGTTTGTTGTTCTTAATGACAGTAGCTTGGGCATGGTTAAACATGGGCAGCTATTGGGCAAGGCTGAAAGTATAGGACATGAGCTGCCCGCGGTAGATTTTGCCGCAATGGCTAACGCTATGGGCGTTGTTGGCTATCGTATAAAGCGAATTCAGGATTTGCTAGATCTTAATATTCAGGCAATTTGTTCGCGTAATGGACCTACGGTATTGGATGTTTTGATTGATCAGGATGAAGTACCTCCAATGGATATGAGAATCAAGGTGCTAACTGACGTAATTTAAAACGGGATTGTTACCCTGAGGATGCAGCATGGCAAGAATTGAAGCGACCGGACGTTATATGCCGGAGAAAATTGTCACAAATGATGATTTTTCGGATGGCCCGTTATTGTTTGAATCCGTTCAGGAGTTTTTTGATGGTTTCAAGGAGCGACGTCATGCAGACGCAGAAGAAACAGGTTTAGTTATGGCGGCGCGGGCGGCAAGGAATGCCCTGCAAAGTAGTCAGTATACTGCTGAAGATATCGACTTAATTGTTGGCGCAGTGCTGCCCAATGAAAATCTTTACGGGGAAGATTTAAACCTTCTGCAGCATGAGCTGGGCGCGACAAATGCATCTGTTCTTCCTATTAATACAACATGCTCCTCTTTTTTGTCGGCACTAAATATTGCCGATTCGCATATTGCTCTTGGAAAAAAACGTTGTGTTCTGGTTGTGATCGCCACTAATTGGGTGAATACGGCGCTTAACGTGGAAAAACCCAATTACGGTTTTGCCGGTGACGGTTCTGCTGCGGTGATTTTGGACGGCGCGGCCGATTCTTTGATAGACGTTCATGAACGAAATAACTCCACACCAGCTGTGTTTCAGTCAATGCTGATGAAAAGTCCGGTGTTTACCGGAAACAAAGAGTTTTTCACTATTACGGAGCCAGAAGGTATTTCTACGGCTAAAGATTTAGTGATGGCTCCTATTGAGGTTGGGCGTAAATTGCTGGGTCGTAATTCTGACATTCAGATTGATAAAATCATCATGCATCAAGCGGGTGTGAAGATGATGCACCTGTGGGCTAATAAACTCGGTGTTTCTGGTGAAAAGATACGGCACACACTCGAGTTATTCGCCAACATGACTGCTTCGAATATCCCGGTGACATTGGATTACTGGGTAAAAAATGGCGATATCCAGCGTGGAGAAACGATTCTATTTTTCTCGCCTGCGGCAGGCGGCCATTATATTGCGATGCTATGGCGTTATTAGTCGTGTATTGCTTTGTCGCTTATATTGAGGGTTGTTGCGTTTTAAATACTCTTTGAAGTAATCATTTTTCTCAGCCATTTCAAATAACTTAAGCATGTTTGTTAACCAGCATTGGCAAAATGGAAAAACGAACTATTCTTAAGGGAACTGAAAAAAACAATAGGGTTTTAAACACGGAGTCGTTTTCCTATTTTAGGGTGGAGGAAACATGAAGAAATCTATATTTCTTTTGGCTTCGTTAATAGTTGCCGGATCATCAAATTTAAGGGCTGTTGAAGGTAGCGAAGAAAATCTGTTTTCGCTTTACGGCGACGAAGATTTTGTCAGTATTGCTACGGGACGTAAACAATTGCTATCCAAGGCACCAGCTGTTGCTAGTGTTATTACGGCGGCTGACATAAAAAAAATGGGCGCCAAAGATATTGAGCAGGCGCTTGAATCTGTAGCTGGTCTTCATGTTTCTCGTCGTTCTTCTGCTTATAATCCCGTGTTTTTGATGCGTGGGATTCATTCTGACTTTAATACACAAGTGTTAATGTTGATTAACGGTATTCCCATTACCAATGTTTTTACTGGCGATCGTGGCCTGGTCTGGGGTGGCATGCCGATAGAAAATATTTCTCGAATTGAGGTCATTCGTGGTCCTGGTTCAGCGGTATACGGCGCTGACGCTTTTGCGGGCACCATTAATATCATTACTAAAACCGCGGATGAAATTGATGGGTTGGAAACTGGGCTGTCAGCGGGGTCTTTTGATACTCAGCGAGCCTGGGCGATTTACGGAGGCAGCGTCAATGAGTGGGATGTTGCTTTCTCGTTGGAGCTGCTCGATACCAATGGGCATGATGAAAAAATTAATGCGGATCGTGCGTCCCTTGTCCCAGGGGTATCCCTTGCTCCGGGAGGTGTCAATACTGGGAAAAAATCCATTGAAACCCGTATCGACATCTCCAAGGGTGAGTGGCGCTATCGCATGGGTTTCCAGGGTCGATATGATGTAGAAACCGGCGCAGGTGTTTTTGAGGCCTTGGACCCTATCGGTAAGGCAGACAGTGAGCGTTTTAATGTTGATGTGACTTATCATAAACCGAATTTTTCAGAAAACTGGGATGTGCAAGGCACACTGAGCTACTTCAGCTCTTCCTTTGATACGGATAATATCCACCTGTTGCCAACCGGAGCTGGCGGAGCCCCGCCTACGGGACTGATTGGCAGTCCTGATGTTTATGAGCAACATTATCGTTATGATATGTCTGCGTTTTTTACCGGTTTTGAGGGCCATGATGTTCGAATTGGGGCCGGTATCCACTACATTGATCAATATAAGGTAGAGGAGATCAAAAATTTCCCCGGGCCTCTTTTCAATCGTGTAGAAGCACGCACGGTCCGATATTTGTTCCTGCAGGATGAGTGGGGCTTTTCCAGCGACTGGTCATTGACAACGGGTTTGCGTTATGACAGCTATTCCGACTTCGGTGATACTGTAAACCCACGGGTGGCACTGGTTTGGGATACTTCTTACAACCTCACTACTAAGTTCTTGTATGGTAGAGCATTCCGTGCACCGTCCTTTAATGAGCAGTTCAATATGGGTAATCCAGTGGCTGTTGGTAACGAGGATCTGGATCCGGAAGTTATCAACACTTATGAAATTGCTTTTGACTACAGTCACTCCGGCGATTTGAGTGGTGGACTGAACCTTTTCTATTATGACATGGAAGACATTATTCGTTTTACACCGGTAGCCTTGAATACTGGGGATCAAACGGGTTATGGACTGGAGTTGGAGTTTGAATGGCAGCTGACAAACGATACCAGTATTAGTGGTAACTATGCGGTACAGAAATCTGAAGATAAAGCCACAGATGATGATGCAGGCCATGCGCCAGAGCAACAAATTTATCTACGTGCGGATCACGTCATGTCCGATAACTGGAATGTTAGCTCACAGCTAAATTATGTTATGGGCCGCAAACGGGTATCAGGAGATACGCGTAAGGGTGTTGATGATTACGCAACGTTAGATGTGACGCTAAAAAGAACACAATTGTTTGGTGGTTTCGATATAGCTTTTACGGTGAAAAATTTAACGAATGAAGAAGTTTTGGAGCCTTCATTGTACGACCCGTTAGCAAACACGGTTGCCATTCCTGGCGACTTACCTCAAGCGGGCCGTAGCTTTACGGCTGAAATAAGAAAAGTCTGGTAGCAAGAAATCTGAAAACCCAGGTTATCAACTAACTCTCATGGATGCGATCGGACTTACGTTTTGGAAAACAGTAAACCTAAAATAAACAGGGCTTGTTACCTGATATCTTTATTGATGCTGTTGTTTGGCGCGGTTGATGGTGTCGCCGATGCTTCCGCGATTGCAGTGCTTTATCCAGAAGTCAGGGCGCCCTATGACCGTATTTTTAGTGACATTGTTGCGGGCATTAAGCAGGGGTCAAAGACGTCGGTTGCTACATATGTCTTAAAGGAAGGCGATGGGCAGGAAAAGGTCTCTGCTTGGTTACAACAATCCGACGTGACGACGGTGATATTACTGGGGAGCAGGGGCAAGGCAATTGCTGGCAGTTTACCCGCTGATTTTAACGTCATTGTTGGGGCTTCGATTCTTTCTGATGATAATGCTGCACAAGGTCATATTGGTATTTCGTTATCTCCTGCGCCGAGCAAAATGTTCACTAAACTGAAAGAGCTGGCGCCCTCTGTAAAAACCGTCAATGTTATATATCACCCGCAAACAAACGAGTGGTTGGTAACGTTAGCGAAGCGTACCGCGAAAGAGCATCACCTTCAGTTAGTGGCGACGCCGGCCTCAGATGTGCGAGAGGCAGCAAAGCTTTACAAGAAGCTGCTAGCAAATGATGTTGAGGGTGAAAGCGCTATTTGGTTACTGCAAGGCGACCCAACGCTGGATGAAAGAGGCCTTCTACCAACCATTCTTAGTCAAGCCTGGAACCAAAACCACGTGGTTTTTTCCAGTAACCCATCGCATGTGAAACGCGGAGCCCTGTTTTCTTTATTCCCGGACAATATTCGTATGGGGGTTAGTTTGTCGGATAAAGCACAGCACGTAATGCAAGGAAAGGATCGGGGTATTGAGCCGCTTGAGGATTTGTTGACTGCGGTGAATATTCGTACAGCGGAGCATTTGGCGTTGAAAATAAGCCGTGCACAGGCGCGTAAATTTAATCTGGTGTTTCCCGCTAAATAGATCATGAAAAAACCGCATAGACTTACAATTGGCCGCGCTGGATTCAGACCGCTACTGATTACCGTGTTCACAGTGGGTATTGTTTTGCTGGCCCTGGCTTCCACCTTTGTGACTTCATCGCTAACCAGTCAGTCATTGAAGGAGCGGGTGGTTCAGGAGGGCATGAGCCTGACAGAAACCTTTGCTGATCAGAGCCGGGTGGCGCTTTTGTATCAGAGTGAGGCCGATGCCCGGTATCTTGCCGATGCGATGCTGGCATTTCCAGATATGCTCAGTGTGGCTGTTTATGATGAAAAACACGAACCCCTTTATATTTCCAACCCCGAAGCGTTAGCGCAATCACAAGCACAGCAATGGCCTGACTCTCTTAAGTTGGACTCAGAAAGTCAGCAGGTATGGCATTTTGTGGCACCGGTATATACGGGTACGCAAGAAGATGAAGAGGGGCTGTTTTTAAATGAGGAAACGGCTGTTAAGCAAGAATTGGTGGGTTACGTCCGTCTATTGATGGGTAAAGAAACCCTGCGGCGCATGGAAGCGGACATCTTTCGCTTTAATCTGATTGTTTCTTTTGTGCTGGCAGGCGTACTGTTGATTATTCTGCTTGCCATCACCAAGCAAATGACCAGTCCACTCAACAAATTGGCGGGTGTTATGCGCAGCGCCAAAGAGGGTGCTAAGGATGTGCGTGCCGACGTAAAAGGTACACGAGAAGTGGTGGAGATGGAAAAGGCCTTCAACACCATGATGGACGTGCTAGATGCGCGCGAAGAAGATTTGCGGGCAACACGGGATTTGGCTCTTGAGGCTGCTCGCCTTAAAGGAGAATTTGCAGCAAATGTAAGTCATGAGCTCCGTACGCCTCTTAATGGTGTTCTGGGCATGCTGGATCTGCTCAAAGATATGGGGCTGACCTCAAAACAGGGCGAATATATCGAGATTGCGGCGGGTTCAGCTGAATCGTTGCTGGAACTGATTGATGACATTCTGGATTTTTCTAAAATTGATTCTGGGAAAATGGAGATTGAACAGGAGCAGTTTAATTTATCCGACTTGCTGGAAGAAATCATGCTGCTGTTGGGTACGCAGGCGCAACGTAAAAATCTTTGTATTGCTTACCTGATTGATACACAAATTCCTGACGTGCTGCGAGGAGACTCTGGTCGGCTTCGACAAGTACTGATTAACCTGTTGGGCAACGCTCTCAAGTTTACTCATAAAGGTGATATTAGCGTTGAAGTTGACTTGAAAGGTCTACAGGGCAATGAGATGCAGTTGAGTTTCAGTGTTCGCGATACCGGTATCGGTATGCCAGAAAATGTGCAGAGCAATATTTTCGAAGCCTTTTCTCAAGCGGATGGGTCAACCACACGTAAATACGGGGGCACCGGGCTTGGCTTGGCTATTTCCCGGCAACTTGTTGACTTGATGGGGGGGGAGTTGGCGGTTGTTAGTGAAGAGGGAAAAGGTAGTACTTTTTGGTTTGAGCTGGCTTTCCCAGTTCATGTTGAGATCGGCGCAACGGAGCCGCGTGCTCAGTTCTTGACCAATGATAGGGTGCTGGTGGTTGATGGCAGCTCATTGGCACGGCGTTATATGTCTCAGGTGCTGTCTCATTTTGAGGTTAAGCATGATGTTGTCGTTGATGGAGTGGAAGCGTTGGAAAAACTCCGGCTGGCGGCTGGTGCAGGTGAGCATTATCAATGCGCGTTTATTGATGATGCGATGCAGGGAATGCGTGGCAGTGATTTGGCTCGTTTAATCGTTAATGATCCGCTGATCACGAATACGCGAATCTTTATGATGCTGAATCGTTCCGGTGGTTTTTCTGATAGCACGGAACAGCTTAATATTGCCGGGTATCTCTCTAAGCCTGTGCCACGCAAAGAAATTTTCAATGTGTTGAATGGCCGTCATTCCGAAACAGATAAGTCTGAAGCGGGCAGCGAGCATCAAGATGAGTCGCTGAGCTTTGACGGTAAGCGTATCTTGGTGGTTGAGGATAATCGCGCAAATCAGCAGGTTGTCTTGGCAATGCTTGAGCGGTTAGGTTGCCGCGTGGTTATTGCTAATAATGGGCGAGAATCTCTGCAATTAGTCGTACGCGAACATTTTGATCTTGTGTTGATGGATTGTCATATGCCTGAAATGGATGGCTATGAGGCGACAGCGCAAATTCGTAAGCTAGAGGGCGATAATCCACAGCTGCCAATTGTTGCTATGACGGCGAATGTACAAAAAGGTGAGGCTGAAAAATGTCTGGCTGTGGGCATGGATGATTACTTGGCTAAACCCCTGAAGCTGAATACGTTAAGTGCGACGTTATCCCGATGGTTTGTTGGTGTTGAATACACAATGGCTGAGCCACCAGAACGGGCTGGTGTTGCCGAAGATTCCGAGCACAATGCGTTCGACGCGACTGTGATGGCAGAGCTTCGTGAGCAAATTGGCGAAGCCTTGCCGACCATGGTTCGTGTGTTTCTCGATGATATCCCAGCCTATATACGATCGTTAAAAGATGCTATTTCAGTGGGTGATAGCAAGGCCATTGGCGATATGGCTCACGGTATTAAGGGTGGGGCAAGTAATTTTGGCGCACAACAGTTAGCAGCTGTTTGTCAGCAGATGGAAGACATGGGTCGCGCGGATAATTTAACAGAAGCCCCGGAGTTGCTCAGCCAGCTGATTAATGAATCAAATATGTTGGAAGCACAGTTGAGGCGCGAATTTAAACCTGAAGTTAGCACGGTTAAGCAGAAGGATTCCTCCAGAAAGTCGGTGAAAGACATGGTGGATGATACGCCTAATGTTGAACAGCCTAGAATACTTGTCGTCGATGATGACCGTGGTATGCGATTTGCCATGCGCAAGGTGTTGGAAAAAGATGGTTTTCGCGTTGATGAGGTGGGCGATGGTGAACAAGCCTTAATGTATTGTGAGCGATTTATGCCTGACTTGGTGTTAATGGACGCCATAATGCCCGGCATGGATGGTTTTACGGCATGCTCAGAAATCCAGAGTTTGCCCTGTGGTAAGCATGTCCCGGTGTTGGTGATTACGGCATTAAATGATGACATCTCGATTGGGCGTGCATTTTCTGCGGGTGCAATGGATTATATTTCCAAGCCAGTGAATTTCTCTGTATTGCGAAAGCGGGTTGCTCGCCTGTTACAGGCCAGGCGGTCCGAAAAATATGTGCGTGAACTGGCTTACAGCGATGCCCTGACGGGTTTGCCTAATCGTACCATGTTCACTGAAACGCTTAATGACATGATCACCGCTTGTGACGGCAAGCACATGGTGGCGGTGTTGTTTCTTGATCTGGATCGTTTCAAGTTGGTCAATGATACCTTTGGGCATGATGCGGGTGACCTGTTATTGAAAGTCGTGGCAGAACGATTGCTGGGCTGTGTTAGGCAAGGCGATCTCGTGTCTCGATTTGGTGGTGATGAATTCACTATTGTGCTGGATCGCGTGAAGAATTATTCAGTGGTTGAGCATGTGGCGACCAAAATTCATCAAACGCTGTCGAGGCCGTTTGTGTTCTTGGGTAAAGAGATGCACGTCAGTACCAGTATTGGCATTGCCATGTATCCTAATGATGGCGATGATATTGGTGTTTTGTTGAAAAATGCAGATATCGCAATGTATCGCGCGAAGGAGCAGGGCGGACGATATGAGTTTTACGAGCAAAAAATGGAAGCAGATATTGCGCGTCGCCTAGGTGTAGAAAATGATCTTAGAGGCGCGCTTGAACGCAATGAAATGATGGTTTTCTATCAGCCTCAGGAGGATTTAAAAACAGGCGAGCTAATTGGTATGGAAGCCCTGGTGCGCTGGCAGCATCCGACTCGAGGGTTGGTAAGCCCGCTGGAATTTATCCCGTTAGCAGAGGAAACTGGTCAGATTTTGGAATTGGGCGAATGGGTTATGCGCACAGCCTGTCTCCAGCTTAAGGCGTGGCTTGATAAAGGATATAAGCCGGTTCGAATGGCTGTCAATCTTGCCGGTCGTCAATTGCAGAGTAATAATATTGTTGAATCTATTGCGCGAGTGCTGGATGAGACCGAGCTTAGAGGCGAGCAGTTAGAGCTTGAGATCACTGAAAGTACGATTATGGGACATGCTGAAGAGGTTATTGAAACCTTGGATAAAATAAAGCAGATGGGTGTCATGTTGGCAGTCGATGACTTTGGAACGGGTTATTCGTCATTGAGCTACCTCAAGCGTTTTCCTATTGATTTATTGAAGATAGATCGGTCCTTCGTTTCTGATATTACAAGTGATAAAGTAGACGCCGATATAGTAACTACTATTATTACGCTGGCACATAGTTTGGGTGTCAAAGTGATTGCTGAGGGCGTTGAAACTACGATGCAAAAGGACTTTTTGGCTAAGGAAGGTTGCGACTATATGCAGGGCTATTTGCTTGGCAAGCCCGTTGCTGCCGATGAGTTTGAAGCCTCATTTTTTGCTGAGGCGAATACCGTTGTTTAATGCGGGGCGTAACAAATTATGTTGTGCCGTTCTGCAAGTCCTGTGTCTAGTACTCTTCTCCAGCCGGGTGTTGGGTTATGAGGCTGTCGATGAAGAGTTATCCTTTCTTTATGGTGGCGATGATTTTGTTAGTATTGCCACCGGTCACCGCCAACGAATTGCTGAGGCGCCTGCCGCCGCAACTGTAATTACCGCTGCTGATATCCGTGCAATGGGTGCTCAGGATCTGGATCAGGTGCTGGAGTCTGTGCCTGGTCTGCATGTGAGTGTCTCTTCCTCTGCGTACAACCCCGTTTATATTATCCGTGGTATCTATGCCCGCAAAAACCCCCAGACGCTGGTGTTAATTAATGGCTTTCCAATTACCAGTGTTGAATCCGGAAACCGTGGAGGGATTTGGGCGGGTATGCCGGTTGAAATGATTGCTCGTATTGAGGTGATTAGAGGGCCAGGGTCTGCTCTATATGGCGCTGATGCGCTCTCAGGTGTAATCAATATTGTTACCAAGGGCGCTGCTGATATCAATGGGTTAGAGACGGGTGTGGGGGGCGGAAATTTTGATTCTCAGCGTGGCTGGTTGTTATACGGTGGGCAGCTGAATGGTTGGGATGTAGGGTTTGGTGTTGAAGTATTTGATACCAGTGGTCAGCGTCGAACGGTGAATGCAGATGCACAGACTCTTCGAGATACCTTGGATGGCACGTCGGCTTCGCTGGCGCCGGGGTCTGTAAGTCGAGGGCGGAAGTTGATTGAGGCGCGCCTTGATCTTGAAAAAGATGAATGGCGAATTCGTATGGGCTATCAGGGGCGAAGAGATGTAGGCGTTGGCGCCGGTGTTAATCAGGCATTAGACCCGCAGGGTCGAGGTGATAGCGATCGTTTGAATCTGGATCTAACGCATAAAACGGAACGCTGGTTTAAAGACTGGGAGATTAGTAACGCTGTTAGTCTTTTTGATGTTGCAATGGATACTTACGATCTTCATCTCTTTCCTGCAGGTGTTTTTGGTGGTTTTCCTAATGGTTTGATCGGTGAGCCTTCGATTAGCGAAAGGCATTACCGATACGATTTGGTCGGTGTTTTTTCAGGTCTTGACAATCATCGGGTGCGACTCGGTGCGGGTTATCATTACCTTGATCTGTATCGTGTTGATGAGGATAAAAACTTTGGTGCGGGGTTGCCACCAGCGGATCTCGGGCCCGTGCAAAGGGTTCCAGCGGCTGATCGTTTTCTTGGTACCAATACACGTAAATTAAAATATGTGTTTATGCAGGATGAATGGCGTCTGGCGAGGAACTGGCAGTTAGTGTCCGGGATTCGTTATGACCACTTTTCTGATTTTGGTGATACGCTAAACCCAAGGCTGGCACTGGTTTGGACTGCGGAGCAGCTAACCACTAAGTTTTTGTATGGAAGCGCTTTTCGGGCGCCGTCCTTTGGGGATTTATATAACCGGAATAACCCTGTTTCTATTGGTAATCCGAATCTGAACCCCGAGGTTATTGACACCTATGAGCTGGTTTTTGATTATTCCTTTTCGCCCGACCTGCGGGCAGGCCTAAATCTGTTTTATTACGAAATGAAGGATTTGATTCGTATTGAGCCGGTTGCAACTAATTCGGGGCGACAGACGGGCAAAGGTTTTGAGTTCGAGTTGGAATATGAACTTAGCCCGACCACTCTTTTTTCAGCGAATTATGCGTGTCAGCAGGCCAAGGACAGTGTGACTCGTGCGTCGGCTGCTAATGCGCCTCAACAACAAATATTTTTGAAGCTTGATCAGCAGCTAGCGCCTAAGTGGCGTTTAACTACTCGGATTAATGCGGTGATGGATCGCAAGCGAGCGGCGGGAGACAGTCGCAGCGAAATCGATGATTACACAACATTGGATCTTAATCTTAGGGGGGTTGATGTGTTGCCTGGCGTGACGCTGACGGCATCGGTTTTTAATTTGACCAACACCAATGCGAGAGAGCCTGCGCGTTACGATCCGGTAACAAAGTCCGTCGCCATTCGTGGCGACCTACCGTTGCCGGGACGCAGCTTTATGTTGACGGTGAGCAAAAACTGGTAAAGAGAGGTTATTCGTTGTCTCTATAAGTTGTTATAGATAGTAGCTCGATGGGTACTTCGGCGAGTTTTTCTGGGCCGTGAGGAATTTCGGCGTCAAAGGTCAGGCTGTCTCCAGGTTCCAATAGGTAGGTGTTGTTGCCGTGCCGGTACTCTAATTGACCCTTTAGCATATATATAAACTCGGTACCTGGATGTGAGAACGTGGGGAATACCTCGCTGGCGTCATCCATCGTGACCAGAAAAGGTTCGATGTCTTTGTGAGGACCTTGCTGATAACTAAGTAAGTGGTAGGTATGGCCACGTTCGGTTCCTCGGCGTACGACTTCATGTCCTTTGCCGGATTTGATGTGTTGGGCAGCGCCTTCGGGGCGATCGAAATCTTTGAAGAGATTGGATAGGTGGAGGCCGAGGGAGTCGCAAAGGCGCTGTAGCGTGTCGAGACTGGTTGACACTTGGGCGTTTTCAATGCGGCTTAACATGCCTTTGCTGATGCCTGCTAAGCCCGCTACGTCAGCTATTTTCAAGCCTTGGGAAACCCTCTCTCTACGCATGGCCGCACCGAGGTATTGATCAAGTTTGAGTTTCTGGGCAGTGTTATTTTTCTCTTCCAAGATGACTCCTTAGTACGGCGAAATGTGCATCTAAGTCGCCGGGACTATAGCAAAAGGGTATAAAAAAGTACCAAAAAAGGTTTACCCATAAGTTTACTTGGGGTAAATTTATTTGCACTCCAGTAATATTATGAAAAATTATAGCACACGGAATTAGTACCTGGCCGCTGTTTTAATATCAAATGCGTTCGGTAGTGGGCTTAAAAAATAAAAAAAATTACTGAATTGTTGGATGAAAAGAGTACCATTATCCGGCTGAGTTTGCCTGTGTGGAAACGAGGCTGTAGCACAGAATTCAAACAGTGCCCGATGATCTGTTGATGATCGGGCACCGTTAGTTATAAACACAAACAAAAAGTTCTCAAAATCAAGGTGTGTAAGCATGCCCCATAGTTTATTAAAGTACGCATTCAAAGACCCGGAAGAGCTGGGCGATCCGAAATATTTCGGTGAACCTGGGGAGCTCAAGTCCAATTACGATGTTGTCATTATCGGTGGCGGTGGACACGGCTTAGCCTGTGCTTACTACCTGGCGCGCGATCATGGCATCACAAACGTAGCCGTGCTTGAGCAGGGTTATATTGGTGGTGGTAACACAGGCCGTAATACGACTATTGTTCGTTCGAACTATCTGACACCTGAAGGTGTGGCGTTTTACGACGAGAGTCTTAAGTTGTATCTGGATCTGTCTGACGATCTGGATATTAACTTGATGTACTCCACGCGTGGCCATTTTACCTTGGCTCACTCCGATTCAGCGATGCGTACTTCTCGCTGGCGTGCAGAGACCAATAAGCATCTGGGCATTGAGAGTGAAGTGGTTGATCGCCAGTTTATTCAAAACGAAGTGCCTTATCTGGATCTGGATTGTGGCGGTACACACCCTATTATGGGTGCTTTGTATCACGCGCCCGGTGCGGTTGCGCGTCACGATGCGGTAGCCTGGGGTTATGGTCGTGGTGCCGCACAGCGTGGCGTTGAAATTCATCAGAAGACGCAGGTAACTGCGATTAAGACTGATGCCGACGGTACTAAAGTGTTGGGTGTTGAAACCAATAAAGGTTTTGTTGGCGCTGGCAAGGTGATCTCTATGGTTGCCGGTTCGTCGCCTCGTATCACCGCTATGGTCGGTCTGGATACACCAATCGAAATTTTCCCTCTGCAAGCCTGTGTAACTGAGCCTGTTAAGCCATTCATGGATACCATTATCGTATCCGGCTCGCTGCACTGTTACGTCAGTCAGTCTTCACGTGGAGAGATGGTGATGGGTGCTTCTGCTGATCCGCAGGAGCTGCACTCTACACGTTCCAGCTTTGACTTTGTTGAAGGTCTGACCGATCAAATGATGGACATGTTCCCATTTGTAGGTGGTTTGAACCTGATGCGTCAGTGGGCAGGTATGTGTGATATGACACCTGACTTTGCGCCGATTATGGGTAAAACACCAATCGACAACTTCTACCTTGATGGTGGTTGGGGGACTTGGGGCTTTAAGGCTACGCCAGTGAGCGGTAAGACGATGGCCTACACAGTTGCCAACGATAAAGTACATGACCTAATCAAGCCGTTTGGCTTAGACCGCTTTGACACCTATAAGTTGGTAGGTGAGAAAGGCGCTGCGTCCGTCGGCCACTAGGAGAACTAAAGTGAAATTGATTGATTGTCCATATATTGGGGCGCGTCCTCAGTCGGAGTTTGTTTACGGCCATGAAGTCCGCGAGATGCCGAAACCATCTGAAGTGACTGATAAAGAGTGGGCAGAATACGTGTTCTGCCGTCATGGTGCTCCGGGCGTTAAAAAAGAATGGTGGCACCATGTGCCATCTGGTATCTGGTTCGTATTCGAGCGTGACACATTGACTGACAAATTTATTCGTTTGGTCGATATTGCAGAGGTGCAATATGAGTTATAGATTACAAGAACAACCTTTAGAGTGGATCGATCGTAGTAAGACGATCAATATTGAAGTTGAAGGTAAACCAGCGCGAGGTTTTGCTGGCGATACCATTACTTCAGCAATGTTTGCTAACGGTGATATCCATGTGGGCCGTAGCTTTAAGTACCACCGTATTCGTGGAGCTGTAACCTTCGCTAACCATGATGGTAATGCGTTGTTCCAAAGCAGTGACGAAACAGACATCCGTGGTGATGTTGTGCCTGCTGTAGATGGTATGAAGCTTCATGCTGTAAATACCATTGGTGGTGTTCAAAACGATAAATTCCGTTTTCTGGGTTTGCTATCACGCTTTTTAGTTGTTGGCTTCTACTACAAGGGTTTGTTTAAACCGCGTTTTATGCGTTCTTTCTATGAGCGCGTTATTCGTGAGAGTGCCGGTCTTGGTAAAGTTGATCTGAACTGGCGTAACAAGCGTAAATCCAAGCGTTACGGATTCTGTGATGTACTGGTCATTGGTGCGGGCCCTGCGGGTTTGTCTGCTGCTAAAGCAGCTGCTGAAGCTGGTGCTCAGGTCATGCTGGTTGATGAGAACGCACATATCGGCGGCACACTGGATTATCAGTATGCTAACGACGACAGCGTTTCAGCGGCACGTAAAGAGCTAAAAGAATACGTTCTTAATAGCGATAATATCGAAGTTCAGACCAGTGCTGTTGCATTAGGTTGGTACAGCGATAACTGGGTTCCAGTTAACACGCCAACCGGCATTATCAAAGTACGTGCCAAGCAAGTTGTTATGGCAACAGGTCTGTTCGAGCAGCCTTCTATTTTCCATTACAACGATCTTCCTGGCGTAATGATGGCTTCTGCTGCGCAGCGTATGATTGCGCGTTATGCGGTTAAGCCTGCTGAAGTTGCGGCCATGGTTGTCGCTAACGAAGACGGTTACCGTGCGGCGCTGGATCTGCTGAAAGCTGGCGTTAAGATCAACGCCATTGCGGACCTTGAAGATCACGAAACACGTGGTGATTTGGCCAAGCAGGTTAAAGCGCAGGGTGTTCAGATTTATGATCGCCACGCGATTTACGAAGTTGAAGGCAAAAAACGCGTCACTAGCGCAACTCTTTGTCCACTGGATTCCAACGGCGAATGTGACTCAACACGTAAAACCACTGTCCCTTGTGACGGTGTGTTTATGAGTGTTGGTTGGGCACCTGTGACACACCTGTTGTTCCAGTGTAAGTCTGACATTAAATACAATGCCGAGATTGGTCAGTTCCGTGCTGAAAGTATGCCTGAAGGTATGTTTGCAGCGGGTCGTGTTAATGGTGTTTTTGATATCAACGACCAAATGGCTGATGGCGCGGGTGCAGGTCAACAAGCTGCTGCTGCCGCTAAAGGCGAGACTGCAGATGTTCAGCGTCCAGCGTTGACAACTATTCGTCAGTCGCACGAATACCCAATCTTTAGACATCCTAAGCATAAAAACTTCATCGATTTCGATGAAGATATCCAGCTGAAGGATTACATCAATGCCGCGAAGGAAGGTTTCGACAACATTGAGTTGATCAAACGTTTCTCTACTAACGGTATGGGCCCAAGCCAGGGTAAGCACTCGAATATGAATGGTATTCGTATCCTGTCCAAGTTCACTGGCAAGTCCATTGATGAAACAGGTACTACCACTGCTCGACCAATGTTCCACCCAACGCCGATTCAGCACCTTGGTGGTCGTCGTTTCCGTGCTGAGCGTGTATCGCCAATGCAGCAGTCACATGTTGACAACAAAGCGGTGTTCATGGAAGCCGGTGCCTGGTTGCGTCCTGAGTACTACGACACTGAGCCTACGCGTCTGGAGTCTATCCACGCAGAAGCTAAAGCGGTTCGTACTGGTCTGGGTATTATCGATGTATCGACACTGGGTAAAATTGAAATCTTTGGCCCTGATGCCGCTGAAATGATGGATCGCATTTGTACAATGCGTATGTCCAACATGGTGATTGGCAAGACGCGTTACGCGTTGGTTGTTGATGAAGCAGGTGTTATCACCGATGATGGTGTTGTGGTTCGTTACGCAGATGATCACTTCTATTACACAACGACGTCTGGTTCAGCTGATCCAGCCTTCCGTACCGTGCAGAAGCAAATTCTTGAGTGGGGTCTGAAGTGTGAAGCGGTTAATCGTACTGCACAGCTGGCTGCCATGAACCTTGCTGGTCCTGAGGCTCGTAACAAACTTGCACAGTTCACTGATATTGATTTGAGTGAAGAAGCTTTCCCATACCTGGGTGCACGTACTGGCCATGTATTTGGCAAGCCGGTAACTCTGGCTCGTGTAGGTTTCGTTGGTGAGCTGGGTTATGAGATTCACTGTCTGGCAGGTGATGCCGCAGAAATCTGGAATAACCTGCTGAAAGAATGTGCCGATGTGAACATCCGTCCATTTGGTGTTGAGTGTCAGCGTTTGCTGCGTCTTGAGAAAGGTCACGTTATTGTGACTCAGGATACTGATGGCCTGACTAACCCATGGGAAGCGGGCATGCCTTGGGCTGTTCACATGAAGAAAGATTTCTTCATCGGTCAGCGTAGTTTAGAAATTCTGAAACCATTGCAATCTCGTACTCTGCATGGCTTTATGTTCCCTGAAGGTTTTAAAGGTGAGCCAAAAGAATGTCATCTGTTGATTAAGGATGGCGAACTGAACGGCCGTATCACCTCTGTTTCATTCAGCCCAACATTCAATCGCTGGCTTGGTTTGGCTTACGTTGATGATATGGAAGCCAAGATCGGTGATGGCGTTCAGATTCGTTTAGATGACGGTACGTTAGTTGAAGCAGAATTGGTTTCGTTGCCGTTCTACGATCCAGAAGGCAAGCGCCAGACTTGTGATGTAGATGGCACTGACGGAAAGGTGGCATAACCATGAAAAATCTTAAGTTAGAAAAAGCTCAAAATCTGGAAATGTGGCACATTCGTGGCGCGGCGGCTCCGGCAGCCATTAGCTCACTGAGCTGTGGTACTCCAGAGATGTTTAAAATTAACAGTTTTGGCGACTTTGGCTTCACAACAGCAACAGGCCGAACCGAGTTTTATCTTGTGGATGAAAAAGACGGTAGTGTTGCTGCCGAGCTGAAAGCCAAAGCTGATGATGCTGATACTTTCATGTTTCCGCGCCAGGATGCACTGTTTGTGCTAAGCGGTGAGGGCTGGAAGGAGATGATGCTGCGTGTTTCAGCATACAACTTCAAAGCTGCCAATGATGGTGACTATATAACGGTCAATATGGCGGGTGTTTCAACCTGGTTCCGTGTCAGTGATACGGATCCTAATAAAGTGCTGTTCGGTTGTGATCCAAGCTTTGGTCATTACCTGTACGAAACACTGTGTGACGTAGTTGAAGAAGTAAAAGCACTCTAATTAACGAAATTATAAAAAATTCCAAAGCATACGCTTAGAGAATTAAAAAATAGTCGAAGAGGAAATATCATGACCCCAGAGCAGATAGATCTAGATAAAGGCGAAAAGTTTCTACAGGACAATGACGTTAAGTTTCTTTTAGCTCAGTTTGTTGATATCCATGGTTCAGCAAAAACTAAAATGGTTCCAGCACGGTGTTTGAAAGACATCGTTAAAAATGGTGCAGGTTTTGCAGGATTCGCATCTTGGGGTCTAGGTATGGAGCCTCATGATCCTGATTTCATGGGTCGTGGCGACTTAAGCACTCTGACTTTGCTTCCTTGGCAGCCAGGTTACGCACGTATTGTGTGTGTTGGTCACGTTGATGGTAAAGTTCACGAGTACGATTCACGTGCCGTGTTGATGAAACAGGTTGCTCGTTTGACCGAACGTGGCTACACGTTGAATACAGGTCTTGAGCCTGAGTTCTTCCTGTTGGCTCGTGATGAGAACAACAACCTGATCGTTCCTGATGAGTCAGATACACTTGATAAGCCTTGCTACGATTACAAAGGTCTGTCACGTCAGCGTCATTACTTGGAAGCGTTGTCTGACGGTCTTGAAGGTGCGGGTCTTGATGTATACCAAACTGATCACGAAGATGGTAACGGCCAGTTCGAAATCAACTACACGTACAGTGACGCGCTGGACTCAGCGGATGCATTCACAATGGTTCGTATGGCCGCAGCAGAAATTGCTAACGACCATGGCATGATTTGTACCTTTATGCCTAAGCCTTTCGGTAACCGTGCTGGTAGTGGTATGCATATCCATTGCTCCATTACTTCTGATGGCAAAAACAACCTGTTCCATGACGATAGCGATCCAAATGGTATGGGCTTATCTAAACTGGCTAAGCAATTCATGGCCGGTCTGCTGCACCACGCACCAGCATTGTGTGCACTGTCAGCTCCAACAGTTAACTCCTACAAGCGTTTGACAGTAGGTACGTCACTGTCTGGCGCGACTTGGGCTCCAGCGTATATTTCTTACGGTGGCAACAACCGTTCATCCATGGTTCGTGTTCCTTACGGTCGTATTGAATACCGTCTGGCTGATGGTGGTTGTAACCCTTATCTGGTAACTGCAGCGGTAATCGCGGCGGGTCTTGACGGTATCGACAAGGATATGGATCCAGGTGAGCCTCGTAACGTTAACCATTACGGACAGACTCAAGAAGAGCTGGATGAAATGGGTGTTAAAATCCTGCCACAAAACCTTGATTTGGCGCTTAATGAGCTTGAAAAGAACCCTCTGTTCAGAGAGCAAATGGGTCCTGTTATTGATGAGTTCATCAAAATCAAGCGCATGGAGTGGATTGAGTACATGAAACAAGTTTCTACTTGGGAACTTGAGCGCTACGTAGAGTTCTTCTAAGCGTCTAGATTTATTCTCTTGTTAACGGTGGCCATAAACTTGGCCACCGTTTCAACGCCAATCAAAAGCAGTATAAATTTTTTATTTTTTATATTTGATAAATATAGGAAAGAATTATGTGTGGGATTGTAGGACTGTACTTAAAAAATACTAAGTTCGAAAACGAGCTAGGTAAGCTATTTGCGCCCATGATGGAAGCGATGACAAATCGTGGTCCGGATAGCGCTGGTTTCGCGGTATACGGTGATGAAGTAGCTGAAGGCGTAAAGCTGACACTGCAACACGATAGCGCTGATTACCCATGGCATGAGCTGCAAGCTGAATTGAGCGACATTTACGGTGGCCAAGTAGCCCTGGAGATTCACTCAACGGCGGCAGTTTTGAAAGTTAGTGCTAACGAAGATGCTGTTCGCAGCTTCATCGATACACACCACCCAGAAGTCAGCATCATGAGTGTGGGTAAAAGTATCGAGATTCTGAAAGGCATGGGTCTGCCAGCTGACGTGACCAAGCGTTTTGGTCTGGAAAACATGAAAGGCACTCACATCATCGGTCACACACGTATGGCGACTGAGTCTGCGGTAACCACCGAAGGTTCTCACCCATTCACAACGGGTATGGATCTGTGTCTGGCGCACAACGGCTCGTTGTCTAACCACAACCGTCTGCGTCAAGAACTGAAACGTGAAGGTATCAAGTTCCAAACTGAGAACGATTCAGAAGTAGCGGCCGGTTACCTGGCTTGGCGTCTGCAAGAAGGCGATACGTTGAAAGAAGCGCTGGAAAGCGGTCTGGAAGCACTGGACGGTTTCTATACTTTTGTTATTGGCACACAAAATGGTTTCGCAGTAATTCGTGATCCCGTTGCCTGTAAGCCTGCGATCATGGCAGAAACAGAAGACTACGTTGCGTTCGCCTCTGAGTACCATGCACTGGCTGACTTGCCGGGCATCGAAAATGCGAAGCTGTGGGAGCCAGAGCCTGCCACCGTTTACACTTGGGGCAGCGACGCTGCGTAATTATTGAATCAGTATAGAGATTAAGCATATGACTACGGTTGATTTAACTCAAAGCTCCGTGCGTGACCTGAACCAGGCTCTGCACGATCTGCCCAAAGATGCCACTGGTGAGTGGGAAATTAATGGTGTTAAAGGCGAGCACGCGGTTGCTGTTGGTATTGATGCGCCGCTTAACGTCACAATTAACGGCCATGCCGGTTACTACGCAGCAGGCATGAACCAACAAGCCAATGTTGTTGTTAACGGTAACGTGGGTGTGGGTGTTGCAGAAAACATGATGTCTGGTCGCGTACACGTTAAAGGTAACGCCAGCCAATCAGCGGGCGCTACGTCACAGGGTGGTTTGTTGGTTGTTGATGGTGATGCGGCAGCACGCTGCGCGATTTCCATGAAAGGTTCTGACATCGTTGTTAAAGGCAGCGTTGGCCACATGAGCTGCTTCATGGGCCAGTCGGGTCGTTTCGTTATCTGCGGTGACGCCGGTGATGCACTGGGCGATTCCATGTATGAAGTTCGTATTTACTGCAAAGGCACAGTGAAGTCGCTGGGCGCAGACGTAATCCAAAAAGACATGCGTGCCGAGCACCTTGACGAATTGGCTGCGCTACTGAAAGAAGCTGGCGTTGATGAAGATGCTAGCAGCTTCAAGCGCTACGGTTCAGCACGTAACCTGTACACCTTCCACATTGATAACGCCAAGCTGTAAGGTTGAGGAGTAAATAGTTATGACAATTGAACATGCAGGATTAATCCCATCCGCAGTCTTCACCCGTGATAAAAACTGGGAAATTAACCGTGCGGCGGAAACCGGTATCTATGATATCCGTGGTTTTGGTGCAAAACGTAAAGTTCCTCATTTTGATGATCTGTTGTTCCTGGGCGCGAGTATTTCTCGTTACCCACTGGAAGGCTACCGTGAAAAATGTGCAACAGATGTAGTTCTGGGCGACCGTTTCGCTAAAAAGCCTTTGCACCTGGATATTCCTATTACGATTGCGGGCATGAGCTTCGGTGCACTGAACGCTAACGCTAAAGAAGCGTTGGGTCGTGGTGCGAACATCATGGGTACGTCGACGACGACTGGTGACGGTGGTATGACACCAGAAGAACGTGGTCACTCTAAGAGCTTGGTTTATCAATACCTGCCATCTCGTTACGGCATGAACCCGGACGATCTGCGTAAAGCTGATGCGATCGAAGTTGTACTGGGTCAAGGCGCGAAACCCGGTGGTGGTGGTATGCTGCTGGGTCAGAAAATTACCGATCGTGTTGCTAAAATGCGTAACCTGCCTAAAGGTGTTGACCAACGTTCTTCGTGTCGTCACCCGGATTGGACGGGTCCAGATGATCTGGCGGTTAAGATCACTGAAATTCGTGAGATCACCGATTGGCAAGTGCCCATCTACATCAAAGTAGGTGCGACACGTACATACTACGATTGCAAGCTGGCGGTTAAAGCTGGCGCTGACGTCATTGTTGTTGATGGCATGCAAGGTGGTACGGCTGCGACGCAGGATGTCTTCATCGAGCACGTTGGTATTCCGACACTGGCAGCTATTCCTCAAGCGGTTAAAGCGCTACAGGAAATGGGTATGCACCGTAAAGTTCAGCTGATCGTTTCTGGTGCTATCACCAACGGTGCTGACGTTGCGAAATGTATGGCACTGGGTGCAGATGCGGTTGCTATCGGTACGGCTGCTTTGATCGCTTTGGGTTGTAACCACCCTAAATTCGAGAAAGGCTACAACGCGATTGGATCTTCACACGGTTACTACGATGACTACCAGGAAGGTAAAGATCCTGCTGGTATCTCAACGCAGGATCCTGAGTTGATGGCGGGTCTTGACCCAGAACTGGGTGGACGTCGTCTGGCTAACTTCCTGCAGTGCATGATTCTGGAAGCTCAGACGATTGCACGTGCGTGTGGTAAGTCACACCTGCGTAATCTGGAGCCAGAAGATCTGGTTGCTCTGACAGTTGAGGCCGCTGCGATGGCTCGCGTACCGTTAGCCGGTACAAACTGGATCCCAGGTCAAAGCAACGACGGCTACTAAACTGCGTTTGTTAACGCCTGAGTAATCGGGCGTTACAAGACTGGATAAGAATACCCGCCCTGTGCGGGTATTTTTTTGCCCGGCTGTCTTGTTGGGTAAATAGCTTCATGTGCGCTAATTTTCTTGATTGTCCGTATTAACGCTTTGAAATATCAGCTGTTTGAGTTTTTTCTAAGCTAAGGCTTGGATTTGGCTTTTTAAATACAAATGCATATGTCGAATGGGTATAAAAAATTACCAATAAAGGTTTACCCAAAAGTTTACTTATAGTAAATTTATTTGTGCTACAGTAACTCAACGCTGTTAAAAGGATGGATAGCCCTTTTAGCGAAGGGCTGAAAAAGCGATTTAGGGCTAGGGGGAATTCTGAATTGGCATGAAGCGTCGTGTCTCATTATTTAACTTTAAGCCGGTAAAAAAGTGTTTGTTTTCTGGTTGTTCCTCAAGGTAGGGCAGTTATTAGCACTTGTTTATATTTGATGACGATAGGAAAGAATTATGTGTGGGATTGTAGGACTGTACTTAAAAAATACTAAGTTCGAAAACGAGCTAGGTAAGCTATTTGCGCCCATGATGGAAGCGATGACAAATCGTGGTCCGGATAGCGCTGGTTTCGCGGTATACGGTGATGAAGTAGCTGAAGGCGTAAAGCTGACACTGCAACACGATAGCGCTGATTACCCATGGCATGAGCTGCAAGCTGAATTGAGCGACATTTACGGTGGCCAAGTAGCCCTGGAGATTCACTCAACGGCGGCAGTTTTGAAAGTTAGTGCTAACGAAGATGCTGTTCGCAGCTTCATCGATACACACCACCCAGAAGTCAGCATCATGAGTGTGGGTAAAAGTATCGAGATTCTGAAAGGCATGGGTCTGCCAGCTGACGTGACCAAGCGTTTTGGTCTGGAAAACATGAAAGGCACTCACATCATCGGTCACACACGTATGGCGACTGAGTCTGCGGTAACCACCGAAGGTTCTCACCCATTCACAACGGGTATGGATCTGTGTCTGGCGCACAACGGCTCGTTGTCTAACCACAACCGTCTGCGTCAAGAACTGAAACGTGAAGGTATCAAGTTCCAAACTGAGAACGATTCAGAAGTAGCGGCCGGTTACCTGGCTTGGCGTCTGCAAGAAGGCGATACGTTGAAAGAAGCGCTGGAAAGCGGTCTGGAAGCACTGGACGGTTTCTATACTTTTGTTATTGGCACACAAAATGGTTTCGCAGTAATTCGTGATCCCGTTGCCTGTAAGCCTGCGATCATGGCAGAAACAGAAGACTACGTTGCGTTCGCCTCTGAGTACCATGCACTGGCTGACTTGCCGGGCATCGAAAATGCGAAGCTGTGGGAGCCAGAGCCTGCCACCGTTTACACTTGGGGCAGCGACGCTGCGTAATTATTGAATCAGTATAGAGATTAAGCATATGACTACGGTTGATTTAACTCAAAGCTCCGTGCGTGACCTGAACCAGGCTCTGCACGATCTGCCCAAAGATGCCACTGGTGAGTGGGAAATTAATGGTGTTAAAGGCGAGCACGCGGTTGCTGTTGGTATTGATGCGCCGCTTAACGTCACAATTAACGGCCATGCCGGTTACTACGCAGCAGGCATGAACCAACAAGCCAATGTTGTTGTTAACGGTAACGTGGGTGTGGGTGTTGCAGAAAACATGATGTCTGGTCGCGTACACGTTAAAGGTAACGCCAGCCAATCAGCGGGCGCTACGTCACAGGGTGGTTTGTTGGTTGTTGATGGTGATGCGGCAGCACGCTGCGCGATTTCCATGAAAGGTTCTGACATCGTTGTTAAAGGCAGCGTTGGCCACATGAGCTGCTTCATGGGCCAGTCGGGTCGTTTCGTTATCTGCGGTGACGCCGGTGATGCACTGGGCGATTCCATGTATGAAGTTCGTATTTACTGCAAAGGCACAGTGAAGTCGCTGGGCGCAGACGTAATCCAAAAAGACATGCGTGCCGAGCACCTTGACGAATTGGCTGCGCTACTGAAAGAAGCTGGCGTTGATGAAGATGCTAGCAGCTTCAAGCGCTACGGTTCAGCACGTAACCTGTACACCTTCCACATTGATAACGCCAAGCTGTAAGGTTGAGGAGTAAATAGTTATGACAATTGAACATGCAGGATTAATCCCATCCGCAGTCTTCACCCGTGATAAAAACTGGGAAATTAACCGTGCGGCGGAAACCGGTATCTATGATATCCGTGGTTTTGGTGCAAAACGTAAAGTTCCTCATTTTGATGATCTGTTGTTCCTGGGCGCGAGTATTTCTCGTTACCCACTGGAAGGCTACCGTGAAAAATGTGCAACAGATGTAGTTCTGGGCGACCGTTTCGCTAAAAAGCCTTTGCACCTGGATATTCCTATTACGATTGCGGGCATGAGCTTCGGTGCACTGAACGCTAACGCTAAAGAAGCGTTGGGTCGTGGTGCGAACATCATGGGTACGTCGACGACGACTGGTGACGGTGGTATGACACCAGAAGAACGTGGTCACTCTAAGAGCTTGGTTTATCAATACCTGCCATCTCGTTACGGCATGAACCCGGACGATCTGCGTAAAGCTGATGCGATCGAAGTTGTACTGGGTCAAGGCGCGAAACCCGGTGGTGGTGGTATGCTGCTGGGTCAGAAAATTACCGATCGTGTTGCTAAAATGCGTAACCTGCCTAAAGGTGTTGACCAACGTTCTTCGTGTCGTCACCCGGATTGGACGGGTCCAGATGATCTGGCGGTTAAGATCACTGAAATTCGTGAGATCACCGATTGGCAAGTGCCCATCTACATCAAAGTAGGTGCGACACGTACATACTACGATTGCAAGCTGGCGGTTAAAGCTGGCGCTGACGTCATTGTTGTTGATGGCATGCAAGGTGGTACGGCTGCGACGCAGGATGTCTTCATCGAGCACGTTGGTATTCCGACACTGGCAGCTATTCCTCAAGCGGTTAAAGCGCTACAGGAAATGGGTATGCACCGTAAAGTTCAGCTGATCGTTTCTGGTGCTATCACCAACGGTGCTGACGTTGCGAAATGTATGGCACTGGGTGCAGATGCGGTTGCTATCGGTACGGCTGCTTTGATCGCTTTGGGTTGTAACCACCCTAAATTCGAGAAAGGCTACAACGCGATTGGATCTTCACACGGTTACTACGATGACTACCAGGAAGGTAAAGATCCTGCTGGTATCTCAACGCAGGATCCTGAGTTGATGGCGGGTCTTGACCCAGAACTGGGTGGACGTCGTCTGGCTAACTTCCTGCAGTGCATGATTCTGGAAGCTCAGACGATTGCACGTGCGTGTGGTAAGTCACACCTGCGTAATCTGGAGCCAGAAGATCTGGTTGCTCTGACAGTTGAGGCCGCTGCGATGGCCCGCGTACCGTTAGCCGGTACAAACTGGATCCCAGGTCAAAGCAACGACGGCTACTAAACTGCGTTTGTTAACGCCTGAGTAATCGGGCGTTACAAGATCGGATAAGAATACCCGCCCTGTGCGGGTATTTTTTTGCCCGGCTGTTTTGACGTATATTAAGAAGTAGTTGGGTTTAATCAGTAGAAATTAACTAATGGCTATACTTCTATGAGGGAAATACAGTAGTTACCGGGTGTTTATATTTGTCGGCAATTGAGAACCTATGAGGCACTGATAATGCAGGCGGGAGAAACAGATCAGTTAAGGGCAAATAGAGCCTCCCTGATGAAGGCGATTAACGATAACTTTCTGGCTGATGAAAATCAGGTGATGGCCGCGCTGCAAGCTGAGCTTAAAAATGAGCATGCGCATGATCCGTCGTTGGCTGAGCAGTTGATTGCTGGTATTAGACGTGAGTTAGCCCATAGTGGTGGTTTGCAGGCGTTATTAAGCCACTATGATTTATCAACGCAAGAGGGTGTGGCGCTGATGTGTCTTGCCGAAGCGCTGTTGCGAATACCTGATAGTGATACAGTTGATGCGCTGATTGCGGACAAACTTAGCGTCGGTCAGTGGCACCTGCACCTTGGCAAAAGTGATTCTGTTTTTGTAAATGCCTCAACTTGGGCCTTAATGCTCGGTGGGCGTTTGTTAAAGCAGGACGAGCAGCCTGAACACTTCGCGGCAAAATTAATTAACCGTTTAGACGGCCCTATCTTTCGTGCTGCAACTAAACAAGCGATGCAATTGATTGCTGAGGAGTTCGTGATGGCCTCAGACATTGCTGCGGCTTTGCAGCGGGCACAGAAAAATGATCACTATTTATATTCCTACGATATGCTCGGTGAAGCTGCTTTAACGTCCAAGGACGCAGAGTTGTATCAACAGGCTTATCTTGATGCAATTTTGGCGATTGGAGAGCAATGTGATACCGATATGCCCATTTATCGCCGAGCCAGCATTTCAGTAAAATTGTCAGCCCTTTATCCTCGTTATGAATATAAACGTCAGTCTCTTGCCGTCAGTGTATTAGCAAAACGTTTGCTTGAGCTGGCAAAGGCAGCAAAGAGCGTGGGTATTGGCTTGACGGTGGATGCTGAGGAAGCAGACCGGTTAAATTTATCACTGTTAATTTTTGAAAAGGTGTATTTGGACGAAGCGTTGTCAGGCTGGCCTGGGCTGGGACTTGCTGTGCAGGCATATCAAAAAAGAGCGCGTCCTGTTTTGGATTATCTATTGGCACTAGCCCAGCAGGGTAAGCGGCGAATTTCCGTAAGGCTTGTGAAAGGCGCTTACTGGGATACAGAGATAAAGCACGCGCAGCAACAAGGATTATCTGATTACCCGGTGTTTACACAGAAAAACAACACCGATACTTCATACTTGGTCTGCGCCCAGTTTTTATTGGATCATCAGGCGTGGTTGTATCCGCAGTTTGCGACACATAATGCCCATACAATAGCCTCTATCTTAAGTGCTTCTCAGAACAATGATTTTGAATTTCAGCGTTTGCACGGTATGGGTGAAGCCCTCTATGAGCTGTTATTAACAGGGAGAACTTGGCAGTGGGAGCAGGGTGATATTTATTGTCGAGTGTACGCACCAGTAGGCGCCTATCGAGAGTTGCTGCCCTATTTGGTGCGGCGTCTGTTGGAAAACGGCGCTAACAGTTCCTTTGTAAATCAAATGGCGCACCCGGATCGGTATGAAAAAAGTACTGCAATTGTGCCTGATGGGCTGGCATTGCCTGGGGATAATGATTTCAGACATCCGGATATTTGTTTGCCGGGAGAGCTATTTGGCAGCGGTAGAGTGAATTCAAGTGGTATTAATTTTGCCGATCCGAGTGAGATTGAAGTCTTAGAGAAGGCAATAACTCGCTCATTTAATGACAAGAAAATATCACAGCCACAGATTGGAGGTGAACCGATTGAGGCCGAGATAAGGGAGGTCTATAACCCGGCGGCTACGCATGAAATGATCGGGGTTAGTCAGATTTTAAGATTGTCTCAGGTGGAAAAGGCTGAAGAGGCATTAGAGGCGGCTTCATTAAGTTGGCCTGAATGGAATGATAAAAGCGTAGTGGCGCGCGCGGAGATTTTAAAAAAAGCCGCAGACCTTTTTGAGATGTGTCGCGCGGAGCTCATCGGGCTGTGCATAAAAGAGGCAGGAAAGACCATTGCTGATGCGCATGCAGATGTTCGTGAGGCGATTGATTTTTTGCGTTATTACGCAGAGCAGGCGGTTGAGAAAATATCTGAACCACAGGTTTTGCCTGGTTTTGCCGGTGAATCGAATGAATTGTTGTTACAGGGGCGTGGCGTATTTTTGTGTGTCAGCCCCTGGAATTTCCCGGTGGCGATTTTCGCGGGACAAATTGCGGCGGCTTTGGTAGCTGGTAACTGTGTGCTGGCAAAACCCTCATCACTCACGACGTTGATAGCGCAAAAGGTCGTTTCTTTGTTGTACCAGGCCGGCGTGCCGGGCTCGGTATTGCATTACCTGCCTTGTGATGCCGAAGTGTTGTCTGAATTGGTTTTAAACGACTCGCGATTAGCGGGCGTTGTTTTTACGGGATCATGTCAAACCGCAATAACAATTAATCGGCAGTTGGCAGCGCGCGAGGGTTCAATCGCAACCTTAATAGCTGAAACCGGCGGCCAAAATGTGTTGATGGCCGACAGTTCAGCGCAACCTGAGCAGCTGGTAGTCGATGTCATTAGATCGGCGTTTAACAGTGCTGGACAACGTTGCTCCGCGTTGAGGGTGCTGTATGTGGAGGTGGAAATTTTCGATCGTGTCATTGAGCTATTATCCGGTGCGATGAACGAATTACGGATCGGAAATCCTCTTGAAATGGCGACTGATATAGGCCCCGTGATCAGTGCTGAGGCTCAGGAGGAGCTGCAGCTTCACATTGCCGAGTGGCAGCAGAAGGGCGCCCTGTTGCATCAATGTGAACTACCTGTTGTTTGCAAAGATGGTTATTTTGTGGCGCCAACCTTGATCAAAATTGATTCCATAGGGCAGCTTTCACAGGAGCACTTCGGGCCGGTATTGCACGTAGTCTCTTACCAATTTGATGAGTTTCAAATGCTTCTGGAGGAAATCAATAACACAGGTTACGGCCTGACCTTTGGCTTCCATAGCCGTATTGAGCAACGCATCGCAGCAGTCCTACGGCAAGTCAGAGTCGGTAATGTTTATATTAATCGGGATACCATAGGTGCTGTGGTTGGTGCGCAACCTTTTGGAGGCATGGGGTTGTCAGGAACGGGGCCGAAAGCGGGCGGTCCGCACTATTTGTTGCGCTTTACCACAGAGCAAACCCGAACCATTAACACCGCTGCCGTGGGTGGAAATACGCAGCTGTTGAATCAAGCCCATAAGATTTAAATGAAGGTACAAATTAAAAGAACCTACAAGGGGGGCTGAAAGGTTGTTTTTATGTGGGATAATGTTCCGCTAACGAATTGATTAGAAATTAAAATTACTGGGCATGGATTATGGATTTTCTAATTGCCGACGACCATAACGTCGTCATTTCTGGGCTCAAAGGGGCCCTTGCAGAGGTCTTTACCAACGCTAATTTTTCATTAGCCCATGGCCCAGAGGAAGTCTTTACGCTGCTCGAAAGTAAATGGGATTACGATCTTGCGTTGGTTGATTTGAAAATGCCAGGCATGGATAGCTTCGAGTTTCTGGAGCGTTTGTGCCGTGACTTCAAGGGTCTTAAGGTTGCTGTGATTTCAGGCCTTGATGATCCTGTCACCATTAAGAAGGCTATCGCCCTGGGCGCGGTGGGCTTTATTCCAAAAAGTGTGTCTGAAGATACCCTGGTAAATGCAGTTCGTCTGATTCTCCAAGGCGATACCTATCTTCCCCCTCATCTTTTAAGTGTTGCTATTGGGGATGTGATTGATGAGGGTGCGCTGGCAATTCCTGACGATTTACAACATGTCTTTGATGCCTTAACTGAGCGGCAAAAGGAGATTTTATTGCTGCTTGGCGAAGGTCGAAGCAATAAGGATATTGCGCGATGCTTGGGTTTGTCTGAAAACACCATCAAAGTGCATGTCAGCGGTGTGTTACGGGCACTTAATTTGAGTAATCGTACACAGGCGGGTGTGCTTGGTGAAAAAATGAGACACGTCAAGTCGTTGCAGGGAACTGGCCAGTAGTATGCAGCGGGTCGTTCGTAAGGATGCGTAGAGACAGCTAATTAATGAGAATAATAAAAACTTACATATCACGGTTGATAATGCTATCGCTAATGCTTTGCGCGCCTCAGGTGCAGGCTGGCAATGGTATTGTGTTGCTATTGTCGAGCGATGCATTGCCTTACCAGGAGGTTGAGCAGGGCATTCGCGCGACGCTGATTGAGCACAATGACCCGATTAAAATTTCAAGTCTGACTCTTGATAACCTTTTAACGGGTGAGGCGAAGGTGCCAGCGGATCCCCGGTTGCTGGTGACTATCGGGACACGTGCCACACAGCATGCCCTGCAGGAAAATATCTCTAAGACAGTTTATGCCAGTTTTATCACAGCCAGTGGGCTGTTGCGTGAAATCGCTTCTGATAAAGGTTTTCCTGATGCCCTTCAAGGCGCAGTAGTGCTGGATCAGCCCGCCGAACGGATTGTACAGCTGGCGAAACTGATCAACCCCCAAGCTCGCCAATTGGGCACTGTTGTTAATGGTTCGGTTCCTAATCGGCTGGATGAATTTAAGCGCGTGGTGAGAGGGCAGGGGCTGGAGCTTATGGTGGCCAGCCTGTTTGAAGACAGTAATCCCATCGCAGACTTGAAAAATATTTTTGCCTACAGTGATGTGTTTTTGGTTATTCCCGATAAGGCTCGTTTTAATAGCAAAATTGCAAAATGGGTGTTATTCCTCAGTTATCGCCACCGTGTCCCGGTGATTGGTTATTCGAAAAAATATACCGATGCTGGTGCGTTGATTTCCATTTTCAGTACGCCTTGGCAGGTTGGTCGTGATACGGGCGAGCGTTTGTTGGAATATTTTGCTTCACAGGCACAACATAATTCTGTTGTGCGATTGCAATACCCGCGCTATTTCAGCCTGTCTGTCAATGAAAAGGTAGCTGAGTCGTTAGGATTGAGGATTGGTGATGAGACGCAGCTTAAGGAGCGAATGCGTAAACAAGAGGGGGCCAGAACTAGGGATAAGGCTGGGCTAGTTTTGGAGATTGTGAACCAATGAAAGTATTACGGCGATTAACCCTGCTCGTTTGTGTTTTCTGCGCTCCCATTTGCCTCGCGCTGGAGCCTCTTACAGAGGTTGATCTGTATGCCGATGTAGATGTCATCAAAACGGGCACTCGATTGCTGCAACCTGTCATAGAGGTGCCGGCATCAGTTACGGTGATCGATCAACGGATGATCGCTGCGTCCGGTGCGACGCAAATCCCACAACTATTACGCCTGGTGCCGGGATTTTTGAATTATTCGGTGTCGGGGAATCAGCTTGGCGTGTCGTCTCGCGCACTCAGTCCCGACTTTCCTGGCCATTTGGAAGTGATGGTCGATGGACGCTCTGTCTATCAGCCAGCGCTGTCTACCGTAATCTGGACTTCATTGGGTATTGCTATCGAGGATATTGATTATATCGAGGTGATTCGTGGTTCGAATACATCCACCTATGGCTCCAATGCATTTTTGGGCGCGATTAACATCGTGACGGTGGATGCGCTGGAAAGCTCAAAACTTTCCCTGCGAACCCTCACCGGCAGCATCGACACACAGGACGTTAGCGGACGTTATGCCGACAGTATTGATGACTTCAGTTATACGGTATCTTTTCTTGCTCAGAGTAACAGTGGTTTTGAGCGTCTTGATGAGCCTAAGAGTGGGCCGTGGCCTCTGCATACCCGCCAAGATGATTTGAGCACTCAGCAGTTTCGCCTGCAAGGGTTATACACGCCGACGCTGAATGATGAAGTTGATATCACGCTTGGTTTTGGTAAAGATCGAATCCAAGTGCCGGAAAATGATGTGCGTGGTTATCACAACCGGCAATTTGATAACAACTATCAGCATGTGCGTTGGACGCATCAGCTCGACAGTGGTGATGTTGCCCTGAGTTTTTATCACAACCGGTTAACGATTGAAGACGATACCGTGCTGGGGCTACTTTCCGTGCTTGCAGAAGTGCCTCCAGCAGCAATCCCAATAGGATTCCCTGGGCAGGTGGATGAAGTATTGCTTGGCGATATTCGTGACGGCCTGTCTGAGCGTTACCATCTTGAGTTACAACATACTTTTGATGTGAATCGACAGCTGCGCCTGGTTTGGGGTGGCGCCTATCGGGTTGATCGACTGGGGAGCCGTTTTTTGCTGGGACATGATGACATTATTGATGAGGACCAGTATCAGTTATTTGGTAACGCAGAGTGGCGTTTTTTGCCTGATTGGCGCGCTAACATTAGTTTGATGGTGGAAAAAAATGCCATTGTTGGCACCTTTGCTTCGCCGAGAGCTGGGCTCAATTATCAAATTAACCCTAATCATATGTTGCGCACCAGCCTTACTGCCGGGAAACGAACACCTTCGTTGTTGAGCGTTTACCAAGATACTGTAATCACCTTTGCGGATGGTACGCCGATTGACCAGATTATTGGTAATACGGGGTCAGCACATGAGGAAAAAATTAACGCGCTGGAAGTCGGTTATCTGGGCATGTTTTTAGAAGGTGATCTAACGCTGGACTTGAAACTGTTCAAAGAGCAGTTACGTGATGCGCGTTATGATGCCGAGCAGAAGGGCGTCGGTGATATTGATGACGAGAGACGGGTTTGGCGCAATGGGCTTGATTGGGACAATCGGGGTGCGGAACTGCAATTAAAGTATCAACCCGATGGGCGGTGGTTGCTTAGCCTGCAGTACGCTTACATCGATATTGAGGGCGCTTTACCTGATGCGACCTCTCCAAAAGATATTGGCACCCATATACCAAAGCATAATAGCAGTCTATTGGTCGCTTATCGCCCGTTTCCTGGGTGGGAGCTTAGTGGGGTGGTCTACCATACCTCGGAAATGGAGTGGACGGGTGGGGATGAAGTGGACGAAATAACACGCCTGGATTTACGTGTTGCTAGAGATCTTAATGTGGGCCGCTGGAAAGGGACGTTGGAGTTTCTGGCTCACAATGTAGAGGGAGATTATTTTGACTACGATGAAGATAACCTTTTTGAACGGCGCTTTTTTGTGCGATTGAAATTTGACCTTAATTAAAACCATTTGAACATATGAGCGGAATAACTCGGCGAAAGAAGATCTCAAAAGGGCTTAGCGTAAGCCAGCAGTTGCTGCTGCTGACGGTTTTGCCGTTATTTGTGATTACAGTGCTGCTGACCACCTACATGGTTGTGACTCGGCAAGCTGATCGTGAAAGCATGTTGAGCGATCGTGGTAGTAGTATGACGCGGTACCTGGTTGGTGCGGCAGAATTTGGGTTGTTTGCTGGTGACTTTGTAACGCTTAAGCGTTTGGCGAACACCATGCTTGAGCAGGATGATGTTCGTGCGGTCAGGTTTTTTGATGGGCAGGAGAATCTTCTGCTGGCCGTCAGTGACGAGACCGTGACTGTCAAACTGCCGAGTCTGAAATACGAGTATGTTGTCAACCGTGAGGGACTGCTGTGGGGCTTCCAGGCGCCGGTTTATTACAACTCGTTGGATGTGGATGAATTCGATGTGGTGGCTGATGGTGAGGATGAACATAGTCCGGTATTAGGCTGGGTTCAGCTGATCATGGATGAGCAGCGCATGCGGCAGGAGCAGCAAGCTATTCTTGTTACCAGTTTGGTGATGGGGGTATTGGGTTTCCTGTTATTGTTTTTGCTGGCCGGGTTTGTAGCACGGGGTATATCACGCCCTATCAGCTCACTGACAGACACGGTGCGGGCGCTGGAAAAAGGGAATCTTTCGGAGAGATCAACGGTTGATACAAGCGGGGAGCTGGGTGAGTTGGTCGGTGGTGTAAATAATCTTGCGGCCTCTGTCGAAGAGGCGAGTAGAGATCTTAATGCCCGGGTTGATGAGGCGACCGGGCGTCTGACGGGAGCGCTGAATGCGTTGGAGCGTCGTAATGAACAGCTCGAGGTGACGCGTGAAGAGTTGTTGGCAGCCAGTGCCGCGAAGGGTGATTTCCTTGCTCGTATGAGCCATGAACTGCGTACTCCGCTAACAGCTGTCTCAGGTTACGCCAAGCTGCTACAAACCATGTCGCCTACCGATAGTCAGGAGGAGTACCTGAAAAGTATTACCGGGGCATCCAGAATTCTGTTATCGACGATTGATGACATCCTTGATTTTACCCGCCTTGAATCCGGCGTTGTTACGATTGAAGAATTACCCTTTTGTCTCGAGGATGCACTTGAGGATGTGCTTGCCATGCATGCGCTTTCGGCACATAAAAAACAGCTTGAATTGGTGCTTTTTATTGAGCCGGATGTGCCTCTCTTTGTAATAGGTGATGCATTAAGATTGCGGCAGGTGCTGACAAACCTGGTCAGCAATGCATTGAAATTTACAGATAATGGTCAGGTAATTATCACCGCTTCATTGGTATTGCTTGAAGAAAATGAAACTGAATTATTATTTACCGTTAGAGACTCAGGCATTGGTATCAGCCCTGAACATCAGTCGCAGTTGTTTGATGCATTTAGTCAGGCTAACAAAACTATTCCCAGACGTTTCGGTGGTACTGGGCTGGGGCTTGCCATTTCTAAAGAGCTGACCAGGTTAATGGGCGGTGATATTCGAATTTACAGTCAGTCTGGTCAAGGTACTGAGGTGTCCTTTGATATTCGCTGTGGTGTTGCTGATGAGGCACTTTTTGTTGAAGCGAACGATCAATTTGAAAACGTTAGTCGAGATGGCAAGCTTTTTATTTATGAGCGGAATCCCTGGATGCGCCGCTTTCTGCGGGGGCTTAGTCTTACTGTTTCTAATCATGTTTCCGATAGTGACAGTTTACGAAAACTCTTAGTGCCTCTTCAGCAGTCAACCTCTGTCCATGACGTTCTCGTTATGGGGTTGGGGGGCAATGAATTACGGGTTATACAACGCGATGAACTATTAACTGAAATTCGTCAATATTTTAGTGGGCCAATAGTCCTATTGGCTGGTATGGACTTAATGGGCATTAACTCTTTAGAGGACGAGTGCGCTAGGTTTGGGCCGCTTTATGTTCGAAGCAAGCCTATTCGGCGGGTAAAATTACAAAGTGTGCTGCGATTAGCTACAAATTATAAAGAAAATAGACGTGTAGAAACCGTTTTTAATTTGCCCGACATGCCTAAAAGTGACCGCTTAAAAGGGGCGCGAATTTTGGTGGCAGAGGATAATGAATTTAACCGGAATTTAATTTGTACGATCGTTGAGGCTGAAGGTGGAGACGTGAGTGCTGCCCGGGATGGCATTGAAGTGCTGCGGGAAATTAATGAGAAGCCGGTTGATCTAGTGTTGATGGATTTGAATATGCCAAGGCTTGATGGTCGACAGGCAGTACAAGAAATGCGTCGCAGTGATCCATTGATTGCGCAAATACCAGTCATTGCCTTGACGGCAGAAGTTTTTGAGGATGATGATCATGGTTTGTTGGAGCAGGGCTTTGATCGCGCGTTATTTAAGCCGCTAAATGAGGTGTTGCTGATAGATACAATTAGTGAGTTGTTAGCGGGAAAAAATGCATCGAAAGTATTGGCGTCGCCACCTTCAAATACTCAACAACCATCATTTCTCCGTCGTTTACCGGTAGAGCTTTTGAATGAAGAGGTGGTGAGGCAGTTGAAGCAACTGGATATCTCACGACAACATCGGGACTTTAAAGCGGTAAGTGATCAGGCTCATCAGTTACGAAGCGTAATGTACGGTATAGATAATGCCGACGAAGTTGTTGTTTTAGTTCGAGAGCTGGAGCTTGCTTGTGATACTGCAGATTATGAGGTTGTATCGGGTATTTATTGTGAGCTGGAAGAAAAGCTAAGCGCCCTTCTGGCAGCTAGTCTTTAGTCAATCAGAAGGGCCTTGCTCGACAAGAGAAGTCCGCTTCCTTGCGTTCAGGAATCCATTCCCTAAATCTCTTAATACTAAGTTTAGAGTAAAAAGCTATTTCGTAAATACGGTATTAGTATTAGTACGGTCGTATTGGTTTTAAATAAAAAAGCGCTATGTGATCTAATTAGCGGTGAGAGGCTGGTCTTAATAGATTTTTTCGGCGGTTGGGCTGCAGAGAGGGGGTCGCGTCCTTGCGTATGGACATCCTTGCCCAATATCCCTGTGTCGACAAGTGTATAGAAGATAGGGTTTTCGTAAATACGGCATCCGCACTAGTACATTAGTATTAGCCGCAGACAGAGTGCGTCGATTCTTTGTGTGAAAAAGTTATTTTTGCGAGGTTTTGCAATCAAAAAATGAAATTAAGAAAGAGATGCCGCTTCCCTGCGTATGGACATCCTTGTCCTACATCTCTTATTGAGTAAGTGTAAAGGAAAAAGCGATTTCGTAAATAAGGCATTCGCGCTAATACATTAGCATTAGTACGTAGGCTGAAGGGCTGCTAGATGGGATTTGTTTGAATATGGTGCGCCCGACAGGATTCGAACCTGTGACCAATGGCTTCGGAAGCCACTACTCTATCCAGCTGAGCTACGGGCGCATGTCAGAGTGATTTGGCTGCAATGATACGCACCAGGGTTGTTTTCGTCTATGGGCTAATTCTCGAATTTTATGAAACGACGTTTTTACGAGTTGTTGATGTGCCTCAAGGGATCAAATTTTTCCTGTTTTAAAATACGTTTGCCGGTATAATCGGCGTAAATTTTTGGCAAGAAATGCTTAACATCAATATTTGAGAGGGGATTGCAGTGGCATCCAGCAATAATAACTTTTTATCCAAAACTCTGACCGTTGTTGCTTCATTGGTTGCAGGTGTGTGTTTTACGGGTGCGGTATTAGCCGACAGCTCACTTGACGAGGAAGTTCGTGAGCGAATCAAGCCTGTTGGTGAAGTCTGTATAGCGGGTGAAGACTGTGGTGATATTGCCGCGCCTGCCCCTGCCGCCCCTGCAGGCGCACGATCTGGCGAAGATATTTATAAAACGACTTGCTTTGGCTGTCATGGTACTGGTGCCGCTGGCGCACCGAAATTTGGTGATGCAGCAGTTTGGTCTGCGCGGACAGGGAAAGGTCTGGATGCAGTAATCAGTAACGCTATCAACGGTTTTAACGCAATGCCTCCTCGCGGCACCTGTGGTAACTGCTCAGACGATGATATCGCAGCCGTGGTTAACTATATGGTCGACAACAGTAAATAAACGCTGCTCAGGCGTGTGTTTATGTGAGCAAGGACGCGCAGATTAACAGCCATGCCCCCATGAGAGTATGTGGGGGCAACAGGAATAGCTGCAAATATGGTCCTATTTGAAAATAGATTGCAGAGTGAAAAAATTCGCATCCTTTTGGTTGAGGAGCAGCATACGGAGGAGCTGTTTCTGGATAACCTTCTAGGCCAAATCGATGGTCTGGATTATGAGCTAACTTGGTGTAGAACCACCGCAAAAGCACTGCGTGCTCTGGCTAATGATGCCAGCTTCGATATTGTCATTTCTGAATATTGGCTAAGCGATCAAGGGGATGGTGATTTTATTGCCGAAGCCAAGGCGCTCAGTCCTGCCGCCCAGATTATAGTTATGAGTTCCGAGATGGACAGTACGCTCGGGTCTTCATTAATTAAAGCCGGCGTCACTGATTACCTGATTAAAAATGGACTTGATGCCTTGGCGCTTGAGCGCTCTTTGCGTTATACGCTCCATATCAGAGAGGCTCAGGTTAAATTGAGTTTTCGCGATCATTACGACAAGCTGACGGGCTTGGTCAATCGAACCCTCTTCTATGATCGACTGTTGCATGCGATTCAACGTGCGGAAAGGTCTCGTCAAAAGGTTGTTTTACTGACTATCAACCTTGATAAATTTAAGTATATCAATGACTCCTATGGGCGTGAGGCTGGTGATAGCGCGATTCGTATTGCTGCTGAGCGGTTACAATCCTGTGTACGTAAGAGCGATACCTTGGCGCGAAATAATGGCGATGAATTCGCTGTTATTTTGGAGGGCGTCAATGATGAGTCTGATGTTTTACGTATGGTCGAGCAAATTTCTGAGCAGTTAGCGAAGCCTTATATTATTCCCGGTGATCAGTTGCATCTGGGTTGCAGTATCGGAGCGGCTTTTTATCCCAGTGCAGGCGTTAATCCCGAGTCCTTGCTACGTGCGGCCAATCTGGCAATGGGTCATGCAAAACGTACACCGGGTTGCAGCCACTGTTTTTATTCTGAGGAGCTGAGCACCAAGGCCTCGAATCAGTTAATTATGGAAGCGGAGTTCCGGCGTGCACTGCGCCGTAACGAGTTCCGCCTGTTATTCCAACCACGAGTAGATATTATTAGTGGTGAAATTGTTGGCATGGAAGGCCTGATTCGCTGGCAACATCCCACCCGTGGATTGTTAGCACCGGATGACTTTATTCCTCTGGCAGAGGAAACTGGACTTGTTGTCACCATGGGGTACTGGGTGATTCATCAGGCTTGTTTGGCGCTGAAACATTTGCAGGAACAAGGTTACTTTGTTGGTATTGCGGTAAACCTGTCATTCCGCCAATTTCAGGATAAAAAGCTTCGGGAAACTGTTGCCCGTATAATCAAAAAGACTCAGGTCGATGCCAACTACTTGGAATTTGAACTGACTGAAACGGCTGTGATGGCTAATGAGCAGGAAACCCGACGCTGCATGGATGAAATCAGCAAATTAGGGGTACATTTTTCATTGGATGATTTTGGCACGGGCTACTCCTCATTTGCACATATTCAGGGCTTGCCTATAAGCTCACTGAAAATTGATAAAAGTTTTGTGAAAAACGCCGTCGCTAACGAGGGGGATGCTGTTATTGTCAAAGCCATCATCAACCTTGCTCATAATCTTGGTATGCGTGTGATTGCCGAGGGTGTGGAAAACTTCGATCAGTTGGTGCTGTTGCGTGATCACGAGTGTGATCAGGTGCAGGGGTACTTCTATCATAAAGCGCTTTCTTTTGAGAACGTTTGTCAGAAGCTAGCGCAAGAGAATCCTGATGCCGAGCCTGCCTCTGCATTGGCTTAGGTTTTTTTGACTTAGTACCTTCTTATTGGTTACAACGCCATATTTCTCAGGTTGAGAGCTTCCAGCAGGTGCGCTGATTCTATATCCGGGCTGCTTGCCAAATCAGCAATGGTTCGTGCAACCTTCAACGTGCGATGGTAGGCTCGTGCTGATAAGCCAAGACGGTCAATGGCCTGCGACATAAGCTGACGATTATCCTCCCGAAGTGCGCAATAGAGCGTCAACTGACTATTGTTTAGATCGGCATTGAGGCAACCTTGGCGTTGATGTTGATGATGTCTGGCTTCACTGACGCGCAGTTTGACTGTTTCGCTGCTTTCGCCACAGTGTTGTGTGGCGTTGATGACCTCCTGCGTATTAGCGGGAACGGTAACCTGTAAGTCAATTCGATCCAGTAACGGCCCCGATATTTTTTGCCGATAACGTTTAACCTGCTCAGAACCACAGCGACAGTTGATTTTGTTATGGCCGAGGTAGCCACAGGGGCAAGGGTTCATTGCCGCTATCAACTGGAAGCGTGCGGGAAAACTGACCTGCTGGTTGATGCGGGAAATATTGATTTGTCCTGCCTCGAGCGGTTCTCGCAACACCTCCAGTACACGGCGATCAAACTCCGCTAATTCATCCAAAAACAGTACTCCACGATGGGCCAGTGAAATTTCCCCCGGTTTTGGGTTGCTGCCGCCGCCCACTAATGCTGCCGAAGAGGCGCTGTGATGAGGCGCGCGGTAGGGTGGATTTAACCAGTTCTCCAGTTGAAAGGGCAGGTTGGCAATGGAGCGCAGCGATGCGACCTCCATGGCGTGCTGTTCGTCGAGGTCGGGTAAAATGGAGGGCAGGCGGGCTGCCAGCATGCTTTTTCCGCTGCCGGGAGGGCCTTGGAAAAGAAGATTGTGATTACCGCTGGCAGCAATTTCTAATGCGCGCTTGGCCTGGTACTGCCCCATCACTTCATTGAGATTGTTTGATAAGGTGGGCTTACGGGTTAAGGCCGAGTTGCGAAAAGCCTGTAGTGGCTGTTGTTGAGACAGGTGTGCAGTGACCTCCAGCAGATGCTTGGCAGCAATAACCTTTGCTTGCTGAGGCAGAGCTGCTTCGCTGGCATTCTCGGCAGGCACAAACAGGGCTCGCTGTTGCTGGCTACATTGTAAAGCGGCAGGCAGCGCGCCCGGTGTTGGCCGTAGTTGCCCGGTTAGTGCCAGTTCGCCGAGAAACTCGTAACCCTCAAGAGACTGGGGGGGAAGTTGTCCTGAGGCTGCTAGGATGCTGAGCGCGATGGCGAGATCAAATCGTCCCCCCTCTTTGGGCAAGTCAGCGGGTGCCAGATTGATAGTGATGCGACGGCTGGGGAACTCAAATTGAGAGTTAATGATGGCGCTGCGTACACGGTCTCTACTTTCTTTAACGGCGGCTTCAGGTAAGCCAACGATGGAAAGCGAGGGCAGCCCGTTCGATAGGTGAGCTTCAACGGTAACGAGTGGCGCGTCGATGCCAACTTTGGCGCGCGAATAGACAATAGCAAGACTCATTGATCCTTCCCTGGAGCAGTTGAGTGGATAATGCTTGGTTTTACTTCTCTAATATCCTAAAGGTAGTGTTGGCATTGTGGCTAGTAGTTTTTAACAAACAACCAAGCACAGACAAGACAGGCGGCGCTCAAGCCACCAATAATCACGATTGATAATAGGTCGGCACCAGCATAGCCCCAGAATTCGTTCATATTGTCACTCCTTTGAGTTGTATGGTTTACAGCAGGCCGGTTTCACGCATGCGTGTGCGGCCAAACTCTGTGAGTTGGTATTTAAACAGCACTTTGTCGGTGCCAACGTGGGCGCCATCATCCAATTTTTTTTCAGTGCTGTTAGCTAAACCTGCGGCAGCCAGCTCATCGAGAGCAACGCGGAAAGTATTTACCCAGCGTGAACCACTCACGTTGTACTCTATAAGGGCTTTTTCAACCAATTGGTAATCCCAGGTGCTGTCTGCTTTGCTGAGCTCGATCAGTAGATAAGCTTTTTGGTGTAATTTCATGCAGATGCCCCCTGATCGCGTAAATGGATAACCGATTCGGCGGGCTCAGTGAACATCACAAAGGTTCCAGCGACCACAAACACTAGGCCGACAACAAAATACCATTCGGGTAATTGCAGCGTGAAGGCGGCGATAAAGGCCAGCGCAAAAATGGCGTATAAATTGCCAATGGCTTGTCCTCGGCCAACGCCAATGAGGCTAAAGCTTTTATAGAAGGCGGTATAGCTGTAGGCATGGCAGGCAGAGGCCAGTACGATCCATAACATTGCGCTGCTTTCTGTGGCTGTAGCAACAATAAAATCGGCAATAGGCAGGTCCGTGAACAGGGCGATCAAGGGCAGGATAATGACGCCCCAGAATAGCACCTCAAAGGTAAAGCGGCACTGAATGCCGGTATCAGGGTCACTGACATCCATGGCGCGCGCTGCAACGGCTCCTTCTGCTCCCCAGCCGATAGCTGACATTAGACCGCCGAGATAGCCGAGCCACATATTAGGATTGCTGGACTCCACTTCACCAAATAGCCCTGGCGCATAGATGACGGTGCCTCCCATGATAATAATGACCATGCCGAGTGCGGCGCGTGAGGAAATTTTCTCTTTGTACCAGAGGCGGGCAATGATGGCGCCAACAATTGGATAGAACAGCGAGGTGATGGCGGCAAAGACAGGGCCGATGAAGCCCATGGCCATATAAGAGCCAAAAATGGCCATTGGTCCGCCACACAATGATGCTAATGCATACCACTTGGAGATTTTACGAAAGCGGAACAACGTTCGGCCGTAATCTTTTACCTTGCCGAGCATGGTGTTCCACAGCAATAAAAAGAACAGTACTGCAATGGCATGAACCCATGTCATCACGGCCGTCGCGCCGAGCATCATAGCCTGGTCATCCGGGGCAATATCAGAGAATGGTTTTTCAAACCATAATGCGGTACCTGGCACATACCATGCTCCCCAAAGTACGGCGACCCAGATAGCCCAGGTGAACCCCCAGCGTTGATTGCGGGAGTAATGTTTTCGTAACGCTTGATCGAGAGTAATTTGAGTCATGTTTTTTTGTTGCTAGATTAAAGTCGAAGAATAGAATGTAGTTGCCTGGAAAAAACCACAATACCTATGTGGTGATACCACGAAATGCCGGTCTCAAGAAAGGTTCTCAGCGACAATCCTAAAAACAGGCCTATGTCATGTCTGGCTACGATTGATCTTTAATTTGTTGCTCTAGTTGAGCTAACAGCACTTCAAGGTGCTCTACTTTTTCGCGAGTACGTTGTAAAACGGCCGTTTGAGCATCGAACTCATCACGTGTTACTAAATCCAGTTTGGCGAAGGCGCCTTGAAGAATAGCGTGGATGCTACTTTCAACTTCTTGTTGCGTGGCTTTTGCCTGTTCGGGTATCAGGCTGGCAATTTGTTGGCCAATTTTGGCGATGATAGTGGGGTTGATCATTAGGGTGATTCCGGCTGATAAATTGATTTAAAAGATTTTACCACGACTGTTGTAATGAGTGGATGTTTCAGTCGCACGATGAGTTCCTCATTAAACGGATCGTGCTACAATTTCCGCTACGATTAAGCCCTTGTAGCTGGGAGAAAAAGATGAAATTGGTTAATGCCATTATTAAACCCTTTAAACTGGATGACGTGCGTGAAGGGTTGTCGGAAATAGGAGTTACCGGTATTACCGTCACGGAAGTGAAAGGTTTCGGGCGTCAAAAAGGGCATACGGAGTTATACCGGGGCGCTGAGTATGTGGTGGATTTCCTGCCTAAAGTGAAGCTTGAAATTGCTGTTGCCGATGACATGGTAGATACCGTAATTGACGCGATTACCAAAGCGGCAAATACCGGGAAAATTGGTGATGGTAAGATTTTTGTGATGCCGCTGGAGCAGGCCGTTCGTATTCGTACCGGTGAAACAGGCGACGGGGCAATTTAGTCCTGTTGCTGTGCTGTTTGCAGGGCTTCCATCAATTGTGTCAGATAATGTTGCGGCGCCCTGTTGGCTGACTCGCTGGCCAGCTGCATAAGTTCAGAAGTTAGCGAGGTTGGGAGTAGTTCGAGCAAAGCGCTGATCTGTTTATGAAAGTTGACGATGGCGTCCTTTTTCTCAAGGATTGTTTGCCAGAATAACTGCACCAGCTGGCTTCGTATAACAAAGTTCTGCTGGTGTTCCGATTCAAGAAGACTTTCCTCTTCAGCAATAGGCAGCCAAGGTAATTGCTGTTGTAGTTGTTGTGAAAAAATTCCACTACCAAAACCAACCGGGTGATTGTTTTTGTACATCGGCGTGCTGCCGACACCGCAGCTAGGCGAGCGGCTTTTTAGAATAAACCCGCAAAGAGTGCTTTTACCTGGATTAAATGGCGAATGGCCTTTGATGAGCAATTGAGCATAATCCTGTAACGCGGAGGTCACATCATGATAGGGGGTTTTTACACCACGTGCCTCTACTACTCCCTGATTTAGTTTGAGCTGAATGGGCGGGCGCGGTACGCCCATGCCAATGGCCATTTCTGGACATACGTTTAACAACGCAAGTTGCTTTTCAAGTATCGCGACTAAATTTGGAAATCCTTTTTCGCGACCATCATAGCGGACCAGATCTCCGCAGAGGCAGGCGCTGATGCCGACCAATGGCTTAGCTTGCGTTTTACCGCGATTGATTAAGAGGTATGCTTGCGCTAAGTCGTTTTTCAATTTATGTGACCTCCTGCAGCGTTATTATTGCGGAGCAGTTTAGCACACAGAGATTTATCCTATGCGTGGTGATTTTTTTGCCGGAATGCGGCACCTTTTGGTTGGTTTTAGGTTATTGAGTAAGCCCGGTATTCGTGGACTTGTTTTAATTCCGCTAGCAATTAACGCGGTGCTGTTTATGGCTGCGATTTATTTTTTAAGTCGCTATTTTGGCGCGTGGATGGAGCAGCTGCTTGGTTGGCTGCCGGACTGGTTGAGTTTTGTCGAGTCGATTTTATGGTTGCTGTTTGCTTTGTTGGTGTTGGTTATCGTTGCCTTTACCTTCACTGTGCTAGCGAACTTGATTGCCGCGCCCTTTAACGGTTTTTTAGCGGAAGCCGTGGAACGCCATTTGACTGGACGTACGGCAAGTAATTCACAACGGAGTTTGGCTGTTGAGATAAGTCGGAGTTTTGGGCGGGAGCTGATGAAGATGCGTTACTATCTGCCTCGTTTATTGGGCTTGGTCGTGTTGGGCTTTATTCCCGTACTCAATAGCGCAAGTCCAATATTATGGGCGTTGTTCAGTATCTGGATGATGTCGATGCAATATTTGGATTATCCGATGGATAATAATGATGTTGTTTTCACTGATATGCGCAAGTTGCTTGCAGAGCGACGAATGACGACCTTTGGTTATGGCGCAACCGTATTACTGGCGACCATGGTGCCGGTGGTTAATTGGGTGGTAATGCCTTCGGCAGTGGCGGGTGCAACCGCATTGTGGCTGGAGGATTATCAGCAATACCGCTAACTTCTTTACGGCTAATTTATTGACACGCCCTTGATAGCGACTATCACTAATAGTTAAAAGTGATTGGGATCACCTGCCACCGTGGAAGATGAATATCCTGCTCAAGTTTTGTTGGTGTTCTGCCGACTCTAGCAATTACGATTACTTCTCTCAGATTGAGACGAATAGTGGCGATCTGAACGACCCTCTTTAAAGCCAAGAAATAATTATGAAAATACGTTGGAAAATTGTGCTGGTCTCCAGCTTGAGTTTGATTGTGGCTATTGCTGTAACACAAGCTGTGAGCATGAACCTCTTTAGTACGACACAGACGCAGGTCCAGCAGACCACCGAGGAATTGCTTTATAAAGAATTGCGCGGGCGTTTGTTAAGCCTTGGCCAAAATGAAGGGCGGCGGGTTTCTGGACAAATTAATCGAGCCATGCAGAGCGCACGTAGTTTTGGCGCAGCTATCGGTTCATTACGCGAGGAGGCGGCGCAGAAAAATATGTCGCGCCAAGCTTTGCGAGCGCGCATCGTCAGTGTGTTAGGTGGCGTGTTGGAAAAAGAAACGTCTTTTCTGGGGACATATACCGCTTTTGAGCCCAATGCGCTGGATAATGCTGATAACTTGCTAGCTGGTCAGGCAGGCAGCGATGAACAGGGGCGCTTTGTGCCTTATGTGTATCGCACAGCAACATCGGCTGATAACGTTGATGTCTTGGTTGGATTGGAAAACCAGCAGCGCGATGCGAATGGCATTCGTGCCGGAGAGTATTATTTGTGTCCAAAGGAAACTAAGCAGGATTGTTTGATTGATCCGTACATCTATCCCATTGATGGTGAAGATGTGCTGCTAACCAGCTTGGTTACGCCTATTATTGAGAATGACAAATTTTTAGGTATTGCCGGAGTGGATTTCTCAATTGAATTTATTCAGGGCATTGCTGAGCAGGTGAGTCTGGATCTTTACGGCGGTGACAGTACGGTAGTGATTGCTAGTAATGCGGGCGTTGTTGCGGGTCATAGTGAACAAGAAGCTGCACTGGGGAAACGAGTCGACAGCGTATTGCGGGATAACGATGAGATGTTGGGCGCCATGCAGCAGCACCATGAGGCTTTCATAAAATCTGGAGATCAACTGGTTGCCGTGGTTCCTTTTACTATTGGTGATATTAACAAGCCCTGGACGATCGCAATTTCTGTGCCTACGGAAAAAGCGACCGCAGCGTTAACCGCGCTGAATAAAACCCTCTCGGATAAAAAGTCGGATGCCTGGATTTATTCAACGATCTTAACGCTGATTTGTATTTTGGTTGCGGTGGCTGTTATCACATTCGTTGCCGGACGTATTGTTTCTTCTATTACTGAGATGAGTAATATTATTCGCGAAATTGCTCAGGGTGAGGGGGACTTGTCTCGCCGTGTAAATATTAAAACGAATGATGAAATTGGCATTATGGCCGGTTATGTGAATGCCTTTATCGATACCATCCATCAATTGGTTGGACGAATTTCCACACAGACATTTACCATTACCCAGGATGCGGAGGCGAGCCAGGCAGAAACGACTAAAAACACATCGCGGATGAGTGACCAGCAGGCTGAAATCGAGTCTATTGTACTGGCGGTGAATAAAATGAATGAGTCCTCGGTGGATGTGGCGCAAAGTGCTACCCGTGCGGCAAAATCTGCTACCGATGCTAATGCGGCAGTTAAAGAGGGCTCGCAGGTGGTTGAGCACACCGTGGAAGCGATCAATGTGATGGCTGAGGATCTTCATGAGGCGGTAGAGGTGATTCAAGGACTTGAGGCGTCAAGCGGTAGTATCAGTGATATTTTGACCGTGATTAAGGAAATCGCTCGCCAGACCAACCTGTTGGCACTGAACGCAACCGTTGAGGCGGCTCGTGCTGGTGAACATGGCAAGGGCTTTGCCGTCGTGGCCGATGAGGTGAGAAACCTGTCGCAGCGCTCTCGCGAGGCGGCGGATGAAATTCAGGAAATGATCAGTGAGCTGATCGCTAGCACCAGCAAGGCGGTTCAAGTGATGAACAGCAGCACATCGAATGCTGAAGCCTGTGTTAACAAAGCGAGTAAGACCACTGAGGTACTTGACCGGATTCTGGATTCGGTGAGTCAGATTAATGACATGAATGCCCAGATTGCTGGGGCGGCGGATCAGCAGAGTTCCGTTAGCAATAACATTAATAATTCGGTGAGCTCAATTAATGAACTGTCAAAATCGGTGTACAGCTCAGCCGAATCGATTTCTCAGCTGGGGCAACGTGTCAGTAATCAGTCTTCAGAGCTGAGTGATCTGGTGGGGCAATTTAAGCTGTAATTGCAACGCGAAACTGCTGACATTAAAACGCCGCTTGAGTCTCTTGGATTCAAGCGGCGTTTTTGTTGGTTTGTTTAGTGTCGGCTATTTGTGATGACTGCACACGGGGCACTGAGGGTCACGCACCAATTTGAATTGTTGAAAGCCCAGGCTCAGGGCATCAAAGCGTAGCAGCGTGTGTTGTTGGCTATCCAGGCCTGCGATATGTTTCAAGGTTGTGAGTGCCTGCAGGCTACCCATCATGCCTAATACTGGTCCGAGCACACCGTTGGTTGCGCAATTAGCATCAGGGCGCTGACCGGTATCGGGCACCATACATTGGTAGCAGGGCGCGTTATCTTCGCTGGGATCAAAGAAGGTGAAATGACCTTCCATGCCTATGGCCGCTGCGGTAACCAACGGCGTTTTATGCTTTACGCAGGCGGCGTTGATGGCGTAGCGGGTGTCCAGATTGTCTGTGCAATCCAGCACCACATCAGCATCCGCAACCTGAGCTTCCAGGCCTTTTTTGTCGAGTTTTTCAGTCAAAACTTCAGTGATGACATGGGGATTAAGTGCAGCCAGGTTATCAGCCGCGGCCTGGCTTTTGTGTTTATCAATCTGAGCGGTGTGGTAGAGGATTTGGCGTTGTAAATTGGTCAGGTCCAGTTGGTCGTAATCGGACAAGGTTAATTTGCCAATGCCGGCTGCGGCCAGATAAAGCGCAGCTGGACTACCTAAACCACCGAGGCCGATGATTAATACATTGGCTTGTTTAAAGCGCAGTTGCGCCTCAAAACCAAAAGGTTCAAGCAGCAATTGGCGGCTGTAGCGCAACAACTCCTCGTCGCTGAGTGTCGCAGTGTTCGTTTCAGTGCTCGACATAGCTGTCCTCGGTAATGCTCATTAATTCCTTGACGGCGTGCTGATAATTTTCGGCTTTGGTTATGGCCGTGACCAGTGCAACACTTCCAGGGTTCTGTGCCCAGACATCCTTGGCGCGTGCAATGGAAATGCCACCAATGGCGACCAGCGGGTAGTGACTGCCCATTAGCCCTACATAGTCTTTTAGTTTTTTTAGCCCCTGCGGTTTGCTGGGCATGTCTTTAGTCGTGGTGGCGTAAATCGCCCCCATAGCAATGTAACTGGGGCGGTAGGCGTGGGCACGCAGCATTTCATAATAGCCGTGGGTGCTGAGGCCGAGCCGCAGACCGGCTTGGCGAATAGCATTCAGGTCTGCTATGTCCAGATCCTCCTGCCCCAAATGCACGCCATAGGCATGATGTTTGATGGCCAGTTGCCAGTAATCGTTGATAAACAAGCGTGCCTGATACTCTCTGCCCAGTGCGATGGCGGCGATGATCTGCTGCTCCAGGTCGGGTGTTGTTGCATCTTTGATACGTAGCTGCAGAGTTTTAATGCCACATTTAAGCAGCTTTTCGATCCATTCGACGGAATCAACAACCGGGTACAGCCCAAGCTGTTGTGTGTCGCAGGGGGTAAAGGGCTGGCTTGAGTCAAGCTCGGTAGTTTGGGGGAAATCCTCTAGCTTTTCAGGCCAGCCTGTATGAGCGACGGGGCCGGCTCCCTGTCCAATTGCCTGTGCTTCACGGATGCCTCGATTAATATAAGCTTTTGCCAGTACCAGCGCATCTTCGATGGGGTAGTCTTGTGCGATAAGAGCCGCAACGGCGGAGGCAAATACACAACCGCTGCCATGATGGTGGGGTGTTTGTTGCAAGGGACTGGTTAGGCTAAGTCTGCGCTGTCGGTCAATATAAAGATCGCAGGCCTGGTCTGCATCGAAGTGACCGCCGGTAATGACGACTGCACCACAACCGCCATCAAGCAGGGCTTTAGCTGCCGCTTCGCGGGAGGGTTGATCATTCAGTTTTAGACCGGTTAGTTTTTCGGCTTCAGCTCTGTTGGGAGTGAGCAAATCAACGTAGGGTAATAACTGTGTACGAATGCTTTCGCACAGATCTTCCTGTGCCAGCCGGTTACCTGTTGACGCAGCCATCACCGGGTCGTAAACCACAAAGGGCGGTTGTGACCAGTTGGTTTTGTAAAAACGAAGTTGCTGAGCCAGCGTTTTGACCTGTGCGGTGTTTGCCAGCATGCCGATTTTTATGGCGCGAGCTGGCAAATCTTCGGCCAGTGCCGCCAGTTGAGGTTGAATATCAACCGCTTCAACCGCTTGTACAGCAAGGGAGTTCTGGCTGGTGACGGCGGTTACCACCGTACAGGCGTGGGCGCCGAGGCCGTTAATGGTTTGTAAATCGGCCTGTAAGCCGGCACCACCGCCACTATCGGAACCGGCAATGCTCCAGACAATAGCTTTATTGTTGTTGGTCATCGGTTATTTGTCCTGATGCCAGAAGGGTGTGCCCAGTGTTGGTGTGGAGGGCGCAGCGGTATTCTTCTCGGGCATGGGGCTGGCCAGATAAGCCTGGCGGCCGGCTTTTATCGCACCAGCAAAAGCGCTGGCCATCGTGACCGGGTCGCCGGCCTGTGCCACGGCGGAGTTGAGTAGAATGCCATCAAACCCCATTTCCATGGCCTGACAGGCATGGGAGGGCAGGCCGATACCGGCGTCGACGATTAGCGGTATATCGGGCAGACGCTCACGCAATGTGGTGAGGGCATAGGGGTTGATGATGCCTTTGCCTGTGCCAATCGGGGCGGCCCAGGGCATCAGTACGTTGCAGCCGACATCACGCAAACGTTGGCACAGCACCAGGTCGTCGGTGCAGTAGGGAAAGACTTCAAAACCTTCTTTGACCAATTGTTCGGCTGCCTCAAGCAGCTGAAAGGGTTCGGGTTGCAGGTTGTAGTCATCGCCAATGACTTCCAGCTTGATCCAGTTCGTATCAAAAATTTCTCGCGCCATCTGCGCCGTGGTGATCGCTTCTTTGGCAGAGTGACAGCCCGCCGTATTAGGCAGAATATTCAGTTGCAGTTCTTTGATCAGCTGCCAGAAACTTGTGCCGCCACCTTCACTTGGATTTTGACGGCGCAGACTAACGGTGACTACTTCGGCGCCGGAGCTACGGATGGCCTGCTGCATAATGGCTGGCGAGGGGTACAGTGCACTGCCAATGAACAGGCGGCTGTTGAGGGTTTTACCGCCGATGTGCCAGCTCATGGTTAACCACCCTCCAGAGGGCTGACGACATCGATTCGGTCGCCCTCATTAATCAGTTGTTGATGGTATTGGCTGCGCGGCACAAAGGTTTCGTTGATGGCGATGGCGTAACAACCGTCCTGATAGCCCCATTCCATCAGCGCGAGATCCAGTGTTTCGGGTTTGTTCAGCGAGCTGCTTTCGCCATTTAAAAAAATGTTAATCATGAGCTGGTTGACTCCAGTATGGCCTTGTCGACCTCAGGTTGTTTAACGAACAATCCCTGAAAAGGCGACTGATAGCTGTCGCCTTGAGCAATGATCGCGGCGACTTCCTTGGCAATGGCTGGCGACATCAAATAGCCATGACGAAATAAGCCGTTTACCTGCAATAAACCCGGTTGATGAATAATTCTGGGTTGGTTGTCGGTCAGCGCCGGACGCAGGTTGACCTCCGTTTTTACAATGCGCGCTTCTGCAAACCCGGGGTGAATACTGTAGGCCGCCGATAGTAATTCCAGCGTCGAGCGTACGGTTATTTCACTGTTATCTTCGCTTTCGATCTGGGTTGCACCGATCAGATAAAGGTCGTCACGACGTGGCACAATGTACAGGCGATAGCGGGGGTGCATCAGTCGAATCAGTCGATTAATTTTTACATCCGGTGCGCGCAGCCAGAGTAGTTCACCACGTACGCCGCGTAGTTCTGGTAATTGCTGTTTGGCACCGAGGCCGCGGCAATCAATGACAGTGTCGAAGTTGTGGCTGCGTTCGCCGTTTCTGGTTTTGACGATGACCTGCCCAGGCTTTGCTTCCAGCACTTGGGTGCCACTGAACCAGCGCACTTTTTTTGCGCGCAGCGCATCAGCCAGTGCGGGCATTAAGCAGCAGCAACACAGCCAGGCTTCATGGGGCATATACATAGCTTGCTGAAACTGAGGGGTTAGTTCTGGTTCAAGCGCGGTTATCTGCTGTTGATCTAACAGTGAAAAATCACCGGTTTCGGCATTAAGTCGTTGGCGTACAATATTAACAAAGCGAGTGAAATCGCCTCGATCCTGATTGTGCGCCACCACCAGCGTACCACCGCTATGATAATGCACGTCGGCCTTCAACTCCTTGATCAATGTCGACCAAAGATCCAGTGAGGCAACCCCCAGCTTAAACACCAGAGGTTCGGTTGCCTCGGCCTCGCTGTAGGGACTTAACATGCCAGCCGCACTATAACTGGCGGCGCTGCCGCTATCGATAGGGTCTTTATCGAACAGCGTGACTTCGTGGCCGGCCTGCAATAATTGCCAGGCGGTCAGTCGACCGATAATGCCAGCGCCGCAAATTCCAATTTTCATTTGTAGAGAGTCTTTAGCTCAGACAGACCGCTGATGATAAATTTCACTGCCAGTGGCGAGAAATTCCTCAGATTTTTCCTGCATGCCAGCGACGGCATCCTCGGCCAAAGCAATACGGTCTGCTTCCTGTTCAGCCGCATAGACACGCACATCCTGAGAGATCTTCATGGAGCAGAATTTTGGTCCGCACATGGAGCAGAAATGAGCAATTTTACCGGATTCCTTAGGCAGCGTTTCATCGTGATATTCACGGGCGCGATCAGGGTCCAGGGACAGGTTGAACTGATCATGCCAACGGAATTCAAAGCGTGCTTTGGAGAGCGCGTTATCACGGATTTGTGCGCCGGGATGCCCTTTGGCCAAATCAGCTGCGTGAGCAGCAATTTTGTAGGTGATCAACCCTTCTTTGACGTCTTCCTTGTTAGGTAGGCCCAGATGCTCTTTAGGCGTTACATAACAAAGCATGGCGCAGCCGTACCAACCAATCATCGCGGCACCGATACCGGAAGTGATGTGGTCATAGCCTGGCGCAATATCGGTGGTCAGCGGACCCAAAGTGTAGAAAGGCGCTTCGCCGCAATCACGCAGCTGCTTCTCCATGTTTTCTTTGATCATGTGCATGGGGATATGGCCAGGACCTTCAATGATGGTCTGGATATCGTGTTTCCAGGCAATTTTGGTCAATTCGCCAAGCGTTTCCAGCTCGCTGAACTGAGCTTCATCGTTGGCGTCGGCAATGGAACCGGGACGCAGGCCGTCACCTAATGAGAAGGACACATCATAGGCCTTCATGATTTCGCAGATTTCTTCAAAATGTGTGTAGATGAAGTTTTCTTGGTGATGCGCCAGGCACCATTTGGCCATGATTGACCCGCCACGCGAAACAATGCCGGTGACACGTTTGGCGGTCATGGGTACATAACGCAACAACACGCCTGCATGGATGGTGAAATAATCGACACCCTGTTCAGCTTGCTCAATGAGCGTGTCGCGGAATACTTCCCAAGTCAGGTTTTCAGCAACGCCGTCGACCTTTTCCAACGCTTGGTAAATGGGTACGGTGCCGATAGGTACCGGTGAATTACGGATAATCCATTCGCGGGTTTCATGAATGTTTTTGCCGGTGGATAAATCCATCACGGTATCGGCGCCCCAGCGAGAAGCCCAGACCAGTTTTTCCACTTCTTCTTCGATGGAAGAGCCCAGCGCCGAGTTACCGATGTTGGCGTTTACTTTAACCAGAAAGTTACGACCGATAATCATCGGCTCGCTTTCGGGATGGTTAATATTGTTGGGGATAATCGCGCGACCACAGGCGACTTCCGAACGTACAAATTCCGCTGTAATTTCTTTGGGAATAGATGCTCCAAAATCTTCGCCGGCATGCTGCTCGTGTAACACGGCATCACCCATGGCAATGCGTTTGGTGTTCTCTCGAATGGCGATGAATTCCATTTCCGGCGTGATAATGCCCTGTCTGGCGTAATGCATCTGCGAGACGTTTTTACCGGCTTTCGCACGACGCGGTTTAGGTAAGTCCTGAAAACGCAGGTGATCGAGACCTTCGTCGGCCATACGTTGTTGACTGTAGACGGAGGTTTGCGAGTCCAGCTGTTCAGTGTCGTCACGTGCATCTATCCACGCTTTACGCAGCGGTGCGAGACCTTTGCGAAGGTCAATCGCTACTTCGGGATCGGTAAAGGGACCGGAGGTATCGTAGACGCGAATCGGTGCGTTAGGTTCTAGTTCTGGGTTATTTTCGTCGCCGCCGATCAGCGTATCAGCCAGACTGATTTCACGCATGCCAACACGAATACTTGGGTTTGAACCCTCAACGTAGACTTTTTTGGAGCTGGGGAATGGCTGCTTGCTAAGTTCGTCAAGCGTGCGAAGTTTTTCGTTGTTGGTGGCTGTATTGTCGGACATGGTCAAACCCTCGTTTACGGCATGGTGATGCACGTACTGGCGATTAATATACGGGTCTTGCCGGGGGAGGGATTAATAGCCGGTCTGCAAAGGGATTGAGAGCGGGTAAAAATCTTGTTCCCTACGCAGGTGTTAGCCTGAATCAGGTTCAACGGATTCCGCAAATGCGGTCTCAGCCTTTTGTCCTATTGGACGTTGGCGCTCCGACAAGAGTGAAGAAATTATATAGAGTTTGAAGAGGGCTGTACAACCATCGTCGAAGGGGCGTGCATTGTAGGCTACATTGTATCGCTTGCCAGATAGGGGGGCGTATTTATAATCAATAATACATTTCGCCGACGGATTAGCCCCTATGAAAACTGCACACTTTGAAACTGTTAAAACGGATAGTTTTGCGCATATTTTCCAAAGCGCCCCATACTGGCACGGGGTTGGTTATGGTTTTATTCCTCGGATTGTTCGAGAGCTTCGTTCAACTCAACATAAAAAATCGTATTTGATACGCTTTGGGGAACGACTCTTGGTGTTATCCGTTGCGGTTGGTAGTGAGTCTTTTATTGATGCGCATGGGCAGAAAGTTAATCCGATTATTGATCAGGTTTTTAAAGCAGGTATCGGGCCTCGGTTAGTTTACAGCTCACCAGAAAAGGGTTTTGTGGTGAGTGAGTATCTTGAAGGCCGCTGCTGGGAGCAGGATGACTATCAAGGTATTGGTAATATCGAGCGTATCGCTCAGGTATTAAAACAGCTTCACGCTTTGCCTGTTGAAGGGCCAGTTTTTTCAAGCGAAAAATTAGAGCAGCGTTACTGGTCGGAAATCTCCCATGAACAGCTTGCCGTTCCTGACGGCTTTCACGCGTTGCAGCAGCGGATGCAGCACGTGATTTCTTATGTGCAAGAAAATTATCAAGAACAGGCTGTTTGCCATAATAATTTACACGTATCTAATGTACTTGAGGTGGAGCAGAAATTACGTTTTGTTGGCTGGGAAAACGCCTCGATTAATGACCCTTATTACGACTTGGCAGTGATTGCTTATCAGCATGGGTTTGACGACGTGCAGGTTGACCAGCTGTTATTCCATTACGCAGGCAAGGTTGGCGACGAGCAGCGCGAGCATTTTTATTACAGTTATGCGATTTATGTTTATTTGGAAACTTTGCGTTGTCGAGCTGAAGGCGGTTCCAGGCTGGACGCCAGTGACGAGCAACGAATTGACTCCCTGTTTTCAGTGTTACACCGTTTGGATATGTAGCTAGCCGGCGTTTTCACTTTTTCAGCCGGGGAAAGGCGCACCGCTAAGTTAATAGTTCTAAATAAACAGCGCCACCAGGTCGTCGAGAAATAAACGTCCACTTTGCGTGGGCTTAACCCGGCCTAACTTATCGATTTCTAACAATCCTTTTGCCGTGGCCTGCTTTATTCCTGATGCAAGCTCAGTGCTGGGTAAACTGGTGGCGCGTTCAAATTCTTCAAGTGTAAAACCTTCATTTAGGCGCAGGGCGTTCATTATAAATTCCACGGCGATATCTTCACTGTCTATGGTTTCTATGATTCGGCTGGAACCGATAGCATTGAGGTAATCCTTAGGGGTACGGGTCTTACGGGTGCGAATCAGCTTTGTTTGACCGTTGGTTAATAACTGGCTGATTTTTCCGTGCGCGCCTGCGCCAATGCCTAGGTAGTCGCCGAAGCGCCAGTAATTAAAATTATGTAAAGAGGCTTTGCCGGGCTGGCTGTAGGCCGATACTTCATATTGTTGGTAACCCTGTTCCGCAAGTAACGCCTGGCCCTGTTGGAAGATCTGCCAGCGAGCGTCGTCAGAGGGTAAGCGGGGAGGCTGTTTGTAAAACTCGGTGTTGGCTTCGATGGTGAGTTGATACCAGGATAAGTGCTGAGGAGAGAAATCACTGGCGGTCTGCAGATCAGCTAATGCTTCGTCAACGGATTGGCCGGGCAGCCCGTGCATGAGGTCTAAATTAAAATTATCAAAACCTGCCTGCTGCGCCATACCGATGGCGTGTTTTGCTTCAGTGCTGCTGTGAATACGCCCGAGCTTTTTTAGTTGCTCATCATCAAAGCTTTGGATACCGATGGATAGACGGTTGATGCCTGCACGATGAAAATCGACAAATTTTTGTTGCTCAAAGGTGCCGGGGTTGGCCTCCAGCGTGATTTCAATCTCGTCCGAGAAACTGACTTTTTTGGCGATGTTATCCAGTAAATTGCCAATGCTGTTTGCGCTAAACAGGCTGGGGGTTCCGCCGCCAAAGAAAATGGACGTCAACGGGCGGCCTTGCACAAAACTCAGATCATTTTCCAGGTCTGCCATCAGTGCATTGACGTAGTCCTGTTCGGGTAACTCAGGGCCTGCGGCATGGGAATTGAAATCGCAGTAGGGGCATTTTTTGACGCACCAGGGGATATGGATGTACAGGCTGAGTGGTGGCAGCTCGTTAAAGTATGGCGATTTAGCGTAGATTTCAGGCATAGGTGATCCGTTGCGAGATCAGGGTAGTTAATCTGCTTAGGACTTCCCCATCCGTTCAACCAGTTGCTCAAGGGCGCGGGCCCGATGACTGTGCTGGTTTTTAATTTTTGCGTCCAATTCAGCGGCAGCACGTTGGTGTTCGGGGATATAGAATACAGGGTCGTAGCCAAAGCCATTGTGGCCACGTTGTTCCTCGAGAATAAAACCTTCCCAGCTACCTTCGGCAATGATCGGGGAAGGGTCTTCAGCATGGCGCATATAAACCAGTACACAGCGGAAGCGGGCGCTTCTTAGCGGTGGTTCGATGCCTTTCATGTCGCTCAGCAGTTTTTGGATGTTATCGCCAGCGGTGGCTTTGTCGCCTGCAAAGCGAGATGAATAAATACCAGGGCGGCCCTGTAGTGCATCGACTTCTAGGCCGGAATCATCGGCCAGTGCCGGTAGGCCGCTGATGGCGGCGGCATGACGGGCTTTTATAATGGCGTTTTCAACGAAGGTTAAGCCGGTTTCATCGGCGTCTGCGATGTTAAATTCGGATTGAGGCAGCAGCTGCATATTGAGATGAGCCAGCACCTGCTGAATTTCACGCAATTTTCCCTGATTAGAACTGGCGAGCACAACTTTTTGCATAATCAATACTTTTGGAGTGGCGGGTGTTAAGGCTTGGCCTATTAACAATCAGGGCCCGACATAAACGCGTCGTTTGAAACGCAGGTCGTAACCCGGTGAGTCAGCATGAGTGCGAATTTTAATATCAAAGGTGAGTAGATCGTCATCACTGATGCGGAAGGTGCTGAGATAATAAATAGCGAGGCCTTCATCAAACTTTTTAAATTCAAGTTTTTGCTGCTGCTGTACAATATTGGTGGCAGTGCCCTGTAATAAAACCGGAATAGGCTTGTCTTCTGGATTGCCTTTTTCATGCACGGCAATATTAAGGATTGCATAATAGTTGCTGCGTTTCAGATCGTATTGTTTAGCTATTTCGGGGGTTAAAAAGCTGCTGTTAAATACGTTGAAGTGAATGATATGGGTATCGGTTTCTCGTGTTGTTTCTTCGACACCGGCATTTGCTGCAGGCATGAAAAATAGCGAGAGCAACAACGAAGAAAGCAGAGCAAGATGTTTCATTTTGTATCCCTGCCGGTTAGTGATAACCAGCACTATTTACTCAGATGATAGATCGCTGTTTGCGCGAACAGATTAGGTAGTAACTGTTTGAGCGAATTATCCGGGAATTGTTCCGACACCATGGTGCGATTCAGTACGCGGATGCCTTTTTGTTGGCACAGTGCTTCAAAGTCGTTAACGGTACAGAAGTGGATATTGGGCGTATCATACCATTCAAAATCCAGCTGTTTGGTTACTGGCATGCGGCCTTTAATGGCGAGGTGCCAACGTGCACGCCAGTTGCCGAAGTTGGGGAAGGTGACAATACATTCTTTACCGACACGCAGCATTTCGTCCAGCACTTGATCGGGACGACTCATGGCCTGAATGGCCTGTGTCATCAGCACGGTGTCAAAGCTGTTATCCGGGAAGTCGGTCAAGCCATCGTTAAGGTTTTGCTCTAAAACATTGATGCCGTTATCGAGGCCAGCAATGATCAGGTCACGATCGTTTTCAATGCCGTAGCCTTGAATCTGTTTGCTTTGCGCCAGTTGTTTCAGCAGGGTGCCGTCACCACAGCCAAGATCCAAAACGCGGCTGCCTGCCTGAATCCACTGCTGTAGCAGATCATGATCGGTGCGTTTAATGGCGCTCATTACGCTATCTCCTGAGCGACGCGTCGCATGTAGGATGCGAAAACACGGAGGTAGGGGTCAATGGGCAACAGGAATGCATCGTGTCCTTGTGCGGTATCAATTTCCGCATAACTGACGTCTTTGCCGGCTGTGATCAGCGCGTTTTTGATTTCCTGTGAGCGTTCCGGCGAAAAGCGCCAGTCCGTGGTAAAGGAAATTACCATAAACTTACACAGCGCGTTACGGAAGGCTTCAACCGGGTCATCGTTGTATTCGCGAGCCAGATCAAAATAGTCCAATACACGGGTCAGCATGATGTAGGTGTTGGCATCAAAGGAGGTGGAAAATTTTTCACCCTGATATTGCAGATAGCTTTCTACCTGAAATTGCACTTCATTGTAGGCCCCGCGCTCGAAGTCTCCAGAACGTAACTCGCGACCAAATTTTTCGCCCATCAGCCCATCGGTCAAATAGGTCAGGTGACCAATCATGCGAGCCAAGGCTAACCCTTTCTTTGGAATCGTTTCTTTTTCCAGAAAATAACCGTCATGGTAATCATCGTCGGAGCGGATCGCGGTGCGCGCCACTTCGTTAAAGGCGATGTTTTGTGCAGTCAGCTTCATGGCCGAGGCAATCACCAGCGCGTGACGTAGACGCTCCGGATATTCCAGTGACCAGCGCATCACCTGCATGCCGCCGAGGCTACCGCCAACCACTGCGGCCCATTGCTCAATACCAAGTTTGTCAGCCAGACAGGCTTGCGATCTTACCCAGTCGCGGACCCGTAGGGGAGGGAAATCCGGTCCCCAGTATTTGCCCGTTTCTGGATTGATGTGATTGGGGCCGGTCGAGCCGTTGCAGCCGCCAATGTTGTTAGGGCAAACCACATAAAATTTATCAGTATCAATGGCTTTGCCTGGGCCGATACAGGTATCCCACCAGCCAGGTCTTTTATCTTCCATGCTGTGATAGCCGGCGGCATGATGCGTGCCGCTCAAGGCATGGCAGATGAGAATGGCATTGCTTTTGTCTGCGTTCAGTTCGCCATAAGTTTCGTACACAATCTCGTAGCTGTTCAGCGTTTGACCACTGTCGAGCGAGAGCGGGGTGTCGAATTTCATGGTTTGCGGTGTGACAATACCGACGGAATTTTTTGGGATCGATTCAGGCATGATCTTCTTTTCATTTAGCGTCAGCGAAGTCTACTGATAGCGTTAATTGAAAGCAAGATTGAATAGCCCAAGATCAGGGCGTTGCGGGGCGTTTTATTTCAGCTAACCGGCGCGATTTGCGAGGCGGGCTGGCACGATTGCACAGCCCAGGTCGAAAGCCTTATAAACCGAACATCAAACCCTGCGGAATGCTGAGTATTTGTGTCAGGTTACCAATCACCAGAATCTTAATCAGGTTGATGGCGATAAAGATAAAAATAGGTGATAAATCCAGTCCGCCAAGTGATGGGATGATGCGGCGCATGGGGCGCATGATCGGTTCCACCAGTTGAAAAATTAACGTCGCCGCGGGATGGCGGGTTTGCGGAGCCACCCAGCTGAGGATAATGACGGCGATAAGGGCAAAGAAATAAATATTCAGTACCAATGCCAGCATGCCGGTGAGCGACCAGCCCAGTACCAACAGAATATTAGGTAAGCCATAGCCATGTAGCATCAGGATCAGAAAAATTCCTACGGCCTGTACGATTAATCCCAAGACCAAGGCTGAAACATCCAGTCCGCCGAGGCCGGGAATAATTCGACGTAATGGGCGCAGGGCCGGGTTAGTGATTTTGACAATCATCTGGCAGATGGGGTTATAAAAATCCGCACGGGCGATTTGTAGTAGAAAGCGCAATAAAATGGCCAGCAGGTAGAGGCCAAACACTGTCTGAACCAAATAAGTGCCGGCGGTAGCGAGTGACTGTGACATGATGTAATCCTTGAATTTACTGAGCGATTATTGGATTAAACAAGAAAATTAACCGGCGAGCTCTTTGCTGCGTTTGGATGCAGCCTGTAAAGCCGTATCGACCAGCTCGCGCAAACCACCTTCCTCAAAACACTTGATGGCTTGCTCGGTGGTGCCGCCGGGAGAGGTGACTCGGCGGCGCAGCTCGGCGGTTGAAACATCACTGGCTTGTGCTAATTTAGCGGCCCCCAATGCGGTTTGCAATGTTAGCTCGCGCGCCGATTCGGCAGAAAGTCCCAGTTTAACACCGGCCTCCTCCATCGCTTCCATCATCATAAAAAAGTAGGCTGGGCCGCTACCTGAGACGGCAACGACGGCATCCAGGTCGCTTTCCTGATCAAACCAGGAGGCGATGCCGATGGCTGAAAAAATCGTGTCAGCCAATGCTTTTTGCTGGGCTGATACAGCACTGTTGGCAAACAGGCCGGTGGCGCCGGTTTGTACCAGGGCGGGTGTGTTCGGCATAGTGCGGATGACGGGTAAATCTTCACCCATCCAGTTCAGCAAGTTGGCAACGGTAATGCCCGCCGCAATGGAAATAATCAGAGGGCTTTTGTTGGCGATAATATGTGTAAGTGGACTGGTAACAGCCTCCATAACCTGAGGTTTGACAGCCAGGATAATAGCGTCAGCATTAGCTGCGGCAGCTGCGTTATCGGTGCTGGTGTTGATGCCTGTTTCCTGTGCAAGTTTTTCCAACTGCTCGGCATGGAGGTCGGTGGCAGTAATCAGTTGGGCGGGGTAGCCGTGTGAAACCAGACCGCCAATGATACTGCTAGCCATGTTCCCTGCGCCGATAAAAACCAATCGCGAAGTTTGTGTGTTCAGTGATGTCGTCATTTAACGTTAAGCCTGTGGTTTGTTTCGGGGGCCAAAGATGGCGGTGCCAACGCGAACCATGGTACTGCCGGCGGCGATAGCCATTTCAATGTCGTCGGACATGCCCATGGATAAGGTGTCCAGGGTTAGTCCGGATTGGTTGAGCTCATCCAAACTTTGTTGCATGCGGGTAAAATCAGCCGATAAACCAGCATCCGTTTGATTCGGGGCAGGGATTGCCATCAATCCGCGTAGTTTAAGATTGGGCAACGCGTTTATCTGCGCCGCCAGCGCAGGTAATTGATCGAGCGATACGCCAGACTTTGTTTCTTCATTGCTGACATTTACCTGAATGCAGACATTGATGGGTGCTTTGTCCGTATCGCGCTGATCATTAAGGCGCCGGGCAATTTTCAAGCGATCGACACTGTGCACCCAGTCGAAGTGATTGGCAATGGCGTGAGTTTTATTGGACTGAATGGGGCCAATGAAGTGCCAGATGATGTCGATATCTGATAGTTCAGCCTGTTTATCCAATGCTTCCTGCAGGTAATTTTCACCAATATGTCGCGTCCCTGCAATGACGGCATTTCTGACCTCATTTGCACTGCGAGTCTTGCTAACCGCTATAAGCTGTACTATACCCGGTATACGGCCTGCGGCTTTTTCAGCGGTGTTGATGCGGGAAGAGACCCGTTCAAGATTTTCTGCAATTTGCGTGCTCATTGAGTCTCGACTTTAGGTTGAGAAAACTGACGTAGAATGTAGTGGCATTTGCTGCGGCAAAGGCTAACACTAATTAAATAATATTTTAAATAATAAATGGTGATGGGGTGTCATGGATATAACCGAACTGCTTTCCTTTTGTGTTAAGCAAAATGCGTCCGATTTACACTTGTCGGCGGGTGTGCCGCCGATGATTCGAGTTGATGGCGATGTGCGACGTATCAACGTGCCGGCCATGGAGCATAAAGAAGTTCATGGTTTGATCTATGACATCATGAATGATAAGCAGCGCAAGGACTACGAAGAATTTCTGGAAACGGATTTCTCGTTCGAAGTGCCGGGCGTGGCGCGTTTCAGGGTGAATGCCTTTAACCACAATCGTGGTGCGGGCGCGGTATTTCGGACAATTCCCTCCAAAGTTTTAACCATGGAAGATTTGGGGCTGGGTAATATTTTTGCTGAGCTTGCATTGAAACCACGAGGTTTGGTGTTGGTCACCGGGCCAACCGGTTCGGGTAAAAGTACCACGCTGGCGGCGATGGTCGATTACGTAAATAACCAACGTTACGATCATGTGTTGACCGTTGAGGACCCCATTGAATTTGTTCACGAAAGTAAGAAGTGCCTGGTGAACCAGCGAGAAGTGCATCGTGACACCCTCGGTTTTAACCAAGCGCTGCGCTCTGCGTTACGTGAAGATCCTGATGTGATTTTGGTAGGTGAGCTGCGAGATCTGGAGACTATTCGTTTGGCATTGACTGCTGCGGAAACGGGGCACTTGGTATTTGGTACGTTGCATACGACCTCTGCGGCCAAGACCATTGACCGTGTGATTGATGTGTTCCCGGGCGAAGAAAAGTCCATGGTTCGTTCGATGCTGTCGGAATCCCTGGCGGGCGTTATTTCTCAGACATTGTTGAAGAAAATTGGGGGTGGTCGAGTGGCGGCCCATGAAATCATGATTGCCACACCAGCCATTCGTAACTTGATTCGTGAAGATAAAATTGCGCAAATGTACTCGGCGATCCAGACCGGTGCTGCACATGGCATGATTACCTTGGATCAGACCTTGAAAGATCTTCTGTCTAAAGGCCTGATTAGTAAGGATCAAGCAAAAGAAAAAGCCAGTAATCCCGATTCCTTTATCTAAGACTGAGCAGTGATATGATGGTAACTAAACGATTAGTTTTGCTCGGGGGGGAGTGCAATGGAATTGGATAAGATGCTCAAACTGATGGTGGAAAAAAAGGCGTCTGACCTTTTTATCACCGCTGGACTGCCGCCTAGTATGAAGGTGGATGGCGTTATCCACCCGATTACCAAAGAGCCTTGGAGTCCGGAAAAAGCACGAGAAAGCGTGCTCGGAGCGATGAACGAATCACAGCGTAAGGAATTTATGCTCAGTCATGAGTGTAACTTTGCGATTTCAGCGCGAGGCATTGGTCGTTTCCGGGTAAGCGCCTTTTATCAGCGCAATTTGGTCGGCATGGTGTTACGACGTATTGAAACCAATATCCCGAAATCGGGAGATTTGGGCTTGCCGCCGATTATTGATGAGCTTGCCATGACCAAGCGTGGGCTGGTGCTGTTTGTAGGCGCGACGGGTACCGGTAAATCGACCTCCATTGCCTCCATGATTGGTTATCGTAACGAAAACAGTAACGGGCACATCATCAGCATTGAGGATCCGATTGAATATGTTCACCAGCACAAGGGTTGTATTGTTACCCAGCGTGAGGTGGGCATTGATACCGAGAGTTTTGAAGTGGCACTACGCAACACCCTGCGTCAGGCGCCCGATGTGATCCTGGTGGGCGAAATTCGTACTCGCGAAACGATGGAGCAGTCTATTATTTTTGCGGATACGGGTCATCTGTGTATGGCTACGTTGCACGCTAACAATGCCAATCAGGCATTTGGTCGTATTTTGAATTTCTTCCCGGCAGACCGTCATGATCAAGTGTGGATGGATTTATCCCTTAACTTGAAGGCGATTGTTGCGCAACAGTTGGTTCCGGCAGCCGATGGTAAAACGCGCCAGATTGTTACCGAGGTGTTAATTAATACGCCCGTGATGGCGGATCATATTCGCAAGGGTGAAGTGCATTTGCTGAAGGATATTATGACGCGCTCCACGGAAGTGGGTATGCAGACCTTCGATCAGTCGCTATTCAAGGCCTATAAAGAAGGCAAGATCACCTACGAAGCAGCACTCAATCATGCGGATTCGATGAATGACCTGCGCTTGATGATTAAGCTGGATTCTGGCGAGCTGATAGAGCAGTCCAAATCTGCGGCGAGTAAATTTTCAATTCAGGATTAATACTTTCGACGATATCTCGTGTCACCGAGCAGCCTGTGAGAAGGCCGGCTCGGTGACACGGAGAAAACTAATGTCTAGGTGGGTGGACCGGACGTCCCGCCAACAGGGTGTGTTTCACTTTGCCTGTCAAATCGTGGCCCATTAATGGGGTATTGTGACCGCGTGAGTGCAGGGTGTCGGCCGATACTCGCCAGACTTCACCGGCATCAAAAATACAGATGTCAGCAATATCTCCAATGCCCAGAGAGCCTGTTTTTAGATTGGCTGCCCGCGCCGGACCGATAGTCAGGCGCTCTATTAGTTGTGGCAGTGTTAGTAAGTTATCGGTTACTAATTTCAGCGCTTGAGGAAGTAGCGTGTCAAGGGCAGAAATGCCTGGCTCAGTGGCGGCAAAGGGTGCCATTTTTGCTGCTGTTTCGTGGGGTTGATGATGAGAGCAAATGGCACTAATGATGCCTTCTTGTAAGCCTGCTCTCAACGCCAGACGATCCTGCTCGGTGCGTAGTGGCGGCTGGATATGATTCAAACTGTTGAAGTTTTTAATGTCTGCTTCAGTGCCCAGCAGGTGATGGATGCACACGTCTGCGGTGACGGACAGGCCTCGCTTCTGGGCGTTGGCAATTAAATCCACCGAGCGGGCGCAGGAGAGCTGGCCAAAGTGAGCGCGAACTCCCGTTTGTTCTATCAGCAGCAGATCGCGTGTTAACGCAACTGTTTCGGCTGTTTCTGGAACACCCTTCAGCCCGAGCCGAGTTGCATAGGAACCCTCATGCACGCAGCCGTCGTCAGCTAGAGCGTGTTCAACGGGATTAAAAAAGACGGTGAGGTCATAACTGGAAGCGTATTCAAGGCAACGTAATAAGACGCGGGTGTTTTCAAAGGGCGCGCGCAGGTTGCTCATGCCAATGCAGCCCGCTTCCTTGAGTGTACCCATTTCACTGAGCTGGGAGCCTGCCAAGCCTTGGGTTAATGCGCCAATGGGCCAGACATTACAAAAGCCGCTTTGATGCGCCAAATCCTGCACCAGAGTCGCTACGGAGGCGCTATCAATAACGGGTGATGTGTCTGGCAGGCAGCAAATAGAGGTGATGCCGCCAGCGGCTGCGGCACGAGTCTCCGAAGAAATACTGCCCTTTTGATGTTTGCCTGGCTCCGGCAGGCTGACGGACAGATCCACCAGTCCGGGACAGATAATCAGCCCTTGGGCATCGATAGCGGGTATGTTTTCATCGTCGCATGAGCCGATTGCGGCAACTTTTCCATCATTGATGAACATGTCGGTAATGGTATCGATATTGTTAGCCGGGTCTATCAGGCGGCCACCGCGAATCCACAGGCTCATGATGTTGCCTCCGTATCGCTATTGTTCTGCGCTTGTGTGGTTTGTCCGCTCATTGCCATTGACATGACGGCCATGCGGACAGCAATGCCGTAGCTGACCTGATTGAGAATGACGGAATGGCTGCCGTCAGCAACATCGGAGTCAATTTCCACGCCTCGGTTGATGGGACCTGGATGCATGACAATGGCATCGGGCTTGGCGTATTTCAGTTTGTCAGCGGACAAGCCGTAGAGACTATAAAACTCATGCTGGCTTGGCAGCAGAGCACTTTCCATACGCTCGTTTTGCAGGCGCAGCGTGATGACTACGTCGGCTCCGGCGAGCCCCTCTATCATGCGGTTGTACACCGTGACACCCATGGACTCAATGTCGAAAGGACGCAGTGTGTTGGGTGTGATAATGCGAATATCGGGAACGCCAAGAATTTTGAGTGCGTGAATTTGTGAGCGCGCAACCCGTGAATGCAAAATGTCGCCAACAATGGCAACGCTGAGATTCTCAAAATCACCCTTGTGACGACGAATGGTTAGCATATCTAGCATGGCCTGAGTCGGATGGGCGTGACGGCCATCTCCGGCATTAATAATGGCGATGTTGGGTGTTACCTGTTCCGCTATAAAGTGCGCTGCACCGCTGTTGGCGTGGCGCACTACAAACATGTCGCTGGACATGGCTTCGAGGTTTTTCAAAGTGTCCAGTAGGGTTTCGCCTTTGGAGGTTGCCGAGGTGCTTATGTTGAGATTAATAACATCGGCGGATAGGCGTTTGGCTGCCAGTTCAAAGGTGGTACGAGTCCGGGTGCTGGCCTCAAAGAACAGGTTAACGACGGTCTTGCCGCGCAAGAGCGGGACTTTTTTAACCGACTGCTGTTCCATGCTGATGAAAGAGTCGGCGGTGTCGAGAATTTCAGTTAATAGAGCCTTTGGCAGGTCTTCTATAGTCAAAAAATGACGTAACTGACCTTGCTCGGTCAGTTGTAATTGCGGACTTTCAGCGACGGGCTCCATAAGGCAAATAGTGTACCGAATTTTGTATGTGAGAGAAATTAGTTTGTGAGAGGTTTGTATAACTATTGCGCTTGATAATACGGTGTTAAAAACTGACTAGAAATACTCATTTATTAGCTATAAATTCCGTTTTCTCGCCAGCTTTTGCCTTGTCTTATCTTCGCTCATGACGTCATACAAAACTCTCATGTAATGTGATCAGTGGTGCGGTTTTGACGCTAAATAGTTTGCAGCTCCAGGCCTAAGGGTTCCGGACCAGTCAGCTTAATGCGCTGGTGGGTAGGTAGCTGCAGGTGTTGACCAACAATATCTGCCTGGATGGGTAATTCGTTGGCATCAAGATCAAATAGTGCGACTAGCGTGACACTGGCGGGACGTCCAAAATCAAACAGCACGTTGAGCGCTGCTCGTATGGTACGGCCACTCATCAGCACATCGTCTACCAGAATAATATTACGGTCTTCGCTGACTACCGGTAATTCAGACGGCTTAACCTTGGGATTAAGGCCGATGCGGGTGAAGTCGTCGCGATAAAAGGAAATATCCAGCGTGCCCAGCGGTTCTTTAATCAGACCTGCTTCGGTCAGTCGTTTTTGCAGGTGCTTTGCAACCCACGCGCCGCCGGTATGAATCCCTATAATCAGCGGGTTTTCCAAATTGCGTTCAGCAATCCGATCTGCCAGGCGGTGATATAAATCGTCCAGTAGTTCGTTAATGTCGGCTAAGGGCAAGGTCGTTTCCTGTCAGGCTGTTTTAGTCGGTTCGATGCTAGTTGTGTTGTTCGCGAAACCAGCTTTCGAGTATAAGTGTTGCGGCCATGCTGTCCAGACCAATGCTGTTTTTATTGTTGGTCTCGGCTAACTTTTCTTTGGCTTCAACGGTGGATAGGCGCTCGTCCATCATGTGAATCGGGCGATGGAAGCGGCCATGTAGCCGATTACCAAATTTGCGTGCTCTGGGGGTGATGGGGCCTTCCGTGCCATCCATATTAAGGGGGACGCCGACGACAAAGGCATCGGGCTGCCATTCTTCAATGATTTTGCCCAGCTGCTGCCAGTCGGGAATGCCGTCACGGGCTGGCAGAATGGGAAGTGGAGTGGCGGTGCCGGTTAACTCCTGACCAAAGGCGACGCCAATGCGGTGGGTGCCAAAATCGAAGGCCATAATGCGACGCCGGGAAGTTGTTGTCATAGTGGTGGTTTGTGTCGTGTCAGGCGTGGCCGGCATCCGGCGAAAGTTGTTCCATGCTGATGCCCAGTTGCGCGACGGCAGCATCAAGGCGTTCGTTAAAGGGCGTGTTGAAAATAATATCATCGCTGGCGGGCGTTAAGATCCAGAAGTTATCGCCCAGCTCCTGCTCCAGCTGGCCGGGACTCCAGCCTGCGTAACCCAAAGCAACCAGGCAGCTTTCAGGTCCTTCGTCACGGGCGATAGCCGTGAGAATGTCTTTGGAGGTGGTCAGGCTGATATTGTCAGCGATTTTGATGGTTGAGTCCCACTTTTTTAGTTCTTCACTTCTGTGCAGAATAAAACCACGATCTGTTTGTACGGGGCCGCCGGAGTAGATGGGCTGCTTGGCGTGGGCGCGGTTTTCGCCGTCTATTTCCAGCTGATTAAAGATTTCATCTAGCGGAATGTCTGTCGGGCGATTAATGATCAGGCCCATGGCGCCCTCAGCATCATGTTCGCAGATGTAGGTGACGGTATGTGAAAAACTGGATTCTGCCATGCTGGGCATGGAAATAAGGAATTGGTTTTTTAGTGATTTCATGGGCCGCTCCCGGGCGTTATGCCCCTAATATGCGTGGGAATAAGTTAAAGATCAAGCAATGAGGGCGGAGGTTTAAAACTTACCAGCCGACAGTAGGGGTGTTTTGCCATCCTTGGAGAACTGCCATTTGCGCGTTATCTCTAGTTGATCGTAATGTTTTCTCATTTCGGCAGAAAATGGCGCGAAGGTGCCAACTCGGCGCACGATATGAATGGCGGCATCGTCGAGAATTTTATGTCCCGAGGATTGAGCAATTTTTAATTCTCGAATGGTGCCATCGGGCAATAAAAGCACCGTTAGTACCAAGCTGCCTTCAATGCCTCTGCGCAATGCTTCATTAGGATAGTTTTTCAAGCCGGTACGTTCGATTTTGTCGATCCATTGACGCACATAAAAAGCATCTCGCGCTTTTAAGGTGGCGACAGAGTTGACCTTCAGAGTACGTTCTTTAGTTAAAAACTGCTCATAAATATCGAGTTTCGCATCGCGGCTGACCAGCCCCATGCTTTGTTCCTGTAGCGAAATTTCTTCACGCAACTGATCTAGTTTGTTTTTGGGTGCTGGAGTTTTGGTGATTTGCAGCGCTTTGTTGGTATTGTCGGCGGTTGTGGTAACAACCTGTGCTTGCTGCGGTGCTTGTGTTTTTTGCGAGGGTGCCGGTGCCTCCGGCGTTGTGTTAGTCGTTTGCTGGCTGACGTGCTCGCTCAGTTGAGTGACGCTGGGCAAGGCGTTTTCATCCAACAGGCCGCCACCTTCTTGATTATTCTCGGCGGCAAAATCAGCATCTTCGGGGGCAGCTTTGCTGGTGGTGGTTGACAGGGTAACTTCAATTGATGAGCTGGTGGCGCTGTTGCGATCAAAACTAAAGCTAATACCGATAATGAGCATAGCGTGCAGAGCGACTGCCAAAAAAAGCGTGAAGCACAGGCGATCAATGCTACTGATTTTGGCTGATGGGGCTGTCAGGACTGCTTCGGACACAACGGGTTTTACCTGATTATGTTTTGTCAATTTGATCGGTGAGTTTTGATTGGATGCAATCCATTAGCTTGTCGGCAATATTTAAGTCGAATAGCTCGTCCAGTTGGCGAATGCAGGTCGGGCTGGTGACATTAATTTCTGTTAGGTAGTCACCGATGACATCCAGGCCGACAAACAGCAGACCTGCTTCTTTGAGTTTAGGTGCGACTTGCTGACAAATCCAGCGATCTCGTGCGGATAGCTCAACACCTTCGGCTCTGCCGCCAGCGGCTAGGTTGCCGCGGCTCTCGCCTTTGCTGGGAATGCGGGCTAGCGCATAGGGTAACGGTTCGCCGTCTATCATGAGAATACGTTTGTCACCTGCGCTAATTTCAGGAATGAAACGTTGTGCCATGGTCTGCTGGTGACCGTGTTGAGTCAGGGTTTCTAATATGACACTGACATTTGCATCGTCTTTCTTGCAGCGGAAAATAGAGGTGCCGCCCATGCCATCCAGTGGTTTGAAGATGACATCGCCGTGTTGTTGATGAAATGCTCGGAGGCGAGCCATGTCGCGGCTGACCAATACCGGTGGGCAGCATTGTGGGAACTGTGTGGCAAAAACCTTTTCGTTGTAGTCTCTCAGGCTTTGTGGGCGGTTGACGACCAGTGCACCCTGATCTTCAGCGCGTTGCAATATATACGTGCTATATAGAAACTCGTTGTCGAAGGGGGGATCCTTGCGCATGAGGATGACATCCAGCTCGCCGAGGTTTCGGTCTTCCGCGTCACCTAGTTGAAACCAACGGTTTTTATCGTGAAAGACTTCCAGTGGTTGCATACGCGCCATTGCTACGCCGTCTTGCAGATAGAGGTCTGACATTTCCATGTAACTAAGCTGCCAACCACGCTGTTGCGCGGACCACAGCATCGCCAGGGAACTATCTTTTTGGTAGTTAATCTCTGTGATGGGGTCCATCACGATACCGATGTTAATGCTCATATTCTATCCGGCGGCTGGTCTTGGTTGAAAGGTGGCAGCTCTTCGTCGCTGCCGGTTTGCATTGTAGCGATTTATCACTCGGGAATGAACCATCGAGCTTCGTACAGCGGATTTAAAAAGGCCTTCTTGATTAACTCAAAAGCAGTTTTAAAGATGGCTGTAGGCGCTTGATTTTTAGGTGTTCTGATGGATTTCAAAAATTCTTTCCCTTTGATGAATTTCTACTATCTTTAAAAGGCAGAGCTAATCGAGTGTTTGAGGTTGAGTGAATGAGTGAACAATTTAGCGGATTGACGGTGATGGTTGTCGACGACAGTAAAACCATCCGTAAGACCGCAGATACCTTGCTGAAGAAAGCAGGCTGTCAGGTGATTACGGCAGAGGATGGATTTGATGCGTTGTCGAAGATCGTTGACTACAAGCCGGATATTATTTTTGTCGACATCATGATGCCGAGGCTGGATGGTTATCAGGCCTGTGCGTTGATCAAAAATAACAAGGAGTTCAAAAGTACTCCGGTAATCATGCTGTCCAGTAAAGACGGGCTGTTTGATAAGGCCAAGGGCCGCATCGTTGGTTCGGATCAGTATTTAACAAAACCTTTTAGTAAAGAAGAATTGCTGGGCGCCATTAAGGACCATGTAGCCTCTGTCAAAGTGGCTTGAAGCAGGAACTTTCAGATTTAACTTTTATTTCCGGTGAATTATGACTTGTGTACTAATTATCGACGACTCTCCAACAGAAACCTATGTTTACGAGATGATGTTGAAGAAGAAGGGCTACGAAGTAATTACGGCTGAAAACGGTGCCGACGGTGTTATACAAGCTAAACGCCAGCAACCCGATGTGATTTTGATGGACATCGTTATGCCCGGCCTGAACGGTTTTCAGGCTACCCGCCAGCTAACCAAGGCGACAGAAACCTCACACATTCCTGTAATTATGATTAGCACCAAAAACCAGGAAACTGATCGGGTTTGGGGGCAGCGCCAAGGGGCCAGTAACTACCTTGTGAAGCCCGTTGCCCAGACGGCGTTGATGTCAGCGATTGATGATGTGCTGAAAGCTTAATTTGTAACAGCGTAGGTGCATTATGAGTGAGTTACAGCAAGTTAGTCCTTTTGAATTATTAACACAGATTTCCGAGACTGGCGCACGCTATGCATTGGCGTTGCCCGACGAGCTGACGCTGGCTGATGATTGGCGTGGTATTGGCTTTCGGTTGGCTGGTCGCACTTATGTGGCGCCCATGACCGAAGTGGATGAGGTGCTGACTATGCCTGCCTATACCAAGGTGCCGGGTGTAAAGGCCTGGTTAAATGGCATTGCCAACATACGAGGCCGGCTATTAGCCGTGATTGACCTTGGTGCGATGCTTGGGTATCAGCCCTGTAGTAAATCCAGTAAAGCGCGGTTGTTGAGTATTAAAAAGAACGATCTGTATAGCGGTGTGATTGTTGATGAGGTGTTGGGCTTGCTGACTTTTTCAAGTCAGGAAAAGGTAGAGCCCAATGCATTGGACGCGGTTGATAATGCTTATGTTAAAGGTGCTTTTGAGAAAGATGGCGAGCATTGGGCGGTGTTTAGTTTTTATCAATTAGCTGAATCTTCAGATTTTCTGAATGTTACCGCATAAATTGTTTTAAGGCCTGTACGGGCTGAATTGTAAGGGAGTTGGAAATGAAGCAATTAAATTCGAGTGCAGCAGTTAACAGACGATCTATGATCGTGCTGGTGACTGTCCTGGTTGTCGCCATGACGATGTTTATGATCTGGCTGGCTTCCTCGGGCACTGCTGACGGTACTAAACGGGATTATATTGCTCAGGTTGACAACCTGCAGGTGCTTTCCCAGCAGATAGCGCGTCACGCTAATGAAGCCTCCAACAGTAAAGCTGAGGCCTTTGATCAGTTGGCTGACACCTCCGGGCAGTTCGCCGATATTTTTGATCGTCTACTGAAGGGCGCAGAGGGTAAAAGTGCGCCTGTTGCGGTGCATCGTGTGTCAGAAGAAATTGATCAAGTTGAGGCTGTGTGGAATAAAGTTGCTCCAGATGCAGCGGCCATGATTGATAGCAAAGGGCAGATGCTTGATCTGATGCAGCGAGGTGAACGGATGGCTGTGGCCTTAAATAGCCTGCAAGAAGTTTATGTTGAGAGTAAAAATTCACTGCTGACTAATGCCGCACCGGCCTCTCAAGTTGCGCTGGCGACGAATCAAGCCTGGTTAACTGAGCGAGCCTTGAGGAATCTTCAGCAGTTGCAGGATGGCAATAATGCCGAAGCTGCCGCTGGGATGTTGGCAAGCAATATTAATGAGTTGGTAACCGTTCATAACGGCATGCGTATTGGCGATGCTGATGCGGGTATTGTACGAATTCCCTACCGTTCTGTTTCTGTCGCGCTGACCTCTTCTCAGCCGCAGGTGCAAATTCTGCAAGATAATCTTGAAACGATTGTTGCGGCAGCGAGTGCCCGGGCACAGGTGACAAGCTCAGCAGCGGCTCTGACTACAAATACCGGCGAACTACTGGATGCAACAACGTCTTTAAGTAATGGTTTTGATCTGTTGCTGAAAGAGCAGCTTTATGCGCGACTGGGCATTGCCATGGTTATTCTGGTGATCGTTGCTTTTATTGTTTTCCGGCGTATTGATAAGCGATTGAAAAGACAATCTGAAGCGAACGCTCAAAACCAGGAGGCGATTCTGCGGTTGTTGGATGAGCTGGCTGACCTTGCTGATGGTGATTTGACCGTGAGTGCAACAGTAACTGAAGATTTCACAGGTGCGATTGCTGACTCCATTAACTATGCGATTGATCAGCTGCGAATCTTGGTAGTATCGATTAACGAAACTTCGGTGCATGTTTCCCAGTCGGCGGATGAGACGCGATCGACTGCGATTGCCTTGTCCGAGGCTTCGACTAAACAGGCTAAAGCTATTACCGAAGCCACTGACTCCATTAACGAAATCGTGAGCTCCATGGATAACGTGGCCAGTAACGCAGATGAATCGTCGAAGGTGGCTAGTAGCTCGGTTGAAATTGCTAATAAAGGCGCCGGTGCAGTACAGAATACCATTAACGGCATGGATAAAATCCGTGAACAGATCCAGAAAACCTCTAAGCAGATCAAGCGTCTGGGTGAGAGCTCCCAGGAAATTGGCGATATTATCTCGCTGATTAACGATATTGCTGATCAGACCAATATTTTGTCATTGAACGCTGCGATTCAGGCATCGATGGCGGGTGATGCCGGTCGTGGTTTTGCGGTTGTTGCCGATGAGGTACAGCGACTTGCGGAACGTTCCGGTGCGGCAACACGGCAAATTGAGGTGCTGGTAAAAGCCATTCAGGCAGATACCAATGAAGCGGTAATCTCGATGGAGCAAACCACGGCAGAGGTTGTACAGGGTGCTCGGCTGGCACAGGATGCGGGTGTGGCACTGGAAGAAATTGAAGAGGTATCTAATAACCTTGCGCAATTGATTCAGGAAATCTCAGGGGCGGCGGGTGAGCAGTCCAAAGCGGCGGTTGATATTGCCAGCACCATGGGGCTGATTAAGGAAATTTCTACGCAAACGTCAGCGGGTAGTCAGGAGACAGCAGGATCGATTGGTAACTTGGCCGAATTGGCTAAAGAGATGCGTAACTCAGTATCTGGCTTCACATTACCGGGCGAAGAAATTTCGTCTACATCCTTTAATGACCGGCAGTCTGAACCTGCTGAAGAGGTTGTGGCGACCGTTTCTGATGAAGTTGAGGTCGTCATTGACGACGGTGAAGAAAAGATTAAGCAAAATACTGATTCAGCAGCCTCAGCTGCTTAAAGTGTGGTCGAAAGCGGTAACGCAATCGGAACTGTAATTTAAAGTAGTCGGTGATACAGAGCGCTGGCTGGGGTTAAAAAACGGAGTCTCTATGGGTGAAACCCATGATTTAATGAACCTGGAATGGGTTCAGGCAGACATCGAGCAATCGTTGAAACAGGCTCAGGAAGCTTTGGAGGCCTATCTTGGGGATGCGGTCTCTGCGCATCTTCAAAGCAGCTATGATGCGATTCATCAGGTGCATGGATCTTTGCAAATGGCTGGTGTGCCGGGCGCTATCATGTTGGCAGAACAGATTGAAAATCTGTTGCGAGCCATGCTGGATAATTCGGTTGATGATCTGGATGGTGCCTGTAATGCACTGGCCCAGGCGTTGGTGTATATGCCCTCTTACCTGAATCGGGTAAAAAGTGACGCTGAGGACGCCCCTGCATTGCTACATACTGTGATGAATGATATTCGTCAGGTGCTGGGTGAAGAGCCCATTGATGAAATGCTTCTGTTTAATCCCGATTTAGGGTCACCGCGTGAACGTGCTTCGGCTGAGGTTAAGACGCGTTTTGACAATGTCAGTCAAACTGACCTGCGTAAATTCCGTCAAGTTTACCAATTTTCCTTGATTGGCCTGATTCGTCGAGAAGACATCAAGGTGAACACCGCGCGCCTGTCTAATGTGTTGGCTCGTTTGCAGCAAATCTGCCAGACGGCACCTATCAACCAGCTTTGGGAAGTCGCTACCGCGTTTGTTGAAAGTTTGCTCATCGAAGGCACCGAGCTAAACGCCGGTACGCTGGATTTATTGCGTAGCCTGGAACGCGAAATTAAAGAATTTATTCATGCGGGTGTTTTTGCGCTGGATCGACAGGCTCACCCGGTTGTTATGAAGGGGATGCTGTACTGGATTGCGAAAAGCAGTCAGACAGGCCCTCACATTCAATCTATTCGACAGGCCTATGACCTGGATCGTTATGAGCTGGGTGATGCTTACGGTGAAAAAACGACCCTGCTGGCTGGCCCCGATCCTGAAACCTTCAGAATGGTGGCTGCGGCATTAGGGGAAGAGCTGGATCGCGTGAAAGACAGCGTTGATCTCTATATGCGTAGCTCGGATAAAGCGAATGTAGATATTGGTAGCATGCTGCCAAGTTTGAACCAGATTTCCAGCACCTTGGTCATGCTTAACTTCGAAGCGCCGCGTTTGGTGGTACAGGAGCAAGTTGATGCGCTGTCGGTAAAACTGGCGTCTGGCGAAGAAATCCCAGAGTCACTGCTGTTGCAACTGGCTGAGGCGTTGCTGTTTGTTGAGGCTGAACTGGAAACATTGGCGGGGCATGTGCAGGGCGTTGATCAGGAAATGCCTTCAGCGTTGGTTGGTGCCGCTTCAGAAGCGGTCATTAAAGAAAGTCTGTCCAGCTTGCGTAAAGCCAAGGATCTAATGCATGCGTTCCTGGCTGATGATCAGAACTTCGGTTTACTGGAAAGCGTGCCAAATACCCTGCGTAGTGCCTATGGCGGCTTGACAATGCTGTCGCAAGCGGCGACAGCACAGCTGGTATTGTCGGTATCTCAATACATTGAAGACGATATTATTGCGCAGCAGTGTGTGCCTGATGAAGAGGCTATTGAAGCGCTTGCCGAAGTGATGGCCAGCGTTGAATTTTTTCTTGAAGGTCTGACCGCCAAGCAACCGATTAATGTTGCTGTTCTGCAGCGCGCCAAAATCCAGATAGCTAAACTGGGTTATCCGGTTGAACAAACTGACGGTATTAGTAGTGATGAGGTGAGCTTTGATGCTCAGATTCCGCAGTTTGAAGCGACGACTGGTTACGAGGATGCGTTTGCTGGACCTGACGAGTTGGAAGAAACTGAAGCTGAAACCGTTGCTCCCGATGCAGTTGATGTGGGTGAATCCCAGCCGGCTTTGCATGAGCGCGAATGGGACGTACCTGACTATGCCGGACAACTGGAAGCGGAAGAGCTTACGGTTGAGACGGCTAATGAGGGTGCAGTAGATTTTTCATTATCCGATCAACCGGAGACCAATGCGACAGCCATACCTTTGCATGAGCGTGACTGGGCTGTGCCGGATTATGCTGGCGCGGAGAGTGTTGAGACAGTATCGGATGACGTTGACGGCATCGCTGCAGTTGAAAATGACGACACGATTGATGTTGAGTCGGAGCCGGTCGCAGATATAACGCCTCTGCATGAGCGTGATTGGGTCGTACCTGAGTATGTTGCAGCGAGTGACGATGAAACTGTATTTGAAGCGGAATCCGAAGCAGCTGTTGCAGGTGACTTGCCTGATAACGACTGGATTGTGCCGGATGAAACGGCTGAAGAAGCAGAGCTGGTTGAGGCACCCGTTGAGTTAGCAGAAGAAAATGATGACGATCTGATCGATGAAGAAATTCTGGAGATTTTCACCGAGGAAGCTGAAGAGGTTTTTGAGGAAATCGACAATCATTGGCCTATTTATGCTGCAGATACCAATAATCATGAGGCGTTAAAGGAAACGCGGCGTGCTTTCCACACCCTGAAAGGTAGTGGTCGCATGGTGAAAGCTGATGTGATCTCCGAGTTGGCTTGGTCAATTGAGAATATGCTAAACCGAGTTGTTGAAGGCGAATTGCCGCCTTCAGATCGGATTTGTGATCTGGTTAATGAGGTGCGTCCTGTGTTGCCAACGCTGTTGGCGCATTTTCAGGCGCGAACAACCCCTGAGGTTGACGTGCAACCCTGGATGATCCGTGCCGATAAATTGACAGAAGGAGACGTGGTTGATGAGGCTGACGGGCAAAGCGCGACCTTAGTTGATGAAGGGACTGAACGGGATCAGGGGTTTGTTGTTGATCTATCTGAACTCGAGCCAGTTGCTGGCATTGAAGAGGTTATTGTTGAAGAAGCGTCAGCTGAAAATGCGTATTCAGTAGACGATGAGTTCGCTGAAGCAGACGAGACTTCCGTTGACAGTGACGCGTTTCCTGAAGAAATTGAGTTTCTGCCCATGTTGGCGGATGAACTGGATACTGAGATTGAAGAGGCATTTTCAGCATCCGACGATATTTTCGATGATGACGAGCCTGACACAGTACTCTATGAGTTATTTGTCAAAGAGACTGAGCAGCATCTTGCAACCGTGCAGGATTTTATTGATGTGGCTAGCATGTCGGCTGAACCGGTTCTGGTGAGCGACGATCTTTATCGTGCCCTGCATACCTTGAAAGGCAGCGCCAAAATGGCCCTGCTGGGTGTCTTTGCGGGTATTGCTGAGCCCACGGAACAGTTAGCGTTAACCTTAATTAATGCCGAGCAGCCGGTTGATGCTGAATTACAGCAGGCACTCAGAACAGCCCATGATCTGATGGCGCACGCTGCGAGTTTATTGCCGGATAATCCTCAGCAGGAAATCGAAGGCAGTGAGGAGTTTGTTGAGCTGCTGCTGCGACTGTGTCAGAGCTATGAGCTTTCTGTTTCTGAAGCGGAAGAGGCTGTTTCTGAGGCGCAGGGCTTTATTCGCAATAACGTGGATAGTATCTGTGACCTGACTGATGGTTACGAACAGTGGCGGACACAGGCCGATGTGGCTAGTCCCGAATTATTGCAGCTGCAGGATAAAGCGGAGCAATTGAATCTTGCTGCCGCCGCTCAAATTGATTTGCCTCCTCTGCAAGCGTTGCTAGTAGCGTTGGCGCAGGCCTTTAAGAATGTTTATGTCCAGCAAGTTGCCTTGAATGATGCGGCTTTACAGGCGCTGGATGATGCAAATGATGGCTTGATCAGTCTCTTCGATGAGATCGCTGCTAGCCAAGCTGTTAGTGATACAGGTGAGCTGGTTGAGCGATTGATCAATGATTTACAGCCGCTAAGTGATAAGCCAGAAGCGGTTCAAAGTGTTGATGTGCTGCCCGCTTTTGATGCGGCTACTGATGAAGATTCCTTCGAATCAGCAGCGTATTTTGATGAAGAACCCGATGCGGAATTGATTGAGATTTTTCTTGAAGAAGCCGATGAAATTCTTGAGCAGGCTGCAATTGCTAAACAACAGTGGATCGATAATAGCGCCGATGCCAGCGCGTTGGACGAGCTTCAGCGTTGTCTGCATACCCTCAAAGGTGGCGCCCGCATGGCCGGCATTATGGGCGTGGGCAACCTTAGCCATGAGCTTGAGTCTGTTTATGAGGACGTGGCTGCCGGCAACCTGGAGTTGAATGCTGAACTTTACGACACCGTACATGCCTGTGATGACCGTATCATGGACATGTTGGGCGAGCTGCGCACAAAATTGCATTGTGATCCAGCGACTGATTTGATTGATCGGATTCGCGAGTTCCGAGCGGCGGGCGGTGTCATGCTTGCGGCTAAAGAAACAGCTGAAGAACAAGCGGCTTCTCAGGATGCCGGTGAGTTACTTCAGGTATTGGCCGGGCATATTGAAAGCAGCCGTTCTGCGGCTGATGCGGGTCAAGCGTTGGCTAGTATCCGTATGAGTCTGGATGCTTTCCAGGACTCAGCATATCAAAGTGCTCTGAACGAGCCGGGTGATCTGTGCCATATTTTCCGCGAAATTCTGACGGCTATTGGTGAGGAGGATTTGCACCAGGATACGGTGCAAACTGAACTTGCCGAATGGCTGGAGCGATTAACGACAAGCCTAAGCGAAGCCCGCGAGCTTCAGGCTATTGATCCGCCCGTTGCGGCAATGCCTGAGCTTAGTGTGGTATCAGCCATTCAGGCTGCAGACGAGGCGCAGGAGACGCGCAAGCCATCGCAGGATAATGTGCGCGTATCTGCCAGTCTGTTGGAACAACTGGTTGATCTCGCCGGTGAAACCAGTGTGTCGCGCTCGCGTGTTGAGCAGCAGGTAAATAATTACGGTTACGCCATCGATGAGGTAGGTTCAACTATTGAGCGCCTGCGTGAGCAGCTTAGACGTCTTGAAAATGAAACGGAAACTCAGATTTTATTCCGTCAGGAGCGAGAAGGCCCCAGTCATGAGGATTTTGATCCGTTGGAAATGGATCGTTATAGCCGTATGCAGGAGTTATCGCGAGCACTGATGGAGTCGGTATCGGATTTGCTGGATTTGAAGGAAACATTGCGGGATCAGGTGCGTGTGACAGAAAACCTGTTGTTGCAACAGTCGCGTACCAATACGGAATTGCATGAAGGCCTGATGAAGGCGCGGATGGTGCCCTTCTCTAGATTAGTGCCTCGTTTACGGCGACTGGTTCGCCAAGTCAGTGGCGAGCTAAATAAACGTGTCGATCTGGATTTCAAGAATCCAGAAACAGAACTCGACCGCTCCTTGCTGGAGCACATGACCGCCCCCCTTGAGCATATGCTGAGAAATGCTGTTGACCATGGTATGGAGTCAGCTGAGCGACGCAAGGAAGCAGGTAAATCGGTTGAAGGGCAGGTGACCTTAAGCCTGAGTCGTGATGGTGGTGATATTGTGTTGCAGTTGCAGGATGATGGTGCCGGCATTGATATTGAGCGGGTGAAAGCAAAAGCAGTTGAACGAGGTTTGATGGCTGCTGATGCCAAGCTAACAGATCGTGAAATTCTGCAATTTATTTTACAGCAGGGTTTTAGTACGGCTGAGAAAGTCACGCAGATTTCTGGTCGTGGCGTTGGTCTGGATGTGGTGCACAGTGAAATTCGCCAGTTAGGAGGCAGTATTACTATCGACTCTGAGGCTGGTCAAGGTACCACCTTTACGGTTCGTTTGCCTTTTACCGTATCGATTAGCCGCGCGCTGATGGTGAATGTTGGCGAAGATGTTTTTGCGTTACCTCTTAGCTCGATTGAGGGGGTGGTGAGAATTAACCCCTACGAACTGGAAGAATACTTCAAAGAAGATGGACCGGATTTTGAGTATGCCGGTGTTAAATATGATTTGCACTATCTGGGCGACTTTGTCGAACGAGCCCATGGCTATCAAGCGCAGGGCGGCGTGTTACCTTTGCCGGTTATTTTAGTACGCACCAGCGATCACGCGATTGCGGTTCAGGTTGATGGTATCAGCGGTAGTCGCGAGGTGGTTGTGAAACCATTGGGGCCGCAGCTCAGCAAAGTGCCGGGCATGTCTGGTGCCACCATTCTTGGTGACGGACGTGTGGTCTTGATTCTGGATATGGCGGCGATGATTCGTGAACATTTGGCAAGAGACGGTATAGATCTGGTTGAAGAGATATCTGCGGAACCGGCAGCCAGGGCTTCTGGACATATGCAGGTTATGGTGGTGGATGACTCGGTTACCGTTCGCAAGGTGGCGTCTCGTTTGCTGGAGCGTCATGGCATGGAAGTCATTCTCGCAAAAGATGGTGTTGAGGCGATGACTAAACTTCAGGAAGTGGTGCCCAGTATTATGCTGCTAGATATTGAAATGCCGCGCATGGACGGCTTTGAGCTAGCATCTCTAGTGCGTCACGATGACAATTTAAAGGATATGCCAATTGTCATGATTAGCTCGCGAACCGGCGATAAACATCAGTCCCGTGCACGTGAAATTGGCGTGAATAAGTTTATGGGTAAACCATTTCAGGAGTCTGATTTGCTAGAGGCAATCAGCGAGTTGACTGGGGCCGAATTTGAAACTGAAGGTGTGTAAGGCGCCAGCTTTGATCAGGAAGAGATAATGAGCGAAAACAGTTTATTGAGTGCATTAATCAGTCTGCAGGATAGACAACTATTGGTGCCAAATAATCTTTTGGCTGGTGTGACGCCGCTGGGCGGTATGATTGTTGAGTCCCATAAGGAACGCTGGATTTTGGGGCACAAGTACTGGCGTAACATGCGTATTCCCGTTGTGTGTTTTGAAAACCTGTCAGGAGGAAGCTTGAAAAAACACTCCGAACAGGCCTGTATTGCGGTTTTTAATCGCAGCACTGACCATGAGCGACAAAGCTTCTGGGGGATGTTGGTTCAGGGCGAACCAAGGCGGCTGGAGTTGAGTGATAATGATGTTGAAATGATTAGTGCGCAACTCAGCGAGGCTGAAATCGCAGCCGTTCAAGTAAAAGATGAAAAGGCCAGTGTGCCGAACCTTGCCTTTATTGAAAAGCGGTTACAGGACGCTAACGAGGCGGCAGAGTAAACCTTTCTTTAGCTCAAATCGCCCCAGTGGTGCTGTAAGATACTGATTGCTACTAACGGTGCCGTTTCAGTACGCAAAATGCGCGGGCCGAGACTGATACTGTCAAAACCAGCATTGTTGGCGGCTTGAACTTCCGCGTCAGAAAACCCTCCTTCTGGACCCACTAACAAGGCAACCGTTGCCGGTTTATTTTGCTGGAAGGGCTGATTAGTGCCCGGTTGCATGATCAGTTTAATGGGCTCATCTCGTTGATCGAGCCAGTTCGCTAAAGTGACTGGCGCATGAATGACGGGCACGCGGTTGCTGCCACACTGTTCACAGGCGCTGATGCTCACTTTGCGCCAATGTTCTATGCGTTTTTCAACGCGGTCACCTTTAAGTTTGACTTCGGTACGTTCGCTGTTGAGCAGTGAAATTTCGGCCACGCCTAATTCGGTTGCCTTCTGAATCACAAAATCCATACGCTCGCCCTTGGACAGACTGATACCCAAATGAATATGCAGGGGGGAGCTGTTGTCGGCGCTATGAAAGCTGCCGGTTTTGATTTGTACACTATTCTTGCTTGCTTCATGAATCTGAGCGGGATATTCACCACCTAAACCATTAAATACCCGTAATTGTGCGTCAACAGGTAGTCGTAGTACGCGCGTTAGGTAATGGCTGGTTTCTTTTGGGAGCTCAATCGTTTTGTTTTCGTCGAGCGGCACATTGATGAATATTCGTGGTATGCGCATAGGAAGTTGTTATTCCGAACGAAGTAATGAATTTTATCGCGAGTATAAAGATTTCTCGTTAGGGTCGAAATGACAAGATGACATTTTGAGTCAGATTGCGGTGGTTGATCGGAGTCAGTTGTTGATGGCCAAAATAGGATGGGAAGTGCTGTCATGAAAACCGGGGCTGAAATATAACAGCCCCGGCACTATTACACGCTAGGTTTAATAACGGTAAGTGTCGTTTTTGAATGGGCCGTTTTGAGGCACGTTAATGTAATCTGCTTGGGTTTGCGTCAGTTTGGTAATGACGCCACCAAAACCGCTAACCATGTGTTGAGCAACTTCTTCATCCAACTCTTTAGGCAGTACTTCAACGGTTAGCAACTCAGCCTTACGGGTGTCGTCTTGGTCGGCGAACTTCAGATCCCATAGGTATATTTGAGCCAAGACTTGGTTAGCAAAGGAGCCGTCCATGATGCGTGATGGATGACCCGTAGCGTTGCCCAGATTAACCAGACGGCCTTCCGAGAGTAACAGCAAGTGGTCGTTGGTGGCGCGATCACGGTAGATCTTGTGAACTTGGGGCTTCACTTCGTCCCACTCCCAATTGTCACGCATAAACTGAGTGTCGATTTCACTATCGAAGTGGCCAATGTTGGAAACGACGGCACCGCTTTTCAGCGCTTTCAGCATGTTTTTGTCACACACGTTAACGTTGCCGGTCGTGGTTACAATCAGATCCGTTTTGCCGAGCAGGTCATGATTAATGCAGCTTAGCTCGCCGGTGTTGATGCCGTCGATATAAGGAGAAACCACTTCAAAGCCATCCATGCAGGCTTGCATGGCGCAGATGGGGTCGATTTCGCTGACTTTTACAATCATGCCTTCTTGATTCAGTGATTGTGCAGAACCTTTGCCTACGTCGCCGTAGCCAATAACCAACGCTTTTTTGCCTGACAACAGGTGATCGGTACCACGTTTAATAGCATCGTTCAGGCTGTGACGACAACCGTATTTGTTGTCATTTTTTGATTTTGTCACGGAATCGTTAACGTTAACGGCCGGTACTTTTAGCTCACCCTTTTCCAGCATGTCGTAAAGGCGGTGCACGCCAGTGGTTGTCTCTTCGGTAATGCCGTGGATGGCTTCCAGCATTTGTGGGTATTTGTCGTGCAGCATCGCGGTTAAATCGCCGCCATCATCAAGAACCATATTGGCATCCCAAGGCTGGCCGTTTTTGAGGATTTGCTGTTCCAGGCACCACTCGTATTCTTCATCCGTTTCACCTTTCCAGGCAAAAACAGGTGTGCCGGCAGCAGCAATAGCCGCAGCAGCGTGATCCTGTGTTGAGAAAATGTTGCATGAAGTCCAGCGCACTTCGGCACCGAGTGCTTCCAGTGTTTGGATCAGTACTGCCGTCTGGATGGTCATGTGAATACAGCCAAGAATTTTAGCGCCAGCCAATGGTTTTTCATTGCCATATTTGGTGCGTAATGCCATCAGCGCAGGCATTTCTGTCTCGGCGATGCCGATTTCCTTTTGGCCCCATTCGGCGAGGCTGATATCGGCTACTTTGTAGTCAGTCATAATAGTGTCCTGAAAATTTAAATATTGGTTATTGTCATTCCGAATGGCGGTGAGGAATCTTGGTTTTAAAAAGATTGCTCGCGCCGTTCGAAATGCCTCGTGTTTTTATCTTGGCGTGTTGCTTACAGTGCCGCTTTCAGTGCTTCAGCTCTGTCGGTACGTTCCCAGGTGAAGTTTGGCTCTTCACGACCAAAGTGACCGTAGGCCGCCGTAGCGCGATAGATTGGGCGTTTTAGGTCCAGCATTTCTACCAGGCCAGCGGGGCGCAGGTCGAAGTGTTCGCGAACTAGCTTAACGATCGCCTCGTCGCTCAATTTACCGGTGCCGAAGGTGTTAACGCTGATGGACGTTGGTTCAGCAACGCCAATGGCGTATGAAACCTGAATTTCACAGCGGTCAGCCAGACCGGCAGCAACGATGTTCTTCGCGACATAACGACCCGCATACGCAGCCGAGCGGTCTACTTTTGATGGGTCTTTACCAGAGAATGCGCCGCCACCGTGGTGTGCCATGCCGCCGTAGGTGTCAACGATGATTTTACGACCGGTCAGGCCGCAATCGCCCATTGGACCGCCAATGATAAACTGACCGGTTGGGTTGATGTGGTACAGGGTATCGCTGTTTAACCATTCAGCGGGCAGTGTTGGTTTGATGATTTCTTCCATCACTGCTTCCTGCAGATCCGCAAGTGAAATGTCAGGGCTGTGCTGGGTAGATAAAACTACAGCATCGACGCCTACCGGTTTGCCGTCAGCATAACGCAGTGTTACCTGGCTTTTTGCGTCTGGACGCAACCAGGGTAATACGCCGTTTTTACGCAGTTGCGCCTGACGTTCTACCAAGCGGTGAGCATAGGTAATAGGGGCCGGCATTAGCACTTCAGTTTCATTGGTGGCGTAACCAAACATCAAGCCCTGATCACCCGCGCCGAGTTCTTTTTTGTCGCCTTCGTCAACGCCCATGGCGATGTCGTGAGACTGCTTGCCAATGGCGTTGAGTACCGCACAGGAGGCGCCATCAAAACCAACATCAGAGCTGTTATAGCCGATATCCAGTATCACCTGGCGAACCAGGTCTTCCAGATCGATATAGGTGTTTGTGCGAACTTCACCGGCGATAACCGCCATGCCGGTTTTTACCAATGTTTCAACGGCTACACGGGCGTCGGGATCATCGGTCAGAATCGCATCCAGTACGGCATCAGAAATCTGATCGGCCATTTTATCCGGGTGGCCCTCGGATACAGATTCGGAGGTGAAGACAGAATAATTGCTCATGGTGTTATCGTCCCTTGGAGTCGATTTTTTTAAACAGGTGTAGTTGAATCTGGAAGCCGTTACGCAGCCCCAGAAATAAGTCATGGATAGGTGTTAATCCAGCAGTTTGAGCCCAGTGTTTAAGTTCTTCGGGTTCAAACCCCAGCCAAAGATCGCCACAGCTGTCCTTTACCCAGCCCTGATCGTGGTGGCAAAGCTCAGCGACCAGCATATAACCATTGGTGTTCAGCAGTTGTGCGGACTGATCAAAAATGATGTGTGGTGATGGGATGTGGTGCAGCACCATATGACAGGCAATAAAATCAGCTGTTAACTGCTGAGCTATCGCGTCGCTGGTTTCTCCGTGAATAAACTGAACATTCGTTAGTTTTTGTTGGGCGATATGCTGCTTCGCTAGTGCTAGCATTGCTGCGGAGTTATCAATGGCGTGTACTTCAGCGAAGCGCTGAGCGAGTTCGGGCAGGTAATGACCTTCGCCGGGGCCAATTTCGATGGCCGTTGCGCTGTTAGGCAGACCGGTGAGATTGATTAGTTCACGTGCCTGCACTACATATTCAGAGTTTTCGGTGATCAGCTCCTGAGTTTCACGAAATTTGGAGGCATTTTTTGCAAAAAAGTCCAGCGACAGGCGTGAACGGTCGGCTTTGATTTGGTTGATCCGGTCGATGATGTCGCCGCCAAGCATTTCGTCATCAAGCGTTTTAAACAGTGCCTGGGTGAAGTCTGCTAGCGGCGCATCTAAATCCAGTAATGGGCGACGATAAAAAATGGAATTGCCATCGCGACGAGTCGCAACCAGCTTGGCGGTAGCCAGTACCTTCAAGTGGTGGCTGAGTTTGGATTGCGCTAATTCGAGAATTTGGCACAGTTCCAGAACGCCAAAGGACTCTGCTTTTAAAGTGCGTAATATTTGCAGGCGCAGAGGATCTGCTGCAGCTTTGCAGGCGAGTGCCAGTGATGGAGTGATATCAACGGTGTTGATTTCGGGGTGTAATGTTGTCGCGGAGTTTGACATGGGGCTAACTATAGAGATTAAAATTCGTATTGGCAAATCTATATCAATATATTTTGATATAGATTTAAGTGAGGTAAGTGCAAATAGATTTGATGCTTGGCGCCAGTTAAGTGAAAATATGCGGCTTGCAAATTTCGATGCCCGTTTCGAAAACCGAATCAGGGCAATCAAAACCGTTCAGAGGTAGTCATCATGTCATCCCCAGTATCTCCCCGTTTTCGCCTAGCCAACGCCATTCGCGCCCTGAGTATGGATGCCGTCCAACAGGCTAATTCCGGTCACCCCGGTGCGCCAATGGGCATGGCAGATATTGCCGAAGTATTGTGGAACGACTACCTGCGACATAACCCTGAAAACCCCGAGTGGGCAGATCGTGACCGTTTTGTGTTATCCAACGGCCACGGCTCGATGCTGCTGTACTCCTTGCTGCATCTGAGTGGCTACGACCTCAGTATTGATGACCTGAAAAACTTCCGTCAAATGCATTCCAAAACACCGGGGCATCCGGAGTACGGTTACGCGCCGGGTATTGAAACCACTACCGGCCCGCTGGGTCAAGGGTTGGCTAATGCCGTGGGTATGGCGCTGGCAGAAAAAACATTGGCTGCACAGTTCAACAAGCCGGGTCATGACATTGTTGACCACTACAGCTATGTGTTTGCGGGCGACGGCTGTTTGATGGAAGGCATCTCTCATGAGGTGTGCTCATTGGCTGGTACCTTGGGTTTAGGCAAATTGGTTGCTTTCTATGACGACAACGGTATTTCCATTGATGGTCAGGTTGAAGGCTGGTTTGCTGATGATACCCCCAAACGTTTTGAGGCCTACGGTTGGCAGGTAATCCCTGATGTGGATGGTCATGATCCTGAACAAATCCGAGCTGCGGTTGAAGCAGCGCGTGCGGATAGTGCTCGTCCAACATTGATCTGTTGTAAAACAGTGATTGGTTTTGGTTCGCCAAACAAGCAGGGCACTGAAGGCGTTCATGGTGCACCCCTAGGCGCAGAAGAAATTCAAGCCGCACGCGAAACGCTGGGATGGGAACATGGCCCCTTTGACGTGCCTGTCGATATTTACGAAAGCTGGAGTGCCAAGGCGCGCGGTCAGCAACAGGAAGATAGCTGGAAGCAACGCTTTGCTGATTACCAAGCAGCATACCCCGTTGAAGCGGCAGAATTTGAGCGTCGTATGAAAGGTGAGTTGCCTGCTGATTTTGCTGCCAAGGCTCAGGATTATATCGCCGGTGCACAGCAAGCCGCTGAAAAAGTGGCAACACGTAAAGCGTCTCAGAACAGCATTGAAGCTTATGCGCCAATGCTGCCGGAACTGCTGGGCGGTTCTGCTGATTTGATGCATTCAAACCTGACTAACTGGAGCGGCAGTAAGCCGCTGACGCCAGAAGATGCCAGTGGTAACTACGTGTTTTACGGCGTGCGTGAATTCGGTATGTCGGCAGCGATGAATGGTGTGGCCTTGCACGGCGGTTTCATTCCCTACGGTGGCACCTTCCTGATGTTTATGGAGTACGCACGAAATGCTCTGCGTATGGCAGCGTTGATGAAGCAGCGCTCCATTTTTGTGTATACCCATGACTCGATTGGTCTGGGTGAAGACGGCCCGACTCACCAGCCGGTAGAACAGGTGGCTTCCCTGCGTACCACACCAAACATGTCGACATGGCGCCCCTGTGATACCGTTGAATCGGCTGTCGCTTGGCAGGCGGCAATTGAGCGCGCTGATGGTCCGACATCATTGATCTTCTCCCGCCAGGGGCTGGACGTTATGCCTCGTGATGCGCAACAAGTGGCTGACGTGCGTCGTGGTGCTTATGTGCTGCTCGATAGCGATCAAGCGCCGCAGGCTATTCTTATTGCCACTGGTTCTGAAGTGGGGCTTGCCATGCAGGCGGCAATAAAACTACAAAGCGAAGGTGTGGCGATACGTGTTGTTTCTATGCCTTGTACTGATGTCTTTGAAGCACAGGATGCCGAGTACCGTGAGCAAGTATTGCCAGCGGCTGTGACGGCACGTATTGCCGTTGAAGCGCTGCACGCTGATTACTGGTACAAATATGTCGGCCTGAATGGGCGTATTATTGGCATGACCACCTTTGGTGAATCTGCGCCGGGCGGCGAGCTGATGGAGCACTTTGGTTTCACGGTTGATAACGTGACAGCTGCGGTACGCGAACTGATTTAGGAATAGCTGGTTTAGGAGTAGTAAGGGCTAATGAGTTACCGCATTGCCATTAATGGTTACGGTCGGATCGGTCGCTGTGTGCTACGCGCTTTATATGAGTCGACGCACTGTGAAGGCTTGCAGATAGTGGCCATTAACGAGCCTGCGGATCTGGAAACCATCGTCCATCTGACCAAATATGATTCGACCCACGGGCGTTTTTCCGGTGAGGTGGAAATGCTGCCACAGGGGCTGCGGGTTAATGGCGATGATATTCGGGTGACTCATCACAGCACTCTGAATGAGCTGCCCTGGAAGGAAATGGATATTGATCTGGTACTTGAGTGTGCCGGGGTTTTTAGTGATCGCGCTGCGGCACAGCAACACCTTGATCGAGGCGCCAAGCGGGTCTTGTTTTCTCAACCCGCTGAGCCGGATGTGGATGCCACTATTGTGTACGGTATCAACCATGAGCAGATCAAGGCCTCAGACCGAATTATTTCCAATGCCTCCTGCACCACCAACTGTATTGTTCCGGTGATTCAGTGCCTGGGCGATGCTATCGGCATTGAATCGGGCCACATCACGACCATCCACTCGGCGATGAATGATCAGCCGGTGATTGATGCCTATCACCACACGGACCTGCGGCGTACCCGCAGCGCCAGCAACTCCATTATTCCGGTGGAAACGGGGCTGGCAAAGGGCATTGCTCGTATCCTGCCGCAGTACGAAAACAAGTTTACCGCCACGGCAATGCGTGTGCCGACCGTTAATGTGTCGATCATGGATGTCACTATGTTGATGTCGCGTGAGACAAACGTTGACGAGGTTAATGGCGTGTTACAAGCGGCCGCTAGCGGGCCGTTGTCAGGCATTTTAGGCTTTACCCATGAGCTGCTTGCGTCCTGTGATTTTAACCATGACCCACGTTCATCTATTGTTGATGGCGGCCAAACGGGTGTGGCTGACGGGCGATTGGTAAAAGTGATGGCTTGGTTTGATAACGAGTGGGGCTTTGCCAATCGTATGCTCGATGTGGCCTGCCAGTTAAAAAATTTGTAATCAAAAATTTAAGAAGAGAAGTAGCCAATGAACGTATTGAAAATGATCGACCTGGATTTAGCCGGAAAGCGTGTATTAATTCGCGAAGATCTGAACGTACCGGTTAAAGAGGGCAAAGTGACCAGCGATGCGCGTATTCGAGCCGCCTTGCCTACCATCGAGCATGCTCTGAATGCTGGCGCCAAAGTGATTGTGATGTCACACCTGGGACGTCCGAAGGAAGGCTTAAGCTGGCAGGAGCAGGAAGAGTTTTCGTTGGCGCCAGTTGCGGATCATCTTAGTGGTCTGTTGGGTAAACCGGTACGCCTGGAGCGCGATTGGTTAAACGGCGTTGAAGTGGCTGACGGCGAAGTGGTTGTGGTTGAAAACGTTCGTTTTAATACAGGTGAAAAAGCGAACGACGATGAGCTCTCCAAGCAGATGGCAACGCTGTGTGATGTTTACGTGATGGATGCTTTTGGTACGGCACACCGCGCTCAGGCGTCTACGCATGGTGTCGGTAAATTTGCCCCGATTGCTTGTGCGGGTCCGTTGTTGGCGGGTGAGCTGGATGCTTTGCAAAAAGCCTTGTCTGAACCGCAGCGTCCCATGGTGGCGATTGTCGGCGGCTCTAAAGTATCGACCAAGTTGACGGTGCTGGAATCTTTGTCGGGAGTTGTTGATCAGCTGATTGTGGGCGGCGGTATTGCTAACACTTTCCTGGCAGCAGCGGGATATCCGGTTGGTAAGTCGCTGTGTGAGCATGATCTGATTGGTGATGCGAAGGCGCTGATGACAAAGACCAATATTCCAATTCCAACCGATGTTGTGGTTGCCAAGGAATTTAGTGATTCAGCTGAAGCGACGGTTAAGGCCGCAGCGGATGTCGCTGACGATGACATGATTCTTGATATTGGTCCTGATTCCGCAGCGGCGCTGGCAGAGATGCTAAAAAGCGCCCGTACTATTATCTGGAATGGTCCGGTGGGTGTTTTTGAAATTGACCAGTTTGGCCATGGCACCGAAGTACTGTCGCGTGCGATTGCGGATAGCGATGCGTTCTCCATTGCGGGCGGTGGTGACACCTTGGCGGCAGTAGACAAGTATGGAATCGAGCAGCAAGTCTCTTATATTTCAACTGGCGGCGGCGCTTTCCTTGAGTATGTGGAAGGTAAAGTTTTGCCTGCCGTTGCCATGTTGGAAGAGCGCGCAAAGCAACGTTAGGTTATAAGTGCATCACAGTGTAATTAGAAGCCGCAGTCTGTTCATCAGGCTGCGGCTTTTTTGTGGGGTTTTGCTATGCTGAAAGGCATGACTGAAAATAACAGGGTAGGAAAACAATACGACTGGAGCCGGGCGGCTGTTCAGGAACAATGGAGTGCCTTCGATTTTAACGTGCAGGTCCCCCTGACGGAGGTTGAGGCTCGTTATTGTCGACATTATCGGCTGGTTTTCAATGAACAGCTTGATAGTGTACAGCACCGGTTTGGTTATACCGAGGTGGATGGCTATCGGTTGGCGACGCATTATTACCAGCCCAGTGATAAACCGTTGGGCACGATGCTGGCGTTGCATGGCTATTTTGATCACAGCGGCTTGTATCGACACCTCATTGAGTATTGCCTGCAGCGTAATTACGCTGTATTGACTTATGACCTGCCGGGACATGGCTTGTCTACAGGTGGCGAAGGTGAAATTGATGATTTTCTAGAGTACGTCCAGGTGATGGCTCATTACGTGAAGATAGCTCAGCAGTTGCCGGGCCCGTTGCATTTGGCCGGGAGTAGTACTGGCGGTGCCATTATTATGGAGTATCTGGCTGAGCATGATCTGACAGCGCAGACCAATCCTTTTGCCTCTATTTTTTTACTGGCACCCTTGGTTAGGCCTGTGAAATGGGCGAAATTATTGTTGATGTACCACTCCATGCGTTTTTTTGTGCGTAGCGTTGAACGCAGCTTTGTGGAGTCTTCACATGACTTGGACTTTGTTAATTTTGTTGAGTATGACGATCCGCTACAAAACCGTCGCGTCGCGTCCAGCTGGATTGGTGCGTTAATTCGCTGGGTAGGGCGTTTCAAGCGAGCGAGAATCGCGCTATCTCCTGTGGTGATTCAGGGCGGTGAGGATGAAACCATTGACTGGCAATATAACCTGAAAATGATTCAGCAAAATTTTCAAACACCTGATGTGCACTTTATTCCTGAAGCCAGACATCAGTTAGTGAACGAGTCGTTGGAAATTCGCCAGCAGGTGTTTGCTTATATGGATCGATATCTGTTGGGCGTTAGTGAAAATTAACACCGAGTGTTTTTATTTGTTGCAACTCGGGAGTTGGTTGGAATTTTTATTGTCTATACTGGATTGATACATTTCATTGCATTGGAGCTTACTCGTGAAACAAAAATTATTAGGCCTTACATTAGCCGCAACATTGATTACCGGCTGTGCATCTATCGACCCCTATACGGGTGAACAGAAAACCAGTAATACTGCTAAGGGTGCAGGAATTGGCGCCGTTAGTGGTGCAATTATTGGTGCTTTGGCTAACCATGATGACCGTGAAAAAGGCGCATTGATTGGCGCGGCAAGTGGTGCGGCGGTTGGTGGTGGTATTGGCTACTACATGGACCGGCAAGAAGCAGCTCTTCGGCAGAGGCTGGAAGGTACGGGTGTGCGGGTGCAGCGCATCGGTGATGAAATCAAGCTGATTATGCCGGGTAGTATTACGTTTGATTCGGGGCAAGAGGAGCTTAAAACGCAATTTTATTCGACGCTGGACTCCGTGGCGTTGGTTATCGCTGAATTTAATAAAACCCGCGTTGATGTGGCTGGTCATACGGATTCAACTGGGGGGGCTGAGCTGAATCAGCGTCTTAGTGAGCAGCGAGCCGCAAGCGTTGGCAATTATCTGGTTAGCCAAGGCGTCGCGTCGGGTCGCATTACTGCAACTGGTTATGGGCCTCGTTATCCGGTAGCGGATAACTCAACTTCCAGTGGGCGGGCTTTGAATCGCCGTGTGGAAGTTAATCTACGGGCGATGTAATCATCGTTTTCTTCGCATTAAATAATAAAAAGAGGCGCTAGGCCTCTTTTTATTTTGAAGAGGGGGAAACCTTTCGTTCGATTGAAGTTAATAGCCTTTCAAACTGGAAAATGTGGCTATTTTGTCTATGCTGATTAAATAATTTTATCGCTTTTTTGGGATGCCCTCAGGATGGCGGTCCCACTCAAGGAACATGAGACGAGCATGACGACGGTGACTTGCTTAGCCATCAATAACAATGAAAAAAAGTGATACTCTAAAATGCTTGCGGTTCTTGTGTAGCGTTCTCGTCTCTCTATTGCTTGTTGCACCGGCAGCGATTGCCGAACCGCAAATATTGCGTCTGCTGGTTTGGGAAGGTTATGCGCCGGCGGCTCAACGCCAGGCTTTTCAGCGTTACGTGTTGGAAAAGTATGACGTTGATCTGCATATGGAAGTGAGCTATATCGCAGAAACAGAAGATTGTTATACCGCGCTGCGCCTGAAAAAGGCGGATATTTTAAGCCCTGCCCATAATCGCATAAACGATACACGCTTCCGTATGTTTGAACTGGGCTTATTGTTGCCTCTGAACTTGGATAATATCCCCAATTATTCTGATTTGGCTGACAATTTTAAAAATCTTGACCATTTGACCTATGAAGGAAAAGCCTACGGTTCACCGTTTGCCTGGGGGCCTTATGGTTTGATTTATAATGCTAAATTGGTAAAAGAGCCGCCTACCAGCTGGAATGCCTTGTGGTCGCCAGACTACATTAAGCAGTTTACGGTGGCGGATCTTGGCGAACATAATATTTATATCACGGCGTTGGCACAGGGTTACGGTGATAGCGACTTAAAGAGTTTCGACGCGCTCAATAATGCGTCCTTTAAAGATATGCTGAGCAAGCTCGCAACTAATAGTCGGGGGCTTTGGTATGGCGTTGATACTGCCGATGATCTGAAGGGTATGTCGCTGGCAACTTCCTGGGGTTTTTCTTTGCCAGAGCTACGAGCGCGGGGTGAGAATTGGAAATGGGCACCTTTAAAGGAAAAATCGCCGGGTTGGATTGATAACTTTGTGATCAGCCATACCCTTAAGAACAAGCCTCAATTAAAACGTATTGCGGAAGAGTGGATCAATTATACGTTGAGCCCTGAATTTCAGGCAGAAGTGCTCGTAAAAGGGTTATCCGCGCGGCCGGTCAATGCCAAAACCAAGCAGTTGTTAACCAAGGAAATAATTGAAACGGTTGGCCTGAATGATGCGACTGCTTCTAGTGAAATGTTTATCTTGATGCCTGAGCTTGATCGCCGGACTCGTAATGGCTTCGACTTACTTTGGAAGCAGGCAATGGTGCAACGTATGCTCGAACAACCGCAGGGAATACAATGAGCAATGTAGCAAAACGATCACTGGGTAGTCGGCTGTCATTTATTCAGGCGCGAAATTGCGTCATTGTGGCGTTTGTTGTTGGCATGCTGCTGAGTGTTGTACAGATTGCAGTGGATTATTCGCGCGAAACCGATGAAGTTGAAAAGTTCGCCCATGAAGTGCTTGAAGCGAGTAAATTTGCGGCTGCCGATGCTACTTTCCATCTTGATGCTCCGGCCGCCCAGGAAGTGGTCCGCGGTGTGTTGCAGTACCACCCGGTTGTTAGCGCCTCAATTCGTAACGAAGAGGGCATGCAGCTAGCGAGTTTGGGCAAAGAGCGCCCAGAAGATGTATCCGCAGATGCGCGTTATCAGTTCTTCGGTGAGAAGAAGACCTTTGTTTCGCAATTACAGCGGGAAACGGGGGAGCTATTGGGCACATTGGAGGTGGTTGTTGATCCTGTGCTGGCGGCTCAGGGTTTTATGGACCGCTCGGCATTGGTTATTGCTTCGGGCGTCGTACGTAACTTTCTGTTGTCGTTTATCCTGATCTTTGTTTTTCATCACACCATTACTAAAAAGCTGGTATCGATCAGCAATCGTCTGGCAGTGGTTGATATTAAAAATCCGCACGAGCATCGCATTCCTGAAGGTAGCTTCAAGAAGACAGGAGAGTTACGCGATCTGGTCCACACTATCAATCGCATGTTAGGCATTATAGCCAGTGATATTGAGGAGCGTGAATTGCGTGAGCAAGCGCTGCTCATGAATGAAACCGAGCTAGCCTATCAGGCCAACCATGACATTCTGACAGGGCTGGTGAATCGACGAGGCTTTGAACGCCATTTGCGTAGTGCGCTTGAAAGTAGCCAGATGGATCATGCCGAGCACGTGCTCTGCTATCTGGACCTGGATCAGTTTAAGGTCATTAATGATACCTGTGGCCATATTGCCGGTGATGAGTTGCTGCGGCAGGTAAGTGCTGTGCTGGCAGGCGGTATTCGCAGACATGATGTGCTTGCACGCCTGGGAGGCGATGAGTTCGGTATCTTGATGGAACATTGCGATCTGCAGCATGCCAGTGAAATTGCCAATTCCTTATGCGGGCTCGTTGAAAGCTACCGTTTTGAATGGGAAGGGCAACGCTTTTCGTTAGGTGTGAGTATTGGTGTGGTGGCGATTAACTGCCGTGAAAATGACACCATTGATTTGCTGAAAAAAGCAGATGTTGCTTGTTACGCGGCCAAGGCTGCAGGCCGTCATTGTGCCCGCTTGTATGAAGAAGGTGCGGCTGAGTTTTCTCGCTTACATGGTGAAATGCGTTGGGTAGGGAAGATCAATCAGGCGTTGGAAGAGGACCGTTTTAAGCTCTTTGCACAACCCATTGTGCCGGTTAAAGAGGACGCCAAAGCGGGCTTGCATTATGAAGTATTGCTCCGCATGGTCGACGAAGAGGAAGGACTTATTCCCCCGGGTGCATTTTTACCGGCTGCCGAAGAGTACGACTTGATCACCAAGCTGGATAGCTGGGTGATTAAAAATGTATTTCTGTACTTGCATCAAAACCCGAAACATCTTGATCAGGTTTGGTTGTGCTCGATTAATCTGTCTGGGCCAACCCTAACTCAGAATGGGTTCCTTGAAAGTATTATTGAGCGATTGGATCAATACAGTATTCCCCCTGAAAAAATTTGTTTTGAAATTACTGAGACAGCGGCCATTTCAAACCTGGCCGTAGCGACCAGGTTTATTGATAAATTGCGGGAAAAAGGTTGTCGTTTTGCGCTTGATGATTTCGGCACAGGGTTGTCTTCCTTCGCTTATTTAAAAAACCTGAAGGTGGATTATTTGAAAATTGACGGTGTTTTTGTTCGCGATATGGTGAATGACCCGATTGATTACGCGATGGTTAAATCCATTCATGAGATTGGTCATGTGACCGGCATGCAGACTATCGCTGAGTTTGTGGAGGACGATCAGATTCGTGAGAAGCTTAAGGAGATTGGTGTTGATTATGCGCAGGGATATGGCATCAGTGTGCCGGTTGAAATTGCTGAGCTGGCTGCCAATCATCAAAAAATGATTAATAGCCGTAATGGACCAAAGGCTGCTACCGCATCAATTCATAGGCTGGATAACTACAAAAAGCATTAAGGTGGCTCTAGCCACGCAGGATTAGTGGCAATACTGTTTTATTTTATTTTGCAGGGCGTCGGCGCGTTGTTGGCGCTCTTTCTCGGTGACACTCACCTCTTGTCCCTTTTCATCAACAAAATACACTCTTCCCTGAAGGATTCTCAGCTGTTGTTTTGCATCGTTGCAGGCTTGTTTCCATTTGGTTGGATTTTTGCTGAGCTGCGCGTCTCGCTGTTGCGATTCTGTTGATTGTGCCTGTTGGCGAAGCTCAATCTGTTGCAGGCTTTGTTGTGTGCGATCAGCGCTGTAATCCAGATTTTTCAGTTGGGTATCCTGCGTGATGTCTTGGGCCTGCGTGTTGGCGTGGGCTTTATCGCCAAAGTGAACATTCCCTTGCTCGTCTACCCAGCGGTACACCTCACTGTGAACATTGGTGCTGGTGAAACTAATGCTCGCTAATAGAATCAATCCATATAGGTGTTTGGTCATTTCCCTGATCCGCTTGTTTGCTTTCAGCGTTAAAGTATAAAGAACTTTGAGCAGACTGTAAGTGGGTAAATGTGTTGTTAGGGCTTGTCAATTAGGAGGACAAAATGCGAATTCTGATTACCGGAGGCACAGGTTTTATTGGTGCCAGGTTATGTCGCGTTCTAACCCAGGCGGGCCATCAATTGGCCGTTTACAGTCGCCAGCCTTCCAAGGTGCACGCTTGCTGTGGTGCCGAAGTTGAGGCGCTTGCCGATTTGAGTGAGCTCTCCGGTGTTGATGCTTTTGATGCGGTCATTAATCTTGCAGGCGAGTCTATCGCTGCAAAACGCTGGTCACCAAAGCGTAAGCAGGCGTTATTGGAGAGTCGTTTACTGACGACACAGAAGTTGCTTGATGAGATGGGCAACATGTCAAAACCGCCGAGCTGTTTAATCAATGCTTCGGCGGTCGGTTTTTACGGTGATCAGGGTGATACGGATGTCGACGAAACAACGGCCCCGGTCGATGATTTTGGACATCAACTCTGTCAGCAATGGGAGCAGCTGGCTACACGGGCTGAGGCCTTGGGTGTCAGAGTGTGTATTGTGCGTATTGGTCTGGTGATCGGGCGTGATGGTGGTTTTCTTGAGAAAATGTTGCCGCCCTTTAAGCTGGGGTTGGGAGGACGCTTCGGTAGCGGTCAGCAGTGGATGTCCTGGGTGCACCGCGATGATCTGGTGAGAATGATGATCTGGTTGCTAGAACATCAGGAATGTTCTGGGGTTTATAACGCAACAGCGCCTTATCCGGTTAGAAATAAGGATTTCACCAATATCTTGGCGAGAAAGTTAAAACGCCCCGCGCTTCTGCCTATGCCATCGTTTGTTGCCAACGCGCTGTTTGGTGAAATGGCCGGACTGCTACTGACGGGGCAGCGCGTACTACCACGGCGTATAACAGAGACGGGATTTAAGTATAAATATCCAGACCTCAAGACAGCACTCACTGACGTGCTGCCTTGAGATCTGGATGCTTGATTTAGATGGGGCAGGTGATCTGGCTTCGTTTGTCCGTAGACTTGTTATTTTCTCTGTAATCGAGAGGCACCACCAGTCTGGGCTCTTCTTCGTTGAAGGCCGATTCCAATATGGTGGTCAGGTCGTGACTGTTTTCGACCCAGTGACCGTGGCAGTCAAAAGCGGCCGCTAACTTCGCCGGGACATCAAAAATATATTCCAATCCTTCGGATTCCCGGCATGTCTCAAACAGGTCTGACGCTTTCATTGTGGCTCCCAAATTTAATCGGTATGTCGAATACCGTTTTGTTAAGCGTAATTGAGCTGTGTAGTGAGGCAAGTTAGTGTTTTTACAGGAAATATTGAAAGCTAAATGACGATAGTGCGATACTGGATTTTGATGCGTAACACGCACCATCGTGAGGATAAAAAGTGACAGAAGAACAAAAAGGATTGGCGGCGCTGGCAGCGATTTTTACTACTGATCAATTACGCTGTGATGTACAAACGCTGCATCACTACGGTAGGGATTGGAGTCGTCTGCATGAACCTGATCCGCTGGCGGTGGTGTTTCCCTCGACGACCGAACACGTTCAGCAGGTGGTAAAAATTGCCAATGAATTTGGTTTGCAGCTGGTACCTTCCGGTGGGCGGACTGGCTTGAGTGGTGGTGCAATGGCAAGTGCTGGCGAAGTGGTGGTGTCCTTTGAGCGTATGAACCGTTTGCATGACTTTAATGCCACGGACCGGACTGTCATGTGTGAAGCGGGTGTAATCACCCAAACCCTGCAGAATTTTGCCAGTCAGCAGGGGCTTTATTATCCGGTGGATTTTGCTTCCAGCGGCAGCTCGCAAATTGGTGGCAATATTGCCACCAATGCAGGGGGTATCAAGGTAATTCGTTATGGTTTGACCCGCGATTGGGTGGCGGGGCTGACGGTGGTCACAGGCAAAGGCGATGTGCTTGAATTCAATAAAGGATTGGTCAAAAACGCCACCGGTTATGATCTGCGCCATTTGTTTATCGGCTCTGAAGGCACGCTGGGTTTTGTTACAGAAGCGACCATGCGGCTGACACAACCACCTAAAAATCTCACCGTGATGGTGTTGGCTGTTTCCAGTTTTGACAGCCTGATGCCGGTGCTGGAACGTTTTCAGCAAGTGATGGAGTTAACGGCCTTTGAATTTTTCTCCGACAAGGCGCTTAACTATGTGTTGGCGGGCGGCACGGTGAAAAGGCCGATGGCCGTACAGGCGCCCTGTTATGCATTGCTTGAATACGAGGCGTTATCCAATGAAGTGCAGCAGGGCATGATGCAGGCCTTTGATGTTGCCGTTGAGCAGGGCTGGATATTGGATGGGGTTGTTAGTCAGGATGCCAAGGAGGCGGAGAAACTGTGGCGGCTGCGCGAAGATATTTCTATGTCGCTGGCGGCCTATACGCCGTATAAAAATGACCTGTCTGTTAAAGTGTCTCGCGTGCCGGAGTTTTTGTTACGAGTTGAGTTGGTAGTGGCGCAGAATTATCCGAGTTTTGACATTATTTGGTACGGCCATATTGGTGATGGCAATTTACATCTGAATATCCTTAAACCTCATGACATGGAAAAGCAGGCCTTTTTCCAAACTTGCTCGCGAGTCAGTGAAGATATTTTTGAGGTGGTGGCGCAGCTCGGCGGCAGTGTGTCGGCTGAACACGGGGTTGGATTGGCGAAGAAGGCGGCATTGAGTTACAGCCGCAGCGCTGAAGAACTGGCTTATTTGAGAAGTCTTAAACAGGTATTTGACCCGAACGGAGTGATGAATCCGGGTAAATTATTTGATTAGATATATGGGAAAGCCTCCGCATGACACATGGCGGCTTAAAATCACTCAACGTGCTCATTTACTCAATGTAAACGCCGCGTTATATGATTTTTTGCCCTGCCTTCAGCCAAAGCTTTGTTAACTAAACAAGCCAGGTTTCACACGGCGAAAATTAAAGTGCCCGCTCAAACACACTGGAATTACGCTGCCAGTTATATAATGAGCGTTTGCTTTCCGGTAACGCGTCGACGCTGGATTTCACAAAACCGCGCTCAATAAACCAGTGCGCGGTTTGTGTCGTGAGTACCAGTAGACGTTTTACGCCCTGCTGACGGGCCAGATCAATGACTTGATCGAGCAATTGCTCTCCGCGGTTAGCCTGTCGATAATCGGGGTGCACTACGACACAGGCTAGTTCGGCAGATTGGTCGTCCTCAAAGGGGTAGAGCGCGGCACAACCGATAACGGTGTCGTCACGTTCGATCACAGTAAAGCGTTCGATTTCGCTTTCCAGCCGTTCTCGAGAGCGTCTGACCAGCACCCCTTTTTCTTCCTGCGTGCGAATTAGTTCAATGATGCCAACCGCATCAGCAGGTTGCGCCTGACGGATTTTCTCGTAGCTTTGTACTGTGATCAGCGTGCCCGATCCGTCGCGGGAATAGAGCTCGGATAACAATGCGCCATCTTCAGCATAACTCACCAGGTGTGTGCGCTGGATGCCGGCATGGCAGGCTCGATAAGCGGCTTTCAGGTGGCGTTGAATTTCAGCGCATTGCAGGCCACCGCTAATGCTCTGTTGGGTTTCCTCGGTATTCAGCTCACGGATGAGTTCGCCAGCAGGACCTGTCACCCCCTGTTCGCCATACATGAGTATGAGTTTGTCAGCTTGCAGAGCAATGGCCACTTCGGTGGCAAGATCTTCCGATGACAGGTTAAATACTTCGCCGGTGCGTGAATAACCCAAAGGCGGGAGTAACACAATTGAACCATTATCCAGCTGCTTGCGAATACCTTCGCAATCAACGCGGCGAACTTCGCCAGTGAAGTGGAAATCGATACCATCAAGAATACCCACTGGTTTGGCAGTGATCAGGTTGCCGCTGGCGATGCGTAAGCGTACGCCGTGCATGGGGGAGTTGGCCAGCCCCATGGAAAGCAGCGCCTCAATTTCAGCGCGCAGCGCTCCAGTGGCTGATTTTACGCAATCCAGAGAGTCGTGATCTGTGATACGTAGATCACGGTGAAATTTACTTTTGATGTTGGCAGCTTGTAGACGCTGATCAATTTGTGGGCGTGAACCATGCACAATGACTAATTTGACGCCGAGACTGTGCAGTAGCGCAATGTCATGAATGATGTCGTTGAAGTGCTGATGCTGTGCCGCTTCGCCGCCAAGCATTAAAACCATTGTTTTATTGCGGTTGGCGTGAATGTACGGCGCCGAATCCCGGAACCAGTTAACGTAGGGTTTGGTCGTTCTGCTCATAGTATGTCCAAATAGCGCTAATTTCGCGATGGCTGCGTTAACCCGGTAATCGAAGCCTCTCGTATTGTATATACACTCCGGTGCCGCGTGCGGTACTTCCTTGTGCTCACCAAAAATATCATATTTTGTGAGCCAGCCAGTTAAAGACAGAAGCGTTTTATCATCTCTTCCAGCAGCTCAATTGTAGGCTGAATCCGATCAAGAGATAAATACTCGTCGGGCTGGTGAGCTTGATCAATGTCGCCAGGGCCCAAAATAATGGTATCCATGCCCATGTCGCTTAGGAAGGGCGCTTCAGTACCAAAGTTAACGCTACCAGCTTTGTGTCCAGTGAGTTTCTCTGCGACTTTAACAATATCTCGGCTGGCATCGGTTTCAAAGGAGGGGATACCGAACAGTGTGTGCATATCGAATTCAACGTGATGCTGGCTGGCGATTGGACGCAGACGTTTTTCCAGTTCTTCACGTAGATTGTCCAGCGTCATGCCCGGTAAAGGACGTAGATCAAATTGCAATTCGGTGTGACCGCAAATGCGGTTAGGGTTGTCGCCACCATGTATACAGCCCAAATTCAGGGTTGGGAAACTGACATCAAAATGGCTGTTGTTGTAGTCGCGTTGTAGCTGCTGACGAAAAGTTTTCAGTTCGCTCATCACATCATGCATGGCATCCAGTGCATTCACGCCCCAGGCTGGATTCGATGAATGCCCCGATTTACCCTGCAAACGAATCGCCTCCATCATCATGCCCTTGTGCATACGAATCGGCCGCATCCCGGTGGGTTCGCCGATGATCGCGTGACGCGCCACCGGGCGGCCCATTTCGGCCAGTGCCTTAGCGCCGGCCATGGAGCTTTCTTCATCGGCGGTGGCGAGAATAATTAGCGGTTGTTTGAGCGGGGTGTCGAGAAACTTTTTCGCGGCTTCAATGGCAATGGGGAAAAAGCCTTTCATATCGCTGGTGCCGAGACCATAGAGGCGTTCGTTATCTTCGGTCATGCCCAGCGGATTGTGCTGCCAGAGTTCTTCATCAAAGGGCACGGTGTCGGTATGGCCAGCGAGCACCAGACCACCGGGGCCTTCGCCGAGGGTGGCGATCAGGTTGGCTTTGTCGGGCTGACCGGGAATTGGGCAGATTTCACAGGTAAAGCCCAGATCTTCAAGCCATCCGGCAAGCAGATCGATAACGGCTCGATTACTTTGGTCGATGCTGGGCGAGGTGCAGCTGACCGAGGGGGTCTCGATCAGCTGCTGCATCAGTTGGAGCAGGGTTGGTATTGAGTGGCTCATGCCTCAAGCATACCAAAAAGCGTCTTTGCAGGCGCTCTTAGCTGAATATGCCCTTAAACATAAAGAAGAAGATAATGGCAAGGCCTGCGCCTGCGGGTAGCGTGATAATCCATGAGGCAAAAATAGTGCGGATCATGCGCATGTTTAATGCGGAAATACCACGTGCTAGACCAACCCCTAGAACTGCGCCAACCAGTGTGTGGGTGGTGGATATTGGCAAGCCGGTACCGGAGGCGATCACCACGGTGGTCGCAGCGCCGAGCTCAGCCGCAAAGCCTCGGCTGGGCGTTAAATGGGTGATCTTTTTCCCAATGGTTGCGATGACCTTAAAGCCATAAGTCGCTAAACCGATAACGATACCGCCGCCACCGAGCAGCAGAAGCCAGCCAGGGACTGCTGATTTCTGCAAAATTTCGCCATCGTTGGAAATGATGCTGACTACCGCTGCCAGCGGGCCGATGGCGTTAGCAACATCGTTTGAGCCGTGTGCGAAAGCCATGCTGCAGGCGGTGAAAACCATTAGGATAGCGAAAATACGTTCAACATTGGCAAAGCGGTCAGAATCATTAACAACGGTATTACGGGCGGCGCGTTGAACCAGAAAGTAACCGAGTGCCATGGTGGCAAGGCCGCCGATGAGTGCGTAGATTAGCGCTTCACCGTATCCAACCTTTAAACCCGTGTGTTTCAGCCCTTTGGTCATGGTGACCATGCTGATCATAAAGCCAACAAGAAAAATATAGAACGGGATGTAACGCTTGGCTTTCTCGAAAGGGTTTTCGGTATTAAGAATCAGTTTTTGAACACTTTTGAACAGCCAGAATGACAGTGTGCCTGCGAGTACCGGAGAGACCACCCAGCTGGCAACAATGGTGCCGACTTTGCCCCAGTTCACGGCGCTGGCGGAAATACCGACTACAGCAAAACCGACGATAGCGCCAACAATGGAGTGAGTGGTGGAAACCGGCCAGCCCAGTATACTGGCGATCAATAACCAGGTGCCTGCCGCCAGCAGGGCGGACATCATGCCATAGACCAGTAGTTCAGGGCGATCGCCGAGCACGTTCGGGTCAATAATGCCTTTGCGGATGGTGGCAGTTACCTCCCCTCCGGCCAGATAGGCGCCAGCAAATTCAAAGATCATGGCGATAACAATCGCCTGTTTGATGGTGATCGCTTTGGAGCCTACGGAGGTGCCCATGGCATTTGCCACGTCGTTGGCGCCTACGCCCCAAGCCATAAAGAGGCCAAAGCAGCAGGCCATGATCATCAATACATTAGCGTTCTCAATAATAATATTCATAGCGGTATTATTCTTATTTAACGGGCTAGTAAAAGTTGCAGGCGTTGACCAACATGCTGGGCCAGATCTGCCAAATCACCAATCCATTCGATGACTTTGTAAAGAAACATCACATCTACAGGGGCTAAGTCCTTTTCTATTTCAAACAGCTCACCACGAATCTTGATTTCAATTTGGTCGGTTTCTGATTCGATACTGTTGAGTTTGGTGATCATTTTTTCGATGAGCTTGATTTCGCGTCCACCAAAGCCTGTTTCGATCAGTTCGTCCAATTCATTGATGACTTTCATGGCCTGCTCTGAGGCAGCTAACGAACGTTTCAAATAGTCTGTTACGGGCTTTTGCAAAGGCTTTGGAATAGCCATCTTGCGGCCGAGCATAATGCCAGCGATATCTTTTGCGCGGTTGGCGATTTTGTCTTGTGTGCCAAGCAAATCTAACAAGTCAGTACGTGGTACGGGCATGAACAGGCTTTTAGGTAAATGTAAGCGGATCGACATTTGCAGGTCGTCGGCTTCATTTTCCAGCTTAACAATCGCTGTTTGAACTTTGCTCGCTTCTTTCCAGTCGTCGGCATAGACGGCTTTTAGAAAGGGTTGAAGCTGTGTTGCGCAATCATGGCAAATGCCAATGTGCTTTTGAATTGGCTCAACGGGTGAGTTCCCGAAAAGTTCGCCAAAAAAACTGATGCCCATGTGTTTCCCCGAAAGATAGTGCCATTTGAACCGCGATTATAGGTTGTTAGGCAGAGCGGGCCAATGAAAAGATTTATTTGTGGTTCTGACTATACTGTTGATAATAAAAATTAACGATTTTATAACTTGTGCCAACAGATTTGCCTCGAGAAAAAAATATGACAGCTACTACTGCTGCAAAACGGCTTGCTCAACCGGGTCAAAAATTGAATTTTCGTAATCTGCTAACGGATCTAGCGGCAGCAGGCCGACTCTCTCAGACGGATGTGGATCACGCGTTGGTCAGTCCGCGCGAGCAAAGCCAGAAGGTTTTGCATCCCATTGAGCAGATCGCTAATTTTGAATTTATTGATTTGGCCCATCCGGGGAAAAACCTTGATCAATATGTTATTTGTGACTGGCTGGCCGAGCAGGCCGGGCAGGATCATTACCATATTGATCCGCTGAAAATCGCCGTAAGAGATGTGGCTGCAGTCATGTCCTATGCATTTGCTGAGCGACACAAGATCCTGGCCGTGGCCGTGAATGCCAATGAAGTGGTAGTGGCTAGCGCTGAGCCGGATATAACCGCCTGGCAGGCTGATCTCAAGCATGTATTGCGCAAGGATATTCGACAGGTGATCGCTGCGCCGGGTGATATTCAGCGTTATACGCTGGAGTTTTACTCGCTGGCTAAATCGGTCAGTGGTGCGGAAGGCAAAGGCGGCAGCGATTCGGGGCTCTCTAATCTGGAGCAGATGCTCGAGTTGGGGCAGCTAAAATCGCCGGAGGCCAATGATCAGCACATTGTTAATATTGTTGACTGGTTGCTTCAGTATGCTTTTTCCCAGCGAGCCAGTGATATTCATGTTGAGCCGCGTCGTGATCAAGGTAATGTACGTTTTCGTATTGATGGCGTGTTACATCAGGTTTATCAATTACCGGGGCAAATCACCATGGCGGTGATCAGCCGTTTAAAAATTCTAGGGCGCATGAATGTGGCGGAAAAGCGTCATCCGCAGGATGGCCGTTTAAAAACGAAAAGTCCTGAAGGCAATGAGGTTGAATTACGCCTATCTACGCTGCCTACGGCTTTTGGCGAAAAGTTAGTCATGCGAATTTTTGATCCCGACGTATTGCTGAAAAGTTTTAACGAATTAGGATTGGCGAATGAAGATTACGGCCGTTGGCACGATATGACCTCAAAGCCCTACGGTATCGTCTTGGTCACCGGCCCAACTGGTTCGGGTAAGACCACGACACTGTATTCCACTCTTAAGCAGCTGGCGACAGATGATGTGAATGTCTGCACCATTGAAGACCCTATCGAGATGGTGGAGGGTAGTTTTAACCAGATGCAAGTGCAGCAAAATATCGACCTCAGCTTTGCCGACGGTGTGCGAGCGCTGCTGCGGCAGGACCCGGACATCATCATGATTGGTGAGATTCGTGATTTGGAAACCGCTGAAATGGCGATCCAGGCAGCATTGACTGGCCATTTGGTTTTATCAACACTGCACACTAATGATGCGCCTTCAGCGATTACGCGTCTGCTGGAATTGGGCGTGCCTCCTTACCTGATTAAAGCCACCGTGCTAGGGGTGATGGCGCAACGGTTGGTGCGAACCTTGTGTCCCTCTTGTAAGCAAACAACCACGATCGATCCTCAGGATTGGAAAGAGTTGACTAGCCCTTGGCGGTCGGAATTGCCGAGCAAAGCGTGTGAGCCAGTGGGTTGTCTGGAATGTCGGGATACCGGCTACAAAGGCAGGCAGGGTGTTTATGAAGTGATGCCGTTGAGTGCGGAGATTAAAACATTAATTCATGAGCAAACGGATTTAACGAAGTTGCGTAAACAGGGTATTAAAGACGGCATGAAAACCCTGCGAATCAGCGGGGCACAGAAAATTGCTGCGGGCATGACGACGATTGAAGAGGTGTTGCGAGTAACGCCGGTGTCACTTTCTTAGTGTGAGGTTTAAATAAGCAAGTAGGCCGGAAAAGCAAAGCGCCTTCCGGCAAGTTAAAAAGCCTGACGGTGTCTGCGGCTTATCAGACCTACGTTAATTTCCCGTTTCCCGTCCCAGAGTTTATTGCGTGGTTTTGCGCTTCGGTATTTCCAGTTAGAATCAAAGCCTACTTAAACGCATCCTGCTTTGGATAACCCTATGTTTGCTCAGTCCACTCACACCTTGTCTTTGCACGCAGCTCTGGAAAGTGTTTTCCAGCATCACTGGAAAAAATTTAATGAAGCCGCTCAGCCTGAGTTCGCTCCGTCGCTGGCCACGTTGGTCGAAAATCAGGTGCAAATGGATGAGCTGATCTGTGTCTGGGTCGGCAGTGATTATGTGGCGGAACTGTGTTGCGCCTCTCCGGCCACCTTGTTTGATCTCATTGATAGCGGTGATTTGCAGCGCAATTACAGTAAGCAGGATTATACCGATAAGCTGTGCTCCCGATTGGCGGCGGTTAGTAGTGAAGAGCAATTGATGCGTGAGTTGCGCCGATTCCGGCAGCGCGAAATGGCGCGAATTATTTGGCGTGATTTGGCACGTACGGCGTCAGTGACGGATACCACAACGCATGTCAGCTGGCTGGCAGATATTTGTATCGATCAGGCGTTGAGCTGGTTGCATCAGCAGGCTTGCGAAAAATGGGGTACGCCCAGTACGCTGATTAATGACGAGTGGGTGCCGCAGAGAATGGTTGTGGTTGGCATGGGTAAGCTGGGTGCCATGGAGCTTAATGTTTCCTCTGATATTGATTTGATGTTCACCTATCAGGGTAAAGGCTGTACGCAAGGTGGTGCGCGCGAGCTGGATAATCAGGAGTTTTTTGTGCGTCTTGGGCAGCGCTTGATTCATGTGCTGGATAGTCGTACGGCTGATGGCTTTGTATTCCGGGTCGATATGCGTCTGCGGCCTTATGGTCAAAGTGGCGCGCTGGCGCTGAATTTTGATGCCATGTGCCAGTATTACCAGCTGCAGGGGCGTGACTGGGAACGCTACGCGATGATTAAGGCGCGAATTGTTGCTGGAGACAAAAAGGCGGGTACTCAGTTGCGTGACGAGTTGCGACCTTTTGTGTATCGAAAATACCTGGATTACAGCGCCATCGAAGCACTTCGCTCGATGAAGGAACTGATCCGCCGGGAAGAAAAGCAGCGGGGTTTGCAGAATGATGTGAAGCTGGGCTCGGGTGGCATTCGGGAAATTGAATTTATTGCGCAAGTGTTTCAGTTGATCCGCGGTGGCAAGGACAAGCGTCTGCAGCAACGAGGTTTGCGTAGTGTCTTTGAGACGTTGGTTGAAACTGAAATCATGCCGACTATGGATGCACAAGGCTTGATGCGAGCCTATGATTTTTTGCGTAATACTGAGCATGCGTTGCAAGCAATCGGTGATAAGCAAACCCAGCGGCTGCCTGATGACGATCTGGGGCAGTTAAGGTTGGCTTTTAGTATGGGGTTTGAGAGTTGGCAGGCTTTCAGTGAGCGGTTAAGTGAGCACCGTCGCTTTGTGCATGAGCAGTTCAGTCAGCTGATTGCGCCACCGCAGGAAAACACCGATGAAAACAGTGTCGAACTGGAACAATGGCAGGTGCTGTGGCGGCAGCTCAGTCGCCAGGAATTAAATGAAGAGTGGGCGCTGGAGTTTGTTGAAAGCAAAGGTTTTGTCGAGCCGGCCGGTATGCTGGAAACATTGCAGCAACTAGCGACCAGTAAAAAAGTTGCTTCCCTGCAGCCAATTCCTCAGCAGCGTCTTGATGAAGTTATGCCACTGATGTTGGTGGAGTTGGGCAAAGTGGAGGCCCCTCAACCAACGCTGGAACGTATTTTGCCGTTGATTGACACGGTACTGAGGCGTACCGCCTATCTGGTTTTGCTGGTGGAGAATCGAGGCGCGTTGACGCAGTTGGTGACTTTGTGCGCTGCTAGTCCCTGGATCGCCGAAGAATTGACCTTGCATCCAATTTTGCTGGATGAGCTGCTGGATGTGCGAGAACTCTATAACCCGCTTGATCTTAAGGGGTTGTGTGACGAATTGCGTCAGCATATGTTGCGTATCCCTGAGGATGATGTTGAAGAGCAAATGGATTGCCTGCGTTATTTTAAGCGCGCCCAGGTGCTTCGAGTGGCGGCCTCTGAAGTAGCCGGCGCTTTCCCGTTGATGAAGGTGAGTGATCACCTGACGTATATTGCTGAAGCGGTATTGAGTGAAGTGTTACAGCTTGCCTGGCAACACATGACGGCGAAGTATGGCGTGCCGCAGCAGTCGAATGGCGTCGCCTGTGATCCGAGCTTTATTATTGTCGGATACGGTAAGCTGGGTGGGTTGGAGATGGGTTATAAATCCGATCTTGATTTAGTGTTTCTTGATGATGCGCCTGATCAGTTGGCTACAGATGGCGATAAATCCATCGATAATGCCGTGTTCTTCACGCGTGTGGCGCAGCGTATTATTCACTTGCTGACCACCTTTACCTCGGCGGGACAGCTTTATGAGGTTGATATGCGATTACGGCCTTCGGGCTCTTCAGGATTACTGGTAACGTCGTTGGATGGCTTTAAACGTTATCAGGATAAGCAGGCCTGGACTTGGGAGCATCAGGCATTAATGCGAGCTCGAGTGATTACAGGTTCGGTTCGGGTGGCGCAGGAATTTAAGCGGTTGCGTGATGAAATTCTCTCCAAGCCTCGTGAAGCCGAAGAGCTACGAGAGCAGGTGTTAGACATGCGCGGCAAGATTACTGAGGTATTTTCCACCAATAAGCGTGAAGACGAAGTGCTTAAAACTACCTTCGGATTGAAATATGATGCCGGTGGCATCGTCGATATTGAGTTTATTGTGCAATATGCCGTGTTGCGGTGGTCACAAAGCCATCCAGAACTATTACAATACAGCGATAATATTCGTGTGCTTGAGGTTTTGGAGCAGCTTAAGCTGTTTACTGCACAGGATGCGGAGTGGTTGCGCGAGGCCTACAAGGCGTTACGTTCTGCGATTCATCGTTTAACTCTGGAGCAGCTGCCTAGTCGACTGAGTATGGTTGAGGTGGAGCAGCGTGGTCTTAATGAGTACCGTGAGGCGGTGGTTCGTATCTGGACGCAAACGTTTAAGCCTGACGATTTGAGTTAAGCGAATAAAATTGATTATTAATTCAGGACGACTCTGATTATAGAGTCTCCCTTCAGCGCCCCTGCTTGCAGGGGCGCTTCAGTAATGTGATAGGAGTATCTGGATGAAACCAGTGTCGATGGCTGACCTTGACGGTCTAATTTGGTTAGATGGCGAAATGGTTCCTTGGCGTGAGGCCAAGGTGCATGTGTTAACACATACGCTGCATTATGGTTTGGGTGTCTTTGAGGGCGTGCGAGCCTATAAAACCGATAAAGGCGCCAGCATTTTCCGTCTTGAAGACCATACCAATCGTTTGTTTGGCTCCGCTCATATTCTGGGTATGGATATGCCCTACAGCAAAGAGCAGCTGAACGAAGCGCAGCGTCAGGTTGTTCGTGAGAACAACCTAGAAGCCGCCTATATGCGTCCGCTGTGCTTCCTTGGTTCTGAAGGCATGGGCCTGCGCGCGGATCAGCTGAAAACGCACGTCATGATTGCAGCCTGGAACTGGCCTTCCTACGTGTCGCCTGAGCTGATGGAGCATGGTATGAAAGTGCGTACGTCTTCCTACACGCGTCACCACGTGAACGTGACCATGTGTAAAGCCAAGGCTGTTGGTAACTACACCAACTCTATCTTGGCGTTGCGTGAAGCGCTGGATAGTGGTGCTGATGAAACACTGTTGCTCGATCCAGAAGGTTATATTGCTGAAGGTAGTGGTGAAAATATTTTTGTGATTCGCAACGGTGTGTTGATGACGCCTGAGCTGACCTCTTGTCTGGACGGTATTACTCGTAACACCATTATGCGTTTTGCCGATGATCTGGGTCTGAAGGTTGTTGAACGCCGCATCACACGAGACGAAGTCTATGTGGCTGATGAAGCTTTCTTTACTGGTACAGCGGCTGAAGTATTGCCCATTCAATCACTTGATGGCCGTGTGATTGGCAGTGGCTCACGTGGTCCGATCACCACGCAAATGCAAACCATGTATTTTGACCAGGTGACGGGGCGTCGTGCAGAATATCCAGAGTGGCTTACGCCCGTAGCCTAACGTTTTAAGGCCCCTAGTGGGCCTGATTGCGAGAGCTGTTTCGATAGGCTCTCTTCAGTCGCTTGAGCTGTTGTTTGCACTGAAAAGGATAGTCGTGAAGATACTGATTGTTGGCCCCTCTTGGGTGGGTGACATGGTGATGGCGCAAACGCTGTTTATGGCGTTAAAAGCGCGTGATCCTGATGCCATCATCGACGTGCTGGCGCCGCAGTGGAGCCGCCCGATTCTGGAACGTATGCCCGAAGTTAATGCCGCTCTGGATATGCCGGTTGGCCACGGCTCTCTGCAATTGGGTATGCGCCGTAAACTGGGAAAACAGCTTGGTCGAGAAGGGTATGACCAGGCTATTGTACTGCCCAATTCGCTTAAGTCTGCGTTGGTGCCTTTCTTTGCCGGTATTCCCGAACGCACCGGTTGGCGTGGTGAAATGCGCTACGCGTTGCTCAATGATATTCGTCTTTTAGACAAAGCCCGCTACCCGCTAATGATCGAGCGTTTTATTGCGTTGGCCTACAAGCCGGGCGCTAAATTACCTGAAAAGCTTCCGCGCCCAAAGTTGGCTGTTGATGCGACTAATGTGAAGGCGAGCTTGAAGCGTTATTCGCTGGATTTAAATCGACCAGTATTAGTGCTTTGTCCGGGTGCTGAATTTGGTGAGGCTAAGCGCTGGCCTGCTAATCATTATGCTACCGTTGCTCAGCATAAGATTAATGAAGGCTGGCAGGTGTGGTTGTTTGGTTCGCAAAAGGACCATGCTGTCGCAGAGCAAATCAAAGCTCAGCTCAACGAAGAAGCACGTGAGCGCGTTGTTAATCTGGCTGGCGAAACTAACTTGGCTGATGCCGTTGATCTGATGTCTGTTGCAGATGCCGTAGTGAGCAATGATTCGGGTTTGATGCATATTGCGGCCGCTTTAGGTCGTACGTTGGTGGTGCTTTATGGTTCATCATCGCCTGATTTTACGCCACCTTTGAACGATAACGTTAAAGTGCTGCGCACGGGTATTGAGTGTAGTCCCTGCTTTAAACGCGACTGCCCGTTGGGACACATGAAGTGTCTTAAGGATTTGCAGGCGGATAGTGTGTTGGCGGCGATGGAGGAACTATTGCCCGAAACATTACAGCAGGTGCACTAAATCGTGCGTGTGCTGATCATCAAAACTTCTTCGTTGGGTGATGTCGTGCATACCTTGCCAGCGTTAACCGATGCGGCTGCGCACTACCCCGATATTCAATTCGATTGGGTTGTCGAAGAAGGTTTTTCTCAGGTGCCGAGCTGGCACACCAAGGTTAATCGTATTATTCCTGTATCGCTGCGACGTTGGCGAAAGCATCCTCTTCAGGCGCGAAAATCCGGTGAATGGGCGACGTTTAAGCGCGAAATTGGTGAGGTTAACTATGACGCGGTGATTGATGCGCAGGGTTTGTTAAAAAGCGCTGTATTGTGCCGTTATGCTAAAGGGCCGCGTTACGGGTTGGATAAAAATTCCGCTAGAGAGCCACTGGCAAGTCGTTTCTATCAGCATAAAGTTACTGTGCCCAAAGGTCAGCATGCGGTGGAGCGAACCCGACAACTATTTGCTACTGCATTAGGTTATAACGTCCCGGAAGCGCTTGGCGAATATCAAATTGATCGGACTCGCCTTTCGGTAAATCCGCACAGCGGTGACTATCTGATGTTTTTTCATGGCACTACCTGGGCTACTAAACATTGGCCGGAGCCCTACTGGTTTGAGCTGGCAAAACAACTAGCAACATCGGGATTAAGCATCTTGGTGCCCTGGGGTAATGAGACCGAACGTCTGCGTGCAGAGCAGATCGCCGCAGTTGGTGATCATGTTAAAGTGCTACCGCGCTCTAGTCTAAGCGAATTGGCCAGTATTATTGCCGGCGCTCGCGCGGTGGTGTCAGTTGATACAGGGCTAGCGCATTTAACAGCGGCCTTGGCCGTACCGAATATTACGCTATACGGACCAACTGACCCAAAATTGGTGGGCAGTTATGGGGCGCATCAGGTTCATTTGATCGCAAAAAACTACTCAGCGCAGGGCGATGCCGATGTAGAGCCGAAGGTGTTTGCCGCGTTGACGCCGGATATTGTCTTAGCTCAACTCAACAGTATTCTTGAGCAGGGGGTGGGGCAGTGATCTTTGCCTTCGCCCTGTATAAATATTTTCCCTACGGCGGTCTGCAGCGTGATTTTTTGCGTATTGCCGAGGCCGTGCAGTCGCGCGGTCACCAGATACGTGTCTATTGTCATAGTTGGCAGGGTGATACGCCTGCTCAGTTTGAAATTGTCTTGGTGCCCGCGAAAGGGCAAACCAGTCAGGCAAAAAATCGTTCTTTCACTGACTTTATGCAGCAGGACCTGACAAAGCGGCCAGTTGATTGTGTGGTGGGTTTTAATAAGATGCCCGGGCTGGATGTCTATTATGCTGCCGACGGATGCTATGCCGCCAAAGCGATTCAGGAACGTGGTAAATTTTATGCGTTGACCCCCCGCTATCGACATTTCAAACGTTATGAAGAAGCTATCTTCGGGCATGGGCAAAGCGTCGAGATTCTGATGATTTCCGAATTGCAGCAGGGGGTTTACCAATCGCTCTACGGGACCGAGGAGTCTCGATTTCATATGTTACCGCCAGGCATTAGTAAAGATCGTATCGCGCCTGATAATGCATCTGAGATTCGAGCAGAGTTTCGGCAGGAGTTTGAGCTGGATGAGCAGGATTTGCTGATGCTAATGGTGGGCTCAGGCTTTAAAACCAAAGGTGTTGATCGAGCTCTGCTGGGTTTGGCTGCGCTTCCAACGACGCTGAAAAGTCGTGTGCGTTTGTTTGTGATTGGTCAGGATAACCCCGTCAAGTTTATTGCTCAGGCAAATAAATTGGGGCTTTCATCGCAGGTAACCTTTTTTGATGGGCGAGATGATATTCCACGTTTTCTGTTGGGCGCCGACCTGCTGATTCATCCTGCTTATCATGAAAATACCGGTACGGTCTTACTTGAAGCCGTTGTGGCAGGTTTGCCTGTTTTGACGACGGCGGCCTGCGGGTATGCGAGTTATATTGAGCATGCCAAGGCGGGGCGTGTTTTACCCTTGCCCTTTGAGCAGCAGGCACTTAATCATCAATTGCAGGATATGCTTACCTCTGATCAACAGGCAGTCTGGCGAGAGAATGGTCTTGCTTATGCGACCGAGGCGAATATCTACGGACTGGTTGAGCGTGCGGCTGAGCTAATAGAGCAGTTTGCTGGAAGTAAGGTCACATGAAGTTATATCTTCGTGAAGACTTTCGGTCGGCCTGGCAGGATAAGGACCCCTTTAAAGAGGTGTTGGCAATAAGGGGAGATGTATTTCGCGAGGTGAAGGAGCGTACAACATTACGTTTCGAACTGAACGGTAAAAGCTATTTTTTGAAGCTTCATCGTGGCATTGGTTGGGGCGAAATTTTCAAAAACTGGTCGCAATTTAATCGTCCAATTTTGGGGGCGGAGCAGGAATATCTCGCCATTCTTAAATTGCAGCAGCTCAATGTTGAAACTATGAGTGTTGCCGCCTTTGGTGAAATGGGCTCCAATCCAGCCAAAAAATTATCCTTTATTATCACCGATGATCTAGTGGGCACAGAAAACCTCGAAGATTATTGTCGGTCATGGCCTAAACAGCCGCCGTCGCCGACTTTTAAGCGTTTATTGATTGATCGAGTCGCGAAGGTCAGCCGGACGTTGCACGAGAATGGTCTCAATCACCGCGACTATTATATTTGTCACTTCCATCTTGATTTGCCCCGCCTTCCTGAGTCCCGCCCTGTTTCAGATGAGGATATTCGATTACACCTGATTGATCTGCACCGCATGCAGCAGCGGGCCAATATGCCGGTTCGTTGGGCGGTTAAGGATGTCGGCGGATTGTATTTTTCAGCGATGGAAATTGGTCTGACTAAGCGAGATTTGCTTCGTTTTATGCGGCTTTACCGCGGCGATTCGCTTAGAGAAACTCTGACACAGGATAAAGATTTTTGGCGAGCCGTTGAGCAACGCGCGCAGCAACTTTATGCCAAAGGACTGCGCAAAGGCATTGTCGGGAATATTTCAGAGGATGCTGAGCATGGTGCTTAGCAGTCAGCAGTTGGTTGCTGCTGGTCGCCAGCTTGAGGTGCCCTTTGAGATTGAGATCGAGCTATCGGGAGAGCTTCAAGTAGGGCAGTGCGTTGAGTTGTTGAGGCTGGTGCCAGAGAAACGCGTGGTTGTGAAGATGCTTGTTGGGGAGCGGGTTTTCCTGGCTAAAATTTTTCTCGGTGCGGGCGGTGGAAAATATTGCCAGCGTGAAAAATCAGGCGTTCAGGCTCTTCAGGACGCTGGCATTCAAACGGCTCAGTTCGTTGATCAGGCTTGCTTAAAAGATAAAGGCAGCAAAGTGCTGTTGCTTGAGTATCTGTCCGATGTTCGGCACCTATCTGAGCTGATAGATTCAAGAGAAGAGGCTGGCGATGCCCTGTTGAATTCGGCGATTGAGGTAATTGCCATGATGCATGAGCAAGGGTTGCAGCATAAGGACTGCCACTTAGGTAACTTTCTGGTGGCAGATCAGGCTTTGTACCTGATTGATGGTGATGCTGTAACAACGAGCAATGAATTGAGCCAAGCAAAGGCGCTTGAAAATCTGGCGTTGTTTTTTGTGCAATTGCCGTTGTTTTTGCTGCCCCGCCTAAACACATTGTTCTCGGTCTATTGTGTGTTGAGGCGTTGGGATCAGAAAGTATATCAGGCGGATTGTGAGGTGGAGGTAGTACAGCAGCGGGAAAAACGTCAGCGACATTTCCTGAAGAAAATATATCGGGACTGTACACAGTTTAAGGTTATTAAGCGTCGAGCGCGTTTTGTTGTGTTGGATCGTGAGGCGGAATCTCCCGAGTTAATCACATTAATAAGCCACCTTGATGAGGCTATTGCTGAGGGTGAGTTACTTAAAGATGGAAATAGCGCCACCGTTGCCAAAGTGATGGAGGGTGATAAGATTTTTGTTGTTAAGCGCTATAACATCAAAAGCGTCGGTCACTGGCTAACGCGCTGTTGGCGACCAAGCCGAGCCTGGCTGTCCTGGCGAAATGCGCAATTATTAGCCTATTACGGCATTGGCACCCCGAAACCCATAGCATTGATTGAGCAGCGTTGTGGCGGGCTTCGTGGCCGGGCTTATTTTGTCACGGAATATGCGGCTGCCAGTGATGCGCTTGCTTATGTTGAGCAGGTTAAAAACGATAAGCCTCTTTTAGAGAATCTTGCCCAGCAATTTACGAATTTGTTTAAGGTGATGGCGCTGTTGCATATTAGTCACGGCGACTTTAAGGGAACGAACTTTCTGGTTAATCAGAGTGAGCTCACCGTTATCGATCTCGATAGTATGCAATTGCACACATCAGAGAAAAGCCTCCGGCGGGCTATTCACAAAGATCAGCAGCGTTTTGTGAAAAACTGGGCGAATAATGCGTCTGTTGAATCGATAATGGTTGCGGCAATGAAGGACTGTTCCGTTTAGTCTTCGTATTTATCGATTTGTTTAAGGATGGCTGATTGATAGTGTGATTTTTTCTTGTCGCTGACATTTAGTGCTTTCAGGTAACTTTCCATAAAAAGCTTTTTTTGCCCCTGTGGGAACAGGGCTTCGACATGCTCAGGATATCGGCAGAAGTGCCGGATGTTGCGCGCGCAAAGTGCGGCCGGTAATGCTCTGCGGTAGATCTTCATATCCGAGACATCAATTAGTCCCAGTTTGTTTTCCGGTGTGGAAATGACATTGCCAAGATGAATTGAGCGAAAGTAAACGCCACGATTGTGGAGCTGGGCAAGGAAGGCGGCGAATTGCTGAATAAGCGCGGGTCCAAATTGTTTCTTTTGAATAATGTCATCTAACGAGTCTCCCGGTAGCGGCTGATATTCAACGGCGATACGGGAAATTGAAGGAATACGAAACACCGAGACGTGGCTGACTGTTGGAATGCCTAATTTAATCAGTTGTTCTACATTGTTAGAAAAGCGTTTGCCGTAAGGGTAAATTAGGGCCGATGAAAACAGGCGTTTACGGCGGAACAGCTTCATGATGTGGCCGTTCGTCAGCTTTAGAACCTTGTCCCCATGACCATCGGCAGCCAACACCTCCGCATCTTCTCGCAAAGTGAGGTATTGCTCTTTACTAAAGGTTTTCATGGCGCTGAATTATTTACCTGCTGCGTGTGAGAAAGGATGAGTACTTTATCATCTTTTTCGTTGCTGAAGCTTTGTGTGAGCTGCCATTCCCCGGCTTTTATCATTGCATGCACTTCATTGATTAGCTGGGTTTCCTTATTTTTCAGGCGTACTGCAAGTAGCTCCGGCTGTTGTGATTTTGCTCGAGTTAATAAGGTCGATGTTTCAAGAATAAGGCATTGATCTAAACAGTTTGCGCCTAGTACCGCAATATGCTTTTGATTGGTCAGAAGCTTGGCGTTTAACGGTTTATTTTTCTGCACCCAGTTTGCAGCGTTTGCGATGTACGCCTTTGAGCTTCCGGAGGCTATCATGCTGTCTAGAGCGGGGATAAGCAGTAAAAAGGCAAGGGCCATTCTCTGCCAGCCGAGTTTCTGGGTGGTGCTTTGCCAGATCTTTTCAATTCGAAAAGGTAGCGCCAACATTAAAATCAGTATGGCTGCGATACAGAAACGGTCTGTCATAAAGTACTTTTTGAAGCTTAATAACAGCAGATATAAAAAAATAATCAGCAGAAATGCGATTAAATAATGCTTGTGCCTGGAATCTGAAAACACAGGCTGCTTTGGTTGCCAGCTGAGGAGAAGCAGGTAAGGAAATGTCAGGGCATGCAGCAGTGTATAGAGAATCAGTCCAATTAAACCGGTACCTATAATCGCACCCATATCGTTGGCTGAAAATTCGTGAGGAGCCACACTGGCAAACCTTTGTACACTGTATTCAAAGTTCTGAGCCAGAGACTGGAAAAAAGCAGAGAGATTCGCTAGCTCGGTTACCAGTCGAAATTTTGGTGATAGCTGCGGCGATATGAAAATAACAGCTAAACCGAGTAGCGCCACGCAGCCAAGGAGGCCATATAAGGCACCGGTTTTTTTGAGCCGTTCTATAAATCCCGGGCGAGGGTCTGATAATAGGGCCAGTGGCGCTAACGCAGCAAAAAATACTGCTTCGGTACGAAAGCCGATTGCAACAAGGGTGAGAAAGAACCAGCCCAGCGCGTGCTTGAAACGATTGTGCAGAGCAAAACGTAATAGTTGTTGTAGTGATAGCAGGGAAAGCAACCAGAAACCTGCATCCCGGGTTATATAATCTCTATAATCATTCAATGTTGGAAATATGCTGATGACGAGCAGGGCTATAAGCTGTATGCGGCTGGAGCCGCCTAAGTCCTTTACCAATGAGACAAAAGTGCAGCTTAAGCCAGCGTATAAAACCGCGATGAAAAGGTGGCCAGATACGACTAGAGATAGGCCTGTAAGTTGGTGGATGCCCGCGATAATTAGAGACAATAATGGCCAGGGATAGGACGCGATCGCTGCCTGTAAACCATGATCAAGGAAGGTTTGAGCGGTAAAAATATAGAGTAGTGAATCGGGACTTAGAACATGTGAGCCGAGAATATAGAGCCAAGAGATCATCAGGCTTGTAAAAATGCTTAGGATAATAATCAGCCTGGAGTTGTTTAGGAACGGCTGAGGTTCAGTTGGCATGAACGAATTATCCTTATTTCTGATTCGCGAATGAGTTTGGCGTAAACGAACCGTATTCTATATGGCTGGCGAAGGAAGATAAAATAAGGAATAGAAAATATTGAATTAGAAAAACCGACGTGTATTAAAAAGGCCTCAAGAGAGGCCTGTAATGTCCTGGGTTCTACCCGGGATCTTTGTCTAGCTTTTGAAGTATAAAGTGACGACTCTAGCTACGGAAATGATCTTTTTTTCTAAAGTAGCTGAGTATTAGGGGCTCGGGTTATAAAAATAATTAGATTCAATTTTTTGTGCCGGATAAATTCGTGCTGGCTTTATTAGATGATTGCTTATATGTGCGTAGGCAAATATAATGCGCGCCATGGAACTTAACGACTTCGCAAATTTTTTCAAATCGCTTTCTGAGCCGGTTCGGCTACGTATCCTCTATCTTTTGCTGGAACGTGGAGAGCTGTGCGTATGTGATATTGTTGATTCGTTGGAGTTATCGCAAAGCGTGGTGTCGCGACACTTGGCTTATCTGCGCAATAGCGGTTTGGTGAATACCCGACGTAAAGGGGTGTGGATTTATTATCAGTTGGTTGATAACTGCAATTTTATTACCCAAGTGCTAGAGCAATTTCGTGTTGAGGGGGCTGGTTCGGTAGCCTTGAAATATGATCTGGAACGATTACAGGCTGAGGAAAATGAGGGCGGCTGCTGTTAACGAGTAGTTTTTAATATTTTTTTGTTTTTATATAACTGTTTATACGTATATCCATTTTAATGAGGTTTGGACATGACATGTCGTGTTGCAATTAATGGTTTTGGGCGGATGGGGCGGCTGGCTTTACGTGCAGCCTGGGGGCACGCTGATTTTGACGTTGTACATATTAATGAGGTTGCCGGAGATGCGGGAGCCGCAGCCCATCTGTTGAAGTTTGATTCAGTGCATGGCACCTGGTCGACCGAAATTAGTGGTGTAGATAACACGCTGACGATTGACGGTAAAAAGCTGAGTTATTCACAAAACCGTAGGCTTGAGGAAACGAGTTGGGGGAATTTGGGTATTGACGTGGTGGTGGATTGCACTGGAAAGTTTAAGTCCAAAGAGGCGCTGGCACCTTACCTGGCGAGTGGTGTTAAAAAGGTTGTGGTGTCGGCGCCAGTGAAGGATGGCACCCTGAATATTGTGATGGGTGTAAACGATCATCTTTACGATGCTGATCGGCACGATATCGTTACGGCCGCTTCCTGTACAACCAATTGTATTGCGCCTGTCGTCGACGTTATACATCGCGAATTTGGTATTCGCCATGGTTCGATGACGACTATTCACGATATTACTAATACGCAAAGTATCCTTGATGAATACCACCCGGATTTGCGACGTGCTCGTGCTTGCGGGCAATCGCTGATTCCAACCTCGACAGGTTCGGCGACCGCAATTGCAGAAATTTTTCCGGCGTTGCGCGGTCGCTTGAATGGTGTTGCTGTGCGGGTCCCTTTGGCTAATGCATCGCTGACAGATTGTGTGTTTGAAGTGGAAAAGCCGGTTTCCGTTGAGCAGGTAAACAGTGCTTTAAACGCTGCGGCAAACGGATATTTGCATGGCGTATTGGGATATGAAGAGCGCCCTCTGGTGTCGGTTGATTACACTAATGACACGCGCTCGGGCATCATCGATGCCTTATCTACGATGGTCATCAATGGCACACAAGTAAAATTGTTGGTCTGGTATGACAACGAAATAGGCTATGTACATCGCATGATGGAATTAGTTGCAAAGGTGAGTAAGGCTTCGTGATTCGATGACGCCCGCTATTCGTCAATATCTTACTGTAACAGGCTGTTACTGGGCGTTTACCTTAACCGACGGCGCGCTACGTATGTTGGTGGTGCTGTATTTTCATGGCCTGGGTTTCAGCCCGTTGCAGGTTGCGACGTTATTTCTGTTGTATGAATTTTTTGGCATCGTAACTAATTTGCTTGGAGGCTGGCTGGCCGCGCGTATCGGTCTGAATCACACGCTTCAGGCGGGAATGTTATTGCAGGTGCTGGCGCTGGCCATGTTGCTGGTGGATGCCTCAATGTTGAGTGTCGCTTATGTCATGGTGGCGCAGGCGCTGTCAGGTATCGCCAAAGATCTTAATAAAATGAGTGCCAAGAGCAGCATTAAGGCGTTGGTGTCAGCGGATGCTCAAGGGAGGCTGTATCGTTGGGTTGCCCTGTTGACCGGATCAAAAAATGCGATGAAAGGAATCGGTTTTTTTCTCGGTGCAATGCTGTTGGCGGTGCTGAATTTCAGGGGGGCAATTGCGGTCTTGGCAGCAGTGCTTGTATTGGTGCTTATAGCGGGTTTGTTATTGCTCAAAGAAGAACTGGGCAAAAGCAGTTACAAAGCAAAATTTACCGAGCTGTTTTCAACCTCTGCAGTGGTTAATCGTTTGTCGGTGGCACGCTTCTTTTTGTTTGGTGCGCGGGATGTCTGGTTTGTGGTGGCGCTGCCTGTTTTTCTGCAAAGCCAGCTGCAATGGTCTTATGCTGAGGTTGGTACGTTGTTGGCTGTTTGGGTTATTGGTTATGGGGTGGTGCAGTCGTTCGCCCCAGCGTTGACGCGAAGACTGGGGCGATTACCTGATGGGAAAGCGGCGGCTGGATGGGGGGGCGTGTTGAGTCTTATCCCCTTAATGATCGCTGTAATGCTTTATTGCGAAGTCGATGCGGCGCATTGTGTTGTGATTGGTTTGTTAGTGTTTGGTGCTGTATTTGCCGTCAACTCAGCAATGCACTCCTATTTGATTGTCTCCTTCGCCCGAGAAAAAGGTGTATCGCTGGATGTGGGGTTCTACTACATGGCGAATGCCGCGGGTAGGCTGGTAGGTACGGTCCTGTCTGGGGCTGTCTATCAGTGGGCCGGATTTGAGGCCTGTCTGCTAGTGTCTGCCCTGTTTATTATCATTTCCAGCGTTGTTGCAGCTAAGATGCCACGGTTGGAAGGCGTGGCATCCAGTTTGTAGGTTAACGTAATTTACGAATTCTGAAATTTTTACCTTTTATTTTCCCTGCGCCGAGTTTTTTAAGTGCCTGGTCAGCGTGTGATTTTTCAACGGCCACATAGGACCAGCGGTCGAAAATATTAATTTTCCCGACGAATTTCCCCTCAATGCCGGTGTCGCCGGTTAAGGCGCCTAAAATGTCGCCGGGGCGGACCTTCTGTTTGCGGCCACCGTCTATTTGGATGGTGATCATGGTCGCTTTTAGCCGAGTGTCGGGGTGGGTTTTGAGTTTGTTAATGTCGCTAAACTCAGCGGTGTTTTGTTGGTAGAGCTCTATGTCGCTGACCTTGTACATTTCTTCTGAGCTGCAAAGGCTGAGGGCCAGACCTTCTTTGCCGGCGCGCCCGGTTCGGCCAATACGGTGTACATACACTTCCGGGTCACGGCTGATTTCATAGTTAATAACAGCTTGTAGGCTGTCGATATCCAAGCCTCGTGCGGCTACGTCGGTGGCAACAAGAATGGGGCAGCTGTTGTTGGAGAATCGAACTAATACTTGGTCTCGGTCCTTTTGCTCCAGGTCGCCGTGAATGGCAAGAGCGTGATGTCCGCGTGCGTTAATAAGGTCGGCTACTTCTTGGGTGGAGCGTTTGGTGTTGCAGAAAATAACACTGGAGGTTGGCTGGTAATGAGACAGCAGAGTAAGTAGAGCTTCTTCACGTTGCTCTGAGTCGACTTCAAAAAATACCTGTTCGATCGTGCTGTTGCTGTGATTCGCTTCAATGCTTACTTCTATGGGAGCGGTTTGGATGTCGGCGCTCATTCTTTTTATAGACGAAGGGAAGGTCGCTGAAAAAAGCAGGGTCTGGCGGTCTTTATTGGTCAGTTCAATAATTTCGGTGATGCTGGGTAGGAATCCCATATCGAGCATGCGATCAGCTTCATCCAGTACCAGGGTGTTTACCTTGTCTAGTTTTAAAGAACCTTTGCGAAGGTGCTCCTGTAGGCGACCTGGCGTGCCAACAACAATGTGAGGCGGATGCTCCAGCGAGCTGATTTGTGGGCCAAAGGGCATGCCGCCACAGAGCGTTAATACTTTTATGTTGTTTGTATAGCGTGCCAGCTTGCGAACTTCTTTGGCGACTTGGTCGGCAAGCTCGCGGGTGGGGCATAGAATCAGTGCTTGAACAGAGTAATCAGAAGGTTGGATTTTGTTGAGTAGCCCAATACCGAATGCCACCGTTTTGCCGCTGCCGGTTTTAGCCTTGCCAATGAGGTCTTTTTTGTTGAGCAAGTGCGGCAGACTTTGCGCTTGAATGGGTGTCATGTTGCTATAACCAAGCTCAGCTAGGTTATGTAAAAATTCCGGGCTAAGGGGTAAGGAGTTAAAGTTAGTATCGGCCACAGTGTTTTATCCAGAAGAAAATAATTGTCGGCAGCATAGCAAAAATAGTGGCGAAAATCTGGCTCTGGTATAAGCTTAATCCCCTCTAAACCGGAAGAAGTTGGCGGTTAGTATGCCAAAAGAGGTAGATGGTGGTTGAAGACCGAGATGAAAGTTGATATAAATCAGCATGCCCTTCATCAGCGAGGGGTAGAGTTAGGAACAATTTTCGAATTGGTCAGGGGAAAGTCGGCTTGACAGCCGTCAGCCAGAGAGATTGAATACGTGTTTTTAAGAGATCCCGTAGAGGGTCTAAGTGTTTTAAAAGAGACTTCTCTTTGGCGCTGTTAAAACCGCAACTCATTTGGTAATCACACTGAAAATGCGAGTCATATCTTTTGATATGTATCTTTAGTGTGCTGTTTCTGTTTTCTGTACTGATGTTTAGAACAGCTCTGTTTTCCAGAGCACAGGAAATTGTGGCGTAAGTATATTTGTGGTTTGTGAGCAACAATGCCTGTTAAGAGGTGTAAAAGCTCTCTGTGCCGGCCTTACGTCAGAGTTGAAAATATAATAATCAACCTTACAAAATTGTTTTTTTGGAGGAGTTTCAAAAATGGCAAGAGATCCTAAGTTCGATATTCTGTTTGAACCGGTTAAAATCGGTACTAAAACCGTAAAAAACCGTTTCTATCAAGTACCACACTGTATCGGTGCAGGTACTAACTACCCAGGTTTTCAAATGGCTCACCGTGGCGTTAAAGCTGAAGGTGGCTTTGGTGCGATTAACACTGAGCAGTGTTCTATTCACCCAGAATGTGATGATACGTTACGTATCACTGCTCGTATCTGGGATGAAGGTGACATGCGCAACCTGAAAGCAATGGTTGACCGTCTGCACGAATTTGGTGCGTTGGCCGGTTGTGAGTTGTTCTACGCTGGTGCTCACGGCCCTAGCTTGGAAACTCGTACCATTTCTCGTACACCTACTCAGTACGCTTCTGAGTTCGGTACTGTTCCAGCATGTCCTGGTTTTACATACAGCCACGAAGCTGACAAAGACGAATTGAAACGTCTGCAACGTCAATATGCTGATGCTGCTGAGCGTGCTCGCGATACTGGCTTCGACATCGTTGATGTTTACGGTGCTCACGCCTATGGTCCAATGCAGTGGTTGAATCCATACTACAACCGTCGTACTGATGAATACGGTGGAAGTCTGGAAAACCGCGCTCGTTTCTGGATTGAAACTCTGGAAGGTATCCGTAACCGTGTTGGTGATTCTGTTGCTCTGGTTACTCGTTGCGCGATCGATACTCTGTACGGCGACACTGGTCTGGAACTGGAAGTTGATACTCTGCGTTTCGTAGAGCAAGCTTCTGACTACCTGGATATGTGGAACGTAACCATTGGTGATATCGCTGAATGGGGTGAAGATGCGGGTCCATCTCGTTTCTACGCTTCAGGTCACGAGAACGACTGGGTTAAATTCATCAAGAAACACACTAACAAGCCTGTTGTAGGTGTTGGCCGTTACACACAAGCGGATAAGATGCTTGAAGTTGTTAAAGCCGGTGTTATCGATTTGATCGGTTGTGCACGTCCATCTATTGCTGATCCATTCCTGCCTTCTAAGATTGAAGAAGGTCGTCTTGACGACGTTCGTGTATGTATCGGTTGTAACGTTTGTATTTCTCGCTGGGAAATGGGTGGTGTTCCATTCATCTGTACTCAGAATGCGACAGCTGCTGAAGAATACCGTCGTGGCTGGCACCCAGAGAAATTCGAACCAGCTAAATCAGACAAGTCTGTACTGGTTGTTGGTGCAGGTCCTTGTGGTTCCGAGTGTACTCGTGTACTGCTGGAGCGTGGTTACACGGTTCACCTGTATGACACTCGCGACAAGATCGGTGGTTACGTAAACGACGTTGCTGCACTGCCTGGTCTGGGTGAGTGGGGCTACCACCGCGATTACCGTGAAACTCAAATCACTAAATTGCTGAAGCTGAAAAAGAACAAGCAAAGCCAGGTTGCTCTGGGTCAGAAGCCTCTGACTGCAGACGACATTCTGGAGTACGGTGCTGAGCGTGTTGTTATCGCAACGGGTGCTAAATGGGCAACTGACGGTACTAACTGGATGACTCACTCTCCAATCGAGGGTGCTGATGCCAGTAAGCCTAACCAGTTGGTTCCTGAGCAAGTGTACGATGGCTCTAAAGAAGTTGGTAAGAACGTAGTTATCGTTAACCACGATGCATACTACACTTGCCCATCTATTGCTGAGAAATACGCTGCTGCGGGTCACAACGTGACTATCATCTCTTCTGTAGAAGTGGGTGCATACATGCACTACACGCTGGAAGGTCCAAACATGCACCGTCGTCTACATGAGCTGGGTGTTGAGGTTATTGGTGAAAGTTCTGTTACTAAGATCGAAGACGGCTCTGTTGAGTACGTGAACATCTGGGCAGAAGGCTCCAAGCGTGAATACAGAGGTCCAGGCATGCTGCCTCGTGATGAGAACAAGTCGCACAAGAAGATCGAATGCGACACTGTTATTTTGATCACTGGTCGTAAGTCTAACGACGCTCTGTACCGTGAATTGAAAGCTCGTAAAGACGAGTGGGAGAAAAACGGTATTGAAGATGTTTGGGTACTTGGTGATGCAGAAGCTCCACGTATCATTGCTGATGCAACATTTGACGGACACCGTCTGGCACGTGAGATCGAAGATGAAGATCCACAGCACCAGAAACCGTTCAAACGTGAGCAGAAAGTGTGGGGTGTTTCTTACATCCCAGGCGACAACGATGAGCTTGAGTTCCGTCTGTAAGCCGATAAGACCTAGTCTTATAAGCTTCAAGAAAGCGGGGGTGGCCGAAAGGTCATCCCCGTTTTTTTTGTGGAAAATTCGGTGCTTGCACGTTTGAGATGGAGCGTATGATTTGCTTGATGAGATTGGCTGGTGAGCATCCGCACGGAAGAGTGATTTTTGATGAGGTTTGCCAGGTGGGCGGAAAGTGTTACATGTTGACGGAAATAAATGGATTGATGGTTTTGGTGGTGATTGCTTATTAAGTTGCGATGACTTCTTGGTAGGGCGTAAAAATGAAAAGGGGCCGTTAGGCCCCTTGTATTGTTAAGGTGATTTTCTTGAGTTTGGAATTAAGCGAGGCCGCGAGGCTTTAACTTTTCTTTATCGTAAAAGGGTAATGAGCAAACGGTTGCGGTGCAATTAATCGCGCCTTTAACCTCAACCTGTGTGCCTTCGGTGGCCACTTCGGGTTTTAGATAACACAAAGCGATAGACTGTTGCAGGCGGGTTGAGTAGAGGGCTGCCGTTACGTAACCGACCATTTCACCGTCAAGATGAATTCTTTCGCTGCCCGCAATGGGCTCGCCAACAGCAACATCGGCGTCAGCTACGATGCCCGCGAAGACCATACGTTCTTTACCCTGGGCGGCTTCACAGGCAGATTTTCCGATGTAATCTTTTTTCTCTTTGCCGATCGACCAGCCGAGGCCGGCTTCCCAAGGTGTTTGGTTTTCTGAAACGTCGAATGGGTGGAATAAGAGCGCAGACTCTATGCGTAAAATATTCAGGCCTACGAAGGATAGCGGTTTGACGCCTTGGTCGGCACCGGCTGCCAGAATGGCATCCCACAGGTCTCCAGCCACGTCTGCTTTAGCAAAGATTTCATAGCCACGTTCGCCGGTAAAACCAGTGCGCGAAACGATGCAGGTTTTGTCGAACAGTGTGGTTTCAATCTGGTGGAAGAATTTTAATCCGTCGATATCGTCAGGTGAGTTTGCGTCGAGCAAGGTGTGGGCGATGGGGCCCTGTAGTGCAATGATGTGTGTATCATCGTCGTAATCCACGCTAAGGTCTTTACCGGCGACAGCTTTAATTAATGCCGGAACTGTTTCTCCAGTGCCAAAGGCGATCATGAAGTGATCATCAGCGAGGCGATAAATAATCACGTCATCGGCTACCCCTCCATCCTCTGTCAACACCGTGGAGTAACCGGATTTGCCTGGATAGATCACATCCATATTACGTGGTAATAGATAATCCACTGCGGCAAAGGCATCAGGCCCTTTAATATGGACACGGCGTAATGCCGACAGATCGATCAGTCCGGCGGCATTGCGTGTCGCATCGGCCTCGTCATTAGGGTCGGCATCATAGGTCCAGGCTACAGCCATGTCATTCCAGTCAGCCAGCGTTGCGCCTAGTGCTTCGTGACGACTCTCAAGTACAGATACGCGATTTCCCATTATTAACGTCTCCTTGGCCATCAGGTATGGCGAGTTTGAATAATCAACAAAAGGTGGTGTGACCGTTTATGGGCCTAAAAATAACCATCTTTACTCTGTCTGAGTGGAATATCAAGAAAATAATGGTGATGCAGAAGCGTTCGGGAATGCTAAGTAATGGCAGTTGATGCTTGCGAAGGGCTGGGGTAAGCTGTTACGTTATAGTATAACATTTTAATTATTTGTAGTGGGTGTCGATATGTTTAGAAGTTTGAATTGCCAGGCGGTTGTCGCAACCATGGGCATATTTGGGGCGGTGTCTTTTACACATATGGTAATGGCTGATGATCACGCTGAGGATCATTTCGTGCAGCAGGCCCATGTGCATGGTTTGGCTAGCCTCTTTATTGTTCAGGAGGGTGGTCTGCTTGAGATGGAGCTAGAGTCGCCGGCCATGAATTTACTTGGTTTTGAGCATGCCCCCGACAATGAGCAACAGCGCCAACAGGTGGGTAGTGTCTTAGCGCAGCTAAAGAATGCCAGTCAATTATTTAGCGTTATTGGCGGGCAGTGTCAGTTGGTTGAAGCTGATATTGAGATGCCGCCAGCCATGGGCATCGATCATGACAGTGGCCATTATGACGATGACCACGATGACCACGATGACCACGATGACCACGATGACCACGATGACCACGATGACCACGATGAAGCAGGTCACTCGGATGTTGAGGCGGAGTATGAGTTTAATTGTCTGCAAGCGGCCCAGATAAACGCTATCAATGTATCGTTGTTCAGTTTTTTTCCTGCACTTGAAACACTTGAAGTTCAGTGGGTTGTCAACGGTAAACAGGGAGGCAAAACATTGAGCCAAAGCGACTCTCGTATTGAGCTACAATAACCGTTTTACAACACTGACGGCGTTAACATGATTGAAAATATCCCCACCAATATCATCACCGGCTTTTTGGGTGTAGGTAAAACTACCGCTATTCAACACTTGCTGGGCAATAAACCAGAGGGTGAGCGCTGGGCGGTGTTAGTGAACGAGTTTGGTGAAGTAGGCATTGATGGCAGCTTGATATCCGGGCAAAACGCAGAACAACAGGATGTGTTTATTCGCGAAGTACCTGGCGGTTGCATGTGCTGCACCGCTGGTCTGCCGATGCAAATGGCGCTGACTATGCTGTTGGCAAAGGCCAAACCGGACCGTCTGTTGATTGAGCCGACCGGGCTGGGGCATCCCAAAGAAGTTATGGGTGTATTGTCTGGCGATAATTACAAAGGCGTATTGGACTTGCGTGCCACTGTTACCTTGGTGGATGCGCGTAAAATCAGTGATGAGCGATACACCCGTAACGATACCTTTAATCAGCAGCTGGCTATTGCAGATGTGCTTGTGGCGAACAAAAGCGATGTTTATGGCGAACAGGATCTGGAGGTGCTAAAAAATTATCTGGCGAGTAAGCCTGAGTTGCAGGATAAGCCGTTGTTCCAGGTTGAGCAGGGGCATTTGTCGTTGGAGTGGTTAGCGGCAGAAAATGGCTTTAACGGTTTATTGCACCCGCATGCTGTTCCCGATAACGCTGATGAATCGATGTTGCCACCGAAACCAGAAATCCCGGCATCGGGATTTTTGCGTATCGATAATAAGCGTGGCGAATTTTCTAGCAGCGGCTGGTTATTTGATAGCCGCTTCGTATTTGATTACGACCTGCTTTATTCGCATCTGTTAGGTGTTAGTGTGGATCGTTTGAAGGCGGTGTTTATTACTAATAACGGTGTCTTCGCTTTTAACCAGGTGGACGGTGTACTAACTGTTATGGTGCTGGATGAGTCGTTGGATAGCCGCATTGAAGTGATTGGTTCTGATCCAGAAAGTTGGTTAATGCTGGAGGCAGATATTAAATCCTGCCTCCTTGATGAAGTCTGAGATAGGACGGCTACTCAGTATAGAGTTCGATACTGTCAACGGTGATGGAGTAGGCGCTGGTGGCGGTATCATTCTCGGTGAGGCTGGTTTGTAGTGTACCGCTGACCCAGAAGGCATCGTACAGCGCTTCCAATGACATCCCATTTTCATAGGCAGCAAAGATAATCTGATTGGGCGGTGGTGGCGGTACATGAATGCAGGCGCCAAAATAAGGCACGAGAAAAAACTCAGTGACATTCTGCTTCTCGTCATATTCAAGTGGCACAATAAAAGCTGGAATTTTCACCTTTTTATTGTTGAACTCCGGTTTGATTTGAGCGGACGATAAGGCCTGCTGGTAGCGGCTGTCGTCGCTAGACATAGCACCCTGAAGTTGGGAGTTAATCTGGTCTTCAAGTGAATCATCGCTAATATCATTGAGATATTCAGGTGGGTTCATCAGAGCATCAAGATCTTCCTGGGGTATCAAATCAGTCCATTCGATGGTTTTGTAGTCGGCATTGTCTGATGCGCTTAGGGCAAGGGGGCTGTTTGTGATGAGCAAGGCGGCAGCAAGCAATGTAGTCAGGTGTTTGCCAAGTTTAAAAGTCTGAAGGTATGCCATTGGATTAATACGCTGGTTGTTTGATGTGATGTTATACTATAACATTTGATGCGCTTGTTAAAGTAACAGATTGCTGGAGTCCGGTTTGGTTCAATCAGAAGTGTGTGTTCAGCCTGAATTGATTATCGAAATGAAGGATGTTCACTTTAATTACTCGCGTACAAAACCTGATCGAAATCAGCGACCCGTGTTGCAGATTCCGCACTGGCAGGTGACTGCTGGGCAGCAGTTATTTATTCAAGGCCCATCAGGTTGCGGTAAAACCACCTTATTGAATTTGCTAACGGGCATGCTTGCCGCGGATAGTGGTTCTATTTCTTTGCTAAACAAAAACCTGAGCACCATGAGTGCTCATCAACGCGATCGTTTTCGCGCTCGGCATATTGGAGTAGTGTTTCAGCAGTTTAATCTTATTTCCTATCTTTCTGTGGCTGACAATATTCGTTTGGCAGCCCATTTTGGGCATACCAGGGAGAAAGGGCGCGGCAAATTTTTGGAGAGCAAGCTTGTCGCTCTGCTTGATCAATTACATATGTCGTCGTCCTTGCTCACGCAACGGGCCGATAGCTTGAGTGTTGGTCAGCAACAGCGAGTAGCGATTGCTCGCGCGTTGATTAATGAGCCTGAAATTTTGGTGGTCGATGAGCCTACCTCTGCGTTGGATGGTGCTGCCAGTGATGCCTTTATGACGTTGTTGCTGGATATTAGTCGGAGCAATAACAGCACGCTGTTGTTCGTTAGTCATGATCAACGATTAGCGGCACATTTTGATGAAACGATATGCTTGTCAGAGCTGAACAGGGTGGCAACGGATGCTGTTTAAGGTAGCGTTAAAAAGTCTGTTAAATCGGCGCATAACGTTTTGTCTGACGGTATTGTCGATCGCTATCAGCATTTTTGTTTTGTTGGGTGTGGAGCATGTGCGCAATGAGGCCAGGGAAAGTTTTGGCCGCACTGTGTCGGGTGTGGATTTGATTGTTGGCGCACGTACCAGTCAGCTGAACCTGTTGCTTTATTCGGTGTTTCGTATCGGTAATGCCACCAATAATATCACTTGGCAAAGCTATGAAACGTTATCGGCAAACAAGGCCGTGGCTTGGTCAATTCCTATTTCACTGGGGGACTCACATCGCGGTTATCGCGTGATGGGAACCAGCGAACACTATTTCGAACACTTTCGTTTTGGCCCCCAAAAACCGCTTGGATTTAGTGATGGTCAAGCGTTCAAAGGCGTGTTTGATGTGGTGCTAGGGGCCGAAGTCGCACGTAATCTTCATTATCAAGTGGGGCAGCAGTTAGTGTTGTCCCACGGCTTGGGTAAAGCCAGCTTCACAAAACATGAGGATAAACCTTTTCGGGTGGTGGGTATTTTAGAGCCCACGGGCACGCCTGTGGATCAAACGCTGCATGTGAGTCTTGCCGGCATTGAGGCTATTCATGTCGATTGGCAAAATGGCGCACAACGTTCGGGGCTGAAAGTTTCAGCCGAGCAAGCGCTAGAGCAAGATCTGACACCCAAAAATATCACAGCGTTTATGCTGGGGTTGAATTCCAAAATGGCGACGTTTAAGTTGCAGCGCCAAATAAATGAATTCAGAAAAGAGCCTCTGATTGCTATTTTGCCCGGCGTTGCGTTGGCAGAGTTGTGGCAGATGATGGGTAGCATGGAAAAAATATTGCTATTGATTTCTGTGCTGGTGCTACTGGCTTCATTGATGGGCATGGCGACCATGCTGTTGGCATCAATGCGGGAGCGTTATCGTGAAATTGCGGTGCTGCGCGCTGTGGGCGCCAGTCCCTGGTTTATATTTTTGTTAATTGAGCTAGAAGCCATGCTGATTACCCTGACCGGTTTGGCTTTGGCACTGCTGGGGCTGTGGTTGGCGATCAGTCAGGCACAGAACTATTTAAGTGAGCAGTATGGTTTATTTATCAGTACAGATTTTTACTCCTCGAATGTTGGATTTTTGTTGCTGCTGATCGTTGCCGCCACGCTTGTTATGGCGCTATTACCCGCCTTCAATGCTTATCGTCGATCAGTACAGGCTGGCGTTAATAATTCCTGATCAATGAGCATGATCGCCCGCTGATAGCTTACTTTTGAGCGTTGAAAAGTAATGAGGTTAAGTGGATACTGTTAGCGTTTTCACCCGAAAATATTCATTGGTATTTTGACGCTGATTGTTAAGCGACAATATGCATGGGTGTCTGTCATGATCAAAGGGATTGAACGATGACAAAACTTCTAGCGCTTGCCTGTCTTATACTGCGCAACCTCTCCATTCCAAAAAAAATGCTGCTGCTAAGCGTTTTGTTGCTTGCCCCTCTGCTGATTCAGACCGGTTTGTTTATCCAGCGTACTAATACTGATATTGACGTGGTTCGAACTGAGAAAAAAGGCATCGAGTACAATGCGGAGCTAAAAAATCTTTTGCAGTTGTTACCGCTTTATCGAGATGCAAGCTATGGGTTATCTCAACAGCAGCCTGAATTTGTGGAGCGTAAGCAGCAGTTGTCTCAAGCCGTTGAAGCAGTCGTTGAAAAGATTGATCGGATTGATTGGCGTCTTGGTAAACAGCTGAAAATCTCTGAACACTGGATACGGATTAAGTCCCGCTGGCAAATACTTAGCAATGATTCAAGCACGCCGGCAGAAAAACAGTTTGAAGAATATAGCCAATTGATCGAAGACCTGCTGGCAACCATGGTGTTGGTGGCTGATAACTCGGGGTTAGTGCTTGATCCAAATATTGAAACCTATTATTTGATGATGTTGACGGTGTATGAGGTGCCGAAAATGATTAATACCGCGCAAAAACTGCGTGGTTTAAGTCGTGCGCCGGACAAAGATCTTAATCTGTTTGGCGAGGGAGCTCTGCATATCCCGACGCTAATAGGCCTGTTGCGTGAACAACAAACGCAAGTTATTAAGATGCAATCCAAGGTATTGCAGGAAAATCCGGGGCTGCGTGAAAAAATGGGTATGCAGCTTGAGGAAACATTGCAGTATCTGGCGAATTTTTCCTCGGAAATGCTTCGCGAGGATGCTCAGCGAAATGCCCCTGAGCGGTTCAAGTTGGCAAGCATTACTGTTGATTCGCTGTTTCAATTATATGATTTGTCAGCGTTTGAGCTGGATGCGTTGTTAGAGCAACAAATTGTAAAGTTAGAAGTAGTCAGGAATAGCGCAGTCATCAGTATTACCCTTTGTTGGTTGGTTGGCCTCTACTTGTTTGCGGGTTTTTATTATTCGCTGGTACGTGACTTGACCGAGCTGGTCACAGCATCAAAACGAATCGGCTCAGGGCATATCGGACATCGTATTGTTATGCATGGCCGGGATGAGCTGAATACCGTTGCCAAGGGCTTTAACGATATGGCGAAAGCACTTGAGGAAAGTCAGCATGAGGTTAACGAGGCATATCGAAAGCTAGAAGGGTTGACGAAATCTGATCCGTTAACCGGGTTACCAAATCGTCGTTTCCTTGATGAAGTGTTGGCCCGAGAATGGCAGCGAGCTATTCGTAATAACTCAGCATTGAGTGTACTGATGCTGGATATTGATCACTTCAAACAATTTAACGATCTGTATGGTCATGCCGCTGGCGATGAATGTTTGTGTAAAGTTGCCAGTGAATTAGGTGTCATTATGAAACGTGGTGGTGACTTTGTTGCGCGCTATGGCGGGGAGGAGTTTATTATTATCTCACCTGAAACGGATATTGATCAGGCGGCGGAATTGGCGCTAACAGTACAGAAAAGTATCGAAAGTTTGTTTGTTGAGCATGAAGGTAGTGCTACCAGTAAATACGTGACAGTCAGTATTGGCGTAGCGTCCACGAAACCTAAAAAGATGGACGGCACCAGTAAATGTTTGGTAGAGCAGGCTGATCGCGCGCTGTATAAAGCGAAGGGTGTTGGGCGCAATTGTTATGTAGTGGATGCCACTTCAAGAGGTCCTCAATCAGTTAAGAGGCTGTACCCTAACAAAGATAATGGGTTAGCTTTCTAAAATCGTTGGCGCAACGTTACCGTTAATAAACCGAGATATAACCTGCAACTGCCGGATACGTTAGCAATTTTGGTGGCGGTCAATATTTCCGCTGGGTATTGCTGCCGTTAGCTTCGACGGGCTGATACTTGTGATGATTGCACTGTTGTTGCCGCGCGAATTTGACGTCATAAAACGTAATAATCGGCTATCGAGTTGATAACCTTGCCTCCACGGTACTACTATCTAAACCAGCTTGGATGGTCGTTCCGCATTATCTCCATTTTTCTTTGTGGTGCGCCGCCCCAAAAATTTCTCCAGTAAGCGTATAGTTGGGAATATCGCCTCAATTAGACGTTTATTTGACCGTAAAAGAGCGTTTTAGATGATCAAAAAGTGGATTGTAACTTTATTGGCTTGTGCCGCAATTGCCGCTGTCCTGGTGTTGTATAAAGTCATGGATAATCGCGCCGTAGAACAGGCCGCTGCTCACGCGCCGGAGTATTCTGAAACAGTTTCTGCCGCATGGGTTGAACGTATTGAATATCAGCCTGCTGTCAACGTATTAGGCATAGTGGTTGCCCCGCAACAGGTAGAATTGCGTAACGAGGTGGCGGGTATTGTCGCCGAGGTCAATTTTGAATCCGGCGCACAGGTAAAAAAAGGCCAATTGTTGTTACAGTTGAATATCGGTGAAGAGTTGGCGCAGTTACAGTCGGCCATTGCCCGAGCCGAACTTGCACGCTCAACGCGGGAACGGATTAAAAAGTTACGTGATTCGAAAACTGTCAGTCAGGATCAGTATGACAAAGCAGAGGCTGAGCTGAGGGTGGCTACAGCGGATAAAGCGATGATTGAGGCAATGATTGCTAAAAGAACGCTTCTCGCTCCCTTTGACGCCGTTACCGGCATACACCAGTTTGAGGCCGGACAATACCTTGAGGAAAATACACTGATTACTACCTTGGTAGGTGTGCAGGATTTTCTGTGGGTGGACTTCAGTTTACCGCAAATATACAGCTCGCTGCCCCGTGAGGTGAATGTAATGATAGCCTCGCTATCCGAAGGGACGAATGCTGTGGATTGGGAGCCTCTCTCAGCACCGGTGATTGCTCGTGAGTCGGTGATGAAGGCCGAGTCGCGAAGTTTGCGCTATCGTGCGCAAGTGAAAAGAGGTGCGTCGGGCTTGCTGGCGAACGCCATTGTTGGCGTGAAGGTGCCTGTTGCCGAAGTGCAAAGCAAATTAGCGATTCCGGCGGTTGCCGTTTTGTACAGCAGTACAGGTCCATATGTATTCGTGCTCAATGACGATAAGACGGCGGCTATGCAGCCTGCGTATCGCGCCCAGCGCCAGCCTGTAACCTTGGGTGATCAACAGGGTGACCTGATTATTGTCGAGAGTGGGCTGGAAGAGGGGCAACGTATTGCTTCAGCGGGCTCATTTAAACTCAGTGACGGTTTGCTAACTTTTCTGCAAATGCCGACAAAGATTGAGCCTGAAACGGCGGCAGTCGAGGCTGTTCAGTAATGGATATCTTCGTTCGCCGTCCTATTTTGGCGATTGTGATTTCGCTGACTTTTTTGCTGCTTGGCGCTTTCGCGGCGGTTAAGATTTCAGTGTTGCAATTCCCCAAAATTGAAAGTGCGGCGATTATCATCAACACTGCATACCCCGGCGCCTCTGCGGATGTCGTGCAGGGTTTTGTCAGTGAGCCAATTGAACGTGTTGCTGCCACCATTCCGGGGGTGGATTACGTCGATTCAAATACCACCGCTGGCATCAGTACCGTCACCGCCTGGCTGGATTTAAATGTCAGCAGCACCGATGCGTTGGCCGAGCTCTCTGCTCGACTCAACGAAATTCGCTCCGATTTACCTGCTGCGGCGAAGGATCCCGCCATTCAGGTGCAGCGCACAGATCGGCCTTACGCCGTGATGTACCTGAGTGCGCTCAGTGACCAATTGTCTCGCGCCGAATTGACCGATTTTTTGGTGCGTGAAGTGAATCCGCTGCTGTCTTCCATCGACGGCGTACAGCGTATTTCGCTGGAGGGTGGGCGCAATCCGGCCATGCGGGTGTGGATTGATCCGCGGAAAATGTCGGCCTTTAATCTGGCAGCCGATGATGTGCTTAATGCCTTGCGCGGTAACAACGTGGTGGCGGCTATCGGTCGCACGGAAAATAGCCAGCAACGCATTAATTTGCTCAGTAACGCTACGCTGACTACGGTTGAGGAGTTTGAACGGCTGATTATTCGGGAAAGCGACGGTAGTCTGATTCGCCTGTCCGATATTGCCCGAATTGAGCTGGGTGAAGATCGCAAACAGGATGACGCTCGCCTTAACCGTGACCGCACCGTGTATGTCGCGGTGTGGCCGTTGCCCGGTGCCAATGAGATTGATATTGGTGATCAGGTCTACGAGCGCATGGCGAAAATTAACGCCGGGCTGCCAAAAGGCATGGAGCTGTCCATGGCCTATGATGGCACGGTTTACATGCGTAATGCGCTCACGGAAATTTTCATTACCCTGTTCGAAACGGTTTCACTGGTGGGCCTTGTGGTGCTATTGATGATGGGCTCGATCCGCACGGCGTTGGTACCGCTGGTGACCATTCCGATTTCTATTCTGGGCAGTATAGCTGCAATGGCGGCAATGGGTTTTACCATGAACCTGCTCACCGTGTTGGCCGTCGTGTTATCGGTGGGGCTGGTGGTCGATGACGCCATTGTAGTTGTTGAGAATGTCGCTCGTCATATGCGCGAAGGCCACGGGCGTATGCAGGCAGCGCTGGAAAGTTCGCGTGAGTTACTGTCGCCCATTATTGCCATGACGGTGACGCTGGCGGCGGTGTATGCGCCGATTGGTTTTGTTTCGGGTTTGACGGGCGCACTGTTCAAAGAGTTTGCCTTCACATTGGCCATTGCGGTGATTATTTCTGGCATTGTTGCCGTCACCCTGTCGCCGATTATGAGCGCTTGGGTGTGCGCCGATAAGGGCAAGGAAAGCACGATGACGCGCAAGGTGAATGAGGCTTTTGATTGCTTGCGCGAGCTTTATGGTCGCCTGCTGACAGGCATGTTGGCTTGGCAGGCGCAGATTCTTTTTATGGGGCTGTTTATCGCCTTGTTGATGGTGCCGCTGTATCTCTATTCCAGCAAGGAGCTGGCGCCGGTCGAGGATCAGGGCGGTATTATCATGGTGGTGCAGGCGCCACCAGAAGCCTCGCTGAGTTACACGGCCAGTTATATGGATCAGGTGGTTGAGCTGGTCAGTGATACCGAAGGTCTCAATGCCATCTGGCAGCTCATCTCGCCGAACAGCGGTTTTGGTGGCTTGGAAATGGTTGATTATGCCGAGCGTGATTTTAGCGTGCAGGAAAAGCAGCCCGAGGTATACGGCAAGCTGAGCACCATTCCCGGTGTGCGGGTATTGCCAATCCTGTGGGCGCCGCTACCCACTGCCGGACAGTTTGATGTTGAGTTTATCGTTAAGTCCAACGACAGCTACGAAAACATGGAGCGCTTTGCGCAACAGATGATTTGGGCGGGCTACGAGGCCAATCAGTTTCTTTATGTCGACACTGATCTCAAGGTCGATATGCCGCAGGTGCGTATCAATCTGAATCATGACCGCATTGCTGATCTCGGTATGGATGTCGAAAGTGTCAGCAGCCAGCTCGCCGCGCTGATTTCCGATCAGGATGTGAACCGCTTCAACGCCAACGGCAAGGCCTACGAAGTCATTCCTATGGTGGAAAACGCCGCGCGTAGTCAGCCTGAAACGTTGCTGCAACTGCATCTGCGTACACCTTCGGGTGCGCTGGTGCCGGTTAGCTCTATTGCGAGCTTAGCGCGTGAAACCGCACCTCGCTCGTTGGCGAAATTCAATCAGCAAAAATCCTTCCGAATTTATGCGGGGGTTGTGCCCGGCGTCACCAAAGATCAGGCACTACAAACGTTTGAAAATGCCGCTAAAAATATTCTGCCCAGTAATTATTCGGTGGATTATGCCGGAGAATCGCGCCAGCTCAGAAAAGAAGGTAATAGCATGCTCAGCGTGTTGCTCATCTCGCTGTGTGCCGTATACCTGGTGCTCGTGGTTCAGTTCAACAGCTTCCGCTCCTCGTTGGTGGTGTTGGTGGGTTCCGTACCGTTGGCATTGTCCGGTGCGCTACTGTTCACCTATTTTGGCCTTACTACTATCAATATTTACGCTCAGATCGGATTCATTACCTTGGTTGGTTTGGTTGCCAAAAACGGCATTCTGATTACTGAGTTCGCTAATGGATTACAAAAACAGGGTTTTTCAAAAGTCGACGCCATCACTAACGCGGCACAAACCCGCCTGCGCCCGGTATTGATGACCACCGCCGCTACTATCCTTGGGCATTTCCCGCTGGTGTTGGTGACAGGCGCCGGTGCCGAAGCACGTAATAGCATCGGGACCGTTTTGGTGGCGGGCATGTTTATCGGTACGCTATTTACCCTGTTTGTGTTGCCCAGTGTGTACTTGTGGCTGGCGGGGAACTATAAAAAGGAAGTTGATTTGGAAGCACTGCCAAGCCGCTGATTGGCCAGACTAAAGGCCGTATACATAAAGCCGCTGATATTCCGGACTAGATCCGGAGTTCACTTTTTTCGGGTTTGAATTTTGATGCCAAAACATGAAAAAACAAGTTGCCCGCGCTGCCATGCAGATTTCGAATGCAAAATGGGTTCAATTTTGCTTTGTCATTGTAGTGATGTGCGACTGACAGAGTCTCAGCAGGAATTTATTGCTGAGCAGTGGGATGGTTGTCTTTGTCATGATTGTCTAGTGGATATCAGTAAGAAGAAGCTGGTGACTGACTTTTCTCTATAAGGCTTGGCTTCGTCCTTTTCTAGAATAGGAACCTTCGCGCTGAAAACAAACCTAATCGACTATCAGTACAGGAAAGAGGTTGTGATGAAAAAAGTCGATATTTGCCCGTTATGCGGCAATAAGGTGGATTCAATAGAGCACATTACTGAGCAATGGTTGCTTGCTGAGATTCGTAAGCAGCACCCGGATTGGGTTGAAGAAAATGGCATCTGTACCAAGTGTATCGCTTATTATCGTGGCTTGGATAAAGTGTTGGAACTAGAGGATTGACAAGAAAAGCTGGCTTTATTTCTTTTCATTTTTGCTTCAGGTCCGAATTTTCTTCGCTACATACTTTCCAGCATCTCAATAATTGGTGCAAGTTCCTGTGCTCTGTCTGAGTCACGGGTATGTACGGCATACACGTCACGATTAATCGACTCGATTTCTGGGATTAGAAATAGGCGTCCATTCTCAAGGTGTGGCTGAATTAAAGGTTTGGGTAAAAAAGCCGCGCCACCATGTGATAACAGAAACTCCAGGGCGATGTGACTCTGTGCGGTATGTAACACAGGAGCTACCGGGTCGTGGAAAAGCTTGGCCTGTTGCAGGTTAAAAGCGGTGCCCCAATCGACAAAAATATGACCGATTTCAGGGATGTTCAGTAACTGTGTATCCGCTTTGTTGGTGCACAATACGAGCTCAATTCGTCCAATTCTGCTGGCTGCCAGTTCGCTGATTTTTGGCGGATCGAGAATGACAGCAATATCCAGCCTACCACCAAGCAGTGCGCGAATAAGATCCTGTGACGTATTAATCTCTGTCCGCATGTACAAACCGGGAAAGCTTACGGCTAACTTGGGCAGGATGCTTTGTAAAAAGGTGTCCCAAAGGTTGGCAGTGCTGCCGAGAGTGAGTTGCAGATTGCGGGCTTCGGAGACGCCAATATCCTGCAATGCCAACTGCCATGACGCTAGAATATTTTCAGCGTGTTCGACCAGCCGCTCTCCAGAAGGCGTCAGCAAAATGTTATTTCGTTGGCGCATGAATAGTTTTACGCCAAGGGTTTCTTCCAGTTGGCGAATACGAAAACTGACCGCTGATTGAGTCAAATAGAGGTTTTCGGCCGCCTTGCCAAAGTGACGGGTTTTGGAAACTTCGAGGAAAGTTCTTAATAATTCTGTGTTCATAGAAGACGATTAAAAAAATTTATCGAAATAACAAGAAAAGCTCATTTTACATCCTTAATAGAAGTTAAGAGAATCGCTTCGAGAGTGTTTTTGATGAATAATTTTTGTCTGGAGGTTGTATGGGTGAGGATAATTCTTTTCGGGTAGAACGTAAGTTTTGGGATGATGCTCATTTCCCTTACGGCTTTTCCCGAAGTGGTGACTTTACCTTGGAACAAGCTGCTTTGATGGAGGCGCACGGCCATGCTTATATTGCGCTGTCCAGTGGGGAGCGTAAGCCAATAAGCAAGATGGAAGAGCATTTTGTCGCTTTTTGTAAAGGGGATAAAGAGGCCACGAATAGTCACGAGAAAGCCTGGAGTCGCTACAGTGAAAAGGTCAATTGTCCTAAGCGCAGGTACTCGCTGACGGCTACGGTGTCTAAAGATGTGCCGATAGCAGAGTCTGAGTTAGAGGACGACTAGACGAGATTTATTATATTAAGGCTTCATTTGATTTTTTTATCGTTGATCTTTGTTTTTCTGAAGAAGGTCTTTAGTCATACGTCTGAGCAGCCATATCTTGCTGCTCAGACTCCATAGTTTTTGTGTAGGCATCAGAGCTTTATCTGATTGCGACACATCTTAGAGTTGTAAAAAATGGATTGGAACGATCTGTTTGATGTTGCCCCCTATGACTGGTCAGCGATAGGGACAGCGGTGTTCTGCGCCGCCATTATTGGGCTTGAGCGGCAATTACGCGGCAAACCTGTTGGTATTCGAACTTCGGCACTGATCACGCTGGGAACCTACTTCTTCCTTTCTACCGCGTTTATGCTGGAAGGGAATGTAGTCGACCCTTCCCGTGTTGTGGGTCAAGTTATTACGGGTATTGGTTTCCTCGGTGCGGGAGTCATGTTGGCAAAAGATGGGGCTGTGGTGGGTGTGACGTCGGCAGCAACCATTTGGGTGCTAGCGGCCATTGGCGTGATGATCTCAAGCCACCATTTAATGCCCGCGATTAAATTGTCTTTTTTAGTGGTGTGCATTCTTTACGGTTTGGATTTGCTGGAAAGTCATACCAAAGCTTTTAGCCGCGGCGTACATGTATCGGTTAAAAAATACTCGCTCTCAAAAAGGGCGAGGGGGCTGAATGAGCCTCCCCATGCCTATACTGATCAACTCAAATCAGAGAGTTGAAATTAACGCTCCCAAGGGAAATACATATGGGTTGTTTCTCGGAGTGAAAGGGTGTTTATTCATAGGGTGTAGCGCAACGTTTTTAGTATTACGTGAAATACTTGGGTTTTCTCAGCTGTGAACGATAGATTATCAGTTCTTTTATTCCTTCGACACAGTGGCGAGTCCTCATGGTTTTTAGCTCACGTGAGCGGCTCTTCAAAATTCAGGATGATTTCAAGGTGGGAGATAATACTCAAACGAGGGTATAACTCCCCGTTTGAGTATCCGGATAATTAAGACTTTTGTAATTCGTAACAGGGTTGGTAATTATCTTCGCTGATACCAAGCTTCATACGTTTTTGGCGAATAAAGCTGCGCAACAGCTTATCGATTTCATTGAGAATGGTTTCATCACCGCTGATTTTATAGGGGCCGTGTTGAGCAATTTGCTCAATGCCAAACGCTTTCACATTACCCGCTACTAAGCCGGAAAAAGCGGCACGAAGCTGGGAGGCGCGAAGGTGGATGGGTTGCTCATAATTAAGCTTTAATTCAGCCATGTTTTGGTGCGTGGGAATAAACGGCATTTGCAGGTCTTCGGCGATGTTAAGTGACCAATTGAAATAGTAGGCTTCCTGTTTTTCACTACGTTGAGCGTGCACCTGATCGATGCTGGCCTTAACTTGGCGGGCCACTTCGGCTGAATCGCCCGTAATAATCTGATAGAACTGCGCAACCTCGTTGCCCAGCGTAGTGCGCAGGAAGTGATCTAGCTCTTTGAAATAATCCGCACGCGATGAAGGACCGGTGAAGAATAAAGGCAATGATTGGTGGTTATCCGGGTGTGTCAAAATACTGAGCAGATACAGCACCTCTTCAACGGTGCCGACCCCGCCGGGGAATACGATGATGCAGTGCGCCAGGCGTACAAAGGCTTCCAGACGCTTTTCAATATCCGGCATGATGATTAATTCATTCACAATCGCATTAGGTGACTCGGAGGCAATGATGCCGGGTTCACTGATGCCTATGTAGCGCCCCTCCTTAATGTGTTGTTTGGCATGGCCAACGGCGGCGCCTTTCATGGGTCCTTTCATGGCCCCAATGCCGCAACCGGTGACAATATCAACGCCGCGCAAGCCAAGTTGGTAACCGACTTCCTTGGAGTAATCATATTCTTCGCGCGGAATGGAGTGGCCGCCCCAGCACACCGCCAAGTTGGGCTGTACGTCCGGCTTTACGGTGTTTGCGTTGCGTAGGATTCGGAACACGGCATCGGTAATGCCGGCTGAGTCATCGAGATTAAAACGGTGTTCATCGTTGGTTTTGAACTCGGTAAAAACAATGTCGCGCAGCGCTGAAAACAGGTGTTTGCGAATACCTGTGACCATCTCGCCATCAACAAAGGCCGCTTCTGGTGCGTTGCGAATTTCCAGTTTTACGCCGCGTGATTGCGGCACAATATCGATCTCAAAATCCGAATGCGCGGCCAGAATTTTAGCCGCATCGTCCTGCTCGGTATCGGTGTTGAGAATCGCCAGCGCACAATCGCGGTAAAGTTGAAAAACCTCTTCTTCCGCTGAAGATAGGCCAGCAATTTCGCTTTGGGATAACAGGTTAAGCGTGACTTTGGGACGAATAGTGACGTGTGGGATTTTTGTCATAAATTCCTTCTTGTTATGTGGTTGGCCACGAAGTGGTTTTGACGGTGGCCTTTAATATAAAACTAGCACCTTTTCTGGATTTGGGATTCTTTTAAATACAAGTTTTACCAGTTGATTGACAGTGAAACGCGGGCTATCGTTCTTGTAAATCGAACAAAGCGTGATATTTAATCTGTTTTTAAGATCTGCTTCTGAAAATTAAGGCGCCACCATGATTACATTAAAGCAACTGAGCTATGCCGCTGCGGTGCAAAAAACACTGCATTTTAAAAAGGCTGCGGATTTGTGTGCGGTCTCGCAATCGGCATTGAGTACGGCGATTGCTGAGCTGGAAACTCAGTTGGGCGTGCAGATTTTCGAGCGCGATAACAAGCGGGTGTTGGTGACGCCTATGGGCGAGATCATCCTGCGTAAGGCTCAGGAGATCAATCTGGAGGTGAAGGCGCTTTATCAGCTATCCCAGCGTCAGAAAGCTCCGCTCAGCCATCCGATGACGCTGGGCGTGATCCCAACTATTGGCCCGTATTTGTTACCGAAGGTGTTGCCACAGGTGCGTCGCCAATACCCGGATTTTGAACTGACGCTGATTGAAGAGCAAACCCATGTGCTGGTTGAAAAGGTGCGTAGCGGCGAAATAGATACAGCGATTATAGCCTTGCCCTACGAGACGGATGGCTTACATGCCTTTATCTTTTGGGAGGAAAACTTTCAAGTGGTGGTGAATCAGCATGATGATTATTCGCGGCTTAAAAAAATCAGCACGAATCAATTAAGAAATGCGCCTTTGTTATTACTCAAGGACGGCCACTGTTTGAAAGATCACGCGTTGGCAGCGTGTAAATTGCAAGCCACTGAAACCCAGACCTCGTTAGCCGGTACCAGTTTACCAACGTTGGTTCAGATGGTGGCGGGCCGCATGGGGGCAACGTTGGTGCCGGAAATTGCGATTGATCAACTGGTTGTCGATAACCCTGAAATTAAAGCTGTGCCGTTAGATGAAGCGGGCCCGCATCGCAAGCTCGCTTTTATTACGCGTCTTAATTATGGCGGTACGGCCAATATTGAGTTGCTGATGACGTTATTTAAGCAGCAGCTGGAGGAGGGCTAGGTTGGCGGTTGCGTGTAATTTTTTTCAGAAAACTATCGCAGGAAATATGACCTGGCCCCCAAATAACAATCAATGCCAGCAGTAAGCCCCACACCACATGCATGGAGAATGCAGCGGGGGCGATTTCTTGCAGACTGATTACGGCAACCGCGTTGACAATAGACAAGCCAATCGCCGCCACTGGGCTGAACAAACCTAATGCCAATAATACGGGCAGAACCAGCTCGCCGCCCGTGCCGAGATAGGCCGCCAGCTCTGGGCTTAAAAAGGGCACCGCATATTCTTCTTCAAACAAAAACAGGGTGCTGTCCCAGTCTCTGAGTTTGGTTAGACCCGAGGCAAAAAATACCCAGGCGACATATAAGCGAGCCGCGAGCAGAGCCGGGGGTTTTAAGAAACTGAACAGCTTGTCCAGCGCGTCAGTCATTGAGAAATAGCCGTTTAATAATATTTTCATAATGATGTCCTTAAAACGTTTTATTGATGAGTGGTTCTATGCCACAAAGCAGGCCGTCTTGCAGTGCTTGCGGTAACCATGTTTCAACGCTGAATTCTGTGTTGCTCAGGGCATCCAATGTGTCGCCAATGGACTGCCCGGCCAGCGTGTGTTGCAGGAACAAAAATTCTGAAGCGGTAATTTCTTTGACCTTGGATTTCCATTCAGGCCGCCAAACCAGCGCAGATTGTGGTTCTTTGTTGGTAATACTTTGTGCCGCTTGGGCAAATAGCTCAGCGTTTTTTTCAGCGGTTTGATGCGCGTTCCATATATCTACAACCGGATACATGGAGGTGAAAATGGCGATGCCGCTACAAAGTTTGATGGCGACTTGATAAATATCGTTCTCGGCCAGCAGAGGTAATGAGTCCAGGTCGGTAGCGATATCGCTCGCCCGTTCACTCTGATGACAGAGCCAGTCTAGTTGGGCGCAGTCACCGAGATAGGGGTAGTCAGCCAACTCCCTGCTGCAGGCTAACCAGCGGGGTAATTCGCAGCCCCAATCGCCCCAATCACCAGTTGTTAAAGGGTGAGCATGTAGGAAGTTGTCGCAAAGTTGCGAGAAAAAATCATCCCCTACCAGTTGTTTCACGGTAGGGAAGCTGATGTCCAGTGCGCGTTTGGCATTAGCCGATAGGCTACGTTGATAAACAGTCAACCCTTGTGCATCAAAGGCAGAGCCTGGGGCACGTTCATAAATGGCACTGATTAATGATGATTGCGCCAGACTTTCTTGAGCTAACGATTTTTGGCTAGGCGACATGACAGGTCAACTCCTGTGTTGCAATGGCGCGGGCTTTGTAAGCCTCGTCGGTTAGCAAGTCCCAGGAGGGTAGTGCGGTATCCCATTCAATCAGTGTGGGTACGGAACCGAAGTGTTGTAAGGCTAAACGGTAGGCGTCCCAAACAACCTGTGGCACGGGCTGACTGTGATCGTCAATCATTGGTTCGCCGGGCAGTGAAGGTGCGCAGCCGGCAAGGTGTATTTCACCCACTCGGTGCGATGGGATTTGTTTTATATAGTGTGTGACCGTTGCCAGATTATCGTCGTCATTGGGGCAGGAAGCGGCATTGGTCGCGTTAACCACAAGGTTGTTCAGGTCAAGCAGCAAAAGGCAATCGGCACGTAGGCTCAGCTCGGTCAGGAATTCCACTTCTGACATAGTTGATCCTGTTGGCGTGATATAGGCCGAAAGGTTCTCGACCAATAGCTGTCTGGAAATACTGTTTTGCACGCGTTGAACGTTCTCAATCATGATGTTTAAGCTGCCTTCATTGAAGGCAATGGGTAATAAGTCACCGGCATGCACCGGCGTAGTTTGTGGGGGGCCCTGTAGCGAGGACCAGGTAAAGCAGGCGTGGTCAGAAACCAGCATTGGTTGGATGCGCTCAATCAGGCGGTGTAACTTTTGCAGTGGTTGATCGGGAATACCGCGCGCAGAACCTAACCCTAGCGTGGTGGCATGCAGGCTGATGGCGTAGTGCTGAGCAACTTCATCCAAGACCGCGTTGGCAGCACCACCATCGGCAAAAAAGTTCTCGGCATGTACTTCAATAAAGTCGATAGCCTTGGGACGGGTTAAGACGTCTGAATAATGACCGTGACGCAAGCCGACGCCAATGGTGATTTCAGGTGATGTGTGTTGATTGTTTGTCATGCCTTAACCCTTTGCCCTTTCGAAAACTCAGATTTGTTATTAGCCGTTTTTCATTTGAGATGCTTTGAAGGCGGCTTTGGCGTCTTTTTTACTCATGCCGCCCAGCTCCGCACAGGTGCCTTTGGGCACAATTTTCCATTCGTCAGGTGCATTGTCGACGGTTGCCTGTGCCGCGCAGGAATGTGTGCCTGATAGGTTGGCGCAGTCGTTTTGACCAGCTAACGCGACGCCGTAACATTTTTCTTTGCCAGCGGCAGCGGCGGTTGTTGAAAGTGTTGCGCCTATCGCCAGGGTGGCGGCAAGGGCTGCGGAAATAGCTAGTGCGTGTTTCATGGGTGACTCTCCTCAGTGTTAACTGGCTTGATTTGTTGGTTCAGCCAGTCATTAATTTGTTCTTCAGTTTGCAAGCCGGATAGCCGGCTTGCGATAGCACCTTGCTTGAACAGCAGCAGGGTGGGTACTGAACGAACTGCATAATTGCGAGTTAATTCCGGTTGTAAATCGACATTGATGCTGACAGTTTGCAGTGCGGTGTGCTGTTGCGTGAGTTTGTTAAAAACAGGCTCCAGTAACTGACAGGGTTCACACCAGGTTGCAGAGAATTTTGCTAACACCCATGGGGTTTGCTTGGTAATGAGTGTTAACTCAGCGGCTTCTTTCAGATCAATAGGTTTCATTATCTGCTCAGTTGTCGATTAACGATCTTCCAGAACAGTATCCGTATAGCCTTTGATTTCTGGCCAGATTCCATCAGCGGAAGCGACGTTGCCGGGTACATCTTTTAGCCATATTTTTTGAACGTTCTTGTTCAGGTTCAGATACAGTTTGCCGTCGCTTATTCTCCAGGCGGTTGGGTCGGTATCGAACTTACGCTCCTTGGTTACACCAAAGGCACAAAACCCACCAAACTGCGGTGCGTATTTTTCTGGGTCGGCACGGAATGCGTCACGATGATCGGCGGATGTGAATTGATAAATGGCATTTTTATGTGTCGCTGTGTAATCACTGGAGCCCATCATGGGTTTGTTATCCATAAAGTAGGAGACGGGGTCGTAACCTTTAATGGCAATATCGTTAACGTCAGCATTGGCGTCGATATCGGCAGCATTTGATAGGCTGCTCATTAATAGAGCGGAACTGATTGCGGCGGCACTAATTAATTTTTTGATCATTGTTTTTTCTCCGAGGGTTTAAACGTTAGTTCGTGTGTACGGGATTAACTATAGTGACAACTGGCGGACGAAAGGGATAATATCGTCCGGATAAATAAACCAATCGTCCGGAGTTCTCTGTGGATAAGCTATCAGCTATTCTTCATCGTTTTTCAATCTCAGCAGGCGTGTTCTATTCCGGCGGACTGTGTGGGTTATCAGCGTTTGACGATCCAGATGCTACGCAGGGACACCTGCATTTACTTAACAGCGGCCGTCTTGAGGTGATTGATGGGCGGGGCCGGCGGATTAAGTTGGATCAGCCGTCGCTGCTTTTTTATCCGAAACCGATGCGGCATCAGCTGGTAGCCAGTGAGGAGGATAAAGCGAAGGTGGTGTGCGCCACTGTTCAATACGGTACGGGCGCGAATAATCCGTTAGCCAATGCATTACCTGAGGTGGTAGTGATCCCGTTAGCGGATTCACCATTGTTGGAGTCTAGTACTGTCGGATTATTTGATGAGGCCTTTCACGAACGCAGTGGGCGGCAGGCGATGATGGATCGGTTGACGGAAATATTTTTGATTCAGCTTCTTCGCTACGTGATGGACTCGGGTGTATTAACGCAGGGCATGTTGGCTGGCTTATCGCACCCACAGATGGCTAAGGTAATCACCGCGTTGCATCAGGCGCCTGAAAATGCCTGGACGCTGGAAACGATGGCGTCATTAGCGCATATGTCGCGATCAACTTTTGCGGAGCAGTTTCGTGTCTTGGTGGGGCAGTCGCCGGGGGATTATTTGATTGAATGGCGCGTGGCAGTGGCGCAAAACCTGCTGAAAAAGGGTAAGCCAGTGAATCTGGTAGCTAACGCCGTAGGCTATGACAGTGCGTCGGCACTGGGGCGGGTATTTCGTCAAAAGACCGGCTTTTCGCCGAAGCAGTGGCTGAAGCAGCAGGGCGGTCCTTAGTTGCGCCTTGACTGAAATCAAGTGAATGGAAGTGTTTATCAAGATAATACAAGCTGGGATTTTTTCGGCCCGTACGTTTTGCATTTTGATGAGGCTTCCAAACACCTGTCAGGACAACCATGTTTAAAGATTTACTGAGTTTATTCGGTACGCCGCCCGCCAGTTCGCTACAGCGTAAGGACCAATGGCTTGCGCTGCTTGCTGCTTTTGTGGCGATGCTGCTGATCGGTGTGACGAATAGTTTGATTACACCGGACTTTCAACACCTGCTGCTGGTGGCATCGCTTGGACCAACGATTGTGTTGGTGTTCGTGGTGCCGAACAGCCCCTTCTCGCAACCCTACCCAGTACTGATGGGGCACTTTCTTGGTGCGGTGATTGGGGTCAGTTGTGCTTATTTGCCGTTGGAAATTTACTGGACGGCGGCCATCGGTATTACCTTGTGTATTTTTGTGATGTTTTTTGTTGGTGCGGTGCACCCGCCAGCCGGAGCGACAACGATGATGCCGATTATCCTTGGTGCGGATGCGGTAGGTGGGTTTTATTTTGTCTATTTTCCCGTGCTAAGTAACATGACGCTGTTGGTGATTTTTGCACTGCTATTTCATCGTTATCTGTTAAAAAAAGAGTACCCGTCGCAAGCTGTGCCAGCCAGCGACCCGATTCACAAGCACAAGGACGCCAGCCCGTTGGTGAGGTTGGGTTTGCAGTCGGATGATTTGAAGGGGGCCTTACAGGACATGGGAGCCTATTTGGATATTTCCGAAAAGGATTTGACGCGCGTCTATGGCTTGGCGCAACAGCGAGCCTATACACGTAAGTTTGGTGAAATTCGTTGCAAACATATCATGTCTCGCGACGTGATCGGTGTGAGGTCGACCACAACCCTTGAGGATGCCTGGGCAATGTTGCGTGAGCATAAAATAAAGGTGTTGCCAGTGCTTGACGATGAGCGTCGAGTGGTTGGAATTGTGTCTTTAGTGGATTTTATAAAACGTGCAAAGCTGAAAGGTTTTGATGAAATGTATGGGCAGTTGGAAGGCTTTGTTCAAGGTATGGGGCGAGCTGAGCCGCCTCTAATTGCTGAGATCATGGTGAGTCCTGTGTTTAGTGTTAATGAACAGGACTTTATCGCCCAGATTGTACCTTTGCTGTCTGATCAAGGTATGCACCACGTACCTGTACTCGATGCTGACCAGCGGATGGCGGGCATTATTACCCAGTCAGATTTGATTGCAGCACTTTATTCCAGTTCGGCTAATATGGAAGTGCCTGATTGAATAGCGTCTCTAAAGCTTGCGCATAGTGAGTATGACTTCGCCCACCCTGAGGCCAAATTTGCTCATGCGGGTTTTGTTGATGATGATCTTGTCTGAAACCTGATATAGCCAGTCATCCATCGTTAGGGTAACAGTCTTGCCATCAACCGGCACGTCAAGCTGGTAGCGCATGTGAATGGCATTCCCTGCAAAATACATTTCAGCCTGGCCGTCGACATCCGCTGCTGTGCCAAGCCATACACCATTTTTTCCGGCTTTAAATGTCCAGTCACGTAATTGCTTTTCTCCATCACTCCAGAAGAAGACTTCGTTTAAATGGCCCTGTTTTTCGCTCCAGCTGGCATTAATGTCCGCTGTGAAATAACGCAGTTGCTCTCCGCTGCGGCTCAGCACCACACCCTCAGCTTTGATTGAGCCGTTGAAAAACACGTTGGGATCAAAGCGAGGTTTGTTATCGCGGTACTGTTCGATATCGATATTGCCGCAAGCAACAAGTAATAGGCAGGAAAGTGTGGTGAATAGCTTTTTCATGATGTTCTCCGTGTTTTTTGGATAAACGCTGAGGCGTAAAATTTAGATCATGCGGAAATCCAGAACAGAAAAAGTGGCGTAATCAATAATATGAATATTTTTGTGCTAGATGACGATGTTGATCAGTGCGCGCGATTTCATTGCGATCAGCATGTTGGGAAAATGGTGTTGGAAAGTGCGCAAATTCTCTGTACTGCGCTTAACCTGCGCGGTGTGAAAACGCCTTATCGCTCAACCCATGTGCATCACCCCTGTGTACATTGGGCGGGTAAATCTTATGATAATTTTCTGTGGTTGATGGCACTATCTGAAGCCCTCAATCGAGAATTTTGCTGGCGTTATCATCGTGCTCAAGACCATGCGTCCATGGTGGTGCTGCGAGAAATACAAACACAGCCATTTGAAAGCCTAGGCCTGACGCCCTTTGTGCAGGCAATGCCAGAACAGTACAAAAAGCCTGATGATGCAGTCGGGGCATATCGGTCTTTTTATTGTGGTGAAAAAGCACAATTTGCTACTTGGCGAAGGCGTACGGCGCCGCCGTGGTATGTTCCGTCTGGCGAGGCGGTAAAACCATAGTAGTGCTTTGGCATGCCGTTAAGGGTAATGCTGGCATGGACTTGCAGCCACTTTTACCGCACATTGGAGGCCTATAAATTTTAATAACATTAGGCAGCGATAAATGATTGAAATGACTCAGGATCTGGCGCAACAGGCGCTGCAGGCAGCTTTTGCAAAAGCTGATGAGATTGGCGCTAAAATGGGCGTGACGATCGTAGACGAAGCGGGTCGGCTGGTATTGTCTGCTCGTGCAGATGGTTCAGGTTTCTATACGTTTAACACATCATTTGCTAAAGCAGTAACGTCTGCGGCATACAAAAAATCAACCATGGAAATGGTTAATGGTCGTGACATCAACCCTCACTTCTTTGATGCGCTGCCAAGCGTGATTCCTGGTGGTGCACTGCCAACAGCCGGTGCGGTTCCTATCGTTCGTTCGGGCAACATTATTGGTGCGATTGGCATCGGCGGAGGCCTGCCCGAGCAGGATGATGAGTGTGCAAAAGCGGGGGCTGCAGCAATTGCTGGCTAAGACTGCTTATTGGTAGTTCTTCTGTGAATGGCTGAGGATTGGTCCGATAAGAGTTTAACTGGGAAGAAGGGCGGCCTGATGGCAGTCCTTTTTATGTTGGTCCTTTGGTTGTCCCTCAATGGGGGGGCAAATGGCAATACGGACAAATACCCATTTGTAGGTAGGTGTGTATACGTATTTATTGGTGTTTTTGTTTTTAAATTTCTGGACATTTTGGGTACTCACAATTATTCTCCCCCGTCGATTTTTAAAAGTCGTATTTTGTTGAAACAAATATAAGTATTTAAGGGGAAGTAGTAATGACAGAGCAAGCAGTAGGGGGCGTAAGCTCAGCTGCGAGCGCAGGCGATTCAGGTCGTCTTCAGCGCTCCATTACCTGGAAGGGTGCCTTTTGGGTTGCCGCAGGTGTACCAGCACTGGTACTTTTTTCGATTGGTGGTATTGCCGCAACCGTAGGTGTTCCTTCCTGGTTGGTGTGGGCAATTTCCGTATGTTTCGGTTTTCTGCAAGCGTTTACCTACGCTGAAATTGCAGGTCTGTTCCCGAATAAATCAGGTGGTGCGTCTGTATATGGCGCCGCTGCATGGTTGCGTTACAGTAAATTCATTGCACCGATTTCGGTGTGGTGTAACTGGGTAGCTTGGTCGCCAGTACTGGCGATTGGTGTGGGTATTGCGGCAGGTTATATTCTTAACGCATTATTCCCGGCTGACGCTGCGATTGTTACCTGGCAGATCACTTTATTAGACCTTAGTAGTTTGAAAGAAGGCCTGAGTTTGCGTATCAACTCTACCTTTGTTCTGGGTTCTGCGATTCTGATCGCGGTATTCTTCGCTCAGCACCACGGTATTTCACGTCTTGCTAAAATCCAGACGGTTATGGCGATGGCGGTACTGGTTCCTCTACTGCTGATTGGTATCGTACCTATCATCAGTGGTGATATTGTTGCGGCTAACTTCTCGCCCTTCGCACCGATTGCGTATGGCGCTGATGGCAGCATCATCATGGATCCGACTCAATGGTCATGGGATATTGATGGCTGGACGCTGTTTTTAGGCGGCATGTTTATTGCGGCGTGGTCTACCTATGCGTTTGAAACTGCGATTTGCTACACCAGTGAGTTCAAAAACCCTCAGACTGATACGTTTAAAGCGATCTTCTTTGCTGGTCTGCTGTGTATGTTTGCCTATACTGTTATTCCTTTCTCTTTCCAGGGTGTACTGGGTGTAGAGGGTATGCTGGATGACGGTATCGTTGACGGTACGGGTGTTGCGGCGGCAATGGCGAGTATGGTTGGCGGTGGCGCTTTCATCGGCAACATCGTTGTGATCATGCTGATTTTCGCTCTGATTCTGGCGGTTATGACGTCTATGGCGGGTTCTTCACGTACGCTGTATCAGGGTTCTGTGGATGGCTGGTTGCCTAAGTACCTGTCTCGCGTTAACCACCACGGCGCGCCAACCAGCGCAATGTGGACTGATCTGGGTTTCAACCTGGTACTGTTGCTAATGTCTGATTACCTGTTTGTACTGGCGGTTTCTAACTGCTGTTACATTATCTTCAACTTCCTTAACCTGAACGCGGGTTGGATTCATCGTATCGACAACGCTCATGTTGCGCGACCATGGCGTGCGCCAACTTGGCTTCTGGGTGTTGGCGTTCTGTTGTCCTTCGTTAACCTGGTCTTCTTGGGTGCAGGTGCGAATGTTTGGGGTGCGGGTACGCTAATGACTGGTTTGGTTGTTATCGCTATGATTATCCCTGTGTTCTGCTACCGTCACTTTATTCAGGATGGTGGTAAGTTCCCTGCACGCATGATGGAAGACATCGAAGGTGATGGCACTGTTGATGTGAATAAGAGGAATGCTGGTGTACTGCCTTATGTGGCGCTGGCTGCTGGTGTAGCCGTTGTTTGGTTTGCTAATACGACTTTCGGCTAACCGGGACTTTAAGGAGAAAGAAATGAGTAAAATTCTTTGTACGACTGATGAAACTGAAGTGTCCCGCAAAGCAGAAGTTTTTGCTGCGGACATCGCCAAGGCTGCTGGCGCGGAACTGCACTACGTGCACGTTAGCCCGGTAACCAGCGATGACCTGCAAAAGCCCGGCCCATTCGACACCATCATTCTTGAAGAGGTGGAAGCGCGTGATCATGAGGTTCTTAAGCATGCACAAGAAACAGCGGCTGAGAGAGGTCTGGCTAACGTTGTATGTTTGACTCTGCGAAACCGCGATGTTGCTGCAGCTGTGCTTGAATATGCTGAAGCCAATGGTTGCGATCATATCATTACGGGCTCTAACGGCCGTGTTGGTATTCCTCGTTTGATTATGGGCTCAGTTTCTGGCGACATCATTCATAAGGCGCACTGCCCGGTGACTGTTGTTCGTTAAGCGCTTATAGACCCTAACAGCCAGTAGTTTAACGAAGCTGGCTGTATCGGGAGGTCTATTGCTTCAAGTTATTGGAGTGATGACCTCCCGTTTTTTATGGCTGGGATTTGTGTTCCATAATTGCTGCAAGATAGCCTTATATCCGCTACTGTTTTCTCTCAACGCCTTCTGGCACGGGTGCTTTAGCGGGTGTTAACTTGCCGATATTTCGCACCTTAAAATGTATTTTTTTTGGCTTGCCGAAATAAAAAAAGAGGATTATTCTTCCCGTGCCTTCGGGGGTGCCGTGGGTTAATTTCGCAGATCGTTATAAAGTTGTGGAAATTAAACTTACCTGTTTACAGCGAATGGTCTGTAAGTATTGATTAGATAGCCTGGCCGGGCATGGAGTTGTTTCGGTACGGGTTGTTACCCTGGAGAATCCCATTATTGAACAACATCTCATTGCCATCCTGGACATTCCAGGATTCGGCCGAACTCTATCGGGTCGCTGACTGGAGCGCCGGACATTTCAGTGTGTCGGAAACGGGTGAGCTACAGGTTAACTCACTTTCCAACGGCAATAATATCAATGTGTCTTTGGTGGATATCATCTCTGGTATTCGCGAGCGTGGCATGGAAATGCCGGTTCTACTGCGGATAGAAAACATTCTTGATAACAGTATTACTCGTTTGAATGAGGCATTTGCGCAGGCGATCGAACAGGCGGGTTATCAAAGTTATTATCGCGGTGTTTTTCCTATTAAGGTAAACCAGCAGTGCCACGTAATTGAAGAAGTGGCGCGCTTTGGTAGCCGTTATCACCATGGGCTGGAAGCAGGTAGTAAGGCAGAGTTGCTGATAGCGCTGGCCAATATTCGAGATGATGATAGTTACATTGTTTGTAATGGCTATAAGGACGAGGAGTTTATCGACCTGGGCCTTCGTGCGTGTCAGTTGGGAGTATCCTGCTTCTTTGTTGTCGAAACCCCTAATGAATTACCCCGTATTCTTGAACGCAGCCGGGCTCTGGATATTGAGCCTTTAATTGGCTTGCGTATGAAGCTTTCTGCCAAGGTTGACGGACACTGGAGCAAGGATAGTGGCGACCGTAGTCTGTTTGGGCTTTCAACAACACAGCTCATCAGTATCGTGGACCTGCTCAAGCACGAGGGTATGCTGGATCGTTTACAGTTGCTGCATTGCCACTTGGGTTCGCAAATCACCAATATCCGTAATATTCGAACCGGCGTTCAGGAAGCTTGTCGGTATTATGCTGATTTGGTTAACGAGGGCGCCAATCTGGGGTGTCTCGATTTGGGTGGCGGATTAGCCGTTGACTACGATGGCACTCGGAGTAATACCTGTCACAGCAAGAACTACGAGTTAAATGAATACTGCGCGGATATTATAGAGACGATCATGGCGACGCTTGACCCTCTGGGTATCAAGCACCCGGTCATCATTACTGAATCCGGGCGTGCAACAGTGGCTCACTCTTCCGTATTGTTGTTTGATTGTCTGAGCGTAACGAGTTTTGATCCAGAGCCTTTGCCGGTTGAGCAACCGGAACAACAGCATGAACTGATTAGAAATCTGTACTGGGTTTTGAATGCCATTACGCCGAAGAATTTGCAGGAATGTCATAACGACGCCATTTATTATCGGGATGAGATTCGTGAAGGCTTTCGCCGTGGAGATATTGATCTTAGAGACACGGCGAAAGCAGATAATATCTTTCTTTCCATTTTGCAGCGCATTATTCAGCGTTTTCCGGAAGCTGAGCGCATTCCTGCCGAGCTGGAAGGGTTGCATGAATCTCTGGCAGATATTTATTACGGTAATTTTAGCTTGTTCCAGTCGTTACCCGATTCCTGGGCGATTGATCAGGTTTTTCCGATTATGCCAGTACAGCGGCTAAATGAACGACCTTCGCGGCAAGCCATTATTGCTGATTTAACCTGCGATTGTGATGGCAAAATTGATCGTTTTATTGATGGTGAGCGTACCTTGGCGGTTCATCCTCTGAAGGAGGATGAAGACTATATTCTGGGTATTTTTCTGGTCGGTGCGTATCAGGAAACCCTGGGTGATTTGCATAATCTGTTTGGCGATACGCATGTGGTTAGTGCACGAATAAATCCGGATGGCAGTTACGATTTCGTTCGAGAAATTCAAGGCGACAGTATCGCCGATGTGCTCAATTACGTGGAATATCATCCGCAATCACTGTTAGAACGATTCCGCAATACGGCAGAGCAGGCCGTGAAATCAGGGAGGATTACCGTTGCTGCTCGCCAGCAGATGCTGGAAGCTTTCTCGGCAAGCCTGAGAGGCTATACCTATTTTGAAAAGTAGCGGGATAAATAGACCGCTACTGATTGTTTAGAGGAAATATCAATGTCAAAAGTCGTTATTGTTGGCGCCGGCGGCGTCGGTGGCGTGGTGGTGCACAAATGTGCCCAGCTGGCCGAAGTTTTTACTGATATCGTTCTGGCCAGCCGCACAAAATCAAAATGTGATGCGATTGCTGCACAGCTGAACCGTCCAATCAAAACCGTGCAGGTTGATGCGGATAACGTGCCCGAGATGGTCGCACTGTTGAAAACAGAGCAGCCGGATCTGGTCATTAACGTGGCGTTACCCTATCAGGATCTGACGATCATGGATGCCTGCCTGGAAGCGGGTGTCCACTATATGGATACGGCTAACTACGAACCTCTGGATACAGCTAAATTTGAATACCATTGGCAGTGGGCCTACCAGGAAAAATTTGAAAAAGCGGGTTTGATGGCGTTGTTGGGCTCGGGTTTTGATCCCGGTGCCACCAATGTTTTTACTGCTTATGCAGCCAAGCACTATTTTGATGAAATTCAGTATCTGGATATTATCGACGTCAACGGCGGCGATCACGGTTACCCCTTTGCGACTAACTTCAATCCGGAAATTAATATCCGCGAAGTGACCGCCGAGTGTCGTCATTGGGAAAATGGCGAATTTGTCGAAACCCCCGCCATGTCCAGCAAGCAGTCGTTCACCTGTCCGGACGAAGTGGGAACCTACAATATTTATCGTATGTACCATGAGGAACTGGAATCGCTAACCAAGCATTTTCCGAGCCTTAAAAAGGCGCAGTTCTGGATGAGTTTTGGTGAAAGCTATTTAAAGCACCTCGAAGTGCTGGGTAACGTTGGTATGACCAGCATTGAGCCAGTGGAATTCAATGGTCAGCAAATTGTACCTATCCAGTTTTTGAAGCAATTGCTGCCAGATCCAGCCAGTCTCGGCCCGCGGACTAAAGGCAAAACCTGCATTGGCTGTGTGGTGCGTGGTATCAAGGATGGTCAGGAGAAAACGGTGTATGTTTACAACATTTGTGACCATGAGGCCTGTTATGCCGAGGTGCAATCGCAAGCGATTTCCTATACCACCGGCGTGCCCGCTATGATCGGCGCCAAAATGATGTTGGAAGGCAAGTGGATGAAACCGGGTGTGTGGAATATCGAACAGATGGACCCTGATCCCTTCATGGAGGATATGAATCGCTATGGTCTGCCCTGGCAGGTGATTGAAGAGCCGGGTTTTAACCTCAAGCCTTAATAGAGACCGCTGCGATGCCTGGGGGTGTCGCAGCGGCCGTATGAGAACGACATTGTGACGTCATCCAGCTTTGATCGATTTAATGCCAGCCGCGTGCCTTCGCCCTGTTTTGTGGTGGATGAAGTGGCGGTCGAGTCGAATTTGAAAATTCTAAACCGCGTCCAGCAGGAAAGTGGCGCAAAAATTCTGTCAGCATTGAAGGCCTTTGCGCTGTGGGATTTAGCGCCGCTAGTGTCGCGCTATCTGAGTGGTACCTGTGCCAGCGGCCTCTATGAAGCAACATTGGGGCATGAAGAATACGCTGGTGAAGTGCATGTTTTCTCGGCCGCTTTCAATGAGGCGGACTTAAAAGCGATTCTCGAAATTGCCGATCATGTGGTGTTTAACTCTTTCTCGCAATGGCAACGTTTTAAGCCGTTGATCTGTGCCGCGCGCGAGCAGCGTCCGCAGCTTAAATTTGGGCTTCGCATCAATCCTGAGCACTCCGAGGGGAGCGTGCCTATCTATGATCCCTGTGCCCCGGGTTCGCGGTTGGGTATCCCGTTATCCGAGTTTGACGGCCAATCGCTGGCCGGTATTTCCGGGCTGCATTTCCATACTCTTTGCGAGCAGGATTTGCCGCCATTACAGCGCACACTGGCGGTGATTGAGGAAAAATTCGGCCCTTGGCTTGATCAAATGGAATGGATCAATTTTGGTGGTGGGCATCATATCAGTCGTGCAGATTATCAGGTTGATGAGTTGATCGATCTAATTCGACATTTTTCCAGCAAGTACGATGTGCAGGTGTATCTTGAGCCGGGTGAAGCAGTCGCTATCCATACCGGAGTACTGGTGACGGAAGTGTTGGATTTGGCGCATAGCAGTGTCAATCAAGCGATTCTGGATACCTCCGCCACCTGTCATATGCCTGATGTACTGGAAATGCCTTATCGACCAGAAATCATGGGTGCGGGAGAGGGGCGGGATTATTGCCATAGTTACCGACTGGGTGGTATGACCTGTCTGGCGGGCGATGTGATTGGCGATTATAGTTTTGCCAAACCTTTGGCGGTGGGGCAGCGCTTGATGTTGATGGATATGTCTCATTACACCATGGTCAAAACCACCACCTTTAATGGTATTTCGCTGCCGTCTATCGCCGTGTGGAATTCGGAAACCGATGAGTTGCGAATGGTTAAACAGTTTGGTTATGACAGCTTTAAAGAAAGGCTTTCCTGATATGAGTGATATTGACGAGTTTGGCTCTGACTATCCGCATTTTCTGGGGTCAGAGATTTCACAAGCGGAGCCGGGTGATGCCCGTTTTCATATTATCCCGGTGCCCTTTGAGCGCACGGTTTCCTATGGCGGCGGTACCGCAGAAGGCCCCTCGGCTATTCTCAAGGCCTCTTGGCAGCTGGAAAAGTGGGAAGGTAAAAGCAAGCCCTGTGCTGAAGGTATTCTTACTCGCGAACCTGTGGACTGCAGCGGCGAAGCCGAGGCGGTGATGCAACGTATTGCTGATGCAAATGCCGAGGTGCTAAAGCTCGGCAAGATGCCGATCACGATTGGTGGTGAACATACCGTGACCTATGGCGTGATGCGAGGTTTTCAGCAAGCAGGTTTTACTGATATTGGCGTGGTGCAAATTGATGCCCATGCCGATCTGCGCGAAAGTTACGAAGGTGATCCGCTAAGCCATGCTTGCGCGATGAAACGTGTGGTCGATTTGGGTATTCCACTGTTCCAGCTGGGTAACCGCGCGTATTGTGAAGCCGAGATAGCAACCCGTGAAAAACACGGGGTGTACTATCTGGATGCCGATGATCTGGTGCCGGACAATGTCGGCGAATTTACCTTGCCGGCGGATTTTCCGGAGAACGTCTTTTTCACGCTCGACATTGATGGCATGGATCCTTCAGTGTTTCCCTCCACCGGTACACCTGTGCCCGGCGGTTTGGGGTGGTATCAAGCTCTTAGTCTTTTCGAATCCGTTGCAAAACAGCGCCGGATTGTTGGTTTCGATATTATGGAATTCGCCCCTATCCCTGGCTTTCACGCCTATGACTTTGCCGCCGCCATGCTGATGTATAAAATGATGGGCATCGTGCAGCACAACTCGTAATCGTTCGCAAAAGCCGCTACTTAACTTTTAAAATAACCGTTTCAGGAATTATCTCGCTATGAACAATCTCACCCAACATTACTTCTCTGACAAGTTGGAAGCCTGCAGTTATGCTGATAAAGGCGGCTACGCGGTTTATGCCAAGGAAGCTATCGGCAAAGGTGAACTGCTGGCCATGTGGGGTGGCGATATTGTTAATGGCAAACAGCTGCAAGCCAAATCCGAGGGGCAACGCACTCACAGTATTCAGGTTTGGGATGACCTGTTTCAGGTTTCTTATCGTGATGGCGAAGAGCCGGCACCTGCGGATTATTTTAATCACAGCTGCACACCCAATGCCGGACTGTGCAGCCCTATCTCCCTCGAAGCCATGCGTGACATTGACGCTGGTGAAGAGGTCTGTTTCGATTATGCAATGAGTGACAGCACTGATTACGATGAATTTGAGTGTGCCTGCGGCACACCGTTGTGTCGTGGCTGGGTGAGGGGTAATGATTGGACGAGATCCGAGCTACAGGAGCGCTACAAAGAGTACTTTTCCCCCTATCTGAAAAGGCGCATTAAAGGCGACAAATAAGCGCGAATAATGAGGGAAGCGTTGTTGCGAATGAAAAGATAGGCAGTAACAAAAAAGGGTTACCTTTCGGTAACCCTTTTTTGTTTATTTGGTGGAGGCGGCGGGATTTGAACCCGCGTCCGTCAGTCCGCTGCTCGAGGCTCTACATGCTTAGATCCTCCATTTGATTTAATGATAATCAGCCCGGAAGGCAAGACGATTAACACGATCCTGTTTAAGTTTTAGTAGCGCCGCCACAGGCATACTTTGCTACGATCCTATTCTATATGACGGTTTTTAACGCGGTATAGGCACCTTGCTAAGAACCGCTAACCGGGTATTAAGCGGCTAGAGCGTAGTTGTCATCGTTGGCAACTAATAGTTTGCAGCTTTGGATTAACGAGATTGGCTACCATCTCGACATGCACCTTAGAGTTTTGTAACCCACGTCGAATCCAGAATCGCCCCCAAATCGTCGTACGCAGCACCTATTTAATGGTGTTACTTACTTTAATTGGGTGGTTTGTACAAAAAACAAGTACAGACCGGAATTCATTCGGAGCTACGGGATTATAGCTGAGAGTTCGCCGGATAGGCGATGAATTTGTGAAGCTTTTGTCTTTATTGTGTTAAGTCAGGCGTTATGACGCATGATGCGCTGTTTGTCGCGATCCCAGTCGCGATCCTTATCCGCGGCGCGTTTGTCATGTTGTTTTTTGCCGGTAGCAATGGCAATTTCACACTTAACGTTCGGGCCCTTCCAGTACATGGCAAGGACAACGCAGGCGCGCCCTTCTTGTTGGGTCGCGGTAAATAGCTTGCTGATTTCGTTTTGATGTAGCAATAATTTACGCGTGCGCAATGGGTCGGCAATGACATGGTTGCAGGCAGTTTTTAGCGGTTCAATGTGAGCGCCAAACAGCCAGGCTTCTCCGTCTTTTAACAAGACATAGCTCTCGGTAATCTGCCCTTTTCCTGCACGCAGGCTTTTGACTTCCCAGCCAGCTAGGACGAGACCTGCTTCGAAGGTTTCGTTAATGTGGTAATCGTGACGTGCCTTTTTATTCTGGCAGATCGATCCGGGTGAGGTTTTTTTCTTTTTGGCCATGCCGGGCATTATAAGGCCATGGATGCGGGTTGAATACGGTTGAGTGCAAATATGCTGATGATCGGTATAAAGTGCTGCCGGTAAGTGCTTGCGAGCTGGTTGTTGTCTGTCTATAGCCGTTATACTTGAAACCTTGATTGAATACAGATTTTGCTGACTCGTTGGGGGCTCGTTTGGAAAAGTTGTGGCACATTGCTGATGCCTATAATTGTGGTGAGATTGCGCAAGCGTGCGGTTCTCTCAAGGCCGTTTTTGCGTTGCAGGGTGAGCCGATTACTAAAGATAAAATCAGCGATGTGATTAAAGTGGCGTTGGACGGCAAAAACTTTTATGTGAAGCGCTACCATAAACCGCGTAGTAAAAAAGCCGGTTGGTTTAAACGCAGCCGTGTGCGAGCGGAGTGGGAAAATTTGCAGTTTTTTTCTTCTTTGGGTATCCCTACGCCGACTCTGGTCTGTTGGGGAGAGCAAGGCAGGGGTTCTCAGTTTCAAGGCGCGTTGATTACTGAAGAGTTGGTGGGAACGCAGGATCTTGCGACGTTGAACAAACAAGGCAGTGAGCTTTTTGATCAGCCTAGCTGGTTTAAACATACAGCACAGAAAATCGCCCTTTATACTCGGTTGATGCATGATCAACGGTTTATGCATCTTGACTTGAAGTGGCGCAATATTTTGGTAGGGCCGGGTGAGCGGCCAGACGTGTATTTTTTTGATTGCCCTTCGGGAAAGCGGTTGTCGTCATTGTTATTTCGCCGTGGTCGCCTGAAGGACTTGGCCTGTTTGGATAAAATTGGGCGTAAGCGACTGCGACGCACACAGCGACTGGCTTTCTATAAATATTACGTTGGTTGCGATAAATTAACGCCTGAACAGAAAGAAATGGCGAAGAAGATAGATCGGTTTTCGGCCTACCTTGAGGGTGACAGCTCTGAGGCTGGCTGGCGTATTTTTTAGTTGCGCGTTTGATTAACGGGATGTGAGAAAGCAATGACAGAGCAGAAAACATCTATACATGGGGTTTGGGGTAGTCGCTGGACCTTTATTTTAGCTGCAACAGGCTCGGCGGTAGGTTTGGGAAATATCTGGAAATTCCCTTATATCACGGGTGAAAATGGCGGCGGTGCTTTTGTGCTCGTGTACCTGTTGTGTATCGCGTTGGTGGGCATTCCCATCATGATGGCTGAGGTGCTGCTGGGGCGTCAGGGTCGACAGAGTCCGATCAATACCATGCGTGAACTGGTACGGGAAACTGGTGCTAATAAAGCTTGGCAATTGCTAGGTTGGATAGGCGCGATTGCAGGATTTCTGATTCTGACCTACTACAGTGTTATCGCGGGTTGGTCACTGAATTACATTTATGAGATGGGCGTGGGCACCTTCAATGGGAAAAATGGTGCGCAGGTAGGCAGTATTTTTGATGAGCTGTTGGCTAACCCCAAAAAACTTTTATTTTGGCACTCGTTGTTTATGGTGCTGGTGACCGTTATTGTCGCGCGGGGCATTATTAAAGGACTGGAAAAGGCGGTGCGTACGTTGATGCCGCTACTGTTTTTGCTGTTGATCTTGCTGGTAGGCTACGCCGTGAGTACGGGTAGTTTTGGTCAGGGTTTTGCTTTTCTATTTAATGTCGATTTCAGCAAAATGAGTTGGGAGGCAGCGCTTACGGCGTTAGGGCATGCCTTTTTTACCCTGAGTTTAGGGATGGGAGCTATCATGGTATACGGCTCCTATATGCCGAAAAAAGCGTCGATTGGCGGTACTGTGTTAGTGGTGGCGGCTTTGGATACCCTGGTAGCCTTGGTTGCAGGTCTGGCAATTTTTCCGATTGTTTTCAGTAACGGATTGGAGCCTGGGGCTGGCCCGGGCTTAATGTTTATTACTCTTCCGCATGCCTTTGGGAACATGGGATTTGGGCAGCTATTTGGAGCATTATTTTTTGTGTTGGTCAGCTTTGCAGCTTTAAGTTCCGGGATATCAATCATTGAGCCAGCCGTCGCTTGGGTGGTAGAGCGCTTTAAGGTGAATCGAGGTTTGGCGACAGCAATGTTGTGCTTTTTGGCTTGGTTTGTTGGGCTGGGTACCGTGTTTTCCTTCAACCTCTGGGCGGAGTTTAAACTAGCGGGTTTTACATTTTTTGATGCGCTGGATTTTCTGACTGCCAATATTATGTTGCCCTTGACTGGCTTCTTTATTGCGTTGTACGTGGGCTGGGTGTTGTCGCCGCGTCGTGTTGCGGGGGAGTTGGCGCTGCAGAATGCCTGGCTCTATGGTCTGTGGCGCTTTGTGCTGCGATTCCTTGCGCCGCTGGCGGTGTTGGTGGTGTTTGTTGTGCCGTTCTATGAGCGCTTTGTCGGATAGGAAATATACAACTCAATGAAAACAGTACACCGTAACGCGCTGGTGATGCATTCTGCCGAGCAGATGTATCAACTGGTAAATGATATTGAAGCGTACCCGCAGTTTTTGCCCTGGTGTAGCGGTTCGCGTATTGAAAGTGTCACCTCTGAGGAGATTGTTGCTAGCCTCGACATCGCAAAGGCGGGTGTTAGTAAGACATTTACCACTCGCAATCGGCTGGTGGAAAATCAGTCGGTGGAAATGGCGCTAGTGGATGGTCCCTTTCAGCGCTTGGCAGGTAGCTGGGTCTTTAAGCCTTTGAATGAAGAGGCCTGTAAGGTAGAGTTGGATCTCGAATTTGAGTTCTCCAGCAAGATGATGGCAGTGATGTTAGGGCCTGTTTTTAATGAGGCGGCCAATACTATGGTGGCGGCCTTTTGTAAGCGAGCAGATGAAGTTTATGGCGCAGGATAAGTTGATAACGGTGGAGGTGGCTTTTGCACTGCCGGACAAACAAACGATTATTGTTGTGAATGCGGTGGACGGTATTACTGCTTACGAGGCTGTTGTTCAGTCTGCCATTGCTGAGCAGTTTGCGCAGATCGATATCGAAAATGACCGGATGGGTATTTTCGGTAAGGCGATTCGGGACCCTAAAAAAGAAGTGTTAAAAGCTGGCGATCGCGTAGAAATTTATCGGCCTTTGCAGATTGACCCTAAGGCGTCGCGTGTTCAGCGTGCGGAAAAAGCGAAACAGGAAAAGGCGGATGCCAAGAAGGCATAGCGCCACTAAGCGTTAGTGGCGCAGGGGTAGTTGTACACGCTGAAATTAGTTGGTTATTGCTTTGCTGGGGATGAAGTCGCCTTCAAAGTGAGTAAGCAGGTCATCTTTGAAAAATAGGCTGATGCTTTCCTGTTGGCGAGCTTCTCCGCCGGGCTGCAGACTATACACATAATCCCAGCGCGATTGATTAAAGGTGTCTTCGATCAGAGGCGTGCCCATCACGTACTGAACCTGACGTTTGGTCAGGCCGGGGCGAAGCTGGTCGATCATATCCTGAGTGATCACGTTACCTTGCTGAATATCGATTTTGTAGACGCTGGGCAAGCTAGGCAGGTAGCTGCAACCCGTTGCGATGAGCATGGTGATGATTAATAGTGCCGTGTTTAGTTTGGTGCTGTAATTCACGTTAGTTGGTTCCACTCATTGGACTGAGAGCGCATAATAGCCCAGTTGAAAGTAAAGGAGTAGTCTGGAAGTATGGCTGAAGAAAATCAAGAGTTGCGTGCCGCTGGTCTGAAGGTCACTGTGCCCCGCCTGAAAATTTTACAATTGTTGGAATCCTCCGAAATTCGCCATTTGGCGGCAGAAGATGTCTACAAAATGCTATTGGAAAGTGGCGATGATGTAGGTTTGGCCACGGTGTATCGTGTGCTGACTCAATTTGAGGCGGCAGGCTTGGTTCAGCGTCATCATTTTGAAGGCGGGCGTTCCGTTTTTGAGTTGACGCGCAATGAGCTTGAGCACCATGATCACATCGTGTGTGTAAAATGTGGTCTTGTCGAAGAATTCTTTGATGAGATTATTGAAAAGCGTCAGCACGACATCGCCGAAGCCAAAGGCTTTGAAGTGACGGAGCACAGCCACTATATCTATGGGTTGTGCCCTGGCTGCAAAAAATAGATGTTTGTAATGCTGAGTGTTTAACTTGCGCTCAGCAGCATTTCCTTCGCATGGGCCAGCGTCTGGTCCGTCAATTTGAGTCCGCCCAGCATACGGGCGATCTCGGCCACTTTTTCTTCTTCGGATAATAATGACATCTGCGAATCGGTTTGTCCGTCAGTTGATTGCTTGCTGACGGATAAGTGCTGATGTGCTTGTGCGGCGACCTGTGGCTGGTGGCTGACGCAGATAACCTGTCCACTATCACCCAGTTTGCGTAAAAGTCGTCCGACCACTTCGGCGGTGCCACCGCCAATGCCCACATCCACTTCGTCGAATACCAGTACCGGAATGGCTGACGCTTGTGCGGAAATGACCTGAATGGCCAAGCTAATGCGTGATAGTTCGCCGCCTGAGGCGACTTTGCTCAGTTGGCGCGGTGATTGGCCGGGGTTGGTGCTGACCAAAAACTCAATGCTTTCCAGGCCGTGGGCGGAAAGTGTGCCCGTGTCGAGTGGGCTGAGTTGGGTAATAAAACGGCAGCCGCCCATGCCGAGTGACTCAAGGTGTTTGGCAATTTGACTGTCAAACGATTTGCAGGCTGTCTGACGTTTTTTGCTGAGCTGCTGAGCGCTGGTCAGGTATTGTTGTTGATAACCAGCGACCTGTTCTGCGAGCGCTTCAATGTGTTCGTCCATGCTGTCGATCTGTTGGAAGTCTGCTTGAAGACGTTCGTAACGTTCGGCTAATTCGGGTGCTTGTATTTGATGTTTGCGAGCAATTTGATAGATATCGCTAAGGCGCGTTTCCACCCATTGCTGACGTTGCGGATCGATATTTACCTGCGATAGGTAATGAGTCAGGCTGCTGGAGGCTTCCTCGACTTGAATTTGTGCATTTTGTAGTAGTTCGCGTGCTTCGCGTAAATCCTGATGATCGTCCTGAATGCTCTCGCTAAGGCGTACGGCCTGATTGATTAGGCTGTTGCAACCTGCGCTGTCTATCTCAGAGCCTTGGGTGAGCGTGAGAATTTGCTCGCCGAAGGTAAGGATTTCTCCCGCGCTGGCCAAGCGTTGCTGCTCGGCTTCCAGACTTTCAAGCTCACCCGGTTGGAGGTTAAGCTCGTCTAATTCTTCAAGTTGGTAGCGCAAGAGTTGATGCTGCTCTGTTTGGTTTTGCAGGTCGTTTTTGCGTTGAGTTAGCTCTATTTCGGCGCTATGCCATTGTTTATAAGCGATTTCAACGCTTGCGGCTAGTTTGTCGGCACCTGCGTAAGCGTCCAACAAGCGGCGATGGCTGGCTTTGTTTAATAAAGACTGATGCTCATGCTGGCTGTGAATGTCGATCAGTGATTCACCAAAATCGCGCAGTTGTGTCAAGGTGGCGGTTGCGCCATTAATAAAGGCGCGGGAGCGGCCGTCACGAGATAGTACGCGGCGCAAAATGCAGTCGTCGGTGTCAAGCCCTTGCTCATCCAGCCATTGTTGTGCGTCAGCATTGTTGCTGATATCGAAACTGGCACTGATTTCGGCGCGCTCGGTGCCGTCACGTATGATGCCGTTGTCAGCGCGATCCCCCAATACTAATCCCAGTGCGTCCACAGCAATGGATTTGCCTGCGCCGGTCTCGCCAGTGATCACCGATAGGCCTGCATGCAGGTCAATGGAGAGGCTTTGTACGACAGCGAAATTCTTGATGTTCAGGTGAGTCAGCATGGCTTGGAAATAGGTGTCTCGGCGGCAAAGTGAAGCTGCTAGTTATAAAGTAAAAGTGTGAAAATAACCAGCGGCATAAGCGCATTGTAAAAGGGCTATTAAATTTCGTGATAAAAAGTCTTGAATCATGGTCTGGCGGCCCCATATAGCAAGCAGGTTAATTAATGTGGGCGTGCTTCATATAGTTGTGTGCTGGCAAAGTATGAATATTTAGGCTGGAGGTTGATAAGTTATGGTAGAAGATAAAACCACCTCGGAAAACACTCAAGATACTGCGGATGCAGTACAGAAAGAGGCTGCTCATCAGGAGCAAGTTGTAGAAGGTCAAGCAGAAGCAAGTGAGTCGGCGTCATCAGAAGTGCCGGATTTGGCTGCTGAGCTTGAAGCTGCGTTGGCGCAGGCTTCAGCGAATAAAGAAGCTGAATTGCGTGCCCATGCTGAAATGCAAAACATCCGTCGTCGTGCCGAGCGTGACGTGGAAAATGCGCACAAGTTTGCTTTGGAAAAAATGACCGGTGAGTTGTTGACCGTCGTTGATAACCTGGAGCGCGCATTGCAGGCAGCGGACGCGGCTGATGAGTCGACTAAAGCGTTGCGCGAAGGTGTTGAAATGACGCTGAGCAGTTTTGTTGCCACCTTGGGTAAATTTAATATCGAGCAGATTGATCCGGAGGGTGCACCGTTTGATCCTCAGCAGCATCAAGCCATGTCGATGATTGAAAACGCTGACGTGGAGCCGAATACGGTTGTTGCTGTGTTGCAGAAGGGCTACAGCCTGAATGGTCGCCTGGTGCGTCCTGCAATGGTGATGGTTTCAAAAGCCGCTGCGGCCCCGAAAATTGATGAGCAGGTTTAACAAATAGTTGAAAAGGGCTTGAGTGAAAATTAAGCAAGAGCCTTGAAAATCACAAAAGCAGTCCAATATTAGAGACTAATCCGCACAGAATGTGTGAGTTTAGTTTTTCAGATCCAGTAACAAAGATTTAAGTTTGGAGTAAAAGAAGATGGGTAAAATCATTGGGATTGACTTGGGTACCACTAACTCGTGTGTATCTGTAATGGAAGGCGATAAGCCAAAAGTAATTGAGAACGCTGAGGGCGATCGCACCACGCCTTCCATCGTTGCATTTACTGCCGATGGAGAAGTGTTGGTGGGGCAGCCGGCTAAGCGTCAGGCAGTGACTAACCCTAAAGATACGCTATTTGCTATCAAGCGATTGATCGGTCGTCGTTTTAAAGATGATGTGGTACAGAAAGACATCAAGATGGTGCCTTACAAAATCGTAGAAGCCGATAACGGCGATGCGTGGGTTGAAGCCAGAGGTGAAGCGAAAGCGCCACCACAGATTTCTGCTGAAGTTCTGAAGAAAATGAAAAAGACAGCAGAAGACTATCTGGGTGAGGCGGTAACAGAAGCGGTTATTACTGTGCCTGCTTACTTTAACGATTCTCAGCGTCAGGCGACTAAAGATGCTGGTCGTATCGCGGGTCTGGATGTAAAACGTATTATCAACGAACCAACGGCTGCGGCACTGGCTTACGGCATGGACAAACAGCGTGGCGATTCCACTGTTGCAGTTTATGACTTGGGTGGTGGTACGTTTGATATTTCTATCATCGAAATCGCTGAAGTTGACGGTGAGCATCAGTTTGAAGTGCTGTCCACTAACGGTGACACCTTCTTAGGTGGTGAAGATTTCGATTTGCGTTTGATTGATTTCTTGTCCGATGAGTTCAAGAAAGACACGGGCATTGATCTGCACAGCGACCCACTGGCTCTGCAGCGTCTTAAAGAAGCCGCTGAAAAAGCTAAAATCGAGCTGTCCAGCGCGCAGCAAACTGACGTCAACTTGCCTTACATTACGGCTGATGCCAGCGGTCCTAAACACTTGAACGTTAAAGTGACTCGCGCCAAGTTTGAGTCTCTGGTTGAAGATCTGGTTGAGCGTACATTGGCACCACTGAAAGTAGCGTTGAAAGATGCGGACCTGTCGACATCTGAAGTTGATGACGTGATTTTGGTAGGTGGTCAAACACGTATGCCACTGGTTCAGGCCAAGGTTAAAGAGTTCTTCGGTAAAGAAGCTCGTAAAGACGTTAACCCGGATGAAGCAGTTGCTGTGGGCGCATCTATTCAGGCAGCGGTTCTGTCTGGCGACGTGAAAGACGTATTGCTGTTGGATGTAACACCTCTGTCTCTGGGTATCGAGACAATGGGTGGTGTGATGACTGTTCTGATCGAAAAGAACACCACGATTCCAACCAAGAAAACACAGGTTTTCTCTACCGCTGAAGACAATCAGTCTGCGGTAACGATCCATGTGTGTCAGGGTGAGCGTAAGCAAGCTGCACAGAATAAATCGCTGGGTCGTTTTGACTTGGCAGATATTCCGGGTGCGCCACGCGGTATGCCACAAATTGAAGTGAGCTTCGATCTGGATGCCAACGGCATCCTGAACGTAGGCGCTAAAGATAAGGCGACGGGTAAAGAGCAGTCTATCGTGATTAAGGCCTCTGGCGGTTTGAGCGATGAAGACGTTGAAGCAATGGTGCGTGATGCCGAAGCAAATGCTGAGGAAGACCGTAAGTTTGAGGCGCTGGTAGCGGTTCGTAACCAAGGTGATGCGCTGGTTCACGCCACGCGTAAGATGCTGGAAGAAGCTGGCGACAACGTTTCTGATGACGAAAAAGCGCCAATTGAAGCGGCGGTTGCTGATCTGGAAGCGGCGTTGAAAACCGATGACAAGGATGACATCGAAGCGAAAACAACGGCTTTGACTGAAGCGTCTGGTCCTCTGGCTCAGAAAATGCAAGAGCAAGCGCAAGCTCAAGCGGGCGGTCAGGCAACGGATGCTGGCGCTGATGCTTCTCAGGATGGTGGCGCTGATGATGCCGTTGATGCTGAGTTTGAAGAGATGAAAGACGATAACAAATAAGCTTGTTTTGGGTTTGGAAACAGGCCCTGATTAGATTGTTTGAGGTTCTCTTGAGAACAGCAAAGGCGCGCGGCTTCGGTCCCGCGCCTTTCCTCGGTTTACGATTTACGCTTTAGATGATTTGCAGGAAGTTATGTCAAAACGCGATTATTACGAAGTGCTGGGTGTCTCTAAAGGCACTGACGGCAAAGAGATTAAAAAGGCTTACCGCCGGCTGGCGATGAAATATCACCCGGATCGTAATCCAGATGATAAAGATGCTGAGTCGCACTTCAAGGAAGTGAGTGAGGCCTATGAGATTCTTTCCGATGGCGAGAAGCGTGCTGCCTATGATCAGTTTGGTCACGCGGGTGTTGATCGAAATGGCGGTGGAGGTCACGGTTTCGGTGGCGGCGGTGGAAACTTTAGTGATGTGTTTGGTGATGTATTCGGTGATATCTTTGGTGGAGGTGGCGGTGGTCGTCAGCGTAGCCATGTTCAGCGTGGTGCCGATTTAGGTTATAGCCTGGAGCTGGATCTTGAGGATGCCGTTAAGGGTACTCAGGCTAAAATCAAGGTACCCTCGATGGTGGGCTGTGGTGGTTGTGACGGTTCAGGTGCTGCCAAAGGATCACAGCCGGAAGAATGCCCAACCTGTGGTGGCATTGGTCAAGTGCGTATGCAGCAAGGTTTTTTTGCTGTACAGCAGACCTGTCCGCGCTGTAAAGGCCAGGGTAAAACGATTAAAAATCCGTGTCATAAATGTCATGGTGCTGGTCGTGTAGAAGAAACTAAAACACTGTCGGTGAAAATTCCACCGGGTGTTGATACGGGTGACCGTATTCGTTTGTCGGGTGAGGGCGAGGCTGGTGTGCATGGTGGGCCGGCGGGCGATTTATATGTCCAGGTCAGTGTGCGAGATCACAAAATCTTTACGCGTGATGGTGCTAACCTTTATTGCGAAGTGCCAATCAGCTTTGTTGATGCCTCTCTGGGTGGCGAGTTGGAAGTGCCGACGCTTGATGGTCGCGTTAAGCTGAAAATTCCCGCTGAGACACAAACTAACAAGTTGTTCCGTGTGCGTGGTAAAGGTGTTGCGCCTGTGCGTGGTGGCGCAACTGGCGATTTGCTGTGTCGAGTTTATGTTGAGACGCCAGTGAATTTGAATAGTGAACAGAAAGAGTTGCTTAAGCAGTTCCAGTCGACGTTAGACGGGGAGGGCAATAAGCAGTCGCCGAAAAAGAGCTCCTGGTTTGCAGGTGTGAAAAACTTCTTCGACGACATGAAAACCTAAAATCAATAATTTCCTATTGGGTTCGTGCTAGAGGCGTTAATAATTGGCTCAAAATCCTCGCTTATGGTCAATAAGCTGCGGTTTTTGTCCAATTCTCGCCTTGCCAGTCCTTCGCTCGCCCCGGAAATTGGCGGTTTTATTTAAGAAAGATAGAAAACAGGAAGAGTCATGACACGCATTGCAGTGACCGGTGTTGCCGGACGAATGGGAAAAGCCTTGGTTGAAGCAGTCATGCTGGCCGAAGATGCCGAGTTGACGGTTGCCGTTGTGCGTCCGGATAGTTCGCTGGTGGGTGTGGATGTTGGTGAGTTGGTTGGTGTTGGTGCCAACGGCGTTAAAGTGACCGGTGATCTGGCTGCGGCCGTTGATGATTTTGATGTGCTAATTGACTTCACTACGCCGGCGGCAACATTGGCGAATGCTGCCATTTGTGCGCAAGCTGGCAAGCAGATGGTGGTGGGTACAACTGGCTTTAATGATGTAGAAAAAGCGCAAATGTTGGCGGCTGTTGACCAAACCGCTTTGTGTGTTGCCTCTAACTTCAGTACTGGCGTAAATCTGTGCTTTAAGTTGCTGGATATAGCTGCCCGTGTGCTGGGCGATGATGTGGATATCGAGGTTTACGAAGCGCATCACCGTCATAAGGTGGATGCGCCTTCGGGTACAGCGTTGAGCATGGGCGAAGTCGTTGCCAATGCGCTGGGTCGTGACCTGTCAACATGTGCGGTTTATGGTCGTGAGGGTCAAACGGGTGCACGTGAGCGTGAAACCATTGGTTTTGCAACGGTGCGAGCAGGCGATATCGTTGGTGATCATACGGTGATTTTTGCGGCTGATGGTGAGCGTGTGGAAATTACGCATAAAGCGACCAGTCGTATGTCTTTTGCTCGTGGTGCTGTGCGCGCGGCTCAGTGGTTGAGTCGAAAACAAAGCGGGCTGTTTGATATGCAGGACGTGCTTAATCTGAAATAAAGTTTGTTTGGCCTAATAGTCCAGATTACTGCCCTGAACTCTCAGAGAAACATGGACAAATCGTCGCGATTTCCGTAGAATTCCGGCCCCAGAGTTCATGGAAACTCTATACAAATTCTAAAAGCGGGATAAGGCCCTAGCCCTATCTCGCTTTTTTGCAGCTAGCTTAGGTAGAAATGCCGATTTTAAAGCAGTTGATCCTTAGAAAATGCGCGCGAGGAAATCAGGTTGACTAGACAGGCCATACTGGCATTAGCCGACGGTAGTATTTTTAAGGGTGTGGCGATCGGGGCTGATGGCCAAGCCACAGGCGAGGTGGTTTTCAATACTGCCATGACGGGCTATCAGGAGATTATTACTGATCCCTCCTACGCCAGCCAGATTGTTACATTAACCTATTCCCATATTGGCAGCACCGGTACTAACGATGAGGACGACGAGTCTGATCGAGTTTGGGCGGCTGGTTTGGTTATCCGCAACCTGCCCATTATGGCAAGCAACTGGCGTAAAACTGAAACGCTGGATGAATATCTGACACGCCGTAACGTGGTGGGCATCGCTGAAATCGATACTCGCCGCCTGACGCGCGTGCTGCGTGAAAAAGGTGCTCAAAACGGTTGTGTGAAAGTGCTGGAAGCGGGCGCTGATGAGCAGCAGGCGATTGCAGAGGCATTGGCAGCGGCAAAAGCATTCCCTGGTCTGAAGGGTTTGGATCTTGCTAAAGAGGTGACTGTTTCAGAAGCCTACGAATGGACTGAAGGCGAGTGGAAATGGGCCGATAATGGCGAGTCGGGCTTCGTAAAACCTGATAGCACGCCTTATCACGTTGTTGCTTACGATTATGGTGTTAAGCGCAATATACTGCGCATGCTGGTATCACGCGGTTGTCGTTTGACTGTTGTTCCTGCACAAACCCCCGCAGCTGAAGTGTTGGCGCTGAATCCCGACGGTGTATTCCTTTCCAATGGGCCGGGCGATCCCGAGCCATGTGATTACGCGATTAAAGCGATCAAAGAAATCCTTGAGACGGATATCCCTGTGTTTGGTATCTGCCTGGGTCACCAGTTGTTGGCATTGGCCAGTGGTGCAAAAACCATCAAGATGAAATTTGGCCATCACGGTGCAAACCACCCGGTGCAGGATCTTGCCAGCAAGGTTGTGATGATCACCAGTCAGAACCACGGTTTTGCTGTCGATGAAGAGTCCATGCCAGCAAACCTTGAGGCAACCCACGTTTCCCTGTTCGACAAATCTTTGCAGGGTATTAAGCGTACAGATAAAGCAGCTTACAGCTTTCAGGGCCACCCTGAAGCAAGCCCTGGCCCGCATGATGTGGCGCCACTGTTTGATCGTTTCATCGAATTAATGAGAGTGGCTGCCCAGTAAGCGGCGCCGCAACAGTCTCCAGAGCGAAGTTAGATTTATGCCAAAACGTACCGACATAAAATCCATCCTTATTTTAGGGGCCGGCCCAATTGTTATTGGCCAGGCCTGTGAGTTTGATTATTCCGGCGCGCAAGCCTGTAAGGCGCTGCGTGAAGAGGGTTACCGCGTTATTTTGGTGAACTCCAATCCGGCGACGATCATGACTGATCCGGCGATGGCTGACGCGACCTACATCGAGCCAGTACGCTGGCAGACAGTTGCTAAAATCATCGAGCAGGAGCGTCCTGATGCTTTGCTGCCGACCATGGGTGGTCAGACCGCTCTGAATTGTGCGTTGGATCTGGATCGCGAAGGTGTATTAAAAGAGTTTGGCGTTGAAATGATCGGCGCAACTCAGGATGCCATCGATAAGGCAGAAGATCGCGAACGCTTTGATAAGGCGATGAAAGCGATTGGTCTGGAAACACCGCGTTCCGGTATTGCGCACAGCTTGGAAGAGGCGCACCAGATTCAGGCACAATTAGGCTTTCCCTGTATTATTCGTCCGTCCTTCACCATGGGTGGCAGTGGCGGCGGTATTGCTTACAACAAAGAAGAATACGTTGAGATTTGTAAGCGGGGTCTTGATTTATCGCCAACCAATGAGCTGCTGATTGATGAGTCGTTGATTGGCTGGAAAGAATACGAGATGGAAGTTGTTCGTGACAAAAACGACAACTGCATCATTATTTGTGCCATCGAAAACTTCGATGCAATGGGTGTTCACACGGGTGATTCAATCACGGTGGCGCCAGCTCAAACGTTGACCGACAAAGAATACCAGTTGATGCGTAATGCCTCGGTGGCAGTGCTGCGTGAGATTGGTGTGGAAACTGGCGGCTCCAACGTGCAGTTTGGTATGTGCCCAACAACGGGTCGTATTGTTGTTATTGAAATGAATCCACGCGTATCGCGTTCTTCAGCATTGGCATCTAAAGCAACCGGCTTCCCGATTGCCAAAGTGGCTGCCAAACTGGCGATTGGTTACACGTTGGATGAGCTACAAAATGAAATCACGGGTGGTGCGACACCAGCTTCTTTCGAGCCAAGCATCGATTACGTTGTTACCAAGATTCCTCGTTTCACTTTTGAGAAATTCCCGCAGGCAGATTCACGCCTAACTACGCAGATGAAATCTGTGGGTGAGGTTATGGCGATTGGCCGTACTTATCAGGAGTCCATGCAGAAAGCATTGCGTGGTCTGGAAGTGGGTATCAGTGGATTTGATCCGATTGTTAATGCGGATGATACGCTTGAGGAACAGCGCGCTAAAGTGACGCATGAATTGCGTACGCCGGGTGCGGATCGTCCTTTATATGTAGCGGATGCGTTTCGTTTAGGCTTTAGCGTTGATGAAGCGTATGAGTTTAGCGGTATTGACCCTTGGTATCTGGTACAAATTGAAGACATCGTAAATGATGAAAAAGCCTTGGCTGGTCAAGCGTTGAATAGCATCGAGCGCGAGCAGTTGTTCCAGCTGAAACGTAAAGGTTTCTCCGATATGCGTTTGGCTACTGTGTTGGGTGTGTCCGAGCACGAAGTACGTCAGCGTCGTATTGATCTGCATGTTCATCCAGTTTACAAGCGGGTTGATACGTGTGCGGCGGAGTTCTCTTCGTCTACGGCTTACATGTATTCCACTTACGAGGAAGAGTGTGAAGCGAACGTGTCGAGTAAAGATAAGATTATGGTGTTGGGCGGTGGTCCAAACCGTATTGGTCAGGGTATCGAATTCGACTACTGTTGTGTGCACGCGGCCTTGGCGATGCGTGATGATGGTTACGAAACCATCATGGTTAACTGTAACCCTGAGACTGTTTCTACCGATTACGACACGTCAGACCGCTTGTATTTTGAGCCGGTAACACTGGAAGATGTGTTGGAAATCATCCGTATTGAACAGCCTAAGGGTGTGATCGTTCAGTACGGTGGTCAAACGCCATTGAAATTGGCGCGTGGTTTGGAAGCAGCGGGTGCAAACATTATTGGTACCACGCCGGATGCGATTGATCGCGCTGAAGATCGTGAGCGTTTCCAGCAAATGATTGAGAAATTGGGTCTCAAGCAGCCACCTAACAGTACGGTTAGAAGCCTAGAAGAAAGCTTGGTTAAGGCTGTCGAAATCGGCTTCCCTCTGGTGGTTCGACCGTCCTATGTTCTTGGTGGCCGAGCGATGGAAATCGTTTACAACACTGATGAGCTAAAACGTTATATGAATGAAGCGGTATCAGTTTCTAACGAAAGCCCGGTATTGCTGGATCGCTTCCTGAGCGCCGCTATTGAGGTGGACGTGGATGCGGTATCGGATGGTGAACACGTAGTGATTGGTGCCATCATGCAGCATATTGAGCAAGCGGGTGTTCACTCCGGAGATTCGGCCTGTTCGTTGCCGCCTTATAGCTTGCCTGCCGATGTGCAGGATGAAATGCGCGATCAAGTGAAGCAAATGGCGATGGAGCTGGGTGTTGTCGGTTTGATGAACGTTCAATTGGCGTATCAAGACGGCGAAATCTATGTGATTGAGGTGAATCCTCGTGGTTCACGTACCGTACCGTTTGTTTCCAAGTGTATTGGTGTGTCGTTGGCAAAAGTTGCTGCACGCTGCATGGCGGGTCAAACGCTGACAGATCAAGGTTTCACTGAAGAAGTGATTCCGCCACACATGAGTGTTAAAGAAGCGGTATTCCCGTTTGATAAATTCCAGGGTGTTGATCCGATTCTCGGCCCTGAAATGAAGTCTACTGGTGAGGTCATGGGCGTGGGTGATAGCTTTGCTGAAGCCTACGCTAAAGCGCAGATTGGCGCGGGTGATATCTTGCCGAAAGGTGGGCGCGCCTTTATTAGTGTTCGTGATGCCGATAAAGCGCGTATTGTTGGTGTGGCGCAAAGTCTGCTTAAATTAGGCTTTGAGGTTGTTTCAACGCGAGGTACGGCGAAAGTATTGGCTGATGCGGGTGTTGAAGTTTCGGTGGTTAATAAAGTGGCTGAAGGTCGTCCGCATATCGTTGACATGCTGAAAAATGATGAGGTCAGCTACATCGTTAATACCACTGAAGGTACGCAGACTATCGCTGATTCAGCCAGTATTCGTAGCACCGCCAAGCAGCATCGCGTGTATTACAGCACCACATTAGCGGCAGCAGAAGCATTCTGTGAAGCCGGTGCTTATACCGCCGAAGAGCAGGTGCGTAGATTGCAGGATCTGCACGAAAATATTAAGGGTCAAGCATGAGCAAGTTTCCGATGAGCAAGCTGGGCGAGCAGATGCTACGAGATGAGTTGGAGCGTCTGAAGACGATTGAGCGCCCTCGTATTATTGAGGCAATTGCCGAAGCTCGCGCGCATGGCGATTTGAAAGAAAATGCCGAATATCATGCTGCTCGCGAAGAGCAGGGTTTTGCTGAAGGCCGCATTCAGGAAATTGAAGGCAAGCTCTCCAATGCACAGGTGATCGATGTGGCGGCTATCAAGAATACCGGCAAGGTGATTTTTGGTGTCACGGTTGAGCTGGAAAATCTCGATACCGAAGAGGTGGTGAGTTATCGCATCGTAGGTGAAGATGAAGCGGATATGAAACACCGTAAAATATCTATCACTTCTCCGATTGCTCGCGGTTTGGTCGGTAAGTCTGAAGGTGATGTCGTTGGTGTAACAGTGCCGGGTGGCTTAGTGGAGTACGAGATTATTTCGGTGGAGCACATTTAGCCACTGAAGCGGTGATACTGTCATCCCTTAGAGCGGGATGACAGGGGCTGGGATATAGGCTTAGCGCTGGTAGAATCGGACGATGTTTGACAGCTTCTGATTTTGTTCGCTGGCTTGGCGATAAACCAGGGCGATTTTGCCGATCGTTTGTACTAGTTCGCAGTTGCAGTTGTTGACCAATTCTTGAATTAGTTGCTGCTTTTGTTCACGATCACCGCAACTCACCTTTACCTTAATTAACTCATGGTCATTAAGCGCACGTTCTAATTCCAGCTGCACACCTTCAGTAATGCCGTTTTCAGAAATGGTGACGATAGGCTTCAGGTGGTGGCCGATGCCACGGAATGCTTTGATTTTTTCGTTGGGTAACGCCATAGTGATCCGGAATTTTTTAAACAATGGTTAATAGGGCGGCCATTATAGCGGATAGCCCCAGTCCGGAGTAGTGATATATTATGGCACGCAGTAAATCCAGTGGTCGCTGGCTCGATGAGCATTTTAACGATCAATATGTCAAAAAGTCTCAGCAGGATGGTTATCGTTCGCGTGCCAGTTATAAGCTGCTGGAGCTGCAGGATAAGGATAAGCTGATTAAACCAGGTATGTCGGTGTTGGACTTGGGGTCTGCACCGGGTGGCTGGTCACAGGTGGCTATTGAGTTGGTGGGTGATAAAGGGCGTGTGGTTGCCTCCGATATCTTGCCGATGGAGCCGATTGCTGGTGTTGATTTTGTGCAGGGTGACTTTACTGAGATTGATGTCTATGAGCAGATTGTTCATGTGCTGGGCGACAGTAAGGTGGACCTTGTAATTTCAGATATGGCCCCCAACATGAGTGGAGTAAGCGCTGTTGATCAACCTAAGGCTATGTATTTAATAGAATTAGCTGTCGATATGGCGGATCAAATTTTAGCGCCTGGCGGCACTTTTATCGCAAAAGTTTTTCACGGTGATGGATTTGATGAATTATTAAAGGCTGCACGGTCTAAGTTTAACAAGGTGCAGATACGTAAACCCGACGCTTCAAGAGCCCGTTCGAAAGAACAGTATTTAGTGGCGCGAGATTTTAAGGGTTAAAGAGAGTAACGGTCGGATCATTTAACTGAGCGACCAACTGTGATTTTAAGAGGGTATTGCCTTGAACGATATGGCAAAAAATTTGATTTTGTGGCTCGTTATCGCAGCGGTGCTGATGACGGTGTTTAATAATTTTAATACCGAGAGCCCAACGCCTTCGCTGAATTATTCGGATTTTGTTGCCGAAGTTCAGCGTGATCGTGTTCGGCAGGTAGTGATCGATGGCTATACCATTTCAGGTGTCTTCAATGACGATACCCGTTTTGAAACAGTCCGTCCGCCGGTTGCTGATCCGAAGCTGATGGATGATCTGCTCAGCCATAACGTTAAGGTAGTGGGCAAAATGCCCGAAGAGCAAAGTTTGTGGACGCAGCTGCTAGTGGCGGCTTTCCCAATTTTAATTATCCTCGCGATCTTTATGTTCTTCATGCGCCAGATGCAGGGCGGTGGTGGCGGCGGCAAAGGCGGCCCCATGTCCTTTGGTAAGAGCAAAGCCCGCATGTTAGGCGAAGACCAGATTAACACCACCTTTGATGATGTTGCGGGTGTTGAAGAGGCCAAGGAAGAGGTGGAGGAGCTGGTTGAGTTCCTGCGTGATCCTGGCAAATTTCAGCGTCTGGGGGGGCATATTCCTCGAGGCGTGTTGATGGTGGGTTCTCCCGGTACGGGTAAAACGCTGCTGGCGAAGGCGATTGCTGGTGAAGCCAAAGTGCCTTTCTTTACGATTTCCGGTTCAGATTTTGTGGAAATGTTTGTGGGTGTTGGTGCTTCTCGAGTGCGCGATATGTTTGATCAAGCCAAGAAGCATGCGCCTTGTATTATTTTTATCGATGAGATTGATGCCGTCGGTCGCCATCGTGGTGCCGGTCTGGGTGGTGGTCATGATGAACGTGAGCAAACACTTAACCAGTTGTTAGTGGAAATGGATGGCTTTGAGGGTAAGGAAGGCGTCATTGTAATCGCCGCAACTAACCGTCCCGACGTGCTCGATCCTGCGCTGTTGCGCCCCGGTCGTTTTGACCGGCAGGTGGTTGTTGGGCTGCCGGATATTCGTGGGCGTGAACAGATCCTTAAAGTGCACATGCGTAAAGTGCCATTAGGCGATGACGTTAAAGCGTCGGTCATTGCGCGTGGTACGCCCGGTTTTTCTGGTGCCGATTTGGCCAATCTGGTTAACGAAGCGTCATTGTTTGCAGCTCGCGCCAATAAGCGTGTTGTGGATATGAATGAGTTTGAGCTGGCTAAAGATAAAATCATGATGGGTACCGAGCGTCGCTCCATGGTGATGTCCGAGAAAGAAAAGCTGAATACGGCCTATCATGAAGCCGGTCACGCGATTGTTGGTCGTTTAATGCCTGAGCATGATCCGGTTTATAAGGTGAGTATTATTCCTCGTGGTCGGGCTTTGGGTGTGACTATGTTTCTGCCCGAGGAAGATCGCTATAGCCATAGCCGTCGTTTCTTGATCAGTAATGTGTGCAGTTTGTTTGGCGGACGCATTGCTGAGGAAATGACGTTGGGTGTCGATGGCGTAACTACCGGTGCCTCAAATGATATTCAGCGCGCCACCGGCATGGTGCGTAACATGGTAACCAAGTGGGGCTTATCCGAAAAAATGGGGCCGCTGATGTACGAAGAGGACGAAGGTGAAGTCTTCCTTGGTCGTACTGCTGGTGGTGCTGGCAGTAATGTATCGGCGGATACCAAGCGTCAGATTGATGAAGAAATTCGTCGTATCATTGATGAGTGTTACGCGACGGCCGAGACTATTTTGAAAGAAAATATCGATAAACTGCACACCATGGCCGAAGCGCTAATGGAATATGAAACCATCGACACGGAACAAATCGACGACATTATGTCGGGGAATAAGCCTCGTCCACCCGCCGATAGCGGTGATAGTGATGGTGCTGCTGGCGCCGAAGATAGCGAAAAAATGACGCGCTCTGATCGTGACAATAATGATGGTGCGGATTCGGTAGACGGACGCGCTGCTGGCGAGCATTAATAACGATTCATATGACGAACCTGCCTGAAATGCCGGCGCAATTAAATTGCGCCGGTCTTGCTTTGGATTTATCCATTCCTCAAGTCATGGGTGTGCTTAATGTTACCCCGGACTCCTTCTCAGACGGTGGCCGTTTTATAGAAGACGCTACTGCTGACGTTAATCTTGATCGTGCTTTGCAAATTGTCGAAGGCATGATTAGTGATGGTGCCTCTATTATTGATGTCGGCGGCGAGTCAACCCGTCCAGGTGCTGAAACCGTCGGACCGCAACAGGAAATGGAACGCGTATTACCTGTGGTTGAGGCCATTCGTAAGCGGTTTGATGTAGTTGTTTCGGTTGATACCAGTACGCCGCAATTGATGACAGCCGCAGCCGCAGCAGGTGCTGGTTTGATCAACGATGTAAGGGCGCTGCAGCGCGATGGAGCATTGGTCGCAGCACGAGATACGGGGTTGCCGGTTTGCTTGATGCATATGCAGGGCGAACCACAGAGTATGCAGCAAAATCCGCACTATGATGATGTGACAACGGATGTGATTAGTTACCTGGATGCGCGTGTAAAGGCGTGCTGTGAGGCAGGTATTGCACGGGATCGTTTGCTACTTGACCCTGGTTTTGGTTTTGGTAAAACCCTCCAGCATAATCTTGAGTTGCTGGATCGTCTGGATGAATTTAAACGGTTGAAATTGCCGTTGCTGGTAGGTATGTCGCGCAAGTCAATGGTGGGCTTGGTGCTGGATAAACCGGTGGATGAGCGTTTGTTCGGTAGTTTAGCTGTTGCCGTAATAGCTGTTACCAAGGGTGCGCATATTGTACGTTGTCATGACGTTGCCGCGACAGCCGACGTGTTGAAAATGGCCGCGGCAGTCATGACTCACGGCCAGCATATTGGTTGAAGGTTTCACCGATAAGGATTTAGGGGTAGTGGTATGGGTAAAAAATATTTTGGTACCGATGGTATTCGCGGGCGTGTTGGTGATGGTGCTATTACCGCCGAGTTTATGCTCAAGTTGGGTTGGGCTGCGGGCAAAGTATTTTCCGCGAACGGCGTAAAAAATATCCTGATTGGTAAGGATACCCGCATTTCTGGTTATATGTTTGAGTCGGCGCTAGAGGCGGGCATTATTTCCGCCGGCGTTAACGTTAAACTGCTAGGGCCTATGCCGACCCCAGGCATTGCTTATTTGACTCGTACTTTGGGCGCGCAGGCTGGCATTGTTATCAGTGCCTCGCATAACCCCTTCGAAGATAACGGTATCAAATTTTTCTCTGGTGAAGGCACCAAGCTACCCGATGAGTTGGAGTTTGCCATTGAGGATATGCTTGATCAGCCAATGACAACAGTTTCGTCCGGCCAGCTGGGTAAGGCGTATCGGATTGAAGATGCTGGCGGTCGTTATATCGAATTTTGTAAAAGCACCCTATTTGGGCGTAATAAGCTGACGGGTTTAAAGGTTGTGGTGGATTGTGCTAATGGTGCGACCTATCACATTGCGCCGAGCGTGTTGACTGAACTTGGCGTTGAAGTGCATGTAATCGGTGTAAGCCCTAATGGTCTTAATATTAACGAACAGTGTGGTTCGACTCACCCTGAGCTTTTACAAAAAACCGTTGTTGAGATGGGTTACGATTTAGGTATCGCGTTGGATGGCGATGGTGATCGTTTGATTATGGTGGACCATAAAGGCGAACTGGTTGATGGCGATGAGCTGGTTTATATCATTGCTCGTCATAAATTAGAGTTAGGTGTTCTTAATGGTGGCGTGGTTGGCACGTTGATGAGTAATTTAGGTATGGAACTGGCGTTAAAAGAGCTAAACATACCTTTTATACGCGCGAATGTTGGCGACCGCTACGTGCTTGAGAAAATGCGTGAGAATGAGTGGTCCGTGGGTGGTGAATCTTCTGGGCACATTATCTGTCTGAATAAGACCAGCACCGGAGATGGTATTGTCTCTGCGCTACAGGTGTTGGATGCTATTGTTTCTAATGCTAAAACACTGAATGAGTTGAAGCGGGGCATGACTAAAATGCCGCAAACGATGGTTAATGTTCGTTTGCTGGAGCGATTTGATCCAGTGAAGAATACAGCTGTACAGCAGGCTATTGCTGCAACAGAAGATAGGTTGGGTGATCGCGGTCGTGTCTTGCTGCGGATGTCGGGTACAGAGCCGCTGGTCCGAGTGATGGTGGAAGGTGAAGATGCGGAGCTGGTTGGTGAGCTTGCTAATCAACTGGCCGAACAGGTGCAAAAAGCCATTGCCTAAAAGGAATCTCTGAGTGAATCAGCTTCGCCAGCTATCTTGTAAGTTGCTGCTAACTTAGATACCATTGCGCGCTTCGTGGAAAGGTGAAATTTATGCGCTCCAAACTGGTTATTGCAAACTGGAAAATGAATGCCGATAAGGCAGCTGTTGCCAAGTTGCTGGCTGGTTATGTGGACGCGATAAAGACCACGGCTAAAGTGGTTGCCTGTCCACCTGCACCCTATTTGTTTCAGGCGCGGCAGCAGCTGGACGGAACGGCGATTGCAGTTGGCGCTCAGAATGCGAGTCAGTTTGAGAGTGGCGCCTATACAGGTGAAGTTTCGCTGTCGATGCTAAAAGATTTGGGTTGTGAGTACGTTATCCTGGGGCATTCGGAACGCCGCAGCTTGTTTGGCGAACAGGATAGTGATGTGGCTGAGAAATTTGTTGCTACGTTGAGCGCAGGTTTGATTCCAGTACTGTGTGTTGGTGAAACACGCGAGCAGCGTCAAGCCAATGAGACGGATGCGGTTGTTTCCGGTCAGTTGGATGCGGTTATTGATGCTGCAGGCATTGATGCGTTTGCTAACGCGATTATTGCCTATGAACCCATTTGGGCGATTGGCACCGGTGATACGGCAACGCCTGAGCAGGCACAGCAGGTGCATAGGTTGGTGCGGGATAAGCTGGCCGCAAGCAATGCTGATATTGCCCAGCGTGTACCCGTATTATATGGCGGCAGTGTAAACGCCAGCAATGCCGAAGAATTGTTTGGCATGCCAGATATTGATGGTGGATTAGTGGGCGGGGCATCCCTTGATGCAGCCGCTTTTGCTGCAATTTGTGCAGCTGCAAATTAGTGAGTTAGAAAATGGAAAGTATAATTTTAATCGTACACGTGCTATTGGCAGTTTCTGTCATTGCGCTGGTATTGTTGCAGCAGGGTAAAGGCGCTGACATGGGTGCTTCGTTTGGTGCTGGCGCATCACAAACTGTTTTTGGTAGCGGAGGGTCGGGCAATTTTATGACTCGTGCGACAGCTATTCTGGCCACCTGCTTCTTTGTGACCAGCTTCGCGTTGGCGATTGTTGCCAAGGACAAATCAGTTATTGATGCTAATGATGGTATCCCTCAAGTCATTACAGTTGAACAGGTTGATACAGACGCATTACCGGAAATGATTGAAGAGAGTGCTCTGGAAGATCTGCCTGCGGATGCCAGTCTGCCAGAACTGGATTAAGCCTTAAAGAGAGAGCATCTACACAGTGCTCAAAAGTAGTTTATGCCGAAGTGGTGGAATTGGTAGACACGCCATCTTGAGGGGGTGGTGATCTTATGATCGTGCGGGTTCAAGTCCCGCCTTCGGCACCATATTTTGTAGTAAATATTTAGTTTTAAATAGATATGAATGAGGGCTTGACCGGGTAGGGTCGCATCCCTATAATTGCCTCTCTTTTAGACGAGACCCTTATTTAACAAGGGTTGTGTAGGCGCCAGCCCACACAGTCAGAAGTAAGTGTTAAAGGCATATACGTACCAGAAACGTATTTTGTCTGACAATTTGTTGCGGGGTGGAGCAGTCTGGTAGCTCGTCGGGCTCATAACCCGAAGGTCGTAGGTTCAAATCCTGCCCCCGCTACCAATTTCCTCTTGGTTGTTTCAAATCTTTCTCCTAGTTTTAAATCCTGTATCTCCTCGTTTTATTTCGGCTGAACATCTTTAATGTTGCTAAGCTAACTCTTCGACGAACTTCGCTTCCATTAATGAGCGGTTATACGGGCAGGTTTTGCGCGTACCCTTTGCATTATTCTTTTTAAATAAATCCAAAAAAAATTATCCCTTGGCCATTGTTGGACGTTTTTGCGTCTGACTTGTTGTGCTGTCTTTTTTTAACTCCCCTTATAAAACAATTAGATAGGGTCTACTTTTCCTTGGGTCTGTCTGATAGCGATTGTTTTTTTCGATCTGACAAGATTCTAACGCCTGACTGAAATCAAGGATTTCACCTCTATGGGGCGTATTCTCGGTGCCAAGTTACGGTTAATAGGTGTTTGTTGAAAACATCAAAAGTAATTTTGAAAGACTGATTTAGGGGATTAGCCGGTCTTTCAGATCAAAAGTACGGTAGTTTTTAAAATAAAAATTTAAACCCAGAGGAGTAACCGGCTGTAGCGGAAGCTTCGTTAAGTTAACTTTGTAATTTGGAGACAACAATGTCCAATATCGAGAAGTGGGACGTCGAAGACGACCAGTTTTGGGAATCGGAGGGTAAAAAGGTCGCAAACCGCAACCTTTGGATATCCATCCCAAGTTTGTTATGTGGGTTCGCTGTTTGGTTGTACTGGGGCATCATTACGGTTCAGATGTTGAACCTTGGCTTCCCTTTCGCCAAATCTGAACTGTTTACCCTGATGGCGATTGCCGGTTTGACGGGGGCGACTCTGAGGATACCGAGTAGCTTCTTTATTCGCCTGTGTGGCGGCCGTAATACGATTGTATTTACGACAGCATTATTGATTTTGCCCGCTGTTGGTACAGGTTTTGCCCTGCAAAGTATGGATACACCTTTCTGGGTGTTCCAGGTTTTGGCGCTACTGTCCGGTTTCGGTGGTGGTAACTTCGCTTCTTCCATGTCCAATATCAGCTTCTTTTTCCCTAAGAAGCAGCAGGGTTTGGCGCTGGGTTTGAATGCGGGTTTGGGTAACTTCGGTGTAACCACGATGCAAATTCTGGTGCCACTGGTGATGACCTTTGGTCTGTTTGGTGGTGAGCCAATGGAGCTGGTCACTACGTCAGGAACCCTTATTGGCAAGATTCCAGCGGGTACTGATGCCTGGATTCAGAATGCCGGTTTTGTTTGGCTGTTGCTCCTAGTGCCGCTAGCGATTATTGGCTGGTTCGGGATGAATAACATTAAAGAGTCCCACGTTACGCCTAATCTGCCTAGCCCAGTCGGTTCATTCTCGATGATTTCCGGCATGTTGTTGATTGGTTTTATGACCGCGATTTTCGGTCTGTGGCTGATGTTGCCAGAGAAAGTGGGTGGTTCTGGTTTTGGTGTCAGCAAGTGGATTGTATTGCCCATCGTTATTGCCTTAACCGTGTTCCTGTTAAAGCTGCTGCCAGGTCAGATTAAAACTAATCTGCAACGTCAGTACAAAATCTTTAACAATAAGCATACCTGGGCAATGAGTGTGATCTACACCATGACCTTTGGTTCCTTCATTGGTTTTGCTGCCGCTTTTGGTCTGTCCATTAAAGTAATCTTCGGTTATCAGCATGTTTTAGTTGATGGCGTGATGAGTCACGACCTGGCTAACCCTAACGGCCCAAGTGCTTTGATGTTTGCTTGGATGGGGCCTTTTATTGGCGCTTTGATTCGTCCTGTCGGCGGTTGGATTTCCGACAAAATGGGTGGCGCGAAAGTGACGCAAATCTGTGCTGTGGTGATGGTTGCCAGTGCGTTGGGTGTAGCTTACTTCATGAAAGCGGCTTACGGTTCCGCAACGCCTGAAGAGTATTTCGTGCCGTTCCTGTTGCTGTTCCTGGTGCTGTTTGCTGCGACGGGTATTGGTAATGGTTCAACCTTCCGTACTATCTCAATGGTATTTGATAAGGAGCAAGCTGGACCTGTATTAGGTTGGACTTCTGCGGTTGCTGCTTACGGTGCTTTTATTATTCCTAAGGTGCTAGGTGAGCAAATCAAGCTGACTACTCCTGAGAATGCTTTGTATGGCTTTGCGGTGTTCTACGGTGTGTGCATCCTGATCAACTGGTGGTTCTACCTGCGTAAAAACGGGGAGTTCTATAACCCTTAATATCGCAAAGAGCGCAATTAATTTTGTTCTTTGTCTGAAATCAAGGTGGCCTAGGCCACCTTGAATCACAGTAGGGCCAGATTTACCCAATATTAGAAAGTAGAAGTAACACAGGCCTAACTGAATTTTAGGTCATCGGAGGAAAAACAATGAGTCAATTTCTGGATCGCTTACAGTTCTTTAAGAAAAAGACTGGCGAATTCGCTGATGGGCATGGTGAAACCACCAATGAAAGCCGTCAGTGGGAAGACAGCTACCGCCAGCGCTGGCAGCATGACAAAATCGTACGTTCTACCCACGGGGTAAACTGTACGGGTTCATGCTCCTGGAAAGTTTATGTTAAAAATGGCCTGGTGACTTGGGAAACCCAACAAACTGATTACCCAAGAACTCGCCCTGATTTACCAAACCATGAGCCGCGCGGCTGTCCTCGTGGCGCCAGTTACTCTTGGTACATCTACAGCGCGAACCGTCTGAAATACCCTAAAATTCGTAAGCCTCTGATGAAGCTGTGGCGCGAAGCACGTGTCAGCATGAATCCCGTTGAAGCTTGGGCTTCTATTGTAGAGAACAAAGAGAAAGCAGATTCTTACAAATCCAAGCGTGGCATGGGCGGTTTTGTTCGTTCCAGCTGGGATGAAGCGAACGAAATGATTGCTGCGGCAAACGTATACACGGCAAAAACCTACGGTCCTGATCGTATTACTGGTTTCTCGCCAATTCCTGCCATGTCGATGATTTCCTACGCTGCTGGCGCACGTTATTTGTCGCTGATTGGTGGTGTGTGTTTAAGCTTCTATGATTGGTATTGTGATTTACCTCCTGCGTCGCCACAGGTGTGGGGCGAGCAAACCGATGTGCCGGAATCTGCCGATTGGTATAACTCTAACTACATCATTGCCTGGGGTTCCAACGTTCCTCAAACGCGTACACCCGATGCTCACTTCTTTACTGAAGTGCGTTACAAGGGTGCAAAAACGGTTTCAATTACGCCGGATTACGCCGAAGTTTCAAAACTAACGGATGAGTGGTTAAACCCAAAACAGGGTTCTGATGCTGCTCTGGGTATGGCCTTTGGTCACGTTATCCTGCGTGAATTCCACTTGGATAACCCAAGTGAGTACTTCACTAATTATGTGCGTCAGTACACCGATTTCCCAATGCTGGTTGTGTTGGATAAATTTGACGACAGTTCACTGAAGGCAGGTCGTTTCTTGCGTGCCTCCGATCTTGCGGGTGGCTTGGGTCAGGAAAATAATCCTGAGTGGAAAACCATTGGTATCGATGAGAACACCAATGAAATGGTGTCGCCACTGGGTTCTATCGGTTATCGCTGGGGTGAAAAAGGTAAGTGGAATATTGAGCAGCGTGAAGGTACTACCGGCGCGGATATTAAATTACAGCTGACCTTGATTGGCGGTGATGTGTCTGCAGTTGCGTACCCGCACTTTGCGGCAGATGACACGAACAAGCACTGGGTAACCTGTGAGCACGACGAGATTCAGGTCAGAAACGTGCCCACTAAAACGATCATTAATGCTGACGGCGAAGAAATGATTGTCGCAACCGTTTACGATTTGATGATGGCCAACTATGGTCTGGATCGTGGCTTGGGCGGTGGCGGTGTTACCAGAAATTACGATGATGATATTCCTGGTACACCTGCATGGCAGGAGAAAATTACCGGACTTTCTCGCGATAAAGTAATCAAGGTTGCGCGCGAGTTTGCTGATACGGCTAACAAAACTCATGGTAAAGCCATGATCATTGTTGGCGCGGCGATGAACCACTGGTATCACATGGACATGAACTACCGTGGCCTGATTAATATGGTCATGATGTGTGGCTGTGTTGGACAATCAGGTGGTGGCTGGTCTCACTATGTTGGTCAGGAAAAACTACGTCCTCAGACTGGTTGGCAGCCTCTGGCATTTGGTCTGGATTGGTCTCGTCCACCACGTCAAATGAACGGTACTTCGTTCTTCTATAATCACTCTTCACAGTGGCGTCATGAAACAGTGAGCATGCACGAAGTGCTGTCTCCGTTGGCGGATAAGGGCGAATTCCCAGAGCACACGCTGGATTACAATATTAAAGCCGAGCGTATGGGCTGGCTGCCATCTGCACCGCAGGTGAACAGAAACCCGCTACAGCTGTGTAAAGATGCTGACGCTGCGGGTATGGAGCCTAAGGATTTTGCTGTTCAGGAACTGAAAAATGGCAATCTGAAAATGGCTTGTGAAGCGCCGGATTCGCCAGAGAATTTCCCTCGTAACCTGTTTGTATGGCGCTCTAACCTGCTGGGTTCTTCCGGTAAAGGCCATGAGTACATGCTCAAGTACCTGTTGGGTACAAAAAACGGCTTGATGAGTGAAGATCTTGGCAAAACGGGTGGTGTTAAACCTGACGAAGTTGAGTGGGTTGATGAAGGTGCTACCGGTAAGCTGGATCTGGTAACGACACTTGATTTCCGTATGTCATCTACTTGTATGTTTTCTGACATCGTACTGCCAACAGCAACATGGTATGAAAAAGATGACTTGAACACGTCTGACATGCACCCGTTCATTCACCCGCTGTCGACTGCGGTAGATCCTGCATGGGAAGCCAAGTCTGATTGGGAGATTTACAAAGGCATTGCCAAGAAGTTCTCCGAAGTTTGTGTTGGGCATCTGGGTGTCGAGAAAGATTTCGTCACGGTGCCTATGCTGCACGATTCACCGGGCGAACTGGCGCAACCTTTTGATGTGAAAGACTGGAAGAAAGGTGAGTGCGAGCTGGTGCCTGGTTTAACTGCACCCAATATGGTTGTTGTTGAGCGTGATTACCCTAATACCTACAAGAAGTTTACCTCGCTTGGCCCGCTGTTAGACAAGCTGGGCAATGGTGGTAAGGGTATTAATTGGAATACTGACGACGAAATTATGTTGTTGGGCCAGTTGAATCACTGCAACACCGATGAAGGCATCAGCGAAGGTCGTCCGATCATCGAATCGGCGATTGACGCCTGTGAAACCGTGCTGACTTTTGCGCCGGAAACCAATGGTGGCGTAGCAGTGAAAGCTTGGGCCGCGCTGAGCGAGTTCACGGGTCGTGATCACTCTCACCTGGCGAAGCCTAAGCAGGAAGAAAAAATTCGTTTCCGTGATATTCAGGCGCAGCCAAGAAAGATTATTTCTTCGCCAACCTGGTCCGGTCTTGAAGATGAGCATGTCAGCTACACCGCGGGTTATACCAACGTGCATGAGCTGATCCCCTGGAGAACCATTACCGGTCGCCAGCAGTTCTATATGGACCACAAATGGATGCAGGCCTTTGGTGAGCAATTTGTTTCTTACCGTCCGCCAGTCAATACCAAAACCATTGATAAGGTGAAGGGCACTAAGGATAACGGCAATAAAGAGATCGTACTGAACTGGATTACACCGCACCAGAAATGGGGTATCCACAGTACTTACTCTGACAACCTGTTGATGCTAACGCTGTCACGTGGTGGCCCAATTATCTGGATGAGTGAGATTGATGCTAAAGAAGCGGATATCGAAGATAACGACTGGTTAGAAGTGTTTAACGCCAACGGTTCGATCACTTGTCGTGCGGTAGTTTCGCAACGTGTTAGACAAGGCATGGTGATGATGTATCACGCTCAGGAACGGATTATGAACATCCCTGGTAGTGAAATGACCGGCACCCGTGGTGGTCACCATAACTCGGTAACACGAGTCATCATGAAGCCAACTCACATGATTGGTGGTTATGCGCAGCTGTCCTATAGCTTCAACTACTACGGCACCGTGGGCTGTAACCGTGATGAGTTTGTTGTGGTCAGAAAGATGAATAAAGTTGACTGGTTGGAGGGGCCTAACGGTGACGCTTTGCCTCGCGCACTTCCCACTAACCCTGATGAAGCTTAAGGAGTAGAACCGTGAAAATACGTTCTCAAATCGGCATGGTACTAAACCTTGATAAGTGTATCGGGTGCCATACCTGCTCAATCACCTGTAAAAACGTGTGGACCTCACGTGAAGGCATGGAATATGCCTGGTTTAACAACGTGGAGTCCAAGCCGGGTATCGGTTATCCCAAAGAATGGGAAAACCAGGATAAATGGAACGGCGGCTGGGTAAGAAAAGCCGACGGCGAAATCCAGCCTCGTATTGGTGGTAAATTCCGTATCTTGGCGAATATTTTCGCTAACCCGGATCTGCCGCAGATTGACGACTACTACGAGCCGTTCGATTACGACTATCAGCATTTGCATACGGCGCCAATTGGCGATCACATGCCAACGGCACGTCCACGCTCGCTGATTACCGGCAAACGCATGGAAAAAATCGTATGGGGTCCAAACTGGGAAGAAATCCTGGGTACTGAGTTTGCCAAACGCAGTAAGGACAAAAACTTCGATAACATGCAGAAGGAAATGTACGGCGAGTTCGAAAACACTTTCATGATGTATTTGCCTCGTTTGTGTGAGCACTGTCTGAACCCGGCTTGTGCGGCATCATGTCCTTCTGGCGCGATCTACAAGCGCGAAGAAGACGGCATCGTGCTGATCGATCAGGAGAAGTGTCGCGGCTGGCGGATGTGCATCAGCGGCTGTCCGTACAAAAAGATCTACTTCAACTGGAAGTCGGGCAAATCAGAAAAATGTATTTTCTGTTACCCACGGATTGAAGCCGGTCAGCCAACGGTTTGTTCAGAAACCTGCGTGGGTCGTATCCGTTACCTTGGTGTGCTGTTATACGATGCGGACCGGATTAAGGAAGTGGCTTCTACACCGTCTGAAACAGATTTGTATGAGAAGCAACTGGAAATTTTCCTGGATCCAAATGATCCCGAAGTTATCGCTCAGGCGCGCAAAGACGGTATTGCTGAGTCAGTCATCGAATCAGCCCAAAAATCACCGGTTTATAAACTGGCGGTTGGAGGAATCCATCGTTCGATATTGAGGAGCCAGCGCAGGCAATCAATGCCTCCGCCATCTGACGAACGTCACCGAAAGCGTCGATCGCGATCGCGCTCGAGGGCCTTCTCCATCCATAGGTCGACGCTCGACGAGATACTCAGATTGCGCCGCGAATGGGGAACGGCGTCCGAGGTGAAGAGAGTCACAAGTGAATCGCCAAGAGCTTCGCCATCGAAGGGGCGATCCCCGTCAAAGACTCGTAAACAATCACCCCGAGGGACCAAATATCAGCTCGTGCGTCGACGTCGCTCAACCCGCGAGCTTGCTCTGGGCTCATGTTCCGGTGCGACCGGGCCAATGCCGATCCGGCGATCGTCGAGGTCGAGACTCCGGATGATCCGGGGCTCGTAAATTTAGCGATCCCAAGATCGACAATCTTCACAATGTCCGTCTCATCGTCGTCGTCCCAAACGAGAAAGATGTACTCAGTTTTGAGATCGCGGTGGACAATCCCCGCGCGATGAGCCCGAGCAGGCCCGGAGCTCACCTGCCGAGTGATCATCGCCATCATCTGAAGGGAGATCGTGCCGAGGGTCTTTAGGCGATCTTCGAGGGTTTCACCCTCAAGATACTCCATCAAAGACTC
>CALOEK010000002.1:0-551223 GCA_942492345.1 uncultured Gammaproteobacteria bacterium
GGTAGCAGATTGTAAGTTAAGACCGAACAACTCGGCAAAAAAGTATTCATCGAGCTGGAGCAATACACTTATGCCGTACCTTTGGCGCCGGGGACAGGTTTTAGAGCAAACCTGCTTCGGCACCAAGGGCGTTTGGTTGTCCGGGTTACCGCTTTAGAATGTGAACTGAGTTGTTAACCATAGTTTTTTAGTGTCAGTACCAAAGTCATCAGCGTCATAGTCTGCATACTTCAGTGCAATAGAGGCACCTTTCAGGAATGCAATATTGCCAACGTTGAGTGGATGGCTGATAGCGATGTCCAGCTCGTCACCGTAGCTCATGCTGCTATCTTCGGCATCAAACTCGTGGTACATGGCGACAATTTTGGTGCCGTCGAGAATGTTGCCTTGGCCTTTAACAACGTAAACAGCTTTTGCGTAGGTGTCTTCAAGGCCGTCAGCTGGAGTAGCAAGGAACTTGTCTGCCCAGCCGTTGAATTTATGCAGAGTTGCTAATGGTGTATCGAATGAGTTAACGCCGTCGCCTTCCAGAGACTCGAAACCAAGACCTAATGTCCAACCATTGCCCGTAATGGCCGGCGCAATGTGGTAGTAGGTCGCGTCATAGCTGTTTGGATTATCTTTATAATCATCCTGTTCAGCATACTCGGCTTCATAAACAAGTTTCCAAGTATCGTTTAGCTGGGTGTTACCTGTCACCCGGACACCGATAGTTTTTGATGATACGCCATAGAAAGCCATGTCGTCGTGATCAAGGAAATAGCCATAACCGGTTACAGACAGGGAGTCAGAAACTTTGTAGGTGGCGTTGATAATGTTGGTGTTAGTATCAATGCTGCCTGCAGGACTGTCTTCACCAAAGATACGCTTAACTTTATCAACGTGTACAACGGCTAAGGACAGGTTGTCGATTGAGGAGTTGCTGATCACGACTGAGTCATAAGCTTGATCATTCTGGCGCCAGCCAACGGTGCCAACAAAGCGCTGGTTGTCCAGGTTGATGCCTTGACGCCCCACTTTGATAACGGTGTCGGAGAAACCAGAATAGGCAACCCATGCTTTGTTCAGCTCTGTGCCTACCGGGTCAGCAACAACCGGGTACATTGTTTTGCCGTTCAGCGTGTCGTTGAACTTGGTGCTGCCAATGCTGGCAATGTCTTGGCCTTCAACTTGAAACTGGAAACCGTTTGAAATGCCAGACTTGTAGCCAAAATTGGTACGGATGGTATTGGCGTTTGCGTCTTTTGCAATGCCGTCCTGATCTACATTTTCATGACGAACACGAACATCGGCATAGAAGCCGTCTGATGGTAAAAATTCTGCTTGTGCAGCTGCTGCACCAACCAGAGATGCCAGGGCCAGTGTGGCTGAGCTGGCGATAATTGATTTTTTAGACATTGTTATATCCCCTATGGGTTCATTTTAAACTGGCACCATTATTGAGTTGTGGCTAATGCGCATCCTTGACCATGATCAAAACGAGAAATTAATTTGAACTATTTCAGGCGGATATAATGGGCGGATACAAATTTAGGTTGATTGTGATCAATGTCTGTATTCGGTTGTTGGCTGGATAATTAACGCCAATATTAGAATTTTAGTGAGATGTCTGAATGATTTGTTATGAAGAGGCTGTAGCTATTATCAGGCGCTGTGGTGAAAGTCGTCGCTTAGGCAGTGAGCGGGTCGATCTGGAAGCGATTGTCGGGAGGACCTGCGCGCAGGAAGTTAAAGCGCCGATGGCAAGCCAGCCCTTTGATAACTCGGCAATGGATGGTTATGCGCTGGCCTCTGCTGAGTTGGTCGGTGCAAGTTCTGATACGCCCGTAACGCTACAAATTGCCGGGCGAATTGTAGCTGGCGAAGCTGCGCCTGAACGGCCGCCGGCTGTCGGGCAGTGTTATGAGATTATGACCGGTGCGCCAATGCCGCCTGGCTGCGATTCCGTGGTGCCGGTTGAAAATACCGAAATGAACGATGATGGCGTTGTTTTTTGGGCAGTCTCTGCAGTTGGAAATAATGTGCGTTTGGCTGGGTCGGACTTTTCTGCTGATGAGGTTGTGCTGAAGGCTGGTGATAGCCTTGAGGTTCGGCAGATTTTACCCTTGGCAACCTTGGGTATTGGCCAAGTTGATGTTGTTCGTAAGCCGCGAGTGGCGGTATTGTCGACGGGGCTGGAAGTTATCGATAACCTAGCTCAACCGCTGCTGTCAGGTCAAATTTATAATGCGAGTGCACCTTATTTGCGACAGATGTTGCCTGCATTGGGGGCGGATTCAACTTTTTTTGGTACCGTGGCTGATGAGCCGGACGTGTTTCGAATTAAGCTGGATGAAATGATTGCCAGTGGTGCTGATATTTTGGTGACGACTGGCGCTGTCTCTGCGGGCGTCTGTGATTTTATTCGTACCGAGTTGGAAGCAAAGGGTGCGGAAATTCTTTTTCACAAGGTGAAGATGCGTCCGGGTAAGCCGATTCTGTTTGCCAAATTGCCTGAAGGTGGCCCGTTGTTTGTTGGTTTGCCGGGTAATCCTGTGGCGACGGCCGCCGGGTTGCGGTTCTTTGTTTATCCGTTGATGCGTGCAATGCAGGGTTTGCCTCCCGAAGAGCCGAAACATGGCGTGTTGAAACGGGGCTCAAATAATAAGAAAGCGGATTTCCGGATGTTTTTGCGGGCTGTCTCCCGCCATACCGATAATACGACGCGGGAAATTGAAATTCTGCCCAAGCAGCAATCCTTTATGGTTAGCGCTTTTATGCAGGCCAATGCCTGGGCGGTAGCGGCTGAAGGTGTGACGGATATCAGGGAAGGCGATTTGGTGGACTTTTATCCCTTTTTACCGGCTTAAGTGACCAGTTTAAAGAAGCGGTTGCTAGCTGCAGCCGCCGGACTTGCAGTCTGTCGTGCCTTGTTTTGGGCAATTGAAGGCGGTATCTGTATCGCAGAAGTGACACAGCGAATAGGCCTCGCGCATGGTGATGCGTTCGTGATCTACGTCGATCCCCATTTCTTTTAGCTTTTTCAATGCTCGCGAAAAGGTTTCCGGCTTCATGCCTAGGTGGTTGGCAATCATGGACTTCTGGAACGGCAGATTAATATCCATGGACTCAGAGTCCTGCTCCATGTGCAGCTTGAGGAAGTAATAACCCAGTCGCTCAACGGGTGTCTTGGTGACAATACTGTCAATCTGTTGCATGGCGTTTTTGTAGTGCCAAGTGACAATATGCAGCAGATTATCTCCCAACTGGCCGTCCCGTAACACTTGGCTGCGTATGATGCTTGCAGGAATCAGTAATAATTTGCTGGGTTTTAGTGCGGTGGCGCGGATCGGTGACGTGCCACCCATAAAAATCACGGCGTCCATGAAGGTGTCGCCCGCCTTAAGCATGCGAATGGTGGCTTCATCGCCATCAATGCTAGAGCGTAGGGTTTTCACGCTGCCTTCGACAATAAAATAAAGGTATTTAACTTCATCGCCCTGTTGAATGATTTCGCGACCCTGTTCCACCGAGCGGACGGAAGAGTTGGATAACAGGTTTTGCAGATTATCCTCCGATAGCCCCTTAAATATAGAAACCGGTGAGTCAGGGTTATTTGTTTGAGACAGCGAAAGTATGTCTGTGCTCAGATTTCCGTGGGATGAGGGTGGGATATTATCGGACATTTTTTCTCGTCTTGACCGCAGTCAATTTAAAACAGGGGCAGGGAACTAACAATGATAGGCAAATATTAGGTTAAAACGCACAGATAGGGAAGTGGTATCTACTCCCCTTAATCGTTTGGGATATAGGCATTATGGAGGTTGTTTCAAGAGGGCTGCAAACGCGAGCTTTGTCGTTGAGTACGATTGCGTTTATTTGTTGCTTTGCGGTTTGGACAATTTTCTCCATTTTAGGTGTTCAGATTAAGCAGGAATTAGGGCTGAGTGATGCTCAGTTTGGCCTGTTGGTGGCAACACCTGTATTAACCGGTTCCTTGAGTCGTTTGCTGTTGGGTATTTGGGCTGATCAATACGGCGGACGGCTTATTTTTACCTTGGTGATGATGGCGTCGTCGGTTGCGACATATCTGCTTTCGACGGTGACCACCTATGAAATGTTTCTGGTGGCGGCGCTGGGCGTTGGTTTGGCTGGTGGCTGCTTTGCTGTTGGTGTTGCTTATGTGTCGCAGTGGTATGACAAGCAGCATCAAGGCACCGCGTTGGGTATTTTTGGTGTCGGTAACGTTGGCGCGGCGGTGACCAACTTCTGTGCGCCGTTTTTGCTAGTGGCGTTGGGTTGGGAGAATACAGCAAAGGTTTATGCCTGTGTCTTGTTTACGATGGCCTGTATCTTCTTTTTGTTTACAAAAGATGACCCCAAGCTAGCTGCTCGTAAAAAATCAGGAGAAAAGGCCCGCCCTATTAGAGAGCAGCTTGAGCCGTTGAAGGAGCTGCAGGTTTGGCGTTTTTCGCTGTATTACTTTTTTGTGTTTGGTGCCTTCGTGGCGTTGGCGTTATGGCTGCCTCGTTATTATACCGGGGTTTATGGGTTGGATATTCAAACAGCAGGCATGTTAGCTGCCGCTTATGCTTTGCCCGGTAGTGTCTTTCGTGCGCTGGGCGGTTGGATGTCGGATCGATTTGGTGCAAGAGCGGTAATGTACTGGACTCTTATCGTCAGTGTTGTGGTTTGTTTTGTGCTGTCCTACCCCGCAACCAGCTATAGCGTACAGGGTATAAAAGGTGAGATTAATTTTGCCTTTGGTATCGGCTTGGTGCCCTTTGTTCTTTTGACGGTGGTTTTGGGGTTTTTTATGTCGCTAGGTAAGGCTGCGGTGTATAAGCACATCCCTGTTTATTACCCGGATCATGTCGGTTCTGTTGGCGGTGTTGTGGGCATGATTGGCGGTTTAGGCGGTTTTTGTTTGCCAATTTTGTTTGGTTTGATGAATGACACTATTGGTATTTGGACCAGTTGTTTCATTTTGTTGTTTGCGCTTACAGCGGTGGCGCTAATTTGGATGCATGTTTCTATTTTGCTCATGGAAGGGCGGATGAAAAAATCTAAATATTTGCCAGAGCTGAATGGTGAGGCCGTTTAGTTTGTTGGCGGTCATACGTGGCTGTTGAAATAATTGAGGTATGAGTATGTTCGTAGCGGAAGAGGGATTTGTTACCGTAAATGGCATTGCGATTACGCCGGCCCAAATTGATCAGGAATTGCATAGCTATAGCGGCGACGACCAAGAGAAGGGGCGTCAGGCGGCTATTTATACGCTCGTTACTCGTGAGTTGTTGTTGCAGGAGGCTGTGAATTGGGGGTTATGTGATCGAGCGAGTGTTGTGAGTAACCCTGAGCAGGTTGTTGAAAGGCTGTTGGCAGAAAAAATAGAAGTCCCGGTGCCTGATGACAAAAGTTGTAAGCGCTATTTCAATGAAAATCGTGAGAGTTTTGCGACCGCGCCTGAGTGTGAAGTGTCTCATATCTTCTTCTCTGCTCCTTTGACTGATCAAGTGGCGCGCGATGCGGCTAGGCAGCAAGCAAATGATGTGCTGGAAAAAATAAAGCAGAACCCTGATTGTTTTGAGGATATGGCCAGGCAGGTATCGGCTTGCGCATCTTCAGTGAATGGCGGTTACCTGGGGAGGATTTCCAAAGGACAAACTGTGCCAGCCTTTGAGTCAGCACTAATGGCGATGAGTAAAGGAGATATCTCCGAGCAGTTAGTCGAGACGGGGGGTGGATTTCATATTATTAGGGTTGATGAGCGTGAAGACGGCGAAGATTTACCCTTTGAAATTTTGAAAACCTGGATTCGGCAGAACTTGATTAACCTCTCCCGCCAGAAAGCGGTGGATGGCTATGTGAAAGGCCTGGCAAATAAAGCGGAAATTATTGGTTTTGATTTTGCTGCGTATGATCATGACTAGCCCAATTTTTTCTTTGTGGTGAGCTGTTATTTTTTTTTGGGTTATGTATAATAAGCGCCTTGATTTTCAAGGGTTTTGGGATAGATGTAGTTTGGATAGTGCTATTTCGTTACCTTTGTAGGTACGCCTGTTATGGGTCGGTGGTTGTCTGATGGTATCCACTGCCGGCGTTTAGAAAGAAAAAGCTCCTTTAAGGGGCTTTTTCTTTCTAAACGGCATAGCTAATAACTGTTGCTGGTTAATAAAAGGGGCGTTACGCCCTTTTTTTGTACATGAATGTTTTACCTGAAAGAAATTCAGCGGGAGAGTTTAGTGATCAGTGATATGGGTTTAACGGAGCTGGTCAAACCGGTGGTTGAAGGTCTGGGGCTTGAGTTCTGGGGGCTGGATATGGTTGTGCAGGGGCGAGATAAGACCCTGCGGGTTTATATTGAGCGTAAGGCAGGTATTGGCGTTGAGGACTGCGAATCTGTAAGTCGTCAACTGAGTAGTCTGTTTGATGTGGAAGACCCGATTGCGGGTGTCTATACGCTGGAAGTTTCTTCTCCAGGTTTGGATAGGCCGCTGTTTACTGTTGAGCAATTCGCGCAGTATACCGGTGAGACAGTAAAAATTAAGTTACGCAGCGCCTTTGAGGGGCGTCGCAACTTCCGCGGTATGTTAAGCGCGGTTGAGAATGATGAAGTGATTGTCGTGGTTGATGGACATGAATATATCCTGCCGATCGAAACCATTGAAAAAGCAAACATAGTCCCCCGTTTTTAGGGGCCGTTAGTCAAACGTATTCGTTGACCTGAAACGCGAAGTTTTAAAGAGGCTGAAAGAAATGAGTAAAGAGGTATTGTTGGTTGCTGAAGCGGTGTCCAATGAAAAGGGCGTGCCAGAAAGCGTCATCATTGAAGCGCTAGAGCTGGCGTTAGCAACAGCTACTCGTAAACGTTACGGAGAAGACGAGCATGTCGATATCCGTGTTTCTATTGATCGCAAGACTGGCGACTATGATAGTTTTCGTCGTTGGACGGTGCTTGATGAAGGCGACAAGGAGATTGAATTTCTCGACGCTATGCACATCACGCCTGAAGATGCGAAGGAAAAAGATCCTTCTTTAGAACTTGGTGATGTTTGGGAAGAGTCGATTGAGAATGTTGAGTTTGGTCGTATTGCGGCGCAAACGGCAAAACAGGTTATCGTTCAGAAAGTTCGTGAAGCTGAGCGTGCCAAGGTTGTTGAAGCCTACCGTGACCGTGTTGGTGAAGTACTAAACGGTACCGTTAAGAAGGTGACTCGCGATCAGGTGATTATTGACCTGGGTAACAATGCCGAAGCACAGTTGACGCGTGATCACTTGATTCCGAAAGAAATTTTCCGCATGAATGATCGTCTACGTGCACTGCTGGTGACCGTTGGCGAAGAGGTTCGTGGTCCGCAGTTGGTGGTTAGTCGTACCGCACCGGAATTTTTGATCGAGCTCTTCAAAATTGAAGTACCGGAAATTGCCGAGCAGGTTGTTGAAATTCGTGCGGCAGCACGCGACGCCGGTACCCGTGCCAAGATTGCGGTTAAAACCAACGATGGTCGTATTGACCCTGTGGGCGCCTGTGTAGGTATGCGCGGCTCGCGTGTTCAAGCAGTTTCTAACGAGCTGGCGGGTGAGCGCATTGATATCGTGCTGTGGGACGATAACCCTGCACAGATGGTGATTAACGCACTGGCGCCAGCTGAAGTTGAATCGATCATCATGGACGAAGAGTCCAATACCATGGATGTTGCTGTTTCAGGCGACAACTTGGCGATTGCTATTGGTCGCAGTGGTCAGAATGTACGTCTAGCCAGTGAGCTGACAGGCTGGACCATCAATGTGATGACGGCCGAAGATGCTGAAGCTAAGCAGGAAGAAGAAATGGTTGCCATCGTTGAGCGCTTTATGGAGCGTTTGGATGTTGATGAAGATGTCGCCGTTCTGCTGATGGAAGAGGGCTTTGCCTCGCTGGAAGAGATAGCTTACGTACCGGTTGAAGAAATGCTGGAAATTGAAGGCTTTGATGAAGAAATCGTCGAAGCGCTGCGTCTGCGAGCTAAAGATGTCTTGCTGACTCAGGAGCTTACCTCAGAAGAAAAACTGGAGGGCGCTGAGCCTGCCCAGGATCTTCTGGAGATGGATGGCATGGATAAGCATCTGGCCTTTGTGTTGGCCAGTAAAGGCATTATCACCATGGAAGACCTGGCAGAACAGGCAGTGGATGATTTGCTGGATATTGAAGATTTAGATGAAGAGCGTGCGGCGAGTTTGATTATGACAGCGCGTGCCCCCTGGTTTGCTGACGAACAGGAGAGCTAAGCATGTCTGAAGTGACAGTAGCAAAATTAGCAGAGATTGTCGGCGCGCCCGTCGACCGTCTGCTTAAGCAAATGGAAGAAGCGGGTCTCAAGCACAGTAGTGCTGATGAGGCGGTTTCCAATGAAGAGAAACAAACGCTGCTAGAGTTTTTGAAGCGCAGTCATGGCGAAAGTGATGGCGCGCCGAAGAAAATCACCCTTAACCGTAAGGTGACAACGCAGCTGAAAACCGGCTCCTCACAGGGGCGCGGTGGTAAAACAGTTAACGTTGAAGTGCGTAAAAAACGTACTTACGTGAAACGTAGCTCATTAGAAGCCGGTAAGAATGCCGAGCGTCTGGAGTTAGAAATTGAGCGTCAAAGCGAAGCCGAGAAATTAGCAGCAGAAGAAGCAGCACGTATAGCAGCTATTGAAGCTGCGCGGGCGCAGGAAGAGGCTGAGGCTGAGGCGAAGCGGGCTGCTGAAGAGGCCGCTCGCCAGCAAATGGAAGCTGAGCGAGTCGCTAAAGAAGCGGATAGTAAAAAGGGTAAAACTGACGCTGCACCAGAGGAAGTCGTTGACGAAGAAGAAGCCTCTGACGAGCCAGCTCAACCTGCTGAGCTGACAGAAAGAGAGCGTCTTCATATCGAGATGGAAGAGCGTAAAGCCGCTGAAGCCAAGAAGGGCAAGAAAGCTGCACCTAAAGTCAAGCCTGAGCGCTGGGAAGAAGAGGTGCTGGATGATGATGCATTGGCACCTGTTGCTGGCGTTAAAGTAAAACGCAACCTGGTCAAACCTAAACTGGCTAAACCGACTAAATTCTTAAAACAACATGGCTTTGCTAAGCCAGCGGCTCCGGTAATGAAAGAAGTACATATTCCAGAAAATATTATTGTTTCCGAGCTGGCGTCACGTATGTCTGTGAAGGCAAATGTGATTATTAAAGCGCTGATGAAGATGGGCGTCATGGCTAACATTAATCAGAGCGTTGATCGTGATACGGCCGTGTTGTTGGTTGAAGAGATGGGTCACAGCTACGTGCTTGAAGATGCCCGTGATCTTGAGCAGTCTACGGTAGAAGAACTGTTGAATGTGACAGGTGATGAAGTTCACCGTGCGCCGGTTGTGACCGTTATGGGACACGTTGACCATGGTAAAACATCACTGCTGGATTACATTCGTAAGAGTCGCGTAACAGCTGGCGAGTCGGGTGGAATTACTCAGCATATTGGCGCGTATCACGTTGAAACTGAAAAGGGTATGGTGTGCTTTCTCGATACACCGGGTCACGCTGCCTTTACTGAGATGCGTGCGCGTGGTGCACAGGCTACGGATATCGTGATTCTGGTCGTTGCGGCAGATGATGGCGTGATGCCTCAAACTGAAGAGGCGATTCAACACGCGCGTTCGGCAGGCGTACCAATCGTTGTTGCGATCAATAAAATTGATAAAGAAGGCGCCGATCTTGATCGGGTTAAGAACGAGCTGTCTGCTAAAGAAGTGATTCCTGAAGATTGGGGTGGTGATACGCAGTTTATCCCAGTGTCTGCTCATACTGGCGAAGGCATTGATGAGTTGTTAGACGCCTTGTTGCTGCAATCAGAAATGCTAGAGCTGACGGCTGCTAAAAACGTCCCTGCACGCGGTGTTGTGGTTGAATCCCGTTTGGATAAAGGTCGCGGTGCGGTTGCAACGCTGCTGGTTCAGCACGGTACGTTGAAGCAGGGCGATATTGTTTTGGCTGGCCAAGTATCTGGCCGGGCTCGAGCATTGCTGGATGAAAACGGTAAACCGATCAAAACTGCTGGCCCATCGATTCCTGTTGAAATCCTTGGTCTAGCCAGTACGCCAGCCGCGGGAGACGAGTTCTACGTCATGCCGAGCGAGAAAAAAGCTCGTGAAGTGGCTGAATTCCGCGCTGAGCAAATGAAGGCTGATCAGCAAGCATCGCAGCAAGCATTGCAGTTGGAAAATATGTTTGCCGAGATGACTTCAGGCGACGTTAAGGTACTTAACATCGTGTTGAAAACTGACGTGCGCGGCACCTTGGAAGCACTCACCAGTTCATTGCTGAAAATCGGTAACGAAGAAGTAAAAGTTGTGATCGTTTCCAGTGGCGTAGGTGGTATTTCTGAAACTGACGCTAACCTGGCGGTATCAACCGGTGCGGTAATCTTTGGCTTTAACGTTCGTGCTGACGGTTCGGCGCGTAAAGTGATCGAGAAAAACGGCATCGACCTTCGTTATTACAGTGTGATCTACGACATTGTTGATGATGTGACTAAAGCATTGTCAGGTATGTTGTCACCTGAGTTTAAAGAGAACATCGTCGGTGTTGCTGAAGTACGTGATGTCTTCACTTCGCCCAAGTTTGGTTCGATTGCTGGCTCCATGGTTATCGAAGGCACTATTTACCGTAGCAAGCCGATTCGTGTTCTGCGTGATGATGTGGTGATCTATGAAGGTGAGCTTGAATCGCTTCGTCGCTTTAAAGACGATGCCAGCGAAGTACGCAACGGTATGGAGTGTGGTATCGGCGTGAAGAACTACACCGATGTGCGTGTTGGCGACAAGATCGAAGTCTTTGACGTTGTTGAGGTTCAGCGCTCCTTATAGGGCGTGAATAATTAATGGCAGATTCAAGTCGTAGACAGCGGGTAGCCGATCAGATCCAGAAGGAATTGGCGGGGCTTATTCAGCGTGAGATGAAAGATCCGCGTCTGGGTATGGTAACGGTCAGTTCCGTCGATGTTAGCCGTGATCTGGCTTATGCAGATGTGTACATTACCATTCTCGGTAAGAATGAAGCAGATGAGCGTAAGCAGACGTTGGGTATTCTTACGCGCGGAGGTGGTTTTCTGCGCGGTAAGCTGGCGCGTGCGATGAAGTTGCGTATCGTGCCTGCATTGCGTTTTCGCTATGACGAAAGTATTGAGCGTGGTGCGCGGCTGAGTAGTTTGATTGAAGATGCGCGTAAAAAAGATCAGGCATCTAATACGTCATCTGGCGACGAATAAGTGGCCAACCGACGTAAAAAAGGCCGTGCAGTCAGCGGTATCTTTTTATTGGATAAACCGCTGCAGCTGTCATCTAATCATGCGTTGCAACGGGTAAAGCGTGCATTTGATGCGGCTAAAGCAGGGCACACAGGAAGCCTTGATCCCTTAGCGACCGGCATGTTGCCTATTTGTTTGGGTGAGGCCACTAAGTTTTCGCAGTATATGCTGAATGCGGATAAAACCTATCGCACCACCGCCAAGCTGGGTATTCGTACCGGTAGTGGTGATGTCGACAGTGACGTCATTAGTGAGCGTCCGGTGCCGGAGCTTGATCGCGAAACAGTTGAGGCGGCATTAACGTCGTTTCTTGGCGATACCTTGCAAGTACCGTCGATGTATTCGGCGCTTAAGAAGGATGGGCAGCCGTTATATAAGCTGGCTCGCCAAGGTATTGAAGTTGAACGAAAAGCGCGGCCTATTCATATCTATGACATAAAGTTATTGGATATTAGACGTGACGAACTGGATATCGAGCTGACATGTAGTAAAGGAACCTATGTCCGTAATCTGGTTGATGATCTGGGTGAGCTGTTAGGTTGTGGTGCACATGTGATAACATTGCGCCGCTTAAGTGTGAGTGGCTTTGATGAAACAGCCATGGTGACACTGGAAGAATTACAAGCAATGGCTGCTCCTCTTAGTGATGGGACGGGTGAGCCAGCGCAGGTTTTCGAGACGCTGGATGCTTTATTGCAACCTGCCTGGGAAGCCGTAAAAGAATTGCCGAAGGTTGAATTGAATGATCTTGCGGCCAATTATCTTAAACAGGGCCAGCCTGTGTTTGTACCGAATATATCGGTTGCAGGTAAGGTGGTGTTGTTTAATAAGGAAGCCGATGCCGCACAACAGTTTGTGGGCGTTGGTGAAATCTTGGATGACGGGCGTATCGCGCCGCGTCGTCTGGTATCGACCGGTTAACAGGTGGTCTGTTAGTTGGTTTTACTATGCCTCTGTAGATATGCACGGGGCGCATAGTTTTTAAATTAATGCATATTCATTTGGAGAATAGAACATGTCTTTAACTGCACAAGAGAAAGAAGCAATTGTAAGCGAATTTGCACGTGGCGCTGGTGATACGGGTTCCCCCGAAGTTCAAGTTGCCCTGCTGACTAAAAACATCGAAGGCTTGCAGTCTCACTTCAAAGATCACAAGAAAGATCACCACTCACGTCGTGGTCTGATTCGTATGGTAAACCAGCGTCGTAAACTGCTGGACTACCTGAAACGCAAAGACGCCACTCGCTACCTAGCACTGATTAGCAGCTTGGGTCTACGTCGTTAATTTAATCAAATATCCGAGGTACTTCCGTGAATCCGGTAAGTAAAACGTTTGAGTATGGCGGTCACACCGTCACATTAGAGACTGGCCGCATTGCGCGCCAGGCGACTGGTTCGGTTATGGTTACCATTGGTGACACGGCTGTACTGACGACTGTTGTTGGTCGTAAATCAGCGCGCCCTGATGCGGATTTTTTCCCGCTGACGGTTAACTACCAGGAAAAAACCTACGCTGCGGGCAAAATCCCCGGTGGCTACCTGAAACGCGAAGGTCGTCCTTCTGAGAAAGAAACACTGACTTCTCGTCTGATCGATCGCCCGATTCGTCCATTGTTCCCGAAAGGTTTCATGAACGAAGTACAGGTGGTTTGTACGGTCATGTCGGCTGATAAAAATCAGGATCCAGATATTGCTGCCCTGATCGGTACATCGGCGGCACTGGCAATTTCCGGTATTCCTTTTAATGGCCCAATCGGCGCAGCACGTGTTGGTTATACTGACGAAGAAGGCTACCTGCTTAACCCTAGCTACGAAACACTGGAAAGCAGTGATCTGGATATGGTTGTTGCCGGTACTCAGGACGCCGTATTGATGGTTGAATCTGAAGCCAAAGAGCTTCACGAAGACCTGATGCTGGGCGCGGTACTTTTCGCACACGCTGAAATGCAAGCGGTTGTTGACGCGGTTAGCGCGTTCGCACAAGAAGTTGGCACTGAAGCTTGGGAATGGGCACCTGCGGAAGAAAATACAGCGCTGAAAGAGAGCGTTAAAGCGGGTTTTGAAGCATCGTTGGCTGAAGCTTATCAAATCAGTGACAAAATGGCGCGTTACTCACGTGTTGGCGAGTTGCGTAAAGAAGCTGTTGAACAGTTGGCTAATGATGATGTTGATGCTGGCGATGTTGAAGGCGCGTTTGGTAGCTTAGAAAAATCGGTTGTTCGCAACCGTATTCTGGACGGTCAGCCACGTATTGATGGTCGCGATACAACAACGGTTCGACCGATTGCTGTTGAAGTGGGCAACTTGCCAAAAACACACGGTTCTTCATTGTTTACTCGTGGTGAAACACAGGCAATCGTTGTTGCAACTCTGGGAACAATCCGTGATGCACAGCGTATGGAAACCCTGCGTGGCAGCGAAACAGACAACTTCATGTTGCATTACAACTTCCCTCCTTACTCAGTAGGCGAAACAGGCTTCATGAGTGGTCCTAAACGTCGTGAGATTGGTCATGGTCGTTTGGCTCGTCGTGGTATTGCTGCGGTTCTGCCAACGGTTGAAGACTTCCCTTACACGATCCGTATCGTATCAGAGATTACTGAATCTAACGGTTCAAGCTCTATGGCATCGGTGTGTGGTTCTAGTTTGTCTTTGATGGATGCTGGTGTGCCTCTAAAAGCCCCAGTTGCTGGTATCGCGATGGGTCTGGTTAAGGATGGCGATCGTCATACTATTCTGACTGACATCTTGGGTGATGAAGATCACTTAGGCGACATGGACTTTAAAGTAGCCGGTACCCACGAAGGTATCACAGCACTGCAAATGGACATCAAAATCCAAGGCATTACTGAAGAAATTATGGAGCAGGCACTTGAGCAAGCTCATGGCGCACGACTTCATATTCTTGGTGAAATGGGCAAAGTTATTACGGCATCTCGTGAAGAGTTGTCTGATAACGCGCCAACCATGCTGACGGTTAAAGTTGCTCCGGATAAAATCCGTGACATCATCGGTAAAGGCGGTGCAATGATTCGCTCTATTTGTGAGCAATCAGGCGCACAGGTTGATATCGAAGATGATGGCTCTGTACGTATCTACGCAGACGATAAAGAAGCGGCTAACGTTGCTTTGAACCTCGTTGAAGAGATTTGTGCCGAAGCTGAAGTGGGTGCCACCTACGAAGGTACGGTTGCACGTATCGTTGATTTTGGTGCATTCATTACTATCTTGCCGGGTACGGATGGCTTGCTGCATATCTCTCAAATCGCCAATGAGCGTGTTGAGAATGTTGCGGATTTCCTTGAGGAAGGCCAGACAGTTAAAGTTAAAGTGCTTGATGTTGACGGCCGTGGCCGTATCAAACTGAGCATGAAAGCTTTGCTTGAAGAGAGCACTGAAGCTGAGTCATAGGTTTCAGTTTTCTTTTGAAAAGGGGCCTTTTGGCCCCTTTTTTGTGCCTGATCGTTCGCGGGCATGAAATTTTACTAAGAGAAATCGTACAAATTGATTATGCTATTTACAACAGCTCAAATAGTGGAGGTCAGTCTTGAAGCTAGAAAAAATCATGACGCCGAACGTGGTCTCGGTGGATATGGATTGTACGCTGAAACTAATCAAGGAAGTGTTTGATAATGCTAGTTTTCACCACCTGTTGGTGGTTGAGGATGACGTGTTGTTTGGTGTGATTTCAGATAGGGATTTACTGCGAGCTATTAGTCCAAAGATAGGTACCGTGGCTGAAACAGCCGCCGATGTAGCAGATCTCAATCGACGGGCCCATCAGATTATGACACGCCAGCCTGTCACACTTTCAGTGGATGCGGATATCAAAGCAGCCATTGAGGTATTCAATAGCCACAAAATTTCATGTATCCCCATTGTTGATGCTAAGAATAAGCCGGTCGGCATTATCAGCTGGCGCGATATTTTGAAGGCCCTTTAAAGACAGTTTTAACTACCTTCGCTGTGGCCTGAAAAAAGCTTGAGGCCGACGATGCCTGCGACAATGAGTAGCAGGCAGATAATGCGAATAATATCTCTCGACTCCCCTAAAAATAGCATGCCAAGCGTTGCAACGCCTGTTGCTCCTATTCCCGTCCAGACGGCATAAGCCGTACCAACAGGTATGGTTTTCATCGAAATTGATAGCAGCCAGATACTGGCTGCCATGATGATAATGACTAAAATCGATGGCAAGGGTTTGCTGAAACCCTCAGTATATTTCATGCCAATTGCCCAGCCACATTCCAGTAAACCTGCGATAAACAAGTAAGTCCAAGCCATTGCTTCGTCCCTGGGGTTGTTGTGTTGCGAGCCAGTATAGCTTTTGGTGGTGGAACTTCTATGGCCAATAATGCAATCTTACTTTCAAAAATGGAAAGTGATGGTCGACGATGAAAAACTTGCATGAAATTGATCTGAAATATTTGAGAGTTTTTGCTGCGGTTGTTGAGTGTGGTGGGTTTACGGCCGCCGAAGGAGTGTTGCACATCAGCTGCTCAAGTATCAGTAAGGCAATCTCCGATTTAGAGGCACGTCTTGGTGTTAGTTTGTGTCGGAGAGGGCGAGCTGGTTTTGAGCTAACTGAGCAGGGAGAGAAGCTTTACCAGGCTAGTAACAGATTGTTTGCTGCCGTAGGTGTTTATGTTGATGAGGTGGCGCATCTAGATGGGGTGGTGCAGCGGGTGTTAAGGGTGGCGGTTGTTGATAATACTACCTCCGATCCAAGCTGCCCGTTAGTTACGGGTTTGTGCCAGTTGCAGCAGGAGGAGCCAGGGTTACTGCTTGATTTACAAATTATGGCGTCCAATGAAATTACGCTGGCTTTGCTTAAAGATGAGATTGATCTCGGCATTACCTTGGTTCACCGCAAGGTTGATGGCTTGCGAACAGTTAAGTTGTATAGCGAACGGGTGGCGCCCTATGTAGCAGTGCAGCATGAGGCATTATGGCAAAGGGACAGGCTGAGTATGAGCGATATTTCAGGGTTGCGCTTGACCACTTACACGCATCGGGAAGCAGCCCCGTTGAAGGTGGACGATAAGCATCAGCAGTTTTATTTCTGTCCGCAAATTGAGGGTGTGCTGATTTTGATTTTGGCGGGAAATCATGTGGGTATGCTGCCCAAGTTCTACGCGCAGGGCTGGGTTGATAGTGGCAAGATAAAGGAGCTGCCGGTGCCGGCGCTTTATTTGGATTCGCCGATTGTGGCGATGAGTAAGATGAACGGAGTTAATCAGGATTTGGTAGATCGTTTGGTAAGTTTGATGCAGTCGGTATAAGCGGACAATAAAAAAGCCCGACAACTTTCGTTGCCGGGCTTTGATAAGAAGGGCTAACGATTACTTGTTAGCTTTCTTCTCTTTTTGTACTGCAATAACAGTTTCAGCTACTGAGTTTGGACATAGTGAGTAGTGTGCAAACTCCATAGAGAACTGACCACGACCAGAGGTCATGGTACGCAGGCTACCAATGTAACCGAACATTTCGGACAATGGTACGTCAGCTTTAATGCGAACGCCTGTTGCACCGGCTTCCTGGCCAGCGATCATGCCGCGACGACGGTTCAAATCACCAATAACGTCACCTACGTGATCTTCTGGCGTAAACACGTCAACTTTCATGATCGGCTCAAGCAATTGTGGGCCAGCTTTTGGCATGGACTGACGGAAGGCGCCTTTAGCGGCGATTTCGAAAGCAACAGCCGAGGAGTCAACTGCGTGGAAACCACCGTCGAACAGTTCAACTTCAACGTCCAATACGGGGAATCCAGCCACAGGGCCTTCGTCCATCATTGACTTAAAGCCTTTCTCAATCGCAGGGAAGAATTCCTTCGGTACATTACCGCCTACAACCGTCGATTTGAATGTGAAGCCAGTGTTTTGCTCGCCCGGTTTGATGCGGTAGTCGATTTTACCGAACTGACCAGAACCACCAGACTGCTTCTTGTGCGTATAGCTGTCTTCGATCTCTTTAGTGATCGTTTCACGGTAAGCTACCTGAGGTTGACCCACTTCAAGCTCAACGGCATACGTACGTTTCAGGATGTCGACTTTAATATCCAGGTGCAATTCGCCCATACCCTTAAGGATGGTTTCACCGGAATCCAGGTCGGTTTCAACCTGGAAGGTAGGATCTTCAGCAACCATTTTGCCGATGGCAATACCCATTTTCTCGGTTGAGGCTTTGTCTTTAGGCGATACAGCAATCGAGATTACTGGCTCTGGGAAGACCATTGCTTCCAGTGTGCAAGGGTGTTTCGGATCACACAGCGTGTGGCCGGTTTGCACGTTCTTCATGCCTACAATCGCGATGATATCGCCGGCTTTTGCGGTGCTCAACTCAGTACGTTCGTCGGCGTGCATTTCAACCATACGGCCGACACGCTCAGATTTGCCTGTGAAGGAGTTCAGGATGGTGTCGCCTTTGTTCAGAGTACCGGAGTAGATGCGAACGAAGGTTAGTGCGCCAAAGCGGTCATCCATAATTTTGAATGCCAATGCGCGTAAAGGCGCATCAGGAGTAACGTGAGCAAATTCGCCTGTAGCCACACCTTCTTCATCAGTTAACGGCTGAGGGTCAACTTCGGTTGGGCATGGCAGGTAATCTACCACGGCATCCAGCACTAGCTGAACACCTTTGTTTTTGAAGGCTGAACCACAGTAAGTTGGGAAGAAGTCCAGCGCAATCGTGCCTTTACGGATGCAGCGTTTGATGTCTTCCAGTGCAGGCTCTTCGCCTTCAAGGTAGGATTCCATCAGGTCGTCGTCTTGCTCGACAGCCATTTCGATCAGCTTCTCGCGGTACTCTTCAACCTGGTCAACCATGTCAGCAGGAATATCTGTGATTTCGAAGTTTTCTGGCAGGCCAGAATCATCCCATACGAATGCTTGGCGGGTCAGCAGATCAACCACACCAACGAAGTCATCTTCGCGGCCGATTGGTAGAACCATGACCAGTGGGTTCGCGCCCAAAACTTTTTCAACCTGGTTAACTACGCGTAGGAAGTCAGCACCCAGGCGATCTAACTTGTTCACTAAGATAATACGAGCAACTTCGGAGTCGTTCGCGTAACGCCAGTTAGTTTCTGACTGAGGCTCAACACCGCCGGAACCACAGAATACACCAACACCACCATCAAGAACTTTCAATGAGCGATAAACTTCAACGGTGAAGTCAACGTGGCCCGGTGTATCGATGATGTTGAAGCGGTGATCTTTCCAGAAGCAAGTTGTCGCAGCTGACTGAATGGTAATACCACGCTCAGCTTCCTGTTCCATGAAGTCAGTTGTTGACTCGCCGTCGTGAACTTCACCGGTTTTGTGGATTTTACCGGTGAGCTTCAGAATACGTTCTGTTGTAGTGGTTTTACCCGCATCAACGTGCGCGAAAATACCAATGTTTCTGTAATGGGATAATTCAGTCATTGTTTTACTCGATAGTGAGGGTCGAAATTGCGCGTAAGTATACAGGTTTATTGGGGTTTTTGAAAAAATAATTAGTGCTATATCGCCAAAAATATGCGGCATATAAAGTTGTGCCTGTCCTGTAGGTTTTATCGTGTTTTGGTGTCTTGTAAACAAGTAAGGGAGAGTGCACGATAAAAGGCGATACGCTTAAGTGACAAGTGTTCTGACGTTGGTGATTTGTAGTTTTTATCAAAAGGGGGTTGTTATGAGAAATAAGTTAATAGTGGGGTTGGTGGCGTTATTTTTGGTGGCTCCGGCATTGGCAGATAAGCCTGAATGGGCCGGAGACGGTAAGCCTACCTCCGAGCAAAAGGAGGTGCACAAGGAGGCGATGACGGCTAAGGCGGGCTACGACGATGAAGATAGTTACTTGAATAAAGAGAAAAATAAAAAGGATAAGCAAAAGAAAGAGAAGAAGGAGAAGAAGGAAAAAAAGCTTAAGAGTGATCAGGGCGAAGATCGTGATGAGTTGAAGGGCTTGGATAAGCAGGCGCTTAAAAAGTCCGAGCAGGAACGAAAGGAGCTGGGTAAAGGTTCTGAAGCTGGGCAGGATGGGCGCGATGAAAGCAAAAAATGGTGGAAATTTTGGGAGTAGCTTTAACCGTGATCTCGCCTGATGAGTAAGGCAGCGCAAAATTATGTTGATTTTGGGTGAAGAGGTTTCGCTTTTAAAAAATTTGAAGACATCATTTCGGCGTCACTGGCTACTTTGGATGTTCTTTTTGCTAACAGTTTTTCTGGATTACCTGTCGACGCTTTATTTTATGTTTGTCGATGGCGTTGATACTGAAGCGAATAGGGTGGTTCGTTGGTTTGCCTACGAATTTGGGGTGGTTGTTGGCGTGCTGCTGGCTAAAAATTTACAGGTGTTAGCGGCGCTGGCGTTTGTTTCGCTAACTCAGAAGCTTGCTAGAGCGGTACTGTTGTTATTGGTTTTATTGAATGCTTTGGCCGTGCTTAATAATCTTTTGTGATGCAAAGGCGGTGAGGAATAAAAAGGCGGGATTGATTCCGCCTTTTCTGTTTTGTTGGTAGCAGGCTTGTTACAGGACTTTCAAATACTGTGGCTCGATATCCTGGTCGATATAGGCCATCCCGAGCTTGTTAAGGTAATCCATACGGTCAGCTTTGACAGGGTTAATTTCGGCGAGTGTTTGGCCGTTGGTTTTATAGATTTCCGCTAGATCTGTCAGGTAGCTGCTACCGCCAATAACCAGCATTAGGCTGGCGGCGCCAGTATCCGGTTTAACCTTGCTCAATAGTTCTGGCGGTAAATTAACCGCTAAAACCACAGCGTGCTCATCGCCCTCAAAGCGTACGCTACGTTCACGAAGCGTTTGTTCTGCCCAGTAATGGGCCAGCTCTTTGCTTTGCGTTAGGAAAACGGGTTCGATGGTTTCGGCATAGCTGTTACCGATGGTGGACATGGTTTTTTTTGCGGCCAGCTTCAGTGCTTTGTCGCCGGAGCGTTTCAGTCCCTGCGCTTTAATAGAGTCTAGCAATGCGGAGGAGGTGCCGTGATACCAGATGTCGCTGATGGCAAAACCGGCTTCGCTTAGAAGTTCTTTGGCGTCCTGAAAATGGGCTGGAGCGTTGCTCATGCTTAATCTTCTCACTGTAATCTGCTAATTAAATTTTCAAAATTCTAACAAAAAAGGCGACCCGAAGGTCGCCTTTTTCAAACACTTAACGCGTCAGCAACAATTAGATGTTGTTGAACTGGTTAGAGGTGTTTTTCGCGCCACCAGCTTTCAGAGCGTTTTCACCGGCATAGTATTCTTTGTGATCATCACCGATGTCAGAACCTGACATGTTTTGGTGCTTAACACATGCGATACCTTGACGGATCTCTTTACGCTGTACGCCAGCAACATAGCCCAGCATACCTTCTTCGCCGAAGTACTCTTTAGCCAGGTTGTCAGTAGACAGCGCGGCAGTGTGATAAGTCGGCAGAGTGATCAGGTGGTGGAATACGTTCGCTTCACGCGCAGTATCTGCTTGGAAAGTACGAACGCGTGCATCAGCTTCAGCAGCCAGTTCAGAAGCGTCGTAGTCAGCAGACATCAACTTGTCACGGTCGTAAGCAGAAACGTCTTTACCTTCAGCTGCCCATGAATCGTAAGCTTGCTGACGGAAGTTCAGCGTCCAGTTGAAAGAAGGCGAGTTGTTGTAAACCAGTTTCGCATCAGGATGTACTTTGCGAACATCATCCATCATGCCTTTGATTTCGTGAACAGTTGGAACTGCAGTTTCAATCCACAGCATGTCAGCACCGGCGTTGATGGCTTCGATACAATCGAATACGCAGCGCTCGTGGCCAGTACCTTGGCGGAATTGGTACAGACCAGAAGGCAGACGCTTAGGTCGAACCAGCTTGCCGTCACGGTTAAATACAACGTCACCTTGAGCCATATCAGCTACGTCAATTTCTTCAACGTCCAGGAATGAGTTGTAAACGTCACCTTGGTCGCCTGGCTCTTTAACAACAGCGATTTCTTTAGTTAGGCCAGCACCTTCAGAATCGGTGCGTGCAACAATAACGCCCTCTTCAACACCCAGCTCCAGGAAAGCGTAACGCAGAGCGCGCAGCTTGTTGTGGAAGTCGGCGTGAGGAACGGTTACTTTGCCGTCCTGGTGGCCACATTGCTTTTCGTCAGCAACTTGGTTTTCGATCTGCAGACAACATGCGCCCGCTTCGATCATTTGTTTGGCCATCAAGTAGGTAGCTTCAGCGTTACCGAAACCAGCATCGATGTCAGCAACGATAGGTACAACGTGAGTTTCGTGGTTGTCGATTTTCGCTTGGACTTCAGCTGCTTTAGCAGAATCGCCAGCTTCACGAGCAGCGTCCAGCTCACGGAACAAGCCGCCCAGCTCACGCGCGTCGGCTTGACGCAAGAAGGTGTACAGTTCTTCAACCAGGCCAGCAACGGCAGTTTTCTCGTGCATAGATTGGTCAGGCAGAGGACCGAAGTCAGAACGCAGAGCGGCAACCATCCAGCCAGACAGGTACAGGTATTTACGCTCAGTCGTACCGAAGTGCTTCTTGATAGAGATCAGTTTTTGCTGACCGATGAAACCGTGCCAGCAGCCCAGAGACTGTGTGTACTTGGTTTTATCTTTATCGAACGCAGCCATGTCACGACGCATAATGCCCGCGGTGTATTTAGCTATGTCCAGGCCAGTTTTGAATTTGTTCTGAGCGCGCATACGAGCGGCTGATTCTGGGTTGATCGCATCCCAAGGTGCGCCAGCTGCTTCGATTACAGCGGTTAGGCTTTTAATATCGTCTGAGTAAGTTGACATGGTCGTTCCTACCTTCATTAGGGTTAAAAAATCAAGCTGTTAGGGCAGAAATGGGTCTACCCCACTTGAGCTGGCGCGTATTCTACGGAAGAAGTTTTATAGATGCAATAAATGGCGTGCATTCTCGCCATTCACAACGAGTATAAGGTGCGGTGGTCTGGGCTGGCGAGGAAGAGCAGTGTTCTGATTAACTTTTAAACAGTGTCGATTTGCTAAAGATCAATGAATAGGTTGTCGATCAGGCGTGCTTTTCCGAGTTGAGCCGCGGCTAAGATAATGATTTCTTTATCATTCAGGGTGGCGGTGTCGAGTGTTTCGCGGTTAACCACGTGAAAGTAATCCGGTTTAAACCCGGCATCGGAAAGCTGTTGGTTGGCTGTGGCCTCCACTTCGGCAAAGTTGGGTTCTCCCGCTTTGATTTTGCTGGCTGCGGCCTGAAGTGTTTTGTAGAGTGCCGGTGCAATTTGACGCTCTGTTTCACTCAGATAACCGTTGCGGGAGCTCAGTGCCAGGCCATCTTCGGCGCGTCCGGTTTGTACGCCGATAATTTCAACGGGAATACATAGGTCGCGCACCATGTGACGAATAATCGTTAGTTGTTGAAAATCTTTCTCACCAAACACGGCAATATCCGGCTGCACAATGTTAAATAGTTTTGCGCAAATGGTGGCGACGCCAACAAAGTGGCCAGGGCGACTGGCGCCACAGTAAAGGTTGGATAGCACAGGAATTTGTACCTGTGTGCTGACACCCTGCGGATACATTTCACGTGCCGTCGGCGCGAACAGGTATTTAACACTACGCTCTTCCAGTAATTTTTGATCGGCCTCCAGAGTTCTGGGGTAGGCGTCCATGTCTTCGTTCTGGGAGAACTGCATGGGATTGACAAAAACACTGGCGACGATGCAATCAGAGGCTTCGCTGGCGTGTTTAACGAGCGCCATGTGACCTGCGTGCAGGTTTCCCATGGTGGGAACAAAGCTGATGCGTTGGCCCTGTTTGCGTTCGCTGGCTAATGCCGCTCGCAGGTCGGAAATGGTACTGATTGTTTGCATGATAAAAGGTGTCTATTTATAGCTGTGCTCGGTAGCCGGAAATTCACCAGTCCGAACAGCGTTGGCGTAGGCGCTGATGGCAGCTTCGACGCTGTCGGTTTCAGCGAGGAAATTTTTCACAAACTTGGGCGTTGGCCGGGTTTTCAGGCCGAGAATATCATGCAGCACCATTACTTGGGCATCGGTGTCTGCACCAGCGCCAATGCCAATGGTTGGGATATTTAGTTCGGCGGTGATTTCGCTGGCCAGATCGCTGGGAATGCATTCCATTACCATCAAGTCTACGCCCGCTTCCTGAAGTGCCTGTGCATCACGCTTGAGAGTGTCGGCGCCGCTTTGGTCGGTGCCCTGAACTTTATAGCCGCCTAGTTTATCAACGGACTGGGGTAATAGGCCAATATGGCCGCAGACAGGGATGCCGCATTCCGTTAAGCGTTTGATAATAGGGCTTAACCAAGCGCCGCCTTCGAGTTTGACGATGTGCGCGCCGGCCTGCATCAGTCGTGTGGCATTTTCCAGCGCCGCTGTTTCGGAGGTGTAGGTCATGTAGGGCATGTCGGCCATGATCATGGCATTTTGGTTGCCGCGAGCAACGGCTGTGACGTGGTACATCATTTGATCAATGGTGACTGGCACGGTGCTGTCGTGACCTTGAATGACGTTGCCTAGTGAATCACCTACCAATAAAACCTCAATGCCGGCTTCATCGCTGATTTGGGCAAAGCTGGCATCGTAACTGGTCAGAGCAACAAATTTTTTGCCGTCAGCTTTAGACTGTTTGAGGGTGGATAATCTAATTTTGCTCATAGCGGCTCAGGCCTTGGTATGGGGGCAGCTGCGAAAGAAAACCGAAGGGTGAGTTTTGAGTCGCCGAATGCCGCGTATTGTAATGAGTAGGGCGGCTAGGGACAAGTCGCCTTGAAATCATCGGTTGTCATGGATAGTTTGATGCCTTCGTGTCCAGCTTGATCTGTGGCGGCCTTGAGTGATTTTCCGTTGGGTAGGATTAGATCGGGAGCGATATCCATTAACGGGATTAGCACGAAATTCCGATTTTCCATTTCGATATGTGGCACCGTCAGGCGCGCTGTGCGAATGGTCATGCCAGCGTAAAGAATAATATCCAGGTCCAGTGTGCGCGGCCCCCAGCGCTCTTTGCGGACACGGCCTTGATCGAGTTCGATGCGCTGTAGCTCGTCGAGCAAAGCTTCTGGCGTCAGTTGGGTTTCCAGCAGCGCAGCGGCATTGGTGTAGTCCGGTTGTCCGGCGGGGCCGATAGGCGCTGTCTGGTAAATGTTGGAAACTTTGCACAGCTTGGTGCTGGGGATTTCGCGCAGCGCCGCGGTTGCCGCTTTTAGTTGTGCCAGCGGATTTTCCATATTACTGCCAATGCCAATATAAACGCTGGCGGTTTCTGTGTTACTCACTGGCGGACCTTTTTGAGCGTGGTTTTTTACGGCGGCGTTTTTGTGGTTTGCTTGAAGCACTGAGGTTTTTAACCATGGCACGCTTGTCTTCATGGCTGGCATCCTGATAGTCGGTCCACCACTGGCCTAAGTCATCGCACTGCTCGCCGCATTCTTCGCGAAGTAATAGGAAGTCATAGGCGGCTCGGAAACGTGGATGGTGCGACAGTTTTTCAGCGCGCGGGCCATTGCGGCGTGGTAGACGCAGCTGCATGTCCCAGATTTCTTTCATGGGTAATGAAAAACGTTTGGGGATCGAGGTGCGGATTTGTTGTGCCGAAATCGCTTCATAGGAGGCGCGGTGCAATGCGGGAACATCCGGAAGGCCTATCTTCTCTTTGTGTTCTTCCGCAGCTTTCAGCACAACGGGCCATAGCAGAACAGCGTAGAAGAAAGCAGGAGTGATGCCTTTGCCTATTGCCAGGCGAGCATCAGTGTTAGCCAGAGCCTGCGAAATCATGTCCGCAAAAAAGGGGGTGTCCAGATGCTCGTTGGTAAAGGGGTAGAGCTGTCCGAACAGGCCATAATCCAGCATCAGTGGTAGTGTTTTGCTACCGTAACCCGATAAAAATACTTTTAGCGATTCGTCAAACAGGCGTGCTGCAGGAATGTTGCTGAGCAGGCTACCCAGTTCGCGGATAGGTTCGGCTGTCTGTGCTTCAATTTCAAAATCCAGTTTGCCGGCAAAACGTAGTGCGCGCAGCATTCTAACGGGGTCTTCGCGATAACGTTTTTGCGGGTCGCCGATGATGCGCAGGATGTGTTTTTTGATATCCTGATAACCGTTGGCGTAATCCAATATGCTGTTGTCGTCGATGTCGTAGTACAACGCATTGGCGGTAAAATCACGGCGTAGCGCATCGTCGCTAGCGGAGCCGTAGATATTGTCTCTCAGTAACTGACCATCATCGCTGCGTGACGCGTGAGGATGATCATCATCTTCGGGGTGGTGGCCACGAAAGGTGGTGATTTCCAGTAGTTCACGGCCAAAATAGACGTGCACAATACGGAAGCGGCGACCAATGATGCGCGCGCGTTTGAAGAGTTTTAGTACCTCTTCGGGGCGAGCGTTGGTGGAGATGTCAAAGTCTTTAGGTTTCAGTCCCAGCAGCAGGTCGCGAATACATCCGCCGACCAGATAAGCTTTGAAGCCCGCATCACGCAGTGTTTTGACGGTCGAAATAGCGTTGCGGTTGATTGCTCTGAGATCAATCTGATGCTCGCTGTGCGGTATGATAACCGGAGAAATTGGATTGCTAGTCTGCATCAGGTGTTGTTATTTTTCATAGAAGGCCTGGCGGCATGCTCTTGATTAAAGGCTGCTATTGTTAACAGCCTCTGGCAAAAGCGCAAACCTTTTCTAAGATGTGGCCGCAGCTTTGCCCTTTTTCCGAGGAATTCCGTACTTTTGGCGACGTTCCCACAGGCATTTTCGGCTGATACCTAATTTTTTTGCGAGCTCGGTTTCAGACATATTGTCTTGATGGTCGAGTACGTAATGTTGGAAATAATCTTCCAGAGACATGTCAGGCTCGTCGCTCGCTGGCGTTGTTTCGAGAGGTGCCGGAGTGGCAGATGTTGGTGCGGCTTGTAGTGGCGGACTTTCCAGAACCAGTTGGTCGGCGTTCAGGTATTCACACTGGGCTAATACCACAGCGCGTTCGATGGTATTTCGCAGCTCGCGATAGTTACCTGGCCAGTGGTAATCGTTGATGGCGGCGATCGCTTCGAGCGAGAAACCGCGGATATTTTTGCCGTATTTTCGACACGCTTGAGTGAGTAATTTTTCGGCGATTTTGATTTTGTCGGCGCCGCGGTCACGCAAGGGCGGGATGGCAATGGTAAAGATATTAAGGTGATAATAAAGACGTTGGTTGAAGCGGTTCTGCTGAGAAAGAGTTTTCAGATTGTGTTGAGTAGTCACAATCAGGCGGACATCGATAGTGTCGTCGGAACTCATGTTATGGCGTTCAATGAGTTCAAGAACCTCCAGGAAATAGGCTTGGCACTCGGGGGCAAGCTCACTGATCTCATCTATCATCAGGGTGCCGCCGTTCATGGCTTTTAGCTGATCCAAACTGGGTTCGTGGTGCGACAACAGACTTTTGCGATGATGACCAAAAATTTCAGCTTCAATGGGTGTTTCTGGCGGGGTTGTGCAGTTGATGTGCACGAAGTTCTCTTCAGTGCGGCCACTCAGGTCAAAAATGTTTTGTGCAACCAAGCCTTTGCCGCTGCCGGTGGTGCCTGAAATGAGTACGGTACAATTGGTGGGGGCGATTTGCTGAATTTGTTGGCAAATGCTTTTGATGGCATCGCATTCGCCGAGGATATTTTTGATAAGCGTCGAGCTGTTAATCACGTTAATGGCTACCCCATAAATTTTAAAGAAAAACGACTCACTAAGAGCAAAACATTACGAATTGTAACACTTTGTATCTAAAATACACAAACCGCTACCTATTGTGGGGTACTGATGGGCCTTGATCAGCAGGTGTGGTTGAGTTTTTCAGGCTGTTTCTCTGGAATAGTCAGGTGTCAGAAATCGGGATGATCTTGTTTGATAGATGCCAAGGGAGGGATTTTCTTAAGCTGCCAGTTGAGGGTTGCCCAGTCGAGGATCTCCGAGCATTTTGCACCGGTAAGTTCGATAGGCGGATTTTGGTTCAGCAGGGTTAATGCCTTGATGAGATTGCTGTTACAGGCGCGGAGATTCAAGGGAGCTGCCAGGTTCTGTTTGCTGAGTTTCTGGCCGTCAGCTCTTGCGAGCACAGGGAGGTGTGCGTATTTGGGAGATTCTTTTTGTAGTAGTTGTTGCAGATACATTTGGCGAGGTGTTGAGTCGAGCAGGTCGCAGCCTCGCACAACATGGCTAATGTTTTGCTCGACGTCATCCACGGCTGTTGCTAGCTGGTAAGCTGGCAAACGGTCTTTGCGGTAAATAACAAAGTCGCCAATGTCGGTATCCATTTGTTGGTGCTGCGGGCCTTGAATACAGTCTTCGAAATTAATCGCCACTGGCTGGCAAATAACGCGAACGGCGGCAGGCGATGACGGCTTTTTCTGGCAGTGGCGACAGGTTCCTGGGTAGATGGGCTGATCTTTTAGTTGCAGGCGAGAACAGGTGCAGTAATAGGCCAGCTGTTGGTCGATAAGTGAATGTGCAGTGTCTCGATAAAGCTCAAAGCGGTCGCTTTGATAGGTCACACTGTCATCCCAGAATAAATGGTGGGCTTCCAGAGCTTTTAGTATCGCGTGGCTGGCGCCGGGCAATTCTCGTGGTGGATCGATGTTTTCAATGCGCACTAGCCACTTGCCCTGTTGGCTGCGGGCATCAAGAAAGCTGGCTAAAGCAGCAACCAGTGAGCCGGAATGAAGCGGGCCGGTGGGCGAGGGCGCAAAGCGGCCAATGTAAGAGATGGTTGGCGGTGAGGAAGGCATGGGGCTGGATGGCGGTAAGTGAAGCTTACCGCCATCTCATCACGACTAGGTGCCCGTGGTGCGCTCTTTGATTTCGGCCAGCGTTTTGCAATCAATGCAAAGCGTGGCAGTTGGGCGCGCTTCCAGGCGTTTGACGCCAATTTCAATACCGCAGGAATCACAGAAGCCGTAATCATCAACTTCGATGCGCTCGAGCGTGCTGTTGATTTTCTTGGTCAGCTTTCGCTCGCGGTCGCGGGCACGTAGTTCAAGGCTGAACTCTTCTTCCTGGCTGGCGCGGTCATTAGGGTCAGCGAAGTTGTTCGCCTCTTCCTGTAAGTGGTGCACAGTGCGAGAGGCTTCTTCGGCCAGCTCGTTTTTCCAGGTATTAAGGATATGCTTGAAATGTGCAAGCTGTGCCTTGTTCATGTATTCCTCACCCTTTTTTTCTTTATAGGGTGTGAAATTTTTTAAAGAGGGTCCGTTTCCTTTTGGCATAAGTTGCCTCGTAAAGCCGTATGTTATGTCTATTCAGGCGCCAGATGACAGTTGGCGCCACGTTGTGTATCACGCCAGTTTAGCAAGACAAATTGGCTGGCGCGAAATTTTTTCCGGCCCAGAGTCTAATAGCCAAGCCGGTGAATTCCAAGGTCTTTATTTTAAATTTTTAGTCGTCGAGCTGTGGATGATTTATTCTAGTGTTTCACTGATCTGATGGAAGCTGGCAAAACGGCGTTCGCTGATTGCGCCCTCACTCACTGCTTGTTGAATTGCGCACTTGGGTTCGTGCAGGTGTTTACAGTCACGGAATTTGCAGCGGCCAAGGTAAGGGTGGAACTCAATAAAGCCGTCCATTAATTCTTGAGCGTCAACGTGGCCCAGGCCAAATTCGCGGATGCCGGGCGAATCAATAATGCTGCCGCCATCGGGCAAATGGAATAATTGTGCCGTAGTCGTGGTGTGCATGCCCTTTCCAGAGCTTTCCGATAAAGGGCCGACACGGGCTTCAGTATCGGGGAGCAGTCGATTAACCAGAGAGGTCTTGCCAACGCCGGATTGGCCAACAAAAATACTGGTGTGATCGCGCATTGCCACTTTTAATTCGTCCAGCCCTGCTTCAGATTGCGTGCTAGTGGCAATCGTTGAGTAGCCGATGTCACTGTAGATGGTGTTGATCTCTTTGTTCCACTCGATGGAGTCCTGACTTTTAAGATCGGCTTTATTGATAAGAATGATTGGTCGAATGTTAATGTTTTCCGCAGCCACCAGATAGCGATCAATTAATCCGAAGGGGGTGCGTGGTTCGGCGGCAATCACCAGGAAAATCAGGTCAATGTTCGCTGCGACGGGTTTTAAATTGCCACGCGCATCGGGGCGGCTGAGTTCAGACTCGCGTTCAGTGACAGCAACAATCACGCCGCCCTGATCAATGGCTGGTCGCCAGATGACATTATCGCCCGTCACGATTTGGCCGAGGTTGGTGCGCAATCGGCAACGATGTAACTGCCCGTCGCCGCCCTCTACGTCAACCTGTGAGCCGTAGTGAGCAATCACCAAACCCTGTTGTTCGGTGCCCAGTTCACCGTGTGAAAGGCTTTCCTGAATGTGGTCTTCGCGGCGGTTGGCGCGTTTTTCACGCTCGCCCTGTACCTTGTCGATGCGCCATTGTTGGCGCCGAGTTAGGTGTCGTTTAGCCATTATTGGGATTTCACGCTAAACTGCTTTTCAATTTGATCATTCAATCTATAAATCACCGGGAAAGTTAAATATGTCAAACGCTGAGCATCTGATCTGGGTCGATTTGGAAATGACCGGACTCGAGCCGGATCACGATACCATAATCGAAATCGCCACCATAGTCACAGACTCTGATCTGAATGTGATTGCCGAGGGTCCGGTTTTTGCTGTTCATCAGACCGCGACAACGATGGCGGGCATGGATGACTGGAATACCAATCAGCATGGCGGTTCGGGTTTAACGCAGCGTGTGCTGGAGAGCGAAATTACCATGGAGCAGGCCGAGGCGGAGACCATCGCCTGGTTGGAACAGTATGTCGCAGCGGGTGCATCGCCGATGTGCGGTAACAGCATCGGGCAGGATCGTCGTTTTATGGTGAAGTATATGCCTAAGCTCGAGGCGTTTTTCCATTATCGTAATTTGGATGTGAGTTCTGTTAAAGAGCTGGCGCGGCGCTGGCGTCCGGATGTGTTGGCGGGTGTGAAGAAGAGTGGGTCACATTTGGCGATGGATGATATTCGGGATTCGATTGCTGAGTTGCAGCATTATCGGGAGACGTTTTTTAGGTTGGAGTAACGAGGCCAAGTTTTACAGCATGAATCGTTTGTTGAGCTATTAGTCTTAAGGAAGAGTATGAAAATTACGAACAATAAAGAGCTGCAGGAAGCAGCTATTGAAGCTGGTGCTCTATTGCAAAGTATAAATGATTATCTGTCGGAAACTGGGGAGACTCTGATGGAAATTAAAGAATCAAAGGTAAGGTTTCCTCGCGGGTATTTGCGCACAGCGGCATTCCAAAGAAATAGAATGCCGTTTATTGAAGACCATAACCTCAAGAGCAACCTTGCATACACTTTGATTCTCTCTGATGCAGTTTTATGGCTGTTTTTGCGAACTGATATTTCAGGTACTGCGGGTGAAATGTTGCGGAAATTGTATTTGTTCTTAATAGGAAGCCTTACGGAAAGTATTACAAAGGATTATCTAAAAGGAATTTGTGGTAAAAGTTACAAGGTAAGAACGGAGTATTTGTTGGATAAAGGCATAATCGATTCGGTTCTAAAAGAAGATTTAGACTGGCTATGGGATATAAGAAATAAAATGCACCTTTTCCAGCTTGAAGAGAGGGAGTATTTGAATGACTATAACGATCACAGTCATAGCCGGGCCATTTTGGCGTTTCGAGGCCTTGTGGCAGCGTTAAAAAATCTGAAAAGTGGGGGCGGATGACACTTTCCTACGTATTTGAGTATTCTGTTTCGCCCTTGCTGGGCAAGTTAAGCTTTTGGGCGCCCAAAAGCTTAACAATCAAAACCGCCCCTACAGCTTGGTCGCTTCGCGACTACCCTGCGCGCTTCAACTTTTAACGGCGTTCGGCAACTCGGCTTTCAGCCTCAGACAATCCTCACTTTATCCGTCAAAAGTTTCCAGTGCTCGGCTGCGCAGAAGGGGAGTATTTGGTGCTGAGCATGGCTTTGGCGCGTTATGATTCGGGCGGAGTGTCTCTAGGTTAAAAATATCATCATGCCGGATTTAATCGGCATCCAGTGGTTTTAGTCGTTATGGATTATTCGCTTTGGCTCACCCTACGGGCCGTACTAAAGTACGTTCTGCGCTGCGCTTGTCCGGGGCTTCACTTCGTTACGCCCGGAATGACAGGCGGGGCTGCTTATTTTAGAGAGCTTCAAGCTGGCACACCTGATTCCCCTTCTGCGCCGCTGAGCATTGCAGGGTTCAGTCGGAAACAAGCGAAGATTGTCTGAGCCTGAAAGGCGAGTTGCTGAGCGCCGACTGAAACCGAAACGCGCAGGGAATCCGGCAAAGCCGGACAAGCTGCAGGGGTCGCGAGGGATTGATAAGGGAGACGCGACCGTCTCCCTTATCTTGCCAGAAAGGCGAAATAGGTGTTGGTGGCTGGCTCGGGCATCCAGTTGTATTGGTGAACATGGATTCCGTGTTTTCACTTCGTTACGCCTGGAATGACGAGGTACTGGCTACGGAGCACCTTTAATTCTCTTGGGAGTCGCCGAGCAACGGAGAAAAATAACGGTACGCAGTAGCGAGGATTGTTTGAGCCTTTTGAAGATTAAGTCTCTTTAAAAGGCGAGTTCCGCAGCGGCCGTTACTTTTCGAGTAGCGCAGGGTATCGGCGTAGCCGGCGATGGACTAGAGGGGCGTTTCTTTTGGTTCCGTTTTCTTTGGCCGCAAAGAAAATGAACTCGCGCAGCAGGGCGAAACCGTTAATTCAAAATCGTCTGCCCAAAATGGAACGAGTTGTAGAAGCCGAGCGGCGGACTAAACTCAATCAATCAACTCACACAGCCCCTTAAATACCAGCTCACTGTAACTCACAATGCCAATCACCTTCCCATCTTCAATCACCGGAGCATTCGATAAACCAAAATTATCAAACATCCGAGCGCAGTAACGAACATCCAAGTCTGGCTCAAGGGAGATCACCGGCTTGGACATAATTTCGTAGATATTAACGCGATCAGGCGCTTTGTCTTTGGCGAGCACCTTCTTGGCAATATCGGCCAGCAAGACCATGCCAAAGGCGTCATTTTTATGCCGTTTTTTAACAATCAAAACCTCTGCATTTTCGGCGCGCAGGGCATTAAGAGCTTCTTTAACCGTTGCCTGACCATCCATTTCAAGATGTTTTGCATGCATTACGTCACGGGTTTTTATCAATTTATTAGCCATTACAGCAGCTCCTCTACATCATGGGTTATTTGTCTAGCTTGGCTGGCAACACCAACGGCGTCTTCAACATCTAATTGGATTGCAATGCCGGTGCCTGGTTTGAGATCGAACTCCCCAACCTCGCTAATTCTTTCCAAAATATGGCGACTTAGGTGTTCTTCTACCAAAAAGAGGATGACATCTCGCTGGGTTTCCAGCGATAACCCAAAAAATGTTTTGGATTTTTTTAGGCCTTCGCCCCGTGCATTGTTGATAACCGTGGCGCCGGTGGCGCCAGCCTCTCTGGCAGCTTTCATGACTACGTCGGTCTTATCGTCCTCAGTAAATACCACAATCATTTTAAAGTGCATGATTTTTCCTCTGCGAGTTCTTTCTAATCAGTTGCTAGGGTTGAATTGGATATCTTTTTGCGCGTTTTGATCTGAGCTCGCTCAGCTGTGCGTAAGCCATCACTGACATAATCGGGAACAAGCTGGCAAAGGCAATTAAACCAAAGCCATCAATCAATGGATTACGCCCCGGCACTGTTTCTGATAGCCCTAAGCCCAGTGCAGCTACAAGAGGCACCGTTACAGTTGATGTTGTTACACCGCCGGAATCATAGGCGAGCGGGATAATTATTTTGGGAGCAAAGCTGGTTTGAATCACAACCACAATATAGCCAGTGATGATGTACCAATGTATTGGGTCACCGACCACTATTCGGTAACAGCCAAGTGATATGCCAATTGCAACGCCTATAGCGACAGCAATACGGAGGCCCCAAACACCAATGGCGCCACCAGAAACCTCGTTTGCCTTGATAGCAACCGCCATTAACGAAGGTTCTGCAATGGTTGTGCTAAAGCCAACCAGTAAGGCGAATAGGTAGACCCAGTAATAACTTTGCCAGTCAACGCCCTTGGCGAGTTCAGCAGTTGCATTGGCGCCGTGAATAAAGACGGGGTCGGTAAGCTGCTCGGCCATCAACCGACCCAAGGGAAATAGGCACCACTCCAGACCTAATAAGAATAGAGACAGCCCAATTAATACCCAGATAAACCCGATGAGAATTTGGCCAAGGTTGGCTGGTTTTTTACGGATAACGATAAACTGAAAGCCAAAAATAATGGCTGCGATCGGTAAAACATCCGTCACCGTACCCACAGTCACATCAAAAATTTCCTGAATGACGTCCATTAAATAATCATCCCGTAAGCCATTACAAAAATCATTGGAGTAAGCGAAGCAAAAGCAATAAGACCGAAACCATCAATCATGGGGTTGCGGCCTTTGATCGAGGAAGCTAGTCCTACACCCAGTGCGGTCACTAGCGGGACCGTAATGGTGGACGTGGTAACGCCGCCAGAGTCATAGGCGATGCCGATAATCTCTTTGGGGGCAAACATCGTCATGATCACAACTAAAAGATAGCCCCCAATAATGATCCATTGTATCGGCCAGCCTTTGATAATGCGGACCACGCCTATCACGATCGCTAGTCCTACCGATAAAGCCACGGTATAGCGCAATCCGTTAGCATAACTGGATTTGGATGCTTCGGAGGCTTCTATCATTCCGCCATTAGCGGCCACATTCGCGGCTTCGGCGGCAACAGCGATCAATGCTGGCTCGGCCACTGTCGTGCCAAAACCTAGTGAAAATGCAAATGCCAATAGCCAAAACACACTACCTTTGCGGGCAAAGGCGTGAGCCATTGCCTCACCGATGGGAAACAGCCCCTGTTCTAAGCCGTGGATAAAAAAGGTAAGCCCAAGAACCACAAACAAAACCCCTGTCAGCAATTGGCCGACATCGGGTAACGGTTGTTGCAACACCACAGTTTGGAAAAATAAAATCACCAGGACAATAGGCAGCAAGTCACGCATGCTGCTCAGCATGGATCGTAATAATTCAATAAATGTTTTTTTCACAAAGCCTCAAGAACTGTATGCCGGTTATTCCTTAACCTAGGGGCTGCCTTTAAAAGAGGCCACGGCATTCTAATGCGTTAAATAGATCCACAAAATATATTCGTAATGATAGCTCACTTTGTTGATTCACTGAGCCGAGTTGGAGAAGTAATAGGCGTGTTGTAGGAAAAAACGAGCAATCTTTGATCTGCCTCATACCCCGACTCTCTTTGCTATCGGGATTCGTTACCCAAGCTTTAAGTATCGCTGAATAAGAGGGCGGCGATTTTTTCTGACTTATATTGTTCTGAGATTGGATCTTGGTTCGTTGGGGGGGTAATAAAGGCTATTTTCCCCCGCCGGTAAGGGAACTTGAATGTTGATTTAATGCCCATGCTAAATGTTCTTGGACAACTTCAGAGGGATGATTTAGTTTCTGTTTCAACGCTTCAACAACCGGAATACTGCTAGGTGCATTACCCAGCGCCACGGCAATATTACGTAACCAGCCCTCGTAACCACTACGGCGAATGGCCGAGCCAGCGGTGCGTTCCAGAAATTCTACTTCGCTCCAGTTAAACAGCTCGATGAGTTGTGCAGTATCCAATCCATGACGTGGTTGAAAATCGTCTTCCCCGGTCGTCTGGGCAAAGCGGTTCCAGGGGCAAACTGCTTGGCATTCGTCACAACCAAAAATGCGGTTGCCAATGCCGGGGCGTAAGTATTCCGGGATGCTGCCCTTGAGTTCGATGGTGAGATAGGAAATACACTTTTTAGCGTCCAACACATAGGGACTGACAAAGGCGTTGGTAGGACAGGCGTCCAGACAGGCGGTGCAGTTGCCGCAATTGTTTTTATCGTCCGGCTTGTCAATGGGCAGCGGCAAGTTGGTGTAGATTTCACCGAGGAAAAAGTAGGAGCCTGCTTCGCGGCTCATCAGCATGGTGTTTTTGCCGATCCAGCCAAGGCCGGCTTTTTCTGCCAATGCGCGTTCCAGCACCGGGGCGCTATCCACAAAGGCACGGTATTGGTAGTCCTGTGTTGCCGGTGTCAGCTGTTGCGCGACCTGTTCAATTTTTTCAGCCAGTTTAGATAAACGTTTACGGATTAATTTGTGATAATCGCGGCCCAGCGCATAACGCGATACGCGAGCGTGCTCGGCGGCGGTGGTAATTTCATTTTCGCGCGCGGGGGTGGAAAGGTAATCCAGTCGCACGGAAATAACCCGCAGGGTGCCGGGGATTAATTCGGCGGGGCGGCTGCGTTTGGTGCCATGTTGAGCCATGTAGGCTAGATCGCCGTGCAAGCCTTGGTCTAGCCACGCTTGAAAACGTTGCTCGTGCTCGCCCAGATCAACATCCGTGATGCCGATTTGCTGAAAGCCCGCCTCTTTACCCCAAACTTTGATCTGTTCGGCAAGGGTGTGTAGGTTGTATTTGTTTGTGCTGAAGTCGGTGTCGGCTTTCATTTCATTCTGCGTGGTTGTTCAGGTAGAGCGGAGACTATAGGATAATACCGGGCATGTGCCCAATGGGCTACTTTCAATAGGGTAATGAGTGACGATGAACCGTCAAAAAGGACTTCCGGAACAGCTTTATCGTGCCGAGCAGGTACGAGAGTTGGATCGTTGTGCGATCGATGAGTTTTCTATCCCCAGCATTGTTTTGATGCGCCGGGCTGGGCAATTCACCTTTGAGCAATTGCTGGCACGCTGGCCGGATGTGCATCGACTAAGTATCTGGTGTGGCGGTGGCAACAATGGTGGTGATGGTTATATTATCGCCGGTTTAGCGCAGCAGCGTGGCATGGTTGTGCAGCTGGTGACGTTGGTTGGTGAAGCTCAGTTGAGTGGTGATGCCGCCTTGGCTTGTCAGTGGGCTAAGGGTTGTGGGGTGGCTTTTACGCCCTATAGCGATGCTATTGGGGTTCACGGCGACGTGATTATTGATGCGCTTTTGGGTACCGGGCTTGATAAGCAGGTGCGGGCGCCACTTGATCGTGCTATCGCGCATATTAATCGCAGTGGTGTACCGGTGGTGGCGGTGGATGTTCCTTCTGGCTTGAATAGCGATTCTGGTGCCATCATGGGCGACGCGGTGTGGGCTGAATTAACCACCTCGTTTATTGGTTTGAAACGAGGCCAGTTTACTGGCAAGGGATTAGTGTGTTGTGGTGATATTGTTTTTGATGATTTAGGTGTGCCAGCCGAGGTGTATGAACGTGTTGTGGCGCAAGTTGTCCGTTTCGGTGGAGAAAATTTGGCGCCAGCTTTCCCTCCGCGCCAGCGGGATGCCCACAAGGGCCATTTCGGGCATGTGCTGGTTGTAGGTGGTAATGCTGGCTTTGGTGGCGCTGCGATGATGGCGGCGCAGGCAGCAGGGCGAGTCGGTGCCGGCTTGGTGAGCGTGGCGACACGGCCGGAGCATGTGTCGGCGTTGCTGGCGCGTTGCCCGGAAGTGATGGCGCACGGTGTTAGTGATGGTGAAGCGCTGCGAGCCTTGCTTGAGGGTAAAGACGTTATTGTCGTCGGCCCTGGGTTGGGGCAGGATATTTGGGCTCGTCAATTGCTGGAGCAAGTGCTTGCGACTGATCTGCCGTTGGTTGTTGATGCCGATGCGCTTAATCTCTTGGCGACGATGGGTGGTAGTCAGGACCGACGAAATAACTGGATTATGACGCCTCATCCAGGTGAGGCGGCGAAACTGTTGAATAGTACGGTGGCCGACGTTCAGGCTGATCGCTTTACGACGGTGCAGGTTTTGCAGCAATGTTATGGTGGTGTGGCGTTGCTAAAGGGTAATGGCACACTGGTGGCGGGTTTTACTGAGCAACCGATTGCGCTTTGCACCAGTGGTAATCCTGGTATGGCCTCTGGCGGCATGGGGGATGTGTTGAGTGGTGTGCTCGGCGGTTTGTTAGCGCAGGGTTTCGAGCTTGAAGAGGCTGCAAAGCTCGGAGCGGTGCTGCATGGCGAAGCTGCTGACCGTGCTGCTGAGATGGGCGAGCGAGGCATGCTAGCGACGGATTTGCTGCCTTATTTACGTGAATTGGTGAACCCCTGTTAATGGGGCTTGAAAAGAGTAAGAGTGCTGAGTGAACAATAATAGCTATCAAGTTCAACTTGAAAATGAAGCGGCGCAGCTGGGCTTTGGTGCGCGTTTGGCGAAGGTCCTCACGCCGGGCGTGACGATTTTTTTGCGCGGTGATCTGGGGGTGGGTAAAACCACTTTGTGTCGCGGTATTCTCAATGGGTTGGGACATCAGGGTAATGTGAAAAGCCCAACCTATACCTTGGTGGAGCCCTATGAACTGGCGGGGCAAACGGTATACCACTTCGATCTTTATCGGCTGGGTGAGCCGACGGAACTGGAATACATGGGTTGCCGTGATTACTTTGACGATGAAAGCATTTGTTTAGTGGAGTGGCCGGAACAGGGTGAGGGTGTTTTACCTGAACCGGATTTGGAGTTGGAGATTCTGGTTGATGGTCGTGGGCGACAATTAATTTGTCGTGCTAATAGTGATAATGGACGAGCTGTTGTTGCCGGGCTTTAATGCGTTAAAGTTGTTTTTCTGAATACTTAAACTCTATTAATTCAATCTGTTAGTGTTTCTTTCTCGACATTTTTTTAAGGTTGGGCTACATTCTGAATATTGATCAATAAATGACCTGAACCCTATGCGACTTATGCAAAACTGGATGATTGCGTTAGCTGGTTTGCTGCTGTTGGCTCAGCAGGGCTTCGCTGCGGTCAAAATTGAAGGTGTGCGGGTCTGGCCGGCTCCGGATCATACTCGCATTGTATTCGACGTCAGCAAGCGTGTTGAGCACCGAATCTTTAGTTTGGAAAACCCTGGTCGCCTGGTGATTGATATCTCTGATGTTGCGGCTAACCCTCGACTTGATGAGCTTAAACTCCCTTCCCAATTAGTAAAACGTGTACGTCACGCCTCTCGCGAGGGCAATGATCTGCGTGTCGTGTTGGATCTGAGCCAAAAAATCAAACCGCGTAGCTTCGTGTTGCCTGCTAATCAACAGTATGGTGACCGGCTGGTCATTGATCTTTATCCCGCTAATCAAACAGTGGACAAGTCTACGCAGGTTGCTAAAACCACCGCTAATGGTCGTCGCGATGTGGTGGTGGTGATTGATGCTGGGCATGGCGGTGAAGACCCTGGTGCGTTGGGGCCGTTTGGTATTCGTGAAAAAACCGTGGTGCTGGCAATTGCCAAGGAGCTCGAAGCGTTATTTGCCAAGCAGAAAGGCTTTAAGCCCAAAATGATACGTTCCGGTGATTATTATGTTGGTTTGCGTTCGCGTACCGAGCGGGCGCGTAAAATGAATGCTGATATTCTGGTATCCATTCACGCCGATGCTTTCAAAAGTCCTAAAGCTAAGGGCGCTTCAGTTTATACCCTGTCGCCGCGCGGCGCGTCCAGTGAGGCCGCGCGCTGGTTGGCAGAATCTGAGAATGGTGCGGATTTAGTGGGTGGTGTTGGTGGTTTTAGCCTGGATAACAAAGACAGCATGCTGGCGGGGGTGTTGTTGGATCTTTCGCAAACCGCTTCTATGCGTGCCAGTGTGACAACCGGTAGTCAGGTTTTAAGTGAGCTGGGGCGAGTGACCAAGCTGCATAAGCAGCAGGTTGAGAAGGCCGGTTTTGTGGTGTTGAAATCGCCTGATATTCCATCGATTCTGGTGGAGACCGGATTTATATCCAATCCCACTGAAGCCAAAAACCTCAACAGTAAAAATCATCAGCATAAATTGGCGCGGGCTATTTTTAATGGCGTGAATAAGTACTTCAGCAGTACGCCGCCGCCGGGCACTTATTTGGCTTGGCAGCGCCAGCAACGCAATCAGCTGAAGGAATACCGTATTGCTAGTGGCGATACCCTGTCGGGCATTGCTGTACGTAATAATGTAACCATGGTGCAACTGAAAAAACTCAATCAAATGACCACCGACAAAATTCGAGTCGGTCAAGTTATTCGCGTCCCGGCGTCTTAACTCTCTTCGCTTTTCGTTCCTCTCAACATATTTTTCCTGTGGTGACAAAGGTCGCCATCCGCTACTATGCGGCTACTAACTTTTACTGCTTTTTTGAGATTTTCATGGCCCGTATACACCTGTTAAGCCCCCGACTTGCTAACCAGATTGCTGCTGGTGAAGTGGTTGAGCGTCCCTCCTCAGTGGTTAAAGAGTTGCTTGAGAACTCTTTGGATGCGGGCGCGACGCATATTGAAATTGATATCGAAAATGGCGGCGCGCGGGCGATTCGGATCCGCGATAATGGGCAAGGTATTGAGAAGGAAGATTTGGCACTGGCGTTAAGTCGTCATGCCACCAGCAAGATCGACAGCATTGATGACCTGGAAGCCGTCAGCAGTTTGGGGTTTCGTGGTGAAGCATTGGCCAGTATTGCCTCGGTGGCGCGTGTTACGCTAACGGCCAACACGGAAAGCCAAAATGAAGGCTGGAAGGTTGAATGTGAAGGTCAGGATATGCAAACCCGCCTGGAGCCATCCCCTCATCCGACAGGTTGTACCGTTGAAGTACGCGACCTGTTTTTTAATACTCCGGCGCGACGCAAGTTTATGCGCACGGAGAAAACCGAATTCAAACACCTCGAAGAGGTCGTTAAACGATTGGCTTTAAGCCGCTTTGATGTGGCTTTTGTGCTGCGACACAATCAGCGTGTTATCCATAATTTGCGGGCGGCAACGACGATTCAGGAACGTGAGCGTCGCGCTATGATGGTCTGTGGTTCGGCTTTTATGGAAAATGCCGTGCACTTGGAGATGGAGCGAGCAGGTTTAACACTTAGTGGCTGGGTTGGCTTGCCTGCTTTTTCTCGCAGTCAGGCGGATTTGCAGTATTTCTTTGTGAACGGGCGCGTGGTCAAGGATAAGTTGGTTACGCATGCCGTTCGGCAGGCCTATCGAGATGTGCTTTATCATGGTCGTCATCCGGCTTATATCCTTTTTCTTGAGGTCGATCCAGCGCTGGTGGATGTTAATGTGCATCCGACCAAGCACGAGGTGCGTTTCCGTGATGGGCGCACCGTGCATGACTTTTTGTTCAGTACCCTGCACCGGGCACTGGCAGAAGTTAGGCCGCAGGATCAGTTAGACCAGCAAGCGAATGTGCGCGACATTAATGCAGTCTCTGAGACTGAAATGATGTCACAAATGCACCAGCAGGCGCCGATGAATTTGCAGAGTGCGACGCAATCTTTTTCGAGTTATTCGCCCTACGCGCCAAATACACCTGCTGCCGGCCAAGTGCAGGAACAATTATCCAGTTATCAGCAGTTACATCGTGGTGCGGTAATGCTGGATAACTTGGCGAACGGGGCTGTGGTTTCGGAAAATGATGAGCCGCAGCAGGTTCCACCTTTGGGGTTTGCCGTAGCCCAGTTGCACGGTATTTATATCCTCGCTGAAAATACGCAGGGGTTAATTGTGGTGGATATGCATGCTGCCCACGAGCGCACCACCTACGAACAGCTGAAACAGACTTTTGATTTGCAGGGCGTCGTGGCGCAACCATTGCTGGTGCCGGTTTCAGTTGCAGTCAGTGAACGCGAAGCCAGTTGTGCGGAAGAATATTCGCAGATGTTTGAGCAGCTAGGTTTTGTGGTCGAGCGTGCAGGGCCGGAATCCCTGTTGGTTCGGCAGGTGCCCAGCTTGTTGCGCAACGCAAATAGTGAACAGCTGGTGCGTGATGTGTTGTCCGATATGTTGGCGCAGGGTAGTAGTGATCGGATTCGCACTCATATCAATGAAATTCTCAGTTCCATGGCTTGTCATGGTTCGGTACGCGCTAATCGCAAACTTACTATTCCAGAAATGAACGGGCTGTTGCGACAAATGGAAGCTACCGAGCGCAGTGGCCAATGTAATCATGGGCGCCCGACTTGGACGCAGATGTCGATGTTTGAGCTTGATAAGCTGTTTTTACGCGGACGGTAAAGATATGACAGATAAAGAGCTGCCGCCCGCGATTTGTTTGATGGGGCCTACCGCATCGGGTAAAACTGACTTGGCAATCGAGATTGCCGAACGTTTGCCTTGCGACATTATCAGTGTCGATTCGGCGCTGATTTATCGCGGTATGGATATTGGTAGTGCCAAGCCTGATGCGGAGACGCTGGCTCGTACGCCGCATCGTTTAATTGATATTCGTGACCCTGCAGAAATTTATTCAGCAGCGGAATTTCGTGCTGATGCGATTGAACAAATGCAGGATATCGTTGCCGCCGGGCGCATTCCGCTTCTGGTGGGCGGTACCATGATGTATTTCAAGGTGCTGCGTGAGGGTATTGCTGATATGCCTGCCGGTGATCAGGCGGTGCGTGATCAGATTCAAGCGGATGCTGATCGTCTCGGCTGGCAGGCCTTGCATGAAAAATTACAACAGGTTGATCCCGTCGCCGCTGAAAAAATCCACCCTAATAATCCTCAGCGCCTGATGCGGGCGCTTGAGGTGTATGAGATTACCGGTGTTGCGCTGGGCGAGCACTGGCAAAAACAGGCGCAGAGCGTTGAGGATTTGCCCTGTCAGTTAAAGCAGTTTGCTATTGTTCCGGAAGACCGCGCGGCGTTGCATACGCGTATTGAGCAGCGTTTTAATCTCATGCTGGAGCAGGGGTTGCTGGAAGAAGTTAGGGGTCTTTTTGAACGTGGTGACCTGCATAAAGATCTGCCGTCTATGCGCTCGGTGGGCTATCGGCAGGTATGGGAATATTTGGATGGGAACTTAAGTTACGATGAGATGGTCTTTAGAGGTGTTGTGGCGACACGTAACCTCGCTAAGCGGCAGCTGACCTGGCTACGAGGCTGGCCGGATGTTACGCATTTACCCGTCGGCGAACAAAAAAATATCGACAAGGTCTTGAATATTATTGGTTTTACCTCAATATAGTGGTTTAGTGTCAAAAGATTTGACACTTTTGTTTGATTAACCGGAAGTAGACTAACGGTTTGATTGATAATAAAAATATAAATTGGGCAGGAGAAAGCTGCATGTCTAAAGGTCAATCTTTGCAGGATCCGTTTTTAAACGCTTTAAGGAAAGAGCGCATACCGGTTTCAATTTTCCTTGTTAACGGTATTAAGTTGCAGGGGCAAATCGAATCCTTTGATCAGTTTGTTGTGTTATTGAAAAACTCGGTCAGCCAAATGGTATATAAGCACGCGATTTCAACTGTGGTACCCTCTCGCAATGTGCAAGTTACTGCGGATGATCACTGAGAGGTGACATCCCCGAGGCCAGGAGCCTCACTGTAATCAATGAGCTATCTTTTTCAGTTTTATCCCTTCTGTTATTCAATTACGAATTCCGTCAGTAAGTATTTAATAGCTGCGATCTGCAGCTTAAATGGCGGAATTTTATTGCAGCAAAAATTCACCTTGAAGCAGTCTACTATGAGTTACCGTCTTGTTTTTTGAGCGCCCTGATAGCGGGGAACGAGCCGTTCTTGTTCACCTGGAAATGCGAGACGAGGCGGAGCAGGAAGATCAGCGCGAATTTAAAGAGCTGGTTGTGTCAGCGGGTGCTGATCCAGTTGAGTTGCTGGTGGTCCGACGTCAACAACCCAATGCGCGCTATTTTGTTGGCTCAGGTAAGGTGGAAGAAATTCGTCAGGCTGTTGTTGCGCATGAGGCTGAAGTGGTGCTGTTTAATCATGCTTTGACGCCGACTCAAGAGCGCAACCTTGAAAGCGAGCTCCAATGCCGGGTGCTTGATCGTACCGGACTAATCCTCGATATTTTTGCTCAACGTGCCCGTACCTATGAAGGTAAGCTTCAGGTGGAGTTGGCTCAGCTTGAGCATGTTTCGACTCGATTGATCCGAGGCTGGACACACTTGGAGCGGCAGAAAGGTGGTATTGGTTTACGTGGTCCGGGTGAAACGCAGCTGGAAACAGACAGGCGGTTGCTGCGGGTGCGTTTGAAAACGATCGGGCGCAAACTTGAGAAGGTGCGTAAGCAGCGTGATCAGGGGCGGCAGGCACGTAAACGGGCGGAAATTTCTACTGTGTCTTTGGCGGGCTATACCAATGCTGGTAAGTCGACACTGTTTAATCGCCTGACCGCGGCCAGTGTCTATGTGCAGGATCAGTTGTTTGCAACGCTGGATCCGACTATGCGGCGCCTGGAAGTTGAAGGCTTGGGGCCGATTGTATTGGCTGATACGGTGGGTTTTATTCGCCACTTGCCGCATAAGCTGGTGGAGGCATTTCGCGCCACCTTGCAGGAAGCGGCGGAGGCTACGCTGCTGTTGCATGTGATTGATGCTGCAGATGAAAATCGTGATGATAATATAGAGCAGGTTAATGATGTGTTGCGAGAGATTAAGGCCGATGATGTGCCTTGTCTGTTGGTCTACAACAAAATTGATCTGATGGATGAAATGCAGCCGCGTCTCGAGCGTGATGATCAAGGTGTTCCTCAGAGGGTTTGGTTGTCAGCAGAAACGGGTGCGGGTGTTGATCTGTTGCTGGAAGCAGTCTGTGAACGCTTGGCGGGAGATATGGTCAATGAAGAGCTGCGTCTTCCTGCGAGTGATGGGCGATTACGCGCAAAATTTTACCAGCAGGGCGCGGTGCTTGATGAGCGTGTTGGCGAGCAGGGCGAGTTCGTTTTGCAGATACGTATGTCGCGACAGGACTATGATCGGATTTTAGGTCGTAAGCCTGTACCAGTAGATAACTGGTAAGCTTTGTTGGTGATATTCCTTTTGCTTGAGGTAACACTTGCAGGTAAGCAATAGCCTCTCTAAAATGCGTGGCTTGTCTGCTAATGGGCGGCTGGTAATTTACCGGTGCGCTGGACGAATTTATTTAATGCGCCAATCTGGCGTAATCGATGGAGAAATATATGGCCTGGAATGAGCCTGGTAATCAGAAGGGGAAAGGTCGCGATCCCTGGAGTGATAAAGGCAACGGCAATGGCGGCGGTAACGACCAAGGCCCGCCTGATCTTGATGAAGTGTTGCGCAAGCTGCAGGATAAGCTAAGTAAGGTTTTTGGTGGCAAAGGCGGTAGCTCGGGTAGTGCTAAAAAAGGCCCTGCTATGGGTGGCGGCCTGATTGTGATTGCTCTGATCGGTGCTTTGGTGCTTTGGGCGGTTGCGGGTTTCTACACCATTGATCAGCAGGAGCGTGGCGTGGTGCTGCGACTCGGTAAGTACCTGGAAACAGTGCAGCCTGGTTTGCAGTGGAATCCACCGCTGATAGATAGTGTTGAAAAAGTCAATACAACCAAGGTTCGTTCTCATACTTCGCGTGGCACTATGCTGACGGAAGATGAAAACATCGTTGATGTGAGCCTGTCTGTTCAGTATGTTGTGGCAAATCCCAAAGATTTCTATCTGCGCGTTAAGGACCCTGAGATGAGTCTGGCTCATGCGACGGATAGTGCGCTACGTCATGTAGTGGGCAGTTCTGAAATGCACGGTGTGTTGACGGAAGGGCGAGAAGTGCTGGCGGTTGATGTGCAGGCACGACTGCAAACCTATCTGGATCGTTACGGCACTGGCTTGCAGATTAGTAAAGTGAACATCGAAAACGCACAGGCACCACGCGAAGTGCAGTCGGCGTTTGATGACGTGATTAAGGCGCGAGAAGATGAAGAGCGCTCTAAGAACGAAGCGGAAACCTATCGTAACGGGATTGTTCCTGAGGCTCGTGGTTATGCGCAGCGGTTATTAGAAGAAGCCAATGCCTATAAATCCCAGGTGATTGCCGAGGCGGAAGGTGATGCGTCGCGTTTCACCAAGTTGTATGTTGAATACAAAAAAGCCCCCGAAGTAACCCGTCAGCGTCTTTATATTGATGCGCTGCAGAAAGTTATGAGCAGCAGCTCCAAGGTGTTGGTTGATGTTGAAGGTGGTAATAACATGATGTACTTGCCGCTGGATAAACTAACGGAAAGAGCTGCTGGCACTACTTTGAAGTCTGGCCAAGTTTCAAGCCGACAGCTCGATGATCTTGCTAACCAGGTGATTGACCGTATTCGTGAGCGCCAGAATAACAGCAGCCTAAGGGAGGGACGTTAAGATGTCTGCTAGAAGTACTATTTCCCTAGGATTGATACTGCTATTGCTGCTTGCGGCGACCCAGTGTCTTTATATTGTTAGTGAGCGTGAACGTGCTGTACTGCTGCGTTTTGGTGAGGTGGTTGAGCATGATGTGCAGCCAGGGATTCACTTTAAGCTGCCCGTCATTAACAAGGTGCGTATTTTTGATGCTCGCCTGTTAACGCTTGATGCCCTTCCGCAACGTTTCCTGACACAGGAAAAGAAAGCGGTTATCGTTGATTCCTTTGTGAAGTGGCGTGTTGCTGAGGTTGAAAAGTTCTACACCGCAACTTCTGGTGATGTGGCTGTGGCCCAGCGTCTATTGAGTTCTCGTGTTGATACCGGTTTGCGTAATGAGTTTGGTGCGCGATCCATGCATGAGGTGGTATCAGGCGAGCGTGATGAGCTGATGGTTGAATTGACTAGTAGGCTTAATACAATCGCCAGCAAGGAATTAGGTATTGAGGTCCTGGATGTGCGCGTTAAAGGGATTGACCTGCCACCTGAGGTAAGTAGCTCGGTATTTAGCCGGATGTCTACGGAGCGAGAGCGTGAAGCTCGAGAGCACCGTGCGAAAGGTAAAGAGCTTGCTGAAGGTATTGCTGCTGATGCGGATCGCCAGAAAGTGGTGATTGAATCAGAAGCCTATCGTGAAGCAGAGCAAACACGTGGTGAAGGTGATGCGAAGGCGGCAGCAATTTATGCAGAAGCCTATAATCGTGATCCAGAGTTCTACGCGTTCTACCGTAGTTTGACGGCCTATAAAGCAACCTTTGGTAATGCCAATGATCTGTTGGTGTTGGACCCAAATAGTGATTTCTTTAAGTACCTGAATAACTCGAAAGGGAAGTAGAAAGTAACCGAACCAAATAGGTTTTGTGCAATCAGCCGGGTGGAATCCCGGCTTTTTTGTGTGTGGTGTAGTGTGGTTTCAAGGGTGCCGGTATGTCATTTTGGCATGAGTTAGTGGTTGCCGCCTGTCTGATGTTGGTGCTTGAAGGCATAATGCCTTTTGTGGCTCCCCAGCGTTGGCGCAAACTGATAGAATACGCCGCTCGAACAGATGATCGCAGCATGCGAATCATGGGGCTGGCGTGTATGCTGGTCGGCGTGGTGCTGCTTTACCTGATTAACTAACGTGCTTGCACGTGGGTTAAATCATTAGAGAAGAGTGATGATTAATTCAAATCGTTGGCTATTGCCCGATGGTATCGAAGAGGTGCTACCGCCCATGGCTGGGCGTGTTGAGTCGTTAAGACGCAACTTGCTAGACCTTTATAAAAGCTGGGGGTATGACCTGGTGATTCCGCCTTTTGTGGAATTTCTGGAATCCCTGTTAACCGGTGCGGGCAGTGATCTTGACCTGAAAACCTTTAAAGTCACGGATCAGTTAACCGGACGTCTGATGGGTGTACGTGCCGATATGACGCCCCAAGTGGCGCGTATTGATGCGCATAGTCTCAAGCATCAGGGGCCGACTCGTCTGTGTTACAGCGGTAGTGTGCTGCATACACGTGCGGCGAATATGCTGGCCTCACGCAGCCCGATCCAAATGGGCGCGGAATTATTCGGGTGTAATAGCCTAGCGGCGGATATAGAAATTATCAGCCTGATGTTGGAAACCATTCAATCTGCTGGCTTGCAACAGGTATGCCTGGATATTGGTAACGTCGCAATTTATCGGCATTTGGTTGCAGCAGCGGGACTTGAGGATACGCAGGAGGCTGATTTATTTGCGTTGTTACAACGTAAGGATAAAGCAGAGCTGCGACGCTTTCTGGATAATGAAGTGGTGGACACCTCAGCGGCGAATAATCTGGCACTGCTAGCAGATTTGCATGGTGATAGCAGCGTATTGGCGCGTGCCAAGGCTGAATTAGCCAATGCACCTGAACAGGTGTTGCGCGATGTTGATGTGCTGAGTGCGTTGGCCGAAGCGCTGGAGCAAAGCTGCCCCGATATTGAGCTGTATTTTGATCTAAGTGAACTGCGCGGTTATCAGTATCATACGGGTGTGGTGTTTGCGGCGTATGCGCCGGGTCATGGTCAGGCTATCGCGAAAGGCGGCCGTTATGATGATATTGGTCAGGTCTTTGGGCGTGCGCGTCCGGCTACCGGTTTCAGTACAGATCTCAAGGCGTTAATCGGAGCAGTGACGGCTGATGCTGATGAGGCTGCCGTTATTCTGGCGCCAGAAGGTTACGATATGCCGCTGCTGGATTTAATACGTAGTTTGCGTGAGTCTGGACATGTTGTCATCCGAGCGCTGGCTGCGGATGTTAATCAGGAAGGTCAGCATGAAGCCGACCAACAGATAGTCAATAAAGACGGCCAGTGGGTCGTTGAAGATATTTAACTTGCTAAAGAGCGTTTGCAATGGGTAACAACGTTGTTGTACTGGGCACCCAATGGGGTGACGAAGGTAAAGGTAAAATTGTTGATCTGCTGACGGATCAGGCTGAGGCGGTTGTTCGCTTTCAGGGCGGTCATAACGCCGGTCATACGCTGGTTATTGAAGGGAAAAAAACGGTTCTGCACCTGATCCCTTCGGGTATTTTGCGAGACAACGTGCTGTGCCTGATCGGTAACGGTGTGGTGTTGTCGCCGACAGCTTTGCTTAAAGAAATGGCTGAGTTGGAAGAAAAAGGTGTGCCGGTTCGTGAGCGCCTGCGTTTGAGTGGTGGCTGCCCACTGATTTTGCCTTACCATATCGCCTTGGATCAGGCCCGTGAGCTTGCTCGCGGCGATGCCAAAATTGGCACGACTGGTCGGGGTATTGGTCCAGCTTATGAAGATAAAGTAGCACGCCGAGGCTTGCGTTTGGATGACTTGATGAATCCAGAGCGCTTTGCTGTGCAGCTTCGCGAAGTGATGGAATACCACAACTTTGCGCTGACACAATATTACAAAACGGATGCGGTGGATTACCAGACAGTTCTAGACGAAGCGTTGGCGCAGGCTGAAGAGCTGAAGCCAATGATGGCTGATGTGACGGGTATTTTGCATCAATATCGTGAAGAAGGTCGTGGCATCATGTTTGAGGGTGCACAGGGTTCCTTGCTGGATATCGATCACGGTACGTATCCGTTTGTTACTTCGTCTAATACAACGGCTGGTGGCACCAGTACGGGTAGTGGTGTTGGTCCGCTGTATCTAGACTATGTGTTGGGTATTACTAAAGCTTACACCACGCGTGTTGGTTCTGGCCCCTTCCCAACAGAGCTCTTTGACGATATTGGCGAGCACTTGGCGGTAAAAGGTCATGAAGTGGGTGCAACCACCGGTCGTGACCGTCGCTGTGGTTGGTTGGATCTGGTTGCTCTGAAGCATTCTATTCAGGTTAATAGTGTGTCTGGCGTATGTTTTACCAAGCTGGATGTGCTGGATGGTCTGGAAACAATTCGTGTGTGTACCGGCTATGAGGGCCAGGGTACGGGCGGTTTTAGTGCTGACAGTATTTCCAATATAACGCCGGTCTACGAAGACCTGCCGGGCTGGACAGAAACAACCGTCGGTGCCAAAACGCTGGAAGAGCTGCCTGCTAATGCGCGTGCTTATATTAAGTATGTAGAGCAAAAACTGGGTGTGCCCATCGATATTATTTCGACGGGGCCTGATCGCGAGGAAACTATTACTTTGCGTCATCCGTTCGCCTAATTCGATTAGCGGAACCTAAAAATGACGGCACAAAACACTAAATTGCACCGCACCGGTGTTCGCATCGGTAATGTGTTGGTCGGTGGTGGTGCACCGGTGATTGTGCAGTCGATGACCAATACGGATACTGCCGATGTGGCGAGTACCGTGGCGCAGGTTGCTGAGCTGGCCAAGGCCGGTTCAGAGCTGGTACGCATTACCGTTAATAACGAAGAGTCGGCGCAGGCTGTGCCTCATATTCGGGATCAGCTTGTTGCGCAGGGGCTTGATGTGCCGCTGGTCGGCGATTTTCATTTTAACGGACACAAACTGTTAAGCCGTTATCCTGATTGTGCTGAAGCGCTGGCGAAATACCGTATTAATCCGGGCAATGTTGGGCGTGGTAAAAAACGAGATGAACAATTTGCCAGCATGATTGAAACCGCCTGCCGGTTTGATAAACCCATTCGCATTGGTGTGAACTGGGGTAGCATGGATCAGCCGCTGCTGGCGAAAATGCTTGATGAAAACGCGGCGCTGGGCAACCCCCGCTCACTGGCTGAAATTCAACGCGATACACTGATTACCTCGGCGCTGAAAAGTGCCAAGGAAGCCGAAGCGATAGGCTTGGGGCACGACCGTATACTTATTTCCTGTAAAACCAGTTCGGTACAAGAGCTGATAACCGTTTATCGTGAGCTGGCGGCTCGCAGTGACTATGCGCTGCATTTGGGGCTCACTGAGGCAGGTTTAGGTTCCAAAGGTATTGTGGCTTCCACAGCTGCGCTAGCGGTGTTATTGCAGGAAGGCATTGGCGATACGATTCGTATTTCTTTGACGCCTGAGCCCGGTGGCGATCGGTGTAAAGAAGTGGTTGTTGCGCAGGAAATTCTGCAAACCATGGGTTTTCGTGCCTTTACCCCGCTGGTCACCTCCTGTCCGGGGTGCGGTCGTACGACTAGTACTTACTTTCAGCAATTGGCTGAAGATATTCAGGCTTACCTGCGCAATCAAATGCCGGTTTGGAAAACTCAATACACGGGCGTTGAAGAAATGACTGTTGCGGTGATGGGTTGTGTGGTGAATGGTCCGGGTGAAAGTGAGCACGCCAATATCGGTATCAGTTTGCCTGGTACGGGTGAGCGTCCTGTCGCGCCGGTTTACATTGATGGTAAGCGTGATGTTACCCTCAAGGGCGATCATATTGCCGATGAGTTTCAGGCAATTATTGATAGCTATGTTAAAAACACCTATCAGCCTAACAGCTGAAGGCTTTTCAGCAAAAAACTCTCTCGCGTTGCTATTTGGCGTAGAGGCTGTCTATGTCTAAGCGGCAGCCTTGGCGGGCGCAGGATAGCGCTCAATTTAGTGATGAGCAGTACCAATATTACATTCTTCAAGGTGTGTCTCGCACCTTTGCCCTAACGATTCCACAATTGCCCGCTGACCTAGAGTTGGTGACGGGTAATGCCTATTTGTTATGCCGAATCACCGACACTATCGAGGATGACTCGGCACTTTCTTCTGATCAAAAACTATATTTTATACAGCGTTTTTTGGCCGTGCTTGATGGCGCGGGTATAGACGGCGATGCAGCCGGCTTTTCGGCAGAATTATTGCCTTTGTTAGGGCGGGAGTGTCCTGAGGCTGAGCTGGATTTAATGCAAAATGTTGATCGGGTGGTGCGAATGACGCGTACTTTTAGCCCGCTACAACAACAGAGTTTGTTGCGTTGTGTGCGTCAAATGGCGGCAGGTATGGCGTATTATCAAGAGGCTGAGAATCCCTTTGGTTTGGCCGATATGGCTGAGCTTGATCGTTACTGTTATCACGTTGCTGGTGTGGTGGGCGAAATGCTGGCCGAGTTGTTCTGTGATTACAGTGAGACCATGGCGGAAAACCAGCAGCAACTTAAGGCACTGTCAGTGCATTTTGGCCAAGGTTTGCAGATGACCAATATTCTCAAAGATGTACGTGAGGATATGATTCGTGGCGTTAACTGGCTGCCTGCTGATCTTTTTGAGCAGCGAAATGTAGATTTGCAGGATCTGCCGACCGTGTTTTCCGAGTCGGGTTTTGCTGAGGTGATTGAGGAGCTAATTGCAGTTGCTCATGGTCATTTGCGCAAAGCGCTGGAATATACCTTGCTGATTCCAGTCGATGAAAAAGGGTTGAGACGATTCTGTCTTTGGGCGATTGGTATGGCAATGCTGACCTTGAAAAAGCTCAATGCTGACCGACATTACAACGATCCGAGGTCGACAAAAATTACGCGCGCCAGCCTTAAGCGTATTATTGTTCTTAGCAATATGGTGGTTGGGCAGGACCTGTTGGTTAAGGGGCTGTTTGCGAGTCTGGCTCGTGGTTTACCTACGGCTGTTGATATGCCGCTGAGCGCTGCCGATATGGCTGTAAAATCACTTGAGGTTTCGTTGCCTTAACCCCTCTCGATAGCGGATTTTTTTAGCTTTTTGATTTGCTTTCAGTGTTATCGGGAGTGGATAAAGTGATTGAAAATACTGGAAAAAATAGCGTAAAACCGCTAAAGTTCGCGCCCTTAATTAAAAGACCATTTTCGCGTGGTTCTTGGGTAAAGTTTGAGAAACTCCTATGGATAAAAAAGTCGCCATCATCATGGGTTCGCAGAGTGATTGGGAAACCATGTCTGAAGCCTGTCAAATGCTAGACAATGTCGCTGTCCCCTATCATGTGGAAGTGGTGTCCGCGCACCGTACGCCGCACAAGATGATTGAGTTTGCGGGTGCTGCCAAGGATCAGGGTTATCAGGTGATTATCGCTGGCGCCGGTGGTGCTGCTCATCTGCCTGGCATGGTCGCCGCCTGTACGACATTGCCTGTGCTGGGTGTGCCGGTGCAAAGCAAGGCGCTGAAGGGTGTCGATAGTCTGTTGTCGATTGTGCAAATGCCCCGCGGTGTCAGTGTGGGTACGTTGGCGATTGGTGCTGCTGGTGCTTTCAATGCGGGTTTGATGGCCGCACAAATACTGGCTTTGCATGATTCTGAGCTGTTGGCTCGCCTGGAAGCATGGCGACAAAGCCGCACGGATGAAGTGCTAGCTAACCCGACGCCAGGGTTGTAATGATGAAGCCTGTTCTTGTTGTTGGTGCTGGGCAGTTAGGCTTAATGATGGCGGCTGCTGGCGCACGTTTTGGTATTCCTGTTGATCGTATGGATCATGTTACCGGTGAGTTGGTGCCGGGTACGTCGAACCTGCGCTTGCAAATGTCGCTCGATGAAATTGAGAAGCGCTACGACATTATTACGGCAGAGCTCGAGCATTTGGGCGATACGCCGTTGTTGAATAGCGTTAAAGCCACTAAGTCCTGGCAGAACACCGCTGCCTTTGAGGTTCTGCCAACGCGCGAAAAGCAGAAAGAAATGTTGGATGAGTTGCAGGTTGCTACGGCGCCCTGGCAGTTCCTGAATACAGCATCGGACCTGGATGACGCCCACCACGAGCTAGGCCAGAAGTTGGTCGTTAAAAGTATTCGTGATGGTTATGACGGCAAAGGGCAGTGGCGTCCGGTTGTTGGTCAGGCCCATGATATTCCGTCTGAAGCCTTTGGTGGTTTGATCGCCGAAGCGATGGTGAATTTCTCCCGTGAGGTGTCGCTGGTTGGCGCACGTTTCGCTAATGGCGAATACTATTTCTACCCGCTGACCGAGAACTATCACCACGAAGGCATGCTGCGATATAGCCTAGGGCCCGCGCCGAAAACGGATGCTTTGCAGTTCGAAGCGCAGGCGATGCTGAGCGCAATCATGGAGCATCTCGACTACGTCGGTGTAATGGCGATGGAGTGTTTTCAAACTGAACAGGGTTTGATCGTCAATGAGCTGGCGCCACGGGTGCACAACAGCGGCCATTGGACGCAAGCTGGGTCGGATTATAGTCAGTTTGATTTGCACTTGAGTGCGCTAACCGGTGCTGCGGTTCCGCATCAACCGAAGCGTTTTCCTGTGACGGTGATGCTGAATCTGATTGGTTGCGAGTGGAATGCCCAATGGCAGGCGCTGCCGGGCATCCAGTGTTACTGGTATGGCAAGGAGCGTCGTGATAAACGAAAGTTGGGGCATATTAATTTGTCCTCGGCGACAGCTAGTGAGCTGATAGTGCATTGCGAAAATCTAATGCCTTATCTGGATGATGAGCACAAAGGCTTTCTGAACGAAGCGGTAGCGCTGCTGAATGCCTCATAAGAGGCTTTGCTGGCGGAGATGCGCCTCCAATTGTGACTGTTTTACGCGCAGAATCTATGCGATAATTGCGTCCAAATTTACAGGTTGATACGGATCGTTAAGCCAATTCAGATTCACCCACCCCGGTTGGGGCAATGGATGAGGCTGATTGGCTTATTTTCGTTTTTAGCCACTTGAAGAGCCCTGTGTAGGCAAAGAGCTGATTATATGTGTGGTGTGATAGGAGTTATTGGACCTAAGGTTCCAAATGATACCAATTTTACCGATGAGCTGGTGGCTTCCTCCAGTCATATTAAATCTCAAGTACCCTTCTGGGCAGCCTATGAGGCTTACCGGGGCTTGCTGACCTTGCAGCATCGCGGGCAAGATGCGGCTGGCGTGTTGAGTTTTGATTCCGATCGTCAAAAGTTTTATCAGAAAAAAGACCTGGGCCTTGTTGCTCAAGTCTTTGAACAGGAAGATATAGAATCTTTGGTCGGGAATATGGCTGTTGGTCATACTCGCTACGCGACCGTTGGCGGTGATGGCAAAAATGACTTGCAGCCACTGGTAACCGGCTTTCCGTTTGGCGTTGGCATGGTGCATAACGGCAACTTGGTCAATTATCATTCCCTGGTTGAGCACCTTAATAAAAACTTGCATCAACAGATGCTGACGAACAATGATCTGGAGGTTTTACTGAACCTTTGGTGTCATTCAATTCTTTCCCAACGCGGTTCCGAGCACGGCCCCTTCCATTTTGAACATTGCGTCAATGCCGCTAAATCCATTCTTGAAGTAGCCAACGGTGCTTACGCCGTGGTTGGCTTGATGGCGGGTGCAGGTTTGTTTGGTTTCCGTGATCCGGGTGGTATTCGTCCGCTGGTCTTGGGACGTCGTGAACGTGCCGGTCAACCGGGTGTTTATGATTACTGTCTGACCAGTGAAACATTGGCGCTGAACTTTCTTGATTACACCTATGTGCGTGATATCGCACCGGGCGAAGTTATCCTGATTACTGAAAAGGGTGAGGTGTTTTCTCAGGTTGTTGTAGACCGCAAAAAGAAAAGTCACTGTATGTTTGAGTGGGTTTATTTTGCCGGTGCGGAAAGCTCAATTGAAGGCAAGTCGGTCTATGGTACGCGCCTGAACTTGGGCCGAGTGTTATCGAAAAAAGCGCAGGCGTCTATTGATGCTAAAACGATCAAACCAGATTTTGTTTGCCCTGTACCTGATACTAGCCGTACTTCAGCGATTGCCTTGGCGGAATCGCTGGGATTGCCCTATCGCGAAGGCCTGATTAAAAACCGTTATATCCAGCGAAGTTTTATTCTCGATACGCAGGAAAAGCGTGAAAAGGCCGTTGAGCTGAAATTAAGTCCGGTTAAGAGCGAGATCGAAGGTAAAAACATCCTCTTGGTTGATGACAGTGTGGTACGCGGCACGACCAGTAAAAAAATTATCGACCTGCTCAAACGCCACGGTGCGAATGAAGTAACACTGGCCATTACTTGTCCGCCGTTACGACATGCTTGTTTCTACGGCATCGATTTCCCGGCCGATGAGCAGTTGATTGCTAATGGGCGAACTACGGAAGAAATTGCGGAGTGGGTTGGAGCCAATCAGGTTATTTATCTTGATGAAGATGATCTGGTCGAAGCCATTGAGGTGCCGGAGCTGTGTATGGCTTGCATCAATGGTCAATACCCGACCTGTACCGCTGAAGCGGAAGAATTCCAGCGTCGTCGAACCGAACACAAAAAATAAAGCACAAATTGTTTTGCTTGCTAGTGGTTCCGCCTTGGGTGGGCCATCGTGAGCCTTGTCGTTAAATGGAGTCTGCATGTTCCCGGAATTACACATTGGTAGTGTAAAAAATATCCTTGGTGTGGAAGGGAAATCACCCTACCTGTTTCACTTCAGTGATCGCTTCTCTGTCTTTGATTGGGGTTCGATGCCCGATGAACTGAGCGAAAAAGGCAAGGCGCTGTCCGTGATGGCGGATTTCTTTTTTCGCCAAATGCAGGGTGCTGATACTTGGCAGACACTGGATTTACCCGCCGAACTGAAAGCGACTCAAACCTATCAGGATTTTTGTACCAATGGCTTGTCCCATCACAGTCTTGGCATGTGTGACGAAGCTGGCAACACGGTTGCTGACGCAACGCCTTATCTGAAGGTTGAACCTGTTGCGGTACCGGTACTGCCCTTCGAGGATGGTGCGTACGACTATGGGGTTTATGCGAGTAAGCCTGTGAAAACACTGGTGCCTCTGGAGGTAATCTTCCGCTTTGGTGTGCCTGAGGGTTCTAGCCTGTTGCAACGTACCAGTAATGCGGATTACTGTCGTGCCATTGGTTTGACTGATGTGCCGCAGCCGGGTGAGCGTTTCGATCAACCGATCATCGAATATTCAACCAAGCTCGAATCCAGCGATCGCTATATCAGCTATGACGAAGCGCAGCGCGTGTCAGGTATGAGTGATAATGAATTTGCAACATTGCACGAAACCGTTCAGCTACTGGCTTTACATGTAAAAAGTATTTTTGCACGCTGCAAAGTTGAGTTGTGGGATGGCAAGTTTGAGTTTTCTTTTGCGCCAGACACCAACGCCGATGGCTCGCGTAAATTCTGGATTGTTGATTCCATTGGTCCTGATGAATTACGTTTGACCTATCGTGGTGTGCAGCTTTCCAAGGAAAACCTACGTCGATTCTACCGCGGCAGTGAGTGGCATCAGGCGATTGATCTAGCCAAGCATTTGGCGGCAGATCGTGGCATTAAAGAGTGGAAAGGTATCTGTGAAGGGGAGCTGAATGCTACGCCTGCGCCTTTATCATTAGAGGTTAAAGAGGCCTCGGAGATGATGTACAAAACGATTGCCAATGAGCTGAGTAAAGCCTGTGATGGACGGGAATCATTCCCTGGTGCATGGGGCTTCGACACATTGATTCACAAGATTTAAGGCCTGATCAAGCATGAACGTATTAGTAGTAGGTTCCGGTGGTCGTGAGCATGCCTTGGCATGGCGACTGACGGAAGATCAAAAAGTCAGCAAAGTAACCGTGTGTCCGGGCAATCCCGGTATGTTGAGTAATGCTGCGATTGAAACGCGTCCTGACGTGAAAGCTGACCCCGAGAGTGTGTTGGCGCTGGCGCTGGAATTAAAGCCTAGCCTGGTAGTGATTGGCCCGGAAGCGGCTTTGGCAAAAGGTGTGACGGATCTGCTGGAAACCAACGGATTTGCAGTTTACGGCCCATCACAAGCTGCCGCGGAACTGGAAACCTCGAAGATTTTTTCCAAGCAGGTGATGGCTGATAACAACGTGCCAACTGCTAGTTCAAAAGCCTATGAAGGTTATAAAGCGGCCATGGATGATCTCGATAATTGGGATTTTGACCGCGGTGTGGTGCTTAAATCCGATGCCTTAGCCGAAGGCAAAGGTGTGGTGGTAACGCATGATCGCGCCGAAGCCGAAACGGTTTTGTATGACTTCATGGTTAACCCGCAAGTCAGCGTTAAAACCGACAGCATCCTGATTGAAGAAAAACTGGTGGGTAAAGAAGCTTCTGCCTTTGCGTTGTGTGATGGCGATGATTATTTTTTCCTTGGCGTAGCCTGCGATTACAAACGTGTAGGCAACGGTGATGAAGGTCCCAACACGGGTGGCATGGGTGGTTATTCACCGAAAACATGGCCAGGTCCGGTCGTTGAAGAAAAGGTTAGAACACAAGTTGTTGAGCCGATGCTGAAGGGCATGAAGGCGCGTGGAACACCGTTCAAAGGCACGCTGTTTGTGGGCTTTATGGTGGATGAGCAAGACATCAGCGTGATCGAATTTAATGTGCGCTTTGGTGATCCTGAAACACAAATTCTTATGCCAATGGTGCAAGGTTCTTTCTACGATCTGCTGCACGCTTGTGCGACGGGTAAACTGGCTGAGAACAAGCCGGATGTATCTCTGTCGGATTTATATTCCGTACACGTGGTTCTGGCCAGCGGTGGCTATCCGAGCATTGACGCTTCGCCACTGGAAACCGGTAACAACATCGAAATCAGCGGCACGTTTGATGAAAACTGTCACCTGTTTTATGCCGGTGTAAAAGAAAGTGGCGGCCAGCTGGTGAATTCCGGTGGCCGTGTATTAGGGCTGACTGCGCTGGGTGAAAGCCTTGCCCAAGCGCGTGCCAAGGCCTATGCCAATTTTGGCAAAATATCTCTTAAGGGTGCGCACTGGCGTACCGACATTGCAGACATCCTTTAACCGGATTAAGAACGGGGAATCACGTGAGCATTACATACAAAGACGCCGGCGTAGACATTGAAAAGGGCGATGCCCTGGTCGAAAAAATCAAGCAGAAGGTTAAATCTACCTACGGTTCTCGGGTACGCAGCGGTGTAGGTGGTTTTGCCTGTCTGTATGAAGTGGGTGATCGTCTGCTGGCTGCCGGTACTGACGGCGTGGGTACGAAACTCGCGTTGGCCAAAAAACTGGATAAGCACGACACGATTGGCATTGATCTGGTGGCCATGTGTGTGAACGATATTCTGTGCACTGGCGCGCAGCCACTATTCTTCATGGATTATCTGGCAACGGGCAAGCTGGATGTTGATACTGCTAGCCATGTGTTGGATGGTATCGTTGAAGGTTGCTTGCAATCGGAATGTGCGCTTATCGGTGGTGAAACGGCTGAGATGCCGGGTATGTATGCTAATGGCGAATACGATCTGGCCGGTTTTGCAGTAGGTGAAGTTAAGCCTGCTGATGTGCTGGACGGTAGCCGTGTTGGCGAAGGCGATGTGCTGATTGGTTTGCCTAGCTCAGGTTTCCACTCCAACGGTTATTCGTTGGTGCGTAAGCTGATTAATGATGACGAAACTGAATTGATGACAGCGGCGTTGGCGCCAACCAAAATTTATTGGAAGGCGATTAAGGGCTTGCTGGAAAAGCAGCTGCTCAATGGTGTATCACACGTAACGGGTGGTGGTTTGTTGAACATTCCTCGTATCAACGAAGGTTTTGCCTATCAGATCGATTCGCTCGATTTTAAAGAACAGGCGCCTGCTTTTATGCTGGAAATTGCTGCGCGTGCAAACACTACTGATAAAGAGCTGTTCCGTACCTTCAACATGGGTGTTGGGCTGGTGTGTATCGTTGCTGCCGATAAGATTGATGAGGTGATGCAGGCGTTGAAAGATAATGGCGAACAGCCTGTGCGAATGGGATATGTGAAAGCCGGTGCGGGTGAAGTTTATCTGCCGGATGGAACACAGGTTTAAGTTTGACCGGTTGATAGTCTGGCTGTTTTTATCCGGATTAAGTTCTCTCCAAAGCCCTCACTTTTGAGGGCTTTTTTGATCCAAGTCTTTTTTCTTTCATTTCTCTCTGATTTTATTGAAGTTATCACTCGTAAGCGCGCCGCTTTATTTGCTAAAATAAATGAGAATTATTACTATTCGTGCGCATTTGTATCTTTATAGAAGACACGATTTTCTAGTTAACAGGTAATGGATAAATGAAACGAACTACGCGTGGTTTGGTTGCCTCTCTGGCAGCAACATTAATGGCAATTGCTTTGACGGGTTGCGGTAAGCAGGCCGATGAGACTTCTCCTCAAGCGCTTGAGGCCGCTGCTAAAGCTAAGCCGCTGATCGTTTATTCCTCGCGTGCTGAGCATCTGATCCAGCCGGTATTTGATCTGTATAGCCAACAGACGGGTAAGCAAATTCAGTTTATTACCGACAAGGATGGTGTGTTGATTGAGCGCCTTAAGCAGGAAGGCAGTAGTACACCTGCTGACGTGTTGATTACTGTTGATGCCGGTAATTTGGGTTATGCAGCGGCCGAAGACCTGTTGATGCCACTGCAATCGTCCGTGCTGGACGCAAATGTGCCTGCGCATTTGCGTGATGAGCAAAACCGTTGGGTGGGCTTGTCACTGCGTGCCCGCACCATTGTTTACAGTACCGAACGAGTATCACCCGAGGAACTAAGTACCTATGAGGCGTTGGGCAACGAAGATTGGGAAGGTCGCCTGTGTTTGCGTACGTCCAAGAAAGTGTATAACCAATCATTGGTAGCCATGTTAATTGCTGAGCATGGCGAAGAGAAAACTCAGCAAATTGTTGAGGCTTGGGTAAATAATCTCGCCGTTGGGCCGTTGTCGAATGACACCAAGGTAATGGAAGCTATTCTTGCCGGACAGTGTGATGCAGGTATTGTGAACACCTATTACTATGGTCGTTTGAACGTTGAAACGCCTGATCTGCCGTTAGCGTTGTTCTGGCCAAACCAGAATGCGACGGACGGCTCTAGTACCGGCGTACACGTCAATATCAGCGGTGCCGGCGTGTTGAAATACAGCAAACAAGCAGTTGCTGCCCAGAAGTTTGTTGAGTGGATGGCGTCCGATGACGCGCAGGCCATTTTTGGCGGCGTGAATCAGGAATACCCGATTAATCCTGCTATTGCCGTAGACCCTGAGGTGAAATCCTGGGGTGACTTTAAAGCCAGTGAACTGCCGCTGAGCCGTGCCTATGAATTACAGCCCGCTGCTGTGAAACTGATGGATCGTGCCGGTTATCACTAATTAACCGATTGAGTAAGATTTGACTATCTCGCCTGCCAATAACGCTGCTTTGGAGGGACGGCCTGCCGTTCCTTCCGGTTCGCTGGGCGCGGGTTCTGGCGTAGGCGCTCTGCGGCAGTTGTTCTCATCAAAGGGGCTGTGGCCGTTATTTCTATTGATACTGAGCCTGCCTACCCTGCTGGCATTGGGTAGCGTATTAGCCTCGCTGTTTAATCTCGATACTGATACGCTCTCGCACCTGCTAGAGCACCTGCTGCCTGCCGCGTTGAGTAATACCTTGTTGTTGGTGTCTGGCACGGCAATTTGTTCCGCGGTTGTTGGCGTGGCACTGGCCTGGTTGACCGCTGTTTGTGATTTTCCGTTTCGCCGCTTTTTCTCCTGGGCGCTGTTATTGCCGATGGCCATTCCTGGCTATGTGATGGCTTTTGCCTTTGTTGGATTATTTGAGTTTTCCGGGCCGGTACAAAGTGCCATTCGCCATTGGTTTGGCTCATCGAGCTGGTTCCCTGATGTTTATTCCTTTGGTGGTGTCACGATTGTGATGTCACTGGTGTTGTATCCCTATGTTTATCTGATTGCGCGTAATGCCTTCCAGACGCAGGGAAGGCGTAGTATTGAAGCAGGGCAGTCGTTGGGCTTATCGCCGCTACGTAGTTTCTTTCGAGTGTCGTTGCCGATGGCGCGCCCCTGGATTGTGGGTGGTGTGCTGCTGGTAGTGATGGAAACACTGGCTGACTTTGGTACCGTGGCAACCTTTAACTACGACACCCTGACCACGCTGATCTACAAATCCTGGTTTAGCCTTTTCTCTCTGCCTGCTGCGTTGCAGGTGGCTTCGGTGTTACTGTTGGCCGTCATCGTCATCATGGTGATAGAGCGCCGCAGTCGTGCTGCCCAGCGTTATTCGCAGTCGCAGCATGCTAGCCTGGCATCATCACGTTTTGTGTTGAGCGGAAAGCGACGTTGGGCAGCGGTGGTATTTTGTGGATTAGTCTTCTTATTTGCCTTTGTGATGCCGAGTCTACGGCTGCTGAGCTGGGCAATGCCGAACCTTGCCAGTGACCTTAATGGCCATTTCTTAGGCTATATCTGGAGCACCTTGTCGCTGGCTTCTTTCGCGACGTTGTTGATCGCTGTTTTGGCATTATTACTAGCCTACGGTGCGCGTATTAACCAATCATTGCCCACTCGTTTTGCGGTACGCACTAGCACGCTGGGTTATGCGTTGCCGGGTACGGTGCTAGCGATTGGTCTATTTGCGCCGATCTCGATGATGAATCATTGGCTACAGGATCTCGGTGTGCCTGCAAGCTGGTTGCAAGGAACTTTCTTGATTATGTTCATGGCCTACGGCGTGCGTTTTATGGCGGTGGCCTATTCGCCGATTGAAAACAACTACCTGCGTATTACTCCTTCAATTGATGATGCAGCACATAGCCTTGGTTTGACTGGCCTGCAGGTGTTGAGACGGGTGCATTTGCCGATTGTTCGCCGCGGTATTTTGACCGCCATGGTGTTGGTGTTTGTGGATGTAATGAAGGAGTTGCCCATCACGCTGATGACGCGCCCCTTCGGATTTAATACGCTGGCGGTGCGAGTCTTTGAACTCAGCTCTGAAGGCTTGTGGCAACGCGCAGCATTGCCGGCACTGGCAATTATGTTGGTGGGATTAATTCCCGTCATGTTTTTGATTAGAAAGACGGATAAAAATGACTAACCCTATCTGGCTGAAAGTGACTGATGCAACGGTTGAGTTTGGCCGTTCGCATGTTTTATCGGGTGTTTCCTTTGAGCTTGAGAAGGGTGAAATTGGCTGTCTTTTGGGCTCCAGTGGTTGTGGTAAAACCACATTGCTGCGTAGCATTGCGGGCTTTGAAAAACTGACCTCGGGTCAGATTGCTATCAATCAGCAGGTATTAACCGGCCAGGGAAAATATGTGCCTGCTGAGCAGCGTAATGTGGGTATGGTGTTTCAGGATTACGCGCTCTTTCCCCACTTGAGTGTGCTGAATAACGTCACCTTTGGTCTGCAAGGGGGCGCTGACAGTAAGCAAAAAGCACTGGCGCTGATTGCGCGTGTTGGCTTGGAGGGAAAAGAAGATCACATGCCTCATCAGTTATCGGGTGGCGAGCAGCAGCGGGTCGCGTTGGCGCGTGCGCTGGCACCTGAGCCGGTATTGCTGTTGCTGGATGAGCCGTTCTCAAATCTGGATGTCAGCTTGCGTGAACGGCTGGGGGGGGAGGTGCGTGAAATCCTTAAGGAAACCAATACCACTGCACTGATGGTGACTCACGATCAGATGGAAGCCTTTGCGATAGCCGATAAAGTGGGTGTCATGAATGGTGGGCAGATTGAGCAGTGGGCCAGTGCCTATGATATTTATCACTGCCCTAACAGCTTGTTTGTCGCGGGTTTTGTCGGGCAGGGAAGTTTGATCGAAGGCACGCTGTTGGATTGTGGTACTGTCGAAACGGTGCTGGGTGTTTTTAGGCAAGAGGAAAGCAATTGTTGTGCTGCCTCCGTTGGCTGTGACGTCGGTAAAAAAGTGAAAGTGTTGCTACGTCCCGATGACATTATCCATGATGACGATAGCCCTCTACAGGGTGAGGTACGGAAGAAATCATTCCGTGGTGCGGACTTTATGTATTCCTTGGCGCTGCCAAATGGTGAGTTGATTACCTGTATGGTACCAAGCCATCATGATCACCCGGTGGGCGAGCCAATAGGGATTAGAATGGAAGTTGATCACGTGGTTGTTTTTGACCATTAACGACGAGGGCTAACCATTTTCATGGGGTGCAATCCCTGACTCTTTTTCGGGCGTTTCTTCTTTTTCAGTAGCCGAACTTCTCATCGGCTGTTTTGTCTGAAAGCCTCTTTGTACAACTTTATTTAATCTGATTGGCGCATCTTAATCCTAGTCGCTTCTGGATTCTTGTTTTTTAGTGCTCGATAATCAGATTTATTTTTTCCCCCTAATTTGTGTTGGGTTAATCGATGGTCATGAATCCTCAGTTGATGTTTGTTGCCCTGGGCGTGCTCGCGCTCATCGTTATTTTGTTGATTTTTGCGTTAGGTACAGCGCGTAAAAATATGGAACAACTGATCGCGGAACAGGCGATTTTGAAAAAAGAGTTTGAGGCGTTAGAGCTGACACGGCATGAGCTGGTCGCACAGCTACGTGATATTGAATTACAAAAGCTGCAGTCCGATACGCGACTGGAAGAGGCAAAGCGGCAGGCTAATAATCTCTGGGAGCAGTTAAAGGAAAAGAGCCTTAAAACTGAACAAGCGTCAAAGGCCGAGCGTGAGATGCAGGAGATCAAGCTGGAAAAACTGCGCGCTGAGCGCAATGAGTTGCAGCAGCAGCAAACTCGACTCGCAACTGAATTGACAGAGCGAGATGCAGGTCATGCGCGTCAGGTTGAGCAGTTTGAGCTGCAAAAACAGGCGTTGGCAAAAGAGTTTGAAAACCTCGCCAATAAAATTTTTGAAGAGAAGGGTAAGCGCTTTTCTGAAACCAGTCAGGATACGCTAGGGCAGTTGCTCCAACCTTTTCGTGAGCAAATTGCAGGCTTTCAACAGCGCGTCAATCAGGTGCATGAGGCGTCGATCGAAGGCAATGCTCGACTGGATTCAGAAATTAAAAAACTATTGGATACTGGTCTGAAGATGAGTGAAGAGGCCAGTAATTTAACCTCGGCCTTGAAGGGCGATTCTCAACAGCGTGGCGCCTGGGGTGAGGCTCAGCTGGAGCGAACCCTGGAAATGAGCGGGCTGGTTGAAAAAGCACACTATGAGAAGCAGTCTTCTTTCAAAGGTGAGGATGGCAAGCAGAAATACACCGATTACATAATCAAGCTGCCCGATAACAAGCACATCATCATTGATAGTAAAGTGTCGTTGGTGGCCTACGATAAGGCGATTTCAGCAGAGAATCCCGAACAAGAACGGTTGGCGTTGGATGAGCATGCCAAGTCGGTAAAGGCAAAGATCGATGACTTGGCCAGTAAGGATTACACCAACCTGATTGGTATACGCAGTCCCAGCTTTGTGCTGATGTTTATCCCGGTCGAGCCAGCCTACATTGATGCCCTGAAGCACAATAAAGACCTGTTCGGCTATGGTTACGACAAAGGCATTGTGCTGGTGTCGCATACCACGTTGATTCCGATTTTACGTACCGTAGCCAACCTGTGGATGATGGAGCGTAGCAACGTTGAAGCGCGTGAAATCAGTGATAAGGCGGGTGATATTTATAATCAGGTGTGTTTGGTGGCCGAAAACCTGCAAAAGCTCGGTGTAACGCTTGGCTCGGCCAGTAATCACTACAATAGAACGGTTAATGCACTGGTAGGGCAGCGTGGGCTGCACGGCAAGGTGGAGCGTTTTAGCACTTTATCCAGCAAAGTGAGTAAAACCATGCCTGAGTTGGAAGCCAGGCATGTCGATTTTGAAAGTGATCGACTGTCATTAATTGCTGAGCCTGTTGTGGAAAAAGACGCGGCGATTGGGCATCGGGTAGACCTTGAAGAAAAGCCTGAAACAGAAATTGAAAGCGGGCTTAAAGAGGCCGACTAATTTCGGATGGGTAATGATTTCTGGCGCGAGGTGAATTGTGGCGTGGTCACAAGAGCGGGTGTCCTGGAGAATGCGTTCGGAATGACAAATCAGGTGATGAATTTTAATTTGAAGGCGTTGCCTCGCTTGTTATCGCACGCAGAAGAGGCTCAGAGGGCCGTCTTTTCGTGAGTAACTTTATTAATCCCTAAAACAAAACTGGCCCGGGATAAACCCAGGCCAGTTGGTACAGAATCAATCAATAGCGACTAAATACTAGTCACGCATGTTTGTTTTCTGTGGATCGTACATAGGCATTGCAGTCACAGTCGCTGTGAAAGTCGTGCCGTCTTCTGCTTTAGCTTCCAGTACTGTGCCTGGTGCATCATTGCCTGGTTTAACGTGACCCAGAGCGATAGAAGCACCCATACGGTGTGAGTAACCAGGGCAGTTGATAACGCCAACTTCTTCGCCGTTAGCGAACAGTTTAGACGCTTCAGGAGCTGCATCGTCTAGACCACAGATCAGGCCAACCAGCTTGATGTTTTCTTGGCCTTTAGCTGCCATGCAGGCGTCTTTGCCGCGGAAGTCTTTATCTTTACCAACACACCAAGGCAGGTTGATTTCCCATGGCGTAGTGTTTTCGTTCATGTCGTATGGGTAGAACAGCAGACCGAACTCAAGACGTACTTTGTCCAGAGACGCGAAAGAAGCAGGCATTACACCAGCGTCTTTGCCAGCTTCCAGGATAGCATCCCAGATTTGGCCGATGTTTTCGCCAGCAGCGTAAACTTCGTAGCCACGCTCGCCAGAGAAACCTGTGCGAGAAATGATGACTTCGTGGCCCAACATAGTGGTAGTCGTTTGACCGAATACGCCCATTGGCTCGATGTCAGCTTCCAGCATTGGGTTCAAAACGCCCAGTGCAGCAGGGCCCTGCAGAGAGATAGAGTTGAAGCTATCGTCCAGCTCAACCGTTGCGTCTTTGCCTTCAGCAGATGCTTTCAGCATTTCCATTGCGTAACCGCCGCCGTGAACAACCAACCAGCCTTTGTCGCCCATGTTGTAAACGATCGCATCGTCAGTCACGGTGCCTTCGTCAGTCAGGATCAATGTGTAAGCACATTTGTCGGTGCCAACGTTGGTCAGCGTACGGCTACAAGTGTGATCAACAACAGCAAATGCGTCAGGACCACGAACCCATACTTTTTTCAGGCCAGATACGTCAGTCAGAGTAGCGCGCTCACGGTAAGCGTCGTGCTCGTCGTTAGGGTTTGAGTTGTAAGACCAGGCAGTGCCTACGCCGTTCCAGTCTTCCAGGTTAGAACCCAGTTCGCGGTGGCGTGAAGCCAGCGGTGATTCAGGACGTTTAAATTGAGTCATAATTTTCTCCAATTACTCTTTTAGATGTATCAAAATTTTATCTGTCGATATTCAACAGATATAAGAATCTGAATACTGTTTCGTGAAGATGCTTTCTGCACTCTTCCTGTCGCGTCTCAGGGCGGTGCCTGGCAACTGATTTTCCAGTTTGCGATCTAGAGCCATTTTTTGGGTTGATTTGAGCTATTTCAACCTTTTGTGGCTCTCACTGGACCTTTTTTTGAAAAAGGTCGGTCGAACATTCTAAACCAGTTGACGGCGGGTTGGAATTGTTCCAATGGCTGTACCTATTTAAGGGTAGTTTTAACTTGTTTGACGGTAAATTTATTGCAGGCGTTGATACATCCCGCTGACAGGAATATGGCGAAGTTTTTAGATGTGTCTATTTATTTGTGTTGTTGTCTCGGGCGTTAGTGAGGGTGCCCTGTTAGATACTTGACTGCTTACTTCTATTCGTCAATGAGCGCATTGTAAGTCCTGCGGTTAAGGTCGAGTGTTTTAACCCTCTTTGTCATGCTAGTGCAGTACTATGTGGCAATAGGCTCAATTAAGTTTACTGTTCTTCAATTGCCAAGATTGAAAACCGTGTCTATTCTTCTTTGATTAATTGTGCTCTTACCTCTGGGTAATCCACTTTCCGTTCACTTATAGACATGATATGACAGCAAATTTTAAAGAGAAGCAGCCGATTTATATTGCTGTCATCGTTTACCTGGTTTGGGTGGCCGTATTTGTTGGTGCCAGTTATCTCAACGAAAAGGATCGCCTTTATCGTAGCCTGGATACTCAATTGGATACGGCTGCCGCCAGCCTGCCGCTACTTTTACCTGAGAGTTTTCATCATCAGGCGATGCAGCTAGGAGATCTGACTAGCGAGCAAAGCCTGGAATATGCGCTGAAGCTGTCGGATTTTAGCCGTCTTCGTGACGTTATTTATATCTACTCACTGATTCTGCGGAATGACAAAGTTTACTTCACCGCCTCCAGCGCTTCTGACGAAGAAATTGAAACAGGAGACGGTATCACGAATTATTTTGATCATTATTATGATGTTGATCCCGGTGTCTTTGAGGTTTTCCGTTCGAAACAAAAAGCCTATCTTGAATACACCGATCAGTGGGGCACCTTTCGAAGTGTTTTTATCCCTTTGCGTTCACCCGATGGGACTTTGTATGTGGCTGCTGCCGATATTGAGATAAGTCATATCGAAGGTTTATTAAGGCAAAGCCTGTTGAATACGTTGGGTGTGGCAACGTTATTTTTATTGTTTGCCGTTCCATTAATGTTGGCATTTAGCATTGCCTCTCGGAGATTGGCGAAGAAATTAGAGCAGCGTATACAAGAACGTACCGAAGAGTTAGTTAACAGTGAAGCCACTCTGAACTCGATTCTTGAGCTCTCGCCAGTTGGTATCGTTTATTACGACGTCTCTGGCAGGCTGGTAAAAGTAAACAGGGAGTTTGAGGCTATTGTGGGCTTCAGAAGAGAGCAGTTGCTTGGTTTGAGGTTAAAAGAATGCCAGGAAAACGAGGGCATTATAAAGGCTATTGATGAGTCATTGGCTGGGCGGAGAGGATTGTTCGAAGGTAATGTTGATCGTGAAGGTAAGCAAGTAACCTTGCATGCTCAGTTTGTACCTATGGTAAGCGAGACAGGCGCGGTAATGGGTGGCGTTGCGGTAATTGATGATTGTACGGTGCAGAATGAAACGCTATTGAGTCTACAGAAGCTTTCCATGGCCGTTGAAAATAGCCCTAATGTGGTTATTGTGACAGATGTAGACGGCGAGATTGAATACGTTAACCCTCAATTTGTCGAGGTGACTGGTTATACCGCTCAGGAAGTTATTGGTAAAAATCCACGTATTCTTAACTCGGGTACGAATGACGTTGAGCTATATCAAAACCTTTGGTCGGAGTTACTAGAGGGCCGGCACTGGAGTGGCGAGTTTCAGAACCGTAAGAAAAATGGTGAGTTGTATTGGGCTCGTCAGAATATTGCGCCGATTTTTGATAAATCTAGTGGCATTACACATTTTGTGGCGATCCAGGAGGATATTACAGAGGCGCGGCGAATTAATGAGCAAAATGCCTACCATGCAACACACGATATGCTTACCGGACTGGTCAATCGGTATGAATTTGAGCGTCGTCTGGATCGCGTAATTGATACAGCAAAACAGGGCGACAGCACGCATGCTATGTGTTTCGTTGATCTGGACCAGTTTAAAATTATCAATGATACCTGTGGCCATGTTGCCGGGGATGCTCTGTTGAGGCATCTGGCGGCTGTACTTCGGGAAAAGCTACGTGTACGTGACACACTGGCTCGCATTGGTGGGGATGAGTTTGCTTTGTTGCTTGAACACTGTGATTCTGAGCAGGCGCTCAGAGCTGCGCAAAGTGTGCATCAAATTATTGAACAGTTTGTTTTTAGCTGGGAAGGGCACAATTTCACCATTGGCAGCAGTATTGGTTTAACGCGTATCGATCAACACACGGTAGATGCAGTTGAGGTGTTAAAGCATGCCGATGCAGCCTGTTACATGGCCAAGGAGCAAGGCAGAAATCGAATTCATGTTTATCGTGAAGATGATGAAAACCTGGCTCACCGAGAAGGCGAAATGCAGTGGGTCAATGTGCTTAAACGGGCGTTGGAAAAAAACAATTTTGTCTTGTATGCGCAGATAATAGAGGCGACGGAGGCGAGCGACAGAGAAACCAGTTATGAAGTCCTGGTACGATTGGCCGCAGAGGATGGCAGTCTGGTCCCGCCGGGTAGTTTTCTGCCGGCAGCTGAGCGCTATGACCTGAGTGCAGCATTGGATCGCTGGGTGATTGAGCATACTCTTGAATGGCTGGAGGCTAACCTAGCAAGCCTGAGGCATGTGCACCATTTTGCTATCAATCTGTCCGGACAGTCGCTGGGCGATGAACTGTTTCTGAACTACCTGTTGAATCGTTTGCGTGAAACCAGTATCCCGGCAGGAATTCTTTGTTTTGAAATTACCGAGACTGCAGCGATTGCTAATTTATCTAAGGCAAATAAATTCATCAAAACGTTACGTGCCTATGGTTGTCGTTTCTCGCTTGACGACTTTGGTAGTGGCCTGTCTTCATTTGCGTATCTTAAGAATTTGCCAGTGGACTATCTGAAAATCGATGGCATGTTTGTGAAGGATATTCTTGATGACCCGATTGATCAGGCCATGGTGAAATCCATTAACGATATTGGTCAGGTCATGAAAATGGCGACGGTTGCAGAATTTGTTGAAAATGACGCTATTCGTGAGCGATTAAAGGAGATTGGCGTCGATTTTGTACAGGGCTACGGCGTGGGTATGCCGGTGCCATTGGCGAGTATTCTTGATAATTACACAGCCAAATAGACGTTAATGGAATCAGGATGCCTTAACGTAAGCGATTCTTGGATAGGCCGATTTGATCTGTTGATTAATAAAGGCTCTCAATGAGTTAAGAGTTTGAACTAAACGCTTATTTTGTCATAAATTTGAGGTTGCCTCTTCATTGTTTTCCTCTTCCTAGTAGACGCGGAAATTCCTCCGCAAAAGTTCGAGGCCTGCTTCCTATAGGCCGCAGAGATCTGTTTTCTTCCTGTTAGGTCTTGAGTCTTAGGCTGATTAAGTCGCCTGTACGCTGGCCTGAAAGATCCTATGAACAAGTCAATATTCCACCTCTATTCACAGAGGCTGGTCCTTCTCGGTCAGTGATTCAAAAAGTGGCAAAACTATTTTTGGGGGCGTGACTTGTTGTCCATTTTGGTGCAACAGAAAGCGATTGAGGTGAATGATTTTCTCTTAAAAGCTTGATAGGAAGGGCTTTTGGACGATTGGAATGCAAATTGCTTTGCTTGCATTGCGGCTAAGTCTTTTGGGGGCCGTCATTTGCTAAGGGTCTTTAGTCTGAAGCTTTTCGGTGCAAGCCAATTGGGAGAATCGTTATGAAATTAATAACAGCGGTTATCAGGCCATCCCGGCTTGATGATGTGCGTGAAGCGCTGGCGTTGGTCGGCGTGCATGGTGTAACGGTTACGGAAGTTAAGGGTTTTGGGCGTCAAAAGGGACATACAGAATTGTATCGTGGCGCGGAATATGTGATCGATTTTCTGCCCAAGATCAAGATCGAAGTGGCGTTGCCAGCCGACGCTGTTGACAGTGTTGTCGAGGTTATTCTTGACGCGGCGAAAACAGACAAGATTGGTGACGGGAAAATATTTATTTCGGAGTTGAGTCAGGTGATTCGTATCCGCACCGGAGAGGTTGGTGACGAAGCCGTTTAATCGGTAGGCAATTTACATCGAATGTTGAAAAAGCTTTACCGGTAATCGAAAGTTAATGATTGGGGTTTGTGATGGAAAGCCAAATTTTTGAGTTGCAGTATGCGTTGGATACTTTTTATTTTCTGGTGTGTGGTGCACTGGTTATGTGGATGGCGGCTGGTTTTGCCATGTTGGAAGCTGGCCTGGTCCGGTCCAAAAACACCACGGAAATCTTAACGAAAAACGTCGCGCTGTTTGCTGTTTCCTGCACCATGTACCTGCTGTGTGGTTACGCCATTATGTATGGGGGTGATGTGCTGTTGACCGGGGTTACCGCAGATGGCGTCACGGGTGTTGCTGCGGATGAACGGGCCAGTTACGCCCCTTCCGCAGATTTTTTCTTCCAGGTGGTGTTTGTGGCGACAGCAATGTCGATCGTATCAGGTGCTGTCGCTGAGCGGATGAAACTGTGGTCATTTCTGGCTTTTGCGGTGGTGATGACCGGTTTTATTTATCCGATGGAGGGTGCCTGGACATGGGGTGGTAATTCGGTGTTTGGCCTGTATACATTGAGTGATGTGGGGTTTTCTGACTTTGCCGGGTCTGGCATCGTCCACATGGCCGGAGCGACGGCGGCGTTGGCGGGGGTGCTGTTACTTGGACCTCGTAAAGGAAAATACACCCGTACCGGTATTAAGGCGATTCCGGGCGCTAATTTACCGTTGGCGACGTTGGGAACCTTTATTTTGTGGATGGGGTGGTTTGGTTTTAATGGCGGTTCGGTACTGGCGACCGCCAGTGTGCAAAGTGCTAACGCAGTTGCCGTGGTGTTTATGAACACAAACGCCGCTGCGGCTGGTGGCATGATCGCAGCGTTGATCGTGGCGCGCATCCTGTTTGGTAAAGCGGATTTAACCATGGCGCTTAATGGTGTGCTGGCTGGCCTGGTTGCCATTACTGCAGAGCCTTCTACTCCCTCGGCGCTGCAGGCCACGTTGTTTGGTGGGCTGGGTGGCGTGTTGGTGGTATTCGCAATTATTTCGCTGGATAAATTGAAGGTCGATGATCCGGTGGGTGCTATTTCTGTACATGGCATTGCTGGCGTATTGGGCTTATTACTTGTACCGGTTACCAATAGCGAAGCCAGCTTTGCTGGGCAGCTAATTGGCATAGCGACAATTTTTATCTGGGTCTTCAGTGCCAGCTTAATTACCTGGTTGATGATTAAGTGGGCTATGGGGATTCGCGTGAGTGAACAAGAAGAGTACGACGGCGTTGATTTATCCGAATGTGGTATGGAAGCCTATCCCGAGTTCACGAATAAATAACCGGGCGGTTTTCGCATGTGCCGTGAGATAAAGGCCCTGTTACATCGTTTATACGGTGTGTGAGATAAAAGGATATTTCTACGAAGTTGATGTCTTAGTAATCACTGAGACAAATAATCTGGTTAACTATCTGTTTGCCTAGGTTAACAGTCGTTAGCCAAAATATCGTTAATAACGCTACAAAGGTCTAAATGCAGTTTCGTGCAGGGTTTCGTATAGTGTTTGTTAAGTGTTGAGTTCGGCACGTTAACTGGGCAGCAAGGCTTTTGTTAATAATGTTTTGCCACATTTTTGTATTTTATTCTGGCGTAAATTCGCCAGTTTTACAGGGATTAGGAGAGGTAGGAGCGGTGTGAGGTTGAAAATAACTTAACATATTAAGTAATTGTGTTAAGGTGTATTGCTTAATATGTTAACTATTATTCAGGCTTTTTTAGTTGGATTAGTTTTTTGAGAGCTGCGATTAATTCCTCTGTGTTCTCTTCTCCGTAGAGTTGATTGAAGGCCTTGTATTGAGATTCTACCTCCGGGCTAAGGCGATTAAGAAGGTCATAGGCGCTGTCAGATAGACTGATAATAGTTCGACGTTGGTCTTCTTCTGATTTGCGTCGTTTGATGTAGCCGCGTTGTTCCAGGCGTTTAAGGATGCCTGTAAGGCTGGGACTTAGGATGCAGCAATGATCGGCAAGCTCCTTAGACTCTAGCTCTGTGAAAGAATATAAGGCGCGCAATATTCGCCATTGTTGCTCTGTTAATGAGTTGTCGTGTAGCAAAGGGCGGAAGAACGGCATCATTACTTCGCGCGCTCTAAGTAATTGTAAAGGCAAGGCGTCTTCAAATTTACGCATAGGTAGAACACCGGGGTTGTTGCATCAAAGATGCTGTGGGACTTGTTGGATTACCGTATAACTTAACATGTTAACAATTTGGTGCGACTAATTATATGGAACTTCACTTGATAGTTTTTCGTTTTATACCGCGATAGTAGTCCGGTACTAATTTTATTTTTAAGGAGATTTAGTATGACTAATACTATCCCCCCCAAAAAAGCATTTGGTCTGCCTCAGAAACAGGGTTTATACGACCCTAAATTCGAAAAGGACAACTGTGGTGTGGGATTTGTTGCCCACATGCATGGCCAAGCCAGTCACCAGATAATTGTTGATGCCGAGCATGCGCTGTGCCGCATGGAACACCGTGGTGGTTGTGGTAGTGAAACCAATACAGGTGATGGTGCCGGTATTCTGACTGCCTTGCCGCATGACTTTTTCGTAAAAGTGATAGCCCGTGACTTTGGTGTTGAGCTGCCAGAAGCCGGACATTATGCCGCGGGTAATATCTTTTTACCCACGGATAGAGCAGAGCGAGAGGTGTGTAAAACACTAATTAGTCAGCTGATTGCCGAACAAAGTCTGGATTTACTGGCGTGGCGTGAAGTACCGGTGGATCCTGTGGGTGCCGATGTTGGCGCAGTTGCCATGTCGGCTCGCCCGCACATTGAGCAATTGTTTGTTGGCGCAGGTGAAAACGTTAACCAGGACGAGCTTGAGCGCAGACTGTGCCTGGTTCGTAAGAAATCTACAGGGATGTTGCGCACCAATGAAGCGCTTGAGCAGGCGCAGGCGTTTTATTATTGCAGCCTGTCCAGCAAGGTTATTGTTTACAAAGGTATGCTTAACGAAGAACAGCTGTTTCTGTTCTATCAAGATCTGCGTGATGAGGATTACAAATCACATCTGGCGATGGTGCACTCGCGTTTCAGTACCAACACTTTCCCGTCATGGGATCGTGCCCAACCATTGCGCCTTATGAGCCATAACGGGGAGATCAATACCCGTCAGGGCAATATTAACTGGATGCGTGCCCGTCAGGGTGTGGTAAAAAGCGCCCAATATGGCGAGCAGCTGAGCGAACTGTTTCCTGTGATTGAGCCCGATATGTCGGATTCTGGTGCCTTTGATAATGTGCTGGAGTTTTTGATGTTGAATGGCCGCAGCCTGCAGCAAGCGGTGTCTTTGATGGTGCCCGAAGCGTGGCAGAACGATGGCCAGATGTCGCAGTCGAAACGAGACTTCTACGAATATAACTCCATGATTATGGAGCCTTGGGATGGCCCGGCAACCATTGCGTTCACCGACGGCCACTATATTGGCGCGATTCTTGATCGTAACGGTTTACGCCCCAGCCGGTATTACCTGACCCATGATGACCATGTGATTATGGCCTCGGAAGTGGGGGTGGTGAGTATTGATCCTGCTAATGTGAAATACAAGGGCCGCCTGCAACCCGGCAAAATGTTTCTGCTCGATTTTGAGCGCGGTAAACTGATCGACGATGAAGAGCTAAAAAACAGCTTTGCCAGCCATCATCCCTACGGTGAGTGGCTACAATCCCAGCGCATCGAGCTGGCTAAACTGCACACTGAAGAAGAAGCGCATGGCTTTGATGAGCCCACGTTGCTGGCTCGCATGCAGGCCTTTGGCTACAGCGTGGAAACCATGCAGTTTATGTTGTTGCCGTTGGTCGAAGAAATGCGTGATCCGGTTGGATCAATGGGTAACGACTCGGCGCTGGCCTGTTTGTCTGACAAGCCTCGCATGCTTTACGACTATTTCAAACAGTTGTTTGCGCAGGTGACCAATCCGCCTATCGATTCGATTCGTGAAGAAGTGGTGATGAGTCTGGAGTGCTATATCGGCCCCGAGGGTAACCTGCTGAGCACCGTGCCAGAGAATGCTCACCGCCTGCATATTCCTCACCCGATCATCTCCAACGAAGAGTTGGCAGCGCTTAAACATATTGATCATAAGCACCTTGAGTGTCGCCATTGGCGTGCGCGGACCATTGACTTGACTTACCCAAAAACAGAGGGCGCGGCGGGCCTGAAAGGCGCGCTGGAGCGTATTTGCCGCGAAGCGTCACAGGCGATTGCCGATGATGATAGTCTGATCATTTTATCGGATCGTAATATCAGTACCGAGCGCGTACCAGTCAGCACCTTGCTGGCCTCGGCCTCGGTTCATCAGCACCTGGTGCGTCGTAGCGAGCGCTCGCAAATTGGCATTGTGTTGGAAACCGGTGAAGCGCGTGAAGTACACCACCATTGTCTGTTGATTGGTTATGGTGCGGATGCCATTAATCCCTATCTGGCCTTTGAATCACTGTGGCACTCACAACGCGAAGGTCTGCTGCCGGGTGAACGTTTTGATCATGATGACAAAATTGTTGAGGCTTACCGCAAAGCGGTGGGCAAAGGCATGCTGAAAGTCATGGCGAAGATGGGTATCTCGACGCTGCATTCCTACAAGGGTGCACAGATTTTTGAGGCAGTGGGCCTGGCTGATGATGTTATTGACTCCTGCTTTACGAATACCACCAGCCGCATCAGCGGTGTCAGTCTGGCTGTATTGGCCGAAGAAAGCCTGCGGCGCCATGAGCTGGGTTATCCCTCGCGCGATGTCGGTGCGCAACCGGTGCTGCCGAATAATGGTGAAATTCATTGGCGCGCTAAAGGCGACCATCACATGTGGGATCCTCAGGCGATTGCCGATATTCAGGACGCGGCTCGCACTAACAGTGACGAAGCTTACTGGCGTTTTTCGCAACACACTAACGAGCACAACACCCGTAACTGTACCCTGCGCGGTTTGATGGCATTTAACGACGACGTCAACGGTGGCCCGGTGCCGCTGGACGAGGTGGAATCGGCCAAGGATATCGTTAAGCGGTTTGCCACTGGAGCCATGAGCTTTGGCTCCATTTCGCAGGAAGCACACGAAACACTGGCTATTGCCATGAATCGTATGGGCGGTAAATCCAATACTGGCGAGGGTGGTGAAGACCCGATTCGTTATATTGCCTCGGACAACGGTGATTCCAAACGTTCGGCGATCAAACAGGTGGCCTCGGGACGTTTTGGCGTCACCATTGGTTATTTGACCAATGCCGATGAAATTCAGATCAAAATGTCACAGGGCGCAAAACCGGGTGAAGGTGGCGAATTGCCGGGTGATAAGGTGGACGAGACCATTGCGCGTATTCGTCACTCCACACCGGGGGTTGGTTTGATTAGCCCTCCGCCGCATCACGATATTTATTCCATCGAGGATATGGCGCAGTTGATTCATGATTTGAAAAATGCCAACTCAAGTGCGCGTATCAGTGTGAAGCTGGTATCAGAAATTGGAGTCGGTACCACGGCGGCGGGAGTGGTGAAAGCCAAGGCTGATCACATTGTCATTGCCGGTCATGATGGCGGCACCGGTGCGTCACCGATTACCTCGATCAAACATGCGGGCTTACCCTGGGAGCTGGGGCTGGCGGAAACTCATCAAACATTGGTGATGAACGATCTGCGCTCGCGCGTTGTTGTACAAACCGATGGTCAATTAAAAACCGGCCGTGATGTGGCGATTGCGGCATTGCTGGGCGCGGAGGAGTTTGGCTTTGCCACCGCGCCGCTGGTAACACTGGGCTGTATTATGATGCGTAAATGTCACCTCAATACCTGTCCGGTGGGTATTGCCACCCAGGATCCGGAGTTACGCGCTAAATTTCAGGGCAAGCCGGAGCACGTGGTGAATTACCTGTTTATGGTGGCCGAAGAGCTGCGTGGCATCATGGCGCAATTGGGTTTTCGCACGCTTAATGACATGGTGGGTCGAGTTGACGCGTTACGCAGTGATGGTGCCGTCAGTCACTGGAAAGCACAGGGTATTGACCTGAGAGCAATCCTGACGCCCGCCCCCAGGCCGCATGAAAGGGTGGAAATCTTCAACACCATCAAACAGGATCACGGGTTGGAGCGGGCGCTGGATAATCAGCTCATCGAATTGGCGCAACCCGCTATTCAACGGGCAGAAGTCGTTGAAATTGAGTTGCCAGTGGTCAACATCAACCGCGTGGTCGGTACGATGCTGTCCCACGAAGTGGTTAAAAAGTGGGGCGAAGCATTGCTGCCCGACAACACTATTCGTATCAAGTTAAACGGTTCCGCCGGACAAAGCCTGGGTGCTTTCTTGGCCAAGGGCATCAGTATTGAGGTGGAAGGCGACGCCAACGACTACGTCGGAAAAGGCTTGAGTGGTGGTCGTTTGGTTATCTATCCGCCGAAAAACAGCAGCTTTGTGGCTGAAGATAACATTCTTATCGGTAATGTGGTGTTGTATGGCGCTATCAGTGGTGAAGGCTATTTCCGTGGCATTGCCGCCGAGCGCTTCTGTGTGCGTAACAGTGGCGCGACGGCAGTCATTGAGGGCGTTGGCGATCACGGTTGTGAATACATGACAGGTGGTCGCGTGGTGGTGCTGGGTGAAACGGGGCGTAACTTTGCTGCCGGTATGAGCGGTGGCGTTGCCTACGTGCTGGATGAGCACAAAAATCTGGCGGCTAACTGCAACATGGGCACGGTTAATCTGGAAGCAGTTGATGAGGCCTACGATGTGGCTGAGCTGCATCAGTTACTGGAAAACCACCTGAAGTACACCGGTTCCGCAGTTGCTGAGCGACTGTTGGGTAACTGGGATCATAGTCTGAGTCTGTTTGTGAAGGTTATGCCGGTTGATTACAAGCGAGTGCTGCTAGAACAAAAGAAGCTCAAAACGGGCGTCCTGAGTGGTGATCAGGACAGTGTGAAATCTACACTCAAGCAATCAGCATAAGGAGGACGACATGGGAAAAATTACTGGCTTTAAAGAAATTGCTCGTAAAGCAGAACCTTATCGTGATCCGATGTTACGACTGGTGGATTACGACGAACTTTACAGTGAGCACAATGAAACACATTTAAAATCTCAGGGCTCACGCTGCATGGATTGTGGCGTGCCCTTTTGTCAGTCCGATAGCGGCTGTCCGGTGGATAACCTGATTCCGGAATGGAATGACCTTGTTTACAAGGGCCGCTGGCAGGATGCCATTCATCGCCTGCACAAAACCAATAACTTTCCGGAATTTACCGGCCGTGTGTGTCCTGCGCCCTGCGAAGGTGCTTGCGTGCTGGGTATCAACGAACCAGCGGTGACCATCAAGAATATTGAAAACGCCATTATTGATCGTGCCTTTGATGAGGGCTGGGTCACGGCTAAGCCGCCACAGGTACGCACAGGTAAGCGCGTTGCCATTGTCGGCTCCGGTCCGGCAGGTTTAGCGGCTGCGTCGCAACTTAATCAAGCAGGCCATCAGGTGACCGTTTATGAGCGTGCTGATCGTATCGGCGGCTTGCTGATGTACGGCATTCCCAATATGAAACTGGGTAAGGATGTGGTTGAACGTCGCGTGCAGATTTTACGTGAAGAGGGTGTCGCCTTTGTCACCAAAGCCGATATTGGCGGACAGGGTAAAGACGCGATCAGTCTGGCCGCATTGCGCGATAAAAACGACGCGGTATTGTTGGCAACCGGTGCAACCAAAGCTCGCGACTTGCCGGTGCCTGGCCGAGAGCTGAAGGGCGTGCATTTGGCGATGGAGTTTTTAGCTGCGCATACCAAAAGCCTACTGGATTCTAATCTGCAGGACGGCAACTACATTTCTGCCAAGGATAAAAAGGTCATCGTGATTGGCGGTGGCGATACTGGCACCGATTGTATCGGTACTTCATTGCGCCACGGTTGTAGTTCCATTGTGAACTTTGAATTGATGTCGCCAGCACCCGCTGAACGCGCCGATGATAACCCCTGGCCGCAATGGCCGCGTATTATGCGTGTCGATTATGGACATGAGGAAGCCAAAGCTAAGTTCGGTGAAGACCCGCGCAGCTATGACATCCTGACCAAGGAATTTATTGGCGACGAGCAAGACAACGTGACCGGCATTCGTACCGTCAATATTCAGTGGACAAAACAGAACGGTAAAATGAGTTTTGAAGAAATTGCAGACTCTGAAAGGGTCTGGGAAGCGGACTTAGTGATGCTATCGATGGGCTTTTTAGGTCCGGAGGATTACGTGTTGTCAGGTGCTGACGTTGCCCTGGATCAACGCAGTAACTATAAGGCGGAATACGATAAATTTGTCACCAACGTGTCTGGTCTGTTTGCGGCAGGTGACTGCCGTCGTGGTCAGTCACTGGTGGTGTGGGGTATTAATGAAGGCCGTGGTGCCGCTCGGGAAATTGATCGCTTCTTAATGAATAAATAGAAAATGGTTTAAAAGTAGCTGTTTCCTCTGAAAGCCCGGTCATGATTATTTGTGAACGGGCTTTTTTTTATGTTACGTCATCGTTATTGGCCGGATAAAACGCCGGTCTAACTGGCGTTCCTCCATCTCAGTTTTTGCTTGTAGCCATTGTAGACAAAAGTCGTATTTATTATGGGTTTGTAGCGGCGTATTGTCTCCATATAGCATTTATTGTCGACACATATGGAGATGGTTGCGAAACGTCAATAGATATCAATATGACGTTAGCTGTTCATAGAACCTCAACATCAAGTAAAGAAGACAGGGTGTATCATGGCAACTTATCAGGAAACGTATCAACGCTCACTGGATAATCCGGAAGATTTTTGGACTGAGGTGGCCTCGGATATAGATTGGCACAAACCTTTCACAAAGGTGCTTGATGCCGAGCATAAGCCCTTTTATCGTTGGTTTGCTGATGGTGAATTGAACACCTGTTTTAACGCCCTTGATCGACATGTTGAGGCAGGGCGAGGCGATCAAAATGCACTGATCTATGACAGTCCAGTTACCGGCACTATCAAGCATTTCAGCTATCGAGAATTACGAGACCTCACTGCCAACTTTGCAGGGGTGTTAGCTCAGCAGGGGGTAAGTAAGGGCGACCGCGTAGTGATCTATATGCCGATGGTTCCGGAGGCGGTAATTGCCATGCTTGCCTGCGCCCGTATTGGGGCTATTCATTCTGTGGTATTTGGTGGCTTTGCTGCCAATGAGTTGGCTACGCGTATCGATGATGCGCAACCCAAGCTGATTGTCTCTGCCTCCTGTGGCATTGAGTGTGAGCGTATTATTGAATACAAACCTTTGCTTGATGGCGCAATAGACATCGCAAAGCATAAACCGCAAAGCTGTATTATTTTGCAACGTCCGCAGTGCGAGGCAAGTCTCGTTGGAGGACGTGATCTGGATTGGCAAGAAAGCTGTGCTAAGGCAACTGCCGTGCCCTGTGTTCCCGTTGCAGCAACGGATCCGCTTTATATCCTTTATACCTCCGGCACCACCGGTAAACCCAAAGGTGTGGTACGTGATAACGGAGGGCATGCTGTTGCCTTGAAGTGGTCGATGGCAAATATCTACAACGTACAGCCCGGCGAAGTATTTTGGGCAGCCTCGGATGTGGGTTGGGTGGTGGGACATTCTTATATTGTTTATGCCCCTCTGCTGCAGGGCTGTACTTCAATACTGTATGAAGGCAAACCAGTTGGCACACCGGATGCAGGTGCTTTCTGGCGGGTTATTGAGGCGCACAAGGTGAACGTCTTGTTTACAGCGCCCACCGCATTTCGGGCTATCAAGCGTGACGACCCGCAGGGTGAATTAATAAAAGCCTATGACTTATCTACGTTGAGAACGCTTTTCCTGGCGGGAGAACGCAGTGATCCAGCTACCCTTGATTGGGCTGAGGAAGCTCTGAATATTCCGGTGATTGATCACTGGTGGCAGACGGAAACTGGCTGGGCGATTACGGCAAATTGTATGGGCTTGGAACAGTTTCCAGTGAAGCACGGTTCTACTTCTAAAGCAGTGCCGGGCTTTAATCTACAAGTGCTTGATGAGGACGGTGAATCGATGCCCGCTGGTGAAATGGGCAAGCTGGCGCTGAAGCTGCCTTTACCTCCCGGCTGTTTGACGACACTCTGGGGTTGCGATCAGGAATATATTGACGCCTATTTATCGGTTCATGAGGGTTATTACATCAGCTGGGATGCAGGCTATATTGATGAAGATGGTGATGTCTGGGTCATGAGCCGGCAGGGTGATGTGATCAACGTGGCAGGCCATCGTTTATCCTCTGGGGGCATCGAAGAGGTTCTCGCGGCTCATCCTGACGTTGCAGAATGTGCCGTGATAGGCATCGCGGATGACTTGAAAGGACAGTTGCCATTGGGGGTTGTGGTGTTGAAAAGTGGTGTTGAAACCAGCCATGCCACCATTATTAAGGAGCTGATTGACCGGGTTCGTAGAGACATCGGACCAGTAGCCTCTTTCAAAAAAGCGTTGATTGTTAATCGTCTGCCCAAAACGCGTTCAGGGAAAATACTGCGCGGTACCATGAAAAAAATTGCCGATGGTGAAAGTTATAAAGCGCCGGCAACTATCGATGATCCTGCTATTCTGGAAGAGGTTACGATCGCATTGAAAGCGCTTTAACGGTGTCTTTAGAATAGTGCAGACCTGCTTATTTCTCGCGTTAGTTTCTTTATCTTGCAGCGTAGCCAATGCAGCAGCGCAGGCAAACCGTTGTTGAGAAAATAATTTTATTGTGATGTAGGGCCTAAGTTGAAAAAGCAGAACGCGTTAAAACAACCACTCCATTTGAGCTATTACCGAGTCCGAACTCGTAGCCAAATGGAGCGGCCGTTATTTTTCTCCACGTGTGGAAAGATATTTGATGGCGTTAGGCTTATATAACGTCCTCTAGCGCCGCCTTAGCGTTACCGGCTTTACATTTTTGAATATCCGCCGCTGTTGCAGCGCTAAGGTTGAAAATACCCCGTGCGGTAATGGACGGAATCATAATGTGCGCCGGTTGCGCCAGACCGGAAATAAAGGGCCCCACCAACATGGCATCGGTCACTGATCGAATCATGCCCATGGTGATATTGGCAGCATCCAGGTTTGGCATCACTAGAAGGTTAGCTTGACCTTTTAAGGTGCTGCCCTGAAATGCTTTGTTGCGTAGCGCTAAATTCATCGCTGACATGGCATGCATCTCTCCATCCAGTTCGACATCTGGCATGCTGGCACGCAGTATTTCAGCGGCTTTGCGCATTTTTACTGCGGAGGGTAAATTCGAGGTGCCAAAGTTGGAGTGTGATAACAGTGCAACTCGCGGTTCTACACCAAAATGACGTACCCGCTCGATGCTGGCGCGCGTTATTTCCACCACTTCATCAACCCCGGGATCTTTGCAAATGAAAGGGTCAGCAATGAACAGCGGGCCACTGTCGAGCAGCAATACGCCCACCGATGTAATGTATTGGCCGGGTACGCATGGGCCAATGACATCACGGATGTCTCGCAGGTGATAATCAAAACGACCGACCTTGCCGCAGATTAAACCATCGGCTTCACCGCGTGCCACCATCACGGCACCCAGTACGGTGGGGTTACTGCGGATGGCTTTTTTGGCCGCTTCCGTCGACATACCGCTGCGACCCACGGCCGCGTGATAAAACTGCCAGTATTCTTCGTGATGATCGCCATCCTGTGGGTTGAATAACTCAAAATCCTTGCCGGGCTGAAGGCGCAGGCCCAGCTTGTCGATTTGCGCCTGGATGACCTGCGGCCGACCAATCAAAATAGGGAAGGCAATGTTTTCATCCACCACACCCTGTACGGCGCGCAGTACATCATCGTTTTCGCCTTCGGCATAGACCAGACGTTCCAGCTCCGCTCTTTTGGCCGCTTCGATCATGGGTTGCATAAACAAACCACTGCGACACACCGAGCTATGCAGTTTTGCGCGATAAGCGTCTAAGTCCTCAATGGGTCGCGATGCCACGCCACTTTCCATGGCTGCTTTCACAACGGCTACGGGCAGTTCTTCAATCAAACGTGGGTCGAAGGGCTTGGGGATCAGATATTCAGGGCCAAATTTCAGTTCTTCGCCAACATAGGCTTCTGCCACGTCGCCGTGTGATTCTTTGAGGGCCATGTCGGCAATGGCTTTTACGCAGGCCATTTTCATTTCTTCATTAATGGCGGTTGCGCCGCAATCCAGCGCGCCACGGAAAATGAAAGGAAAGCATAAAACGTTATTCACCTGGTTCGGATAATCTGAACGGCCGGTGGCGAGGATGGCGTCAGGACGCACTGCCTTGGCGACTTCAGGTAGAATTTCCGGGGTCGGATTAGCCATCGCCAAAATTAATGGGTTGGGCGGCATTTTTGCCACCATCTCGGGTTTCAATATACCGCCCGCTGACAGACCCAGAAAAATGTCGGCGTACTCAATCACATCATCCAAGGTGCGGTGCTCGGTTTTTTGAGCATATTTTTCTTTAAATTCGTTCATGCCTTCTTTTCGACCACAATAGACCACACCATCAAGATCGAAGATGGTGATGTTAGCTCTGGGTAATCCCATGCTGACCAACAGGTCAATACAGGCAATACTGGCTGCACCACCGCCCGCAGTGACTAATTTCACGTCTTCGATTTTTTTGTTAACCAAGCGTAAACCGTTATAAATAGCGGCGGCGGCAACAATAGCCGTGCCGTGTTGGTCATCATGGAAGACGGGAATGTTCATGCGCTCGCGCAGCTTCTTTTCAACATAGAAGCATTCGGGCGATTTGATGTCTTCAAGGTTGATGCCACCAAAGGTAGGCTCTAACGAGGCAATAATATCGACCAGTTTTTCTTGGTCGGTTTCGTCAATTTCGATATCAAAAACATCAATGTTGGCAAATTTTTTAAACAGTACGGCCTTGCCTTCCATCACTGGCTTGGACGCTAATGGGCCAATGGCGCCTAGCCCCAACACGGCAGTACCATTGGTGACGACGCCGACCAAATTGCCGCGGGCTGTGAAATTGGCTGCTTCATTGGGGTTTTCTGCAATGGCTTCACAGGGATAAGCGACGCCCGGCGAGTAGGCCAGCGCCAGATCGCGTTTGTTGGCCATCGGCTTGGTAGGAGTGATCGCTAGTTTTCCTGGTACTGGCTGGCGATGATAGTGCAGTGCGTCCGCTTTGAAGTCTTCTGCCATGGTTTCCTCGTGATACTAAATTGAACGTTCGAAATTGCTGCTTTTTTTGGTGATCGAGTAGCTGGCGCATACCGATCAGCAACAATTAGGCTAGGGAACAGTATTTATCCTTTATTAGCAGTAGTTTTGTAGTAGACCTTTGTCGAAGGTCGGGTCCATAACAGTGCTTTTCTGCCTGTAACCACCACAATTTGGATGATCATATTGATGCAGCCGTCTTAGACCAAAGCCGCATTGTGATTGGTGGGCGGGAGATTAATCTAATAGAACGTGCAAAGAGGAGAACTGTTGTTTGCTCTTTGATGGATTGGAACCAGAATATTATCCCAGGTGACTGTTATGCCAAGAACCTTTATCGCGTTACGAAGCGTCTTATACGTACCCGGTTCAAATGAACGAGCTTTGGAAAAGAGTCGTAGTTTGCCAACTGATGGGGTGATCTTTGATCTTGAGGATGCGGTGGCACCATCAGCGAAGGTGCAGGCGCGCGAGAATATTATCAGGACGCTCAAGAAAGGTGGCTTTGGGAATCGCCAATTGGCCATTCGTGTTAATCCTCTTGGATCAACCTGGGGATACGATGATTTGATTGCCGCTGCAACCAGTGGTACCACGGCGGTATTGCTACCGAAGGTTGAAGGTGGCGATACCGTACGTCAGGCGGAAGCCGTTCTGAGAGAAGCCGGCGCTCCGGATGATCTGGAGATCTGGTGCATGATGGAAACGCCTCGAGGTATGTTAAATGCGCAGGAAATCGCCTGTGCCAGTCCACGTATTCGCGCCATTGTTATTGGTACATCGGATTTGGCGAAGGATTTGGGCGCAGCCCACACTAAAGAACGACTGCCGTTTATGACCAGCCTTGGCTTGTGCCTGCTGGCCGCGCGAGCAGCTGATGTAGCCATTATTGACGGTGTGCATCTCAACTTGAATGATGACGAAGGTTTGGCTTATTCCTGTCAGCAAGGCTTAGAGCTTGGTTTTGACGGCAAAACACTAATTCACCCGAAAACGATTGAGGTGGCGAACAAAACGTTTTCTCCCACCGTTGAGGATGTGGCTTCGGCTAAGCGGATTATCGAAGCTCATGCCCAGGCTCAAGCCCGTGGCGAAGGTGTGGTGGTCGTAGACGGTAAGCTGGTTGAAAACCTGCATGTGGAAGGGGCTCGCCGCATCTTGCTGCTTAGTAACGCAATTGCTGATCTTGAAAAAAGTTGCGCAACAGCGAGCTAGTTACCGGCGGCTAGCCCTGTGCAAGCGTGGTAAAAGGTGGCATTGGGTGTAACTGGTTGTTAATGCGTTGAATTTATGCGTCGTTATGGGTTTTTATTGATAATGTTAGCTGTATAAAGCCCAAACTTATGGACGCAAGTTGGCAAAGTAAAAGAAATAAAAAAGTAACACCCTTCGAGAGGCGACGATGGCACGGTTGTTGGTAAATCTAACATGGATAAACGTGGGCGCAAGCTACGATAACCGTGCGTTATCCTTAAAACCGCACGAGTGATACTGAAAAACTTTTAGCCTAGAGAAGAAAGTAAAGTGCATCGATTCAGTCAGGGCAACAGGCGTGCTCATAGCTGTCCTGCTGTGGCGATATTTTTATAAATTAGAGACTGTTGCAGCTTGCTTTCAGCTCACTTGTTAGCTGTTTTAACTCTTTTCCTAAATTGATTGTGGATTTACCAAAGGAGTGTTCCGGCCGTGAATATTTCTCTTCAATTTTCTGCCATTTTGTTTCAGATTCTTCCCATTGGTTTTTTGCTTCGCCGTTGCTTAAATCTAGCTTGGTATTAATTTCATTACGCTGAGTTTTCAATTCTCTGACAACAGATTCAACTTTTTCTTTTACTGTAGACATAACACTATCCTCATAGATGATCTTAATGAATTCAGGCTGATCGTATGTTTCTTTGCAACCTGAAAACGCTTAACTTATCGATACATCGCGTTACTTCTTCAGCCGAGGATAACAGCCGAGATAGGTGTTCTAAATAGGTTCCTGCCGTATTCATGATACGTATTTTTACGTATTGTTATTTCTCTGATCTTCTTTGCCTAATAGTGACCCCGTAGAAATGCATCAGTAATATTCGATATCGTCGTGTTTCAACGTCTGGTGCATATATTTGTAATGGTGTGTTTGTGGTTGTATCTCTTGCGAACGAAGGGATATGACATTCATCGAAGTTACGGCGCTGTGGCTAGTGGATGCTCAGCAAAGTTCTGATTTGGAGAGTAAGCTGGCCAATAAGGCTAAGGTTAAAGAGGTCATAATTCTAAGAAAAGATAGGGAATCTAAGGTTTGCCCAACTAAGTGAAAAACAAGCGAATTTTTCTTCTAGTCATAGTCATGACGGCGATTGCGATTAGTGCCAGTGGGGTGGCGATCACAATGCTCTATAATACTGCGGTTGAGCAGCAAACCACGCGTTTGTCGGAAACTGCGCAGAGTCAGGCGCGACTGCTTGAAGCAGTGGCTCGTTTTGATGCACGGTTCAGCACTGAAGATGTGCCGGGCGGGGCTTTTGCTGCCACGTTGCAGCAAATTAAGGAAGCCCACGAGCTGTTCAAGGGATTCGGGGATACCGGTGAGTTCACGCTCGCCAAGCGTGAAGGGGAGCAGATGATCTACCTCTTGAGCCGTCGACTACTGAATATTGAAACATCTGCTAATATCCAGGCGCCACTAAGCGTTCCTATGGAAGGACCACTTGCTCAGCCAATGCAAGAAGCATTGGCGGGTAACTCTGGAACGATTATCGGTCTTGATTATCGCGGTATAAAAGTACTGGCTGCCTTTGAGCCTGTCGCCGAACTTGACCTTGGTATCGTCGCTAAAATTGACTTAGCCGAGATCCGCAAACCTTTTCTAAATGCCGGTTTTCTAGTGGCTCTGGTCACCTTGGTATTAGTGGCTGTCGGAACTTTTTTGGTGCGGCGGATTGGTAATCCTCTTATACAGCAGCTGGAAGAGAATGAGCAGCGTCTAAGGTGCATTCTCGATACGGCTGCTGACGGCATCATTACTCAGGATGAGCAGGGTGTCATCAAATCGTTTAATCAGGCTGCTGAATATATATTCGGCTATAGTTCTGATGAGGTGATAGGTCAGAATATTGCCAGCTTGATTATCGAACCTTATCGTTACCCTCAATTGAGAAATGATAGGCGTAGCGAAGAGCTGTTTATCGGAAATGAGCGTGAGGTTACAGCATTACATAAGGATGGCAGGCGGGTTCCTGTTGAGATAACCGTCAGTGAGGTGCAAGAAAGAAAGGCTTGGCTAGTGACGAGTATCGTACGTGATATCACTGAGCGTAAGCAGTCCCTTATGGCATTACACCAGCGCGAAGAAGAGCTGCGACTTACATTCGAGAATGCCCCGGTTGGAATTTACATCTGTACGATTGAAGGTCATATCCTGCGCGCAAATCACGCCTTTTGTATGTTGTTGTCCTACCCTGAGTTGGCGCTTCTAGATAAGCCTTATACGGACCTGATCCATGCGGATGATTTGCAGGAGGCGTATGAGCAAGCGCATCAGCTGCTGGCCGGTGAGCGCGATAGCTGTTCACAGACGGTCAATTTAGTTGATAAGCAAGGCGAAAAAATACCCTGTATGTTACGTGGTAGTGTCATCCATGACGAGCAAGGCAGCCCTCGGTTGTGTGTCGTGCATATCGAAGATCGCTCTGAACAATTAAAAACGGAACAGCTGATTCGAGAACATCGTGAGCGTCTGGCCCATGTGACTCGTTTAAGCACCATGGGTGAAATGGTTGCCAGCATTGCACATGAGATCAATCAGCCTCTGAGTGCTATCGCCACTTACGCCGCCGCTTGTCGACGCCTCATCGATCAGGACGAACCGGTATTGGACGAAGTGTCTCAGACTCTAAGAAAGATAAGAACCCAAGCGTTGCGCGCTGGCGATGTTATTCATCGGTTACGAGAGTTTATTCGTAATCGCAAGACTAATAGTCAGCTGCTGGGATGCCATGATCTGATTACGGAAGTGATTGGCTTTGTCGAGCTGGATGCACATTACCATCATGTGGTTATCCATAAGGAGCTTGAGCCGGATCTGCCGCTTATCCATGTTGATCCGGTACAGATACAACAGGTCATTATTAACTTACTACGCAACGCCATTGAATCTATGGAAAAAGTGAGCGCGCTGCAAAACAAAGAGATTAGGTTGCAGGTTAAACGTCATGGCCATGATGCTATTTCAATATTGGTGATTGATAGAGGCTCCGGGCTTTCAGCTGAGTCGGAGGCTCAGTTGTTTGCCCCCTTTTTTACAACAAAGCCATTGGGAATGGGGTTGGGGTTGTCTATCAGTCGTTCTATTATTAATGCCCATGGTGGGACGCTAGACTATACGATGAATCCGGAAGGCGGCAGTATTTTCCAATTCACTCTTCCTCTTAACGCTAAAGAATAAAATGTGATTTATGAATGCGACTGTTTTTATTGTAGATGACGATGAAGCGATGAGGGACTCGCTGGGGCTGTTGATGAAATCAGTTGGCTTTGATTATGAAGTCTACTCAAACGCCCAAGAGTTTCTCGATAAATATGAAACAGGCCGCAGTGGCTGCTTGCTGCTGGATGTACGTATGCCGGGTATTAGCGGTCTTGAGTTGCAAACGAAACTTAAAGCGATGAGTCGACATTTGCCGATCCTCTTTATCACAGGACATGGCGACGTGCAGATGGCCGTTGAGGCAATGAAAATGGGAGCGGTTGACTTTTTTCAGAAGCCCTTCCGTGACCAGAAACTTTTGGATCGAATTGGTCAAATTCTTGAACAGGAAGAGTATGAACAACAGAAACGGCTCGAATATCAGCAGGTATCCAGTCGGCTAGATACCCTTACCGCTCGAGAGCGCGAAATCATGGATCTGGTAGCCAATGGCGTTGGCAATAAAGTGATAGCGGGCAATTTGAATATCAGTCAGCGAACCGTTGAGCTACACCGTGCCCACATTATGCAAAAAATGCAGGCTAATTCATTAGCGCAATTAGTCCAGATGGCGTTTATCCTCAAGTCATAATTGGGCTCATGTCCTTGCATGCCAACCGGTGTTTGGCTGTTATGTTAAATTTGCATTGATGTACTGCGTGATACCTTCCAATAACGAAATCTTCTCGTCTATTCCTAACTCCCCAAGCTATACCTGGTCGCTCTGATCGGGGCAGCCATATAGTTCCGATGATCAGTTGAATCTTCACCTTAGTGGGCTGCTGTGACCTCGCTGCATGATTAATCCAAAGGCTTTTCTATAAACGATGTTGGCCATTGTTTATAACGGTGTTTTTCTGCCATAAACATCTCGATTAACGACGTCAATATTGCCTTTTTCAACGTGTTTGCCGCTATTTGGCCTTAACGCTCTGAAATGGCAGAAGTATCGAAGTATGGACACTTATTCTATCGACGATTTTAGCTAGTAAGCCACTACATAGGTGACATTTAAGCTGGATAGACATACGGGCTAAATTTTTGCTTTGTGAATTGCGAACTTTTTTCATGATCGAAACAGATACTCAATGCTAGGTATTTCCCGTAGTTGACATAGGTGTTTATGCGAGTTGCTATTACCCCTCCCCCCTCTGTTTAATACTCGATACGCCGAAGTAGAGCGGTGGTGTCTGACATTATCGAATATTACTTTCTTGTGAGTGAATCTGCAGTGGCGTGTTTTTGTTCGTATCCATTTAGAGCGAAGGGGATTACAGGTGGTAATTTTTCTGGTGTCTTTAGCGGGGGTAGAGGTTAATAGATCCGGGAACTCCTGGCAGCTTATCTTAAACACGAAATAAAAAAATAATTTGAGGTGTTTTTATGACAGAACAAGTAGGTGTATCCGATACGGTGGGCGGAGGGCAGGGGGACGGGCTAAAACGCTCCATTACCTGGAAGGGTGCCTTTTGGGTTGCCGCAGGTGTACCAGCACTGGTACTTTTTTCGATTGGTGGTATTGCCGCAACCGTAGGTGTTCCTTCCTGGTTGGTGTGGGCAATTTCCGTATGTTTCGGTTTTCTGCAAGCGTTTACCTACGCTGAAATTGCAGGTCTGTTCCCGAATAAATCGGGTGGTGCGTCTGTATATGGCGCCGCTGCATGGTTGCGTTACAGTAAATTCATTGCACCGATTTCGGTGTGGTGTAACTGGCTAGCCTGGTCGCCAGTACTGGCGATTGGTGTGGGTATTGCGGCAGGTTATATCCTCAACGCATTGTTCCCGGCTGATGCTGCGATTGTTACCTGGCAGATCACGCTGTTAGATCTTGGTGGTCTGAAAGAAGGTTTGAGCTTGCGTATCGACTCAACCTTCCTGTTGGGTTCTGCGATTCTTATCGCGGTATTCTTCGCCCAACACCACGGTATTTCACGTCTGGCTAAAATCCAGACGGTTATGGCGATGGCGGTGCTGATTCCTCTGCTTTTGATCGGTATTGTGCCGATTATCAGTGGCGACATTGTTGCGGCTAATTTCTCTCCCTTCGCGCCGATTGCGTATGGCGCTGATGGCAATATCATCATGGATCCAAGCCAATGGTCATGGGATATTGATGGCTGGACGCTGTTTCTGGGCGGTATGTTTATTGCGGCGTGGTCTACCTATGCGTTTGAAACTGCGATTTGCTACACCAGTGAGTTCAAAAACCCTCAGACTGATACGTTTAAAGCGATCTTCTTTGCTGGTCTGCTGTGTATGTTTGCCTATACTGTTATTCCTTTCTCCTTCCAGGGTGTACTGGGTGTAGAGGGTATGCTGGATGACGGTATCGTTGACGGTACGGGTGTTGCGGCGGCAATGGCGAGCATGGTTGGCGGTGGCGCTTTCATCGGCAACATCGTTGTTATCATGCTGATCTTTGCTCTGATTCTGGCGGTTATGACGTCTATGGCCGGTTCCTCGCGTACGCTGTATCAGGGGTCTGTTGACGGTTGGTTGCCTAAGTACCTGTCACGCGTTAACCATCACGGCGCGCCAACTAGCGGCATGTGGACTGATCTGGGTTTCAACCTGGTACTGTTGCTAATGTCTGATTACCTGTTTGTATTGGCGGTTTCTAACTGCTGTTACATTATCTTCAACTTCCTGAACCTGAACGCGGGTTGGATTCACCGTATTGATAACGCGCATGTTGCGCGACCATGGCGTGCGCCAACTTGGCTTCTGGGTGTTGGCGTTCTGTTGTCCTTCGTTAACCTGGTCTTCTTGGGTGCAGGTGCGAATGTTTGGGGCGCGGGTACATTGATGACAGGTATTGTGGTCATTGCTTTGATTATTCCCGTGTTCTGCTATCGTCACTTCATTCAGGATGGCGGCAAGTTCCCTGCCCGTATGATGGAAGACATCGATGCAGGCGGAGCTGTTGATGTGAATAAGAAAAATGCGGGTGTATTACCTTATGTGGCGCTGGCTGCTGGTGTAGCCGTTGTTTGGTTTGCTAACACGACTTTCGGCTAACCGGGACTTTAAGGAGAAAGAAATGAGTAAAATTCTTTGTACGACTGATGAAACTGAAGTGTCTCGTAAAGCAGAAGTTTTTGCTGCGGACATCGCCAAGGCTGCTGGCGCGGAACTGCACTATGTACACGTTAGCCCGGTAACCAGCGATGACCTGCAAAAGCCCGGCCCATTCGACACCATCATTCTTGAAGAGGTGGAAGCGCGTGATCATGAGGTTCTTAAGCACGCACAAGAAACAGCAGCAGAGAGAGGTCTGGCTAACGTTGTATGTTTGACTCTGCGAAACCGCGATGTTGCTGCAGCTGTGCTTGAATATGCTGAAGCCAATGGTTGCGATCATATCATCACGGGCTCTAACGGCCGTGTTGGTATTCCTCGTTTGATTATGGGTTCAGTTTCTGGCGACATCATTCATAAGGCGCATTGTCCAGTGACTGTTGTTCGTTAAAATCTACAGCGCGTTAGATTCACCGTAGTTAACGCTGCTGGGGAGGTCAACATTCTCAATTTATTGAGAATGTTGACCTCCCCTTTTTGTTGGGGCTTAACTTTGAGGGGCCACTTTTCCGTTCGTGGAAAGGGCAATAAATCGAAAATATCTCTTTCTAGGTGATAGCTCTGGACTTGGTTGGTGATGAGGAAAAGTAAAGTGAATTGACGACGTTTGATCATACTTCTCCGATGGTTCATTTTTGTCATACGGAGTATCTAGAGTTGTGGGGGGTATTCAGAAGAAGAACGTGTATGCATGGAAGAGTTAAGACGATTAAGGAGATTTAAAGAAAAGTTGATAGAGTCACCTTTCTTTCTAAACAACAGAGAAGCTAAAGCTTATTGAGATGACTCGGGTATCTTGGGCGCAGTATGGGCACCATTTTGTCACAGGCGCAAAAAAGGCCGATTTCCTCGCGAAAGGATATCGGCCTTTTTGAAAGCATTTGATAATAAAATCAACTGCTTGAATTGGTGCCCGGGAGAGGACTTGAACCTCCACGCCCCAAAGAGCACTAGCACCTGAAGCTAGCGTGTCTACCAATTTCACCACCCGGGCTCTGCGTTACAGCCTGTAAAAAGCCGCTTCAGCAAATTTGGATCGCGACTTTACTGCGATTAAAAAGCCTTGTCAACGAATATTGCTATTGTTGTCTAACCTTTATGGCTACAATGATCGGATAAATTCATTACGGACACCCTATGTCACGCAAACGCAGTAAAAACTCCGACCCCTTTGCATCTCGCGAAGCGGCAAATTACGAAAATCCTATTCCCAGTCGCGAATTTATCATTGAACACCTTGAGGCTCGCGACGGCCCCGCGAGCTTGAAAGTAATCGCTCGTGAATTAAAACTCGCCGATGATACAAATTATGAAGCTCTTCGCCGTCGCCTGAATGCGATGCTGCGGGATGGTCAATTATTGCTGAATCGCCGTGGCGATTTTGGTGTGATTGATCGCATGAGTTTGTTGCGCGGTCGTGTGCAGGGCCACAAAGATGGTTACGGTTTCTTTATTAATGATGAGGGCGGTGACGATCTCTTTATTAATTTCAGGGAAATGAACAAAGTTTACGATGGTGACCGTGTATTGGTGCGGCCCTCAGGAGAGCAGCATCGCGGCAAGGACGAGGCTGCCATTATTGAGATCCTGGAGCGTGCCCACAAGCAATTGGTAGGGCGTTTTTCTTTGGACGAGGGAGTTGCTTCGGTAACGCCGGAAAACAAACGTATCTGTCAGGATGTGCTGATAGCTAGCGGCGGGCAGATGTCCGCTAAGCCTGGTCAGATGGTGATCGTGGAGATTCAGCAGTATCCGGCTAAACGCAAGTTGGCGGTGGGCAAGGTGATTGAGGTCTTGGGCGAGCATATGGCGCCGGGCATGGAGATTGACGTGGCGCTGCGAGCCCATGATATTCCTTTTGAATGGCCGGATGCCGTTGAGCAGCAGTTAAAAGGTTTTGTTGCCGAGGTGACGGAAAAGGATGCCGCCAAGCGTGTTGATTTGCGTAACATGCCTTTTGTTACGATTGACGGTGAAGACGCCCGCGATTTTGATGATGCTGTGTATGCCGAAGCCCGAATAGGCGGTGGTTGGGTGCTGTGGGTGGCGATTGCCGATGTGTCACATTATGTTGCGGTTGATTCGGCGTTGGATAAAGAAGCTTGCGAGCGCGGCACCTCGGTGTATTTTCCCGAGCAGGTGATTCCGATGTTGCCGGAGTTGTTGTCCAACGGCTTATGTTCATTGAATCCGCATGTTGATCGTTTGACCATGGCCTGCGAGATGACCATCGCTGCTGATGGTGAAGTGGAAACTTATCGTTTTTGTGAAGCCGTGATTCACTCCCATGCACGACTGACCTATACCAAAGTTAACGATATGTTGATGGCGACTGATGCGCCGGAGCGTGACAGTTTAAGAGCCGAATATAAAGTGGTCGTCCCGCATCTGGAAACTCTGCATGGCCTTTATAAGGTGCTGCACAAAGCGCGAGTACAGCGTGGCGCGATTGATTTTGATACGACCGAAGTGCGTATTGTGTTTGGAGAAGAGCGCAAGATTGACCGTATCGTACCGGTGGTGCGTAATGATGCCCATAAGCTGATTGAAGAATGTATGTTGTGCGCCAACGTGGCGGCAGCGGATTTTCTCAGCAGTCATAAGTTGCCCGGGTTATACCGTGTGCACGGTAAGCCTAGTGTTGAAAAGCTCAATAATCTGCGTGAATTTCTTGACGGTTTGGGATTGCGCCTGGAAGGCGAATATGCGCCGTGCGCAGCTAACTACCGTGATCTGCTGGAAGAGATTAAAGATCGCTCCGATGCGCACCTGATTCAAACCGTATTGCTGCGCTCCATGTTGCAGGCGGTGTATAGCCCGGATAATGAAGGTCACTTTGGTTTGTCCTTTGATGCCTATGCCCACTTTACCTCGCCGATTCGCCGTTATCCTGATTTACTGGTGCACCGCGCAATTCGTTCGGTGATACGCAGTCGCAAACAAACGGCTAAGGTGATTCGTACCGAGGCAACTAAGCCAATGGCGCGTAAGGATATCTATCCCTACACAATGGATCAGATGGATGAGCTGGGTGCGCACTGTTCCAGTAATGAGCGCCGTGCCGATGAAGCGGTTCGTGATGTGATGGATTGGTTGAAGTGTGAATATATGCAGGACCGCGTTGGTGATACGCACACGGGTGTCATTACCGGCGTAACGGCCTTTGGTCTGTTTATCGAACTCAATGATATTTATGTTGAGGGTCTATTGCATGTCAGTGCGCTGAATAATGATTACTTCCAGTTTGATGCAGTACATCACAGTTTGCAGGGTGAACGTTTTGGTGTGACTTATCAACTAGGTGATACCGTCGAGATTGTGGTGTCACGTGTCAATTTGGATGAACGCAAGATTGATTTCGAGCTGGCTGCTGATGCACAAGCGGACGGTGAGGGTCGTAAAAAAGCACCGCGACGCAAGCAGGGTGGTTCTGGGGCCGGAAGAGGTGGAGCTAAGCCTGCCGGAAAATCTAGAATAAAACCTGGGTCGGGCGCTAAGCCGGGTTCAGCCCGAGCGAAAGCGGCCAAAGAAGGCGCTAAGCGTGGCAAGGCAGCGGTGAGTAAAAAGAGAAAACCTGCGCCGAAAGGGAAGAAGCCAAGTACTGCGGCTAAGCCGAATAAGAGTGAGGGTGCCCCGAAGTCTTAAGTTAAGTTGTATGTTGTTTCGAATGAAGCGGGAAACCTTGAAGGTTTAAAGGAAAGGTTCCTCACTGGCGTTCGGAATGACAAGTCTCCAGTGAGTTAATCAAGCAGATAGAACAGGTAAATGAGTTAAGTATGGAAATCATTTTTGGAATTCACGCCGTGCAGGCGTTATTGCAACGTAACCCTAGCCGTGTTGAGCGTGTGCTGGTTCAGCAAGATAAAGTAAATGCGCGTGTGCGTGAGATGCTGCAGTTGGCAAAAAAAAGCCGTGTGAAGGTTGATCAGGTTGATCGCGATGAGCTTGAGATGCATGCCGACGGTAATCATCAAGGTGTGTTAGCGATTTGTAAGAATCAAAAAAGTTTGAGCGAAGGTGATCTTGATGAGTTGCTGGAGAAAGCTACTCAACCGCTGGTGTTGGTGCTTGATGGCGTGACGGATACGCATAATCTGGGTGCCTGTTTGCGTAGCGCGGATGCGGCGGGAGTCACGGCGGTTGTGGTGCCGAAAGATAATTCGGCGGACTTGAATTCAGTGGTGAGTAAAGTGGCTTCCGGAGCGGCAGAGACCTTGCCCTTTATTAAGGTGACTAATTTAGCGCGTACGCTCAAGTCGATGCAGGATAAGGGCTTGTGGATTACCGGCACAGCGGTTGATGAAACGAGTCGTTCACTTTATGAGGCCGACTTAACCGGGCCGCGCGTCATCGTGATGGGCTCTGAAGGTAAGGGTATGCGCCGTCTGACTCAGGAGCACTGTGACGAGTTGGTGTATATTCCTATGGCTGGCGAAGTGAGTAGTTTGAACGTGTCTGTGGCGACGGGTGTGTGTTTGTTTGAAGTGGTCCGTCAGCGCAGTAAATCATGACCATAACGATGTAAGAAATGTAAAGGCCGCTTTCTAAGCGGCTTGATACCGACAAGTCATGCAAGTGTTGAAAAAATAACGTTTTTTTTTGTTCTAATTCTGCGCTATTTCACTGCTGGGCTTGCGTCTGGCAAGTCATTGCTCTAGAATCCGCGGGCTTAAAAATTTGTCTGGGGACTTTTCCCTTCACTCCTTGCTTCGTACTCTCAATTAAACAGTAATGTGCGAAGCTGCCAAAACCGTAAGGAGAATCTATGCGGCACTACGAAGTAGTATTTCTCGTTCATCCTGATCAGAGCGAACAAGTTTCAGGAATGGTTGAGCGTTACAGCGCAATCGTTAAAGACAGCGGCGGTCAAATCCACCGTCTGGAAGATTGGGGTCGTCGTCAAATGGCCTACCCTATCAACAAAATTCACAAAGCACATTACGTGTTGATGAACATTGAATGTAATCAGGAAGCTCTTGATGAGCTGAACTATTCCTTCAAGTTCAACGACGCCGTTATCCGTAATTTGGTTATCACGACTAAAGAAGCTGTTACTGCTGCTTCTCCAATTATGGCAAGCGCTTCTCGCGAGACTCGCAGCGAAAACACGTCGGCTCCTGCTCCTGCTGTTGAAGCGACTGCTGCAGAAGCTCCAGTTGCCCCAGCTGCTGCTGAAGAAGCATCTGCCGAAGATAGCGCTGAATAAACGGCTCCCGCTTAGCGGGGCAAACTAAATTGTTTTTGAATAGTTTTTAGGAGTTTTACCATGGCACGTTTTTTCCGTCGTCGTAAATATTGCCGCTTCACTGCGGAAGGCGTTAAACAGATCGATTATAAAGATCTGGAAGTATTAAAAGGTTTTGTTACTGAAACTGGCAAAATTGTACCTAGCCGTATCACGGGTACTAAAGCTCGTTATCAGCGTCAGCTGGCTACTGCGATCAAACGCGCACGCTATCTGGCTTTGCTGCCGTACACGGACAGCCACGAATAGGTCGTAAGCTACTGTGCGCGCTATAGCCGAGTACGCAATGCGTGGCCGCTTTCAGGCGGCGCTTATCGCAATAGTTTCGGCAGCGATGCCGATGTTTTTCTGGCTGAGCGCGGCAACAGTCGTTTTAGTAACCCTGCGCAAGGGTTGGGTTGAAGGCATTAATTTAATGCTTTGGGCCTGTTTGCCAGCCGTTGGTTGGCTGGTCATGGTGGCCGATCCGACACCGTTGCTGGTGATCGTCGGAGCCATGGCATTAGCTCTGGTGCTGCGATCCAGCGTTTCATGGGTTTTAACCCTGATTGTTGGCGCTGGAATTGGATTACTGATCAGTTGGTCGATGCCGCTGTTGGTACCTCAGCTGTTAACACCTGAAGTGCTGGAAACGCTGGCCCCTGATGTGGCCGCGGAAAATCGCGAGCAAAGTTACCTTTTGTTAGGTAATTTACTGGCCGGATTTTTTGGTGCAGCGCACCTGGTGGTGATTGTCGGTAGCCTGATGTTAGGGCGCTGGTGGCAATCAGAGCTGTTTAACCCGGGTGGTTTTGGGGATGAATTCAGGCAACTGATTTTACCGCCTGCTGTAGCGCTACCAGCGGTACTTGTTGCTCAGTTTGGTGGCAGTATACATCCGGTCTTAGTGAGTTGGGCTCCTGTGATTATGGTGCCGCTGTTCTTTGCTGGGATTGCACTTGCGCATGGTGTAGTAAATTTGAAAAAAATGAGTACCCAATGGTTGGTGCTCTTTTATTTGCTGGTGTTGATGGTTGGTCCTTATGTGGCCCTTTTGGATAGTCTGATGAATTTTCGTCAACGTATTCGCAACCGCAACAGCAGTTAAAAAGTTTTATAGAGGACGTAAAGATGGAAGTAATTCTGTTAGAAAGAGTCGGTAAACTAGGCAACTTGGGTGACAAGGTTACTGTTAAACCAGGTTTTGGTCGTAACTTCTTGTTCCCATACGGCAAAGCCGTTCCTGCTACCGCTGCAAACCTGGCTGATTTCGAAAGCCGTCGTGCCGAGCTGGAAAAAGCAGCTGCTGAGCAACGCGCAGGTGCTGAGGCACGTGCTGCGAAAATCGAAGGCGCTGAAGTCACTATCGCGGCTAACGCTGGCGAAGACGGCAAGCTGTTCGGTTCTGTAGGTACACGTGAAATTGCTGACGCTCTGAACGCGGCTGCCGGTTCTGATATCGACAAAAGCGAAGTTCGTTTGCCAGAAGGCGCACTGCGTCACACTGGCGAATTCGAGCTGGACGTACAGCTGCTTAGCGATGTAACCGTTACTGTTAAAGTGATCGTTGCTGCTGAAAGCGAGTAATCCGCTTAAATAAAGCTGATTTATTTATACACAGGCGCGCAGATTTAATTATCGGCGTAACCGAGCGCATTGCTATACAGTGAGCGGTGTTCGGATTAGTAAAACCCTGTGGGTATCCTGTGTATATCTAAATTAGCTGTTTTCCGTTTTCGCGTAACAGCATTTATGCTGGTGAGCGGGCTTGAAAACGGGAACAAAAATAGACACCATGTGCCTTCATGAAAGTGAGGCCATGGTGTTTTTTTATGTCTCAAAAGCAGAGTTCACAGATGCAGTACACAGATATTGATAGGCAAACCGCAGCCATTAAAGTACCGCCACAGTCGCTAGAGGCTGAGCAGGCCGTGTTGGGCGGTTTGATGCTCGAAAATGAAGCCTGGGATAAGGTTTCCGAAGAGTTAATCGATCGCGATTTTTATCGCCATGAGCATCAATTAATTTTTCGTGCGATGGGCGGGATTATTGAGAAAAACCAGCCCCTGGATGTGATTACCCTCTCTGAGGCACTGGATAAAGTCGGTGATCTTGAGGCGGTGGGTGGCTTGTCCTACTTGGGAGAGCTGGCGCGTAATACACCAACAGCTTCAAATATTCGCGCCTATGCGGACATCATTCGTGAACGTTCGATTCTGCGTAAGCTGGTCGCTGTGGCAGGTGAAATTGCTGATGATGCCTTTGAAACCAATGGCCGTAATAGTACTGAAATTCTTGATGATGCGGAGCGTAAAGTTTTTCAAATCGCCGAGGATCGTCCCCAGAGCTCTGGTCCAAAACCCATTAACCCGGTCATTACCAAAGCCATTGAGAAAATTGATGAGCTTTATCAATCCGAGAATACCATTACTGGTTTGAGCACTGGTTTTGCCGATCTTGACGCTATGACGGCGGGTTTACAGCCCTCTGATTTAATTATTGTCGCCGGTCGTCCGTCGATGGGTAAAACCACCTTTGCCATGAACCTTGTTGAGCATGCCGTCATTTCCAATGATAAGCCGGTGATTGTATTCAGTATGGAAATGCCTGCCGATTCACTGGTGACACGTATGTTGTCATCGCTGGGACGCATTGACGCGACTAAAATGCGGACCGGTCAGCTGGATGATGATGATTGGCCGCGCCTGACTTCAGCCGTTAGTTTGCTTAAGGATCGGCCGCTATTTATTGATGATGATGCGGCGTTGTCGCCCACGGAGGTGCGCTCCCGCGCGCGTCGAATCGCTCGTGAGCATGGCCCGCTGGGATTGATCATGATCGATTACCTGCAGTTGATGCAGGTGAAGGGCTCCTCGGAAAACCGTACCGGTGAAATCTCTGAGATTTCGCGCTCCTTGAAGGCGTTGGCAAAAGAATTGAACGTGCCTGTTATTGCTCTGTCACAGCTTAACCGTAGCCTTGAGCAACGGTCTGACAGACGTCCCGTGATGTCGGATTTGCGTGAGTCGGGTGCGATCGAGCAGGACGCCGATGTTATCGCGTTTATTTACCGTGATGAGGTGTATAACGAAGATACCCCTGACAAGGGTATTGCCGAAATTATTATCGGCAAGCAGCGTAACGGCCCAATTGGTAAGCGTCGCTTGGCCTTTATCGGTAAATACACCAAGTTTGAAGATCTTGCTCATGGCAGTTATGAGGACTTTGAGTGACCAGACCTACCTTTGCGCATATTGATCTGGATGCGCTGCGTCATAATTTTAATATTGCCCGCCAGTTTGCCCCCGATCAGAAAATCATGGCCATGCTTAAGGCTGATGCCTACGGACATGGTGCCGAGCAGGCTGCGCTTGCCCTTAATGATAAAACGGATGCCATTGCGGTGGCCTTTATCGATGAGGCGATAGCGCTGCGAAAAGCAGGTATCAAAAAGCCGATTACGCTGTTGCAGGGTATCTTTGATCAAAAAGAAGTTGAGCAGGCCTGCGAGCATCAGTTAGATCTGGTGATTTTGCACGCCGAGCAGGCGAAAATGCTGGAGTCTGCGCAACCCGGCTGCCGATTGCGTGTCTGGCTTAAGTTTGACAGCGGTATGCACCGGCTGGGTTTTTCGTCCGATGAATACGTTTATTGGTATCAACGCCTGAGTCAGCACCCGAATGTTGCCGAGGTGCGCTTGATGACGCATTTCTCCTGTGCGGATGAGCCGGAAAATCCCGTTACCGCTGAGCAGGAAGCCTTCTTTGACGCCGTGACCAAAGGTCTGAACACAACCTACAGTCTAGCTAATTCAGCCGCAATTATGGCCTGGCCGTCAACGCGGCGTGATTGGGTGCGTCCGGGCGTTATGCTCTACGGCGTGTGCCCTTTTGCGAACTGGCGTGAAGACCATCGGGACCTGCGTCCGGTGATGACGCTCAAGTCAGTAATCATCTCCACACGCATGTTAGCATCGGGAGAAGCGGTGGGTTATGGCGGCAGTTGGGTGGCAAAAGAGCAGTGTCGAATTGGTGTGGTGTCGATTGGTTATGCCGATGGCTATCCGCGTTGTTTACCTAATGGCACACCGGTGCTGATTAGTGGGCAGCGTGTGCCCTTAGTGGGGCGTGTCACCATGGATATGATTACCGTTGATCTGTCCGGGCTGGATGATGTTCAGGTGGGGGATGAGGTAACACTGTGGGGCGATGGTCTGGCCGTTGAAGAAATCGCGGAATGTGCGGGCACCATTGCCTATGAATTATTAACTGGTGTCTCCAAACGCGTGCCGCGTTTATATCATGACAACAGCTCTCGCTAATTTCTGAAAACAGGCAAAACTGCTTGCCTTGTCTATACTGAAAAACACTCCCTGTACGGAAATAAATACTGGTTTGTATCGGGCTGACTTTATTTGGTTCGCTTGTAATAGATAAGGATTCCTCATGAACGCTGTTGAACTTGCTCAAAAATCCAGCACGCTGTTTTCATTACCTGATGTGTATATGAAATTACAGCAGGTAATCAGAAAACCCGATACAGGCATTAACGATATTGCCGATTTAATCAGCACAGATGCCTCCCTGACGGCTCGTTTATTGAAGGTAGCTAACAGCTCTTTTTATAGCTTTCCGGCGGAGATCGACACTATTTCTCGAGCCATAAATTTAATTGGTACCGATCAGCTGATGAATCTTGTATTAGCAACCTCGGTCGCTGGTTCTTTCTCCGGTGTGCCTGAAGATGTGATCGATATGGATAGTTTTTGGCGTCATAACGTTGATACGGCACTGGTAGCACGCTCTCTCGCGGCGGCTGGAAAGCTGCCTGATGTGGAACGTTTGTTTGTAATTGGTTTGCTGCACAATGTTGGCAAACTGATTACTCTGACGGAATTGCCTGATTTGGCTAAAAAGGCGCTTGAATCCGGCGAAGGGCAGGCTCCATGGCAGTGTCAGCAGCAGGTGTTAGGTTTTACGTTTGCCGAGTGTGGTGCGGAATTGCTGTCGAACTGGGGGCTGCCTGATGGGCTGGTTGAGTCGGTCCGCTTCCAACATTTACCAACTTTGGCCGGTGATGATCAAGCCACTGCTGCGGTGTTGAATATTGCCAGTCGAGCCGCTAGCGCTATGGAGCAGGAAATTTGTCCAGATGAGGGGCCTGATTTTTTGGGGTTGATTGATGCCGAATCCTGGGCTTTGGCAAATGTTGATCAGGCTGATCTTGATGCGGCGATTGAATTTGCTAATGAAGAGGCCTGGAATATTCTCGGTGTTATCTCTTCAGCTGTTTATTAACGTGCCGCTTTTCTGAGTTTTAACGGTCATGCATCTTCTGGCCACGCTCTTTTAACCATCGCCATAGCAAACCATCTGGTCCGACTTTTCCGGTCTGTATGTAACGCAGGGTATTGTGGTCCCGCATGATCCAGCCCATGTGTGTTTGGGCTTGGCGTTGGCCACAAAATAGAATTTGATCACCTTTGTTCAGTCTTGTCTCTGTAGGTGGTACCAGTAGTGACTCGTTGTCACGTTTTAGCATTAACGCTACAACGGGCAAAGGTTGTTCCCAGTCGCGAGGATCCTTGTGCAGAGCGCTCAAGGCGACACTCCTCCCATGGTCGATAGCTTCGATAATTGCCGGACTATGCTTTTCCTCTATGGTGAGTGTCCACGCGTCCAATTCTTGGTCACCCATGGCGTGGGCTATAAGCTGTAATAATGTGCGCGTTGAGGTTTCGTCGCGCTGACAAATCAAATTAAAGCATTCTGTAAGAAGGGGGGTTCGCACGCGCATATAAACTTCATTGGCGACGATGCGACCCGGCTCCATAATCAGGTTGACGTTAGCGGCTTGGAAAACAGGTTTGTTGGTGCGGATATTCTGACGGGCAACGGTGATTAGATCTGGTTTAAGATCGCGGGCGGTGATGATGATCGATAAGTTGTCAGCATCGTTATCTGTTCCAGCAATTACCCCCACGGCATTTTCGATACCCGCCTCTTGAAGGGTGTGGGCTTCGGTGCCTGTGCCCTGTACTGTGCCGTCCGGAGCGTTATAGTCTTGAGGATCCGTTGAAATAAAAGTATGGGGGATGTTATGTTTTTTGAATTGCTCTTCAAGTGCGCGACCAAAGCGCCCGTATCCACAAATGACCCAGCTGCCATCGGTATCCTGATAGGGTGAGGCCCACACACTATGATGTGGGTTGACGAAGATGTCATAGATCAGGTGTTTATAGGGCTGCTTAAGTATCAGTATTAAGTGGCTGGCAAAAATTTCAAAGGGATCCAGAATCAAGTCGGTACCGAAGGATGCCAGGTTGCCCGTGGTTGCTTTTGATTGTGTGCCACTGATAACCAGCCGTTCAGGTTTCACCAGCTTACTATTGATGGCGATAGCGAGATTAGCTTGATCGTCTGTGGTTAGCGCCATTACTCCGACGCAAAGGTCATTGTCGATGCCTGCAATTTTAAGTACTTCAGGGTTGCTGGCATTGGCGCACAGGCTTGGAAGTTTCAAGCCTAGTTCATCTGTTTCCAGTTCGTTGATGACATTTAATCTCGACTCAATAATGACCGAGGGGATGTTGTGTTTGTCCAGTAGTTGGGCGACACGGCCACCGGTGGAGCCAAAACCACAGATCAAATAATAGGGGTCTGTGATCCGTTTAACCTGATTCATAAACCGTATACGTTTAGTCAGGCGCTGATAGTTTTGATCCTGAAACAGAGAAAAAATGGTACCCATGCTGTACAGCCAGGAGATAACGGTACCGTAAATGGAAATTGTCGCCCAAACCCGTTGGGCCACGGTAAAGGGGTAAGGAATCTCGCCAAAACCAATGGTGGAACCCATGAAGCTGACGAAATAAAAGGCGTGGAAGAAATCCATGTGCCAGACATTGCCCTGGTCATCCTGTCCGGGTATCAGTGTGAAGCCAAGAATAGAGATGGCATAGACACTGATAATGGTGATGATAGGCGCCCGCAGACGCTTTAAAAGCAGATAAAAAATATGCTGCATGGCAGAGACCTAATGACGAACAGTCATGGTTTCCACAATCAGTAACACGACCGAAGTGATGTTTGCTAGCAGTGCACCTGCTGAGAGCGACACAATGCTTGCCATGGCGTAGGCTGTCATGCCGCCCTCAGAGACGTGCGTCATTACGCCCCAAATGATAGCGGCAATAATTAACTGCAAGTCCGCCACCAGGCTGGTTGCCAGCAGCACAGCGCCGACATGGGTGCGGTCGCCCAGCTTCATCACGGTAGCAATCAGGCTAACAATGATGGCGGCATAGAGTTCGTAAACGCTGTGATGATCCGGACGATCGATTTCGCCCAAAAAGAAGCCAAAGTTAAGAGTCAGTGCCAGCATAATAAAAAATGCAAAGACAATTTTTTCGCGATTCATGGCAGTTATATCCCCAGAGGCAGGTGTTGTTTTTATTCGAGGTTGCTCAATTATGAAGCCTTTGAGGGTCGGGTTACAGGCTTAATTGCGGTGAGATAATTCTAAAGATCATACGCGCGAGCAATGCACCATAAATGAACCTCCTGGCAACCTGCTTTTTTCAAGCAGGCTGTCAGCTCGGCGAGTGTCGTGCCGGTGGTCATAACATCATCAACTAAAGCAATTCGGGTGCCTGTTGGAAACGGTTTGCTGCTGAACGCGCGTCGTAGATTGCGACGCCTTTCGATGGCTGACAGTCCTAGTTGGTGAGCCGTGTCTTTGTCACGTTGGCATTGCTTCGTATTCAGCGGTAGAGCTAATTCTTTGGCGCAAATTCGTGCGACTTCCTGAGCCTGATTAAAGCCTCTCTCCCGCAATCGACTTTTATGCAGCGGTACCGGGATAATCATCTCCGGCAGAGCTGTCCTCGGATAACGATTTTTTATGTGCTCTGCCATTAGCTGACCAAATAATCTGCTGTAGCTGAGTTTTTGGTTGAACTTGAAACGACTGATCAGCCGGTTGATCGGGGTTTCGTAGTGAAACAGGCAATGACAGGCGTCAAATACGGGGGCTTTTGTCTGGCACTGGCCGCACAGTTGCAGAGTATTGATAGAATTTAAAGGTAAAGAACAGCGTTGGCAGCTCTGCTGTAACCAGGGCAAGTTGCTGGTACAGCCAAAACAAAGACCGGTTTTCGAATTAATGGTGTGGCTGCTCTGACACAATAAGCATTTTTCAGGTAATAAATGCTGTGCGATATTTGACCAGTAGTTAACCATGTGCTTCCTTGCAGGTTGACAGATAACGGGCTGGATATTATTGTGCGCCTCTATTTATCGGTAGGGCAAGTCCGAGTATCTCCCGGGATGAGAGGCATCGTTTTGCCGACATCAAATTTGGTATTAAAAGAAGCATCAAAAGGAACATCAAATGAGCAATCAACAATCGTCAACTATACGCCATGACTGGACACCAGAAGAAGTCACAGCGCTGTTTACCATGCCTTTCAACGATTTGATGTTCCAGGCGCAAACAGTTCACCGCCAGAATTTTGATGCCAACGAAGTGCAAATCAGCACCTTGTTATCCATTAAAACAGGCGCTTGTCCCGAAGATTGTAAATACTGTCCACAAAGCGGCCACTACAACACCGGTCTTGAAAAAGAAAAGCTAATGGAAATTCAGCGCGTGATTGAAGAAGCTAAAGCGGCACGAGACGGTGGCGCCAGCCGCTTCTGCATGGGCGCTGCGTGGCGCTCGCCAACGGCTAAACAAATGCCTTATGTGGTTGATATGATTAAACAGGTTAAAGAGCTGGGTATGGAAACCTGTATGACGTTGGGGATGCTGGACGGTAATCAGGCACAGGAATTGGCCGATGCCGGCTTGGATTATTACAACCACAACCTCGATACATCGCCTGAGTATTACGAAGATATTATTACCACGCGGACTTACCAAAACCGCCTGGATACGCTGCAAAATGTGCGCGACTCCGGCATGAAAGTGTGTTGTGGCGGTATTGTAGGAATGGGTGAAAGCTTACGCGACCGTGCGGGTTTAATGGTTGAGTTGGCGAATCTTCCACACCACCCGGAAAGTGTGCCCATTAACATGTTGGTAAAAGTGGAAGGCACTCCCATGGATCAGGTTGAAGACCTGGACCCGTTTGATTTTATTCGCAGCATTGCGGTGGCACGTATCATGATGCCGCAATCGCATGTACGTCTGTCCGCAGGCCGTGAAGAAATGAACGAACAGATGCAGTCGATGTGTTTCCTGGCAGGTGCTAACTCCATTTTTTACGGGTGCAAGCTGCTTACGACGGCCAACCCCGAAGCGGATGCCGATCGTCAGTTATTCCAGAAGCTGGGGATCCGCCCAGAACAACGTCATCAAGAGCATGGCGATAATGCGCAGCAGGCCGCCCTCATGGATGCGGTTAAGCAGCAGCGCACCGACGCCTTTTTTTATGACGCAACACAGGCCTAGCAGCTAAGACTGACGATTAGTATGAGTGGCTTTGATAGCGGTTTTGGTGATTTAGCTGAACAGCTGTCGGCGCGTAAACAGCAGCACCTTTACCGTTCTCGTCTAATCACTGAAACGGCTCAGGGCGCTGAAGTGCGCGTCGATGGTCAGTCTTACCTGAATTTCTGTAGTAACGATTACCTTGGACTGGCTAACCACCCGGATGTGGTGGCCAGCTTTCAGCATGCCGCAAACCATTACGGCGTTGGTGGCGGAGCCTCACATCTGGTTAATGGCCACAGCACTGCTCATCACGAGCTGGAAATCGCGTTGGCTGAATTTACAGGACGTAAGCGCGCATTGCTGTTCTCCACCGGTTATATGGCCAATTTGGGCGTTGTTAGCGCATTGCTTGGACGTGGTGATGCGGTGTTCCAAGATCGTCTTAATCATGCCTCTTTGCTCGATGCCGGTATTTTGAGTGGCGCTCGTTTCCAGCGTTTTAAACATGTCGATGTGACAGATTTAGATGCGCGGCTGGCTACCAGTGATGCTCGTCGTAAGCTGGTTGTGACGGATGGGGTGTTCAGCATGGACGGTGATCTAGCGCCTTTGCAGGAAATGGCCGCTGTAACACAACGTTATGGTGGTTGGTTAATGGTCGACGATGCCCACGGTTTTGGCTGTTTGGGCCAGCAGGGCAGAGGCTCTGTGGACTATTTTGATGTGGATTCGCAGCAGGTGCCGGTTTTGATGGGCACACTGGGCAAAGGTTTTGGTACGGCGGGAGCCTTTGTGGCTGGCTCTGAGGAGCTGATTGAAACACTGATTCAGCAGGCACGCACTTATATCTACACCACGGCTATGCCACCGGCTGTTGCGGCCGCCAGCTTGACCAGTTTACAGTTGGTGCAAACGGACCAGTGGCGACGTGACAAACTCGCCACACTGATCAAGCAATTCCGCAGCGGTGCCGAGCAACTGGGACTGCGATTGATGCCTTCGCAAACGCCTATCCAGCCGATTTTGGTCGGCGACTCAAAGTCAGCATTACAGATAAGCCAGGCATTAAAAGCTCAGGGCGTGTTGGTCACAGCGATTCGACCACCAACGGTGCCTGCCGGTACGTCACGCCTGCGTGTCACGCTTAGTGCGTCGCACAGCGAACAGCAGATAACTCGTTTGCTGGATGTGCTGGCTAACGTGGTTGGACGTGAAAAATGACAACAGCAGTGCAAATTACCACGCTGGGCGACGCGTCACTGCCTTCACTGGTGCTGGTGCATGGCTGGGGGCATCACGCCAGCGTCTGGCTGCCCTTAATTGAGCGGCTTGATGGACATTTTCAAATTCACCTGTTGAGTTTGCCGGGCTATTCGGAAAGTGAAGACGAAACAGCTATCAATTCTAGTGAGCAGACTGAAAAGCAGAACTGGCAATTGGATGTTATTCTCGAAACTTTTAATCAATTGCCGATTGAATCGGCGATCTGGTGTGGCTGGTCGCTAGGCGGGATGTTGGCAAGTTTATACGCCAGTAGTTATCCGGCGCGTGTCAGCAGCCTTGTTACCATTGCCAGTAATGCCCTGTTTGTACAGCGCGTCGACTGGCCAATGGCAATGCCAGCAGCTGAATACGAGCGTTTTAGTCGTGCACTTGGCGATGATGATAAGGCGACCCTTAACCGTTTTCTGATGTTGGTCTGTCAGGGTTCGAAATCAACACGTGTTGATTTACGCGTTCTAAAAGACTGTGCGGCAAAGGCTAGCCCCGCGACATTGCAGACAAGTTTGACATTGCTCCATGAGCTGGATACTCGCACTGCAATTGCTGGGTTGACGATACCCCAGTTACATATTTTCGGCGAAAACGATGCACTGGTGCCTGTGGCTGCTAGCGAATCTATTGCGCAATTAAACAAAGGTGCTGAGATCGAAATTATTAAACGAGCGGGACATGCTCCGTTATTGTCACATACCGATGCGATTGCAGCGATGTTGAAAAATAGGCAGGTTGCTCTGTGAGTCAGCCTCTGGGAAATAACGGACAGCTGAGCGTTAATAAAGAAGATGTGGCCCGCTCCTTTAGTCAGGCGGCAGCAACGTATGACTTGGTGGCGGCATTACAGCGCCAGGTGGCTGAGTCATTGATAAATAGAATCCCTGAACGATCTTTTTCACGTATCGTTGACCTTGGCTGTGGTACCGGTGTTGTAGCAGCGCAATTGGTGCAACGAGCAGGTACTGAGAGAGTCTTTGGCTTGGATATTGCCGAAGGTATGCTGAGCTTTGCGCGACAGCAATATCCGCAAAGCTCGTTGCAATGGTGTGGTGCCGATGCCGAAAATCTGCCCTTACAAAATGAATCAGTTGATTTGGTTTTTTCCAGTCTGGCTGTGCAGTGGTGTGCTGATTTCCAGCAGGTGTGTCACGAAATTTTTCGAGCGTTAAAGCCGGGTGGATCATGCCTATTGGCAACACTTGGACCGGAAACCTTGCATGAGTTGCGCAGCGCCTGGCAGCAGGTTGATGGTTATGTACACGTAAACCGTTTTATTGATGTAGAACGGGTTTCCGAATCTGCACGGATGGCGGGTTTTGACTGCGAATGCTGGCGGGAAGAGGTTGTCATGCGTTACCAGGAGTTAAGGCAGTTAACGGCTGAACTGAAGGCGCTGGGCGCCCATAATGTGAACAGCGGGCGGCCTAAAGGTTTGACCGGAAGGCAACGCATCGAGAAATTGAAAGCTGGGTATGAAGTATTTCGAGGTGCCGATGGTTTGTTGCCCGCCAGCTATGAAGTTTATTACCTGCGTTTGGGAAAGCCAGCGTGAGCGTTTTAAGCAAGAATGGGGCTGCGAAAGCCTATTTTGTAACGGGTACTGATACCGATGTTGGTAAAACACTGGTAGCCGCCGCACTGCTGGCCGCTGTAAAACAGCAGGGTGCAACAAGTTTGGCCATTAAGCCGGTGGCCGCTGGCTGTGAGGTTTCGCCACAAGGGTTGCAGAATGACGATGCCTTGCAACTGATGGCTCAAATGACGGAGCAGCTGGAGTACCAGCAGGTTAATCCGGTGGCTCTAGCGCCTGCGATTGCCCCGCATATTGCGGCACAACAGACAGGGCAAATGCTGATGCTGCAGCCGCTGATAACGCATTGCCAAAAGGTGCTAAAAAAACCCGTTGATTTTGCCCTTATTGAGGGCGCGGGTGGCTGGCGCTTGCCGCTTAATGATCGTGAGTATCTATCTGGCTTGCCGCAGGCGTTGGATATTCCTGTTATTTTGGTGGTGGGTATGAAGTTGGGGTGTTTGAATCATGCCCTGTTAACGGCTGCAGCAATTGAACAGGATGGCTTAAAGCTGGCTGGTTGGGTTGCCAATTGTGTGGATCAAAACATGAGTTGTTTTGATGAGAATTTGCAAACTCTTAAACAGACGTTTAATGCCCCACTATTGGGGGTTGTGCCATGGCTAAATGATAAGTCGGCCAAGGCTGCAGCGGCTCATTTGGATGTCAGGGTATTGCTGAAATCTGGAGGTTTTGAAGCTTGATACTAGTTCGCCCTAGTCATCAATAGTCTGGCGGGATAAATTTGTTATTTTTTTATTTGTGACTATACTTGATGTTACTCCAACGGACATTGTGAAGGATTACAGGTGACGGGATGAATGTTTTACCCCCCTTACAAACAGGCTTATCAGGCATCAGCCGCGGGTTTGAAAACCTGCAGGAAATCGCTACTGATATTGCACAGGCTGGCACCAGTAAACCAGAAAGTAGTAATACTGCTGCTGAACTGACTCAGTCTTTGGTCGAGTTACAGGAGCAGGAGCAGGCAACATTAGCTGCAGTTAAAGTGGTTGGTGAAACTGCAGAGGTATTAGGTGCATTATTGGATATCAAAGCCTAGCGCTCGGCCTCAATTAAAGTTCCCCCCTAGCCGTACCATTAACGATCAAAATCCTTGATCGTTTTTTTTATCCTCAAGAAATTTATCGAGATTCTATGATCGCCTCTGCAGAGGGCTAAGACTAACCGTCGTCGCCTAGCGGTGTTTTCCTTTACGCAGTTGCTTGCTGCTGTACCAGGCTATAAAACCCGTAATAGATAACAGGATCAGCAATAGTGCTGCCATATCCATAACCAAGACGCCCACTGAACCAAACAGGCGACCACTGTGCAAATCCAGTAGCAGTTGTTCGAGATCCATGGCCGGTGCTTCCGTGATCACGGCTTGTGATAGTTGTGGAGGAACGACTTGCGGTGTTGGCCATTGCTTGGGCGTTATGTTGCTGGGGAGCCACTGCAGGGTGTTTAAATCAGCATTTAGTACGCCGGATTCTGTTTTAAATAGCAATTGATTGTTGTGAAGCGCTAGCGCTTTTAAGCCAGTTGGTAAGCCAAAAACCGGGGTGATGGTCTCGAGTAACTCGCCTTCCGGGCTGAGTAATAAAAGTTCGTTCTGACATAAAACATGAAGCAATCCCTGGTGTAGCGCGGCCCCCAGTAAAGGCGCCGTACACTGAGCAATGGCTTGGTCTTGCAAATAGAGTTGTTGGATGCCGTCGTGGCTGATCCAATGCTCCTCAGCAGCGAGCGAAACAGGCTCTGGAGTAGGGAGTCCGTAAAGGCTGGTAATGATTGGTGAGTGAACCTTGATGCTGTCCAGCTTCAGGCTGGTGGTGTGATTTAGCAATATACCCGTGATAGATAGCAACAGGACTAATAGCGCACATGCCAGGCCGATACGGCGGTGCCAGCGGACAGAGAAAATCAAACTATTGCGTAATGACACGGAGTTGTTAATCCTCTGAAGATTCGGTGCTTTGTTCCTTCAAAGCCTGTTGGTTAAGCGCTTCTCTTTCAAGAAATAGAGCCAGTTGTGAGGCGCGTTTGACTGCATTAACAGACATTGTTGCGCCCGTTATGCCATCAATGATTTGAGAGAGTTTGTTTTTCTCGGTCAGGGTAACGCCTTGGAACTGGTCAGTAAAAAAGCTATGTCTTACTTCACCTCCACGGCTTTCACGAAAGGCGAGTATTTTGACAGCCTCGAGTTGCTGGTTATTGACGACAACACCGATGGTGATAGGGCGCTCTTTGCCAATTTCATCAAAAATCCAGACGCTACGGTTTTGGTGCTGCCAGTAACGAACTCGCAGACCGCGGTAGGGGCGATAAAGGAATTTTGAGATCTCGTCCTTCAATTCTGCGTTGAGCCAGATAACCCGCGGCTCAGGCTGAATTTTGGGGAAGGCATTTTGTAAAAACTCATCCCCTGTCATGTAGATGCCCTTGGCGAAAATACCGGGCGCCAGTAACATCAGGCCTGTCAGAACTAATAATCGAGTGAGGGCTTTTGGGTACAAGGTGAATAGCTCGAAAGTAAGGTTGTGCTTTATATTAAGCAGGACTTAAAGCTAAACAGGGCATCAAACACTTGCGTTACCGCAAACACCTGATGCCCTGAACGAGGACTATTTTAGCAATTAGAGCTAATTAAGCAATCGATGCTTAGAAGCTCCAGCCTACACCCAGGTTCAGACCGTCAAACTCGTCTTTGCCTGTTGGGGCGCTTTGATCCTGGTAGTCGGCTTTCAATACTACTGTTGGTGCTACCCAGTAGTTCAGGCCCACATCGATTTGCTTCATTTCAGTATCGTTGCTGGCGCCCGCCTGATTATCCCACTCGTTGTAACGAGCAAAGATGCCCAGTTTTTCGGTGAGTTTGTATGATGGTTCGATGTAGAAACCTTCTTGCTCATCGGCACCAGCTTTAACGGTGTTAATGGAGTCATCCAGATCCCACATAGCGTAAAGAGCGCGTAGTTGGAATGGACCATTTTGGTAGGTTGCGTGCGCTTCGTACAGGTTTGCATCAACAGTGCTTGTGAAGGCGCTTTGGGCAACATCAGACTGGTGTTGAACTGTCGCTGCTAGCTCTAGGCCTTCAATGCCTGTGTATTTGATGCGAGCAGTTGCTGCACCGCTATCTGCGTCGGCTTCAGATACTTTTTGACGGCCATCGCGAATTTTGTAATCACCACCGATAAGGTCAATTTTAAGACCTGAGTGGAAAGCAACGTCATAACTTAAACCGTCGGCGATTTCACCGTTAACCGCTGCACCACCTTCCCACCAAGTAGCCGGGATGATATTTTTCTCAACTGGGTTACGTTCAGTACCGTAGAAAGTGTCTGGCTCGTGAGTTTCATTAATGATTCCCACAGGAACCAGGAAAACACCGGCTTTGGCTGTGTGATTTTCAGCGAAATCCCACTCTACGTATGCTTGTTCAATTTCAACTTCACCGTTTTTACTCTCGCCTGCAATTGAGTGTTCAATTTCAAACTCGGAGAAGAAACGAACATCGTCGGTGAATTCGTGACCGAAGAACAGTACAAAGCGGTGCAGGTCAATTTCATCTTTGTCTGCTTTGCCGCCATTAAATTGGTTATCCAGATTGTTATAGTGCATTTCACCATAACCACCGAAAGATGTTTTGTTAACCCATTCAGCGACGCTGGCTAGAGAGCTGTTTTCAACCGCATCAACCGTTGCTTCAACTTTGGCATCCGTTGCTTGTTGTGCGCCTTTTAAGCGTGAGATTTCAGCTTGTTGCTGCTGGATGATTTCCCACATTTCTTCAACAGAAGGTGTAGCAGCAGAGGCGCTGCTGGCATATAAGCCAGCCAACGCTAAAGCGAGTAGAGATTTCTTCATAAGGTTTACTCCCCCAAGAGCAGGTAATGACTAAAGATGTTGCCTAAAAATCCGGGAGGACTTTATCGTAATAGTAAACTTAATGCAAACTGTTCTCATTTGTATTTTAAAATAATTAGAGGTCAATGATATGAATCAAGAATGACGTTATGGGGGCAAAGTTTTAATCGGGCGCATCAATTGACAGCAGTTGGGCGCAATTTGATTGGATTTCAATCCAGTCGTTTATGTTGAGTTGCAGTTGCGCCACCGTACAGGTGTTCATGTTCTGAATGGGCTCGCGTAATAAATCGCTGAGTAGGTAGCTTAGGCCGGGGTTGTGAGAAACAAGCACAGCATGTTCAATGTCATTATCGATGGTTTCAATAAAACGATAGAGATACTCTAAATTAACGTGGTAGAGAAACGACTTTTCACGGATTGGACGCTGATTTGGTGAAAGGGCATGGTAAATAGTTTGGGCTGTGGAAAGGGTGCGTTGCGCGCCACTACAGTACATTTCATCAAACGTGAAATGTTGTTTTTTAAGCTTTTTAGCCATGATGTCGGCTTGATGCTGCCCATGATCTGTCAGGCTACGGTCAAAATCCGTTTGATTTCCTTTCGGGGGTGCGGCTTCAGCATGACGGATCAAGGTCAGTTTTTTCATTATTGTCATTCCATTGGCAAAAGGGGTGGTTGGCTAGCTGGCTATTGAAGTAGCGTGTTTCGTGTGAGACGTCAGCGGCGACCCATTCGGGTAGGGCGAAGGCTTCATTCTCACTATTAAGTTCCACTTCGGCGACGATCAGCCCTTGATTGGCACCGTGAAACACATCAACTTCCCAGCATTTGTTGGCATGATTGATTAAATAGCGGGTTTTTTCAATGGGCGGCAACGCACAAAGTGTGGTTAGCATTGCTTCGGCGTCTTTGATTGGAATGGGGTATTCAAATTCGGCGCGGGAAATACCCTGTGTTTTGCCCTTGATGGTCAGAAACGCTTTTTCACCTGCAACACGAACGCGCACCGTTGCGCCTTCGCGGTTGAGGTAACCTTGTTTGAATTCAGTACCCTCAAGTCCCAGTAAAAATTGAGTGTTACTGACTAAAAATTTACGTTCAATTTCAACCGCCATTGTTGTTGCCTTTGATGTTGTTGTGGGCTTCGTTCAAAGTGCTGTGGCCGGTTTTTATTTGCTGGATAAGCTCTTTCACCGGTAAGAATTCCATGGGTTTTTGACGGTGTTCTCGAGCAATTCGCGCCAGCATATTGGCGTGCTCAAGAAATATTCTATAAGCCTCTAGTAAACTATATTTTGGATCAAACATATGGGTTGGCAGGGAGGCTACGCCGTTTATTTCAATTACCACAAATTCACCGCGCAGAAAAGCTTCTGGACTCTCGGCTTTAATATCGATTCGTCCGAAGTTGTAGCCGGGTTGGTTTTGAAAAACCTCAAAGACCGCCGTTTCAAGTTGCGTTGTGATGAGATGGGACTCGTCGGTAAATTTACAGCCCAGGGTGTGTGAGCCGATGAAGGATAGCTGCACCTTTTCGCCAGCGGATGGAATGCGTTGCAGATCGTGGTATTGCAAAAAAGCATCCCAATGGTCATTAAAGCGATAATGATCTTTTGCCAGAGAGCCAAGGCTATCGTGACCATTGCCTGTGACGCCGGGAAAATGTTTGCGATTGATGCCTGTAATGCAGGGTTGGCCTTGATGGCGGGTATAGAAAACACCGTATTCAGTGTTAAAGGGGGTGAATTTCTGCACGATGTAGTCGCCAACTAATGATGGCAGAAGGCCTTTAATATCTTCAGTTTTGTGCAGTTTGATAATGCCCTTGCCGACACAGCCTACATTGGATTTTAACAGCAGCGGGTAGCCGTGTTGATCAGCAAACTCTTCAATAAATGCGACCTTTTCAGCCGTTGAAAAGCTTTCCGGCATCAGGCTGGTGGGCAAAAAGTGCTTCTCATCGAACGCTTGATGGGTCTCGAATTTTGAACCGAGACCAATCTCGCCGTGGTTGAGTGCGTAGTTGGCCTTGGCGAGGGTGCGGATGCCAATGCCTCGAAGCAGGCATTGCAGTACCAGCCATAGGTAAAAAGGCGTTTCAAAGAGGCGTGCAGGCCAAAATTCGTAACGTTTAATCAAAGCGTTTTCCGGACCGAAGCGTGATAAATGTCGGCATAAGATACCAGTGGCCACCAGGGGTTCCCAGTTTTATTTGACCGCGCTATCAAATGGTCTTGTTAAACGCTAAGTGCTTGAAAAAACAAATGGAAGCCTTGGGCGATTAAGCCTGCTGTGCTATGATCTCGGCCCTTTTTTATAGCCGAAAGAACAGACCACAGGTGGCCCAAGCGCAATGTTTAATTTGATAGCCAATAGACACTCCAACGTTAAAAACGATGTGTTATCCGGTATGACCGTCGCGCTGGCGCTGGTGCCTGAAGCGGTGGCCTTTGCCTTTGTGGCTGGCGTTGAACCGATGGTGGGTTTGTATGCTGCCTTTATGATGGGGTTGCTAACCTCTGTTTTTGGCGGTCGTCCGGGCATGATTTCCGGTGCTACCGGCGCAACGGCCGTGGTGATGGTTTCACTGGTGGCTGAGAACGGCGTGCAGTATTTGTTTGCCGCAGTGTTGCTGGCCGGATTATTACAAATCACGGCGGGTATTCTGAAACTGGGTAAGTTTATCCGTATGGTGCCGCATCCGGTTATGCTGGGTTTTGTAAACGGTCTGGCGATTGTTATTTTTCTCGCCCAGCTGACGCAGTTTATGGTTAAGGATGGCAGCGGCGCGATGGTGATGATGCAAGGTAATATGCTCTACCTGATGGTGGGGCTGATTGTATTGACCATGATGATCATGCACTTTTTGCCCAAGTTCACTACTGCGGTGCCAGCGGGTCTTGTGGCGATTCTTACTGTGACGTTTATCGCAGTTGGCCTGGAGCTTGAAACGCGCACGGTGATCGATTTTGTGCGTGATATGGGCTCGAGTGCTGATGCTGCTAGTGTGACCTTGAAAGGAGAGCTGCCAAGCTTTTCAATTCCTATGGTGCCTTTCACCCTGGAAACGCTGTGGATTATCCTGCCTTACTCGGTCATTATCGCGGCGATTGGTTTGATTGAATCACTGCTGACGCTGACGCTGATCGATGAAATTACTGACACCCGTGGACAAGGTAACCGTGAATGTATGGGACAGGGTATTGCTAATACCGTGAACGGTTTCTTTGGCGGCATGGGTGGCTGCGCCATGATTGGTCAGAGCATGATCAATATTAATTCCGGCGGCCGTGGTCGTCTGTCAGGTATTACCGCTGCGTTGGTGCTGCTAGGCTTTATTCTGTTTGGCGCGCAGTACATTGAAATGATCCCGCTGGCGGCGCTGGTTGGCATTATGTTTATGGTGGTGCTGGGTACGTTTGAGTGGTCCTCTTTGCGTATTATCCGCAAAATCCCACTTTCCGATTCCTTTATTATCGTTCTGGTGTCCGGTGTTACTGTGGCCTACGATTTGGCGATTGCGGTGATTGTGGGTGTGATTGTGTCAGCGTTGGTATTTGCCTGGAAACATGCCAAAAACATTGAAGTAGAAACCTATGTCGATGATAACGGCTACAAAGTCTACGACCTGCGTGGGCCGTTGTTTTTTGGCTCGGTTTCACACTTCCGCGACCTGTTTGATCTGAAAAATGATCCTGAGCATGTGGTGATTGAATTCCGCCGTTCGCGTGTCAGTGATCACTCGGGCATTGAAGCGCTGGATAGTCTGGCGGCTAAATATAAAGCGGCTGGTAAGAATCTGCATATTCGCCACCTCAGCCCTGAGTGCCGACAGTTACTTAAAGAAGCGGGCAACCTGTGCGAAGTGAATGTGATGGAAGATCCCAACTATCATGTGGCGACGGATAAGCTGGGCGGTTAGCGAGTAATAAAATGCGCTATTTCCGCGATTGCGTTGTTAGCTCCGTGCTCGCTCCCTCATGTATTTTTATACACTCGGGAGCTGTGCGCGGTGGTTACTCGGGCTCTGCCTTCACCCTTTGGGCCAGCCTTTGGCTGTTGTCTCCGTTGCACTCCGGCTCCTGGCACTCACGAAAATATCACTATTTTTTGCAGAGTTTAGATTGAAAGAAAGTATGTTTTGCTAAGCACTCTTCGCCAGTTGCTCCGCCAGATCGTCCAACGCACGTTGAATGCCCGCTATTGTCTCGTCAATTTGCTGTTTGGTGATGATCAGTGGTGGCGCTAGTCTCACCACTGTGTCATGAGTTTCCTTGCTCAGCAGGCCATGGTGAGCCATGTGTTCACACACCTGTCTCGCGTTGGCGAGCAAGGGGTTTATTTCCAGCGCGATAAATAAGCCAAGACCGCGGACATTCTTGATTAGCGGGCTTTTCAGTTTTTTTAGTTGTTCCATAAAGTAGTCGCCCATTTCTGCTGAACGTTCGACCAGCTTTTCTTCTACCAATACGTTTAATGCTTCCAGGCCTACAGCCGCTGCCAACGGGTTGCCGCCAAAGGTGCTGCCGTGATCGCCAGGATGGAACACACTCATGACTTCCTGGCGAGCCAGAAAAGCGGATACCGGCAGCATACCGCCGCCCAGTGCTTTGCCTAGAATGACGGCGTCGGGATGAACATTTTCATGCTGACAGGCAAGTAATTTGCCGGTGCGACCCAGCCCGGTTTGCACTTCATCACAGATCAGCAGCACATTGTTGGCTTTGCAGATACGTGCGCATTCGGCCAGGTAGCCTTCGGGAGGCAGAACAATGCCGGCTTCGCCTTGAATGGGCTCGACGAGAAAAGCGGCCGTGTTGGGTGTGATGGCCTGTTCCAGGGCGACGCTATCGCCGTAATCAATACTGACAAAGCCGTCAGGAAAGGGGCCAAAACCATCGCGATACTGGTCTTCGCTGGAAAACCCGATAATGGCAATGGTGCGGCCGTGGAAGTTTCCTTTGCAGGTGATGATCTCGGCTTTACCATCGGCGATGCCTTTAACTTTGTAGCCCCATTTGCGGGCTGCTTTAAGGGCAGTCTCAACGGCTTCTGCGCCGGTGTTCATGGGTAATGCGCGATCCATGCCGGTGAGCTGGCAGGCGCGTTCCAGAAAAGGGCCTAGCTTGTCAGTGAAAAAAGCCCGTGAGCATACCGCTAATTTTTGTGCCTGTTCGGTTATAGCTTTTACCAGACGAGGATGTGAGTGTCCCAAGCTGACGGCAGAATAGGCACTCATTAAATCGGTATAGCGCCGCCCTTGGTCATCCCATACGTAAACGCCATCACCCTTAACCAGTACAACGGGTAATGGTTCGTAGTTATGTGCCGCAACGTGAGCTTCTTTCATGATGGTTTTGTTCATGATTTATCTCTCCTGTTTTTAGGTGTGCAGGTGGCTATCGGGTGTGCAGGCCGTAAGAATGGTGCTGATCAAACGGGCGGTTTGATGTTGTTGGTCGAACAGGGGATTAAATTCGGCGATTTCCATACCGATAAAACCGGGTGTTTTGGCAAGCGGGCTTAGTAGCTCGTTGAGGTTGTTGATTGTCAGTCCGCCGGGTTCGGGAATGCTGACGCCGGGTGCCAGCGTTGGATCAAGCGCATCTAGGTCGATGGACAGACCGAAGTCGCCAGCGCCTCGAGCTATCTCCAAGGCTTCTGCCATGACGACTTTCATGCCGCGCGCTTCAATTTCAGACATAGGGAAAATACGTACGCCGAGGGTTTTCAATAATTCAGCCTCTTCAGCTTCGTAGCTGCGTACACCCAGTAGACACAGGTGTTCCGGTTGCAGCGCAGGCGTTTTTGATTCTGACTTGGAATTTGAAAGGTTGATGAGTTCTGGTTCTCCAAAGCCCAGTAGACAGGCTAGTGGCATGCCATGCAAGGCGCCGCTGTGGCTGCTGTGGGGTGTATGGCTGTCCATGTGGGCGTCAACCCAAATCAGCCCGAAAGGTTTCCTCTGACGCGCTTGATGGACACCATTCCAGGTGCCGATGGCGCAGCTATGATCACCGCCAATGACACTAAAAAACTGATTTTTCGAGAGCTGTCTTTCAACCTGTTCGCAGAGTTGGCGACATAGCTCTGCGACGGCGTGTATTGCTGAATCCTGTTGTGAGGCTTGAATAATCTGATGCCAGTGAGCCGTAATGCCCTTTAGTTTTAATGAGTCCGTCAATCCCAGCTGTACTAATTGAGCGGGGCCCTGTTCGCAACCGGGTTTTGGGCAGCCCAGCGCAGAGGCAAATCCGATCAGGCTAAGAGAGCGGTTGCCGGACGTGTTATTTATGCGGTTGAGGTCGATAGGGGTTATATCTGTTGCGCGCATTAACATAGGTTCAATCCTCTCCGGCCTTGGGTTGCAAGGATGTGCGAATGACATGAGCGGCTTGGGCGGGCAGAAAGTAGGGATAAATAGGGGTGGAAACGGGATTGTTGCTAGGCATGACACCATACAAATGCAGTGATTTTAGCGCCTGATCTTTGGTTAGTTCACGCCGTGATACCAGCTCAATGAGTTTGCCGTTTTCAATCGTTTTGTTGAGGGCTGGATCAATACTAGTTAGTGATTGGCGAATCTCCTCCGGAACGTCCTTATTTAGGTGTGGTTTTAAAAACACCTGTTCGAGTAGACCGTGAGTATAAAAACCGGTTGGCGTTAAGGCGGCAACCCCTGCTTCTGCCAGTGCCTCAATGACCTCCAGCAGAGGCACAGCGACACACTGATCGTTTTCAATTCTCGCTACCCGCAGTGCCATATGGTGGGCGGTAAAACCATAACAGTGGTTCCAATGCTGAATAATTTGCCGTGGGGAGTCGGCATCTGATTGGTCTACGAACAGGCGAATGACCTGGCCGTTATCGAGCATTTTATAGAGCGGATAAGCATTCCAGCCATCGTCGAACTGATAAAAACGTTCATGCTCGACCTGTGACTGTACATAGCCGTGTTGCTGTTGCAATTGTTCAATGACTTGTTCGGCGTGGTTGTATTGGGATGAGCCGCAGCGAATAGCCAGGTGATCAAAGAGCACCTGCCAGCCCTTGTGGCTGGCTAATTTGAACAGTGCCAGGTTGTCATAACAATCAAGCAGGCACTCGACACATTTTACGGCGGCATATACATCCAGACCGCTAACCCAACCGGCAATCAGCTGGGCATCCGCATCGGAATACTGGACACGAGCGGCGTTGAAACAATGCTGTAAATAAGCTTCCGCGTAAGCGTGAACATGTTGCGACGGCTCTGTGATACAGGCCGCTTTGGCCTGCTGGTGGGCTGCCAGCAATTGGTCGATGGTTGTTACAGTCGAGAACCAGCGGGCGGCATCAGTGGGTTGAGCTGTGCCGAGAAATGGCGTGAGATCAAGATGAATTAGTTGTTGGTCTTCCCGCTGGCTTTGAAGCGCAGTGGGGCTTTGAGGTGGGTAAAACCAACCCCTTTCGGAGGCCATCAAATGTTCGGCCACCTCACTTGCAAAGCGGGCAAATTCCAACGCTGCAGGATATGCCCCGTGTTGGGATAACTGCTGTGTCATGAGTTAAGTATAGTCATTTTGTTATTAATACGAACTTCCCTCAATTGGACAGGTGAGGCTGAGAATAAATCCATGTTGGTTCAAGGTTCTGTTAGCCAAGGCTCTTTGTCTGAACGAATGGCAAGCATTTAAACTCTAATGCATCATAATGAAGAGCAATCAGTTCTGATTATAAAAAGGGGTTTCTTATGCCGGATCGTCCCGTTAATACACATGCTTTGGAAAGTCTTCAGCTGGAAGCCCTGAATTCAGGCGTATTTGATGGAAGGCAATGGCTTAGCGCTTCAGCGGGTGACGTTCTAGCCTCTGAGAATCCGGCTAATGCGCAACGGATAGCTGACGTGCAATGCTGTGATGAGTTGGCTTATCAGGCGGTGTTGGAAAATGCCCGGCAAGCTGCTCAGCAGTGGCGGCAGATTCCGGCGCCTGTGCGTGGTGAGTTAGTGCGGAAAATTGGTCTGCGATTGCGCGATAATAAAGAGCTGCTCGGCAGACTGGTATCCATGGAAATGGGGAAAATCTATCAGGAAGGCTTGGGTGAGGTACAGGAAATGATTGATATGGCCGACTTTGCCGTCGGTCAATCACGCATGATGTACGGTAAAACCCTGCACTCTGAACGCCCGCAGCACCGCATGTATGAGCAGTGGCAGCCGCTGGGTGTGGTGGCTGTGATTACCGCGTTCAATTTCCCTGTCGCTGTGTGGGCCTGGAATGCATTTAATGCACTCATTACGGGTAACGCTGTGATATGGCGACCTTCTGCTAAAACGCCGTTGTGTGCGATCGCGGTACAAAAAATCTGTGCCGAGGTGATGCGAGAGCAGGATACACCGGCGGTATTAAGTCTATTTATTGAATCGGGTTCAAAATTTGTCGAACAGATGATTGAGGATCGAGATATTGCATTGGTGTCCTTTACCGGTTCCAGCGCTGTAGGTCAAAAGGTTGGAGCAGGTGTGGCTGCGCGCATGGGGCGCAGTTTGTTGGAGTTGAGTGGCAACAATGCGTTGATTGTTGATGAAACTGCTGATCTTGATCTGGCCGTTCCAGCCATTGTGTTTGGCAGTGTGGGGACCGCAGGTCAGCGCTGTACCACCACCCGACGATTGTTTTTGCATGATGCGATTTATGATGAGCTGATGGTAAGGTTGATCAAAGCCTATCAGCAGGTGCGCATTGGTGATCCGCTAGATGATTCGGTGTTGATGGGGCCGCTGATTGATGAACAGGCCAGGCAGAATTATTTGGTTGCCGTAGCTGAGGCCGAAGAAGCGGGTGGTGAGCTGTTGTTTAGTGGGCACCCACCGACCCAGCCTGGTTTTTATGTGGCACCAACTATCATGGCGTCACAAAACCACTGGGCAATTGTGCAGCAGGAAACCTTCGGACCGCTGCTGCATGTGATGCGATATCACGCCCTTGAGCATGCGATTGCGATGCAGAATGCAGTACCGCAGGGCCTTTCTTCAGCACTGTTTACCAATCATATTCGTCATGCGGAGCTGTTTTTGTCAGCATGGGGCAGTGATTGCGGTATAGCTAACATCAATATCGGTACCTCGGGTGCGGAAATCGGTGGTGCCTTTGGTGGTGAAAAGGATACCGGTGGGGGGCGTGAGGCTGGTTCGGATGCCTGGCAAAGTTATATGCGTCGCCAAACCAGCACGATGAACTGGGGTGACGAACTGCCACTGGCACAGGGTATTAATTTCGAGCTAGGGAAATAACAATCTTTCTGTTGTTGCGAATCATTCTCAATTGTATTAGTATCTCGACCAATCTATTACATCGCGATATTAAGGAGTTAAGAATGCGACGCAAATTGTTAGGTCTGGCACTGGCGTGCTTTGGTTCTGTAGCCGTAGCGGCGGATGAACAGGCTGTCGTTGGGCATTATGCCAATATAGCGCACGCTGTTTTTGAAGATGCGCTGACAACTGCGCTGCAGCTACAACAGGCCACCGATACCATGCTGGCAAATCCAAGCAAAGCCACTTTGCAAGCGGCGCGTGATGCCTGGAAACAAGCGCGTGTGCCGTATCAGCAAAGTGAAGTATTCCGTTTCGGGAACCCGGTGGTTGATGACTGGGAAGGTCAGCTCAATGCATGGCCGCTGGATGAAGGTTTGATCGATTATGTGGCTAGCGATTATAGCTACGAGTTGGGTAACGAAGGCGCCATGGTCAATATTATTTCCAAAACTGAATTGAATGTGGGCGGTGAAAAAACTGACGTTGCTACGCTGACACCTGAGTTGCTGGCTAGTCTGAACGAGCTGGCTGGCTCTGAGGCGAATGTGGCAACAGGCTATCACGCTATTGAGTTTTTATTGTGGGGCCAGGATTTGAATGGCACCGACGCAGGTGCTGGTAATCGCTCCTACACGGATTTTGTTGTTGGACAAGGCTGTACGGGTGGTAACTGTGATCGACGTGCTGATTATCTGCGTGCCGCTACGCAACTGTTGGTCGATGACCTGATATATATGGATGACCAATGGGACGCTGGCCGAAAGGACAATTACCGTGCTGAGTTGGTTTCAGGTGATGTGCAGGACGGTCTGAACATTATGCTATTTGGCATGGGTAGTTTAGCGTTAGGTGAGCTGGCGGGTGAGCGTATGAAGGTTGCTTTGGAAGCTAATTCTTCGGAAGATGAGCATGACTGCTTCAGCGATAACACCCACAATTCACATTTCTATAATGCGCAGGGTATTCGTAATGTCTACTTAGGCAGTTACCAGCGGATTGATGGAAGTGAGCTAAGTGGTCCTTCTTTAGCTGATTTGGTGCGCGAAAAATCCCCTTCAGTCGACGATGACGTGCGTGCAGCGTTGGATAAAACCACTGCAAACCTTCAGGTGATGGTTGATCGTGCTGAAGCGGAACAGTCAATGAAATTCGACCAGATGATTGCCGAAGGTAATACAGAAGGCGAGGAAATCATCCGTAACGCAATTATTGCGTTGGTTGAGGAAACTCGAGCGATTGAAGCGGCAGCAAATATTGTTGGCGTTAGTAACATGGAGCCGGATACTGCAGGACATGCGTTTTAATCAGTCGTTCTTTACGCCGTGTAATCGATGCGCAAGACTGATTATTGATTGAGGAAAGAGGCTGCACACTGTTGTAGCCTCTTTTTTGTTTAGGACATAGGAGTTTTATGAAAGGTTTGCTGCGCGCTAGCGCGTGTCTTTTGATGTTAGTGGGGCTGTGGGCGTGTTCTGCGGCACAGTCAGATATTGAACAGCCGCTACAGCAAGCTGTCCAGACATCATCTATACAAACACCTGAGCATCATCAGCTCGATCAGCCCGATATTCAAATGCCGTTGCTTGATCAGTTGGATTTTGCCGTAGGACGTAGTTTTTTCCGTAACCCCTGGGTGCAAGCCCCCGCGTCTACTGATGCGCGCGATGGCTTGGGGCCGCTTTTTAATTCGCTGAGTTGCAGCAGCTGTCATCTTGGCTCTGCGCGTGGTTTGGTTCCGCTCAATGGGCAGCCTATGATGACGCATGTGGTGCGCTTAAGCGTAGCTGATGAGGCAGCCAGCAATCGCAGTAAATCGGTGGCAGAACCTGTTTATGGCGGTCAATTACAGAATCAGGCATTACCTGGTGTCATTGCTGAAGGGCAAGCGGTTATCCGTTTCACCGAGGTAATCCGAACCCTCAAAGGGGGTGAGCAGATCAGCCTACATAAACCGGCATTAACGATTGAACAGCTGGGCTATGGTGAGCTGGCTGCTAATGTGCAGACATCGGTACGTATGGCACCGATGTTAACCGGGCTGGGTTTGTTGGAGGCCGTACCGGAAGAGCAGTTGTTGGCATGGGCGGATCCTGAAGATGCTAATGGCGATGGTATATCGGGACGTGCGAATCGGGTGTGGGATGTCTCCAAACAAAGTGACGTTCTGGGGCGTTTTGGCTGGAAAGCGGAGCAGCCGAGCCTACGACAACAAGCCGCGAGCGCTTTACATGCTGATTTAGGGATTAGTTCGACGTTATTTACAGGACAAAACTGCACGTCAACACAGCACGAGTGTCAGCAGATGGTCGATGGTGGCGAACCAGAAATATCCGATAAACTGCTGGGGCGGGTGGCTCTTTATGTGGGTAATTTGGCGGTGCCTCAATCAATGGCTGGGAAAGCAGAGTACCGGGCTGGACGAGCGCTGTTTGAGCAGGCCGGTTGCCAACAATGCCATCGCTCGCAATTACAGGCTGCTGAGTCTGAGCACTCCTGGTTAAGTAATCGCACTTTCCACCCCTACACGGATCTTTTATTGCACGACATGGGGGATGATTTGGCCGATAATCGCCCGGTATTTGCAGCCAGCGGTCGCGAGTGGCGTACGGCGCCGTTGTGGGGTATTGGTCTGGCTAAAAAAATTACCCCACAAACGGGCTTTTTACATGATGGCCGTGCTCGAAATGTGCTGGAAGCGATTCTCTGGCACGGCGGTGAGGCGCAAAAAAGTCGTCAGGCGGTTGAGCAGATGAGCGCAACGCAACGCAACGAATTGCTGCGTTTTATTGAATCTCTTTAATGTTGAATAAGTTTGGAACGACACCATGATCCACACAGAAAAAATGCACAATAACTCTCTGGTTATCAGCCGCTGGTTAAGCTGGCCGTTGTTCATAATGTTTGGTCTGACATTGGTCGCCTGTGGCAAAGAACCGTCTGAGCCGAAACTGCTGGCGCATACCGCCAATGAAGTAATTGTGCCCTTGTACGCCGCGCTGGATGGTGAAGCACTAAAGCAGGTTGAGATGAGTCATACCTTTTGTCAGGCTGAAGAATCTGAGCAATTGGCGCTACACAGAAGCCTGCAGGATCAGTGGCGCACTACTATGACCGCATGGGCGCATGTGCAACCGATTGGCTTTGGGCACATTGAAGATGGCAATCTGCGGTGGAAATTACAGTTCTGGCCGGACCGTAAGGACATCACCCGCAAGAAGGTTGAGGCCTTGATTGCCAGCGATGAGGCGTTAAATGCTGAGCGTGTCGCGTCAGCAAGTGTTTCGGTGCAGGGCTTGGCGGCGATGGAGTATCTGTTGTTTGATGACCGAGCCAGTGATTTGGTGCTTTACCAACAGGATGCTCGCCGTTGTCAGTTGCTAACGGCAATTGCTGAACGCGTTCACCAGGTCACCTTTGAGCTGCTCAATGATTGGTACGGCGATACAGATACTTCGGGCTATGCTGATAAATTCTCGCGGCCAGGTGCTGAAAACACCCTGTATCCTGATAATAATGCAGCACTGGCAGACTTACTCGATACGTTGGTGGTGGGTGCTGAAGTTGTTAAGCGCAATAAACTGGGTTTACCGATTTCCAATGGAAAAGGCGCGAGTCATGCCAAGCCTTACCGGTTGGAAGCCTGGCGTAGTCAATATTCACTGGAATTAATGCGCGCCAGTACCGCAACACTGGAACAGTTATACCGTGGCAATGGTGGCTTTGGTTTGGCTGATTACCTGGCTGAACACAAAGAGGTTGATGGTGCTCTGCTTGAGGCCATTGATAATGCGTTTAAAGCCGTTAATACGCAGTTTTTGCTGCTTGAAGGCCCGGTGTTTACTCAAATTAAGCAGCCAGGGTATTACGCGAAACTGGTTGAGTTGCATAAACGCCTATCGGATTTACAGCGCAACTTAAGCCAATTGCCTGAGAGTTTGGGTATCAGCTTGGGTTTTAACAGTAACGATGGTGATTAGCCCTGGCGGCATTTAAGACTATGCACAGACGACGATTTCTCCAATTGCTAATGGCTGGCGGTGCTTTGAGTTTGTTGCCCTTGAGCGGCTGTCGCTCAAACTCAAGGCAATCGCAGCCGCTGTTGCTGTCCGGATCGGATCAGGGCAAGTCACATACCTTGAGCGGCTGGCAGCTCGGTCAGGGCGAACGTTTCCGTTTGCCTGTCGAGCAGCGGGTGCACGCGCCTCTGATGCGCCCCGGCACTGATGAGGCGGTGTTTGTAGCGCGCAGGCCTGGTACGCAGATCTATGTGGTTGATGTGATCGAGGGGCAGATCAAGCAGCGGTTGAACGCATTGCCGGATCGTCACTTCTACGGGCATGCTGTTTTCTCTGCTGATGGCCGTTGGTTGTATGTGCCGGAAAATGCCTACGCCGAACAGGGGCGAGGCAAGGTTGCTGTTTATGATGCAGTGGCAAATTATCAGCGTGTGCAGGAGTTTGATTTAGGCGGTATTGGCCCGCATCAGCTGGCTTTGATGCCCGATGGTTATACTCTGGTGATTGCCTTAGGCGGTATTCAAACCCACCCAGATTTGAGTCGTGATAAATTAAACCTGACGACCATGCAGTCGGCCTTGTTGTATCTGGATAGCCGCAGTGGGCAGGTGACGGAACGCTTTGATTCGCCGCACCAGCACTTGAGTTTGCGCCATCTGGATGTCGCTTCAAACGGTACGGTGATGGTGGGTGCTCAGTTCCAGACATCCGCCAACCCGGATGAAAGTTATCAGGGGCCACTGGTGTTTTTGCAGCGCGGTAATCAGCCGTTGCGAGCCATGCAGGCAGCCGAGAAAATTTGGCAGACACAGCATCACTATATTGCTAGCGTGGTGATGAATAGGTCGGGCACATTAGCTGTTACCACGTCGCCACGTGGGAGTGTGGTCAATCTTTGGCAGGTAGAGCAGGGCACGTTGTTGCGTGCATTTTCTGTCCGTGATGTGGCGGGTGCGGGCTACCTACCGGATCAAGATCGTTTTGTGGTGAGTAATGGTCTGGGGCAATTGTTTTCTGTCGGCGATGAACTGCAATTGCTGGCTCAAGCACCGGCAACACACTGGGATAATCATTTATCTGTTGTTGGATAAATTACTGTTTAAAATTGACGTATAAATCGGAGGCATCAGGGTGGCGTTAACGCGACGTGCGTTTTTACAGGTTGGTTGTTTGGGGCTCACGGCGTGTAGTTTGCCTAAGTTCACGCTACTCGAATCCGACGGTGATGTGGATTTTGTGTTAGTCGCTGAGCCGGCTGATCTTGAGTTGGTGCCTGGCAAAAAAACTGCGGCGATGAGCTTTAATGGCGATTATCCTGCACCAGTGATTAGGGCTAAGCAGGGCAAACGGATTCGTATTCGTTTTATTAACCGCCTGAGTGAGCCAACCACGATTCACTGGCACGGTATTCGTATCGAGAATGCTATGGACGGCGTGCCATTCCTGACACAGCCGCCTATTCCTGCTGGTGAGAGCTTTATCTATGATTTCACCTGCCCGGACGCTGGCACCTTCTGGTACCACCCGCACGTAAATAGTCTGGTGCAATTGGGCAAGGGCCTGACGGGTGCTTTTATTGTCGAGGAAGCCGAACCGGTGGCCTTTGATCATGAGGCCGTTGTGCAATTGCGAGATTGGCGTTTGGATAAGGAGGGTGAGTTTTTGCCGCTTTCCATTCCCCGCCAAGCGGCAAGGGCAGGTACGCTCGGCACGGTGAAAACGGTTAATGGTTTGATTAAACCGATATTGGATATTCCTGCTGGCGGTACCGTTCGTGCACGCTTTCTGAATCTTGATAACACCCGTGTATATCACCTTTCCTTCAAGGATTACCCAGCGCAGGTATTAGCACTGGATGGTAATGCTATTGCTGAGCCTTATCTTCTGGATTCTCGAGATACAGGCGCGGGCATGCGTCTTGATGTGGGGTTTATTGCCCCGTCAGAGGTGGGGCAGGAGGTTATTGTTTACGATAAAAAGGGCCGTGGATTTTTTGAAATTTTTCGATTCCGTACGGTAGCCAGTGAGTCACCCGTGCTCGCAAGTATTCCCCGTTTGCCCGTTAATCCGATCCCGGTGCCTGATGTTGCTGAAGCGGAACAATTGAAATTGGTTTTTGAGTGGGAGGGCGCGCTCTCTCCAGTCAAGAAAGACGGTTCGGTTAATCACAGCTTCTGGACGATTAACCGCCGTGCCTGGGAAGGAATGACAAAAGAAAGTATACCTGCGCCGCTCGCAACGTTTAAATTAGGGCAGAGTTATGTCGTGGAATTGCATAATGCGACGCCGCACCATCATCCAATTCATATGCACGGTATTACCTTTACGGTTTTATCGTCCAACAAACGGGATATTAAGCCTTACCATACCGATACGGTTTTATTGGCGCGCAATGAAAAAGTGAAGGTGGCTTTTGTTGCCGATAATCCGGGCCGTTGGATGTTTCACTGCCACGTTGTTGAGCATATGAAAACAGGCCTAATGGGATATATCAGCATTGTTTAGGTTGCATTGAGCCGACAGCTATTGCCCTGCGATGGTGGGGCGACTAATATTGGTCGCTAAAATTGCACGGTGGGGGTTTGGTTTATGAGTATTGGTTTTATTTTTACATTGGTTTTGGGGCTTTCAGGGTTGGCCGGTTTTATTATGTTGCACCGCGTGCAGGATTTTCTTCGCGGCGGACAGAAATTTTCTCAGCTTGATCCTCAGCGCAAGCAAATGGTTATTTTTACCTTGGTAGGTGAATGGCCTTGCCTGTTTTTGACGCTTTACTGTGCTCAGCAAGTGATGCTTATTGCATCGCGTTAAGTGTTGAGACGCATATAAAAAAGGCTGCAGTTGCAGCCTTTTTTATATCTAAATATTAATGCCTTGAGGTAAGACTTTATTGTAATTGTGTTGCCAAGGTTTTTGCGGCACCTTCCTCTTCGAAGCCACTGTAGTCACGAAGTAGTCTATCCACTTCTTTTTTTGCTTGAACCTTGTCGCCATTCATGGCGAATGCCTTAGCCAGATGGTAACGAATATCCGGGTTAGTCGGGTTTTTTGAACTCGCTTGGCGAATAAGCTTGAGAGCTTCTGATTTATCACCCCGGTGAAGCATAATCCAGCCATAGGTATCGATCACTGCGGCTGCATCAGGCGCCAACTGATGGGCTTTTTTGGCCGTGGGCAGCGCTTTGTCCGACTTTTCTAGCCAGTACAGCCAAGATAGATTGTTGAGCACAATCACGTTGTCGACGGCGCTAGTGATCGTTTCGTAATGACTGATTGCCTGGGCGTTTTTGCCAGCCTGTTGATAGAGTGAGGCGAGCGTCATACGACTTTGGTGATCGGCTGGCGCGGATTCTAAATAAGTTTCCATGGTTTGAGTGGCCTGCTTTAGCTTGTCGGCGGCCTGATACAGATTTGTTAATCGGCCAGCCAAATAGGGCGTTTTGGTTAGTTTAAAGGCTTGCTCGTAGGCGGTAATTGCTTGATTGGGTTTGTTCTGTGCCGCTAACAGATCACCTTGCAGGCGCAATCCCATATAACTGTCAGGATAGTTATCGTTAAATGTTTTTATCGCTTGTTGGGCATCATCAAAACGCTGCTGAGCAATTAATGTGCCGGTGCGTGCAGAAAGCGCTGCGCTATGGTTTGGCTGTAGTGTGAGCACCTCGTCAATATGGTTAAGGGCATCTGAATACCGCTTTTCATTAATTTGCAGTTGAGCCAGTTGCAGGCGGTGTGTGATGTCCTGTGGATTGCTGGCAATAATATCCTGTAGGTAGGAGCGAGCCTTGTCGCTCTCGCCTGAGGCAATGCTGACGCGTGCCATCATGGATAAACTGCCTGTGTTTCGACCCTGAGAGGTGAAGAAACGCGAGGCTTCACTGCGAGCTTTGTCAATATTAGAGATTTGCAGGTAGTAATTAACCAGCAGGTTAACTGGCGCGTATGCTTCAGGATTTCTGTCACGGGCCTTTTCCATCCATTTGACCATGCGATCGACATTGTTCTGCAAGCCTTCCAGTTGTGCCATAAGTAGCAAACTTTGCAGGTGGTTGTTGTCAATTTTCAGAGCGTTATCGAGATGCTCTTGGGCTGACGCTAGCTGCTGGTTTTTGATTTCGAGTTTCGCCAGTGCTAACAGCGCGGGGATGAAGTCTTTGTCGATTTTCAATGCTTGCTGATAGGCTGATTTAGCCGCGCCAAGATCCTGCTGGTTTTCGTGAGCCATACCCTTGAGGTTAAGGAACACGGCATTATTTGGGTATTGCTTGCCAGCTTTATCGATAGCGTCGAAGGCTTTGTCATATTGTTGCTGATTGAGATAGGAAAGAATCAGCATAATGCTGGTTTGCTCGGTGGCATCTGGCAAGTCGATAGCATTTTCAAGCTGGGTAATGGCGGTATTGATATCGCCGCTGGCAATTTGGCCGATAGCCAGTTGGGTGCGTGTATTTTGAATGTCGGGATCTATTTCCAAAGCACGATTGAGCATCTCTGTGCCGCTTGCGTAATCGCCAGTCTGCAGATAGGCGCGCCCAAGCATGTTTAGCAGTGGCGCGTCCTGAGTATTGTTACGGTTAGCAAAGCTAGATAACAACTCAATTGTACTATTGGCATCTTGTAACTGAAGATAAACAGCGCCCATCAGACGTGTTGCGATCAGGTGATCGGGTTGCGCGGCAACAAATTTTTCCAGATAAAACTGTGCCTGTTCAAAATTTTTCTGTGCGTAGTGAGTAGCGCCGAGAACAAAGTGGGTCATTAAGTGTTGGGGCATTGAGCGCAGAGCTTTTTCAGCAGAGGTCTGGGCTTGATGATACTGCTGAGCATCCAGCTGCAGACGCGCTAGGGTGAAATGCGCCAGGCCATTATTAGGGTTCTGCTGGAGCAGAACATTGGCCTCGTTACGGGCTTTTTCCAGCTGATTGGTGCGGATATAAAGCTCACTACGCATCATGCGAGCATTTTGTAACAGCGGGTTGAGGCTTAGAGCGTGATCCAAAGGTTTGATAGCCTCTTCGAATTTTTCCTGTGATGCCAGTAACTGACTGTTGGTTATCAGTGCATCCAGATTCGCGGGATCCAGAGATAGAGCCTCTTTCAGTAATGATGCGGCCTTGTCATTCTCCTTTTCAAATATGGCTATACGTGCAAGGCCTACTCTGGCATAGGCATTGTCGCCAATTGACAGCGCCTTCTGGAACGTTTCTTTACCGTCAATAATGTGATTTTTTGCTAGTTGAGCGTGACCGATAATGGCCAGTAGCTCTGGTTGTTGGGTACTGTTAACTGAATCCAGTTGATCAAGCTGAGCGATGGTATTGTCGGCATCGCCAGCAAGGAAATAACTACGTGTTAACGGTACAGCCCATTGATCTGCTGGCGCGCCAAATTGTCGCGCTTTTTCGAACTCCTTGATAGCAGCTAAGACATCCATCTGCTGAAGATAGGTGCGACCAAGTAAAAACCGCGCAGCAGCATTTTTTGGGTCTTCTTGTAGTAGGTTTTTTAATTCGATGACAGCAGTTGAGTATTCACCCTTATCAAAACTTTGTTGTGCTTCGGGTAATGCGGCAGCCCAGCTGGACAAAGAAAAAGTCAGGCCTATAACAAGAGCAAGCGGTTTTAGTTTGAAGCCGCGCAGAGTTTTTGGTGATGCCTTATATGACATTATGAATTCCCTTCGATGTAAAGCCCGTCAAGTGTGTTGTGATTTATACGGACGAAATTTATTAATACGTAAATGCTTTTCTGGTTAGGTAGAGTGGTCGACCCGTTTATTGTTCGCAATTTATATTAATAAATAGCATTTAATTAAGAGAAAATATACGGGCTGAATTATAGGTAGGCTTAATTAGCGCTATTTTGTTTGTTGTGCAGGTCTTGTTCTCAGTGAACTGCAGGCATTGTGCTAAAGGGCTTGAAACGTTGAAAACAGACTAATTTTGCGTTGATTTGTTTGTTTCTAATTCGCGAGCCAATCGGTTGTAGAGTCCGTTAGCGTTGATCAGGTTGTAGAGCAGATAGCCGAAGTTGGCCAACATAATGATTGCGGTTAGTTTCAGTAGCCAGAGGCTTTGAAAGCCTGCCATCAGCGTCATTATTAACGCGAGCATCAATATAAATAGCCAATATTGGCGTTTTGCCTGCGGATTAGGGATAACCTGCTGCATATTGCTTAAGGGCATTTTGGTGGCGGGGTTTTTGATCCAGCTTTGCTGTAGGTTCATCCAGACGAGAAACGGTACAATTTTTAGCAGCATGCCGGTGATCAGCGCCATCACAAACCCGAGCAAACTAACAGTCGCCAGGATCAACTCGAACTTGGCCAGATAAACACCATTATAAAAAAGCAGCCATAAGAACATTAACGCGGCGATTAAAAAGCTAATCATCGCGGTATTCCAGAACCAGAGTGTTGCCTCACGTGATTTACGTTTTCTTTTTGAAATTAAATAGAGCGTGTAAAGGGGGTAAATACTGGTCGTTAACGTCAGAGTGATGAGTGATAACTTGCCAACTACGGGGCTGCTTGGCGACAAGCTGACAAAGATCAGTTCTACAAAAATAATCGCCGGTAAATATCGACACAACCATTTCGGGTAGTCAGGGGTTACGTAAAACATCGGGATAATTTGAAAGCTCACGGCCATAACCAGCAATAATGTCCAGCCGATCAAACCCCACAGCATATGAATGTTGGTGAAGTCTCTGAAGTTCGGAAACCAGGAGGCATCAATCCAGCCAGCAACAAACGACAGACCAAGACCGGTGGTGATGAGTAGGCTCAATACCGCCAGTCGAATGGCCCAGCTGCTTGGTGTGTTGCGCATTGCCGGTATACGGCTGATAAAAGCGACTAAAAAAAGCGTAAAGCTGAGTGCGAGAGCGCCTCCGGCAATGGTTAACAAATAAGGTTTTGTTGAATAAAGGCCGCTGACCAGGCTAAGTATTCCGATCACGAGACATAGATGGATTAGCGCGGAAGTGAGCTTTTCTTTTGGCATTGAGACACCGAGCAGAACCGGCATTACTTGAAACAGCGCTCCGAACATGACCATGAGCAAAAAGCCAAGGGTGACTGCGTGTGTAACTGCCAGCAATAAGTTGCTCCAGCGAGAGGAAAGTTCGCTGGGCTCAGCCAGTAAAAGTAATAATCCGGCGAGAACTCCGAAAACTGGCGCCGTCAAAAAAAAGCGAAAAGGAACCCCAAGGGCGGGCATTGAATCAAAGGAAAGGCCGCGTCGATTCATGCTCAACAATCATCACAATTGTTAGGTGTGTCGTTGGGGCTGGCTAAGTTGGGGGAGATGATGCCGGGCGGCGTATCTTGATTCCCCGCCCAGATGAAAATCTCAAAGGCCTGGGTATTCCCTTTTTGTACATGAATGTTAAAGCCAAGCTGCTGTAATGGTTTATAGAGAAGCAACGGTTGTTTCCTATGCGTAACCCGCAAGTATTGATCCTCGTTCATTGCGGTGAGCGCCTTCATGATGACATCGAAGGGCTCCGGGGCAGGAAGGTCGCTGACATCGAGTATTATCGGTTCCACAGTTTCGGCTTAGGCCCCAACTGATTTCATGTTGGCAATGACGTCGGCAGCATTGGTATGCTGATCGGTCATCGGGTAGAGCATTTGTTCTTCTTTCATATTGTGCTGTTGGATCATAATCATCAGCGTGTCGGCGATGCCTTGGCATTGATCTTCATTCTGACTCGTTACAGCCTGTTCTATTTCCAGACATAAATTCCGCATTTGCTGGTGTTCCGAGCGCATTACCGCCGTCGGGCCATTGGTCATGCCAGTCGCTGATTCAAAGGCGGGAAACAGCACCGTTTCTTCCATTTCAAAATGGTGATTTAGTTTGTTGGAAAAAGTGTCCCAGCTGTTCTTTAGTTCTCCCCAGTTTTGCTCGGCGATCATGTTTTCAAAATCAACAAACGCATTGTCACATTCTCTGTGATCATTGGTCATAAACGAAGTGATATTTGTCATTTGGTTGGACTCGGTAAAAGGTAAACAGTGGATACCATTCTAACTAAGTAGCGGTGGGTCGTTGATAGATCTGAATCAAGCGCTCATTAATTTAGTGATTGAGTTAATTGAAGATGGGTTTTCAGCGCTGTTGATGATTTGGCTTGTTGTTTGAGCTGACAAGCTCGTCCTGCGGGATAGATATGTTAGCTTGGGATTGTCATTCAATAGCCCTGATACAAACGTTCAGGGCTTTTTTCGCCCGGTATTTTAAGGCTTTCGTATTTGAAGTGAGGGGTTAAGGAAACGGCTTCAAGTACGCTTGTCGCGTAAATAGGTTACGTGCGTTACGTGCGTTATGTGCGAAAGATACTGATAACAGTGTTAACTCGCGGCCGTTTTTTCTGTTATGCGGCTGCGCCAGAGCGCCACTGATGCTGGCGGTGTACCGATAGATATCGCCCCTCACTTGCCAGAATGCGGAAAATATCGGATTCGGTAATCATGCCAATCAACGTTCCTTTATCTACGACGGGAATACCACTGAAATCATGCTCTAGCATCATTCTGGCGGCATCAGCAATTGTCGCATTTTGGGTTATCGAGAATACGTTGTTTTTCATAATATCCCTGACTTTCATATTTGTAATGAGCTGAGTTAGGTGCCACAGGCTAAGAGATGATGCTACGGAAGGTTTCGCTTCTAGGACATCCGTGAAAGAAATGATACCTATCAGCTTATCGTTTTCTACGACAGGTAAGCGTCGCACTTTTCTATCGATCATTATTTTGCGAGCGTCAGCTAGTTTGGTATCTGGTGCTATAGAAATAACAGGCGATGTCATATTGTTTTTGATCAATTCACTCTTCATTACTTAATACCTCGTTAGTGCTTTTGAGCTTGATTAATGAATGGCTCTAAATTTTTATGGGGAGATTCAAATACCATTTTGCTAATGCTAACGGGCAAATTTGACAATCAGATTACAAAAAGAGAGTTTTGATGGAGGCTTTGGGCGTCGCAGAAGGACGGAGCTTCAGCTATATTGAAACGGTTGAAGTTGACTGAGAGCCAACCAGCTGAGGTGAATTTATGGCGATCCGCATTAGTTTGCGGTGGGTCGTTTGGTTAGGCCTGTATGGGATGATGTATTCAAAAGGCTGAACCAAAAGCGAACGTATTAGGCGCTTTTGGTGGCGATACACAATGTCAGCGGTTGTTTATTGTGTGCGGTAGCTATAGTGGCAGGCAACACACGCGCTAGTTACTTTTTGCAAGGCGTTGTAAGCGTTCGTTAAGTCGCCTTGTTTTGCGATCACAGCGAACTCGGATGCAGCCTCATGCATCGTCCACCCAATGTTCCGCATCTCAACAGGCATAAATCGACCTGGTCCCATACCGGTACTACGATGTTTTCCCATTGAACTCTTGCCCATTCTGTTTTCTGCTACCTCTGCGGCATCGTTAAAATTATTTTCAGTTAAATGAGCGAAAATTTCGTTTAACGCAGAAAGGTTGTTCATCATGTCTTCCCGCATGAGTTTGCGAGTTTCGTTTGGCATTGATATTAACTGACGAGAGTCGCTCACAGAGAGTTCAGCGCTATTGTTTGGCTCTTCGCTGTATGCGGTTTGAGCAGGTAACAAAAGTACTGATGCGATGAACAAAAAAGTTTTTCCAAGCATGGGTATACCCTGTATTACCGATTAAAATTTTCTTAAAACGAAGCAATTTTCTCTAGCCGAATATAAGCATGATTAGGTTCTTGTCGTCTTGATGTAGGTCGCCTAAAGCATAATCTTTTTTTGAGCGATCCCATAAGTGACGTTTTTTCTTTGTAGATTAAGAATGTTTGCAAAGCGGTGCAATATGTCCAAAACATTACCATTCGCCAATGGTTTTGGTGCTGTGAGATTGAGTGTTGGAAGACTGCTTTGATTTAGGTAGTTTTAATATTGCGGGAAATTAGCTGGAAGACTAGTGGGTCTTCCCAGACTCTAGCTGGGTCCCTGCTGATTATGGATGCCTCGCACCGTTGGTCTTGGTGTCATAAGCGGAAGAAGCGTAAAACGTTTTTGAGCTGATCTCCGTGGGCCTGAAGCGGACCAAAGACATAGCGAATTAATGATTCACGAGTTTGAGCAAAATAGGTCTGCTGAATCGGGTGAATTATTAGTTAATGTGAATATTGGGCTGTTTTGATAAAATAACCGCTTAAGATAGACCGCTAAGGCATCTTGAAGTTAATCGCACTTGACGGTCGCTGAAGTGGATAACTAAAAAGCCAATATTGATGAGGTCGTTATCATGTCAAATTATGCGCGCTTTTCTAAAACTGTTTTTGCTACCAGTCTTCTGTCCTTCTCCCTGGCAGCAGCTGCTAAAAATTCAACTCTGCAGCCAATCCTTACTCATTTTGCCCAAACCCAATCCGAAGTAAGCCTTGATTTGTCGGCAACTAGTTTTTCCGATGTACAGCTAGATGAAGTCGATAATTTTGATGGTTGGACTGCAGCGCTTGATATAACCGTCCCCTTTGAGAGCGATAAGCAGGTCAGGTTTTTTCTGCCATTTCACACGGATGGAGATGCTCGCCTGATCAAACCCGGACTATTTCATACGGGTAAAACTATCGATATTGAGGGCGATGGGGGTGTATTTGATTACGCGACCATGCAATACGAGCATCAAATACGCTTTGCCAATAAGTCAGATTATAATCTTGCCTACACCATTGGTGGAGGGTTCAGAACAAGGCCGCTGGAAACCACGCACGGAGATAAATTCAACCACACCGGCAGAGTGCTTCTTGTTGGCGCAAAAGCTGACACTTATATCTATGATGGTGAGGCTCAATTGTTGGTAAATGCTGGTATTCGTTTCTACCATGACGGCGACGACTTGAATCCTGAGAACAAGGATAGCTGGACTTGGGCGGACATCAAAACCGCGGTTATATTTGGGAAGTGGGGCGAGAATGTACAGCCGATAATTGAAGTCACCTACCTAGGCAACTTCAGCGGCTATAACGAACTTGCCTTTATGCCCGAATTGATCCTGTCGCTGAGTGATTCAGTTTCCTTGAAAGTGGCAGGTATTATTGGTCTTGGCGAAGATGGTAATCAGTCAGGTGCAGTTAGCAGCCTTTCTCTTCGCTTCTAGGGCGTAGACATTTTTCTTCATTGTGAGCGGCATAGTTAGCAGGTTTCGGGAATCAAGCGCTCGTCAGCCTGTTTGCCGCTTTCTATTTCTACGAGCTCAGCTGATAACCTCACCGCCAAGTTGAGCTAAAAATTCGCGAAGGCTTGTTTTGTGCCATTTTCTCTAGCTCAGAGGTATCTAGCAAACGGATAGTGATTCACTCCAATCGGTGGCAAGCCAGTTAACTTCTACCTTGAGTTAAATTATCAGCTCAAATGGTATCGGCGTGGAGAGTTTTGGTTTTTGGAAACTCAAGGAACAAAGTCAATAGCGGCATAACAAAGCAATGCAACAGACAGGCTGCTAAATTTAATGGGTGTGTTGCATCGACCAATTGAATTCACAGTCCATAACGGTCATTCGCATAAAAAACCCCGCACAGTGGCGAGGTCTTAGTTATTTATTATGAGTAGCTTATGCTTTCTTTCTTCGAGTAAGCCCGAGTCCGGCTAGGCCAATTCCAAGCAGCATAAATATGGTGGGTTCAGGAACCCCGTTAGGTGGTGGTTGCCCTCCTATCCAACGGATTGCTGTTGAAAAGTATGAGCAATCATTGCCGCTTATGCCGCATGTAGATGCATTGTTAGCAACCCAAATATATCGAGCAGAATCGTTGATGCCACTCATAAATCCCCATGGTGACGTTCCATCAGGGCCTAGGTCGGAAAGTGCGGTATAGGGAGAGCCAAATCCAGTCGCATTTCCTGACCAGTCAGTAGTGTTTGTTAGAAGAGATTGTGTTGCGTTGACAAAAGAGAAGTTCGAGTCGCTTAGAGAAAAGTCTCCAATAAACATTTCAGGTGAGCCGGCATCTTGAGCAAAGACATGGAGGTAGTTTGTAACTCCGTTTGTGAGAGTTGTGCTATGAGTGCTGACAGTAGGCCAAGACCCGTTTGATCCAAATGCGGTTCCAGCAACACTGTCGTTGGTGCTTATGTAAACAGTGTATGAATTATCCGCAGTCATCGTTGCAGAAATCGTTGTTGCCGATGCTTGGCCTGCAAAGAGTAAAGCACCAAAAACAATTACGATTTTTATTAGAAAATTCATAACATAGATCCTTTTCTAATTTGATAGAAATAATTAGTAAGTCCGGTAGAAAGTTCAGCAATAAATATGCCGAAAAACATAAACTGTAAGTATTGCAAGAGGTTACGCAGATAAAAAGATTTGGTTAGGGCTGAGGTGTAAAACATCCTGACAACGTTATTGCGAACGATTGTTATGGACTATAGCGGTTGTTAACGAGCAAATTAGAAATAATGCTCGTTGTTGGGCAGAGCAGCCATTACGAGGCAGTTTGAATATTGCTAGAACTAGCAAGAAGAAATGGTGGGCCTTCCCAGACTCGAACTGGGGACCTGCCGATTATGAGTCCAGCGCACAGCTGGAGTTGTGCTCAGTAAGGCGAAGAAGTGTAAGGGCTTTTTTAAGTGGCTGGAGTGGGGTAGAGGCCGACCGAACCATGGCCGAACTTGTTGGGTTCGGAAGAGCGTCTCAATTGTTCATTCGGTTATGAGCTGCATGGGAATGCCTATGCGGAACGCCGAACCAAAACCGAACTTAGTGGGGGTGTATGGTTCTATTTTTCAGCTTGCCTCAATGCAAGTTCAAGTGCTTCGGATGCAGAGCTATAGCTGTCACAATCAGTACCTGAAATGGAAAGTATTTCTTCTCCGGATGCTTTCTCTACGACAAAGATTTCATATGAAATTTCAGTCCATTCTTTGAGGCATACTAACTGGGCATAACCGGTGCTGATATATAGCTCATATTTTGTGTCGATTTTATTGAACTCATCGATTGTCCAGTTGTTTTTTACCAAGACATTTTTAAGTGCCGCTTTTATGCCATGATGGCCCGGTGGAACCTTAATGGTCTTATCAGAGTTATCAATGTATGAATAAATGGCTGTTTCTTGCCCCGCGCACCCACAAAAGAGTATGGCTATAAAAGCAACAAACACTGCGTTTCTAAGTTTTATGAACATCATAGGTTTCGCTCTAATTGGTGTGAAAGGTAAAGCGTAAGAAAATACATTTTAGGATAGGATCGGCGTGCTAGCCGATCCATTATGTGGGTTGGTTATATGGACGCTACTCTTTAGAGGCTGCTCTCTCAGAACGAAGCTTATCTACAGCATCCATACTACGAGGGCTATAAAAAGATATAGTCAATTCAGTTTTAGTCACTGGAGGCATGCCCTTCATTAGAAATAATGATATTCCAGAATTGTTTTTAGCCCGCCAGGAATCTCTTCTATAGTATTTGGGGGCGCTATGTGTACCTTCCTCATCTACTTTAGGGAAGAATTTTTTTATTTTCTGATGCAGCGCAAGAATGTCGGCGAGGTCTTTTGCTCCAATAAGCGTAGCTGAAATATCATCCACTTTTTTTGCAGGACCAATCTTCACTACATAGTCTTGAGTTGGGTAGCCGAATAAAACACCGCTCATATCCATATGATGGCACTCCGCGACCACCGAGGGTTTCTTTTTTTCAGGAGGATTGCAAACAAAACCCATCTCTTCAATTTGATTCTGCGACATATCAAATCGTATGCCATTGTGACCATTTGATGCATGAACTGGGAAGGAAAGGAATGAGGCTGCTATCGAAATACAAACGAGTTTTTTCATATCATTACACCATTATGTTATTGGTAATCATCTGGATGATTTGCTTTATAACAAGGAGATAACGATTTTTGTGCAGTCGTTAAAAGGGGAAATGAATATCGCCCCTTACTACCATCCTTGGTCAAATTTGGTTTGAGTATAGTTTGAAGGGTGAGTGATAACCAATGTTTAGGGCAAATTATTAAGTGGTTGCTGATCTAGGGCGTAAGAGGTCAATTTCGCGGTGTATGTCAGCCTCTAGCCATCAATAATATGTCGGGGATAGATAGCGATTCAGTATATTGGGACAGTTCAGCTTCTTGCCGCTCGATAGCAATCACGGACATACGATCAGCTAATTCATTACCCTCAATACCTGCATGGCCTTTCACATGCTGTACCTGAACTTTGTCAGCGATCTCTAAATAAAGAGCGTGTGCAGGTTTGATTATGTCCAGGTTCTTAATCTCACCACCTTTCTTTTTCCAGCCTTTAGCCTTCCATCCACATGCCCACGTTGTAACGCAGTCAATGGAGTATTTAGAGTCACAGTGAACCGTTACGCTTTGACCATCCTCTGCTGCTGCTTTGGCAAACATGAGTGAATGGTAAAGCCCCAACAGCTCGGCAGTATTGTTGGTTCCAGATCTGTTGTGTAGACCATACCAAAGCTGATTCAGTTGCTGCTTTTTGTAGATGGCTATGCCTGTGCCTGACTTCCCAGGATTCGGATCACACGCCCCGTCACAGTAAATATCTACATCGGAAGTAGAGGTTTGGTTTGTGGTGCTAGTGGATACAGGTGGTTTACGTTGTAGGGCTGGTTTTGAGGGTGCAGCTGTTCCTTTAGCGAATGCTTCTTCGGCAAGCGGTCTTGTTGAAAATGATTTGAATCCCGCCTTGGGATAACCCTTCACCTGTTTTTCAGCTTCAGCCCAAGTGGTGTAGATACCGGGTTTATGACCGGCCCAAACTGCGTAAAATTTCTTTGGTGGCATTGTTATCTCCTGTTGATGGCTTGTATAAAGCTATTGTGATTTAAAAACAAAAAAATAAAGGGAAGCCAGACCACACCCCTGAGGGTGCGGCCGTAGCGATTTGGCCCCGAGTGGCTGCGTCTAGGCCGTTTTAGTCATGACATCCCCAAGACACGCCGCCGCACTTTCTGCCGCTTCCTGAAGGGCTCTGGTGGAGAGGTGAGCATACCGCTGCGTCACCGTGGGATCAGAGTGGCCGAGGATCTGCTGTACCTCGTAGAGAGAACGTCCACTATTGACCAGGTGGGAGGCATATTGATGCCTAAGGTCGTGCAGCCTGAGTGTTGGCAAGCCTGCTTCCTTGCGGATTCGGTGCCATGTTTTGTTGATGTTCGTGTAACGTTTTCCTGTTCGTTGGTTGATGAAAAGGTGGCCTTGATTGCTCGTCTTCGCTATTTCAGTCAGCACATTGATGGCTGATTGGTTTAGCGGGACAGATCGGACCTTTTTTGACTTTGAGTTAGTAGCTGGAATACGCCACACACGATTGTCTATATCTACGTACTCCCATGAAGCTTTTAAGGCTTCGTTGAGGCGGGCACCTGTTGATAGCAAAAACAATATCACTAAGCAGACTGTACGATTTTTGTCTGTCTTCAGAGTATGCAGCAACCGGGCCTGCTCTACTTCGGTCATATAACGCTCCTTTTTGTTGTCTTCCTTAAACAAAGGTATTTTGTCGGCTGGGTTGCTACCAAGCAGGTCCCACTGAACGGCAAGGTTTAAAGCATGACGAATCAGTTTGATGTGATGGTCACAGGATGCTGCTGATAGATCTTCATCCATAAGGCCAGTGTGAAAGTTCTGTATTTTCTTACGGGTGATGCGGTTGAGCGGGTCGTTACCGAATACATCCAGTATCCGCAGTCGTAACATAGTTTCTTTGTTCCTCCAGGATCGGTTCAGTTTCTTTACGTGCGGCAGGTAGTGATCAAGGGCAAACTCCTTAAACGTCATGACTTGTTTTTCACGCTTTGCCTCAGCCCTTGGATCAGCACCCAGTAGGATTTCGGCCTTTAGAGCTTTAGCCTGTTTGCGTGCTTGGGTCAGCGTGAGCTCATAGGTGCGACTGATTTTTTGATGGCATGTTTTCTTATTGGCATCCTTGTAACGAAGGTAATAAGTGCCTTGGCCGGGGCTGGTAGCTCTGACTTCGATATACAGTCCTGGAAACGTTGTGTCGCAATATTCTATGCGGCTTTTGTTGCTTGGGCAGGTTAGGTTGGTCTTGATGAAATGTGGTGTTAACTGAATTTTGGGCATGCTGGATCCTCACGGTTTGACATGATTTTGAATCGTTAATTAGGGTGAGCGGCCGTACTTGTAAGCGCTAGACGGCTATCCAGCTGCTATAAAATACGGTGCTCAAGGTTAACGGCGAAGCTTGTTGATATAGCCGTCGTGGTTTTGAACGTATTTAAGTAAGGGCGTAGGTAAGAGAGCGGTTTGATTCCTGTCTAACGAAGATGAACGGTAATTGTTTGTCAGTAACTAGCTGGTTGATTACACGACCTGCTTCACGTTGGTAGTAAGCAGACATCTCGTCCCAGAGCTCAATACCGTGCATTTCTTTGGCTAGGTACTCATGGCCACGGGACAGGTTGGGCAGGTTCATTCTTACGATGTCTGCAATATCTAATTTGAACTGATCAGTTTTTGTTTTCATAAATATTTCCTAATAATTTTTATGTGACGGGCGGTTGAAGGCCCTGAGAATGGCCACAAAAGCGGTCTTCGGCGTATTGCGATTCAGCATTTCGGCGGTCAGCGTGTCGAGAAGCTAAAACCTGAAAAACTAAAATCCTGGCTGGCAACCAGAACGGCAGTTTTTCAGGTTTGCAGGTTTTAGGGCTGTTCCAAAATGTAGAACTGCTTTGCGCCCCGAGCGACCACTTTAAAATTCCAGTGGTGCTGGCTAGGGTCATCGCCAGTAAAACGTTCGATAGTCTGTAGTACTGCACGTTTACTTACACCTGAGCGTTCCGAGGCTTCACTTGCCATCTTCATCTTCGAATTAACGCCTTCACCAATGCAGTCTTTGATGATTTCTATCGGTGCCGCATCGTTAACAGACTTTTCGGCTGAAACCGCTCTCAAGTCACTCGCAGCGATATCATCCACGGTGGTAATTGATGAAAGAAGCTCAAGGTAGCTGATGCCATCTTCAATGATGTAACTGTATGCAGCACGAGAGGCGACTCGGCCACGGTTCTTTTTGTTTTCAAACTCTACAGTCTTTATGCCGCCAGCCTCATCAAGCGTATCAAGCACATAAACACAATCCGCATCGTCAATGATGTCACTGGTACCTGCATAAATTGCTTTGCCATCAGCGTCACGCTTTTTATTGACGTGTGCTAAGGCGATGATCGTGCCACCTTGAGATATGAACATGCGAATGACCTCACCAAACTCACGCAGCATGCTTTTGTCCATCAGGTCGGCAAACTTTTTTAAGGTATCGAGAATAATGATGACGTTACGCGCCTTTCCCTTCGTTGCTAGGCTTCTAAGGGTTGGGAGTAAATCTTTAGCTTTGTAGCCGCGGTGGCCTGGAGCGATCATATGAAAACCATATTCTTCAGCAATCTTTAGTTTTTCCGTAAGGCCGACGTGGTTGTCGTCTGCATTAATATAAAAAACATTTTTGGCATCAATCGACTTGGCATTGATTGCTTCCATCAATAGATAAAGCGTGAGCAACGTTTTACCTGTGTTGAATTGGGCGTAAATAACGGTCCACTGACCAAGCAACGCTAGCTTTCCAAGAACAAATACGTCAGCCAGCATTTTCTTTTCGTATTCGCTGCTCAGTCCGGTAAGCGAAAATTTTGATAGCTCATCATGCGTTGCAGCCTTTTCCGTGGCTTCGACGGTAACGGTATCAACAATTTCAAACCTATCAGCAGGGTCTAAGGCTATGTCGCTGATATCAGCACCGTTGTCGCTGGCCATTTTGCATAACGTACCAAAGGTAATGGGTGTGCCACTGTGGTTGGAAAAAGAGGCCCACATTGCGCGGACCTCATCACTGCCACCATAGTTGGCACCTTTACAGCTCCATCCGTCAGCGATTGCAAATCCTTCTTCGCTGCCATCAAGAGTGTGGTAAACCGCTGCCAGCACTGTAAACCAGTCTTGATACCCGCAATCTGAGGAAATGTGTTTGAGCACGTCTTTAACCTTGCGAGCGTTTGCGCTGCTGCTAGGAACTGAGAGAGACGATGCACGAATAGCTTTCGCTTGTTGGCGAGGTGCTTCACGACCGTTGTGCCTGAAAACGGCATCAATAAAACGTTGGTCAATTTCGACCAGTTCATTAATGTTGTTTGCTTCATCAATATCGACACTTTTTCCGGGGCTTGGGGCAAGCACCACCATAGAACGTCCCTGACCATTTCCGCGACCTGTTTTTACATCAAGCCGTTCCGGGTGACCAGCACTCGAATGTGAATCCATTTTTGCAAAAGTTCCAGCAGCCCTCCGGTAATAGTGGTGCACACCCTTGCTGGTTGTCACTGTAAGTGTTGGGTTAATATCAAAAGACTTTTCCAGTTGATACAGCGCCGCTACTGATTCAGGCGTGTCAGCATCGAGTACTAATATTTTTTCATCGACAATAAAGCCAAGTTCATGATCCGGGTGCTTGGCCCAGTAATCCTTTATTGATTCTTTGCAAAGGCCGTTAATCCACGGGGACCATTTGACTGACGTGCGTTTGGTGCCCGGCACGAGGGGGATTACGCAGAAGCTGAATGCGAACCAAGCTAGAGCAGAAGCTAAATAGTTAGACATAATAAATACCATATAAGGGTGGGGCGTCACCCCAGCAAAGTGACAGGAATGTTTATGCTGAGGAGACGGAACAGGGGGTTATAAGGGGAAAGACAGCTGTGGAATTGGCTCGTCACCAAGGATTCCGTAATGGAGCTCGTAGGCATCCCGCAGTGACGGGTACGGTTCGGTGTCTTCGCAGTAAATAATATTGCCGGATAAATCTTCTTCCAGATTGTCTTTAAACTCTGGCCAGTTAAGGGGCTCAATTTCATATTCTGGATGGACCTGCCCCAGATACAGCCCTGTTTCCCGAACGATAGCAACGTTGAAAGAAGCTCCGGGTTCCTGATTTAGTGCCGCTTCATGTGATATTTCCAGAGAATAATCTTCATCACCGTCACCTTTTAATACTTGAGGCAATATAAAAGCTTTTCCCGTGATCGTTGAGTAACATCCATGAAAGCACACTTTCCTTACACCAAGCGTCATGGTGTTAAGCGTGAGGCTTTCTGTGACCGGGTAGTAAGATTTGCTGATCAAATTACCAAGGTCATCGTGATGAAGCTCGACAATACAGTTAAGGGTGCATTTCTGGCCTGTTAGAATTATTTGTTCGCCTCTGTAGGGATCTCTAATCAGAGAGTGATTGTTGCGGTCGTTTGGTCGGGGGATGCAATCCCATAGACTGTGATCGAAGAAAGTTTCATCGATTACCGTGTGTACAGTCGCGCTCACTTCTTCGGCAGTATTTTCAATTTCGCCTTGGTCGGCTGCATTGTTAATACTGCGGTTCTGCATAATCTCAGTGAGGAATTGATCTTTATTAATAATTTCCATTGGTTATCATCTCTTAAATTTAATAAGCGTATAAAGGCCATCTTTTGCGTCAGAATTAGCCGGTATATACATTTTTATTCTTGCAAGAATGTGAGAGATATTAGGTGAGTAAATCAGGGGTTGCAAGCAGGTGATAATTTGTAACTAATTGATATATAAGAATTAAAGTGCTTTAAACAAGGTGTGAGATTCGCTTAAGGTTTTAAGTGCCTTCACCTTGGTTGCGACTGAAATAAGGTTAAAAGTACTTTCGAGATTAAAGATGGAATTTATCAATCGTTAAAGGACGTTTACCCTGATGAACTGCGCTTTTTTTTATGGGAATTACCGGCTAAATTTTTTTAAATTATTTTTTTTCATTAGTTGATGATTTGGCTGTTTTTTTAGCTGAATTATTTGAAAATGATCAGAATTAGATAATTTTTGCCTGTCGATTTAATATTTTCTTGGTGGTGTTATGTGGTCGTGAACTACTTTTTGGGATAGTCAGGGACGGGGTATCTGAAAAACTGGAATGCTGAGAAACTGAATGCGACCGTTTCAACGTTCCAGATTTCCAGATTTTTAGTTTTACGGTGACGTGAAAGCCCGTTTCGGCGTTTGTGATAATTTTGATTGGGTCATCCATCCATAGATGTCCCTCAAGGCTCATTCCTCGCAATCAAGCGGTATGTCCAGTTCAAGGCGCTTCAAATAAAGGTAGGTCATCAAATATTCCTGCAACATGCCGTACTCGTAGTTTTCAAACTCACTGTCCAGTATTGCGGTAGCCATATCTTCGTAGCGTTGATATTTATCAGCAGGGGTAGCAGCTTCACCCGGAAGAGCCGAAACAGCTTTTTCCAGGCGAGCGCCAACCTCAGCAAAATTATTGCTGATAGCCATGGGTGCTTCTCCTAAAGGTTTAGTTGTTTAAAAGGAAAGGGGGGGTTGCGAGGTGGATGAGTTGGTTGCTGTCAGTCACTTTGATTTCCTTTTGTTGCGGAAGTAGTCGATCAGCTTCTGTTTGAACATCTCACCCTGCCATTTCAGTAATGCCAGAACGGCTATAACTAAGATGGACTGAACCGGGTAGAGGTATACAAGCAAAGCGACAATAGCGATCACGAAGGTGTTTTCAGCGCCTGTCAAAATGATCAGTGCAGCAACTGCTAGTAGTGTTAAAACCATGGGGTCTCCTTAATTTTTGGTTCGTGGTTATGAGTTACGGTTACGACGTAGACGGCTAACGATCGGTACAGAGAATGCAGCACCTCTTGCTGTAGTCAGACCACGCTCATTGAGTGCGTCAGCAATGGCTTGGCAGGTTGTCAGCCTTTCACTGTCTTCCAGATGGCTAATGACCTTGAGAATCTTGGCCTGCCAATCTTGTTGCTTCTGTACTCGTTGGCTATTAGCAGCGGATACATCAGAATTGCGCTGTACTGCCAGGTTAGGGTTGCCCAATACAACGCCACGTTCCTTTGCTACACGTAATGCAGACTTGGTTCGTTGTGAGATCATGCGGGCTTCGTGTTCGGCCATTGCAGCCAAAATGTGGATGGTGAGTTGATCGATCTCAGGAAGGTCACAAAGCTTGAAACGTATGCCTCGTTTCTGAAGGCTGGTGATGAAGTGAAGGTCTCTGGACAGTCGATCTAACTTGGCCACCAGGACAGTGGCATTGGCTAATTCGGCATAGTCAGCAGCTTTGGTGAACTCAGGTCTATCTGCACGCTTACCGCTTTCGACTTCTATGAACTCAGCAATAACTTCACCGCCAAGTTGAGCTAAGAATTCACTGACGGCTTTTTTCTGAGCATCCAGGCCAAGGCCTGACTGACCTTGTTTCTGAGTGCTGACTCGAAAGTAAGCAACATATCGATGACTGTTCATGATTGTTTTTCTCCTTTGGTAATAAGCCCACAGGCACAGCAAAGCACTACAACATCCTGAAATATTGCATTTCGCTAAAGGGACCTTTTGGGTTATGTGAAGTGCTTTTGCTGTGGAGCGGGGTGGGTTGTTGAGGCTTATTGATGCAGCTGTGGTTACTTACTTGTTGGTTTCTTTTTGGCTGAGGCTTTCATTGCTGCAACCAACTCAGCTCGTTTGGCTTCCTTGATTTTCTCCGCTTCAGCTACGTCATCATCCAGGCTGATTTTGTCCCTGATTAGCTTTTGCATAGCCGTCTTGAAGCTTTTGACGTCACCTAGGGTGTGTGACATCAGTTGTTTCTCAACGGGCAGCAGTAGGCTCTCAGCTCGAAGCGCAGCAGCAAGAAAACCGTGGTTGTTAGAGCCTTTGGATTCATAGAGAGATTTGAAGATGATGGCCTTGAAGGGCTTGTCTGGTGAGGTTGATTCCACGACGTCCAGAATGTCATTCAGGGCTATCCATTCGTTCGAGAAGAAGCCGCCACCAGAATTGGCAGTGATGCGGAAGTGGAAGGTTTTGGCTGATTCGTCATAGCCGACGTGGTAGGTGAGGGTGCCTTGGGCTCGATGGGAAAGTTTTAGGGAAGTTGATTTTCTGATGATGCGAAGGGTATTTGTCATGGTTGTTGCCTCTAGTTAATTAATTAAGGGTGGAGAGGCTTTCTCCATATAAGATACCGAGGTTTTCGCAGGCTTTAGGGGACGGGTATCTGGTAAGACTATCTTTAAATGGTGTGGTATCTTTATGCGTGCTGTCAGTGTGAGATATGCCAGCAAATCCCCCACCTTTATTTAAAACAAGGAAAGATAAATATCATGAAGATTACAGGTGTCTATAGCCATAAGTCAGGCCTAGAGTATATTGAAAAAAACCACCCTGATGAGCTCAAAGAAATTTACATGGCAATAGGCTCGCTTGATATTGATAGTGCGCTGTCTAAAAAGTCTGCGGAAAAATCTAAACCGCCATTGATTTTTTCACCAGTAGATATGAATAACCAGATTAAATATTATTGTTCAAATAGAGGTTGGACAGAGTTGGCCCCAGAGACAAAGAAAGGGTTTAGAGAGCCTAGGGTTTACCTGGAGGAAGGTAGAGAGTTTCGGGAGATGGATGGAATAAAAAATAAGGTGGGGCTTGAGATACAGTTTGGAAAGTATGCGTTTATGGGGTACGACATCTTTTCGAAAATGCCGATATTTCACAATAGGGGCTTAATAGATTGCGGCATTGAGCTTGTAGTCATGCATTCAATGATCCCTAATATGTCAACAGGTGTAAGTTCTTTTAATCAAATAACGATGGATATGAGGGCGCGTGGTGAGGCGGACATAGACCTGCCAACTCTCATTCTCGGGTTTGAACCCACTCCAGATGAGTGGGCTTTTGTTGAAGATAAAAGAAAAAGGTTTAAGGCTGGTGAACAAGTTAAATTGAACGGGCTTAGTGGTAGTAAGCCTGGGCCAAAAAATAATTAAATAAGAGTTTCTTGCTGTTTCCACTCATCGGGAATTTGGGATACCTTCTCCTTGCCTGTTGGCTTATGAATGGGTTTTCCCAATTTTCGGTAAGGCAAAACTCCATTGTCCAACATTTTTATTCTTTCTTTAGCTAGCTCTATATATTCAGGTTCTTTTTCACATCCAATGGCTCTCCTGCCATTTTTCAAGGCCGCCAACATTGACGAGCCAACACCAGAGAATGGATCAAGTACTATATCCCCTGGATTAGTAAACGCATGGACGCAGCGTTCTACTAGCTCTATTGGGAATTGGCATGGGTGAAGCGTTTTTTCAGGGTGGTTGGATTTGACATTAGGGATATCCCAAATGCCAGCTTCCCACTCTTTCTCCATTATTTCCCAGAAGTCGCTAGGATTTTTCCCTTTCGGGTTTCCTGAAGGTTTGCCATAATTTTTGCCTGGCTTGTAGTTCCGCTTTCCAGGATATTTTGAAGGTATTCGAATATCATCAAGGTTGAATGTATAGGAATCACTTTTTGTGAACCAGAGTAATACTTCATACCTGCCGGATAGGCGCTTTGAGGCGTGTAGGCCGTGATTAAAGTGCCAGATAATACGGTTTCTTAGTTTGAATCCGGTGCGCTTGAAAATATCGTAATAGATGATATCTAACGGGAATACTTCACCTCGATCAACAAAATTTCCAACCTGCCAGCATATTGATCCGTCATCTGCGAGAATCCGTTTGAATTCGTCTAAAGTAGGCTTTATGAGCAATAGGTAGTCGTCAAGTGTGTTCTTATCTTCATATTCCTTCTGAAGGTTGTATGGCGGAGAAGTGATGATTAGCTTGACAGTTCCGTCGGGTATTTCTTTCATACGCTCAACACAATCACCTTCTAAGATCATTACATCTGACTGTGCATTATATTGATCGGCCTGTATGTACGGCTGGGTCTCGTTTAATAGGTCGCTCATATTTTAAGTCTTTTTAGTAGTGGCTAAATATTATTGGGCAGCATTCAGTGCGCGAGATAGATTTTATTACTCGGCGCTTAAAACAACGACAAAATTTTAACTAGAAACGCGTTCGAAGGCGCGCTTTTTTGACATAATTGTCTAGCAAGAGTCTAATTTGTGTAGTGGGCGCTTTAGAAGAATTTAAATGTTATAACCAATGACCTGGTATTTCTAACTCGAAAGACTTGGCTGTATATTTAAGCCTGCCAATTATTTCTTGGTGTTTTTTTTGGTCGTATGGCTTGTTAGCCAGCTTTTTGGCAACGATTTCCTTTAGTTGGGGAAGGTCAAACATGCCTAATTTATAAAAATTCCCCCAGCTAGGCTGGCCAAATAAATTATAGATTGTCTCCGTGCCATCACGCTCACTTGCAAGGCGCTTTTTACCACTGATTATCCGTTCGGCTTCTTCAGATTGATCTCTGTCTTCGTAAGTGTTTAGGAGTTTCATAGGCCATGGGAAGTAATTTGGTGTTTGGGTGATTTTAACATGTTTGTGGCTTTGTAGTGAGTTTGATCGAGCTGTCAGTTGTTGTGAGGTTATTTGGAAGGTGAGCTTCGTGCAGGTTTATTTGGTTAGACTGGGGTAGTTATTTGCTATCAAACATGTCAAATGGCGCATTAACTTACGCTAGATGTAGGTTTGGAAATGGTGGGCCCTCCCAGACTCGAACTGGGGACCTGCCGATTCTGTTAATCCAAAGCTTTCGCTATGGCATGGACTATATCATCACCCTCAGCTTTACCTGGTGGGGCGCTGGACGCTAATGGTGTATTACACAGCAAGTTCGTGCTGCGCCACCTAGTCTCTGAACCTTCCTCAGACGCTTCTGAGGCTTGGCTGCTGATTGGCATACCCACAGAGTGAGTTTAGCTTTCCAGCAATTCATCCAGTTTTTCCGTGCGGCATTACTACCACAGGTCACAATTACTTTATGAGTCGGATGCTCTAACCAACTGAGCTAAGGGCCCATTTCCAAGGAGCCAGAATGTAGCGCTACGGTAGCACTGCATTCAACTTTCTGATTTCAGTTTATTGAGCGCTGAAATCACACGCTTTACTTTCGATCTGCCGATTATGAGTCGGATGCTCTAACCAACTGAGCTAAAGGCCCTTTTTACATTCTTCTATAGAGGAGTTGTTTAATTCTTTTTGAGAGGTCAGATATCAGCAACAACGCGGCGCATTATAAAGCGCCGCGTTGTTGCTGACTAGTATCATTCGTCCAAGAAGCCGCGTAGGTGATCTGAGCGGCTTGGGTGGCGTAGTTTACGCAATGCTTTGGCTTCAATTTGACGGATACGCTCACGCGTAACGTCGAACTGTTTGCCCACTTCCTCAAGGGTGTGGTCGGTGTTCATGTCGATACCGAAACGCATGCGTAGTACTTTCGCTTCGCGTGCGGTCAGGCCTGACAGTACGCCGCGTGTTGCTTCACTGAGGCCTTCGGCCGTGGCGGAATCAATCGGAGAGTCAATATTGACGTCTTCGATGAAATCACCCAGGTGCGAATCTTCATCGTCGCCAATAGGCGTTTCCATGGAGATAGGCTCTTTAGCGATTTTCAGAACTTTACGCACTTTGTCTTCGGGCATGTCCATACGTTCGCCGAGTTCTTCAGGCGTTGGCTCTCGGCCCATTTCCTGCAACATCTGGCGAGACACACGGTTGAGTTTGTTGATTGTCTCAATCATGTGTACCGGAATACGAATGGTGCGTGCTTGGTCAGCGATGGAGCGAGTAATTGCCTGACGAATCCACCAGGTGGCGTAAGTCGAGAATTTATAACCACGACGGTATTCGAATTTATCAACCGCTTTCATCAAGCCGATGTTGCCTTCCTGGATCAGATCAAGGAATTGCAGACCGCGGTTGGTGTATTTCTTGGCGATCGAAATTACCAGACGCAGGTTAGCTTCGACCATTTCTTTCTTGGCGCGACGAGCCTTGGCCTCACCAATCGACATGTGGCGATTGATTTCCTTGATCTCGTGTATGGGGGCGTTAATTGATTCTGCGGTGGTTTTCAGTTTACGTTGGGCGCGAACGATATCTTCACGATGCTCGGCCAAACCTTCAGAGTAGTCGTGCCCTGCTTCGATTGCGCGATCCAGCCATGAAGAATCAGTTTCGTTGCCCATGAATTCTTTGATGAAGGCTTTGCGAGGCATTTTAATGACACGCGTACAGGTGTGAAGAATCAGGCGCTCTTGTGCTCGAATAAATTCCAGTGTGTCGCGGACATTTTGGACTAGGCGGTCGAAATAGCGTGGCGTTAGTTTGATTGGGCAGAAGATTTCACCCAGCTCTTCCTGTGCTTTGAGTACTTTTTCGCTACCACGGCCGTGTTTTTCAATGGCTTTGTTGACGGCGTCAAACTGTTTCTTCAGTGTAGCCATGCGCTCGGCTGTTTCAACCGGATCGGGGCCGCGCTCGACTTCTTCTTCATCTGCGTCGTCGCCACTCTCGGTTTCGTCGTCGCTTTCACCTTCAGCAACAGGAGCGGGGGCAGCTTGAGCGCCTTGAATAACGGGCTCTTCAACTTCGTCTTCAAGGAAGCCGTTAAGGATATCGCTAATGCGAGGTCTTACGCCTTCTTCCGTTTCTTCGATGATGTTATCGTAAGCTTCAAGAATTGTATCGACTGCGCCAGGGAAGCTGGCTAGTGCGCTCATGACTTCGCGGATGCCTTCTTCGATACGTTTAGCGATAACAATTTCGCCTTCGCGGGTCAGTAGTTCAACGGAGCCCATTTCACGCATGTACATGCGAACAGGGTCAGTCGTGCGACCAACTTCCGTTTCAACGGCAGCCAGTGCCGCGGCTGCTTCTTCGACGGCGTCATCATCCGTGTTTTCATTGAGCTGCAATGTGTCTCGATCAGGTGCCACCTCGTCTACGGTGATGCCCATATCGTTGATCATGCGGATGATGTCTTCGACCTGATCAGGATCTGAGATATCCTGAGGAAGGTGGTCGTTTACTTCAGCGTAGGTTAAGTAACCCTGCTCTTTGCCACGAGCAATAAGTTCTTTTAATCGGGATCGTTGTTGCTCCGAAGTATCTGACATAGAGGGCCTGTTAGTAAATCGACAAAAAAGGGCGCAAATTATACGTTTTATGCGCGTTGGATTCTAGTTAAATATAGTGCTAAAACCTGTACTTTCAAGAGCATAAGCCATGTATTTTTTGCTTTATTTGGGGGGTTGGTGTTTGGTCAGCAAAAGCGCCTGCAATTGTTGCTTTTCATCGCTTGTTAAGGGCGTGTGTTTAGCCTGTTCAAGAAGTTGTTCCAGTTGTTGTTCGTTATGGTGTTTTTGCAGTAAGGAAAGGCTGCTCTTGAAGTAGTTTTCAACGTTATCAGGGGTGACCAGCTGCTCGCGTTCAGCGAGTGATTTCAGCGCGTCAACGGCCTCTTCGCCATGTGCACCTTGGCAGTGTGCCAAAATAGCTGCGGTGTTGGATTGTGGGTGGTTTTTCAGAAACACGAGCAATTCGATAAGCTGCGGTATGCCCGGGCTGTTGATGTTGCGCAATGCGTCTATGTCTTCAACATCGTTCGCTAGTTCGGGGTGGTGTAGCAGTAACGCCGCTGCTTTGTCGGCTGGCTCGGTGACGCGACTGCGAGGCCGCCCGCCTTGTGACGGGGTTGGCGGCGGTGCCTGATCAAAATCGCTTTGGTAGTCCATGTCGTAACCGGTGAAATCGTCATAGCTCTCGGTACTTTCCGGGGGGGGGTGACCGGCGGCGTAGTCTGGCTGTTGAGTTGTGGTGCTGGTGTTGTTAGTTGGTTTTGATGTGGTTGTCTTTGCGGCGGTTTCTTTTAGGCTGTCGGTAGAAAGTCCTGTCATTTCAGACAGTTGCTGGATCATTAGTTCGTAGAGCATGCCTCGCGGCATGGGGTGCATTTTTTCCAGTGCCAGCTTGCTCATACGGGCTTTGCCGTCGAGGCTGCTGAGGTCCAGGTCTTCGCTGACGGTGGCGAAGAGGTAGTCGGTCAGCGTCATGGCTTGATCAAGGCGGGCAGTAAAGGCGTCGCTGCCTTCCTGATGAACCAGGCTGTCTGGATCTTCGCCTTCAGGTAGAAAAAGGAAGCGAACTTGGCGGCCGTCTTCAAGAATTGGTAGTGCTGTGTCCAGGGCGCGGGCTGCTGCTTTCCGGCCAGCGGCATCGCCATCAAAGCAAATAACGATTTCCGAAACCATGCGGAACAGTTTGCTTAAATGTGCGTCGCTGGTGGATGTGCCTAGCGTGGCAACGGCATAGTGGATGCCGTGTTGCGCCAGCGCGACCACATCCATGTAGCCTTCAACAATCAGGAAGCGGCTGAGGCGGTTGCAGGCCTGTTTGGCTTCGTAAAGACCATAAAGTTCGTTACCCTTGTGAAACACGGGTGATTCGGGTGAGTTAAGGTATTTGGGTTTATCGTCGCCGAGTACGCGGCCACCAAAAGCAATCGTGCGGCCTCGGTTATCGCGGATCGGAAACATAATGCGGTCACGGAAGCGGTCGTAGCAGCCTTCACGATCTTCGCGTTTAATTAACAGGCCTGCTTCGATGAGTTGTTGTTCGTCTTTTTCGGATGAGGATAACGCTTCGCGTAAATTTTCCCAGCCCGGTGGGGCGTAACCAATGCCAAAGGTTTTGGCGGTTTCGCCAGTGAGCTGTCGTCCCTTGAGGTAAGTGATGGCTCTTTCTTTGGATGGATGTTGGCGCAGTTGTAGGGAAAAATGTTGTTGAGCTTTTTCCAGCTGGTCGTAGAGGCTGTCCTGTTGTTTCTTTTTTTCCGGGTTAGCGTTGCGCTCAACGGGCACTTCAACACCGGCCTGGCGTGCCAGAGATTCAACTGCCTGGGGGAATTCCATGCGGTCAAATTCCATTAAAAAACCGATCGCATTGCCGTGTGCGCCACAGCCAAAGCAGTGGTAAAACTGTTTGGTTTGGCTGACGGTAAAAGAGGGCGATTTTTCATTATGGAAAGGGCATAGGCCGGAGTAATTTTGGCCGCTTTTACGCAGCGCAACGCGACCATCGATAATTTCAATGATGTCTGTGCGATCAAGAAGATCGTCGATAAACTGCTGAGGAATTAGTCCGGCCATGGCGGGTTATTATCGCGAGTGATAATGCAGACGGCAACGGTTATTGTTGTCGGACGAATTCTGAGTGAGATATTTTGCGGCCAGCTTTTTTGTAGCGGGGTCGTGGTCGCAGAATGTCGGTCAGGCGAGGCGGGCTTTGATCAGCTTGCTGACTTCGGCCATGTTGGCGCGGCCTTGCAGTTGTGGCTTGAGCGGCCCCATGACTTTACCCATATCCTTCATGCCTTCAGCGCCTGTGCTGGCAATTGCTTCATCAACGAGCTGAGCAATTTCCTCTTCGGTGAGGGCTGTGGGCAGGAAGTCCTGAATGACGGTCACTTCAGCCTTCTCGATATCAGCCAATTCTTGACGACCTGCGGCCTCGAACTGGCTAATAGAGTCACGGCGTTGCTTGAGCATTTTATCCATCACAACGATGATACGTTCATCATCAAGCTCGATGCGCTCATCAACTTCGATACGCTTAAGCTCGGCCAGGATCAAACGGATGGTGCCAAGACGTTGTTTGTCTTTGGCGCGCATAGCGTCTTTCATGGCACTTGTGATCTGGCTTTTTAGCTCAGACATACAGCTTTACCTAATGTGGTTAGCTAGCCGTGTTCAGGGTGTTTGGCTGATTACGGCCAAACGGAAACTCTTCTACTAGTTTAAGGCTAGTAAAGGCGTTCCATGCGGCGAGTTTCGCGAGAAACTTTCTTCTGGTGGCGCTTAACAGCGGCAGCAGCTTTACGCTTACGAATCCATGTTGGCTTTTCGTAGAATTCACGTTTGCGAACGTCAGCCAGAATGCCTGCTTTTTCGCAAGAGCGTTTGAAGCGACGCAGTGCTACGTCAAATGGTTCGTTTTCTTTCAGTTTTACTTGAGGCATTAAAGTTACCTGTAGTTGCCGAATTATTTCAATTTTAGTGAGCCTGTGAGCCATAAAGCGCACAGGCAACACAACTTAATATATACAAGGGCGCGCATTCTAGTCTCAGGGGCGGCGATTGTAAAGCCTAATACCCTGCATTAGTGGCAAATTCCTTAGCTGGTCGGCAAGGATACGCTAACGGACTGTTTTTACAAGCAATGATGGTACTGTATATGGTATAAAACGCCTTTTTAGTGCCCCCCTTTTTACAAGCAAAGCGCTGGTGGTGGGCGGAAATTAAATTTTAGGATGTGTGATGAGAATTTTGGGTATTGAAACATCCTGCGATGAAACCGGCGTTGCTATTTATGATAGCGAGCAGGGCCTGTTGGCGGATGCCTTATATAGTCAGATAGATTTGCATGCCGAATATGGTGGCGTGGTACCGGAGCTAGCCTCACGGGATCACGCCCATCGGTTGTTGCCCCTTATTAAAGAAGTCATGGCTGAGTCTAATACTGAGGTGACGGGTATTGATGCAATTGCCTACACAGCAGGACCTGGCTTGATTGGTGCGCTGATGGTGGGTTCGTCGGTGGCGAAGTCGATGGCGATGGTGTGGGGTATCCCAGCGCTAGGTATCCATCACATGGAAGGTCATTTATTAGCACCGATGCTGGAAGAGCATCCGCCCGAATTTCCTTTTGTTGCGCTGCTGGTATCGGGTGGTCATACCCAGTTGGTGGAAGTAAAAGGTATTGGGCAATACAAATTGCTGGGCGAATCGGTGGATGATGCCGCCGGTGAAGCCTTTGATAAGGCTGCCAAGATGATGGGTTTGAGCTATCCCGGCGGCCCCGTTATTGCCAAGCTGGCAAGTAAGGGTACCAAAGGTCGTTTTAAATTCCCGCGTCCGATGGTGAATCGTCCTGGTCTGGATTTCAGCTTCAGTGGTTTGAAAACCTTTACGCGTAATACCATTGCGGATTGTACCGAAGCGCATGGTGAATTGCTGGAACAGGATAAAGCGGACATCGCTCTGGCCTTTGAAGAGGCCGTTGTCGATACGCTGACTATTAAGTGCAAGCGAGCGCTAAAGGAAACCGGGCACAAAAATCTGGTGATTGCGGGTGGCGTGAGTGCTAATCAGCAATTACGCCAAGGACTTGAAGCGATGCTTAAAAAAGAACGCGGCGGTAATTTGCATTATGCTCGCCCAGAATTTTGTACTGATAACGGCGCCATGATCGCTTTTGCCGGCTGCCAACGGCTAATGGCCGGGCAGCGGGAGGGGCTTGAAATAATCTGCACACCAAGATGGCCGATGGAAAACCTGCCCGCTATCTAACCCATAATTTATTAAACATTTCTGAGAACATATCGTTATGGATATTACTTACATCCGCGGCCTAAAAATTGAGACCATTATTGGTATCTACGATTGGGAACGCGAAATTAAACAAACTGTTAGTCTTGATCTCGATATGGGCTGCGACATTAAAAAAGCTTCTGAAACTGAAGATCTACAATACACGCTGGATTATGAAGCGATCTCAAACTGCCTGATCGAGTTTGTTGAAGGCAGCGCTTTTCAACTGATAGAAACCATGGCTGAGCAGGCGGCAGCGTTGGTGATGGCGCGTTTTAATATTCCCTGGATTCGTTTTAAAGTCTCAAAACCGGGTGCTGTTAAAGCAGCTGAAGATGTGGGTGTTGTGATTGAGCGCGGAAGCAGGTAGTGCCCAAAGTCTTTCTTGGGCTTGGCACTAACATTGATCGTGATCGTTCAATGCGTGCCGGTTTGGGGGCGTTAAGAGTTCTTGATCAGGCGCTCGTTGTTTCGCCGATGTATAAAAGCGAAGCCGTCGGTTTTGATGGTGCGCCCTTTTATAATTGTGTTGTACAGTTGCACACCGAACTTGCATTGGCTGAATTGGTTGCCGAATTAAAAATTATCGAAAATGCTAACGGCCGTAATCGAGCAGCTAAACCGGGCGATGAAAAGGGTTTGGATATCGACGTATTGACCTACGGTGATTTAGTCGGTGAGTTTGACGGTGCCATCTTACCCCGTTCGGATATTCTGCGTTATGCACATGTCTTGCGGCCACTTGCGGATATCGCCCCGGATTCTTTTTTGCCGGGCACTTCAATACGTTTTCAAACACTTTGGCATGATTTTGGTGAAAAGGGTCAGCAATTGAGCGTGGTCACAGGCTGGATTGAACAGCCTTTGTGACTCAACGCAGTCCTGTTTTAGGTCGTAATACTATTAAGTTGCTGATGGAATGCTTCGATCCCTTCGCTATTTTTTTACCGATTTTACACGTGCGACATTCGTAACCTGATTGTTGTTGATCAGGCAAAAGTTACAGGTTGCTCGTTTATGCGGTTTTAAATGGGCATCTTTATGTGTGAGGCTCTCGGCGGGAATGCTTTGGCTGCGCCAGAGGCGTGTGATAGCGCAAATTGTAGCGGTATTTTCTGCCGTCTTACTTTAAGATAGCTCGTAGAGTAATCGCATCTCGTCTATTACCCTCAAAGCGTGTGTCATCCTGTTAAGTTTTTGAGCTGTTTATGAATTATGTTTGAGTTAATCACTAACGCCGACGTTTATGCGCCGCACTCCCTTGGCATAAAACACGTGCTGGTTTGCGCCGGTAAAATTGTACATATCAGCGACGAAGTCCCTCAGTTCGACAGTCAAATGGCTGTTAATGTAACCGATCTGGCTGGTGCGAGATTGATTCCCGGCTTTATCGACGGCCACTCGCATATCACCGGCGGGGGTGGCGAAGCGGGGCCTTCTACACGTGTGCCGCCATTACATTTAAGTCAGTTTACCCGCGCGGGCGTGACCAGCGTGGTTGGCTTGCTTGGTACCGACGATTTAACACGTACGCCGCAAACGCTGTTGACCCAGGTAATGGGTTTACGTGAAGAAGGCTTGTCGGCTTGGTGTTATACCGGAGGCTATCATGTACCTGCGGTGACGTTGACTGAATCTGTGCGCAGCGACATTGTTAATTTAGAACCGGTGATTGGTGTGGGCGAAGTAGCGATCAGCGATCATCGCTCCAGCCAGCCGACAGAAGATGAAATTCTACGTCTGGCCAGTGAAGCGCATGTGGCAGGTTTGATGACCGGCAAAGCGGGCATCGTGCATTTCCATCTGGGTGACGGTAAGCGAGGTCTATCGATGATCAATGCCTGCTTGGATCACAGCGAAATTCCTCCGCGCGTTTTCAACCCAACCCACGTAAATCGTAACAAAGTTCTGTTCGAAGAGGCCTGCGAGTTAACTAAACGAGGCTGCAGTGTCGATTTGACGGCTTTTCCAACCGAAGAGGGTGATCCCGGCTGGTCTGCAGAAGAGGCGGTCGTGCGTTACTTTGAAGGTGGCTACGATGGCGATAAATTGACCATCAGTTCCGATGGCGGCGGCTGTTTACCTTGTTTTAGCGCTGAAGGCGAATTGTTGAAAATGGGCTTTGCTAAATCGACTGCGATGGCAACTACCTTTAAAGCAATGCTCGATTTAAATTTACCGATGGAAAGAATTCTGCCCTTGATGACCAGCAATGTTGCGACCTTGCTGAAGCTGCATCAAAAGGGCCGGATTGAAATTGGCTTGGATGCTGACTTACTGGTGCTCGACACTGAACATGGTATCAAGAGTGTGATGGCCAATGGTGTCTGGCATATCAAACAAGGCAAAACATTAGTCCAGGGATTATTTGAAGAATGAAAACAATAATAAAAAAGGTGAATGCGTAATGTGTCCTCCTTCACCGGCAAAAAACGGTCAGGAACGGGGTTATGTCATACCCATTGGCGGCGCAGAAGAGCGCACCGGTTCTGGCCCGGTATTAAATCGTTTTGTTGATCTGTGTGGCGGCAAAGAAGCGCATATTGTCATCATTCCAACGGCGTCTCAATTGCCTGACACTGGCGACAAGTACGTTGAGATATTCACCGGCATTGGCGTGAAGACAGCGGTATCGCTCACGATTAACGAGCGCTCTGAGGCTGGCCGAGAAGATTATCTTGAGCAGCTTGATCAGGCCACCGGCATTTTTATTACCGGAGGCAGTCAGCTGCGCTTGTCGACCATCCTGGGTGGCACTAAAGTGGCGCGGAAAATCCGTCGCTTAAATGCCGAAGGCGTTCATGTTGCCGGTACCTCAGCTGGTGCGGCGATTATGCCGGAGCATATGATTGCCGGTGGTTCAACGGGACTGATACCGTCTGCCGATAGCGTCAGTTTGGCGCCGGGTCTTGGTTTGACCAATGCGCTGTTAATTGACCAGCATTTTAGCCAGCGTGATCGACTCGGTCGCCTGTTAGCCGCTATTTCTTACAACCCCTTCATGATTGGTGTCGGTCTTGATGAAGATACGGCGATATTTATCGACCCTGATCACCAGAGTTTCGAAGTGGTGGGCAGTGGCGCGGTGACAGTGGTTGATCCGATCGACCTGAGTTATTCATCAATGAGCCAGGCCTCCAAAGATGACGCACTGAGTCTGCTGGACTTGAAAATGCATATTTTATCGCAGGGTTGCCGTTTTGATATTGTAGAAAGGAAGCCGTACCCACCAAAATAAGCAGTTTTAACCCTTTGCCGTTTGTGTATTCTGTGGCGATGAAGACAGCTTTTTCTAGTTGTCTGGACGCTGCATTTGTTTCAGGAGAAACCAATGAAGATAACCGCTACAAATGTTTATGTTGGACCAAGTATTTATGCCAATTTCCCTGTTATTCGCATGGTGCTTGATCTTGGCGTTTTGCTGGACTGGCCCTCGGTAAAATGTGGGCGGGAATTTACCGACGGTTTACAAAGGGCGTTACCGAGTCTGGCGGGTCATGGTTGCTCCTATCGTGAAGCGGGCGGCTTTATCCGTCGTCTCACTGAAGAGGAAGGCACCTGGATGGGCCACATCATGGAGCATGTGGCACTCGAAATTCAGAATATCGCCGGCTCCGGTGTTTCATTTGGACGCACCCGCAGTACCGGTGAGCCGGGTATGTACAACATGGTGTATGCCTATAAACAGCGAGATGTGGGGCTTGAAGCGGGCCATTTAGCGTTGCGCCTGTTGATGCATTTGCTGCCGGTAGATCTGCAGACGCAAACGGGTTATTCAATTGATGCTGATTTTGATTTTCACACTGAACTTGAAGATTTTGTGCGTCGAGCACAAAAACGAGAATTTGGCCCCAGTACTCAATCACTGGTAGATGCCGCTGTCGAGCGCAACATTCCCTGGATACGTTTAAATGACTACAGCCTTGTGCAGTTTGGGCATGGTAAATATCAAAAACGTATTCAGGCCACCATTACCAGCGAGACCAGTTATATTGCTACTGCGTTGGCTGGCGATAAGAAAGGTACACACAGTCTACTTAAGGACATGGGCTTGCCGGTACCCTTGCAGGCTATGTTTTACGATGAAGAAGGTGCTGTTAGAGGGGCCAATAAAATTGGTTACCCGGTCGTTGTAAAGCCGCTGGATGCAAACCACGGACGTGGTATTACCATTAATATCAATAGCGATGATGAAGTGCGCGAAGCTTTTCATGTTGCCCTTGAGCAAGGTAAATCACGTGCTGTATTAGCGGAAAGTTTTATCACCGGTTTTGATCACCGTATGCTGGTGGTTAATAATGAACTCGTCGCGGTTGCCAAGCGTGTGCCCGGACATGTGATTGGTGATGGGCGTTCCACCATTGTTGAGTTAGTTGATGCTGTGAATGCCGATCCACGTCGAGGCATTGGTCACGAAAAAGTTTTGACCCGCATAGAACTGGATGGACAAGCTAAGCGCCTGATGGACGAAGCCGGTTACAATCAGGATACCGTGCTAAAGGCTAACGAGAAGTTCTTTTTACGTTCCACTGCCAATCTTTCCACCGGTGGTACCGCCATTGATTTAACCGATGTGGTACACCCGGATAACCGCGAAATGGCGGTTCGCGCGGTGCGGGCTATCGGACTCGATATTGGTGGCGTCGACTTTATCACGGATGACATTACCCATTCGTATAAAGACGTTGGCGGCGCTATCGTCGAAGTTAACGCCGCGCCGGGCTTCCGTATGCATGTGGCACCGAGTGAAGGTGAGTCACGTGATGTGTCGGGGAAAGTACTGGAGATGCTCTATCCACCCGGTACGCCGTCACGTATTCCTGTGGCCGCTATTACGGGCACTAACGGCAAAACCACAACGACTCGGATGCTTGCTCACATCATGAAAACCAGCGGACATATTGTTGGTATGACTTCCACTGGCGGTATTTTGGTGGATGGCCGTATGACAGTGAAGGGCGATATGACTGGTCCGCAGTCCGCACAAATAGTGCTACGTGACCCCTCCATTGACTTCGCTGTGATGGAAACCGCACGCGGCGGTATTTTGCGCGCCGGTCTGGGTTATACCGAGTGTGATGTGGCGGCCTGTATCAATATTACCGAAGATCACATGGGACTGGGCGGTATTGATACCCTGGAGCAGCTGGCTAAAGTAAAAGAAACCGTTGTACGTGTTGCTAACGATACCGCGGTATTAAATGCCGATGACAAGCTGTGTCTGAAAATGGCCGATAATACCCGCGCCAAGCACATCTGTTATGTCACTATGGATCCGACGCACGGTCTGGTACGTGAACACATTCGCGCTAATGGCCGTGCCGTGGTACTTGAAAAAGGCATCAACGGCGACATGATTACCATCTATGATAATGGTGCACATATTCCGCTGTTGTGGACGCATTTGATCCCCGCAACGATCGAAGGTAAAGCGACCCACAACGTACAGAATGCCATGTTTGCTACCGCCATGGCCTACAGCTTTGACAAAGATCTTGAAGAAATTCGTCAAGGTTTGCGCACCTTTGACACCTCGTTCTACCAAAGCCCGGGGCGCACTAACGTTTACAATGAGCATCCTTTCAAGGTTATTCTTGATTACGCCCATAACCCGGCTGGATATAAGGCCATGGCCGATCTTGCTGACAAGCTCGATCCTGCTGGCAGGCGTATGATTGTGATATCAGTGCCGGGCGATCGCCGCGACGAAGATATTCGGGCTAGCGTGGAAGCCTGTTTGCCGCATTTCACACACTTTGTATGTAAGGCCGACAACAATCGACGAGGCCGTGGTCATGATGAGGTACCTCAGCTTATTCGCACTTACTTGCTTGAGCAGGGCATTGATGATGCCAATATTTGGGTTGTTCCTGACGAAGTTGATGCCGTGAACCATGCTCTGGAAGCGGGGGAGGAAGGTGACCTGGTTGTCATTACCGGTGATGATTTGACGCGCACCTGGAAACAAATCATTAACTTTAATACAGACAAACCTAAAACCAAAGAAACGATACCCGGCACTAAAGTGTATGTTCCTGAGCGTGCCAAACGTTACGTGTTGGAAGAAAATGAAGAGCTGATTATTGATGAGCGAGGTGTTCGTTTGGCGAGCAATGAGCCTGAGGATAGCGATTAAGTTTCGTCATGTTGCTGCAACGCGTTATTTTTTAAGTTTTCTACATCTTGAACCCCGATGGTTGATCATGGATGATCGCCATTTGGAATGTCTTGCGTTATGTCGAGCTAAGTCGAATCTGCGCTAAACAGCCTTCGGTTATACCGAATCCTTATCTTTTTAGAATAATAAACACTCCATCGTTTTTAAGAGAATTTTATGGCCGCTTCTCGTTTTACCTTTCAAGGTTTTTTGATTCGATTCGTTTTTGCACTGGTACTGGTTTACGCCAGTTACAATCCCAGCGACTACAGCTGGTTTCATTGGGCAAAGGAAACGTTATTTGCCGATAGCCTGACCATCACCCCCGGTTTTGCTATGGCGACGGTTGTACTGTTGATCGGCTGGGTGGTTTATATCCGTGCGACCTTACGCTCGCTGGGTCCGATAGGCTTGGGTTTAGCTTTTGCCTTCTTCGGTATCATTGTCTGGTGGTTGGTTGATATTGGTTTGGTTGGTGTGAATAGCGTCTCCGTGATGACCTACATTGTATTGTTCTTATTTAGCGCGATTCTCGCCACGGGCATGTCCTGGTCGCATATTCGCCGTCGCATGTCAGGACAGCTGGATGTGGATGACGTGGAAGAGTAAAGCGCAAACGTAATCTTCAGGCACCTTTGTTAAAAACAGGCGTAAAGTTGGTCTTCTGCTAGACTGGATTTACGGTATTTTTTTATGCATGCGAGTACACATATAGCCGCAGGGCATAGCGGTGTGAAGCTCGGGGCTGTTTTTTAGAAAGGGTTTTCAGAATATGAGCGATGCGGCAGAGCAAGTTGCGATAGTTCCCATGGATAAGCTGGTCACGGAGTCCTCCAAACTCTATAGCCTGCCAGACGTCTACCTTAAAATTAAAAGCATTATCGCGGATCCGGATTCGCAAATCAGCGAACTAAATGATGTGCTAAGTACCGATCCGTCCTTGTGTGCCCGGTTGTTACGAATCTCCAACAGTGCTTTTTTTGGTTTGAGCAATAAAGTGGAGACTATCAGTCGAGCGATTCAGATTATTGGTTTTAAACACATCCACAACCTCGTTGTTGCCACCAGTATCGCCCGTGCCTTTGATGGCCTCTCAACGGATACCGTTAATATTCAACAGTTCTGGATGTCCAGCGTGGAACGAGCCTTGCTCGCTCGTATTCTGGCCAGCAAACAAACGTTGCTCGATGCTGAACGTCTGTTCGTAGGCGGTCTGCTGATGGATATAGGCCACTTGGTCATGTATGAACATGTCCCAGAAATGATGGAAACTGCGATTATACGTGCCGAAGCGGAAGGCAAACCGTTGCATGTGTTGGAAATAGAGTTGCTTGGGTTTGATGCGGCAGAATTGGGCGCCGCGTTAGCCAATCATTGGCAGCTTCCTGAATCTCTATGCAACCTGATTCGCTATCAGGACCAGCCTGAGTTATCTGAGGAAAAACAAGAAGCGGCCATTATCTTTGTCGCGAAACAACTGGCTGGCACCGTGCCTGAACCGGAGTCGGTTAAAATGGTATTTGATTCGTTACCCGCGGGCGTGAGAAACACACTGGACTTAACGCCGGAAGGCTGTGAGCAGCTGTTGTTTGATGGGCTAGGTGAACTCTCAGAAACGCTTGAGATGATTATTCCGCAGGGGTGACCTCCTCTAACATTCGCAATAAAAGCTTTTGTGGGTTTTATTTAACAATTCGATTGAGTTTGGCTGCAATAGCTTTTATTCGCTGCTCCCGCAACTGCTCCCCCAGCGCCTTTCCTTTAAAGCCTTGTTCCACCAGTTGCTTGGGATTAACACTTTTATAACACTCAAAGGCCTGCCTTAAATACTCGGCCTGCGGGTAGTCTTCATCCTCGCGGCCCTTACGACCGCGCACATCAGCTTCACAAACCAGCAGCATTTCCTCAAAACGCTCCGGGCGGCGCAGGACGTCAGCGGCTTCAATCAGCTCCAGTAATTTAACCGGGCGCATCTCCTGACAAATATGACAACGGATGTGCAGCGCGGCAGAGATGCGTGCCAGATCGGTAAATTGCTTGGGCACTTTTAAACGTTCACCGACGGCATCAACGGGTTTTACGCCGAGTACATCGTGGCCGTAATGCTTTGGCCATTGATCGGCGGGGGTGAGGGCTTTACCGAGGTCGTGCATCAGGGTGGCGTAACGCACGGTGGTGGATTCGGTTATGTGCGCAGCCATTTGCAACGCCATCATGACGTGTTCGCCGGTATCGATTTCCGGGTGGTGAACCTCGGGTTGTGGTACGCCGAACAGGGCGTCGAGTTCGGGGATTAATACCTTCAGCGCGCCACAGGCTCTCAGCACGCGGAAGAACTCAGCCGGTGTTTGGGTAGTGAGTGACGAATGAATTTCTTTCCATACCCGTTCCGGCACCAGGTGCTCGGCTTCGCCTTCGTCGACCATCTGTTGCATCAGTGCCAGTGTTTCATCGGCGATACGAAAACCAAGGTGATAATATCGCGCTGCAAAACGAGCGACACGCAGGATGCGGAGTGGATCTTCGGCAAAAGCTTCGGAAACGTGGCGCAGGATTTTGTTTTCAATGTCCTGCTGGCCGTCATAGGGGTCGATCAATTCACCAGTTGTATCTTTGGCGATGGCGTTGATGGTCAGGTCACGGCGCAGCAGATCTTCCTCAAGGGTGACATCGGGGCTGCTGTGGCAGACAAAGCCAGTATAACCTTTGCCAGATTTACGCTCGGTGCGCGCCAGTGCGTATTCCTCGTGAGACTTTGGATGCAGAAAGACGGGGAAGTCTTTGCCCACCTGTTGGTAGCCCTGCTCCAGCATTTGTTCAGCCGTTGCACCCACCACGACCCAGTCCCTTTCGTGAAAAGGGAAGCCGAGTAATTGATCGCGAACGGCGCCGCCGACGAGGTAGGTTTTCATTTATGGCTGTGCTCTAGAGTTTTTGAGTAGGAAATATCAGTAAAACACTATTATAGGGTAGTCTGGCTCTGCATGATAAGTGATTGCAAAGGTTCACTACAGGCGTCAAATTCATTATCCTAGCGCCTTCGTATTTAGAGATTGCCGTTGTCGGCAGCCTCGTTTTAGACAGAGGATGATGTGATGAAGTTTTTAACCCTGGAAAACGGTCAGTTGGGCGCAGTGGTTGGTGAGACGGCGGTTGATTTGGTGGCAGCTGCGGTGGAGCTGAATATTGAGTTGGCGGCAGATACGCTGTTAGGTCTGGTTGAAGCTGGCGACGCGGCAACCGAAGCGGCTTGGGCTTTGGCTGAAAAGGCTGCTGCTGCGAATGTTGCCAGCCGTGCTTACGCGGATGTGACGCCACTAGCGCCAATTCCTGTACCAACGCGTAACATTCTGTGCCTGGGGAAAAACTATCAGGAACACGCTAACGAAGTGGCCAAAAAGATGAAAACGTCTTCTGACGCGCCACCTGTGCCAATTATCTTCACTAAAGCGGTGACGTCGGTGATTGGTCCGGAAGCTTCTTTTCCAGCCTATGAAGAACTGACTTCCAAGCTGGATTATGAAGCGGAGGTCGGTCTGATTATCGGTAAAACGGGTACTAACATCGCACCGGAAGATGCCTGGGACTACGTGTACGGCTACACGGCGATTAACGACGTGTCGGCGCGTGACTTACAAAAAAGCCATTTCCAGTGGTTCCGTGCCAAGAGCCTGGACGGTTTCTGCCCTATGGGACCGGTGGTTGTGCACCGCAGCATCATGCCTGAGCCAAAAGACATTCAGGTGAAATGTTTTGTGAACGGAGAAGAGCGTCAGAACGACACCTTCGATAATCTGATCTTTGATGTGCCTGCGATGATCTCCAAAATGTCTGCCGGCATGACTCTGTCTGCGGGTGACATTATTGCTACCGGTACGCCAGCGGGTGTTGGCATGGGCTTTACGCCATCGAAATATCTGAAAGCGGGTGACGAAGTGGTTGTTGATATCACGGGTGTTGGCCCACTGCGTAACTTCGTTAAGTAAAACATAGCTACTGCGCTATGCTGGCTATTAAAGTAAGTAATTAGGAATAACGTCGTGTCACAGCTGCCGGAAAAACGTCAATACATCGCTATCAATGACGATCAGAGCTTAAGTGTTGCTGAAGAAGTAATGCCTGAGCTGAAGTCGGATGAAGTGCTGATCAAAGTGGCGGGTGTGGGTATTAACCGTGGTGATCTGCTACAGGTTAAAGGGCAATACCCACCACCGGCAGATGCGTCACCGATTCTGGGTTTAGAAGCCGCCGGTGAGATTGTCGCCTGTGGTGATGCGGTGACCGATTGGCAGGTGGGTGATCAGGTTTGCTCGCTTACCCACGGCGCCGGTTATTGTAATTACACGGTGGTGCCAGCCAGTCAGTGTTTGCCTATTCCTGAGGGCGTTTCCCCAACCGATGCGGCAGCTCTGCCTGAGGCGTTATTTACTGTTTGGCATAATGTGTTCCAGCGCTGTCAGCTCAAGGCTGGTGAAAAGCTGTTGATTCACGGTGGTAGTAGCGGTATTGGCAGCTTGGCTATTTTGATGGCGAAAGTCATGGGAGCAGAAGTCTTTGTGACGGCGGGCAGTGATGCCAAGTGTCAATTCTGTTTGAGTCTGGGTGCTAGTCGCGCGATTAACTACAACACGCAGGATTTTCTTGAAGAGTTACCACCTGTTGATGTGGTTTTTGATATGGCCGGTGGCGACTTTATCCCTAAAAATATCAAACTAGCCGCGCCAGATGGACGTATCTGCTCTATCGCCTTTGCACGCGGGCACCGTACTGAAATCAGTTTTGTACCGGTTCTGATGAAACGCTTGACGCTGACAGGCTCCACGTTACGGGCCCAAAGTTTTGAGCAAAAGGCGGTGATGGCGAAGGAAATTGGCGAACACATTTTGCCGGCCTTCGCTGATAAACGTATGCATCCGGTGATTGATTCGGTATTTGACTTTGCTGATGTGGCCAATGCGCATGCGCGAATGAAGAGTGGCCAACATATGGGCAAAATAATTTTGAAGGTGACTCATTAAGTGATCTGGTCATGCCGGATTTAGTCAGGCAACCATTTTGTTCACCTGGAAAGCAAGTAGGGTTATAGGGATTGGATTGGTCGCTACTTGATGAAAGCCCTCATAAGATCGTTGTGACCTGGTCATAAGAGAAGGTGCTTTGGGGCATTTGTTCGGGATAATAAAGGCGTGTTGTTGATCGCTACACAGTTTTTCTTGATATGGAGAGCTTGTGAGTAGTTTTCTCGTTTCCCAAATCCTTGCCGCGCTGGCCTTTGTGTTCGGCATGGCTTCCTTTCAATTTAAACTCCGAAAAACCGTTTTACTGTGTATTTTTTTCTGCGCGATCTTTAACGCTGGCCACTTCTTGGTGCTGGAGCGTTATGGTGCGGGTACGCTGATTTTTATTAACTCGCTGCGCTTCTTGGTGGCGGCATTTATTCCCAGCCGGCGTTGGATGTGGATGTTTGTTGGTCTCAGCCTAATTGGCTTTTCCTTTACCTGGACGGATATTGTCAGCCTGTTGGGATTAGCTGCTACCTTGATTGGAACCGTTGGCACCTTCAAACAGACCGACCGGGAAGTCAGGCTCTACTTGATGTGGGTGTCCGCTTTTTGGGTTGTTCATAATTTGTTGGTTGGCAGCCCGGTAGCGATGCTGATGGAGGCTTGTTTCTTGCTCAGTAATTACTGGGGGTGGCGACGGTTTTATACGCGTAACAGTTAGAGTGAGCGAAAGGGAGAAAGCCTCCCTTTACGCTGAAGCTGAGGTTACTGTGCAATCCGCGCCTCGGTTACCTGTACCTGATAGTTGCGAGCATCATCGGCACTGGTCAGTCCTTTAATGGCCGTGGCGATAGAGGTCTGCTGGCCGGGCTTTAATGTGTTTGGCATACGGTAAGCGTAGACGTAACCGCTGCGATCTCGAACGCGCACTTCGATACCGGTGACCGTAACGGCCGCACGGTTTTTAATGGCAACGCGCAGCGTACCGTTTTTATCCACATAGAGTTGGCTGGCGATGTATTTATGCGGTGCCTGAGGTAATTCAATTTGCGTTGCTTTTTGAAGTGCCTGCTGGCCGATTTTACCACCGGCCTGGGCGGCACTTTGGTAATACTGCATGGCCTGCGTAGTATTGTTATCGGCCATCGCTAATTCGCCAAGTACATAGCTTGCTGCTTGAGTTTTTAACAGTTGATTGCTGCGTGTAAGGTCGGCGCGGGCATCACCTAAATCTTTGTGTTCATAGCGTAAAATGCCGCGCGCCAGGTAGTGGCTGTAAAGATCCGGATTTTTGCTGATGGCGGTGGTGTAAGACTTATGAGCGTTAATAAAATTTTTCTGAATTTTCCAGGCGTGGCCGCGTAATTCCCAGAAATAACCATCAGCGGGTTGAAGTTTGACGGCTTTGTCCAAATGGCTCAGTGCCAGTTTTGGATTTTTGTTGTTAAGCGCTTTTTCTGCTGCCATTTCTGCTTCATAGGCGGGTTTGTCGCGCGTCAGTTGAGCAATTTTTTGCTGGTAGCGATCTCGGTAGTTATTACCTTTGGGCAACGTTTTAGCTAGTTTTCGGTTAGCCTCAACACGTTCCTGAGAGGGTGGGTGACTGGCAAACAGGCCTTCAAGAAAGCCCGGGGTTTTACCTTTGCTAAGTTTAACGAACGTTTCCTGAAGCTTAACTGCTCCGTCGGGGTCGTAACCGGCACGCGCCATGTATTGCATACCGTAGGCGTCGGACTCGAGCTCTGCAGAACGCCCATAACTTGCCATAAAGGCTGCGCCGCCCAGTTGGGTGGCTAAACCGGCGGCCTGAGCGTAGTTGCTGTCGCTTAGCATAATACCGACTGCCTGCGCACCTGCGCCGAGCAAGGTACCACGAGTGATTTGTTGGGCGGTGTGGCGAGCGGCAGCATGCACAATTTCGTGCGCCAATACGGCGGCTAATTCGGCTTCGTTGTCTAGATGGAGTAATAGGCCACGGTTAATGGCTATTTTTCCGCCGGGCAATGCCCAGGCATTCGGTACGGAGTTATTTAAGACGACAAATTCATAGGGCAAGTTGGGACGGTCGCTGACGGCAGCGAGCTTTTTGCCCACACTGCTGACATAGAGTTGAATATTCGGGTCGATGTAATAGCGACCGCCCTGAGATTGTTGCGAAGGTTGGTATTGTTGTTGCCCGATACTGATTTCCTTGTCGGCAGAGACCAGTGAGAATTCAGATTTTCCGGTGACCGGGTTGACGCTGCAGGCAGTGATCAATAGCGATAAAAAAACTAGGCTAAGCGCTCGGGCAAAGATGTTCATGGTGTATTCCTTTCGGGCATTCCAGGCAATATGGGGATTTGATGCCAGGACTTCAAAAACGTTCTCTAGCATACAATTGTTGTGAGCATAATTCACGGAGCAAGGTCGTAATTAACCCATACTTGCTAATGAGGCTAGTGAAGGCTTTAGGTGACGCCGTCGCTGGGGTCTTCATCATTGATTGACGCAGGTGTTGTGATTTTCAGATCGGTGTCGGAGCACTCAATGCTACTTGTTATTTTTTCGTCCTGTATTGAGTGCAGGTGCACGTCAAATTGCCACAGATTGTGCAGGTGTTTAACGACTTCGCTGGCATCTTCGGGGTGTAGTGGGACCCGGTTATGTTCAGTATGATGCAGGGTGATGGATCGGTCGCCGCTCAGGTTGACGCTGTAAACCTGAATATTGGGCTCTTGCTTGCTGAGGTTGTATTGGTCGGCGAGTAGCTCACGCACAACGCGATAGCCCTGTTCATCATGGATAGCGGTTATTTCAATATCTCTATGTTCATCGTCATCCAAGATGGCAAACAGTTTTAAATCGCGGATTACCTTTGGCGACAAAAATTGCAGGATAAAACTTTCGTCCTTAAAGACCTGCATGGCGTAATGAATGGTGTCGAGCCAGTCTGAGCCGGCAATATCCGGGAAGAAACTGTAATCCTCTTCAGTGGGCTCTTCACAAATGCGTCGAATATCACGATAAATGGCAAAGCCGAGAGTATAGGGGTTGATGCCTGAGAAGTAGGGCGAGTCAAAATCCGGTTGGTAAATGACGCTAGTGTGGGATTGCAAAAACTCAAGCATAAAACCGTCGTTAACCAGACCCTCTTCGTAGAGCGTGTTGAGAATGGTGTAATGCCAGAAGGTGGCCCAGCCTTCGTTCATCACTTTGGTCTGTTTTTGTGGATAAAAATACTGGGCTATTTTACGTACGATACGCACGACCTCGCGTTGCCAGGGTGCCAGTAGTGGGGCGTTTTTTTCGATAAAGTAGAGGATGTTTTCCTGAGGTTCACTGGGGAAACGGGGTTTTTTCTGCGCGATCTCTTCTTTCTTTTGAGGAATGGTGCGCCACAGATCATTCACTTGAGTTTGCAGATATTCTTCACGTTCCTCTTGACGCAGCTTTTCCTTTTCAAAGGAAATGGGGCTGGGGCGATGATAACGATCTACTCCGTAGTTCATTAGTGCGTGGCAGGAGTCGAGTATGGCTTCAACTTCAGCAACGCCGTGCCGTTCCTCGCATTCGGCAATGTAGCGTTTGGCAAATAATAAATAATCGACGATGGCGCTGGCATCCGTCCAGGTTTTGAAGAGGTAATTACCCTTGAAAAAGGAGTTATGCCCAAAGCAGGCGTGGGCGATTACCAGTGCCTGGGTGGTGAGGGTATTTTCCTCCATCAGGTAGGCTATACAAGGGTTGGAATTAATGACCAGTTCGTAGGCCAGGCCCATTTTTCCGCGTTTGTAACCCTGTTCGGTATTTAAGAATTGCTTACCGAAGGACCAATGGTGATAACCCACTGGCATACCGGTTGATGAATAGGCATCCATCATTTGTTCGGCGCTGATGACTTCAATCTGATTGGGGTAAGTGTCGAGTCGATAGCCTTCAGCGATACGGGCAATTTCCTCCTCGTAGTGCTGCAGGTTTTCGAACGTCCACTCAGAACCTTCGGCAATGTACTTTTTTCCGGCACCAGCGTGAGGTTTGCTCATGAGGATGTCTTCTTCTCAAATAGACGATGGAAAACAGGATAAATATCATCCAGCGATTCAATTTGCTGCATGGCAAAACTGTCCGGGTAGCGCGCAACGACATCTTCGTAGGCATACCAAAGTGCCTGATGATCGCGAGGGGTGATTTCCACGTAGGTGTAATACTGCACCTTAGGCATGATTTTATTGATTAATAGCTGTCGACAAGCCGGGGAATCATCAGCCCAGTTATCGCCATCGGAAGCCTGTGCTGCGTAAATATTCCAGCTGTCCTCGGGGTAGCGTTCACGAACAATGTCATCCATCAGCTGTAATGCGCTGGAAACCAGTGTGCCGCCGGTTTCTCGAGAGTAGAAGAAGGTTTCTTCGTCCACTTCACTGGCGCTGGTGTGGTGGCGTATAAACACTACTTCAATTTTCTGATAGTTTCGTTTTAGGAACATGTAAAGCAGGATAAAAAAGCGTTTGGCCATATCTTTGATGTCCTGCGTCATGGAGCCGGATACATCCATCAGACAGAACATTACCGCACTGGTAGAGGGGCGTGGAATCTCAATAACATTGTTATATTTGAGATCGAAGTCATCCAGAAATGGGATATGTGCCAGGCGTTTTTTAAGGCGTTCAAGTTCGGCTTTAATTTCCGCGATGCGCTGTTCAGAGGTTTCTTTCAAACCTTTTTCACGATCATTGAGCGCCTGTTTCTCTAGCTCCTTTAACTCCTCTTCCAGCGCTTTAATGCGTTTACGGGCGCGACCGCTCAGCGCGATACGGCGGGCATGGGCGCTACGCAGCGATTGCACCACATTTAAACGTGCCGGGATACCTTCTTTGGTGTAACCGCCTTTTACACGGGAGTAACTGGTGGTGTGTATTATTTGTTTTTTGACCAGATTAGGCAGCTCCAAACCTTCGAACATAAATTCCATGAACTCTTCCTGAGTCAGTTCGAAAATAAAATCATCCATGCCTTCGGCAGAATCACTGGGGTCGCCAGGACCACCGCCGCCGCCCGCGCCACCACCCGGCGGACGTTGAATATGATCGCCAGCTTTGAATTCTTTGTTACCAGGAAGAATGCGTGTCTGGCGACCGCCTTTGCCATGGCGGAAGATCGGTTCAGACACATCACGACGAGGAATACTGATTGATTCGCCGCGCTCCATGTCAGTGATGCTACGTTGCTTTATCGAATCAGCAACCGCCTCACGAATGTGCTTACGATAACGGCGCAAGAAGCGCTGCCGGTTTACAGCACTTTTGTGTTTGCCATTGAGTCGCCTGTCAATTATCAGGAAAGCCATAGTCACCCGTACGCTCGTCGTTTATGTAAAGCGACACCGCGAGCAGCTCGCTTTACCTTGAACTGCCGGAGCATAATGAGGTTGACTCCGGCACCCTTTTTTATTGAGACTTGCGTACCCGCAGGTACCATTCGGACAGTAGTCGTACCTGTTTCTCCGTATAGCCACGCTCGATCATGCGATCGACAAAGTCCTTGTGCTTGCTAATGTCTTCTTTAGAAGACTTGGCATTGAAGGAAATAACCGGTAGCAGGTCTTCGGTGCTGGAGAACATATTTTTCTCGATCACCAGACGCAGTTTCTCGTAGCTATTCCAGGCAGGGTTCTTGCCCTGATTGGCGGCTCTGGCACGCAGCACAAAGTTGACTACTTCGTGGCGGAAATCCTTGGGATTGCTAATGCCCGCGGGTTTTTCGATTTTTTCCAGCTCGTCATTGAGCGCGTTGTGGTCGAGAATTTCCCCCGTTTCCGGATTGCGGAATTCCTGATCCTGAATCCATAAATCGGCATAGGTAATGTAACGGTCAAAGATGTTTTGGCCGTATTCAGAGTAGGATTCCAGATAAGCCGTCTGAATTTCCTTGCTGATGAAGGCGATGTATTCAGGTGCGATAAATTCCTTCAGGTAATTCAGGTAGCGATCGTGCAGGTCATTAGGGAATTGTTCCTGCTCGATTTGTTTCTCCAACACATACAACAGATGTACTGGGTTGGCGGCAATCTCTGATGGGTCGAAGTTGAATACCTTGGAGAGAATTTTGAAGGCGAAACGCGTGGACAGACCATTCATGCCTTCATTAACCCCGGCGGCATCTTTATATTCCTGAATAGATTTTGCTTTGGGGTCGGTGTCCTTGAGACTTTCGCCGTTGTACACGCGCATCTTGGAATAAATACTGGAATTTTCCGGTTCAATCAGCCGCGATAAAACGGTGAACTGCGCCAACATATTCAGGGTGTCAGGAGCACAGGGTGCCTCGTCAAGAGAGCTGTGATTGAGCAGCTTTTTGTAAATTTCTATCTCTTCACTGACTTGCAAACAGTAGGGCACTTTGACGGTGTAAACACGGTCGATAAATGCCTCGTTATTTTTGTTGTTTTTGAAGTTCTGCCATTCGGCTTCGTTTGAGTGGGCGAGAATAATGCCGTCAAAGGGAATTGAGCCAATTGACTCAGTACCGTTGTAGTTACCTTCCTGCGACGCGGTTAACAGTGGGTGCAGCACCTTGATAGGTGCCTTAAACATCTCCACAAACTCCATCAACCCCTGGTTGGCTTTACACAGCCCGCCGGAGAAACTGTAGGCATCGGGATCATTCTGTTCGTAATCCTCCAGTTTGCGGATATCCACCTTGCCTACCAGTGAGGATATATCCTGATTGTTCTCGTCACCGGGTTCAGTTTTGGAAATGGCAATCTGATTGAGTACGGAAGGATAATGTTTAATGACGCGGAACTGGCTGATATCGCCGTGATATTCCTGCAAGCGTTTAGCGGCCCATGGAGACATGATGCTGGTCACGTAGCGTAGCGGAATGCCGTATTCTTCTTGCAGGATTTGACCGTCCTCATCGGGGCTGAACAGTGCCAACGGCGATTCCTGAATGGGTGAACCCTTTAGCGAATAAATGGGCACGCGCTCCATCAGTTGCTTGAGCTTTTCAGCTAGCGAGCTTTTACCACCACCTACCGGGCCGAGCAGATAAAGAATTTGTTTCTTCTCTTCCAAGCCCTGCGCGGCATGACGAAAGAAGGATACGATCTGCTCGATGCATTCCTCCATGCCGTAGAAATTATGAAATTCGGTGTAACGTTTGATGATTTTGTTGGAAAAAATTCGACTCAGGCGTGGATCCTGTGAGGTGTCGACCAACTCGGGTTCGCCGATGGCGATAAGTAGACGCTCAGCAGCGGAGGCGTAAACGGCGGAGTCCTGTTTGCAGAGATCCAGATACTCTTGCAATGAGTACTCTTCCTGTTGTGCGTCTTCGTAGCGGGTTTGGTAGTGGTTAAAAATACCCATGTATTTCTCCCCTTCACTGTTAGTGCCGTATGGTAATTACGAAACTCTCTTCCCTGTTTTTTAGTATAGATCGGAAATCATTGTGAAGCTAAAAAGCAGCAATTTTCAAATTTCCGTTTCTGGAGCTTAGATAATGAGGGCGGGGTGAAGTTCAGCTTTAAAATGGGAACATTCAGGAAGTAGGTTATTCGGGACAGCGTCCTATGCGCTTAAAAGATAAGAGAGAAGAGGTGTTCAGCGTTATTCTTGAGTGCTGCATAATTGCGGATATTGCTGACGCCAAACTTCGTAGCCGCCATCAAGACTGTAGACATCGCTGAAATCTTTTTCGACAAAGAATTGCGCGGCACTTTGGCTGCTGTTGCCGTGGTAACAGCAGATGATCAACGGAATATCGAGATCGGCGTCCTGTATAAAGCCTTGTACTGACTGATGGTCTACATGGAGAGAATCGCTTATGTGACCAGCTTGGAAACTCGCTTCATCGCGAATATCGATGAGCGTGACAGTGCCAGCATCAATCATGTCTTTGGCTTGCTGTGCAGAAATTCGTTTGAAATCGAACATTAAAAAGGGCCTTAATAAATGAGATTATTTGATTGTTTCGCAGCTACAGCTGAACAGACGGTGATCTTCCAGTCGCATCATGGTTAGGCGACCTCCCCATACACAGGCGGTATCCAGTGCGAAAACTCGGTCTTCATTGCTTTCACCTTCCAGCGCGGCCCAGTGACCAAACAGAATATTGGTATCGCGGGTTTTGCGGTGGCTGTGGGCAAACCAGGGTTTAAAACCGCTGCGCACATCTTCTAGGCCATGTTTGTGCTTCAAATCGAGATGGCCGTCGGCATCACATAGGCGCATACGGGTGAAATGGTTGGTGATCACGCGCAGTCGTTGCCAGCCGGTTAGATCGTCGGACCAGTGATCGGGTTCATCACCGTACATGTGAAACAGGAAGTCTTTGAAGTTGGGCCCTTTGAGAGCGGCTTCCACTTCCTGGCTCAGGCTTAATGCCTGTTCAATCGTCCACTGAGGAGCTAATCCGGCGTGCACCAGCGCATAATGACGTTCCGGGCAGTGGTAAAGCAGCGATTGTTGGCGTAGCCAGGTAAACAGCTCGTCTGCATCGTCAGCGTTGATAACATCGTCGAGCGTATCGCTTCGATGCTGTGGTTTAACGCCGTAGGCAACCGCCAGCATGTGCAGGTCATGATTGCCGAGCACAACCTTGGCACTATCGCCGAGTCCTTTGATATAACGCAGTGTGGAGAGTGAATCAGGACCACGGTTAACCAGATCTCCAGCGACCCAAAGAATGTCCTTTTCTGGTTCGAACTCAGCTTCTTTTAACAGGCAGGAAAATGCCTTGAAGCAGCCTTGAATATCACCAATTGCGTAGGTTGCCATTCTGCTAAGAGCCTAATGAAGTGTATGTGGCGGAGCCAAACAAAAAGCCGGAATTTCGACATCAAACAGGTGGCCATCTTCGCCAAGCATTTGATAGCTACCCTGCATGTGCCCCACTTCAGTCGCTAGCAGCGTACCGCTGGTGTAGGTGAAGCTGCTGTCTGGGCCAATCATTGGTTGTTCGCCAACCACGCCTTCGCCGCGAACTTCGTGAACTTCATCATTGGCATCGGTAATGATCCAGTGACGGCTCAGTAGTTGCGCGGCCTGAGTGCCATTGTTGGTAATGGTGATGGTGTAGGCAAACACAAATTTGCCCTCATCGGAGTTTGATTGAGAAGCGATATATTGTGTTTCTACCGTTACATATAGTTGGTAACGGTCGTCGGGTTTAATGCTCATGTATTGCTATTCGTGTCAGTACGGGTGTCAGGATTCTGAAGAGATAAGGTATCACTGATCGTAACAAAATTCGCTAGCGATAGATTTTCAGGTCGTAGGCTGGGGTCGATCCCCAGCGCCTCTAGTTGCTCACCGCTGATTAGTTTTTTCAAATTATTGCGAATGGTTTTACGGCGCTGGTTAAAGGCGGTTGTTACCAAGCTGGACAGCTGTTTGTGATCAATAGCCGGGGTTGGCAGGGTGTCATAGGGCGTTAGACGCACGATAGCCGAGTCGACTTTAGGTTGTGGATCAAAGGCGGTGGGCGGCACCTTGAAAAGTGACTCAACTTTACAGTGATATTGCACCATGATGCCTAGGCGGCCATAGGCGTTGTCGCCGGGCCCTGCTGCCATACGATCAACCACTTCTTTTTGCAGCATAAAGTGCATGTCCTTAACCTTGCCTGAGAAACTTAGCAGGTGAAAGATAAGTGGCGTGGAGATATTGTAGGGCAGGTTGCCGACTATGCGCAGCTTGTTATTGCTGTTGTTGCTAGAAGTAGGAACAAGTTGGCTGAAATCGAATTTCAGTGCATCACCCTGATGAATTTGTAATTCCGGGTAATTAAAAAATTGTGTTTTTAACACCTGCACCAGATCGCGATCAATTTCCACCACGTTGAGGTGACCCTTAGTGGCGTTGAGTAAGTGCTCAGTAATTGCGCCCAGGCCAGGGCCGATTTCGGCAATGTTGTCGCCCACCTTTGGATTAATACTGAGCAGAATATTGCGGATAATGTTTTGATCCTGCAGAAAGTTCTGTCCAAAGCGTTTGCGGGCCTGATGGCCAGCTGGTTTTTTCATAATAAGCGTATCTGTTTGTTAGCGGCCATGTTGGTCGTGGCGAAGCTGTTAAAGATTAGGGCGAAGGGCTTTATTGTAACGGTTTGTTAGTTGGCCATGTTACTAAACTGTTTTTTGTTGTTGTACCATGTTCAGCGCATAATTGATGGCGGTTTGCAGGCTGCCTGAGTCTGCTGTGCCTGTTCCCGCGAGATCCAGTGCGGTGCCATGATCCACCGAGGTGCGAATAATTGGTAACCCCAGCGTAATGTTGACCGCATTGCCAAAGCCCAGGTGTTTCAGTACGGGCAATCCCTGATCGTGATACATGGCTAGCACGGCGTCGGCTTGCTCAAGATATTTGGGCGTAAATAACGTATCGGCGGGTAAGGGGCCGATCACGTTAATGTTCTCGTTGCGTAACTGTTCCAGCGTTGGCTCAATCACTTCAATTTCTTCTCGTCCCAGATGTCCGCCTTCGCCCGCGTGTGGATTAAGACCACAAACCAAAATGCGGGGATTCGATAGGCCAAATTTAGTTAGAAGATCAGCCTGAACAATACGAATAACGCGCTTTAAGAGCTCTTCGGTGATAGCCGCGGGTACTTGGGATAATGGCAGATGGGTGGTCGCCAGTGTGACGCGAAGGCCTTCGGTGGCCAGCATCATTACCACCTGTTCTGTGTGCGTGTAATCAGCCAGAAACTCGGTATGACCGCTGAAGAAAATGCCAGCATCATTAATAATACCCTTGTGAACCGGGGCAGTGACCATAGCGGCAAAGTCGCCATCTAGGCAGCCCTGTGCGGCACGCGTTAAGGTGGCTAATACATAGTTGGCGTTATCTTTGTTGAGTTCGCCTGGCACTGCCGGAGTGCTTAACTCAACGGGACAAATATACAACTCACCTGTTGGCAGCGGGGCATGATGCTGTCCGGCGACAAAGGGGTGAAGTTTGAGTGGCAGGCCCAGTTGTTTGGCTCGCTCTACTAATAGTTCAGGGCAGGCAATTGCCACCAGCGCTGTCTGCTGTGGCTGCTGCGCTATCTGGACGGTGATGTCGGGGCCGATTCCGGCCGGTTCGCCGGGTGTGATGGCGAGCAGTTGACTGGGCATGTTCAGGTTGGCCCGATCTTAAATTTTGATGTCAACAAAGGCATCGTTACGGATTTCACGTAACCACAGCTGCAGCTCTTCATCGAATTTACGACGATAGAGGACTTCACGAGCCTTCTGGCGGTTTGCCTCAGCGCCGATATCCTGTTGACGATGGCCCTGTACCTCCAGAATATGCCAGCCATATTGGCTCTTGAAGGGGGCACTCACTGTATTTTCCGGCGTATCCTGCATGACCTTAACAAAGCTTGGTACCAGCCCTGCTGTTGTGATCCAGCCTAGCTCGCCGCCTTTCGCGCGTGAACCCGGGTCACCACTGTAGAGGCGGGCTAGCTCGGCAAAATCCTCACCGGATTGAATGCGGGTGAAGAGGTCGTAGACTAATTCTTCGGCCTGGCGTTCGGAGCGAATTTCAGTCGTTTGAATCAGGATGTGACGAACCAGTGTTTGCTCTTGAATTATGTTACTGCCGCCGCGTTTATCAAGCAGCTTTATCAGGTGGTAACCATTTGAGCTTGAGATGGGCTTCGCGACATCACCGATGTTGAGCCCTTTAATGGCATCGCTGAATAATGATGGAAGTTGTGACTCATCACGCCAGCCCATACTGCCACCTTTTTCTGCATTAGGGGACGCGGAATGTTGTTTTGACAGCTGAGTAAAGTCGGCGCCTGAAAGCAGTTTTTTGTAAAGCGCCTGTGCTTTATCTGCTGCCTGCTGTTTGGCGGCATTGCTGTCGCTTTCTGGCTTGATCAAGATATGCCCGATATGGAATTTACTTTGCAGTAATTCCTGGCCTTCAGCTGAATTTAGGAAACTTTGTATTTCCTGGTCGGTGATTTGAATACGCGGACCAACGCTGCCCTGGCGAGCACGGGTGGTGACCAATTCGCGACGAATTTGTTCGCGAGTCGCTGCGTAGTCGGAGCCTTCATTAATAATGGCTTGTCGGAATTGTTCCAGCGTCATGTTGTTTTGCGCGGCGATCCGCTCAATAGCTTCGTTAAGCGAGGTGTCATCAACTCGTACGCCGCCACGGTCGGCTATTTGCAGTTGCAGGCTTTCCATGATCAGGTTTTCAACCACCTGTTGTACAAGCACCTTTTTGGGTGGCATGGCCTGATTGCTACGTTGCAAAGAACTAATAGCTGAGTCAATCGCTTGCTGCACCTGGCTTTGCATAATGATGTCGTCGTTAACAATAACGGCGATGCGATCCAGTGGTTGGGTTGCAGCCACCAGCAGGCCGGGAATCAGCAACACCGTTGCGAGCAGAATGGAAAGTTGTTTGCGTAGAGAGTTAAGCATATAAATAGTGCCTTAGCCTGTTAGTCTTCCTGGTAGCCTCGGATACTGTCGCTAAACAGATTTTCCATTGAGTCACCGATATTCCCAAGTCCCTTAAGCAGGAATTGAATGTAGATGGCGTTTTTTTCATCAACACCGTCACTAGCCGTAATGTCGTCGTCATTAATCCATTGGCGTCCAACAACACGAACAGCCCAGCAACAACTTTGATATTCGACGCCGGCAAAGGCTTCGATGATGCGGTCACGAATCAAATCGTGATTCCAGCGAGAGATAAAGCTCCAGCGGTCACTGATTGGCCAGATGGTTGATAGATCGGTTTGCTCAATGCGTTCGCTGCCGTCATTGCGCACACGGTAGCCAATGTTAAGCAGATGCTGATTGTCGCCATGGTAACGGAAGTACAAACTACTTTGGGTGGTGTTGCTGTTATCGTCGTCCCACTCAATGTCGCCTTGTACGCGCCAGCCGGAATTGAAGGCATACATGAGTTCGGCCGCAATGGGGGAGTCAGAGGTTCTATCCTTGTTGATCGGTGCACCACTGAGTGTGACGTTACGATCATCCTGGTAATAAATTTGACCAATACTGGCGCGGGCGCGCTCAAAACCATTGGGTTCCAGGAAGCGCGAGGTTAGGCCTAGCGATAGTTGATTAGCATCGCCAACACGATCGCCGCCAACAAAGCGGTCTTCGCGGAATAGCTGGTTGTAGCTGAAGTCCAGCATGCTGGTATCAAACAGCGGGACTTCCTGTTGGCCTTTCTCTTCTGGAACGCGCAGATAAAACAAGCGCGGCTCAAAGGTTTGGGTGCTGATTCCTGCCCAACTCATGTCGCGCTCAAAGAACAGGCCGCTATCGATACTGAAAACCGGCACGCTGAGTGATGGTGAGTCGTTAAGGCCTGTAGATAGATCATCCAGTTGATAATGGGAATAACGGTATGACGCTTTGGGCTTGATAAAGGCGTAGGGCGTTTCAAATAACCAGCTTACCGAGGGTTCAATGCGTGAGCGATGGCCAACCGCTCGCGCGATACCGGTAAGGCCGCTGTTATCGCGGTCAAAATTGGTGTATTCGGTCATTAGGCCGAATTCCAACCCACTGGCGTCATGTGGGTAATTAATATTGGCAAGGAGCTGCGGTAAGCGCTCGTAGGAGTTAGTGCTATCGAGAGCCTGGTAGCCCTGTGCACGCGCTGTAACATTCCAATAAGTGCTGCTGTAGCTGGCTTCGGCTAATTGTAATAGTTGCGTTGTGCTGGTGACGCTCAGGTCGGTACCCAGATCGCTAAAATAATCGTCATCGCTGACGCGGGTGAAATCAATGCGAGTGTTGATGTTATCAAAAACCGTTCCCGTGTGATCAAGTGCACCTAACCAACGATCTTTATTTTGAAAAGCATCGTCACCCGATAGGAAGGCTGCACCAACTTCGCCGGTGTTGTTGTCATGCATATAACGGAATTCGGCTTCCCCCATGAAGCCACGATCACCGATAAAGCGTGGTGTTAAGGTGGCATCGTAATTGGGCGCGATGTTCCAGTAATACGGGGTAGAGATATCCGTGCCATCCGATGAGCCGTAGCTGGGAGTCAGGAAGCCCGATTTACGGCGGTCATCGAGCGGGAAGCTCATGTAAGGAAAGTACAGTACTGGCGTGTCTTTGACATGCAGGCGAGCGTGTTTGATGGTGCCAACGCCAGCTTCCTGATCAAGTTTTATTTCGCTGCCCACCAATGCCCAGGTATTGGCGTCGGGCTGACAGTGAGTGATAGACCCCTGTTCGATGCGCATCACACCGGTGGTGTCGCGATAAATCTTCTTGGCGGTACCGCGCATGTGGCTTTTGTGGCCAACATACTTAGCGTCATGGATAGTGATTTCGTCGCTGTTAAGATTTACTTCGGGTGCTTCGCCGATCAGCAGTAGGCCTGGTTGACGGAATTGGGTGCGACCACTAAATAATGCTGTGCCAGCTTCTCTGTCCAGTGTTGCCTGTTCGCTTTTAATTTGGCGGTTGCCCTGGTTAAGAACCACATTGCCAGTAAGAATAGTAATGCCGTTTTCATCGGTTTGAGATACTTCGGCTGAACCTTGAATGGGTTGTGATGCGGGATCCAGTGTACGTTGCTCTTGATCAACATAGTCCGGTTCAACGTAGCGGCCAGCACAGTAACTCGCAGTGTCTTGCTTTTGAGCTTCGGTTAGCGCCTTGCCAGGCACCCAGTCGAGTTGTTCGCCGTCAATTTTGTATTCTGCTTTGGCAGTAGCAGGGGCGATAGACGCTGATTTTTTTGGCGCAATAAACTTGCTTCCCAAACCATCAGCAGGTGCGGTGCTACCACATTGCCAACCACCTTCGGCGGTGGCTTGACAACGCCAGCGGCTATCGGTCGTGTCTGTTGAGGCAGCCTGTACAGTAGCGCTGAACATCAGCGCGGCTAACAGGGTGGTTTTGACGGGCAAACGAGAGTTGTCTGGCATGCTATCAACTGGGCTCATTATTTTTTATTTGAGGACTTAGTCGGGCGGTGAGCCCACAGTAAGTTGCAGATGATAAGGCATTCGACAGGCGCCGACCAGCCCGAAACGGACTGATTGTGGTGTCTGTTGTGGCGGTTACTGTGATTTAGCGCCTGTTTTAAAGCACACTGACGATTGCGCTGCTTAAATAGTCGATGTTATGGCTATTAACGCCCGCAACATTAATACGGCTGTCGCCGGTCATGTAAATGCTGAATTCGCCACGTAGTCGTTGTACCTGCTCGGGGCTGATATCCAGAAAGGAAAACATGCCACTTTGCTGGGTGATAAAGGAAAAATCATTGCTGGCGCCTTTGGCTCTGAGTTGTTCCAGCAGTTGGCCGCGTAGTGCAAAGATACGATCACGCATGGTGTCCAGTTCGCCCAGCCAATGTTGTCGTAACGCGTCATGTTGCAAGATATGTGCAACGACTGCTGCGCCGTGAGACGGTGGCATGGAATAAATGCCGCGTACAATGCGCGCTAACTGGCTAGCGCAGGCTTCAGCCTGAGCGGTATTCTTTGAAACCACCAGTACGGAGCCGACACGCTCGCGGTAGATTCCGAAGTTTTTAGAGCAAGAGCTGGCGATCAATAGTTCAGGTAGTTGCTCGGCCATCAGGCGAACGCCGTAGGCGTCCTCTTCTATGCCCGCGCCAAAACCTTGATAGGCAATATCGATAAAAGGCGTGAAGCCCTTTTCGAGGGCTAACTGAGTGACCGCTTGCCATTGTTGTTGTGACAGGTCTGCGCCTGACGGGTTATGACAGCAGCCGTGTAGCAGTACCAGATCGCCAGCGTTGGCTTGAGTCAGGGCTTGCATCATGCCATCGAAATTAACGCCGTGGCTTACTGCATCGTAATAGGGGTAGGTTTTGATTTGCAGGCTCGTATCGCTCAACAGCGGTATGTGGTTGCCCCAGGTTGGATCACTGACCCAAATGGTTGCATTGGGGTTGCCTTTTTTTGCCAGTTCGGCGGCAACACGCAATGCGCCACTGCCGCCCGGTGTTTGTATGGTGGCGACACGATTGTCAGCCAGCGCGGAGTGGTTGTTCCCCAGCAATAATGACTGGATGGCGCTGGTGAATTCGGTTGCGCCAGCAGGACCGATATAAAGCTTGGTTTGTTCGCGCTCCCAAATGTCACGTTCAGCTTGTTTGACCGATTCCAGCACGGGAGTGTAACCCTGTTCGGTTTTATAAACGCCCACACCCAGATCGATTTTATTAGGGTTGCTGTCTTGATGAAATGCGACCATCAGACCAAGAATTGGATCGGCGGCTAATTGGGGGAGATTTTCAAACATGCGTATTCATACCAGTGAGGGTTAGCAGGCTGGGTTCGCCCTGACTTTCGTCAGGGCGGCTACATCATAAAAATTGAATTACAGGGCTTGAGCAGGGGCGTTAATGTATTGGGCGTTGCGCTTGGGGATTTCAATCTTGATAAAGTTGATCATCCACTGCACCACCGTGTCGCTGTCTATCGGAGCGTTCAAAGAGGTCAATGCTTCGCGGATTTTATTGGACGTGAAGTTGTCGATGTTGTAGTCCGTTAGATGGCGCAGGATATCAGCTGAAAACTCCGGGTGGCCTTGAATGGTTAGAATGTTAGGGCCGTGTTGCACCATGAAATAGGGGCAAAACTGGCTTTGTGCGATGACCTGACTTTTTTCCGGTAAAACGGCTACTTGATCGCGGTGCAGAACCAGTATGTCCAATTTACCCAATGGTGGGTTCATCCATGATTTTTGGGTTGTTAATTCGTAAAAACCAGTACCCAGTGCCCAGCCGCGTTCGCAGGGTTCGACTTTGCCGCCCAGCGCCTGGCTAATGAGCTGATGACCAAAACAAATACCGAGCATTTTTTTCCCTGTTCTGGCGCACTCGCGGACGAAATCTTCCAGCGTTAATATCCAGGGGGTTCTTTCATAAGTGCTGCTGGTACTGCCGGTTAACAGGAAAGCATCGCAGCTATCGAGCTCCGGAAGTTCATTGTTAATGGCGTCAAAGAAGCTGAATTTTATTGACGGATCAATACGCTGAAATGCCGAGACTACCATGTCAGGGATGTCGCCATAGGGTTCTTGGATGTCCTCATCCAGGGCGCCGCATTGTAAAATGCCGATGTGTATCATGGGAAAGACTCTAGCTAGGGGGTGGTTTAATACTCGCCGAGGCGAGCAAAATTTAGGGAGATGAATTATAGCGCCCAGTCAAAGCGAAAGGAAATATTTTAGCGACGGCAATAAGGTATTGTAATGAATCAAAAACGGCTGTCATAAAGCCTTCTTGTTGGGGGTTTTACGCGTTGATCGGGATGCCGTAAGATGTCGCTTTTTAAATTTTTATTAAATAGATTAATCGAGGTGATCTTTGGGTCATAGACAAACGGCTCTTTCGCAGTGGGTTGTTACTCAATTACAGCAGCTCAATCTCTATGGTAAGGGGTTTGATGCGACGCTGCTGCCTGTGTCGGGGGATGCAAGTTTTCGACGTTATTTTCGCACCGCTGCGGTGTCGTCAGGACAAACGCTGATTGCCGTTGATGCACCTGCCGATAAAGAAGACAGTCGGCCCTTTGTGGCGATTGCCCGTGCCTGGCTGGTGGGTGGTGTTCATGTGCCAGAGGTGTTGGCGGCCGATTTCGATCAGGGTTTTATGTTGCTATCCGATCTTGGCGATGATTTGTATCTGCCGCAGCTGGAAACACATGCCGACACACTGTATCAGGCGGCAATGGGCGAGCTGGTGCGGATTCAGCAAAGTGCAGCACCGCATGATTACAGTCTGCCTGCTTACGATGCGGTGAAGTTAAAACAGGAAATGCAGCTGTGCCCCGAGTGGTTTTTCAGTCAGTTGTTGGGGCTGAAATTGGATGAGGGCGAGATACAGCAGTTTGAAGCTGTTTTTGAAAAGCTGATAAATAGTGCTTTGGAGCAGCCGCAGGTATGTGTGCACCGTGATTATCATTCGCGTAATTTAATGACGTTAGCAAGCGGTCACGTTGGAGTCCTGGATTTTCAGGACGCGGTGGTGGGGCCGATTACGTATGATCTGGTCTCGTTGCTGCGCGACTGCTATATCAGTTGGTCCGATGCCAATGAAGAAAAATGGCTGGGCGACTATTTGCAGTTAGCCTTGATGAATAACCTCTGGCAACAAAATGATGTGCCATGTTATGAAACCTTTAAACGCTGGTTTGACTGGATGGGGTTGCAGCGTCATATCAAATGCGTGGGTATTTTCTCGCGGTTATATTTGCGTGATGGTAAAGCGGGTTATTTGCAGGATATTCCCCGCACTTTTAATTATTTGAAGAAGGTTTGTGAACAGTATCCAGAATTTGCAGAGTTTAACGACTGGCTGGATAGAGTGGTGGTGCCGGCCATGCAGAATTGTAACTATTTGACCGTTAACACTGAGATCGCCTGAGCAATGAAAGCGATGATTCTCTGTGCCGGTCGCGGCGAGCGCATGCGCCCGTTGACTGACATCACGCCGAAACCATTACTTCCAGTGGCGGGCAAACCGTTGGTGCAGTATCACATTGAAAAGCTCGCGCAGGCGGGTATTACAGAGATAGTGATTAATCACGCCTGGCTGGGTGAGCAGATTGAAGATAGCTTAGGGGATGGTCGTCGGTGGGGTGTTTCGGTTCACTACTCAGCTGAGGGCGAAGCACTGGAAACGGCGGGCGGTATTATTAAAGCGTTGCCGTTGTTGGGTGAAGAGCCTTTTGTTGTTGTCAACGGCGATGTTTGGTGTGATTACCCCTTTGAAAAGTTACTGGCGTTGAGGCCCGAAAAGGCACATTTGGTGCTGGTTAAAAATCCTGAGCACAACCCGCAGGGTGATTTTGCGTTAGCTGAAGACGGTCTGTTGTCGGATCACGGTGGTAAAAAATTTACTTTTTCGGGTGTTAGTGTGATGAACCCGCCGTTATTTTTTGGTCTTGATGCTGACAAGATGGCGTTAGCGCCATTGTTGCGCCAAGCTATTGGTCGGAAACAGGTCAGTGGTGAGCTGTATCACGGTGAGTGGGTTGATGTCGGTACGCCAGAGCGTTTGGCAAAGCTAGATCAGATGGTTAGTAAAAAGCTGGCCTCTAAAGAATTAAAAGGAGCTTGATAGTCAATGATATTTGGTAAATTGCTGGGTGGCATGTTTGGTTACGGCTGGGGCGGCATTTTGGGTGCAATTATTGGTGTTGTGATTGGTCACCAGTTTGATAAGGCGCTGTCTCGGGCGATGTCTGGTGGTGCTGGAGCCGGTAATCAGGCGCAGATTCAGCAAGCCTTCTTCCGCATGACTTTTCTGACCATGGGAAAATTGGCCAAGGCTGACGGTCAGGTTTCCAGGGATGAGATCGAGTGGGCTGAATTTGTCATGTCCCGCATGAACCTGACGGCGGATATGCGCCAGCAAGCCATGCAGTTGTTCTCCGAAGGTAAAAACGACAGCTTTGAGCTTGATGCCGAGTTGGCTGGCTTTCGACAGGTGGTGGGGCGCCATGCGACGGTCGTGCAGATGTTTCTGGAAATCCAGATTCAGGCCGCTTATGCCGATGGGGCGGTAAGTCAGTCTGAAAATGTCTTGCTGCGTCATATTTGCGCCCAGCTGGGGATTTCCGATATGCGCTTTGAGATGATCCATCAGCGCATTAAAGCCGAGCGTGCTTTTGCCGGACAGGGTGGGTTTCATCAGCAGGGCGCAGGCCAGCCACAGTATACGCCTGCCGATAAGCTGAAAGAGGCTTATAAGGTGATCGGGGTAGAGGAAAGTGCTACTGATGCAGTATTGAAAAAGGCCTATCGGCGTTTGATGAGCCAGCATCACCCGGACAAGCTGGTGGCAAAAGGATTGCCTGAAGAAATGATGCGAATCGCTAAAGAAAAGACGCAGGAAATACAGGCGGCCTATGACCTGATTAAACAACATCGAAAGGGCTAACTCGGTAATAAAAAAGAGCGCAGTCATTTCGACTAAAAGGAGAAATCCTGATGCCACCTAAGTCAAAGATTCCTCATCGGTGTCCGGAATGATAAAACCTCAGGGCTGGCTTATAAATCGGGCGTGTCAAAAACACCGCTAGTGTGTAGAATACCGCCCTCTATTGACGTAAATAAGTACAAGATTACCCATGACAGATTATTTGATTGCACCCTCAATTTTAGCCGCCAACTTTGCCCGCTTAGGTGAAGAGGTTGATAACGTGCTCGCAGCAGGCGCTGATATCGTGCACTTTGATGTTATGGATAATCACTATGTGCCGAACCTGACCATTGGTCCGATGGTCTGTAAAGCCCTGCGCCAACATGGCGTGACGGCTCCGATTGATGCGCATTTGATGGTGTCACCAGTGGATCGCATGATCGGTGAATTTGCCGAAGCAGGTGCGACGTATATTACTTTCCATCCAGAAGCGTCTGATCATGTTGATCGTTCATTGGAGCTGATTAAGAGTGCAGGCTGCAAAGCAGGTTTGGTCTTTAATCCGGCAACGCCGCTGAGCTATCTTGATTACGTGATGGATAAGATGGATATGATTCTACTGATGTCGGTAAACCCCGGTTTTGGTGGACAGAAATTCATACCTAACACATTGAACAAAATCCGCGATTTGCGTCAACGTATTGCTGATAGTGGTCGCGACATTCGCCTTGAAGTGGATGGTGGTATCGGCATCAATAATATTGCTGATGTAGCCGCCGCTGGCGCTGACACCTTTGTCGCTGGCTCCGCCATTTTTGGCAGTGATGATTATGCCCGTACTATTGCAGAGATGCGGGCCGCTTTAGCTAAGGTCGATTAATGAGTCCCGAACGTTTTGTTGAATTAGCCGCTCAGGGTTATAACCGTATTCCTGTCAGCCGTTGTGTGCTGGCAGATATGGACACCCCGTTGAGTGCCTATCTTAAGTTGGCCGATGGCCCCTATTCCTATCTGTTCGAATCGGTACAGGGTGGCGAGAAGTGGGGTCGTTATTCGATTATCGGTTTGCCCTGTCGCACGGTTCTTAAGGTGCACGGTTATCAGATAACGCTGGAAACCGATGGCGAGGTGGTTGAGTCGTTTGAGCATCAAGATCCGCTGGAATTTGTGAAAGAATTTCAGGCGCGCTTCAATGTCGCTGAAACTGAAGGCGAGCCACGCTTTAATGGCGGTCTGGTGGGCTATTTTGGTTACGATACCGTGCGTTACATTGAGCCACGTCTGCGCGATTCGGTGCCGCCTGATACGGTGGGTAATCCTGACATTCTGTTGATGGTGTCCGATGAAGTGCTGGTGTTTGATAATCTGGCCGGTACGCTGACGCTGACGGTGCATGTTGATCCGACCATGGCAGATGCCTACAGCATCGCTCAAAGTCGTCTTAATGATTTGGTGACAAAATTACCACTGCCTGCGCCGCAATTAGCGGACATTGATCTCAGCGTGGCGCAGCAAGCCGCCGATGAACTAAAGATCAGTGAAGCTGATTTTAAATCGGGCTTCACACAGGCGGGTTTTGAAGCAGCGGTTGATACAATTAAAGAATATGTGCTGGCGGGTGATGTAATGCAGGTGGTGCCATCACAACGCATGACGATTCCTTTTGAAGCCGAGCCGATTAATTTATATCGCGCCCTGCGTAACTTGAACCCATCGCCCTATATGTATTTCCTGAATCTGGGTGATTTCCACATTGTGGGTTCTTCACCGGAAATTCTGGCGCGCGTGGAAGAGGGTGAAGTGACGGTACGCCCAATCGCCGGTACCCGTCGTCGGGGTTACAGCGATGAAGAAGATCAGGCGTTGGAAGAAGAGTTGCTGGCTGATCCGAAAGAAATTGCAGAACACTTGATGTTGATTGATCTGGGCCGTAACGATGCGGGGCGTGTCTCTGAAATTGGTACGGTACGTGTGACCGACCAGATGGTGGTGGAGAAATACTCCCACGTCATGCACATAGTTTCCAACGTGATGGGCGATCTGAAAGAAGGTTTATCTTCCATTGATGTATTGCGCGCGGCGTTGCCTGCAGGCACCTTAAGTGGTGCACCCAAAATTCGCGCCATGGAGATTATCGATGAGCTGGAACCTGTTAAACGCGGGGTTTATGGCGGCGCGGTGGGCTATATTTCCTGGGACGACAATATGGATACGGCGATTGCTATTCGCACTGCCGTTATTAAAGATAAAAAGCTGTATATCCAGGCGGGCGCGGGCATTGTTGCTGACTCTGTGCCCAAGCTTGAGTGGAAAGAAACCATGAACAAAGCGCGTGCCATGTTCCGCGCTGTTGCAATGGCTTATAAGGCGTAGCTTATGTTATTGATGATCGACAATTACGATTCCTTTACTTACAACGTCGTGCAGTATTTTGGCGAGCTGGGTGCTGACGTGCGGGTGTATCGGAACGATGAAATTACGCTGGAAGAAATCAAGGCGCTGGATCCCGATCATATCGTGATTTCGCCGGGGCCTTGTACACCCAACGAAGCCGGTGTTTCCGTGGAAGTTCTCAAGCAGTTTGCCGGAGTTAAGCCGCTGTTTGGTATTTGCCTGGGCCACCAATCAATTGCGCAGGCCTTCGGTGGCTACGTGATTCGTGCCAAGGAAGTGATGCACGGGAAAACATCCATGATTCATCATAATAATCAGGGTGTGTTTAAGGATTTGCCCAACCCTTTTGAGGCGACGCGTTACCATTCGCTGGTGATTGATAAAGATCGCCTGCCGGATTGTCTTGAAATCACCGGTTGGACTGAAGATGCCGATGGCAACATTGATGAAATCATGGGCGTTCGCCACCGTGATTATGTGATTGAGGGCGTACAGTACCACCCTGAATCTATTTTGACTGAACATGGTCATGCCCAACTGAAGAACTTCTTAGACATGAGTATTTAACTACCATGAATATGCAAGAAGCTATTGCGGCGGTTATCGATAAGCGCGATCTGAGTACCGAAGAAATGACGTCTGTGATGCGCTTGATCATGACAGGAAAAGCGAGTGACGCACAAATCGGCGGTTTTTTAATTGGCCTGCGACTGAAGGGCGAAACTGTTGATGAGATTACGGGTGCCGCGCAGGTGATGCGTAATTTGGTGACACGCGTTGATATCAGTGGGCCAAACTTAGTGGATACCTGCGGAACAGGTGGCGATGGCGCTAGTATTTTTAATGTTTCCACCGCCGGTGCTTTTGTGGTTGCTGCTGCGCAGGGTAAGGTCGCCAAGCATGGTAACCGTTCTATTTCCAGCAAAAGCGGCAGTGCTGATGTCTTGGAAGCGGCGGGTATCAATTTGGATTTGACGCCTGAGCAGGTCGCCAGCTGTATCGAAGAAGTTGGCCTGGGCTTTATGTTTGCGCCTGCACACCACAGCGCTATGAAGCATGCGATTGGTCCACGTAAGGAAATGGGCGTGCGCACGATATTTAATGTGTTAGGCCCGCTGACTAACCCCGCGTTGGTGAAAAACCAGGTGCTGGGTGTGTTCTCCCGAGATCTTGTTCGTCCTATGGCTGAAGTATTGCAGCGTTTGGGGTCTGAACATGTGTTGGTGGTACATTCCGCTGATGGCCTGGATGAAATGAGTATTGCTGATGAAAGTTATGTGGCTGAGCTTAAGGGTGGTGAAATTAGTGAGTATACCGTCAGCCCTGAAGAGTTTGGTATTGAACGCGCCTCGCTTGAGACCTTAACGGCAGCCGATGCTGAAGCCAGTTTAAATATTATCAAACAGGCCTTCAAAACAGGTGAGGGTCCTGCGGCCGATATTATTGCCCTGAATGCGGGCGCTGCACTGTATGCTTCCAATATTGCCGATACGCTGAAAGAAGGCGTATTGATGGCTCAGGATGCGATTGGTAGCGGTTTGGCACGCGAAAAAATGAGTGAGTTAGCAAGTCACACCCGTTGTCTTGCTCTGTAGATGATTTGAAACCGGATTAAGAATGACAAAGCTTCTCCCTACCGTATTAGAAAAAATTATCAGTCGTAAAACTGAGGAAGTGGCGGAGCGCAAAATACTGCGTTCGCAATCTGAATTAGAGCTCATACTGCCGGCTGTCGATGCGCCGCGAGGTTTTGCGCGTGCGATGCAGGAAACGGTTGCCGCGGGTCGCTCGGCTGTGATTGCCGAAGTGAAAAAGGCCTCCCCAAGTAAAGGCGTCATTCGTGAAGATTTTGATCCCGCGCAAATCGCCCGTAGCTACGAGTTAGGTGGTGCGTGTTGCCTGTCAGTACTGACCGATATTGATTTCTTTCAAGGCAGTGATGCTTATATGCAGCAAGCCCGTGCGGCCTGTTCTTTACCGGTTATCCGGAAAGATTTTATGATCGATCCGTATCAGGTGGTTGAAGCCAGAGCGTTGGGTGCTGACTGCATTCTACTTATTGTTGCAGCGCTTGATGATGGTTTGATGCATGAGTTGAGTGACACGGCTAAGGACGTGGGGCTGGATGTGTTAGTCGAGGTGCATGACGCGGCCGAACTAGAGCGTGCGCTGACATTGGATACACCGTTGGTTGGGATTAATAACCGTAACCTGCATAATTTTGAAACCTCTTTGCAAACCACGATTGATCTGCTGGATGGTATCCCTGATGATCGTTTGGTGGTGACTGAAAGTGGTATTCATCTGCCTGAAGATGTCGTGTTAATGAAGCAAAATGATGTGCATGCCTTTTTAGTCGGTGAAGCCTTTATGCGTGCAGAAGAACCGGGTAAAAAGTTGGCGGAATTATTTTTTTAGAAATCTATTATTTCTTGTAATGTTGGAGTTTTTTCAGGGACGTATTATCTGTTTTTTGAGAGGAAGGCATGACCATCCGTTACGATATTGACCTGAAAAAAAATGTGGTTTTTATGGGCGCTTACGGTGCCATCGGTGTGCAAGATCTTGCAGCCTCAATAGCAGAAATTGAATCGCAACCAGGTATATGGGGAGAAATGACCTTGGTGCTTGATTTGCGGGAGATTAAGCGAGCGTTTATCGTTCGAGAGATGGATCGCTTAATTGATTTGTTAGCCAGCGAAGCCGACCGTTTCGTCAGCAAATACGCCTTTATTGTTTCTCTCGATACCATGCATGGAGTGGGACGTCGTTTTGCCCTCAAGGCAGCCCGAAAAAAGTTGCGCCTGCAAGTGTTTAATGATTATACCGACGCTGTAAATTGGCTGAAAGTGGTTGCGTAATGGGCGCGGGTCAATCTGAACTGCTGCTTTATTATGCCTATGGCTCCAATTTGCATCCGGCCCGTTTAGGTGCACGAATCCCCTCCAGCCAACTGCTAGGTGTCGCAGAAATCAGTGGCTATCAGCTGCTCTTCCATAAGCGTGGTGCCGACTTATCCGCTAAGTGTAACGCCTTTTATTCTGGTGATCCTGAACATCTATTACTCGGTGCGTTGTTTAGCATGGAGGCACATGAAAAACCCATGTTGGATGAAATTGAAGGTGCTGGTTATGTTGTTTCTGACGTTATCGTTCAGCATAAAGGCGAAGAGCTTAGGGCTTTTATGTATGTCGCAGAACAGGACTATATTGATAACACCTTGGCGCCTTATCAGTGGTACAAGGATTTTGTTTATTTAGGCGCAGAGTTTCTGTGTTTTCCCGATCAATATGTTCGAGCGTTAATTGATATTGGCGCGATTGATGACCCTGATGCTGAACGTCATGCGCGTAACGAGCAGGTGTTGAAGTTAATGCGCCTAGATTAATGTATCCCGTTGTTGACGGGTTTTTATTTGTTTTAAACAGGATTGCTTTCCTGTCACTTCTTTTTTGTTTCTGTCTGTGCCGATTTAAATTTAGCCTGTTCATAGCGTGTTTTCGTTACTAGGCTGTAATCATATAAATTGGTTTTCGAGCCTAACTTTCTGATAGTCGTATTCTGCTTTTTATTGCTGTCATTGGCATGCCCGGGTATATCACCAGGTCTTTGTCGGTGTGAGAGGTGGGGTTAACGAGTGATTGCGAGACATTGATTATGCACAGACTAAAAATCCTTCTACTGGCATTATTGGCGACGTTACTTGTTGGTTGTGGTGGTGAGACTGCCGCCCCTTTGCGATTGGGTACTAACGTTTGGCCCGGATATGAACCGCTATATTTGGCCAGAGATTTAGGTCAGTGGCAGGCCGGGAGTATTCGCTTGCTAGAATACCCTTCAGCAAGCGAGGTGCTGCGAGCCTTTCGTAATAAATCGTTGGAGGGCGCATCACTTACGCTTGATGAGGTACTGTCATTACGGCAATTAAATATCCCTGTTACGGTGGTTTTAATCCATGATATTTCTGATGGTGCCGATGTCATTATTGCCAAGCCTGATATAAAGCGCATGAGCGATTTACGAAATAAACGTATCGGTGTTGAAAGCGGTGCTCTGGGTGCGTTTGTGATTTCTCGAGCATTAGAGCTTAACGGCTTGTCGATTGAGAGCGTCAATATTGAACATGTTAACGTTAATTTACACGAGCAAACCTTTAAGAAAGGAGAGGTTGATGCCGTCGTAACCTTTGAGCCTGTGCGTACGGTGTTGCTTTCCGCTGGCGGGAATGAGATTTTTAGTAGTCGAGAAATGCCAGGTGAAATTGTTGATGTGTTGGTTGTTCACCAGGAGTTTGTTGATAAAAATCCGGAAATTGTTCAGCAGTTGATTGATGGCTGGTTTAAGGCTTTGGCTTATATGGATAGCAATGAAGCAGATGCGGTCGCTCGTATGGCGAAGCGTTTAAGAATTAGCGCTAATGAAGTGGCTTCTAGTTATGACGGTTTATTGTTACCTAGTCGTGCTGAAAATTATAAATTGTTGAGTGGTAGCAAGCCTGTGTTGGGAGAAACTATCAATAAATTAAACCGTAGCATGGTCGACATGGGTTTATTGGAAAACATCGTTGATACCCAGGGTGTATTGAGCTCACAGTTCGTGAAGGGTGAAAAGTAACGGATGAACTTTCGATTCAATAGCTTGCGGTTTGTGCTGCCGGGCATTATTTGTTTGTTTGTTTTGCTGGTGGTTGGGGGCTCATTTTATTCCGGACGCGCTAACGTTTTAAGTGAGACGGTAGAAGCTAATCATCAGTCCATGCTGGTTCGCTTGAGCTTTATTCAAGGCGCGGTGCATCAGTTCCTACGGCGTGGTCAAGTGGAAGGTGTCAGGACGATAGTTGCGAATGTGTCACATGAACCTGATTTGATATCCTTTGTCGTTGTTTCAAGTGATGATGTGGTCGTCGCGAGTAATTCATTTGGTGATATTGGATTGCACTGGCAGTCGTTGGCGGCGTCCCCTGATTTCGAGCGCATTCGGTTAGTACTTGCACGCCATTCGATGAATACCTTTTTAAGTAGTGATGAACAGTACCTCGATGGTTATAGCAGCCTTTGTACTTCCGATGAAAAGGCGCTTCGAAGTGAAAAGTGTGGCTTTATTTTCTATCGTATCAATATGAATTATCACTATGCAAAGGCTACAAAAGCGCTGCTGGAACAGGCTGTTTTAGTTGGAGCGGGTGTGTTGGCAGGTGTTTTTGGCCTGCTGTTGATTATTCATTTGCTGGTCACCACCAGAGTGGAAAAGTTAATACGGGTGCTGGGAAGCTATGCGAATGGTAATCGAACCATTCGTAGTAATTTTAAGAGCAATGACGAGTTGGGTCTGCTGAGTCGATCAATGGACGAGTTGTTGGCAAGGGTTGAGCTGGATGAAAAGTTAATCATTGAAAAAGAAAAGCACTTGGAGACACTTTTTCAAACGGTTGCTGATCCCATTATTACTATTGATCGCACGGGGGTTATTAGCCATGCCAATCAAGCGACAGAAATTTTGTTTGGCTATTCCGTTAAGGAGTTAGTTGGATGCAATGTGAAGGTGTTGATACCCGGTAACGATGTGAGCAAACATGATAATTTCTTGAGTGATTATATGGGTGCCGACGACAGTTTTGGGGTTGGTCGTGATCTCATGGGTAAGAAAAAGGATGGGGCGGAATTTCCTATTGAGCTCTCAGTAACGGAGATGAGTCGTCGCGGCGAAAAAATGTTCACCGGCATTATTCGTGATATTACGGCCAGGAAGGAGCTTGAAACTAGTTTGCTGAATGCGAATGAACAGCTTCAGGTTTCTGCTAATACTGACAGTCTTACTGGATTGTCAAATCGGCGAAAATTCGATTTAACGATGGTAGCGGAGTTAAATCGGGCTACCCGCTCAAGGTTACCTCTTTCCTTGTTGCTGTGTGATGTGGATTATTTCAAGCTTTATAACGATACCTTTGGTCATTTGGCTGGGGATGAGTGTTTGCAGCGTATCGGCACGCTAATGCGTGAGCAATTTGGCCGTAGTGGAGACTTAGCCTGTCGTTATGGTGGTGAAGAGTTTGCTATTATTTTGCCCGGTCACGGTATTTCTGATGCGATGAAAATAGCTGAGACTTTGCGCGATAAAGTGGAAGGTTTAAATATGCCTGCTTCGGGTGATAGTGGGCGTGATTTCGTTACACTAAGTATTGGTTGTGCTTCCTACAAACCAAATTCAAATGTCCCGCTTAGTGCTGATGCACTGATAAAATGCGCTGATGAGGGACTGTATAAAGCCAAGGAAACCGGGCGGAATAGCGTTGAAGGTGGAGTTATTACCGCGGACGTTTCTTCATCTGTGTGCCTGAGCTAGCCCATGTGACGTTGGTCGTGTTGAGCCTGTCTAGGATTGTGATTCTCTAAAACGCCATAACGGAACTGGCGTTTGCTATGTCCGAACCTTCTCCTGTACCGTTGGGCTAGAGCCTGGAGCTTGGAGCCTTTCAACGTAACTATCCTCTGTGGAGAGTGCTCGTTGACCCGCGATGTAAGCCTTGGCACCACAAGTCATGAATTGGCAGGTATTCCTGTTGAATTACAAAGCGATGATTGGTTGAGTCGTTGGTGAGAGCCTTTGCGAAAAGGCCGATGGCGGGGCCTGTTATCAGTCAGGGTGCGGCGTTGAATCGAGGATTGTTGGCGCAAGCGGTAATTGAAGCCTATGCGGCGAATTTGGTTGCTAAAGGCAGCCTGTTGTTTGGAAAATAACGCTGTCCTCACTGCCTGTATCTCGGTAAGCCGTTATTCTTTGGGATCAGATTCCCTGCGGCCCCTGCTTTTTCGTCGATCAGGGACTATTGACGAACGTCGGGCTATTGTTCGGCGGTCAATCTGCATCCTGCGCATCGATAATCGACGTTCCTTGATACCGTCAGGCGGGCCAACTTTTATTTTGATGTAGGCTTTTGCGCCAGCCCGAGAGATAGCATCGATATAGGTCTGTGCAGAGAGCTTATCGATACCTTCCTTTATGACGACTGTGCGTCCGGAAAACATCCGGCTGATTTTTTGGACATGCAGAGGGTTGCTGGGATCCAGTTTAAATAGTCCGGCCATATTGGCTTTGACTTCGTGAGGCTGCCATCCGTCTAATATTTCCCCGCGAAAAGTGACGCGAAAATTGTTTGTTGTGTCCATAGAGCTCTCGTGTTTCTAACTAATCCATTAGTGAGAATTTCGGCAGCCAACCTTAGCGAAATATGTGTGAAATTGCTACAGATTGCTCAATATTGGTGGGTAGGCAAATGAGTATTTATTGATGAATTCGGTTATACTATCCGACTTTTTACGCACCCTGGTCGGTTGAAAATTGAGCGGGGAAAATGAATGTCAGAGCCCGTATTTAATGAATATAAAGCACTTTTTAGTAGAGCAGGTCAAAGCTGCTATGTTGGCGGCAGGACTGCCTCAGGACAGTGAGCCGTTGGTTACGCAAAGCACTCGCCCAGAATTTGGTCATTACCAGGCTAATGGCGCATTGCCTGCCGCTAAAAAGATGAAGATTAATCCGCGTGAATTGGCAAATAAAGTGGTGGCTGAGCTGGCGCTGGAGGGTATAGCTGACAGGATCGAAATTGCTGGCCCGGGTTTTATTAACATCCATTTGGCGCCGGACTATTTGTCGAACCTTTGTGTCGAAGCACTCGCCGACGCTCAGTTGAGTGTTCGCGCCGGACGCGACAAGCAAACCGTAGTAGTGGATTATTCCGGCCCCAACCTCGCTAAGGAAATGCACGTGGGTCATCTGCGTAGCACTATTATTGGTGATGCTGTTGTGCGCGTCTTAGAGTTTTCTGGCGATCAGGTGATTCGTCAAAACCATATGGGTGATTGGGGTACGCAGTTTGGTATGTTGATTGCTGAGCTGGAAGGGCGGTTGCAAGCAGATTCAGATGCCGGTTTGGCGTTGGCTGATCTGGAAGTTTTTTATCAACAGGCTAAAAAGCACTTTGATGATGATCCTGACTTTGCCAACACTGCCCGCGACTATGTCGTGAAGTTGCAATCAGGGGATGCTGACTGCAAAGCGTTGTGGCAACAGTTTATTGATGTGTCGGTGGCGCATAGTGAGGAAATTTATCAACGCCTCAACGTGTCCCTCAAACATGAACATATCCGCCCGGAAAGCGCTTATAACGATGATTTGGCGCCAGTGGTTGCTGATTTGCAAGCCAAAGAGTTGGCCGTGACCAGCGATGGTGCACAGGTTGTTTTCCTTCAGGAACTCGCCAATAAAGAGGGTGAGCCATCGGTTGCTATCGTACAGAAATCCGATGGTGGTTATCTTTATGCCACCTCCGACCTGGCAGCGTTGCGTTATCGTCAAGGTGAATTGAATGCCGAACGTATTTTGTATTTTGTTGATGCACGTCAGGCGTTGCATCTGCAACAGGTGTTTACTATTGCCCGCAAAGCCGGTTTTGTTAAAGCAGACACGGGTTTGGAGCATTTAGCCTTTGGCACCATGATGGGGAAAGATGGCAAGCCCTTTAAAACGCGTACTGGCGGCACCGTCAAACTAGCGGCGTTGCTGGAAGAAGCCGTGGAGCGTGCAGCACAGCTAATCGCTGAAAAAGATCCGGATCTGGACGCAGAAACACGCAAGGAAGTGGCGCGCAAAGTCGGTATTGGTGCGGTTAAATATGCTGATCTGTCGAAAAATCGTACCAGTGATTACATTTTCAACTGGGACAGTATGCTCAGTTTTGAAGGCAATACGGCGCCTTATCTGCAATATGCCTACAGCCGCATACAAAGTATTTTCCGCAAGGCGGGCGTTGAACCTCAAGGGCGGCAGGTTGCGCTGCAGCTTGAACAAGCTAATGAGTGTTCGCTGGCGTTAAAACTGGTGCAGTTTTCGGAAGTGGTGGAGCAGGTAGCCAGTGATTGCATGCCGAATGTGCTGTGTGCTTATTTGTACGAATTAGCCAGCGAATACATGAGCTTTTACGAAGCCTGCCCAATCCTTAAAGAAGGTGTAGCGACTGCAACGCGCGATAGCCGTTTGCAGCTGTGTCAGTTGGTGGCTCGCACGTTGGCGACAGGCCTAGACTTGTTAGGTATTGAAGTTATGGAGCGCATGTAGGCGCTTTGAAATGAGCTTGGCGGGGCGAATAGTGGATTCGGCCCAACGAAGTAAAATTAATCATTTTGATTTGTGGGATGAGGTGGTTATGGCCAATCAAGAAAAATCGTTACATATGACTGTTTTGATGACACCGGATATGGGTAATTTTTCCGGTAATGTTCACGGCGGGTCGATTCTTAAACTGTTGGATCAGGTGGCCTATGCCTGTGCTGCTCGCTATTGTCGTCATTATGTTGTGACGCTGTCTATTGATCACGTCATGTTTAATAAGCCGATCAGAGTGGGTGAGCTGGTGTCTTTTCGCGCCAATATCAATTATGTCGGAACGTCATCAATGGAAGTGGGCGTTAAGGTGATTGCAGAAGACCTGGAAAACAACACCAAACGACATACCAACTCATGCTATATCACGATGATCTGTGTGGATAAAGACCATAAGCCTACCAAAGCGCCTGAGCTGGAAATTGAAACAGAGTTTGAGCGACAGCTGTTTGAGGCAGCGAAAATGCGACGTGAATTACGTCAAGAGATGGCGCGCCGTAATGCTCAAATAACGGCCGGTATCGCTGATTACAATACCGATGTAAATACTTAGCTTAAGCTTGTTGATGCATTTTAAAGCCGCCGTTAGGGCGGCTTTTTTGTGTCGATTCATTGCGCGTTGAGATTAGTCGACAGCATCTAGTTTATCGCAGATATAAGCGCCTATAGGGATTGATGAAGTGGCGGCTGGCGATGGTGCATTGCAGACGTGTAGACTACGGGCGGTTTGTTTGAAAAGGAAATCGTGTACCAAGGTGCCATCTTTTAATACTGCCTGGGCGCGAATGCCAGCGGGGTGTGGTAGCAGATCCTGGAGTTGTATTTGTGGGCAGTATTTTTGTACGAGTTTTAGATAGGCCGGTTTATAGAGTGAATTTTTAATTTCGCTAAGACCGGGTTTAAGATTTTGAGCTAACAGTCGCCAAAAACCGGGAAAGCTTAGTATTTGAGAGGTGTCCTCACCGCTAAAGCTAAACTTGTTATAACCTTCACGGTGTAAGCCTAGCACTGCGTTAGGCCCTACCATTATGCCGCCGTCAATGGTGCGTGTTAGATGTACGCCAAGAAAGGGTAATTCCGGATTGGGTATGGGGTAAATTTGATGTTTGATCAGGTCATTAAATTCGCTGGGTAAACGGTAGTATTCACCGCGAAAAGGCAGAATTTGAAAGTCTGCGGACAGCCCCATCATTTTCACCAGACGATCAGCCATGAGTCCGGCACAGGCAATGAGCTGCTTGCCGCGAAACTCGCTCTGTGTTGTTTTAAGGTGTATTTCTTTGGGGGATTCGCCTATAGCTGTCACCTGAGAGTTAACCAAAATCTCCCCCCCCAAATCTTGAAAGCAGCGCGCCATATGCTGGCAAACAAGGTTGTAATCGACCATGCCGGTATTGGGGATGTAGATGGCGCCCAGCCCGTTAATGTTCGGCTCACGCTGGTTAAGCTCGGCGAGTGTCAGCCATTGCACCGTTACCTGATTTTCTATACAGCGGTTGAACAGTGCCTGCATGCGCTGAAATTCGAGTTGGTCAGTGGCAACCAGTAGTTTGCCGGTTTGTTGGTAAGGAATGTTCTGCCGTTGACAGAAATCCTGCATCGCAAGGGCTCCCTGACGACAGAAGCGTGCTTTAAGGCTTTGTGGGTGGTAATACAGACCTGCGTGAATAACGCCGCTATTGTGACTGCTTTGGTGAGCGGCTAGTTGGGGTTCTTTTTCAAGTAGCAGAATGCGGCTATCGGGATGGCGTTGCTGCAATTGCCAAGCTGTCGATAGACCGATAATACCGCCGCCAATAATCAGGTAATCATATTGCATGCTTGCCATTTTAGGCGATAGTAGTCGTGCTGCGATACAAAGATCTGCGCAAGGTTTATTCGAAGACGTAACGCCCCGGTGCGGGCGCCAGCTTGGGGTGGTGCTCATCGCCGAGCTGGCGTGGTGGTGGGCGTTTTTCTCCTGACCGCTGAGCAAGCCAGCTACTCCAATGTGGCCACCAAGTGCCTGTGTGCTGGGTGGCTTCGCTGAGCCAATCATCACTGTTGTCAGTGATGTCGGTGTGGGTGTAATAGGAGGTTTCGGTTGAGCCTATGGGGCATACCAAGCTGCGGCTATGACCTCGGTTGACCAGAACGAACTCGCGTTTTCCTCCTAATGCGAGGCAGCTTTGATAGCTGGATTCCCAAGGCGTGATGTGATCACAGGAACCAGCCAAGGTGTAGGTATCACACTGCACGTTTTTAAGATCCAGCGGTATGCCGCAGAAAGATAGTTTGTTGGGCTCAAGCAGCGGGTTGTTATTGGTTAAGGATAGAAAATCGCAATATAAACCAGCCGTTGTGCGTTGGGTGTCATTATTCCAGTAAAATAAATCGTCTTCAGCACTGGCTTCACCATGGTAGTAATTGCTCACCAGCGGGTTCCACAGCAAGTGATTCGGGCATAACCAGGCGAAGTTTCCTGCCAGTTCCTTGGCATCGCTTACATCGTGTAACTGGGCCAGAGTTTTGGCTGCGTTAATTAAATTATCGTCCAGGTGTGGGCCAACCTGTGATCCTAGAAAGGTTTGTAAGCTGGTAATTGCCAGTGTGGCGCTGTTGATCGGATTTGTTGAGCCAGAGGCATCGCTATGATGCGCTAGCAGGCTACTGGTAATGGCAGTAAGTAATCCGCCTGCCGCAAACCCCATCAGGTTGATCGATGGTTGCCCGGTAAGAAAAGTGAGTTCATTAATGCTGCAGATTGTCTCGTTGATATAGCATTCAAGGTTCCAGTGTTTGTGGGCGATAAGTGGGTTACGCCAGCTCAGTGTGTAAACCTGGAAGCCCTGCCGGAGCAGGTAATGCACGAGACTATTTTTTTCATGTAAATCACACAGGTAAAAGCGGTTAACGGGTGACGGTATAATCAACAGGGGGGTGTGAAAGACTTCTGTTGACAGTGGGGTGTACTGGATTAATTCCAGCATTTTTGAGCGGTGAATGACTGCGCCGGGTGTGGCGGCTATATACTTGCCAGCTTTCAATTTTTTGCGGGTGTTGTGATGAGCTGGCAGGGAGTGTGTTAGTAAGTCGTGAGTCATGCGGTGCAGATCGTGAACCAGGCTGGCGCCTCGGCTCTCGTAGGCGTGTTGTACGGGGCTACAACCGGGGTTGATATCGGGAGCAAGCTTTTGGGTGAGTTGTTGTACGGCGGCCTCTAATAATTTGCGCTGATAATCGTTGATGGCGACCTTTGAAATCTGATCTTCCAGATTGTTGCACCAGGTCAGGTAGGCTTGCATGGAGGCGCGATAGATGGCGTTACGGCGCCAGATGGGATCTTTGAACCGTTTATCGTTTCGTGGTGCCTCAAGCTCTGATTCGCCGCGAATAATGCGAATACATTCTTCGTCGCAGGCAATGAACTGTGGTGTGAATATGAGGGGTAGTGAAACGCCGGAGCGGGCTAGCTCGAAACACATAGAGCGGCTGTCTGTCTGGCGTCTCCCTGTTTTATCGTGGTTGATTGGCATTGATGCAGTTCCCGTTGAAACCGTTGATGTGCCGTTTTTGAACGATAACCGTTTGAAAGCAAGGGTTAAAGTTTGTTTCGAACATCAATGAATATCAATATGCGGGCGAATAGTCAAATGGCTGTCCATAGCCTATTTGAGCTGTTTCTGGCTTTTAGTGCGTCACATGAGGACGCTAATGTTCTCGCTAATATTATCGTTGCGATAAAAGTTAGTAAGACGTTCACACAGTGAGTCGGTAATGGGCTGCCCTTTACGGGCTAGTAACATACCGCTGTGGGTATAAACATCTTGAGCTAACGTCATGCCTTCAGCAAGAGAGGGGACTCGTACTTCCTTGAGCTGTTGCTCAGGCTTGGCGTTGACAATGATGGGCAGTGTTTCAAGTACCGCTGGATCATAAATATGGGCGTGGCTTTGCATTTTTGCCAATGCAAGCTCTGGCTCCAGGTTATGGTTCTCATAGTTGTGAAAGTCCAGTACAACTTTTAATAGCCGAGCGCCAAGCGGGATTTGATCGCCTTTAAGCCCGTCCAGAGGTTGTTCGCTTCCGTCGTAATTATTGGTCTGATAGCGGATGTTCGAGCTGATCTCTTCCATACGAGGAATTTTGCCGATTAAATCCGCCGCCAGTCGCGAGTGCTGGCTGAACTGACTATTTTCCTCTTTTGAGAGCGCTGAGCCAGACATTGATTTCTTAACAAGTTCTGCAGGTAGTGCTACATAGCCTAGCTGGCAGAGCATAGCGGTGGTCTCCAGAGCCCAGATGTTTTCCAGTTGTAATGATGTTGCGCAACTTTTCATCAGCTCTTTGATGCGTGTTGTATGGCCGAATACTTCAGGGCTGGCTAGCTGCAGGATTTCAGAAAGAGCTTCAATACTGCCCTTGAGTGTGTTTTCCAGCAGATCTTTCTCTGCGGTTATCAGCTGGTGTTGCTTGATTGCCAGCGTGAGCGTATCTGCCATCGGCTCGGCAGGGCAGGGCTTGTTTAAAAAGCGAAATACATCCCCTTGGTTTACAGCATCAATCGCCGTTTTTTGGTCGGCATTGCCAGTTAGCATGACGCGCACCGTATCCGGGTATTTCTCCTTAACGGCTGTGAGCAGCTGCAGACCGTCCATTTCTGGCATGCGCATATCTGAGACGATAACGGCAAAGGGTCCCTCTGAGGCCATTAACTGAAGGGCTTCGGCACCGCTGTTGGCGGTGACTATGGAAAACTGACGGCGTAACGTTCTGCTGTAAGCGGTGAGAATGTTGGGCTCGTCATCAACCAGGATTATCTTTTCATTCATACGGTTTCTGCTTCCTGAGGGCAAAGGGTTTCAAGGGTGATTTGTTTCCAATCATTCATATGATCGGTAAGACCCAGCTGTTGGAGGTAATCCATATCCAGTGAGGCTTGCACGTGATCACTAATTTCGCCTTTTGAATAGTTGCTTACCAATGCGCTGGCAATGTGAGTAATGGTTAGCACAGAGAGTTCTCTTGGACTATGTTTTGACGGCTCGATGTAGAACATTACCGCTTCAATGATCGGGTTTGGCAGCCCCCAAATGCCAAGCAAATAAGCGCCAGCTTCGGCGTGCGTGATCCCGGTTTGCTCGTGCTCCCACTGCCAGTGAGGTTCGCAGGCATTGTTTTGATAGGAGAGCTCCAAATGAGAAGCCAGAATCAATTTTCCACACTGATGCAACATACCGCACATCATTGCCAGGTCGCACTGCTTTCTGGGTAGTTCTTCAAATTTGGCCAGTTTTCCTGCCAATACGCCAACCTGTTGCGAGAAGCTGGTGAGATGTTCGAGGTCAAGCGTATTTCCGGCATTGGAGAAAGCATTGAAGACGGCATTGCTGAGTACCAGGCTCTTGAGAATATCCAGTCCGAGAATGGTGGCGGCTTCTGCGGGTGAGCTAACGTGGCGGCTTAAGCCAAAAAATGCAGAGTTCACCAGTTGTAGTATTTTTGCCGTCATACCGACATCGTTGGAAATGATACGGCCAATATTGTCTAGCGTACCCTCCGGCGATGCCGCTTCATTCAGGATTTTTTGATAAAGATCTGGCAGGCTGGGCAGGGAGCTAGCGCCGGACAGGGCTGTTTTGAGGTGCTCATGAGTTAACGCGGACTGCAGATCGAGTGCGGCCCCTAGTTTGTTGACGAGTGCTTCAGCGGCAATAGGCTTGGCTAAAAACTGATGAGCAATTTGTGCGCATTCAAGCTCCATTTCCACTTCAGCATGCCCGGAAAGTGCCAGGCGAATGGTTTCAGGATAACGCTCTTTTGCAATGGTTAGCAGTTCCACGCCATTCATGCCAGGCATGCGCATATCGCTAACGAGAACATCAAAATGTTGTTGAGCCATGAGCTCTAGTGCCGTTTCACCGCGCTCTGAAAATTCAAAATTGAAGGAATCCCGGTACGGGCGCAGCATCCTGCGAATACCGCTGAGGATGTTGGGTTCGTCATCAACAAATAAAATGTTTTTCATTTTCGGTACCATCCTTAGTGCGTTATTTTTATTATTTAACGGGTAGCGAGATAGTGAAATTTGTCCCTTGGCCGGGCTTGCTGTCAACGCCGAGTGAACCACCATGTTTATCCGTAATCACTGAGTGGGCAATGGATAGGCCCTGCCCGGTACCTTTTCCCACTTCCTTGGTCGTAAAAAAAGGGTCGTAAATTTTTTCAATATGAGGTTCTGGAATACCACAGCCAGTGTCGCTGATAGTGATTATTACGCTGTTATCCGTATTCTTGGTGCTGATGCGAATTTTCCCCATCTCACTATTGCCGGTGCTTTTCTGTTTGTCTTCGATGGCGTGGGCGGCATTAACAATCAAGTTTAAAAAGGTCTGGTTGATTTCATCGGGGAAGCAAAAAATATAGGGTAAATCCGGGTCGAAATCGGTTTCCAGCTTGGCGACATATTTCCACTCATTGCGGGCAACGGTAATGGTGCTTTCAATGGCGTGGTTAAGATCAATTGCTTCTTTTTCGGATGAGCCAGGGTGCGAAAAGGATTTCATCGCCTGTACAATGCTGGCGACACGTTGGGTGCCTTCCATTGACTGGTTGATAGCATCGTTGATGTCTTCTATTAAAAAATCAAAGCCGATGTCTTTTTTAAGTGTGTCTATGTCTGCCCTGAGTGGCGAGAGCTGATCATTTTCAGGCACTTGCTGGGCAAAGGCTTCGAACTTGCTCAGTAAAGACTGTAGATCGCTAAGCGCACCTTGTAAAAAATGAATGTTGTCGCCTACGAATTGAATGGGGGTGTTGATTTCGTGAGCGATGCCGGCCGCCAGCTGGCCGACGGCTTCCAGCTTTTGGGCGTGCCGTAGTTGCACTTCGAGCTTGTTTTTTTCAAGGGTTGCTTGTTTATAACGAGTGACATCAAACATGATGCCGGTGACATAGGTGGTGGTGCCAAACTCTTGCACAGGGGTGATGACGTCACGAATATGAATTTCATCGTTGTCGGGTGTTAGTAGACGGTACTCTAGTTGAAAACTTTCAGGTAGCAGGACTTTTTCCAGAAACTCGCCACGATAACGATTTCTATCATCAGGGTGAACATGCTCATAAAAGAGGTTGGCGTTGTCTAGCGCTTCGAGACGAAGCCCGGGCAATAGGAAATCGAACTGGTGGCTAATAAAGGTGTACTTCCGACTTTCAAGATCAAAGCCCCAAACAACGCCATCAATGGAATCGATGAGTAATTCCAGCTGCTGTTGTGGTTTTTTTTTGTTTTTTATCATGTGCTTCTAGGCGCGGACAAACGCCGGGTGGCGGAGTCCCTGCGCACCTGATCCTTTTAGGTGCTAGTAACTTACTGATACTGATGCTTTATTCCAGATAAATTTCGTTCAGTCACAAAGCGATACTACTCTAATAATATAGAGTAGTTCTAAATGGGGCAGTGTAAAGAAAAGAAACGGGATAGATATGCTATTTTGAGCGGTTCAGAGCTTGTTTCGCGAGGTCTTGAAGCGCGTCTCGGTAGTGGTTGTCAGGCAAATTCTCTAACTGTTGGATGGCCAGGTTGGCTTCCAGCTCGGCTTTTTCGAGTGTGTAGGTAAGCGCGTCCGAGTTTTTTACCAGCGTAATGATTTTTGCGGCATCTTCGGGGCGGTTTTCCAAAACGGCGTCACGAATAAGTTTTGCGTTTTCCGGCGTGCTGTTTTTTAGTGTGTAAATCAGCGGCAGGGTCATTTTTCCTTCTGCCAAATCATCACCGACATTTTTACCCATTTCTTCAGCTTCACCATCGTAATCGAGCAGGTCGTCAACCAACTGAAAGGTCATGCCAAGATGTGCGCCGTAATTTTTTAGTGCGGTTTGTTGTTTTGCGCTGACGGCCGACAATATGCCCGCTGTTTCGGCAGCTGCTTCAAATAGAATGGCGGTTTTTGCCTGAATAACATCGCGGTACTGTTGTTCCGTCAAATCCGGGTTGCGGGCATTGGTTAGCTGGCTAACTTCGCCTTCGGCAATCTGATTGGTGCAGTTGGCCATGATGGCCATGATAGGCAGGTCAGCCAGTTGCACCAGCATCTGAAATGCGCGGGAGTACAGGAAGTCACCAACTAACACGCTAGGCGCGTTGCCAAATACGGCGTTGGCTGTGGAGCGGCCACGTCGTAATTCAGACATGTCGACAACATCATCATGCAACAGGGTGGCCGTATGCAAGAATTCGATGATAGTGGCGAGCAGGATGTGCTCCTTGCCCTGATAATCGCAGCATTTTGCTGCCAGGAGCACTAGTAGAGGGCGAATGCGTTTGCCGCCACTGTCTACCAAGTACTGACTAATAGTTTCCACCAGATCCACGTCAGAGTGGAGCTGGTCCAGGATCAATTGGTTGACGTCGGAAAAATCCTCTTCAACCACTTTAAAAATACGTTTTGGATCCATCTCGGAAAGGGTGCCAAGTGTCAGTAAATAAAGGCCTCGAATACTAGGGGGCGGGGCCTTGACTGTCAATAATGGGGCGGCGAAAATGCCCCTTCTGTGGGGTGAAGACAAAAAACGACTAAATATGTAAGGTAAATAGTATTTGTTGCTTGCCTGAGGGGTGATGATACCGTAAAATCCCGCCCCCTATTGACCTCTCCCGTTTGTTCTTCTTGGATTGGACGGGGTCGAGCAGCACACAGTCCGCTGTCGAGGTGAAGGACTGATTTCAGAATGTTTGAGCTCGTCAAGTCTGCGGCGGCAGCGCTTAGGCACAAAAGGTTTTTGGAGAAGTTTATGTACGCAATTATTCAGACTGGTGGTAAACAGTACCGCGTAACAGAAGGTCAAACTCTGCGCGTTGAGAAATTGGATCTGGAAACAGGTGCCAATGTAGATTTCGGTCAAGCTCTGCTGGTAAGTGCAGGCGACGACGTTAAAATTGGCGCGCCTTTTGTTGAAGGCAGCCAAGTTAGCGGTGAAGTTGTTGAACATGGTCGTCACAAGAAAGTGAAAATCATGAAGTTCAAACGCCGTAAGCACCATATGAAAACTATGGGCCATCGTCAGTGGTTTACAGAAGTTAAAATCACTGGAATTAAGTAACTTATTAAACGCATTTAGTTAGCGTAAGAATTAGGAGTAAGGTATGGCTCACAAGAAAGCTGGTGGTAGTACCAATAACGGACGCGATTCGGAATCGAAACGACTCGGCGTCAAACGTTTTGGTAGTGAAGTAGTTAAAGCGGGTAACATCATCGTTCGTCAGCGTGGAACACGTTTCCACCCGGGTACAAACGTAGGCTGTGGTAAAGACCACACATTGTTTGCACTGAAAGACGGCGTTGTAAAATTTGAAGTGAAAGGTAAGACAAGCCGCAAGTACGTAAGTATTGAAGCGTCTGCCTAAGCACTGGCAAGTTTGAAGGAACCCCGCGCTGCGGGGTTTTTTTTTGTCTGGGGTTTGATGGCTGATCGGTCATGCGAACATCGCTGGATTTTTTTATACAAGAGTTGTTGGTACACTGTCGCCATGAAATTTATAGATGAAGCAAGTATTACGGTAGAAGCGGGCAAAGGCGGCAATGGTTGCCTGAGCTTTTTACGTGAAAAATATCGCCCTGAGGGCGGTCCAGATGGCGGTGATGGCGGTGATGGTGGTTCTGTTTATATGGAAGCGACCGATGCGTTGAATACGTTGGTGGATTTCCGTTTTCAGCCGCGTTATCGCGCTGAATCCGGTAAACCCGGTCGTGGCCGTAATTGCACTGGAGCCAGTGCCGATGATCTGACGATGGTGGTGCCAGTTGGTACGACGGTGATTGATCAGGATACGTTGGAAGTGTTGGTGGATTTCACTGAGCATGGTCAAAAAGTAATGATCTGCCAGGGTGGCTTCCATGGTTTGGGGAATACCCGTTTCAAATCCAGTGTTAACCGAACGCCGCGTCAGACAACCAAGGGCTCGCCGGGTGAAGTGCGTAATATTCGCCTTGAGTTGAAAGTGATGGCCGATGTTGGTCTGTTAGGTTTGCCTAATGCAGGTAAATCGACCTTTATTCGCGCCGTTTCTGCGGCCAAGCCAAAAGTGGCCAATTATCCTTTTACGACGTTAGTGCCAAACTTGGGTGTGGTGAGCTTGGGTAATCATCGCAGTTTCGTGATTGCTGATGTGCCGGGAATTATTGAGGGTGCAGCCGAGGGTGCTGGGCTGGGTTTTCAGTTCTTGCGCCACGTATCGCGTACCCGTTTATTGCTGCATATTGTCGATATGGCTCCCTACGACCAAACGGATCCCGCCGATGCCGTGCGTTGTATCGGTGAAGAGTTGGAGAAATTTAGCCCGACACTGGCTAAGCGTGATCGCTGGTTGGTGCTCAATAAGCTCGATATGCTGCCCGAAGATGAGCGTGAACAGCGTTGTCAGGATGTGCTGGAGAGTTTGCAATGGGATGGCCCTGTTTATCGTGTGTCGGCTATTCAAAGCGAAGGCACCGAAGCGCTTTGCTATGAGGTCATGTCTTATATCGAAGAGCGTAATCGTGATGAAGCCGAAAATCCTGAGTTGGCCGAGCTGGAGCGACAGCATAAAGCCGATATGGAAGAGGAAGCTCGTGCCTGTATTCGTGCTCACTACGAAGCCCGTCTGCGCCGTAAACGAGGCGAGACTGACGACGAAGATGACGATGATTTTGATGACGACGATTATGATGTCGAAGTTGAGTACGTGCCCTAGGCGAAATCAGAGTCTGAATTCCACGCTAAAAACTATCCTTAGAAACATTGCCCACAGACTAACGAGGTTTGGTGAGTGAGCCTGCAAAACGAATGGCAAAAAATTAGTAAATCGCGCCGCTGGGTTGTGAAAATTGGTAGCGCCCTGTTAACCGCCGATGGGCAGGGCCTAGATACTGAATCCATTGCCGATTGGGTGGCGCAGCTGGCCTGGTTGCGTCAGCAGGGGCTAGAAATTGTGCTGGTATCTTCCGGCTCAATTGCCGAAGGCATGACTCGCCTGGGTATGAAAACCCGCCCCAAGGAAGTGCATCGTCTGCAAGCCGCAGCCGCGGTTGGGCAGATGGGCTTGGTGCAAGCCTATGAATCCAATTTTCAGCGCTACCAAATGCACACCGCGCAAATACTGCTAACTCATGATGACCTGTCCAGTCGTCAGCGTTACCTCAATGCGCGTAGTACTATTCGTGAGCTGCTGAGTCTTGGCGTGATCCCTATCATTAATGAAAACGATACCATCGTGACCGATGAAATTCGTTTTGGAGATAACGATTCGCTGGGCGCGCTGGTAACGAATCTGGTCGAAGCTGACACCTTGGTAATTCTCACCGATCAGCTGGGCCTGCATCGCAGTGATCCGCGTAAAAATCCTGATGCCCCGGTGGTTTCTGAAGCCTATGCTCATGATGAAGAATTAAGCGTCATGGCGGGCGGCAGTGCCGGCGCGTTGGGGCAGGGTGGTATGGCGACCAAAGTTAATGCGGGGCGTCTGGCGGCTCGCTCGGGGGCCAGTACGATTATTGTTGGCGGCCGGCAAGAAAGTGTGCTCAAGCGACTTTACCAGGGTGAGCGTCTCGGCACGTTACTGGTGTCGGATCTTGAGAAACAAGCGGCGCGTAAGCAGTGGCTGGCAGGTCATTTGCAAGCCAAAGGCACGTTAGTGCTGGATGATGGTGCGGTTCGTGTGCTCAAGCAAAAGGGTAGAAGCCTTTTATCGGTGGGCGTTGCCAGTGTGCGTGGTAACTTTGTGCGTGGCGATATGGTGACCTGTGAAAGTGCTGGCGGCGAACGTGTTGCGCGCGGTCTGGTGAATTACAACAATGTCGAAGTGCAAAAGATTTGTGGTAAGTCCAGTGACGACATTGAACAGTTGCTTGGTTATGTTAGTGAGCCGGAGTTGATTCACCGGGATAATTTGGTGGTGTTGTAGGTTTGCTGTTGCGAGCGCGAGAGAAATCGTAGGAGTAAAGATTCCTCCCGCTCGATCTGAGTGACAATGCTGAGGGATTATCCCGCACTCAAGGAATGAGGGGCGTAAGTTGAATAAAAACAATATCCTTGATAAACCTGCTGCGGTGTGGTCAATAACAATATTGATCGTGTATTCCGTGGTGTGCTTCTCAATTGAAACCCTGCCTGATCTGCCTCCTTCAGCTATTGAATTCCTTCGATACTCTGAAATGGTTGTTGTCGCCATTTTCTCGCTTGAATATTTGTACCGTCTTTATGTAGCAGAAAAGCGGTGGACTTTTATTTTTAGCTTTTACGGGATTATAGATTTGCTGGCGATTCTGCCGTTCTATTTGGCTACGGCGATAGATCTGCGTTCTTTGCGATTGATACGCTTGTTAAGGTTGTTACGTTTATTGAAGTTGGTTCGCTACAACCAGGCATTGTTACGGTTCGCCAAGGCTATATATCTCGCAAAAGAAGAGTTGGTGATATTCTCTGCGGCGACGTTGGTTATGTTTTTTTTGCTGCTGTGGGGATTTATCACTTTGAGCATCAGGCGCAGCCAGAAGTGTTTCGCTCTATATTCGATTGCTTGTGGTGGGCTGTTGGGTCATTCACTACTGTTGGCTACGGAGATATTTACCCAATAACAGCGGGTGGGCGATTGTTTACTTTCGTGGTGTTGATGCTTGGTTTAGGGTTGGTGGCTGTGCCAGCAGGAATTATTGCTTCGGCACTTTCTGCGATACGGCGACAGCAGGAGACGGAAGAGAAATAGCAGACATAAAAAAACCGGAGCAAGTCCGGTTTTTTTATGTGCGGCGCAACCTAAGTTGCGCGACTGAACAGATTAAGCAGCTTTAAGTGCTTTAATCTTAGTGTTCAGGCGGCTTTTCCAGCGCGCAGCTTTGTTCTTTTTGATGATGCCTTTGTTAACCATTGAGTCAACTTTAGGCACTGCAGTTGCGTAAGCAGCTTGTGCGGCTTCATATTCGCCAGAAGCGATAGCAGCGATAACTTGTTTAACAGATGTACGCACCATTGAACGCAGGCTTGCGTTGTGAGCCCGACGTTTTACTGTTTGGCGTGCGCGTTTTTTAGATCCAGGGTTGTTTGCCACAGTTTGGCTCCTTGGTGAATAATTTAATTAGTTCGAAATTCATTTTAAATTTCAGGGCGCGAACTATGCCTTGCCAGACTTTTGATGTCAATGTTTTTGTGGCTTTGGTGAAGTGTTTTGCTGGTGCGTATGGTAACTCAGTTTTTCTGTGGATGAGAGGAAAATTTCTTTATAGCTAAAGCCTGCGTCAAACGTGCAGATGGCATTGGCTGGGATAGCCCTTGGCTGGTTTAAACGCAGCGATAACGCTATCATGCGGCAAACTTCATCGTGTCAGAATGAGTAACGGAAGCAGCGTCGAAAATAATGCAAGAAGACAACCGGCAGGTGCCAGCGCTTAGCGTTAAAAAAAGCTCCAAACTAAAGTCAACGGGTGTCGTGGGCGGCTGCACCATGCTGTCACGCATTTTAGGTTTGGTGCGCGATATCGTGATTGCGCATTTTGTTGGCGCGTCTGCCAGTGCGGATGCTTTTTTTGTCGCGTTTAAAATCCCCAATTTCCTGCGTCGTTTATTTGCCGAGGGCGCCTTTGCGCAAGCCTTTGTGCCGGTGTTGTCTGAGTATCAGGGAAAGCGTGATCAGGCGGCCATCAAATCGTTGGTCGATCATGTGTCGGGTACGTTGGGTTTGACGTTGGTGATGTTGACGGCAATTGGTATCGTCGCTGCGCCACTACTTACCATGTTATTTGCGCCGGGTTTTGTGCAGTTTGAAGAGAAAATGGCGCTGACTTCTGACCTGTTGCGCCTGACTTTTCCTTATTTATTACTGATTTCTCTCGTGGCTTTTGCGGGATCGGTCCTTAATAGTTATGGGCGTTTTGCAGTGCCTGCTTTTACGCCAGTATTTTTGAATCTGTCGCTGATTGGTTGCGCGCTGTTTATGGCGCCGCTGCTGGATAATCCTGTGATGGCATTGGGTTGGGGTGTGTTGATTGCAGGTGCCGTGCAGCTGTTGTTCCAGTTACCGTTTCTTGCGCGGCTGCATTTGCTGCCAAGGCCGCGTGTCGATCGCAAGCACGAGGGTGTGCGGCAGATTATTAAATTGATGATTCCTGCCTTATTTGGTGTGTCGGTGAGTCAGATCAACCTGTTACTGGATACCGTGCTGGCTTCATTTCTGCAAACGGGCAGTGTGTCCTGGTTGTATTATTCTGACCGTTTGGTGGAGTTGCCCTTAGGTATCTTTGGTATAGCCATCGCCACGGTTATCCTGCCAAGCCTGTCGCGTCAGCATGTTAGCGAATCAAGCGAGAAATTTCGCGCGACGTTAGATTGGGCGCTGAAGCTGGTCTGCTTGCTGGCGGTGCCAGCCGCCTTGGCGTTATTTGTCCTGGCTGAGCCATTGATTATGACGCTGTTCCAGTATGGCGCGATGACGGCTAATGATGTGACGATGGCGGCGATGAGTTTGCGCGCCTACTCGGTTGGCTTGCTGGCTTTTATGTTGATTAAGGTGTTGGCGCCGGGTTATTACTCACGTCAGGATACCCGGACGCCCGTTAAAATCGGCATGTGGGCAATGGCTGCCAATATGGTGTTGAATTTGATTTTGATCTGGCCGTTGCAGCATGCTGGCTTGGCGTTGGCAACGTCGTTATCAGCTTTCTTGAATGCGGGCCTGCTGTTTGCGGGCCTCTATCGCTTAGGGGTTTATCGGCCACTAGCTGGTTGGGGCGTTTTGGGGCTGAGGTTGCTGCTGGCTAACGCTGCAATGGTGGTGGTTATTCTGTGGCTGGGCAGCGCAGCGGATAGCTGGCTGGAGTGGTCGGTTTGGCAGCGTACCTGGCAGCTGGGCATTCTTTGCGTGGCTGGTGGCCTAGTGTATTTTATTGTTCTACTTGCAGCGGGCTTGCGGCCGCGCCATTTACGTCATTAACTGGCTGGGAAATTACTTCGTCACGCCGGAAAAGCCGTATTCGCATCAAGGCAGATAGGCTATAATCGGCCTTTTTTTGGCGGATTGTAAAACAGAACTATGGAGCTGATCAGAGGCCTGCACAATTTGGACGTTTACCGACGTAAGTTTCCGGCTCAGCAATGTGTGCTGACTATCGGTAATTTTGACGGTGTGCACTGTGGCCATCAAATGATTTTGCGTCAGTTGCGTGAAAAGGCCAGTGAGCTCAATTTGCCGGCTACCGTGTTGATTTTTGAACCACAACCGCTGGAATATTTTGCCGGTCAGGGCGCGCCTGCACGCTTGACGCCTTTTCGTGAGAAGGTTCGTCTGCTTTCCGAGTTCGGTGTTGATACGGTGATTTGCCTGCATTTTACCGAAGCGCTACGTTGTTTGTCGGCTGAATCTTTCATTAAGGATATTTTGGTTGATGGTTTGGGTGTGCAGCACTTGACTGTCGGTGATGATTTTCGGTTTGGCTGTAAACAAAGTGGTGATTTTCAAATGCTGGAGCAAGCAGGTGAGCGTTACGGTTTTGGTGTGGCAAAAACGCATACACTGCAAATGAGCGGTGATCGGGTCAGTAGCACGGCGGTCCGTAATGCGCTGATCAGCAGTGACTTCGCTCTAGCTGAGCAGCTGTTGGCAAGACCTTATGCGATCTCTGGTCGTGTGATGTATGGGCAGCAATTGGGTCGTACTATTGGTGTGCCCACCGCGAATCTGGCCTTGAAGGGAAAAAAAGCCCCGCTGGAAGGTGTGTTTGCTGTTGAGGTTGCGGGTTTGGAAAAACACAAGCTGGTGCAAGGTGTGGCCAATGTGGGTGTACGTCCCACGGTGTGCGGGAAAGTGCCTGTTCTGGAAGTTCACCTGTTTGATTTTGATGCCAATATTTACGGTGAAAATATCCGTGTGGTTTTCCGTAAGAAAATCCGCGATGAACAAAAGTTTAATGGTCTGGATGCGTTGAAGCAGCAGATTCAGCTGGATATAGCGAGTGCGCGAAAACACTTTAGCGCGGGCTAGCGGGACCCATTTTAAACGCGCCTTGAAAGGCGACGTTTTCGATTGAAACTAAATATACTGAATAAAAAATGAGCAACTACAAAGATACTCTGAACCTGCCAAAAACCGCATTTTCCATGAAGGCGAACCTGTCACAACGTGAGCCGCAAATGCTCAAGCGTTGGACAAAAGAGGGGCTGTACGAACAAATTCGTGCGGCTCGCGCTGGTTGTGAAAAATTTATTCTGCATGACGGCCCTCCCTACGCCAACGGCGATATTCATATTGGTCACGCGGTTAATAAGGTGCTCAAGGATATTGTCATCAAGTCTAAAACCCTGAGTGGTTTTGATGCTCCCTACGTGCCGGGCTGGGATTGCCATGGTTTACCGATTGAGCACAAGGTTGAGACGAAAATCGGTAAAGCCGGCACCAAGGTTGATCACAAAACCTTCCGCGCGAAATGTCGTGAATACGCCCGCAAGCAGGTCAACGGTCAGCGCGAAGATTTTATCCGCCTGGGTGTGTTAGGTGAGTGGCAAAACCCTTACCTGACGATGGACTTCGATGTTGAAGCTAATATTGTTCGCGCACTAGGTAAAGTGGTTGAAAATGGCCACCTACACCGAGGTTTTAAGCCGGTGTACTGGAGTGTGGTGGGTGCCTCTGCCTTGGCGGAAGCCGAAGTGGAATACCAAGATAAAGTCTCTTTCTCCATCGACGTGCGTTTCCCGGTTGCGGATGAAGCTGCATTCCTGAGTGCGGCTAACTGTGGCGCAGGCGAAGGCCCACTGAGTGTCGTTATCTGGACCACGACGCCTTGGACATTGCCCTCTAACCAAGCGGTATCCTTGCATGCCGAGCTGGACTACGTAGTTGTACAGTGTGATGCCGGTCAAGGCGTTGAGCGACTGGTGCTGGCTGAAGGGTTGATGGAAGGTGTTTTACAGCGTAGTGGTATCGAAAGCCATGAAGTGATTGGTCGTTTTAAAGGCGAAGCGCTGGAAGGTTTGAAACTACAGCATCCGTTTTATGATCGTCAGGTGCCTGTGTTATTAGGCGACCATGTGACGTTGGAAGCGGGTACGGGTGCTGTGCATACGGCACCGGATCACGGCGCAGACGATTTTGTGGTGGGTAAGAAATACGACATCGGCACACTGAATCTGGTCAATGAACACGGCATTTTCCGCGACAGCACAGAGCTGTTTGCGGGGGAGCATGTTTATAAAGTTGATCCGTTGGTTGTTGAGGTTTTGAAAGAGAAGGGCCGTTTACTGTGTGAAAGCAAGATCACGCACAGCTTTCCGCATTGCTGGCGTACCAAAACACCGTTGATTTTCCGTGCCACACCGCAGTGGTTCGTGAGCATGACGCAAAATAATTTATTGGCAGACGTAAAAAACGCTGTTAACGATATTCGTTGGGAGCCAAGCTGGGGCCGTGCGCGTATTGATGGCATGTTGGATAGCAGCCCGGACTGGTGTATTTCCCGCCAACGCACCTGGGGTGTTCCTATCACGCTGTTTGTTCACAGTGAAACGCTGGAGCTGCATCCGGAAACATCACGTCTATTTGAAGAAGTGGCCGTGCGTATTGAAAAAGAGGGTATGGATGCCTGGTTTGATCTGGAAGCGAGCGAGTTGTTAGGTGACGAAGCGGATCAGTACATCAAAATAACCGATACGCTGGACGTATGGTTTGATTCCGGTGTGACGCACCACTCGGTATTGCGCCAACGCGATAACCTGCAATTCCCGGCAGATTTGTACTTGGAAGGTTCCGATCAACACCGTGGTTGGTTCCAATCGTCGCTGAAAACCTCCATGGCGATTAATGGCTGTGCACCTTATAAAACAGTGCTGACGCACGGTTTTGTGGTGGATGCCAAAGGTCACAAAATGTCCAAGTCGAAGGGCAATGTAATGTCGCCGCAGAAGGTTGCTAACGATCTGGGCGCGGACATCCTGCGTCTGTGGGTGGCTGCAACCGACTTCAGTGGTGAGATGAGTGTTTCTGATGAGATTCTCAAACGTTCCGCCGATTCCTACCGTCGTATTCGCAACACAGCACGCTTCTTCTTGTCGAACTTGAATGGTTTTGATCCGGCTACGGATTTGGTGCCGGTAGACGATATGCTGGCGTTGGATCGTTGGGCGCTGGATCGTGCGGCACAATTACAGGATGAAATTATCCACGCCTATGATAATTACCACTTCCACCAAATCTACCAGAAGCTGCATAACTTCTGCGTGGTCGATATGGGTGGTTTCTATCTGGATATTATTAAAGATCGCCAGTACACGGCTAAGTCTGATGGTGTCGCCAGGCGTTCGGCGCAAACGGCTTTGTATCATTTGTCCGAAGCTTTTGTACGCTGGATCGCGCCAATTCTGAGCTTCACGGCGGATGAAATCTGGGATCAAATCCCCGGCGAGCACAATGAGCCTGTCTGGGTTGCGCATTGGTATGATCAACTGCCACGTCTTGATGGTGGCCAATTCAGTACGGCTGACTGGCAGCAGATCATGGCGGTAAAAAACGCCGTTAATAAGGTGTTGGAAGCGGCGCGTACGGCCGGTGACATTGGTTCGAGTCTGGATGCGGAAGTAGTCTTGCACTGTGCACCTGAGCTGAAAGCGCTGTTGGATCAGTTGCAGAATGAGCTGCGCTTTGTGTTGATTACCTCTGGCGCTGAAGTGGTTGCGGGCGATGCTAATTCAGCAACGACTGGCGAAGAAACCGAAGTGGAAGGCCTGCGAGTTGCACTTAAGGCTTCCGCACATGAGAAGTGTGATCGCTGCTGGCACCGTCGTGAAGATGTGGGTGCAAGTGTTGAACACCCTGAATTGTGTGGGCGCTGTGAAGAAAATATTGCCGGTGAGGGTGAGACTCGTCTTTACGCTTAATGGTTGATAAAGACGAATCCCCGATGTCAGAGAACACTATGTCAGCGTCTATCGCGACTAAAAAAAAATCAGGCAAGCTGATCTGGTTATGGCTTAGCCTGTTGGTTGTTGGTCTGGATCAGGTCAGCAAACAGTTAGCGACCGCCTATCTGGAGTATGCACGCCCCGTCGAGTTGCTGCCGGTTTTTGATCTGACTCTGCTGCATAATACGGGTGCGGCCTTTAGCTTTCTGGCAAATGCTGGCGGCTGGCAGCGCTGGTTGTTTGCTTTGCTGGCTGGTGTTGTGAGTGTGGTTTTGATCATCTGGTTGAAACGTCTCAAGGCTCACGAAACCTGGCTGGCAATTGCTCTTGCGCTGGTTTTAGGTGGTGCGCTGGGCAATCTTTATGACCGCGTTGCGCTAGGCTATGTGGTTGATTTTATTTCTGTTCATTATCAGCGCCATTATTTTCCAGCCTTTAATCTGGCTGATTCTGGCATTACGATTGGCGCGGTGATGTTAATTATTGATACGGTTTGGCTATCTCGAAAGTCGGCCTCAGGAAACGAACATGAGTGATAACAATCTGGCCATTGGTGCCGGTACGCAGGTGACCCTGCATTTTGCATTAAAATTGACGGGCGGTGATGTCATCGACTCGACCTTTGATAAAGATGCTGCCGTGTTTGTGGTTGGCGATGGCCAGCTGCTGCCCGGTTTTGAAGAGCAGTTGATGGGTTTGCACGCGGGAGATGAAAAGAGCTTTGATATTTCGCCAGAGAAGGGGTTTGGTCAGGCCAACCCGAATAATCGCCAGATTATGTCAGTGGATATCTTTGCGCCTGAAATGGAACTGAGCGAAGGCTTGATGGTGTCATTTGCTGACGCCAACAAACAGGAGCTGCCTGGTGTGATTGTTGCCATTGATGAGGGCAAAGTGGAGGTGGACTTTAACCACCCGTTGGCGGGCAAAGATATTACCTTCGATGTAAAAATTCTGGACGTTGAGCCAGTTAAGCTGGACGGCTAAATTTATATGCCAGTTATGAAGATTAAGCTCGCTAATCCGCGCGGTTTCTGTGCAGGTGTTGATCGCGCCATTGAAATTGTTAATCGTGCACTGGAGATATTTGGTGCGCCGGTTTATGTGCGTCATGAGGTGGTTCATAACCGCTACGTGGTGGATGATCTTCGTAACCGTGGTGCAGTATTTGTTGAAGAGCTGAATGAAATACCCGATGACGCACTGGTGATTTTCAGTGCACATGGTGTGTCGCAGGCGGTTCAACAGGAAGCGAAAGAGCGTGGTTTAAACGTATTTGATGCCACCTGTCCGCTGGTGACAAAAGTGCATATGGAAGTGACTAAATTCAGTCGTGCTGGTCAGGAATGTATTTTGATCGGCCATGCCGGACACCCTGAGGTGGAAGGCACCATGGGGCAATATGACAACAGCGCTGGTGGTGATATGTATCTGGTACAGGATGTTGCTGGTGTTGTTGAACTGCCAGTAAAAAATCCTGACCATCTTGCTTTTGTCACGCAAACCACGCTGTCGGTGGATGATACAGCTGATATTATTGACGCCTTACGAGCGCGCTTTCCGAACATTGAAGGCCCGCGCAAAGATGATATTTGCTATGCCACTCAAAACCGACAGGATGCAGTAAAAGTGTTGGCTAATGAGTCGGATGTGGTGCTGGTTGTAGGGGCAGCAAATAGCTCTAACTCCAACCGTTTACGCGAATTATCTGATCGACTTGGAACTCCCGCTTATTTGATTAATGATGCGACAGAAATTGAGGCGCAGTGGCTTGAGGGTGTATCGCAAATTGGTGTAACCGCCGGTGCATCAGCACCACAAATTCTGGTGGATCAGGTCATTGCGAGACTGCAGGAATACGGCGGCGATGGGCCGGAAGAGTTGGCTGGACGGGAGGAAAATATTACCTTTACGTTGCCAAAAGAATTACGTTTAAAACCGATTGGCTAATGATCAGTAGATGGCTCTGCAATTAGGTTTATTCGTCAAGCGCCTCATAACAGCTTTCAGTAAACCGTGGCGAGCAGATCGCTAAAAAGATGAGATCCTCTGGGCCGCTGTTCGTAATACGTTGGCGGCACATGGGAGGAATAAATACCATGTCACCTGAACGGAGTTCCCGGGCAGGTAAATCGCCCACTTCAACACATCCCTTACCACTGATTATTACGTAGCGTTCAGCTGTATCTTTCAGGCGATGCCAGATTGTGGTGACGCCGGGTTCGACTCTTGCTCTTGCGATAGAGACATCGGGGTCAGCCTCGTCGTTGGATATTTCTGTGATAAAACATCTTTCAGAGATATAAAATTCATTGTCCTGTTTTGGACTATTTATAAATGCTTTCATTGTCACTCAATGCCAAACTTCTTCAGGCGGTGTCGAATTTGGCGGAAGGATATCCCCAGTTTTTCTGCTGCCGCCGTTCGGTTCCAGCGTGTTTCTTCTAGCGCCTTGAGAATGGCCTGTTTTTCGATTTCTTCCAGATAGTTATCCAGCGTACTGACTTCTGAGGTTGGCGCGGCTGTTGATTCGGTTGTGGTCGTTTCCACTGTCTCGTTGGCGGGTGTTGATGTAGCAGTTATTTCTGTCGGACGTAATTGTAAATCATCAGCATCTATCACGTTGTTTTCGCAGAGGGTGTAGGCACGTTCAAGCGTGTTTTCCAGCTCGCGCACATTGCCCGGGAAATGATAGTTTTGCAGGGTAGTTAATGCAGTGGGGCTAAGCTGCGCTGCAGGCGTGCCGTTATTTGTTCCCAGTTTTTGCAGGAAATAATCCGCAAGCAGGGCGATGTCTTCCTGACGTTCTCGCAGGCTGGGCACGTTAATTTCAATGACATTAATACGGTAGAACATATCTTGTCGGAAGTTGCCGTTTTCAACCTCCTTGGCTAGATCTTTGTGGGTAGCACTTAGAATGCGGACATCCAGTGTTTCTTCCTTTTGCGAGCCAATGGGGCGCACAGTTTTTTCCTGAATGGTGCGTAACAGCTTGACCTGCATGTGCAGCGGCAGATCGGCAACTTCATCAAGAAAAAGGGTGCCGCCCTGAGCACTTTGAAAAAGACCTATCTTATCAGTGACGGCGCCGGTGAAACTGCCTTTTTTATGCCCGAAGAACTCGCTTTCCATTAGCTCAGAGGGAATGGCTCCGCAGTTTACCGGCACAAAAGCTGCGTCAGCACGCGGGCTGAATTGGTGGATCATACGGGCTACCAGCTCTTTACCGGAACCTGACTCGCCACTGATATAAACAGGTGCCTGGCTGCGGGCGACTTTGCTGATTTGATTACGTAATTTCAGGATTGCTGAAGATTGGCCGAGTAATTCTGTCTCGTTGTTTTGAGAGGTGGTCGCGGTATTAGCGCTGCTTTTCAGCTTTAAAGCTTGCTGTACCATGTCACGCAGACGAGGTAATTCAACAGGTTTGGAGACAAAGTCAAAGGCACCCAGTTTGAGGGCTTCGATGGCTGTGTCGATACTGCCAAAGGCTGTAATAACAGCAACGGGTGTTTCCGCGTGTTGTTGTTGAATGTGAGCCACCAGATCAAGGCCATTACCGTCAGGCAGGTGCATGTCAGTCAAGCATAGGTCGAAGCTTTGCTGTTCTAGTAATTGGTAGGCGGTAGCGAGATTGTCAGCCTGTTGAGTGTCGATCCCCATGCGTAATAGCGTGATTGTCAGCAGTTCCAGAATCGCTGGTTCGTCGTCAATAATCAGAGCTGTGTGAGTCATAGTTTTTTCACTGAATTGCATGGGTGTGAGGGAAAATTATACGGAAACAGCAGCCATCTTGATAAGAGGAAATATGATCAAGACGTGCGTTGTTGGCTTGGCAGAGTTCCCGTGAAATATACAGGCCAAGGCCTGTTCCTGTACGTTCAGTCGTGTAAAAGGGTTCGAAAAGACGCGAGGCTGTGGTTTTATCGATGCCGGGACCTTCGTCAATAATATCCAGATAGGGTTGGCCGGTGTCTTGTTGTAATCCTCCGTTAAAGTGTACGACAGCTTTGCCCGTTTTTTGCAGGCTATAACGCATGCCATTCTGGCATAGATTGTTGAGTACCTGTTGCAGCTGGCTGCTGTCAAAAAGAATATCGAGTTGTGATGGTGTGAGCGCTATTGAAAATTCACCTCGATCATTTTCTGTTTCATTAAAGCTGCAGGAAAATTCATTTAACCAGTCATGCAGCTCAATGTGTTGTGGCGAGGGTTGATGTCGGCGCGACAGTTCCAGCACATTTTCGATAGTGTTGTTGAGGCGAATGGAATGATCGTGGATTATTTTACTTAGGCGCTGGTCGGCGCTGTCGAGCGTTTCTGATTCCCCCAGAAGTTGAGCGGCATGGCTGATAGCGCCAAGGGGATTGCGGATTTCGTGGGCGATGCTGGCGGTTAGCTGACCCAGTGAGGCGAGTTTGAGCTGCTGGGCCTGTTGCATGGCTTTGCTGTTGTCTTCAAGAAAAATCAAAATGCTGGCGTGCCCCTGCTGTTCCAGTGAGGCAAAGTTAGCCTGTACCTCCGGGTTTTCAGGGGTTGTTCTAAAAGGTGTCGTGCGGCGCTGATTGTTTTGCATCCACATTTTAAGGCGTTCCAGAAGTGGTGCTGGCAAGTACATGCTTTGAGTGCTGATGTTTGGGCTGTTTTTTTCGAGAAGTAATTCCTGGGCAGCATCGTTCATCATTTCCACATGGCCAGCAAGGTCGCTGACAATAATGCCGGTGCGCATGCGCTGAACAATCAGCCGGTTCATTTTTTCCAGTTGAATAATGTCGGTGGCGCGGCGTGCTGCAAGGTTTTCGCTGCTTTGAATACGACTGGAGATTTGACGGATAAACAGAGCGGTGGCAAATAAAATCATGCCTAGTAAACCGGCGTGCAGGTAGTGAAGAGTGATGTCTATCTGTGTCGTGGCTCGATAGATTTCAATGCCAAGCAGCGTGATACTGCCTAATGCGGCAAACATCAGGTTATAACGGCCACGGAGCAAGATGCTGCCCGCGGCCACGGCAAAGATCATGAGGTTACCCAAACCGCTAGCAACACCGCCATTGGCATAGGTGAGCAGCCCCAACACGATAATATCGATGCTGATGTTGAGAATGATTTGCTGGGGTAATAACACTCTGTCGCGGCGTAACAAAAAAAACAGCGCGAGATTTAGTAGGCCATAACCGATGCTGGTGATTAGATACAGTGATGGCTGTTCCAGCCCCAGAAATACTTGGCTGGCTTCGTTGAAGTAACCGGAAATTAATACAATCGACAACGTCAGGCGATAGTAATTAAGGATACGCAGCAGGCTGATATCCTGGCGTTGACGTTGCGGGTGCGTTTTTTTGTTCGTTTGTGGTTGGCTCATGCCAAGAGGTGTATATCCTGTTTATCACATTGTCAGGTAAGTATAGACAGGTGTTGCTTATGGGGTAGGGATTGCCTGGCGCTTATGTTGCGTTTTTTGGTAAATATCGATTAACCGCGCTTCTACCTCGGCGTTGACAACTTTGCCCTCAAGAAAGTCATCGATTTCGTCATAGCTAAGCCCGAGAGCATGTTCATCAGCCTTTCCAGGCTCCAGGCACTCCAGGTCGGCGGTGGGTGTTTTATGCACCAGCGAGTGAGGTGCGCCCAGTGTGTCGGCCACTTGGCGCACCTGTCGCTTGCTGAGGCCAAACAGTGGTGCCAGATCGCAGGCGCCATCTCCCCATTTAGTATAAAAGCCGGTAATATTTTCGGCAGAGTGGTCAGTGCCCAATACTAATCCGTTAAACAGGCCAGCAATTTCGTATTGGATTGTCATACGGGTGCGGGCTTTAACGTTGCCCTTAACGAAATCGATCGTGGACTCTGGGGTGTTGAGTAGGTTCTGTTGATTCAGCGCGTCGAGTGTTTCCTGATGAATTTCATCGACACCGGGTTTGGCATTGACCGCTAGGCTAATGCTGGGTTGGATAAACGAGAGCGCTCTTTGGGCGTCATGCTCGTCCGACTGGATGCCGTAGGGTAGGCGCACGGCTATAAACTGATAATCGCTACTTTTCTGTTCGTGATTAAGTTCTTCCACGGCGAGCTGCGCAAGGCGGCCACAGGTGGTAGAGTCAACGCCGCCGCTAATGCCTAGTACTAGATGCTTTAACCCAGATTGTTGTAGCTGGGTTTTGATAAAGTTAATCCGACGGTTGATTTCCTGTTCAGGGTTGATGACCGGTTTAACCTGCATGGCCTGAATGATTTCTTCTGTATCCATTGGCGTAGCGCTGCAGCTGACCTATTTGGTCTAGCCATCTTCTCCAACGAGGCCGAACGTCAGTCGGTTTAACCAGGAGCGTTTTGCTTTAACTTCACCCGCTTCGATTTTGAAATTACCTGCTTCGTCCAAACCTGCATAGTTCGGGGCGTTTTGGCTGAGGATCTGTTGTGATTGCTGTGCCAGATCAGTGAGTCCCATTTGTTGGTAACCTTGCACCATCAGTGCCAGGCCATCAGGCACGGAAGGCGTGGATGGGAAATTTTCAACGACAAAGCGCCCGCGGTTGGCGGCCGCAATCCAGGCTTTGCGTTTCAGGTAATATTGACCGACATGAATTTCATGAGCGGCTAGTTGGTTGCGCAGGTGGATCATTCGCGCGCGTGCTTCATCAGCGTATTGGCTGTCAGGAAAACGATTGAGTAATACGCTGAAGTCGACCAAGCTTTCCCGGGCCGCGCCCATATCACGTTGGGCTGTTTCGATGTTCAGAAAACGGTCAAAAAAGTCCTTATCCTGTTGGTAGGCGGCTAGTCCTTTCAGGTAATAGACGTAATCGAGTTTGGTATGTTGAGGATGCAGGCGGATAAAGCGGCTGCTGGTGGCGCGGGATGCTTCGTAATCGGCGCTTTTATAATAGGCGAAAATTAATTCCAGCTGCGACTGTTGTGAATAGCGACCAAAAGGATAACGTGATTCTAGTTCCTCCAGAAGCTCAATCGCTGTGCTATAATTGCCCGATTTTGAGGCTTTCATGGCGTTCTCGAAGAAGGCGGTTTCCGAATTTTCGGTAAACTCTTTTTTGTCGTTCGAGGAGCAGCCGGTCAATAGCAGTGCCAAACATACAAGGCTTGCCAGTATCTTGAGTGATTGTGTAATCATGGTGGGTACTGAGTATCCGAAAAGTTAATGCGTATCGATTTAAATTTGCCGACCTGGGTAGCTTTAATGGCAGCAAAAGCTGCTGTATTAAAGCATAGGTTGTCATTTAAACAAAGCGCCCGACGGTAAGTTCATTTATGCAAGAAATACACTTAAAACAACAAATTCCTGAGCACATGGCGGGTGAGCGGTTTGATCAGGTCGCTGCGCAACTGTTCTCGGATTATTCCCGGGCGCGCCTGCAAAGCTGGATTAAATCCGGTGAGCTGACGATGGACGGTGAAATACATAAAGCTAAGGTCAAAGTGATGGGCGGAGAGTGGCTGGAAGTAAAGGTGACTCTTGAGGGTTCGGACCGTTGGCAGGCACAGGATATTTCGCTTGATATTGTCTACGAAGATGACGAAATACTAGTGCTCAACAAGCCAGCGGGTTTAGTCGTTCACCCGGCGGCAGGTCACGCTGATGGTACGCTGTTGAATGCATTGCTGTATCACGCGCCTCAGCTTGATACTGTACCACGTGCAGGCATTGTGCACCGCCTGGACAAGGACACTACAGGTTTGATGGTGGTGGCGAAAACCCTGATGGCGCATGCCGATCTGGTTGACCAGCTTCAGACGCGAGAAATGGGCCGTGAATATGAGGCGGTAGTGCAGGGTGTGATGACCGGTGGCGGGCGTGTTGATGAACCGATTGGTCGCCACCCCATACACCGTAAAAAAATGGGTGTGGTTGCTACGGGTAAAGAAGCAGCAACAAATTATCAGGTGGTGGAACGTTTTCGTGCGCATACCCATGTACGGTTAAAGCTTGAAACAGGCCGTACGCACCAGATTCGTGTGCATATGACACACATTAATTATCCGTTGATCGGTGATCCTCTATACGGCGGTCGTCCGCGCCTTCCGCCCTCGGCCACAGAGGCATTGATAGACTTCCTGCAAAAGTTTAAACGCCAGGCCTTGCACGCTCGCCGACTACAATTGGTACATCCACTTACCGGCGAAGACATGGAATGGGAGGTTGAAATTCCTGAAGATATGCAGCAGTTGCTCACTTTATTGCGTGACGATAGCGCGATTTTTGCGGACATGAAGTAATTATTCAGAGGGGTGTTATCACGTGGCTGAAATGACTGGCACACTATCTTTCATTACACCCGATTGGCCAGCGCCAGAAAACATCAAGGCGCTGGTAACAACTCGGCAGGGCGGAACCAGTCTGTCGCCCTTTGATAGCTTTAATTTGGGGTTGCATGTCGGGGACACCCCGGAGCATGTGATGAGAAACCGCCAACAGCTCCAACAAAGGTTGGCGACAACTCATGCGCCTCAATGGCTACAGCAGATACACGGTTGTAGCGTTATTGAATCAAAAGCTGATGGTCTTGTGCCTGAGGCGGATGCCTGTTTTACCTCCGCAGTTGGTTTGCCTTGTTCCGTGATGACAGCCGATTGTTTACCAGTGCTTTTTTGTACGGCAGCGGGTGATCGAGTGGCGGCCGCGCACGCAGGTTGGCGAGGTTTGGCTGATGGTGTGCTTGAAGCTACGGTTAGCAAGCTGCAAGTTCCCGCGCACGAATTGTTGGTTTGGCTGGGGCCGGCTATCGGGCCGCAACAGTTTGAGGTGGGCGATGATGTGCGTGATGCGTTTCTATCTTTTTCGGCTGAGTGCGACGGGGCTTTCGTTGCGCATTCGAACAAACCCAATCACTGGTTTGCTGATCTGTATACGCTAGCCCGTATCCGCCTACAAGCAAAAAGCATCGGGCAAATTTATGGTGGTGACTTTTGTACGTTCAGTGATCAGAAACGTTTTTTCTCCTATCGTCGTGATGGTGTGACGGGTCGCATGGCTAGCCTGATCTGGCGCACTGAATAGTCATTTCCTGTTTATTTTCTTCGCTGTTGATGTGGATCAATTGCGTAGCCTTGAATCCCTCTCGATTGCCCCAACCTCCTTGTTATACCTTTCAAAACGCAGCCTTGCTCATTTGGGAGTCTTTGATGCTGCGGCAGAAATAACAGGAGAATAAGGTGAGAATCGATAAATTTACTACGCAACTGCAAACTGCTTTATCCGATGCACAGTCGTTGGCCGTTGGCCGTGATCATAATTTCATAGAACCTACACATTTACTGGTGGCTATGCTGGAGCAGCAAGGCGGTTCCATTGTGCCGCTGTTGCAGCGGGCTGGTTGTGATGTGCGCAACTTGCGCAATGATTTAGCTGAAGCGCTGGAGTCCTTGCCGCAGGTGCAAGGTACGCAGGGTGACGTCAGTGCGTCCAATGAATTGGGGCGAGTACTGAATGTGACCGACAAACTGGCGCAGCAGCGTAATGACCAATACATCTCCAGTGAGTTGGTGTTGTTGGCGATGTTTGAGGTGAAAGGTTCGGCTGCTCGTTTGCTGGAAAAAGCGGGAGCCAATAAAAGCAGTCTTGAAAAAGCTGTTGAGCAGCTGCGTGGTGGTGAGCAGGTTAATGATCCAAACGCTGAGGGGAACCGTCAGGCGCTGGATAAATTTACTATTGATCTCACTGCGCTTGCTGAAAGCGGCAAGCTTGACCCGGTGGTTGGACGTGATGAAGAAATACGCCGCACTATTCAGGTGTTGCAGCGCCGCACCAAAAATAACCCGGTGTTGATTGGCGAGCCGGGGGTGGGTAAAACCGCCATTGTAGAGGGGCTGGCGCAACGTATCGTTAATGGTGAAGTGCCTGAAGGTCTGCAGGATAAACGTGTGTTGTCCCTGGATATGGGTAGCCTGATTGCGGGCGCTAAATTTCGCGGTGAATTTGAAGAGCGTCTCAAATCTGTGCTCAATGAGCTGGGTAAACAGGAAGGTCGTGTCATTCTTTTTATCGACGAACTGCACACCATGGTTGGCGCAGGTAAGGGTGAAGGTGCTATGGATGCCGGTAATATGCTTAAACCAGCGCTGGCTCGTGGTGAGCTGCACTGTGTGGGTGCCACCACACTGGATGAATACCGCCAGTATGTGGAAAAAGATGCTGCCTTGGAGCGTCGTTTTCAGAAGGTGCAGGTGGACGAGCCCTCCGAGGAGGATACTGTCGCAATTCTTCGTGGTTTGAAGGAGCGCTACGAGGTGCATCACGGCGTGGAAATTACCGATTCGGCCATTATTGCTGCAGCTAAACTATCGCATCGTTATATCACTGATCGCCAGTTGCCAGATAAGGCAATTGATTTGATTGATGAGGCAGGCAGTCGTATCCGTATGGAAATCGATTCCAAGCCGGAAAGCATGGATCGATTGGATCGACGTCTGATTCAGTTGAAAATTGAGCGTGAGGCGCTGAAAAAAGAAACCGATCCGGCGACATTAAAGCGTCTTGATGGGCTGAGTGAAGAAATCGAGAAGCTGGAGCGTGAATATGCCGACTTGGATGAAGTATTAAAGGCTGAAAAAGCCAGTTTACATGGTACCCAGCAGTACAAGAGTGAGTTGGAGAATGCGCGTATCGAGTTAGAAGCTGCGCATCGTTCGGGTGATCTGGCGAAAATGTCAGAGTTGCAATACGGCATTATTCCAGAGTTGGAAAAGAAGATTGCCGAAGCGGCTGATCACAAAACCATAGAAATGACGTTGTTGCGCAACAAGGTGACCGATGAAGAGGTGGCCGAGGTGGTTTCGCGCTGGACAGGCATTCCTGTGTCGAAAATGCTCGAGGGCGAGCGCGAAAAACTGTTGCGCATGGAAGATAGTTTGCATCATCGTGTTGTTGGTCAGTCTGAAGCGGTGGTGGCAGTGTCCAATGCAGTACGTCGTTCGCGCGCGGGCTTGTCGGATCCGAATCGTCCGAATGGCTCGTTCTTGTTCCTGGGGCCAACGGGGGTGGGTAAAACAGAGCTGTGCAAAGCGTTAGCCGAATTCCTGTTTGATACGGAAGAGGCGATGGTGCGCATTGATATGTCCGAGTTTATGGAGAAGCATTCGGTGGCACGTTTGATAGGCGCACCTCCTGGTTATGTGGGTTATGAGGAGGGCGGTTATTTAACAGAAGCGGTTCGCCGTAAACCTTATTCGGTGTTGTTATTGGATGAGGTTGAGAAGGCGCATCCTGATGTGTTTAATATCTTGTTGCAGGTGTTGGAAGATGGGCGTTTAACCGATGGTCAAGGTCGTACCGTTGATTTCCGTAATACAGTGGTGGTGATGACCTCGAACTTGGGGTCAGACATTATTCAAACCCTTGCCGGGGAAAGTAACTATACGCAAATGAGCGAGGCTGTAATGGCGGTCGTGGGGCAGCATTTCCGTCCCGAGTTTATAAACCGTGTGGATGAGTCGGTGGTATTCCATCCTTTGCTGAAGGAGCAGATTCGCGGCATTGCAGATATTCAGTTGGAGCAGCTTAGAGGGCGATTGCAGGAAAAAGAATTGGCGCTGAATATTACCGATGCGGCCATGGATAATTTGGTGGACGCTGGCTTTGACCCTGTTTATGGTGCGCGACCATTGAAGCGGGCTATCCAGCAAAAAATTGAAAACCCATTGGCGCAGGCGATTTTGGCGGGAGAGTTTATTCCCGGAGATATCATAATGGCGGACTGCAAGGGTGGGGTTATGGTCTTCGAGCAGGGGTAAGAATCAGATAGATAAAAAACGGCGCCAATTGGCGCCGTTTTTTTTGTTTTGATCGATTTTAGGTGTCACAGTTTTCGGCAATGGTTTCGTTTGCGCTGTCGAGCTGTTGCTGGCGTTCCTCTTCGCTCAAATATCGAAACTCTCCGTCATCACCTAGAATGCGTACGCGGGCATTTTCCTGGATAGTTTTCAGGTTGCTGCGAGCGCCCTTGCAGTTTTCCGCGCGGATTTTGGCTTGATCGTCGGCGAGCTTTTTTTGTTCAGCGTATTCAGCGCCCTTTTCGCCAGCAGTTTTTTTATCTGCGCGTTGTTGTTCAAGGCGTTTTTTTGCTTCCGCGCCGCCGCTGGGTACTTCCCCGTAAGTTGTTACCTTGGAGTATTCCTTGTCGGCTGGTGCACGTTCTTCATAGTGCGTAATCCCTTGTTCGTCGACCCATTTAAAGACCTCGTCGGCGTGTAGGGAAGGGGTCAATAAAGCGGCTAAAATAGGCGCTGCTACTAGCGATGCTGCGAATTTAATAAGCTGATCTTTTTTCATTGGTGCGTCCGTAAAAGGAAAACAAACAATTTATGGCTTGGAGCCAATCATGGCTACTTGATTCAGTATAGACGGATATGGTTTTTTTTCTAAGAAACTCGTTAGCTAAATTTGCTTTGAGAGCGGGCGGTTTGGCTTGAACAAGTTGGGACAAAGTGTCAGAATTGCTGGTTCTCTGTATCGGGCAGTTTTCGCTCGCGTTCAGGTTTTAATTTTTTAATGTCGCCCGTTCAAAATGAGTGGGCGATTTTGTTATATAAAGGTGAGGCAAGTGGAATTACTGTCCGGTGGTGACATGTTAATGCGGGCGCTTCAGGATGAGGGTGTTGAACACATCTTTGGCTATCCTGGTGGTTCGGCGTTACATATCTACGACGCGATTTTTAGGCAAGACAAAATCCAGCATATTCTGGTGCGTCATGAGCAGGCTGCAACCCATGCGGCTGATGGTTATACGCGTTCCAGCGGTAAAGTTGGGGTGGTGCTGGTAACATCAGGACCTGGTGCGACCAATGCGATTACGGGTATTGCCACGGCCTATACTGACTCTATTCCAATGATTGTGTTGTCTGGACAGGTGCCAGCAGAGCGTATTGGTGAAGATGCCTTCCAGGAAACCGACATGATCGGTATATCTCGCCCTATCGTGAAGCATAGCTTTATTGTTAAGCGTGCTGATGAGATTCCTGCGATTATCAAAAAGGCATTTCATATTGCAACAACGGGTCGTCCTGGCCCTGTGGTTATCGATATTCCAAAAAATACCACCGCTCCGACCGAGCGCTTCCCGTACGTGTACCCGGAAACGGTGAATCTGCGCTCCTATAATCCTTCTGTGAAAGGGCATCCTAAACAGATTAAGAAAGCAGTTGAGTTGCTGTTGGCCGCCAAACGCCCCGTTATTTATGCGGGTGGTGGTGTGATTTTAGGTGATGCCTGTGACGAGCTGGTTGAGATGGCTGAGCTGCTGGGTTACCCGGTAACTAATACCTTGATGGGCTTGGGTTCGCATCCAGGGACCAATAAGCAGAACCTGGGTATGTTGGGGATGCATGGTACTTTTGAAGCCAATACGGCAATGCATCACAGTGATTTGATCTTTGCTGTGGGTGCGCGTTTTGACGACCGTGTGACCAATACGGTGAGCAAGTTCTGCCCGAATGCCACGATTGTGCATGTGGATATTGATCCTGCGACGATTTCTAAAATCGTAGAGGCGCATGTGCCTGTCGTTGGTGATGTGAAAGATGTGCTGTCAAAAATGTTGGTACAGATCAAAGCGTCTGAAACTAAGCCTGATCAAGAGGCGCTAGCCGAATGGTGGCGTCGATTGAATGATTGGCGTCAGCGCTATGGTTTGCAGGTTGCGCCGCGTTATAAAACTGATGGCGAGAAGTTGATGCCTCAGGAAGTGGTGTCAATGCTCTATAAGGTGACTGAAGGTGATGCGTATGTGGCATCGGATGTAGGTCAGCATCAAATGTTTGCTGCTCAATACTATCTGTTTGATAAGCCGCGTCGTTGGTTGAACTCTGGTGGTCTTGGCACCATGGGTTACGGTTTTCCGGCGGCAATGGGGGCTCAGTTCGCGCACCGTGATGCAAATGTGGTTTGTGTGACTGGTGAAGGCAGTATTCAGATGTGTATTCAGGAGCTGTCGACCTGTATGCAATACAATATTCCGGTAAAAATTATCTGCCTGAATAACTCTGCTCTGGGTATGGTGAAGCAGTGGCAGGATATGCATTACGACGGTCGTTATTCCGAGATTCTTTATGAGGATTCTCTGCCAGATTTTGTGAAGTTGGTGGAAGCTTACGGGCATGTTGGTATTAAAGTGACTAAGCGTGAAGAGTTGGAAGAGAAGATGCGAGAGTGTTTTGCTCAGAAAGATCGTTTGGTGTTTATGGATATCGAGATTGACCCGAGTGAGCACGTATACCCTATGCAAATTGCACCTGGTGCGATGCGTGATATGTGGGTTAGCAAGACGGAGCGTACCTAAATGAGACATATTATTTCGGTACTGGTTGAGAACGAGCCGGGCGCACTGTCGCGTATTGTTGGTCTGTTTTCCCAGCGTAACTACAACATCATGAGTTTGAATGTTGCGCCAACGGAAGATGAAACCTTATCGCGTATTACCATTACAACGTTTGGTTCTGATCGTGTAATTGAGCAAATTACCAAGCACCTGAACCGTCTGATTGATGTGGTTAAGGTGATGGACTTGGCGGATGACCTACATATTGAGCGTGAATTGTTGTTGGTTAAAACAAGAGCGGTTGGTGCGCAGCGTGATGAAATTAAGCGAGTTACGGATATTTTCCGTGGCCAGATTATTGATGTGACGCCATCGATTTTCACCATTCAATTGGTGGGCACTAGTAGTAAGTTGGACGCTTTCCTGGAAGCCATTGATCCATTGCTGGTGATGGAGGTTGTGCGTAGTGGTGTGTCAGGTATCGCGCGTGGCGAACGTCATTTAAGTATTTAGCGTTTATTTAGAATTTAAATTATTAGTTAATAATCCAAATTTTTAGAGGTTGATATGCAAAGGTATTACGATAAAGATTGTGATCTATCCATCATCAAAGGCAAAAAAGTTGCCATCATCGGGTACGGTTCACAGGGGCACGCTCATGCTTGTAACCTGAATGACTCCGGTGTTGATGTAACTGTTGGTCTGCGCGCGGGTTCTTCTTCGGTGGCTAAAGCTGAAGCGCACGGTCTGAAAGTTTCATCGGTAGCTGAAGCGGTTGCAGCGGCTGATGTTGTAATGATCCTGACGCCAGATGAGTTCCAGTCTGAGTTATATCGTGATGAGATTGTTCCAAATATCAAGCAAGGCGCTACATTGGCTTTCGCTCACGGTTTTGCGATTCACTACAATCAAGTTGTGCCTCGCGCTGACTTGGACGTAATCATGGTTGCACCCAAAGCGCCTGGTCATACCGTGCGTTCTGAATTTGTAGCGGGCGGCGGTATTCCTGATCTGATTGCGATCTATCAAAATGCTTCTGGTAAAGCTAAAGAATTGGCTCTGTCCTACGCTTCTGCAATTGGTGGTGGTCGTACTGGTATTCTGGAGACAACCTTTAAAGACGAAACTGAAACGGATCTGTTTGGTGAGCAAGCGGTTCTTTGTGGTGGCGCGGTTGAGCTAGTTAAGATGGGTTTTGAGACGTTGACCGAAGCAGGTTACGAGCCTGAGATGGCGTACTTCGAATGCCTGCATGAGCTGAAGCTGATTGTTGACCTGATGTACGAAGGTGGTATTGCTAACATGAACTACTCGATTTCCAATAACGCTGAGTACGGTGAATACGTAACTGGCCCGGAAGTTATCAATGAACAGTCTCGTGAAGCGATGCGTAATGCGTTGAAACGTATTCAGGATGGTGAGTACGCGAAAATGTTTATTAGCGAAGGTGCAACTAACTATCCTTCAATGACCGCGCGTCGTCGTAACAATGCTGCGCACCCAATCGAAGTTGTGGGTGGTGAGCTGCGTAAGATGATGCCTTGGATCGACAAAATTGTTGATCAGGAAAAGAACTAAGTCTTGTTTGATTAGGTTTTATTGAAAAGCGCGGCTCCGGCCGCGTTTTTTTGTGGCTGGCATAAACAGAGTTTCGGCTTTATATTTGATTGCTTGTTTATGTGTTTCGTATAAATGGAAGTGAATTATGACTAATTTGGACTCAAAGGCAAAATCGAAAGCGATTTACCTCTTACCTAACTTATTTACCACGGCTGCATTGTTTAGTGGTTTTTATGCGGTGGTTGCTGGAATGCATGGCCAGTTTGAGGCGGCCGCAACGGCAATATTTATAGCGATGATTCTGGATGGTTTTGATGGTCGCGTGGCACGTCTGATTCATGGTGAGAGTGAATTTGGTGCGCAGTATGACAGTATGAGCGATCTAGTAGCCTTTGGTGTTGCTCCTGCGCTGGTGTCGTTAAGTTGGGCTTTGTCTGATTTGGGTAAGGTGGGTTGGATGGCTGCTTTTATCTATCTTGCTGGTGCGGCGCTACGCTTGGCGCGCTTCAATGCAATGATCGGGCTTGTCGATAAGAAGTACTTTGTTGGTCTGGCTAGTCCCCCCGCCGCTGCCTTGGTTGCAAGTCTTGTCTGGCTCTGTGCGCAGGAAGGTGTTGACTCTACCGTTATGACTTGGTTTGGTGCGGTTGTTGTGGTTGGTGCAGGCTTGCTGATGGTGAGTAACTTTAAATATTACAGTTTCAAAAATTTTGATATTAAAGGACGGGTGCCCTTCGTTGCGTTGTTGGCGATAGTGATTGTGTTCTCCATTGTTTTTATTGATCCAGCGCGTATATTGTTCACGCTTGCCTTTGTTTACGCACTGTCTGGCCCGGTCATGTTTGTAATGGGTAAGCGCTTCGATTAGATTTGTGGAATTAGTCTGAGATAGTGCTTGTTATTAGTCTGATCATCGATATAATGCGCCTCCTCTTGTAGCTAAGCCGGTTTGTTTTTCGGCGGATTTAATGGCTTCAAGGGGAGGAGGAAATCAGTAAAGATAGTGCTTGCAGTGATCGAAATCAGCTGTATAATGCGCACCTCTTCTAAAGGGTAACACCTTTAGCGCTCTTTAACAGTTTAGAAGCAAACGATAGAAACAATACGTGTGGGTGCTTACTGAATGTCGATCTAAGCGATTGATTTTCGAGAAGTAAGTTGCTCATAGTAATATGTTGGTAGTTTATATTTTCGAGCCAAGTTTAGGGTTTTCACAAAACCCAACTTCTTGCCCCTCTTTAGATAGAGACGGTAGAAGTAAAAGATTTAAACTGAAGAGTTTGATCATGGCTCAGATTGAACGCTGGCGGTAGGCTTAACACATGCAAGTCGAACGGTAACATAGCTAGCTTGCTAGCTGATGACGAGTGGCGGACGGGTGAGTAACGCGTAGGAATCTACCTAATAGTGGGGGACAACCTGGTGAAAACCAGGCTAATACCGCATACGCCCTACGGGGGAAAGCAGGGGATCTTCGGACCTTGCGCTATTAGATGAGCCTGCGTTAGATTAGCTAGTTGGTGGGGTAAAGGCTCACCAAGGCGACGATCTATAGCTGGTCTGAGAGGATGATCAGCCACACTGGGACTGAGACACGGCCCAGACTCCTACGGGAGGCAGCAGTGGGGAATATTGCGCAATGGGCGGAAGCCTGACGCAGCCATACCGCGTGTGTGAAGAAGGGTTTAGGCTCGTAAAGCACTTTAAGTAGGGAGGAAGGCCTAAAAGTTAATACCTTTTAGGATTGACGTTACCTACAGAATAAGCACCGGCTAACTCCGTGCCAGCAGCCGCGGTAATACGGAGGGTGCAAGCGTTAATCGGAATTACTGGGCGTAAAGCGCGCGTAGGCGGTTTGTTAAGCGAGATGTGAAAGCCCTGGGCTCAACCTGGGAACTGCATTTCGAACTGGCAGGCTAGAGTACAAGAGAGGGTGGTAGAATTTCCTGTGTAGCGGTGAAATGCGTAGATATAGGAAGGAATACCAGTGGCGAAGGCGGCCACCTGGCTTGATACTGACGCTGAGGTGCGAAAGCGTGGGGAGCGAACAGGATTAGATACCCTGGTAGTCCACGCCGTAAACGATGTCAACTAGCCGTTGGAGTCCTTGAGGCTTTAGTGGCGCAGCTAACGCGATAAGTTGACCGCCTGGGGAGTACGGCCGCAAGGTTAAAACTCAAATGAATTGACGGGGGCCCGCACAAGCGGTGGAGCATGTGGTTTAATTCGATGCAACGCGAAGAACCTTACCAGGTCTTGACATCCAGAGAACTTTCCAGAGATGGATTGGTGCCTTCGGGAACTCTGTGACAGGTGCTGCATGGCTGTCGTCAGCTCGTGTCGTGAGATGTTGGGTTAAGTCCCGTAACGAGCGCAACCCTTGTCCTTATTTGCCAGCACGTAATGGTGGGAACTCTAAGGAGACTGCCGGTGACAAACCGGAGGAAGGTGGGGACGACGTCAAGTCATCATGGCCCTTACGACCTGGGCTACACACGTGCTACAATGGGGCGTACAGAGGGTCGCGAAGCCGCGAGGTGGAGCTAATCCCTTAAAACGTCTCGTAGTCCGGATTGGAGTCTGCAACTCGACTCCATGAAGTCGGAATCGCTAGTAATCGCGAATCAGAATGTCGCGGTGAATACGTTCCCGGGCCTTGTACACACCGCCCGTCACACCATGGGAGTGGGTTGCAAAAGAAGTGGCTAGTCTAACCTTCGGGAGGACGGTCACCACTTTGTGATTCATGACTGGGGTGAAGTCGTAACAAGGTAGCCCTAGGGGAACCTGGGGCTGGATCACCTCCTTAAAAGAAGCTTGATAGGCTTCAGCTAAGTACTCACAACGTATTGTTTTTAGGTTTAAGGGTCAGCAGACCCACAGATTGGGTCTGTAGCTCAGTTGGTTAGAGCGCACCCCTGATAAGGGTGAGGTCGGTGGTTCGAATCCACCCAGACCCACCAGAATTTCATCAGCAGATGAGATTACCGCTAACCTAGGTGATTAGGGGCCATAGCTCAGCTGGGAGAGCGCCTGCCTTGCACGCAGGAGGTCGGCGGTTCGATCCCGCCTGGCTCCACCAATCCTAAACCGACCCGTTTGCTTCGCTTGTTAGAAGTTAGAGCTAAAACATTGCATGATGTTTTAGCTCTGGTTTTTACCAGACTGCTCTTTAATAATTTGGTTATGTGATAGCTTGTATGTAAACGACGATGACTTCGGTCATTGTAGTATGCAAACAACAAAACTTAATGAAGTAAAATTTGTTAAGGCAATACGATTCTTTGAATATCGAAAGATATTCTTATCAAGCGTATATCTGGCGTAAATGACCGATCTGAAGTGGTTCTAGGACTGTTTTGGGTTATATGGTCAAGCAATTAAGCGCATACGGTGGATGCCTTGGCAGCTAGAGGCGATGAAGGACGTGGTAACCTGCGAAAAGTATCGGCGAGGCGGTAAACAGCCTTTGACCCGGTAATGTCCGAATGGGGAAACCCACCTGTCATAAGGCAGGTATCCTGCACTGAATACATAGGTGTCAGGAAGCGAACCCGGAGAACTGAAACATCTAAGTACCCGGAGGAAAAGAAATCAATTGAGATTCCCCTAGTAGCGGCGAGCGAACGGGGATTAGCCGAGCAATATGAGTTAGTGGAAGGTTCTGGAAAGTACCGCGATACAGGGTGATAGCCCCGTACACGAAAACGATTATTGACGTATTAAGTAGGTCGGGACACGAGAAATCTTGACTGAAGATAGGGGGACCATCCTCTAAGGCTAAATACTCCTAGCTGACCGATAGTGAACCAGTACCGTGAGGGAAAGGCGAAAAGAACCCCGAAGAGGGGAGTGAAATAGATCCTGAAACCGTATGCGTACAAGCAGTGGGAGCAGACTTGTTCTGTGACTGCGTACCTTTTGTATAATGGGTCAACGACTTAATTTCAGTAGCGAGCTTAACCGTTTAGGGGAGGCGTAGGGAAACCGAGTGTTAACTGCGCGTTTAGTTGCTGGGATTAGACCCGAAACCGGGCGATCTAGCCATGGCCAGGTTGAAGGTGCCGTAACAGGCACTGGAGGACCGAACCCACGTATGTTGAAAAATGCGGGGATGAGCTGTGGCTCGGAGTGAAAGGCTAATCAAGCCCGGAGATAGCTGGTTCTCCGCGAAAGCTATTTAGGTAGCGCGTCATGTATTGCTGCTGGGGGTAGAGCACTGTTTCGGCTAGGGGGTCATCCCGACTTACCAACCCGATGCAAACTCCGAATACCAGTAAGTATGAGCATGGCAGACACACGGCGGGTGCTAACGTCCGTCGTGGAGAGGGAAACAACCCAGACCGCCAGCTAAGGTCCCAAAGTGATAGTTAAGTGGGAAACGATGTGGGAAGGCTTAGACAGCTAGGAGGTTGGCTTAGAAGCAGCCATCCTTTAAAGAAAGCGTAATAGCTCACTAGTCGAGTCGGCCTGCGCGGAAGATGTAACGGGGCTAAAACTATCCACCGAAGCTGCGGGTGTGTACTTTGTACACGCGGTAGCGGAGCGTTCTGTAGGCTGTTGAAGGTGTGTCGTAAGGCATGCTGGAGGTATCAGAAGTGCGAATGTTGACATGAGTAACGATAATGCGGGTGAAAAACCCGCACGCCGGAAGACCAAGGTTTCCTGTCCCATGCTAATCAGGGCAGGGTGAGTCGGCCCCTAAGGCGAGGCAGAAATGCGTAGTCGATGGGAAACAGGTTAATATTCCTGTACCTCTTATAACTGCGATGGAGAGACGGAGAAGGTTAGGCTAGCGCGGCGATGGTTGTCCGCGTTTAAGGTTGTAGGTTTGAAACTTAGGCAAATCCGGGTTTCTTTAAGACTGAGAACTGATGACGAGCACTCTTTTAGAGAGCGAAGTAGTTGATACCATGCTTCCAAGAAAATCTTCTAAGCTTCAGGTTATAAGGGACCGTACCCCAAACCGACACAGGTGGTCAGGTAGAGAATACCAAGGCGCTTGAGAGAACTCGGGTGAAGGAACTAGGCAAAATTGTACCGTAACTTCGGGAGAAGGTACGCCGGTTTTGGTGATGGGACTTGCTCCCTAAGCTGAGGCTGGTCGAAGTGAAATGGTGGCTGCGACTGTTTATTAAAAACACAGCACTGTGCAAACACGTAAGTGGACGTATACGGTGTGACGCCTGCCCGGTGCCGGAAGGTTAATTGATGGGGTTATCTTCGGAGAAGCTCTTGATCGAAGCCCCGGTAAACGGCGGCCGTAACTATAACGGTCCTAAGGTAGCGAAATTCCTTGTCGGGTAAGTTCCGACCTGCACGAATGGCGTAACGACGGCCACACTGTCTCCACCCGAGACTCAGTGAAATTGAAATCGCTGTTAAGATGCAGTGTATCCGCGGCTAGACGGAAAGACCCCGTGCACCTTTACTATAGCTTCACAGTGAACTTTGAGCCTATTTGTGTAGGATAGGTGGGAGGCTTTGAAGCCCGGTCGCTAGATCGGGTGGAGCCGAACTTGAAATACCACCCTGGTATGTTTGAGGTTCTAACGCAGGTCCCTTATCGGGATCGCGGACACTGTGTGGTGGGTAGTTTGACTGGGGCGGTCTCCTCCTAAAGAGTAACGGAGGAGCACGAAGGTATGCTAATCATGGTCGGAAATCATGAGGATAGTGCAAAGGCAAAAGCATGCTTAACTGCGAGACAGACACGTCGAGCAGGTACGAAAGTAGGTCTTAGTGATCCGGTGGTTCTGTATGGAAGGGCCATCGCTCAACGGATAAAAGGTACGCCGGGGATAACAGGCTGATACCGCCCAAGAGTTCACATCGACGGCGGTGTTTGGCACCTCGATGTCGGCTCATCACATCCTGGGGCTGAAGCAGGTCCCAAGGGTATGGCTGTTCGCCATTTAAAGTGGTACGCGAGCTGGGTTTAGAACGTCGTGAGACAGTTCGGTCCCTATCTGCCGTGGACGTATGAGATTTGAGAGGAAGCTGCTCCTAGTACGAGAGGACCGGAGTGGACGAACCTCTGGTGTTCCGGTTGTCACGCCAGTGGCATTGCCGGGTAGCTACGTTCGGACGGGATAACCGCTGAAAGCATCTAAGCGGGAAGCCTCCCTCAAGATGAGATCTCACTGGGAACTAGATTCCCCTGAAGGGCCCTTGAAGACTACAAGGTTGATAGGTTGGGTGTGTAAGCGCTGTGAGGCGTTGAGCTAACCAATACTAATTGCCCGTGAGGCTTGACCATATAACACCAAAGCAGTCTGTAGAGACAACTGCGGTGTTATATGACATCAGATATAAGTTTGATAAAGAATTTATTGCAATCACATAGCCAATTTGAAGTGCAACCAGTTTTGTCTGACGACCATAGAGTATTGGAACCACCTGATCCCATCCCGAACTCAGAAGTGAAACAATACATCGCCGATGGTAGTGTGGGGCTTCCCCATGTGAGAGTAGGTCATCGTCAGGCTCTTATTATAAAAAGGCTCGTTCCGTCAGGATCGGGCCTTTTTTATGGCCAAAAATATGATAATTTACCGTGAATCGGGTGATTACGGTGATTAAAGGGCGTTATTTATATTAATATCCAATAGGCGTCAGGCTCACAATGAGGCTGACAATTAACACGATGCCTTTATGGATAATCAGCTTCTCCTTATTTACGTTTTCTTATATGGCGCTTTGCTGTTTTACGTGGCTTGGTACGCGGAACGTAAAGCCTCAAATTTAAAGCGCTGGCAGCCGGTTATCTACAGCTTATCGTTGGCTGTATATTGTAGTTCTTGGACTTTCCTTGGTGCTGTTGGGTATGCCGTTGATGGGGGCTGGAGTTTCCTTCCCATCTATTTAGGGCCGATCCTATTATTTGTTTTTGGATGGCGCTTTATTCGTCATTTATTGCTAATCAGCTCTCGCAACAAAGTCACCTCCATCGCCGATTTTATTGGTTCTCGCTATGGTAAAAGCCAACGTTTGGCTGCGTTGGTTACTGTTGTAGCCGTTATCGGTTCTTTGCCTTATATCGCGTTGCAGTTAAAGGCTGTATCACTGGTTTGGACAACCATTAACGTTGAGCCTGCTAGTGAGGCTGTTGCCCTTGGCGACTCACTCATCATTACCAAGGGTGTGAGCTTAATTGCGGCAATTGTTATGGCCTGGTTCGCCATTTTATTTGGTACACGCGTTATTGAAGGGCCCCGTCGCCATCAGGGTATGATCAGTGCCATAGCGCTGGATTCCTTGGTCAAGCTGATCGCTTTTTTCGCAATTGGTGTGCTTGCTGTCGATATTTTACTCAGCGCAGATTTTGAACAGGTTGCGCCACTGAATTTGATGACTGAATCCAGAGGCCTTGATTTAAAATTTTTCACACAGACATTGTTGGCGATGATGGCAATTATTTGCCTGCCTCGTCAATTCCATGTGATGGCTATTGAGAATCATAGTAGTCGGGACGTTAGAACTGCTCGCTGGTTATTTCCTCTTTACCTTGTCATTTTTACTGTCTTTATTATTCCTATTGCCCTAGCCGGTCAGGCTTTGTTAGGGGGAACTGATGCGTCAGCTGATAGTTATGTTCTTTTGTTACCGATGGCTCAAGGTAGTCAAGTACTTACCGCTCTTGCTTTTATCGGCGCACTTGCCGCCGCTATCGGAATGGTGATTGTGGCGACGTTGACACTTTCGATCATGATTTCTAACGAACTTATTGTGCCGCTTTGGTTGCGTTTTAGCACCAAAGCAACGATTGATTTGGGTAACCGTCTACGTGATGTGAGGCGGGTGTCGATGATTCTATTGTTGTTAATGGCTTGGTTGTTGGAACAATACTTTGAAAATCATAATGGTTTGGCTTCAATAGGATTGATTTCGTTTGCCGCAGCCATTCAAATGGCACCTGCAATTATTGCCGGCCTCTATTGGAACCGAGGACACCGTAATGGTGTGATTGCCGGTATCTGCGTGGGTATGCTGGCGTGGTTCTATTGCCTTTTATTGCCGGGTTTATTGCCCGAAGAGCATGCGTTAATTACCCATGGACCATGGCAGCTTGGCTGGTTATCACCGATCAACCTGTTTGGTTTGGGCGGTATGGATAGCCTGAGTCACGGTGTTTTCTGGAGCCTTTTGGGGAATTGCGGTGTGTTTTTTATTGTTTCCAAGCGTAGTCGTTTTAATAGCCTAGATGTTCGTCAGGCCCATTTATTTACACAACAGCGACAACGCTATGAGTTTAGACAGAAGGAATTTGAGTTAACAGAGATTGAAGTGCGCCAATTACAGGCGTTATTACGACCACTACAGAACGAAGAGGGTAGCAGTCGTCTGTGGACTGAGTTTGAAAAACGTCTTGGACATCGACTGTTACCGATGGATAAAGCACCACGTTTTGTGGTTAAAGGTGTTGAGGAAAGTTTGGCGTCCATCGTTGGTGCTGTTTCAGCACATAGGGCCATTGATTTAATGCGCCGCCAGGAACCGGTACAGATTGAAGATTTTGTATCATTGATGGGTGGTGGTTCTAGACAGTTAAGGTTTGGTCAGGAGTTACTGCAAACAACGTTGGAGACAATTCCACAAGCCTTAAGTGTTGTTGATGAACAGCTACAGCTTGTTGCTTGGAATAGCCGTTATCAGCAACTCTTTGCATTTCCATCACGACTGTTATACGTCGGTTGTCCTATTTCAAAAGTGTATCGGTTTAATGTGGAACGCGGTTATTTAGGCAGCGATGCGGACCAAGATATTGATGCCGTAGTGGCTCGTCGTCTGGGGTTATTAAAATCGGGTGCTCCCCACCGAATGGAGCGCCGCTTACCCAATGGTCAGGTGGTTGAGATATGTGGTGAGGCAATGGCCAACGGCGGTTATGTGACAACCTATACCGATATCACTGATTACCAAAATGTTTTGGATGAACTTGAGCAGGCCAAGATAAATTTGGAGGAGCGTGTCAGGGATCGGACTTCTGAATTGTCTGAGGTTAACAAATCGTTATTGCAGGAAAATGAACTGCGAGCACGGATTGAAAAAGAGTTGAATACTGTTCATGCGAACAAAAGCCGCTTTCTGGCAGCAGCTAGTCATGATTTATTGCAGCCCATTAATGCGGCGCGGCTTTTTGTATCTACATTGCAGCAGAAAGTAGCCTGTGATGATGTCAGTGGCATTGCAGACCATGTGAACCACATCGATGGAGCCTTGTTGGGCGCTGAAAATCTGATTGATTCGATGCGTGAAATTGCTCGCTTGGATTCGGGTAAATTACAGCCAAGGCGAGAACATTTTGCCGTTGATGATTTACTACAGACCCTGGCCAGTGAGTTTTCTGCCCAGGCAAAGAATAGCGATTTAAAATTTCGTTGCCGTAGCAGTTCATTGTGGGTTTACACTGACCGATATTTGTTGCGGCGGGTACTACAAAATTTACTCTCAAATGCACTGCGTTACACGCGTCGTGGTTCTGTGTTGCTCGGTTGTCGCCGTAAAGACGGGGTGATCGTTATTGAGGTTTGGGATACGGGTCCGGGTATTGCTGAGCAGGACAGTAAACGTATCTTTGAAGAGTTTGAGCGCCTTGGAGAGGTTACTGGTGGCGATACTCAAAAGGGGTTGGGGTTAGGCCTATCAATTGTTAATCGAGTGTCACAATTGCTGGGTCATAAATTAAGTTTTAATTCCTGGCTTGGACATGGTTCGGTGTTTCGTATAGCTGTACCGCTTGGTGAAAAATCTCAACCACAATCACAACCTCCCGCGATTGCCGATGTGGTATTAAATGGCTTGAAAGTGCTGTGTATTGATAACGAGTTTCGTATTCTTGCCGGCATGCAGGCGTTGCTTGAGCAATGGGGTTGTCTGGTAACCTGTGCGCCAGACTTGGGAGAAGCGATACAACGCTGGCAGCACGAATCGGCACCGGATATTGTGCTGGTTGATTATCACCTTGATAATCAGGAAAACGGATTAGATGTGGTACAGGCGTTGAGCTACCACTGGGCCTGTCCATTGGCGGTCATTGTTATCAGCGCTAACAATTCGGATGAGTTGCGCAAAAGGGTTAAACAGAGCGGCTATTTGTTTTTACCTAAACCAGTTCAGCCCGGTGCATTACGTTCAGTACTGCGTAGAATTAAACGTACTGTAAAGGGCGACTGACTTTAATTGGAGGGCGGCTAGAGTTCCTCGCCGCCTGGCGGTTGAACATCCAGCTGGCTTATCGCTAGCACGGCCTGGGTTCTGGAGTGAACGCCCAGTTTGCGAAAAATCTCAGTGGCATGTGCTTTAATAGTTGCTTCCGTGACATTTAACTCATAGGCAATCTGTTTGTTCAATAAACCCTGAGCGAGCATCGTGGCGACGCGATATTGCTGAGGTGTTAAGGAGGACAAAATATTAGCGATGCCCATTTCTTCTTCACTACTGCCCGGGCTATTACTATCAAAACCAGCGGGAAAGCATAAATCACCGGCTAACACTTGATTAATAGCCGTGGTGATTTTTTCCATGGAGCTGCTTTTGGGCAAAAATCCAGAAGCGCCATGATCCATCGCACGACGGATAATGTTATTGGATTCGTGAGCGGAGACCACCACCACCGGAATTTCCGGATGATGAGCGCTGAGATGGATGAGACCGCTAAAGCCATGTGCACCAGGCATATGCAAATCCAACAGTATTAAAATGGCATTGGGGCAATGCTCAACGCAATGTTGCAGCGAAGCAATATCATGGGCATGTTCAATGCCCATCTCTGGCAGGTTGGTGCTAATGGCCTGCGATAGAGCTTCACGAAATAGCGGATGATCGTCGGCAACGATGATAGTCGGCGCAGATTCCATTAAATTTCCCTTTCTTTAGTCGCCAGTTTCAATAGCTTTCAATGAATGCGGTCAATAATGTCTCCGAAAAAAGTATACAGCATGACTTGGCTTAAGGAGCAATGATTTAGTCAAATGTTCATGCGGCATCGGTTAATGCCCGATTTCCGTTGATTAGATGCTCAACGATGTTAGGGTCTGCAAGGGTGGAAATGTCGCCCAGAGAATCATATTCATGTGCCGCAATTTTCCTCAGGATACGGCGCATTATTTTACCCGAGCGGGTTTTTGGCAGGTCCGGTGCCCATTGAATAACATCGGGTGTGGCTATCGGGCCGATTTCCTTACGTAACCAAAGTTTCATTTCGTCGCACATCGCTGAGCTGGATTGCTGACCGGAATTCAGCGTGATATAGACATAGATGCCTTCGCCTTTGATCTGGTGGGGAAAGCCTACCACGGCGGCTTCAGCGACAGCTGGGTGGGCAACCAGCGCGCTTTCAATTTCGGCGGTACCCATACGGTGACCAGAAACGTTTAATACATCGTCAACACGACCGGTAATCCAGTAATAACCATCGCTATCACGTCGTGCTCCGTCGCTACTAAAATAGTTGTTTTCGAAGGTCGAGAAATAGGTGTCGACAAAACGTTGGTGATCGCCATAGATGCTACGCATTTGACCGGGCCAGCTATCTTGAATGACAAGGTTGCCACTGCCTTCGCCATGAATTTCATTACCGTCGTTATCCAGTATGGCGGGTTTAATACCAAAAAATGGTAGGGTTGCCGAACCGGGTTTGAGGTCGGTGGCGCCCGGTAATGGCGCGATCATAATGCCGCCGGTTTCCGTCTGCCACCAGGTATCAATGATGGGGCAGCGACCGCCACCAAATTTTTCATGGAACCACCGCCAAGCCTCCGGGTTTATCGGTTCGCCGACGGTGGCAAGGATATTAATGCTGTCCAGTTTTGTGCCGGCAATGGCTGCATCGCCCTGCGCCATTAATGCGCGGATAGCTGTTGGTGCCGTGTACAGAGTGTTGACCTTATGTTTGTCGATAATGCGCGCCATGCGAGCGGCATCGGGATAATTGGGCACCCCTTCATAGATGACCATCGTCGCACCGTTACAAAGCGGACCGTAAACAACATAACTATGGCCGGTAACCCAGCCTATATCCGCTGTACACCAATAAACATCGCCTGGCAGATAGTTGAAGACCAGCTCATGGGTAAGGGAGGCATAAAGCAGGTACCCGCCGTTGGTGTGCAAGACGCCCTTAGGTTTCCCTGTTGAACCCGAGGTATATAGAACAAATAGCGGATCTTCGGCGTTTAATTCTTCCGCAGGGCAGTCGGTTGACTGGTAGGAACAGAGGCTATGGTAACAGTGGTCACGACCATCAAACCAAGGTATTTCTGCCTGGGTATGTTTGAGCACAATGACATTTTCAACAGAATTATTTGAGCAGTGTTGAATGGCGGTATCCACATTGCCTTTTAGCGCGACAGTCTTGCCACCGCGCCGGCCTTCGTCAGATGTAATAACAAGTTTCGAGTTGCCATCATCAATACGGCCTGCCAATGCATCGGGAGAAAAACCGGCAAATACAACCGAGTGAATGGCTCCGATGCGGGCGCAGGCTAACATGCTAATAATCGCTTCTGGCACCATTGGCAGATAAATAGTGACGACATCGCCTTTTTCTATACCCAGAAATTTTAGCCCATTGGCTAGCTGGCAGACCGCGGCATGCAATTCACGATAGCTGTATTCTCGAACCGCGCCACCTTCCTGATCTGGCTCCCAGATTAATGCAGTTTGATCACCTTTTTCTTGGAGATGGCGGTCTAGGCAATTAACACTGGCGTTTATCGTGCCGTCAGCAAACCAGCGGATGTGCAAATCCTCCTTGGCAAAGGAGACGTCTTTGACTTCAGTAAAAGGTTTTATCCAATCGAGCCGTTGAGCCTGTTTGCGCCAGAACACCTCAGGTTCCTCAATAGACTGCTGATAAAGCTGTTGATAATCCTCTTCAAGAATCAGCGCTTGGTTTTTACTGGTGACAGAAACGGGGTAAACGGTATCTTGGCTCATTACAGGGACTCCTGATGCAGCGTGTCATTGGTATGCTCGAATCCTTGTTAGCTATTCATATATAGCTCAACAGATGTCTCGTAAATCGATTAACGAAGACGTTACGGATGAGAACGTAAGCTTGTTGATTGTTGTTTTACCACTGCTAACCATCGATCAACATTAGACCATGGTCGAAGCACTGCAGGCGGTTTAGCCATTAGTCGACTATCGACTAATGGCTAATACTTTTCTTTTATTTTTTATTCAATGCTCTTCACTGGGGTAGTTAGTTGTTCCAGTTAAATTTTTAGGGGGATAAAAAATGAAGAAGAAAACAAATTTTTTGGTCGCGACGGGAGTGGCTGCACTGCTTTCACCAGCCTGGGCGACGGCCGATGTGGATATGACCAAGCGTGTTGAAATGCTTGAGCAGGAGCTGCGTTCACTCAAGGCTGAAATGCAGAAAACCGCAGCGGTAGCCGAGAAAGCCTCTAAAGCTTCTAACTCCGGCTTTAAAGGCAACGCTAACACAACTTACAGCTTCGGCGGTTATATCAAGGCCGATGCCATGTGGAGCGAGCATTCCAATCAGCAGCGTGCCGGTAATGTTGGGGATGACTTTCTCGTACCCTCTACTATTGCTGTGAATGGCGGCAGCAAAGGTGACCGAGTATTTGATGCTACTGCGAAAACCTCTCGTGTGTGGCTTAAAACGGTTTCCGACACCGATGTGGGACAGATCAAAAGTTATGTTGAATTCGACTTTAATGCGACCTCTGACGAGCGCCTGACCAATCAGTCATCCAATGGTTTACGCCATGCGTTTGTTGATTGGCAGTACTCAGATACGGCGTCCCTGTTAGCTGGTCAAACCTGGAGTACATTCTTTAATACTGGTGCGTTACCCGAAGCGGTCGATTTCATTGGCCCAACGTCGGGTACCATTTTTGTCCGTCAGGCGCAGTTACGCTGGACCAAAAAGGTGGGTGACGGTTCTATTATGTTATCCGCTGAAAACCCTTCAACAGGTTTATATGACGGCGGGATAGGCTTTAATAATAATCAATTTGATGACAGCACCCTGCCTGATTTGGTGGCACGTTATAACGGTAAAGCCGGTAACCTGAGTTATTCCGCAGCCGTGATGGGTCGTGATATTGCTTATAAGTCTGGTACAAGTGATGACGATGCTTTAGGTGTTGCCGTTAGCCTGTCCGGTAAGTATGCATTCGACAACGGCGATGATATCAAATTCATGATTAACCACGGCAATTTGGGGCGCTATATCGCTCTGCAAGCCTTCCGAGATGGCGCAATTGAAGCCGATGGTGATATTGACTTAATTGATGTTACCGGTGGTTTCATTGCTTACCGACACCTTTGGACTGAGAGGCTTCGTTCAACGGTTAGCTATGCCATGGCAAGTGCTGACAATCCAAGTACGGTTGCTGGTACAACAACTGAGTCTATTAGCAACGCAAGCATTAACCTGCTTTATTCACCCACTAAACCGCTGACCTTTGGTATTGAGTACATGATGGCTGATCGTGAAGTTGAAAATGGTGATGATGGTGATCTGAAACGTCTGCAATTTATGACCAAGTACGTCTTTTAGAAAAATAAGATGATGAACAGTATGCCTTGATGGCGGCCGAACAGGGCCGCGATCAACGGCATGCTAGACCAAGGTCTAGTAGCGCAAAGCACTTGAAATTGGTGAAAATCAAAGTCACGAAAATGTATGGAGGGTAGTTCCATGGCTTTTAAGAGCGAAAGTGATGCAAAGGCTTACTGGAAAGAAAATGTTGGTTTGATGTTTAAATTGCTAGCGGTGTGGTTTGCGGTGTCTTTTGGCTGCGGCATCCTGCTGGTTGATGTGCTAAATGAATTTCGGTTTGGTGGTTATAAATTAGGCTTTTGGTTTGCACAGCAAGGTTCTATCTACACCTTTGTGGTGCTGGTTTTTGTCTATTCCCATCTGATGGGGAAACTTGATCGTAAATACGGCGTTCACGAAGAGTAGGGGATAGAGTCATGGAACTTCAAACATTAACGTATCTGGTAGTTGGTGCAACCTTCGCGGTGTATATCGGTATTGCGATCTGGGCACGAGCGGGGTCAACCAAAGAGTTTTATGTAGCTGGCGGAGGTATTAATCCGATAGCTAATGGTATGGCGACGGCGGCTGACTGGATGTCAGCGGCATCATTCATTGGTATGGCCGGGCTGATTGCTTTTCTTGGCTACGGTGGCTCGGTATTCCTGATGGGCTGGACGGGGGGCTTTGTATTATTGGCCATGTTACTGGCGCCTTATTTAAGAAAATATGGCAAGTTCACGGTGCCTGAGTTTATTGGCGATCGTTTTTATTCACGTACAGCGCGTATCGTTGCGGTGATTTGTCTGATTGTTGCATCGATAACCTATGTTATCGGGCAGATGAAGGGCATCGGCGTGGCTTTCTCGCGTTTTTTGGAAGTGGATTATGGTGACGGCTTATTGATTGGTATGGTGATTGTATTCTTCTACGCGGTATTGGGCGGCATGAAAGGCATTACCTATACCCAAATCGCCCAGTACTGTATTCTGATTTTTGCTTATACCATTCCCGCTATTTTTATCTCCTTTAATTTAACCGGCAATCCAATTCCTCAGCTCGGCTTGGGCAGTACCATGGTGGGCTCGGAAACATTCCTGCTCGATCGACTCGACCAAGTGGTGATGGATTTGGGGTTTGCTGAGTACACGACCTCGGCGCGGCTAAGCACGCTCAACATGTTTGTCTACACATTGTCATTGATGATTGGTACAGCGGGCTTGCCACACGTAATTATTCGTTTCTTCACGGTGCCATCGGTTAAAGCCGCACGTTCTTCCGCGGGTTGGGCGTTAATCTTTATCGCCATTCTTTATACGACTGCGCCAGCAGTGGCTGCGATGGCACGACTGAACCTGATGAATACTATTCAGCCTCATGCATCGACAGAAAACCTGAAGTACGACGAGCGACCTCAGTGGTTTAAAAACTGGGAAAAAACAGGCCTGCTCCAATTTGAAGATAAAAATGGCGATGGCCGTATTCAGTACACAGCGGATAAGGCATCCAACGAAATGGTTAAAGTGGATCGCGATATCATGGTGTTGGCTAACCCTGAAATCGCAAAATTACCCAACTGGGTGATTGCTTTGGTGGCTGCCGGTGGTCTGGCGGCTGCGTTATCAACGGCGGCAGGGCTATTATTGGCTATTGCATCGGCGATTTCGCATGATCTTTTGAAGGGGGTATTCAGGCCTAATATCAGTGATAAGCAGGAGCTTATGGCGAGTCGGATTGCCATGGCGGGCGCGATTGCGATGGCAGGTTACCTTGGCTTTAATCCGCCGGATTTTGCGGCTGGCACGGTGGCCCTGGCCTTTGGCCTGGCGGCTTCATCAATCTTCCCGGTACTAATGATGGGTATCTTCAGTAAACGCATCAATAAAGAAGGCGCCATTGCTGGTATGTTGACCGGTCTATCGGTGACACTGTTGTATGTGTTCCAGCACAAAGGCTTTATGTTTATTCCTGGCACCTCCTTCATGGGTGATCTGCCTCAGAACTGGTTCCTGGGCATTGAACCCAATGCCTTTGGTGCCATTGGTGCGATGTTTAACTTTGCAGTAGCCTTTACGGTATCGGCACTGACTAAAGCGCCACCACAAGACATTCAGGACCTTATTGAGCATATTCGTGTGCCAATGGGTGTTGAAGCAGCACAGGACCATTAACGGGTGAAAGATTAGCCCTAATCTGCAAAACTTAGGGCTCCTAGCTGGTTGTTAGGAGCCCTTTTTGTTTGGTAGCGAGCTTATGTTCAAAAATAAACATGTCATCACTGCATTAATTGTGACGCCTATTTTGGCCGTGATCGGCTATTTTGCGGCCGACTACTTTGCTTCGGAACGGCCACAGCAGGCAAAAGCCGGTGAAAGTTATCAGCTGGTTCAGTTGCCTAATTGCCGCTATGCCAGCGGCAAGTGCGTTTTGAAAAATGGTAACTTTAAGGTTGTTATTACCGGCGACGCCGAGGAAAGTGGTGGTTTGTCTTTACGTCTTGAGTCGGAGTTTGCTCTGGATGATGTGTATGTTTCAGTGGTGTCTGAGCCTGATATGGATGAGGCGCCCATGCAGATGAACTCACTGTCAGATGATCGGAAACACTGGCAAGTGGCTATGTTTGTTCCCAATGCTATCGAGCAGTCCTTGCGGTTAGTCGTTACCACCGATGGGGCTGTTTATTATGCCGAATCGGGCATGCCGTTTTTGAATTACGAAACCAGTTTCGATAAAGATTTTCGCAAGAAAGAATAATCACTGCTCATTAAACAGGCACTGGAGATTTGACGGTGACACAGTTAGCGGATCAACCTGAAATACAGGTAGTAGCCGAGTTTCTACAGCGCTGCCCTCCCTTTAACGTACTAAGTCCTGCCGATTTTCAGCGCTTGGTTAGCTGTCTGGAGATTACTTATTTTCGACAAGGTCATGTTTTTAATGATCTGGAAAACGAGGGCGGGTTACGAATTTTACGCAGTGGTGCGGTCGAAATTCGTGACAAAAGTGGCAAGTTGCTGGATCGCCTGGGCGAAGGTGAAAGTTTTAATATTGCCAGCCTAAATAAAAGTCGACCTGATGCCCGCGCAATATTGATTGAAGACGCGCTGATTTATCTGCTTAAAGAACCGGATTATCAGCAGATACGTGAGCAAAGCCGTGAGTTTGATCGTTTCTTCCATGGCCAGCGTGATCGGCGTTTGCGCCGTGCCGTTCGTTATGAGGCAACGCCCCATCAGCTGATGACGCCCTTAACGACGCTCATGAGCAAGGATGTTCTGATGATTTCCTGTGACGACAGTGTGCAAACAAGCGCTGAGCTGATGACACAACGGCGGGTTTCCTCGGCACTGATCATGGAGCAGGGCTGCTTGTGTGGCATTATTACTGATCGGGATTTTCGTTCCAGAGTGATTGCTCAGGGGCTGCCAGCAACGGTGCCGGTAAAATCGGTGATGACATTAAACCCTGGCTCCATCGACAGTCAGGCAACGGTATTTGATGCAACTTTGTTGATGACCCGTTCTGGCTATCACCATCTTCCCGTGGTTGATCACGATAAAGTGGTCGGCATTATTACGGCTTCGGATTTGATGTTGGCAAAGCAGAATGATCCGGTGTATCTGGTACAGCACATCTCACGGCAGAATGATGTGGCAGGTTTGAGTGGTGTTGTGGAAACGCTGCCAAATTTGTTAGTGGAGTGGGTGGGCGCACAAACTCGGGCGCGACAAATTAGCCATATTTTTACCGCCATCAGTGATGCCATTACTTCTCGTTTGATTGAGTTGGCGATTGAAAAATACGGGCCTGCACCGGTACCGTTTTGTTGGCTTGGATTTGGTTCTCAGGCTCGCGGAGAGCAGTTATTGGGGGCGGATCAGGATAATGGCTTGTTGATATCCAATGATCTGAAGGAAGACGATAAGCCCTGGTTCGAAAATTTAGCAACGTTTGTATGTGATGGACTCAACGCCTGCGGCTATGTTTATTGCCCGGGAAAGGTTATGGCGACAACCGATGAATGGCGACAATCATTGAGTGGCTGGCAACAAATCATTGATCGCTGGACGCGCAGCCCGACACCTGATGCGGTGATGCGAGTGAGTATCTTTTTTGATTTGCGGACGATTTATGGTGATGAGTCACTGTGTCAGCATTTGCAACAATATATGCTGGAACAGACGTCAAAAAACAGTATTTTCCTGGCGGCATTAGCCGCTAACGTATTGGAGCATACTCCACCGATTGGGATTTTCAGGCGCTTTCTGGTTGAGAGGAACGGTGAGCACCGCGATACCCTGGATCTGAAAAAGCGAGGTGTGATGCCGATCATCGATATGGTGCGTATTCACGCGTTGGCTCATCGTATTAGCCAGGTCAATACCCATGAGCGTATCGCTGAGCTGGTGCGACAAAAAGTGCTGGCGATTGCTGATGGGCGTAACCTTCAGGATGCCTTTGATTATTTGATGCAGCTGCGTGTCAGCGAGCAGGTTAAGCAATTAACCCACGGCGAAAAGGTCAGCAATCATTATAACCCGAACAATTTGCCCGAGCTGGGCCGAAAACATTTACGTGATGCCTTTACCGTGATTCACGATTCCCAAGAGGCGCTGCGGCTCAATTATCGTCGCGGTTTATAGGAAGAATGATTTTTTTCAGGATGAAATATCATGTTCGATATGTGGTGGCTGTCAGTTAAACGTCGCCGCTTGGGTGTTGATCACCCTGCGATGCGCGCATTTCTTGATGCCTCGTTACCGACGGCCAGTAGTGATTTTGGTAATGTTGAGTTTTTGGTGGCAGACTTGGAAACTACCTCGCTGGACGCCGGTTGCGGTGAAATTGCCAGCATTGGGTGGGTGCCGATCAAAAACGGCGTCATTCAACTGGCCGAAGCCGAACAGCATTTTTCAAAAATAGACTCCGGCGTTGGACAAAGCGCTGTTATCCATCAAATTCGGGACAGTGAATTGGATGGTGCAGCATCTGTCACGGCTATTATGAACCGATTTCTTGAGGTTGCTGCCGGTAAAGTGCTGGTGTTTCATAATGCCGAACTTGATATGGCATTTCTTAATTGTTTATCAAAAAAATTATATGCCGCGCCGGTGTTAGCCCCGGTGGTTGATACACTGCAATTGGAGCGTCGACGGTTGTTACGCAACGAAACAGTGCTTCAGTCTGGCGTTTTGCGTTTACACAGTTGCAGGCAGCGTTATAACTTACCGGATTATCCTGGTCATGATGCTCTCACTGATGCGCTTGCAACAGCCGAACTACTATTGGCCTGGGCCGCTTGCTCGGGCGGTGACCGAGGGGTTAGCCTCGCTGATTGCCTGCTCTGATGCATTTTTGGCGAAGCTCTGATGCGCTAAATGGTTGCTGCGAACGTTATGATACGATCGATTAAAATCCCTCCTGCCAGTTAATACTCAAGCCCCGTCAATTAATGCCATTCTTCTCACGGTTGCCTGTGAACTGGCGATCAATATTTGTAAGATTTAATTCAATCATTGGGCCTAATTTGTTACTTTAGGCGCACTGATCGTGGGGCCAAATTGTATGGTGTCGCCATGTGTTTATTCGGAGCAGACAATGAGTAAAGAACGTTTAGTGATTTTTGATACTACCTTGCGCGATGGCGAGCAAAGCCCAGGCGCCTCAATGACCAAAAGTGAAAAGGTGCGTATTGCAAAAACACTGGAAAAAATGCGTGTCGATGTGATTGAAGCGGGTTTCGCAATTGCCAGTCAGGGTGACTTTGAAGCCGTTAAAGCCGTAGCCGAGGTTGTTAAAGACAGTACTATCTGTAGCTTGGCACGTGCCAGCAAAGGCGATATCGAGCGCGCAGCTGAAGCTTTGAAAGGGGCGAACTCGTCACGCATTCATACCTTTATTGCGACGTCACCGATCCACATGAAATATAAGCTCAAGATGGAACCCGATATGGTTCTTGAGCGCGCGATTGATGCGGTTAAAATGGCACGTCAGTTCACGGACAATGTTGAATTTTCTCTGGAAGATGCCAGCCGTTCTGAATTTGATTTCATGTGCCGTGTCATTGAAAACGTGATTAACGCTGGTGCCCGAACCATTAATATCCCGGATACCGTCGGTTATGGGGAGCCACTGGAGTTTGGTCGTACGGTTGGCCGTTTGATTGAAAACATCCCTAATTCGGATAAGGCTATTTTCTCGGTACATTGCCACAATGACCTGGGCTTGGCTGTTGCTAACTCCCTGTCGGCGGTAATCAATGGTGCGCGTCAGGTTGAGTGCACCATCAATGGCTTGGGTGAGCGTGCGGGTAATGCTTCTTTGGAAGAAGTGGTGATGGCGGTACGTACCCGGAAAGACCTGTTCCCGGTTGAAACGTTTATTGATACCACGCAGATCATGCCAGCTTCGCGTTTGGTTGCCAGTGTGACGGGTTTTCCTGTTCAGCCTAACAAGGCGATTGTGGGTGCCAATGCTTTTGCTCATGAATCTGGTATTCACCAGGATGGTGTACTGAAATTCCGTGAAACCTACGAAATCATGAAAGCCGAAGATGTCGGCCTTAACACCAATAAGCTGGTATTGGGTAAACATTCCGGCCGTGCGGCCGTGAAGGCGCGTTTTGAAGAACTAGGCATCACCTTTGAAAGTCAGGATGGGCTAAACGCAGCGTTCATTCGTTTCAAAGATTTGGCCGATAAAAAACACGAGATCTTCGACGAAGATTTGCAAGCATTGGTCAGTGATGTGCAGGAAAGTGTTGCTGATCGTTTTGCACTTGAGACTCTGGAAGTGACTTCCAAAACGGGCACAGCGCCAGTAGCAAAATTAACTCTGACAGTTGATGGTGTAACAGTGGCGGCTTCTGCTGAAGGTGATGGTCCCGTTGATGCGGCCTTTAAAGCGATTGAAAGCGTGGTGAAGAGCGATACCAGCTTGCAGTTATACTCAGTAAACGCGATTACTACGGGCACCGATTCTCAGGGTGAAGTAACGGTACGTCTGGAACGCGGTGGTCGTATTGTGAATGGCAACGGTGCGGATACGGATATTGTGATTGCGTCTGCCAAGGCTTATATCAACGGTTTAAATGCAATTTTGGCTGACCACAGCAAAGAACACCCGCAGAAAGAAGGCATTTGATTTTTAAGGGGTCTTTGCACAAAACAAATGATGAGTAAAAATGGCTGAAATTGTTATTTTGCCCTTGCTTCATTCAAAGACCTCATAGAGTAACCGCCAATGCAGGCTCGACGTCATCAGTACCTCAACGCCATGGGTATTCAAACTTGGCATTTACGGGAAAGTCTTCCCGCTGCCAAGCCTGTTATTGAGCTTGAGCCTGCTTCTGCGTTAGTTGATCAGTCATCTCAGGTGGAATCGGTGTCTCTTGATATTGGTGTCCATCGGGAAGAGATTTCTACTACGCCTGAATCTGTTGTCGCGGATGACCTGTCCCCAGCACGCCCAGAAAATCCTCGGTCTCAAGCACCTCTTAAGCAAGAAGAAACTGAGCCGGTTACTTCGGCTGCCGCTATTGAGCCTAATCCTGAATTTCGATTCGCTTCGATTATATTTCCAGGCAGTTGTATGGTTGTTGCGCAGGTACCCACCCAAGGCGCTGACCCATTGACACCTCAGCATCTCACTTTTTTAAAGAAAGGGTTGTTAGCTGTGGGCGCCAATCTGAACGATGAGCCTGTGGTTACTTTTTTCAATTGGCCTATGTTGCGCAGTCCCGGTTTTGATCAAGGGCATTCGGCAGCACGACAGGCCAGCCAGGCTTTTCTCAGCGGACAAAAAAGCAAGCATGCGGTGTCGTTTGTTCTTTTGATGGGCGAAAACGCAGGCCGCTATTTACTATCTGATTTTGTCAGTTTTTCAGAAAGTCAGGGACGCTTAGTCTCAGAAACGGAGCCACCGCGGCTGCTGTCTCATGCTATCGATGACTTGTTTTCTGAGCCGGCACTAAAAGCGGCTTTTTGGCATGATATTCAACCCCTTAGACGTTGCCAGGACTAGTTATGGTTTCTGTTAAGAGTGCGGCCTTGAGCTATCGGCAGATGATTGCTGCAGATATTGACCAGGTACTGCAAATTGAACGGGCCATTAGCCAAGCGCCCTGGACGCAGGGGAACTTTGAAAGCAGCCTGAATTCTGATTATCAGTGCTGGATACTGCAAAATAATAATATGCCTGTTGGCTATGCAGTGCTTTCTTTTGCGGCCGATGAGGCAGAGCTGCTTATAATCGGCATTGATAGAGGCTATCAGGGGCAGGGACTGGGGCGAAAGTTGTTACTCCACATGCTGAGTTGTGCAGAAAAACGTCAAGCTCGGGCCGTTTTCCTGGAGGTGCGAGCCTCCAATGAAGTGGCTCAAGGTTTATACGCAAGTGAAGGATTTAATGAGGTCGGTATACGCCCGGCCTACTATCCAGCTGCTCAGGGTCGGGAAGACGCTGTCATTATGGCGCTTGAGTTTTATTAAACGAATTTTAAGATGGAATTAACGCAGGGTAATTATGCCAACACGTGACGATGATGATCTGGATATGTTTGCGGGCCTTTCGGCGAGCCGAGATGATGCGCCTGTTAGCGCTAAACCTAAACAACGTTCTGCTGCGCAAGCTGATGCGGTAAAGAAAGCAGCTCAACCTTCGGCCTCGGCAGCACAGCGGCCCTCGGGATCTGTTGGCGCTCAGGCTGTTACACCGCCAGCCGTGAAGGGTGGTAAAGGCTTGCTTTGGTTTATGTTTGTGTTGTTGCTGATTGTTATTGGCGCTTGCGCTTGGCTTGGACAGCAGGTTATTCAGTTGCAGCAGCAACAGGCGGCTAGCAGTAATGCCCTGCAGCTGGAACGTTCGCGGGTGGAAAGTATCAGTGCCCAGGTTCATGAAACAGGCTCTAGTTTTGTTGAAACGGGAAATGTGCTGGAATCCAAATTCAAATTTTTTGATTCGGAAATTAGAAAGCTTTGGGATGTCTCCAATAAGCGCAACCGTAACGCGATCGAGGAAAATAAAACGCAGCTGGCTAAAATGACCAAGGTTGCCCAGACTTCTCAGACTCAACTCAAAACACTTGAAGCAAAACAGGCGGCAACGACAAAGGCCACTGGCAAATTGAGCAAGCAGTTGGCGTCTGAAAACACCGCATTACGTGCAACCGTTGAAGCACAGAACGAACAGTTGTTGATTATGAAAGGTGAGCTGGAGCTGCTACAGCAACGCCTGAAGAATGTACCGAATGATCTGGCTGCGCGAGTGGCAGATAATGAAGAGGCGGTACTGGCGATTGATGCCAGCCGTCAGCAGTTGTTTAAACGTATTTCGCAACTGCAGCAACAGTTGGATTTGTTACAAAGATCGGCTCAGCCGGCGCCGTAATTTATTCTTCTGGTAATTCGGCAGAATGATTAAAGTCGGCTGAACTGAAGGCTTTTATTAGATTGATGTAAAGCGATATCAGTCCCCAGGCTAAGCCTGTGACAACACCTAGATCGAGAATGCCGCGCCAGGGCTGAGGCAAAAAATGGGCAATTTGAATGAAGCCCAGGATCATCAGGGATAAAGCAAAAGTGGCAATCTTGCGGTTGCGCGTGGTGTGGAAAAATCCCATGCAAAACAGCGGGGCAAGTGTCACATGAAGCGCGGTTGGATAATGACGTAAATGGTAGCAGCGGGCGGCGAAACGCGGTGAAAACTTGAGTTGGAAACCCTTGTAGCCTTCGGAATAAGCCATAACGACGACACTGACTAACAGCGCCAGCCAATGAAACCATTGGAAATCATAATTCAGGCCAGCCAAAGAAATCGAGCCAAGACGGGTGATAGCAAACAGTATCAGTACGCTAAAGCCGATAACGGCCCATAGAGAGCCAAAAATGCCTGCGCTGTTTGAGCTGGACTGCATGTTGTTTTGATTACCTGAAGTGGTTATGTTGTTGGCTTAAAAGCGTCGCTATTATAGGCAGTTGCGTGGGTGAAGCCTAGAGGCAGGCTTTACTTATTAGCGCGGCCTCGGTAATCAGGCTGCTCTAACGGGCGCTAGTGAAAGCACTGTGTGAATGATAGAGTGCTGCAATTATTAACGATAAGTGGAATGGGAACTATGCGTTACCTGATGTGTTGTGTGTTTGCTTTGGCGGGAGTGGTGTCTGGATTAGTGCAAGCGGATCCAACTGAACAAGACGCTGAACTAACCACCTGTGTTGATCCTGGGCTGATGGTTGTGGTCGAAGGACACAAGGCTTCATCAGAAGATATGCTACAGGCTCAAGAGGATGTGAGCGGTTATATCACTACCACTAAAACTTTCTTGAAGTGCCTTCTCACTAATGAGAAAACGGTGGGGGATGCGCTGACCTATGAACAAAAGAAAAGCTCTATCACGCGTTATAATCTGGCGGTTGCGCGTATGGAACGGTTGATTGAAACTTACAACCAGCAACTCAGAATCTATCAGCAGGCCAATAGCTCTGAGGATTAATGATTCCTCTACTTGGAGGTTTGTCCAAAGTCGTTGTTGGTTAGTTGTAAATAAGCTAATTCTTGAGGTGTTGAAAGTCTTCCCAAAGCGGCATTTCTATGGGGGAAGCGTCCAAAGCGTTCGATTATATCCAGATGCTGCTGCGCGTAAGCAAGGTTACTCTTGATTGTGGCAGCGATCGCCGGATCACATTCTTTATACATTCGCTCAAATAACGCCAAGCAACGTTTTTGGTGAATAAGTGACTCGCTATGTTCGAGCGGCATATAAAAGAAAATGCGATGGGCCGCTATGAGCTGCTGATCATGGCCCAGCTCAAGGCCTTCCAAAACCAGTTCAATGGCCTGCTCATCGTAGGCAAAAGCTTGCGCTGTTCCTCGATAAATATTTCGACTGAATTGATCTAACAGAATAATTACAGCCAAACGCCCCGTTGGTTCTGAACACCAGTGTGCATACGAACCATGTACGGCGATCTCTATATCTTCTGAAAAACGGCTGCGAATCATGTCATCAAGTTGCGGATCAGAACTGAACCAGCGAGCCTGCTGGCTTTTGTCCGGCAGACCGTGACGAAAGTTTTGACCAAACCAAAAATTGAGAATTTCAGAACATTTGCTTGGCATCAGTTTTTCGCTACAGGATTTAACGGAAGTTGCTTTACTTTTAGCATAGCCGATAAGAGAAGGTTGGTAACCTCATGCTTGATTAAGGACAGCTAGATAGGGGAGGGGGTGTCTTATTCTCTTCGAGTAACGAACCGAACTCGGACTCTGGCATAGCGGCACTGAAATAAAATCCCTGGAACTTTTCACAGCCATTGGCCTGGAGGTATTGCAGTTGCTCGATAGACTCAATGCCTTCGGCGATGATGTCCAGATTCAGGTGCTCGGCCATTGAAATAATGGTGCTGATGATGGCGCCAGCGCTATCGTCGCCGGGAATATCTTTCACGAAGGATTGATCGATTTTCACCATATCGATGGGCAGGCGCTTGAGGTATGTTAAAGAGGAGTAACCGGTGCCGAAGTCGTCAATGGAGATTTTCACACCCAGGGTGCGTAGCGCTTCCAATGTTTCAATAATCTGTTCGATGTTGCTGATAACCGTGCCTTCGGTGATTTCAATATCAAGGTTGTGTGGAGGCACGCCTGTTTCCTTGAGGATGGATGCAACCTGGGCAACAAAATGAGGTTGTCCAAACTCCATCGGGCTGATATTAATCCCCAGCGTTAGGTCGCTGTCCCACAGCCCCGCATCTATCCACTGTTTCAATTGCAGGCAGGCTTGACGCATGACCCACTCGCCAACCTCGAGAATTAAACCAGATGACTCCAGAATAGGCACAAATTCAGCGGGCGAAATGATGCCGAAGGTCGGAGCATTCCAGCGTAGCAATACTTCCGCTCCTATCAGTTGCTGTAGACCTTTGTATTGAGGTTGGAAGTTTAAATAAAGCTCTTTGCTATCCAGCGCCGTACGTAAACGTTTTTCCAGGTTTATTTGGCGTGTAACATCCTCAGCCATACTCATTTCAAAATAGACAACGCCATTACGTCCTTTTTCCTTCGCCTGGTACATGGCGGTATCGGCAAAGCTGATTAATTTCTCTGCATCATTGTCGCTGTTATTGGGGAAGTTGACGACGCCGATACTGGCCGTGATATGCAGTGGTTGGTCTTCAGTATCGATAGGACGTGTAACCAGGTTTAGCAACTTGTTGGCAAGGTCCTCTGCGCGCTGTTTGGCGATGTTTGCTTCGGTGCTCAGAAAGGGCAGTAGTATCACAAATTCATCACCGCCGATGCGGGCAACGGTATCCTCAGCACGCAAATGGCTTGAAATACGTGTAGCCAGGGTCTTGAGGACGTTGTCACCACCTGAATGGCCCTGCGAATCATTGATTTTTTTAAAGTTATCCAGATCGACAAATAACAAGGCGCCGATATGTTCGTGTCGGTTTGCAGATATGAGTGATTGCTGCAGCCGGTCGAGCAGCAGCCGGCGGTTGGGTAAATTGGTGAGTGCATCGTGGTAGGCGAGGTGTTGAATGACATCCTCGTGTTTTTTGCGCTCGGTAATATCCTTCACCGACAGAATACAAAGTTCCTGCTGGTTATAGGCAAAATAACTGGCGGCGACTTCGACCGGAAACTCATGGCCGGATTTGTTTTGATTATTGGCAAAACTGGTGTGATGACGGCGTGTTTTAACGGTCTGCCACCAGCGTGACCATTCGTTCATATCGTAATTACGATTGAGCAGGTTCACCGTTTGTCCCACCATTTCATTGCGCGAGTAGCCAAAAATACGACAGGCTGTGTCATTGACTGAGAGAATAAAACCGTTGGCATCAAGGGTGAAGATGGAATCCGGCGATTGGTTCAGGGCAAAGTCGCGCAGTTGTAAATCATGCTGTGAAGCGTGAGAGTGACTGACATCCTGTAACAGTCCTTCAACCCACACAGGTTGATCATTGATCAGTTGGCAACGGCCGATAGCGCGCACCCACAGAAGCCTTGAATCGCCGTGTTTCAGTGGCAGCTCAATGTCAAGTGATTGTCCATTGCGGCAGGCGTTCGTGATCGCATTCATCAGCTTGTCATGATGACTGACGGCGACACAGGCAAGTATATCATCGCTGCTGGTGATGGCTTCAGCATCGATGCCGAGCAGGGCGGGCAGTTCGCCATCCCAATGGAAACTGTTGTCGTTGGTGCTGAAATGCCAGCTGCCGAAAGTTTCGATGTGATTGATTTTTGTTAATGTGTTTTGACTGTGGTTGAGTCGTTGCTGGTTCTGTATCAGCGACTGGTTAAGTGTAGACCAGGAGCGCAAGATGCGTGTTTTTGCCAAGTGGCGAATAACCATCATCATTGCGAAGGTGACGGCAATAAACAGGACTAGTTGTAATAGAGCCTGATGATAAAAGGCTTTGTACAGCTGGTGATTATCAAGGCCAAGTGTCAATGTGCCGGTTTGCCCGCTTGATGCAGACATGAGCATTTCTTGCCGTTCACTAGAGACATCCATGAGCAGGCTGGTGGGGAATGACGCTTTGTCGCTACTTGTACTTCGCGTACCGCTGGCAAGTAATTGTTTGGTTGAGCTAATGCTGGCGTGAGTGATTGCCGGTTGCTCAAGTAATTGATTGATTAGCTGTCTGGAAAGTTGCGAATCATTGAGCGTGATAGCGCGTTTTATGGCGGGTTCTATGAGGCTTAGCTGGCTGGAGAGTTGCTGCTGTTGTTGTTGCTGGTAGAGGTTAAAATCCAGGCGCAGTTGTAGCACAAACAGCACGACAGCGGCTGTCCCGGCCATAAAAAAGGCCAACCGCCAAAATCCCTGGCTGGCTGTGTCGGAGTTATGTGTTTGCATTATGGGTTAGTTGTGTGCTGATACGGTCTGTGATTGGGTTCGTACACAATCTTTTTCGTTATCAGACAGATGTTTTTCCGCGCCTCATAATATTTTTGTTTTTCTTACGGTCTTAAGAAAAACAAAAGCGTATTTTATTTATTATCAGTTGTTTTAAGTCGAGTGATCGTTAATGACTGAGAACTGCTATCTATAAGAATAGTCTATTCAGGCTAGGACATGAGTTTAAAACTGACAAGTTTTGAGTAGTAAACGCCCTGTTTTTCAAGCCGGCTTTGATATAAGTCAATCTGACTGACCGCGACGGTTACTGGTGATAGTGGGGCGGGTAAATGTTGAGATGCTGTGTCTTTCTCCCTCTTATGGCGGGCAAGGCTTAGATGTGCGCGGAACGGTTTACTGTTATGGGGGATACCGTAATGAGTCAGGGTTTTATCCAAACAGGATGCGAGTCGATTCAGTGGTTCGCAGGGTGCGGGAATGGCTGCGAGCATGATGGGTTCTACTGTGTTTGGAAACCAGTCAATGGCCTTTAGCTTCAGTTCAAAGGATGGTAACTGGCGTAATTGTGCGGTGAGTTCTTTAGCCAGAAAGGGGATTTTGCCGGCCGGTAACGCACCGATAAACTTAACCGTAATATGCCAGTTTTGTTGAGGTATCCAACGTAGGTTGTACTTTTCCAGCGTTGGCTTTAATGGCATCAATTGGCGCTGCAATATTGATGATGCAGCCTGGGAGATCGAGATTGCCAAAAATACGCGTAAGTTTTGTGCTGTTGGCATGCTATTAACCTGGAACGCTATTTTACCGAATCATTGTCAGTCGCATTGTTTGTTGGTTGCTCCAGTACTTGTTCAAGACTAATGACCGACCAGCCCTCAGAGGGCGTTATCTCGTGTTCAGTACAGAACACATAAATACGATCATTTTTGTCGATTGCAAACAAGGGATAGAGTTTTCTGTCCTGTTTTGATATCAGGTTATCAAAGGAGAAGGTTTCGCTGAGGGTGGTGACGCGAATTTTTGCATCTTGACGGAGTAAACTCGCAAATTTACTGAAACTTAAGTCACCGTTGAACAGAGTTTGGCCTTTGTGCTTTTGGGCGATGGCGAGTTTTTCTGAGACGTTTTCATCGTTGGCGTTGGCGAGTGAAAATAAACGCTGTTCGCCAAATTCGACGCGATAGCGCATGGCGGCCAGAGCGTTAACCTCACTCTGAGGGGATAGGCCCAATAAGTGCCCTATGCCAACGAGATCCATACGGTTGTCAGCATATTCAGACACAGGGTTACCGTAAAAGGTGTTCAAGCCAGCCATACGTGCAGCACGAATATTTTCCCAGTTGCTGTCGGTCAACAGCGCGGTGAACCCCTGACTTTCCAACGCGCTGGCGATTGCTCGTGCCACCGGATTAGCGCCCACAATTAGAAAACCACGGGGCGCTGGTTCAGAGACCTTTAAGCAACGTGCCAGCGGCCGAGCGGTTGCACTTTGGAATACGACAGTGCCGACAATGATGATAAAGGTTAGCGCAACGAGTACGGGAGCCTGCTCAAAACCGGCAGCTTCCAGGCGAAGGGCAAACAGCGCTGAAATGGCTGCGGCGACAATACCGCGTGGGCCGATCCAGGCGATTAGGCTACGCTCGCGCCAGTTTAAATCCGACCCCAGCGTGGCGGCTAGCACCGATAGCGGCCGGGCCACAAATTGCACGATAAGTAACAGCAGAACGGACATCCAGCCGAGTTGGGCCAGTTGTTGCAGGTCAATGCGAGCGGCCAGCAGAATAAACAGGCCGGAGATCAGCAGTGTGGTGAGGTGTTCCTTGAAGGAGAGGATTTCTTCGACATCAATGTCTTTCATATTCGCCAGCCAGATTCCCATTAGTGTCACGCTGAGCAGGCCCGATTCATGTTGTAGGGCATTACTGCCAGCAAAGACCAGTAGGACCAGTGTCACCGTGGCAAAGTTATGTAGGTAGCTGGGTAATAACTGACGTCGCAATGCTGTGCCCAGCAAATAACCCGTCAGGCAACCAAACAGTCCGCCGACTAGTAGCGTTTTGAAGAAGATGAACAGTGTATGGCTGATTTCTCCGCCTTGGCCAAAGGAAATAATGGATTCATACACCAGTACCGCTAGCAATGCACCGATGGGGTCAATGACGATGCCCTCCCAACGAAGAACATTGGCAATGCGGGCGTTCGGACGCACGCTGCGTAGCATGGGCACAATAACCGTCGGGCCGGTCACAACAACCAGTGAGCCAAATAACAGGCTTAGCGGCCAGCTCAGGCCTAGCAGCAGGTGACAGGCTGTCGCCATTACCAGCCAAGTAATTAATACGCCGAGACTGACCAAGCGGCGAACCACCTTGCCGAGTCCGCGGATTTCACCAAATTTGAGTGTCAGGCTGCCTTCGAACAGAATGATGGCGACACTCAATGATACTAAGGGGAAGAACAGTTCGCCGAGAAGCAGATCTGGGTCGAGCCAGCCTGATAACGGGCCAAGACAAATGCCGGCCAACAGTAGAAAGAGAATGGCAGGTAGTTTTACGGACCAGGCGAACCACTGGCATAACAGGCCACAAAGACCAATAACGGCGATCATCAGGGCGGCCGATTCAATCATAGAAAGATTCCATTGGGGGGAGTCGTTCCAGCATAAAAGTGAAGACGGGTTGGGTAAAGCCATTTGTTCAAATGGCATATTTCATTTTAGACTCATACAATCGCTAAGAAAGAGATCCCTATGCAAACTTCGCTTATTCGTCGTACTACACTTTTCCTTGGCCCGTTACTGGCGTTGCTAGTTTGTTTGCTGATGCTTAATGCAGGTTGGGCCAAGCCACCAGCCTTCACGGCTGGAGTAACCGTGTTGTGTGCGGTGTGGTGGATTTTTGAAGCAGTGCCGTTGCCTGTCACGTCATTAATTCCGATTGCGCTTTTTCCGCCGATGTCTGTGTTGGACCATAAAGCCGTGGCTTTGGCTTATGGTAGTCCGCTTATTCTGTTAATGCTGGGTGGTTTTGTTTTGTCTGCGGCGATGGCCAGTAGTGGCGCGCATCGCCGCATTGCCTTGCTGATGGTGAATTTATTTGGGCGCGGTAGCGATCGAGGACTGGTGTTTGGTTTTATGATGGCTTCGGCTGTGCTGAGCATGTGGGTGTCGAATACAGCGACTACTTTAATGTTATTGCCTGTTGCATTGGCGGTGCTGGAGTCAGCAAAAAATAAAGCATTGGTGGTACCACTGCTGCTGGGTATTTGTTATGCAGCCAGTGTGGGCGGTATTGGTACACCAATTGGCACGCCGCCGAACTTGGTGTTTATGAAAGTTTATGCTGAAAATACTGGCATCGAACTGACCTTTTTGCAGTGGATGAAGTGGGGCGTGCCGGTCGTTGTGTGCTTTTTACCCATCATTGGCTGGTATTTAACCCGTAAATTACGCACGCAACAAGCTATTGAACTACCAGTCTCGGGCCAATGGCTGCCAGTCGAAAAACGTGTGCTGATGTTGTTTGCGGTGACTGCATTAGCCTGGATCCTACGCAAGGAGCCCTTTGGTGGATGGAGTGATTGGTTTGGTTTGCCGAACGCTAATGATGCTAGCGTAGCGCTATTGGCGGCGATTTTATTGTTTGTGATTCCTGATGGCCGAGGAGGTAAATTATTAACTTGGGAAGCGGCTAATAAAATCCCCTGGGGGATGTTGTTGCTGTTTGGTGGAGGTATAGCAATCGCCAGCGCCTTTAAGGAGACGGGACTCAGTGAGACGTTAGCGCATCAACTGACAGGGCTGTCGAGTTTGCCTGTGTTTTTACTACTGCTCAGTATTTGTTTGGCAGTGACTTTTTTGACGGAAATGACCAGTAATACCGCCACCACTACTTTGTTAATGCCGGTTTTGGCGGCGGCTGGTTTAGCGTCCGGTGTTGATCCTGCTTTGTTAATGGTGCCTGCGGCGATGAGCGCCAGTTGTGCCTTTATGCTGCCTGTGGCGACGGTGCCGAATGCCATCATTTTTGGCAGTGGACATGTCACCATTCGGGACATGGTGCAACGCGGCATCGTGTTAAACCTGTTTGGCGGGTTGCTTATTAGCTTTTTGTGTTATTGGATGATTGCGTAGGTGCTGTGAAGTGCTTTAATTCTTCCACTTAATATTACAGCCCATCGATGGTTTTTGAGTTTTGTTAACGGGCTGGCCTGCCAGCACCGCGTCTAGTGCTGCGCGTAAATCTTCACCGCTGACGGGCACCTCGTTGCCAGGGCGCGAGCCGTCCAGTTGGCCGCGATACACACAACGCAGCGTGTCATCAAAAATATAAAAATCCGGGGTGCAGGCCGCTTGATAGGCCTTGGCAACTTCTTGTGTTTCGTCGTAAAGATAAGGGAAGATAAAATTGTTCTGGTCGGCAAAGTCAGTCATTTTTTCAGGGCCGTCCTGCGGAAAATTCTCTGCGTCGTTGGCGCTGATGGCGACAAAATTAACGCCGCTGTTTTGCACTTTGCTCTGATAATCCCGCGCCAGTTGGCTAAGCTCTTCTTGAATGTGAATGACAAAGGGGCAGTGATTGCAGATAAACATCACGACAGTTGCTTTCTTACCTCGAATATCTTGCAAGCTGAGTAGCTTACCGCTGACAGTATCAGGTAATTGAAAATCCGGTGCCGGAGTGCCAAGTGCGAGCATGTTAGATGCGGTGCGAGCCATGGTGAGAGTCCTTTGCTTTGATTAATGACCAGTATATACCTGCGTTGACTAAGTGGAACTTAGTTAGATATTTTTGGGTCGCTGTTATAGAACGTTGATTTTAAGTGATAACGCCAACTGGAGGTGGTAAATGACAACGTGGCTGCAGGGTAAAGTGGTTGAAAACCAGCATTGGAATGATCGTCTGTGCAGTTTGAAAATTGATGTTGAGTTGCCGGAGTTTGAGGCCGGACAGTTTATTCGTGTTGGCTTGCCGAATTTAAAGAATGACCAGCAAATGGATGCTCGACCATATTCATTTGTTAATGCGCCACATGAAGAATTGCTGGAAATCTATTTTAATCAGGTGCCGGAGGGTAACCTTTCAAACCTGTTGGGCGCGTTACGGTCTGGCGATGCTGTTTATGTGGCGAATCGCCCCGCTGGTTTTATGACAATGCAGGAAATACCTGCCGGTGAAACACTTTGGCTGTTGGCCTCAGGCACGGCGCTAGGGCCTTTTTTGTCGTTGCTTAAAACGCAATCACCCTGGCAGTATTTTAAAAAGATTGTGTTGGTACATGGCGTACGGCGTGTGGACGAACTGGCTTATACAGAATTGATTGGTAAGTTGCAGCGGCTGCATAAAGACCACCTAATAAAAATAAACAGCGTCACCCGTGAGCCGCTGGAAGGTGCGTTATTTTGCCGTATACCTGCCGCTATCTCAAATGGTCAGCTGGAGGCGTTGGCCGGGGTTGAGTTTGAGCCGGAGGGCAGTCGGGTCATGTTGTGCGGCAATCCGGGTATGGTGGCAGATTGTATGGAGGCACTACAGGCAAAAGGACTGCGTAAGCACTTACGCCGTGAACCGGGACATATTTTGCAGGAGGTCTATAAATAACCCGAGATGCAGGAACGTTATTTTTCGCCGGTTGATTGTTGGCCGAAACTGCTGAAACGACAGCGCTTGCCGTTGGGTAAAACCACACTGCTGGATTGATTCAATGTACTGCTACCATGACTGGTAAAGGCAATGGATTTTGCTTGATCCAGACCTATGCAGGGTGGTTTTAATGTGGCCAAGTATTGATTCTTTTGATGATCTTCGATGATCAGCTCACTGTCATTGGTGGCGCGCCAGCTGCCGACCTGATGAATACCCAGTTGCAGGTTTTGGGGGCTATTGGCACTTTGAATATCAGCGGCCAGCACCGGGCTGTTGATAAGGTTAGCCAGCAGCAGGGTAGGGAGATAGTAACTACAGTGAAAAATTCTGAAAGGGAATGTTGAGGCAGACACCTGAAATCACCTGATTTAAATTAACGTTAGAATTACTTGAACTCTGATGTGAGGAGTTTGAGTGTATTCCTCGGGGATAATTCAATGGGATTTTAGCCGTTTTGAAAATACCAGCGAATTGACAGGTTTTTATGGTGCTCGATATGATGTTGGTCTGTGACTTTATAGGTCGCAGACCGCGCCGGCTTTTTCTTTAAGGTGTTTAACCAGGCGATTTTGCTTGTCGACTAAAATTACCTTGGGTTCGATGGGTTCTTTGACCAGCTCAAATCCCATGATAATGATTTCTTCACCTTCGTTGATCAGGTGTGCAGCGGCGCCGTTGACACAAATAACGCCAGAGCCACGAGGACCGGCAATCACATAGGTTTCCAGGCGTGCACCTGTGGTGTTACTGACCACCATGACACGTTCGTTGACCCACAGGTCAACGGCATCAATAAGATCTTCATCAATGGTGATGCTGCCAACGTACTCCAGGTTAGCCTGGGTGACGATCGCCTTGTGAATTTTTGATTTTAGGACCGTGCGCATAATCTCTCCGGTAAAACAAAAAGGGAGGGATTCAGGCCCTTCCGAACAGGGCGCGTATTATGGCGTTCCTAAGCCGTTGTTTCAACTCTGTTTTACGACTGGTTGATCAGTAAGGCTACTGGCACCTAATGATTCAGAAACAGGTTAAGTGTTAGCGCGCATTCTCGAGCGCCTTTTTATTAAAATTGCGATCTTTAAGGTCGTTGCCAAAACGGAAGTTTTCCATTAACAATACGGTGCTTTTGCCTGTTTGATGATTGATCATCTCCATGCTGTCCGGGCGCCAGAACTTATCGAGATAAAGCTGGTAGTCGCTGAAGGTCTGCGTTTTCAACAGCGAGTCCTTACGGTCGTAATAGTCTACCTTGAGTGGCTGGTACATGGTTTTATCCATCCAGGCAATCTGGCGCGTGTAACCGGAGTTCTTATCCTGAGGGTAGCGTTCTATCACAAAGCAGTCGCGTTCTTGGTAGCTTTCATCGCGCAGCCATTTGTAGCTGTATTTGCTCACTTCTTGCGAGCTGATGTCTTCATAGGCAAATTCGCTGCCCATGTAAGGCCCGGACTTGTTGGCCGATGAAATACGTTTCACACGATTCAGTGCCGGTAAAAATAACCATTGATCATCCGGTTTCAGGGCGTGGGTATGGCTTAAAAAGGCGGTGCCTTTTACATCGGCGGGCGAGTCGAAGATCGACAGGCTCTTGTCACCATCGCCGGTTACTTCAAGGGTGTTGCTGCGAATGTTACGGGTACTTTCCTGGCCTTGTTTATTACGCAATATCATTTTCATGTCAGCGGATTGGTCGATCCAGCCGGTATCTCGGCGATCAGCTTCCTGGGCTATCGATAGACCCTTTTCTTCCGGTGTTAGTGTTGCGTTATCAGCGGCACTGTCTGCTGCATTAAGCAGCGGGCTTGTCAGTAGTAGCGTGAGCGCTAGCCATCTGAACATCTTTTTTCTCCTCAAATTTCATCAAAATTGGGGGTAACAGCAGGAAATCCACTGCGAGTGCAAAACAAATGACGATAGCCGTCAAGAGGCCCATGCCTGCGTTGAGCTGGAAGCTGGACATTGCTAAGACTAAAAAACCGGCCACTAATACAACGGTGGTGGTAAAGAGCGCGCGTCCCACGGTTTTAAAGGCGTAGCGTACGGCATCTTCGGAAGACATATTTTTTTCACGCCGAGCACGCAGATATTTACTTAAAAAGTGTACGGTATCATCAACCACAATACCTAATGTCATGCTCATGACAACGGATAGTCCCAAGCCGACTTCGCCGACCAGCAGCCCCCATAGACCAAACCCCATCGCTGCCGGGACCAGGTTAGGAATCAGGCTGATTAAGCCGATTTTAACGGAGCGTAAGGCAATGATTAGCACCATGGAAATGAGTGCTAAGGCAATGCTGGTGCCTATCAGCATACTGATGATATTACGCTGCCCGATGTTTGCGAACATAATGGTGGTGCCTGTGCCCATGGCGCTTTTTATGTGTGTGGCATTTTCTTTTAGCCAGGTCTGGACTCTCTGTTCGAGGTTCAGGATTTCATTGGTTGACAGAGTTTTCAGACTGGCGGTGAAACGTGTTGCTGATTTGTCGACGTTAATTTGATTGTTCAGGTCTAACCCGTAGGGTAGCGACATTTCGTAGAGCAGCAGGTATTGAGCCGCTAGCTCGCGTTGATCAGGTAAGCGGAACCACTCGGGGTTATCGCCGTGCATGTTTTTATTCAGTCGCGTCATGATTTCTGTGTAGGTATTCACGTGCATGGTTTCAGGCTGCTGGCGATACCAATTGGCAAAGGCTTCAACGTCACGTTGGAAACCAGGATTGCTGATACCGCCAGGCTCACCCGATTCAATAGAATAATCGATGGTGTAAACGCCAGTCAGATTATCCGTGGTGAAATCTGAATCGTTTCGAAAGCTGATGGTGTTATCAAAATAGTTAACGAAGACATCATTGAGTTCGTTACGCGGAATGGCTGCAATCAGCAAAATAACAATAATGGTTATAGCCCAGAGCAGGCGTGACCGTTGGCGAACCACAAACTCGCCGAGCTTAATCATCATGGTGTCATTTGTAGTGCTTTTTTCTTTAATGCGAACGGGCAACAGCGACATAAGTGCTGGTAGGAATGTGACCGACAGCACGAAGGCAATTGCAACGCCAATAGCAACAAAGTTACCTAGGTGCCGGAAGGGTGGCACATCCGAAAAATTCAAGGCTAGAAAGCCAAGAGCCGTGGTCAAACTAGCGAGGAAGATGGGTTGGAGATTGATCCGCAGGCTTTCCTTGAGCGATTCATGCTTACTATGGCCAAGGTGCATATGATGAATAAAGGTTGCCAAAATATGTACGCAATTGGCGATCGCCACTGTGAGGATAATGGTGGGGGCTGAGGCTGACGGCGGTGTTAAGGGGTAGCCAATGAAGGCGCCGAGGCCCATCGCTGACATAATAGAGAAAGCAATGACGAACAGCGTGGCAAAAGTCCCCGTAATGCCGCCGACCATTATGGCCAATACAAGCAGCATCAGCCCAAAGCTGATCGGGATAAGTGTCTGCATGTCACTTTTTGACGATTCGGAAAAGGCATTATTCATCATGATCATGCCGGACAGGTAGACATCTATATCGGGGCTCTCGGCGCGAATGTTATCTGCCATGTTGCGAGCGAAGGCAACGACTTCGGGTGTTTCAACGGCTTCATTGATGCCCGGAAGCTGGATGGTGACATTCACTGCGGTTACGTGCTCGCGATCTGAAACCAGTCTTTTAATTAACAGGGGTTCGGCCAGTGCGACCTTTTTAACCTTTTCGAGATCTTCGGCTGTGAGTGATGGTGCGTCAGAAACCAGATCGCGGACAATTAAATCATCCTCTTCGGCCTCCGTGTATTGGAAGTTAGTGATGGAGTCTACCCGAGTGGAATAGGGCATTTGCCAGGCCCCTTCGGTCAGTTTTTCAACGGTGGAAAGTGTTTTTCGAGTAAAGACGTTGCCATCTTTGGGGGCCAGCACAAACATGACATTGTCATTTTTGCTGTAGGTGTTTTCCAGTGACTCAAAGGCTTTTAGTTGCGGGTTATCTTCACTGAAAAAGACACGGTAATTGGTGGTGAAGGTTAGCCGTTTTCCGCCCGAGGCAGCGAGCGCAACCAGTATCAGGCAAAGGATAATTATGGGGAAGCGCCACTGAATAACCCGGTTGCTGAAAGCTTGCTCAAAGTTGTTCATAGCGTGTATGAGGCTCGGTCGTGAATGATGGTTTGGTTACGCTTATTTAGTATAGCGTGTGTTTGACGTTTGGCTGTGATAGAGGATTGTAAATTACAATTAGTCGCTTCCATGACAACATTACGGAGGCGGATCTTTGACCTTGCTGGCAGGTATCCTGGTTTAATAGAGTTCGAGGGCTGGCTCATCCAGTGCCACCATTTGCTCTCGCAATTCTAATATATGCTCACCCCAGTATCGCTCGGAATTAAACCAGGGAAAATTCATCGGGAAGGCCGGGTCCTGCCAGCGCGATGCCAGCCACGCAGCATAGTGAATCATGCGCAAAGTGCGCAGCACTTCAACCAGTTGTAGTTCACGGGGGTGGAAATCGTAGAATTCGTTATAGCCTTCGAGCAGTTCGCTGATTTGCGCCGTTCTACGGCTACGATCACCGGATAGAAACATCCATAAATCCTGAATGGCTGGTGCCATACGGGCATCATCAAAATCTACAAAGTGTGGAGCATCGTCACGCCACAGCATATTACCGGAGTGGCAATCGCCGTGGGTGCGGATCATTGGGATCGAGTGATATTGCGTTAATCGTTCGTCAATAATCTGCAGTAAATCATGGGTCAAGGTGTCGTAGGCAGGTTTCAAGCTGGCCGGGATAAATTGTGCGCTAATCAGTTTGGCGCAATCATGTCCGAAATTTTGGCTGTTTAATTGTGGGCGATGAGCAAAGGGGCGGGAGGCGCCTACGCTGTGAATACGGCCCATCATACGGCCGATGATCAGTAGATTGTCGAGGTTGTCCAGCTCCGGCGCATGACCGCCCTGGCGCGGAAACAGCGAAAAGCAGAAATCTTCATGGTGAAACAGGCTTTGGCCCTGATCATTTAGCAGCGGTGCGACTACCGGTAGTTCCTGCTCGACCAGTTCGAAGCAGAACTCATGCTCTTCGAGAATTTGTGCCTCGCTCCAGCGATTGGGGCGATAAAATTTGGCAATCAGCGGCGTTTCATCTTCGATGCCCACCTGGTATACCCGGTTTTCATAACTATTAAGTGCTAATAGGCGGCCATCACACAGGAATCCCTGTGTTTCGATGGCGGTCATCAGAAAGTCGGGGGTGAGGTTTGCAAAGGGGTGCTGATTGTTCTCCGGCATAGTTCGGCCTTGAGCCTACTCGATTTCTTCAGTAAAGGGCTGACCGGTCAGTTGTAGGTGAATAGCCTTTTTAAAGGTTTCAACACAAAGCTGGTTGTCGCCTTCCCAATAGATTTCCAAAATATCGTCCATGTTCTCGTCGTCCGGCAGGTCCAGCTGGTTGGTTTCTGAATAACTGATGATTTCAGGAAACACGATACGCAGGGAAGGTTCCTGGCCTTCCTCCGGGCTGTCGACACACTCGATAAACAGCATGCGTACGTCGATGTCGTAAACAAGGTTAGCAATGTAGGGTGAACAGTCGCCCAGTAGTTGATCAGTCAGGTCCATGGTATTGCTCCGCCGCAAGTATTTGAATGGGAGGAATTGTACTGATTAATGAGAACGAATGCGCTGTTTCGTTACTGTCATTTTGATGTGGTGAGCTTAACTTGGGGCGTTTTTGTTTTTCCGACGGTAATAGATGGCAAGTCCACAAACAGCAAAGTTCAACACGCTGGAGCCGAGGAAGGCGACAATCGCTTCCCATTCACCATATTTCTGGGTGTAAACATACAGGCAAATATTGGCAAAGCCGCAAAAGAACCAGGTGAGGGCGCTAACGCCATCAGCGCTGTGACGGGTGATCACAGCGTAAAGCTGTATCAAGCTGGCGATGGGAAAGATAAAGGCCGGAATTGCACCAGCGATTTGGATAATCTGTTCTGAGGGCATGACACCTATTTAACCATAGTTTGCCGGTTGCGGTGCAGTCAGAAAATTAAAGCATCTATTGTCGGGCAGCAGGGTAGCTGATTGGAGGTTTGTGGTTCTTGGTTAGGAACGAACAACGCCAGCCTTTGGGGCTGGCGTTGTTCGGTTTAGGCTAATTTTTTGCGCAGAATTTCGTTGGTCTGCTGTGGGTTGGCTTTGCCCTTGGAGGCTTTCATGACCTGCCCGACAAAGAAGCCAATCAGTTTGGCCTGTTTATCCTCTGGGCTGGCGCGGTATTGCTCTACCTGTGCCGCGTTGTTGGCGATTACCTCATCAACAATCGTTTCGATAGCGCCGCTGTCAGTTACCTGTTTCAGACCTTTGGCTTCGATAATGGAGTCGGCACCGGAGCCTTCGCCTTTAAACAGCGCTTCAAAAACCGTCTTGGCAATTTTGCCAGAGATGGTGTTATCGGCGATGCGGACCAGAAGCCCACCGAGTTGCTCAGCCGAAAGCGGGCTGTTGGCGATGCTCAGGTTATCTTTGTTGAGCGCGGCCAGCAGATCACCGTTAATCCAGTTGGCCGCCAATTTGGCGTCACCGCCAATTTGAGTGGTTGTTTCAAAGTACTCGGCCATTTCACGACTGCTGGATAACAAGTCTGCATCGTAGACGCTGAGTTGATACTGCTCGATAAAGCGATGGCGCTTCTCGTGGGGTAGTTCTGGCAGTGAGTCTTTAATCGCTTGAATATAGTCTTCTTCCAGTACTACTGGCAGCAGATCAGGATCGGGGAAGTAACGGTAATCGTTGGCTTCTTCCTTGCTGCGCATGGAGCGAGTTTCGTTTTTATCGGCGTCGTAGAGGCGGGTTTCCTGTACGACTTTGCCGCCGCTTTCCAGAATGTCAACCTGACGCTCAACTTCGTGGTTGATGGCGCGTTCAACAAAACGGAAAGAGTTGATATTTTTGATTTCAGCACGTGTGCCGTATTCTTCCTGTCCCTTGGGGCGTACAGAAACGTTAGCATCACAGCGCATCGAGCCTTCGGCCATGTTACCGTCGGAGATGCCGATGTAACGGATCAATGTGTGAATCTGACGCAGGTATGCCACAGCTTCCTTGGCAGAACGCAGATCCGGTTCAGAGACGATTTCCAGCAGGGGAGTGCCGGCACGGTTTAAATCAATACCGGTCATGCCGTGGAAGTCTTCATGCAGGGATTTGCCCGCATCTTCTTCCAAATGTGCACGGGTTACACCGATCAGGCGCGTACTGCCGTCTTCCAAGGTGATTTCAAGTTCGCCTTTACCAACGATGGGTAATTCCATTTGGCTGATTTGATAACCCTTGGGTAGATCCGGGTAGAAGTAGTTTTTACGCGCGAACACAGAAGAGCGTGTGATTTCAGCATCAATGGCTAAGCCAAAGCGTACGGCAAGACGAACAGCCTCTTCATTGAGTACGGGTAATACCCCCGGCAGGCCTAGATCAACGGCGCTGGCCTGTGTGTTGGCTTCGGCACCAAAGGCTATGCTGGAGCCGGAGAAAATTTTTGACCGAGTCGCGAGCTGGACGTGAATTTCCAGACCAATGACAATTTCCCATTCCATTTGCTAATAACCTCTAATTATTCAATGCCCGCTGGCGCTTGCTGGTGCCAGTCGGTATGTAGCTGATATTGATGCGCGGCGTTAAGCAGGCGCGACTCTTCAAAATAGTTACCCATGATTTGCAGACCGACAGGGCGGTCGTTCACAAATCCGCAGGGAATGGATATACCCGGAATGCCAGCAAGGTTGGCGGAAATGGTGTAAATGTCGCCAAGGTACATGCTCATCGGATCACCGGATTTTTCGCCAATATTAAACGCAGGCGTGGGTGATGTTGGGCCCATGATAACGTCGACCTCATTGAGCGCGGCGACGAAATCGTTTTTGATCATGCGGCGTAGGCGTTGCGCTTTTAGGTAGTAAGCATCGTAATAGCCTTCCGATAATGCGTAGGTGCCAGCGATGATGCGGCGCTTAACTTCGCGGCCAAAACCTTCGGCGCGTGAGCGTTTGTAGAGGTCTAGCAAATCTTCCGGATTGTCACAGCGATGGCCGAAACGTACACCGTCAAAACGAGATAGATTCGATGAAGCTTCTGCCGGGGCAATCACGTAATAGGCGGGAATTGCCAATTCGCTGCGCGGCAGGCTGATTTCTTTCACCGTTGCGCCTAGCTTTTCATATTCGCGGATGGCGTTTTGAATGACCTGCTGAACCCCGGCATCGAGATTGTCGGTGAAGTATTCTTTAGGTAGGCCAATACGCAGGCCTTGCAGGCTGTTGTTCAAATCAGCGCGGTAATCCGGTACCGCTTGGTCGATGCTGGTGGAATCCTTGCTATCAAAGCCGGCCATGGCATTAAGTAGCAACGCGCAGTCTTCAGCGGTACGAGCAAAGGGGCCAGCTTGATCAAGGCTCGATGCGTAGGCAATCATGCCCCAGCGCGATACACGACCGTAGGTTGGTTTCAGGCCTGTGACGCCGCACAGTGCTGCGGGTTGGCGAATTGATCCTCCGGTATCGGAGCCGGTGCTGCCGGGCACCAGGCGCGCAGCAATGGCTGCTGCTGAACCGCCGGACGAGCCGCCGGGTACCGCATTAGTATCCCATGGGTTTTTGACCGCGCCGTAGGCACTGTTTTCATTGGAAGAACCCATGGCGAATTCGTCCATGTTGGTTTTACCCACACAAACGGCACCGGCTTCGTTGAACTTGGTGACGATGGTTGCGTCATAGGGTGCAATAAAATTATCCAGGATTTTCGAGGCACAGGTGGTGCGTACGCCTTGGGTGCAGAACAGATCCTTCTGGGCAATAGGAATGCCGGTCAGGTCGCCAGCGTTACCTGCGGCGCGTTGCCCATCGGCCTGCTGGGCGGATGTTAGGGCAGCTTCTTCGGTGACAGTAATAAAGCTATTGTATTTGGGGTCCAGACGCTTGATGCGGTCCAGGTGTGCCTGAGTCAGCTCAACACTGGAAAATTCACCGCTGGCCAGACTCTGGCTTAATTCGGCAATGGTTTTGTTATGCATGGGATGGAGTGTCCTGCCAATAAATCTGAAAAGTTTTGGTTGCTAATGCTTAAGTATGAAAAGCGTTAGTCGATAACTCTGGGCACCAGATACAGGCCATCTTCGGTGGCCGGTGCGATTTTCTGAAAATGGTCGCGCTGATTGCTCTCGGTGACCTGATCGGCACGCAGGCGTTGGGTCGCGTCCATGGGGTGGGCCATGGGCTCAATGCCGGTTGTGTCGACCGCCTGCATTTGGTCAGCCAGAGAGATGATATTGGTGAGATCCTGAGTGAAATCTTCAATATCGCTGTCATCAATGCCTAAACGGGCCAGATGGGCAGCATTTAATACGTCGTTTCGTTCGATACTCATGAGGGGTTTCCGTCACTAATTTGTCGGGTTTGGTCGAGCCTTTGGCGGCGATGAATGATACCCGGGGCAAAAGTGTTAAAACTAACACATTTCTGCCTTGCTCTGAATCCCCAGCGTTGATACATTTGCGAACTTATTGTGTGCTGCTGAAAATGGTCTATTTTTAGAGGTGCTGTTTAAAAAGAAAGCCACGGGCTAAAACTACATGTCGATTTTCAAAAAAGTCAGAGGTTTGTTCTCCACCGATCTATCCATCGATCTGGGTACTGCGAACACGCTTATTTATATCCAGGATAAAGGGATTGTGTTGGACGAGCCGTCGGTGGTGGCGATTCGGCAGGTTGGTAATCAGAAAACGGTCACGGCTGTTGGCATGGATGCGAAACGCATGCTGGGTCGTACGCCGGGTAATATTACCGCTATTCGACCACTTAAGGACGGTGTAATTGCCGACTTTCTAGTCACAGAAAAAATGTTGCAGCACTTTATCAGTAAAGTGCATGAGAATAATTTTATTAAGCCCAGCCCTCGTGTGTTGATTTGCGTGCCCTATAACTCGACTCAGGTAGAGCGAAAGGCTATTAAGGAATCTGCACTGGGCGCTGGTGCGCGCGAAGTCTATTTGATCGACGAGCCAATGGCTGCTGCGATTGGTGCTGGTTTGCCCGTTGAAGAGGCAACGGGATCGATGGTGATTGATATTGGTGGTGGTACCACTGAAATCGCTATAATCTCGCTGAGCGGTATAGTCTTTGCCGAATCAGTTCGTGTCGGTGGCGACCGTTTTGATGAAGCGATCACTACTTACGTACGTCGTAACTACGGTAGCTTGATTGGTGAAGCCACCGCTGAGCGGATTAAGCAGGAAATTGGTAGCGCTTATCCAACAGATGATGTGCGTGAAATTGATGTCCGTGGTCGTAATTTGGCCGAAGGTATTCCGCGCAGTTTTGTGCTGAATAGCAATGAAGTGCTGGAAGCCCTGCAAGAGCCGCTGTCGGCGATTGTGCAAGCAGTAAAAAGTGCGCTGGAACAAGCACCGCCGGAACTGGCGTCCGATATTGCTGAATCCGGGCTGGTGTTAACGGGCGGCGGAGCGTTGCTGCGTGATCTGGATCGTTTGATCAGTGAAGAAACGGGTTTGCCTGTGATTGTCGCGGATGATCCGTTGACCTGTGTGGCGCGCGGCGGTGGTAAGGCGCTGGAATGGATTGACCACGGTATTGATTTAACCTCCTCAGAATAGTTTGCTTGCTGAAAGTAAATAACTGAAGCCGCTTCCGCCCGAAGCGGCTTTTTTATGGGCGAATGTTTTGCCGAAAAAAATAGGCCAGTGTTACACTTGCGTTGCTGTTAACAAGTCGTGACTTAATCATCGTTAGGAACTACCACCATTAAACCAATATTTATCAAGGATTCGGATGTCGGCCTGCGTATGCTGGTATTGGCAGTGCTTTCGCTGTTGCTGATTTTTACCGATTATAAATTTCGAGAAATGGATGTGCTGCGCTCCGGTTTGACGACGTTGATTTCGCCTATTCAGTACGTGGTGGATATCCCTCCGCGCATGATGGAGTGGCTGAATCGTACGACGACGGATTACCAGGTATTGCTCACGGAGAATGAGGAGTTGCGCGGGCAGTCGCTGGTGTTGCAGCGCAAACTGCAAAAAATGACGGCGCTGACGGCTGAAAATATTCGCCTGCGCGAACTGCTGAAAAGTACCGAGCAGATCGATGAAGAAGTGTCGTTGGCGCAGGTTATTGGCGTTGATCCCGATCCTTTTAGTCATGAGCTAGTGTTGAACAAAGGCAGCAATGAAGGTGTACGTGTGGGGCAGCCGCTGTTGGATGCCAGTGGCATCATGGGGCAGGTTATTTCGATCAGTCGTTTTTCCAGTCGAGTGTTGCTGCTAACGGATTCACGTCATGCCATTCCTGTACAGATTAATCGTAACGGTGTACGGGCGATCGCTATTGGTACGGGCTTAGCAGGGGAGTTGGAGCTGCTGCATCTTCCTGATACTGCCGATATTATTGAAGGTGATTTGCTTATTTCGTCAGGCCTGGGCGGGCGATTTCCTTATGGCTATCCGGTGGCGACAGTGGGGGAGGTTAGGCATGACCCGGGACAACCTTTCGCCAGTGTGAAAGTACATCCTAATGCTCAGTTGGCTCGCAGCCGCCAGGTATTATTGCTTACGTCCAGAGAGCAGCCTTCTGCCAATTCAGCGTCGAGTGACATGCTAGAGAAAGCGCCATTGGGTCCTGTGGCTGAAAATTCAGGGGAGGCTTTGTGATGATGGAAGCATCTCGTGCAAATTGGGTTATTTATGTGACGTTGCTGGTGGCGCTGATGTTAAGTGCACTGCCTTTGCCGGAAGCGTTGCAATGGTGGCGACCTGAATGGGTGCCGTTGGTCTTGCTGTATTGGGTTGTCGCTTTGCCAACACGGGTTGGTTTAGGCACGGCATGGGTGCTGGGTATTTTGCTGGATGTTTTGGAAGGCAGCCTGCTGGGCCTTAACGCACTGGCGTTGACTGTTGTTGCTTACGTCATGCTATTGGTTTATCAGCGCGTGCGAATGTTTAGCTGGTTGCAGCAGTGGTTGTTTGTGTTTGCGCTGGTGGCGCTGTATCAGCTGATTGTGCATTGGGTGAAAGGCACCTTTGGTGTCTACTCGTTGTCGTTAATGTTTCTGATGCCGGCGTTAGTGAGTGCTGTGCTGTGGCCTGCACTGTTTATGTTGCTACGCGGTGTTCGACGTGGCTTTAATGTGCTTTAAGTGTTCTAACCTTTAGTTTCAACGGATTTAATTGATGTCCTTTTATCTCGCTTCGGCGTCGCCGCGTCGCCATGAGCTATTAACCCAGATTGGCGTGCGCTTTGACGTTGTTAATGTTGATGTTGATGAAAGCCCACTTGCTAAGGAAAGTCCTGAAGATTATGTGCAACGGGTTGCATTGGCGAAGGCGAAGGCTGGCTTGAAGGCTTTGAATGATGATCCAGAAGCCGTTGTTTTAGGTGGTGATACGTCGGTGATTTGTAAGGGGCAGGTATTTGGCAAGCCGGAAAATCAAGCCCATGCGCGTGACATGCTGATGGCGCTGTCAGGTGCGGAGCATGAGGTTTATTCGGCAATAAGTGTGGTAAGTGCTGCTCAACAGGCGACACAGTTAGTTAAAACAACGGTACGATTTCGAGTCTTATCGGAGCAGGAGTGCGAAGCCTATTGGCAGACTGGTGAGCCGCAAGGCAAAGCAGGTGGCTACGCTATTCAAGGCTTGGGTTCTGTTTTTGTTGTCGATATTAAGGGCAGTTATACCGGCGTAGTAGGGTTGCCCGTTGCTGAAACGGCGCAATTACTTGCTGACTTTGGTGTGCCAATCTGGGTTTGCTAGTTTAAAAATATTTTCTTTTCGTTATTCCTGGCTGACCTGTGTTCCCTGTAAATAGTCAAAACCTGATGTCTCAATTGCGGTATTGATTTCCGGTGTGTCTACACCTTCGGCAATGACGTTGATATCGAGAGCATGGTAGCAGGCAATCATCGCATTGTAGGCTTTGAGATTCGTTTGGCTGGGTGGCTCCGCCGTTAAATCGAGCTTGATGGCCTGAATGCCGGGCAGGCGTAACAAATCGGCATAGGGTGCTTCGGCTTTGATGCCTGTGGCTGCAATACCAATATGGTGTTGTTGTAATTGTTGCAGAGCTTGTAGGCCTTGATGGTCAAGATTGCTCAACAGTTTGTCGTCAATATCGATGATAAATTTTGTCGCTTGCTGAGTAGCGGACTGTAAACCCGTAAGTGTACTAATACAGTTAGGTAGCAGCTCCCCATTTATTATCGATTCACCCAGGCCGTGCAGATAAATTTGAGTATTTTTGCCGTCACTTGGCAAATTTTCAATTATCTCGGTAATTCCTTTGAGGATAAATTTCCCGAGTTGGCGAATGAGCGTTTCGTCATGAATGAGTTGGCAGAAGTTCTCGGCGAGCAGGGTGCCTCTGCGAGGATGCTGCCAGGCAATTTTAACTTCGAATGCTCTTGAGTTGCTATGAGCGGATGCTTTTAAAGGCTGGCAAATAAGTTGTAATTGCTTGGCTTCAAAGGATTTTATCAGTTCGGCCTCGGTGCCCAGAATAGCGCTCATGCGGGTGTTCATCTGCGCATCAGAAAACTCGATCTTGTTGCCGCCTAATTCTTTTGCTTGTACCGCTGCGCGATTGGCTTCGCTCAGAATATCGGAGTTGTTGTTATGGTTGTTATATTGCGCAACGCCGATACTGACCTTGGTGTAAAGTGTGTGGTGTTCAAGGCTGATAGGCGCGCTTAGGCAGCTCAGAATGGAACGAACGGTACGGCTGGTACTGTTCGCCTTTGCAGTTTTGCAGTTCTCAATAAGGATACCAAAGCCACCGTTATTAAGATGACAGATCGTGGTTGAGGATTGCACGATATTATTGAGCCGCAGGCCAATTTCCTTGGCCACTTCATCGTTTTGATTGGCATTTGTCTCATTCCCCGGGTTGCTGTGCTGGCTGATGTTGACAATGACAACGCTGAATTCCTTGTTAGGCTGCTCCTTTGCCAGATCAATCGCATGCTGAACGCGGTTGAAAAACAGATGTTGAGTTGCTAACCGGGTATAGGGGTCGAACAGGCTGTCACGCTCGATACGCAGTGATTTTCTTTTATTGTCTGTAATGTCGGTGATCAAGCCTTCCAGGCCCAGTAATTCGCCATTGGCTGAGAAGTTGCCCTGACCTCGCTCCCATACCCACTTTTCTTCACCGTTTTTGGTAATAATGCGATAGGTGAGATCAAAGGGATGCTGGTTTTGTACAGCCGACTGAATGGTCATCCATACGTATTCACGCGCTTCAGGATGAATAATGTCGCTCCAGGCTGTGTTGTTGTTAACGATTTCGTCAGATTCGTAACCGGTCAGAATTGAGCAGCCTGAGCTGACAAATTCCATGGTCCAATCGCGATTGTTGCGGCAGCGGTACATCATGCCAGGAATATTGCTGGTCAATGAGAACAATGCACGATACTGCGCCAGCTGGCGCTCATTTTCAGACTTTTCGGCAGAAATGTCCGTTAAGGTGCCGGTTAGGATATATGTCTGAGTATTTTCGCTGGGTAACACGCTGGCCCGCATTTCCATCCAGCGCGATTTGTTCTGTCGAGTGATGATGCGAATAGGCGCAGATAGACTTTCTCGTTGGCCTTTCGTTATTCTGCGCAGGTGCTCTCGACAGGTATCATGGTCCTGCGGATGGATATGCGTTAACCAGCTTTTCCCAAGGCATTCGTCGGCGCTGTAATCAGTGTAGTCTGACCATTTTTGGTTAAGAAAAAGCCACTGCCCCGAGGCGTTAATCTTGAAAACAACTTCCTGTAGGTAGTCGAGTTCATTCAACGGTTTTGGCTTATTATCTGGCGATGTTGGGCCTACGCGTTGAGTTGCGTTAGGTTTGTTCATCCAGTTGCCAAAAAAGTCGATAATTTGGGACATATTTTATTGTTAGCCAGTCGAAGGGAGCGTTGCCGTAATCATAGTACGCGTTTGATTTGAAGGTGCTATTGATCCGGGGCGGTATCCCTTTCGAGGTAAATTGGTCGCTAGGTCAGCTATTCGTCGTTTTCCTGGTTTTCCAAGGCCCAGACAGCGGCTTCGATACGAGATTTTAGATTGAGTTTGCGTAGCAGGTTTTTAACGTGCACCTTTACTGTGCCGTCAGTAATGCCCAGTTCGTTGGCGATTGCCTTGTTGCTTTTACAGGCGGCTAGCAGATCAAGGATGTCCTTTTCACGGGCGGTGAGCAGATTCTTGCTTGAGGGCGGGGTCGGTTTGTTTTCACGCAGGGCGTGGGTGACAATTTGGACCAGCTCATCATCTAAGACGCTTTTTCCGGTCGCTGCCAGACGCAGCTTTTCCATCAGATCTTCAGGTTCGCAGTCTTTCAAGAGGTAGCCATCAGCGCCGGCCTTCATGGCGGCCAGAATATCTTTTTCATGATTGGAAACGGTAAAAATAACCACCACAGCCGTAATGCCACGCTTACGTAGTTCGGTTAGCGCCTCGATGCCGTTCATTTCCTTCATGTTTAGATCCATTAATACGACATCGGGATCAAGTTCTTCGATCAGAGCAATACCGTCCCGCGCATTTGATGCTTCGCCTACCAGGGAAAAGTGATTGTCATCTTCGACTAGTTGGGCAACGCCTTTTCGAAATAACGGGTGATCGTCAATCAGGATGATGGAATGTGTCGAGCTGTTAGTCATTTAAACCTCAAAATTTTGGGTGCGGTTTTATCCGTTATTGGCTTTGCTGTCTTTGACGCTATGGAAGGTGATCAGTACGCGGGTTCCTTGTTCTTCGCGCTCTTCCAGTTCCAGTGAGCCACCAATGCTGCGTGTACGTTCTTGCATGATAATCAGGCCGTGATGGTTTCCCCTATCGGCGGTCGGTGCAAGGCCGATGCCGTCGTCCTCAATGGACATGCTCACCTTGCCATCCTGATCACGTAGTAATGTGACTTTGGTGTATTGGCCGTGGGAGTGACGTACGACGTTCGATAATGCTTCGCGCATAATATGCAGTAGTTGCATTTCTTCTGCAACACTGAGCTCGCCATCTGGCAATCTATTGTCGAGTTCGAAAACAATAGAGCAGCGCTTCTCAAACTCTTTGATTGAGTCTTCAATGGCGCGGGCAAAGCTGTTGCCGTCCATGGTGAGGCGGAAAGTAGTGAGTAGCTCGCGAAGGTGGCGATAAGCAATGCTAATACTTTCTCGCAGCTCCTGAACAGCCAGATCAATTTGTACCAGATTGCTATCGGGGGTGCTTTTATCGCTGTTAACCATCGATTGAAGCCGGCTAGCCTGAATTTTCAGGTACGACAATGATTGGGCTATGGAGTCGTGAAGCTCGCGAGCAATCGTGGCTCTTTCTTCGTACTGTACGTTTCGTAATTTATGTTTAAAAAACTGCGAGATGTGGATCATGCTGGCCAGTAGTTCAGCGTGATCGGTAAGCAGGCGCGTGTGGCTTTCATCTAGCTCGGTGTCGCAACCTATCTTCAGAAGCAAGATGGCATTGGCATTGTTTTCAGTGTCGTAGGGCAGATGAATTGCGACCATTTTATAGCTGCCGCAGTAGGTCGCCATGTGTATGGAATGGTGCTGCGATTTAAGATGAATGAAGTTGTTGGGGAAGTCGGCAGCCGAAGAAAGGTATAGCTCCTGCTCATTAATAAAGGTGCATACAAGCAGGTTGGGCAGCTGGCAGTTTTCGTTATAAAGGAATACTGCGCTGGATGATGCGTTAATCGTTTTCTCAATTTCGCTGAGCAGTGTTTTTAATGGTTCCAGCGACTCCGGGTTGTCAATCAGGCTCGGTAGTGTGCGATGTAATAGTGTGCTGTCTTCAGGTAGTGGATGTTGGTTCAGGTCAATGTCAGCGCTGGAGATCGTTTCGACGTGTTTTTCGGTTGCTTGATTACGGCTTATATAGAGGTAAACCAAAAGCACGAGAAGTAATGCCAGGACAATCGATGAGAGTATGCGGCTGCGGTGTAGAGTTTGGCCATAGGCCCGTTTATAAGCGGTATGGAGGTCGGTTTGCAAATGGGTGATTAATAATAACGCGGGATCATCTTCTCGCTCATCAGTGTTGTTTAATGTAGCAAGTAAAGTGGGAGAGATTTTATCTTCCCAGTCGTTATAAATATCCTTGCTGGGTAGCTTGAGTAGTCCCAGGGAGGACAGCTCAGTAAGGTTTTTTTTAAGGCTGATGTGGTCGTTTGCAATTTCAATCGTGGTATTGAGGGCTTGGGGGGCAACAAGTGTTCGGATCAGCATTGAACAGACGTCTTGGGCGTCTATAAATAGAGACGAATACTGTTTTTGTTCTTTATATAGCAGGCCATTAAAGCCTAAAAAAGCAAAAATAATGAAGCTGGTAAAAAAAAATTTAAAATTATTTTGTTGTTGTTGTTTGTCCATAACTCAGGTGTCGGTATTTTGGGGGATGATGGGTGTCTGGTGTGTAAGTGATTGTATTAAAATAAAAAAACTTTGAATTCAATGAGTTAAGGGTGGTAGTTAAATTGGTGGTTATGTTTGGTGAGGGTGAAGCATAACGTCTGATTCGCTTGCAGCGCTAGCAGTTTTTTCTGGACAAGAGATATAAATTCACTATTCTTATGCTCAAGCTAGTGATAGGGGTCACTTGTAACTGACTGTAATTACTGGTTTTCGGTGGTAAACGCCGGTTGGATGTTTACCGTAGATAAAAGTTCTTTACCATGGTGAAAGATTTATTTACCATGGCGGGGTTGAAAAATTCAACGCCTAGGGGAAATAGTTTTTTAAGGTTTGGAAACAAATCAAAAACGAGGAGATTCATATAATGAAAAATAAAGTATTAGGTTCTGTATTAGGTGCAGCCCTGTTAGCGGGTAGTACTGTTGTTGTTGCAGACGACATGTTTGCAGCTGAAAACTTTAGCTCGACACTGACATTTACGACTGACTACACATTCCGTGGTACAACGTTCAGTGATAACGATCCTGCAATCCAGGGTAGCTTTGATTGGGGTAACGGTGCATGGTTCGCTGGTGCATGGGCTTCTAGCACTAACGCAACTGATGGTGATGGCCTGAGTGGTACAATGGAAATTGATTACTACTTCGGTTGGGCTGATAACGTTGGTGGTGTTGACCTGATGGTTATGCCTTTGTGGTATACATTCCCAGGTCAGGAAACTAGTGGTTCTCGTGATGATACTACTTTTGAGCTGTGGACGTCTGCGGGCATGGGTTTTGATAATCTGCCAGGTACGCCTTATGTGACATTCTCTGCAAACTGGTCTGATGCGTTTTTTGATAATGGCGATAGCTCTCTTTACACTAGCTTAGCTGTGGCTTTCGCTCTGCCGGGTGGTTGGGGTTTTGACGTGCTGTATGGCCATCAAGATGTTGGCGGTACTGGTGAGAATGATTTCTTTGCTGATGACTACTCGCACTGGAATGCTGGCCTGACTAAGTCTGCTGCTGGTTTCGATTTTGATGTTCGTTACCACGATAACGATGACGTAAGCACTATTGGTGAAGGTTTTGCTAAAGACGGCGAAGTAGAGTTTACTGTTTCTCGTTCTTTCTAAGTCAAGCCTAGTTGTTTAGGTAAGCTATAAAATAGGCGGCCAATTGGCCGCCTGTTTTTTTTTAAATTTGATCTTGGTTTTATTTGCCGCCAGATTGTTGTGCTTTTTTGATGTTTGGTTTGGCTTTGCCTTCTTCTTCCCACCAATGCGTTTTTTCGCTTCTTGATGGCTGGTAAGTTTTTATAGCTGCTCGCTCTTCTTCTACTGTGTCAAAAAGTGCTCTGCAGCTTCTCTCTGCAACATCTCTTGCGAGTATTGCTTCGTCACGTGTTAGTGCGCCGTAGTATTCCTGTTTTACTTCTTTGAGCTGCTGTGCGGCAAATTCTTTGCAATTGATTTTGTCTGCTTGTGCGAATGACAGTGTGGGGATGAGAGCTAAGGATAAAGCGCAGGTTTTCCAGTAACGCATAATAGGTGATTCCTCTGGGGACAAGTGTTTGTTGTTGGTGGGGAGTTTACCTTTAATCTTTTGTGAAGGTCAGGTGAAAATAAAGAAACTAGCTATTTGGTGGTACATTTTTTTTGCTGGTTATTTCTTTGTGAGTATTTTTAGTACCTATATTAACTTAGCGGTGGTATACAAAGCGTTGGATTGACGCTTTTGGGTGCCCCTCTTAAGCTTCATCTTATAGTTTCGTCAGGGTCTCGCCAGTATTGGGGATCAAAATACTGCAGTGATGTGGTGTTAAGTTTGTGGGCGGTACTGATTCGTGAGGCTTTCTTGATATGAGGGGGTTTTGCGTAAGTTTAGCAGTTAGAAAGACAGAGTTTGAAGTTTAGCCATTAGAACGTCAGTTTATGTGGCCGCAGGGGCGGCGATTACGCGTTAACTGACTAAAAATACGTTAATCGATAAAAGGGGATGTCATTCATGGCACGCGATCCAAAGCACGACATATTATTTGAGCCGATTCAAATTGGTCCAAAAACACTCCGTAACCGTTTTTACCAAGTACCTCACTGTATTGGTGCTGGTACAGACCGTCCGGGTTTTCAGGCTGCTCACCGTTCACTCAAATGTGAAGGTGGTTGGGCTGCGGTAAATACTGAATACATCTCTATCCATCCTGAGTCAGATGATTGCCACCGTGTTTCTGCGCGTATCTGGGACGAGGGTGATGTTCGTAACCTGCGTGCAATGACTGAAGAAGTTCACAAGTACAACTCGTTGTGTGGTGTTGAATTGTGGTACGGCGGTGCGCACGCGCCAGGTATGGAAACGCGTCAAACTGCACGTGGGCCAAGCCAGGCTGCGTCTGAATTTGAGACGATGACCTACTGTAAAGAGATGGATCAAGACGATATCAATATGGTTCAGCAGTTCTACGTTGATGCGGCTCTGCGCTCACGTGATGCTGGTTTCGATATCATTTATGTATACGGTTCGCACTCTTATCTGCCATTGCAATTCTTGTCTCCTTACTACAACAAGCGTACAGATGGCTACGGTGGTTCTTTCGAAAACCGTGCACGCTTCTGGATTGAAACACTGGATAAAGTGAAGAAAGCTGTTGGTGATGAGTGTGCGATTGCAACTCGTTTTGCTGTTGATACACTGTACGGTGCCGGCGGCGTTGAAGTTGAAGAAGAAGGTCTGAAGTTCGTTGAGCTGGCTGATCCGTACCTGGATCTGTGGGATGTTAACGTTGGCGATATCGCTGAATGGGGCGAAGATGCGGGTCCTTCTCGTTTCTATAAAATGGGCCACCAGCTTCCTTGGCAGCGTTTTGTTACAGCTGTTTCCAAAAACCCAGTATTGGGTGTTGGCCGTTTCACTGATCCAGAAAAAATGGCTGAAGTTATTCGTTCTGGCCAGCTGGATATTATCGGTGCGGCGCGTCCTTCTATTGCTGATCCACATCTGCCAAACAAGATCGACCAAGGTCGTCCGGAAGATATCCGTACCTGTATCGGTTGTAACGTTTGTATTTCTCGTTGGGAGATCGGTGGTCCTCCAATGATCTGTACTCAGAATGCGACTGCGGGAGAAGAATACCGTCGTGGATGGCACCCAGAGCGTTTCCCTAAAGCTGGTTCTGATGATTCAGTATTGGTTGTTGGTGCGGGTCCTGCGGGTTCTGAGGCAACACGTGTTCTGCTAGAGCGTGGTTATACTGTTCACTTGGTTGATAAAGCCGAGAAGATTGGTGGTTACGTGAACCAGGTTGCTACTCTGCCAGGTCTGGCTGAGTGGGGTTACCACCGTGATTACCGTGAGTTCCAAATCGAAAAGCTGTTGAAGCTTAAGTCTAACAAGCAAAGCCAGCTTGCTCTGAGCCAGAAAGAAATGACGGCTGACGATATTCTTGAGTACGGTGCGGAGAAAGTAATTATCGCAACGGGCGCTCACTGGAATACAAACGGCTTCAATGGTCTGACTAAAGAGCCTATTGTTGGTGTTGATGCTGATCTGCCTTACATTGTGACGCCTGAGCAAATCTTCGAAGGTAAAAAAGCGATTGGCAAGAAGGTGATGATCCTGAATGCTGACCCTTACTACATGGCGCCAAGTCTGGCTGAGAAGCTGGCTTTAGATGGGCATGAAGTAACAATTGCTAGTGGTGTAACTGTTGGTGGTTACATGGAGTTCACTCTTGAGCATCCAAACCTGCACCGTATGATGCACGAGCAAAAAATCGAAGTTATCGATAGTGTGTGGGCTTCTGAAGTTCAGGAAGGTCGTATCGAACTGTACAGTCAGTACGGTGAAGGTTCTGTTCGTACTTACCAAGGTCCAGGCAAGTTGCCGCGTAATGAAAACACCACTCACAAGTGGCACGATTTCGATACACTGGTTCTGGTAACTGGTCGTTCTTCTAACGTTGCTTTGTACAATGAATTGAAAGCTCGTAAAGATGAGTGGGCTGCAAATGACATCAAAGATATCTATCTGATTGGTGATGCATGGGCGCCTAAGTTGATTGCTGATGCAACGTTTGACGGTCATCGTATTGCGCGTGAGATTGAAGAAGAGAAGGCGCAGTATCCTAAGCCATACAAGCGTGAGGTTCATGTTTGGGGTCAAGCTTATATTCCTGGCGAAGATCACAGCATTAAGTACCAGGAGTAATTCTGGTATAAGTAACTGAATGTATTGTCTTTGGGGCGGCGCGATTGTGCCGTCCCTTTTTTTTGCAACGTATTCAGCGTTTAGGTTTGTTCGTGGAGCGGCAGATTAATTAGTGCTTTATCTTGCTTTTGCGGGAGGGTATTATGTCGCGCCTCGTTTATTTCGAAAGAAATAAACGGTAGAATGTTGGGCCTTCTTTATTTCCTGGTGCCGGTTTTTATAAGGTATGTGTATTTGCTAGGGGAAGCGAGAGTCGTGTCTCGTAGGGAATAGGCGCTCGATATATAAGAATGGTATCGAAAGTATTACCAATAATAAGTAAATGTAAGTTTTGACTGATGTCTTGATGACGGTATCTATTCACTTGAGTGGGGTGATGGATTCCTGAAGGATGTGAAGTTTCTCATTTTGTTAGGGAATCATAGATTATGATCGATCCAGCACATAATTCTGAGCAAGTTACCCGAATTCTGTTCCAAGAGTTTCCTCTTTGGATGACAGTTTCATTTTATATTATCGGGCTTTCAGCTCTGGCCTATTTTGGTTACGGCTGTTATGTAGAAATCCGTAAGTATAAGCGCGGCAAAGAATTTCCAACAATGGCTGATATGGGCGCCAGAGCTTGGAGAATGGTGGGTGATGTATTAAGCCACCGTACACTGAAGCGCCGCGATACAAATGCCGGTGCAGCGCACCGTGCAATTTTTTACGGGTTTGCAATCTGCGTAATCGCAACCGGTATCATTACACTTCAAGAAGATATTCTTGCGCCAATTCTGGGTGTTAAGTTCTGGTACGGTTCTTTCTATTTGTGGTTCTCTCTGACGGTTGATATCGCTGGTGTTGCTTTGATCGCTGGCCTGCTGTATATGATGTATCGTCGTAAATGGTTAGCGCTGCCTAAACTGGACTACACTCGCCCTGACCGTAATTCAGATGAGCCTGATTTTGATCGCATGAAGTATAAGCGTGAAGATTGGGTGTTCCTGTGGTCTCTAATCATTATTGCGATCACCGGTTTTTTCCTAGAAGCGATTCGTCTGGTTTGGTTGCAAGCTGACACAAGCGTTTATGATTACCGCTGGTGGTCTCCTGTTGGCAACAGTATCGCTGAGATATTTAAAGCGATTGGCATGAGCTCTGACGCTGCATCGACAATGCGTATGTACCTGTGGTGGTTCCACGGTCTGATTGCATTGACGTTCATCTCTGTTATTCCTCGCACTAAAATCAAGCACGTTTTCACCGCTATGGGTTCTTTGGCGGTACGTTCAGACCTGCCAATGCAGCGTTTGCCTGCTGTTGATATGGACCAGGAAAAAATTGGTTACAGCAAGTTATCTGACTTCAACTTCAAAAACCTGTTACACCTCGATGCGTGTACCAAGTGTGGTCGTTGTCATGAAGCCTGCCCAGCTAACGCAACAGGTTATCCGCTGTCACCACGTGATTTCGTTCTGACGCTGCGTGAATTAGCTGAAGAAAAGCTGGAAGGTAAAACCATGCCTGCGGATGATGATCTGCGCGCTCTGGGTACGGGTGTTAACCAGGTTCGCAGCGAGACGCTGTGGGCATGTCGTACCTGTGCGGCTTGTGTTGAAATTTGCCCAGTAGGTATCGAGCACGTGCCAATGATTGTTGAAATGCGTCGTGCATTGATTGAAGAAGGTGATATGGATCCTATGCTGCAAACTGCACTGCAGGCGCTGCATAAGAGTGGTAACTCCTTCGGAGACAACAAGCGTAAGCGTCCTAACTGGACCAAAAAACTTGACTTTACTGTTAAGAATGCAGCTAAAGAGCCAGTGGATGTACTGTGGTTCGTGGGTGATTACGCGTCTTTTGATCCGCGTTCACAGAAAGTTTCTCAAGACTTCGCTAAGATTCTCAACGCCGCTGGTGTTGACTTCGGGATCCTTCACGAGAAAGAAATGTCTGCCGGTAACGACGTGCGTCGTGTTGGTGAAGAAGGTCTGTACCAACACTTGGTAGAGAACAATATCGCGACATTGGAAGGTTGTGAATTCAACCGTATCGTGACGACTGACCCTCACTCTTTCAATACCTTGAAGAATGAGTACCCAGAGTTTGGTGGCGAATATCAAGTTGAGCATGCCAGTACCATGATTCAGCGTATGCTGGACGACGGTTCCATCAAGCTGGCAAAAGAAGGTGGCGCGACTGTTACATACCATGATCCATGTCATTTGGGTCGTTATAACAAAGGTTATGACGCGCCACGTGAAGCGCTGAAGAAAATGGGTGTTGAGCTGATCGAGATGACTCGTTCACGTGATAACTCGTTCTGTTGTGGTGCTGGTGGTGGTCGTATCTGGCACGCTGACCCAATCGAGCTGGAAAAACCATCTGAGAACCGCGCTAAGGAAGCGATGACGCTGGAAGGCGTTGATACACTGGTAGTGAACTGTCCTAAGTGTATGACCATGATGGAAGATGCGGTTAAATCAACCGGTGCTGATAAGCAAATGGTTGTTAAAGAGCTGATTGAGCTGGTTGCTGAGCGTATGGACTTCAGTGAAGTTGAGCAGGCCGCTGCAGAAGCGGCAGCGGCTGAAGCGGCAGCTAAGGAAAAAGCAGCACAGGAAAAGGCTGCTAAAGACGCCGCCGCAGCCGAAGCTAAAGAAAAGGCAGCTCAGGAAAAAGCGGCTAAAGAAGCAGCTGAAGCCGAAGCAGCGGCTAAAGAAGCAGCCGCAGCAGAGGCTGCTGCTCCAGCGGTGGAAGAGGCTTCTGTCTCTGATAGTCAGTGGGCACGCTTTGAAGCCAAGATGGAAGCGTATCGCGCTGCTAAAGGTGGTGACGCCTAAATGGCTGCGGGCCTGGATCTGACATCACTTACGGAATTTGCAGTTAAGCAGGGTGACCCTTATGTTGCCCTGGCTCTGCACCCCTTTGTTGATGAAGGCTTCCAGGCTGATCTCGAAGGTATTATTTTTGCAACTAAGCGGTTGAAATTAACATTTGCGGCCGCACCTTATACGCCAAAGACAATACTGGCGCTGTTAGCCCAAGAGGATGATGAGCAGTTGCGACTGCGATTATCGAAAAATCCTGCGCTAACGCCACCGCTATTAGCAAAGCTTTTTAAACAGGCTTCGCCAGCAGTTATTAAAAACTTAGCCGCTCATCGTAATACGCCTTGTGACGTGTTGCAGCAAATTGACTGGCAAGACAATGAGGTTATTCGTGGTGCATTGTGCACTAATAGCAATGTGCCATTGACATTGTTGCGTGAGTTGATGGTGTGTAGCAGCACGGCTGAAAAGAAAGGCATTGTTAATAATCCCAATGCCGACCATGCGTTATTAACTGAGTTGTGGAACGACGGAGATAAGTTCGTACAGGGTGAAGTGGCTGCTCATAAGGCCTGTCCACCAGATTTGCGTGAAGCGGCTTTGCAGCATCCAGATGTATTGGTGCGTCGTAAGTTAGCGAGTAATGAGTCTCTGGCAAGTGATTGTTTGTTGCTATTGATGAAGGACGAAGACGCGTTAGTTCGTGCGGCAGCTATTGGTAATGCGGGACTTGAAGACGATCATCTCGGCAATGCCGACGATCCATCCATTCGCGTGCGTCGCACCGAGGCGAAACGTGAAGATTTGTCATCACAGTTCATTGAAGGTTTGGCTGATGATGAGGACCATTGGGTGCGGCGTTGGGTGGCAAGACAGCCTGCAGCCAGTGATGCCGTGATGCAGAAGTTGTCTCAGGATGAGGTCATGGAAGTGCGTCGTGCGGTTGGGCGTAACCCTAGTTGCCCGGATTTTATCCTGGAGCGATTAGCGCAGGATGAGGATTCCTGGGTACGTGCTGGTGTGGCTTTACGTGAAAATTTGGCACGACATATTCTTGTTGGTCTTGAGGGCGATGAAGATATCGATGTTAAATCGGCGGTAGGGCGTAATCCTGGTACCGATGAAACAGTTTTGCTGGCAATTTCCGAGCATGAAAATCGGGATGTACGTCGCTCTGTTATCGTGAATCCCCATGTGCCTGATGCCGCGTTAATAAAATTACAGGATGACCCTTATCCGTTAAATCGGGCGATTTTGTCAGGGCATCCGAATTGTTTGACTGAAAACCTTTGGTTTTTGTTGAAGGACCCTGAGCCGCAAGTGCGGTATACAGCAGGAAAAGCTCTAGCCGTTCGCTGCCTGGCCGCGGCATAAGTGTTTGGAGGAAATAGGGGAGTGACTAGTTGAACCCGTTTGTGGTTTGGCAGGCGTTTCTTAGGTGTTTTTTTTTGATTGGAGAAAGTAAGTATGAAAATACTCGTAGCAATTAAGCAGGTTGCTAATCTCGACGACGATTTCGAGATTCGCGAAGATGGCAAGGACGTTGATCACGATTTTTGTGATTTTGAAATCAATGAGTGGGACGACTACTCGCTGGAAACGGCCCTGCAAATTCGTGAGAACAACGGTGACGAAGGGGAAATCGTTGTTGTAACAGTAGGTCCTGATGAGGCTGAAGACGAACTGCGTAAGTGCCTGGGTAAAGGTGCTGATCGCGCGATTCGTGTTTGGGATGACGCTATCGAAGGTTCTGACCAAGTCGCTATCGCTCGTATCCTGACTAAAGTTGTTGAGCAAGAAGCACCTGATATGGTCTTCATGGGTGTACAGGCTGCAGATAACGCATACGCACAAACGGGCATCTCTGTTGCTAAACAGCTGGGCTGGCCTCACGCTGCGGTTGTTAGCTCTTTGGACTACACGCCGGGTGCTTCTACAGCATCAGCGCGTCGTGAGCTGGAAGGTGGTTTGGAAGAAGAGATCACGGTTAACTGTCCTGCTGTACTGACGATTCAACTGGGTATCAATGAGCCTCGCTACGCTTCTCTACGTGGTATTAAGCAAGCTGCTGGCAAGCCTCTGGACGAAATTTCTCACAGCGACCTAGGTCTGTCTGATGATGAAGTTGGCGAAGCGGGTAGTGTTTCTCGCGTACGTAAAGTATTTGTACCAGAAAAAGGTCAAGCAGAATTGATCGAAGGTACACCTGCTGAGCAGGCTGCGCGTCTGGCTGAAATCCTTAAAGAATTATCAGGAGCATAATCATGAGCGAAATTCTAGTTATTGCAGAACACCGTGGTGGCGAGTTGCGTCCAGTTTCTCTGGAATTGATTGCTGCTGCAAATGAACTTAAAGCCTCTACAGGTTCAACTGTTGCTGTTGCTCTGATCGGTGCTGAAGCTGCAGCATTGACAGGTGCTGTAAGCGTTGAAGGCGTTGATGAAATCGTTACTGTTGCTGTTAGCAACACTAACTTCCAGCCTGAAGAATGGGCTGCGGCGGCTACTGCATTGATCGAAGCGCGTTCACCTTCTTTGGTACTGATGCCTCACAGTGTTGACAGCTGGGGCTTTGCTCCTGCGCTGGGCGCAACCGGTAACTACGGTTTTGCGACTGACGTATTCGGCATTGCTCAAGACGGTGGTGAATGGGTTGCCACTCGTGCTATGTACAAAGAAAAAGTACATGCAGAAATCGATTTCCCAGGTAAGAGCACTGTTGTATTGACAGTTCGTGGTGGTACTTGGAAGCCTCAAGAAGGCTCTTCAAGCCCAGCGGTTTCTTCTCTGGATGCTTCTGCTACGGCTAACAGCCAGCACGTATCCTTCGTTGAGCCACCAGCAACAGGTGATGTTGATATCACTCAAGCTGAATTCATGCTGTCTATCGGTCGTGGTATTGCTGAAGAAGACAATGTTGAGCAGTTTGCAGAACTGGCTGAGGCTGTTGGTGCAACACTGGGTTGTTCACGTCCTATCGCTGATAGCGGCTGGTTGCCTAAGTCACGTCAGGTTGGTCAGTCTGGTCAGATCGTTGCCAACTGTAAGCTTTACTTGGCTTTGGGTATCTCTGGTTCTGTACAGCACCAGGCGGGTATGAAGCACGTTGAAAATATCATCTGTGTGAATACTGATCCTGAAGCGTCTATTTTCAGTATCGCCCGTTACGGCATCGTTGGTGATATCTTTGAGATCGCTGATGAGCTGGCTACTCACTTCGAGTAAGCTTTGATGCGTTGATAATCCGGCGCATTGCCGGATTATCAGTAGTTAAGAATGTGTACAGCCCACCATCTGGTGGGCTGTATGCGTTTATAGTCTCCGATTTAATAATTACCCATCCCTCTCATTTTTTAGGTAAGGTCACCACGACTAGCCTCCAATTTTATAGCTAGAGTCAGCTGTCAAATTACGCCTCCTTGTTAACGATTTTTCATTCGCTGTTAATATTTCTTAACAGCCATATTCATGATTGATATCTAATCTTTGCTTACCCTATAGTGAAAATTGTAGTGCTTTTGCGGCGATTTTTTTCAATCGGGTTTGATCTCTATGACGTCGGCCGGGCGAGTCTAAAAAGGAGTCATGTAGTTATTTGATAAACTCTATATAAGCTTGTCGCGTGTCGAGGTACTGCCAAAAATAGCCCAAATCTACCTATAAGGTGGTACTTCCATCTGGGAATTGATTTGCATTGGTGGTAGGCGGAGTATGATCAGCACGTTTTTGTTTTTTAACATAAACTGTGTTTCGAAGTATTAATAAGGACGCAAAAACAAACAATAACAGCGTCATATCTTATCTGTAACATCCAAGGAGATTGTTAGATGGGCATTACTCGAAGAAATTTATTACGTGGTACAGCGGCAGGTTTAGCAGTTGCAGGAACGGGGTTTTCAACTCAGCTTCTGGCAGGACAAAAAACCGTTAAAATCGGTCTTAACATTCCAATGACAGGTGATTATGCGCCATGGGGTCTTCCCGGTCTGTATGGGTGTACTATTGTTGCGAATAATATTAACGCGGCTGGTGGTGTTGAAATCGGTGGCGAGACCTACATGATTGAACCTGTTGGCTACGATCATGGCTATGATACAGAAAAAGCTATCGTTGGTTATAACACATTACGTCATGACGACTGCGCTATGATTATGATGTTGGGTGGCTCGACTGTTGGTTCAATTATCGGTCGTGCACAACGTAACAAAATGTTGATCAATACACTGCTTCCCTCTGATATTACACCTGATACACCGAACTTGGTCGCGCCAAGTGAATCTCACCCACTGTATAACGCAACCGGTGTTGAGTGGTTGGCTGAAAACTACCCGGATGCAAAAACTGCGGTAATTGTTACCACCAACGATATTGAGTATGGTCAGCAGTCTGCTGCTGTATATCAGGCTGCTTTCGAAGTAGCGGGCATCAAAGTATTGGATACTAATTTCCATGGTTTTGATGTGACTGATTTCGCGCCAATTGTTCAAGGACTGTTAGCAAGTAAGCCGGATGTTTTCTGTATGGCTACGGATGTGTATACCACGCCGCTGGTCGAAGCTCTCTATAACGCAGGTTACGAAGGCAAGATTATTTCTTGTACGTTGGATCTGTATGATGAAGTTATTGCTAAAACGAGCAAAGAGTTTGTTGAAGGCATTATCTTCCAGTTCCCTGATTTCGATGATCCTGCGTTGCAAAGTGACGATATTCTGTTCCCTGATCCTGCTGGTTTCTGGGATACCTTCCAGAAAGACTACCCTGGGCAGTGGTCTGCAGTAGCATGGGAATACCCTGCAAACCTTGTTAGCTGGATTGCTGCAGCACAAGCGGCAGGTTCTACCGATCCTATGGCAGTTTTGGCTGCCCAGAAGGCTAACTCAACGCCTCCTCACGCTTTCGGCCAAGGTCGTTGGTGGGGTAAAGATCTATATGGTCTGGATAACTGCGTCGTCGGCCAATGGCCTGTTGTGACCATGCAAAATGGTCGCGCACGTATTGTTGAATTCCGTGACGTTGGCGCATGGCTTGACAAGAACGTGGAAGTCTTGAAGCGCAAAATGCAGGATCTTGGCTTGCGTACGGTATAAACCGTTAGCTGTAATTAAAAAGGGGTGCCAGTAGTTGGGGGCCCCTTTTTTTTCCAATAATAAGAATCTTTTGATTAATTTCCCGTCGGTTAGCCCTGTATTTGATTCGCGAACCTGCGGCTAAAATGGCTGAATTGCTGTTAATAAATTAATCAAAATTTCAGAAAAAAGCGGGTGATGTTGTGGAGCTGTTTCTCCAATCAATTGTAAATAGTCTTATTCAGGGTGGCTTTTTTGCCCTTTGGGCTGTGGGCCTTGTGCTTATTTTTGGTGTTATGGGCGTTGTTAACTTTGCTCATGGTGAGCTGGTGATGATCGGCGCTTACACTGTATGGTTACTTCACGCTCAAAATGATGTGCCATTTTTAATGGCGATTCCTATCGCAATCATTATAGCCATGATGATAGGGCTGTTGATGGAACGATTCCTATTTCGACCGAATCGGTCAGATCCCTTGGCGGGTTTGATTTGTTCTATCGGCGTATTGTTTATTCTTCAAGTTGTCGCTCATGAAATTGGCGGTACTGGTCCTGCTAAGCAGGTGCCACCACCGTATAACGATATTATTGTGATTGGCGATTACCTGCGGATTCCTGCTCAGCGTCTGTTTAGTTTGGCAGTGGCAATTACATCTTTGGGTGTGCTTTGGTACTTCCTGACACGCACAAAACTGGGATGGGCATTGCGGGCTGTAGCACTGGACCGTGAAGCGTCGGCGCTGCAAGGTATTAACATTAACCGTATTTCTATGATTGCGATTGGTGTTGGTGCTGCAATGGCTGGTTTGGCGGGTGGATTGATGGCTCCGCTACAGAATATTACGCCTCATATGGGGCACAACGTGATTATCACTGCTTTTATCGTGACAATTGTGGGGGGCGTCGGAAGTTTGTCTGGTGCGGTTGCGGCAGCCTTTATTTATGCGGCCTTCCACACCTTTGTAACGGCTTATTTCAACGGTACCATCGCAACCATTTGTGGTTTGCTGATCATGGTTGTTGTTTTGATTATTAAGCCGACCGGTATTATGGGCGTGAAGGTGAGTGAATAATATGTCTATAAAAAATCTCGTAATCTGTATCGCGATTTTGACCGGTTTGGTCATTGTTCCGCATTTTATGGCCTATAACTTCCAGGATTTGTTGATCTTCCTGGCAGTCAATGTATTAGTGGTGGTTAGTTATCGCTTAGTGACCCTGACGGGCGAATGGTCGTTGATCCATATCGTTATGATGGGTGTGGGTGCTTATACCAGTGCCATGTTGTCAAAAATGGCGGGGTTCCCATTTTGGGTGACGATGCCACTTGCTGGTCTGACAGCAGCAGGTATTGCAGCAATACTGTGTTTCCCCCTGTTTCGGATGACACAGTTTTACTTCCTGATTGGCTCATTTGCGGCCGGTGAAGCAATCCGTCTGGTATGGATTTATTTCATCGATCCATTTGGTGGCAGCAGTGGTATTAATAACATACCTGTACCTGTGCTGGGAGATATTGACTTTTACGAACCGATTCCCTATTTCTATATGACATTGGCTGTTGTTACCTTCAGTTTGTTCATTCTCTATCGTATTGAGACCTCGCGAGTCGGTTTAACGCTAAATGCGGTGCATTGGAAGGCGCCATTAGCTGAGTCGGTGGGTGTTGATACTTGGAAATATCGGTCTCTTGCGTTAATTGTTGGTTCCTTCTTCGTGGGAATTGCTGGCGCTTTGAAAGTCCATTATCTGGGCGTGGTTACACCTCACCAGTTTGGTGTTGGTGTGATGGTGTTCGTGCTAATTTGGGTGATTGTAGGTGGTTACGCCGGCTTTGTTGGCCCAATCATCGGAGTTGTGGTGTTGACTATATTCGACCAAGGGCTTCGTGCCTCAGGTTTGGTTGACCCCGCTATACAGCCTGCTGTTTATGGTGCTGTTTTGATCGCTTCAATCCTGTTTATGCCTGAAGGTTTGGAAGGCATCGGGAAAAGATTCTTTTCGAAAGCGAACGGCGATAACGCATAACACAAAATTTTATTGGTGCCCCGAGTCAATACATCGACTCGGGGGCCATGACTAGATTATTTGGAGGAGACTGATGGCTTTATTAGAAGTCAAAAACGTCACAAAACAGTTTGGCGGCCTTACAGCCTTGAACGATGTTAGTTTTTCGGTTGAAAAGGGTGAAATCCGTGGTTTGATCGGCCCTAACGGTGCCGGTAAAAGTACGATGTTTAAAAACATCGCAGGCTTTTACACGCCAACTAAGGGCGAGATTCTTTATGAAGGTCAAAACATTGCCGGAACTCACCCCTGCAAAGTGTCGGGTATGGGTTTGGTGCGAACCTTTCAGGAAACCACTCTGTTTGACGAAATGAGTGTTTTTGAAAACGCATTAGTCGGTTGTCATATGACAGCTAAGACCAATTTGTTCTCAGCGATTTTAGGTTCTGATCGCCAGCGCCAAAAAATTGCAGCAGAGAAAACCATGGAAGTGCTTGAGTTTATGGGCTTGGCGGACCGAAAGGATCAACTGGCTTCTGAGTTACCGCTGGGTTCTCAGCGTGCACTTGCGATGGCCGTTTCTCTCAATGCTGATCCCAAAGTACTGTTAATGGATGAGCCTTTTGCGGGTATGAACCCGGAAGAGACCAACCACATGATGGATCTGACCCGTAAGCTGCAGGACAAAGGCATTACTATCGTGCTGGTTGAGCATGATATGAAAGCGGTAATGGGGTTGTGTGGTTATCTGACTGTGTTGTGTTTTGGTAGCTTGCTTGCCGAAGGCACACCTGAAGAAATACGTAATAATGAAAAAGTGATTCAGGCGTATCTTGGCGGGGGTTCTTAACATGATGTTAACAATGAAAGATGTTGAAGTTAGTTATAAAAACATCAAAGCCGTAAAAAAGATTGATATCGAAGTGCCTGAAGGGGGCTTTGTTACCCTGATTGGTTCTAATGGCGCGGGTAAAAGTACCACTCTGCGTGTTATCTCGGGTTTGGTTCATCCCAGCAAAGGTGAAATTACGTACCAGGGGCAGCGTATCGATAAGTTGTCTGCGGATAAGATTCTCAAGCTTGGCATTGCCCATGTGCCGGAAGGCCGTCGTATTTTTAAGGATTTGACGGTTGAGGAGAATCTGCGTTTAGGTGCTTTCATTCGTAACGATAAGGAAGAGATCGAAAAAGATCTTGAAGAAATCTTTGAGCGTTTCCCTCGTTTGCTCGAGCGCCGTACCCAAATGGCTCGTAGTATGAGTGGCGGTGAGCAGCAAATGGTTTCTATTGGCCGTGCGTTGATGTCGCGGCCTAAATTACTCATGCTGGATGAGCCTTCGTTGGGTTTGGCGCCGATTATCATTCAGGAAATTGCAAAAATCCTGGTTGATATTAACAAGCAAGGTGTCGCGGTTATTCTTGTTGAGCAGAATGCCGAATTGGCGTTGGAGCTGGCCAAGCATGCCTATGTGCTTGAAACCGGTTTTATTTCGTTGGAAGGCGAAGCTAGTACGCTGATGGATAACGATCACGTTCGCCAAGCTTATCTGGGTATGTAATAAAGAAAATGGTTGGGGTTGAAATCCACGTCAATCCCCCCAACTAATAATAAGCAGAGGGAGTGATTGCTTCCAACGTTTGTTGTTACGATGAATCCTGACCGGTTCATTGCCCCTTGAAGAGCTGCGGGCCTGCCCGCAGCTCTTATTCTTTTTCCTCTCGATATTCCCTCAAAACCACACCCTGTCAGGCTACCTTCAGGCCGGGCTGTATGCTACTGTCGTTACTATTGTTGTGCTGCTGATAACCGTTAGGAATTAGTGCGCCAGATCTACAGATTTAGCAGAAAAGGAAGCCGGTTTGAGTGAGGAAATCTTGATCAATGTGTCACCCATGGAAACCCGAGTTGGGGTGCTGGAAAATGGCATGTTGCAGGAAATGTACATTGAACGCGCCAGCAAGCGCGGCCTGGTAGGCAATATTTACAAAGGCAAAGTCGTACGGGTTTTGCCCGGTATGCAGGCGGCTTTTGTCGAAATGGGGCTAGAACGTTCAGCCTTTATCCATACTGCTGATATCGTGGTGTTAAATGCCGATGGTATGGAGCAACGTGAAAAAAATACCGATGATATTACACGTGTTTTGCGTGAAGGTGAGCAAATTATTGCCCAGGTGATCAAGGATCCGATTGGCACTAAGGGCGCGCGATTGACGACTCACCTGTCTCTGCCGTCGCGTCATCTGGTGTACATGCCTCGTACTCAACATATCGGTGTTTCCCAGCGTATTGAAGACGAAACTGAGCGTGAACGTCTTAAAGCATTAGTGCAGGAATGTGCCGATGAAGTGGGCATGGAGCGAAGTACCGGTTTCATTGTACGCACCGTTGCTGAGGGTGTGGGTAAAGAGGAAATTAAGGCAGATATCCGTTTTTTGAAAAAGTTGTGGGAAGTGGTGCAGGGTAAAATTAAAACAGCACCAATGCAGACCTCCATTTACGAGGAGCTACCGCTTTATCTTCGTACCATGCGAGATTTGATTCGTCCGGATTTAGAAAAAATTCGCGTTGACTCCCATGAAAGTTATCAGCGTATCCAGTCCTTTGTTTCTACCTACGTACCTGAACTGAAAGATCGTGTTGAGCTGTATCAGGGCGAACGGCCGATATTTGATTTGTACAATACTGAAGATGAAATTCAGAAGGCACTGGATCGTAGCGTGGCATTAAAATCCGGTGGCCACCTGGTGTTTGATCAAACCGAAGCCATGACCACCATTGATGTGAATACGGGCGGTTTTGTCGGGCATCGTAATCTTGAAGAAACGATATTTAAAACCAATCTGGAAGCGGCGCATGCCATTGGGCGTCAGCTACGTCTTCGAAACCTTGGTGGTATCATTATTATTGATTTTATTGATATGGCTGAGGCGGAGCACCAGCGGCAGGTGATGCGCATGCTGGAAAAAGCGCTGGAAAAAGATCATGCAAAAACCAATATTATTGGTATGTCTGATCTCGGTTTGGTGGAAATGACTCGCAAGCGCACCCGTGAAAACCTGCGCCAAATCCTTTGTGAAACGTGCCCCGAATGTCAGGGTATTGGTACGGTCAAAACGCCTGAAACGGTGTGTTATGAAATCATCCGGGAGATTGTGAGGCAGGCTCGCACTTATAATTCCAATAGCTTCCTGGTGGTAGCATCGCCGGCGGTGGCGGATAAATTGATGGAAGAGGAATCTTCCAGCATTGCTGACCTTGAGGCTTTTATTAATAAAAATATCAAGGTTCAGGCTGAGGTTATGTATTCGCAGTCTGAGTTCGACGTGGTATTTCGTTAGCATTCGGTTCAGCTCGCTGCAGTTTGAGCGGGTGCATCATTATTAAATTGAGTGTATTGATTAGTTATGCCGATATCTCCTTTGGGCGCTAGAATCGTCAGGTATCTGTGGATCGTTTTGATTACAGGGCTGATGCTGGTAGCAGTCTATGTCAGTATTGGGCGCATTGTCATGCCGCGCCTTGTGAACTACCAAGCACCGATTGAAGCGGCTTTGACCGAACGTCTGGGTATGCAGGTTAAAGCACAAAGTCTGCAGGGTGGTTGGCAAGGATTTCAACCCACCGTTAAATTAGAAAAAATCACAGTAACATCTCCCTCAGAGGGAGCCCAGCAAGCGGCTCCAGCTTTAGCTATTCAAGCAATTGAAATGAGGCTGGACGTTATTGCCAGTTTGCTATCCAAAAAGCCTATTTTTTCATCATTGATATTGGACGGTGTTAATGTTGAGCTAACTCAGAACGATGCGAGACAATGGCATCTGATGGGCATGGAACCGAGCAAGACAAAATCCAATCCATTGAGCTGGCTGCTATTACAAGAGCAGTTATTGCTACAACAGCTGACTATTACGCTGCGGCCACAGGTTGCACTACCAAAGACGTTAACGATTCCGGAATGGGGCTTAAAGTGTGGGGCACGGGTATGCTCCAGTCAGGGTAAGCTGCGGTTACAAAAGGGGGCGGAGGATACGTTAGCGTTTGCCGCTAATATCTATCAACGTCCCGGTGATAGTGATTTCCAATTAAACGGTTATTTATCGATGCCTCCCACTCAGTTGGTGGACTGGCAGTTCCTGGCGAAAAATTTACCCGCAGAGTTTGCCGGCCTTGAAAGCCTTATTCTCGGTGGCGAGGTTTGGTTTGAGTGGGGGGATGATCAGCTGCTGGATGTGCGTGGACGTGTTGATTTACCGGAAATAAAACTGGTTGGTGAGCAGGAAGCGTTAACGGTATTTGAGTCTTTGCACAGTCATTTTTTTTGGCAGAAAAATACAGAGCGAAACGATGAGTTGTGGGCGTTAACGCTTGATGATTTCACCTTTAAGTGGGGTGGGCAGCAATTCGAACCGGCTCAACGGAGAGTGGCTTTATTGCAGAGAGAGCAGCAGCGGGTAATCCGAATATTGGCCGATCAGATTCAATTGCAACCACTTACGCAAAGTCTGCTAGGGCTTAATGAGTTGCCAGCTAAGCTGCGCGATGCCTTGTCCGCATTGAGGCCGTCCGGGCAGTTGCAAAATGTCCATTTTGATTATCCCCTTGATACAGATAAAACTTTGCTAGAGTTTAAACTACAGGCAACATTAAATAATGTTGCCGTTGCCGCCTGGAAAGGAGCGCCGGCGCTGGTTGCGGTAGATGGCTATCTGGAAGCTGATCCGCTGGGCGGGCAAGTAGATTTTGCAAGTGAAAATTTGGCCTTACAGTTTCCAAAAGTATTCAGTGATATCTGGTTATTTAAAAAAGCGCTAGGGGTTGTTAGTTGGCAGCGTGAAGGAGATGTCATTTGGGTCGACGGGCGAGACTTACAGCTTAGGGGTGCGCTTGGTGATGTAACGGGCCAGTTTGGTTTTGTTTATGCCAAAGGAAAGTTTGAACCACGATTGTCATTGTTAATTGGTCTGGAAAATTCACGCTTGCCCGATGCGATGACCTTTGTACCAGATGCTGCTATTGATCCGAACGTCAGCGAATGGCTGGCGCAAGCTTTTTCGACGGGTGATGTAAAGCATGCGCGTTTTGTGTTGGATCAGTCGTTAATTCAAGAGGCTCCGCAGATTACACGCACGTTGGCTATGACCGTTGACGCAAATAATGTAGATTTTTCCTATCACCCGGATTGGCCGCATTTAACACAGGCTGATGTCGCGGTGACGATTGTTGATAAACAGGTAGAGGTTAAAGCCAACTCGGCTCGTTTTTATGATCTTGTCCTGAATAATATTGATGCAAAATATGTGGTGGCTCATGATGGTTCACGGTTGTCCGCTACGTCCGAATTGAATGGGCCATTAAAGGATGCCTGGCAAACGTTAATCGATACGCCGTTGCAAAAAAATATCTTTTCGTTGGCCCATGACTTTCAATTTAAGGGTGCAATGCAGGGCACATTAGCATTGGATTTACCCTTTAAAGACTTACAAAAAAGCAGTGTTGAAATCGACTTTTCAACACGTAACGCCAGTCTGGATATTCCTTCTCTTTCGGTTTCGGCCGATGCCATCGGTGGAACCTTTAAATACAGTAGTCGCAAGGGGCTGACTGCCCGTAAAGTGGCGGCCAAGATGTTTGGTTTTCCTATGGCCTTATCTGTTAGCAGTCACAAAAATAAAGCAGGTTTGGCTACGCAGTTTGATATGCAGGGCAAGGTAAAGGTTGACGCTTTAGCGCCTTGGGTGCCGCCGGTCGTATTATCACGTCTTGAGGGTGAGACCGATTACAAAGCGCAGTTACGCCTTGGCGGAGGTTCAAAAAATGAACTTCAGGTTCACAGTAGTTTAGCGGGTGTAGAGATCAGTTTACCTGCGCCGTTTATTAAAACAGCGGAACAGGCTTCACCGTTCAGCTTTAACTTGGCATTGGGTGAATCGCAAATACATAGTCTGAAATATGCGGATAAATTCGCTTACCAGCTGCGATTTGACAATAAAAACTACCAGGAAGGTGTGATTACAGTTGGGCCGGGGGGCGCTCTATATAAATCTGGGGCTGGCATTCAGGTTAAGGGCTCCTTACCTGAGCTTGATTTTCGGCAGTGGCGTCAATTAGTAGAGCAGGCGAAGCCTTCAGAGACTGACGATGGGGGGACAGCTGAAGCTGAGGCTCAGTCCTCATTGATATCAAAAATTCGTGATGTGACGTTAGAGGTAGGACGATTCCGTTTTCTTGATGAGAATTATGATCAGGTTAGCGTCAAGGCCAAACAGTTGGCGGGCGATTGGCAAATTGATTTTAGTAATAACCTTGCTCGGGGTGTTCTAAATTATTACCCAGTGTCGGAAAAGCCATTGGCCGTGGACTTTGAGTACTTATATTTGCAGCCTGCTTCTGCGGGAACTAGCGCTCTAGCTACTGAGACAAAGAAGGATGCACTGGCAGGCTTGGTGCCTCAGCAGCTACCGGAAATGGACTTGCGCATTAAGCAGTTGTTTTTAGGGCAGCAATCTTATGGTCGTTGGGACTTTAATAGTCGCCCTCATGCTGAGGGAGTCAGGCTTGAGGCGTTGAACTTTGATTTCAAAGGATTGCAGGGCGCGGGTGAAATGAACTGGCGGTACCAAAATCAAGCCCATAGCAGTTCTTTTAAAGGGCAAGTGAAAATACCTAATGTGGCCGTTATGTTGAAGGCCTGGAATATAAATCCTGCTGTCGAAGGTAAGAATGCACGCTTTGCTGGTGAATTGAGCTGGCCAGGCTCCCCCAGTCAGTTTTCGTTGTTGAGGATGCAGGGACCACTGAGCATGAAAGTCGATGAGGGACGAGTTGTTGATTTGCAATCTTTGCCGCTGTTAGGGGTGTTGAATTTCAATACCCTGACACGGCGGTTACGTCTGGATTTTTCTGATCTGTTTAAAAAAGGTTTTAGTTTTGATGAAGCGAAGGGCGCCTTTCTTTTTCAACGGGGTGGCATGCAGCTAACAGATGCGTTGGTGATTGATGGACCCTCGGCAAAGTTTAAAATTGAAGGGAAAACTGATTTGCTGAATGAACAGTTTGATCATGATGTGATTGTGGTGTTACCGATTAACGATAATATTTCAGTGGTGACCACATTAGCAGGACTGCCGCAGGTGGGTATCCCTATGTACCTCTTCAACAAGGCTTTTAATGGCGTACTTGATCGTTTTACCAGCATTAATTATCGGGTGACAGGGGCTTGGTCAAAACCGGATATTGAATTGAACCATTTTTTTGATACCAACGACCTGATAAAAGACCGACCTGAAACAATAAGAAGGCGTCCTAAGCGATGAAGTCCGGCGTTGCCGTTATACAAATGAGCAGCACTGCGGATGTCTGCAGAAATTTAGAGCAGGCGGAAGCCTTGATTAGGTCGGCTGCTCAGCAGGGCGCAAAGCTACTTTTTTTGCCGGAAAACTTTGCCCTGTTAGGCGTTGAAGATTCTCATTCAGCGGGATTGCGCGAAGCCCTGAATAACGAGCCAGAAACACTGCGAAAGTGGTTGGCGATAATGGCGCGCCAATATCAGGTTTGGTTGGTAGCTGGCTCGATTCCAATCGCGAATCGACCGGATGGCAGCCTGTTGGATAAACGGGTTCGCGCTGTCTGTCTGGTGTTCAATGAGCTGGGAGAAGAGGTTGCCCGTTATGACAAAATTCATTTGTTTGATGTTGATGTGACGGATGAGTATGGCGCCTATCGTGAATCAGATACGGTCGAGCCGGGTGATCAGGTGGTGGTTTTGGATACACCCTGTGGTCGGCTAGGGCTGGCGATCTGTTACGATCTGCGTTTTGCTGAGCTGTTTTATCAGCTACGAACGCAGGGCGCTGAAATGATCAGTGTGCCATCAGCCTTTACAGCGACGACGGGGGCGGCACATTGGGAAGTATTGCTTAGGGCGCGCGCGATCGAGACGCAATGTTATGTGTTGGCTCCCAACCAATGCGGACAACACTCGGAGAAACGTTATTCCTATGGGCATAGTATGATTATTGATGCCTGGGGCGAGGTGGTTGAGCGTTTGACTGATCATCCGGGTGTGTTAATTGCAGATATTGATTTGCGGCGTGTGGCAGAGTTGCGGCAGCGCATGCCAGTGGCCCAGCACCACCGGCTTTTTGATAAATAATCGTGCGTTATTCAGGGAGTTCGGCGATTTCGCGCAAGTAGCGAAATAGTTTACGCGTACTACCGAGGTTTTTTTGCTGCGATTGTTCCTTTTGAGCGTTGCGTATCAGCTGGCGCAGGTGTTGTACATCAGCTTCCGGGTGTTGCGTGAGGTAGTCTGTCAGCGCATTTTTTTCCTTTAACAGCCTGTCGCGCCAGTTTTCTATCTGATGGAAGCGCTGGGTGTGTTCGACATGACTAGCGTCAAAACTATTAATAGCGCGGGTAATCGCAGGAATGGCTTCGGCATCATCATCGTCGTAACTGCGCATGATTCGGCCAATGTATTGCATTTGGCGACGGGTAGCTTCGCCTACCTTCAAGCGTTGGTATTCGCGAATAGCGCCGGCCAGTGTTTCACCCATGGGTACCTGATCAAGCTGATCGCTATTGAGTTTCGTCAGCTGAAAGCCGATGGCTTGCAGTGCATCCATCTCCCGTTTGAGCTGACTTTTGCTTTTTTCTTCCGGAAAATCTTCGGGGTCGTCTGGAAAATCAATCATAACTAGAGGCATCGAATAAATAGAAAGGGTTTAGGCATAAAACAGCGTGGCAAGCCCAAGAAAAGCGACGTAGCCAACAACGTCAGTGACTGTGGTGAGCACGACGCTACCGGCAATGGCTGGGTCAATGTTAGCCTTGCGTAAAATCATTGGCAGGGTTACACCAGCTAAGGCAGCGAATAACAGGTTGATAATAACAGCCATTGCGATAACCAGGCCCATTTTCGGGTCGTTAAACCACCAGGCAGCAATGACAGCGACCACCAGCGATAGAATCAAACCGTTTAATAAACCCACGACCAGTTCTCGCCGCAGCAGCCAGTTGGAATTTTTGTCAGAGACGTGCCCCAGTGCAATACCACGAATAATTAGCGTTAAGGTCTGGCTGCCAGCAATACCGCCCATGCTGGCGACAATCGGCATCAGAATGGCCAGTGCAACGACCTTTTCAAGTGTCCCTTCAAACAAGCCAATGACATAGGAGGCGGTAACGGCAGTAAGCAGATTGATGAATAGCCAAAGCGTGCGGCGTCGCGTTGCTTTAAGTATTGGGGCGAAGGTATCTTCATCTTCGTCCAGACCGGCACGCCCCATGAAACTGTGCTCAGCGTCTTCGATGATGACGTCAACCACGTCATCAATGGTGATTCGGCCGAGTAGTACGCCGGCATCATTAATCACCGGCGTAGAAACCAGATTGTGGCGCTCAAAGAGGTGCGCTACGTCAACATCAGGCGCGTTGACATTGATGCTAAAGAAATCTGTTTTCATGATGTCGGTAACCATCAAATTTGGATCGCTGGTTAGAATTTTGGTTACCGGTAACAGACCTAGTACTTTTCCGGAGCGGTCAATGACTGGGAAATTATCAGTCATTTCAGGGATTTCCGGGTGCATGCGTAGGTATCTTAAAACGACGTCCAGTGTGATGTCTGGCCTGACAGTAATGGTGTCAGGGTTCATCAGGCCGCCAGCGGTGTCTTCAGGATAAGACAGTACTGCTTCAAGCAATTTACGATTCTGGTCGTCTAAGGAGCGCAGTACTTCCTGAACCACATCGTCAGGCATTTGTTGCAGAAGGTCAGCGGTGTCATCGGTATCAAGACTGGAGGTGGCATCGACAAATTCATGCGGTGCCATTTTGCTGAGGATGTCGCTGCTGATATCTTCGCTTAAATGCTGGAGAATCTCACCCTGATCAGTATCAACCATATCCCAAAGAACGCTACGTTCCTTGGGAGGGGATGATTCCAGAAGATGCGCTACTTCTACCGCCGGAAGTTGATCATTTAGAATGTCGCGGGCAACCTCATAGGAGCCATCTTCCAGAGCCTGACTAAGGTTATCCAGTTGTGTTTCAGTACTGTTATTGTCAACCTGAGACATATGCGCGGTCTGATTCCTGAAGTGTTAGTGAACTAATAATTGTATAGGTCTGAATTGGGGCGGCAAACTCTATGGCGATTATAAACGAGTGCTTTGCAGTGATGGAGGCTTAAATTGCGGGTTATTCCCCTTCACCAAACTTGTCGTTAATGATTTCTTCGATTGCGCTCAGAGCCAGGTCTTCATCACGACCGTCAATTTCAATTTCAAGCGTGGTCCCTTTACTGGCGGCCAGCATCATGACGGACATGATACTTTTAGCATCCACCAAACGTTGTCCATTGCCGAGCTGTATTTGGCTTGCAAATGCCGAGGCGGTATTTACCAGTTTGGCAGCCGCGCGGGCGTGCAGGCCCAGTTTGTTAATGATGGTGATCTCGCTTTTGATCATATTGAAGTCTTTTCAGTCAGCGTTATTCGTTCAGGTCGCGATGGCGAATCTGAACGTTGGTGATTTTTTCAGCAAATTTCTTGGCCAAGCGCTCGCTTAGGTAAACCGAACGATGATGTCCTCCGGTACAGCCGATAGCGACAGTCATGTAGCTGCGGTTATTGGCCTCGAACTGTGGTAACCATTTTTCCAGATAGTTGCACAGGTCGGCAAACATTTCTTCAACAATGGGCTGCGCTTCAAGAAACTCAATGATTTGATGATCGCGGCCATTGTATTTTCGCAGCGCTGGATCCCAATAGGGGTTTGGCAGGCAGCGAACATCAAATAGCATGTCCGCATCACTGGGTATGCCGCGTTTGAAACCAAAGGATTCAAAAAGTAACGCTAAGGTGGTGTCGGTTTGTTCGGCAAGTTGCTTTTTAATAAGGTCGCGCAACTGATGAAGGGACAGGTTGCTTGTGTCAATTTTCAGGTCTGCCCGTGTTGCAATGGGCGCCAATAAAAGGCTTTCTTTCCAGATAGCCTCTTCCAGAGAAACTTCAGCGTTGCTCAGCGGGTGTTTGCGGCGGGTGGCGCTGAAACGGGTCAAAATCGTCTGGTCGTCGGCGTCAAGATAGGCAATGGTGTAGTCGATACCGGTGCTCTTGATTGCGGCGATGGTTTCCGGAAAACATTCTAGGTTAACCGGTACGTTACGCGCATCAATGCTGATCGCTACCGAATCGCGTTGTACGCCTTCACGTTGCATCTCGTCGATCAATGCAGGCAGCAGGCCGCTGGGCATGTTGTCGATGCAGTAGTAACCCAGGTCCTCAAGCAGGTGGAGAGCCGTACTTTTTCCTGAGCCGCTGCGGCCGCTGATAATAACGAGTTTCATGATTTAGCTGGTTGCCTGATGGAGTTGTGGTTAGCTTGTCGCGATAGCTGCTTCAAATAATGTTTTGTTGTCAGTTGCTGCGCGTAGACGGTTTCTAAAATCGGGCTTGCTGAAGTTTTCGGCAACGGCTTGTAGCGCTTCAAGGTGCGCTTCGGCAGCCTCTTCTGGGACAACCAGCGCGAAGATTAGATCAACAGGCTGGTTGTCAATCGCATCAAAGTTAATGGCTTTGTCCAACTGTAGCAATACGCCAACGGTGTCGCAACAGTTGGGCAGGCGGCAGTGGGGGATGGCAACGCCTTCACCAACTCCCGTGCTACCTAAGCGTTCACGCTCAATTAAACGGTCAAAGGTTTCTTCTTCATCAAGTATCGGATGAACCCGTGACAGGGTGCTGGCAACGAGTTCTAGTATGCGTTTTTTACTGTCGCCTGGTACGCCAGCAAGGGCGCAGTCAGGAGACAATAGGCGTTCAATATTCATGATCAATAGTATTTTTATAATGGAGGATTAGGTTAATGGCCTTGCTGTCGAGCAAGGGATTTTTCTTTATGTTTGATCAGTTGGCGATCCAGTTTGTCAGTTAGCTGGTCGATAGCTGTATACATGTCGTCATGGGTTGCATTGGCAACTAGGTCTGCACCGGCGATATGAATGGTGGCTTCGGCCATTTGACGCTGTTTTTCGACATTGAGAATGACGTTAATACTGGATATCTGGTCGAAATGACGCTCCAGCTTTTCAAGTTTATTGTTGATGACTTCCCGCAGGGCGTCGGTTATTTCTACGTGGTGGCCGCTGATGGTGGCTTGCATAAGATCGCTCCTTTTTTCGGGTTATATGCTATTTGACGTTGCTCGCAATACCGGTTCGGTGTGGGTGCCTAAGCTATTTCCGGCGTTGTTGGCACGACAGGGCGCGCGACTGAACGTTAGTGTCTGTGCACGTACCGGATGTCATGGGTTTAAACTAGGCGTTTGCGCTCATTGGAGGGAGGTATGGATAAGGACTCCCGGTATTTAGCAATGGTACGGCGCGCTACTTTAATACCCTGTTCGGCAAGAATGTTAGCAATCTTGCTGTCGCTCAAGGGTTTGACTGTTTTTTCGGCTGCAATAAGCTTTTTAATAATCGCACGAATTGCCGTTGAAGAACAGCCGGCGCCGCTGTTGGTGTCGACTTGGCTGGAAAAAAAATACTTTAATTCAAAAATGCCGCGCGGCGTGTGCATGTACTTTTGAGTGGTGACCCTGGAAATGGTCGATTCATGCATGCCGACAGCTTCGGCGATGTCATGAAGGACTAAAGGTTTCATGGCTTCATCGCCGTAATCGAGGAAGCCTTGTTGGATTTCGACAATGCGGGTCGCTACTTTGAGTAGTGTTTCGTGGCGACTTTGCAGGCTCTTCAGGAAGGTGCGCGCCTCCTGTAACTGATTGCGCATAAAGGTATTATCGCTGCTGTTATCAGCACGTTTAACCATCGCCGCATAGGTGGCATTAATGTTTACTTTGGGCAAAACATCGCTGTTTAGCTCAACTCGCCAGCGATTATTCACCTTTTTGACCACCACATCAGGAATAACATATTCTGATTCGCTTTGGGTGAGGGCTTCGCCAGGGCGGGGATTGAGGGTTTGGATAAGTTCAATGATGCGTTGCAGGTCAGCTTCTTTGAGGCGTGTGCGCCGCATGATGAGGTTGAAATCTCGGCTACCTAACTGAGGTAGAAAGTTGTTAACGATTTCTCTCGCTTTGTCCAGCAAAGGGGTGTCAACGGGCAGCTGTTCCAGTTGGCGAAGCAGGCACTCGCTTAAATTACGTGCGCAGACGCCGATGGGATCAAAGTGTTGCAACCGCCTTAATACGGCTTCAACTTCGTCCAGCTCAATAACGCTGTCTTTTGAATCATCGTCCTGTTGCAGCGCCAGGTTTAGATGTTCGAGGATTTGATCCAGCTCACCTTTGAGGTAGCCATCGTCGTCAACACTATCAATTAACGTGATTGCAATAATGCGGTCGGTGTCTGACATGGGGGTTAAATTAAGTTGCCAGAGCAGGTGGTCATGGATGGATTCAATGCTGGATGTGTGTGACTCAAAGTCTGGTAAATCACCGCTAGGTGCGGGTGTGGCTGCGGGCAGACTTTGATAGACATCATCCCAGTTACTATCTACCGGTAAGTCTTCGGGGATTTGTTGATCCCAGTCTTCACTTGTTGCTTCATCTTGCTTATTTGATGTGTCACTAGCGCTCGTCGTTGGGTCGCTGGCGGTGTCGTTATCGGATTGTTCGGATGTGTTGTCTTGATTATCCTCATCAATATCAAGCATCGGATTGGATTCGACGGTTTCCTGGATTTCTTGTTGAAGATCCAGCGTTGACAGTTGCAGCAGGCGAATGGCGTGCTGCAACTGGGGGGTCATGGTGAGGTGCTGGCCAATTTTAAGCTGTAGCGATGGCTTCATAGGGCAACTGGAGTTTTCGGTTTAGGGTGACAGGGAAATACAGTGATGCCTGTAATCTATACCTATAAGAGTAGTGCAAATTTTGCTGAGCGTATGCAGAATTTGTGCCGATTATTAAAAAATAAACTATAGCGAGCCTAGAGGCGGAATTGTTCGCCTAAATAAACGTCTCGTACGCGCTGATTGGCCAGTACGGTTTCGGCATCGCCTTCGGCGATAATATGGCCCTCACTGACAATATACGCTTTTTCACAGATATCGAGTGTCTCGCGTACATTGTGATCGGTGATCAGCACGCCTATGTTGCGCTCCTTGAGGTGGGTGATGATTTGCTTGATGTCGGCGACTGAAATGGGGTCAACGCCGGCAAACGGTTCATCTAGGAGGATATAGGCCGGCTCCATCGCCAGTGCGCGAGCAATTTCTACACGTCGCCGTTCACCCCCCGATAACGCCATGCCCTGGCTGTCACGAATATGAGTAATATGGAATTCCTGTAACAGATCTTCAAGTTTCTCCATGCGTTGGCTGCGGCTCAGGTCTTTACGTGTTTCAAGAATGGCGAGAATGTTATCGCTGACACTGAGTTTGCGGAAAATCGATGACTCTTGAGGCAAATAACCAATGCCTTTACGAGCGCGGCCGTGCATAGGAAGGGAGGTGATATCCTGACCATCGATCATGATTTTCCCCTTGTCAGCAGGGATTAGGCCAATAATCATGTAAAAACAGGTGGTTTTACCGGCTCCGTTAGGACCCAAGAGGCCGACAATTTGTCCGGGTTCAATGGCGATGGAAACGTCTTCAACAACATGGCGGTGCTTGTAGCTTTTGGCGAGGTGTAACGCTTGAAGGTTACTCATTGGTTGACGAGTCGCTGTCGTTGCTGCTGGTTGTCGCAGGCTGAATGATCATGTTCACCCGGGGTGTTTGAGTGGTTGAGTTGTTCTCGCTGCCGCCGTAGGCATTAACCAGTCGGTGCTTCATGTCATAGTCAATTCGCTCGCCGGTGAAAACATTGGTGTCCTGCTCAAGGCGAGCTTGTTTTTTGAGGTTCATTTTTTCATCGACGACAAAATATTCGATGGTGTTGCCGTAGGCGTGAGTCAATTTTTTTCCCACAGCGGGGAGCTGTTGGAAATGGGCCGGCCCACCTATGGCAATCAGTCGCGTGACGCCATTAGCGTTGCTGAAGATAGTAATTTGGTCGCCTTCCAGATTGATTGAGCCTTGCACCATTTTGACTTTGCCGCGATAGACAGAACTGCCTGTTTTGTCATCCACTTCCGCTGTGTCGGAAGTGATATGGATAGGCTTGCTTCTGTCGTCAGGCAAGGCTGTCGCTGTGGCGGGAATCATGGCTGGCAGTAGTGCCAGGCATAGAGCATAAACTTTAATTAACTTTAGCCGGATCATGGGTGACTCGTACGTTGGATAGTAGGTTGGTTCGGTTTTCGTTGATATAGGCGTTCATGCCAGTGGCATCAATACGTGTTGAATTATCAATGATGACAACATCCTGTGGCGTATGCGCGATTTTTTTGGTGGCATTGAAGGTTAATTCGCTAGTGCTGATTGTTAACTGGTTGGGCTGAGTATCACGTAATAATTTAACGTTGTCCCAGAGTTTGATGATGTTGTTATTTTCACTAATGCGACCGTGTTTGGCGTCAATGAACCAGGCGGTGCCATCCTGGTGGAAGAGGGTGATCTCTGGTGTTTCGGCTACGGTGAACTCACCACTGGGGAAGTGGGTTATTTGATTGGCCTTCAGGCGATGATCAACCTCACCACTGGAGCCGAACTGTGTGGTGGTAGCGTTCACCATAAAAAAGTCGGTTTCATCGGCCGACTGTTGTTGGCTGATGGGTTCTTCAAGCAATTCATCCTGCCAGTGCACAAGACTTGCAAGCAATAGCGCAATAAGGCTGAATAGCGTGATAAAGGTTAATCGAGACATTTAAACTCTCAAGGCCCTAGTTAATGACTGCAGTGCTAGTGTAGGTACTGATCAAGGGCTGGAACCAGTGTGTTTTGTGCGGCCATAATAAAATCGCAAACTTCGCGCACTGCGCCTTCACCACCTTTGGCGTTAGTGCACCAAAGCGCATGCTCTTTGACCAGCGGGTAAGCATTTGCTACGGCAATACCCAAGCCAACGCGGCGAATAACCGGCAGGTCAGGCAAATCGTCACCTAAATGCGCCGTCTGCAGATAACTGACATTAAGAACCTGGAGCAGTTCGTCGAGGGCGTTAACTTTATTTTCATAGCCTTGATAGACATGCTCGATGCCAAGTTCCTGCGCACGCTGTTCAAGCATTGCGGATTCGCGGCCGCTGATCATGGCAACTTCGACACCGCTGCGGCGCAGCATTTTAATGCCATGGCCATCGTGGCAGTTGAATGCTTTCAGGACTTCTCCGCCATCACTGATGTAAAGCCGGCCATCAGTCATTACGCCGTCTACATCGAGCACCAGTAATTTAATTTGTTTGGCTTTGCCAAGCGCCTGTTTAAGGTCTTTGTTCATGAAGTCTGAGCCTGAAAGTTGTCTGAGAGGCGCGAATCAGATTACGCCAGCGCGTAATAAGTCGTGCATGTTTAGTGCGCCGATGGGGCGATTATGATCGTCTGTGACAATCAACGCATTAATTTTATCCTCTTCCATGATCGCTAACGCTTCGGCAGCCAGGACGTCGGGTCTGATGGTTTTACATTTTGGGGTCATGACGTCGCTCACAATAGCATGATGGATATCGATGCCTTGATCGAGGGTACGACGTAGGTCGCCGTCGGTGAAAATGCCCAATAGCTTGCCGTTGTTATCGGTGACGGCGGTCATGCCCAATTTCTTTTCGGTGACCACTAGCAATGCTTGGCGGAGCAGGGTGTTTTCGCTGACCATTGGGATTTTATCGCCAGCGTGCATAATATCTTCGACTTTTAATAGCAGGCGTCGGCCTAATGCGCCGCCCGGGTGGGATATGGCAAAGTCTTCAGCGCTGAAGCCGCGTGCTTCCAGCATGGCTATTGCCAGTGCATCGCCCATGGCAAGTGCTGCGGTGGTGCTGGAGGTCGGTGCCAGCCCGTGGGGGCAGGCCTCTTCGGCGACACTCACGTCCAGGTGCACGTCGGCGGTTAGTGCCAGTGTTGAGTTTGGTGCGCCGGTCATGCTGATAAGCGGAGCGTGCATGCGTTTAATCAGCGGCAGAATGGTGAGGATTTCAGCGGTGGTGCCGGAGTTGGAGAGCGCTAATACCACGTCTTTGTTGGTTATCATGCCCAGGTCGCCATGGCTGGCTTCGCCGGGGTGCACAAAAAAGGCCGGGCTACCGGTGCTGGCTAAGGTGGCAGCGATCTTGTTGCCAATGTGGCCGGATTTCCCCATGCCGGTGACAACGATACGTCCTTCGCAGGCCAGCATGATTTTACAGGCGTCGCTAAAATGCTCGTCGATGCGAGTGGTTAATGCCTCTACGCAGGCCGCTTCCAGTTTAATGGTGCGTTGACCTGTTGCGATAAGTGCCTTGGAATTAGTTTTTATCATTGCTAACTACCAAAAGTTCAATGGATGCGCGAGGGTGGTAAACGGCGTTCATTATAGCGAGTTTTGTAATTAATGTGCGGCGTGGACGGAATGTCATTATTCAGGCTTGCAAGTAGAGCGTGACCAGATAGCCCGTATAGCCCGCACAGAATAGCGCACCGAGTGTACGACTGATGTTAATGGTTTTTTTGCGATTGATGCCAGCATAGCAGGATAGAATTAATATCACTGTAAACAAGCTCATTACACCATAGTCACGCCACAGCACCTGTTCGGAAAAGGAGTAGGGGGCAATAACGGCAGGCAGAGACATAACGGCTAGCAGATTGAAAATGTTGGAACCGATCACGTTGCCCAGTGCAATGTCGTGGTGCCCCTTGAGTACGCTGGCAACGGAGGCGGCTAGTTCTGGCAGGCTGGTGCCGATGGCAATAATAGTCAGGCCAATCAGCAGGTCACTGACGCCGAGTAGTTGGGCTATGTCGGTGGCGGCCCAGACCAGTGCTTTTGAGCTTGCCACCAGCAGAATTAAGCCCGCCGTAAACCAGAAGATGGCAAGGCCGGTTTTCAGCTCGGGTAATTCCTCCACCTCTTCTTCTATCAATTTGCTGTCATCACTTTGAGGATGGTAGGTGGCGAAAAGGTAGAGGGTGATGCACAAGCCACCGAGTAGCAGAAAGCCGTCAAGACGGCTGAGATTCAGGTTGAATAACAGTATGCCCGCTCCAAGAGTAACCAGCGCTAGGATTGGCAGTTCTTTGCGCGTTAATGCGGACCTTACCGGTAACGGGGCGATTAATGCGGTAACACCCAGCACCAGGCCAATGTTGGCGATATTGGAGCCGATTGCGTTACCAATGGCAATGCCGCTGACGCCGACCATGGCGGCGGTTAGTGAGACCAGAATTTCCGGTGCAGAAGTGCCTAGCGAAACGACGGTTAAACCAATCAGCAATGGAGACATGCCAAAATTGCGAGCCAGCGAGGCGGAGCCGTTGACGAATTTGTCTGCACTCCAGACCAGCAGGGCTATACTGAACAAAATGGTAAGGGAAGCAACCAGCAAAATTAGGTATCCGAGCAGTGAAATCAGCTGGCTATTAAAGGGCTAAATGCCAGCTATTGCAAGCGCTAGACGCAATAACCCCTGCGACTGAATATTTGTTATTTGCTGCTGGGTATTTGTTTAGAATGAGGCGGTAATATTACATTGTAGCGGGTGATATATAGTAACTGTAGTGGTATATTTGCGCGCGCTAAAGCACGTTAATTTAGGATGCGTGTGAATTAAATCTGATTCTTGGGCCCTTTATTGGGCGCAGCCCTAAAAAAGCAGACATCGAAATGCAGGATAGCACGGCCAACATTATTGAAATTCGCGGGTTATCCTTTTCGCAGGGTGACCGGGTGATTTTTGATGGCATTGATATGGATATCCCCCGTGGGCAGATTACTGCCATCATGGGGCCTAGTGGCACGGGTAAAACGACTCTGATGCGACTGATTACGGGGCAAATCAAGCCTGATGCCGGCACCATTATGGTGGACGGTGAAAATATTTCGACATTGCAACGCAATGATCTTTACCGCGTGCGACGTAAAATGGGCATGTTGTTTCAAAGTGGCGCGTTGTTTACCGATCGTACGGTCTATGAGAATGTCGCTTTCCCTCTGCGCGAACACACCAATTTTACTGAGACCATGATTCGGGACCTGGTGTTGATGAAGCTTGAGGCTGTTGGCTTGCGGGGCGCCCGGGATATGTTTCCCAGTGAGTTATCGGGTGGCATGACGCGGCGAGCTGCGCTGGCGCGCACCATTGCGCTGGATCCTGAAATGGTCATTTACGATGAGCCCTTTGCTGGTCAGGACCCGATTGGCATGGGGGTGTTACTGCAATTAATTAAGTTGTTGAATACAGCGTTAGGGTTGACCAGCATTGTTGTGTCGCACGATATCCATGAAACCGCCAGTATCGCTGATAAATTATTTGTACTATCGCAGGGCAAAGTGATTGGTGTTGGAGCACCGGATCAATTAATGAATTCTGAATCATCCATGGTGGCGCAGTTTATGAAGGGTGAGCCTGATGGTCCTGTGCCATTTCATTATCCGGCACATGATTACTTTGATGATTTGCTTGGGGGAGGTGCGCTGTGATTACCCGATTGCGAATCATGGGTAAATCGGGCCTTGAGTGGTTATCTGTGTGTGGTCGCTCAGGTGTTTTTATTGCTCATTCCCTGTGTGGCGTGCCGAATCTGCGCAAAGGTATGCCGCTGCTGCTAAAGCAATTGTACGCTGTGGGGGTGCTATCGCTTCCTATTATTGTCGTGTCAGGACTGTTTATTGGCATGGTGATGAGCTTGCAGGGTTACAGTATTCTGGTGGATTACGGTTCTGAGCAGGCAGTGGGGCAAATGGTGTCGCTGAGCCTGGTGCGAGAGTTGGGGCCAGTGGTGACCGCGCTGCTGTTTGCGGGGCGGGCAGGCTCGTCTTTGACGGCTGAAATTGGTCTGATGAAGGCAACTGAGCAAATTACTAGTTTGGAGATGCTGGGGGTTGACCCGTTACGTTATGTAATGGCGCCTCGTTTGCTTGCAGGCTTTATTGCGCTACCTTTGTTGACCTTGATCTTTAATGTGGTGGGTATCTGGGGCGGCTCTTTGGTGGCAGTAGATTGGCTAGGTGTCTATGACGGTTCTTTCTGGGCCAACATGCAGGCGGCCACTGACTTTAGAATTGATGTGGTGAACGGCATGGTGAAAAGTGTCGCTTTTGCTTTCGTAGTAACTTGGATCGCGGTGTTTCAGGGGCATGATTTAAAGCCAACCTCGGAAGGTATTGGTCGTGCAACAACTAAAACCGTGGTCTATTCTTCTTTAGCTGTACTGGGTCTGGATTTTATTCTGACCGCTGTTATGTTCGGAGATTTTTAAGATGCACAGCAAAACATTGGAAGTGGCAGTCGGTTTTTTTATGTTGGCTGGGCTGGCTTCGCTGATTGTGCTGGCGCTCAATGTCAGTGGTTTGACATTTTCCAGCGCTAAGCAAAGTTATACGATTTATGCGTCCTTTGAAAATATTGGTGGCTTGACGGCTCGTTCCAAAGTAACTGTCGCTGGTGTGGCGGTGGGGCGAGTGGTTGGTATTACTCTGGATAAGGATGACTTTGCCGGTATTGTCGAGATGGAAGTCGAAGCTGAATATAATCAGTTTACGACGGATACAACCGCCGCTATTTTAACGGCAGGACTATTGGGTGAGAAGTATATCGGTTTGATCTCCGGTGCTGATGATGAGTATCTGGTTGATGGTGACATGATTGTTGATACGCAGTCCGCGCTGGTGTTGGAGGAATTGATTGGTCAGTTCCTGTTTAACAAGGTGAACGAGTAGGCTTTTTACCGGTCAGTAAATAAGAATTTTGAAGGTAGAGAAATAACGATGGGAAGTATGGTCAAAACATTGTTTGGTGTGTTTTTAATGTGTCTGGTAGGCCTGGCTCAGGCTCAGTCGTCGTCTGACGCATTTCCTAATCAGGCGGCCTATGATGTGGTGCAGGAAGCAACTGATAACCTGATCGAGCAAATCACAGGTAAGCGCCAGCAATACCTTGAAAATAATGAGCAATTTTTTGCTGATGTGGACGGTATGCTATCGTCGGTGATCGATTTTAAGCGTATTGCACGTCGCGTTATGGCCAAGCATTACAAAAAGGCCGAGCCGGAACAGCAAGATGTGTTTGAAGCTGTTTTTAAACGCAGTTTGTTAAAGGTTTACGCCAAGGCTCTGTTGGAATATGACAATGAGAAAATCATCATTCTTCCGCCTTCTGAAAACAAGAAGGTGGACCTAAAGCGTCAGCGGGTTGATATTGAGTTTTTCAGTGCTGGCGGTCAGAAATTCCCTATTTCCTACTCCATGTATTTAAATAAGCAGGATGAGTGGAAGATGGAAAACGTGGTCGTGAATGGTGTGAATATTGGTCTGACATACCGCAATCAGTTCGCCCGCCTGATGAAAGTCCATGGGAATGATATTGATCTTGTTGTCAGTGGCTGGAGCTCTGATCTTGAGAATGGCGAGTAAGGGCGCGTCATGGCTCGTTCTTGTGTGACACGTCTATCTGAGCAGAAGCTGCAAGTTGCTGGCATTATCGATTTTGATAATGCGTTGGATATGTGCCAGCAGGGAGAGCGATTGATTAGCAAAGCGGCTAATGAATGTGAGATTGATTTTTCCGACGTAACGCGAACGGGTAGTGCCGCGCTTACCCTGCTGTTCAGTTGGTTGAGGCACGCCGTTAATTTACAAAAGACACTGGTTTTTACTAACTTGCCTGATGACCTGCTGGGGGTTGCCAAGGTCAGCGGTGTTGATGAGATACTCCCTCTCAAATAAGAGATGTTGCTCGATGGTGCAGCGGTTTTTATCTAAAACCTGTCGTCTGGCTCGATCTTTTCTTTATGGCTAATAATTAAGTCGCTAAAAACCCCGTAATTTGATACCTTATCAAGCTTTTCAAGTCAGTATTTTGAACGGGTAGATAGATGGAAACCGATGAAGTAAAAGCATTGCTTGAAGCACACCTCGAAGGGTGTGAAATTCAAGTTGAAGGTGGTGGTAGCAGTTTTCAAATTACCGCAGTTGGTGCGCTTTTTGAGGGGCTGAATGCCGTTAAAAAGCAGCAGCGTGTGTATGCTGCGCTGAACGATAAAATCGCCGATGGCACAATACACGCCGTCACTATTAAAACCTTTACGCCAGCACAGTGGGCTGAGCAGTAAAGAGCACGTGTTAAAGGTCCTCAATGGATAAACTCATTATTGAAGGTGGTGTCAGACTGAACGGAGAAATCCGTATTTCTGGTGCCAAGAACTCTGCGTTACCCATTCTTGCTGCCAGTTTGTTAACTGACGAAGCATTAACAGTTGGTAACCTGCCGCACCTGCACGATATTACCACCATGATTGAATTGCTGGGTGTTATGGGTGTAGAAGCTAGCATTGATGAAAAACTCAATGTGGAAATCAATGGCGGCTCGATCAAAAGTTACAACGCCCCTTACGATCTGGTGAAAACAATGCGCGCCTCCATCTTGGTATTGGGGCCGATGTTATCGCATTTTGGTGAAGCGAATGTTTCGCTGCCCGGTGGTTGTGCCATTGGTAGTCGTCCAGTTGATCTGCACATTCGTGGTTTAGAGGCCATGGGTGCGAATATCGTTGTCGAAGATGGTTATATCAAGGCTAAAACTGACGGTCGTTTGAAGGGCGCACGTGTGTTCTTTGATACCGTGTCAGTGACGGGCACGGAGAATATCCTGATGGCCGCGACGTTGGCTGATGGCGAAACGGTGCTTGAAAACGCCGCACGTGAGCCGGAAGTGGTGGATCTGGCAGAATGCCTGATCACTATGGGAGCCGATATCAAAGGCCATGGTACTGATACGATTACAGTGCAAGGTGTGAAGAAGTTACATGGTGGTTATTATCGCGTGCTACCTGACCGCATTGAAACAGGTACCTACCTGGTTGCCGCTGCAGCAACGGGTGGACGAGTACGGGTTAAGGATACCTGTCCTGAAGTACTGGAAGCTGTGTTAGTTAAGCTGCGTGAAACCGGCGCTGAAATAACGACGGGTGAAGACTGGATTGAGCTTGATATGAAAGGTAAGCGGCCTAAAGCGGTCAGCGTCCATACCGCGCCTTATCCGGCGTTCCCGACGGATATGCAAGCGCAGTTTTTCGCCATGAATGCCATCGCCGAAGGTACCAGTACTGTGACGGAAACGGTTTTTGAAAACCGCTTTATGCATGTGCATGAAATGATGCGTATGGGGGCCAAGGCTACGTTGGAAGGTAATACAGCGATTGTGACGGGTGTCGATGATTTGAAAGGCGCGCCTGTGATGGCAACTGATCTGCGGGCTTCTGCAAGCTTGGTGATTGCGGGTTTGGTTGCTGAAGGTAGTACCACAATCGAGCGTATTTACCACATTGACCGTGGCTACGAATGTATTGAAGAAAAGCTGCAACTGCTCGGTGCGAAAATCCGCCGCGTACCTGCTTAACAGTATTGGGTAAGTAACAGAATTTACTGACGATGATGAATCACAAGTTAACAATTGCGCTTTCCAAGGGTCGCATCCTTGATGATACCTTGCCACTGCTGAAAGCCGCCGGTATTGAACCGTTGGAAGATGTGCGCACCAGTCGTAAGCTGATTTTTCCGACCAACCATGACAATGTTCAGGTGGTGGTTATTCGCGCCACCGATGTGCCAACCTATGTGTCGCATGGTGCGGCGGATATGGGCATTTCTGGCAAAGATGTGCTGATGGAATACGGCGACGAAGACCTTTATGAGCCGCTAGATTTGCAGATTGCCACCTGTCGATTGATGACGGCGGGCTTGGTGGGTGTGCCAGAGCCGAAAGGGCGTTTAAAAGTGGCCACCAAATTTGTGAACATTGCTAAGCGTTATTATGCTGAGCGTGGCGTGCAGGTGGATATTATCAAGCTCTATGGTGGCATGGAGCTGGCACCGATTATGAATTTGGCCGACCGCATTGTCGATATTGTTGATACCGGCAATACCCTGAAGGCTAATGGTCTTGAGCCCAAGGAAATGATTGCGCCGATTAGTTCGCGCCTAGTGGTTGCCAAAGCGGCCATGAAAATGAAACACGCTACTATTCAGCCACTGATTGAGCGTTTGGCTGCTGCTGTTGAGCAGCGCAACAGCAAATAATTTAAAACCTCCGATATTAGAATCCTGTTATGAAAAGCTCTGCAATTACTCGATTGAACACGCAACAGGCGGATTTTTATCCGCAATTGGATAAATTACTGGCTTGGGATGAAGTTTCCGATAAGCAAGTTAATGACATTGTTGATGAAGTGTTGCATGCGGTAAAAACGCGAGGCGATGAAGCATTGCTTGAATACACCCAGCGTTTTGATCGGGTGACCATCGATAATGCTGCGGGCTTGAAGCTCGATTCTGCGCGGTTGCAAGAGGCGCTGGCGCGTATTCCTGCTGAGCAACTACAAGCGTTGGAAAGTGCGGCGGAACGAATTACCCGTTACCATCAGCGCCAGACTCAGGATTCCTGGCAGTATGAGGAAGCTGATGGCACGGTACTGGGGCAGAAAATCACCCCTATGCAGCGTGTCGGCGTGTATGTGCCGGGCGGCAAAGCTGCTTATCCTTCTACCGTGCTGATGAATGTGCTGCCTGCCAAGGTGGCTGGCGTTGAAGAAGTGATTATGGTGGTGCCGACACCTGATGACGAAGTAAACGACCTGGTACTTGCTGCTGCGGCGATTGCAGGTGTTGATATGGTCTTTACGGTTGGTGGCGCGCAAGCTGTTGCAGCCTTGGCCTATGGAACTGAGATGGTGCCCAAGGTGGATATCATTGTTGGCCCGGGTAATATCTATGTCGCCACAGCCAAGAAAAATGTCTACGGCGTAGTTGGCATTGATATGATTGCCGGCCCGTCAGAAATTCTGGTCATTTGTGACGGAAAAACAGACCCTGACTGGATCGCTATGGACCTGTTTTCGCAGGCCGAACATGATGAGAATGCGCAGTCTATACTCGTTTCTACCGATGCTGAATTTTTGGATCGTGTTTGTGAAAGTATTGATCGCCTGTTGCCAACAATGCCGCGTGCCGAAATTATTGGCACTTCGTTGCAAAATCGTGGTGTGTTGATTCAGGTAGGTTCATTATCCGAGGCCGCGCAAATTTCCAATCACATAGCGCCAGAACACTTGGAACTGTCGATTGAAAATCCGCAAGCTCTGTTACCTGAAATTCGTCATGCTGGTGCGATTTTCATGGGGCGATATACCGCTGAAGCTTTGGGTGATTACTGTGCTGGCCCTAACCACGTATTGCCAACGTCGGGCACAGCGCGTTTTTCATCGCCGCTGGGTGTTTATGATTTCCAGAAGCGTTCTTCGTTAATCATGTGTTCAGCGGATGGTGCATCAGAACTGGGCAAAATTGCCTCTGTACTGGCGCATGGTGAAGGCCTGCAGGCACATGCCCGTTCAGCTGAATACCGTATAAAACCCTGATTATTTAACACTGGCGAGCAGACTGCCTCGCCAGTGTTCCTCATTTTTCAAGTCCCTTATTCCCAAAGAAGCGCCTATTATGACTGCCAACGCCAATGACTCGCTGGGTCAACTGATTGAACAGTGGATTAAACCCGAAATTCGCAGTATGCAGGCTTATCATGTTGCTGATGCGCAGGGCATGATCAAGCTGGACGCTATGGAAAACCCCTATGACTGGGATGCAAGTATTGTTGAGAGCTGGGTTGATACGCTGCGTAATGTGCATCTAAATCGTTACCCTAATCCCGGTGCTGATCAGGTTAAAAAGCAGTTGCGTGATGTGATGGCTATTCCTGTCCATCAGGATATTGTGCTCGGTAACGGTTCTGATGAATTAATTCAGTTGTTGGCATTGGCCGTTTCTGCGCCAGGGAAAACGCTGCTGACGGTTGAGCCGGGTTTTGCTATGTATCGGCAGATTTGCCAAGTTACCGAATTAAGCTACAAGGCGGTGGCGTTGACAGCGGATTTTGAGCTGGATATGCCAGAGCTGCTGGCTCAGATTGAACAATTACAGCCTGCATTGGTTTTCCTCGCGCAACCTAACAATCCGACGGGTAACTTGTTTGGTGAAGAAAGCCTGCGTCAGGTTATTGAAGCTTCACCGGGTTTGGTGGTAATTGATGAGGCCTATACCCCCTTTACTGATGCGGATTATCTGAATCTAGCTGATGAATATGACAACGTGTTGGTGATGCGCACTTTGTCCAAAGCCGGTTTGGCTGGGCTGCGGTTAGGGTTGCTGGTGGGCAACCCTCGCTGGATTGCTGAGCTAGAAAAAATTCGCTTACCTTACAATATTGGTGTGTTGACTCAGGCGAGTGCGGAGTTTGCGCTAAAACACTATGACGTGCTACGTCAGCAAACCGTGTTGATTCGGGAAGAGCGCGCTAATTTGTATAAAGAATTAAGTGCTATCGAGATGCTAACCGTTTGGCAGAGTGAGGCGAACTTTATTTTGTTCCGCACCCAGAAAGATCAAGCAAAAGCTGTTTTTGAAGGCCTGCGAGAGCATCGTATTCTGATTCGTTGCCTCGACGGTGCACACCCTCTGTTGAAGGATTGTCTGCGTGTAACGGTGGGTTCAGCTGCTGAAAATGAAGCTTTTTTGAGAGAATTACGCGCCGTACTTTAGGGCCGTATTTAATCAAGCAAACGTGTAATTGACCGGCGTTACGCCCGGTTTTTATTAGCGCTGCTGAGGCTCACGCTTGCCGACCATTGCACTAATGGTTTTTTCGCTGCCGTTGCGTAACACGGTGATTTTAATGCTTTCGCCGGGTTTGGTTTGTGTGATTTTACCCATTGCCTGCAAATCATTAATTACTTTGTCACCGCCAACCTCCAGCAGAATGTCACCGGGTTTGATGCCCGCTTTATCTGCGGGCCCCTGGCGATAAACACCTGCAATAAGCAGTCCCATGACTTCATCCAAGCCTAATGATTGTGCTAAATCGGGTGTCATGTTTTGGGTTTCAATGCCAAGCCAGCCTCGTGTGACGCTGCCGTAGCGAACAATTTCTTCCATGATCTGGTTTGCTAACACCGACGGGATGGCAAAGCCAATGCCCTGTGAGCCGCCAGACTTTGAGAAAATGGCGGTATTTATGCCTATCAGATTGCCGTAGGCATTGATGAGTGCGCCGCCTGAATTGCCCGGGTTGATAGCGGCATCTGTTTGAATAAAGTCTTCAAAGGTCGTTAGGCCGAGCTGATTGCGGCCAGTGGCACTGACGATGCCCATAGTGACTGTTTGGCCAACACCAAAGGGGTTGCCGATGGCGAGCACTACGTCACCGATATTAATGGTGTCAGAGGAGGCCAGGGTTATAGTGGGTAGTGCTTCAATATCGATTTTTAATACCGCTAGATCGGTTTCCGGGTCGGTGCCAATAACCCGCGCATAACTTTCGCGGCCATCTTTTAAGGCAACAATAATTTCGTCGGAATTGGCAATTACGTGGTTGTTGGTAAGCAGATAGCCATCACTACTGATAATCACCCCTGAACCGAGGCTTGATTGCATTCGCTGGCGTTTGGGTTCACTCCGCTTTCCGAAAAACTGCTTGAAAAACGGATCGTTGAAGAGCGGATGTGTTTGTTCCTTGATCACTTTTGTGGTGTAAATGTTGACTACGGCAGGTGCTGCTTTATTGACTGCGTCAGCATAGGAGACCGGGCCACTACGCTGTGACAATGTGCCGTTGGTTCTGCTGTCGAGCTGTGTTGGAAAGAAAAACAGAATGCCTGCTGCGATAATAATGCCGGTAATTGCGGGCAAGATAATAAGGCGGAGCAGCAGTTTCATAAAATATTCCGAGTTTGATACGTTTGTAAAATGCTATTATCGCATGGGTTAGCGCTATGTAAATGCTGGTGTTTAAAAATCAAAGAAGGGGTGATATGGCTGCTCTATTGTCTGACATTATTCGTTTGTGTGAAACTACGTTGGAACCGGAACGTTACCGGGATTATTGTCCGAATGGGCTTCAGGTTGAAGGTGCTTCTAAGGTGTCTCGAGTTGTTTCTGGTGTCACGGCCAGTCAGGCGTTAATTGATGCCGCGATTGAGCAGAATGCCCAGATGATATTGGTGCATCATGGTTATTTCTGGAAGGGCGAAAACCCGCAGGTAGTGGGTATGAAGCGTAATCGACTCAAGGCTTTGTTGAAGAATGACATCAGTCTGCTGGCTTATCACTTGCCTTTAGATGGCCATCCTGAATTAGGCAATAATGCGCGACTGGCCCGGCTGCTGGATTTGACGATCGAGCAGGGCATGGAACCTGATAATGAGCACAGTATCGGTTTGTTGGGTCAGTTGACTGAGCCGATGAATGGTGAAGAGTTTGCCGCTTTTATTGAATCCAGGTTGGGACGTAAACCCCTCCATATTGCCGGTTCAATAAAACAAATTAAGCGTGTGGCTTGGTGCAGCGGTGCCGCGCAGGGCATGATTGATCAAGCGGTTGCATTAGGCGCTGATGCCTATTTAACGGGTGAGGTTTCTGAGCCAACAGTGCATTCGGCACGCGAATTGGGTATTCATTTTTACGCCGCAGGTCATCATGCGACGGAACGTTATGGCGTACAGGCGTTAGGGGACTATTTGGCAGAACAGCTCGACGTCGAGCATGTTTTTATTGATATAGATAACCCGGTTTAGCGAACAACCGGGTTATCTTTTTCGTGGCTTTTAATGAGCGGGGTTACGTTTTAATACTTAGGCCAGCTTTTTTTCGCCAGGCACAGGTTCCAATATTTCTTCGACTTCATGCGAATCAGTTTTGATGCTGAAAGCTTCAGATAATGTGCCTGTGGCGTTCTTGTCTACGGGTTTTGGTGCGTAGTCTCTAGGCGCCTGCATATCGTCACTGCTACTTTCAGTCTCTTCGCTGCTTTCAATTTGCTTGATTGAAGCGGCCAGCTGTTTTTCATTCAACCCCAATTTAAGAGCTGGATGATCTGTATTTGTCAGGGATTGAGACCCTTCGGCTAGATGCTGATAAACCTTGACGTAATTGTCGGTTAGGCCGCCAAGTAATTCTGAAGTGTGTGCGAAGTGATCAGCAACAGAATTTTTATAGGCATCAAACTCTTCTTCCAAGGCCTGCTTTTCACTTTTCAGCTTTTCAGTCTGGCCAGAGGAAGAGCCTTTTAATTTATAAACATAAATGCCACCACCAAAACCAATAAAGAAGGTGAGCAAGGCGATAATCACTGGGTTACTTAATAAATCCACTACAACTCCTACCAGGTGACCTATACACCGACTTAAAGAATATAATGGTTTTCAAGTGTTAGACAATAGGTATCACGTCTTCTGCTTGTAAACCTTTTTGACTCTCTACAATGCTGTATTCGACTTCTTGGCCATCATTCAGCTTGCGATACCCTTCACCGCGGATTGCGCGATAATGAACAAAGACATCCTGTCCATCATGGTGTTCAATAAAGCCATATCCTTTGGCATTGTTGAACCACTTCACTGTTCCTGTTGCTCGGTCTGACATACTCTAATCCCCCTAGAGCGTTACTTTGATTTTTATTTTTGTTTTAAAGCAATCCCTCATGGCAAATACACGCGTTGGTATATGTTTGAGCTATAAGGGTCAGAGCTCATTATATCTACACAAGCCGAATTGACAATAAAAACGTTTTAAGGGGGCGAGCGCCTTTGCCACGGCCCTTTTCGGGTCGGTTTTTCTTAGGTCAAAGGCGATACACTTATGCCATGGACTTCATTTCCTCTAATTGCTGCTGTAATTTAGCATGCGCTATCTGTAGGTCGGCTTGACGAGCTTTTTCTTTCTCAACGACTACGGCAGGTGCTTTATCAACAAAGTTTGCATTGCTAAGCTTGTTGGTAACGCCGGTCAGCTCCTTGTTGAGCTTTTCAGCTTCTTTGGTCAGGCGCGCAATTTCTGCTTTAACATCGATTAAGCCCAGCATGGGTACCAGCACTTCAAGATCACCGACCAGCTGGATGGCGCTCATCGGCGCTTCGGCATCCGCTGCGAGGACTTCAATCGTTTCCAGTTTGGCAAGTTTAGCCAGGAATTGACGGTTGGCTTCAAGACGGATTGCATCCTCAGTGCTGGCATTTTTTAGCAGTGCGTTGATCGGTTTTGCAGGAGAAATGTTCATTTCGCCGCGAACATTGCGCAATGCCAGTATGATGCCTTGTAGCCATTCAATATCGGTTACTGCTTGAGGATCAACTAATGCACTGTCAGCCTGAGGGTAGGCTTGCAGCATCAATGTATCACCTGCTTGGCCAGCCAGTGTTTTTACACGCTGCCAGATTTCTTCCGTGATGAAGGGCATCATCGGATGAGCGATACGTAATATCTCTTCCAGTACACGAATTAGCGTGCGACGGGTACCTTTTTTCTGTGATGCGGGTGCGTTGTCATCCCACAGTACTGGTTTTGAAAGCTCCAGATACCAATCGCAATATTCGTTTTTAACAAAGCTATAAAGTGCCTGAGAGGCAAGATCGAAACGGTAATTTTCGATACCCTCAGCGACGGCAGCTTTTACATCCTGTAGGCGTGACGTGATCCAACGATCAGCCAGAGAGAGTTCAAAGTTAGTTGATCCATCCTGTCCGCAATCTTGCTGTTCGGTGTTCATTAGCACGTAACGGGCGGCGTTCCAGATTTTGTTGCAGAAGTTACGGAAGCCTTCGATGCGACCTACATCAAAATTAATGTCGCGGCCGTTGGATGCCAGAGAGTAATAGGTGTAGCGCAATGCATCGGTCCCGTAGGCGGCAATGCCTTCCGGGAACTCCTCACGAGTCATTTTTTCAACTTTTTTCTGTAGTTGCGGCTGCATCATGCCGGAGGTGCGTTTGGTGACCAGCGTTTCCAGATCAATGCCGTCAATCAGATCGATGGGGTCGAGGACGTTGCCCTTGGATTTCGACATTTTCTGGCCGTGGCTATCGCGTACCAAGCCGTGAACATAAACGGTTTTGAAGGGTACATCGTCCATGAAATGCAGGGTTAGCATGATCATGCGTGCAACCCAGAAAAAGATAATATCGAAACCCGTTACCAATACGTTGGATGGGTGGAAGGTTTTTAATTCTTCAGTGATTTCCGGCCAGCCCAGTGTGCCAAACGTCCAAAGGCCTGAGGAGAACCAGGTGTCGAGAACATCTTCGTCCTGTTTCAGTGCAACATCGGCAGCAATGTTGTTTTCCGTGCGTACTTCTTCTTCAGAGCGGCCAACGTAAACGTTGCCTTCGTCGTCGTACCAGGCTGGGATACGATGCCCCCACCACAGTTGGCGTGAGATACACCAGTCCTGAATGTCGCGCATCCAGGCAAAGTAGGTGTTTTCCCATTGTTTGGGCACAAAGTTAATGTCGCCATCTTCGACGGCTTTAATTGCTTTGTCGGCCAGCGGTTGCGTGCTGACGTACCACTGGTTGGTCATGTAGGGTTCGATAACCACGCCGCTGCGGTCGCCGCGCGGTACCTTGAGTTTGTGGTCGTCTATTTTGTCGAGCAGGCCTAATGCGTCGAGATCAGCAACGATCTGTTTACGTGCAGCAAAACGCTCCATGCCGCGGTATTGTTCTGGCACGGTGTCGTTCAGGTTGGCATCGTCATCAAGAATATTGATGATGTCCAGGTTGTGACGTTTGCCCATCTCGTAGTCATTAAAATCATGGGCGGGTGTGATTTTTACACAACCGGTACCAAAATCCTGATCTACGTAGTCATCGGCAATAATTATAATTTCACGGTTTGCCAGTGGCAGTGTGATGGTTTTACCGATCAGGTGTTTGTAACGCTCGTCATTCGGGTGAACAGCGACGGCGGAATCCCCGAGCATGGTTTCCGGGCGGGTGGTGGCAACGGTCAAATGGCCAGAGCCATCGGTCAGCGGGTAGTTAAAGTGCCACAGGAAACCGTTTTCCTCTTCAGAAACAACTTCCAGGTCGGAAATGGCTGTGTGTAATTTTGGATCCCAGTTCACCAAACGCTTGCCTCGGTAAATCAGGCCTTCCTTGTGAAGTTTTATGAAGACTTCCTGAACGGCTTTGTAGAAGCCATCATCCATGGTAAAGCGTTCGCGTGACCAATCAGGTGATGCGCCCAGGCGACGTAGCTGCTGGGTGATTTGTCCGCCGGATTCTTCTTTCCATTCCCAGACTTTTTCGATGAATTTTTCTCGCCCCAGATCGTGGCGGGTAATGCCCTGTGCGCCCAGCTGGCGCTCAACCACCATTTGCGTAGCGATGCCCGCGTGATCGGTGCCAACCTGCCAGAGGGTGTTGCAACCCTTCATGCGGTTGTAGCGCACTAAGCCATCCATAATGGCTTCCTGGAAACCGTGTCCCATGTGCAGACTGCCTGTGACGTTGGGCGGAGGAATCATAATGGAATAAGCGTCGCCTTCACCGGAGGGTTTGAAATAACCCTGGCTTTCCCAAGTCTGGTACCAGTTTGTTTCGATCTGTTGGGGTTGGTACGTTTTTTCCATCGTTTCGGAAATAGTCTCGGAATCTGTAGTCACTGAAATTTTCTCTGCGCAAGTCATGGGAGGGCTTTGTGCCAGGAAAAATTATAGGCAACCCAAAAGGTGGGAATTATACAGCGTGACGGACGTGGACGGTAGTTGTAGGTCTGACTTTAGTCTGACGTCTAAGGCTAATACCTCTGGGTACCCTCTCTTGCGGCTACGCCACAATTCACCTAGTAACGTGGGGCAGACTAAGCCTGATCTGTACAGAAAATTCAGGGTGTTAGTGTTATTTACGCAGATCGTGGGTGTTTAATGGGTAGCCGCGCTCACGATAAAAGCCGAAGTGCTTGCGGGTGTTTTCCAGTACGTCAGGTTGCTGAATAACAATTTCCACGCAGCGCTCAAAGCGGCTGAAGAACTCAGGAATTTCATCGCCCAGGTTGATCAGCACATCATGGTGATCACCGCAGCCTTTGCCGGAATTGTCGCCGTGACCAATGGCAACGTGCGCTGGAGCGCTGTCGTCGCCCAGCAGGTGATGGGGAATAAAGCTTTCAACCTTGAAGGTCCACAGCAGTAAATCAATCGCTTTGCTGGAGGCTTCGCTGTCGGTATGAATGTAGATGCGGTGCTGCTTTTTGTAGGCTTTTTCCACTAACCGACAGGCGAACTCCAGGCGGGCCTGGGGTACGCTATCGGCTAGAATGTAAAAGTCTACCTGTGTCATGTTATACCTAAAAATCCACTCTGCGACGTTATTCGTACTGTAAGCTTCTGTTCCGATCGCGGGGCAGACTAGCGTTCATTTGAAGTAATTAAACTGTTTGTCTCATGTCTTGTTATGACGCAACGTTAGTCATAACAAGACATGAGACGGTGCTTTAGCGTTGTTCCGCTACTCGGTCAAGCAAGTATTGAGTCAGCATGGGCACAGGTCGGCCAGTGGCACCTTTATTTTCGCCAGATGTCCATGCGGTGCCGGCAATGTCTAGGTGGGCCCAGCGTTGACCTTCGGTAAAGCGTGACAGGAAACAGGCGGCGGTGATGCTGCCAGCTGAGCGTCCACCAATATTGGCGATATCGGCAAAGTTGCTTTTTAATTGTTCCTGATACTGCTCACCCATCGGTAATTGCCAGGCGGCATCGGCGCTGCTTTCACCGGCTTTGATGATTTGTTGCGCGAGACCGTTCTGGTTGCTGAATACGGCGCTGGTGTGGTGGCCCAGAGCAATAATACAGGCACCAGTCAGTGTGGCGATGTCGATAATGGCAGCCGGATTGAACATTTCAGCGTAGGTTAGGGCATCACATAGCACCAGTCGGCCTTCAGCATCCGTGTTCAAAATTTCGATGGTTTTTCCCGACAGGCTGGTGACGATATCGCCGGGTTTGGTTGCAATACCGTTAGGCATATTTTCAGCGGCGGCGATAATGCCAATCACATTAATGGGCAGGTTTAGTTCGGCCACGGCTAGCAACGTGCCAAACACGCTGGCGGCACCACACATGTCGTATTTCATTTCGTCCATGCCCGCGCCAGGTTTGAGACTGATGCCGCCGGTATCAAAGGTGATGCCTTTTCCTACCAATACCTGTGGCGCATCGTCCTTTTTGCCGCCTTTATAATTCATAACGATCAATTTGGCTGGCTCTTCACTGCCTGCGGAAACGGAAAGCAGTGAGCCCATGCCCAGTTCTCCCATCTGCTTCTCTTCGAGAATGCTGGTGCTAACAGATTTGTAACTTTTGGCAAATTGCTGGGCCTGTTCAGCCAGATAGGTTGGTGTACAGATATTGCCGGGCAGGTCGCCCAAGGTTTTAGTGAGTTGTTTGCCCTTGCCGATGGCGTGGCCCTGAGCAATCGCTGTTTCTATGGTTGCTGCTTGCGAGCGGTCATTGAGGCCAAACTGTATGCGCGTCAGCTTGGCGGGCTCACTCTTTTCACTTTTTAGTTCGTTAAATTGGTAGAAGCTGTCTTCGGTTGTTTCGACGCAGTGACGAACTTTCCAGGCCAAATCTCGTTTTTCGCAGTGAATGTCATCCAGATAAAACAAGGCATCCTTGGCGCTGCAATCCTTGAGTGCACTTAGACAGCTCTTTAGCAGGCGCGTATATTTAATAGGACTCATGCTGCGCTCTTTGCCCGCGTACACCAATAAAACGCGTTGAGCTTTAACGTTGTGCATACCGGGAATCAGCAGGGTTTTACCCGTTTGGCGAGCTAGATCGCCGCGTTTTACCAGCTTGCTGATATAGCCGTTGCAGGCCTCGTCTAATTGTTGAGCGGCGCTGGAAAGTTTGTTGTTGCCGCTGATGGAGGCGACCAGGCAACCGCTGCTTTGTTTTTCCGGGCTGCCGGAGTTAATTTTGTATTCCATGAGGTTCTCTAGCTGTTAGGTTCTGACTGCAAGGGAGTTAAAAAACCGAGTGTACGTAAAAAATTCCTGATTACCAGTTATCAATCGCAAATGAAGCGTTATAGAATGCTGAATTAATCGTTACTTAAAATGTCTGTCTGTTACCTCCCTAAATTCGTAGTGTTGTGCCTTTGATTATATTTCGATATCTCACCAAACAGGTTGTTGCCACCATGCTGGCTGTGACGGCCGTGCTGCTATTAGTGGTGATGAGCGGACGTTTCATTAAATACCTGGGTGAGGCTGCAACCGATGGCTTGGGTGCGGAGCTGATCGTGAGCGTGATGGGGTATCGAACCCCCGGATTTCTTGAAATCATTCTGCCGTTAGGCTTCTTCCTTGGTATCTTGATGGCTTATGGTCGTCTCTATCTCGACAGTGAAATGACGGTCTTATCCGCTTGCGGGATGAGTTTGCAACGGTTGGTTGTTTATACTCTGCTTCCTGCAGGTATTGTTGCGATTGTTGTGGGTTATTTAAGTCTTGATCTCAGCCCTTGGGGGGCTCGTGAAGCGCAAGGGCAGTTTGATGCGCAAAAAAACCGAACGGAATTTGGTCTGCTGACGCCGGGGCGTTTCCAGCGACTGGGTGATACCGGACAGATTGCCTATGCAGAACAAATAACGGACGGTGGCACCTTGATGCATAACGTCTTTATTTCCCAGCGTACCAAAGGCGCTGATGACCTAGTGTTACTGATGGCAGAAACCGGTACCCAGTATGTTGATGAAAATACCGGCAGCCATTTTCTGTTACTGAAGAATGGTACGCGTTATGACGGCATGCCTGGCGATGTTGACTATCGCGTGACTAACTATGAGCAATATGCGGTCCGCCTGGCCGATCCGGAAGTGGTGCCACTGAGATTGAAAAGTGAAATGAAATCGACATCAGAGCTTATGGCATCGACTCAGCTTGAGGATAAGGCTCAATTACAGTGGCGAATTTCGTTGCCGCTACTGGTGCCCATTATTGCTTTGATTGCGGTCCCCATGAGCCGGGTTAATCCCCGTCAAGGTCGATATATGCGACTGGTTCCTTCTGTTGTTTTGTATATGGGCTATGTGGTATTGCTGGCAGCTGCCAGTCGTGCGGTGGGTGAGGGCAAAATTCCTATTTGGCTTGGTCTATGGTGGGTTCATATTTTATTCCTGAGTATTGGCTTAGCGCTGATGTTCGATTGGCACCATAAGCTGCCCGGTTACCACCGGGTCTTTTCGGGCAAACGCTGATGAGTCATCTTGATCGCTATATCGCTAAAGTAGTCATTCTTTCCGTATTGGCGGTGCTGGGTATTTTGCTGGCGCTTGATATGGTGGTTGCCATTATTGATGAATTTAAGGGCAAGGAAGGCGATTACGGAACGCCGCAGGTTTTTATGTATGTGCTGATGACCGTGCCTAAACGTATTTACACGATTGCTCCGCTGGCGGTGCTGATTGGCAGTCTGTTGGGGTTGGGCATGTTGGCTAATAACAGCGAGCTGACGGTGATGCGCGCTGTGGGCATGTCAGTGGCGAGAATTGGCTGGGCGGCAATAAAGCCGGCCATGTTGTTTGTGGTAGCAGTCCTGTTGCTTGGGGAATTTGTCGTGCCCAAGACGGAAAATTACGCCCAGAGTCAGCGTGCGCTGGCTGAAAGCAGTGGTGAGGCGGTTAGCTCCAAATACGGTTACTGGCACCGAGAGGGCGACACCTACATGCATTTTAATACCGTGCTGCCCGGTGGCGTTTTATATGGTGTGACGCAGTATGTGTTTGTTGAGAAAGAGTTGCAGCAAAGTCTGTTTGCTGAAAAGGCGATTTTTCAGGGTGACCACTGGGTTTTGCAGAAGGTAAAACACAGTGACCTGTCGGAAAATAAGGTTGAAGCTGGACAAGAGCCGACGTTGCGCTGGGATACCGAGTTAACCCCCGAAGTGTTGAAGGTTGTTGTGGTTGATCCTGCGGATTTATCTATTCTGGGATTGCATACTTACACAAATTATTTGAAGGAGCAGGAGCTGGATCCCAAGCGCTACTTGCTCGCTTTCTGGAAAAAAGTGCTTCAGCCATTGGCCATCATTGTGATGGTGCTGGTGGCCTTGTCCTGTATCTTTGGTCCGTTGCGGTCGGTGACAATGGGATACCGAGTGTTTGCGGGCATTATTCTTGGCGTATTGTTTAGGTATACCGAGGACTTCCTTGGTCCTGCCAGTATTGTTTTTGGTTTTGAGCCGGTGCTCGCTAGTGTTTTTCCGATAGCGATTTTTGCGGTAGCAGCGGCGGTGTTGCTCAAGCGGGCTGCTTAGCCCGTATTTGCCGCTACTGCAATTCTGTTGCGTCCCTCGTCTTTTGCTTGATATAACGCTTGATCGGCGCGTTCCACCAGTTGTTCAGCTTTCTCGCCTAATTGAAATGCGGCCAAGCCTCCGGAAACGGTGATGGGATTCTGTATGCCGAGTTTATTTGCGGGCATTTGAGCGACACGTTCACGGATTTTTTCCAGTAGTAGGTGTGCTGCGTTTGTATCGGTTTCAGGCATGATTAGAATAAATTCTTCACCGCCGAAGCGCGCCAAAAAATCCGTGCTACGAATCAATTTTTTAATGGTTGCTGCAAACGTTTGTAATACGCGATCACCCACCAGATGACCGTGGTTGTCGTTGACCCGCTTGAAGTGATCGATATCTAATATCGCCAGACTGGCGGGATGCTTATAGCGCAGGAAACGTTCACGCTCCAGAGTGAATCGTTCATCAAAAGCTTCTCGATTGGGGATGCCTGTGAGGGTGTCCGTTAGTGCCCGTAACGTTTCATTCTGTAATTTTTTACGAATGGACTGGCTTTCGGTTTGAGCGAGAGTGAGCTGTTCGTGCATTTCCTGTAATTGTTGTTCCAGCGCCTGTTCTCGCTGAGTTTCTGTTTCAACAAACTCGTCCATGGACGTGATGATGGTTTCTAGCTGGCTCTGTACTGATATTTTCAGGTCGCTGATGTCGCAGGCCTCGCCGACAGCCAGTGAAATATTGCCGACCTGATCGCGAACCATGATGTTAAGTTGATGGGTAGAGTCTTTGCGCGCTTCTTTGTTTTGGCCTTGGGAACTTAAATAAGTTGTAATTTGCGCGAGTTGTTGGTCGAGGGTTAATAAAAATTGTTCGAACTCCTGCTGACTTTTATCCAGTGCTTTAATCACCAGTTCGGCGGTGCCGTCGATCATCTGTTTCCATTCGCCAGCGGCGGCTAATTCGGCTAAGTGATCACGAAGTTGTTCTGCCTGGTCTCGAACATCGGGCACCAGTGGCAGTTGCTCCAGTAAATCAGCCAATATTTTGGTAACCGTTGCCAGAGTGTCGCTCTCGTCGTCGCCGTCTTGTGGTGAAGATTCGGCTGGTGGGATGGTACTTCCTAGCTCGGTGTCAGTTTCTTGTTGGGCTGGATTGGAAGAGGGCGAGGCCTCTTCGCTGTCAGTGGCTACAGTCTCGATTGCTATGTGAGCTTCAGCAGTAAGAGTTTCCTTGTCACGGGTGACTGTATTACGTTCAATATCAGCTGGCGCTGACTCATTTTTGCCACCAAACATGCGGGAAAAAAGACCGCCGCCTGATGAGTGCGTGGCGGAGGTTTCTGATTCGGTTGTAGTGTTTAGAGCTTCAGCCAGAGCGTCACGTTGCAGACGGCTATATTCCTCTAATAAAGCAGGATAGCTGCTTAGCTGGTTGCCCTTGTCTGTTAGCGATTTGCTGTAGCGCTTGAGGGCGCGCTGTTTATCTTTGCCGAGATTGAGCTGTAAGAGCTGATCGATAAGCGCTTGTAGCGAGTTAAGCCCCTGTTGGCCGTGGTCTTTACGCTGTTGGTCCAGCTGCAAAATGGCGGATTCAACCTGTGAGAGGTTGCTGTTGATGCTGGTCTGGTCGACGGGCTCTTTGCGTAACAAATTTCGCAGATTGGCAAGATGCTTGTCTAGCTCGTTGTCCTGGCCGTCGGCAGCCAAGCTGATGCGAACCAATGCTCGATGGAGTACATTCAAATAGCTGGCGTTATCTTTTTCGTTTTTGTCTATCTCTTCACTGATGGTGAGGTACTTATCGCGCCAGCGCTGAGCTTCGTTGTCGTATTTAAGATCTGCCATTGATACCGTCGGTTATTTGTTGGGTGTAATAACATCCAGTATAGGAGACCTGCTAAAAACAGAATAGTTTTTAGCAGGCTGAAAGGGCTATTCCTGTGCGCCAAATAGTTTAAATTGCAGCGACTTGCTGACGTCATAGTGTAGTGACAGATTGTTTTCGCTGAAGCTGATCGAAGTTGCGTTGGATAGAGCGTTAAGAAAGTGATCTTCCTGGATCATTACTTCCTCTTCACACAGTGCCATGCTGGAGCCAAGATCAGAGAAGGCTATTTGATCGGGTGCCTCTTTGCTGTACTGGTAACTGCCAAAAAAGCTGTTGCAGCTGGCTTCGCCAAACAAGCGGCTGTCATTAAAGTTCAAAATAATGAGTGTTCCTTTGGATACGGGTTGTTGTACGCCATCAATCACTGAGCCGGTGTATTTCCAAATGCTACCTGCCAGAGCGTTTTGAGGAGCGCTTTCCTCTGAGCCTCTAAAGGTGATGATGTCGTTTTTTAGTATCACCACTTCATCGCCCTTGGCCCAAAAAACAAAAGAGTCGTCCTGATTGCTGAAGCGTGCGCCAGAGGCGCTGGGCGAAGAATTCAGAGAAATGGTTTCGAAATCATGGCCGCTGACTTCAACGCTGTCGTCTGTTTTGAAGCGGGCGATGATGGATTCGCCGTTGGCTGAAACATAGCTTATGGGGTCGCCATCGTAGGGGGAGTCAAGGAAGTTGAATTTGATAATGCCGGCAATTGCCACAAGCAGAACACACGATAGCGTAGCTAGTAGTAACGTTTTTATTGGTTTTTTCATGAAATACCCTGGTTGTGTCTCTGAAGAGTTGACCGTGGTCAGGGTAGTTGGTGCCTCGTTGGCGCTTATATTTTTTGCTTAGGATTTCTTTTTAGTAAACAGCTTTTCACGTTTAGGCATCATGATAAGCCGAGTGTCTGAAAAGCGGTCTGGCCAGGTGAGTTTTTCCTTGTCCACCAGCATCCAGAAGTAGCCAGCGCCAAAAAGCAGTAGCGATGGAATAGCGGCCATAAAACGTAACAAGCACTGCATGAGCGAGATGGGCTGATCATTGCTGCTGATAATCCGTATATCCCAGGATTTCATGCCTAACGTTTGGCCGCCGTGGCGCCAAAACTTTGCAAAAAAAGCGAAAGCGGTTAGTAACAGGGCTGATTGGTAGAAAGGCCCCTGGCCGATTTCTAAGAGCACGAAGGGCAAGCTAACAAGCATTAATATCGCAATTACCTGCAATGTATCGTAAACAAGCGCGGCTAGTCGGCGTGCGAGGGCTGGGCTAGTGAATGTTGATTCGGGTTGTTGATCTGATGACATGAGGCAACTGCTGTGCATTAAAATTCAGCAGATTTTAGGCTAACTGTGGTGTTATTGATAGCGGCAAGCGATGAATAGCCGTTTGCGCTGAAGTGTGGATTTGGCGTTACTCGAGTTCCTGTTCGATGGCGAGTAGCTTCTCTTTGACTTCGGTGGAGCGCATATAGCTGTTAGCGCCATAATAAAATTGCACCCCATAGCGGAATATGCCGGCCTGGCGGCGAGCATTATGGATAACGGCGATGACATCATGGAGAGTAATGTTAGGGGTTTTTATATCCATGATGATGGCTTCATTGATTTCGAAGCGTGACCTACAGGAGAAAGCCATACCGAACTCATTGAAGTTTAGCCATTCGGCGGATTCGCCCTTTGTAAAGGAGCGTAATAACCCCTTGCGGCGAAGGCAGAGCTGCAAAATACCTCCATTGTGGCGCATGTATTTGCGGCGTTCGGGCTTGTTTTGAATGGCTTTATCAGTGGTCATGTTTGGCATAGAGCAGAAACCGTTCTCTAATGAGCGTCTCCTCGAACTCCTTATAATTCCGTCAAGTTGACTGATTAAGTATAGATCAGTTTCTCAAAAAAAATAGTTGCTGATGACCGAGACAAGCTAGCTATGTTAGCTGACGGTTATGTGACAAGGCGGGCAGAAAAAAGTGCGCCAAAGCCTGTTATTTTTATTTCTATGGATTCAATGTTTGTTGCCGAGCTGATTTGCAGGCTTCTAGGTAATCCTGTTTGTTTGAAAAGATACCTTTGTGATTATGGATAAATATTCCGGTTTGGCTTTAAAGGCAGATCGTGTTCGGCCGATACTCATAGTTAGCTTGATTAATAGCCCCTCAGATTTTTAACTGGCCCTGTGGTAGTGACTGTATGAATATCGAAAAAATTGACGCGCCGTCGGCCAATATTACCCTGCCGCTGAACCAGTCTGTTCAGCAGGCTAATGGTGCCCAGTTTGCCCTAATGTTGAGTCTGATGATGGAGTCTCATTCATCGTCGGTTGTTTCATCCCTTTCAGCCGTACAACCCAATGTGGCTTCGTCAGTTAATGCTTCTCAGTCTTCGCCGAACTTTAATCTGGAAACGTTCCAGTCTCGCGCTTTACAGCAGAAGCAAATGCATCATTTTCATCTGCTCCATAGTTTGTATGAAGAGCGTGTTATGCCAGTTGATAAAGCGCTACACATGGCGGGTAATCACAATGCTGATATGGCGGATACAGTATTGAGGGAAATTGAGCAGGGGTATTCGGCTAACCCAATGTTGGGGCGAGAGTCTGAAAAAGTCAGTTTTGCCGCTTAAGCAGCATTGGATTTTTATAGGGATATGTAAACAGAGTTAAAACTCGAATGGTACCGGTGGGCGGAGTCGAACCGCCACGCCTCTCGGCAACGGATTTTGAATCCGTCGTGTATACCAATTTCACCACACCGGCACATCTTCAAATAATCTTCGCATGGCCAACGTAGGAATTCATGTTGAACGCGTGTTGCGAAGGCGGCCATTATAGCCAATTGCTTTGGCAGGTCAATTCATTGGCAGGATTAATTAACAATCTGTTAAACAGGCTAAAATCGCCATATGTATCTGTTTTGCAAGATTTAATCGGCTTTTTCGGTGGTACTTTGTGCCGAACTTCGCTAATCTTGCCGCCAATTTTTATCCCTCTTGAGTTGGCTTGAATACCTCGATGCAGTTAAGCGATTTCCATTATGAATTACCTAAAGAGCTGATTGCGCTTTATCCGCAGGCAGAGCGCAGTGCCAGCCGTTTGCTGTGTCTGGATCGTGATAACGGTCAAATGACACATCAAACCTTTTCCGATTTACCGACCTTGTTGTCAGCCGATGACCTGATTGTTTTTAACAATACCAAGGTAATGCCCGCGCGCCTACATGGACACAAGGCTTCGGGCGGTAAGGTGGAGTTACTGATTGAGCGCATTACCGATACCTGTTCGGCGATTTGTCAGATTCGCGCCAGCAAGTCGCCTAAACCGGGCACTCAAATCAGCATTGCCGAAGGTGTGTGGCTGGAAGTAACTGGCCGGGAAGAGAGTTTCTTTTTGATCAGCTCGGGCGATAAGCCGTTATTGGGCTTGTTGGATGAGCACGGCCATATGCCATTGCCACCCTATATTGAGCGAGATGATGAAAGCTTTGATCGTGAGCGTTATCAGACGTTGTTCGCTGAGCGCCCAGGTGCTGTCGCGGCGCCAACAGCAGGGTTGCATTTTGATGAAGGCTTGTTGAAGGCGATTCGAGATAAGGGCGTTGCCGTTGGTTATGTGACGTTGCATGTAGGGGCGGGCACTTATCAGCCGGTGCGTGTTGATGATATTCAAGATCACAAGATGCACAGTGAATATCTGGAAGTGGATGAGCTGGTGTGCGAACAAATCAGAGCCTGCCGGGATCGCGGTGGTAAAGTGATCGCGGTCGGCACGACCTGTGTACGCAGCTTGGAAACAGCCGCTATGAAAGCGCGGGAACAGGGGTTGGAAATGGCGCCCTATGCAGGCGATACGGATATTTTTATTTATCCAGGAAAGGCCTTTCATTGCGTGGATGCGATGGTAACCAATTTCCATTTGCCTGAGTCGACTTTGCTGATGTTGGTGTCAGCTTTCACGTCGCGCGAAATTATTATGAATGCCTATGCTGAAGCGATCAAAGAGCGTTATCGTTTTTTCAGTTACGGCGACGCAATGTTTATCAGTGCAGGCTTGTCTGCATTGAGTGAGAACAGTTAGATGAAACAGTCAGGTGAGTTTGTGGAATATATGAAATTTGATGTGTCGCACAGCGATGGTGTGGCACGCCGTGGCGAATTGACCTTTGCACGTGGCACGGTGCAAACCCCAGCTTTTATGCCGGTGGGTACGTACGGCACGGTGAAGGGTATGTTGCCGCGTGATATCGAAGAGATTGGTGCCGATATTATTCTCGGTAATACCTTTCATTTGATGCTGCGCCCGGGCCATAAAACCATTAAAGAACTGGGTGGTCTGCATAAGTTTAATGGTTGGAGTAAACCGATTCTGACGGATTCGGGCGGTTTTCAGGTGTTCAGTCTCGGCAAAATGCGCAAAATCAGTGAACGTGGTGTGGTGTTCAGCTCACCTGTGAATGGCGACAAAGTTGAGTTGACGCCGGAAAGCGCCATGGAAGTGCAGGCGGATTTGGGCTCAGATATCGTTATGCAGTTCGATGAGTGCACGCCTTATCCGGCTACCCGCGAAGAAGCGCGGACCTCCATGGAGCTGTCGCTGCGTTGGGCCAAGCGTAGCAAAGACGCGCATCATAGTTTGCGTGAAAACCCCGCTGCCTTGTTTGGTATTGTGCAGGGTGGCATGTATGGTGATCTGCGACGTGAGTCGCTGGCTGGTCTGTTGGAAATAGGTTTTGATGGTTACGCTATCGGTGGTTTGTCGGTAGGTGAGCCAAAAGATGAAATGATGGCAACGCTGGATGAAATCGTCGAACACATGCCGGATGACAAACCCCGCTATTTGATGGGGGTGGGTACACCCGAAGATCTTGTTGAGGCTGTGCAGCGGGGTGTTGATATGTTTGATTGCGTGATGCCAACGCGAAATGCTCGCAATGGTCATCTTTTTGTCAGCACGGGGGTTTTAAAAATCCGGAATGCCACCAATAAGAAGCATGACGGTCCTGTGGATGAAGCGTGTGATTGCTATACCTGCAAAAACTTCAGTCGTGCCTATTTGCACCACTTGGATAAATGTAAGGAAATCCTCTTTTCACAGCTAGCGACTATCCACAATTTACGTTACTACCAAAATCTGATGAAGGGTTTGCGAACCGCTATAGAACAGGGTAAATTGACCGACTTTGTCGAGCGCTTCTACTCACAGCGAAATAGCCAGCGCCCCTAAATAATGAGTTTTATTTTACGGAGTTTATTATGAGTTTTTTCATTTCCGAAGCCGTTGCCCAAGACGGTGTTGAAGCAGCAGCCGGTGGTAGTTTTGAGCCGTTCATTATGCTGGCAATTTTTGCCGCTGTTTTTTACTTCTTGATTTGGCGACCACAAAGCAAGCGTAACAAGGAACACAAAGGTTTGCTCGAGAACCTGAGTAAAGGTGATGAGGTTAGTACAAGCGGTGGATTGGTCGGTAAAATCGTTAAAGTTGAAGAAGGCTTCGTCGTTATGGAAGTCGCTAACAACATTGAATTGACTGTGCAAAAACAGGCTGTTTTGAATGTGCTGCCAAAGGGCACGTTAAAGTCTATATAAGTTGTAGGGTTGTGATTTATCACAACCCTTTTTTGTTTGCTGTTGATTGAATTTAGCTTTCTATCTTTAAGAAAGGAACAGGCGAGTCAATGCTGAACCGATACCCGCTATGGAAATACCTGCTGATACTGACTGTGTTGGTATTGGGTGGCATTTATGCCGCACCAAATTTATACCCGGATGATCCGGCCATTCAGTTGTCGGGCTCAAGCTCATCAACGCCAGTGGATGCTGCGGTCATAAAACATGTTAGCCGAGCGCTTGAGGCAGAAGGCGTGGTATTTCAATCGCCAGAAATCAATGAGCGTAACGCACTGATCCGTTTTAATAACAATGAAGATCAATTGCGTGGCAAGGCGGTTGTTTCCAAGGCATTGGGTGATGATTATCTGGTCGCGCTAAACTTGGCGCCAACGACGCCAGATTGGTTGCTGAGCATGGCGGCAACGCCGATGAAGCTGGGTTTAGATTTGCGCGGTGGCGTGCACTTCCTGTTAGAAGTGGATATGGCTGAGGCGGTTAAGCAGCGTATGGCTGTTTACGTTAGCGAAATCCGTAACAAACTACGTGAAGAGAAACTGCGTTACCGCAATATCAGCAATGAAGAAGACGGTAGTCTGCGCATCAAATTCGCTAAACAGGATGTGCGTGACGAGGCGATGTCTCAGTTGCGAAATGATTATCGAGAGTTTTTGATTGCTGATTCTAAAGAGGGTAGCGATTTCTATCTGTCGTTGTCGCTTGATGAAAGCACACTGCGCGAAATTGAAGATTACGCCATCAAACAAAATCTCACGACGCTACGTAATCGTGTAAACGAACTGGGTGTTGCTGAGCCGTTAGTGCAACGTCAGGGCCGTAACCGTATTGTCGTGGAACTGCCAGGTATTCAGGATACCGCGCTGGCTAAACGTATTATCGGTGCCACAGCTAACCTGGAATTTCGCCTTGAGGCTGAGACCGATGAGCTGGCCAGTCGTACAGAGGTGTTTACTTTCCGCGACAAACGTAAAGCTGGTCGTACTGCGCGTCTTGAAAAGAACCTGATTATTACCGGTAACAGTGTTTCTAATGCCGCGACGGGTTATGACGAAAATGGCCAGCCTGAGGTAAACATTACCTTAGATGCCAAAGGCGGCAAACTGATGAATCGCGCAACCCGTGATAATGTCGGTCGCGCTATGGCTGTTTTGTTTATCGAGCACAAAACACGTACACGTTATAAAGAAATCGACGGCGAACTGGTGCCGGAAAGTACTAAATATGTCGAGAAGGGCATTATTAGTCTGGCAACTATTCAGTCCGCGTTGGGTAACCGTTTCCGGATTACTGGATTGGATAACCCGCAGGAATCTTCTGAGCTAGCGTTACTGTTGCGTGCGGGTTCTCTGGCGGCGCCTATCTACTTTGTTGAAGAGCGCACCGTTGGGCCAAGCCTGGGTCAGGAAAATATTGATCTGGGTATGAAGTCGGTTCAAATTGGCCTGTTGTTGGTCGTTATCTTCATGCTGCTTTACTACCGTGCCTTTGGATTTTTTGCCAATGTTGCGCTGTGTGCCAACCTGGTACTGCTAATTTCGGTGATGTCCATGCTGTCTGCCACACTGACGTTACCCGGTATTGCCGGTATTGTCCTGACGGTAGGTATGGCGGTGGATGCTAACGTATTGATCTTTGCGCGTATTAAAGAAGAACTGAAGAATGGTATGCCCGTGCAGTCGGCGATTCACGCCGGTTACGAGCGAGCCTTCCAGACCATTTTTGATGCCAATATCACGACATTGCTGGTGGCGGTGATTCTGTTTGCAGTAGGTACTGGCCCTGTGAAAGGTTTTGCGGTAACTCTGTCGATCGGTATTGTTACCTCCATGTTTACGGCAATCGTGTTGACTCGGGCGATGGTTAATCTGACCTATGGTCGTCGTAACGTTAAAAAGCTACACATTTAGGGCCATGTCGATGAAAGATTTTAATTTCGATTTTATGGGTAAACGCCGGCTGGCAGCGATCTTTTCGATTGTGTTGCTGGTGGTTTCTATTGGCTCCTTGGCCGTTAAGCAGCTTTCTTTTGGGCTGGATTTTACCGGCGGTACGCTGATTGAGGTGAGTTATGATTCGCAGGCGGATCTTAACGTGGTTCGTCAGCAGCTTTTGCAAGCAGGATACGATAAGCCTGTCGTACAATATTTTGGTGCTGAAACAGAAGTGCTGGTTCGTCTGCCACAGGGTTATAACCAGCAGGTGGGTGGCGAAGTATTAGCCGCGCTGAGCGAGCAGGGCAACTATGATGTTGAGCTGCGTCGCTCTGAATTTGTGGGCGCTCAAGTTGGTGAAGAGCTGCGTGAGCAGGGTGGCCTGGGCTTATTGTTAGCGCTGGCCGTCGTGATGATTTATGTGGCCATGCGTTTCCAGCTGAAATTCTCGCTGGGTGCGGTGCTGGCATTAGGTCACGATGTGCTGATTGTTCTAGGTGTCTTTTCTCTGCTGGGTTGGGATTTTGATCTGACCGTACTGGCAGCACTGCTAGCGGTGATTGGTTATTCGCTGAATGACACGATTGTGGTATCGGATCGGATTCGAGAAAACTTCCGGAAAATGCGCAAGGGCACTTCGGTTGAGGTCATCAATGAAGCATTGAACCAGACCCTCGGCCGCACGTTGGTTACCTCGTTAACCACTGTTATGGTGTTGGTTGCGTTAGCCGTTTTTGGTGGTGAAATGATTCGCGGTTTTGCTGTGGCGCTAATGATTGGCGTGGTCGTGGGAACCTATTCCTCGATTTATGTGGCGGCCAATGTGTTGCTGGCACTGGGTATTAGCAAAGATGATTTAATGCTGCCCGTGAAAGAAGGTGCCGAACATGACGATATGTCGCCCTAGCACCTAAAGCTTTATCTGCGTTATTTAATGGTTTAAAGGGCCTGCGGAATTTAGTCGCGGGCTTTTTTGTTTAATAGAAATGTCTGCCATGAGCGGACCAAGAGAACACCATGTTAGATCTCAAAAATATTCGAATCGTACTCATTGATACCAGTCACCCGGGCAATATTGGTGCCGCGGCACGTGCTATGAAAAATATGGGGCTGGATAAGCTGTATTTGGTTGCCCCGCAAAAGTACCCTGATGATCAGGCTGTATGGCGCGCCTCCAGCGCGGTGGATGTGCTTGATAAAGCGGTCATCTGTGAAACTTTAGATGAAGCATTGGATGGTTGTCAGTTGGTGTTGGGTACGAGCGCACGTGATCGCAGTATGCCCTGGCCGGTGATGGATCCGCGTCAAAGTGCGGAAACAGTGATGAGTGAGCCGGAAGAGCATCAAGTGGCGATTCTGTTTGGTCGTGAAGATCGCGGTATGACTAATGAGGAGCTGCAACGCTGTAATTTCCATTTGCAGATTCCGGCTAATCCGGAGTACACATCACTGAATCTGGGGACGGCTGTACAGGTCGTCTGTTACGAGTTACGTATGGCGATGCTCAATAAGGGCGGATTGAAAGAGGCCTGGGACTGGGAGAATGAATGGGATGTCGGTGCAGCTTCTGCAGACGAGATGCGATACTTTTTAGGACACCTTGAGGAAACGTTGGTTGAACTGGATGTCATTATTCCTAGTCGTCCGCGGCAATTGATGTCGCGAATGACACGGTTATTCATGCGTAGCCGTATGGATAAGATGGAAGTTAGTATTATGCGTGGCATCCTGAGTGCGGCTCAGAAGCTGGTGAAAAAGGACAAGTCTGCAGGCTAGTGGTGGTGATGGTCTCCATCGGTAGGTTTGTGAAACACCTTTTGTAGATTGCTAAGTGTTTCGATATATTTTTTCAGGGCTTGCCTGGCATCGTCTGCTTTTGAATACGGACCTTTTGACTGGCCGCCTCGGATCAAAAAAAACCAGGCTTCACCAGAAAAATAAAGGCGATCACTGCGGAAAGGAAAGTGGCCGATTTCACCTGATCTGTGTTGTGCTGGAGCTTGTGTCATGTCTCGTTCCGGGTGTTGTTGCATTTGTCCTCTGTCCCTGAAAAAAGGGCTGTGCACTTCCCGGTACACATGCAAGTTATATTAGAGTGTAGTCAATATTTTAGAAAGCACGAAATTGTTGGCCTTTTGTAATTTTGAGAGTTGAAAATAGCTCATGTTTGAACGTTTGAAAGAAGAAATAAACTGCGTGTTTGAGCGTGATCCTGCGGCGCGTAATGTGTTTGAAATTTGCACAACCTACCCTGGCTTGCATGCCATCTTTATTCATCGTATTAGTCATTGCCTGTGGCGTAATAATTGGAAGTGGTTGGCGCGGGTGTTGTCGACATTCGCGCGCTGGATAACGGGCATTGAAATCCATCCGGGCGCAAAAATTGGGCGTCGCTTCTTCATTGATCATGGCATGGGTGTGGTGATTGGTGAGACCGCAGAGGTAGGGGATGATGTGACGCTTTATCATGGTGTGACTCTGGGTGGTACCACCTGGAATAAGGGCAAGCGACACCCAACGCTGCTGGACGGTGTCGTTGTAGGAGCCGGTGCTAAAGTGTTGGGCCCCATCGTCATTGGTCGTAACGCTCGAATAGGTTCCAATGCCGTGGTAACCAAAGAGGTTCCTGATGGCGCGACAGCCGTTGGTATTCCAGGCCGGATTATTACCCAGGAACAAAAACAACAAAAAGATGGAGCGGCGGAAAAACGTCGTCAGGATATGGCTCATCGTATGGGCTTTGATGCCTACGGTGTGACGCAGGATTCCCCCGATCCAGTGGCTAAATCCATTCATGGAATTCTTGACCATATGCATGCCGTGGATGAGCGCATGGAAAGCATGTGTAAAGTGCTTAAGGCTATTGATAAGGAATTTAAAATTAAGGATCTTCCCGAGCTTGACTGTGATTGTTTTGATGATGATCCAGTCTCCTCAGCGGATGCCAAAGAACAACGGGCTGATTAAGGTTGGGCGATGTTAAAAAGCCGGCGTTTCAAGCCGGCTTTTTTGTAAGTGCTAAGCACGTTTTAACATATTATTTAATTCATTAACTTTGGCTGACGTGTCGTCATGCACTTTTTCAGCGATCGACAAAACCTGGCCGACTTCGTCGCTGGCCTGTTGAGCGACTGAGGTGAAGTTTTCCACATTTCTAGCGATCTCATTAATAACCTGTGATTGCTCCTCAGCGCTAGCGGCGATATTTTGAATTTTGTTTTCGGCGGCTCTTGCTTTATCAACGATGGATTCCAGTGCCTCTGAGGCTTCGCGCCCTAACTTTGTTGTGGCGCTAACTTTTAGCTGGCCTTGTGTCATTATGGCTATGGCTTGTTGCGTGCCGTTTTGAATGTCGCTGACCGATTGTGTGATTTCTTCGGTGGCCTCTCTGGTGTGTTTTGCTAAGCGGCGCACTTCGTCTGCGACTACCGCAAATCCAAGCCCCTGATCGCCAGCTCTTGCCGCCTCAACAGCGGCATTAAGGGCCAGTAAATTTGTTTGTTTTGCGATGCCTTGAATGACTTCCACCAAGCCGCCCACCTGGATGCTTAGCTCACCAAGGCTTTCAATGGCTTGGGTTCCTTCGGAAAAAGCCAGATCAACATTGTTCATATCGCTTAGCAAGTGATGCATTACCTCACTGCCAGATTGGGCTACAGAGGATGCCTCTTGAGCGCTGGCAGCGGAATCCACACTGTTTTTTGCAACCTCGGCAGCTGATGCGGACATCTCCTCGATGGCCGAAGCAATACCGGTAACCTGGTCTAGTTGTTGTCCGACGCCGGAGGCCATCTTCTCTCCAGAGGTGCAAATGTTTTGAACTCCGCTGGAAACCTCGTTGATTGAGGACGCTGTATTTTTGACCACAGATTGTAAACCAGACGTCATGCCGTTGATGGCTTGTGTCAGTTCTGCAAATTGATCGGCTCCAATAACGTCAAGGTTTGTGCCGCTCATGTCACCATTGGCAATATCCTTAGCGCGGACAACAACCGGGTTTAATTTGGAAATAATTACGTGGATGATAAACCAGGCCACGGCTACGCCAATTAGTAATGACAATAAGGTCACGATTACTACTGTGGTGATCATGCTGGAAATATCGTTTGAAAATTCTTTTATATCCAACTGCAGTAACGCATCTTGAGATTTTCTCATTTCGGATAAGGTCGCCAGAATTTCCTTGGCTTTGGGAGCGGCTTTGGTGCCTAACCAATAGTTGGCTTTGTTCCAATCGGGGGCTGAGCGGGAAGCAAACATTTTGTCTGGTAGTGCGGCAAACTCTTTTCTAATACGAACAAAGTGGTCCCAGTTCTTTTGTTGAGATTTTGAGAAAAGAGCGCTGGTTTCATTGATTTTGGCTACACGGTCAACATTAACGCGCCATTTTTCCTGGAAGTTGTTCCAAAATATGTCGTCGCCCGTTAGTAGGTAGGCGCGAATATTGGCTAAACCAACAGCAAAACTGCCGCGGGTATCGGCGAGGTTTTTTAGCAGGCGTTTGCGATCTGCTGTGGCAGGTAGTGTGCCTTCTTCATCAATGATGGCCCCTAAATCTTTGATCAGCAGGCTTGCACGGGGTGCCGCTTGGGTGAGCAATATCGCATAGGATTTTATGTTGGCGTTGGTATGGGATATCTCTTCAACTTGTTGCTGAGCAATACGGAATTCGGCAATCGATTTTTTTAGTTCATGCAAGCGCTCAATGTTCGCAGGATCTGTCCAGTTTTTTGAAAACGCATCGAAGCTTGCTATTGCTTGATCAATATTTTTCCAGGCAAGTGCGCGTTCATGTTTCATTGCTGCGGCTTTTGCAGGGTCAGCACCCAAAATCATGTAGCCCCTTAAGCCCGCCAAGGAGTGATTGATACCGTTAACTAAATCTTTGCCGGCCATTACAGTGGGATAGCGTAGATTGATCATGCGCTGTTGAATACTTTCTACACCTGAACTTAGTTTAATGGTGGTGATGGACGTTAATATCATGAGTCCAAGGATCAAGCCAAAGCCCCAGGCTAATTTTTGAGTGATAGTAAGTTTTGATAAGAGATTCATGATATTTGCTGTCCAGTTTGGATATGTGGCTAGCTGCGTTTAGGTGAGGGGACCAAAATAAATTGATGTCTGGGCGATCAGGGAATGGGGATTAACTTCCAGTGTCCATCTGCTATTAAAGGTTCTCTTGCGCAAGCTCCGGCGAGATTGCAGTTTAGAGTTTGGTGGTTTACGGGCATTGACTGTGATCAAGTTACCTTGCACTGATAGGGCGTTAAAGTTGTATAAAATATGCTCACTAAGTATACTTGACTAAATTGGTGGGTTTTAACATAATGCCCGCATCGAAGTAGTGGTGAGTAAGCGTTATGCGATTAACTACAAAAGGCCGTTATGCGGTAACTGCAATGCTAGATGTTGCGTTGCACAGTGAATGCGGTCCGGTCAGTTTGTCCGATATCTCTGCACGGCAGGATATTTCGCTTTCTTATTTGGAGCAGCTGTTCTCTAAGTTACGTCGCAGAGAGTTAGTGAGTAGTGTACGCGGCCCGGGTGGTGGTTATCAGCTGGCTCGCGAACTGGAAAAGATCTGTGTGGCGGAAATTGTAGATGCCGTGAATGAGTCGGTGGATGCAACGCTGTGTAATGGTGATAATAATTGCCAGCATGGACATGCTTGCCTTACCCATAATCTTTGGGATGACTTGAGTCACCAGATTCATAGTTTTCTTAGTAGCATCAGCCTGAAGGATCTGGTTGATCGACGTGAAGTGCGTGCAGTAGCTAATCTGCAGGAAGAGCACGCTAAACATGACCTGATTAAAATGGAAGCCAGCCTTTAGCCTCCGGATGGAGTGAAAGGCCAAAACCAATTATTGGAGTTTGAATTAAATGCATTTGCCTATTTATCTTGATTATTCAGCAACCACTCCTGTGGACCCACGGGTAGCAGAGAAAATGAGTGAGTGTCTTACGCTAGAGGGTAACTTTGGTAACCCCGGTTCTCGCTCACATATCTTTGGCTGGAAAGCTGAAGAGGCGGTTGAGACGGCACGTAAGCAAGTTGCTGACTTGATGAACTGTGACCCACGAGAAATTGTCTGGACATCTGGTGCGACCGAATCTGACAATTTAGCAATTAAAGGCGCGGCACATTTCTATAACAAGAAAGGTAAGCACATCATTACGTCAAAAATTGAGCACAAAGCGGTGCTTGATAGCTGTCGTCAGCTTGAGCGTGAAGGTTACGAAGTAACCTATTTGGATCCGGATGCTGAGGGTATTATCTCGCCAGAAGCTGTTGCCGACGCGATTCGTGAAGATACTGTGCTGGTCTCTTTGATGCATGTGAACAACGAAATCGGTGTGATTAATGATATTGCAGCGATTGGCGAAATTACTCGCAGCAAGGGTATTATTTTCCATGTCGACGCTGCACAAAGTGCCGGTAAGGTTGAGATTGACCTTGAGAATATGAAAGTTGACCTCATGTCGGTCTGCGCCCATAAAATTTACGGTCCTAAGGGTATTGGCGCGTTGTATGTGCGTCGTAAGCCGCGTATTCGTATCGAAGCCCAGATTCACGGTGGTGGTCATGAGCGCGGCATGCGTTCCGGTACCCTGCCTGTGCATCAGATTGTCGGTATGGGTGAAGCCTTCCGTATCGCACAGGAAGAGTTTGCTGAAGAAGATGCGCGCCTTAGAAAGCTGCGTGACATTATGTTGGACGGCTTTAAAGATATGGAAGAGGTTCACCTGAATGGTTCAGCCACACAGCGTGTGCCGGGCAACATGAATATCAGCTTTAACTTTGTTGAAGGTGAATCGCTGATTATGTCCTTCAAGGATATTGCGGTTTCTTCCGGTTCGGCCTGCACGTCTGCCAGCCTGGAGCCGTCTTATGTATTACGTGCGTTGGGTCTGAATGACGAAATGGCGCACAGTTCAATCCGTTTTGGCATTGGTCGTTTTACGACTGAAGAAGAGATCAAATATGTGATTGGGCACGTTCGCGAAGCAGTGGAAAAACTGCGCGAGCTTTCACCGTTGTGGGAAATGTATAAAGACGGTGTTGATTTAGAACAGGTACAGTGGGCTGCTCACTAGAGTAGATTTCCACCGAGAATATTGTTGAGAGGTTGGAGGATAGGACAATGGCATATAGTGAAAAGGTTTTAGACCATTACGAAAACCCGCGTAACGTTGGTGCGCTGGATAAAAATTCTAACAATGTTGGTACGGGCATGGTCGGTGCACCAGCCTGTGGTGATGTGATGCGCTTGCAAATTGAAGTTGATGAAAACGACGTTATTTCTGATGCTAAATTCAAGACTTATGGTTGTGGTTCTGCGATTGCGTCCAGTTCTTTGTTAACCGAATGGGTTAAAGGTAAGACGTTGGATGAAGCAACACAGATCAAAAATACTGATATTGCTGAAGAGCTGGCTTTGCCGCCAGTTAAAGTTCACTGCTCAGTATTGGCTGAAGATGCGATTAAAGCAGCGATCAGCGATTTGCAAAGCAAACGTTCAAACAACTAATCAGTAAAGAAACAGATTTTAGGGGTAGTTATGGCCATTACGATGACAGCAACGGCGGCTGAGCACGTCAGTAAACATCTCGCTCAGCGCGGTAAAGGTCTGGGAGTTCGCGTCGGCGTTCGTACCAGCGGTTGTTCTGGTTTGGCCTATGTGCTGGAATTTGTTGATCATGCTGATGAAGGCGATAAAATTTTCGAAGACCGCGGTTTGAAAATCGTGGTTGACGAAAAAAGCTTGGCCTATCTGGATGGTACTGAGTTGGATTTTGTGACCGAAGGCCTTAACGAAGGCTTTAAATTCACCAACCCTAATGTATCGGGTGAGTGCGGTTGCGGCGAGAGTTTCAACGTTTAGCGTTAAACTTTCCCGGTTGCCTTCAGCAGCAACGATGCATTTATCTGTTTCGACCTCTCTGATATTATCGCGTTTCCCGCGCAATCCTGAGTGTTAACCTCGAAGAAAAAGGCGATCCCGCAGTGTCTCTAACGGAAAATTATTTTCAGCTGTTCGAACTGCCAGAGCAGTATGCCGTCGATGAAGATTCGCTGCGTAAAACTTATCGCGAATTACAACGCAAAACCCATCCTGATAAATTTGCCAACGCTTCTCAGCACGAGCAGCTGTTGGCCGTCCAGTATGCGGCAACGATCAACGATGCTTACGAGGTGTTGACCTCTCCCCTCAAGCGCGCCATTTACATGCTGTCGTTAAAAGGTATTGAGCTGGATAAGCAGAGTTCAGCCTCTATGGATCCAGTTTTTTTAATGGCGCAGATGGAGTTACGCGAAGAGTTGGAACAGGCAGAGCATGCATCGGACCCTGAGGCAGCACTGGAAAAAGTTGGCGAGCATCTGGAGAGTGAGATGGAGGCGCTGCAAGTACAGTTTGTCGCCCACCTCGAAAAGGGATGTGAGGCTGAATTAACTGCTGCGATTGAGACGGTTAAAAAAATGCAGTTTATGGCTAAGGTGCAGGTTGATCTTGAGCACCTTGAGCATGAGTTATTAGCTGACTGATTTAGATTGATTAATTTGCGTTCCGCCACCAACGGTATCGAGTAGCGGAATCTTTAGAGAGTTATTCATGGCGTTATTACAATTATCAGAACCGGGTATGACTCCGGAGCCGCATCAGAGAAAATTGGCTGTGGGCATTGACCTGGGCACCACTCATTCGCTCGTTGCCACAGTGCGCAGCGGTAGTGCCGAGGTGATTGCTGATCATCAGGGTCGTAACCTGTTACCTTCCATTGTTCAATACAGCTCTGGGCAGCCAGTGGTTGGTTATGAAGCGAGAGAACAGGCGGTTAGTGATCCGCTGAATACGATTATTTCCGTGAAGCGTTTGATGGGGCGTGGCGTTGAGGATGTTGCCACCTTTGATCATCAAATGCCTTACCTGTTTGCTGAGCAAGACGGCACGGGCATGCCATTAATCAAAACTGCAGCAGGCAATGTTAGTCCGGTTGAAGTGTCAGCAGAAATTTTAAAAGTGCTGGCCGCACGTGGTCGCGAAGCGCTAGGGGGCGATTTGGATGGTGCGGTGATTACCGTACCTGCGTATTTTGATGAAGCGCAACGTCAGGCTACAAAGGATGCAGCACAGGTCGCTGGTCTGAAAGTGTTACGTCTGCTGAACGAGCCGACCGCAGCTGCGATTGCCTATGGCCTGGATCAGGATGAAGAAGGTGTCATAGCCGTTTATGATCTTGGCGGTGGTACGTTTGATATTTCCATTTTGAGATTGCAGGCGGGTGTTTTTGAAGTGTTGTCCACGGGCGGTGATACCGCGCTGGGTGGTGATGATTTTGATCGCGCCATTGCTGAGTGGATTCTTGAAGAATCCCAGTACGATAAAGAAGTCACGCCGGGTCTGCGCCGTGAATTGCTTGAAAGTGCTCGTGATATTAAGGAGCGCTTATCTGATCAGGAATCCGTTGTCGTTGATATCATGCATAATGATTTTTACTGGCAGGGCGAGATCAGTCGGGGTTGGTTTAACGCGCTGATTCAACCAATGGTTGAGCGCACGCTGAAGGTTTGTAAAGGCGCGTTGCGTGATGCCAAAATGAAAGCAAAAGACTTGGCTAACATTGTGATGGTGGGTGGTTCTACCCGGGTGCCCTATGTGCGTGAGCGTGTTGGTGAGCTGTTTAATACCGAGCCGATGGTGGATATTGATCCGGATTTGGTAGTGGCAACCGGCGCAGCTTTGCAAGCCGATGTGCTGGTAGGCAACAAAAGCAACGACGATATGCTGCTGCTGGATGTGAACCCCTTGTCCTTGGGTATTGAAACCATGGGTGGTTTATCCGAAAAAATTATTCCCCGTAATGCCACGATTCCTATTGCCAAGGCGCAGGAGTTTACCACCTATAAGGATGGTCAAACTGCGATGGCGATTCATGTGGTACAGGGTGAACGTGAATTGGTCGCTGACTGTCGCTCGCTGGCACGTTTTGAATTGCGCGGTATTCCCGGGATGGTGGCTGGTGCGGCGCGTATTCGTGTGACGTTTCAGGTCGATGCTGACGGTTTGTTGAGTGTAGCGGCCAAGGAAATGACGACGGGTATTGAGAGTAGTGTGACGGTTAAACCTTCCTATGGCCTGGAAGAGGAGCAGGTTACGCAAATGCTGAAAGACTCCATTGCTCATGCACGCGATGATGTGGCTGCACGTCAGCTACGTGAAAAGCAGGTGGATGCTGAAGGTTTATTGGCCAGTATTGAAAATGCGCTGGCCGTGGATGGCGATAAGCTACTCAGTGCGACTGAGCGCACAGAAATTGAAACTGCCCTGCAGCGTTTACGTGAGGTAGCTACCGGCGATGATGGTCATGCCATTACCCGTGAAATAGAAAAGGCCGGTCAGGCCAGTAATGAATTTGCAACGCGTCGTATGGACGCCAGCATTAAGGAAGCCTTGGCAGGTAAGGCGCTTGATGTCGTTAACGTGGATAAAGAGGGTTAAGCTATGCCACAGGTAGTTTTTTTGCCGCATCCAGAACTTTGTCCTGACGGGGCAGTGCTGGAAATGGAGCCGGGTGCCAATTTGCTGGATGAGGCTGTGCATCATGATATTGATATCGAGCATGCCTGTGAGATGTCCTGCGCTTGCACGACGTGCCATGTAATTGTGCGTGAAGGTTTTGATACGTTGGAAGAGTCTGACGAGCTGGAAGACGATATGCTTGATAAGGCTTGGGGGCTGGAGCCAGAGTCGCGTTTAGGTTGTCAGATTATTGTTGGCGAAGAGAATCTGGTGATTGAAATTCCTAAATACACGATTAATCAAGTGTCGGAAGGCAAGGTTTAAGAGGGTTGACCGATGAGTCTTAAATGGTTGGATGTGCTGGATATTGCTATTGAGTTGTCCGAAAAGCATGATGATGTTGATCCCCGCTTTGTGAATTTTGTTGATCTGCGAAACTGGGTGATGGATCTGGAAGATTTTGATGATGATCCCGCTCACTGCGGTGAAAAAATCCTTGAAGCCATTCAAATGGCCTGGATTGAAGAGATAGATTAGCTGGATCGTAAAATTTATTTTTGAGCGGCGCCAATAGGCGCCGTTTTTGTTTTTGTTTTTTCTGTCACGCCTTTCCACCTTTGGTGAAGAACGCAAGCCAAGAAGTAAATCGTTGCGCCGAATCAGCGCCTCAATTTATTACGGCAATTCCATTTCTTTATCCAGCGGGAAAATCGGTCTTGGTACATTGCGATAAGGCAGCCGGTCGTAGCGAGGGGTGCACAGTGCGCCGCTATCACAAACAATTATTTGTCCTGCGATTGGGGCGAATGCTGCTCGGAAATGCTGCATCGATTTTAACGCCACGACACGCTTGCTTAGCGGATCGATACCAAATGTTTTGAACTGCTGTAGATCCAGTATTTGTCGGGCTACGGTGACGACTAATATTTCAATCCCGCTGACACGAAAAACAGCTGTAGGGCCAAAATTACCTTTCAACCCATGGATCATTGAGCCATCACCAATGAATTCACCATCGCTGATAGAAACGAGTGTGCCCCCAAGAGTGAGCGGTCCACCACCAAAGAGCGGATTGTTTTTTCCTCCCAGCGTGATTTCAGTGCGTTCACCAATCGAAGCTGCGCTTAACGCCTGTACCGCCTCAGCATCGACCATGGGACCAAAACACGCGTTTGTTATGCCAGCTTCTAGCAGTGCGTTCAGTAGCGCGGTTGAGTCGCCATAACCTCCTGCGCCGGGATTGTCAGCATAGTCGGCAATGACCAAAGGTCCTTCGTTTAACTCGTAGGTTGCCGCGATCGAAGCAGCCTCTGCGACGCTGAGATAATCGTTGAGCACCTCAAAACGTTTGTTCCAGATATCATCAGCGATCGTTTCGGCGAAAGCGCGGTGAGCGGCAAAATCACCTTGCCCCGTCACTAATACTGTCGGGCCGACTGTTGTGACATCGGCACTGGCGAAGCCGGCATTGATACTGACAGCGAATGCATCTGGGGTCTGCTCATAACGTCGGGCTGCGGCAATGCGTTCGATCATCGGGCCAATGTCAGTTCGTCCACCATTGACCTCCTCAAGCATGGGCCGGCTAACGCGGACAGTCTGTGGTTTTATCTCGCCAGCCATTGTTCGCTGCAGAATTTCACCGGCATGTCGCCCCGTTTTGCGCATATCAATATGGGGGTAGGTTTTGAACGAAACAACGATATCAGCAAGCGCGCACATTTGTTCGGAGACATTGGCGTGTGAATCAAGGGTGATGGCAATCGGCATATTTTCGCCCACGACACTGCGAATACGCCGAAGTAGCTCGCCTTCACCATCGTCACAAAAATCGAGATCCATGGCGCCATGCAGACCGAGCAGAAGGCCGTCGAAGGATTGTTCTTTGATGGCAGCTATGACCGGATTACAGAGCCAGTCAAAGGTTGAGCGCGTTACTTTGCCGCTTGGCCCAGCCTCGGCGCTGAGCACATGATGAAGCTGCCACCCGTGCGCGTGACCGGTATCAAGGAAGCCTGCCAGCTCGGTATTTTCATTGCCGCGTTCAGTGATTGCATCTGCTCCGACCAGAACATAGCGATTGATAAAGGCTTTTTCATTGGTTTCCTGGAGACTGAACGAGTTAGTTTCGTGAGATATTTCGGCTGTTAGAACGTTGAAGCCCATTAATAAATTCCGTGATAATTATAAAAAGTTAGTAGCCCGGTATCAGCTTTGGCTAAGGTAAGTGATGGCTGCCTTCTGCGCGAAAGCATTCGAAGTTGCCATAACCTTGTTGATAAAGGGAGACGTCATCGCGCGAATCATCGCGCTGTAATTTAGTTGAAAGCGAATTTCTTCACCTGGCGAAAAGAGGCGATGACCGGAATCAACAATGAGGTGGTCACTGCTGGCGTCGAGGATTTTGATACCCTGTGGTGCCTTGAGGCCATCTGGGTCGATATCCTGATGACCGATGGCGAGGATCGTCTGTGATATGTTGCCTCGGTGTTTAGTGAGTGGCTTTATGCCAAATGCCGTTTGGGCGATCTTGCCCCAAGGTTGCGATGGTTTGAGTTTTGATTCGATGACTTCTGCGATCAGCGTGATAGCATCAGTATGCAGCCCCTCAATCGGTTGACGATGTAGCGGTTCGCAACCGAGTAGGATTGATTCCCCCAAACGCAGATTGTTTATTCGCCCTGTATCTGCACCGCTTAGGGCCCAGTTGAGGTTGGCGGAATTACCACCGGACACAATGTCGAGCTTCAGACCGAATGTTGTTTCCAGCGTATCCGCTAGCGCCGATAGCTCAAGCATATTGCTAATGTCGGGTGACACGCCGCTGCGGCAGGCCAGGTTCGCCCCGATGCCTCGCAGAGCAATATTCGGAAGTTTAATAAGTTCACGTACAGTGTTTTCGAGGTCGTTGGGCATAATGCCCTCACGGAGGTCGCCAAGCTCAATCATCAGTACGATCCCGTGCGTACGCCCCGCTTTCTGCGCGAATAGTGACAGCTTACGGATGACATCGAGTTCAGTATTGAAGCTCAGGTCGGCGTGTTTTACGACGCGTTCCGTTTGGCTGAGCATGGGGGTGCGGATGAGCATCATCGGCGCTGGCACGCATTGATGGCGCATTGCTTCGATATTCTCAATACGGGAGTCACCGATCGTACTAACACCGGCATGCAATAGCGTACGGGCGATCTCTGGCGAGCCGAGGCTTGCCTTCATTACGCCGGTGACAGAAATGCCGCGTTTGGCCAACCGTTTGACCAGCGTGCGAGCATTATGATGAATCTTGTCAAGGTCGATTTCTAACCGCAGTGTGCTCATAGCGCGGCAGCGGTTTGTTTCTCTTTCAGTGCTGGAAATTTCGAAAATACCATTTCCAGTAAGCGTTCGGGTGATCGAGTCAGCGCATCGGTAGCCGGAATGCCGAGCTCATGTTCGTAGGACGCGATAGCCGTGGTGACCTCTGTGTCGCTCATGTTCTCGTGGTTGATGGTGAGTCCAATGACCTGCGTGTCAGCGAAGGTCTGAATAAGATTGATCTCAGAGGCTGCCGTTGGTATTGCCATTCTTTCGAAGTCGCAGCGATAGGTTCGAGCGGGCGCGTGTTGCAATATGACAGCGTTAGGACAGCTGCCTCGCAGGATAAAGGATGTGGTCGAAAAAGCGGGGTGACTTAGTGCACCTTGTCCTTCTATGAGGATTACGTCGGGCTTCTCGATTTCAAACGCTTCGACGATAATCGCCTCTAGTTCACCGGCACAGAATGTCGAGGGCACAGCGTCAAGCGCGATACCGTAGCGGGCACCCTGAATCAAACCGGTTTGGCCAGTGCCGACCAATACTACGTTTAAACCGCGATCTCTGAGCGTGTTGGCCAAGATTGTGGCTGTGGTGCGTTTGCCTATGGCGCAGTCGGTACCCAGCACAGCGATACGCGGGCACGTTACTTCAGCAATCCGGCCATTGAAGATCCGCAGGTCTTGATTTGCGCCGGGACTACGGACATCAAGAATCTTTACACCGTGAGCTAGGCTCGCTTCTGCAAACTCGCGATCGTCATTGAGGAATTCATGCAGGCCATTCACAATGTTCATACCGAGACTTATTGCTTCGAGTATCAGGCTACGCTCCTGAGGCGATAACATACCTGTCGTTGGAGCCATTCCGAAAATGAAGTATTCAGGGATATCAATGGCTTGCTCTAGTGCGTCGGCAAGGTCGCGGCAGATGGGAATGCCGTTTGGTTTGTCGTCAAGCACTGTGCCAGTATCAAGTCCAGCTTGCTTACTATCGATAACCGAGAGAATTTTATATTTTTCAGAATGGCGAACGAGACCGTTTGCCGTTTTACCATCGATGGCGCCGAAATTTGCTTCGCAATAAACAATGGCGGTAGCCGTTCGCTCTTGTGTATCGAGTTGGCTTAGCGGTATTGAAAGTGTGGTTATGGGTGTTTCGGCAAGGCTGGTAAGTGTTGATGAGTTAAAGGGTGTCAGATCTGTTGGGGTCGGTGGTGCCTGCTGTGAATAGGGGCGTGCTCGTGGTGATAAAGGAATAACGGTGGTCATGATGGAGCCTCAAGTTACATGGCTCAGAGGGGCAGCAGAATCGTGCCGACCTGATCAGCCGGATGTCAACAAGAGGTCCCCACTAAGCGGTGGGGTGAGCGTGCATACTAACATAGATGGGCGAGAAATTATGGGTAAAGCCTGTTGAATGTATTGATGGTTCAGGGTTGTTGGTCTTTTTTTAGACTCTTGTGGTCAAATGCCATGATGCTTTGGATGTATAAATGGTCATGAAATGATCCTCTTATTTATATTAAATCAGCGGCAGGATTTTCGACAAAGCGGACAGTGGTTCTTCCTGAAGTCAGTTCGGCAAAGTAATAAATTATTAATGAACTTCAAAGTGATTGGTTGAAATTTCAGTTGGAAATTGTTTGTTAGTTGGCTTTTCTATGAGTGGAGCGTCATTGTTTGCCTCTTACATTTAGCATTTTGTTGGCCCATTTTAATGATTTCACAGGCTGTGGGGATATTTTGCGAGCCAGAGAAAAGGAATACAGGCTTGTTTGAGCTAACTCATTGACAAATCGTCATATTCTTTTCATATCAAAGCACGTATAATACGCGCCCTTGAGAATTTAAACCCCTAAAGTAACCTGAACTTGGAGACGAAAGTCCATGGCAGTTGAACGCACTCTATCTATTATCAAGCCTGACGCAGTAGCTAAAAACGTGATCGGAAAAATCTACAGCCGTTTCGAAACTAACGGTCTGAAAATCGTTGCGTCTAAAATGATGCACATGAATGACGACAAGGCTGGCGGTTTTTACGCTGAGCACAAAGAACGTCCTTTCTTTGGCGATCTGGTTGAGTTCATGACGTCTGGTCCTGTTATCGTTCAGGTTCTGGAAGGCGAAGGTGCTGTTGCTAAAAACCGTGACCTGATGGGAGCAACTAACCCGGCTGAAGCGACTGAAGGCACTATCCGTGCTGATTTCGCACAGTCTATCGACGCAAACGCAGTACATGGTTCTGATTCTACTGAGTCAGCAGCACGTGAGATTGCGTACTTCTTCGCTGAAGACGAAATCTGCCCACGTTAAGATCGGTTGGTTTTAATTGTTTGATCTCGATTTATTAGTATTTTGTAAAGTAATAGGCAGCCGGATATGACTGACTCAGTAAACAAAGTTAATCTGCTCGGTATGCCGATCGAGAAGCTGGAGGCTTTTTTCCTCGAAATAGGGGAGAAAAGCTTTCGCGCTAAGCAGGTTATGAAATGGATTCATCACTATGGCGTGTCCGATTTCAATGATATGACGGATTTGGGCAAGGCGTTGCGTCAAAAGCTCAGCGACATTGCCGAAATTCGTGGCCCGGAAATAGTCTACGAAGGGGTTTCCAAAGACGGTACCCGCAAGTGGGTAGTGAAAGTCGATGGTGGCAGCAGCGTTGAAGCCGTGCTAATTCCTGAAGGTAAGCGCGCTACGTTGTGTGTGTCTTCACAGGCCGGCTGTATTCTGGATTGTAGTTTTTGTTCCACCGGTAAGCAGGGTTTTAACCGCAACCTGAGCACCGCTGAAATTATTGGTCAGGTGTGGATTGCCAGTAAAGCCGTCACCGAACGTCTTGGTGCCAACGATCAGGCAATCACCAATGTGGTGATGATGGGCATGGGCGAGCCACTGCTCAATTTTGATAATGTGGTGGATGCTATCCACATTATGATGCAAGACTGGGGATACGGTATTTCTAAGCGCCGCGTCACGGTGAGTACGGCTGGTGTGGTGCCTGCGTTGGATAAGCTGCGTGAAGTGCTGGATGTATCGTTAGCAATTTCATTACATGCCCCTAATGATGAGTTGCGTAATCAGTTGGTGCCTCTCAACAAAAAATACCCTATTAAAGAATTGTTCGCGGCCTGTCACCGCTATCTTGAGGTGCTGGGTGAGCGTCGGGTAATCACGGTTGAGTACACGTTAATTTCTGGTGTGAACGATCGTCCTGAACATGCTCGCGAGCTGGCCCAGATACTGCGTGAGCTGCCATGTAAAGTGAATTTAATCCCCTTCAATCCGTTTTCGCTATCGGATTACAAACGTTCCTCTCGCAATGCCGTGAAAGCCTTCCAGGATGTTTTGATCCATGCTGGTTATACCGCTACTATACGCAGCACGCGTGGTGATGATATTGATGCAGCTTGCGGTCAATTGGTCGGGCAGGTCGAGGATCGTACTCGTCGTAGTAGCCGCTACATTGATGCCGCCAATATTGGTTGATGCTGAAAAAATACTGATGTTGTAAGTGGTTTTTACTGTGTTACTTTTTACTGGTCTATAATAAACAACAGAAATTGTGCGCAACTGTTTGTTTTCAGTTGTTTTTATATTGTTAGGCGATGAGAAAAAAGAATGATTAAGCCAGCACTTTTTAGGAAGGTTGTTTGTTTAAGCCGAATTGTAATTGCCGCCTGTTTGGTTTTGTTATCGGGTTGTGTTTCTACCAGCGATTCACGTTTTGTGAACAACACCAATGAAGCGGAAGCACTGCGTAAATTTACCGAACTCGGACTGCTTCATATTCAAAAGGGTAATACCGTCGATGCCATGCCGCCGTTAAAGCGTGCACTGGAAATAGACCCTAAGTCAGCGGAAGTGAATGCTGCGCTGGCAATGTTGTTTCAAGCAGAGAATGACAAGCTGCTGGCGCAAAAATATTTCGATAAGGCGCTGCAATACAGTGATGGTGTGAATAGGACACGTATTCGAAATAACTACGCAGGGTTTTTGTTTCAAACTGACCGGTTGATGGATGCCTGCGAGCAGTTGCGTCTTGCCAGTGACGATGCCTTTTATGATAAGCGCGCCCAAGTGTATGAAAATCTTGGTGTTTGTTATCAACGGCTGGGTAAAAAAACCGAAGCGCTGACGGCCTACGAGCAGGCAATATCTATCGAGGATACGCGAGCTAAGGCATTGCTGGAGGCTGCATCGTTGCAATTTGAACGCAATAACCTGTACCAGAGCGGCCTACACCACGAAAGTTATCAGCGCCTAGTTCGCTACCGTATTGCCAATGACACGCCTAAGAGTCTGTGGCTAGGTGTTCAGCTATCACGTGACACAGGTGATTTGAATGCCGAGGCCAGTTATGCGCTTAAACTCAGAAATCTGTTTCCTGAGTCCCCTGAAAATAAAGACATTCTGAAGGGCGGCTAAGTTGGATAATCTTGCTGAAAAACTCCCCGATCAAAGCGCTGTAGCCGTCGATTTAAAAATCGTTGCTGAGCAGCTTAGTGTCGGAGAGCAGTTAAGAAAAGCACGGGATAAGTGTGCTTTGAGCCGGGTCGCTATAGCGCGGCGTTTAAATATGGAAGAAAGTGCTATCCGTAAAATCGAGGAAGATGATTTTACGGCGTTGCCTGGTGTTATTTTTGTTCGTGGTTATCTACGAAATTATGCGCAGTGTGTGGGGCTCAATGTTGATGAGGTGCTGGCTGCTTATCAGCGTTATCTGGATGCTAATGCGGAACCGCCGAAGCTGCGTAAACGTGAGCGCTTAAAAGCGGCCACAACTGATCCAGTGATGCGCCTGTTAGGTGCGTTATCAGTATTGTTTTTTGTACTCACTTCGATTTATTTTTGGTATGGCCAGCAACTCACTGAACTGGTGCCCGCGACTGAGCAGGTAACAGTGGTTGAGGTGGACACTGTCGAGGGTAAAACTCATATTGAAGCGGTTGATCTGAGTGCTGGACCGGCAGCCGTTAACCTGGCTGTTATCGATGCGATATTGTTGGTGCAGTTTGTGGATAGTAGCTGGCTGGAAGTGCGAAACGCCAAGGATGAAGTTTTATTCAATGGTGTAAAGCTAGCGGGTGACGAGTTGCGCTTATTCAGCCCTTCGTTTTTTGATGTGGCAATAGGCAATGCAGCCGCCGTCAAACTGTCATACAATAGTGCGCCAGTTGATCTGTCAAACGCTACCCTGAGTGGCGATATGACCAATATACAGTTGGGTCTACGACAGCCCTGATTTCGGTGTTTAGTGAAGATCAGTAACGCTGAATCTGATAGAAACTCATAACTAGTTGAATTTAAGGATTACGCCTTGGCAAAGATTAAAGCCATCCGCGGTATGAATGATATATTGCCCGCTGAAACAGCAACCTGGCAATATCTCGAAGAGACCGTGCTGCGAGTATTGAAGCGTTACGGTTACCAACAGGTTCGGATGCCGATTGTTGAACAGACGGATCTTTTCAAACGCTCTATCGGTGAGGTTACCGATATTGTTGAAAAGGAAATGTATACCTTCGATGATCGCAACGGCGAAAGCCTGACGTTGAGACCGGAGGGCACTGCCTGTTGTGTGCGTGCCTGTGAAGAGCATGGCCTGCTTTATAATCAGGTGCAGCGTTTATGGTACAACGGCCCGATGTTTCGCTATGAGCGTCCGCAAAAGGGGCGTTACCGTCAGTTCCACCAGATAGGCATTGAAACCTTTGGCATGGCGGGTCCTGAAATTGATGCTGAGTTGATCCTGATGAGTGCGCGTTTGTGGCGTGAACTGGGTTTGCTGGATCATGTGACGCTGGAAATTAATTCGCTGGGCAGCGCTGAGGCACGTGCTCGTTACCGTGATGATCTGGTGACTTATCTTACGGCGCGTGTTGACCAACTTGATGCTGATAGTCAGCGACGTATGAGCACAAACCCGCTGCGTATTTTGGACAGTAAAAATCCGGATACTCAGGCTGTGCTGGATGACGCACCTAATTTTAAAGATTATTTGGATCAGGAATCGGCGGATCATTTTCAGCAATTGTTGTCCATGCTGGATGCGGCGGGAATTGCTTACCAGGTAAACCCTCGTTTGGTGCGTGGTCTGGATTATTACAGCAAAACCGTTTTCGAATGGGTGACCACCGAGTTAGGCGCGCAAGGCACCGTTTGTGCCGGTGGTCGTTACGACGGTTTGGTTGAGCAACTGGGCGGAAAAGCGACACCTGCGGTAGGTTTTGCCATGGGTGTTGAGCGTCTGGTGTTGATGTTGCAAACTCTGCAGTGCATTCCAGCTGGGTTAGATAAAACCGCTGATGTTTATATCGCTTCAGTGGGAGACGGTGCCAGTGTTGCGGCGCTACAAATTGCAGAAACATTGCGTTCCGGGCTTGAGCAGCTGCGTGTACAGGTCGACTGCACGGGTGGTGGTTTCAAAGGTCAGTTAAAACGCGCTGATAAATCTGGAGCAGACTACGCACTGTTGATTGGCGAAGAGGAATTGGCACAGGGCGTGGTGACAGTTAAGCCGCTACGTGGTGGTGCAGAGCAGGCGCGTGTAGAGCACGATGGTTTGCTGGTACATTTTCAAAATTTAACGAATCACTAGATTACGGAGTATTCGGTGGAAACCTATCGTACGGAAGATGAACAGCTGGCGGCACTAAAACGCTGGTGGAAAGAAAACGGTAAGTCCCTTGTTGTGGGTGTTTTATTGGCAATTGCAGCGGTTTTTGGTTGGCAGAACTGGCAGGCCAGTCAGCAGGCTGCTGGCGAAGCTGCATCGGAAATTTATTTTAATCTGATTGAAGCGGTGGCGTTGAATAGTGCCGACCAGACTTCAACCGTGATGCATCTTGCCGAGCAACTTCAGAGTGAACATGCGTCACTGACTTACGCCCAGTATGGTGCGTTATTAGCGGCGAAACAAGCGGTTGATAATTCAGATTTTGAGCAGGCAGAAAAACAGTTGAACTGGGCTGTTGATAACGCGGACAAGACAAGCTCGGTGTATAAAGTTGCACTGTTGCGTTTAGCGCGCGTTATTGCTGCTCAAGGCGGTGAAGAAAAACAGCAGCGTGCATTGGCGATGATTGAAAATGTCGATGCCGGCGCTCATAAAGCCTCCTTTGAGGAAGTTAAAGGTGATTTTTATCTGAGTCTTGGTCGTGAAGCTGATGCGCGTAATGCCTATCAAACGGCTGTTGATGCCGTTGAAGGACAGCCTCGCCTGGTGTTGAACTTGAAACTTAATGATCTGGCTGTTGCCGGGGAGCGCTAAATGAAAAGCTTATTGCGCATTGTTGGCACTATTTTTTGGGTCTCTTTTTTAGCCGGTTGCTCGCTTTTTTCTAAGGAAGAAGCTGGTCCAGAAATTACACCCTTGGTGAAATTCAAAGCACAGGCAGATATTGAACGCCAGTGGTCAGTATCTGTGGGTGATGGTATCGGTGAGCGTTACTTGAAAATGACGCCAGCGATTGACGGCAAGATGATATATGCCGCCGATGCTAAAGGAGTGGTTGCTGCTTTTGATCGAATGACCGGTAAACGCCAATGGCGTATAAGCCTGAAAGAACCGTTGAGTGGTGGTGTAGGCGCGGGTTATGGGTTGGTTTTTGTAGGTACGTCTAGCGGTCATTTACTGGCCTTGAATAAGGCCGACGGTAGCCAAGCGTGGCGGGTTGCGGTTTCCAGTGAGATCCTGTCAGCACCGCAAACCAATGCAAGCACTGTTGTGGTACAGACGCAGGATGAGAAGGTTTTTGGTTTTGAACATGCCACGGGCGCCCAACGTTGGCAGTATGAAAGTAGTACGCCAACGTTATCCCTGCGGGGTACTAGTACACCCGTATTAACGTCTGAGCTGGCTATTTTAGGTATGGGCAATGGTCAGGTGCTCGCACTTAGTGCTGATAATGGTGCCGTATTGTGGAAACAGCGAGCAACTGTCGCGCAAGGCCGTTCAGAGTTTGAACGCATGACCGATGTTGATGGCGATTTGTTACTGGCGGGTAATGCGCTTTACGTGACTAGTTTTCAAGGCTTTGTTGTAGCGTTTGATGTTAACACGGGTCGATCAATGTGGCGCCGTGAGTTGTCGAGTTATCAGGGCCCTGACGAAGGTTTAGGTAATGTCTATATCAGTGCTGCGGATGACGAATTACATGCTGTGACTGAGAGCGATAATGAATTGAGCTGGACTCAATCGGCGCTAAAATACCGTAAAATTACAGCACCGGTAACGTTTGCTAATTACGTGGCTGTAGCCGATGGAGAGGGTTATCTGCATGTGATGTCTCAGCGTGACGGCAGCTTCGTTGCACGTAAAAAAATTGATGGTGATGGCGTACGTTCCAAGCTGTTAGCTAAAGGTGAAATCTTGTACATCTACGGCAACAGTGGCAAGTTGGTTGCGGTAACTGTTCATTAACGATTAAGAATTTTAGCTGCACCTTTTTTAATGTAAGGCGCAGATCCTAACGGGTAGGAAATGCCCGTTTTCTTTATATGACGACGTTTCTTTCATTTCAATAATGAGGGCAACGAGTCATTTTTTGTAGGTTTTAGGTCATGATCCCAGTCATCGCAATTGTGGGCCGTCCCAACGTTGGCAAATCCACACTCTTTAATCGTTTGACGAAGTCGCGTGATGCGCTGGTGGCTGATTACGCCGGGTTAACCCGTGATCGTAAATACGGTGAGGGTGAAATTGGTGAACGTAAATTCATCACCATTGATACCGGCGGTATCAGTGGTGATGAAGCGGGTATTGATTCAAAAATGGCTGATCAGTCATGGCAGGCGATGGATGAAGCTGACGCCGTATTGTTTTTGGTGGATGCTCAGGCTGGCCTGACCGCAGCTGATGAAATGATTGCCAATCATCTGCGTAAAATCGATAAAACCTGTTATCTGGTGGCCAATAAAACCGACGGTTTAAACGCCGATGTGGCTACTGTTGAATTTCACCGTATGGGTATGGGCGAGCTTTATCATATCGCTGCGGCGCATAATAGGGGTGTTACCAGCTTAATGGAAATTGTGCTGGGTAAATTTCCTGAACCGGAAGATTTTGACGGTGGTGAAGCGCCAAAAGGCACGCGTATTGCTGTGATTGGTCGCCCAAATGTGGGTAAATCAACACTGGTTAATCGCATGCTAGGTGAAGAGCGTGTGGTCGTGTATGACCAGCCAGGCACAACGCGTGACAGTGTTTATATTCCCTATGAGCGTCACGGTAAACCCTACACCTTGATTGACACCGCTGGTGTGCGACGTCGTAAAAATGTTAAAGAAGTTGTTGAAAAGTTCTCCATCATTAAGGCCTTACAGGCGATTTCTGATGCCAATGTCGTTATTTGTGTGTTTGATGCCAGAGAAGGCGTGGTGGATCAGGATCTACACATGTTGGGTTTTGCCCTGGATGCTGGCCGTTCGCTGGTGATTGCCGTTAATAAATGGGATGGCATGGACGCGGATGATAAACGCAAAGTGAAGAACGAATTAAATCGTCGTCTTGAGTTCGTCGGTTTCGCTAAAATTCATTTTATTTCCGCATTGCATGGTACAGCTGTTGGCGATTTATATGGCTCTGTCGACAAGGCCTATGCGTCGGCGACGACACGATGGTCTACTAACAAGTTGACCTCGATTTTACAGCAGGCCACCACTGAGCATGCGCCGCCCATGGTTAATGGTCGTCGTATCAAATTGCGGATGGCTCACTTGGGTGGCACCAATCCGCCGCGTTTTATTATTCACGGCAATCAGACAGAAAAAGTACCTAATAACTACACGCGCTTTTTGGAAAACACGTACCGTAAAGCGTTGAAGATTGAAGGTACGCCTGTCTTTATTGAGTACAAATCTGGCACCAACCCATTCGAGGGACGCAAAAATCTACTCACGCAGCGCCAGATTGGTAAAAAGCAGCGTTTGGTGGAGCATGCGCGACACAATAAGCGCGGTCGTTAGAGACCTGTTTGTTAATGACGAAGCGCAGTAGAATGTAATCTTTGTGTTGAGGTCTGCAGTGTTGCTGCGGGCCCAGCACGTCCCCCTATCCAGTAACTGATCTATGCTGTGGCGTCCACGCTCAATTCTACAGTTAATGCTATTCGGGTTAATAACCGTTGTAGCGCCGTTGTGTGTGGCGATTTTCTATACAGTTGAGACGCTCGATGAGCTGGCGCGACAGAGCCAGTCCGTTAATCAGCAGACCATCACCCTGACGCGTAGTAGTCAGCATTTTGAATCCCGCTTGCTCGATCTTGAGCGGCGTGCACGTCAATATGTTGCGCTTGACGATGTCAATTTGCTGGAGTTGTTTGTACGTGAGCGTCAACAGCTGCTGTTGACCTTGGAGCAGGTTGAGCTTGCGTTAACGGATGATTCCCGTGAAACCGGTAAGATGATGCGCACCAGTTGGCAGGCGCTTTATGCAACATTACAGGCTGTTCCTGATGAGGGTGGCGACATCAAATCATCATTGCCGCTATTCAGTCAGTTGGGTGCAGAATCATTAACGTTTAAGCAATTGGTTCAGGACTATGTGGACCAGCGATTGGCTGAATTGGTTGATCATGCTAATGATATTCAGCGTTCTTTGATGGTGATGGTGGCCCTGCTTACGGTGTTAACCTTCGTTTTCTCCATTCTGCTGATTTACTGGATCAATACGCCAATTCGACAAATTCGTAAGCAGATCCGTAAATTGGGCAGTGGTGACATGACTCAACCAATCCGTATTACTGGTCCAGCGGAAATGCAGCAGTTAGGTGAGCAGTTGGAATGGTTAAGAACTCGGCTAGATGAATTGGAGCAGGAAAAACTACAATTTTTGCGTCATATGTCCCATGAATTAAAAACCCCGCTTGCCAGCTTGCGTGAGGGGGCTGACCTGATGGCTGAAGGTGTGGCTGGTGAGCTGCAGCAAAAGCAACGGGAAGTGGTGGAGATTATTCAGGCCAATAGTCGAGAGTTACAGCGACTGATTGAAAATTTGTTGGATTATAATCAGATGATTCATAGTCAGGCATTGCAAATACAGCCGTATTTGTTGAGTGCCTTATGGCAGGAGCTGATTGTTACCTATCAGATGACTATTGATAGAAAAGCTTTGCGTATCACCTGTGCAGGTGACGTTGAGCAATGGCCGGTAGATGAAACAAAATTCCGTGCAGTGTTGGATAATTTACTGTCGAATGCGGTCAATTATACGCCGCTGCAGGGATGTATTGATATCTCCTGGCATGAAGCCGAAGGTCAGTTAATTATGGACGTTGCTAACAGCGGAGAGCCCATTTCAGCGACTGAACAATCACGGATTTTTGATCCTTTTTATCAAGGGGCAAGCAGTCGTAGTGGGCCAATTAAGGGGTCTGGTATTGGTTTGAGTGTGGCAAAAGAATGTATGCAGGCGCACGGAGGAGACCTGAGCCTTGTGGATCACGCCTCGTTGGCCGTGTGCTTTCGTTTACAATGCCCTGCGGAGAACGGGTCATGAAATTTTTTATGGTTGCGTTGGTGTTGCTGCTGAGCGTAGGTTGCAGCAGCTTACAGCGAGATTATTATGAAAACTGGGAGCGAGAGCCGGTACTGTCCGCTGAGCAGCGTTATTACTGGTTGCGTATTGCTGATTTGTATATGGAGTTGACACCTACTCAGGCTCAGCAGCGTCTGGATGAGCTTGGTGATGAAGAGAAAACAACCCTACAATGGTATCGTTATGCCTTACTTAATCAGCAACTTAATGACCGGGCTGGCTGGGTTCGTGCACGTGATGCTTTCCGCTATGTATTGGCAACAGAGAGTTTGAGTCAGGATCTGTATGGTTTGACCAAGTTGCTGCTTAAATATAATCAAAACATGATTAACTGGGATGCGCGCTACAGTAAAGTGACAATCGAACTGAAGGAAAGTGAGGCTATGCAGCAGGTGCTGGAAGAAAAGATTCAGGCTATAACCAACCTTGAGCAAAGTATGAGTTCCCGTAAAGAACAGACGGTGGAGCCCTAGGTTTATTCGTGATGGCTGATACTTCACCTCATATACTGCTAGTTGATGATGATCCCAGCTTAAGGCGTTTATTGGTAATGCGACTTGAGGCTGAGCATTATCGCGTATCTACCGCCGCTGATGGCCAGGAGGCACTGCGTGAGTTGCAGGGGCAGGATATTAACCTGGTGATCAGTGATTTACGCATGGAGGGTATGAATGGTATTGAGCTGTTCGAAGAAATTCAGCGTCAATACAGCGGGCTTCCTGTTATTTTGATTACTGCTCAGGGTACTATTTCTGATGCAGTATCCGCGACCCAGAAGGGTGTGTTTGGTTTCCTGACCAAGCCAGTCGATAAAACAGAGTTATTTGGACAGATTGAACAGGCGCTTGCGCAGACCAGTCATGCGATCACCGATGACAATAAAAATCAATGGTGCTCTCATATTCTGACGCGCAGTGACAGTATGGAACGCCTGCTGAGTACGGCTAAGCGAGTAGCCGAATCTGACGTTAGTTTGTTAATCACCGGTGCCAGTGGAACCGGTAAAGAGCTGTTGGCTCAAGCGATTCATCAAGGTAGCCCTCGCCAGCAGCAACCCTTTATCCCCATTAACTGCGGTGCTTTGCCTGAACCGTTACTGGAATCGGAGCTTTTTGGGCATGTAAAGGGCGCCTTCACGGGCGCCAGTAATGATCATTTAGGCCTGTTGCGGGCAGCCGATGGAGGCACGCTGTTCCTTGATGAAATTGGTGATATGCCAGTGCCATTGCAGGTTAAGTTATTACGCGTTCTGCAGGAACGGCGTGTGCGTCCGGTGGGTAGTACCCAGAGTTACGCCGTTGATGTACGTATAATTTCTGCCACCCATCGCGATCTTGAGAAGGCCATGAAAAATGGATTATTTCGCGAAGATCTCTACTACCGTTTGAATGTAGTTAATCTGAAAATTCCGATTCTGACTGAACGCCGTGAAGATATTCCTCTGCTTGCTAACCATTTTTTACTGCAATGTCAGAAGGGGCGATACAGTAAAGCGACCGCTTTTAGCCCGGAAGCCATGAACTTGTTGGTTGGTGCTGCCTGGCCGGGCAATGTTCGCCAGCTGGAAAATGTGGTGCAACAAATTGTAGCGCTGGCCCATACCAAGATGATTCCCGAAGCCTTGGTGAGAGATGCGATTGCTAGTGAATCAGGCGTAATGCCCTCTTTCAATGAGGCGCGCCATCGTTTTGAACGTGACTATCTAGTGAAAGTATTACGGCTGAGCGAAGGTAATGTGTCGCGAGCAGCCAAGCTTGCACAACGCAACAGGACAGACTTTTATAAATTGCTACAACGTCATGATTTAAAGCCTGATCAATTCAAAGCATAAGTCGGACTGTCTCAAAAAGCAGACAGTTATGATCTGCGTTCAATTGCCGTAAGACCTTGTAATTCGGGCTTGCGGCTCATAAGTTTTCGTTTTATCGTTACTTGGTTAAGTTTTGTTTCCAAAAGGAGACGCTTTAACATGCTGATATATAAAGAAAAGTTATATTGGTCGTTATTTTGTCTCTAAATAGAGACGTTTAACGACAGCTTTTCTTTCTGTAAGAGAGTTAAAACAACCGGACTATATTTAACTTGTTGATAAATAACCTTTAATAAAATCTGGCACGGCTTTCGCATTGTCTTTCGGTAGCGATAAATCAATGTGTAAACACATCATCGACAGCCCTTTGCTGTCATCTGAATGTAAGCAGTCAACATGATGCTGATGTAACGTCCAGGAGAGGTTTGTAAGTGGCAATTACTTTTGAGTTCAGCAAATGCGACAACATGCTTGAGCAGTATTACTGGCTCAGGGAAGAGTGTTTTCGTAAAGAGCTAGGGTTGAAAGCGTTTGACGGCGCTGAAGATATCTACGATCAAAACGGAAAAATTCTGATTGTGCGTGATGGCAACACCTGTGTCGGCGGGGTTCGTATCACGGGTTGCTCACTTTTTAGTCAAAGTTTGATGCCGCTTGAGCAAAAAGGGTTGGATATTACCCAAATGCTGCCACAGTTAACGTTACCGCTTGCGCCATATTGTCAGTGGGAGCGCCTCGTATTGCGTCCAGAATACCGCGGTATTGATATGTTAAGAGGTATTTGTCGAGCCCTGATTCGTGGTTGTGCCAGCTTGGGCTACCACTATGCCTTTAATGTCACTGGCATTAAACGTGCCCGGCTCTACAAACGCGTTCATTCAAATCTTGGTTATGACTACGAAATTTATAATCAGCTAAAGATGCCCGTTGAAAGCGATTTTGCACATCTGGAACATTTGTTGTCGATTGCTTTTATACCTGAGGCTGAGCGTGAAGCATTGGTTGGTGCTGGTGCCGAAGAAATATTTGCGGGTTTATGGCAAACATCCCAATTACAGAATGCCGCTTAACCGCCAGCAAGTTTGGCCTGATAACCAAGTTTGAGTAATGCTGAAAGCAGTTGTTCGCGGTAGTCGCCTTGAATTTCGATAACGCCATCTTTAATTGTGCCACCACTACCACAATTTTTTTTCAGTTGTTTGGCCAAACTTTTGAGTTCTTCAGGGGGAAGTAAGACACCTTCGACCAAGGTGACGCCTTTACCTTTGCGTCCTTTGGTTTGACGGGAAATACGAACAATGCCGTCGCCTGTGGGGGTGTCTGTATTTTGCTTGCAGCGACATTGCTCTTGCGGTTGCTCGCAACCGGGGCAGACGCGACCTTGGTCGGTGGAATAAACAAGACGGGACGATCGATTCATGTTTTTACCTCTGAAAAACCTAATGATAAGACAAGCCTGCATTAATCTATACTAATAACATTAAATCGAAAATTCGATTTAATCTGCTGTGATGGACATATTATGAAAAGCTTATCTCAACGACATATTTTTACCCTGTTTGCATTGTTATGCGCCTGCTTAGCGATGCCGCTGCATGCTGAAAATAAGGTCATGGATTTGGATCAGCTGGAGGTTAAAGGTGAGTTACGCTATTTGGCGGGGCAAGCAGAACCCTTTACCGGTAATGCGGTTAGTTATTTTGCCGATGGCATGCAAAAATCACAGGTCAGTTTTGTTGATGGGCAAAAACATGGCAAGGAAGTCGCTTGGTATGAGGATGGTCAGCTTCGCTATGTTGTACGTTACAGTTATGGTGAGCCACAAAGTGTTGGTTCAGCTTGGTACGCCCGTACCAATCAAACCAATGTGGTGGTTTCAGCATTACGTTACTGCGGTGAAGATGGGATGAACAATGGTTTTTGTGATCCTGGGCTGCAGGAATCCAGCCATATTGAATTCACACCTACCAAGGAGTCTAATCGCATCGAATTTAGGCCTTGATTGTTGCTGATTTAAGGTGATAACGAGCCAGATGCAAACCTTGTCGGGCTTTGATACTGTGTAGACATGTAAAGCGCCGTTTATGGCGTGGCTGAGGTGTCTATGGCAAAAAAGTATCGTATTGAATCTGATAGCTTGGGTCGGTTAAGAATTCCCGTCACCGCTCTCTACGGTGCGCAAACCCAGCGAGCTATTGAAAATTTCCCGGTTAGTCAGTTATCAATGCCGACAGCCTTTATTTCGGTTCTGGGACTGATTAAAAAAACAGCTGCTAGCGCTAATCAACAGTTAGGCTTGTTGGATATGCCTCGAGCTACGGCGATTATTCAAGCCGCTGCGGCAGTTCAAGCCGGGCTGCATAATACTCAATTTCCTGTTGATGTATTTCAAACCGGTTCAGGCACCAGTACCAATATGAATGCCAATGAGGTGATCGCAACATTAGCTGCGCAGTCCTCTGGATTGGATATTCACCCCAATGATCACGTCAATCTTGGTCAAAGCAGCAATGATGTGATTCCCTGTGCAATTCATGTCAGCGCCACCTTGCAACTGACCAGTTGTTTATTGCCTGCCTTACTGCACCTTCAGAACACTATTGAGAAAAGAGCGGAGGATCTGCAGGCGTATATTACGACTGGGCGTACTCACCTGATGGACGCCATGCCTATTTCCTTAGCACAGGAGCTTTCTGGCTGGGCAGCTCAGGTACGCCAGGGTATACAACGCGTGCAAAATACCATGCCGAGACTTTGTCAGTTGGCGCAGGGCGGTACGGCAGTGGGTACGGGCATTAATGCGCATCCGGAGTTTGCCCAATGTTTTGCTGAGACTTTAAATAAGGAAACCGGGCTAGGTTTTTCACCCAGCAGCTGTTTTTTCGAAAGCTTAAGCTGTCAGGATAGCGCGCTGGAATTATCCGGTCAGCTGCGTGTTGTGGCGGTGAGTATTATGAAAATAGCCAATGATCTGCGTTGGATGAACAGTGGGCCATTAGCCGGATTAGGTGAGATCGAATTACAAGCGCTGCAGCCGGGCAGTAGCATTATGCCGGGTAAAGTAAATCCGGTAGTCCCGGAAAGCGCAGCAATGGTAGCTGCTCAAGTGATGGGCAACGATGCCACGATCGCTATCGCGGCACAAAGTGGTAATTTTCAGCTTAATGTTATGTTGCCTGTGATTGCTTATAACCTGCTTCAAAGCATCGAACTATTGACCTCAACGTGCTATTTGTTGGCGGATAAAGCTATAGCGACGTTTACCGTTAGGGCGGACGTGTTGCAAAAAAATCTGGCTCGTAATCCGATGTTGGCAACGGCCCTCACCCCTCTTATTGGCTACGAAAAAGCGGCTGAGATTGCTAAGCAGGCATACCATGAAAAACGTTCAGTACTGGATGTTGCTGTTGATATGACAGGCATGCCACGAGAACAATTGACTCGTTTATTGGCGCCGGATTCAATGTTGAATTCAAAACGCTTCCCTGGTGAAAATTAATCAAAACTTGTCGTCTGTTAGGGGCTGAGCATTGTGAGTTGTTGCGGTACAATAACGGCCGTTTAAAAAACTCACTTTATCAGAGCGTGTTATATGACTTTAATCCGTGAAGAAGACCTAATCCAGAGCGTTGCAGACGCACTGCAATACATTTCCTATTACCACCCGACGGATTTCATTCAGGGTGTTCACGAAGCCTATCTACGAGAAGAGTCTCAGGCCGCCAAAGATGCCATGGCGCAGATTCTGATCAATTCCCGTATGTGTGCAGAGGGTAAGCGTCCTATCTGCCAGGACACCGGCATTGTGACGGTATTTCTGAAAATCGGTATGAACGTGCAGTGGGAAACGGATAAAAGTGTTAGCGATCTGGTTAATGAAGGTGTACGCCGTGCTTACACTGATCCTGATAACTTGCTACGAGCTTCCATTCTGGATGATCCTGCCGGCGCGCGTAAAAACACCAAAGACAACACGCCTGCCGTCATACATATGGAAGTAGTTAAGGGCGACAAGGTTGAAGTGCATGTGGCGGCCAAAGGCGGCGGCTCTGAAAATAAATCTAAAATGGTGATGCTCAATCCGAGCGACAGTATTGTTGATTGGGTCGTAAAAACTGTCCCAACCATGGGCGCAGGCTGGTGCCCACCGGGCATGCTGGGTATAGGCATTGGTGGCACGGCGGAAAAAGCAGCGCTGATGGCCAAAGAAGTGCTGATGGACCCGATTGATATACATGAAATTCGCGAGCGTGGTCCTAAAAATCGTGTTGAAGAGCTGCGCATTGAAATTATGGATGCCGTGAACAATCTGGGCATTGGTGCTCAAGGCTTGGGTGGCTTAACGACGGTGCTGGATGTGAAAATCATGGATTATCCAACCCATGCAGCATCTCTACCCGTGGCAATGATTCCTAACTGTGCGGCAACACGTCATGCGCATTTTACGCTGGATGGCTCTGGTCCTGCCGAACTGACACCGCCAAGTCTGGAAGACTGGCCTGAAATCACTGAGCAGGGTGACGGTAACGTTCGCCGAGTGAATCTTGATGATGTAAAACATGCGGATATCCAGAACTGGCAACCCGGTGAAACGCTGTTGCTGTCCGGTAAAATGCTCACCGGTCGTGATGCCGCTCATAAACGTATGACGGATATGATGGCTAAGGGGGAACCATTACCGGTTGACCTGACGGATCGCTTTATTTATTACGTTGGGCCGGTTGATCCAGTCCGTGATGAGGTTGTAGGTCCAGCGGGTCCAACCACGGCAACACGTATGGATAAATTCACTGAAACGATGCTGGCAGAAACCGGCCTGATTGGCATGATCGGTAAAGCCGAACGTGGCCCAACCGCTATCGAGGCGATTAAGAAGCATAAAGCCGTTTATCTGATGGCCGTGGGTGGTGCTGCTTACCTGGTGTCTAAAGCGATTAAGAAAGCTGACGTTGTTGCCTTCCCGGAAATGGGTATGGAAGCCATCTACGAGTTTGAAGTAGAAGATATGCCGGTTACTGTTGCAGTGGATGTGAAAGGTGAGTCTGTACACCAGACCGGCCCTGAGCATTGGCACCATATTATTGAAGAACGTGAGCTTAAAATTCAGTAAGCTCGCCGATAATACGCCTGTTATTCAGCTGTCCTTGTAGTAAAGAGTAACAGGCGTAGAATCAATACTGTGTTGTTGATGCAGTGGAGGTGAGCCATGACGTATTTAATAGAAGAAGCTTGTGAAGCCTGTCGTGGTTTGTCGGCTGGGGTAACTGAAACGGAGTTGGGCGGCCTGTTAAAAGAATTACCGGCCTGGCATCTTGAAGAGCGTAATGGTGAACAGCAACTGGAACGCAGTTTCAAATTCAAGAATTTTTTGCAAGCTATGGCCTTCAGTAATGATGTTGCTGTGTTGGCTGAAAGCGAAAATCATCATCCGGCCATTTTGACCGAGTGGGGCAAGGTTACCGTAACCTGGTGGACCCACAAAATCGGTGGTCTGCATAAAAATGATTTTATTCTGGCGGCGCGCACCGATCAGCTTTACCCGGATTAGTCTTTTCCTGTGAGTTTGTCTTTAACAGAGCGATACACCCGTCTCGCGGATATTCTTCTGGAGTTGGAAATGGCGTTACGCCAGCACCAGCTTTGGGAGATTACGCCTCCACCTATGCAGGCTCTGCAAAGTCAGCAACCCTTTTGTTTTGATACCCTGCGATTTACGCAATGGTTACAATTTGTCTTTGTTGTTCGCCTCAAGGATATAATTGAAGCTCAAGCACCGTTGCCAACACGTAGCGGTATCGTTGCCATTGCTGAAGAGAATTTTAAAGGTATTAGCTATGATGCCTCTGCCATTATTCGTTGTTTGGCTCAATTTGATGTCCTCATTGAGGCGTAAGTGGAGGGAAATAACGCGTATTTTGGGGAGTTAATTCCCTGCCAATTTGTCTATCACACCTATACTTACAATTACCTCGTTGTTTTTGATGGTGGATTCATTGCTTCAAATTTCTTCTCGTTCAGTCCTAACACTTCTTGCTCCCTATACGCTGCTGGCCATCGGCTATTTTTCGCTATCGTTTTTTAATGCTTTGACAGCGGATCAGCAGGCCACTCTCCGGCTTGTACCCTATAGCCTGTTTGTCGTGAGCGCGACTATCAGTCTGTATTTTGGCCGCAATCGTATTTTTTTTCTGTCATTGTTAATGGCGTTAATGCACTGGGCATTGACTAGCTATTACCCCTATATTGATGTGATGCAGAAGGCTCATTTGTTGCTGATATTGGGGTTTTTAGCACCCTTGAATTTAGCGGTGTTATCGCTATTGCGTGATCGAGGGCTGACCATGCTGCAGAGTTACCTGATGGCCTCTGTGCTGGGGTTACAACTGGCTCTGGTGGTTGAGGTTATGAACGGTGATCTGTCACCTTGGTTGCTGCGCTTTGAACAGTTTTTTGCGATGCTGCCCTGGCCAACTAAATGGAATCCGGAACTACCGAAAGTGGTTGTGTTAAGCCTGTTATTGTCAGGGCTGACAATCATGGCCCGTATAGTTTTCAGGATGACACCGTTAAACAATGCGTTGATGGTGGTGCTGGTGGCGACGGGGTTGGTTTTCCATTTTGCTGACGCCATTAACACAGTGGTGATGTTGTTTGTTGTCTGCGGTCTGGTAGCTTTACTGAGCTTGTTGCAGCATTCCTATGATATGGCTTATCGCGATGAGTTGACTGGCTTGCTGGGGCGACGCGCGCTCAATGAGCGGTTATTACGATTAGGCGGTCGCTATTGCTTGGTCATGGTTGATGTTGATCACTTTAAAAAATTCAATGATACCCATGGCCATGATGTAGGTGATCAGGTGCTGAAAATGCTGGCGGGACAACTTGAGAAAACCACTGGTGGCGCACGCGCTTATCGTTATGGTGGTGAGGAATTTACTCTGGTGTTTGAGAGTAAGTCTGCTGCGCAAATTGAGCCGTCTCTTGAGGATCTACGTGCCAGAGTCGCTGATTATCCCATGAAAATTCGTGGTACTAATCGTCCAGATGACAGTAAAAAAGGGAAAAAACAACGTAATAGAGCGACCGGAAAGGGGCCACTAAAGGTCACTATCAGTCTCGGCGCTGCGATGCGAAGTGATAAATTTAAAACGCCAGCGTTGGTCATGGAAGCTGCGGACAAGGCCCTTTACAAGGCAAAAAATGCGGGTCGTAATTGTATTAAGTTTTCTTCCTAAAAGCTTTCCAGCAGATTCAGAAATTCCTCCTATACTGAAAAGGTCCGGGTGAAATTTATCTCCCGCCGTCGATTACCTGTCGGCAAAATAGACTATTTGTAAACAGTGAATTCAGGATGTGGTTATGCAGGAATTATACGATTACCTTCGTGTTTTGATCGACCGGGATGGGTCGGATTTATACTTGGCAACGGGAGCACCTCCCAGTATTAAAACAATGGGGCAGTTAGTACCGATTGCCGAAGCGCCTTTACCCAAGGGGCGGGTTGCTGAACTGGCTTATGCCACCATGAATGACGAGCAGATAAAGGATTTTGAGAGGAAGCCGGAAATGAATCTGGCGATTTCTGAGGAAGCGCTTGGTCGTTTTCGCGTTAACATTTTCAAACAACGCGGCGAAGTTTCAATGGTGATCCGATCCATCAAAACAGTTATACCCTATTACAAGGATTTGGGCCTGCCGGAAATTTTGCCGCAACTGGTGATGGAAAAGCGTGGTTTGATTTTATTTGTGGGCGGGACTGGTTCAGGTAAGTCTACCTCGCTGGCCTCGCTGATTGATCACCGTAATACCAACAGCGCTGGACACATTATTACGATTGAAGATCCTGTTGAGTTTGTGCACCGACACAAGAAAAGTATCGTTAACCAACGTGAAGTTGGCATGGATACGGATAATTATGAAGATGCGCTTGAAAACACCTTACGTCAGGCGCCAGACGTTATTCTGATTGGTGAGATTCGTAGCCGTGAAACCATGGAACATGCGATTGCCTTTGCTGAAACCGGCCACCTATGTCTGTCGACCTTACACGCTAATAACGCCAACCAGGCGTTGGATCGAATTATTAACTTCTTTCCGGAGGAACGTCATAACCAATTATTTCTGGATCTGTCGCTGAACTTGAGAGGTATCATTTCTCAACGTTTGATTCCCACAGTGGATGGCAAACGAGCGGCCGCCATTGAGGTTTTGACCGGTACGCCACGGGTTAAGGATCTGATTAAGAAAGGTGATGTAGATTCACTGAAAGAGGTGATGGCTAAGTCAGCTAACTCGGGCATGAAGACCTTTGACCAGGCTTTGCTGGAGCTACATCAACAAGGAAAAATCAGTCTGGAAGAGGCGCTGCGAAATGCTGATTCAGCCAATAACCTGCGACTGAAAATCACCTTGGGTGAAAAGGCGGGAGCCAATGCTGGTGCCGCAAGCAGTCAAGCGACGGTTCAGCGTCCAGGCGCAGAAAGCCCATCGACCAGCGCGCCAACGAGGGAAAGGCCGGCAGCGCCAAGCGTAAAAGATGATCTTCGCCGTTTACGGGAACAGGCACAACAGTCGATTAAGCCCGAAGCTGCAAGGCCCAAGGCGCAACCCCTACAGAAACCAGCAGGCAGTGCTTTTTCATTACAACCGCTGTTGGATGAAGATGAACCTTAAGTTATGCTGATTTATTAAAGTATGAAGGCCTGCTGATCTAGCGGGCTTTTTTTATGTTCTATTTTACTTACAATGAAGCACTTCTGGCAGATAGGACGAATGTAATATGAGCTTTTACTGGTACGACTTTGAAACCTTTGGCGCTGACCCAGCTAGAGATCGCCCCTGTCAGTTTGCCGGTATCCGTACCGACGAGGATTTTAATGTTATCGGTGAGCCGGATGTTTTTTTCTGTCAACCCGCCGATGATGTGTTGCCGCACCCTGAAGCCTGTCTGATTACCGGAATCACCCCGCAGCAAGCGCAACGTGAAGGTGTTCATGAAGCCGAGTTTATTGCCAGAATACATAAGCAATTTGCTGAACCCGGCACCTGTGTGGTGGGTTATAACAGCATTCGTTTCGATGATGAGGTGACTCGCAATACACTCTATCGCAACTTTTACGATCCTTATGCGCGCGAGTGGCAAAATGGAAACTCGCGCTGGGATATTATCGATATGGTACGTCTCACTCGCGCTCTGCGACCTGAGGGTATCGTCTGGCCTGAACATGAAGACGGAAGCCCCAGCTTTAAACTGGAGCAACTGACGGCTGCTAATGGCATTGCCCATGAAGCGGCTCACGATGCGCTATCCGATGTGTGGGCCACCATTGAGCTGGCCAAGCTGATTAAAACCAAGCAGCCTAAACTTTATGACTTCGTTTATAACAACCGTGATAAACGACGGGTGGATCAGCAGTTGAATTTGCTGGAACAAAAACCGGTTTTGCATATTTCGTCGATGTACCCAGCCGAGCGTGGTTGCGCAGCAATCGTCGTCCCGTTGGCGCGAGATATAACGAATAAAAATGCGGTTTACGTTTATGATCTGAGTGTTGATCCCGAACCGCTGCTTACTTTATCGGTGGAACAGATTAGCGAGCGAATTTTTACTCGTCGCGAGGATTTACCCGAGGGCGTAACACGTGTGCCCATCAAAGCGATACATACCAACAAATGTCCGATTGTGGCGCCGGTGAACGTGGTGACCCCTGAGGCGGCTGAACGTCTCGGAATTGATTTACAACGAAGCAAGGCACATTTAGAGCAGATAAAGGCCGCTATCGGTTTGACGGAAAAAATACAGGCGGTGTTTTCGAGTCGTGAATTTGAGCGTGTGGTCGACCCTGATCAGGCTATCTACAGCGGCGGTTTTTTCAGTAGTCATGATAGGCAACTGATGGAACAGCTTCGTGAGCTCAGTGCACAGCAACTCAGCACGGTAAAGCTTCCTTTCAACGACGCTCGATTGCCGGAAATGCTGTTTCGCTACCGAGCTAGAAATTATCCTGATACGTTGAGTGCCGATGAGCGCGCGCAATGGGATGAGTTTCGACGCAGCTGTTTTAGCGACGAAACGATTGGCAGCAGAACAACGTTGGCTGGTTACTATCAGCGGATTGACGAATTAATGTCTGCGCCTCAGACAACGAACGAGCAGAAACAGCTGCTGATTGAACTGCAAAAGTATGGTTTATCGCTGCAAGCCAGTATAGTTGATTCATTTTTAAATTAGTCGTTACTTAACCAACCCTGGGCTGAGTTTTCTGAGGTCTGCATGATCAATTGTCTGATGACCCTCTAGTTGCATGGGCTCTTTGCGGGCTGTTGCCTGTACAACAAGCTGGCGAGGTTGCGCAATAAATTCCAGCTGATAACGTTGCTGTAGTTTGTCCACATCAATTGCTGAAATGGCGGCGACGAGCTGTTCGCGACTATCAAATTCAACATTCTGCCGATCAATCTCATGCCAGTAGCGGTTGCTGCGTTGGCTGAGGCGATCGTCTTTTTCCATAAGACGACTGATCAATGCTCGTTTGTGAGTGCTCAAGGTTGCTTCATCAAGCGTCGCTAACGTGGACGACGAGGCAATAAAGTCTTCGATGGCCTTGATAATGTTTTCTGGCGTGGTGTTAGGCGATTGCACCGTAAAGGCGAGTGCAGGAACCTCCAGTAGTGTCATGGGGCTACTGAAAACGATATAACCCAGCTGCTGGCGCGTGCGTAGTTCGTGGTAAAAGGGTGTCGATAGAATTTGGTTGAGCAAGGCAAAACGAGCGCGCGTGGCAACGTCTTTATTATCGCCCTGAACATAAAGCGTAACAGCATTGTCGCTGTGCTCCACCTCAAAGGGGTATAGCAGTTTTTGTCCGGCAGGTAACTGCCGGACGTTGGGGCGGGCAATGGGCTGAGCAGGTTTCTCTGTGACCAACTGGGTGGCCAGTTGGTTTGCGCGTGTTGTCATCTCGGTCTTGCTGATATTGCCGTTACCCAGCATTTCAATATCCAGCTGATTTAAAAACAGCTGAGCAAAAGCTTTCAATTCATCAGGTGTAACGGGCGTGAGCGCAGCAATCAGTTGTTGTTCCTGCCAGCTGGGGGTGGTTATCAGGCGGGAGGTCTGCGACATGCTTTGTTGATAGGGCTTTTGTTTTAGCGCGTTACGCCAATGACGAATTAACTCATCACGGTGACGCTTGAAGGTGGCTGTTTCAATGACGGGATTCTTAAGTGCCTTGAGTACTTCTTCCAGCAACAGTGGTTGTTTGTCATGATAGCCCGAGATGCGTACGCTGATGCCGCGTACGTGCGGATACAGCTGGTAACTCAAGCCAGCCAGTGTGGCGGGGTAACTGAATTCATTGAGCTGTTCATTAACCGTTTTTACGTACAGGGCTAGGAGCGCAACATTCAGGGGCGACTGATTGGCAAGTGGTGAACGCAGCGTAAAATAGAAATCCGCCTTAGGCGTTTTAAACGAGGTGTCACTGCTGTGCCACCAGGAAATGCCCTGTTCGCTGATCTGTTGTTGAGGTTTGTTGGGCTCAGTCTCTGGTGGCTGAACCAGTGCCAATTGCTCTGGAATAAAAGGATTGCTTTGCGGTAGCCCGATATTGCCGGAAAGCGTATTGCGTGACCAGCGCTGTAATTGTTGAACATCGATGCGCTGGATGGCGTATTTAGCTTGATAGTGTTGGCTGCTTTGATCGACAGCCAAGTCTTTACCAACCACCATCATTAACATGTTCTGCGGGTTTAGAGCTGCGATGTATTCGCCAATCAGCTGAGGTTGGAAATCACTCATGTGATAGGGTGCGCTCAATACCTGCTTGGCGGGCACGTGTTTTAATCGGCTGGCCAGACTTGTGACAAAGTGCATGTTGCTGCCGTTTTCCTGGAACTCAAAATCCAACGCTGCCAGTTGCGCTTGCTCCTGATAACGCCATGGCTCGATACCCTGTTGTTTGATCAGGTTGATACTTTGAAACAGCGCGTCGGTTACTGCATCGGTATTTTTCAGTCCCTGTTCAGTCAGACTTATGCTGATTTGCAGGCTGGCCTGATGACTATCCTCAAAGCCAATGCCTGCACTCAGATTTTCAGCCCAGCCCTGATTTTTTAAATAGGACAGCAGGCTACCTTTACCTTCATGCCCCAGCAGGTTACTTAAATAATGCACAGGTTTGCTTTGATAATAAGGGCGAGTGCTGGGTAGCGGGAATAAATACTTTATCTGACGCAGGTTCTTATGAGGTTGCGTGTTGATCCGCAATGGCAGTTGCTTGCTGGCGAAGAGCGGTTGTTTAAAGCTTGGCTCCGGACTGTTGCGATTGGCGACGGCGGTAAACTGCTCGGTAACCATTTGCTTGAGTTCTGAGACGGATTGTTTGCCCAGCACCACCAATGACATACGATTGGCGGAATAATGCTGTTGATAGAATGCCAGTAGCTCTTCACGAACGGGTTTGCCTTCGCGCCCCGGCTCTTCATTGCGGTCTGCCAGTGTTTGCAGGCTGCCTACGGAAAATTGTGAAAAAGGATGCGCGGGGTTACTAACTGTTTTGATTAGCTCATATTGCAGGCGGCTGTCATCTTTGATTTTGGCCTGATACTCCGAGTGCACAGCGTGTTTCTCACGATCCACGTATTGAGGGTTAAACAGCGGTGCGATAAAAAATTGAGAAAACTGATCGAGCGTAGGTTCAAGGTCGGATGCATTTACATCGAAGAAATAGTTGGTTTCATCAAAGGCCGTGTAAGCATTATGCGAGCCTCCATGATCATTGATAAACTGCTGATAGGCTCCTGCTTCAGGGTATTTTTCCGTGCCGAGAAACAGCATGTGTTCCAGGAAATGCGCCAGTCCTTCGCGATCTTTAGGGTCGGAACCGCTGCCAACGCTTACGCTTAATGACGCCGCGGCTTTATCTGCCTCCGGGTCTGAGATCACCAGTACCTGTAATTGATTAGCCAATTGAAAAGCCAAATAGTCCCGGCTATCGGTGGGGCTTTTAATGATGCCGTTGCTGGAGGTGTCGACGTCTTTTTGAGTGCTCGACTGGATTGAGCACGCCGCGATACCGATGACGATACATAGCGTGAATAGCAGTTGTATCAGGCGAGCGGGGGATAGTCGAATTGAACGGACTGACTTGGGCACGTAGCGGGTCCTTGCAATGGTTGAGAAGAGGCTTTCAAGACTGACAGTCGATTCTAGCGCAGGTTCGGTTGTCGGCCCATTAATCCTATGCTTTTTTAAGCGGATTGCTTTTTAGGCGGTCCAGAGCCTTCCACTGTAGCTGCACATGCCTATAATGGAGCCAGTTTCTCTCATACTGTGACTGTCGATGCTCAAATTTTTATCCAAACTTCCCCTGTCGATGCTGTACCTGTTTTCCAGCTTGGTGTATTTCCTGCTGTATTACATTGCTCGTTATCGTCGTAAAGTTGTTGCCTCACATCTGCTGCAGGCGTTTCCCGATATCAGTGACCAACAACGAAAAAACATAGCTAAAAAGTTTTACCGGGGTTTTTCTGATGTCACGGTTGAGGCCGCCTATTCAGGAAGCATGAGTCGTCAGGAAGTTGATGAGCGGGTTGAGTTTGTTAATGCCGAACTGCTTGAGTCTTTGATTGAAAAGGGCGACTCTTTTATCTTGCTGGGTGGTCACTGCTGTAACTGGGAGTGGTTGCTGTTATCGCTTGGGGTTAAGTTACCGCTGCCAATTAACGCGGTATACAAACCGCTGCATAACAAAAGTGTAGATCGTTTTATGTACGAAACACGGTCGCGTTTTAATATTGATCCTATACCGCATAAAGATTTTATGACGGAGGTTGTGAAGCGTAAAAGCTCGCAACGAGTGTATGCAATTCTTGCGGATCAGCGACCACCAAGCAAAGGCCGCGCGCATGTAACACAGTTCCTGAATCGTGAAACACGTTGCTTCATTGGCCCGGAAAAAATTGCACAATTTGTTAAAATTCCCGTTGTGTTTATGAAAATGACGCGAACTTCTCGTGGTCATTATCAGCTTGCCTTTGAGCTGTTAGCAGAACCGCCCTATGAGAAAGTAAAAGATTCCTACCCGGTTACCGAGCGTTATATCCGCATGTTGGAACAGCAGATTATGGATACCCCACAGGACTGGCTGTGGAGCAACCGGCGCTGGAAATAAAATAATTTTTTAAAAAACTGCTCTTGAAACTATTTTCCTCTATCCCAATATTTACAGTTACGGGTGCTCGAATGAGGCCTGTAATTGTAAATAAGTTGTAACGGCTGGCCTTCGGGCAGTCTGATTGGCAGCTTCAAATAAGCGCCCGATCTGTTGATGGGCAAACCATATTGCTTAATTGCGAGGATATGAAAATGGCACGATTAGATTTAACTCCTTTATTCCGTTCATCCGTTGGTTTTGATCGCATGGCTTCCATGCTTGATGCGGCCAGCCGTAGTGAACAACCCAGTTACCCACCCTACAACATCGAATTGGTTTCAGATGACCAGTACCGTATTAGTATGGCGGTAGCCGGTTTCAGCGAAGATGAACTGAACATTGAGTCGGAACATAATACACTCACCGTTACCGGTGTGAAGGCTGATGATGAAACACAGCGTCATTACCTGCATCAGGGCATTGCTGCACGTAATTTTGAACGCAAATTCCAGCTGGCTGATTATGTCAAAGTGACTGGCGCCATCATGGAAAACGGGCTGCTGTTTATTGATTTGGTCCGAGAGATTCCAGAGGCCATGAAGCCTCGAAAAATCAGCATTGGTAGCAATGAAAAATTGATTGATGCTGAAAAAACCGAGGACGCAGCTTAAGTTTTACTGATGCGGGTAAGGAAAAAAGGGAGGCTGTAGCCTCCCTTTTTTTGTGCTTCGCAATAGGGGAATATTCGAAGTACAGGTAAAACGAGAAGAGAATAAGCTTATTTTATGACATCCGGATAAAACAGTAACTCACCATTGATCTTGAAGTTGGCAATGATCGCTTGGCCTTCTGCGCTGCGAATAAAATCAACGTAGCGCTGCGCTAGTTCAGTTTTTACATGCGGATGTTTTTTAGGATTCACCAAAATAACGTGGTAAGGGTTTAATTGTTTTGGTGCGCCCTCAAAGGCAATTTGCAGGTCGACTTTGTCTTTGTAAGCTAGGAAAGTGCCCCGATCTGACAGCGTGTAAGCACCTTTGTTATTGCTCATTTGCAACACGGCACCCATGCCTTGGCCGGCTGCTAGATACCAGCTGCCTTGAGGCTCGATTGCTGCGTCTTTCCAGAGTAACTTTTCTTTTTTGTGCGTGCCTGAATCATCACCGCGAGAGACAAAATTAGACTTGCTTGCCGCGATGCGTTGCAGCGCTTCGCTCAGACTAGGCGCGTGTTTTACGTCAGCTGGATCAGCTTTTGGACCGAGCAACACAAAGTCATTGTGCATCACGGGCAGACGTTCTATACCGCTACCTTCGGCGATGAATCTTTTCTCCGCGCCGGGAGCATGAACCATAACCACATCAACATCACCATTGGTGCCAAGACGCAGGGCTTTACCCGTGCCGACGGCAATAGTGTCAACTTTGATGTTATTCTTTTCTTCGAAAACAGGGTGCAGAACCGCTAGCAAACCTGAGTTTTCGGTGCTTGTGGTCGTTGCTAAACGAATGCGCTGCATTTCTTCAGCCAGCGTTTGGCCTGATAAAAACAGTGACAGCGAAAAAGCGATCAACAGTTTAAACATTTTCATAATTTCATCCTGATGTGATGAATATACATTTAAAAAATTTGAGGCTGTCATTACGAACGAAGGCGAGTAGTCTTTTTCAAATTACTCTCTTCGTTCGTAATGAGGTTTTCTAGGTTCTAGGCTTAGAACTCAACTTGTGATCTTAGAGTGAAAGCGCTTGGCTCATCACCGGGATTTGGGCCGCCGTTAACATCCAGTACGTTAATGTAGTTGGCGCTGAAACGGATATTAGGTGCGGCAAACCAGTTCAGGCCCAGTGTTACGCTATCGGCTTCACCGCCAGTGATATCCTTGTCGTTAAGGTCGACAGTGCTGAAACGTGCTGCAATTTGCCATGCACCATTTTGGCCTGTTGGTGTGACGCGACTGTAGCTGCCCGTGGTGGCTTTGTAATTCAAGGTGTCATCCGTTAGGAACAAGCCTGCTTCCACGTAATATCCGTTGAAGCTTAAATCTTTCATGCCCGCCAGTTGACGATCAATAGAGGTGTGATAGTACTCGCCTTGTACATGGAATGGACCGTTGATATAAGCCGCCTCTAATACACCGCGGGTCAAGTCGTTAGCATCGATAGTGTTTGTATTAACGATGTAAGTGTCTGTGATATGGGCTTCTGGGCGCTCTTTAAACTCTAATTCATGGTTGCCGCCGACATTACGGTGGGAGAAAGACGCACCTAGATGTAACGTTTCGCCATCTTCATGAATGGGGGCAACAGTTGCACGTGCGGAAATACCCCAGCCTTCGTTCATTTCTCCGTCGTCTTCGCCGTCGCGACCATCACCGAATACGCCGCCAGCAATCATCCAGTTATCACCATTGCGTGAAGTTTGGATACCGATGTTACGGCCTTCAGCAAATACATGGGGTAAGCCACGCTCGATAAAAGTAGTGTATTTGGAACTCGTCATGTTTTGTAAGCTGAAAGGCTCCTTGGCATGACCAATGCGGATTTTTAGAGGTTTGTAATCCAGAAAGGCATCCTGAATGCCGTCGCGACCACTTGTAGTAAAGTCATATTGCAGTTTGAATCCCCAGTCCTCGTGAAGGTCACCCTTGGCGAACAAACGTGCACGACGAATTTCAGTGCCGCTGTCGTGATCTACGTTATCTTCGCTGACGGAGCCGGCATCCAGTTGGATACGACCACCCAGTGTAACGCTCGGCTTTGTACTCTTTGCTTTAGCAACAACATCGCTCGCAGCCTTCTTGGATTCTGCCACAGAGATTTCACGAATTTGCTCGCGGTTTTGCGTCTCTTCCGCTTTAGCGGCCTGTTGAACCAGCTCGTAGGTGGCTTTATCGATGGTGCCATTTTGATAGAGTGCTCTAAGCAGTTCTTCAACAGCGGAGCCAGTGGCCATGGCTGAGCCGGAAGCCGTGATAGCAAGGCCTGCTAACAGGTGTTTTCCCAAGTTGCGGTATTTCATTTAAACTCTTTCCTTCTTTTCTATTGTTATTGGCTACATAAGTGTCGAAATATGGCCGGGATGATAGTGTTTTCATTTGTTTTTTAAATAGGCACATTTATGCATATATCGTTATCTCTGCGCTGGCAGCTGGAAGGTAAGGAAAGCAGGGGGATTGAAGAAAACCTGTTTTTATTGCTGCATGCAGTACGACGCGATCGTTCTCTGAAAAAAGCCAGCACAGTGTTAGGTTTTTCCTATCGATATGCCTGGGGGTTGGTGAAGGGGTGGGAAGAAACGTTTAATTCGCCATTGCTGATTCTGGAACGAGGCAGGGGTGCCAATTTGAGTGAGCTGGGGGAAAAGCTGCTGGCATTTGAAGAGTACGCTAAAGAAAAAATGCAACCCGGATTGGTAACGCTGGCTGAAGAAATTAATCAGGAGTTGGCTTCACAATTAGGCTGTGTCTGTAATGAAAGACTTCGAATGTTTGCTAGTCACGGTATTGTTGTTGCTGAGTTTATTGATCTCCTGCAACAACAAACAGGACTAGATGTGAGTGTGGAAACACGCGGTAGCCTGGATGCCTTGCGCTTGCTATCAAGTGGTCAGAGCGAAGTGGCAGGCTTTCATTTTCCGCTAGAAAAAATTAAAAACGAACTGGCACCTTTGTATCGAACCTGGCTTGACCCCAAACGCCATACGTTGCTATTACTTGCGACGCGTCAACAGGGGTTAATGACGGATAAGGAAAACTCAAAGTGTATTAATGCTATTGCGGATTTAGCTAAACGCTCGGTACGCTTTGTGAATCGTCAGCGTGGTTCTGGCACACGTACAATTTTTGATCACCTGTTAAGTGTTGAGGCTATTACTGCGCGTGATATTGCTGGTTATAGCCATGATGAGTTCACACATTCAGCGGTGGCAGCCATGATTGCCAGTGGTTCTGCGGATGCGGGCTTAGGCATTAAGGCGGCAGCAGAAAAGTTTGGGCTTAATTTTATTCCGCTGCTTAATGAAGCCTATGTGCTGGCAGTTGCCAATGATGGTAAAGACAACCATGTTGCCCGGTTAAGAGAGTTACTTAAATCATCCGAATTTCGTGAGCGGGTTGCTGATGTGCCGGGCTATGACACAAGGGTTGCAGGCCAGGTGCTGGATTTTGACGATTTATTTGCGGACTAGCGCCAAGCAGAAAATTTACAGTTTTCAAAAATTGGCCGATACAGGAATATAGACATACTAAAACCCTATTCAAATCAGGGTTGATAAGCTATTCGCTTGATTTTAAAGGTATTTAGAATTATACCTTTGATACGGATCGGATTTTAGCTGAGTCTTTTCACGCGCTAGAATTACGATTGCGATGTTCAGACTACTTTACAGTAGTCGGGAGTTGAGAATGGTTGATCTTATTCCGATCGGTACGGTAAACCGCACTGCCACTGAAAACAATGCGGTAAAGAATACGGATAACGTCAAGGAACCAGACAAATCCGCTCGTATAGAAGCCGATCAACGACAGAAGGTTGAGGCCCCGCGTCGGCGTTTTAAACGTCGCCAGGGTGACAGGCGTGTGTCTAACAGAAGTGCTCGCTTGAATCGTTTTGAGCGCCGTAAAAGCCGTGATCGGCGTGATGATGATCTCGATGAGAATGAAGAACTGCTAAATGACGGGGCTAAAGCCAAAGCCCCGAGTAGAAAGGGCCGCTTTATCGATGAGCGGGCCTGACTGGTTTTAGCTTTTTATTTCAAACGCATCGGCATCCAGATGGGCGGGGAATTGCTTGCGGATTTTGTTTAACGCCTGATAGCTTAGCGTGTTGGTGAAGCAGCCTGCTTCAGACTGCGTGCTTATCACCTCATCGCCCCAGGCATCAAACAATGCCGAATCGCCGCTGTAGTTAAGTTTATTGCCATCCGTGCCAAGTCGATTGACGCCAGCTACATAACTGAGATTTTCGATAGCCCGAGCTTTAAGTAGAGTCAGCCAATGTTCGCGGCGTGGCTCAGGCCAGTTGGCGACAAAGATCAGCAGATCGTAATCATTGCGGCTATCGGTATAGCCGTTGCGTGACCACACGGGGAAACGTAGGTCGTAGCAAACCATCGGGCAGATTCGCCAGCCTTTGTACTCAACAATCAGGCGTTCGCTACCACCCTGATAGCGGTGGTGCTCATTGCCCATGCGAAACAGGTGACGCTTGTCGTAGCAGTGATAGTGTCCGTCAGGTTGCATGAAAATCATGCGGTTATAAAAATATTCACCTTCTTTAACGGTAAAACTGCCGGTGATGGCCGTGTTGGTGGCTTTAGCCTGGTCGTTGATCCATTGAAGAGTCGGGCCTTCCATCGTTTCAGCGACCGGACTGGGATCCATGCTAAAGCCAGTATTGAACATTTCTGGCAAAATAATGAGATCCGTTTTGCCTGCCAGAGGCGTAATAAGGTTGGAGAAGTGTTCGCGATTGGCTGTTGCATCTAACCAAGCGAGTGGTTGTTGTACCAGAGTGACGGTTAAATCGTGCATGATTTCAGGTTTTATTTTGAGTAAATGGTAGTGATTCAGTGGCGTTTGCCTGCGTGCATTATTTCATGTGTTCTATGGGCTGTCTCGTCTTATGTTGACAGAGAGTTCTGGAAATAAAGGCTAAATTCCTGTATAAAGCTGCCCAGCTTAATTGATGTTGATACGAGAGAAATCTGCCGGATATCAGGTGTTTCGGACAGATTGCACATAGTTTCTAGGGAAATAACTTATGAGTTCACGCGTTTTTAATTTTGGTCCTGGCCCTGCGATGTTACCAACGGCGGTAATGGAACGTGCCCAAGCAGAATTCCTTGATTACAACGGGATGGGTGTTTCAGTGGTTGAACTGAGCCACCGTTCACCACAATTCATGGACATTATCGATCGTTGTGAGTCGCTTTTCCGTGAGCTTTCCGGCGTGCCAGATAACTTTAAGATTTTCTACATGCATGGCGGTGCACGGATGCAGTTCGCATCAATCCCAATGAACTTCATGCCGCGTGTTGCTAAGCCAAAAGCGTTATATTTTGAAACGGGTACTTTTGCTAAGTTGGCGCGTCAGGAAGCTGAGCGTTACGGTGAAATTATTCGTGTTGTTGATGGTGAAAGCTGTGGTTATAGTGCCATTCCTGAGTTTGATCCATCAGCCATTGATCAGGATGCGGCCTACGCTCACTTGACCGCTAACAACACCATTTATGGTACGCGCTGGATAGACTTCCCGGATACCGGTGAGGTGCCATTGGTTGTGGATGCGACCTCTGAACTGCTGTCTCGTGAAATGGACTACAACCAGTTTGGTCTGGTGTATGCCGGTCTGCAAAAGAACCTTGGCCCATCTGGTGTGGCTATGATGATTTGCCGCGAAGATCTGCTCGGACATGCGATGCCTCATACGCCAACGATGCTGGACTTCAAGGTATCTGCTGATGAGAGGTCACTGGCTAATACCACTAATACCTTCGCGATTTATCTGCTGATGTGTGTATTGGAGTGGTTGAAAGAGCAGGGCGGAGTTGCTGCAATTGAGAAGGTTAACGAGCAAAAAGCCAAGATTCTGTACGATATTTTGGATACGTCTGATTTCTATTCAGCCGTTGCACATCGTGATTTCCGTTCAACGATGAACGTTTCTTACCATTTGCCTAATAATAATGAGCTGGTTGATAAATTTATTGCCGAGGCTCTGGAAGAAGGGCTGTACGCCTTGAAAGGTCATGCTGTTGTGGGTGGTTTGCGCGCATCGATCTACAACTCTATGCCGGTCGAAGGTGTGCAAAAACTGGCTGATTTTATGAAAGAATTTGAGCGCAAAAATGGTTAATTTTTGACAACATGAGTTGTTGAAATTGTGTTTGCTGAACGGGCCGCTTAATGCGGCCCGTTTTTGTTTGTGGGTTGGATTTTTAACGTGAGCTATAGCTGCACCATATCAATCACCATGCCATAGTAATAAAACATGGCTACAAAGAAACAGATCGTCTCAAACAGGTTTAACGCTAGACTGAAAAGAGCGCGCAACAAACCTTGATCCTCAATGTCATAACGCAGATCATAAATATCGACGAGCAAATCCTGCAGGTGGTAGTGATCGCCATCGGAGAAGCCGCTGTTTAGCGTCATAAAAAACAGCAGTTGCCAGCATAAAAAAATGAGAAACAGCGCGTCGATCAGTGGCAAAAAGACACTGAAAAAAGCGCTGGCATGACTGAAGTTGGTGAAGTGCAGGGCGAGTGTGCCCAGCAGATAAATAAAGCTTTTAAGCATAGACTTCAGTATAGAAGCTTTAATTGAACTGTCGCGTTGAAAAACGCCAGATTTTAGCCACACTGAAAGGTAATTTTTAGCAAGATCAAACCACACAAGCGAAGGACGCATTATGGGCATCAGTACAATAGTTGGTTTAGTGGCGATAGCCGCTCTAATTTTTTATGTGGTAGGCATTTACAATAAACTGGTTTCACTGAAAAACCGTTATGAAAATGCCTTCGCGCAAATCGAAGTGCAGCTTAAACGCCGCTACGATTTGATCCCCAATTTGGTGGAAACCGCCAAGGCTTATTTAAGTCATGAGCGTGAAACGCTGGAAGCTGTCATTGGTGCACGTAATCAGGCTATGGCAGGTTTGAAAGCCGCTGCAGCGAATCCCGGCAGTGCCGTTGCGATGGGCGAATTAGCCGGAGCTGAAGGCTTGTTAGCAGGTGCGATGGGGCGCTTTAATATGGTGATGGAAGCCTATCCTGATCTTAAGGCTAACCAGAATATGATGCAGCTCACTGAAGAGCTGACCAGTACTGAAAACAAGGTGTCTTTCTCTCGTCAGGCTTTTAACGATGCCGTGACCGGCTACAACACTTTCCGCCAAAGCTTTCCTCCGGTGATTCTTGCGCCAACTTTTGGTCATGGCACCGATGCTACGTTGCTGGAATTTGAAGACAGTGCTGAAATTCAAAAAGTGCCGGAAGTTAAGTTTTAACGGCTGACGAACGATGAATTTCTTCGAGCATCAGGATCAAGCCCGTCGCAAGACAGGCCATTTGGTCGTACTTTTTGTGCTGGCAGTGCTGCTGTTGATAGGTATGACGCAAGTGCTGGTAATGGGCGTGATGGCTTGGCTGGATGGGGTGCCGTTGCAGGAATGGCAGCTGGCGATGCAATATTTCAGCTTGCCGACTTTACTGAAAGTGGCTGCCGCGATTGGCTTGATTGTGGCATTGGCCAGCGGTTATAAGTTGTTGCAATTATCCGGCGGCGGCAAAGTGGTAGCCGAGGCCATGGGCGGACGTCTGCTGAACATTAATAGTGATGATGCGGACGAGCGTAAACTGCTTAACGTTGTACAGGAAATGGCGATCGCTTCTGGTAGCCCCGTGCCACCTGTTTACCTGTTGGAAGAGGATGGCATTAACGCCTTTGCCGCGGGTTATAAGCCCACTGATGCGGTCATTGGTGTCACCCGCGGCTGTGTACAGCAGCTCGATCGCGATGAGTTGCAGGGTGTAATTGCCCATGAATTTAGCCATATTTTTAATGGTGACATGCGCCTTAATATCCGTTTGATCGGTGTGCTGAACGGTATCCTGGTGATTGGCATTATCGGCTATTTCATTCTGCGCAGTGTGTCGCGCACCGGCTATCGCAGTCGTTCGAGTAAAAATAACAGTGCGTTGCCCTTTTTGGTGCTGGGTGCCGGCTTGATGGCGATTGGTTATGCGGGCACCTTTTTTGGTAACTGGATTAAAGCGGCGGTTAGTCGGCAACGTGAATTTTTAGCCGACTCCTCGGCGGTACAATTTACTCGCAACCCGGCGGGTATCAGCGGAGCGCTGAGAAAAATTGGCGGTTTTAGTGCCGGCTCAAAAATTGAGCATCCGCAGGCGGGTGAAATGAGTCATATGTTTTTTGGTCAGGCGGTGAAACCTTTTCTATCGAGCATGATGGCGACGCATCCACCGTTGGCTGAGCGTATTTCCAGAATTGATCCGAATTGGAATGGCCGTTTTGATAGCGCCTCACATACTGCATCTGCAACGACATCACGTAGTGATCAACAATTTCACGCGACCGCTGGCGATTTAGCTGGTGTTGTATCCGGTTTTGCGTCGGCTGTTTCAGTGACAGCAACAACCGCTAGTAATGAGTTGCTGAGCAGCATTGGCGGTACTGATGACAAGCATATGGATTATGCGCATAACTTGCTGGCCTCATTGTCTGCTGAAGTGCTTAATGCCGCCAGCGAGCCGTACGGTGCGCGTGCATTGGTGTACGCTTTGTTACTTGATAGCAACGAGGTTGTTCGAGAAAAACAATGGCAGTTGTTGGAGGAAAATGCTAATTCGGTGGTATTCAGTCTTACCCGCCAGCTGCACATGAGTTTCGAAATGGCGGCGCAATATCGCCTGCCTTTGCTTGAGCTCAGTTTGCCCGCACTGAAACAATTAACCGCTGAGCAGTATGATCAATTCCGCCAAAATGTGGTTGCATTAATGCAGGCTGATGCGCGCATTGATTTACATGAGTGGGCACTTTATCGCGTTTTACTGCATCACTTGAGTCCGACAAAAACCAAACTGGCTGAGCTGGGTTCTATTCGCAGTTTAAAACTGGTCGGTAAAGCGTGTGGTCTGTTGCTTTCGGCGATGGCTGAAGCGGGAGCTGAGAATGATGAGGCAGCCTGTCAAAGCTTTACCATGGCGGCAAAAACGCTGGGACTGCAACGTTTACAGTTTATCCGTCGAGATGAATATGAACTTGCTGACTTATCTCGCGCTTTGCAGGTGCTTAATCGGCTACAGCCGTTGCAAAAACCGCGATTACTTAAGGCTCTTTGTGTTTGTGTCAGTCATGATGACGTGATTAAGCCAGTTGAAGTTGAGCTGATACGTGCTATTGCTTTGAATCTGGACTGCCCGATGCCGCCGTTAATTATTAATAATGAGTGGGAAAACTGACATAGATCATGTTATTCCATTTTTAAAAAGTAACTTTCATATCTTAAGCTATCCTTGCGATACCTGTGCAATGTTGGGTTACTTTAAGCATTAGAGCAGGAGTGCTTCCTCTATCCTTGGAAGTAATAATGGAATATTTCTCTTTAAGGTTTGCTTCTTGGTTTCCCCAATAACAGCTAGGCGACAGTTTAAGCAACTTGTTTTTGCCGCTTATCTTTCTTTAGTTCTTGTCTGTGGATTGTTTATTTCATCCGTAGAGGCAGCGGTGCGTCCGGATTTAACCTGGTTAACGGCTGAAGAACGGTTATGGCTTGAAAAGCACCCCGTAATACGTATTGCTGGTGACAGCAATTACCCGCCCTACGAGTTTGTGAATCAGTCCGGTGTAATGGAAGGCATCAGTGCGGATTATTTGCAGCTGATATCTGAGGCTACGGGTTTGACGTTTAAGTTAATACCGGGGCTGACTTGGGGAGATGTCGTCACACGCTTGCGCAGGCATCAGCTTGATATGGTGCCAGTGATGACGATAACAAAAGATCGTCAGAAAAAAATGTTGTTTACAGAGCCCTATTTGGACAATCCATATGTGATTGTGACCCGAGACGATGGTTTAGATATTGATAATGAGGCGGAGTTGAAGGGGCAGCGGGTTGCGTTGGTTCGAGCATATGCTTCGACGGAATTGATACTTGAAAATGTACCTGGCTTAGTACCCATTTTCTTTGATTCCGAGTTAAACAGTCTAAAGGCTGTTTCCGGTGGTAATGCAGTAGCTACAATTGGACGTTTAGGCGGGTTTGCTCATCAGATTCAAATTCATAACTTAAGCAATCTTAAAGTTTCTGCGATGACCTCTTTTCCTGCATCGGGGCTGAGTATGGCCATTCGAAATGATTGGCCGGAGTTACGTAATATTCTGGAGAAGGCTTTGCAGAATATTGGCGGCAGTCAACGAAATGAAATTGCGCAACGATGGATCAAGGTAAAACAAGATATCTCGATTGACCTTATCCTGATTTCTGAAATTACAGGCATTGCTTTAGCTCTTATTTTCCCTCTTTTTTTATGGAATCGAAAGCTCAAAGGTACGGTTAACCTTCGCGGTGGCCAATTGAAACGTGAGCATAAGTTACGCCAGGAAAGTGAAAACCGCTTTGCTACCTTGTTTGAAAATGCCACTGAAGCAATTGCTGTGGTGGATGTTGAAACGGGCTTGTTTTATGAAACAAATGCTAATGCGGGAAATATGTTTGGATTGTCAAAAGAGGAGCTTTCAGGGCGCCCTATTTGGTATTTGTGTCCAAGTTTTCAACCTCAAGGTCAAGAAAGTAAAAGCTGGCTGAAGGCGCAATTCGCTCGGGCTATGGACGAAGAATGCCCGATGTTTGAATGGGTTTATAAAACGCTAGAGGGTGATGAAAGACCCTGTGAAATGCGACTGGTAACGTTGTCATTACCATCGTCTCCTGGTCAATATGTTCGCTGCAGCATGATTGATATCTTCGAAAAGAAACAGTCTGAGGAGCGTCTCTATCGATTGGCACATTATGATTTGCTGACAGGTTTACCAAATCGTACCTATTTTAATGATTGCCTGGCAAAAGCAATTTCTTTATGCCATGAGACTGATACCGGGTTGGCGTTATTGACGCTGGACCTTGATCATTTTAAAAATATCAACGATAGCTTGGGGCATCCTGTAGGCGATGCAATTTTGGAAGAGATCACAGGACGTTTTAGCAGCGTTTTGAGAGAAACAGATATTCTGGCGCGTATTGGTGGTGATGAGTTTGTGATCTTGTTGGAAAACCTTGACGCCCCAGGTTATGCCGCTCACGTTGCCGCTAATTTGCTTGGGACTTTAGTGCCTTCAATTTGGGTTGAGGGCATGAAGCTGAATATCACAGCCAGTATCGGTATTAGTTTGTGCTGTGGAGAGCTGGAGGGGGATCATGATCCGGTAACCCTGATTAAAAACTCTGAATCGGCCATGTATAAGGCAAAAGAAACTGGACGGAATAAATATGAGTTTTATACGCCAGAGCTAACCGCTCTAGCTTTGGAGCGCATTACGCTCGGTATAGAGCTACGTCGAGCCATAGAGGAGAAAAAGGAGCTTGAGGTTTGGTATCAGCCACAGTTCTCTCTGAAAACAGGTGATATTTTTGGTGCTGAAGCATTGGTTCGGTGGCGCCATCCTGAAACGGGTTTGATTCCACCAGATAAATTTATTCCGATTGCTGAAGAGCAGGGGCTTATTAATGCCCTCGGCCAGCAAGTATTGCAGCAAGCATGCATGGATATGTCGAATTGGTTGAAGCAAGGCATAAGCTTGGATGTGGTGGCAGTCAATGTGTCTGGGCATCAAGTTCAATCAGCAGATTTTGAAACAATTGTTTGTGACACATTAAATGAAGAAGGATTGGATCCTCAGTATCTGCAGTTGGAAATCACTGAAAGTGTTGTTATGGATCGTGCTGAATATACGATTAAGCTGATGGAGCGCCTTAAGTCCCTTGGAATCTCGATTGCAATTGATGACTTCGGAACGGGCTACTCCTCATTGAGTTATCTAAAACGATTGCCGATCAATAAATTAAAAATTGATCGCTCATTCGTTATGGGGCTGCCTAGTGATGTTAATGATGAAGCTATCGTAAAAGCGATCATTGCGTTAAGTGAAAGCCTCCATTTGGATGTGATCGCAGAAGGGATTGAAACAACAGCTCAGCAGCAATTTTTAGAACAGGCGGGTTGTCATCAAGGACAAGGCTATCTGAAAGGGAAGCCTATGCCGGCTGACCAGTTTGAAACATTAGTGTCTAGCGGCAGGAGTGACTGTCAACGTGCATAATAGCTTTTACGCTATTCGTTGATATTTATGCCTAATTTGTCCGCTCGGCGGATCCACAGCTTTCGTGCAAGCTTTTGCATGTCCTCTACGCTGTCACTTTCGTCCATGATTTCTAACCCAAGCAGCGTTTCGAAAACATCTTCCAGGGTGATAATGCCCATCATATGGCCGTACTCATTCACCACGAGCATCATGTGTGCTTGCTTTCGCATAAATTCATCAAGTACCTGAGATAGCGCCATAGAATCGAGAGTGACCAAAAGATCTCGACGGTATTGTTTGAGCTGATTCTGTGTATTGCCTTCGGCTTGAGCGGTCAGTAGATCACTGCGTAATACAAAGCCATGAACCTCTTCAGAGTTTTTTTGGTAGAGCGGGATCCGTGAAAAATGATGCTGCTCCTGTCGCTCGAAAAAGGCGGCAATGCTGGTGTCTTCTGCGGCGGAAAATACTACGGTTCGCGGCGTCATCACATCGCTAACGTGAATGTCTCTAAGCCGTAATAAGTTCTTCATTATTTCCGACTCCTGCGGTGCCAGTTGTCCTTCTTTAAGACTGAGCTCGGCCATCGCGGCGAACTCGTCACGGTTAAGACCATGCAGGTTGGGTTTGTTGGTGAGCTGCTGGGTGAGTTTTTGAGATAACTTTACAAAGGGATAGAGTAGCCGAATTAGCCATTGCAGGCTGTAGGCGGTCACTGGGGCTAGCTGACGCCAGTAATGAGCACCTATTGTTTTGGGGATGATTTCTGAAAAAATAAGAATCATAAGGGTCAGGATGGCAGAGGTAATAGCCAGAGACGCGCTGCCAAAAACGACAGCGGCTTGAGCGCCAACACCAGCGGCACCGACGGTATGCGCGATGGTGTTTAGGGTTAAGATTGCGGCTAAAGGTTTGTCGATATCCTTTTTTAGCTTGCGCAGCAATGGCGCCACAGGCTTGTTCTGTTTTTTGAGAAGGGCAATATGAGCGTTTGTGACGCTGAGAATGACTGATTCCGTAATAGAGCAGAGGAAAGAAAAAACCAGTGCGGTTAGGGCATATAAGATCAGTAATAGCATCGCTTTTTAGTCAACCCCTTTTAGCCGATATAGAGTAATCATACGCTTTGTGGTGCTAGCGATAAATTAACGACTTGCCTATGACATTGATAGGCTTGAGAATCACAGGCTGAATCAAACAGGATTACTTGTCATGCTGCCCGTTTCATTGCCACGCCAATCGTTAGGTTTTTTTCCTACGCCGTTGATCGAATTACCTCGTTTTAGTCAATTGCTAGGCGGGCCGAAGATTCTTATGAAACGAGATGATCTTACCGGTTTGGCGCTAGGCGGCAATAAAACCCGCAAGTTGGAATTTATTCTTGCCGAAGCCTTGGCGCAGAGGGCTGAGTGCATCATCACCGCCGGTGCTGAACAATCCAACCACTGTCGTCAAACAGCCGCTGCAGCGGCGCAACTGGGGCTGGAATGCCATTTAGTCCTCGGTGGTGAAGCGCCTGCTGACGTACAGGGCAATCTATTACTTGATGAACTGCTGGGTGCACATATTCACTGGGCTGGAGAGCATCGCAAGGGCGAAGATATTCCGGCGCTGGCAGCACAACTTAAAGCGGCTGGTAAAAAGCCTTTTCTGGTGCCCTACGGCGGCTCCAATGAGCTCGGTGCAGTTGCCTTTGTTGAGGCCTTGTGTGAACTGAAGACGCAGCTGGATGCGCAAAAAAAGTTGCTCAGTCATATTGTTTTTGCCTCCAGTTCCGGCGGCACGCAGGCCGGATTATTGGTGGCGAAGAACCTTCTCAACTGGGATGTTGAATTGGTCGGTATCAAAATAGATAAACTGGAACTTGAAGGTCAGCGCTTCGAACAATCGGTGCTTGATTTGGCTAGATCGACTGCGAAGCTGCTGGGTGTCGATGCTAAGTTTAGTTTGTCTGATGTTCAGCTCAATGCCGATTATCTCGGTGAGGGCTACGGTGTGGTTGGTGAAGCTGAGCGTGAAGCGATTCGCCTAACGGCGCAACAGGAAGGTGTTTTGCTTGATCCGGTTTATACCGGGCGGGCCATGGCAGGGTTGATTGGCATGATTCGCCAGGGAAAGATGGGTGCGGGTGAGTCGGTCTTGTTTTGGCATACCGGTGGGGCACCAGCGTTGTTTGCGTATGGCACCGAAATTTTTGATGGTGCCTGCTAATGATCAATAAAAGCAGCAATCTCCCTGAGATAATAACGTCAACAGCTTTACCGGGTATCGACATAACCTGCAGTAACTGCAGGGCTTGCTGTTGTCGTTTAGAGGTGATTTTGATTACGGAAACAGGCGTACCTGAACGTTATATTGATATTGATAAGTGGGGTGGCAGTGTGATGGCTCGATTAGAGGATGGCTGGTGTGTTGCTTTAGATCGAGACACCATGATGTGTACGATTTACGAAAAGCGACCGTTGGTCTGTCGTGAATTTGAAGAAGGCGAATACGAGTGTATTGTTGAACGCGAAGCTCATTTGCCAGCCACAAAATAAAAATCTCCATATTTCGAGAGCTTTTCACGAGGCGGAATTTTTTCTGGCAAGGCGAAAGCGCACGGTGAGAGGGAGTTTATGTTTATAAATGACCGATTGAGTACGTTTTAAACACCGCTAGGAAGCAAAAGAACAATTGTGTAACGTTCTCTCTATTGCTCTGGTCGCGTAAACACCCACTCATTCTCCGACGATTTACTGGCTTCAAATTGATAGCCAGCTACATTAAAGTCTTTTAACGTGTCGGCGTTATCAATTTGGTTGTCGATCATATAACGCACCATTAGGCCGCGCGCCTTTTTAGCGTAGAAGCTGATAATTTTCTGTACGCCGTTTTTAGTGTCCTTGAAAACGGGGGTGATGATGCGGGCGTTGAGCTTCTTTGGCTGAACAGATTTAAAGTATTCGTTGGACGCCAGATTTATTAATACGTCATTTTGTGCCAGTTCATTGTTGAGCGAATCGGTGATTTTATCCCCCCAAAATTGATACAAATCTTTGCCGCGAGCGTTGCTGAGTTTGGTGCCCATTTCCAGCCGGTAGGGCTGAATTAAGTCCAGTGGTTTTACAAGACCGTATAGACCGGACAATATGCGCAAATGTTGTTGTGCGTAGTCGTCTTGTTGCGGTGAAAGCGTTTCTGCGTCTAAGCCGGTGTAGACATCGCCTTTGAAGGCTAATAAAGCCTGTTTGGCGTTCTCTGGTGTGAAAGGCAAAGACCATGTTTCGTAACGAGTGCTGTTGAGTACCGCTAATTTGTCGCTGATTTTCATGAGCTTGGCGATGTCAGCCGGTGCTAGTTCGCGCATGCGCTCGACTAATACCTGAGCGTCCTCTAGAAACTTTGGTGTACTGGCAATGTTGGTGCGAGCAGGTGTTTCAAAGTCGAGGGTTTTGGCGGGAGAGATGACAACAAGCATGATGATTCCAGTGACGATTCAGGTTAAGGCGGATATTCTAGCGTAAAACGATGGCGGGTTAATATATTAACTCTCTGTCGTGCCCGGCTAGATACGGCATCCGGTAATGTAGTAAAGATTTGGATTCCGGCCTACGCTGGAATGACGACTGTTTTGATGTATGGGGGTAATTGAATGTATCAAATTGTTTTTTATGTGCCGACCTCTCATCTTGAGTCGGTAAAAGAGGCGTTATTCAAAGCGGGTGCAGGTAAGGTTGGTGATTATGATAGCTGTGCCTGGCAAACCCTAGGGGAGGGGCAGTTTCGGCCGCTTGCGGGCAGTAAGCCCTATATTGGTCAGACTGGTAAAGTTGAGCGTGTGGATGAATACCGGGTGGAGCTGGTATGTGAAGAAACAGTTTTGAAAGCGGCGGTTGCAGCGATGATGACGGCTCATCCCTATGAGGAGCCGGCCTATTCGGTGTGGTCGTTACTTGATGTCGAAGAGCTATAGCGGCGTATAGACGTTAATTCCCAGACTTGGGGAAGCGGCGGTGTTGAGTGATATCCAACATACGTTGTGGGAACTCCCCTTTTTTTACATCGTGATAATACAGTTCCAGCGTCTTGCGCATCACTTCAAAGGCGAGATCATTCCAGGGAATTTCGTGTTCTTCAAATAGTTCGGTTTCCAGAGATTCAGTGCCGGGGCCAAAATTAAGGTTGTTTAATTCGCCACGAAAAATCATGTAAACCTGATTAATTTTTGGCAAGTTGAAGATGGCGTACAGGCCTTCGGACTCTACTTCAGCTAACGCTTCTTCCCAGGTTTCGCGCAATGCAGCTTGTAGTGTTGTTTCACCGTTTTCCATAAAGCCTGCGGGTAGAGTCCATAAACCATAGCGTGGTTCGATGGCGCGTTTGCATAATAAAACTTTGCCCTTATAGGTGGGTAGACAGCCCGCTATGATGCGTGGATTTTGGTAGTGAATGGCGCCGCAGCTGTCGCAGACATAACGAGGACGGTCATCGCCTTCTGGAATACGGTGCGTCACGGGTTGTCCACAGTCACTACAATAATTCATTTTCGCCGGGCCCTGATTGTTTGAGGATTGCTTTAAATCAAATTCCAATGGGTAATTAAAGCATAAACTTTGCGCCTTAATAACAGGTTTGCTTTTTATTGTTTGGAGTTTGATGTGGCTGGTAATGATTCGGCAGTGGCTTCGCCCTGTGTGGGTATGTGTGATGTATTCCAAGGTGTTTGCATGGGGTGTTTTCGTGATATCCATGAAATCAGTGATTGGCATGACATGACTAATGAAAAGCGATTGGCGGTGTTGGCCGAGCTTGAAGGGCGGCGCAAAGAGATGGCAGCATCGAGTTAAAAATAGGGTAAACTGCTCGCCATTATTATGGATTAATTATCGGAGTGTAGTTTGTCAGAGTCGGGTTCAAAAGTAGCTTCACCCTGCGTAAGTTTATGTTGTCTGGACGAGGACGACGTGTGTATGGGGTGTTTTCGACATATTGATGAGATCACTGGCTGGCATGGTATGAATGATGATCAAAGGCGTGAGTTGCTGGCTTTGCTTGAACAGCGACGTGAGCTGGCCGGGCCACCAAAATATCGTTAAATAAAACCATAAAAAAGGGGAGCATAATGCTCCCCTTTTTTATGGTTTTATTTTATGTGGTCAGCTGATGAATACAGGTTCAAAACCCATTACCCAGACAATAACCATTCCGATGAGAAGTACTACGGCCAACACCAGGCCAATGGCTAAAATGGCGCTGGAGAACATCACACCACGTTCCTTGGGTATTTGGAAAAATATTGGAACGCCTGCATAGAGTAAATAGGCCGAGTAGCTGCTGGCGACAATCATGGTGAGCAGGATCATCCAGATGGTTGGGTAAACGGCAAATACGCTAAATACTAGCAAGGGCATCACTATGTAGGTGGCCATGGCCAAGCCGCTGAGACTTTTTTTACATAGATCCGTGTAGGTTTCGCGCATCCAGTCGATGGCGCGACCCAGTACATAGATTTCCGCAATAATCGCTATGTAAAGGAGAATGCATAGAGAGATAGTGCTGCCGATAGTCATTCGGGTGGTATCACCATCACCAATTCGCCAGCCTGTCATGGTGGAGCCGATATAAATCGCAACAGGAGGAATGGCAGCGAGAATAAGAATATAGGTGATATACAGGGTAGGTCGATCAGCCTGCTCTTTTTGGATGAGCTGAAATTCTTCTCGAGGGTGGGCGAATAGGCCCCAGACATGACTCAGTAACACGGCAATACTCCTTCGTCTAGTTCTGGCCCAGCAGAGCTGAGCCGGGAAAATCTGACAAGCTGTAAAGCGTTTCGAGCTAGGCCAAAAATCCATGGCCGTGACTTATATATGCCGTAAATGAGGGTGCTCTGTCAACTATTTGAAAAGGTTTTACTGCCGCAAGATTTATTATTAATCAATTACCAGGATCAAGTGCGGCAGATTTTTTTTGACTGTCCATCGCTGTGACGCGAGCGGTTTTGACAATATTGTCTTTGGTTTGCAGGGTTTCAATATAAAAGCTACCGATTTTGAAAGCGACACTGGCGTCGGGGATGGATTCCAGTGATTCCATAATTAGCCCGTTAAGGGTTTTTGGGCCTTCGGTGGGTAAGTCCCAATCAAGAATTTTATTCAGATCGCGAATGCTGGCGCTACCGTCAATGATAAAGGAGCCGTCTTCTTGGGGGTGGATGTCCTTGCTGTTGGCGGCGGCATCGGTAGTGAACTCGCCAACAATTTCCTCAAGAATGTCTTCCAAGGTGGCGATGCCCTGTATGTCGCCATATTCATTAACCACTAAGCCAATGCGGCGTTTTTCATGTTGGAAATTCAGTAGCTGAGTATTTAGAGGGGTACTTTTCGGGATGAAGTAGGGTTCGCGTGTGGTTTGCAATAGTGCCGCTTTGGTTAGCTCATTTTCAGTCAAAAAGCGTGCCGCATTACGTAAATGTAAGATGCCGCAGATGTTGTTGATGTCTGAGGTGTAAACCGGCATACGAGTGTGCTGGCTGGTACGAATTTGCTCAATAATTTCATCCATGTCGTCGTCAAGGTCAATGCCGGTGACCTCGTTACGCGGAATCATTATGTCTTCTACGGTGACTTTTTCCAGATCGAGAATGCTCAGTAGCATGCTTTGGTGGCGATCCGGAATCAGTGCGCCTGCTTCATGCACGATGGTGCGTAGTTCATCTTGGGTGACATGGTCAATTGTTTCCTCATCCATGCGCACCCCAAATAGGCCAAGCAAGCGATTGGCGATAGCGTTAACCAGCCAGACTAACGGATAAAATAGATACATCAGTGGTTTTAGCAGGAATGAGGCGGGGAAGGCGATGCGTTCAGGGTGGAGGGCAGCCAGAGTTTTCGGGGTGACCTCTGAAAAAATCAGGATCACCAGGGTTAATAGCGCTGTGGCAACAAATACTCCGGCGGTACCCCATAGGCGAATAGCAATGATTGTGGCCAGTGATGAGGCGGCAATGTTGACCAGGTTGTTGCCGATCAAAATGAGGCCGATTAGGCGGTCTGGGCGTTTCAGCAGGCTGCTCGCCATTATAGCGCCGCGATGCCCATCTTTAACGAGGTGTTTAAGTCGATAGCGGTTGAGCGCCATCATGCTTGTCTCGGAGCTGGAAAAAAAGCCGGAGAGGATAATCAGTAGCAGCAGTACTGAGAACAGTATGCTGAGAGGTATGTCGTCCAAGAAAAGGGTGACCGATTTTTATTAGGGAGGGTAGTTTTATGCTGACGGTGAAGAATGTCAAGCACTGGTCTGCTTAGGTTGTTGGTCGCAATCCTAGTTGAGTATGACTTCCAGTACGAGTTTGGAGCCAAAGAATGCCAGCATTAATAGTACATAGCCTCCGCCGGTCCATCTGATAGCGGTTGTGCCGCGCCAGCCAAGTAGGTGGCGGCCAGCTAACAATGTAGTGAAAAGGCACCAGGCAGTAATCGACAAAATTGTTTTGTGAACCAAGTGTTGGGCAAACATATCTTCAATAAAAAAGATGCCGGTAAGAATGGCAATGCTTAATAACACCACGCCGATCCAAATTAGCTCGAACAAAAGCTGCTCCATAACCTGTAGCGCGGGTAGCTGCATGATCAGGCCGTTGGTTTTATGGTGGCGCAGGTGATGGTCCTGGAGTGCCAGCAGTGCCGCTTGTATTGCCGCGATAGTGAGGACGCTGTATGCAAAAATGGAGAGTAGTATGTGGCTGGTCAGGTGTGGTGTTAATTGCTGAAAGGTTTTGTCTGTTTCACTGTTGAAGGCCATCAAAAGCGTTGCAGTAAGGCCCATTGCCGCAATCGGATAAACACCAATAAACAGGTTTTGCAGGGGTTTACGGATGCCGCTCAAAGTAATTAATACCGCCATTATCCAGCCAATGAGTGAGGCAATACCGTAAAATCCCAAGTGTAGCCCCGTATCATGGTAGAGCGTGCCGTTAAAGCTGACTATATGGCAGATCAGTGCCGCAGCGCCAAGCAGCAAGACTTTGTTTCTGTTGGATTTGTAGCGGCCTTTAAGTGAAAAGTATTGTAGAATTGCGCCGCCAAGGTAAAAGGCGATGGCAATGATTCCGAAAATTGTGGCTGTCATGGGGTTTGAGGGGTATCAACTCCGCTGCGGTAGGATTACTTTTCTTGGCTGTGTTTAAGGTAACGAATTTATTGTATTTCCTGCTAAAATTCCACATTCGATCGATTTAATTAATGTTTTAATGTTAATCAGCTTACAGACGGTGTTAAGAAATGTTTGATAATTTGACCAATCGCCTTACCGGCGCGATGCGCAAGGTAAGTGGCAAGGCGAAACTCAGTGATGACAATATTAAAAGTACCCTGCGTGATGTGCGCAAGGCGTTGCTTGAGGCCGATGTAGCTCTGCCTGTTGTTAAAGCCTTCATTGAGCAGGTTAGAAAACGCGCAGTCGGCCAAGAGGTTAAGCGTAGTTTGAGTCCTGGCCAGGCGTTACTCAAGGTCGTACAAAGCGAGCTTGAAAGCGTGATGGGGGAAAGTAGTGAAGGTTTAAATCTTTCTGCTCAGCCGCCTGCGGTGATTTTAGTGGCTGGTTTGCAGGGGGCCGGTAAAACGACGTCTGTTGGTAAACTGGCGCGTTTGCTGAGAGAGCGTCACGGTAAAAAGGTGACGGTTGCCAGTGCTGATGTCTACCGTCCGGCGGCAATCAAGCAGCTGGAAACACTGGCTGGTGAAGTGGATGTAGATTTTTTCCCTAGCAGCGCCGACGAAAACCCTATTGATATTGCTAATAAAGCAATCGAACATGCGCGACTGAAATACTCCGATGTGCTGATTCTCGATACCGCGGGTCGTTTGCACGTCGATGAAGGCATGATGGATGAGATTAAGATGCTGCACGCAGCGATCAATCCTATCGAAACGCTGTTCGTGGTTGATGCTATGACGGGTCAGGATGCCGCCAATACGGCTAAAGCGTTCAACGATGCGCTGCCACTGACCGGTGTTATTTTAACCAAAGCCGATGGTGATTCAAGAGGTGGTGCTGCGTTGTCGGTACGCCACATCACCGGCAAGCCCATTAAATTTATGGGTATGGGTGAAAAGACCGATGCTCTGGAACCCTTTCACCCGGATCGTGTTGCGTCACGTATTCTGGATATGGGTGATGTGCTTAGCCTGATTGAAGAAGCTGAGCGTAAGATCGATAAAGATAAAGCCGAAAAATTTGCTGACAAGGTCAAAAAGGGTAAGAAATTTGATTTGGCAGATTTCCGCGATCAATTGCAGCAAATGCAAAATATGGGTGGTTTGTCGGGCGTGATGAGTAAATTGCCCGGTATGTCGCAAATGCAAAATGCCGCCGCTGAGCAGATGGGTGAAAAAACACTCAAGCAAATGGATGCCATGATTGGCTCAATGACACCTAAAGAACGTCGTAATCCTGATTTAATTGATAACTCGCGTAAACGTCGTATTACCGCTGGTTCGGGTACAGAAATTCAGGATATCAATCGTCTGCTGAAGCAACATAAGCAGATGCAAAAAATGATGAAGAAAATGACCAAAAAGGGCGGTATGGCCAACATGATGCGTGGCATGGGGAATATGATGCCGCCGGGTGGCATGCCTCCTCGCTAGGTTTTTCCGTGAGATCTACGGCGTTAAAGTCTTTGCTAATACTGCCGTATTAGCCCCAGCCTGTGCCTTGTATCTCATCCCGTAAAAAGCCCAGCGAAGTTATCCAGAGGATTTTTCTTCCTGGCGTGAAAATCCCTGAGAAATGAGGGTTTCACATTGCTTTAGATTTGGCGTAGAATACGCGCCTTTTTACCGTCGATAGGCTTAACGGCTCAATTGGCACACGAAAGGAACCGTTTTTGGTTCGACTAACCGTGGGTGATTTCAAAACCCACCTGGATTAAGGAAACGATATGGTAGTTATCAGATTGTCTCGTGGCGGCTCCAAAAAGCGCCCATTTTATCATTTGACTGTTGCAGATCAGCGTAATGCACGTGACGGCCGTTTTATTGAGCGTGTTGGATTCTTTAATCCAGTTGCTCGTGGTCAAGAAGAGCGTCTTCGTATCGCTCGGGAACGTGTTGATTATTGGGTGAGCAAAGGCGCTCAACCTTCTGATCGTGTGGCTGCTTTGTTAAAAGAGTCAGCTAAAGCCTGATATTAAATTATGTCTCAATCATCACAGGATGATCTGGTTGTACTCGGCCAAATCGGCGCAGCGTACGGCATTAAAGGTTGGGTGAAGATCAATTCTCACACTGAACCTAAAGCAGGCATCTTTGACTATGATGGTTGGTTGATTAAGTCTGGACGTGATTGGAAGCCGGTTAAGCTGGCGGCCTCGCGACAGCATGGTAAAGGACTGGTCGCGCAACTTGAGGGTTGTAGTGATCGCAATGCCGCGGAGCTGCTAAAGAATGCGGAAATTGCAGTTAGGTCCAGCCAGTTACCTGAACTGGAAAGTGGTGAGTATTACTGGAGTCAGCTGGAAGGTCTCAGTGTGATAACCCGTGATGCGCAGGGCAACGATGTTTTGTTGGGCAAGGTTAGTCATTTAATGGCAACTGGCTCGAATGATGTGTTAGTTGTTCGGGGTTGTGAAGGCAGCCTTGATGAACGTGAGCGTTTATTGCCACTGGTGATGGAACATGTGGTCAAACAGATCGACCTTGATGCAGGGCAGATGAAGGTTGACTGGGATCCGGAGTTTTAACGGTGTGGTTCGGGGTGGTTACCCTGTTTCCAGAAATGTTCAGCTCGATAACCGGGCAGGGTGTGACAGGACGCGCAGTTAAACGCGGGACAGTGCAAGCTGAGTTTTGGAATCCTCGTGATTTCACAACGGACAAGCATCACACGGTGGATGATCGGCCTTACGGCGGTGGTCCCGGCATGTTGATGAAGGTGCAGCCGCTTCGTGATGCAATTGCAGCAGCGAAAGAGGCCGCCGGAGAAGGCGCCAAAGTGGCATATTTGTCACCCATTGGTCGCAAGCTCGATCAACAGGCTGTACGTGAGCTGGCACAACGCGACAAGCTGATTCTTGTTGCCGGGCGCTACGAAGGCATTGATGAACGTGTAATTGAAGCGGACATTGATGAGCAGTGGTCAATCGGTGATTTTGTATTGAGCGGTGGCGAATTGGCAGCCATGGTGATGATCGACGCGGTAACGCGTTGGGTGCCAGGCGTACTTGGGCATGAGGATTCTGCACAGCAGGATTCGTTTGCTGAAGGCTTACTGGATTGTCAGCACTATACGCGACCTGAGGTATTGGATGGCCAGCAAGTGCCGGATGTATTGCTAAGCGGTAATCACGAATTGATTCGTCGCTGGCGATTACAGCAGTCACTGGGCCGGACCTGGATGCACAGACCAGACTTGATTGAACAGGCAGAATTGAACGAAGAGCAGCAGGCGTTGCTGGAAGAATTTAAACGGGCTCAATAACAAGTGGCCCACCAAGATTGAAAATTTGGCTATTACGATAGCTGGTTAGGAGCAAGCAATGAGCGGAAAAAATAAAATTATTCAGGCGTTAGAAGCAGAGCAAACTGGCGCTGAAATTCCTTCTTTTGCACCGGGTGATACCGTTGTTGTACAAGTAAAAGTTAAGGAAGGCACGCGTGAGCGTCTGCAGGCCTATGAAGGCGTTGTTATCGGTATTCGTAACCGTGGCATCAACTCTGCATTCACTGTACGTAAAATCTCCCACGGTGTAGGCGTTGAGCGTACATTCCAGACTTACAGCAAGCAGATCGATAGCATTGCCGTTAAGCGTCGTGGTGATGTACGTCAAGCTAAATTGTACTACCTGCGTGACCTCTCTGGTCGTGCTGCACGTATTAAGGAAAAACTTAACGTTAAATAAGATTAACGTTGGTGAAAGCTTAATACTCAGTACGTTGGGTGTAAAAAACGGGCAGATTATCTGTCCGTTTTTTTTTGCTTGGCATATTTGTTTGCTACAGTTAGGGCGCTATGAACCAAATCTGAGAATGCGCTTCTAACAGGCGTACTTTGGCGGATTGAATTTTATTTAATAGGAATGAATATGCGGTTATTTAGACGGGTGTTGATGGTGTGTGGATTGAGTGTCGTGACAGCGGGTGCTTGGGCAGATAACGCTGCGATAGATACGGAAATCGAACAATTAATCATCGATAAGCTACAGCAAGCGGTGCCGCAAATTCCGATGGTGGGGATTCAGCAGAGTCCGTTAGTTGGGGTGTATGAGGTGACGTTGGGTAACGGTGAGCGTGTTTTTGTTTCGCAAGACGCCAGCTATTTTGTCGCTGGGGATATGTTTCAGCTGAGTGAGAAGGGGTTAGTTAATCTTACTAATGCCAAGCGTGACTTGGTTAGAGCGGATCGTATTGCGGCCGTTGATTCGTCAGACAAAATCACCTATTCACCTAAAACAAGAAAAGCCTCGATTACTGTTTTTACTGATGTTGACTGTGGCTATTGTCAAAAACTACACCGTGAAATGGCGGATTATCTGGATGCGGGCATTGAAGTGAGTTATTTGGCTTATCCGCGGGCAGGTGTGGGTAGTTCTTCTTACGATAAGATTGTTAAGGCTTGGTGTGCTAAAGATAAAAATGACGCAATGACACGCTTGAAATCGGGTCAATCGGTTAATAGTGCAAGCTGTGATAATCCTGTGGCTGACCAGTATCAGATGGCCGTTGATTTAGGTATCAGAGGTACGCCAGCAATTATCCTTGAGTCAGGCCAGCTAGTTTCTGGGTATCGCCCGGCGGCTGAGTTAGAGAAAATTTTAGGTCTGTAATAATGGCAAGTCTCAACCACTAATGGTTTAGTGGTTACCACCTCTTAATGCCGCCCCTGTTGCGGCATTATTTAAAGGCTTAGGCCCTTTGTATTTTCTTCGTTTATCTCTACAATATGCGGTCTTATTTGACGCAGGCTTTTAGGGTCTGTGTATGGGGGGTGGTTAGCGCGCCAGTGCTGATTTAAATCCCTTAAATCAAACTGTTATTTGTAAAGAGGGCGTCTCTTGAAACCTGTTAATGTTGGAATTTGTGGCCTAGGCACCGTTGGTGGCGGGACCTTCAATGTATTAAAACGCAATGCCAGTGAAATCTCACGTCGTGCCGGTCGTGACATTGTGGTTTCTCATGTGGGTATGCGCCAAACTAAAGCAGGGTTTGATTTTGACGGCTGCACCATTAGTAGCGACATTTTTGATGTTGCTCGTGACCCGTCAGTGGACGTTGTTTGTGAGCTGATCGGTGGTTACGACATTGCCTTTGAACTGGTGATGACAGCGATTGAAAACGGTAAGCACGTGGTAACGGCCAATAAGGCATTAATTGCGGAGCGTGGTAATGAGATTTTTGCTGCCGCAAAAGCCAAGGGTGTTGTAGTTGCCTATGAAGCAGCGGTTGCAGGTGGCATCCCTATCATCAAGGCAGTTCGTGAAGGCTTTGCGGGTAACAAAATCAACTGGCTGGCGGGCATTATCAACGGCACCGGTAACTTCATCCTGACAGAAATGCGTGATAAGGGCCGTTCCTTCGAGGACGTGCTGAAAGAAGCGCAGGAGTTGGGTTACGCTGAAGCGGACCCTACTTTTGACGTGGAAGGCATCGATGCCTGTCACAAATTGACGATTCTTTCTTCAATTGCCTTCGGCATTCCTCTGCAGTTTGAAAAAGCTTACACCGAGGGCATTAGCGAAATTACTGCTCAGGACGTGACCTATGCTGAAGAGCTAGGCTATCGCATCAAGCATCTGGGTATCAGTAAGCGTACCGACAGTGGTATTGAGCTGCGTGTTCATCCAACCCTGGTACCTGAAACACGCTTGCTGGCGAATGTTGATGGCGTGATGAATGCCGTCGTCGTACACGGCGATGCCGTAGGTCCAACACTTCATTACGGCGCTGGCGCTGGCGCGGAGCCAACCGCTTCAGCTGTCGTTGCTGATATCGTTGATGTTGTACGAGCACTGGATCTGAATGACGTGCAGCGTGTGCCGCCGCTAGGTTTCCATGACCAGCAAATGGATTTACCGATTCTGCCAATCGAAGCGATTGAAAGTGCTTATTACCTGCGTCTGCAAGTTGAAGATCGCGCGGGTGTAATGGCTGACGTTGCTAAAATTCTTGGCGAGCAAGACATCAGTATGGAAGCCATTCTTCAGAAAGAACCTGAAGAAATTGGTGGCGAAGCGAGCATTATTTTGCTGACGCGCAAAGTGCTTGAAAGCAACATGAACAGTGCTATTCAGGCCATTGAAGCGTTGAGCTCAACACGCGGTAAAGTTATGCGCATCCGTGTTGAAACGCTGAAAGATTAAAATAGCGATTTGTTTAGTTAGGTCAGACATTTTTTAAAGAACAGCGGGAATAAAAATTCAGTGAAATATATCAGTACGCGCGGCCAGGCTCCGGCCTTACAGTTTGAAGATGTCCTGTTGACCGGTTTGGCCAGTGATGGCGGCCTGTATGTGCCAGAAACATTGCCGCACTATAGCATTGACGAAATCGCTTCCTGGTCTGGACTGAGTTATGCCGAGCTGGCCTATAAAGTGATTCAGCCTTTTGTTGATGGTGCAGTTCCTGATGCGGATCTAAAAGATCTGATTGATGAAACCTATGCCGGTTTTGATCATGACGCCGTTGCGCCTCTGAAGCAGTTGGGTCATAACGAATGGGTGATGGAGTTATTCCATGGCCCAACGTTAGCGTTTAAAGATTTTGCCCTGCAACTGTTGGGTCGCCTGCTCGATTACATCCTGCAGCGTAATAACAAACGTGTTGCCATTGTTGGTGCGACGTCTGGTGATACCGGTTCAGCGGCGATTGAAGGCTGTCGTCGTTGTGACAATGTCGATATTTACATCATGCACCCGCACAACCGTGTTTCTGATGTACAGCGCAAGCAGATGACAACGGTGATTGGGGATAACATCCATAATCTGGCGATTGAAGGTAACTTCGATGATTGTCAGCAAATGGTTAAAGCCTGTTTTGCCGATCAATCTTTCCTGGGTGGTGAGCGTTCGCTGGTAGCGGTGAACTCCATCAACTGGGCGCGTATCATGTCGCAAATTGTGTATTACTTCCATGCGGCGCTGTCGCTGGGTGGGCCACATCGTCCTGTTTCCTTCTCGGTACCTACGGGTAACTTTGGCGATATTTTTGCTGGTTACTTGGCTAAGAAAATGGGCTTACCAATTGCTCAACTGGTGGTTGCGACCAACAAAAACGATATTCTGCACCGTTGTATCAGTAACAACGATTACAGCAAACACACCTTGGATCATACCCTGTCGCCAAGCATGGATATTATGGTGTCCAGCAACTTCGAGCGACTGCTGTTTGATATGTATGATCGTGACGGTGCGGCTGTATCGAATCTGATTGAGCGTTTTGCTGGTGGTTCAGCTGAGCTGGATCAAACGGCGTGGCAGCGAATCAGCGAACTGTTTGATAGCTACAGTGTTGATGATGATGTGACCTGTGCGACCATCGCTGAAGTGTTTGAAAACACCGGAGAGCTGTTGGATCCGCATACAGCAATTGGCGTAAAAGCGGCGCGTGAATGTAACCGCGATACGTCGATTCCTATGGTGACGTTGGCGACAGCGCACCCGGTTAAATTCCCTGAAGCAGTACTTAAAGCCGGTTGTGAAGAGCCTAAACTGCCGCATCACATGGCTGACCTGTTTGAACGTGAAGAACGCTTCCAGGTGGTCGCCAATGATATTAACGCCGTTAAAGCGATTGTAACCTCCAGCTAATCGCAGCTGACTCGCTTTTATGACAGCAAAACGTATTGTTAAGCGCCCTGTCGATGACGAGGCGCTTAACTCGCTGTCATCTTCGTTGCCTGATCTCCATCCTGTCTTACAGCGTGTCTACGCGGCACGTGGCATTGCCTCGAAAGATGAGCTGTCGCTTAATCTGAAAGATCTTTTACCCTTCCATAATCTCAAAGGTATCGATGCCGCCGTTGCGGTCTTGAAAACAGCGCTTGCCGAGCAGCAACATATTCTGATCGTTGGTGACTTTGATTGTGATGGTGCGACCAGCACCGCGTTGGCCATTCGCGCCTTGCGTTCGATGGGAGCCCAACAGGTCGATTACCTGGTGCCCAATCGTTTTGAATACGGTTATGGCCTGACGCCTGAAATCGTTGATGTCGCAAAAACGCAGTCGCCTGATGTCATTGTCACGGTGGATAATGGCATCGCCAGCTTGGCCGGTGTGCAGCGTGCAAAAGAAGCGGGTATCAAGGTGGTGATAACGGATCACCATTTGGCGGGTGACGAATTGCCGGATGCTGATGCGACCGTAAACCCCAATCAACCCGGTTGTGAGTTTGGTAGCAAAAATGCGGCTGGTGTGGGTGTTATTTTTTATGTGATGCTGGCACTACGTACGGCGTTGCGTGAAAGCGGCTGGTTTGAAAATCAAAACATCCCCGAACCTAATTTAGCCGAATTACTCGATTTGGTGGCACTGGGTACGGTCGCCGATGTGGTGCCGCTGGATCACAATAATCGTATTTTGGTGGAGCAGGGCTTGCGCCGTATGCGCGCGGGTAAATGCTGTGAGGGTATTCTTGCGCTACTACGAGTGGCTGGGCGAGAGCCCGAATACATCGTCTCCAGTGACTTGGGTTTTGCTGCCGGGCCGCGTCTGAATGCCGCCGGACGGCTCGATGATATGTCGTTCGGCATCGAATGCTTGCTGACGAATGATGCCAGCACGGCAATGGATATGGCCCGTGAGTTGGATGATCTTAACCGCCACCGTAAGGATATTGAAGCCGATATGAAGGCGCAGGCCATGGCCAATCTCAATGCCATGGATTTAACGGCTGAAACCGCCGATGTGGGCCTGTGTTTATATAATCCGGATTGGCATCAGGGTGTTATTGGTATTCTTGCGTCTCGAGTAAAGGAACAATTCCATCGCCCAGTGATTGCCTTTGCCGATGCTTCTGATGAAGAGATAAAAGGTTCGGCGCGATCCATACCGGGGTTTCATATTCGTGACGCACTGGATGTTGTTGCTAAACGTCATCCGGAGCTGCTACAAAAATTTGGTGGCCACGCCATGGCGGCAGGTTTGTCGCTTCAGAAAAAAGATTTATCTGCTTTTTCAGCGGCGTTTAATGAGGTTGCGACTCAGCAATTGAACGCCGATGCCTTACACGCTGAATTACAAACCGACGGTGCCTTGGTGGGTCGTGAATGCAGTATGGAATTGGCCTATTCGCTCAATCAAGCGGGTCCCTGGGGGCAGGGATTTTTGCAGCCTGTGTTTGAGGGTGAATTCATTATTATTCAGCAGAGACTGGTCGGTGAAAAGCATTTGAAGTTACAGCTGGTCGATGAACAAAGCGGTCAAAGCCATGATGCTATCGCCTTCTTTATCGATCTGGAGGTTTGGCCTAACGAGGCCAAGCGTGTGAAGCTGGTTTATAAACTCGACATCAACCGTTTTCGTGGCAATGAAGCGCTGCAGTTGATGGTTGAATATCTACAGCCACTTTTCTAAATTATTTATCCCTTGGCTTGATTGCGCCCGGCCTGTTTCGCTTCATATAAATATTTGTCCGCTTTGGCAACGACATCCTGCCAGCTTTTTTCTTTTAACTCTTGTGGCGCGATATAGCCCACACCTGCACTGAGGGTGATTTTGTTGAACGGGCTTTTTTCGTGGGATAGGTTCAAATTAGCAAAATACTGGATCTGACGTTGCGCTGATCCAAGTGTCTGTTTGTCGTTAGCGCCAGAGAGTATCAGTAGGATTTCTTCGCCACCGTAGCGATATAAGCGGTCGGCACCACGCGTCACCGATTTTAATTGTTTAGCAACTTCCCTTAACGCGTCGTCACCTGCGTGGTGGCCGTAGTGATCGTTATAATTTTTGAAATAATCGATATCAAACAGGATAACGGCATAGTCTTGCTGGTTACGAATAGCCTGCTCGTGAGTGTGATGCAGGTCGGCTTCCATGGCACGTCGATTGCCAATACACATGAGGTGATCTTCCATGGAAAGTAGTAACAATTCCTGATTTTTTTCGGCTAAATCGCGTGTTTTTTCAGCAACGGAGTTTTCGAGCTGCTCGGCCTGTAACTCGATGAGGTGAACGTAGGCGTTAGTGAGGTCTGTGTGCGTGATAAGTCCAACCAGTTCGTTGCTGGCGTTGATTACGGGTAGATGCCTCACCTTTTCAGCGCGGCTAACGACAATCGCTTCGTAGAAGGAATCGTTCTCTTCTAAGGTGGTAATGGGGCTGGTCATTACGTTAGCGACCGAGATATGCTGTAGATCCTGATGTGCCTGCGGGCTATGAAGTACTTTTACCAGATCACGTTCAGTAATGATGCCGACTGGGGTGTTATTTTCAGTCACCAGGATGCAAGAAACACGCTGTGAGATCATCAAGTCGATGACTTGAAGAAGCGGACTGCCGGGTGATACGTGTGTGACTTGGCGGGTCATCAGTGAATCGACAGTAATGTCTTGTAACATAAAAGCTCAGGTTGTATTGGTGTTGTAGAGTTAGATCCAGTTACAGGCCTAGCGTTAAGGCTGACTCATATCCCTGAGTATTAATTATTACTTATAGTTGAATAATTTTAGGCTGTCGCGTATTTAAGCTTTATACCTATAAAAACGAGGGTTATTCAAACTGCTCACGCCAATAAATAATGCGGTCGTTGCCGCGATATTGGCCAAAAAAGGCTTGGGCTGTCGGTGTGTCGTCGCTGGCGTTGCCGTCAAAGTCATATTTTAGCCAGTCGGGCACATTGAGATTGATGTTCAGTGGGCCACTTTTATTGGGAGCTCCCAGTGTTAGGGATGCAGTACCCATTACCAGTGGTTGATAGGTAACAGAGGGTAGGTTGGCAGGGGTTAGCGAGTCAGTTCCATCGGCGTCGGAGATGGTGAAGTCACTGACAACAAACTGGCTGCCGGGGCAGGCGCTGTCAATCGTGTTGGTGATAAAGGCTAAGCCGTCCCAGTATTCGGCCCGTAGTGGCACTTTAAGATCTAAAACTTCGGGGCCAAAGGCGTTATCAAGAACGATACGGCCAAAGCGTTGAGTGCTGCTGCCAACTAACACGTGATCGTTAGGTGCTGAGTTGTTGGTATCTAGGTTTCTGTCTGAAACGCTTACGGTGACCAAGTCTTCATCTGTAGGTAAAACACCAATCTGTGCTGTAAAGGGGCCGTCGGCAATTGAGTTGCCAGGTGTGCCTGTGTCTAATCGTGCCAGATTTAAAGTCGAGGTAATGGTTCCTGTGCCGTTGTTATTCCAGCTGAAACTGCTGGTATTAACGGGTGTTAAGCGGCCACTTAATAAGGTCGGGCCGCTGTTATCGATAGCGCCGAAATCAATACTCCCCAGCGCTGGCGTGGCGGATGTGTCCAGACGAATGAAATCATCACGGTAGTTAGTGGTGCTGACGCCTGCGGTGTTTTTTGCCGTTAGTAAGTAACTCGCGGTGAAGTTTTGGCCAAGATAACTGAAACCGCCGGCGTTGCAGGCTTCGGTGACTAAACCGTTGCTGACTGTAAAGTGGTCGGGGTAAAAACGGCCGATATTGGCGCTGGTTGAGGCGGCAATGGTTTCACCTAGGTAACTCGGTGGTGTGGCTGTCAGGGTAAATGCACCTACTTCCGATACACTTTGATTGGCAATGTTATGAATGCCATTGTCGGCTGCCGCCACATTAAAACCAGTAATGCCGAGACTGGCATTGGTACCGGGCGTGGGTGCTACTAAATTTGAGGCCAGGGTAATGCCGTTAAGCTGGAAATTAGGCGTGATGCTGTTACCGGTACAAAAATCAGCATGAATTTCTCCGCTCGTTTGCCAGCCAACAGCAGAGATGCGTAAGTTGAAGGCTTCGCCTGCCTTTTTGAAGGTGCTACAACTTGCGTCTCCTGATGAGCAGCTAGAGTTTATTTCAGTCGCTTCCACACATAAACCGGCCGGTTTAACCACAAAACTGTTACTGGTACCTGTCATAAAATTGCCTGAGGCACTGCCATTACCGAGCGGGATGTTATAGCGTGCGTGAAGGCGGATTTGTCCGGCATCGGGGTAATTAAATTTGAAGGTGGCTGTGGTGTCGGTGGCGTTGCCGAAATCGAGAGCAACGGGCAAGTAGGTACTTATAGGACCATTGTTGTTTGCGCCTATATCTGTGCCGTTAATAGCGACTGAAGAACTCGTACAGCTGCTCGGATTAAGGCACTCAAACGCGAGGTCGATGTTGTTATTGTTAACCAATGCCGCTTCGCATGCACCTGTAATCGGGCTGGTGCGAATGGCTTGTAATTCCAGGGTTTGTGCGCCGGGACCTGTGTTGGAGTCTTTGCCTGATATCTGTACCCCAATCGCGTTGGGGGTGTTATCAGCAAGGAAACGGAATCCTGTCTCATTGAAGGAGAGATTTTGATCTTCCGACGTTAAAGCGGTGCCGCTGGTTTCCGAAATACTGCCGTCACTGACATTGATGTTCAGGGTTTCAATTGCTGTGTTTTTTAATCCTAGCCTGACGCTGCCGTTATCACTGGCGACAAAGGTATAGCTAGCTGCGCCATCATTAGCTGTTGCGTTATTCAGTGTACCGTTGCCACTAATGAGTGACCAATCACCGCGGTTGGTTGATGTGCTTAAATTAATAGTTTGACGATAACTTGTGTCTATCATGTGATCGCTACGGTGGGCGATTACGTCAACAGGCTCAGCGGCACAGGTAAACGCACTGCCGCTGTGATTAAGGCTCAAATGATCCAGCGCTGCACCACAGTTGCGAGGGGCGCCGTTCCAGTTATTGCCAGCAAGGTTGTTGTTATAGATGCTTTGAATTTCGGGTATCGTTAAGGCGCCGTCGAAGACTATCATTTCATCGATAAGGCCCTCCCAATCCTGGTTGACGGCAAAACCTCCGCCAAGGCTGTCTTGCTCTTGTCCAATAATTAAGCCGCCAGCGGCAATGTTTAATGTTGCAGAAGAACGGGTGTTGCAGCCTTGCAATACACCATCCCGGTATAGGCAGTTTTGAGAGCCAGAGCGTGTCCAAACATAATGGTGCCATTGATTGTCAGACATGTTTGGAATAGATGTGCTTCCACCACTGTTTGACCCCTTCAAATAAGAGGAGAATGTAGAGGCATTAGGGAAGAACATAATGAGTTCGTTATGCTGGAATCCTGTTGAGCCGGATACCATTGTTTGGGCGCCTCCGGCGGCGGTTTTGCCCCACAACGAAAGTGTGAAATCACTGACACCGTTAAACGCGCCGTTGTTTAAAGAAAGATAATCGCTTGTGCTGTTGGTAGTTAAATCAGCGGCATTGCAGACCAGACCCGTGGTAGGCGTGCTGTTAAAAGCGGTGCCGTGATAATTGTTGGGGCTACTGTCCAGGATTTCATTGGCTGTGCCATTCCAGCTTGCCTCGTCAAATCGCCATTCGGCTCTTGGTATGCCGGGGCAGGGCTGCCTTTCGTTCATCAGTTGGCTTATTTCAGCGCCAGATAATGCGCCTTGATGAACCGTTATTTGATCAATAAGTCCGTTAAAACGCCAATTAGCGGTGGCTTCGCTGCCTGCGTTATTTGTTTCGCCACCGATGCTGGCTCTACCAGAGTCATTGCCCCAATTACCGGTATAGGTCGATATTGAGCTGCCGGTATTTAAGGTGACAGCAACGCCGTCCACGAAAATCTGCCGAGTTTTTGCTGCGGCGTCATGAACGGCGGCGACAAAATGCCAGGTGTTTTGACCAATAACAGCGCTTTGGGTGTCGACAATAACGGGTGAGACTGAGCGTGAAAAGAAACGTAGTTTGCCGTTACCGCCATCACCTAAACTAAAGGCAAAACCGCCATTATTGCTTTCATCATCGACAAAAATACGTTGATCATTGCCCAGGTCTCTGGCGTTGATCCATCCGGCAATGGTAAAGCTGCCTGATAAATTTGGGAGGGATGCTGGCAGTTCAATATAGTCGTTTGAACCATCAAAATCACCGTAACCGCAGGTGCCGGGGTTGCCGGTAAGGGCAGGGGCGGTGTCAGTGTTTGTGAGGCCGTTAATGGCGGTTGCATTATGGCCGTTGCCCGTGGCGTCGTTAATTTCTCCGGTTGTTCCGCCCCAAAGCAGTTCATTCATCCGCCATTCGGCAATTAGGCTAGGGCAACTGCGGGCTGAACCATCCCAACCATTGCCGGCTGATTGGTTATTGTAGATGGCGGTTATTTCAGCTTGCGATAGTACGCTTTTAAAAATTAATGGCTCGTCGACAAGGCCTTCCCAATCCTGATTGATATCAAAATTTCCGCCAAGTCTGTCCTGTTCTTGACCGATAATTAAACCGCCAGCGGCAACACTCAAGGCCTGGCTGGTTTTTGTAGAACAGCCTTGCAGCACACCATCAATATAGAAACAGTTTTGAGTGCCATTCCTCGTCCAGGTGAAATGGTGCCAACTATTGTCGGCAATATTGGTAATACTAATGCTGCCAGAGCTGTTGCCCTTCAAGAAGGGTGTGAAGGTGGATGCGTTTGGAAACCACATGATAAGTTCATTATGTTGTGATCCGCTGGATGCAGAAAACAATGCTTGGCTACCGGTGTTCGATGTTTTACCCCAAACCGAAATGGAGAAATCGGTAACGTTGTTTAAGGCGCTGCTATCCATCGATAGATAGTCGGAAGTTGAGTTAGAGCTTAAATCGCCAGCTTTACAGACTTGGCCGTTGACAGTGGAAGCGTTGAAGGCGGTTCCATGATGGCCGCCTATTGAGTCTTTGACTTCATTCGCAGAGCCGTTCCAGCTTGATTCATCGAGGCGCCACTCACTTCTGGGGGTGGGGGAAGTTGCCCAAGAAGCGGTAAAGCCGGCTCGATTGCCTCCGGGATTGCTGGTGAATCGGAGGAACATTACGCCGGACGTTGCAATAACATTTGAGGGCAAAGAATTGCCTGTTATTGTGGTCAGTAAGGGGGCGGAAGCATTTGTACCGTCGTAAATCCTCAGCAGATCAGCATTTTGAATATCAAGCTGGGAAAAACTGAGTGTAAGAGTGCCGCCGCCCGTTGGCTGAATTAAAAAGCTACAGTCTTCGCTATTACTATAATTGCCGCCTGCGCCGCCCGAATCGTATAACGTTCCAGTGGTGGCGCTTGTAGTTTTTGGCGATGGGCTACAAAAAGTATCGGCACGGCCTGTGGTTGAGGCGATGATCAGTGCGAAAAACAGCATGATTGTCAGTAGGCGAGGAAGGTTTATCATGATTTGATGGTTTGGTTATTTCGCCTTTTCTTTTACCGTTTTAAACCGGAGTGATGGTGGCTGTTAATCATAGTATAGCTAAGTCAAATGGCTTAGCTATACGGTAAGAAATATTAGAGGTTGGGTGGTGGAGAAGTTAGTTGGTGAGTTGCACGCAAGTTGTGCGGGTTAGAGATAAGAACCCGCCCAGCGCTAATAGCAGGAACGAACAGGCGACCAAAATTGCGACGGGGTAATACAGGTTGCCAGCCAAATCCAGTTGGCTGTATTTGATAATCATGATTAATGCTTCCAATACCAGCGCAATGCAAACGGTGCCGACAAAACGAGTGACGCTGCGGCGAATGTTCTGGAAAATATTTTCGCCTTCTTTCGATGCGGTATATTCCTTGCCGACTCCGATGCCCAGTTCATACATAGCCAGAGCAATGATTAAGGTATTGATGGATTGAATAATTAGAGTGATCAAATTCCAGTCAGACTTGTTAACCCCACCGATGAACTGCTGCACCGAAAGAATGATAAGCGTGATGGAAATAAGGTGGAAAACAGCAAAGCGACGCTGGTTTTGTAAGATTTAATCATAAAATATCCTTATCTGAGATATGAGATGGTCAATATCGACCTGTTTAGGGTTAGAGGATTCCCGTCATGCAAATAAACAACGACGACAGCAAAACTCTCGCGGCATAAGATTCAATCTGAACGCCCAATCGGGTAGAATGCCTGCCTTTAAAGTAAACCCTAACGAATCAATAGAGAACCTTGTTCAGCCATGATGGAAACCAACGCAATTACTCAGTCCCTCAAGGATCTTCAGGCGCGTACCGACGTGCTTAGGGGGTATCTTTGACTACGCTGAGAAACAGGATCGTTTGGAGGAAGTCGAGCGCGAGTTAGAGGATCCTAAAGTTTGGGATGATCCCGAGCGTGCGCAAGCGCTGGGTAAAGAGCGTTCGCAGTTGGAAGATATCGTTGCCACTATCGATAATTTGAATAGCGGTATTAGTGATGGCCATGAATTGCTGGCCATGGCGATTGAAGAAAGCGATGAAGATACTGTCGGCGAAGTGGTTGCCGAAATTGAACAATTGGATGCGTTGCTGGCGAAACTGGAGTTTCGTCGTATGTTTTCCGGCGAGATGGATGCTAATAGCGCCTTCCTCGATATTCAGGCAGGCTCGGGTGGCACTGAGGCGCAGGATTGGGCAGAGATGATTCTGCGTATGTATCTGCGCTGGGGCGAGCAAAAAGGCTTTAAGGTCGAGTTAATGGAAGTATCTGCCGGTGATGTGGCGGGTATCAAGGGCGCAACCATCAAGTTTGAAGGTGAATACGCCTTTGGTTGGCTGCGTACGGAAACGGGTGTGCATCGTTTGGTGCGTAAATCGCCCTTTGATTCGGGTAGTCGCCGTCATACGTCCTTTGCTGCGGTGTTTGTATCGCCAGAAATTGATGATAACGTCGAGATTGATATTAACCCTTCGGATCTGCGCATTGATACTTACCGCGCCAGTGGTGCCGGTGGTCAGCATGTCAATAAGACCGATTCAGCGGTGCGTATTACTCACGAGCCGACTAACACGGTGGTGCAGTGTCAAAATCAGCGCTCCCAGCATCAGAATAAAGATTCTGCGATGAAGCAGCTGCGTGCCAAGCTCTATGAGTTGGAAATGCAGAAGCGCAGCGACGCGGCGCAGTCGCTGGAGGACAGCAAATCAGATATTGGTTGGGGTAGTCAGATTCGCTCCTACGTGCTGGACTCCTCCCGTATCAAAGATTTGCGCACTAATGTAGAAACATCCAATACTCAGGCTGTGCTTGACGGCGGTCTGGATCTATTTATTGAAGCCTCGCTGAAAGCGGGCCTGTAGTACTTGTGAATGAGTACTAGTGAGAAGACACAACAATTAGAATTTCAATTATTTAACCTTATAAACGACGTGAATAACTCATGAGCAACGAACAACAGATTCCACAGGACGAAAATAAACTGATCGCTGAGCGGCGAGCCAAGCTGAATACGCTGCGCGAAGATGCTAGTGCCAATGGTGGCAGTGCATTTCCCAACAGCTTTCGTCGTGATAGTTACGCCGGCGATTTGCAGGAGGTTTACGCGGACAGCGAGAAAGAAGCGCTGGCTGATCAGGCGAATGTGGTGGCCGTTGCCGGACGTTTGATTCGTAATCGTGGCGCCTTTATGGAAATTCAGGACATGAGTGGTCGCATTCAGTTATACGTGAACAAAGACGCGCGTCCTTTTGCGAAAAGTCTGGATCTGGGTGATATCGTTGGCGTGAAAGGCGAGTTACACAAGTCGGGCAAAGGCGATCTGTACGTTGATATGGCGGAATACGAGCTGCTGACCAAAGCACTGCGTCCATTACCGGATAAACACCACGGTCTGGCTGATCAGGAATTGCGCTATCGCCAGCGTTATGTTGATCTGATCGTTAACGAAGAATCTCGCAATACGTTTATCGCGCGATCTAAAATCGTTGAAGCGATTCGTCATTATTTGGCCTCGCAGCGTTTCCTGGAAGTTGAAACACCCATGATGCAGGTGATTCCTGGTGGTGCGGCAGCCAAGCCGTTTACGACCTATCACAATGCACTGGATATGGAACTGTATCTGCGTATCGCACCGGAACTGTATCTGAAACGACTGGTTGTTGGTGGTTTTGAGCGCGTGTTCGAAATTAACCGTAATTTTCGTAACGAAGGTTTGTCGACGCGTCATAACCCTGAGTTCACCATGCTGGAATTCTATCAGGCCTATGCCGATTACAATGATCTGATGAACCTGACGGAAGATATGCTGCGTCATGTTGCGCAGGAAGTACTGGGCACGACAACGCTTCAGTATCAAGGTTCTGAATATGATTTGGCTAAACCGTTTTTGCGTATGTCTGTGGTGGAGTCAATTCTGCATTACAATCCAACATTGACGGCTGAGGCGGTGAGTGAGCTGGCTTCTGCCCGCGAAGTCGCCGAAGGTCTGGATATCCCGCTGAAAGACAGCTGGGGTCTAGGTAAAGTGCAGATAGAAATCTTTGAAAAGACGGTTGAACATCGTTTGGATCAACCAACTTTTATTACGGAATACCCAGCGGAAGTGTCACCATTGGCACGCCGTAGCGATACTGATCATCACGTCACTGATCGATTTGAGTTCTTTGTCGGTGGTCGTGAAATTGCTAACGGTTTCTCCGAGTTGAATGATGCCGAAGATCAGGCGGAGCGTTTCCGCGCACAAGTATCAGAGAAGGATGCGGGTGATGATGAGGCCATGCATTATGATGAAGATTACATCACTGCGCTGGAATACGGTCTGCCACCAACTGCTGGTGAAGGCATTGGTATTGATCGTCTGGTGATGTTGTTTACCGATTCGCCATCGATTCGTGATGTGCTGTTATTCCCGCACATGCGTCCTAGCAGCTAGCAGCTAGCAATAAGCTGTTAAGCAGATGAAGCAGGCTGAGCTGGGTTTAGGTTGTGAAGCGCAGTCTGACGAGGCTTGTCTTGATAAGGCCGCGGCCGAAGGCGTCGTCGCTCATGCCATTCAGTCGCTTCATGCTTCATGGCAACCTCATTTAGGCGATGAGTTAGACAAAGATTATATGCGCGATTTGCGCACTTTTCTGGTTAATGAAAAACAGGCGGGTAAAATACTTTATCCGCCAATGTCTCAAGTGTTTAACGCTTTTGAGTTGACGCCCTTTGATCAGGTCAAGGTGGTGATTTTGGGGCAGGACCCCTACCATGGACCGGGTCAGGCGCATGGTCTGTGTTTTTCTGTCCAAGCCGGTGTGCGTCCGCCGCCGTCGCTTAAAAATATCTTCAAAGAAATTAGCGCTGAGCTCGGTATTGAGTTTGCGGCGAACGGCTGTCTGACACCCTGGGCTAAGCAGGGTGTTTTATTGCTCAATTCTGTTCTCACGGTTGAACACAATCATGCGGGTTCACATCAAGGCAAGGGTTGGGAATCTTTTACCGATCGCGCAATTGAGGTCTTGAATGAGCGGCATGAGGGCTTGGTGTTTTTACTGTGGGGGAAATATGCGCAGGATAAAGCCGTGGTCATTGATTGTTCCAGGCATCTTGTTTTGACCTCGCCACACCCCTCTCCCTTTTCCGCACATCGTGGTTTTCTGGGTAATGGTCATTTTGTTAGAGCTAATGATTATTTGCTGGCTCAGGGGAAGGCACCTGTTGATTGGCGTTTAAGCTGAGGTTTAATGCAATTGGGCGTAAATCTCGATGCCGATAATGCCGTCAATCAAGTTGGTGTTGCTGAAGGGGTCGATAGGTTTTGCCGTATAGGGATAAACAAATGGGTTGTAGAGCTCGCACCACTTTTCGATGCGGGTAATATCATCTTCTTCCAGTGCGTAACGCAGATCCTCGGCCAATTCCACAGGCCATAATCCAAATTCCGGATGTTTTCGACCATTACAGCTTACGTAAGCCATATCGGCACCGTGGGTTTGAACTGCTGTGAGTAATTCCTTAACCATGGTTTCGGGAATTAGTGGTGATCTGGTGGCAAAGGAGGCTATCCATTCGCACTCGGGCATATGTTCATGGGCCCATTCCATCGCGGTGAGAATGCCGGATAGTACTCCCGGGTGATCATTGATAGCGTCGGGTACGATCGGTAAATTAACATCATGAAAGCGGGTAGGGTCGCCATTGGCGTTGAGGATCAGGTTACTAACCTGGGGGCTGGCATGCTCAATGATGTGACTGAGTATCGATTTGCCCATGAGCTTTTTCAAACAACGCTCGGTATGAGCGACGCGGCAGATAGAGGTGTTTGCTAACAGTACTCCGAGGACCTGTGGTTGAGATTGCACTTTCATTGTCTGACCCCTTATGACGCTTCTATAGATATTAGTGTCGGGTTGAGTGCTAGACCATGTGGCGATTCCCTGCCTTTTAAAATCTGTCTGAAAGACGTTACAAAATTATGGTTTATATTTTCTCCTTTATGCAAATATTAATGATGCGCTATTTGCATGATTAATTGGATTATAAATCTGGTAAATATCGAGGCGTAAAATTAGCACTAGTGAAATTGCCTGATTACGAGTATTATTTCCCAGTTTTTTGCTGAGCTGTCGCACATTTTTTATGTAGGCGGTTATGGGCCGGCGGCCCGATAAAGATTCAACCCGACTAAATATAGGTAGATTACACACATGGCAACGATTATTGATGGTAAGGCTTTTGCAGCCAAACTGCGTGAAAAAGTTAAAGGATTGTCTGATGAGCTGAAAGCCAGCCACAACGTTACGCCAGGTCTGGCAGTTGTGATTGTTGGTGAAGATCCAGCGAGCCAGGTTTACGTACGCAGCAAAGGCAAGCAAGCAACTGAAGTTGGTTTCAACTCCTACGAGCACAAATTGCCTGCAACAACTGAACGTGATGAATTGGTTGCACTGATTGATAGCCTGAATGCCGATGATAACGTTCACGGTATCCTGGTTCAGCTGCCTCTGCCTAAGCACATTGGTGAAGAAGAAATTATCAACCGTATCGACGCGTCTAAAGACGTTGACGGTTTCCACATTATTAACTCTGGCCTGCTGGCTACTGGCGGTAAAGGTTTCGTACCTTGCACCCCTCTGGGTTGTACGATGCTGCTGAAAGATCACCTGGGTGATCTGTCCGGCCTGAACGCGGTTGTTGTGGGTCGTTCCAACATCGTTGGTAAACCAATGTCTTCTTTGCTGCTGCAAGAAAGCTGCACAGTAACGGTTGCACACTCTCGCACTAAAGATCTGCCAAGCGTTGTTCGCCAGGCCGACATTGTAGTTGCTGCGGTTGGTCGCCCTGAAATGGTTAAAGGCGACTGGATCAAGCCGGGCGCAACGGTTATTGATGTGGGCATTAACCGTATCGAAGTTGAAGTGGATGGCGAAACGAAGACTCGCTTGGTTGGTGACGTTGAATTTGATTCGGCTGAAAAAGTTGCTGGCGCAATCACCCCTGTTCCAGGTGGTGTTGGCCCAATGACCATTGCGTGCTTGTTATATAACACACTGCAATCTGCTTATCGTCGTGTTGGTATCGAACTGCCAGACGATCGCGTATAACTCGTTAAGAGTTAAGCGATAGCTTATAAAAAGCCCGGCTAATTAGCCGGGCTTTTTTGTTTGTATTCGTTGCCGAAACAACAAGTAAAAAGGCCCGGCTGTCGAAACCAACAGGCGGGCCTTTTTGATGCTTGCTATAAAATAGACAGTGCTTGGTTAAAGCGCGCTGGCCTTTCTCTTGGAGGTTACTAGCCGAGAAGAGCCAGTGCTGCTTCCATGTTGGCTGAAAGATCCTCTTCCTCTTCATCATCGTCCTGAGTTGGATTGATGCCGAGTCGGGCAAAGGCGGGAATAGTTGACCAATCCAGTTGCGTATAGGGGTGGTCGGTACCGGCATAACTTTGCAGGTTGGCGACGGTTACCAGATCAACAAAGTCAACTTTTTCGCTCTGGCGTTCAAAGTTCAGATATTGCTCGGGTACTTCGCAAAGTTCTGGAGAAAAATCCCAGGCTTTCAATATCATGCTGCCTAGTTTTGGGTGTAGTTTGGCGATCACTTCATCCAATGTGTAGGCGTCATTGAGCAGGTCTTCATTTTCTTCTGCGAAACGCAAAATGGGTAATGCGCCAATCAAATGGGTAATGCCTGCCAGTGTGGCTTGTCCTGGTGATAGGCGTGTATTACCTTGAGCCAGCATATTGCACATACCGGCAACTTCTGTGCTGCGATTCCATACATCGCGCATTCTGCTGTCGATCAAATCAGTGGTCGCTTGAAACATTTGTGCCATCGCCAAGCCAACGGCCAAATCAGCCGAATAACTCATGCCCAGGCGGTTGATTGCCATTTGCAGTGTTTCTACCGGTTGTGCAGCACGTAATAGTGGACTATTACAGACTTTAATAATACGCGCGGAAATTGCCGCGTCGTTACTAATAACCCGGCTCAGATCAGCGACACATGCGTTATCATCCTGTGCTACCTCGCGAACGCGCAAGGAGACTTCCGGCAAAGTGGGCAGCACCAGGTGGTCTGAGGCAATGGCACTGATGATGTCGTTTTCAATAGTCTCGATTAGGTTGCTCATGGTGTCCGTTATATTGGTTCGTTTGAACACAAGTATAGGAGCCTTTGCAAAAAACGTGATGCTGTTGGACTAAAAATTTTAATTTTTTTAAGACTTTTTTTCTTCATTCAAAGAGTAAGGTAGCGGGCAAGGAGTGGCTTCAATTTTCTGGCCCTTGTGCTGCATCATTAATGGGGTATTGTTATCCAGGTCTGCATTGACGACCAACAGCGCTTCCAGTGATGTGGTGCCATCGTTTCGGTGTGATAATGCGGCGCTAATTACGGTAGCAATCGTTTTATCGCTATCTGCTGCCTGTAATTCATCACCGGCTGTTAATATTTCAGCGCCGCTAAGACTAAAGCGTTGGGTGTGACGTTTGGATTTGCCTTTGTAATGGGTGCGGGCAACAATTTCCTGGCCGGTATAGCAGCCCTTATTGAAGCTGATCGCATCAACAGCCTGGAAGTTCACCATGTGAGGATTGAAAGCACTTTCTGTTTCCAGGCTGATTTCAGCAATGCCGCTGCGGATATCTTCCAGTAGCCATGCATGATTTTCTGTCGGGCTGGCTGTTGTGGTGAGGGCCTGCCAGGTGTCTGTGATGTGCTCGGCTTTAATCCAGCACTCAAAGCGAGCTTTGTCACCGGGTAGGCGGATAACAATAGCGGTCTCGCCGTGCACAGCTTGCCCGGATTGTTGCGGGATGCTGTCCAGTTTAAAGGTGGTTTGAATGAGTTGTTCAGCATTATCACCCCAAACGCCGAGCCCCAGCCATTCGTCGCTGGCATCATGAAGTTTGGTTTTAAAAAAGACACTGTATTTGTGTAGTGTTTCATGGGTGAGTGAAATCAGATTGCTGCGCATTCTTAGCAGATAGCCGGGTTCACTGTCGTTATCATTGGAGATTAAACGAAAGCTGCTGTACATCCGCCCCTGGGGGTTGCAGGCAGCGCCTAAGATAGATTGCTGAAGCGTGCTGCTATTAACGTTGCAGGTGAGTTGGCCCTGCAAAAATTTTCCGCTGTCGGGGCCGCAAATGCTTAATAAACCCTGATAAAGTAACGGGGTGATAAAGGTGTTGTTTGATAATTCTGAGTTGTTAAAGGCGTCGATAAAAACGCTTTCTGAGCCGCTAAACTGTGCTTGTTGAGCAAGCAGTTGCTGCTGCCATTCGGATTTATTCATAAATAACTCGAGTTTCCCAAGGGGGCGGGGTGATACAGTAAGTGACAAGTCTGATCATCTATATATAATTGATTTTCGATTTTTCAACCCATTTGAATGAGATAGATATGGCGGATGACGAGAAGTTTAAGCGTTTAATGTGGCACAGTCGACGTGGCATGTTGGAACTGGATTTGGTATTGATGCCGTTTCTAGAAAAATACTACGCGACTGTGAGTGAAGCCGATCAGGATCTCTATGAAAAATTATTAGAGAGCGAAGATCAGGATTTGTTTAAATGGTTTCTTGGTAAGGATCAACCAGAGGACGAATCACTTCGTCATATCGTAAATGTCATTATCGATTGCGTGCGCGCCCCTAAAGGTAGCCGTTAACCCGTCCAATCAACAGCGTTGGTTTCTGGTTATTGCCCACACGCTCGCGTTGTGGGGTATTCTTCTGTCTGGCCTTTATGTGCTACTGGCGGGCTTAATTGTCAGTTTTTCTTTTTACCTGTGGAGCGGCTTTTGGCGTCATGGCGTGCAAATACTGCAATTGCATGATGAGTACTGCTGGCTGGAAAGTGATCAAGCTGCTCGGCAGGAATACCAGTTAGGCAAGCGTCACTTTGTCAGTGATTTGCTGGTGGTTGTGCAACTACGATCACAATATCAGTATTTTGCGCGTTCGCGCTATTTAGTTATCTTTTCCGATGCGGTACATGCAGATGTGTTTAGGCAATTGCGGGTAGCGTTGTGTCTGAGTCAGCCGGATGAGCGTGCCAGTTCGGTGGTGTCAGAATAGTATTTTCTGGCAGCGTCGCAAGGTTGGGATAGTCCAGTGTGTAGTGTAGTCCGCGGCTTTCCTTGCGAGCCATTGCAGACTGAATAATCAGATCTGCAACGCAAATTAGATTCCGTAGTTCCAGTAGATCATTGCTGACTTTGTAGTTGCTATAGTATTCGGCGATTTCGCTTTTCAAAAGGGCGATACGGTGATCGGCGCGCTGCAAACGTTTATCTGTGCGTACAATACCCACGTAATCCCACATAAAGCGGCGTAATTCATCCCAGTTGTGAGAAATAATCACATCTTCATCAGAATCCGTTACCTGGCTTTCATCCCAGTCCGGTGCCTGTACAGGCTCCTCAGTTTGCTCAAAATTAGCCAGAATATCGTTGGCGGCAGCGTCAGCAAAAACCAGGCACTCTAATAGCGAGTTACTGGCCAGGCGATTAGCGCCATGGAAGCCAGTGAAGGCGGTTTCTCCAATGGCATACAGCTGGGCGACATCGGTGCGCCCTCGCAGATCAGTCATGACACCACCGCAGGTGTAATGGGCTGCGGGAACGACTGGAATGGCTTCGCGGGTGATGTCGATACCAAATTTCAAGCAGCGTTTATGGATGGTGGGGAAGTGCTCGAGAATAAAGTCATCGGGTTTGTGGCTAATATCCAGATACAGGTGGTCGCAGCCCAGACGTTTCATCTCATGGTCAATGGCTCGTGCCACAATATCTCTGGGCGCAAGTTCACCGCGGCTGTCAAAATCATCCATAAAGCGTTCGCCGTTGGGTAGTTTCAATAATGCCCCTTCGCCGCGTAATGCTTCACTGATTAAAAAAGATTTGGCCTGCGGGTGATATAGGCAGGTGGGGTGAAACTGATTGAATTCCATGTTGGCTACTCGACAGCCTGCTCGCCAAGCCATCGCGATGCCGTCACCACTGTTGCCATCTGGATTGCTGGTGTACAGGTAGCTTTTGCTGGCACCACCTGAGGCGATAACCACAAAACGAGCCTGGAATAACTCAACGCTGTCGTTGTGGCGGTTCAGTACGTAGGCACCTAAACAGCCGCTGCCTCTGAGGGCGAGCTTTTCTCGTGTAATTAGATCGATGGCAACACGATGTTCGAAAAGATCGATGTTGCTGTGTTGTTTTACCCGCTTAATCAGTGTCGTGGAAATGGCGCGTCCGGTGGCGTCGGCGGCATGAATAATGCGGCGGTGGCTATGACCACCTTCCTTGGTTAGGTGGAAACCACCGGTGCTGTTATCGGCATCCTCGGTAAAGGGTACGCCCTGTTCGATTAACCAGTCGATGCAGGCTTTGCTTTGGCCAACGGTAAAGCGCACCGCATCGCTGTCACAGAGACCGGCTCCGGCATTTAAAGTGTCTTCGACGTGTGCTTCGACGGTGTCCGAACTGTCGATTACTCCGGCAACTCCGCCCTGTGCATAATAGGTTGAGCCACCGGTTGCGCTGTCTTTGCAGAGCAGCGCAACCCGTAAGTTGTCGGCTAGCTTGAGCGCTAAAGTGAGGCCCGCTGCGCCACTGCCGATAACCAGAACGTCATGTTGAAAATGTTGTGTCATAATTAGGAAAGGTACTAATCGAAGCAATGGGCGGTTAAAGCCCGGTGAGGTTGCCTTTTAATACCATATTAAAGGGGATATTGTCTCGGATATTTTACACGGTTTATTGTTAGGCAGGGGGTTTTGAGCGCTAAAGAAGCGTATGGGTTTATGAGCGTATCAGTGTGATCTAGGCTATAATGGACATCGTTTTTAGACTTTTCAAAGCAGAATGGGGTTGCGTCTAAAGCCCCATTTTTCGTGTTCTAAGCACTTTTATAAAAAAAGCGTAAACTTTTTGTCATTTTGAGAACTTTTGGGACAGTAGATGGTCTATCGCACACAGTTTGGCTCGCCTGTTGTAACGTGTATGCATTTCAGCGAACGGGTATGGCGTAGCTCGGAGCGGGAATGTTGAACGAACAACAGGTGACTGATAAGCAGTTAGTCGCGCGTGTCCAAAAAGGGGACAAGCGTGCCTTTGATCTGTTGGTTCTCAAATACCAGCATAAGATCTTTGGTTTGATCAGTCGTTACATTAAAGATCATCACGAGGTGATGGACGTTGCTCAGGAGGCATTTATTAAAGCCTATCGTGCAATTGGCCGCTTTCGCGGCGATAGTGCTTTTTACACGTGGTTGTACCGGATTGCCATTAATACAGCCAAAAACCATTTGGTATCTCGTAGCCGTCGTCCACCTGATACTGATGTGGATGTGGCGGATGCCGAGTATTATGAAAGCGCCAGTAGGTTAAAGGATAATTCGTCTCCCTATGAGGAGGTGCATAAGCAGGAGTTGGAAGCTGCTGTGTTCAAGGCAATTGAACAATTGCCAGAGGATTTGAAAGCCGCGGTGACGTTACGTGAGTTTGATGGAATGAGCTATGAAGAGATTGCCGAGGTCATGCAGTGCCCGGTGGGCACGGTGCGATCAAGAATTTTCAGAGCGCGTGAATCAATTGATAAACATATCAGTCATTTAATTGACTAAGTCTATAGAGAGGCGTGTTTCATGCCAGTAAAAAAAGAGGCGAGGACGGATGAGCGATAGTTTGCGTGAATCGATTTCAGCATTAGTAGATGATGAAGCGCAGGAGCTTGAACTCCACCGCGTATTGGCGAGTATGGAAGGCGATGAAGAGTTAAGACAGACTTGGCGACGATATCAGACCGCTAGCTTTACAATGAAACGTCAAATGGATTGTCGGTTTAATCTGGATATCAGTGAACAAGTTTCTGCTGCGCTAGCCGATGAGCCGGCCGTTGAGATGGACGTGCCGATTGAGAAGTCTCGATTTGGTCGTGTATTAAAACCTGTGCTCAGCATGGCGGTGGCTGCTTCAGCCGCCTTTTTGGTGATTTTTGCTGTGCAACTGGGGGGACAGAACGAAGTTGGTGAGCAGGTTGCGGCGGGAGAGCAGCCTCTGACCACTACTTTGGTTGCTGGTGTTAAGGTATCAAATGAACATCTGGCAACGGTTGGCTCTGAGGTGATGACGCCTGTAGAGAAACGCCTGCAGTCTTTAATTGAAAACCATACTCAACAGGCCAGCATGTCTCAAAATCGAGGTGTCATGCCCTATACGACACTTGTAGATAGTCAGGAATCTCAAGGTTATTAAGGTGCTTAAACCCGTGCTACCTATCGTTAAAAATGCTCTGAAATTCCTGTGTTGTAGCGCGTTAGTCGGGGTTTTTGTTTTTGCAGCTCCTGCTTCTGCCGAGGAGCCTCGTGCCTGGTTGGTGCGTATGTCCGAAGCCTTCGCTACCCAAAACTATGATGGCGTGTTCGTTTATAGCCATGGCGCCAGTATGGAGACGTTACGTATCATACATAGCGTAAAAGAGGGTGTTGAACGAGAGCGTATTGTGCGCCTTGATGGTCCCGTCCAAGAAATTATTCGGCAGGACGGTAAAGTCACCTGTGTTCATGGTAGTGATTGGAACGGCAATATTAATCATAAAATTCCTCTTGGTCCTTTTGCGCGTGCTTTTGTGCGAGACATGAGTGAGTTAGGTAATAGCTACCAGCTTGTTGAAAAGGGTAATGGCCGCGTTGCAGGCCGCGAAGCTCGCGTGTTACTGATTCAGCCTAGCGATGATTATCGATATGGTTATCGCATTTGGCTAGATGAAGAAACGGGACTATTGCTAAAATCTGTTTTGGTGCATCGTGGCAAAGTGCTGGAGCGTTTTCAGTTTACCCGGTTGAATATTGCCGGTGATATAGATGAGGCAGTCCTTGAAGTGGGTATTGCTGGTGAAACCATGGTGCATTATCCATTGTTGAGCCATGACGATAGCCTGGTTGAAAGTAAACCGCTGGGCTGGGCTTTGAGCTGGCTGCCTGAGGGCTTTGAAATGCGCATGCAAGGGTCGCATCCAAAGCATGAAGATGGCACAGGTGCTGATACCATTACCTATACAGATGGCATGGCGGCTTTTTCGGTTTTTATCGAAAAAATCGTTAACCAAAAATATGAAGAAGTCACTGCTCAAAAAGGTGCTACGGTAGCTGTGACACGTATTGTGAATTACCCGGAAGGTGACCATCTAGTGACGGTCGTCGGTGAAATACCCATGAAAACGGCTAAGCGTATTGCCCTTTCTGTTGCGCCTACGGTTGTTGCCTCCTCTGACGGTGTAGAATAGTTGCCGTTATGATTGAAGAGTCAGGCCGCGTTGTCGCGGTTGAAGGCGATAACGTCTGGATTGAAACGATTCGAACGAGTAGCTGTTCTGGTTGCTCGGCTCGTTCTGGCTGTGGTCAGGGACTGTTAGCTAAAGTAAAAGATGGCACTCGCAGCCATATTTGCTTGCAAACTGTTCTTAAGCTAGCGGTGGATGATGAGGTGATTCTTGGTTTGCCGGAACAGGCGTTTATTCGCTCTTCATTCCTGGCCTATGGTTTTCCCCTTCTAACGCTGATTGTTGCCGTGCTATTGGCAGATGCTGCCTTTGAATTGGCTGAACCCTGGATTATTGTTGCAGCATTGCTGGGGCTTGCTGCGGGGTTTGTTGTTGTACGGTTGATTAGCCAGCTCGGCGTGGCACGCGATGATTTTCAACCTGAGATTCTTCGCACTATTCCTGCTATGACGCAGGGGCAGCCAGTTAAGACCGATTGCCCCATCACTTAATTTCTACAGTGCTTTGACGGCCTCAAGTACTTCCTCTGCATGACCTTTTACTTTGACCTTGCGCCATTCTTGGCGTAATACGCCCTCCCTGTCGATTAAAAACGTACTGCGTTCAATGCCCATGTGTTTTTTGCCGTACATGTTTTTTTCCTTAATGACATCAAACAGCTGGCACAGCGATTCCTCCGGGTCGGTAATCAACTCAAAGGGGAATTCTTGTTTGGCTTTGAAGTTTTCATGAGAGCGGATTTTGTCGCGTGATACGCCGAATATAACGGTATCCAATTCATTGAATTGCGTGTAAAGGTCTCGGAAGTCTTGCCCTTCGGTCGTACAGCCAGGCGTGCTGTCCTTGGGGTAAAAGTAAATAACAATATTGTTACCTTTCAGGGCTGAAAGAGACACTTCGACATCGCTGGTGGCGGTTGCGGTAAAGTCTGTGACAGGGCTGTTTAAGGTTACGTCGGTCATGGTTTTTAAATCCTCAACGGGGTGTTCCGTTATTTTATCATTTGTTCATGAATGGCTATTTTGTGGTCGATTTTCGCCGCTACTTACTGATAGCCGTCCCTACAATTTAAAGGGCTACGCTTGTGATTACAGGTTGCCGCGATTACTATAGCAGCTTATTTTTCGGCCGGAGTAAGAGTAAATGATTGTCGGTAGTATTGTAGCGATTGTAACACCGATGGATAGCACTGGAGCCATTGATTGGCAGGCGCTTGAGCGGTTAGTGGATTTCCATATTGATAATGGCACAAACGCTATTGTCGCTGTTGGCACAACTGGTGAATCCGCCACCTTGCCAGTGGATGAGCATATGGAAGTGTTACGTCAGGTTGTTTCTCGCGCCAATGGTCGCATCCCAATTATTGCCGGTTCAGGCGCCAACTCCACAAGTGAAGCGCTGGAGCTGACAGAAATGGCAAAAGGCGCAAATGCTGATGCCTGTCTGATCGTTACGCCTTACTACAACAAACCTTCACAGGAAGGTTTGTATCAGCACTACAAACTGATTGCTGATTCAGTTGATATCCCGCAGATTCTTTATAACGTGCCCGGCCGCACGGGCTGTGACATGTTGCCTGATACGATTGCTCGTTTGGCTTCTCACCCGAATATTGTTGGTCATAAAGAAGCGACCGGCGATCTGTCGCGCGCTAAAGAGTTGATTGAGCGTAGCGGCGACCAAGTAGCCATGTATTCCGGTGATGACGCGACAGCCGCTGAATTTATTCTGTTGGGCGGCAAAGGTAATATTTCCGTGACGGCTAACGTTGCTCCCAGGAAAATGTCTGATCTGTGTGCCGCTGCACTGCGCGGTGATGCTGAAACAGCGCGCCGTATTAGTGCTGAGCTGGAAGCCTTGAATACAGACTTGTTCATCGAAGCAAATCCTATTCCTGTGAAGTGGGCGTTACATGAAATGGGGCTGATCCAACAGGGGCAGCGTCTGCCTCTGACTACCTTAGATTCTCAATATCATGACATCGTTCGTGAAGCGCTTCGTAAAGGCGGCGTACTTTAATTCCAGTTCATTTTTCGGTTAACAGACTTCAGGAAACAATTCATGAAATTGACCCGTACATTGGCCTTGGCAACACAGGGTGTTTTAATCCTAACCTTGAGTGGTTGCGGCTGGTTAACAGGTGAAGATGGGTTGATTAGAGACAGCCGTGAAGACTATCGTCAGGCTCAGGTAACCGAGCCTCTGGAATTACCAGCGGAGGCTGACAAACAAGCCATCCGTGAGCTCTATTACATCCCTGGAGCGGGTCAAACGTTGGCTTTTCAGGGAGATGAGTTCAAGGTGCCACGTCCTGATATGCAAGCAGCGGCTGGGCCTAAAGAGCTAAAAGCTTACAAGTCAGATAATGAACACTGGATCGTATTGGACGGCACGCCGGAAGAAGTTTGGGGGCGTGTACGCAGTTTCTGGGAAGTTAACGGTATCGGTCTCGAAAAAGAAATCCCTTTCCGAGGTTTGATGGAAACGGTTTGGTTAAAGCGTAATAACGAGGGATATATTACGCGTGATAAATTCCGCGTGATTGTTGAGCATGGTTTACAAAAAGGTCTGTCTGAAGTCCACATTAGACACTTAGGCTATGACTTCGAAACAGCAGAAATTCCTTCCCAGGAACTTAATTGGGATGCGGCCAAAGCCGGCGATCAATTGACGTTGGCCATGACCCAGGAACTATCTTCTTTTCTCATTGAAACAAAAGGTCGCGCTGCGTCAGCTTCGTTGTTGGCGCAAAAGTTTGTTGGTAAACCTAAATCTTCCTTTAGTGAAAATGCACAAGGTGAGTGGGTAATTGACCTGGACCTCAGTTATGCACGCGCCTGGAACGCCGTGGGTAAAGCCATTGATGCCGCTGGTTTTGAGCTGGAGGATCGTAATCGCGATGTGGGGTTGTATCATCTGCTGGTTACTACCGGTGAAAAAGAAACTAAAAAGGGCGGTTTCTTCTCTTTCCTTTCTTTTGGCAGTGATGATGACGAATCAGTGACACATAAAGTGACGGTTCGTGTAAAACCTGTTTTAGGAAAAGTGCAGGCCTTTATCAGCGAGCATGACGACAGTCTGAATGCACCGCTCCGTAAAGATGTGATGAACCGTATTAAGAACCAGCTGATTTAATCTGTTCAAGTAATATGCGCTTTGCCTCATTGGGCAGTGGTAGTAAGGGCAATGCGACGCTGATTGAAACAGCGGATGCTTGTTTGCTGCTTGATTGTGGTTTTACGGTTAAGGAAACCGAGGCCCGTCTGCAACGCTTGGGTAAAAGTGGTCACGACCTTAGCGCCATTCTTGTTACCCACGAACACAGCGATCACATCAAGGGTGTGGGCGCTTTGGCCCGAAAATACCAATTACCTGTTTATCTCACCGCAGGCACCTTTCACAAGGGCCGACTCGGCAACTTGCCGCAACTTGAAACCATTAACTGTCATCAGTCCTTTGAAATTAATGGTATTGAAGTGCAGCCTGTCCCCGTGCCGCATGATGCTCGCGAGCCATGCCAATACGTGTTTCAGAACGGCAATAAAAAACTGGGCGTGCTTACTGATCTGGGGAGTTTAACGCCCCATGTTGAAAAGCATTACAGCGGTTTGGATGCGTTGGTGCTGGAGTGTAATTACGACCCGCAAATGCTGGAAGAAGGCCCTTACCCTTTTCAACTCAAACAACGTATTTTTAGTGATTACGGCCACCTCAGTAATGGTCAGGCGGCGCAGTTGTTGACTCGAATTGAAAAGAATAAGTTGCAGCACTTGGTGCTGTCGCACCTTAGCCAACAAAATAATTGTGCAAAGTTAGCTCGCGACATGATTGAAAAAATAATGGATGGCATGTCTTTTAGTGGCCCTGAGGGCTTTGCGGTGGCCTGTCAGGATGAGGGCTTCGGTTGGCGAGTGATTATCTAAAGCGTATTCTCGCTAGTGTGTTTAATGAGTGATGTGGATTTTCAACGCAGCGCCTTTGGTCGATGTTCATACCTTGATCAGCTGGTTGGGTGATGGCTGTTTTGATTTGATTTGTATTTTAGCCGTTCTGGTTTTTCTGCTTTACTCGTCAGTGAATCCTTCTGCAACAGATTTGTGGCAGTCACTGCAGGATTATTTCAATGATTCTGCTATTCAGTTTGATTATGGCAGTGTTTCCAGCTCTAACAATCCACGCGTCGAGTTAACGATTCATTATCGTTCCTCCGGTTTTTATTACAGCTCAGGGTAACCCTTTTTACCGAGTTGGTTCGGCCCAATGTGACTAAGATCAGGTGCGAATGGTAAGTTACCAAGCAACCTTGGCTTGATGGGCTTCGATTTAATCTGTAAAGCCGCTAAACGGTTTGTATTGACCGCCTGTCTAACGGGTATGGAGTCATTTGAACGCAGGCCTTTATAATGACTCTAATATAAAAGAACATTGGAGGCACGGGTGTCGGAAACGTGTTATCTCATTCTTGATCAGGGTGGTCAAAGTAGCCGTGCGTTAGTGATTAGCGTGGCGGGTCAAACGTTGGCTCGTGCTTCGTTAGCTGTTGCTACTCAGACTCCTGCTGCCGAGAAAGTTGAGCAGGATGCCGAAGAGCTTGTTAGCTCCTTGCAGCAGGTGGCTGAAGAAGCTGTTGCAAAGTTAACGCCTGAACAGCGGCGCGGTTTATTTTCTGCCGGTTTGGTAACGCAGCGCTCTAGCATGGTGTGTTGGAAGCGCGATACGCTTGAGGCAATTACCCCGGTGATCAGTTGGCAGGACCGTCGCGCTCATGCCTGGCTTGAGCGTCAAAAAATCAATCCACAGTGGTTTCGTCGTCACACCGGGCTTTATCCCAGTGCGCATTACGGTGCCAGCAAAATGCATTGGTGCTTAAATAATGATGTCGATGTCCAGCAGGCCTTTATTGACGGCAATCTGATGTTCGGGCCTCTGGCAGGTTATTTAGCGGCACGCCTGACGGGCTCCCATCAAGTTAAAGTTGATCCCGCTAATGCACAGCGCACAGGTCTTTATAATATTGACAGTAATGACTGGGATGCGGATCTTCTACAGCTGTTTGATATTCCCCGCAGTCTGCTGCCGGAGCTGGCCTTTACCTGTGATAATTTTGGCTCGTTAACCTTGCCTGATTTTAAGTTGCCGCTGCAATTATTAAGCGGTGATCAATCGACGGCAATCTATGCCTATGGCGAGCCAACAGCAGGCACTGCTTACATTAATGCCGGTACCGGTGCTTTTGTATCGGCGCTGTGGCATGAAAAAAACTACCCGGAACAGCTGCTCAAAAGTGTTGTTTATTCGGGAGAGCAATCACAGTTTGTTGTTGAGGGCACGGTTAATGGCGCCGGTAGTGCGTTGACTTGGGCACAGAATTTATTGCACCTTGAGGATACCGAGGAGCTGGATGAGCTGGAAATTTCCACTGATGAAGTGCCTTTGTTTATCAACGCAGTGGGGGGGGTGGGCTCGCCCTATTGGCAGGCGAGTTTAATGCCCAGTTTTGTCGGGCAGGGCAGTGATCGGCAGAAACTATTGGCGGTTCAGGAAAGTATTAAGTTTTTGCTGCAAAGCAATCTGGTAGTGATGCAAGCTCATGGTTTCCATCTGCAAAAGATTATTATTTCTGGTGGACTCTCTCAAAGTAATATTTTTTGTCGAAATTTGGCTGGCCTCACTAACATACCGGTTTGGCGTCCTGAAGAAGTGGAGGCCTCGGCGCGTGGTGCAGCCTACCTTCTGGCCCAGCAGAGCCGTGTCGGATGTGTCATATCGGTTGCTGAATGGTCGAAGTTAGCGGGTATAGAGTTTGCGCCAGACAATGGCGTTCATGAGCAGCTTAACCACCGGTTTGGCCGTTGGCGTGAGGCTTTACAGACGCATTTGAGTGAGCTGTCTGATTAAGCTCATCGCTGGTGTTCGGTTTTAATGGCAGGTTTTTAGTATCGGCTATTTTTTTGCGGGGCCCGATGCTTTTGCGGATGAGTTTAACGACCTTTTCTGCGGTCGCTCGGTAGCCTGTCAATTTTCCTCCATACACACTAATCCACTGAGCAGCGCCGGGTCGATCGCAAATCAGCTGCGTTTCACGAGAGCGCCTGAAGGCACTGGTTTTTTGTTTTGGCAGTACGCGAAGACCGGCAAAGGCATCAATTACTTCACCGTTAAAGCCCGGAAAGTAATGGTTTAACACTGTCAGCAAATAGTCCTTTTCATGTGCCTGGGGCTCAACGTTATCAGGATCACCCTCAAACAGCGTTTCGGTAGTGCCAAGCAAAGTATTGCCGTACCAGGGCAGCACAAATACGGCGCGCTGATCTTGCGGCGCTTCCAGATAAAAGCATTCATCGCTGAGCTGACCCGATAAAATCAGGTGTGTACCCTGGACTAAGTCCACTTCGGTTGATGGCGGTGTAGGGCTGGCTAATGCATTGACATTATTTGCCCAAGGGCCGGCAGCGTTAATAACGACGCGGCTGATAATTTCCTGTTTTTCTCCCTGCCATTGATAACGTAGGGTATAACCTCCACCGACATGTTTTGCACTGATCAATTTGGCAGGTGATAGTGCATGAGCGCCTAATTCTCTGGCTGAATAAATGACTGCGCGAGTAAGTAGTCGATCATCGGTTTGCGCATCGGGGTAGCAAAAAACCTGCTCAAGACCTGCGCTTCTCAAGCCCTGTAATTGCTGACGTTCGATTTTTGTTAATCGGCTGTAACGGCAGTCCTGTCGATTACCGCCAAATAGGGCATATAACGACAAGCCAATACGTAGCTGCCAGCTTTTGTAGTGTGAGTCTGTATAGAGAGGGATATAAAAATTATTGCGGCGTACCAGCTCAGGCGCTATTTTCAGCAGGATTTCCCGCTCGCGGATGCTTTCCCTAACCAGCGCAAATTGCCCGCTCTGTAGATATCGTAGGCCACCATGAATTAACTTGCTGGATTTACTGGATGTGCCGGCAGCCCAGTCATTTTTTTCCAGTAGCAGAACTTGATACCCGGCGGCAGCGGCAGCTTGGGCGATACCTGCACCGTGAATGCCGCCACCAATAATGGTGACGTCGTATTGGTGCTGAAGTAAAGGGGAGGTCATTGTGCTAGTGTCTGCTGCATATCACCAATAGCAAAGGTTTCTATGTATTCAATGCCTCGCTGATGTAGCGATCTGGCAAGCTCGGGGGAATCTACTTCATAGACCACGAGTTTGCTTTTAAGATCGAAGAAATCATTTTTTTTTGGCAGGTCATCGACATCGGCAAAGATATAGTCAGGTGCCATCGTTTCAACGTCTGTTTTATATAAATCCTTCCAACGTCTCAGAGCGACTCCTATCGAGTGCCAGCCTGAACTGTGAGCAAACATCATGAAGGGGATATGAAAGCTGATTAGCGTACATTGGGTTGCCACGGGCTCGAGAATTTCAGTGATACGTTGATAGGTTTTTTCAATGCCATGAAAATCAATAGTGACAGATTTCACTTCAATGAAAGCATGCACCTGTGGGTGCTCGCAAAGAAGCGTGACAAGATCAGCTAGCGATTCAATGGTGAGCCCCAGAAATTGGTCGCTCAGCCGCTTGGGCTCGTGATTGGGTGCCAGTGATAAAGGTTTAAAGAGATGATCGTGTACAGCCCCTTTAAGGCCGGTGCAACGCTTTAATTTACGGTCATGGTAAAGCACAGGCTGTTCATCGGCGCTGAGTTGCACATCGGTTTCAATAAAGCGCGCGCCTGCTTTGATGGCTTCGCGGTAAGCCAGCAGAGTGTTTTCCGGAAACAAACGTTGATAGCCGCGATGGGCGACCAGTTTGATGCTGCTCATGGTGTTGAGTTCCCCAAAGTTAATGCCAGTATGAGCGATATTACAGACCTCTTCCAGTAACAATGTACCTCCATTGACTGGCTTGCATTAGCGGAATAAATGCCGGAGTATCAACGCCAACTGAAATCTGCAGACATAAAAATTATTGGCAACAATAGTCTCTCGAACGTTAGCTAGTTGCAGGAGCGATTAGAGCGATAGTCATACTAGGGCGATGTAACCAAGATTCCGCTAATGCATCGTACCTCTAATGGATTGGGTCGTTAGAAGGCACGTTAGGAAACACCTTATAAAGTTGCTGTGAGGGGGTTCTTTTCAAGTCCGCTTGCTTAGGCGCTGCTCATTTATGGGCTATTCATTTACGGGTAAGGGTCCTTGCTCTAAGCTAATAGAGAGTTGTAAAAATCGCTATCATCACGTTATGGAAAAGGTCATCTATGGAGTTTGAAATTGTGTATTGGCATTGGCTGGTATTAGGCATGGTGCTCATGATGTTTGAAATTGTTCTGCCCAGTTTTATTGCGCTCTGGTTTGGCGCGGGAGCGTTGCTGGTAGGGCTTGTGTTGTTAGTTTTCCCCGAGTTGGTCCTGGAAGTGCAGATTTTAATATGGATCGCTGCCTCGGTTGTTTTTACCTGGCTCTGGTTTAAATACCTTAAACCTAAAGCGGTTGATAAAACCAAAGCGGGTTTATCTCGTGAGGCGATAGTGGGGCAAACCGGTTTGGTGATTTCCAAACCGGTGGAGAATAAACGAGGCGAATTGCGTTTTTCTACACCTGTTTTAGGTAATGAAGAGTGGGCTTTTATCTGTGACCAGGATGTTGAATCTGGAGATCGGGTTGTGGTTAATGATGTGTCAGGCAATACACTAATCGTCACAAAAAAATAATTTTTTAAGAAAACTAAGGAAAAGTAAATGGAAGGACTAATTGTTGTCGGTGTGTTTCTCGCGCTCGTTATTATCAGCATTGCCCAAGGCGTTAAACTGGTACCACAGGGAAGTAAATGGGTTATACAAAGACTGGGGAAATACCACAGTACGCTTAATCCCGGCTTGAATATTATTATTCCTTATATCGATACAGTGGCTCATCGTGTGACCACAAAGGACATTGTGTTGGAAATCCCTTCTCAGGAAGTGATTACTAAAGATAACGCGGTAATCGTTGCCAATGCCGTTGCCTACATTAATATTGTTTCGCCAGAAAAAGCAGTTTACGGGGTCGATAACTTTAGTTTTGCCGTACAAACCTTAGTGCAAACTACCTTACGTTCTATTGTCGGTGAAATGTCTCTTGATGATGCTCTCTCGTCCCGTGATCAAATTAAATCGAAACTCAAAACGAATATTTCAGATGATATTGCTGATTGGGGTATCACGTTAAAAACGGTTGAAATTCAGGATATTAATCCTTCTTCTACGATGCAGTCTGCAATGGAAGAACAGGCTGCGGCAGAGCGTGCTCGACGAGCGACAGTGACTCGCGCTGAAGGTGAAAAAGAAGCGGCGATTCTTGAGGCTGATGGACGTCTTGAAGCATCGAGACGTGACGCTGAGGCACAAGTGGTGTTGGCAGAAGCCAGTCAGCAGGCGATCGAAAAGGTAACCGCGGCAATTCAAACGAATGAACTTCCGGTGATGTATCTATTGGGTGAACGTTATATCGATGCCGTTAAGGATATGTCTAAGTCAGAGAATGGCAAACTGGTGTTGATCCCTGCGGATTTGCCTGCCGCTGTACGTGGCCTGATGGGGAGTTTGGGCAAGTAATCCAATCTACGTAGGGAACTATAGTCGCTTCTGATTCAGTATCATCCACCCTCAGGTGACGTGTTGTTTGAGGGATGACTGAATCGGCCCAGATTACGGGGCCGGGCTAAGTAATTTTAAACAAGGTGGCTGAAGCTGAAGTAGAAGCTGCAGGCCTTGCTTAGTAGCCGTCCTGTATTTGGTGACAACACCGATAGTGTTACCAATTATTCGGGGTATCCGTTAAAGGCAGTGATGTCATCATGACAGGACCAGTCTGAACGTGATCCACAGAAAATACGAGCCTCGGGGCTAATGTCCGGTTCATGATCTAGGGTGCCTGCGGGTAAAACCACCATGCCCAAGTTCGGGAAATGACGGGGTAGTGGTGCACCGCATTCGCTACAAAAATCATTTTTGAAACGGTCGGCTTCTGGCACTTTATAACTTTTGATTAGGTGATCACCCTTTAGCCATTCAATGCCGCTTGTTTTGATGCGAATGTTGCTGGCATGGCCCGTGCCGGTGGCCTTCCGGCAACGCAAGCAGTGGCAATGGTAAAACGCGGTGGTTTGACCTTCAATTTTGTAGGCGATTTGTCCACAGAGACAGCTGCCGGTGAGCGTTGTCATAAAATTCTCTCGAAAATATACAGGTAGTAGCGGGTATTTTAGACGCTGTTTGCCAGCATTGGCAGCTGCCATTAGAATAATTGCCTGAAGCTAATGGAGGAAATGTTATGAAAAAATCTGTAATAGGGAGTGATTTTTTCACTAAGGGATTGTTGTCAATTCTATTGTTGAGCTTGTCGGGCTGGGTAATGGCCCAGAACGAACAACAAATGCAGCAGATGATGGACATGGCGCAAAAGGCACAAACCTGTATGGCAAATATAGACCGTGGCCAATTAAATGACATGGCGAGTAAGGCTAAGCACATGGAAGCTGAAATTAAACAGCTTTGCAGTGCCGGTAAGCGTGCTGAGGCTCAGAGTCTGGGTGTGAAATACGGCATGGAAATGTCACGGAGCGATGTTGCCAACGCGATGCGAAAGTGCAGTGAAATGATGTCAGGCGCGCTGGCGGGGATGGGGTCCAGCATTATGCCCGGTATGGGGTTTCCGGATGTAAAGGGTATGGAAAACACGCATATTTGTGATGCTTATTGAGGCGAGAAATTATTCCGAACGGATATTTTGAGGGGCCGGTAAGGCGTTCAAGTTTTCGTTAACGGCTAGGTCTGGTGAATCGATTTCTGGCTCTAATTCCGGCGTTATTGGTAACGGTTGGAGTGGGTCAGAGACTCCCCCCTCTGATTTTTGAATGCCAATTCGATAGGCTGCGAAGCCGGGTTGTACAACCTGGTTGACTGCCATGCCTAGAATACGTCCAGTATAGGGCGCGCGGATTTCACTGCGGACATTAGTGATCGGATTGGTGACGGTTCCCAGTAATTCATCCTTATCGACTCGTTGGCCCAGTTTTACCTTGCTGAATAGAATGCCTCCACGATCAATGCGCACCCAAACCGAATGATAGTAAACGGGCTCCGGTGCGCCCCACAGACTGATTTTTTTATTCATTTTCATGCTGGCAAGCAGGGTTTGAATGCCCTTGACGCCATGACTAACGGCCTTCTCTTCTAGATGTGTTGAGCCTCCTGCTTCCAGAGTCACGGCTGGAATACCGTTATCAGTGGCGGCGCGGCGCAAAGTGCCTGGTGCGCCGATACTGTGTAAAACGGCGGTTGCACCAAAACCTTGCGTCAGTTTAACCACTTCAGGTTGTGTTAAATCAGCGCGTAGCTGTGGCAGGTTTATACGGTGGAAGGAACCTGTATGCAGGTCAACTAATGCATCACAATGGCTGATGACTTCGCGGAAAAAGGAGTGGGCGATCCGTGCTGCAGAGCTACCATCTGGGTTGCCGGGGAAAAAGCGGTTAAGGTCGCGACGGTCAGGTAAATAACGAGAACCACGGTGAAAACCCGGTAGGTTCACAATTGGTACGCCGATCACAGTACCACTGAGCGATTGGGCTTCCAGTGTGTACATTACACGCCTTACGGTTTCGATACCGTTCAGTTCATCACCATGCACTGCAGCGGTCAGGCATAGTACTGGTCCTGGTTTGGCGCCGTTGACGACTAGAACGGGGGTGGGGGTGGCAATGCCTTCAAATGATTGGCTGGGTGACCAGGCCAGGCGGGTGCTAGTGCCGGGTAATACTTGATTGCCTAACAATATTAAAGGGACAGCTAGGGTTGCACTTTCAACGCCGGGTTCTGAAGATATGCTCTTTTGCTGAGCAACTCCCGATGAGTTTTCAATAACCGGTTTTTCCAAATCAATACTTTGAGCTTTGGGTAGCACCAGCGATTTTTTGCTGACGTTTTTCTCTTCGCTGATACTTTTATCTACGCGCTCATTGGCGAGTGCAAGGCCCGATGGCAAGTTTAATGTAAGGCACAGGCAGAATAAGGCAAACAGCCACGTGTTCTTAGGGGGTGATCCTGTGTTCGAAATATGCGTGTAACGTTGAGACATAACCGCTGTCAGAAAAGCCTTGTAGGTGTTGCGTAGATCGAAAGGAAAAAATAATTGTTTAGAAAGTATAGTCGGATTTTGATCCGCTGCTGCTTTGTTTCTTTTCCTCCGCAATTGATGGCCTCAACGGCTATCGATGCTGTTAGAATGCGCGACCCTATTCAGGTTCCATAAACTCTCAGGTTTGTTTTTTTATGTGGTTTAAAAATTTACAGGTTTATCGTTTTACCAAAGCCTTTTCCCAGACACCGGAAGAATTGAGTGAAACCCTTGAAGCAAAGGCGTTTCAGCCCTGTGCGGGACAAGATATGTTGAAGCTGGGCTGGGTGCCTCCGTTGGGGCGTTTTGGCAGTGAATACGTACATGCCAATAACGGTTACCTGATGATCTGCGCCAAACGTCAGGAAAAAGTTTTACCGCCAGCGGTTATTAATGAAGAGCTGGAAGAACGGTTGTTAGCGTTGGAAGAAAACGAAGATCGTAGAGTGGGTCGCAAGGAACGTAACCAGATGAAGGATGAGGTGATGTTTGAATTATTACCACGTGCCTTTGCTCGTTCCAGTTTGCAGTTTGCTTATATCGATGCCAATGACGGTTTGCTGGTGGTGAACTCATCCTCGGTTAAACGAGCTGAAGAATTAATCGGTTTATTACGTGACGCAGTGGGGCCGTTGTCACTGATTCCGTTAACGGCTAAAAACTTACCCATTCAGGTGATGACCGATTGGGTTGAAAAGGGTCAGGTTGCTGACGGTTTTGAACTGGGCCAAGCCTGTGAGTTGCGTGATAACGATGATGTTAGTAGCGTGATTCGTTGTACTAATCTGAATCTGGAATCCGAAGAGATCAACAATCATATTAAAGCCAGTATGCATGCCAGTAAGCTAGCGCTGAGTTGGCAGGAGCGCGTTGAGTGTATCGTTGATGATAAGCTGGCCGTCAAACGTTTGCGTTTCACTGATGTGGTGCAGGAAAAAGCAGACGAAGTCGACGCCCAGGATTTTGCGGAACAATTTGATGTGGATTTTGCCATTATGACGCTGGAATTATCTGCCTTTATTAAAGCGCTGATGGAAGCTTTTGGTGGTGAAAATGACGATAGCTCTGCAGTGACTGCGCAGAATGCAGCCTAAAGCTGTCATTTCCTGGGGATGATACCTTTAAAAAGTAGTGGCGAATAATAAGCAATGAGAGTTCTTTTAGCTCCGATGCAGGGCGTAGTGGATCACCCGATGCGGGAGATGTTAACGCGCATTGGTGGTTATGATCGCTGTGTGACAGAGTTTATTCGCGTGACTCACTCAGTGCTGCCCGAAAAAGTATTTTTTCGTTACTGCCCTGAGCTAAAGCAGGAAGGGAAAACCCGGGCAGGAACGCCCGTATATATTCAATTTCTTGGCAGTAATCCGGTCTTCCTTGCCGAAAATGCTGTAACAGCAGTAGCGCTGGGTGTGCCCGGTATCGACCTGAATTTTGGTTGCCCGGCAAAAACGGTTAACCGCCATGAAGGTGGCTCTGTTTTACTCAAAGAGCCTAAACGCGTGGCGGATATTGTTAAGGCGGTACGCGATGCCGTTGATCCAGCTGTGCCGGTGACGGCAAAAATTCGTTTGGGTTTTAAGGACGCCAGTTTGTTGGAGGATATAGCCAGCGGTATTGAAGAAGCCGGTGCCAGCGAGCTGTGTATTCATGCTCGCACTCGCGAGGATGGCTACAAGCCGCCAGCTTATTGGCAGCATATCGATGCAATTCAACAACAACTGACTATTCCTGTGATTGCTAATGGTGAAATATGGGCGCCTGAACATGCTGTGCAAGCTCAGCGGCAGAGTGGTTGCTCAGATTTAATGTTAGGCCGCGGTGCGTTGGCGTGCCCAGATTTAGCCCGGGCCATTAAGCAACAGCAGCAGGGGCAGGTCCCACGGTTTATGAGCTGGCTTGAGGTTGTCGATGAGTTGGCCGATTTTTTTGAAAATTCAGACCAGCCGGATCCCAAGTATATTGGTAACCGCACCAAACAGTGGCTTTCCTATTTAAGATTGCAATATCCAGACGCTGATTTGTTATTTCAACGGATCAAACGGTTGCGCTGTGTTTCAGAAATTCTCGGGCAGATGGATTTACATCGCCAACATGATTTAAACATTAAAGGTTAGCTTTGTGACTCGAGCAGTACTTTATTATTTCCACGATCCCATGTGTAGCTGGTGCTGGGGCTACCGGCCAGCCTGGCAGTCCCTAAAGGCCGCTTTGCCCACCGATGTGCGCGTTGAAAACATTCTTGGCGGTTTAGCTGCTGATAGCAATGAGCCGATGCCCTCTGAATTGCAGGCGCATATTAAGGGGCATTGGCGGCACATCGAAGGTGAGCTGGGTACGGCCTTTAATTTTGATTTTTGGACCGAAAATCAGCCGCGACGATCGACTTATCAAGCTTGCCGTGCAGTTCTCTCCGCGCGACGACAGGGACTGGAAGAGGTTATGATCGAAGCGATTCAACGGGGTTATTATTTACGCGCGATGAATCCGTCTAACGATGACGTGCTGGCGCAGCTGGCCCGTGAAATTGGTCTGGATGAGACAGAGTTTTGTGCTGATCTGGTATCTGAAGATGTTCAGCAGCAATTAACCGAACAGATTGAGTTTTCACGTACAACAAATATTAGCGGTTTCCCGTCTTTGTTCTTGAGCTGTGTTGGCAACGGTGAGGGCGAGCGAAAGGTGCTGCCCATCACCATTGACTACAAGGATTATCGAGCGACCTTGGATCAGATCATCCGAAGCCTTCCCAAAGCTTAAGCCTGATTGGCGAAACGGCCCTGCAAGTATTCAACAATCGCGTTGGAATCGTACAGCCAGCTCACTTCTCCGGCTTCTTCGATCCGCAGGCATGGTACTTTGATTTTGCCGCCTTGTTCGAGTAATTCCTGACGAACTTTCTCATCGTGTTTGGCATCACGGGTTTCAACGTTCAACGAGTGACGCTTAAAGGTGCGGCGTACTTTGATGCAGAACGGGCAGGCTTTGAACTGATACAACGACAGGCCAGCTGTTTGCTGGTCGATTTGCTGTTGCAGATCAGCCGGGCGTTTAACGCCACGTGGTGTGGTGATCCAATCGAGGAACAAAAGGATGGGAGCGAGGATCATTCGTACAATGCGCATGGATGTGTCTACCTAACTTGTTGGCTGGAATATAAAAAATTGGGCGCGAATTCTAGCACGACATAGCAAGTTTTTGAAGATTAGCTGTTTTCATGTGGCTTTAATTCTGGGCGCACCACAGGACAAACTTTTTGTCACTGACCAGTGTGTGTACCTTTTTGAAGTGTTTTTTCAATTCGACGTGATAGCCCAAATGCCGATTGCCAATAATGTAAAAACTGCCGCCTGGTTTTAATACGCGGGCACTGTCACGAAACATCTGCTGGGCAATTTGAATACCCACGGCCTGCTGCTGATGGAAGGGCGGGTTGCATAATACGGCATCAACGCTGTTGTTCTCAAATCCCTGTAAACAGTGGTTTTGAGTTAATGTTGCGCGCTCTGATTCACCCAGTGCTTCGACGGCGCAGCGAGTGGCGTGAATAGCATGGCAGGATTCATCGACAAAGCTTACGGCAAGCTGAGGGTTTTTCTGTAAGGCCTGTAAACCCAAAATTCCGTTGCCACAGCCTAGATCAACAACCTTTTCTGCTTCACTTAATGCAGGAAAGTGTTGCAGGAAAAAACGACTGCCTTGATCCAGTTTGCCGACCGCAAAGACATTGGGTGTATCAAATACCGTCAGGCCAATTTCAGTTTGTTGGCGAGGTTGAGCGAGCGATGGTTGAGGGTAGTCGCCGCGAGTAACACCTAGCAGCAGACGTGCTTTCTTTTTGGCTAAGGTGGTGCTGGTGTCCTGAAGGTGTTGTTCGAACAGTTTAAAAAAACTATTGCTGAGATACTTCACCATAGCACCGATGATAACCGGTGTGCCTACGGGTAAATAATGATTCAATGCAGCAAGTTGATATTCAAAATAGCGGGTGTTTTTAGGTAACTTGAGGATAACTAACGGCGCATAGGGCAGAGGAGAACTGCTATCCAGCTGTTGCAGTTCTTCGCCGTCATTGGTCTCTAGATTCGTTTGTGCAGCCTGTTGGCTGACAAAGGAATCATTGACTAAAACGGGCAGATAATCCTTGAGGCTAACGCCAAGCGCACCAAAGCTGTCATTCAAAATGAGTGGCTGATGAAGGTTTGGCTGATTATGAAAATAGTGCTCGTGCAGATGTTGAAGCAGGTATTCATCGGCAGCATCCCAAGCTCTTAGCGTGTGGCTAATGTCGCGAGGTAGGCGCTCTAATTGAATTGTACCAAAGGGGCTAGTGAATTGGTTGGCGTTATTCATTTATTATTTTTATTTTTGACATCGCATTGTGACCACCACTCGCTCAGAGTGGTGTGTCGCTAAACACTTTAAAAGGGCGTAGGACCGCAGATGTTGATTAACAGTGTTACAAGGTCTTGAATTAATACAGCGTATTCAGCAATCATCATGGCGATCTCTCCTTGGTGAGTCAGGCAATACTACGCCTGGTAATGCATGTTCACAAGACGCCGGCTGTAACACCGTTAGCGGCTCGCCTTCCAGCTCTTTTTGCGGGTAGTTTTTTTCGCCGCTTGCTTTTCGGCTTTTTGGGCGCGAATGATTTCCACGTTGGCTTTTTCGGCTTCCATCATTGCAGGTGTTTCCAAACTGATAAGGCCAAGAACACCAGAACGCAGCTCGGTGATAAATAGTTTGGAGGCCCGATCCAGATCAACTTGCCCGCCGCTGCGCAAGCAACCGCGTTTGCGACCAATGTCCTCAATGATTTCCAGATCGCTATCGGCTATTCGATCCAATTCATAGCGCTCTTTTAAACGTTCACCGTAGGTTTTGGCCATAAAGTCGGCGGCAAAAAATGCCACATCGATATAGTCCATGGCGGTATCACGAATGGCACCTGTGGTGGCTAATCGATAGCCGCTGCCTTTATTTTCCACGTTAGGCCACATGACGCCCGGGGTGTCAGAGAGCGTAATGCCGCCATCGAGTTTAATGCGTTGTTGGGTCTTGGTGACGGCCGGTTCGTTGCCGGTTTTGGCAATGGTACGGCCCGCTAGTGTGTTAATTAGGGTGGATTTGCCAACGTTGGGAATGCCGACAATCATGGTGTGGATGGTCTTTTCGTTTTTTACCTTGTGAGGCATCATTTTGCGGCACAGGTCGGTCAATTGCAGGGCTTTTTCCGGTTGGTCTGTACGGATTGCCAGGGTTTTTACACCCGCTTGCTGCTCCAGGTATTCCTGCCACAGGGCAGTGATTTCCGGGTCAGCCAAATCAGTTTTACTGAGCACCTTGATACAGGGTTTGTCGCCGCGTATTTCAGCCAACATCGGGTTTTCGCTGCTGAAGGGGATGCGAGCGTCCAGCACCTCGATCAGGATATCAACGCCGGGCAGGGCCTCCTTGATCTGTTTGCTGGCCTTGTGCATATGGCCGGGGTACCACTGTATTTGCATGTCTTTCTCTTGGTGTGATTTTGAAAATCAGGGTGTCGCTGGTTTGTAACGATTTACGATGAAGTTTGTGGGTAAGACTTCAGTCTTACTTGTCCTTACTTGTCAGGCTAAAGCCTGACCTACAAAGTTTGTCACCTTTTAAAGCAGGGTAACTTTATCTTTGTCAATTTTAACTAAACGCTGTTTGTAAAGTGCGCCCAGTGCACGTTTATAACTGGCTTTGCTGGCGTTAAATTTTTTGTAAATCGCATCGGGTGTGCTTTTGTCGGTCAGTGTTGAGGTGCCGCCGTTGGCTTTTAAATCATCTAGAATTTGCTGTGACAGCTCGTCACGCGCTTCCTGTCCCTGTAGTTGTAAACACAGGGTGACTTTTTTATCGATGCGGATTTCTTTCACAAAGCCTTTCAGGCGCTGGCCGATATCAATCGGTTGCAGAATGTCTTGATGGAACAGCAGGCCCAGGCAACGGTTTTCAATCACACCCATGTAGCCGAGGTCGGTACGTTGGTATATGAGAAACTCAACGGGTTGTTCGGGGGCTAGATAGAGCGCCATTTCACTCAGATGACGGGCAATTTTTGTGGAGCCCGTGATACGTTTGGTGCGTGGGTCGATAAAGGCGAACACGGGGTAAGACTGGCCCACTTCCATCGGTGTAACCTGTTCACCAAAGGGAATCAGTAAATCTTTACTCAGCCCCCAATCCACAAACGCGCCGATGGGTGTGGTTGAAACCACTTTTAGGTTGGCACATTCACCGACCTTAACGCGTGGTGTTTCGGTGGTGCAAATCAGGCGATCTTCAGAGTCGAGATAAATAAAGACATCCAGCCAGTCGCCGACTTTGGCTCCCTCCGGTACGTAGCGGATTGGCAATAAAATACTGTCTAATTCACCGGCGTCTAGGTATAGCCCGAAGTCTACGGAGCGAAGAACCTGAAGATTATTAATTCTGCCTATTTCTGCCATGCCAAAACAACTCGTTTGCTATAAATTTAGTGTGACAAGTGTATTCGTGATGGCGGTTTGGTGCGAGTTAAATCTTTAAACATAAACAAAGGCATGGTGATAAAACAGGGCTTGTGGCAGCCTTATACACTCCCTCATTTATTATTCATTCGAGAACATTGATGTTAGGCCAAACAAAGCGCTGCGGTTTAGGTGATATCAATGCACGCTTTAGCGTCTATATAGCCAATCGACCGCCGCTGGATGAATATCATTATTTAGTAGGCATGCGGTCTATGATAGATGGCGATATTGCGCGGATTGCTCAGCAGACCGGTAATCATTGGCGTAAGATTTTTAATGTTTACGCCAAGCTGGCGTTTGCTTTGAAAACAGAAGGTTTTGCCACTTGGCAGTTGTATCGCGATGCGTTTTTATTGCGTGAAAATTCGAGTCAGGCTTTGCTGTTTAGTGAGCCGGATTTATCTCAAACTGGCCTGCATATTGTGATGGGCAGAACCTATGCGAAAACGTTAATGTTGGATGCGAAGCTGACAGCGGTGGATGCTGATTTTCAAATCGATAAAAATAAGCGGTTGCTGGTGGTGCCCTATTTTGATTATCGGCAGCTCAGTAATGAAAAACTGCTGCGTTTGCAGGCTTTGATAGCTAGCTTGGCGCACTAGTGTTGAGTTTATGTTTAAAGTCACTGTCGAATGACGAAATGGTCCCTGTATTGAGAAGGATTAATGGGTGACTAAAAAGCGGTTTTTTGTAATAGCGCTCTTGCTACCAGTGGTTTTGCTATTGGCGCTTTATCTTGCCTGGCCGGTTTGGGTTACGCCGTTAGCTCGAGGATTGTTGGCGGATGTTGACCTTGAGTTGTCGCATATCGAAATTTACCGTCCCGGTTGGCAAGGTCTGATCATCCGGGATTTGAAGCTCCGGTATCTTGTTGCTGGGTACGATTCGACGCTGACAATTCCTGAGGTGTCATTGAATTATTCGTGGCAGGGATTATGGCAGGGGCAGCTGGAAGCGCTGCAAATGCCCGTTGTGCATGTTCAGCTGCTGGTCGACGATACGGTTGTCGATAAAAATGAAACGGTCAGCGAAAAGCCGCTATCTATTGCAGCGCTTCTTCCTAACGCTTTGTTTCCTCAACTTCCCTTTTCACAGTTGCACGTCGACTCTTTACAGCTGGAATTACCAGAAACTGTGAGTTATCAGGACTTGAGGGGAAGCCTTCATTACAACGCACAAAAATTGCAGTTAAGCCTGAATAGTCCTGAAAATTCAGATGCGGATTTATCAGTGCTTCAGCTAAGCCTTCAGGTCGACCAGGCTAATTATTTACAGCTGGATTTGCTGAAAAATGCACAGCCCATTTTAGAGATTGATAGCAAAATAACGGAGGAGGCTGCTCAACTGGAGGGCCGGTTAAAACTGGACTTGCAGGCGGCGACAGAATTATTACGAGAATTAGGACTGCTGGAATCAAACTATCAATTAGCGGGTGATGCGCAATTACTGTGGCAACTGCCCTTACCGGATGAAATCACCGGCAATGACTGGGCTGTAACGGCTCGTTTTCAGACACAGTTGGTCGTTAGTGATTTCAAGCACTCTCAGCTTAGCGCTGGAGTGGTGGCTTTTTCTGGGGCTGGGCAAGTGCATGTGTCCCCTGATGTTGTTCGCTTGCAGTTCGATGCCAATAGCTCGATACGAGCTGAAAATATTGAAGCTGAGGATCTGCAGGTTGATGCTCTGGCGATTACAGTACCGCGTGCATTTGATGTTGTTTTAGAGCAACAGCAGGTGGTCGTGCCTGAATTGGAATTTCAGCTGGGCGAGACGCAACTAAGTTGGCAGGCCGAGGATTATAACGTTGCCGCGGCACGTGTGCGCTTGAAGGACGTTTCACAGGCATTGCAAAACCTTGGACAGATGAGCGGTCGTATTAATGTATCGCTGACAGGGTTTGAAACTTCATTCGGTGATTTGAGCTTGAAACCGCTGGACGCGCAGGCTAGTTGGCAGCTGGAGAATGAAACACTGAATGGCACCGTGCAGCTTAGTTATGCGGCTGGTTTGATTCGTGTTACGGGCGATATGACGCATAATTTGAATAGTGGGTTGGGCCACTTTAATTCGCAATTACAACGGCTCAACTTTCAACAAACACAAAGCTATCTGCCTCGGATGTTTGACGACTGGCCCTATCCCTTTGATCTATTTGCTGGACAATTGGACATGACCGCGCGGTTAAACTGGGACGCTGAGCAGGTTTATGCAAAGGGGCGCATAACATTAACTGGTGTAAGTGGTTTTTATGACACTAACCTGTTTCGTGGTTTGAATTCTGAGCTTTTGATTGATGGGTCTGTGGATAATCTTAAGCTGACGGCAAAGCGCGTTGAGGTTGCGAGTGTTGATGCGGGTGTGCCGATAAAACATATAACTTTTTCGCTGCAATCAACAGCCGAAAGGCTGCAAATCAAGGATTTTAAGGCCGAACTATTAGGTGGGCAGGTGGGTCAGACACTTGTCAGTTACGATTGGACGCAGGATCAAAATGACTTGGTGTTACAGATTCAGGGTATTCAGCTGGCTGAACTGTTAAACCTTGAAACGGGCATTGAAGGGTTAGGTGTTCTGGATGGACAATTGCCGATCAGGATCAGTTCGACAGGCATTTCAATTCAAGAGAGTGAAATTAAGGCGCGTAGTCCAGGCGGCTTTATTAAATACCAGGGTGCCAACTCAATGAGTTCGGCAGTAGACGATGTGGGTGTTGGTTTTGCGCTTGAGGCGTTAGAGAATTTTCATTATGAAATGCTTGCTGTTAAAGCGAGTTACAACGAAAGCGGTCAACTAAAACTGGAAACGGTATTGTTGGGGCGAAACCCGGATATGAAGGAGCAGCGTCCGGTACGCTACAACATTAATATTCAAGAAAATATTCCGGCGCTGATCAAGAGCCTGAAGCTAACTCAGAAAATCAGCGATAATATTGAACGCCGTATACAGGCGTTTTACAAAAAGGATAACAGGGAATAAGCCCATGAAACTGAGAAAATCCTTGCTGATGGCCGTTGGTCTTGCGGCGAGCATAGTGGTGTTGAGTGGTTGTACACCGACGGTCAAGGTGGCAACTGATGAACCGATAACGATAAACCTTAACGTCAATATTCAGCATGAAATACGCGTTAAGGTAGATAAAGAACTTGATGATCTGCTGTCCGATGACAGCGGTCTGTTTTAACGACACGTATTTGCTTTAAAGGAGTTGTTATGAAAAAAAATGTGATGCGTAGCGGTTTGTTGATTGCCACTTTGTGTTTTTGCATGAACGCCTTCAGCCTGACGCTGGGTGAAGCCAAAGAGCAAGGTTTGGTGGGTGAACAGCCAAATGGTATGTTGGGTGTTGTTAAAGCGCCAACAGCCGAGGTGGCGGCGTTGGTAAAGGTCATTAATGGAAAGCGCAACGCGGCTTATCAGGATATTGCTCATCGTAACGGTACGGATGTTGGTGTCGTACAACAATTGGCGGGTGAAAAAGCCATTGAAAAAACACCTGCGGGTCAGTTCGTCTTATCCGGTGGGCAGTGGCAGAAGGTGCAGTAACTGCCTGCTTTGAAAGGGCGAAGCAATTATCAGGTTGTTATGATAAAATCGCGACTTTTAAATTTTTAAATTAATTTGAGTGAGTAGAATGTCAGATAAATACCCAACCCTTGAAGATAAAGTGAGCTACGGCATTGGTCGTCAAATGGGCAAACAACTGGCGGGTAATCCGCTGGATCGCGTTGACATCGATGCGGTTGCTGCCGGTCTGCGTAGCGCTTTTAACGATGAAGAAAGTGAAATTCCAGCGGAAGAGTTGAAAGCAGCGTTTGAAGAAATGAATGAGTTACTGCAACAGCGTCAAGCTGAAGAAGCAAAAGCGTTTACTGCTGAAGGCGAGAAATTCTTGGCAGAAAATGCAGCACGTGACGAAGTGACGGTAACTGAGAGTGGTCTACAGTTTGAAATTCTGGCTGACGGTGACGGTGAGAAACCTCTGGCTGCGTCTACCGTTCGTACTCATTATCACGGTACGCTGATTGATGGTTCTGTCTTCGATAGCTCCTACGATCGTGGCGAACCCGCTGAATTCCCAGTTAACGGCGTAATCGCCGGTTGGACTGAAGCACTACAAATGATGCCTGTTGGTTCAAAATGGCGTTTGTATGTGCCTCACGACCTGGCATACGGTGAGCACGGCGCCGGTGATCGTATCGCACCATACAGTACGTTGGTTTTTGATGTTGAGTTGCTGGATATCGTTGCTTAATTTTAAAGCAAATTGATACCTGTTATCGGAGAGCCTAGGCTCTCCGATTTTGTTTTTAGGTATTGAAGATCACTGATATATGAACCCCATTCTGTACTCCTTTCGGCGTTGTCCCTACGCCATGCGCGCACGGTTGGCCATTCAAACTGCCGGTATTCAGGTTGAGTTGCGTGAAGTTGTTCTGAAAAATAAACCCGCTGAATTATTGCAGGTTTCGCCGAAGGCAACGGTGCCGGTATTGGTCTTGCGCGGTGGACAGGTAATTAATGAAAGTCGCGATATTATGTTGTGGGCGTTACAACAAAATGATTCTCAGCATTGGTTGGGTGAATCGGCTGAGCTGTTGGAACCCTCGAATGCATTGATCGATGCTAACGATGCTGAATTCAAAGCAAATCTTGACGGCTATAAATATGCTGATCGCTATCCGGAATCAGCCGATTATTATCGTCAGCAGGGCGAAGTGTTTTTGCAGAAGCTTGAGGAAAGGTTGGGTCGACATCGTTATTTGTTGAGTGATCAGGTAAGTCTTGCCGATATGGCGATTTTCCCCTTTATCCGACAATTCGCCCATGTTGATAAAATCTGGTTTGACCAGACAGCCTATCAAGGCGTGCATCAGTGGTTATCCCATTTTTTAGCGTCGGCTAGCTTTAATAACGCTATGTTTAAATATCCACCTTGGCAGAGTGGTGATGAGGCTGTTTATTTTTCCTGATTAATGCTTTTAACCCGCGCCGTGACACTTCTTGAATTTTTTGTTGCTGCCACACCAGCAGGGTTCGTTACGGCCCGGTTTAGCTATAGTTTTACCGCTGGTATCGAAAAGTTCACCATCCACGTAGTACCAGCAACTGTCTTCTTTTACGAAGCGCGAACGTTCGTGTAAAAAGCCTGACTGGCTTGCCTCACTCCAGGTGGCAACAAATTCTACGGTGCCGCGCTCGTCACCTTCCAGACCTTTCTCGCATTGACGTACCTGTAAACCCAGCCAACGAGTGTTGAGAAGCGCGCCTTCCAGTAATTCGCGATCCTGTGGTTGTCGTTTGTCTGGATGCAGGGTGTCGATCAGGTAATCAATATTGCCGGTAGCGAAGGCGCTGTAGCGAGAACGCATCAGGGCCTGTGCCGTTGTGGCATGTGATTGACGGTCAAGCAGTGGTTGGCAACAGTCAGCAAAATTTTGCAGGCTGCCGCAGAGGCAGGATGAAGTTGGCAGCGGGGTTGTCATGTTTGTTACTTCAGCTTCGGTAGTTGCTAAGGGATAGTATTTTAAATGATAGAGTACTTAATCGCGTACCTTTCCACGCAAAGATTTAATCATTCCGCGCTTTGTTTTACTGTCGGTGCGTTTTTTGCGAGCGTTACTAGAAGGCATGGTTGGTCTACGTGTTTTGTTGATTTTTCCTGTGCTGCGGATTAGCTCCTGTAATCGCTGTAGAGCATCGGCGCGGTTCTTTTCTTGAGTACGAAATTGCTGAGCCTTAATGACGAGCACGCCGTCCTTGTTGATGCGAGAGTCGTTACGTGCCAACAGTCTTTCTTTCCACTCGTCGGGTAGAGATGACGCTTTGATATCGAAACGCAGATGGATGGCCGAGGACACCTTGTTAACATTTTGTCCGCCGGCGCCCTGTGCTCGAATGGCGGTGATTTCTACTTCGTCGTCGGCTAGCTGGATGTGGTGGGTGATTATGATCACGATTTACGACTCGCCCAACTCCGCCGGCTCAGTCACTAACAGCTCGGCTTTGGCCTGTTTGAGTTGCTGAATGTCTCGCAAAATTTGTTCATAGTTTCGTGGTGGGAAGTAGTGGAATACTTCCTTATCTTCGGTATTAACGAGTATTACCAGACCGCGCTGAGGGTAGAGCCAGTAACTGCTACTTTCATCAACTTGAATCTTGTCTTGAGGTTCGCCAAACAGGTTGCTGAGCATTTCTATTTCGGTATTGACTGCCGGGGAGTAGGACATTTCATTGATCGGGATCAGCATGGCGCGCTCGAAATCATCGCCGTTCAAGCGTAACTGATGGCTGCCGCTGGGTGTGGCGCTACTGGAAGAACTGTTTTCAGCGAATTCTTTTAATAGTGCCTGACTGGCTTGAAGGTTGAAAATAATGCGCGCTTGAAAAGGGCCAATCTTGACCTTGCCAAGAAAGGATTCGAGGCGAAAAGTCCCGTCCGGTGAGCGGAAAAGTGCGATCTGCGGAGCAACTTTCCATTGTTCTTTTACCTGTTGAACATTGCTGGCGCCAATCTCAATATCTAAAACCCGCGTATTACCCTCAGGCGTGATTTCGATTTTCCAGGGCAGCTGTTTGGCTGCGTCAGCTTTACTTAATGGTTCAGGGCCAAAAAACACATTAATGATGCCTGCGACAATAACGATTAATGCGATAACGAGAAGGCTTTTTTTCATGGGGTGGTGCTCATTATTTGACAGTTTGAAGCTGGGCATTTTAGCCGATTTGCTTTGGTATTGCTGATATAATGCGGCCTTTCAATGCGACCATTGAATAATTTTTTTTGCCATATTTAGCAAAGAAAGACGTTTTGGTTGGCGTTACATTTCTATTCAGGAGACAACAAGCGTGCCAAAGGCAAGTGAACTCAAAAAAGGTATGGTGGTGGAAGTTAACGATGCGCTGTATGTGGTTAAGCAGATAGAAGCCAAAAGCCCCTCGTCCCGTGGCGCCTCCACGTTGTACAAGATTCGTTTCACGCATCTTCAAACGAAACAAAAGCTGGATGAATCGTTTAAAAGTGATGACCTGCTCAAAGAAGCGGATTGCGTGAAAGTGACGTTGCAATATTCTTATCTGGATGGCGATACACTGATGTTTATGAACATGGAAGATTACAGCCAATACGGTTTGAACCAGGAAGATCTGGAAGGACAGATTGACTATCTGACCGAAGGTCTTGAGGGTATTACCGGTTTATTGTTGGATGATGTACTGTTGGGCATTGAGCTACCGCAGGCGGTCAGTCTGACCATCACTGATACGGCACCGGGTATTAAAGGTTCTACCGCGACGGGTCGTACCAAGCCAGCTCAACTGTCAACTGGGCTGGAAGTTCAGGTGCCAGAGTATTTGGAGCCGGGTGAACTGATTAAGATAAATACGGGAAATGGAAAGTTTATTTCCAGGGCTTGATTTTATGAGCCGATAGAAACCTTATTTTTTGTGTCAGTATTTTTTACAGAGCGTTGATTTTCGTCGAGCTTGATTGAGTTAACGTGATGTTTTGAAAGCTGTTTGTTGAGTTGGCATTGCGCTTGCTTTATTGTGTTACTACAAGAATGAAGAAGGTGCTCAGCACTCTGGCTAGTAAATTGAATCCCGCTTCGGCGGGTTTTTTTGCCTGTATAGTGGTTACTCGGCCGCACAAATCACTTCCAGGAACTCATCCCCATATCGATCCAGTTTTGCCTGACCAATGCCGGTGATGTTAAGTAATTCCGCAACTGTGGTGGGGCGATACTGCATCATTTCCATCAGCGTGGCATCGTGGAAAATCACATAGGGCGGCACGTCATGCTCTTCGGCCAACTCCTTACGACAGATGCGCAGGGCTTCCCATAACGAACGATCCGAATCACTGACATCTTCTGCCAGGCCTGTTTTACGTTGCGATGCACGGCGCGTCGTTTGTAACTGCGGCTCGGGTAAATCTTCGCGCAGGAACAGGGTCATTTCACTGCGCAGTAACGGGCGACTTTTTTCGGTCAGGTGCAGCGCGCCAAATTGTTCAACATCGGATTTGATAAAGCCCTGTACCATTAATTGGCGGATGACTGAACGCCACTTTTGTTCGCTGGCATCACGGCCAATACCAAAAGTGCTGAGGGTCTCGTGTTGATACTGTTTGACCTTGGGCGTACTGCGACCAACCAGTACATCAGTCACGTGACCGGCACCAAAACGCTGGCCAGTACGGTAAATACAGGACAACAGCTTTTGTGCCGCAACGGTGGCATCCCAAGTATCGGGTGGATTCAGGCATACATCACAGTTGCCGCAGCTGCCTTCCTGATGGTCATTGAAGTAGCCTAACAGGCCATGGCGACGACATTCAGTAATTTCACACCAACCGAGCAGGGCATCGAGTTTGTGACGTTCGATACGTTTTTGTTGCTCCGGCGCTTGAGATTGGTCCATCATCTGGCCGAGGCGTACCACATCCTGCAAACCGTATATCATCCAGGCTTCAGCGGGTTGGCCATCACGGCCGGCGCGACCTGTTTCCTGATAATAGGCTTCCATGCTTTTGGGTAAATCAAGGTGGACCACAAAACGTACATCGGGTTTGTCGATGCCCATGCCAAAGGCAATGGTGGCCACCATGATGATGCCGTCTTCACGTAGAAAACGTTCCAGATGGTACGCACGTAATTCAGCCGGAAGACCGGCGTGATAGGGCAGCGCCTTAAGGCCGCGACTGCTAAGCCAATCGGCGGTGGCCTCCACCTTCTTGCGCGACATGCAATAAACAATGCCGGCTTCTTCGCGGTGCAGGGCAATGAACTTGATGAGCTGTTTACGGGCATCGGTTTTTGGTTGCACCGAATAACGAATGTTTGGCCGATCGAATCCGCTGACAAAACGTTGCGGATTATCCAGTTGCAGACGCTCAACAATTTCCTGACGAGTACGAACATCTGCGGTGGCGGTAAGTGCTATACGTGGCACGCCGGGGAAGTGCTCGCGTAACAGATGCAGGTTGAGATAATCTTGGCGGAAATCATGGCCCCACTGTGATACACAGTGCGCCTCGTCTATGGCAATGAGTGATATTTTCAGTTGTTTAAGCAGTTGCAGTGAACGTTCCTGAATCAACCGCTCGGGTGCAATGTAGAGCACATCAATGGTGCCCTTGCGTAGCTGTTTAGTAATCTGTTGTTGTTCTTCCAGGCTCAGCGTCGAGTTGAGATAAGCGGCGTTGATACCGAGCTGTTGCAATGCGTTGACCTGATCCTGCATCAATGCGATCAGTGGTGAAACCACAATGCCCAGACCATCACGCAGCAGTGCGGGCAATTGATAACACAGTGATTTACCAGCCCCCGTTGGCATCAGAACCATACAGTCGTCACCCTGTAACACGGCAGCAATAATTTCCGCCTGTTGGCCACGAAAGCTTTCGTAACCATAGGTGGATTGCAGCAGTTGCAGGGCTTCTTCGAGAGTGGCCATTCTGGCGGTCACAGGGGCTAGTTCAGTTGGCTTTTACTTGGCAGTCAGAGCAGCAGAATCAAAGTGAATGCCGGGCCAGCCGTAGACCATAAAGTTACGGATATTGCTGTGGTCGGAACCCTGTGGGTTTTTTAACACATCATCGCGGTAGTAGCTGCCAAAGCAAGCCAGTGTTTGCTCGATATTCAGATTGTTAAGCTGGGCGAAGGCGAAAATTTTGCAGGAACCTTCGTTGCTGCCAGCTTCGTTAATCGCCTGACTTTCGCCAATGCCGTTGGTGAAACGTGCCGGGGTGTAATCGTAATGGGCCGAGATTGTGTCCATCACGTTTTTAAATTCGACAGTTTCTGGTGAAGTTTGTAGTTGTGATAGAAGCGTTTGAACGGTCATGGGGCACCCTGAAAATATGCGGTTGAAATGGGCGCCTAGTGTAGCGGTTTTTGCGTCAGGGTTTTAGGTGTTTGTGTTTAATGAGATGAATTCCATTTGCTTGAGCATAAATAATTTTTGAGGTTGTCATTTTTTGCGCGGACCTTCAACCTTGTGCCAGCTCACGCTTCAAGGTATGAATCACTTCTTCAGCACCCTGCGTTTGAATTTCAAGACACAGGGCTAACAGCGCACCGAGTTCGCCTTCGGGAAACCCCTTATGGGAAAACCAGATAAGGTATCGCTCGGGCAGATCGATAAGAACACGACCTGCGTATTTTCCAAAGGGCATTTTCATGGTTGCGAGTTTTACGAGGTGCTGTTTTTCAATCATATGGGGTGCTTAATACTCAAGTTGAGCACTTATACACTTTTCAGGTCGGCGGGTTGGTCGGATAGATTGGCTGTTTTAATGAGCGTTGATTCGGCAATGATGGTGCGGTCACGGCCTTGTTCTTTTGCTTGATAGAGCGCTTCGTCGGCAATTTTGATGACATTTTGCATTGTATCGGCATGCTCGGGATACATGGCAATACCTATGGACGTTGTTACCGTGCCCAGTGGTAATTGATTCATGTTGAGTTCAAGAGAACGTATGCCGGAGCCAATGCGCTCAGCGATAAGCTGCGCCTGTTTCTTATCGGTGGATGGGCAAACAATACAAAATTCTTCACCGCCAAATCGGCAGGCGATATCTTCCTGGCGAATAGATTCTTTCAAAACTTGGGCGGCGGCTTTCAATACATGGTCGCCTGCATCGTGACCAAAGTTGTCGTTAAAGCGTTTGAAGTGGTCGAGATCAATCATCAAAATGGCAATGGATTCATTGGCTCGTTCGGCACGGCTGTGAGCCTGGTCGAGAGTTTCCAGCATGTAACGACGATTATACAAATCGGTTAATGGATCACGGATTGCCTGTTCGCGCAGGTTGTCTCGTAATTGAATATTTGCCAATGTCAGACCGATTTGTTCGGCGATAGCGTTCAATAAATGAGCATGTTGATCCATCTGGGCTGTATTTTGTATGACAAAGTGCAGTACGCCGATGGTTTCACCCTGCGCCAGTAATGGCACACAAAGGGTTTGCTCCTGCTGTTGGAAGTCCTCCCAGTGATTGCAATAGACGTGAAGCCCGTGGTGTGATGAGGCATGTTGGTGGCCCTTGCGCAGAGCCCAGCAGTCGGTGGGTAAAAACCTGTCTAGTCCGGGCCACTGGTCACCCCAGTCGGTAATTGAATCAAGGCGGTTACGGGATGATTTAATAATAGAAACGCTACCCTTCATGTCGGGTAGCAGGGTAGGGATAACTTTATTCATTACCTCCCCAGCTTCTCTAAAAGTGGAGCAAGCATTCAGCAAGCCGCCTAGGGTTTGTAAAATTGAAATTTCATTCGTCCGACTTTCAACACGCTTTTCGAGTTGTTGCTGCTCTCGCTGCACGGCTTTATTTAGTATTCTCCCTCCAAAGAAACCAAGGCTGATGACGACAAGCAGGCTGAGCAGACCGATCCATAGCAGTGAGCTGCGTAATTCGGTGACGGCAGCATTTATCATGTTAAGGGGTCTTGCTGCACGGGCAATCAGAGGGTGAGCCAAGTGTGAGATTTCATTGGTGTGATGTGTTTCGTTAGAGCGAACCGCGACATAGAGCATGTCTGCTTTGAGGGTATTGCTGTAGCGTTGCGATAAGCCATTGCCACCGGAAAGCGCCGCTTGTATTTCGGCACGGTCTTTATGGTTTTCGAGATGGCTTAATTGCTCAAAGCTGACATTTGAATCACCCAATACCAGACCATTGGCATCAATGTAGGTGATGCGTACATCGGCGGCGTTGGAAAACTCGTGAGCCAATGTTTGAAAGGATCGTAATAAGTGCTGGTGAGCTTTTTCATCCTCTGATGATGTTACTTCGACTGCTTCGACTGTTTTTACAGATTCTAAGGCGGCGGCGGCGAGCCGCTGCAGCTCGGTTTCACTTCGCTGGAGCAGTTGTTTTTCAAGATACGTTTCAATCGTCGCCATGCTGAGGGCGCCGACAACGATCATCACAACAAGCGGGATAATAATAATTTTATGTTGAGTTTTCATTGCGTCGACTATTCCTTGGCGTGTGCAGCTTGCCAATCACTATGGCAATGAATGTGGTTTATCCGAAATAAGCTTAGATTGAGTATAGTTATTATTTTAAAAGTTGCAGAAAATGGGGCGGGGGTTTAATGCCGAAATTTTGCGAGTGACAGAGACGTTTTCCAGATCCCGCCATAGCAGGAGTCATTAAAAGTGATGACACTTGCTATGGCAGGCAATGTTTGGCTAAACCGCGTTAGGTCTTTTTCTTTAATGGGGAAAAGCCTGTATCCTGAGGCTCACTGTTTGCTGTTGGCGTACGGCGTTTGCCCACTTTTTTGGCATCGCGATTACGTACTTTCTCTTTAGTAGCAGGTGCTTTTTTCCCGGACGTTTCGCGCTTGCTGTCTTTTTTCTTTCGCGAACCGGCTGCCTTGCCAGAGGATTTAAGTTTTTTTGGGCCGGTGTAGTCAGATTCGAGACCTGCGATGGTGCGGTGCTCAAAACGCTGCCCGAGATAATGTTCGATACTGGCCATCAGGTTCCATTCGGTGGCGTTGATAAAGGCAATAGCTAAACCCTCCTCACCGGCACGACCGGTGCGGCCAATACGGTGCGTGTAGTCATCACCGGTGCGGGCCATGTCATAGTTGATGACCAGATCGATGCCTTTGATATCCAGACCACGAGCGGCAACGTCACTGGCGATCAGTACGCTGATATGGCCGGTGCGAAGACGTTCTACCACGCGGTTACGGTGTTCCTGTTCCAGTTCACCGTGTAATACACCACTGCGTACGTTGTTATTGAATAGCAGCGTGCCAAGCACGTCGGCTTTGGCGCGGGTGTTGGTGAAGACCAGCGCTTTGTCATAGTTTTCGCTGCCGAGCACTGACAGTAATAGTTTTTCCTTGTGGTGACCATCGTCGGTCAGAATAACCTGTTGTCGAATGGATTTGTGCGGGTTGCGCATGGAGGTGAGTTTTAATTGTATCGGTGAGCGCAATACTTGCTGCGTCATGTTGCTCAGACCCTTTTGATTCATCGTTGCCGAAAAAAGCAGGGTTTGGCGTTCGGCATTGCTCATAGCGGCAATTTTCAATACATCGTCACCGAAACCCATGTCGAGCATGCGATCGGCTTCATCAAGAATAAGTACTTCCAGGTCGTTGAAATCAGGGGTTCCCTGGTCCAAATGTTCCATCAAGCGGCCGGGGGTGGCAACAATCACTTCCGGGTTTTTGCGAAACATAGTTTTTTGATATTTGAAGTCTTCGCGACCAATAATCAGACCAACTTTGAGGTTAGTGAAGCTCGCCAGTGCCTGACATTCTTTGGAAACCTGACGTGCCAGTTCACGAGTTGGCACCAGAATCAAAGCGCGGGTGCCCGTATTAGGCGCATCGTTTGCCAGTAGTCGGTGCAGGGTGGGTAACAAAAAGGCAGCTGTTTTGCCGCTGCCCGTTTCAGCACTGACTAACAGGTCTTTGCCCGCTAAAGCGGGTGGAATGCTTTGTTCTTGTACCGGTGTTGGTTTATCAAAACCTAATTTATTCAGCGCTTTTAGGAGGCGCTCGTTAAGGGGTTCATTGGGCGTTTCGGAAGATGTTAGTTCAGCGAACAAAATGTCAGTCTCTATTGAATTAAAATGCGGCCTGATGGGTTTCGAAAATATCAGCCGTCGAATGGATAAGATTCTATCGAAAATTGCAGCTAATTGCTTGAGCTAACGGATTTTTAAAGGCATTGTTCTTTCTCGTGAAAGTAACAAATTATATTGTGTGAACAGGAGTAAAGCAGGTTGGCTTTGTCATTGCAGGAACAGTTATTAAAAGCAGGTCTGGTAGATCAGAAAAAGGTTAAACAGGTCAACAAAGACAAGCGGAAAAACGCCAAACAGCAGAAGCATACAAAAGAGCCTGTTGTGGATATTGCTAAGCAAGCGGCGCAACAGGCTCTGAAAGAAAAGGCCGAACGTGATCGTAAGCTCAATGAAGAGCGCAATCAACGTGCTGAACGTAGGGCTATTATTGCGCAAATCAAGCAGCTGATTGAGACGAATAAAATCGCTCGAGCCGAGGGTGATACAGCTTACAATTTTGTGGATAACAAAAAGGTTAAAAAACTGTATGTGACTGCGGATCAACACCGACAGTTATCTAACGGCCAATTAGCGATTGCCAGTTTTCAGAAAAGCTATGAATTGATTCCTGCACCCGTGGCTCACAAAATTGCTGAACGTGACGAATCCTGTGTGATTATCGCCAGTGCTAAAAATGCGGTTCAGGAAGCAGAAGATGAATACGCAGACTATAAAATCCCCGATGATTTGATGTGGTAAAACAGTTTCATCTGGGTTCTACTGGAAAAATAAGGAGCTTCTTATAAGGTTGAGTGCTGGTCTTCATTCGATAGGGCTGTCGATGATCTCCAAGGGGGCTGGATAAGCGATGACACACAAGTTGGTAGTGGTCTACGGGGATTTCAATTGCCCCTTTTGTTACGCGCTGAGTGAGATATTACTTGATGCCGATCTGAATAATGGTTTTCAGTGGCGTACTGTTGAGCATATGCCCAGTATTAGTGCTGACTCTTTTACGCCCAAAGAACAATCGCTGCTGACCACAGAAGTTTATAATGTTCGTCATCGCGTGCCTGACCTTGATATCGCCATTCCTCCCTGTCGTCCCAATACGACACTTGCAAATCGTCTGTTATTAATTGTTTCTCAGCGTAACCCCGAAAAAGCACTGTTGTTACGGCGTCAAATTTACCGCGCCTTATGGGTTGATGGTCGTGACATTTCTGACAGCAATGTTTTGTTGAGTTTGTTATCCGCTGTTGATTTTGAAGGCTCAATTGATCGCGAGGAGCTGGAGCTTGATAGCGGCTTGTTACAGGCATGGCAGGATAGTTGGGAAGCTGACAAGTTCGAGGGGCGCATTCCTATTTTGATTGCGGATGATCGGATCTTGAAGGGATTAGCGAGTCTGCCGGATATCAAACGTTTTTTGGGGGGTGAAACGGTTGATACAGATAGTGCATTTACCTGTTATGTTAAGCCACGCCAGAGTATTGCGGTGGTGGGGGAGCTAGGTCCCTTGTGGAGTTTTGTCGAGACACTACGCCACCAATATCATATCCATCTATTGAACTCTGAAATGGCGCTGCGGGAATTAATTAGAACTGATCAGTTACCTGATTTGGTGTTAATTGACGTTGACTCAGTGCGTGGACAGGGGTTGCCTTTGTCTGAAAGCCTTAAAAGTGATGAACTAACTCGGCCTATTCCGATAATGTTAGTGGCAGATAATATCAGCAATGATGATGAAGTAAGCGCCTATCGAATTGGTGTTGCCGATTATATGAGGCGTGATCGTTCGCCAGAGGTCTTTAAGGCTCGGGTTGATATGCTATTGCAACTCAAGGTGACACGTGATGAGTTGGATCGGGCTGCACGACTGGATAGTCTCACGCAGATTTATAACCGCCGTGAATTTGACCGCGCCATGACACAGGAGTGGCGGCGTTGTGCCCGTTCACGCGTACCGCTTTCTTTGTTGATGGTTGATATCGATTACTTTAAAAAATATAACGACCACTATGGCCATTTGGCAGGGGATGGTTGTATTCGTATGTTGGCGCAAACCATGAAGGAGAGTGTTGATCGTACGGCGGATCTGGTTTGCCGTTATGGCGGCGAAGAGTTCGGGATATTATTGCCGGATACCGGTGTTGAGGGGGCTTTAAAGGTCGCTGAAAATATTCAGCAACGAATTAATGCGCTGGAAATTCCGCACGAAACATCCGATGTGTCTGATTTTGTCACGGTTTCTATTGGCTGCTTCACAATGTTACCCACTCAGAATGGTGATATGACCGCCTTGATTGCAGGTGCCGATAAACGACTCTATCGTGCAAAAAACAATGGTCGGAATAAAATTGTCGGAGAGTAGTAACAAAACAGCGTCTGCCAAATCGTTAAACAATTGGTTTGTTTATATGATTCAAGCTGATGATGGCGCTTACTATACGGGTGTTACAACAGATATTGATCGGCGTTTTAACGAGCATAGCAGTGGCGGGCGCGGGGCTCGTTATTTTCGCGGTCGAAGCCCGGTTGCTGTGGTGTATAGGGAGTCAGGGCATACCCGCAGTAGCGCTTGTCAGCGCGAAGCGGCGATTAAAAAAATGAAGCGGGAACAGAAACAGCAATTAATTGATCATGTCTGCTAAACAGATACTGCTTAGTGGTGCATCTCCATTTCAGTTTTTGCCGTTTGCGGTTGATTGACCATCCCCATCAATGCCTCCAGATTAATTTGCTCAAAGCTAAACACTTCTCCACCCTGCACAGTTGAAAATGCTTCAGCATCAGCCCGTTGTGAGAAGCTCGCCAGTGTGGGTCCCATCGCGCCAGGCTTGTTGTGTCCGATTACATAAAAAGCATTTTTGGCATCGATATAGATTTCGTCGTTAGGTTTGCCCCAAGGTGTGACAGCCATGTCGTGTACAAAGGCCTGCTGAATGTTGTGCTGGTTTTCCGGGTCAAGAATGAAGGCAAACATATCCCGCGTTGAGCAGAATTTCATATTGCCGTTTATTCCCTTGGAATACAGTTGCCCTTTGGGGCCGGGGAAGCTCGTGATCAGCATGCCGCACAGGTGACATTCGTCACTGCTTTCGATGGCTACAGCCTGTTGGATCATGGCGGTGTTTTTATCTTCTTTACTACAGCCCTGTAATAAAATGATGGCAAGCAGAGCAATAAAAAAGTGTTTAAATTTCATCATAAACCTCTGCGGTTAAAAATCGTTAGGGCCAGTGTCACAGGTAATAGCAGCCATACCAATAAGCCACAAAACAGTGATAGCAGAGAAAATTGTGTCTGTTGGGCGATGGCTAGCAAGCCGGTTAAATTCTGTTCGGCAAAATAGGTAATGTTCACCAAACGGAAAATATCGGTTGGGTTGAGCAGTAGTAAGTAGGGGAACAGGGTTTCATCGACATTCCCCTGTGTACCGACTAACAAACCCAGCAGGCCAAGATCAAACACCAGCACAAAGATAAACCAGACGATCAGAGCAATGCCGGCGGCTTTGGATTTCTCGGAAACCGAGGTGCTGATCACATAGGCGATGGCGATAAAAATCCAGCCCAACATCACAGCGGAAAGGATAAAGACGGTATAGGGCGCAATCAGTTCTGACCAACTGGTGGTATCAGAAAATAGCCCCATCATAACGGCCGATGAGCCAAAGCCGATAAGGGTGGAGAAGGCCATCACAAGGCCCTGTCCAAACATCTTGCCCAGTAATAACTGCCAACGGGATAGCGGGTAGGTCATCAGCAGCAACAGGGTGCCGTTTTCATCTTCACCAACAATGCCGTCATAGGCCAACATTAGCGCAATTAGCGGAATAATAAACACCGCCAGGCTGGCGAGACTAACGATGGTGCTGGATAGTGATGTGAAGCCGACCTTACCAGCCGCTGCTGCGCCAAAATAGGCAAGCCCGATAGCTAATACAGCAAAAATAATACAGATCGACAGTACCCAGCGGTTACGAAGGCCGTCATGAAACTCTTTGTTGGCAACGGCAAAAACGGCATTCATAGCGCAGCCTCCAGTCCCTGATGTGTATCAATAAAATGGGTATACAAATCCTCCAGCGAGGGCAGGTGCATGTCCATGTTTTCCAGACCGGGTAAATTCACCAGTTGTTGCAGGGTTTTCATTTTGTCCTGTAACGGCACTTCCAAATGGGTGCCGATTTGATCTTTGCGAACGTGCGTGGCCAGCGCTTCGGGTAACGTCAGATTATTACCCTGAAGATGGAAGGTGGCGGGCAGGTTCGCCTGATGGCGCAGGTCATTAATGCTGCCCTCGGCCAGCAGTTTGCCGTGCCCCATGATTAACGCACGGTCGATGTACTTTTCCACGCCGGGTAATACGTGCGAGCAGAGAATGACGGTACAACCACGTTGTTTAAGCGTATCGATACGACCATAAAAATCCTGTGTGGCAATTGGGTCGAGACCAACGGTGGGTTCATCCAGTAATAATAACTTCGGATCACCTAACAATGCTTGTGCCAAGCCAAGGCGTTGGCGCATGCCCTTGGAGTAGGTTTTCACTCGTCGTTTGGCTGCATCGCTCAGGCCGACCTGTTGCAGTAAATCCGGACAATTTTTTTTGGGCACACCCTTTAGACGGGCAAAATATTGCAATACCTCAAGGCCGGTCAGTTGGTCGTAGAAACTGACGTTTTCCTGTAGAAAACCCAGTTTACTGCGCAGGTTACGTGCATCTGCGTGGGTGGGGTCTTGACCAAATACCCGGACCTGGCCGGATGTTGCAGCAATCAGGCCAAGAATCAACTTAATGGTGGTGGTTTTGCCAGCGCCATTATGTCCAAACAGTCCCAGCACTTCACCCTGACGTAGCTCAAGATTGAGTTGGTGTACGGCGGTGACACCCTGATACTTTTTTTCGGCCTGTTGTAGCTCAACAATCGTGGTGTTGCTCATATCAGTTTTTCACTATGTCGGTGATTTTACGCGGACCTGTTGAATGCATCATAAAATCAGGTGCTACCATCAACGGATGGCTATCAATGACCCCCTGCGCAGTTAAAACGGGGAACTGGCGTTGTACCCAGCGCAACGTTTCAACGGCTGGGCTATTGAGTAGCAGCTTGGCTGAGGGGTATTTCCAGAGCAGCTGATCGACGCCATCGTTGGGTTCATATTGCACATCGCCTATGCCGTCTCCATCCATATCCCAACCCAGGTAATCACTCCAGTAATTTCCTTCGCCCTCGTGTGACCAGTCCTGTGTGCGCGAGGCCACGTATTTGACCTGTTGTTTGTTGCCGATAAAGGCATTGCCGCTGAGCGTGTTGTCCTCTGAACCGGCGGTCAGGTGAATGCCCATGTCGCTATCGGCGAACAGGTTTTTGCGGATGTTGTTGAACAGGGAGTTATAGATAAACAGCGCCTTGCCTTCCGGGTTACTCCGGGTAGTATTTTTTTGCATATGGGGGTGTTGGGCATTCTGCACGCCTTCAATGCGGTTATTCTCGATGGTGGAGTTGGTGATGTAATTCATCAAAATACCGTAGTTGGCATCATTTTTTGAGCGGTTGCCAATGACTTGCAGAAACTTGGACTGCATGAAGGCATAACCCGTGCGGGTGTTTTGGGTGAAGTTATCTTTTATCAGGTTGTGATAGGAATACATGTAGTGCACGCCGTAACGCAGGTCGTGCAGATAATTGCCAATTAACTGATTGCCGTTACTGGTGTCAATGTAGATGCCATCACGGGTATGCCAGACCTCGTTGTTCTGTGCCAATGCACCTTTGACGTTGAAAAGATGAATGCCATTGCCTCGATCAGATGAGCGTAGTGACAGGTCACCTTCGATTTTATTGTTAATGATTTTGATGCCGGATGATGTATCCACCCAGATGCCTGAGCCGCCACCCTGAAAATAATTATTTTCGATACGAGCATTGCTGGCTTTTGGTGAGACAAAAATACCGGCGTCGAGATTGGTTAGATTGGTGCCCCAGTTTTGGATGCGCAGGTCGTGAATATGAACGCCAGTAGCCTTAATGAGTAGCGCGTGGCCCGTGTTTTGAGCATCAATAATGGCACCGGTTTTGCCGGTTAATTCGATGGCTTGTGAAAGCGTGAAATTGCCGAGGTGAATACCTTCGGAAAGAATCACCTGGTCACCGGATCGGGTGCTGTCCAGTATGGTTTGTAAATCATCCTGTGGGGACACGCTGAAAGTTGCAGCTTGCGCAGAGAAGTTTAGACTCAGCGTCAGCAGGCAGCTTATAAAAGCAAACAGCAATCCCATAAATGATCTCGAAAATTCGGTTTAAACAGAGCCTCTGCCTGCCCAGTTTAGCGATAGATCAGGCAGAGGTGATTTGCTTACAGCTTAGGCTGGGGAAACCAGCATACGGCCACGCATTTCCATGTGTAGCGCATGGCAGAACCAGTTACAGTAGTACCAATGAACGCCTGGTTTATCTGCAGTGAAAGTAATAGAAGCAGTCTGTTGAGGACTGATTTCCATTTGAACACCGTGATTCACCATACAGAAACCGTGGCTTACGTCTTCAATCATATCCAGGTTAGTGATAATAACGGTTACCTCATCCCCCTGTTTTACATTGAATTCGTTCATTCCATAGGTAGGGGCGACGGAAGTCATGTAAACCCGAACCTTTTTGCCGTCACGGATAACTTTGTTATCGCTTTCCAGCGTAACGCCGTCAGCCTTAGCCATGGCAACAGTCGTCGCGAAAGTAGGGTCTTTACGGTCATACAGTTTACGGGTTTTAACCTTGGAGCGGTGCACAATCATACAATCGTGTGGCTCGGCATAGGTTGGGCCATCATGGAGAAGTACCATTTTATCGCCAGAAATATCGATCAACTGATCGTTCTCTGCATGCAGTGGGCCGCAGGGTAAGAAGCGATCTTTAGAAAATTTCTGTAGAGAGACAAGGTATTTGCCATCGGCATCACGGGTTTCACCCATGGTGGTATGGTTATGGCCAGGCTGGTAATGAACATCCAGCTTCTCGACAATGTAATCCACTTCCTCACCGTTGTAGGCTTTAATCGCTTTATCGATATTCCATTTACAGACTTGGCTATCGATGAACAGCGTGGTGAAGGCATTACCTCTACCATCAAAGGCAGTATGCAGAGGCCCTAAGCCCAGCTCCACTTCGGCAACTACTGTGTCACGTGGTTTGATTTTATCATCAAACAGCGCATCGAACTTAGCCAGTTCAAATACGGTAACCGTAGGCGACAGTTTACCGTTGGCAACCGCGTATTTGCCGCCTGGTTCCGTGTTAATGCCGTGAGGGCTCTTTGGCACAGGTACGTAACGAGTGAGTTTAGAACCTTTGCGGCCATCCACTACGGGAACCTTGGAGTCACCTAATGTCGTGAAGTTACCGGCTTTAACCGCCGCTTCAATACGAGCAATATTAAAGATCACCAAGTGGTCACGCTCATTACGCATGGTACCAGCCAAATCAACGGCGTTTTCCGAGTTGTAACAGGTGGAAAATGCGTATTTACCGGTGTAATCGGCGTCGGTGTTATCCAGGTTGCCATCAACGATTACTTGCCAATCTACTTCCATCGTTTCGGCATTTAGACCGTTAAACATGGTGTAGTAACCTTCCACGTCATCCATGTTTAGCCCGTTATTGGGATGCGGCATACGGAATTCAGCGTTAGCAAAGACATACTTGGTATGGGGTACTTTCTGTACACGCAAACCGTGGATCGCCTGACAATTAGGGACGGTCGTGATCTTATCTGTTTTCATTATGTCACCACGAATACGGGCAACACGGGTGTTGGCCTTATCGTTGATGAAAATGTATTTACCGTCGTAGTGACCGTCTGTCATCGACATGTGCGGGTGGTGGCTATCACCGCTCAGAGGGTGGTTTTCCCCCAGTACTTCTTTCGATTCGTTGGTCAGCCCCCAGCCGGTTGCGCTATCAATGTTAAACACCGGAATACGCATCAGTTCACGCATGGACGGTAAACCGAGAATACGAACCTCACCGGAATGGCCACCACTCCAGAAACCGTAGTACTCATCCAGTTCACCCAAGCCTACGGTATGATGAGAGTTGCTTGATGATGAATCTGAGGCTTGTGCCGCCGATGGTGCCAGAGCGGAACCAACGCCCGTTGCCATCACACCTGCTGTACCAACCAGCGCTGCAGAGCCACCTAAAAATAAGCGACGGCTGAGATTGACATGTTCGCTAGCTTTGGGATCTTCACTATCAATTTCGGGCAGATTTTTATCTTTTGGATCTATCATCTTTATATCTCCTTAAAAGTATCGTTCTACTGCAAATTTAAATTTATTTAAGCGCTTTTCTGCGCTGCTGCGTCGGTTATATCCACACTATGAATTTCGTTTATAGCCGCCTCCCGTTTAACTTTCTTCCGTTTTTTCACTACCAGCGGGGGGCACTTATCATCACGGTAGTAGGTTACTTGGCAATCCAGGCATTGGTGGCACTCATTAGCATTAATACTGCCATCAGGATGGATTGCGCCAATTTCACATTCGTTTGCACACACTCGGCAGGGGTCGCCACATTCCTTGCGGCGTTTGAGCCAGTCAAACAGGCGCAGGCGGGCTGGAATGGCGAGTGCGGCACCTAAAGGACAGATGTAACGGCAATAGACCTTGCGAGTGAAAATGTTGATGCCCAGTAGGAACACGGCATAAAAAACGTAGCCCCAGTCGCGCTGAAACTTTAATAGGAAGGTCGTTTTGAAGGGCTCGATTTCTGAGTAACGTTCTGCTTCTGCCAGTGACTCAAGTGAAACGGCAAAGAGGCCAAGCAGAATCACATACTTCAATGCCCACAAACGCTCATGAACGTAGAAGGGCAGTTCAAATTGTCTGATTTTTAAGGCGCGGGCGGCTTCGTTAATCAGCTCCTGCAGGGCGCCAAAGGGACATAACCAGCCGCAAAAAATACCTCGGCCCCAGAGCAGCATGGTCATTGCTACAAAGCCCCATAAAATGAACAGCATGGGGTCAAGCAGAAACAGGCTCCATTGAAAGTCGCCCTGTAACGCATGCACGAAGGTAAAGACGTTAACGACGGATAATTGTCCCAGCGTGTACCAGCCGATAAAGACAACTGTGAAGGTTAGGTAGACGCGGCGAATACCGTGCATCAGGCGCGGGTAACGTACCAAAAAGTCCTGAATAAAGATCACGACAAACAGGATCGTCAATGCGATCACCAAGATGGCTATTTGGAAGGAGCGCTCTTTCCAGATTGAAACCCAAAGGGCTTCTGGCTCCGGTTCAGCAATAGGTTCTGGTCGATCAATAAACTGTTCGGGTGTTGAGTAATCGCCATAAAAACTAGTGAATACACTATCCAGTGCACCGACTTGGCGACGTACCAATAACTCAAGCTGCCAGGTTGTGCCTAGGTCAAATTCGTATTGGTCACGAACGATGAATATGGCCATTTCCTTAAGGTCTGGGAAACCTTCGATATAAACATCGTTAAGGCGGTGATAATCAGTATCGTGAAAACTAATGACCTTGTCCGATTGCTGCAATTGGGTGCGATCAAAAATTCCGCCACGGACATAGCCATTGCCCTTGAATGAATACTGGCCTTTAGCCATCACTGCGATCGCTTGATCACCTTCCTTCAAATCAGCCATCAGCCATTTATATTGGTCATCACCCAGCAGGTTGCGGCCAATCGTCGGAATGTTTACGGGGGCGTAATACAAATCAATAAACAGGCGCTGTTGCGCTTGCGCGTCAGGTTCGCCTTTGGTTGCGGCTTTCGTGCCTTCAAAGGCACTATCGATATCGGACTCAATGAGTTTTAGACGACGAATTGCACCATTGCCGGTCAGTGTGCCCCAATCGGATTTTTCAAAGACGTCAGGTTTGATGGTGGCAGGCGGTATTTTTGCCTCTTCGCTCAGCCCGGCAATACCGAGTATTCTTGCGACTTTCTGAGCTGAACGCATAATGGCTTCGTTGACCACCATCACGGTCACGGTGGCGCCGGAGATTACATCGACATTAACAATCTCTTCATTATTGCCTGCGCCGACGCGTACCTTATCGGTAACATTCAGACCTTGATATTTGTCGGTAAAATCAAATAGTTTCTGTTCAGGAATACCTACCAGAAGAATGGGCTCGTGATGTTCGAGAACTCGGGTTGCAATTAATTTGCCCTCGGGACCCATCACGATCAGAGTATTAATGGGTTTGCCTGAATAGGCAGGGATATTGACAACATCATTGGTATTAAAGGCGTAGCCGATAATATCTTCGCCGTTGTGAACTGTTCGCACTAGCACCTTGCCATCGGACAGAGCTGTCTTTTCACTGATGGAGGAGGCTTGCGGTAGAGACTGACGAATAGTATCAAGCTGCAGCGCTTCGGAAACAGGCACCATTGCCCAAGCGTGGTTAGAGATAATAAGGGCAGCAAACAGTAGCGTAACCCAAATTTTTAGGCGACAAAGGTAGCCGGATAAATCCATTTAGAACACCTTGCAAGAGGCTAACGGGTGCGACAAATTGTCGCAGCCGACATATTAACAACGGTGTTTTTTTGGATACTTGACTGGAATCAAGTTTGAATTTTAGCTCAACAATCAGAAACTGAAGATTCGATTTTAATTTTGAGCCTCAGAAGACTTCTAGGCGGATATTAAGACAAAAAAAGGCCTCGCGTTAAACGAGGCTTTTAATTAGCTACAGTAAAACGATACGGTTTTATTCGTTATGCGTGCAAGAAGCGTTGGTGGTGTAAAGAAAGATAACGCCCTTCTAAAGCAATCAGGCGGAAAAGGTCTGATTCAGTAATCATACCGACCAGTTTTCCGTTATCCGTGACAGGAAGACCACTGACTTTTTGTTCCAGCATGATTCGGGCTGCATCAGCAATGGTGGCGCTTTGATCAACGGATAACACGTTAGCAGTCATTACGTCTTTAACTTCTAAACTTAAAACTTTCTGGCTCAGATCCCAGATATTCAGAGATGACTCGCCTGTTAGTTTTGCTTCCAGTACATCGGTGAACGAGATAATGCCGACTAACTTTTCGTTGTCTACAACGGGTAAACGACGAACGCGGTTATCTGTCATCAGTTGGCGCGCGTCTGACAAGTTAGTATCGCTAGAAACGGATACGACTGGGCTGGTCATGCTGTCTTTTACTAATCCTTCACTCATGGGGGGTAATCTCCTTGGATAATTAAATTTTTAAAAACAGAAAACTGATTGTCGGCACTGTTAAGTACCCGATTTATTGATGCAAAGTTGTTGGTAGTTTAGTCAGGATAATGTAAACGTCAAAACTTAAACTGCGCTGTATTCATAGTGTTTTTTAACACCCGAATCATACTCTGGTGTTTGATGGCGGCAGATTAACAGGCACAAATTTTCAGTCCTTGATCCGCATCAAGCAAATGCCTGATATGGGTGGATAAGCTTGATTAAAATCAAAATTACGCTTTAAGAAACGTTAAAATTTACCTCATCGTTAACGATTGCGCATCACTACAGGTCTATTTTCTGATTGATTGTAACGTTAGGCGGTAAAAAATAAGGGATTTAGGGCTAGAGATTACATCTGTGTCCCATGTTGTTGCTGGTTGTAATGGTAATATTTTTTAATTGTTATGAGATAGCTTTTGGACTGCCCCGAGTTTTCATGGCACTCCTGGCGCTAATTTTGAGGCTGCTTCAAACGCCTCTGGGCTGACGCCGCCCAAGTGACTGTGTCGCCGCTGCCGGTTGTAGAACACTTCAATGTAATCGAAGATATCTTCCTTCGCTAAGTCACGGGTTTTATAGATCCGTTTCTTGATGCGCTCTTTTTTCAAACTGCTAAAGAATGATTCCGCCACCGCATTATCCCAGCAGTTTCCGCGACGACTCATGCTCGGCTCAAGATTGTGCCGGCCGCAGAATCTGATCCAATCATCGCTGCTATACTGTGAGCCTTGGTCTGAGTGTATCAATACGCGACGAAGCGGTCGACGACGCCATACAGCCATTAAAAGCGCATCGAGCACGATGTCACGTGTCAGGCTAGGCTTCATTGACCAGCCCACTACTTTACGCGCATAAAGATCAACAACCACGGCCAAATACAGCCAACCTTGCCACGTGCGGATATAAGTAATGTCAGTAACCCAAACCTGGTCTGGCTGGTCAACGGTAAAGGCCCGATCTAAGCGGTTAGGCGCAATGATTGATGGTCGACCAGTAATCTTACGAGGGGCTTTGTAACCCCGTAACGCCTTGATGCTGTTCATCCGCATGATCTTTGCCACACGATGCACACCGCAGGTTTCCCCCACCTCACGTAAATCAAGAAAAACTCGCCGCGAACCATAGACACCACCGCTAGCTGCATATGACGACCGAATTAGCCCCAGTAATCGCTGATCCTCTATAGCCCGGTCAGACAGCGGCTTGTTCAGCCATTGGTAAAAGCCCGAGGGGTGAACATGCAGAATGCGGCACATCGTTCGCGTTGGAAATTCGCAGCGATGCTCGTTAATAAACTGGTATTTTACTCGGGCTGGCTTGCAAAGTACCTTGCGGCCTTTTTTAGAATGTCTCGTTCTTCCTCTGTGCGCTTCAGCTCGGAGCGCAATTTGAGAATCTCGCGTTTAGCTTCAAGTAACTCCTGCTCTTGAAGTTCATTTTTACCTGGTTTGACTGCATTCACCCACTTGTACAGGCTGTGCTGAGAAACACCAAGCCTTTCTGAGACTTCAGCGATACTGAATCCACGATCCAATACCTGCTTGACGGCTTCGTCTTTAAATTCTGGGGTGTATTGTTGTCCACTCATAAGGTCTTCCTCCTAAGCTAAAAGAATAGCCGGGAAGTGCCTATGGAACACGGGGCAGTCCAAGAGAGGCTGGCGAGTATCTAGAGAATTGGTAGCGATTCAATATAAACCTTCACATTGGCTTCATGGGCATATGCACAATAGTTCAGATTACATGATCGGAGGTTGCAGAGTTTTGTGTAATCCAAGGGGCTATTCAAAAACAAGGTTTATGAATCGTTACCGTTTTTTATGAAAATGTATTGGGAGTATCATTGCTCTTAGTTTGACAGTATTTTGTGGATAAGAACTCTCTGGATGGTATTTACATTGGGGGGAGGTTAATTTAAACCCATAAAGTGTTAACGATATTATCTGTAGGGTAGTTAAAATAAGCTTTCAAAATTTGTGGGTACTGAATGGCTCTTGTTCATCTTGAGTGATTGCAACTTTCAGAGACCGATTGATTTTTTCGAATGTGAGTAGAGTGCCTAATATAAAACATTTTTTTAATAGCCTTACTCTTGACCATAAAATTTTAACTTTGATTATTATCGAGGTTATCGGTTTCTGTGCGGTCGCATTTGTTGCATTTTCCCAAATCCGTGCAGTGGGTAATGAAGTCAAACAGATGACTTCTGTCACTTTGCCTCTCTATGTTTCCGTCGAAAACATCGGGACTAATATTCAGAGCCAGTATTTAAATACCAGGGCTATTATCTTCAGCACTATTCAAATCCGTGGACGTAATGAGACTAAAGAGCTCTTTCCTCGTGCCCAATCAAATTATATTGATGGGGAGAAGGCGTTACGGGACAGCATTACTTCAGCTGAAAAATTTATTAGTAGGTTGGTTTTACGACAAGGGGATAAGGGAGATATGACTCCCTTTTACAACGAAGGCCTGTTGCAAGAGGTTGTTGAGTTAAAAAGTGCTTCGTATGACTATAACCGTCTGGTAGTGAGTTTGCTTGAGCAGTTATCAGATGGTTCTCTCCAAATGGGTATAGGTCACATGAAGGACCTCGAGAGCAGCGAAGCGCTGTTGACGAGTCATCTGTTAAATTTAAATGCTGAGTTAGAAAAAATACGTGTAGCCACTGCTGAACACGCTGTGTATGTAGAGCGTGTTGCCTTAGGTTTTATTATTCTAACGTCCATTTTCGCTATTGTTTTCTTTATTGTCGTTGTACTGATCATTGTTCGACATAACATCTCCAAACCCTTGCAGTTACTCACAGATACCATTAATGCTTTTACTTCCTGGCATAAGGTCGAGGAGTCAGAGTTTGAAAAAGAGTTGATTGAACGACACGATGAACTTGGACGTATGAGTCGCAGTTTCAACAGGTTAAAACACGATTTATGGCAGCAGGGACAAGACCTTAAAGAGGCAAAAGATGAGGCTGAAAAGGCTAACCGGGCAAAATCGGTATTTCTGGCGTCAGCAAGTCATGATTTACGCCAACCTTTAAATGCCATGCAAATGTATATTGCCGCGTTACAGCTGAAGGTGAAAGATGAGGGCGCTCTAAAAATTGTTAAAGATATAAATGCGGTTTCTGTATCAACAGCGCACCTTTTGAGCGCCTTGCTTGATGTTTCACAATTAGAAGCTGGTGCTATAAAACCACAAATTAAAGATTTCCCTGTGCAGGATGTATTGCGCAGAGTTTTTCGATCTTTTGCACCTGTTGCTAAGGAGAAGGGTTTGGAACTTCGACTTTCAAATTCCAGTGCCTGTGTTCGAAGTGATCCTGTTTTGCTGGAACGCATTATTGGTAATTTCACTTCAAATGCCATTCGTTACACAGAGCAAGGGGGCTTGTTGATTGGGTGTCGGCGGCGTGGGGCAGCGATTTCAATTGAAGTTTTGGATACCGGGTGTGGCATTCCTGAGAGCCAAATAATTCCTGTTTTTGAAGACTTCTATCAACTTAATAATAAAGAACGAGATCGGGGTAAGGGGCTTGGCTTGGGGTTGGCTATAGCTAAACGTTTGTCTGCCTGTTTAGGGCACGAGCTTGAGTGCAACTCTAATGTTGGTCGCGGTTCACGATTCGCGGTGTTGGTAGAAACTGGTGAGGCGGTATTGCAGCAGCCGGAAGATAATGTCTTGGAATTTGTGATGGGAGGCATGTCTGGCATTTGCGTACTTCTTATCGAGGATGACATCGATGTTCTCAAGGCAACCCAGCAGCTCATGGTGTCCTGGGGCTGCAGTGTCTATTCAGGGCGTAATCTAGACGATGTTTTACGCGTCGTTGATGAACAGAAGGCGACGCCACCGGATATTATTGTGGCTGATAATCGATTGCCCGGTGAAGCTAACGGCATGGAAGTGGCTACGCGAGTACAGGCTGTGCTTGAACGCATAATTCCTACAGTGATTGTCACTGGTGATGTCGATGCAGAGCATATCAGAGGGATAGCAGATCAGGGTTACCCTGTGTTGTGCAAACCTGTTCAACCTGCAAAGCTGCGGGCGTTAATTTCTCACGTGGTTGCTTCTAACTCCGAGTCAGCTGAATAAGCAGAGTAAGCACTTCAACTTTCCCAAACTTGGGGGCTACTGGAGTTAGGTTGCCCTGCGTAGTTCCGAATATTTTGCTACGGCTTGAGTTCGGTTCTTTACGTCCAGTTTTTTGAAAATTTTAGAAACGTGCATTTTAACAGTCGGGATCATTAGACCCAGTTCGTCAGCTATGGTCTGATTGGATTTCCCGGATACGATAAGGTCAAGCACTTCCAGCTGACGTCTTGATAAAGCAGTAATTTGGGCGGCTTCTACTTGTATTTCGGGTTCTTGCTTGGGGGTATTGCTAACGGGTAAAGCCGCACTTTGCTGTAAAATATGTGGTGGTACATAGATACCGCCAGCCAATACTAATTGTATAGCGCTAATCGTAACGTCCGGAGAGGATGTTTTTGGTATATAACCCATGGCGCCGGCTACGAGCGCTTTTCGAATAGTGTCGATATCCTCGGTTACTGAGACAATTATGATAGGAATGCCTGGCCATGTACGACATATGGTACTAATACCGTTTTGACTGTCCATTCCTGGCATCATTAGATCCAGCAACATCAGGTCAATCGAGTCCTGCTGAGAGAGTATCTCGGCTACCTGATCAAAGCTATTCGCTTCAATGATCTCCGCATTTGGTGTCGCCATTTCGATCAGTAATGATAGCCCACCTCGAACCAGTGCGTGATCGTCAGCCACAACAATTCGTAAGTGTGGCTCATTGCTGCTCAGTTGGTTCGTTGAATCAGTCATGTGTTTATATAAATACCAAAGTGAATTGTAAATATTGCTTAGATGCGGGATTTCACTTGCTTGCAATCAGTCCTTGTATGGCAAAGGTATGTTTTGAAGAGGGCGGTAGCGGATAAAAATTAAGTTGGCACTACGGCTTTCAATTTGGACTAACTTTACTGTCCTTTAGGTAGTGAGACAAGCAATGCTTGCACCGTTGATTTCCCTACCTGTTGGTTAATTGCAGCTTTCATCCTGTTCCTTCTGGGCTGCTTGATATATGTATACTATAGTATGTGATTCTGGCTAATGGTTCAAAAAATAATAGTTTTATTGGTTTTTTGTCAGAATGAGTTGCTGGCGAAAGTTCTCTGCGATAATGGCGATAATCAAAAGCACGCCTATGACAACCATTTGCAAGTATGAGTTGGTTCGTAGAAGGTTCATGCCATTTTGAACCAGGATGATGAAGATAGCTCCCAAGACGACATTTGAAATCCGCCCAACTCCGCCCAGCAGGCTTACCCCACCAATAGCGCAGGCAGCAATCGAGAGCAGTGGATAGGACGCGCCAATATTGGGCTCGCCACTTTCTAGTCGTGCGGTAAGTAAAAGGGCCGCAATGCCGGTTATTAATGAGGAGATTACATAGGCCAGGATCAAGTATAAGCGCGTGTTGATACCTGATAGACCGGCAGCTCTTATATTGCTGCCAATCGCATAGAGGTACCGGCCCATCGTTGTCCAGCTGAGAACTACATACAATACGCTGATACAGCCTGCCGTGATCCATACCGGCACCGGTATTCCAATTATCTCGCCGTAACCGAATACATTGGCAAATGATGCGGGGATACCGTAAATAGGAGTGCCTCCTGTAATGGTTAAAGCAAGACCAAAAACTATTGAAGACATCCCCAGTGTCATGACAAAAGGCGGCACACGAAAAACAGCAACGCCTACGCCATTAACCAGGCCCATACTGAGGGATACCCCGAGCCCAGCCATGCAGCCGATAAATATTGATTCCCAGCCTGATCCATAGCCTGACCAGAGTGTAACCATCGTCATTGATGATACGACGGACGTTAGGGCAAGCATGACGCCTACGGAAAGATCCAGACCTGCAGTCAACATGATCAGCATCTGTGCTATTGATACTAAAATCAGGTAGGTTGATTGTCGAGAAACCCCAAACAGGTTGTTTTCAGTTAGAAAGTTTTCACTGCCGATCCCAAAAATTAGTACCGCGATGCCCAGGAACCAAGGCAGTACCCCGCCTTTAATGAACAAAGTTGAAGCAATCCGCTTAATTTTGTCAGCAGTACTTACTTGGTTGGTCGCACTGCTTTGTGTTTCTTGCTCCCGATTCATCAGAGACGCTCCTTCTTACGAAAAATAACTTAGTAAAGTTTGGTCAGTAGTTTCTTCGCGATCCAGTTCGGCACGTAATTTACCTCGGTGCATGACATAGGTTCGGTGCGCCAAGTTCTCAATTTCACATAAGTCTGATGAGATAAGTAATACTCCCGCGCCGGCTTCACAGACTTCCTGTATGAAACGATAAATCGAGGCTCTGGCACCTATATCGACGCCAACCGTTGGCTCGTCCAAAATAAACAGTTTTACATCCCGGACAAAACTTTTTGCGACCATTACTTTCTGTTGATTACCGCCGGAAAGGTGTTCGAGGGGGTTTTCAATACTGGATGGGTGAAGCCCCAACCGTTGGCTGACTTCACCCATAATATCTTTTTCTTTTTTCCGACGTAGCAGAAAGCCTGTGGAAAATTTCGGTAACCCTAGTGATGGTAGAGAGACATTTACACGGATATTTTGCTTCATAATGAGTCCTTCGCCCCGCCTGTCAGGAGGTAAGTACAACATACCTCGATCCAGCATGGCTCGGGGGCATAAGTCATTAATATGTTCAGAGCTATCATACACGGCATCATCTATGTACGAGATGCGGCCTGAACGGATTTTGTTAAGCCCAAAGCAGGCTCGGCCAATTTCAGACTTCCCCGACCCTACGAGCCCAGCAATGCCGACTACCTCACCAGCTCGGACATTGATTGATACGCTATCAACAACCTTATGAGCAAGAACCAAGTCATTTATTTCTAGTAGCATGGTACCTGGGTCCATGTTTATGTCAGGGTATAACTCGTCAATACATCGACCAATAGCGATTTCTACCAGTTTCTTTTCACTGATATCGTCAATAGCTTCAGTCAGGATGCGTTTGCCGTCTCGTAATACCGTCACTCGGTCGCAAATCTGATAAATTTCATGTGTTCTGTGAGTGATATAGATGACGCCAATACCTTCGTTTTTTAACAGCTCGATCATAGAGAAGAGCTGGTTTGTTTCCTGTTCTGTTAACGCTGCAGTAGGTTCGTCGAGAATCATGATGATTGGCTTAGTGCGAAAAGCCTTGGCTATCTCAACCATCTGTTGCTCTGCTTTCGATAAATGCATGACTTTTTGATCAGGCTTAAGCTCAAACCCTAAACGCTGCAGAGTCTCGAGAGCCCTCTGACGAAGATGTTTTTTGTCTAGAAAGGGGCCAATAGACATTTCTTCCGACCCTAAAAATAAATTATCTTCAACGGTTAGCTCCGGTATCAGTGAGGATTCCTGAAAGACCGCACTAATACCCAGGTCACGGGCATGATGGACCGAGCGGATTTTCAGTTCTTCGTTATTCAGAATGATTTTCCCTTCTGTTGGTTGAATATCGCCGGCGATAATTTGTATCAGAGTTGATTTGCCGACGCCATTTTCACCAAAAAGCGCATGGACCTCACCAGGGTGCACTTCGAAATTGACCTGATCTAGCGCGAAGCTACCATAAAATTGTTTCGAAACGCCTTCCAGGCGCAATAAGGCTTCAGCTTGAGGATGCACGCTACCAGCCTGCTGTGAACTTTCGCCATAGGCTGTTGCGGACGTAGCTGGTTTTTGAGGAGTAATCTTCACGCTTTTTTAGCCTTGCTTCTTAGCCTATTGCAGTTTTCTGATGAGTGGTGCATTGGCTTGGGTTAATCGACTGAAAACTTAGGTATCCACCCTTTTGGTGCCAGGGTTGTTGATGTGTCGAAATCATCAACAGTATCCGGTGTTACGATGAGTACCGTTGGTTGGACATGTTCAACGAGACGTCCGGTATTATTAAACTCAGGCCGGCCACCCGTTGCCATCGATTTATGTTCAAGTAATCTGACGGCCTGATCGATGGCGATTTGAGCCTGGGTGATCATCTGATCCGAAGGTGCCATGGCCACCGCACCACGCTTCAGGAAAATTTGCATGCCAGGGGTGTAGTAAAAGGCCACTAATTTAATTTTTTCTTCAAGGCCCCTGAAACGAATGGCACCGACGGCACCTTCAATGGTGGTAGCAGTACCGACGATATAATCCAGTTCGACTTCTTTGCCAGGGGTTAGTGTCTGTAATACCTCTTCAACCAGTTTCAACTGGATTGCTTTGCCTGTATCCCCCCATCTAGTCGCTAGGATTTCGACGCGGGTGCCGTTTACAGCTGCACGGCAACCCTGGTCAGCTGCTGTGGACCAACCTGCCCCGGCGGGGCCGGGGAACCAGACAATTTTAACTTTTTCTTTATTGTTGGAGGGCTGGTCGGCGATCCACTTGCATGAGGCATGCCCCATGTTATAAAAGCTCTGCAAAGAATTGGCATCAACCATGGTGTTGATACCGGTGATAATCACAATGACAGGGATTCCCTGAGCTCGAATCATATCAATTTGTCGAGCATTTCCATTACTCGAAATAGGGCCAATAATAAGTGCTTCGGCACCGTTCGCAATACAGTCTTCAACTTGGTTTAGCTGCCAGTCAAGGTTGGTATATCCACCAGCTTCAACCAATGTGATCTTTTGTCCAAGACGCCTCCCTTCAGAAATAATACCGTAGGCAACGCCCTTCCAATAGGAGTCTTTAAGATGAGGGAAAGAGACGCAGATGTGATGTTTTTTCTTGATCTCATCAGGCATTAACGGTGTGTAATCAAGGAGGGCAAGTTTGGAGGCATCATTTCTGGGGTCTGTCCAACAGGCGACATCTCCGTCTGTGCAAGCCGGGTTAAAAACGTTGACTTTAGTGGGCCACCATTGGTTTTCTGCACCATTGACGGTTGTTGCAGCCATGCTGCCGAACAGGAATGATGAATAGACAGAGCAGGTAATTAAGGTACGCAGTAATTTATTCATAATGACAACTACTTGGTTTCCTTTGCCCCAGATTAGATTTTAGAGAAGCCGAGTACCGCTAAACACTGTAGCTACTGGATTTCTCATAAACAGAAAAAAGTTGTCCGCTTGTCTTATGTTGAAATAAAAGAAATCAATGGCCGAGTGCTGTCCAAAATATTCTACATCAGAAGCTAGTGTATACCTAAAACCACAAATACGCATACTATTGGCTGTTCTTTAGTGCGAATTCATAAGTGAATGCATTCCAAAGGCTATGTTTTTACTTTGTCTTGGTGTGGAGTATTTTTTATGAGTATTTTAAAAAATTTGGCTATTAGAATGATGTATGTGCGCATTCATTAGAGTGCAGAAGCAAGACTGAAAAACGAAACAGCTGGCATGTTAGCGCCATTAAAAAGGTAATAGGTCAGCGTATAGTTTGTTGGCGGGCAACAATCGGGCAGTGGTTTAGCTTCTCTTAGAGGTGACTTAACTTTCAGGGAGCCAGGTCGGTAACTCATTCAATATCATCTTAACCTCCTGTATATAAGGCGGTTTTATAGTTCTGACAAAAATCCCCAGGTCACATGAAGCAGGCCTTTATGATAATTGGCACGCATGTAGAACTCTTGGCTGGCCAGTCCTGAGTTAACCCATTTAGTGATAAGCAGTATTTTTATAACTAAAAGCCCCCTTTTTTTTTACGTCGAATACAGAGCATTTTTTAATTTTTCCAATTCTGCTTAAGATTTCTTTGAAAGCAATGGTGCCCTCGTTCAAAGCCGACTATCAGGGCTTTTAAGCGATAACTTCTGAAAACCTATACCTTCCTGGCAAAGAACATACTAAAACTAATTAAACACATACTATTGACTGTACTTCTTGTCGGGAGTATAAATATATACCTACTTTAGGTGGTGTTTGTTGTTCCCCTATTGATAGACACAAAAATTAAACCTGTTCGATGCTAGCAATTCAGCATTTAACAATTGACTGAGGATTTAGTTATGAAGGCAATAAGTAAACTGCTTTTGCTTGGTGCTTTCTCGATAGGAATATCATCTGTTTCAGTGGCGAATGCAGCTGACGCGCTTGATCAGATTCCAGCTGATATCAGAGAAAAAGCCTATAACCCAGAACTTACAGATCCAGCTCAACCACTTGGTGAAAGCGTCTATAAAGATTGGAAAAGTGACCGTAAGCCACCTTGGACCATCGGCTATGCCAGTACCTATGCCGGTAATACCTGGCGTAAAGACGCAATGGAGCGTCTGCTCGGTGATTTGAAACCGAAATGGCAAGAGCTTGGTTTGCTCAAAGACATTGTCGTCACACAGTCTAATCTAAAGGATTCTCTACAAATCCAGCAGATTCGTCAGCTGGTTGATCAGGGCGTTGATGCAATTATCATCTGTTGTTCAAATCCTACCGCGTTAAATCAGTCGATTAAATATGCCTATGACAAAGGCGTTCCCGTGTTTTCTTTCACCGGCTACGTTACATCTCCTTACGTAGTTAACTCCTCAGTTAACTATCACCAGGCCGGTTATGACATTGGTACTTGGATGGCAGAAGAAATCGGTGAGGAAGGTAATGTCCTCGTGATTGAAGGTATTCCAGGTGCGTCAGCATCCGACTCGCAAAACCGCGGTGTTTTGGATGGTTTGGAGCAGTATGAAGATATTGAAGTCACAGGCCAAATTGCTCATATGTGGACTTCTCAAGTTGGTCAGGCGGAAACGCAGAAGTGGCTGGCAACGCACCCTGGCGAACTGGATGGCATTGCTGTGCAGTCTGCAGGTGAGACGGGTGTTTTGCAGGCGATCTTGCAGTCAGGTCGTGAAGATATTCCGCCTATGTCTATTGGTGGTGAGATGGGAGCGTTGTGTTACTGGCGCAATAACCCGGACTACATCAGTGGTGCGATTCAGACCTGGCCTCCAGGCGATGATATCGAACTCGGCTTTAACATCATGATGCGCACCATGCAGGGCCAGGGTCCTAAGATCCAGTCAGTATTGGTTCCTTCAGTGATGGTTGAGTATGAGGAGATTGAAGAGCTGTTGGATGAAGATTGCGATCGTAATTCAACGGAATGGCTGAATGTGGGTGTTGATCGCTGGGGTGGTCCAGATTACCTGGATAACTTCTTCCATCGCCCAGCAAACCCAGAAGAATACGACGCAGCATCTCATTAATTGTTAGTCATTGTTTGTAAATAAGTAATAGGGGCCCGGATAAGTGGAAAACACAGCGAAAAAAACACCAGAGAATAGTTCCTCCGGCGAAGAGCTGACTACTTATCCGGGCGAACTTTACGTCAGGAATGCGCACAAGGCATTCGGAGTGACTAAGGCTCTGAATGGTGCGTCCTTTACCGGACATTTTGGCGAAATTCACGCCATTATCGGCGGTAACGGGTGTGGTAAAAGCACGATGGCCAAAGTATTGGCGGGTGTTTTGCCCATTGATTCAGGGAAGGTGTCCATTAAAGGGCATCACCCAGGTACGCCAGGCGAATCTCGCGCAGCTGGAGTTGCCATGGTGTTCCAGGAAGTGCTGGTTGCCGATGAAGCCTCGATCGTTGATAACCTGTTTGTTGGCTCCGATGGTTTCTTCTCCAAATCTATGTCTGATAAGGAGAAAGAGGATAAGGCGCGTGAGTTGATGAGTGAGATGTGCGGCGAGCCGATTGATCCTTTGGTGCCTGCCGGTACGTTGCCGTTAAATATTAAGGCGTGGATAACCATTTGCCGTGGTTTTTTATCTGATCCTGATCTGCTGATTCTCGATGAGTCAACCGCTGCGTTGGATTTTGATTCAACTGAGCGTCTGTTTAAAAAAATGCGGGAAATGCGCAACGCGGGTACGGCGATTATTATCGTTACTCACCGTATTGCTGAGTTGGTTCGTGTTAGTGATCGCTGCACGGTGATGCGTGACGGCGTCGACGTCGGTATTTTGGTTGGGAAAGATATTAACGAAGAAAACCTGTTGCGTTTAATGACGGGTAAGTCTGGATCTGCAAAGCCGAAAGTCGGTGATGCTCATCAAACAACAAGTACTGAATCTGCGGTAAAAACCCGCAATATGAAGGTTTGGGCTGATGGTGAGGCAGTAGATTTTGATTTGTTAAAAGGTGAGCTTATCGGGGTGACCGGCCTAGATGGTCACGGTCAGGACGATTTCTGTCGAATTATTGCTGGGGTTGCTAATGCAGCTGATGGTAATACGTTGGTCAGAAAGGTTAACTCGGATGAATTTGCCGTCATCAATACTTTGGAAGATGCCAAAGCTAACGATATTGCCTTTGTATCGGGTGATCGTAAGAAAGAAGGTATTCTGCCGAATTTAAGTATTTTCGAGAATTTATTACTCCCCCTGTATAAGAGCCACTGTAAGGTTCCTGGCTTGAATTTGATTGACTGGTTCAGTTTGCGAGATGTGTTCGATTGGGAGGTCGAGCGTCTTGCCATTAAAACGGGACCAAAAGATAACTTGATCACATCGTTAAGTGGCGGTAACCAGCAGAAAGTTATGCTCGGGCGCGCTTTTGCGACTCATCCCAGAACCTTGGTTCTATTGGATCCCGCGCGAGGTATCGATTTGCATACCAAGCGAGATCTTTATCAACAACTGCGCGAATTTGCCAGCGAAGGTAGTTCGGCAATTTATATGTCGGCTGAATTAGAAGAGTTTATTGGCTTTTGCTCTCGCGTGCTGGTGTTTCGAAACGGCAGCATTTTTGAAGAATTCAGAGGTGAAGCCATTGAACCGGACGGTATGCTCGAGTCGATGTTTGGTCGCTACCAGGGTAAAGACGGTTCTCATGAGGCCTATATAGAACGCAAGAAGCGCGAAGCTATGGGTAGCAAGAAATCAACTGCCAAGAAGTCCGTCAGCAAGCCGAAAACCCGCGTAGAGAAACAGCCTGTACCTATGCAGGTGGCCAATGATCAACAGTCCGTTACATCTAAATCCAATGCTGAGCCAAAAGTCGATGCCCAGGCCAGCAATGAGTCCAGTTCGGAGTCCAACGTGAGCAAATTCAACGTAAGTAAATACTTTAAAGATGAGCCTTTGTCATCAAGCTCTGGCACTGGTGATTACAGCAGCAACGATGAAAATCAGTTTGAGAAATTGATGGCCTCCAACGGCTCTGAAGAAGACATTTTGGGGCTTCGCAGTGAGAAAAAAACACAGGAGAAGCCTGTGGCAGAGGAAGTTAAATATTCAGGTGAGGATGCTCGTCATTTTGAAAACCTGATGGCTTTCGATAAGCAAAACAGAAACGTACCACGTTCAAGCAGAAATGGAGCGGGCAGTGACGGATACAGCGACGCTGACGAACTTAGGTTCCAGGCGTTGATGCAGCCCGCTCAGGATGAGTCTAGAGGTAATGATTTTATCTCGTCCAGGTTGGATGCGGATGCCGATAAAAAGCGCTCTGATCACAAGGCTAAACCACAAACAGCGGAGATCAGCTCCGCGGGTTACAGCGACAGGGATCTTGAGGCGTTTAATAAGTTGATGCCCGGTGAGAAATAGAGCGCACTGAAGTAAGAAAAGGCCGCAACGTTTGATCAGCGGATTTTAGAGAATACATACCAGGTTGTTACATACCGTGATTAAGAGTTCACAAAAATGAGTACTACTATGAGTACTACAAATCGCAAAGAGTCAGGTTCCGGAGCCAGCACGTACTTAATGGTTCCTATCTTTATTTTCTTCGCGTTGCTGATTTTTGCAGTTATCAGGGGCCCGGGGTTAATTACCAGTGCAGGTATTGGTAGCGCTGTAATCGTTGTTGCGCCGTTGGTTTTGGCAACTTATGCATTGACCATTATTGTCATGGCAGGACGAGCCAGCGTTGATTTATCGATTGGCCCACTCATTGGCTTTGTGAATGTCAGTCTGATTCAGTTAGTTGGCATTGGCTTTATGGAGTCGCCAATTGCCGTCTTTCTTTTTGCCATGGCTGTCGGTGTTGCCTATCAAGTATTGCTCGGCTTAATCATTATCTTCGTCCGTGTGCAGCCTATCATCGTTTCATTGAGTGGCTATCTTGCATTGGTGGGTTTGAACCTGATGATCATGCCGCGACCTGGCGGATTAGCTCCAGAGTGGATGTTGGACTGGGGTGCTGGTACCACTATTTTTTCACCGGTTCTGGTGATCTTAATTGTCGCCACTATCGGCTGGTACGTGCTTGCCAAAACCGCCTTCTTCGGCAACCTGAAAATGATGGGCTCAGATGAGCGGGCGACCTACACCAGCGGTGTGAATATCAACATGGTTCGCTTAGGCGCGCATGTTGTCGGTGGTATATACGCCGGTCTTGCTGCCTTGACCTTTACTTCGCTGATCAGCTCCGGTGATCCCTCGCAAGGTACAACCTATACCCTGATGGCAGTTACCGCTTTGGTACTTGGCGGTGCAAATCTTGCTGGTGGACGTGGTAGCGCCTTCGGTGGGCTGCTAGGTGCGTTAAATATTTATCTGATCACCTATGCACTGTCCACGTTCAACTTCGGGCAAGTGCAAAGTTATGTGACTGACATGGCCTATGGTGCAGTGCTGGTTATTTCTCTGTTAATCAGTGTGGCGATTCCCCAGCTGCAAAAAATCGCTCGTAATCTGTCACCCGTGATGTTCTTCGTGATACTAGGGGTCATTGCGATGGGCGTGAGTATGCATGCCGCAATGGATAATTTGGTAGACCCTGTTGCATTGGCTGCTGCTGAGTGGAAATACGTTGCGCCTGTTGAAACGCAAAGCTCATCCTATCCTGCAGGCACCTACTTCCTCTTCGTTATTCTTGGTGCAGGGGCAATCGCCTGCGCAGTACGTGCGTTAATTAAGCATACAACTGCGCCGATGGTCGGTTTTATTATCGTCCTGATCGTTGCTGCTCTGGGGTTGATGTTTAATTCAGGTGGTTCAACTGAAGTAGTCGCGGCTGTCGCTGCGCAAGTGCCAGCATCAAGTGTTGTTGATCAGACCTTTGGCTTCTTTGCACTGGAAAAGATTACAGGTAATGCCGACACGCTTATTAAGACGGATACGGTGGCACAATCGACCTATGTGTTGATAGGGGTGCTGGGCACTGTGTTACTGGCTTCATTAATCATTTTGTTAATGCTGCCGCACGTGGCAATTCGCACTAAGCGCGTCGCAATGATCCTTTTTGGTGGTGCGGTTGCAGTCATCGCTATTGCCGCGTTGTTCTTCTCAGATGCGGATAAGGGCTACTTGGCTAGCCAACTGTCCGGTGAAATATACGCCATTATTCTAGTCGGCGCGCTGTTATTCACTATTACTGTGCCGCTTGTGCAAACCAAGTTGCATAACGTCAATAACCTATTCATTGGTGCCCTAGGGGTGCTGGCCGTCATCGTCGTGTATTTCTTTGCCAATGGTAACGGCGTGCCTGCGGATGTGATCGCTCAAGCGGCAGGTTATGCGGAGCCAGTTATTCGCACGGGTGTGGCACCTGCGGTTTTGCCTGCCATTGAGTATGCCGATCCTGTCAGAGTGGGTGTGGGCGTCTCAACGATGGCGATATTTACTGAATTGGCCTACTGCGGATTCATTATTGTTCTCTTGCATATCTTCCTCCGTATGGCGATGGGCGAAACCAGTTTCCAGAGTTTCTGGCGCTACTGGCACATCGCTGTTTTGGCAACACTTGCCTGGAGTGGTCTGTTTTACGCAATCGGTGTTCCGCTGTGGAAAATCCTCGCGGTTATCGGTGTGGCGATTATTACAGCACCAAACGTTATGCACATCATCAGCACCTACATCGTTGGCGAAAAGCGCGATGGTGCAATCAGTTCGTGGGAAGGGTAATCATCATGCGTAAAGAGAATGGGAGCAAATAGAATGAGTACCAGAGGCGCCTTTTCGTTTTACAAAGGACTGGGTTTTATTATCGCAGTGCTCGTTGCTGGGGTAAGTGCTGTGACGGGGGTGGCTGAAGGCGTACCCACACAACACATTGTTTTCTATACGGTCGCAATTTTCGGTCTCATTTTATGGGGCTGGCACCATTTTTCAGTGCGCTGGATCTACCGCGATGATGCAATCGCTATCAGCACAACGAAAGATCAGGTCCAGTCTAAAGATGAACCAGTTGCAGCAGTAGAAGTAAAACCGGGTGATGAAGATGAGCACCAACAAAGTTATTTTGGTTCGCTTATCTCCAGATATAAGGGTGCCTTGATTGGTATTGTGCTTGGAATCGGCCTTTTCTTTGCCGTTGGCGCTGCTGTCGAGGACTTCTTTCAGTTGGCTAATGTTGTCGCGGCGCTCATATTTGTGCTGCTGATTGTCATTGGCATCGTTATTAATAAAACCGTTAAAAACAATAAAAGTGCTTACCTGGGCCTTACTGTTCTCATTGGGCTTTTTATTATTGGTATTTTGGTCGTGGAAGGGTTCCTTTCCACCTTAAACCTCAAATCAATGCTGCTGTTCGCTTCGTTTTTGGGGTTGGCCTGCATTGGACAAACATTGGTTGCGTTACTGGGCGGCTTGGATTTATCCATTCCCTTTGTGATCGGTGGTTCCAACGTTGGTTTGATGTTCCTGCTTAACATGGGTGTACCGCCATGGCTTGCGATCCTTGCGGTGCTGCTGGTAGGTGCGGGTATTGGGCTTGTTAATGGACTATTGAGTTTCAAACTGCAGGGGCAGGCTCTCATTCTGACCCTGGGCGTTGGGTTTGCCGTCTCCGGCGGTGTTCAAACCATCACGACGCTTGGCTCTGGTGGCACCGTCTTTGGTGTCGTCCCTGATTGGTTAATCAATATCGCCTCTGTTAATGGCAGCGTAGCTGGCATCAGTATTCCCCCGGTTGTGGTCGTCTGGATCCTGGCAGCCATCATCATGACCATTGGGTTACGTAATTCTAGCTGGGGAAGAAATCTCTACGCTCTGGGTGGTGGTCGTACAGCGGCTGCACGATTGTCTATTTCTGAACATGCCTACTGGGTGGGTGTGTATTGCATCAGCGGTTTAATTTCAGCTTTGACTGGCGCTTTGCTGTTGGGCTGGAGTGGTGGTGCTTTCATCGGTGTGGGCGACCAATACCTGTTCATGACACTAGCCGCAGTGGTTGTAGGTGGTACCTCGCTGCTTGGTGGTATCGGTGGTTATGGGTTCACGGTAATTGGTGTGCTGGTTCTGCAGGTACTTTCGTCGTTTCTTGTCGGTATCGGGCTGAGCTTTGAAGGGCAGCAATTTGTATTTGGTCTGCTGATTCTACCAATGGTGGCGTTATATGCACGTTCACCGCACATTCGGACACAGATTTAGAAATGTGAAGAGCATGGCAATCGCAGTGCGTATGCCATTGATTTTAATAACAGGAAATAGATAACCGAGGCTTTCATGAACAAGATGTTATTACCAACAGACGTAGTAGGTGGGTCGTTCTGGCTACTGTCAATGGCCATGATTGGAGCTACCATTTTCTTCCTTCTGGAAAGAAACAGGGTCGCCAGCAGGTGGCACACGACGATGACATTACTGGGTGTCGTGATGTTGGTCTCTGCAATTTTTTACCACTACGTAAAAAGTATGTGGGTGGATACAGGCTCTGCGCCAATCATTTTGCGCTATGTCGATTGGGTGCTCTCGCATTCTATGCAGGTGGTGTTGTTTTACGTGGTGTTAACGGCTGTCACCAAGGTGTCGTCGTCCCTGTTCTGGCGATTGTTAATCGGCTCATTGGTGATGGTTATTGGTGAGTTTCTGGGTGCCGCTGGCTACATGAGTCCGACACTGGGCTTCATTATCGGTGTGGTTGGCTGGCTGTACATTCTCGGTGAACTTTACATGGGTGAAGCGGGGCGCGCTAACGCTGAAAGTGGCAATGAATCCACGCAGATGGCGTTCAACGGTTTGCGACTGATTATCACCATTGGTTGGGCAATCTATCCACTGGGTTATTTCATTAACAACCTGGGAGGTGGCGTCGACACGAATAGCTTGAACATCATTTACAACCTGGCTGACTTTTTGAACAAGATCATCTTTGGCTTCGTAATTTATAGGGCTGCTATGAACGACACTAAAGCAATAAATCAACCCGTTACAGAATCAACCAAATAATTACAATTTTTGAGGAGTAAGAACCATGACTGGTGCAGATATTATTGCGGTCATCATACTGGCAGCGTTAAGCATTGCGATTTTTGTTTATTTATTACACTGGCTGTACCAACGGTCATCAAAGGAAGTTTCATTCGTTAGGACGGGGCTTGGTGGTGAAAAGGTTGTGTTGAGTGGTGGTGCCTTCGTATTACCTATTATTCACGATATTACCAAGGTTGGCATGCGTACCTTGCGCATCCAAGTTAAAAGCCTCGGTGAAAGATCCTATATCACTAAAAACCGCATGCGGGTGGAAATTATCGCTGAGTTTTATGTGCGTGTTTCGCCATCAAAAGAGGCGGTATCAGTAGCGGCGGGTTCACTGGGTAAGCGCACATTAGATCCGGAAGGTCTGCGTGAATTGGTGCAGGGTCGTTTCATCGATGCGCTGGGTATTGTTGCCGCGCAAATGAGCATGGAAGAGATTCAGGAACATCGTGGTGACTATATCAAGGCCGTTAAAGGCATTGTTGCTGAGTCATTGAAAGAAACAGGTCTGGAGCTGGAAGCTGTAGGTCTAACTAGCTTGGATCAGGCGGGACTGGAAGTGTTCAACCCAAATAACGCGTTCGATGCTGAAGGTTTGACTCAGCTGACTGAGCAGATTCAAGCCAGGAAGAAAAAACGTAACGACATCGAGCAAGATACGGCGATTAAAATTCGCACTAAGAACCTTGAAACCGAACAGCGTTCGCTGGAAATTGACAAGGAAAAAGAGTTTGCGCGGCTTATACAAGAGCGTGAAATTGCCAAGCAGCGTGCTAAAGAGCAAGCGGAAATAGCGATTGAAAAAGCTGATCAGGAACGCATTTCTGAAAAAGCACGTATTGCCGCTGCTGAGGAAGTCGAAAAAGCACGTATCTCTCAACAGGACACCATTGAAGTTGAACGTTCCCTGCGTGAGCACGAATTAACGCTACAGATCGAAGAACGCAAAAGGCTGCGTAATGAAGCTGAGCGTCAAACCGAGATTGATATCAAACAGAAGAATCTTGAAAGTGCAATCCGAGCGCTGGAAATTGATAAGGAAAACGAGTTTGCCCGCTTAGCACAAGAAGAGGAAGTTGCTAAACGCCGAGCCAAGCAAAAAGCCGACGTGGTTAAGGAAGAATCTGAGCGCTATCAGGAAGCTGAGCAGGCGCAACTGAAAGCGGAAGAGACCGTTAAGAAGTTGAAGATCGAGCAACAGCGTGCGATTGAAACTGCACGTATTGAGAACGAAGAGAAAACCAAAGCACGTGAAATCTCCAAGCGTAAGCAACTGGAAATTGAAGAGCATGATCGTGAGCTGGCTGTTACCGAAAAAACAGTTGAAGTGCTTAAAGCCAATGAAGCAAAAGAACAGGTTCGTGCAAGAACTGCCACAGCTGAAGAGCAAGTTTTTACAGCTCGTGACGTGGAAGTCGCCGAGCGAGGTAAGAAACTGAGACTGATTGAAGCCGCTAAAGATGGTGAAAGTCAGGCCTTTCAAATTACCACGATTGCCATGGCTGAGAAGGAAGCTTCGGAGCTTTCATCTTTGGCTGCCAAGCTGCGCTATGAAGTGGATGCCGCTGGTAAGTTGATGCTGAATGAAGCTGATAACGCCCGCAGTGATGAAAATCGTCAAAGCGAGCTGCGCATGGAGCTGGCTAAGAACTTGGATTCCATTATCCGCGAAGCGGTTAAACCAATGGAAAACATCGAAGGCATCAAGATTTACGAAGTTAACGGCATGCCTGGCTTCAATGGCAGCTCTGCAAGTGCCGGCGGCAGTGGCGGAAACGGTGGTGGTTTAGGTCCCGTAAATGGTGATTTGGGCGGCTCCCAAGCTAGCCTTTCCGACAGTATCGTTAACTCGGCTCTGCGCTACCGTGCGCAAATGCCGTTTGTTGACAACTTGCTGAATGAAATCGGCATGTCACCAAGCGAAATCGGCAACATCACCAATATTCTCGGGGATTACAAAAAAGAGATCGGCGACGGTGGCTCAAAGAGCAGCCGATCTGACTCGTAACCCAGCGGATAAGAAATATTGATGGCTTAGGGCTTAACAACGGCCCTGTCTCAGGACGCACCTTGATATCTAAAAGGTGCGGCTTGAGACAACAAAAAGCCTCTTGAGGTTATTGAGGAGTACTGAATAACATGACTGATAATATCGCCTGGCTCCTGGTTTTTCTGATGCTTTACTGGGCGTATTGCTTCTTCTGGGGTGTGCGCGCATCACGGCGTGTGGAAACATCCAGCGATTACTTTATTGCTGGAGGAAGCTTGTCGCCATGGGTTTTTGCACTCGCAGCCACAGGGATTTCCTTTGCGGGCTGGACCTTTATGGGCCATCCCGGGCTCGTTTTTCGGGATGGTTTTCAATTTACTAACGCGTCCTTTTACGCCGTGGCAGTCGCTCTGGGTGGCGTGATATTGCTTAAACGCCAATGGATGTTGGGTCGACGCTTTGGCTATATGACCTCCGGTGAAATGCTGTCGGATTATTACAAGGGTAATACCTTGCGACTCATTACCGTCGGCATCGCACTGTTATTCGGTATTCCCTTTGTTGCCATTCTCTTTGGCGCGTCCGGTTTTCTGATCAGCGAATTAACCAATGGTGAAGTATCTCGTACGGTCGCCATGTGGGGGCTGTCTGGACTGGTGCTGCTTTATTGTGTGATGGGTGGCATGCAAGCGGTCGCGAAAGTGGCTGTTGTGCAATGCGTGTTGTTTGTTCTGGGCATGCTCTTATTAGGACTGTTTGCCCTCGAGCTGGTCGGTGGCTTTGATTCTTTGAATATTGGCCTGGCGAATATGGCCCAAAATCTGACCAGTCACTTGGGTGGCACAAGTGGTTTAGGCGGCGGTGATTTCCCCGGCTACTTTGCTGTTCCAGGCGTGGTTCAGTGGACCAGTGGCTTGGGTGTTGAAACACCAACAGGTGGTCCTTGGACCTCCCTTATGATTCTTACGTTCATGATGTCGGTCATGGGTATTCAGGCGTCACCATCATTCACGATGATTGGTTTTTCCAGCCGTTCACCGCGTGGTTTTGCTATTCATCACATTTGGGGGGCGGCAGCCTGTGTTGGCGTTCTGATGTTTGTGTTTGCTGTGTTCATGGGTGCGGGTGCCAATTTATTAGGCGCCAACGCGGATGTGAATGAAGCCGGCATGGCTATTGCCGGTTTGCTGCCTGAATTATCAAACAGTCAGCAAGGTGAACTGGTCGCCCATTACATCATGCTAATCGGCAACAACTTGCCCTGGTTGGTGGGCTTTCTAGCTGTGTGTGCCATAGCAGCATTACAAGCGACAGGTTCTGCTTTTATGTCGACGACGGGAAGCATCATAACCCGCGATATCTTTGTGCATTATCTGGAGCCTGAAGCGGACTGCAAAAAACAAATTCTGGTTGCTCGTTTATGCACCGGGCTAGTTTTCCTTGCCGCGATGTTACTGGCTTCGTTCTCAATGGAAGCAACCATGCTGCTGGGTGGTTTGGCCATTGCCTGTGCATTCCAGCTGTGGCCTTCGCTGCTAGGGGTAACCTGGTTCTCATTCATCACTCGACGCGGTGCAACAGCTGGTTTAGTTGTTGGTTTGATTGCGGTGGTGCTGACGGAACCTTTGGGTCAAAAGCTCACCGGCGGTTCGCTGCCATGGGGAACCTGGCCATGGACCATTCATTCAGCGGGTTGGGGGATGTTTTTTAATATTGTCATCTGCCTGATTGTTTCGGCTACCTCACGTCAGGATGCCGAAGACCATAAACGTCGCGATAGCTTCCATGAGTTTATTCATGACTACACGGCTACGGCGGTACGTGACCGTTGGTCGAAGCCGGTGGCTGGTGTGATGGTGATGATCTGGATGTTCTTCGCTATTGGCCCGGGCTCATTGTTAGGCAATATTTTGTTTGGTGAGCCAAACGCAGGTTATGACGCTTGGGTCTTTGGAATGCCGTCCCTCTGGGCATGGCAAATTATTTGGTGGGCGCTTGGGGTACTGATGATTTGGTTTTTGGCCAACAAGATGCGCATGTCCACTGTCCCGGAAAGGGAAATTGAAAGAGTTGCTAACAATTAAACAAATGTGAAGTTGTAGTTCCAATTTTTTTAAAAAGTTTGAGGAAATAACATGTTAAGAATTACTGGTTATAGCGATAAATATTCTGTTTGTCCCGGGGACGACATCAAGTTCTATATTAATGCTGAGGAAAACGAAGTCTATGAGGCTCAGCTTGTCCGTTTAATCCACGGTGACACTAACCCGGAAGGTCCTGGCTATAAAGAAGAGGAGATTGCAGCGTCCTGTAATAAAAATTACCCAGGGCGAAATCAAAAAATCCACGGTGGTGGTTACATCATTGTTCCGCAGGATGAGCGCTTTAATCTCGAAAGCTTCACCATGCAATGTTACATCTTTCCGACGCTGCCAGGTGCTCCTGATAAAGGCCGTCAGGCTATTATGGGTAAGTGGAATGAGCAGACTCAAAACGGATATGGAATGTTCGTTGACAAGAACGGTTGCCTGCAGGTTCGCATTGGTGATGGTTCTGGTCAGGTGATGAAAATTTCCAGTGATAAGAAATTATTGCGTAAGGTTTGGTACTTGGCTGCGGTTAGCTATGACGCCCGTACGGGTAAAGTGACACTGTATCAAGAGCCCTGTGTAACACCGACTAACGGTGGCCTGGGTCAGGGAATCCTGAACCCTGCTGAAGAAACAACGGCCATTGTTGAGACTGTTAACAGCATGCGTCCTGGTGTTGACGATACACCTTTCCTGATGGCGGCAAGTACTTGGGAAGAAAAATCAGGTCGAACCATTTTTGGCGGGCACTTTAAAGAAGCTGTAGAGCCGATTGAGCTGCCTCAGCAAACACGTGGCACCTATAACGGTAAAATTGACCGTCCTCGTTTGTCACGACGTGCTTTATCCAAAGCCGAAATCGAAGCACTGGCTCGCGGTTACAAATACTGTAACCCCGATGTACGTAACGATGTAGTTGGTGCCTGGGATTTCCACGCAAACATTACTAAAAATATTGCCAGTTCACAGATTCTTGATCTGTCGACCAACCGCTTGCATGGCTTTATCGTAAACCTACCATGCCGTGGTATGACTGGCTATAACTGGACCGGCGACGAAATCGTTTATCACCACAAACCTGAAGAATACGGTGCGATTCATTTCCACGATACTGACCTTGATGATGCCCGTTGGGATGTGGATTTTGAGTTAAAAATCCCTGAAGGACTTAAGAGTGGCGTTTACGCGGCACGTTTGCGTATCGGTGGCGTTGACTCGCCTGAAACGGAAGATTACATCCCCTTTGTGATTCGTCCACCGCGCGGAACAACCAATTCAAAACTGTGTTTCATTCTGCCCACCAACAGTTACATGGCTTACTCCAACGATAACCTGGCGACTAACTGTGTTGTTGCCGAGTTATTAGCAGGTAAAGTCCCTGTCATGACACCTTCGGATTTATATCTGAACGAACACCGGGAGTATGGCCAGTCCACTTATTCACTACACTCTGACGGTAGTGGTGTTTGTTATTCCTCGCGTCTGCGTCCAATCCTAAATATGCGACCTAAGTATCGTCACTGGTTGTCGCCATCCCTTTGGCAATTGAATGGTGATTTACACCTGGTCGATTGGCTGGAAGAGAAAGGCTTAGATTTTGATGTCCATACGGATGAAGATCTGGATCGTGAAGGCGTTGCGCTGCTGAATAAATACCGTTGTGTATTGACAGGTAGCCACCCTGAATACACGTCTGAAAATATGTTCTCTGCCTACGAAAGGTATCAACAGGAAGGCGGACGTTGGATTTACCTGGGTGCAAATGGCTTCTATTGGATTAGCCAGTACCACCCTGACAATTCTAACGTCATTGAGGTCCGCAAAGGTGAGGCGGGTACACGTGCCTGGACGGCCAACCCTGGTGAATACAACAACGCCTTTGATGGTAAGTTTGGCGGTATGTGGCGTGCACGTGGCCGTATCCCAAGCAAGCTGTGTGGTCTGACATTCACAGCTTATGGCTTTGACGTATCTTCCTACTATGTGCGTGATAAGGACAGTGAACTGCCTGAAACCCAATGGATTATGGACGGTGTGGGTAATGGCGAAAGAATCGGTGACTTCGGTTTGGTTGGCGGTGGTGCTGCTGGTCTTGAGCTGGATCGTTATGACCTGGAATTTGGTACACCACATGATGCGTATTTATTAGCGCACTCTGAAGCTCACACTAATCTGATGCTGCAGGTGAATGAAGAGATTCATTTCTCGGTTCGTGGTTATCACGGTGGTGGTACTGAAAACCCAATGGTTCGTGCGGACATGGTTTATTACAAAACGCCGAACGGCGGGGCCACCTTTGCGCCGGGATCATTGTCATGGTGCGGTAGCCTTTCCCACAATAAATACAACAACAATGTGTCGCGTATTACCGAGAATGCGATTCGTGGCTTCCTGAAAGAAGGCGACTTACCTTAATTGTAAGGTCACGTGAGGAAACTGATATGACTATTAATCAACATCCGACAATGATTGATCCGCCAACAGGTAAATCAGAACTTGGTGCTAGCTTGACGCCACCAAATGATTTGGAAAAACAGGTAATAGATTCACTTGATGAGGAAAAGGTCATCGATGTGGCGAAGTGTTTGTTCAAACTGAATAACAGCAATTATGGCCCAATACCTGGTGCTTACGTAGTTGTTTGTATTCAAGAAGGTAAGACGTGGTGCGTGGGACAGCTTAATGCTGACCGCGTTAAACCGATTATCTTGTTTGAAGATAAGACTTACGACTCACCTGAGCAGGCACAGCAAGAAGCTGAACGCATTAAAGAAGAGCGCGGTGAATCGACGCCATGTCGTAATCACTAATTAAGGCTGTTTGTTGTACTAAATATGAGAAATTGTGAGGAATAAAAGATGTTAGATAATCAAAAGGGCGTACAAGCCAACGAAGGGTACGAAGGAACAGATGATTACATCACCCGTACTTATGTAATGCCTCTGCTTTTTGATGACGAATCACGTCGTCGTCTGATTTCCGAGCATAAGGCTAATCCTGTTGGTAAGGCACCTAAAAATGGCCAAACGTTTGTAGAGCATAGTAAAGATCTGAGGTTGGTCCTCGATAAAATGCGTCGTCACCCTATGGAAGGTAAATACGTGAGTGTCTGCGTCCGAATGTTTGAGGATTACCGGGTCGGTATCGCTTCCGGAGTCCGTGGCGAGCCCGTTGACATTCTTGATGGAACCTATTCATCGGAGGAAGCCTGCGAGCATGCAATCTTCCTGAAGCGTGTCGCAGATTTGATGACGAAATATGGCTAATTCGATTTGTCCTATAAATAGAGGCCAAATGAGTACAAATGTTAAATCGAACGAGAGGAGTGAGCTTTAGGACAAATCTTTTTTAATTGAGGAATGAGTGACTGCGTTCGTTAGCAGGCCTTGTTCAAAACCCTGCGAAGAAATACTTCGGAAAAATGACGTGAGCAAGATGTCAGGGGTGAGGTTCGTCCTAAGGAAATGATTTGAAAGTAGTTTTGTTGATGCCTGACCGAAAAGCCATGCACAGCAATGCTTGCAGAAGATGATAGAGGAAGACGTATGTGAGTTCAACAAGCTAAATCTCGGATGAAGTAAAGCCTGTATTTACGACAGGTTGAGTCCGAAAAACACCGATGAACCCAGGAATTAAATGGCGATTTAAACGGCGTCAGGGGAGAGGTGCGTCTTGTTGAAACAAGATTTGAGCGAGTTGAGGTAAATGGCTAGTCATGGATGGTGTGCTGATAAGTCGCTTATTTGTGGGGGAAGGAGAGCAGTAGCAAAGCTAAATATAGCAAAACAATTTTTAACCTAGAGTGAAATTGGAGCGGGAAATTATGAAGAACGTAATGCAGAAAAAATTTAGTACATTGTCGATAGCGGCGTTATGTGCGGCAGGTTCAATGTCAGCTAATGCCTTTGACATTGAAAATGACGGGTGGACGTTCTCAGTCCATGGCAATATCAATACGAATTATATTCACGCCAGTTGTGATAGTGGTGGTGCAACTGTAGCTGGTGCTTTCATGTGTGCCGGTTCACAGGATCCTAGTGCAATTTCTAACGGTTATTTACCTACATCTTTTGAGTTTGCCTTGGCAACTCAGCGTAATGGGTATGACATTTCAGTACATACAGCACTTGACCGAGGTCTCGATACCAATGAGGCCTTTAATGCGGCGGGTGATGGTGAAGGTTTCCGTACATGGATGACCGTTGGCAATGATGATATGGGGTCTGTGCTCCTGGGTCGTAACTGGGGGCTGTTTGCCTATGACTCTACTTTCCAGGATATGTCAGTGTTTAGCACTGGGGGTGGATTCTTGGTCAATAACCCGGTTAACACGCAGCTGGGTGCTGCTGGTACAGGTTATATTTTCCTGGACCGGATTACTCAAGCGACCTGGACATTACCAACCAGCGATAGCTGGGTAGCTCAAATTGGTATTTTTCAACCACTGAACCTTTCTAGCTTCTCGTTTAACAGTGGCACTCTTGCAGCGGCTGAAACAGGATCGGAATCTCCTGGCTTGCAAGGACGGTTACGTTTTAACTTTAGTAATGGCTTTATTTCCAGCAGTTTCTTTAGCCAGGATGTAGACGCTACTGTCGGCGCTGTCTCAGCAGATTATCGAGCCATTGCTTACGATGTAACAGGTCAAGTTAATTTCGGCGATTTGGCATTAACAGCCACTTATCATGCTGCCGATGGCGTGGGTCATACTGGATTCTTGATCGATGCAGTTGACCCGATGGGTCAGGAACGTGATACGGATGGTTATTATGTACAAGCTATGTATACCGCAGGCAGCACACGTTATGGCCTTAATTATGGTGTAACTAATGTGGACACATCAGCCGCCGACGCTGGTACGGCTATGGAAGAGAAAAGCAAAATTACTGCTGGTATCTACCACAGCCTGGCTTCAGGTATCACGTTGACTGGTGAGTATTCCCAGATGAGCGCGGAAAATAAAGCGGGTGGTGAGGTTGATAACGATATTATCAGCATTGGCGCTATCTTCTTCTTTTAAATAATCGGCGATTGAATCGCCCTTGGATTGGTTGCTCTTAGTTTGCCCCATCGGCTGAGAGTGATCATTGGTGAGAAAGTCACTGGCTTTCTGATTACATTTTGCTCCTCCTCGGGCTGATGTGATCATTGGTGATCGGATCATCAAATTACTGGTTACTCTTGGCTTCCCTAAGGTCTGGAGTAACCATTGCCCCATTACCTCGGACAGCTAATCTAATTTGTCTTAGCTGATCCGGGGGTTTTTTAAGATTTTGTTGTTCCCTCATGGCGTGCCCAAAGGGTAAGAACATAAAGCGGAGAACCTCCGAGAATACACTTTCACAAGAGGTTAAAAACATTGAAAAAATCAGTATGTTGTATTTTTTTAAGCCTAATAACGAGTAGTGCTTTTGGCGAAGCAACTTGGATTGAAACTGATCGAATCGAAGCTGATATTTTAAATGAGTATCAGCACAGAATTTTACATATTACGACCAGTACATTTGGTCCGTACAGCAATGGCTTACTTTCTACCATCGTCACGACAGCGGGTACATTTCGCTGTGCGACTAAGCTGCCAAATACTGCAGATAAAATCCCATTATCTTTAAGTGAAGAAAAAGCCTTTTGCGCGATGATTAAAGCGCCTGAAGAGAAAAAATCTAAGAAGAAAAAGAAAAAGAAAAAGCGTAAGGATGATCAATAAATGACTGCGTAGTATTTTGGTCTAATTACCGTCAAAAAGTAGAGCACGATTCGTGCAGTGCTCGAACGAATGTTAGGGGCTTGCCAAGTAGAGGTGCATATGAATATTTTACAGAAAATAATAGTTCCTTCCGTATTAATTTTGAGTGGTTGTTCGGCTATGCCTCCCTCGGAAAAGGGAAGCGGCGAGGAGTCAGGCTTTAAAGATAACAAATATAAACAAATAGATTTTTTTACCGCCGATGACAAAATCGAAGGTGCGAGACTAAAGGTGGTTAAGCAGGCATTAACGGGTTACGGTGATCTTTCCGAACTCCGCCAATTTGCTACAAGAAAAGCTGAAGAGTCTTGCTATAAAATCGGACGAGATAAGCAAATGCTTGCTGTGTCCGAGCGTACATCGGTGCCACCCTATATTTGGGAGAACTTTCCCAGAATAGAACTAACCTTTGTGTGTGTGGATTATGAGCGGACTCAGCTTAATGCTTCTCCAGGTGCTGTACAACGTGCTCCTTCGGCTACTGATAAAAAATCATCGCTGATTACAGACAAATATGACCGCTTATTGAAAATAAAAGCTCTATTAGATGACGGTGTCTTAACGCAGGTAGAGTTCGAGAGTGAGAAGAAAAAGATTTTGTCTGAGACATATTGATTTGAATAGCTGTAGTGGTCAACTAAATAAGGGCGAGTCAGTTAGCAGATAACAAGAGGAAGAGTTCTCGGAATTATGGTCTCAAGCAGCTTTGGCTGTGGGGCATGTTGATAAAGAATTTGCTCAACGCCTCGGCGGAAAAGTAACTACTGGCTAGAGGCTGTTACTTGGACTTCTCGGCTTATGCCATGAGGGCCGACAGAATTAGGCAGGTTATCATTTTTTGATCAGCTAACAAATTTCAGACAATTGAATATTGTCTGAAATTTAATGTAATTGTCTAAAATTTAAATGTAATCGGACAATTACTGTCCCCTGACATTAAAAACTGAGACAAAGCTCCTCTCTAACACCTGAAAGGTGGTATCTATTTCTAGCCTGAAATTACATTAAAAATTGAGACAATTTAAAAACAATTCTGAGTCAGCACATATCTTGCTAAAGAATTGGTCTTTTTGTCTTTTTAAAGAGTAATAAACCTGGGCTGATATAATAAAATATATAATAAATACAATGGCTTAGGTTGAAATGTCTTCTTTGCATTTGATTGTTTTTATGGTTAGCTATAACCGTGAAATTACTAATCAAGTGTAAAAGAAAATGATGAATACGAACTTTCAATCAGAAACGAAAACGACATCTCCATACAACAAACTAATCAGCGATTACCCTTCAATTTATGGTCAAGGCTTCAGCTTCTGTGTTCCTGACGTCTGGTTGGTACCACTTCGCTCGCTGACTATTCAAATTAATACTCTGCTAGCCAATTACCCTGAGTTTTCTATCCATGTATCAGACGTGAAAGAGAAGTTCGGAGAGCTGAGATTTTCATAGTTTGAATTCACGGAGTACAACCTTACTGCTGAGATAGCCAGATACCTCAACAAACCTTGCCTGCAAATCGACAAGATATTGAGGTCAACCCAAGAAGGATTTGATGGGGTTTTAAAGCTGGCAAATCAATTTAATGAAGCGCTTTATGATCATGTCATTCCCCGCTTATTCGCGTTGCTATATGACATAGAAACAGATCAGGAAGACGAAGAATACGAAGTGGCTCTGGTTAAAGAGCCGCCAGTATCGCCTGGATACTATGAGATGACAGCTGAGAAGGAAATGGTTGTCGGGGTCGAAGAAGAGCGTGTTAAGAAGTATCTAGATAACTCTTTCCACTTGGATAATTACTGCTTTGACTCAAAGCCAGAACGAGATTTCTTCTGGCATGTACTCCAAGCAGATAAAGTCGATAAGATTTGGTTTACAGGTATGTTAACTCATGGCCAATCAGAATTTTTTATTCAGTACGTAGATCCTGATACTCATCGTGTTCGAAGCTATTACCCTGACTTCTTAATTCGTAAGAAAGATGGCTCGCTGGTGATGATAGAAGTTAAAGGCGAAAACATGATTGAGCACCCTACTGTTAAAGCTAAACAGGAATATGCTGAAATGATCGCCAAGGCTAGTGATGTGGCAATGACCTATGAGGTCATCCCAAGCCTACAGGCTAAAAATGGTGATTTTGATAGGTCATTTCTTCAATAAATACAGATGCGTAATAAGCCGCTAGTTCAATGAGCAAATTTCAGACAATCTGAGATTGTCTGAAATTTAATGTAATTGTCTGAAATTTAAATGTAACTAGACATTACAAAGCTCGACCGCAACACCAGCCGCTGGCCCACGCCCATTGGAAATTGAAGCCGCCGAGGTGACCAGTAACATCGAGCACTTCGCCGATAAAATACAGCCCCTTCACATTCTTTGCTTCAAAGGTTTTTGAACTGATTTCATCGGTATCAACACCGCCTAAGGTTACTTCGGCTTTTTTGTAGCCTTCGGTGCCGCTAGGGATAAATTGCCAGTTTTGGAAAAGCTTGGCGATGTCTTCAAGTTCGCTGTGTTTGTAGGTTTGCAGCGGTCTTTGCGTGTCAGTTTGCTGGCAGAAGCTGTTGACTACGTGCTGAGGAAAATATTGCTGCAGGATGGTTTGCAGTTGTTTATTGGGTGACGTTTGCTGGTGCTTCTTCAATTCATCAAATAGGTCGATATTGGGCAGGCAGCAAACGGTGATGCTGTTACCGGGTTTCCAATAGGATGAAATCTGTAAGACCGCCGGACCACTTAAGCCTTTGTGAGTGAACAGAATGTTTTCGTGAAAGGATGTATCGTTACACTCAATACGGGTTTCTATACTCACGCCAGCTAAGCCATCAAAGCGGGTTTTCTCGGGGCCATCAAAGGTGAAGGGAACCAGCGCGGGGCTAGTGGCGGTAATGTTTAAACCAAATTGCTGAGCAATGCGTAAACCAAAATTACTGGCACCCATCGTGGGGAATGACATCGCGCCGGTGGCGATGACGAGTGCGCTGCTTTTGAAGTCTTCCACTGGACTGCTGATTGTAAACTCGCCGGCGTCGTTTTTCTCGATGCTTTGGATGCTGCAGTTAAGCTTTATTTCAACGCCTAGATTGGCGCAGCGCTCCAGTAGCATGTGGAGGATGGCTTCGCTTTTGTTGTCGCTGAACAGTTGGCCGAGCTTTTTTTCCGTCCACGGTAAACCAGCGTTATCCACTTCGGCGATAAAATCCCACTGTGTGTAGCGCTTGAGCGCAGATTTACAAAAGTGTGGGTTGCCGCTCAGATAATTAGCAGGTTCAGTGTAAAGGTTGGTGAAGTTGCAACGGCCGCCGCCACTGATGAGAATCTTTTTACCGGCTTTGTTAGCGTGATCGAGAACGGTAACTTGCTTGCCTTGTTCGGCTGCGGAAATAGCGCACATCAGGCCAGCTGCGCCTGCACCAATAATAATGACCTGTGAAAACATGAGCTGTAGCCGAAAGGGGGTAGTCGAGGAGAGGTGGCCCTGTGTTCGTTGTTAATCGATACAGGGCCAGTAATCGTTATTATTAATTGCTACTTTCAGTCGTACTGGTTGTTTCAGTGGCTGCTTGCAATTTATTCTGCTCGGTGTCTGTTTCCGTATCTGAAGCTTCAACAGGGCATGGCTCGGTTTCGTTATTCTGGTTACAAACAAAGGCCTCTTCGACACGTTTTAGCCAGAGATCGACATCCGCTTGATCAACGTTACCAACCCAGGCTTTCTGAACCTGATATAGGTGACGTTCGCCTTCGATTAGTTTGGTAATGAGTTGAGCGGCTGGGGCATTGCTTTTTATACAGGTGGTGCGCCAGAAAATGGAGGGGTAGGAGCCTTCTGGATTATGGGCTAGGTCGATAGATTCAAATTTACCGCATTTGAGTTTGCCCTTTTTGTCGCTCCACTCACGTAATTCAGCCAAATTCTTTTCAGGCTTGTTGAACACATTGAGTTCGTAGAAATCGTCGTATGTTCTGTTCTTTGCGCGCATTTCTTTGTTGAACCAAACCAGGCGCTTGGAGTTGATAAGGTCTTTGTTGGAAACTTCCCAAACTTCAGGGTCGGGTTGATAGGTAATCAGCTTCTCACCTTCGGGTGGCTCGAGGCCAGCTAGTGCGGTGGTAGAAAAAATACCTGTTAGCAACAGGGAAAGAACAACACGGATTTTCATAAAATTGAGTACCTGTACAACGACTTGACCTTATATCGGGTCATTTAAAGTCGGGAAAGTTTACTCACCAGAGTACTTTATTGGCAAGGCTTGTTTTATTAGTGCGGGCTTTACTGCTAATTTCAAGGTCGATTTTAAGGTGTGAGCAAGAGGCGTATACTGGTCCCATCTTGCCCTTATATGTTCTATTTACGGGCCAAAATTAAGGATGTGTATTATGTCAAAACGTCTCCCAGCCCTTTCATTAACGGTGTTGTTAGCGGTTAGCGGTGTGTCCTATGAGGCTTCTGCTGGTGATAAATCCTGGCTTGATATGGGCCAAGGCGTGCTCGATTCCCTGTTAGGTGGAAAAAAAGAGTCTGCGACGGAAAATACCGTTTTGAGTCGTGCGGATATGGTCGATGGTCTCAAAGAAGCGTTAAAAGTTGGGACTGAAAGGGTGGTTTCACAACTGGGCCAGACAGATGGCTTTAATGCGGATCAGGCCATTCATATCCCACTACCTTCGCAATTGCAGACCGTAAAAGGCTGGCTGGATAAAGTGGGTATGGGCGGCATGATGGATGATCTTGAAACACGCTTGAACCGTGCAGCAGAGCAGGCGACGCCACAGGCCAAGCAATTATTCTGGGATGCCATCAAAGAAATGAGTTTTGAAGATGCTAAGCGTATCTATAACGGCCCAGATGATGCTGCGACGCAATATCTACGTGAGAAAATGAATGCCCCGCTGACTGATACCCTGCGTCCGATTATCGACAAAAGTTTATCAGAAGTGGGTGCGGTGAAAGCCTATGACAGCGCCATGGGGCGTTATCAAAATATTCCTTTTGTACCGGATGTGAAGGCTGACCTTACGGACCATACCCTGGCAAAGGGTATGGATGGCATTTTTTATTATCTAGCTCAGGAAGAGGCGGCGATTCGTAAGGATCCGGTTAAGCGCACCACTGAACTGTTACGTAAGGTGTTTGGCAGTTAGCAGGCAGTAGAACATCTATTATCTGCGTGGGCGCTATGGCGTCGCATAAGAGCGCCTACTGTTGGTAAAATCAGACTCAAAATGCTCATTTATGATCTATAAACTGCGCTTTTTCGTCTGATTTTTCCTTGTATCCCCCTGCCTCGAAGACGATTTTCAACAACCTGCGAGACGCTAAAGAGGAAACATCGTCTGCGGAATGATATCGACACTCTGTTCGTTATCACTGATCGAAACTTCGCCATCCTGCATGCTGACATTCAACTGCATGGTGCGTTGTGACATGCTGGCGATGACTTCGGTGGCTTCTTTGGGCAGGTTAATAATGCGCAGGTTGTTGAAACGGTTCAGGTGCTTGGCATTTTGTTCCCACCAGATTTCCGCACCGCGTCCGCCGTAGCAATAAACGATGACCTGTTTGGCCCGTCCGCAGGCTTTGCGGATGCGTTTCTCGTCCGGTTGGCCTAATTCAATCCATACTTCTATTTCGTCGCTTAGGCTCTTTTGCCAAAGCTCTGGCTCATCATCAGCGCTCAACCCCTTCGTAAATTGCAGTTCTTCGTTAGCATTTAGTGCAAACGTCAGCAATCGAATCATCATGCGTTCGTCGGTTTCGGAGGGGTGACGTGCCAGCACCAGGTTATGGGTTTGATAGTAATGCGTGTCCATATTGGCAATATTTAGTTCAGCTTTGAAAACTGTTGCGCTCAGGGCCATAAAAGGGCTCGTTTTGAGTGAGTTAAAGAGGCTTGCTTTGGGTGTTTTGATAGCAAAGAGCGGGCAGTTTACCGTATCATTCGCGTCTATAGAACGAATAATAAAAAGCGGGGAAATTTGTGGTAAAAACATCCTTTGTAGCGGGACAACGTTGGATCAGTGACACCGAAGCCAGTTTAGGGCTGGGCATTGTGCTGGAGATAGCCAATCGGCGAGTCACTTTAAGTTTTCCTGCCGCTGCTGAGCAGCGCACCTATGCGATGGATAACGCACCAATTTCACGAGTGACCTATCAGGTTGGTGATTTCGTCACCAGTATGGACGGCTTACGTTTCAAGGTCACCGAGGTGTTCGAAAACCGTGGCTGCCTGCTGTATCGTGGTTATGACGAAGACGAGCAGCTGGTGACGTTGCCAGAGCTGGAACTCGACAGTTTCGTACAGTTCAGCACACCACAGGCGCGCATGTTTGCCGGACAGCTGGATAACCTGCAGCGTTTTAATCTGCGCTACGAAACGCTATCTCATTTGCGTGAACATCAGTTGTCGACGGTCAATGGACTGCTCGGCGCGCGTGTGCAGTTATTACCGCACCAGCTTTATATCGCTAATGAAACAGGCAAACGCCATGCGCCACGTGTTTTGCTGGCCGATGAAGTGGGCTTGGGTAAAACCATTGAAGCCGGTCTAATTTTGCACCAGCAATTGGTCAGCGGTCGCGCCCGTCGTGCGTTGGTTGTCGTGCCCGATAGTTTGGTACACCAGTGGCTGGTGGAGATGCTGCGTCGTTTTAATCTGCATTTCACCATTCTCGATGAGGCACGTTGTCTGGCGTTGGCCGACACTCAAATCGAGCCGGATTGGGATGATGAGCTGACGCTGCTGACTGATGAACTTAGCGAGCATGATGAAAATCCCTTTGAGTCAGCACAGCTGGTGTTGTGTTCGTTATCTTTTTTGACCAATAACGCTAAACGACAGGCGCAAGCAGAGGCGGCGGGCTGGGATTTATTGCTGGTGGATGAAGCACACCACTTACAGTGGAGCGAACAAAAAGTCAGTGCTGAATATCAGTGTATTGAAACATTGGCCAACGTGGCATCAGGTCTGTTGCTGCTAACTGCAACGCCGGAACAATTAGGCTTGGAAAGCCATTTTGCACGACTGCGATTGCTGGATCCTGATCGTTATCACGACCTGCAAAAATTCCGCGATGAAGAAGCCAACTATCAACCAGTGAATAACTTGGTTGAAAAACTGCTGGCCTTGAATGAAGCGAGTGTCAATGTTACCGCTGATGATGAGCTGTTTGTGGCACTGCCGGAATACGTGAGTACTGACAATGTTGATGCGCTCAAAGTAGCGCTGGCCGGTGATTCTGCCGAGCAGGTTAGTGAAGCTGTAGACCAAATTATTCGTGACCTGCTGGATCAACACGGTACTGGTCGAGTGTTATTCCGTAATACCCGCAGTGCCGTACCGGGTTTCCCCGAGCGTCAGCTGAATATTCATCCGTTACCCGCGCCTGAGTTTTATGCGGAGCTGGCTGAAGACGCGTCGCTGGAGAAGCTGATAACCCCCGAGCGAGTGTTGTCTGAGGATGGCGGTGATGCCTGGTTACAGCATGATACGCGTGTTGATTGGTTGGCCGATTGGTTGCAGGAGCATCGTGAAGACAAGGTGTTGTTGATTTGCGCACATGCCAGCACGGCAATTGCGTTGGAAACCTATTTGCGACGCAATCGTGGTATCACCGCATCGGTTTTCCACGAAGAAATGGATTTGATTACTCGTGATCGCTCGGCGGCTTATTTTGCCGATGATGAAGAGGGCGCTCAAATTCTGATTTGTTCAGAAATTGGCAGTGAAGGCCGTAATTTCCAGTTTGCTCACCATTTGGTGTTATTTGATTTACCCCTTAATCCCGATTTGCTGGAGCAGCGTATAGGCCGTCTTGACCGTATTGGTCAGCGTCATACTGTGCAAATTCATGTGCCGTATTATGAAGACAGCGCGCAGGCAGTGTTACTGCAGTGGTTCGATGAAGGATTAAATAGCTTCAAGGCTGCCTGTGCTGCCGGTCAGTTAATCAGCGATACCTTCAGTGAACAGTTGGCATTTGCGTTGCAGCAATCGAATAACGCCACCCTGATTGAAAATCTGGTCAGCGATACGCTGGTTCTGCGCTTGGAAACGGAACAACGTATGCAGAAGGGACGTGATCGTTTGCTGGAATTAAATTCCTGTGATCAAACCGCGGCCGCTGAGTTAATTGAACAGATTGTCGTGCAGGAGCGCAGTTACGAGTTAAGTCATTACATGGAGCGTGTGTTTGATCTCTATGGTGTTGAGCAGGAACGTCACAGCGCGCACAGTGTGGTCTTGCAGCCGGGCGATCATATGCATACGGCGCACTTCCCAGGTTTGCCTGAGGGTGGTGTAACGGCAACGTTCCAACGTGAGTTCGCCTTGTCGCGCGAGGATGTACAGTTTTTAAGCTGGGAACATCCCATGGTGACGGGTGCCATGGACATGGTGATTAGTGAGCAGTTTGGTAATACCTCGGTAGCCACCATTAAACTGGGGCCAATCAAACCCGGCACGATATTGCTCGAGGCGGTGTTTGTGATGCAGTGTGCTGGTCCTGCTGCGTTGCAGTTATTTCGCTATTTGCCCTGTACCACGGTACGCACATTAACGGATCAAAAGGGTTCTCAGTTGGGTAAAGTGCTAGGGCACGACAAGCTCAATCAACTGATTAAACGGGTTCCCAAGGGCACTGCGCGTGAGCTGGTTCGTCATGCTCAAACCGAGCTAATGCCGATGATTAAACATGCCGAAGCCAGTGTTGCTGATCAGCAGCAAGGGCTGATTGATGACGCGCTTGAGAAAATGCGCAGCCAACAGTCGAACGAGTTACAGCGTCTTGAGGCGTTATCGAAGGTGAATCCTAATATTCGCCAGCAGGAAATTGATTTGCTGCGCCAGGAAACAGAAAGTCTTGCGCAGTACCTGCAAACGGCGCAATTAAAATTGGATGCCTTGCGCGTCATCGTAGCGGTTTAACTTTCTAAGAGATCATTGAGATGTATGTTTTTTCAGTAAATGCCGTTGCCAAAGAAGCTACGGACGGGATCGCGCAGGGGCAGGTGGTGCCTTTTATCGTTTATATTAATGCGCCTAAACAGGAGGGTGCTGAAAAGCTCTGCACCTTGCAGCTATTGCGCGCGGGTTTTCATCAGGTGAAAATTGAAAAGCACAAAAAGATTGCTGCCAAAGCGTTAGCGGACAAAAAGGTAGTGGCTGCGCACAGTGGTTTGAAAGAGGCGTTGGAGAAAGGTTATTCAATACACGTTTTTGATGAAGACTAGGCAGCATCTTGAAAAGCTACCTGCGTTGACATTGCGGCGTTAAAATTCGGCTCAAAATACCCGATAAAGCGGGGCAGGCCCTGCGCATTTATAACTTATAAACTGCGCTTTTTCGCCAGATTTTGCCTTGCACTGACGGCCACGAAAATGCTTTTTAATAAGCTGCTGGAACGTTTAATTCAGACCGAACAAAAGCGTCTGCGCAGGAGCAGCTGTTTGTCTCGATTACCAAGGAGCTAATCGTACAATAAAGAAACCCCGCTAATGGCGGGGTTTCTTGTGAAACTCTACTTAGGCAACGGTAACCTGAGTGGCTTGAGGTCCTTTAGGGCCCTGTTCGGTTTCAAAGTTAACCTGTTGTCCTTCCTGGAGTGTTCTGAAACCTTCTGTTTGGATCGCTGAGTAGTGAACAAAAACGTCTTTGCTGCCGTCTTCTGGAGCGATGAAACCAAAACCTTTGGTTTCGTTAAACCATTTAACAGTACCTGTAGCCATGAAAAAAACCTCAAAAAATTAGATCAAAATTAAAACGCTGCGAAGATTTATAGGTAAACCAGGACTGCTGAAGGGCAAATTCTGAACACCTTGATCGCGCAGGCGCCAATAATCTTATAATAAAGTTTCAAAAAAAACAGCACCTGAACTGGAAATTCTAAGTGCTGTTTGATCTAACGCAATTAAGCTTAAACGTTACTATGTCAGTTGGATTTTGCCGGCTCCAGGCATGCCTGGCATACCGCCCATGCCGCCCATACCTTCTTCGCCTGGAATCACAATTTTGTTAGCCTGCTCGCGCTGCATTTCTTCAATCTGTTTAATAGTCTTTTCTGCGGCATCTTGCGCAAGCTCAGTAAATTTCTCGGCGGCTTCACCGATGGTGTTGGCTTCGATTTCAAAGTTGATCGGTAGTGGGCCAGCAGCCGTACGCATTTGTGTTTCGCCCAGGTAGATTTTGCTACGGCTGGTATCATCTTCACCGCTTGCTAGCACAGGGGTCAGCATGTGAATACTACCGATGCGGCGATCAGTATACATTTCTTCACGGTACAGGCTGTTAGGGTCCATGCCTGGAGTGGCGCTGGCTTGTTCTTGTTCGCTCATTGAATTCTCCGATAGGGTAAGCTGCTGCAAAGTATTGCGTCAGGTAAAAAAGGCTATATATTACTGTTTCCGAAGCCGATTCGATAGTAGCTGGTGGCAGCGCTATTGGATTTGCACAAACAAAAACTGTGGCTGTGAAATGCTGAGATAGGAAATTGTTGTGAGTGACGAACAAAAGGGAGCGCCAGAAAATTCCGAAGAGGAAACTCGTACTAAGCTAAATCGTGAAACGGCGCGTATTGGTTGGCATGAGCTGGAAAAGCATTTTGCGGCGGGCAATGTGGTGTATGTGTCTCCGGAGCTGGATTTGATCGAGGTGGCTTACCAAGTGTCGCAGGATAATAAAGCTGCCGTTGAAGTCTGGGTTGCTGCTGAGCAAGTAGGGGCGGCGAGTGACGAGCAAGCGGCACAATGGCATGTCGCTAATACAGAGTTGTGGGCTGTGGTGGTGGCACCGCTGGTGTTGGTGCAACCGATTAAATAGTGAGGCGCAATGCTTAGCGTTATTCCGGTTTTCACCGGAAGACGAATAGAGGTTATTTACAATGCTTCGCCAAGAAGCGATCCAGCGCATTAGCAAAGGCTTGGCGATCGGTGTGATTAAGTGGCGGCGGCCCGCCGCTGACTTGGCCGGTGCTGCGTAGCTCTTCCATAAAATTACGCATAGTCAGGCGTTGCTTGATATTTTCTTTGGTATAAAAGTCACCGCGTGGATTGATGGCGTGACCTTCCGCGTCAATTACTTCATCCGCTAGCGGGATATCAGCGGTGATCACCAAGTCTCCGGGACTCATATTCTGTACGATGTAGTTATCGGCTACGTCAAAGCCGGATGGCACTTGAACAGTGCGAATTAACGGTGAGGGTGGGACTTTTAACGGTTGGTTGGCAACCAAAATCAATTCAACCTGTTTGCGACCGCAGGCGCGGTAGAGAATCTCTTTAATGACGCCAGGGCAGGCATCGGCATCAATCCAGATTTTCATCTTTTAAGATTTTCCTGATAGGTCGTTTCTAAAAAGAGGTTTTTGCGTGACATGATAAACCCACCTTCGGCTGTGCGAAGGTGGGTAAAAGGCTTACTTGCTTCTCTTTATTCGTAAGTACAGAGGTAAGCTGTCTCAACTTCCACTTTCAAGTAGAAAGTTTCGTTGGCATCAACGACAAAGTACTCACCTGCAGAATACGTATTCCAGTCTTCGCTGCCAGGCAGCTTAACGATCAGAGCACCGCTAACAACCGTCATAACTTCTTTCTGGCTGGTGCCGAATTCGTATTCGCCAATGGCCATTACGCCAACAGTTGCTGGCAGCGTTGCGGTTTGGAAACCAATGGAAGTTACTTTGCCGTCAAAATATTCGTTTACATTAAACATTAAGATTTCCTTTAGTCTTTTTTAGGTTTTGGTTTGCGTTTCGGCTTGGTCTCAGACGCTGGCTCGGCAGATGGTGCGCCTTTGCCTTCGATACTGATGCGAATAGGGTGGTTGCGCACGCGTACTTTCTTCAGATGGTCGAAGATTTCTTTGGGCATGCCATCGGGCAGCTCAACGGTGCTGTAATCATCCTGAATGTTAATACCGCCAATGTAAGCACTATCAATGTCTGCTTCGTTAGCAATTGCGCCAACGATGTCACCCGGTGTGACTTGGTGTTCGCGGCCCACTTCCAAGCGATATTTTTGCATAACAATGCTGGGATCAACTTTAGACGCGCGGCGCTTGCTTTCGCGAGGTTTGCTATCGCCTTGATCTCTTGAATCTCTGCTCGGACGGCTGTCTCTTGAATCAGGACGAGAGCCTGGACGCGAATCCGAACGGGAATCACGACGTGAATCGCGGCCGCCATCACGGCTGTCCCTGCGACCATCTCGGTCACGATCTCTGTCTTGATGAGGTTTGTGCTTGGGCTCCGGTGCAACTTCCAGCGGGCGTTCTTTTTGTAGCATGTAAGCAAAGCTGGCAGCAATTTGCTGTGCGTCACACTCTAGCTCGGCCGTCAGTTCAGTGATCAATTCATCAAAAAACGGCTTGGGCGTTTCGGCGATGGCTTCGATCAGCGTCTCTTTGAAGCGCTCTTTACGCTGTGCCGCCATGTCAGCGGAGCTTGGGAATACCATGCGATCGATTGGTCTACGGGTTGTACGCTCAATGGTTTGCAGCATGCGGCGTTCGCGGTTGGCAACAAACAGGATCGCTTTACCTAAACGGCCAGCACGACCGGTACGGCCGATACGGTGGACGTAAGTCTCGGCATCATAAGGAATGTCGTAGTTGATTACGTGGGATATACGCTGAACGTCCAAGCCGCGCGCGGCAACGTCAGTCGCGACTAAAATGTCAATTTTTCCATTTTTCAGTTGAGCAATGGTTTTTTCACGAATGCTCTGACTCATGTCGCCGTTGATAGCGGCACAGCTGTGGCCACGGGCGATAATCTTTTCGGTCAGCTCAGTAGTGGCGCCACGGGTACGTACAAAAATGATGATGCCATCGTAATCTTCAACTTCCAGAATACGTGTGATAGCGTCCATTTTTTGGCCCATGCCGCTAACCATCAGGTAGCTTTGATCGATGGTATCAACTGTCGTGGCTTTGGACTCGATTTTAATGTGTTTTGGATCGGTCAGAAAACGCTGTGATACACGACGGATTGGTTCGGGCAATGTTGCTGAAAACAGCGCTGTTTGTTGTGTGCCGTCGGTGTGCGACAAAATGGTTTCAACGTCGTCAATGAAACCCATGCGCAGCATTTCGTCGGCTTCATCGAGCACCATGACTTTCAGATGATCCAGTTTCAGGCTTTTGCGGCGCAGGTGATCCAGTAAACGACCTGGCGTACCAACCACTACCTGTGGACCACGTTTCAGCTGCTTGAGCTGGTTAACGATGTCCTGGCCGCCGTAAACAGGCAGGACATGGAAGTTTTTCAGACACGAAGCGTAGGTTTGAAAAGCTTCTGCAACCTGAATGGCCAGCTCGCGCGTAGGTGCCAGCACCAGTACTTGCGGCTCGTTCAGCTTGGCATCGATTTGGGACAGAATTGGTAATGCAAAGGCAGCGGTTTTACCGGTACCCGTTTGTGCTTGGCCGATGATGTCGCAGCCTGTCATCAGGACAGGAATTGCTGCGGCTTGAATCGGGGAGGGTGTTTCGTAGCCTACCTTTTTTAATGCATCCAGAACCGGCTTGGATAAGCCTAGATCGGTAAAGGTGGTCGTTATTTCAGTTGTTTCTTCGGACATGTTTAGGGCCTGTTAACGCTATTTAATACATCACTGCTGATTGCTTTTTTCTATCCAACAAGGCGATGCGAGTGAGGTGTAGCACAGCCTACATGAACGAGTAACAACGTAGTTGGGGAGAAAAATAGCTTCAGCCCTTTGGGTTATGGCTAAAAAAATTGCCATGCTGCGTTATTCGTTGCTCATTTGGAATAACCAAACTTCGCTCTTCTTGCCGTACCTGGCGATTTTTTAGCCATCATAGAGATGTTTTAACGAGTACTAGCAGGCAATGTGCCTGTTTAGCACTACTAAACTGTGGCTCGACAGGTCGGTAGCGATATTCAAAATTCGGGCGCAGATTCTACCTTATTTCAGCCTTGTTCCGTTAACATTATTTGAATTATCAATTTGTTAGCGCAAAGTTACTCTGTTGTAGATTAATTTGCTGGAAGGGAAAGACTTAGGATGATGGCTTGCCTGTCAGTACTGAATTCCTTATGTTGTGGCTCCAACCTAATTCGTACAAAAACATGACCGCTGTACAACGAAAAATCATCCACTGTGACTGCGATTGCTTTTATGCAGCGGTGGAGATGCGTGATGATCCGTCGTTACGCAGTTTGCCGTTGGCGATTGGTGGCCCGGCTAGCAAACGGGGCGTTATCGCGACCTGTAATTACGAGGCGCGCGAGCATGGTATTCATTCGGCCATGTCCTCAGCTCATGCGCGCAGACAATGCCCGGGTTTAGTCATACTTCCACCCAATTTCGATAAGTACCGCGAAGTGTCGCGCAAAATGCGTGAAATCTTTTTTGACTACACTGAGCTGGTGGAACCGTTGTCGCTGGACGAGGCGTATCTGGATGTGACTGACAGCGATAAATGCCGCGGCAGTGCCACCCTGATGGCACGCGAAATCCGCCAGCGGGTTAGGAATGAACTAGGCATTACATTGTCGACAGGTGTGGCACCCAATAAATTCCTCGCCAAGGTGGGCAGTGACTGGAATAAACCCGACGGTGAAACCATTATTCTGCCAGAGGATATTGATGCCTTTGTTGAGAAACTACCGGTAAACAAAATATTTGGTGTTGGTAAAGTCACCGCCGAGAAGCTGCATCGATTTGGCGCTGATACCTGTGGTGAATTGCGTCAATTTTCAGTGTTTGAATTGACTGAGCACTTTGGTCGTTTTGGTGGGCGCCTGTATGAGCTGTGTCGGGGCGTTGATTCTCGCCCCGTGAAACCTTCGCAACGTCGTAAATCCTTGAGTGTCGAGCATACCTACCCAGAAGATTTGCCCGACTTGGATGCCTGCCTCAAACAGCTGCCGGAGCTGCTGATTAAACTGCGCTCCCGTCTACGCTTGGTGGATAACCAATACCTGATCACCAAACAGCTGGTGAAAATGAAGTTTAATGATTTCCAGTCAACCACCGTCGAGTGTTTGAGCCGTAAACCTGATGACCCACGCTTCCGTGAATTAATGGCGACCGCCTTTGAACGGGGTAATTTACCGGTGCGTTTGTTGGGTGTGGGGGTGCGCTTTGTTGATTTGTTGGAGGAGGGCAGTCCTGAGCAGCTGGAATTATTTGATGATAAACCAGCCATAAACTGAAATGTGTGTTTGTAGGTAAGGCTTTAGCCTTACATGTCAGACTAAAGTCTGACCTACGGTTGTCATGCGGCTAGGCTCAGGGATAAAGTAACCCAATGAACCCCATCCTCGAAGTCCGTCATCTTAAAAAGCAGTTTGCTCAGCTGACGGCGGTCAATGACATCAGCTTTCAAATTCAGCCCGGCACCTGTTTTGGTTTGCTGGGCCCCAATGGTGCGGGAAAAACGACTACCATTGAAATGATTGAGGGGCTGACTGAGCCCACCAGTGGTGAAATTTTTTATCAGGGTAAACCACGCGATCAGTCGTTTAAAATGGAGGCAGGCATTCAGTTTCAGTCCACGTCAGTGATGGACAAACTGTCGGTTGCTGAAATCCTCAGACTCTTTCATAGCCTTTACCACAAACGCACCAATCTGCCTGAGTTGATCGAAATCTGTGAGCTGAGTAGTTTGCTGTCGCAGAAGGCGACCAAACTGTCGGGCGGACAGAAACAACGGCTGATGTTTGCGCTGGCATTGATTAATGATCCGCAAATTGTTTTTCTCGATGAGCCCACCACCGGGCTTGATCCGCAATCGCGGCGTAACCTGTGGGATATGATTGAGCGCATTAAGGCGCAGGGCAAGACGGTGTTGCTGACCACTCACTACATGGATGAAGCAGAAATTCTTTGCGATACGCTGGTGATTGTTGATCGTGGGGATATTATCGCTCAGGGCTCGCCGCAGGACTTGCTTAAACAACACTTTGATCATTTTTATGTGAGCCTTGACCGCGTTGACTTTGAGCCAGTTATGGCGACATGGCCGGAGCAGGTGATTGAGAATCATGATCAGATTGAAATTCAGAGTCGATCCGTCGAAGTGACGTTACAAAACCTGCAACAGCAGCAGGTGAATTTACACTCGTTACGCGTGCGCAATCCAACCTTGGAAGATCTGTTTTTGAAACTGACGGGGCACAGCCTACGTGAATAAATCGCTTGCCAGTCATGGGCAAATTATCTGGGCGTTGTTTATCGCACGTACTAAGGAGTTTTATCGTGATCGCGGTGCCTTGTTATGGTCAATGTTACTGCCGATTTGCATTGTGGCGGCGATAGCTTTTGCGTTTTCCGGAAAAGAACAAGTGCTGTTTAAAGTGGGTGTTTACCAGAATGCGTCGGACATAACAATTTCAGAGCCGCTGATGAAGCAGCCCTACGTGCAACGTGTTGATTACGATGATTTTGAGCAGGCGTTGCAACGTGTTCAGCATCATCAGTTGGATTTGCTGTTGGCCGCAGATCAGCCGGGCAAATATTGGATCAATAAAACATCGGCTAAAGGTCTGGCCGTTGAAAAACTGCTGATATCACAAGTGGATGTTGAAGCTAGCCAGAATTGGATACGTGAAGCGGTATCGGGCCAGCAGGTGCGTTATGTCGACTGGGTGATTCCCGGTGTATTAGGTATGAATACCATGTTTGGTGCGCTGTTTGGTATTGGTTTTGTGATTGTGCGCTACCGTAAAAATGGCGTACTGAAACGTTTGCAGGTGACGCCGGTTACACCGCTGGAATTTCTCACAGCACAGGTATTATCACGATTGTTGGTGATGATGATTACCGCCACCGTGGTGTATGTAGGCTGCGATTTGTTTTTGAATTTTGTCATGTTGGGCAGCTATCTCACCTTAATTCTGGTGGCGATATTAGGCATTTTTTCGATGATTACGCTGGCGCTTATTATTGCCAGCCGCACCGCCAGCGAAGAGTTGGCTAATGGTCTGCTCAATTTTGTCTCTTTCCCGATGTTGCTCTTGTCCGAGGTCTGGTTTTCGCTGGATAATGCGCCGGCCTGGCTGGTGGCAGTGTCGCAGTGTTTCCCGCTAACCCACATGGTGCAGGCCGCGCGCGATATTATGATTAACGGCGCAGGTTTTATGGCGGTGTCGCACCATATTCTGGTGTTGGCAGTGATGAGTGGTGTATTTCTGGCCATTGCGGCGTACCTGTTTAGATGGAATGAAAGGTAAGTATATTTTCGCGCGCTGTAGGTAAGGCTTTAGCCTTACACGTCAGACTCAAGTTTGACCTACAGGGCAGGGTGTTCATCAGATGTATTGAGAGAATTTTATGGAAGCTGATTTTTGGCATAACCGTTGGCAAGAGGGTCGCATTGGCTTTCATCAAGATGACGTAAATGCTTTTTTACAAAGCCATTGGGCAAACTTGAAGTTACCGCAAAAATCGACCGTTTTAGTGCCGCTGTGTGGTAAGTCACTGGATATGTTGTGGCTCGCTTCTCAGGGACATCGGGTAATTGGGATTGAGTTGAGTGAAATTGCCGCCCAACAATTTTTTGCCGAGCAGAGCGTGCAACCGAATGTTGTGAAAGGCGACAGTTTTACCAGCTACAGCGCGAACAATGTGACGATTTTATGCGGTGACTTTTTTGATATTGCAGTGAATCTCAATGGGGTTGCGGCGGTGTTCGATCGTGCTGCGTTGATTGCCTTGCCAAAGGAAATGCGCCAGCGTTATGCGGAGCATCTGAGAAAACTGTTGCCTGATGGTTGCCAGATGTTACTGGTGGGCATGGAGTACGATGAGTCAGCCTTGTCCGGCCCTCCCTTCAATGTGCCCTGGGCGGAAATATCTACCTTGTTTGACCATCAGGGTGAACTGAAAATTCTTTCTGAGCAAAAATCCGATGCGCGCGGCACGCCCTGTGTTGAGCGCCTTTACCATCTGACCTATGGCTAGCTAGTTTGTACAAACACTACTGGAGTTTCTACTGGCCGCTGGCGTTGACCACCTGCCTGATGCTGCTTGGCATGCAGGTGTTCAACGGCATTTTGGCGCGTTATCCCAATGCCGAGTACGAGCTGGCGGTGATGGCCTATGCGTTGAGTACGGTGCTGTTTCTGGAAATCGCCACCGTGTTCATGCCGCAGATGGTGACAGTCTATGCTCGCTCGAAACAGGCGCGGCGCAAGGTGCTCATTTTCTGTGTGAGTTTGGGCGTGTTATTCAGTATTCCTATTCTGCTGTTGGCGGTAACCGCTGGTGGCAACCAGTTTTTGAGTAGCGTATTTCAAATCAAAGGTGACATGTTGGCCTACGTCGCCAGTTATCTGTTGTACCTGACGCCCTTGATTGTCATCCGTAGTTTTTACCAGTTTTGTGTGGGATTGCTGACGCAGGTAAATCGCACCAAGTGGGTGTCTGTCAGTGCCTTTGTGGGTGTGGTGGTTGGTGTTGCCGCAGCGCTCATTGGTTTTAACAGTGGCTGGACGGCGCAGCAGAGTATGGTGGCGGCGCAATTAGGCTCCACCTTCTGCTCGGCAGTATTTGCCTTAATGATCTGTAAGTTTTTATATCGGTCCCAGTCGGTGGAGGGCTTTGAAGAACCGGGCTATAAAACGCTGATTAAATTCTTCTGGCCAGTAAGCTTGTCGGGCATGAGCTTTGGTATTAGCCGTCCCTTACTCTATGCGTTTATCAGCCGTACTCCGGATGCCATTGTTACCATTGCGGCACTGCGTGTAGCCTTCGACTTCTTCATGATGGTGCAGTTGGCAGTGAACCAGTTCCGAAGCTTCTTTCCTGGTTTGGGGCTGGACGACATGGATAAAAAACGGCGCTTCATTGCCGTGGTCACGGGCAGTCTGATGTTGTTGATGGCGGTGTGTATTCTCACCCCGTTGGATCGGGTGATTTTCCATCATATGCTTGGCTTGGATGGACGTTTGTACGAGATTGCTACGCAAGCTGCGATGGTGATGTTGGCTACACCGATTATTTTGGCAATCAGAAATTATTACCACAGTCTGTTGCTGGCCTATAAACGTACGAATTCAATGGCTGTTGGAAGTGCTTCACGAGTCGGTTTGATTGTCGCCTGCGCCTGGTTGTTTCTGGAGTTAGGTTGGTTGAATCACTGGACCGCACCGCTGGTCATGATTATTTCCTTTAGTTCCGAGTTATTGGTTTCATGGTTGGCGGTTAGAGGTATTCGGCGACAAGGCTTTTAACACACTCAAGGCTGGCTTTGATTTGTGGTAAAGTGCTGATCGATTTGTAATCTGTATGTGAGGTGTTTCGGGTGATTAAAGCAGATGGTTTTTCCTACCAACAGGGCAATAGCCCGGTCATTGTAAGTTTCCCTCATGATGGTGTTTTATTGCCTGCTGAAATCAAGGATCATTTCAATGCACTGGGTCAACAGGTGCCCGATACCGATTGGTTTGTGAATCAGCTCTACAACTTCCTGCCGGATCTGGATGTATCCTTTTTTATTCCTGAATTCTCACGTTACGTAGTGGATTTGAACCGTTCTTCACAGGGAGGCTCGTTATATCCGGGGCAATATGAAACCAGTGTTTGTCCGGTGGCGACCTTTGATGATGAAAGCATTTATAAGGATGGCAAAGAGCCGGATGCGGATGAAGTGACGCGTCGTATAGCTGCCTACTGGCAACCCTACCATGATCATATTCAAAGCGAGATTGCGCGCGTTAAAGCGTTGCATGGTTATGCTATTTTGTGGGATGCACACTCAATTCGTGGTGTGGTGCCGCAGTTGTTTGACGGTGTGTTACCCGACCTGAACTTCGGTACTGCTGCTGGCACTTCCTGCGCGCCAGACATCCTGAAACGTGTGACTGATATTGCCTATGAGCAGAGCGATTTCAGTGTGGTGGAAAATGCCCGTTTCAAAGGTGGTTATATCACCCGTAACTATGGCAAGCCTGACGAAAATGTTCACACTATTCAGCTGGAGATTAATCAGAGTATTTATATGTCGGATGATCAGGTCGCGATGTTGGATGAGACAAAATGTGCCCGAATCCGACCGCTTTTAAGACAGTTTGTCAGTGCTCTTTGTGGCGTTTAAATAGAACGGTAAAAAATGTGTTCTCGGTGTGACAAAGCACTGCTATATTTGCCGAAAATCCCCCGGGAAAACCATCAATAGCCGGTGAAAGCAAAGCAGAGGCAAGCGTATTTTCAAGTGAGCGTTTCGGGGCGTTCACCGCTGTGCGGTTTGTGTCTCATATCCGGAATTGTCTTAGCAGGAGAGGATAGATGATTCATCCCTCAACCGAACTACGTTTTATTAATCATGAAATTGGCTATGGTGTTTTTGCAACCGAACGGATTCCCAAGGGAACTATCACCTGGACATTGGATAAACTGGATCGAGAATTTTCACCCACTGAGTTGGAAACGCTGGGTGAACCTTACCATCAGCTCCTGAATCGCTATTGCTATCGCAATAATATAGGTAGTTTTATTTTGTGCTGGGATAATGGACGGTACGTTAATCACAGTTTTCGTGCCAACTGCCTATCCACGGCCTATGATAGCGAAATTGCCATCCGGGATATTCAGCCCGGGGAAGAGCTAACGGACGATTATGGCTACCTGAATTTGCTAACGCCGTTCCGGGCGCGTGATGAAGGCGCAAGGCGCAAGCATGTATATCCCAATGATCTGCTGAAGTATTACAAGGTATGGGACAAAAAACTGCTGTCGGCTTTCAAGCATTTTTCACGTGTCGAACAACCCTTGAGTACGGTTATGAGCCCTGATGTGTGGGAACGGTGCTTGAGGGTTTCCGGGGGACAGGAGGACATGGATTCGATCGTGAGTATCTATTGTGATGTCTCGGCTGTCGAAGCTGAACCGACTTTGAGCCGGGTTAGTGCCTAGAGTATGAACGCATGAAACCCTCCCTTTATCCATAAGTGCGGGTTTCATGGCTTAGGTGAATTGTCTGAAATACTTTTGTGATAACTAGCCCGTGGACTTTTTATTCAGGACTTGTGGAGTGGCCAGTGATTAACCTTCTTTTTGGTGACGACTTTACGGCCTAGTAGCTTGGTTTGATCAGTGTCATTATCCGGCGCTTTTAAATATAAAGGGAAATGGCAGGTGTTGACCCGATTACGAAAAAAACTCCCCGACTACGTCACCGTCTCACCTCGTAAAGTGAAGTGGGCGCGCATTCAGGTGCAGCCTACGGGCGAGGTGCGTATCGTCGTGCCGCGTAGCTTGAGTGCGGCGGATATTTTTACGCTTTATGAAGATAAGCAACGTTGGATTGAAGATAAACGTGACAAGGCCTTGGCGCGTCAGTCGAACTCTTCCTTAGGCTTGCAGGATAATGAGCTGTTGTTGTTTGGTTGTGGTTTTCAGGTGGTGCTTGATGCCAGACAGAAGCGTCATGCGCGCGTTGACCACGAGCAGAAAATGATTTATTACGCCAAAGACCTACTGGATAAAGAACAGCAACAACTCTGGCACCGTGACTTTGCTAAACAGTATCTGTCGGTACGCCTGGTGCAGCTGGCGCAGCAGCATGGTTTTGAATTTAACCGTTTGTTTATTCGTGAGCAGAAAACTCGCTGGGGTTCATGTAGCTCACGTGGCAATATTTCTCTGAACTGGAAGTTGATTAAGGCGCCAGTTTCGGTGAGCGATTATGTGATTTTGCATGAGTTGGCGCATACCGAGATTATGAATCACAGTGCCGCGTTTTGGCAGCGGGTTGAGGCGCTAGTGCCGCATTATAAAGAGGCTAAACTCTGGCTACGCACGCATGGCTGTCAGTTGTAGCTTTAAACTGGCGAAACGCTGGAACGAACCCTCAGGCAACTTTTCGGAATTCTTCTAGACTGTAAAAACCAGTTCATAATTTTTCGGAAAGCTCTTCTTTCAGACTTATGTTCAAACTTATCCGTTTTATTTTTCTGTTGATCATTGTTGCGGGTGCGGGACTAACCGGTGCGCTTTATTCTGTGCCTGCTGAAGAACGGCCGCAGATGATTGCTGAGGTGAAGGCTTATGTTTGGAAGCACGTTGGCGGCACCATTACGCAGGTTAAGCAAGAGATTGAGAAGGCAGCGCCTGCTGAGGTGGTACAGAGTCTGAAGTCCTTTGAAAGTGGGGAGGCGTTTCAACAGGTTGCCTCCTGCGGAAAGACACAGACCACGGCGTTGGAAAAGAGCACCTCCTCTGAAATTTATCGTTGGACCGATGAAAACGGCAAGGTGCATTTCTCGGATGCTAAACCGGGTGATACCCGTAACAGTGAAGTGATGTCGGTCTCCTACCCTGATCGTAAGCAGTACTTCAAACTCAAGATGACTTTGGATACCGCCAGTTTGCCAGCTTTTACCCGGGATAAGGTGAATGCCGAGGTGCGACAGGTATATCGTATTTTGTCGCGTGATCTCGATCTTGAACATCTGCGTAAGGTGTTTCTGAATGTACGCATCATTGGCACACAGACTGATTTTCAACGTTACCGTCAGCAACGCGCGCCGCAATTACGAACTAACTCCGGTTTTTACACCAGCGATAATAATGAAGCGGTGGTGTTTCAGGGTAATAACCCGGACACGATGCGTGCGGTGATTCGCCATGAGGCGACGCACGTGATGATGGCGGGTTTGTATGGCGCAACACCCAGCTGGTTTAACGAGGGTTTGGCAGAGTATTTTGAGCAGCTACAGGTGAGCGGGCAGGCGCGGCAGGTCGGGCCAGTTCGCTACCACTGGGAATATTTGCAGCAGCGCATGGATAACGGGCAGTTAATGCCGTTGCTCGATTATGTCAATCTGCCGCCTCAGCACTGGTATAGCGGCAATCTGCGCGATAACTATGGTATGGGGTGGTCGCTGATTTATTATCTGATGGACGATCCTGAGGGCAAGGTTTTTCTCAAAGGTATGATGAACGAGATGGCGGAAAACTATTGCTGGTCAGCACCGGGTAGTGAGTATTTTGATAATCATTACCCCGGTGGTTTTAAAGCCTTTGAAGCCGGTTGGAAAGGCTGGCTGGCGCGTTCGTTACCCGACCCTCACCGTTACTAAGTGGTTCAACATTCTTCCTTCGACTCCGCTTGAATGACAAGGCGTTTTAAGCCGCTACAAACTTCAACGCCAAACCATTATTACACCAGCGTAAGCCAGTCGGTTTGGGCCCATCATCAAAAACATGCCCCTGATGGCCACCGCAGCGAGCGCAGTGATATTCAGTACGGGTATAAAACAAACCTTCGTCCGGCTTGGTTGCTATGTGATCCGTAATGGCGGTGTGAAAGCTCGGCCAGCCGGTGCCGCTGTCGTATTTGTTTGCTGAATCAAAAAGCGGTAAATCGCAGCCAGCGCACAGATATTGGCCTTGGCGTTTTTCGTTATTCAATGAACTGCTGAATGCTCGTTCGGTGCCTTCCTCGCGCAGAATAGTAAACTGTGAGGGCGATAAACGTTGACGCCACTCATCACGAGAATAGGTGATGGGAATGATTTGACTTTGATGTGCTTGCAAGCCGAAGGATAAGGGGCCGAGTGTGGCAAAGAGAGCACCAAAGCGAAGGAACTGTCTGCGTTGCATGTAAACCTCGTTTGTTAAATTTATTAGCTGTATGACGAGGAGGGGGGGAGTAAGTTCCGGGTTTTCTATTTATCGTTTCTGGGCTTAGTCAGATAAATGCATCATAGCTATGGCTTCTTTAATCGATGGGGCAAAAAAGCTCGATACACAGCAAGAACCTTGCTCGGATAAATGTTTTTTGATCAGTTCGCTGACTTCAGGGAGCGAAAGGCAGCGGTTGGTTTGCTCAGGGACGACACGGTTATTTTTACGACAGCTAAGGCTATAAACAAAGCCCTGTGAGTCTATTAACTGGTCATCTATTTCATAGGCGAGGGCGTGTAAATCCGCATCGCTATCCCAATCAGATCGGCTGGAAACATAAGCCAATTCGTTTTCGCCTTTATATCTGAGGATTGCTGGCCAGTTTATGTTGGTTTTTTGCATGTATGGCTCAGGGTTTGTTCGCGATAATTACCACCCGCTTGGGGGCAGGATAACCCTCAATGGTGAGGTTGTGATCGTTGGAATCAAGGTACTCTTCCAGAGAATGGAACGTCATCCAGTCGGTACGACGTTGTTCTTCGATGGTCGTCTGTGCGACATTGATGATACGCACATCCACAAAACCAATACGTTCCAGCCAGGCTACTAATGTATCGCAACTTGGCAGGAACCAGACGTTGCGCATCTGCGCGTAGCGATCTTCTGGGACTAATACTTCACCCAAGCCGCCGTCGATAATCAGTGTTTCCAGTACCAGCTCGCCGCCAGGGCGCAGGGCATGTTTAAGTTCTTCGAGATGATCAAAGGGAGAACGGCGGTGATAGAACACGCCCATTGATAACACCGTATCAAAGACTTCCATGCGCGCTGGCAGATCTTCACTGCGCAGTGGTAGATAATAGAGCGGTGCTTCGGGCACAAAACGTTTGAATATTTCGAACTGCATCAGGTATTTGTGTGACGGATCGATACCAACAATCAGCTCCGGCTGTTGCGCCATCATGCGCCAGCAGTAATACAAATTGCCACAACCGACATCTAGCACTCGACGGCCCTTGAGTGGTGTGATGTGTGGTTCAACACGGTCCCACTTCAGGTTGGAACGCCATTCTGTGTCAACGTCGATGCCAAACAGGTCAAAGGGACCTTTGCGCCAGGGCATCAGCATTTTCAGCGCGTCGATTAACTGTTCACGTTGACCGTCATTGAGTTGATCTGCTGAACCAATGGTGAGTGCGTCAAGATCATAATGCACTTGATCGGGGGTGATGTTTGGCAGGGCGTTAATCACCTGTTCCCATTGATCAAGATTACCGTGTTGGCGGCCATATAGACGCTCAGCGATAGCCGTTTTGAATTGCTCACCAAATTGTTCCATTTCGGTGTCGTGAATATGAGCGAAAAAGTCGTCGAAGTTAATCATGGTTTATTTGTGGGCTAAAAGAGACATGAAGTTAAAGCATTGGAACCAGGGCGTGACGTGGCTGAAACCGGCTTGGTGCAAGCGTGTGCGATGGGTGCCCAAGGTGTCGGGGATCAGTACGTTATCCAGGGCTTCACGTTTTTGGGCGATTTCCAGATCGCTGTAACCCTGTTGACGTTTAAAGGCGTAATAATAATCCGTCAGGGTGTCCTGCTCGTGTTCATTGGGCATATTGGTTTTTTCGGATAACACCAGCACGCCACCGGGGTTGAGACCGTTGTAGATTTGCTCTAACAGAGATTCGCGCAGGGACGGTTCGATAAATTGCAGCGTCAGGTTCATTACCACCAGAGAGGCATTCTCGATTTTTGTGTCCATGATGTCCTGGCAGCGTATTTCGACCGGCGAGGTAGCGTCGTCCTGATCGATAATGTGTTGGCAGCGTGAGGTCATGGCGTCAGAATTATCAATGCCGATAATGCGGCAGCTGTCGTCCGGTAGGTTGTGGCGCATGCTGAGAATGCCCGCGCCCAGTGAGCAGCCTAGGTCGTAGCAGTTGGTGTCGGGTTTGACGACTTCACGCGTGATAACACCAATCATATCCAGCATCATGCCGTAACCGGGCACTGAGCGGCTGATCATGTCACCAAACACTGAGGCGACACGGTCATCGAATTTAAATTTTTCTATTTGCTCGCGTGGTGAGGCGAACACCTTGTCCTGGCTCATGCTTTTGCTTACCTGTAGAGCGGGCGGTCGCCCTTTTCTTGAGGCGCGAGTTTAGCAGAATTAGGACCTCTATTGTCACTCTGTGTGAAAAGGAGAAAGCCAGAAAAGGATTCTCCTTTTAGTTGTAATGACGCATGCATAGCCGAAATTACGAGCGGGACTAGTGGGCGGGTTGCTCTCCCCACAGTTCTTCTAGACGGTTATCGCGACCGCAACTGTAACGGTAGTATTTATAACGAAGAGGGTTCTTCTGGTAATAATCCTGATGGTAGTCCTCAGCTGCGAAGAAACTGGAGGCGGCGTTAATCGGGGTGACGATGTCGCCTTTGAAGGGTTTATTGCTCAGCAGTTCAGCCTTGGAGTGCTGCGCTAGCTCACGCTGTTCTGCATTGTGGTAAAAAATTTCGGTACGGTACTGGTTACCCTTGTCGCAGAACTGGCCGCGGGCATCGGTGGGATCAATGTTGTGCCAGAAAGTCTGTAGTAATTTTTTGTAACCGACCACGGTGGGATCGTAAATAACCTGAATCACTTCAGCATGGCCGGTGCCGCCGCGTGAAACCTGCTGATAAGTTGGTTTGTCTACATGTCCGCCCATGTAGCCGCTGGTGGTACTGATAACCCCTTCCAATTTATCGTAAGGTGGTTCCATGCACCAGAAACAGCCACCAGCGAAGGTTGCTGTGGCATAGTTGCTGGATGTTTCGTTGCTAGTGTTTGCGGTGGCATAGACGCTGAATAGGGTAATCATCATGAATAACAATGGCTTCATTTAAGGTGCTCTCCAGAACATTACAAGTCTTATAGTGAATCATCTGAGTTGTGTGACTGTCGGACCTGTTAATGGTTCGTTGCTGCTGGCCGAAGCATTGCAAATAGAAACAAAAAAACTGATCATCAACGCTACGACTGACAAGGTGTTTTTTATGTTCAAATCCCGGATTTTATTGTCGCTAAAAGCCAGCTTTTTAGCTTTATTGATGGTGCTAGCGGGTTGCGCCACTTTTTCTATGCCCTTCGAAAAACCGGATGTGAAACTGGTTTCAGTGAGACTGTTGCCATCGGAAGGTTTAGAGCAGCGACTGGCCATTAAACTACGTGTCACGAATCCAAACTCGGTGACTTTGCCGTTGGTGGGCATGAAATACAGCCTTGGCTTGCAGGGCTATGATTTGGTCAGTGGTGTGACTCGGGATATCGCTTCTATCCCTGGCTATTCAGATGCCGATGTGGAGTTAATGGCGACGGTGGATTGGATTAACGGCCTGCGTTTGATTCAGTCAGTGATTGCGCGCCCCGAGGCGCCAGTGAGCTATGAGCTGAACGCCAAGCTTGATCCGGGCAGGTTGTTGCCTGCTTTTCATATTATCGAACGAGGCATGATCGATCTTACTCAACCTGAGTGAGTTTTTGCTTACTCTTTTTCTTCGGCTCGCTTGGCTGAGCCGCTAAACAAATCCATGGATAACGGATGAATACGCCATTACGCCTGATTATTACGCTGGGTTTGCTCAGCGGGCTGGTGGCGGCAGCGATCGATATGTATCTGCCCGCCATGCCCGCACTGGCGCAGGCGCTGGGGAGTGATATTGGCGCGGTACAGCAAACACTTTCGATGTTTTTGCTGGGCGCGGCTGTCAGCCAAGCCATCTTTGGACCACTTGCGGATCGTTTTGGTCGCCGCCCTGTTTTATTGCTGGGCATGGCGTTATTTGCGCTGGCGAGCTTGCTCTGTACGCAGGTTGTTAATGTTGAGCAGCTGATTGTGCTGCGTCTTGCGCAGGCACTGGGCGCGGCGGCGGGGAACGTGGTGGTACAGGCGTTAATACGTGATTGGTATGAACACGATGAAGCCGCGCGCATGTTGTCTTTTGTGATGGGCGTGATGACAATTATTCCGTTGTTGGCACCGGCTGTGGGCGGTTATTTGTTGGTGTGGGCCGGTTGGCAGTCGATCTTTTGGTGTCTGGCGTTGTTTGGTTTGCTGGCGTTATTGTTGGTGTTTTATTTATTACCGGAAACATTGCCCGTTGAAAAACGTCAGCCCTTGCATCCCGCTCATTTGATGCGAGCCTACTGGCACATTATCAGTCATCGAAAAGCGATGGCCTATAACCTGTGTGGCGGCTTTGTGTTTGCCACCATGTTTGCCTTTATCACCGGTTCCCCCTTTGTTTATATCGAATATTTTGGTGTCGAACCACAGTATTTTGGTTATCTGTTTGGCGCCAATATTGTGCTGATGATGTGCTGTAATTATTTTAATGCCCGCTGGGTTAAGCGGTTGGGCAGTGAACGGTTATTACGTATCGGTATCTCGGTTCATGTTATTGCGGCGGCGTTTTTGTTGCTCAATAGTTTGACGGGCATGGCTGGATTGGCTGGTGTGGTGGTGCCGTGCATTATCACGGTGGGGGTGTTGGGGCTGGTGGCGGCTAATTCGACCAGTGCGGCGTTATCCTGTTTTGACAGTCATGGTGGCAAGGCTTCGGGGGTGTTAGGTGTTACTCGAATGGGGCTGGGCGCCTTGTCTGGTGCGGTTGTCGGCTTGCTGCATAACGGCAGTATTTTGGTGATGGCTACCGTTATGCTGGTTTGCGCGCTGCTGGCCTGGTTATCCTTGATGCTGGTGCAAACTAAGATGAACGCTAAGGCTGTTTGATTGCGCTGAGAGCTGTTTTAAACTGCTGTACTTTCTGCTGTAGCCTGCGGGTGTTTTCGGGCCCCATGCGGATTAACTGTTTGTGAACTGCAGGAGCGCTTTCCAACGTCGGATAAGCAAATTTATACAGCACATTAGGTCGCACCAGTTCAATTTGTTCTTCCATAACCGGAGCGTTTAATAGGATATCAAAGGCCTGCATCAGCGTGTCGTGGAAATTACGATCCGGGTAACCCAATTCACTAAAGGCCTGTTCCATGAGTGGTGAATAACGCTGATAGAGCTCGACGGCCATGTCATTATCAATACTTTCAAACAGGCTGATATAGGATGTATAACGCTTGAATCCGGCCGGGTCTAAAAAGACTTTGATGCCAGCTTCGCTGTGCTTGAATTTATGCTCAGGCTTTGGGATTGGCAGGTATTTTTTGGCGATTTTTCCTTGAGCCATATTGTCGATGACTACCACAAATTTACGTATAGCTTCCTCGGTAGTGATCCAGTCAGCCCATTTAAGCGATTGGCTCAGCTTGCTGGCGGCCTGCTGAATTTCAATATCGCTGTCATTTAAATTTGGTAAAGGTGGTGGTGCCGGTTTGTTGTTGGCAGGGGAAGCCGGCTGAGTAGTCTGCACCTGTGATTGTTCGATGGTGTCTATCGGGAGGGCTGTTTGTTCGGTAATTGTTTGTTGCCCAGCACTATCAAGAGCCGGTACTTCCAACGTGCCCTTGAACAGGTTGAACAGGAGGTAGCTGCATATCACAACGGCAACCAGAGATACGACAACCCCTACGGAGCGTACGAGGGTTGTTTTGCTGCTTGTGACGTCGTTGTTTTGGGGTCGTTGATGTGCTGATTCTGGATCGGCATGCAGCCCTTCGTTTTGTTGTGATGACATACTTGTTGCCCCAATTAGTTTTGCAGTGAAAAGCGGACTTGAACTTGGCGGGATAAAGACATTTCGCCGGTTGGGTAACTGGCTTCAGCCTTCATGTCAGACATCATTGCCATGCGCATTTGAGGGGCCGGACGATAGCTTTCGGATGAGTGAATCCATAGCGTTTTTCCTAGCGTATCACCGCTGGCTTGCGCCAACAGCTCGGCCTGTTGTTTGGCGTCATGAAAGGCGGCTTGCAGAGCTTGGTTTTCCAGCTCTTTGCGATTGCTGAAATCCAGTTGTAACTGGCCAGTGTTGCTGGCTCCAATGTCGACGGCACCTTCCAGCAATTTTGGGTAGTTGAGTAAGTCGCGAAGTTTAATCTGTACATCGCGGCTAACGCGGTAGCCAATCAGTTGACGATTGTTTTTGTGGTCGTACTCAGGGTAAATGGTCAAACGTGCAGCCTGAAGATCCTTCTTTTTAATGCCCAACTGTTGGGTTAGGGTCAGTAGGTCGTCAACCTGACGATCAACCGTACTTTTGGCAAGACGTGCTTGTTTGTCTCGCTGAGAAAAGGTCAGGGTTAGCAGGGCGATGTCCGGCGTTTCATTAACCAGCCCTTGGCCGCTGACTTCAATGTGGCGGATGTTGGCAGTTTGCTGGTTGGAGTCTGCCTGAACAGGCATTGCCAGAGTAAATAATGCCAGTGTGGTAGCTGTCCAGCGAGTGATCTGATTCATGTGTGCTCCTGCGGGTTGAGATTTAGCTTCTTTAGAAGATACCCTAAACAGTTAGTTCCTTGTAGCGGCTAGATCATATCCATTAAATTACGTAACCCGGCAATGGCGTTGTTACCGCGTTTGCGTTTGGCTTCAGGGTTGACGTCATTGTTGCCTTCCCATTCCAGATCATCTTGAGGTAGTTCATCAAGAAAGCGACTAACGGTGGTATCGAAAACCTCACCGAATTGTTTACGCTTTTTCGCCAGCGTTAACGCGAGGGTTTTTTGAGCGCGAGTAATGCCGACGTAGAACAGGCGGCGCTCTTCTTCGATGTTATCGGTTTCGATACTGTTTCGATGCGGCAGGATTTCCTCTTCCAATCCCATGATAAATACATGGGGGAACTCCAGACCTTTAGCGGCATGCATGGTCATCAGCTGTACCTGATTAGTATCTTCATCGTCTTTCTGACGCTCCAGCATATCGCGTAGCATCAGGCGGGACAGCGAGTCGGCGAGATCAGTTACCGGATCCTGTAAGCTATCTTCCGGCAAGCTGTTCTTAATGCTGTCCATCAAGTACCAAATGTTGGCCATACGACGGTCAGCCACGCCACGGCTGCTGCTGTTCTGTTCCAGCCAGCTGTCATAGTCCAGTTCATCGACCATTTCTTTGACTACTTCATCAAACTCCAGCTGGTGCCAACGGCGGGTGACGGAATCGAGCCAGTGGCGGAAGCGCCGCAGTTTATCGAGGTGTTGAGGTTTGAGGTGTTGTTCCAGCCCCAGTTCATCACAGGCGTTGTAGAGGCTGGTTTCGCGATCGGTAGCGTACTGCCCCAGTGCTTCCAATGTACTAGAGCCAATCTGGCGGCGTGGCACATTGATCACGCGCAGGAAGGCGGTGTCGTCCTCCGGGTTAACAATTAAACGTAAGTAGGCGAGTATATCTTTAACCTCGGCCTTGTCGAAAAACGAGGTGCCACCGCTGATTTTGTAGGGTACCTGGAACTGTTGCAATTTGAGCTCGAGAATACGCGATTGGTAATTACCACGATAAAGCACCGCAAAGTCTTCAAATTTGCTACGTTTTTGCAGACGCTGGCTGACGATTTCGGTGGCGATGCGTTCGGCTTCGGCCTCTTCATCAGCGCATTGTAGAATGCGAATTGGGTCGCCGAAGCCAATATCGCACCAGAGTTTTTTCTCGAATACGTGTTCATTATTGGCGATGACCTGGTTGGCGGCCTTTAGGATACAGCCGCAGGAGCGGTAGTTTTGTTCGAGTTTAATTACTTCCAGACGCGGGAAATCTGTTTGTAGCCTGACCAGGTTTTCCGGTACGGCACCACGCCAGGCGTAAATGGATTGGTCATCGTCACCTACCACGGTAAAGGCTTGGCGTACGCCTACCAGTTGTTTGACTAGCAGGTACTGGCTTTCGTTGGTGTCTTGATACTCATCCACTAGCAAGTAACGTATTTTGTTCTGCCAGCGATCCAGGGTGTCGGGGTGTTCCATGAACAGCTTGGTGGGTAGCAAAATTAAATCATCAAAATCCACGGCGTTGTAGGCGCGCAGCATGCGGTTATAGAGTGCGTACACATTAGCAAGGGTGACGTCATTGCCGGTTTTCGCTTGCGCCAAAGCGGTTTCCGGTTCGACCATGGCATTTTTCCAGTTGGATATCTGGTGCTGAGCTTGGCCTGCGAGTTCTCGGCTTTGATCGCCTTCGCTGGGGAGTAAGTCTTTAATCAGCGTGAGGGCGTCGTGGGCATCAAACAGCGAAAAGCCGGGCTTGATGTCCAGCTGTTTGTATTCCTTGCGGATAATCGTCAATCCCAGATTGTGAAAGGTGCTGACGCTCACAGCTTTGGCGGTATCGCCTTTGAGTTGTTTGCCGACACGCTCTTTCATTTCTCGCGCGGCTTTATTGGTAAAGGTCACCGCGTAGATGTGGCGCGGATCAATGCCGACTTTATTAACCAGGTGGGCAATTTTGTGGGTGATTACGGTAGTTTTACCGCTGCCCGCACCAGCCAAAACGAGAAGAGGTTTGTCGTTGGTGACAATAGCCAGTTGTTGCTGTTTGTTAAGTTTTGACAAGTACGGATGCCCAGATAAAGAAACGACGGGCAATTCTAGCAATGCAGAGAGGAGGGGGACAGTTTTGTTCGATATTTATAGCGGAACCTTTGCGCCACCGTTCTTTTATCTTCTTGCGGTGCCAAAACGCACTTAGCAGGTCTTTAGCGAGCGAGAAGAAATCCCTGCTGGTGGTCACTCTGCATTTTAAAAATTATCATTTGCTATGCCAGCTGTAATGTATCCAGCGACATGGGTTTTTCAATATGGTAGCCCTGTAGGTAATCAATGCCAATTTCGAGCAGTTTTTCCTGTATGGCGGCACTTTCAACATATTCAGCGATGGTTTGCTTACCCATTAAATGTGCCATTTCGTTAATGGATTTCACCATCGCGAAATCATGGGTTGATTCGGCAATACCTTTGACAAAAGCGCCATCAATTTTTAGATAGTCGACAGGTATTTTTTTGAGATAAGTGTAGGAGGATTGCCCAGTACCGAAGTCACCCAAGGCAAATTTGAAGCCGAGCTCCTTAAGTTCGGTAATAACTTCTGTGGCGTCGCTCAGGTTGACCACGGCGGCAGTTTCGGTCACTTCAAAACAAATTTTATCCCGTGCGATGTTCGTCGCCAGAAGCTCATCCAGAATGAAGTCCATTAGCGTTTCGTCATTCAGCGAATGGCCTGACAGGTTAATGGTCAGGCAATCAATCTGAGCCAGTTGGTCGTCATTATCCCTCGCCCAAGTAAAGACATTGTGAATGACCCAGCGGTCAACGGCCTGCATGCGGTTATAACGTTCTGCGGCCTGGATAAATTCGCCGGGTGCCAGGTGAATGCCCAGCTCGTCTTCAATGGAAAGCAGGATTTCATAATGGGGTTTTGTATTGTCGGTCGAAGCGGGCATGATTTTTTGACAGCGCAGTTTAAGGCGCTCTTCATCGAGGGCCTTGTTGAGCCGAGCGATATTGTCTATCACTTCGGCACGGACGGCCTGTTCTTTGTCATTAGGCTGATAAATATGCACCTTATTACGCCCCGCTTCTTTGGCAGAGAGGCGAGCGGAGTCCGCGGCATTGATAATAGTGGCGGTGTTTTCTGTGGCCTCATCTACAGCCACAATGCCGATGCTAGCGCCGACGGTATAGGTTTTGTTATCCCAATTGAAGCGGTGCTCCTGAACGCTGTCCTTTATTTCTGAGGCGAAATTTCGGGCGCTTTGAATATCGGTATCCTTGAGAATAATCAGGAATTCGTCACCAGCAATACGGGCAACAATATTCGGGCTTTGAACGCAGGCTGTCAGGAGTTTGCTGATTTCTGTCAGTAATGTGTCGCCAGCATCATGGCCACAAGCGTTGTTGATGACTTTAAACTGATCAAGATCCAAGTGACAAACGGCATGTTGGGTTTGATAGTGTTTTGCTTGTGCCAGTGTGTGATTCAACTCACGTTCAAATTGTTTGCGGTTGATGAGCCCGGTGAGTTCGTCGTGGCTGGCTTGATAGCTCATCTGGTTGTACATATCCTGCACCATAGCATCCAGATTTTGGTCGACAAAGGGCTCGTCGGGTGCGTCAATCAGTTTGGCGTGGCCACTTTGTAAATGTTCCGCCATTTCACGCAGGCTCAGCTCAACTACCTTCATGCCCTGATGGTTTACGAAGACGAATTTGTGGTGATCCTGACCAATCCAGGCTAAGTGCATTTGTGTCGCACTGTTACCTTCGCCGTATTCAACCCAGTTACCTACCCGCAGATTTCTGGCACGGCGTACCCAGCGTGATAGGGCTTGACTCTGTATGGCTTCGTCGTCGATGTAACAGAAGGCGTCGTCGGGTGTGGAGAGAAACTCGTCAGCATTAACAAATTCTGGCGCAGGTACGTTTTCTTCTGGATTGAATAAGTTTTGCAATGCTGGCAGCAGCTTATTCATTTGTGCCTGTCCACCGGGCGCTTCTTTGATGCCAATGGCGATGATTTTAAGTAGGCCGCCCCCCAGTTGATGTAGGCTGTCCGGATCACTTTGCGGGGTAATCAGCGCAAGTGATTTGATGACATTGGCATAACTTTTCCAGATGGCGCTTTCCTGACCGTCACGCAGTAACGTAAAGACCAGTAACTCTCGCCAGCCCTGATTGATCAGGTTAATCAGCACTTCAGGCACTCGTTTGCCTGTTAGTTGCAGCTCAAGGAAACGACGGATGGTGTATTTACCCTTCTCGATGGTCTCCAGACCATCACAGGATTTAACAAGACGCTCAGTATTGCGCTGGGTGATGGCCTCCTGTTTGATAATGAGTTCATCAAGTTCGTTGGCTGCGGTGTTGAAGACACTGGTGTCCTGATCAAAATTTTGGCTGATGTGCTCGATAGCCTGAGTGACTTTTTGCTCATTTAACGGACTTAACTGGCCGCCTTTATAACCTAGTCTCGCGAGTCGATTAAGCACCTGTCTGGCAGGGTGGTTGGCATCTTCAAAAAAACTTTCATCTTGAATAAAGATTTTGAGTAGAGGAATTTCAAGCTGCTTGAACACTGGCTTGATCGTGTCTGAAAGATGCCGGTTGCTATCCATCGAACTAAAAAATTTGTCGGTAACATCAACGGCTGTATTGTCGTGTTCACTTAGGGTTTTCTCTGTTCCCAAGTAGTCTGCCAGACGAAGTCGCAAAGATTGATTCGAAGCTGCTTCGGTTTCTGAATCAGGTCGCTCTTTGGTATGACTTTGTAATTGAGTGAGCTGTGACAGTAATTGCTCGGTTGCTATCGGTGGCAGATTTTGTTGGTTGCTATCTGTTGTCGCTGCACCTGTGGCTTGCTGTACAGATAACAGGTTGTGAACGGCTGATAGCGTCTGTGTGGAACTGATTTGCGCTGGCTGCGCTGGATTCTGTTCCTGTTCTGCTAGGCCTGGAGCCATGATAGGGGCACTGACTGAGCCGGGCCCGGCATTAGGGCTGAGCGGCTGCTCTGCTTCTATATTCGAGGCTTGTTGTGAGCCGCTTACGCTGTCAGGCGATTCGGATTTCACGGCTTGATAGATAATGACTGGCAGTACATCATTTTTGATAAATAGGTCATTCAGGGTGACATACAACCGTTTGAGCCCTTTAACAATGACCTGAGCTTCAAAGGCCTTCAGCACCGCTTGCATCATTTTTCGCGGTAGCGCCATGGGTGTAATGGCGCGGTAAAAGGCATGGCTGATATAGGTTGGGTTGAGCGGGTTGTTCTTGTGGTTGACCTCTGCGCCAGTAAGTTCACTCATACGTAATTGCAGGTCGTAAAGGGTTTCCTTGTAATGTTGATCGGCTCGGTTAATGACAACCTTAACCAGTAGCCAATCTTCAAAGTCATCTTTTTCAACTAAGGACAGGGCGTTAGGGGTTTCACTGGGCATGGATTCGGGTAGTGAAACGGGTTGGCCGGTTAGCCAATTATCAACTTCCTGCTTCAGGGTGTATTGGAAGCTTTCGGCAATGCGGCCTTGGTATTTTTTAAAACGGCTGGCGGTGTCAATAAAGGCACACGATTGTTTGTTATCCTTGGCGTGATCGGCTCTATCATGCAGTTCTGCGTCGATAGCTTCGAATAGGATTTTGTCAGTGCTACTGGCAAAGGCCTCCGCCAGTTCCCGGCATTTTTCTTTTAACTCGGTGTAATTATGAAGAGTTATGGGCGCCGCTTTAATGGCGGGTTCTTTGGCGAGTTTATAGAGTGCGTGAATGGCTTCCGGGTTGTTATGGGTAATCTGTACGCCGATGGCGCCATCCATAATACGGGCAACACGGACATGCAAACGGTAATTAAGCTGTAATATCCCGCTGCTTTTAAAATCAACAAAAAGTGAGTCATTAATATTTAAGGGTTGATGTTGTTCCGGGTGATCATCGTGAAAAGCGATAAACAGCCCAGTTTTACAGAAATCCTTAATGATGCAAGGGATAGGGCTTTGTTGTGGGCTGGAAAGGTGTCCCAGGTGATGTAGTGCTTGTCGGGTGAAGGACCTTTTTTCCACGATGAACTCTTCCTTAGTGCGCGAACTTATTTAGATCGTTAAGCGCGGCTGACAATATAAGCCTGCTAGCGCACAAAATTATGTGCGCTGTTGCTTAAAGGAAAGTATGGCAGGCAGCATGAAATTTACAAGCTTCAGCTCACTGATATAAAGGAAGTGCGCCCGAAACAGAGGATGAATCGGGCGAGAAGGAATTAGCGGCGTGAACCCTGTGGTGGACGCTTGCTCGGGCCTGTGCGTGAAGGTGACTTTTTAGTCATCTTGGGAGCTTCAAGTAACAGATGTTCTGGTGGTTGCTTGCAGGGCACGCTGTTGCCCAGTAACTCCTGAATCGGCATGAGATTAAAGGAATCGTCTTCACAGGCAAAGCTGATAGACGTGCCGGATTTTCCTGCGCGGCCAGTACGGCCAATGCGGTGAATGTAATCCTCCGGTTCCTCTGGCAAAGTGAAGTTGATGACGTGGCTGATACCGTCAATGTGAATGCCTCGGCCAGCGACATCAGTGGCTACTAATACATTCAGCTCACCTTTTTTAAAGGCCGTTAGTGTCGATACACGTTTGTTCTGGGCAATTTCGCCGGATAACAGACCTACTTTGAAGCCGTGTTTCTGTAAGCTTTCCTGCAGATGACGACATTGATCTCGACGGTTAGCGAAGACAATCGTGCTTTCCACCTCATCCTGTTTAAGGATGTTGTAGAGTAGCGCGTATTTATCCTGTGTTTCAGTGAGATAGATAAACTGTTCAACGGTATCGGTGGCAGCACTTTCAGGTTCGATTTCTATGGTGACCGGGTCCTGCGTCCACTGCTCCATCAGTGTCATTACCTGGGGCGTAAAGGTGGCACTGAATAATAATGTTTGGCGGAAGGCCTTTTTAGGCGTTTGATTGATGATGCGACGTACTTGGGGAATAAAGCCCATGTCGAGCATGCGATCAGCTTCGTCAATCACCATGATTTCAACTAAATCCAAGTGAACATCATCATTGCTGCAGAAATCCAGCAAGCGACCCGGCGTGGCAACCAAAATATCGTTGAGTTCGTTGTGCAGGCGGGTCTGCTGTTTGGCGTAGTCCATGCCACCTACCAATGTGTGTACCTTGAGACCGGTATGTTTGCACAGGCCAACGGCATCGTCGGCAATCTGGATTGCCAACTCTCGGGTGGGTGCAATAATTAGTGCGCGGGATTCGCCGGCAAAACGTTCTTCTTCAATCGGGTTACGCAATAAATCTTCAATGATGGTGATCAGAAAGGCTGCAGTTTTACCCGTGCCAGTTTGTGCTTTACCCACAATGTCCCGGCGTTTCAGAGTATGGGGTAAGGATTCTGCCTGGATGGGGGAGCAGTACTCAAAACCGATATCGGCAATGCCGTGCATTAGAGGTAGCGACAGACCGAGATCGTGAAAGCGGGTTTTACCCTCAACTTCAGGCACTTGAAACTGTGATAAATCCCAGGCAGCTTTTTCTTGGCTGCGGCTACCTGATTTGTGCTTGGCAGGCTGTTTTGGTTCATCGGCCACGGGAGTCTGGTTATTGCTAGACTCCGTTACGGGAGAAGATTCAGGTGCTGCTGAGTCCGTTGAAAAGAGATTTTTTATCAAGTCTTGGTTTACCATAGAATTTCGAATTGGCGCGCAGTATAGCATAAAGACAGACTGAAAACGGGTTGCTGAGTGATGTCATCTTTTCAGGTTACATTGTACGTTCTTGATCAATCCATAAGAATTTGAGGTATTGTTGCGGAACTGAGCTATTCTTACATGTAAGTAATATTTCGAATCATTGTTAACCTTCTGAAATTTAAAGAATTTTAAATAATATTAAATGGAAATTATAGAAACGGATCCGTTGCTTGAGTGCCTGTTAGCGCTGTCCAGTTATCATGGCCGACCAACGACAAAAGAGGCTTTGCTGGCAGGTTTACCTGTAGAGGAGCAGCTTACGCCCGGCTTGTTTGCGCGTGCTTCCGGGCGCGTTGGGTTGATCAGCAAAATCGTCAGCAAGCCGCTTGATAAGCTTAACCCTGCATTACTACCCGCGTTGTTGTTGCTGGATAACAACGAAGTATGTTTGTTAATGGGGTGGAGCGTCGACAAGGAGCAGGCCAAAGTCATCTATCCGGAGCTCAGTGAAGCGGTGGTTGATGTGCCAGCCAGCGAGCTACTTGAACGCTACACTGGTACCACCATCCTGGTTCGTCCCAAGTTTCGTTTCGATGCGCGTGCACCGGAGGTCAAGGGCAATCACGAAGCGCACTGGTTCTGGGGAGCCATTCGCGAAAACATGCCTACTTATCGTGACGTGCTGGTTGCGGCCTTTTTGATCAACATGTTTGCGTTGGCATTACCGTTGTTTACGATGAATGTGTACGACCGAGTGGTACCTAATCACGCCATTGAAACGCTGTGGATGCTGGCGATTGGTGTGTCGTTGGTGATGGTGGTTGACCTGATATTACGTACTATGCGTGGCTATTTTTTGGATTTGGCCAGCAAGCGTATCGACATCAAGCTGTCGTCACAAATCATGGAAAAGGTACTGGGTTTACGAATGGAAGCACGCCCGCTGTCAGCCGGCTCCTTTGCGGCTAATTTGCGATCCTTTGAAACGGTACGAGACTTTATTGCCTCCGCATCGGTAACGGCGTTGATTGATCTGCCTTTCGTGCTGATTTTTGTGTTAGTGATTTTCTGGATCGCGCCGTTAATTTTGATCCCGCTGTTGGTGGGTATTTTGATCGTTCTGCTTTATGCTTGGCTGACGCAAAGTCGTCTACAGGAACTTACCGAAGCGACTTTTCGCGCCAGCGCTATGCGTAACGCCACTCTAATTGAAAGCCTTGTTGGACTGGAAACGATTAAAGGCATGGGCGCCGAGGGCTTAATGCAACGGCGCTGGGAAAAAACAGCTGCCTTTTTAGCTGCCACCGGGGTTAAGTTACGCCTGTTGTCGAGCACTAACGTTAATGTCACGCAGTCGGCCCAGCAGTTGGTCAATGTGGCTGTGATCATTACCGGAGTATATTTAATTGCCAATGGTGAGTTAACCATGGGCGGGCTGATTGCCTCTACCATGCTGAGCGGTCGGATTATGGCTCCACTGGCCCAAATCGCAGGGCTTATGACTCAGTATCATAATGCCTCTACGGCGCTGACCTCGCTAGAGGAAATTATGGCGCGGCCCGTGGAACGTCCGGCTGATGCAAATTTTCTGTCGCGGCCTAAATTTCAGGGTGATATTGAATTTCGCCATGTCAGTTTCGGGTATCCTGAGGCTGGCATGGGTGCGTTGCACGATGTGTCGTTCAAAATTAAGGCGGGTGAACATGTCGCTTTTATGGGCCGTATTGGTTCCGGTAAATCGACGCTGCAAAAGCTAGTCATGGGTTTTTATCAGCCCATTGAGGGTTCGGTATTGATTGATGGTGTTGATTTGCGCCAGCTCGATCCGGCTGAACTGCGTCAGCAGGTGGGTTTTGTACCTCAGGAGGCCACACTCTTTTATGGCACTCTGCGTGAAAATTTAGTGTTGGGGCATCCGCAGGCTGATGATGAAGCCGTACTGCAAGCTGCCGAATTTGCCAATTTGAATGAGTATGTGAATCAGCACCCTCAGGGTTTTGACATGATGGTGGGCGAACGAGGCGAATCACTTTCTGGCGGTCAGCGTAAATCCGTTGCGCTAGCGCGTGCAGTGATTCACAACCCGCCGATTATGTTGCTCGATGAGCCCACGGGTTCGATGGATCATTCCACGGAAGTCTGGATTAAACGAAAGCTGGCTGAGTTTGCGAAGGGTAAAACCATGTTGATGGTGACGCACCGTACCTCGCTGTTGGACATGGCTGATCGTATTATCGTTGTGGATGGCGGTCGAATTGTTGCCGATGGTCCACGTGACCAGGTGATTGAAGCATTGCGTTCCGGACGTATCGGGAGAGCCTCGTGAGCCAGTCGTCAGATAAACAACAGGGGCAACAACCTGAACAGCAAACTACTGAGCCAGCCCCAGTAACCGCCCCCAAAAAAGGAGCCCTGTCAGGTACGCAATCGCTGTATAACAAATTTTTTGAGCGCTGGGCCGGGGATGAAGAGGAAGAAACGCTCGATTGGCAGGTTGAAGCCAATTCTGCACTGATACACCAGGAACCTATCCGGGCACGCGCGTTGCTCTATGTCGTGGGTATCGCATTGATACTACTGATTATTTGGGCCGCCTTTGCCGAAATAGATGAAGTAACACGTGGTGACGGCAAGGTGATTCCAACCCGTCAGGTACAGATTGTTCAGTCCCTTGACGGCGGTGTGGTAACAAGTATTGATGTCAAAGAGGGCGATGTGGTTGAAGCTGGGCAGTTGTTGGTGCGGCTTGACGCAACCCGTTTTACTTCATCATTGCGTGAAAATGAAGTGGAATATCTTGTCTTGAAAGTAAAAGCAGCACGCCTTAAAGCGGTCTCTGAAGGTGTTCCTTTTGCACCAGAAGCGCAATGGGTGGAAAAAATTCCCGATGTGGTGGCTCAGCAGCAGATCTTATATGACGCAGGGATTTCTCAGTTGGCGTCGGTAAAAAACATTGCCGAGCAACAGTTAGAGCAGCGATACCAGGAACTGGCGGAGGCTAAAGCAAAAAGCATCCAGTCAGCAGCGTCTTATCGATTGTCAGCCCAAGAACTTACCAAAACCAGACCGTTATTGGCCTCAGGAGCGGTGTCTGAAGTGGAAATTTTACGACTTGAGCGTGATGTGGTGCGCTTTCGGGGTGAGCGTGAGCAGGCAACCGCACAGGCCAAACGAATTGAAGCAGCCATTGCCGAAGCAAAGGGCAACATCAATGACGTTGTGTTGGGGTACAAAAACACCATTCGCGAAGAGCTGACGGAGGTGACAACACGAATTAAGGGTTTGTATGAAACCAGTATTGGCCTGTCAGATCGAGTGGCACAAACGGCCGTGCGTTCGCCGGTGCATGGTACGGTTAGTCGACTATTTTTTAACACCATCGGTGGTGTTGTGGTGCCAGGTAAAGAAGTGGTTGAAATTGTGCCGCTGGACGAAGCCTTATTATTGGAGGCTCGGATTAAGCCCAAGGATATTGCCTTCCTGACACTTGGTCAGCCTGCGGTGGTGAAGTTTACGGCCTATGATTTTGCCATCTATGGCGGACTGGAAGCCTCTGTGGCGCATATTGGTGCTGACACCGTTATGGATGAAGATGGGAACCCCTTCTACACTGTACGGGTAAGAACGGTTAAATCCAGCCTGGGTGAAGATAAACCCATTATTCCGGGCATGGTGGCCCAGGTTGATATTCTCACCGGTAAAAAGAGCATTCTTTCCTATCTGCTCAAGCCGGTATTACGTGCAAAAGAATACGCATTGACGGAACGATGACAGCACAAATTTTTATTACCACAAGGCAATGTCTTAATCCTCGTTGGCGTGAAGCCTTCGAGAATGGAATTTATTGCACGCACAGTAATTTTACGGTTAGTCAGCTTAACGGCGATGGCGCAGTGCATTGGCTGGATGTCAGTCAGTTACCGATCGAAGACAGAATGCCGATGCTGCAACAGATTGTTAGTCAGACCGATAAAGTGATGGTGATGACCGATGAACAATCTGATCAAGAAGCCATGCAGGTTATGCAAAACGGAGCGGTAGGTTACTGTCATTACTTGGCAGCACCAGAGCAGCTGCGGGAAATTGCATCGGTGGTTGCTCAAGGCCGACTGTGGATTGGTGCTCAGCTGATGCAAAAGTTGTTAATGGTTGCCAACAGCGTTGTGCCACAAGCCAAATCAAATAATGACATTGAACAACAGCTTCAACAACTTACGCCGCGCGAACGCATGGTGGCGATTGAGGTTGGTAAAGGTGCGACTAATAAAGAAATTGCTGAGCGTCTGGATATTACCGAACGCACTGTAAAGGCCCACGTTACAGTGATTTTTGACAAACTCAAAGTACGCGATCGCGTAAAGCTTGCGCTACTTATCAATAATTTATCAAGAAATAGCCCCCTATTGTCCTTTGGTACAATAGCGTAATTTTAGAGCTGCGCTAATCTTCATCTATTGCTGTTAAAACCCGATTTAAGCAAGGATGAAGAAAATGACTGATCAAACCCCGATTGCCCGAGTTGTTGCCGTTACTGGTGAAGTTTACGTTCGCAATGAAAATGGTGAGCTGAGACTCTTGGCGCCAGATAGCGTGATTTATCCTGGCGAGCGTATTGTCGCTGATCCTGGCGAGTCAGTCGAACTGGCCATGGCGAATGGTCAATCCATGATAGTGGACTCCCAAACCCCGCTTACTTTTAGTGAAGACATGCTGCCGGAAACGGCTGACAACGTAGATGATGCAGCTGTTGCAGGGGACAGTGTTGATGAGTTGTTAAAAGCCCTTGAAAGCGGTGAGGAAATTGATGAACTGCTTGAGGCACCCGCAGCGGGAGCTGGCGGCGATGAAGGACATAGTTTTGTCGTGCTTGAGCGAATTATTGAGGGTATTGATCCGCAAAACCAAAATGTGGGTAATACTGCGGCAAGTGTTGCAGCAATTAACCTACTAGGTGGTGGTAACGATGATCAAGATACGACAGCGTTAGGCTCCGGAACTGGAACCGCTCCCGTAAATACAGGACCGGCGCTTACGATTTCTTTGGCTGCGAGCCTGAATGAAAATAGTGCATCTGCTGGTGATGCAGTG